>OY762936.1:0-2443381 GCA_963666935.1 Christensenellaceae bacterium
CGGTTGAGAGATGTCGCATATGAAAGAGATGATATAGCACCGACATACAGTGATGAAGCAAAAACCTTATTTATATATGAGCAGATATCCAGCAAAGTAGTATTTAGAAAAACGGGAATCGCGGTGCGGATCAACAGCATATTATTGGGAGTTCTTTTTACCATAGGATGCCAGCGATACTCCTTTTTGCGCAAAAGAAACACACAAACAAGAAGTTCAGCAAATGATGTTCCCCGTGTATTCGTAATAGGATTATCGGCCATTATAATCTCCAAAGTCCACCTTTATTAGGCGGTGTTGATTTCCTCTTTTTTCAAGCGGCGGTAATTTCATATAGTCGCCAAATAAATGTTCCAAATAAGTATCGGTATCAGCGGGACACTTGAAGAAAGCATCTTCAAATTGGATGGTCGCTCCATGACCAAATATCTTTTCTCGGTCTCCGCAATGCTTTTTGTAGCCATACCCACTTGCATAGCTTGTAATCAGTGGCATACATCCTCCGTTATATCGCGTCATTGTATTTCGCTGGAAGCGATGGATTGCATTATAAGGAAAAAAACTCAATAACGCGCATACACATTTCGCACTTCTTTTGTTGAAATTTCGATATCCGTTCTTATAATGAATGACAGACATGAACAATCTATACAGCACATACCTAACCTTAAAAACTGTTCCCGGATTTTCCGGTATGGCATCAAAGGGGAAGATATCAATAAATATACCTTTGTGACCCTTTGAATTTTCCGTCTCCCGCTCTATGAATAAGGTGCCGTTTTTACGTAACTTTGCAAATGGAAGCGGTGCGGTCGCGTCGGTTTCCATACATTGAAGAAAAAGATCTGGTTTCTGGTTTTTATAGATCTGATTCCATTTTTCGATGAATGCATCATATTGGCTTCGTTCCATGCCCACATCGATATCGTCATCCCAGGGTATAAAACCGCCGTGCCGGACTGCTCCTAATAAGGTTCCACCGATCAGAAAGTATTCAAGCTGATTCTCATTACAAATCTTCTTGAATTCAAGAAGGATTCCATACTCTACAGATTGTAACTTTTCTAGTATTTCATTATCTTTTGTCATCGTAATTACTTTTCACCACTTTCGCCAGTATGACTATGTGATTCTACACGTGATTTACCAGGCCGCATTTTAATAAATTTAGCAGGAGTACCACCTACAATCGAATAGGGTTCTACATCGTGAGTAACAGTTGCACCTGCTGCAATAATTGCTCCATATCCAATTCGCACACCATTAAGTATCGTCGAACAGGCACCAATCCAGTTGTCACCTTCGATAACAATATCTCTGTCATTGTCAGGGCTTTTTTCTGTGTCTTTTATGCTATCTAGTAACCGGTCTGGAATATCAATCCTATGGTTTCCGGCAATGATGGTAACATTTGGCCCGGTAAACACATGATCACGAATGATGATCTTTGCTCGCGTGCACATTAGATAACATGATGCTCCAATATTTACATGATTGCCGCAAATTACATTTTGTATCCCGTCAAACACCGTTTGACGTCCAATAATAACGTCCTTGCCGCAATGGCAGAGAGATGCTTTTTTGATTGGATTGACAACAAGCCTATTCCAAGCACCTGTAATCTTTCGTAATACGTCATATAGTGTCATTTTTAAACTCCTTTGCATCACTAATTGAAGGCACATCTATCCTGCAGATGCTCAGCATTGGATAGATTATGTAGCTTATTGGTATAGCCCAAAGAACTCGATTGAAGTAAACTGCAAACGCTTTCTTTCTTTTTATTGCATCAAAAAACATAAGTAGATACGGGGAAAAAAATAATATGAAACCAATAATGCCCAATTCGTTATAGATCCTAAAATAACTTGCGTCCGGCATTCGACAGATAGAGTTCATATTATTGGGAGAGTACTTTCCATAACCTTCTCCCAACAAAACATTAAATATATTATTCTTGTTGAAAATAATCGCTTGGTTGCGTCTAGTATATTGAACATTATCGAGCATAAAATAATTAAGTTCCGCCTGTACATAGTTTTTAATGTTAAAACCAAGCAAGTCATTAATAGTGTTTCCAACACTCTTCCAATCAACGAAAACAATCATTAGCAATATGAAAAGCAATAGAATAAGTAACGCAATAGCTTTCCGTTTATTTACCGTGCTTCTTCTTTTAACTACTGCCTTATAAATAGATTCGGCATAATATGTTAATGTACAAACCACTAATCCTAGATATGCTGCTCTCTGTAGTGTCAGGATAGAGATTACTAAAAAAAGCACCAGGAAGAAAAAACGATGATTTGTAATAACACGTAGTCTCGACATTCGAAATAGCGTAAGAGCGTACAAAAACTGAGCGACATACCCCATGGTAATAGGACTATAATATGAGATAAAGTTCGCTTTCCCTTTCTTTTCAAGAGCATTTATCCACACGGATGAAAATCTGAATCCGAATAAATCAAGTACACCTACAAGAATTACAAAGCATAAGCATAGTACAACGATCTTTACAAAATAGTTTTGCTGCTCACGGCTGAATGATTCGGCAATGAAAAAGAAAATCACTGGAGCCAATGTATAAAGTAATTCTCTGAAAAAATCTCTGGTCGATAGATTAACCGAATAAACGGATATCGATAGAAGAATATACAGCATAGAGAACGATAGCAGCGAATTAATCGATGAGGAAAAGAGCTTTTTCAGAAAGTATCGGTTTTTTGTTGCATAGACGGTAATAAGAGTAAATAGCACAACTTTATTCAATGTACTGACGCTTCCAATTGAATATAGCTGATAGATTAGTGGGTACACACATATAATGAATCCCAACGTGACAAAAGTAAGCACGCGGTCGCCCCTGCCTATTTGTTTTGAAACATAGACCTTGTTAATCGTCATATATCTTATCTCCGCATACAGAACATTTTGTATATAAATAGTTCAGTTTCGTAAAAACAGCGTCACAGGTATACGCCGATCTAACCTTGCTTATATTCCATGTTGACATCTCACGCCGTACTTCTGATGTTTGTATATAGTCAATTGCATTTGTAAAGTCTTTAATACTGAGTGTTGGCACAATAACACCGCCTTTATTTTCGATCATATCAGCATTTGCACCAACATTTGTGGCTATTATCGGCAAGCCTCTCGCCATGCTCTCTAAAAGAACAAGCGAGAAGCCTTCAGCATGAGTTGGAAAGAACAAAACATCAGCATTATCCATCGCGGCCATGACATTTTCTGAAGACACTTCCCCTATAAGGCTTACATTCACAGGCTTTTTTGATAAGTCGATTTTTGTATCTATTTTCCCCAGTAGCTCGAAGTGTATGTTACTTTCACATCGTGCAGTTTCAAACAATTCATATATTCCTTTTTCTTCAGTTACATGTCCGACAAATAGAGCTTGTTTAACCTGATTACGGATGTCGTGACAATTTGCCACGAACTCATCTTCAATAAAATTTGGCAATACGACAACATGGTCTTTCCTCGCTGGTGCACATGAAACAGCATATTTCAAAGACAAATCGTTGAGGACAATGGTTAGACTGGCTTTTTTTAGTGCTGAACGCAACGCTGTTCGTGAAAGAACAGACCCACCAAGCATATGTTCAATGTTTGAATGACACTCAAATACAACAGGGACCCCTGCAACTTTGCAAATCCATATCAAAAATCCATCGCGAATAATACCGAGTTTGGTACACGGAGAATTAATGTGTACAACATCGTAGGGATCTGATTTTACTTTCAATTTTCTCTTCAATGTGACAATAATGCGCAGAGTCCTATCAATTTCATTCCATAAATTCCGTTTTGAATTTATGTTCTTCGCTCTGGAGCCGATTGTTGAAGAATTTACAGTATCGATTTGCCATTTAAGCTTTTCTGCATATGAGATATACCGTAAAGTCCAATTTGCCATTCCCCCCATTGGCGGCGGTAGTGGTGAAATTAGCAAAATCTTCATTTTGAATTCTCCAGTGTTTTTCTCCAAACCATCTTATCTACAACCCCTGTGTAAGACTGAACGATTTTAATCACCTTTGTGGATACGTTTTCTTCTGTATAATCTGGTACAGGGATGCCATGTTCGCCGTTCTCATTCATCGTAACCGCCGTATCGACCGCTTGCAGAAGCGATTTCTCATCTATACCGGCAAGTATAAAGCAGGCCTTGTCCAGCGCCTCGGGGCGCTCTGTACTTGTCCGGATGCAAACTGCCGGGAAAGGATGCCCGACGCTGGTAAAGAAGCTGCTTTCTTCCGGCAGAGTACCGCTGTCCGAGACCACGGCAAAGGCGTTCATTTGCAGATGGTTGTAATCGTGGAAACCCAGCGGCTCATGTTGAATGACTCGGGAATCCAGCATAAATCCGGACTGCTTCAGACGGGTTTTAGACCGTGGATGGCAGGAGTACAGGATCGGCATATTGTACTTTTCAGCCATTTTATTGATTGCCGTGAAGAGACTGAGAAAATTCCTCTCGGTGTCGATATTCTCCTCTCGGTGAGCGGAAAGTAGAATATACTTATGGGGCTCAAGGCCGAGCTTTTTCAAAATATCGCTGGCTTCGATGTCGGAGAGGTTATTATGCAGCACCTCCGCCATGGGAGAGCCGGTCACATAGGTTCGCTCCTTAGGCAGCCCGCACTCGGACAGATACCGCCGCGCGTGTTCGGAGTAAGCCATGTTGACGTCGGAGATGATATCCACGATGCGGCGGTTCGTCTCCTCCGGCAGGCACTCGTCCTTGCAACGGTTTCCCGCTTCCATGTGAAAAATGGGTATGTGCAGCCTTTTTGCCGGAATCGCCGACAGGCAGGAGTTGGTGTCGCCGAGAATGAGCACAGCATCTGGCTTGATCTGCGCCATCAATTTATAAGAGCAGTTGATGATGTTGCCCACCGTTGCGCCCAGATCGTCGCCAGCCGCGTCCATGTAAACCTCCGGGGCGGCCAGCTTTAGGTCGTGGAAGAACACTCCGTTGAGGTTGTAGTTGTAGTTCTGCCCGGTGTGGGCAAGAAGGCAGTCGAAGTATCTGCGGCATTTTGTTATGACCGCGGAGAGGCGGATAATCTCCGGGCGGGTGCCGACGATGATAAGGAGCTTCAATCTGCCGTTATCCTTGAAATGGACATCGCTGTAATCCAGTTTAAGTTCCATATCGGTTACACCTCCTCATAGAATGTATCCGGGTGGGCGGCGTCAAACTGCTCATTCGCCCACATAACAGTCACCAGATTCTCCGATTTACTCAGATTAATTATGTTGTGTGTGTACCCCGGCAGCATATGAATAGCCTCGATACTGTCGCCGGTGACCTCAAACTCCAGAACCTCGTTGCTGCCGATCCTACGTTCCTGGATCAATCCGTGACCGGAGACGACAATGAAAAACTCCCATTTGCTGTTGTGCCAATGTTGCCCCTTGGTGACGCCGGGCTTGGAAATGTTTACGCTGAACTGTCCGCAGTTTGCAGTTTTCAACAGCTCGGTGAATGAGCCTCTGGCGTCCGCATTCATTTTGAGCGGGAACGAGGCTTTCTCCTTGGGCAGATAGGAGAGGTAGGTGGAATACAGCTTTTTCGCAAAGCTGTTGTCCGGGATTTCTGGCATAAGAAGCGTCTGCGGCTGTATCTTGAACGAATCTAACAGGTCGACGATCTCGCCTAATGTCACATGATGCGTCGTAGGAACATAGCAGTAACGCCCGTCGGCCTGTCCGACCGCATTCACACCGTCATACTCGCAGTGGTGCTCCTTGCTTTCCAGCGCGTCCAGCATTTCTGTCACAAGGTCGTCGATATAAAGCAGTTCCAGCTCCGTTGCGCGGTCATTCACCTGTATAGGTAGGTCATTGGCGATATTATTGCAGAAGGTAGCCACGGCGCTGTTGTAGCTCGGTCTACACCACTTGCCGAACAGATTCGGGAAGCGGTAGACCAACACCTTCGCGCGAGTTCTCTTGGCATAATTGAAGAAAAGTTCCTCACCGGCCAGCTTGCTCTTGCCGTAATCGCTGCCCGCGTAACGCCCGATGAGAGTCGCTTGTATGGAACTGGACAGCATGACCGGGCAGGTGCTTTTGTGTGCTTTCAGCGTATCGAGCAAAGTGGAGGCAAAGCCGAAGTTGCCCATCATGAATTCGGCGTTGTCCTTGGGACGGTTTACGCCGGCAAGGTTAAATACGAAATCCGCTCGTTCACAGTACCGCGCCAGCAAAGCCGGATCGGTATCGTGAGCGAACTCATATATTTCGCCTATATGTAAGTTTGGGCGAATTCGGTCTTTCCCGTCGCGGAGATTGTTCAGCGCGCAGACGAGGTTTTTGCCCATGAATCCGGCAGAGCCGGTTACAAGAACATTCATCATTTCTTCTCCCAAGC
Organism: Christensenellaceae bacterium; assembly: GCA_963666935.1. GTDB lineage: Bacteria > Bacillota > Clostridia > Christensenellales > CAG-138. The sequence continues at coordinate 6,404 of OY762936.1, forward strand.
AGCAAGCTCATCACGTATGTACTGAAGAGATAGCAGTTTTTCTTTGACTTGTTCAACGTCAAGAATCTGAGCGTTGTTGGAATTGAACTCTGTGAGTACTGCACGCTTTGTGTCGCCCTCGGTGAAATACTTGTCGTAATTCAAGTCGCGCTGGTCACATGGAACGCAGTAGAAATCTCCCACATCCGTTGCTCTGGAACATTCCTCGTTAGTAAGCAGCGTCTCATACATCTTTTCGCCATGGCGTATGCCAATGATCTTGATTTCATGCTTCGGTGCGAACAGCGCGGTTACAGCTCTTGCCAGCGTTTCGATGGTGCAAGAGGGAGCTTTCTGTACCAAAACGTCCCCAGATGTGCCGTTCTCGAAGGCAAACAACACAAGTTCAACAGCCTCTTCAAGAGACATAATGAAGCGCGTCATTGTCGGCTCGGTGATCGTAATCGGGATCCCGGATTTTATCTGGTCTATCCACAAAGGTATGACGCTGCCACGAGAGCACATGACGTTGCCGTAACGGGTGCAGCAGATTTTCGTGGTGCCCGAATTTCTGGATTTGGTAACAGCAACTTTCTCCCCCAATGCTTTAGTAATACCCATTGCGCTAATTGGATAAGCAGCTTTATCCGTAGAGAGACAGATAACTGCCTTTACGCCCTCGTCAATAGCAGCCGTCAACACATTATCAGTTCCTAACACGTTTGTTTTGACAGCTTCAAGTGGGAAAAACTCGCATGACGGCACCTGCTTTAACGCAGCCGCGTGGAATATGTAATCGACACCATGCATTGCATTTTTGACGGAAGTAAGATCGCGCACATCTCCGATGAAGAACTTAATCTTGTCGGGAACTTCAGGCATCTTCGCCTGAAAGTTGTGTCGCATATCATCTTGCTTCTTTTCATCACGAGAAAAAATACGGATTTCTTTTACATCTGTATGTAAGAATCTCTTCATAACAGCATTTCCAAAAGAGCCTGTTCCACCTGTGATTAATAATGTTTTATTTTTAAACATATTCCTTATCTCTTTCGTTTCGATTGATATTTGAAAACCATTGATCCATTCTATTAAGTAATGTTTTCTTATCAAAATTCTTTTGATAGTAGTTCACAGCATTTTGAGCCATATCTTTATGTTTCTGATCTGGCATACTAACTAACTTTTTTATATTCTCAGCTAGTCCTTTCGCATCACCAGCATCACTACAAACACCTGCATCAGCCTTAGTTATTACATCTTGAATCTCTCCATCAGCTGAAACAATTACTGGAACTCCGCAAGCTAGACATGATTGAGTTTTTGCAGGAAGTGTTATTGAAAACACTCTGCTTTTAGATAAACTTATTAAAGTTGCATCACTTACAGCCATAAATTCTGGAATACGAGTAGCTGGCTGCTTATCAATAAAATTAAAGTAGTCTGCAACTTGGTTTTCTTCAACGTTTGACTTAAGTTTTGCTTTAAACCGACCATCTCCAACTATATTGAATCTAACTTTTGTATTTGTCTCTTTAAGAATCTTTGCCGCTTCAGGAAGAACATCTAAACCTTGTGCAAATCCAATATTTCCGGCAAAAATAATATTGAATATATCGTCATTGGGGATCTCAGGGATGTTTGCATTACCTTTATCAACCGGCTTGTAGTAATCCTCTGCATATTGAGGCCAGAATTCTAGTTTTTCTCTTTCAGTTCCCCTATCTACAATTGCTTGTATAAAACTCTCGGATGAGGTAAAGATTCTATCACACCGTTTATAAATATAATCAACCATGACACCAATAGCATTTATGATTCTTTTATTAGTGATACCTGCAACTATTTCAACGTTCTCTGGCCATAAATCAGTTACATGCAAGTAACAAGGAATCTTCCTCTTCTTTGCATACCAAACTCCAGGAAGTGCCTGTGTCATCGGTGAAACTTCAAATATGAATACATAATCTGCTTTAATCTTGGTGAAAGCTTCCCAGAAGAATCCCGACACCACAAATGACAAATAATTAAGAGTGAGCATGATTACATTATTTCCCCTCGGAATCAAAGGGATTCTAATGATATCCATACCGTTATAGGTTTCTTTCCTCTTCTTGAATAGCCCATATCCATCATAATATTTACCTTGAGGGTAGTTTGGAATGCCAGTAACTACTGTTACTTTGTAACCTCTTTTCACCCACTCTGTGCAAATATCATTGATACGAAACTGCTCAGGGTAGAAATATTGCGCAATTACTAATACATGTTTTTTCAAACTCTATCCACCCTTTCCAATTATTTCTCCGTCAACTCAATAGATTCTCTAAATGTTCTTATTCGGTAATTCGCCTTATCGTAGTCACTCATAGACTTCTCATAAACCAAATTGCCAAATACTTTATTCACTATCCCAACCCCAAACATCAACCTCAATACAGGATTAAATACCTTAGTCATCCATATCCTCTTCCCATGAACTTCACCAATCAGTCTAACCAGTTCACTCGTCTTCACATACTCTTTGTTCTGTGGGAAATAAAGCCCTGATTTTTCATGATCAATCATGACCTTAATGAACTCACAAAGATTATCTATATGAAGCATACTGCGTTCATTATCAATGTCAGGGAATACCGATATCTTCTTGGCCATATTTGCAAGTCTTGGATAGTTTCCTTTCGAGTCTTTTCCATAAATCATAGGTGATCTTACCACAACTATTTTAAAGTCATCAGACTCTAAATCTTTGATGCCGTGCTCTGCCTGCAGCTTGCTATTTCCATAGAAGTTACTCGGCTTCGGAACTGTATTTCTATCAATGACTTGCTTGCTACTGCTGCTATCGCCATAGACAATAATGCTGCTCATGAGTATGAACTGTTTTACACCATCAGCTTTTGCTTTTTTCGCGGTTTCAATCGCTAGCTCTGTATTAACCTTATAATATAATGCCTTACGCTCATCACTTACTTTACAAGTATCTGAGTGAGCTATCCCCGCAACATGAAACACCGTATCATATCCGGCAAAGCTTTTTTCACGCCAAGAACCGTATACCATATCGACTGTATCAATGTGGTATTCATCAGGCCACTTATCTAAGTATTTTTCAAATGATGTTCCTACGTAACTATTAGCACCTGTTGTTAAGATTCGTTTCATTTAACAGAATACTCCTCTTCGGGTAATGAGGTAGCGGCTCCTTTCAACAACACACCAGTCCCGCCTTCGACGACACCATCATGTTTAAGTACTTTGACGATTGTTCCCCCGAAGTATTTTAAGTCAATTGAGATACTTGTGTTTGCAACATACAATCCGTCAGGTCTTGCTTTTACTGGTATCTCCAGTTCATCACAACCGTTGATTTTCGCCCAGCTAAAAAACCGGGGCGGATATCGTTTGCGCAATACTTGTTGCGCTCAGCTACGAGGTCGTCTTGCTTCCATGATACAGGTCTTGATCCAATGATACTCATTTGACCGACAAAAATATTAAAAATCTACGACGGCTCGTCAAGCGAAGCCTTACACAGAAACTTTTTAACTCTTGTTGTGTATTGCTCAGGGCTTTTGAGCATATGTGTTGGCATATCATGTGGTATACTCATTTTCATGCTGTGAAACTTCCAGATCTTAAAACAGCTTCTTGCCTTTTCCTACTCGTCTTTTGACGACAGGCTATTCACGCCGTCAATGACCGGTATCTCCTGATCTGGGTCAGTTTCCTGCATAACGATGTAAGCTGTCATGAGATTTACGGCTCCACCTATCGGTGTAAAGGTTCGCTCATCGTCTTTTGCGTACAGTACGGTATCTGTGTTTCGCTCTATCAAAAGCGTGGCGTCAAACAGCCGCTCGATCTCAGCGGGTACCTCCGCACTTTTAACAGGTATATCACCCTGTAGTGCATATGCGGAAATCGGTAAAACGCATATGATGATTAAGCTAACCATAATCCCGCATAGCAGGCGCTTCCCAGCACTCATCTCTTCTCTACTTTCCTCTTCCATTGGTAAGGATTATGCTTTCCGTGGCCCAGTATAGTAAGGCCTCTCCCAATTATATGTAATAATCCCGAAGGCTTTTTTATATCATCCGCACTAAAAAAGTTTATAGTCTCTGAAAAAAATATTTAACAGCATACCAAAGACTTTAGTATTATACACCAAAAGCCAGATTATGACAACCAATATAATTTGTTACATTTGTCTGCCTTTACAAAGTTACACGCAATTTTTGCGGAGCAATGGAAAAATCCCGTTTTGGTAAACGGTTATGCTATTCATATCTGCGAGGATGTAAAAACTCTGTCTGTCATTGAGAAATCCAACCGCTTAATTTAGGAGCATAAGGTAATGCAGCCATCCTGATAGATTTCCATGAAAAGACACTTTTTTTGATTCCATTATGTCTATTGCGTCTGCTGAAAACGCGGTTCTTCCATTGGTTTATAAGAATTATGTGGTAAGAATGTGGTATAAGAGTAACCTTATGTATAGGTAGGAATGTAATTCTGGTTATAGATAAGGTGAATGCTATTATCTTTCTCGATCATCCACATCATGCTGTTTGTGATTTTTATTGATAAACCTTCCTTCAAAGTGCTTGTTGATTGACTGAACCGCTTCGTATTCCTTGTGTTTAGTCAAATGCGTATAAATCTCCAAAGTGGTTTCTATATCGCTGTGGCCGAGGAAGCGCTGCGCGGACTTTATATCTACACCAGCATCATATAGCAGGGAGGCATATGTGTGCCGCAGCATGTGAGCTGTGATGTGATCGAGAACGATTACCTTGCGTTTTCCGCCAACAGCTCCACGCCCGCCCGATTTTATATTTAAGTAAGATTCATAGCTGGCTCCATGCTCTGCGAATAGGCTATGTGGGACATTCTTTCCCCCTGTGCATTGGGCAGGAATATGGGATTGTTTTTCACGATGCTCTTGAATATTTCAACCAGAAAATCAGGAATAGGCACATCACGAATGCCCGCCTTAGACTTCGGCTCTTTTATAATAGGCTGATTGGTAAGAAAGGTAATGGCCTTCGTGACTTTAACGACCTTGTTTGTCAGATCAATATCGCTCCAGTCCAAAGCCAATACTTCGCCGCGCCGTAAGCCACAATAGAGCATCATCATAGCGGCACAACCCATCTTATGCCCTGACCATGTCTTTGTAATCAGCTCAATTTCTTTTTCCGTCAATGGGCGGCGGTCTTTGGGCGGGATTTCAGTAACAGAAATGTTCTTGAAAAGATTTTCAGAAACAATCTTCTTATCTATTGCCACTTCAAATATCTGCGCAACAATATTACGCACTTTTTTCATGGTGTTTGTTGCATATCCTTCCTCGCGCATTACGTTGATGCGGCTTTGCATATCAAACTTTGTGAGCTTTTTGACCTTATCATCTCCGATATACGGCAGGATGTGAAGATTAAGCAGGCGTTCCTGCTGGTATGCCCATGTTGTGCCCATTGTGGGACGGTAGTTGTTAATCCAAACCTCAGATAACTCCCGAAAAGCTGAATCATCATCAATTCGAATACCCATTCTAAGCTGGTTCATAACATCTGCAATCCGTTCATCCAACTCCTTTTGTGTTTTGCCGTAAACGGTTTTGCGTTTATATGATCCATCGGCGTTTCTGCCAATGACTATGTTTTTTTGATAATGGCCGTCAGCCCGTTTTTTACTTTTCGCCATATATTAGACCTCCGCGCCCTCTTTTTTATTGAGCCAGTTAATAAAGCTATCCTTATTTACAAGACGTCTGCTGCTGATTTCGATTACAGGAAAATCACTCGCATGAAAAAGGTTATATGCAAAAGCGCGAGAAATCCCAAGAATGCTGGCAACATCAGTTGCATTCAAAATGACAGGCAGTTCGCTGAATGCTGTATACTTCGATTCCATCTTTAGCACCCCTTCCTCTCGGAAATTTCAGCAGCGAAATAGGCGGCTGTCATTTGTGGGCTGCATGCGCAACTTAGACCGCCGCCATTTCCGTTTCGAATATGCGATTTCACTCATCCCATGATTACCGACTTAGAAAAGCACGCGTCGATTAAAGCACTCGGTTGATAGCAAGCTGAAAGCTGTAATTAGTAGGCCAACCACATACCCTGAACATTACAGATTTGAGACTCGCGCGTATCAAGCCGCAATGTTAACCTATATTCTGCTTGAAGTTGCTTGTACGTAGTATAAAAACCATAGTATTTAATTCTTGTTTGCCCAAATGAAGATTGCCAAGCTGCCTTTGCAGCGGCACGCCAAGTTGGGCAATAGGCCGGCTGGAAAAGAACTGGGTAAGAACTTGTGTTAGTTTGCAGCTCGTTGTTTACCCCATCACACTTCAGTACGACAGCATCTGTAAAGTACACTTCCGTACCAGAAGCGGGGATGTTGAATTCGTAGGCATATGCCGTCGAAGAAAACGCGGCGAATGCCATAACGAATGTCAAAACAAGCGCAATCTTCTTAAACATCATATTTTCCTCCCAAAATAATTTTTGATTAACAGCTTTTGACGATGTAACTAATTATAGGGCCCTCATAAGACATTACCCCCTTATATAGAAGTGTTTTGCACAACGAGAGCATCGTTGTGCACTTCATAAACTGCATCACAGAGGTCCATTATTTCATCCTTTATATGGCTTGAAAGCAAAATGAGCTTGCCGTTATCCTTAAGATTTATAAGCAATTTAGAAATATTTTCTACACTTTCATTATCTACCCCATTGAACGCCTCATCGAGTATTACAATAGAAGGGTCTTCAAAAATTGCCTGCGCAATTAATAATTTTTGCTTCATGCCGAGCGAGAACTTCCGAAACCTTTTCTTGCTTGCCGGATCCAAACCAACTTGGCGTAGCGCTTCATATATTTGAGCGTCGCTAACATTATGTTGCAGTTTAGTTAAATACTTTAGATTCTTGAATGCACTGTAATCTTGTATTAAGCTTGTATTTTCCAAAACAACGCCTAACCCTATATTAAGGTAGGTATCATCCCGAAGCTTTGTATTGCAGACAAGTATTTCTCCCGCGGATGGCATCATAAATCCACACATCATTTTGAAAATCAATGTTTTCCCAATACCGTTTTTGCCGACTATGCCATAGATATGTCCACCTTGGAAGTAAGCGTTTATATTCTTGAGTATTGTTTCATTTTTAAATGATTTACTAATATTCTTTAGCTCAATACAAATGTTTTCCATAAGCCAAAACCATCCTTTCTGTGATAAGATGCCTAAACCAAGATAAAACTTGTGATTTCACCAGCAGAGTTATTTATCATAACAGGTATCTGAACTTCTAAATTATTGAAAGCTATAGCGACGTAGTGCCTTCCTGGCAATTAAAATAACGCCCGCAATAAGCACGGCAAAATATACGTATGAATACATTGGACCTAACCCAGAATCCAAAGACTCCCCGCCGAACAGAATACAGTTATTGAGCGGCGAAATAAAATAAATGCTTTGCAAATTCAACGTTCTTGCAACCCAGCCTCCAAAATTGATAAGCAGTACAACTAAAAACCCAATGCTTTTCTTAGTGCTGCAAATATTTGTTAACATCATAATTAAGGACACGCTGAACCAATATAAAAAAGCCTGAGAAGCAATGAGACAGGTTGTTTGGAAGAGTGAGTAATTATTTACTAGGCGCATTGTTATTGCACTAGAAATTTTTATGTGATATTTTCCTAAGGCAAGCGCTTTTGTCGCCATACTCCAATTATTAGAGAAGTATGACTCAGAGGCGGTAAATACAATGGTACACGACATAATGAACAGCATCAGCAATAAACAATTAATTGCAGATAATATTATCCGGCTTAATAACCATTTGTTTCTACCCATGCGGATTATTGAGTAATATTGACTATCGTTCATAAATGGTATGTCGAAGTTTATCAGCATAACAGCAATTGTTAGCAGCAAAAAAACATATAGGTTACTATTGGCGATTATATAGCCATCTAACGCGTTAATCGGACTTTGAATTTGGCGCGATAGCTGAATCATTTCATTTCCAACGACGCAGCAAATTACCGACACAAGCATGTATACCATCAATGTTTCGGCTTTCAGTATATGACGTTTCAAGGACACCCCTACGGCTAATGCCAGCTTACGCATTTCTTAATCTCCTTGACGAAATCAGATAGTAGAGAATAAAACAAATGATTAGGAGGAGTGCTTCAAAAATCAGAAGAATTACAAAATTATTCCGTGTTGATAATGTGGGGGCAATTCCGTTCGCCAAATCCAAATATCTTAGGCCTGTGCTTTGTGCGAAGAAAAAACCATAAAAATATAAGATTGAGGGTAGCGCGAGCGTAACAAATCGGTTAAGGAAAATAACAGATAATAACAATGCGACTGATGACCATACCATCCCAAAAAAGAATGCTATCACGCATTGCATCGCCAGAAAAAAGTAACCATTCAATAAGTTGTAACTGTATTCCCACAAGGTGCCTTCAAAGCTTAAGTAGTGCATAGAAATATCCTGTATTGGAGCGAACAATACGCTTACCAATATGCTATAAATTGCAAATCCTATAAACAGAGTTAATCCGCCAGATACTGCGGTAACAAAGAATTTTGATAGTATATAGTCTCTCTTTTTAACACGACATAAATAATAGTAATGAGCGTGAGTGTACTCTTCATAGAAGGAAGTACTATATGGCAAAACACAAATTGCCGGAGCTAATAAGCATATATATCCTAGGGTTACAGAGATTACAAACACATATACGTTTGTACACTCGAATGAAAACTCGGACGAAGTAGGCAAAGGCGTTTCCTGAAGCAACAAAAATATAGTTAGAATAGTACTGACGACAAACATCTTTGAGCGCATGACCCTTATCAGTTCTGTCTTGAATGTTTTAGACATTTTCAGATCCCCTTTTAGCTTAGTACCTGGCCTGTTATTGCATCAATTTTAATGCTGATGAACTTATTGGTGTCACGATTTACTCCAGAGCTAAACCACCATGCAGCTTGCAATTCGGAGTTGTTCACCAAATAGATCAGCATAATTCGGGTTATAGGCATCTTCTCTGCAAATTCAAGCCCCAAGATATTTCTGTTTTTCTCAATCAAACGGATCGTATCGTTCAATGATATTACATAGTTTATGGAAGACAATTCATCTGCTGTTTCTAATAGTTGTGCCTCGAGTTGTATTAGGCCTTCGTCACCATATATTACATTAATAAAATTTCCGTCGCTTATGGCATTGTTTGCTCGCGAGAAGTATAATCCTTCAATATTTAATGGCACTCCATTGATTGTCTGGAAAAATCTCAAACAATAGTAATCCTTATTTTTATACCGATAAGCTGAAATTGATTCAATTTGGCTTTCAACTCCTATCGAATTCAATAGATTTGTAACATTTTCCATGATTTCATCTATAGAGACATTACATGTCGAGAGACTGCTATCAATTTCATTCCTCTTTATCCGGCTTATATCGCTATCATCCAATATCGAGCTAACCACAAACCGTCCAGATAAATTACTATAATAGATGTTATATACGCCATCGCTACTGATGCAGCACATTGTTTCATACATAACATTATCCACTTCGATTGCGTTCTGTTGGATAATGTTAAAATCATTTATCCCTTTCCCCAATAACGCAGACAAGCGCTGCAAATCGTATTGCATCGGCTTTACCTTATAACGGTTAAGTGAATTTTGATTAGGAACAAATACGTTTGCATTAATAGCAAGATCTTCGCTTGGTTGCTCGTTTATGAAGTTAGGACTTTCTTCTAAATCAGATATTGGAACATACGAATAATTGCGGTCACTAAGCACATCCTCTGGAGTAGCTTTACATCCAATGAGGAACATAAATAGTGTTATGATTAAAATACATATACTTATTTTTTGTTTCTTTTGCATAGGCATTGTTTTAGTCCCTTTCGATATCGGTAGGCACCATCATGAAGCAACTCTTATTGACCCTTCTGGCAGCATTCGGGACAAGTCCCTCCGCTTTCTTCTTGCCATATAGACACGGGGAGAAAGAAGTAATCTTTCATAATTATTTATGAATTTTTTAATTTCACTAATTTCATAATGGAAATAAGCTGCCTTCGGCACAAATGTGTGGATTCGATGTTTCGGTTATAAAACTTTGTCCATATATAGGCGGCGGTCATTTGTGGGCTGCATACGCAGCTTGACCGCCGCCATTTCCCGTTTCTTCTTTTATTTTTACGCACATCTATTTGACACAACATCCCGATGTGCAGGGGCATCTGCTCAGACTGATCGCGGCAAACGATCAACATTGAAATTTCACCGCCCCGGCAACGCCCGGGCTACACTTTGGGACTTAACCTCAACTATGCAGAAGTATCATTATCCCCATACGGATCATCGCATTCTCCTCGCTGCAGGAGGGTTACGGCAGGGATGTTTCCGCTCGTGCCTTTGATAAGGGGGATTGTTCCCCCAGGCAGTCTTGGCGCATATGCCGCATTGCTCGCCGTATAGTTAACGTATCTGAGCCGATGGATATTCAGTTTTCAAAGAACGGTGAGGAAATCGCTTCCTCTAGTAGCCATGCCTGAAAAGAGGCAAATCAGGGTATGGCTCAGTCAAAAAAGTCGAAAATTTTTGATAGGTGTACCAAGGCGCCGTTAATGGACTTGCGTACAGTGCTCTCGTCAGCACGCTCAAGTCGCGCTATTCTGGCATAGTTCATATCGAGGAAGAAGAAAGCGTACAAGCGTCGCAACTGCTTGTCCGTCAGGCCTTGCATGGCAAGGTAAAGGGCCAGGCGCTCCACTTTTTGTTCGTAAACCTCCTGTGGGGACGGCGCAAAGAACAGGGCGTCATTCTCGATGCCGTCATCACGGTCAATCGAATAATGTGCCTTGTGCTTATATCTTTGGCGTATCTGTGACTGCTCGCGGCTCTTGAAATGAATTAATAGCTCTGCAACCTCATCCGGAACCTCGCAAATGCTGTCCTGGGCATAGAGGGATGCATGGAAGTCCCTCAAATTGATTGTTTTCATTGATAAACCTCCGTAAATTTCTTAATTTTCGTGGGAAAGTTAAGAAGAAACGGGGGGCATACAGGTGTGTTGTAAGCACTTGTTCGCGCTGCAGTATCAGGCAGCTTTTTCGTTGCATACCACTTGTTACGCCTTTGCGTAACTTTCTGCCTTGCAAATAAAATAAACGCCTCTTGAAGCAGGTCTTCAAAAGGCATTTCACTAAGGATGCTCTGGTGTTTTAGCTTTGGGGTTTTATTAAAGTATCTTTTCATAATTCCTCCGTTTCTTCGATGTGATTTTCGGCGCAGAGGAATATGCTGGGGATCGAATATGCATAGCAGCTCCTTCTGGGCATCTGACGTGCGGCCAAATGCACAAAAAGAAAAAAGCCCCAGAGATTTTCTGAAGCTTAAACTTAAAATTTTGTCAATCTTTGAAAATATTTTATTTTTAGTGTCCCTTTAGGGTCCGGGTTTTGCGTATAGGAGATTAACCGCATTTATGCGAAATTTACAGGAGGAAATATCTATGAAAAAAGTCGTTTCTTTGGTACTGATTGTATGCATGATGACACTGTTTGCCGTTCCCGCAATGGCACAGACAAAGGATGGTTTAATGGCACCTTGCGCGTCATTATCCCTTAGCGGCGGAATGAAATATGACACTTCCCTCGGAAGATACATTATCTATGGACAATGCATGGGAATCATTGAACAAAAAACGGTAACTGTCGCACTCTATAGAAAAAGCGGAACCTCATGGATATATATGGATTCCGTTAGCAATACCGATACGACGTCAACCGTACGTGCTGACAAGTACGTTTCGATAACACAGAGTGGCCAATACAAAGTTACAGTTACAGGCACAACAAGCAACTCTAACGGAACAGTATCTTATAACTATATTATCTAGTCACGATAGATCACTCAAGGGGAGTCTGCTATTATTTTGAGATAGCAAACTCCCTCTTCTTATTTTGCAGTCAGCGTTGATAAGGATTCTGATATCGATTCTTCTGTGGCAATTTCTTGGATAAAAATATGAACAACCGTATCGCTTGTTACAATCGTCCCAACAAAAGCATTATCGTCTTTCGAAAATGCACCTTCAACAACAATTCCGTTTGGCAGATCAAGGCGAACGTATTCTTTGGATTCATCCAATATGATACTATCCTCTGATTTATCATCCCAGCATTGTGAAATAATGATTACTCCCTTGTTCGGCATTCGGTAGATGGTCTCCAGAGAATCTCCGTATACCGTGGATTTGGATAGCGATATGCTCTCAGGTTGCATTGCATCCTCAGATAAGCAGTAAACTGGTTTTTCAATCTGCTCAAGTGCAGCGTCAAGTGACTCAATTTTTATTACTTCATCATCAGAATGCGAGAATGCATCTACACTCTCCGGAATGCTGCTGGATTCATCTGAACGCACATATAGGATATTGTCTATCACCTCAGAGACAGCATTATATACGGCTACTGCCCAAGCACGTCCAACCGGTGTGAAAGTCATAAAGGATGCAATCAGAATGATGATAGCCCAGGCGATTACCGCACGCCTGGAAATATACAATAGAGTGCCGAAACGAACAGGCACAGCCTTTCTGCACTTACGCCTTATCTTTTTATCTGACATGCCTAGATATGTTTCCCATTGAGGTATGCTCATTTCTGCCCGAAGCCGCGCAGTGGCTAAAACCTTCTCTGGCAGAGGCATACCTTCATAAACAAGTCGTTTTCTCGCTGCGGCGATACCTCTGAGCCGGCAAGGATCGATAAGATAGGGCTTTAGCCGTATGGTTCTTTGGGCTTTTTCCCAGCTCATAACGTACATCCTTTAAACCGATTATGACAACAGCATAAGCATAAACAAAAAACTCTTCATATCCTTTTCCGGGATGGTTGCTGCAATACGCGCTTTCATACGGCCGATCTGTTTCCGCAGTGTATCGGTTTTAATCCCATAGAAGGAAGCTAAGACTGGAATCGTTTCCTGGTCTATAACGTGCGCAATAAAGGCTTCGCGTATCTCTTTGGGGTATTCCTTCAATAACCCGTGCAGTAACAACTGCGTTTCTACTTCGTTAAAGGGAAGCTCATATTCATTTATATCTATCATGCGTTTTTCTATATCATCATCTTCCCGCGGCTCAAATTTATACTTCTTTCGCAGGCGGCTGATGGCCTTGTTGCGTACAATCTGCTTGAGATAGCAGACGCAGGTTGCTTCGTTCGGAAAAGATGGCGATTGCTCCAGAATCGCAACGATTGCGTCGGCCACAAGTTCTTCTGCCACGTAAACTGTATCCACATACGTCAAAGCCAACGTAAACAAGGATTTTTGATGTTTAAGATAAATATCCGCAATTTCTTCTTTCGTAGAGATTTGCCCCATTGCTCTTTTGCCTCGTATCAAACTTTATTTCGGCCATGTTTCAAGAATATTCTGGATCACTTTAAGGACTAGCTCCATCTGCGTACTATTGCATTTGTGCAACAGACGTTTTATATGCTCCGTTGCAGCGTCATTTTCTTCGTTGCTGTCCATCTCAAACAATTCACGCGGGTCGGCGGGAAGATTTCTCACTATGTTAGAAAGAATCTGATGTCCGGGTTGGGTTTTCCCGGCTTCAATGTTTTGATAGTTACGAAGACTGCACCCGGCTATCTCAGCCATTTTTGCTTGGCTTAGGTTCCTGGCTTCACGCAATTTTCGAAGGCTTCTGCTGGACTCTACGCATTCAAAACGCATTATTCTTCACCTCCTCCTATAGATTGGCAGAATATTGCGTTTTTATAAACGATCTATGATGCCTATGACCGTATAGAACCAAAGAAAAATTATACCGAACCCCTGTTGCAGAGCAGTGATCGGTATTGATTCCAAATGAAATAGCTTTTTCAATTATTGCTTCGGCAATGGAACCGAACTGTCACTGTTCTTACCAATTGCCTGTTGTTATGATTGAAAAAAGGAGGAACTCGTATGTGTTCAACCGTAGATGTGATCAACGATTTAAGGAATCACCGCCAGACGTGCGCAAAGATTGCGATAATTGAAAACACGCTGCATCAGGTGCAAAACACCTCTGCCAGCGCTCAGCATAAGTTATCTGCACTTGAAATGCAGTATAAAGAATTGGTAGCCAGAAAAGAAACAGTCGAAAGCTGGCTCCAGCTTCTACCGACCGAGGAACGTTTTCTCGTGCAGACACACCTTATTCAGGGCCTGGATTGGGCAAAAACCATTGTAGAGCATGAGAAAATGTGGGGCATAATGAACGGCCGGTCTGAGCGCACGCTGAAACGTATACAATCCAAGGCCGTTGAACGCATCGTCGCGTGTTTAAGTCAAATCGAATCACTGTCACAATTCGAAACGAGAGAGGTGAAGTAATTGAACTTCGAGATTGTTGCTCAGATTGACGAGGCGCTGATCCCCCTTGCTGTAGCGCTTTATGTGATCGGAATGTTTTTGAAGGCAACCCCTAAAATTGCTGATTGGAGCATTCCATGGATACTGCTTCTCGTTTCCCTGCTCGCCGCAAATGTCATGATTGGATGGAGCGTTGCTTCGACGATTCAAGGCGTACTGGCCTGTGGAATTGCGGTGTTAGGGAATCAACTTTATAAACAGGCGCAATTAGGGATATATCAAAGCAAAATAAAGAGTATAAAGAAAAAGTAAATAGGATTTGGTATCGGGTACAAACCAAAAAGCCCGATGGGTAATTATCTTCAAATAACGGTAGGGGTGGGGCCGGAAGATCATATATATCGCTGCGCCATATTGGCGCAGCACTTTTGTTGGCAGTCATGGGACCAAAAAAGCTACTCTAGTGTAGCGCTGAATTTTCAGAAAATCATAATGCTTCCCATTGCCTTGCTTTACACAATTGATAAACACCAAGTATTGCTTATATATTGAGTAAAGACAGGCCCTTAATTGTTCACAAAAAGGCTTCGCCCGTTAATGTTCGAAGATGATACAATTCTGATACAAAAGGAAATTATTGTTAATAATCATTGAGAGAATGAAGGTGGCATGAAGTATGTGCAAAATACTGATCGTGGAAGATGAAAATCCCATCTCGGAGCTGATCAGGATGAACCTGAGCAACTCCGGTCATTCCTGCGTCTGTGCATATGACGGCAAAGAAGCCGCAGATCTATTGGTTGACGCGCGGTTTGACCTGATTCTTTTGGATATCATGCTGCCGAAGGTGGACGGTTTTGAGCTGATGGAGTTTATCCGTCCTTTGGAAATACCGGTTATCTTTCTCACCGCAAAAGCGGATGTGGCGGATCGAGTGAAGGGGCTGCGCTTAGGGGCGGACGATTATATTGTGAAGCCCTTTGCCATCGCGGAGCTGCTGGCCCGGGTGGATACGGTCATACGCCGCTATTATAAGACAGATCCCGTGATCCGGTTCGCCGGCATCGAGGTTTTCACCCAGTCTCACGCCGTGCTGCGCTCCGGCGAGCCGGTGGAGCTGACGCCAAAGGAATATGATCTGCTGATGCTGTTTGTGCAAAACATGAACATCGCACTTTTCCGGGACATCATTTTCGAGCGGGTCTGGCAGGGCGACTGCCTTGGCGATAGCCGCACGGTGGATTTGCATGTGCAAAGGCTTCGGAAAAAGCTCGGTCTGGAAGATTTCCTGAAAACGGTCTATAAAGTCGGATACTGTTTGGAGGTGAGCGCGTGAAATTTGCATGGAAGGTGTTCTTTTCCTGTTTGCTGGTTCTGGTTGCCGCATTCTCCACCATCGTATATGCGCTTAACACGAACGCGTTTGATACCGCCCTGGCACAGGAAAAACAACGGGCTCTGGACAAAATGAGTATGCTTATGACCGTCGTGCAGTCCTTTACCGCTGATTTCGATTACGATTCAGAAAACGCCGACCTTGCGGAGGTTATGTCGTCCGTCGCCAACGGTGACTTTGCCTCCGCGCGCCTGTATGATCAAGCCGGCGCCGCCGTCTATCCCGAAAGCGCGCCCCAGTCACCTCTTATGCAAAGTGCACAGGCAGGAATCGCTTACGACGTCATACAAAGCGGTTCCAAGTATGTCATGCGGTGCTGCGCGCCGGTGCAGCTGGGGGCGAAAACGGGATACCTTTCCCTGGAGCAGGATATTACGGCTCCATTTGCGCTGAGCGATTCCATGATGCGAACCTCCGCTGCCGTTACGATGATTGCAACTGCGATTGTGGGGCTTATCCTGCTTTTGATCTGTACCCTGCTGACACGGCCTGTGCGTCAGCTTTCCGGCGTTACCCGCCGCATGGCGGAAGGAAATTACCATGAGCGTGCGGCGGTCACCACAAAGGACGAGATTGGTGAGCTTTCCGTTGATTTCAACCGGATGGCCGACGCGCTGGAAGTCCATGTTCAACATTTGGAGGATGAGGCGCGCCAGCGGGAGAACTTTGTGACCAGCTTCGCCCATGAGCTGAAGACCCCCCTCACCTCCATCATTGGCTATGCCGACATGCTCCGCTCCCGGAAAATGGACGAAGAGACGCATTTCCGTTCCGCCAACTATATCTTCACTGAGGGAAGAAGGCTGGAACGCCTGTCGCTAAAACTGCTGGAACTTATGGTATTAAACCGGCAGGAATTTGAGCGGTACCCGGCTGAAACGGCGGATGTTTCCGAACGCCTGCGGGAAACTGCCTCTTCTGCTTTGCGAGAGAAATACGGCGTTTCGCTTGCTGTGGATCTGCCCGACGCCACGATTGCTATCGAGCCCGACCTTTTTTTGACCATGCTGCTCAACCTCATCGACAATGCAGGCAAGGCAAGCAAGGAAGGGCAGACTGTATCCGTCAGCGGAAAATGCTGCCCGGTGGGCTATCGCGTCAGCGTGACCGATCAGGGTATGGGAATTCCGGCGGAGGAACTCGGCCGCATTACGGAAGCATTCTACATGGTTGACAAGTCGAGATCCCGCGCCCAAAATGGCGCGGGCCTGGGGCTGGCGCTATGCGATGCCATCACAAAGCTGCACCATACCAACCTTGCATTCCAAAGCGAATTAGGCAAAGGCACGACGGTGTCCGTTCTCGTGCCTTATTCCATCATGGAGGCTGCCGATGATGAAGCATAAAATCTGGAGCTATTCCGTCACTTCCCTGCTTGCGGTGATCCTGATTGCCGGGGCCGTGCTTGTTCCCCAATATCTGTCCGCCGCCCACCGCCAGTCCCAACTCGGCTTGACTGCGGTAGTGCCGCTTTCACAGCTTCCCGCTGAAGTCACGCCGCCGCCCGTGTCGGAGGATGCGCTCCTTGACCGGGCGCTTGCATGGTATGCAAGAGAGAACCAATCCGCCCAGTTTGTAAAATACCACGAGGATGTCACCCCATCAGAACAGGAATTGAGTACAGAAGAGGTGCTGGAACGGTTTTACGAGCAGCAGGAAATACTGGAAGCCTCCGGCTTTTCCGTTCATGCGGACGCCCAATCGACGGATCTCTTTTACTACCGCCTAGTGCACGGCGTTACGGAAGAATATCAGGGCTATTACAGCATTTCCTGCCCGCAGGAGGAAGGCGGGTCGGTCCGGTTTGTATTGGATGCGAACACCGGAACGATTCTTCATTGCGAATACGATTCCCCGCTCCTGGCCGCGCCGGATACCGCAAAGGCTTTCGCCACACTTTGGGGAATGGCGGACGGTTGTGTGCTGAAATGGAACCAGTATAATTTTTTGAGCCGAGAATCCCTGATCTTTGGCAACGGCGGAAAACGCTACATCGATATCGCAGTGGATACCGTAACGGAAAAAAACGATCAATACCGATGCCATATTACGCTTCGGCTGGGAACAGGAGAAACAGCATGAAAAAACTTTGCATGGCATGCACCGCCATTCTATTATTTCCCTTATTCACGGCCTGCGGCAGAGAGGCTGTAGTTACAGCGCCTGCGGCCACATCTGTCGTATGGGCAATCGCAACGCCGGAGCCAAAGCCGGCGCCCAGTATTGACGTTGATCTGAGCAATGCGCAGGAACTTGGTTATGTGGAGATCGATATCGACGCGAACGACGGCTATCGGGATTTCGTGCTGGAACATTGGCTTTCGGACCAGTATGGGGAATCCACCTTCTTTCGCTTGATCGACGGGAAATATGTTGAGCTGGGCACGCTAGACGACTATGTAACCGACCAAATCGGAACCCCGCATATCACCCTTGACGGGGTGGGCTACCTGTATGTCAACGAATCTTCCTCTCACCTTGGATGGGCGCGTATCGACCGCATCTATACGGTTGCGGATAACCGATTGACGGAGGTACCGCCATTGAACCACGTGTATTATCCCATTGAGGAATATGAATTTGACGTGCTGGATACCGTTTTGCTGTATACGACGGGGTTTACGACAGAGGAGATGAAAGCGTTATCTCCGGAAGATGCCCCCGCCTTTGATTGGGAGAAAATCGGTGGCGCTGCCTACGGCAAGCGAAAGGTAATCGGCAAGGGCGACAGCGTTACGGTATTTGGCACCGATGAACAGGGCAATGTGCTCCTTGACTTCAAGGGAACGGCTTATCTCCTGCCCATGACGACAGAAGATATGACGGACGTCTATTGCGATTTGCTGGCCGAGGGCCGTTTCTTCAACGAGTGTTTCTACAATAAATATACGGAGGATTATTATCACAGGGGCTGATGCAATTTGGATACATTTGGCAAGTAATCTCATATAAAAACATGAGAAAAGAGAATTGAAAATGAAACGATTTCTGCTGTCTCTGCTTGCCTTAACCCTATTCTTATCCGGCTGTACAGGTGAAACCGTATCGGTGCAGCCTTCGGCGCCAACCATGGATCCTGTTACTGTAATGCAATCTCCGGCATTGGATACCTGTGAACCTAAAGCCACCGGCACATCGGTACCAACCATAGATCCGGTTGCTGTAATGCAATCTCCGGCGGTGGGTACCTGTGAGCCCAACGCTACCGGCACATCCGACTCTTTTACTATGATCCCAGTCTCAGAAAGCTACTTAAAAAATATCATATCTGATGTTACTACCTACTACACCGGCCAGGACGACGGCTTATTTCAAGCTGCTTATCGAGCCCTTACTGAAACCCCGTGGACGGATATCAATGAGGCCCTTGGAAAAGTCGGCGGCTATCTTCCCGAGGACACATACGGCATGATTGTTTTGGATGACACGCTACAAAAAGAGCTGTTCGATAAAAGTTATGCCGATTTCTGCAGCGTCACCTGTACAAAGGAGGTGCTTCCCGATATGGGATTGGCCTATATCACCGTATTGGGCTCAGGTTATAATAATTTTTTTCTTGTATTTGACATTATGGACAACGGCGCATACATCCCGGTACGCGGTTTTTGGCTTGGGTGGCGATACCGCAGCTATGAATTTATGCAGCATTATGATACCCGGTGGCTCAGAATTGGATATGACTATACATATGGCACCAACCTTAGCCTGGTGCTCTGCTGTTGGTACAATATCGACAACAATCAGATCGATCTTTCGTATCTGCGCTACGTCGGAGACTGCGATATGCCCTGGTGCCCCCTTGGCTGGCGGTTTTTCAATGGAAAAATGTCCGAACCGCAGGTTAAAGAACTTCCGGACGGGCGCCAATTGATGATCAAGATGGAAGCGACCAGCCGGCTTGCACGAGGCAACAGCGATGACGCCTAGCAGGGGGAGGAATATTGCTGGGAAAAAACAGAACCTGTCGTCATCCGGCTTAATGTCGACACCCACAAGGCATATGCCGAAAACGGCCTCGATCACTGGTATTTCAACTTGATCAGTACGAGAACGGATGTTGACAATTACTGCGCACCGTTTAGGGAGGAGCTTACCGCAGCTGCAAACGCAGGAAACGATCCCGGGGCTATTTGGGCAAAGTGGACGCTATCGGGCGGGTATTATGATTGGAAACCGTTTTTTGAAGAGAACGGCCTTGTTTACGAGGAAGAGGAATGATGGGAATGCGAGATTAATTTGGATTTGCTAATAGTGGAAAATAAGGAATACATAGTTTTGAGTGTCCCTTTCGGGTGGGGTTTTTGCGTATAAAAGATTACAACCTTTACACCTTCTTTGGAGGTATCAAATGACACGTCGTTTACAACAGCAACGCAAGGTTTTTCTTTTTCCGCAATACCGCCTTAGATTGATTCGGCGGGCTTTACAAGTTCATCGGATTACTACTTGAGATCCGTTCAGGAGGCTTTTTATGCGTAAATGTAATGTTCGAAAAATTCCGGTACACCATTCTACATTATGTAACTGGTTCATGCGTATCGCTGTGGCATTCTTGTGCCTGCTGCTTGCCGGATGTGCTGGGCCCACCGGCGGGCCTGTTGGCGTATCTCCACCACCGGGGACCGCCACCTCGTACACCCCTGCCGTCACGGCCACGAATACGGCTAGCTCAATGCCGGCGGCCACGCCAGGTGTATCGGCTCCATGCCTTGTCTCTAATGATTCGAAATCCATTTTGCCAGAGCAATGGGTGTCCGGCTATATGCTATCGGGACTTGTCCCTGCAATATGGGTTACATTAACGGAAGACGATAAACCGGTTTATGTTATGGAGAACCGTAATTCATTACAATATGACTCAAATGCTTGTTACTCCCTATCAGGCAGCAGTAAAAACAAGGATGAAATCGAAACGCTCGGACAAGCCTTAAGCGGAATGATTTTGGCAGACATCCCATCTTTCCTGGAGCTGCATGGCATCAGTATTGATGGCTGGGTTAAGGATCCTCAGATTCAGGAAAAAGTAATCAGCGAGATCGCTTATTCCGAAGCCTTTGATGGAGAGTATTTGATTATCAACATAAAAACGGAATCCTGGGAAATCTATTTGGATATGATTTTCCACAATGAGAATGGGCACTATACGCCCCATAGTGTTATCCATTATTACGAGGGTGGCTCTATCACCTTTCAAAAGGTTTCCGGACAGCAATGGCTGCTATATGCCTTTTGTGGTGGCAGAGGCACTGGCTATACTGTGACTGTCGCGGGCTGGTATAACCTGAATACTAAGAAAATAGAGTTGCGCTATCTCCATTCGCTGTATGATTCAGGTTCCATCGCAGAGGATGTGAATGAAGCACTAATTCTGCAATGCGATTCTCCTCGCGCGATGGAAGATGGATCGGAAAACTGGATTGGGATCCCTGTTCAGATACAGATGGAAGCTAAGTATTGGCCTGTCGAGGAAGGTGGAGATTTGATCGTTGCCGCGCCTGAGCCAGATACGATCGCTTATAAAACCATGATACGATTGTACTATGATGAAGCAGCGCATGCTTTTTATATTCTTATCCCGGAAGAAGCATACCTCCTCGACCGCAAATTCAGCCAGGAATGGCTATTCTACACAGGCGACTATATGCAAGACCTTCTGGAAAACGGCAATGCGTATCAAAAACGCTGGGCAGGTGCCTTTTATCCATAAGCTCTCATGGCATGTAAGTGTCACTGTTTATTTTATCTTTTCCAAGATAAGATTTAGCTAATGCTAGCAGTTAAATATTTTTGGAAAAGAGGGAGAACAAATGGCACTTAGTGATGCAACGATACGAAGCTGGGCTACTATAGTATCAGAAAATGATTATGCACAGGAGCTCCAGTATCCAAACAACAGCAGGAGTGATGCTGAGCTGTTAGCTCGAACTCTCCGCGGGGAAGAAGCCAATCTGGATGCGCTCGCCTGCATTGCCCAAGAAATGCTTAATCGCAAAAGGTACAGAGCAGTTTTGGGTGGCGATAATATGGAATGGGACATCGTAGGAGGATACTCAGTTCCATGGGCCTCATGGCGGGAAGTTTTGTATGCTACAAGACAATTTACTTCGCTAACCGATGGCTATCATGGTATGACGGCTAATCCTATGGAAGTACCATCTGGTCAGACGGTAGAGACATACCCCATCTCAGACGCATGGAGGGAGGCTTGTGAGTTGGCGAATGAGCTGGTAACCATGGATACGAGGTTCCAGTCAAGGATTAGCGAGAGTACACTTCTTAATGATCAGCTTTTTCATGGTCCAATAGCATCCTCGATAACTCAGTTGCGGCAGATCTTTGGCCTCAGTGAGGGAGAAGAATTCAATAACGGAGATTATAGAGAAACTGGCTTTTTCAATGGTAGGCAGAGGCACTCAATCCTTATCATGGATGATAGCGTCTTCTCCAACGACGATGGCACCAACGGGAACGATATTTGCAACCAGTTCCTTCCTAAGACTGGTGTTGGCGGAAACGAAACCAGCATCCCTGATCAGACAGCCTCGGATTTCATTGACTTCCTAAAGTCCCGTGTGGGTTGCGGCTATGTTCTGGGAACCTCGTTTAGATAATTCCGCAGCACGATTTCCCGGCTCATGGTGTTTACAAGCGATACCTCCATTGCGGAAAGCTCGATGTTGGCGGGCATGAGGTCAACGCCCTCCGCGTGATGCAGGATACCTTCGTCCAGAGCTATGGGTTCATCCATAATCACCTTGGTCATGATGGTAGCAAGAGATACGGGCAGCTTGTCCGGTTCATTCCAGCCTAGCGAATCCGTCAGGTTGCCCTGTGCGTCAGCATCAATGAGCAACACCTTTTTCCCTTGCCGTGCGAGGCCGATGCCTAAGTTCACGGCTGTGGTCGTTTTCCCTACGCCGCCCTTCTGGTTGGCGAGGGCAATTACTTTGGTCATGTTGGGTTCCTCCTTGCTGAAATAAAAAAGGCCGCTTACTTGCTAAGGTAAACGGCCAGTTTAATATTCTTGAAGCTCTGCCTTATTTGTAGATTTCTACATAATCATCTTGGCAATCCAGCTTTACGTCAGAAAAATCCACTAGTGCCTCATAGAAGAACACCTCCAACAAGACAGGATCACAATATTGAAGCAGTACGTCGAAAATTTCAGGAACGGCCATTTCATGCAAAAGATACAGAACTCGCAGGATACCGCCAATAGTAGGGTACTCAGATTTTTCATACAGTTCCCATAAATAGGCTTCGACTACGTCGATTGAGTCTATGCTGTCCCTTTCCTGACACATGGCCTCCATCAGCGGTGGAATAACCGCACCGCAGATTACATTTAGCTTTGTGGTGTTTGGAGTTTCTCCATCAGGCATATAGACTTCTTGCGCCATCAGGACTGCCTTTAGTTCCTCTTTGCTTTTCATCATTTCGTTATCCCGCTTTCATAGTTTTGTCTTATGCGTCTATTGCTTACCGTTCAATAAATGTGCGTTGTATAAAAAATGTAGTAAAAATGTGGTATGCGGCAAATTTTATGTTTTTTACTCCTTACAATCTGCGTTGAAGCTCTGGCTTTCACCTAATAAAAATGTGGTAAATGTGGTATAGCGGCCATCACGATAGATTTTGGCCAAAGACAAAACCTCCGAAAACAGGCTGTTTTCGGAGGTTTTTTGGCGTGCCTGAAAGGATTCGAACCTTCGACCCTCAGAGTCGGAGACAATGGAAACATAATCCTTAAAAGTGCCGCAAAACAGGCATTTCCCCCTGTTTATGGGTACTTTGGGGGGTTCCATTATGTCTATTGTGTTCATTCTAAAGGTGCTTTTTCTACTGTCTTTTAAGAATTATGTGGTAAAAATGTGGTATATGAGCACCTTATACATGGCATGTAATAATGCTTTTTATCCTTATGCGACAACGAGAGTTGCCGTTCTCTTTGCCCTGATCAATAAGTTTAACCTAATCAGATAAAGACCGGTGGTTTTCTACCAGTGTTGTCCCTTGGCCCGATTGCCAACTACTTGACAACGCGATAGAAACCCCCAGCCCAAAATCCGCCTCTTCTTTACCTCCTTCCTCAAATATAAACTGACGCAAGCCAAAGCGTGGAAAAGCTGCAATCGCCCATAATGCTCCTGCCAACTTCCATATCGTGACAGAGGATTTTGTGCAATCCGTAAAGGACAACATCAACCTGCTGTTGATTCTCGCCCTGAATAACCGAAGCAAGTAATATGTCACCATGCCCATCGTGGATGCGATAAGCGCATGCATCAGGCACAGTGTGAAGCGGATACCGTCATGTGCGCCATCTGGCTGGAGTATTTTTCCGTGCTGATTCTGATCTTCGCCGCGTCGGTGATCTCCTGCGTCCTGATGAAGCCCGCGTATCTGATCCTCGTCACGACGCTGCCGGAACAGCCTCTGCTTGTGTTTCTATTGGCGGCAGTGGTGTACTCGCTGATTCGAACATACGGAGAGAATCGTCAAGCACTGATGTACACTTGCCTGCATCAGGATTTTTTGAACGAACCGCAGCCAACACAGCATCGATTGTCCCATCGATCTGCGTCCATGTTGTTTTATCTATTTTTTTAAGTGTAGGCGCTGATGTATCCCATTCGTGCTCCAAATTATCTGCACTGGTTTTTGCCGAAGTAAAGTCGCC
Source organism: Christensenellaceae bacterium (assembly GCA_963666935.1). Classification (GTDB taxonomy): domain Bacteria; phylum Bacillota; class Clostridia; order Christensenellales; family CAG-138. The sequence goes on from OY762936.1 coordinate 30,899, forward strand.
CACATTCACAGCGTCAATCATGTCACTTTCAATTGATATAAAATCGCCCAGTTGCCCGTTCAAGGTCGTCTGCGTCGTGTCTGCTTGAGATGAAATATTATGGCTCAGCAGAACATAACCGGCAATGCTAACTGATAAGAAGATGAATAAAACAATTACTGTCTGTGCCAAAACGCTTTTCCGACTTGCAATTGTCCGTTTTGAAGTTGGAACTTCACTTTGGGGTATCGTATCGCATTTTGTAATTGCAAGATAGATGATGACAGCCAGGATAGCAACAAGAAATATGACGCTGGTCACTGTTGCCCCAAGACCCAAGCCTCCATATTGCTTTGGCTGAGACAGGTAATCTCCAAGAGATGCGCCGAGCGGACGGGTAAAAATATACACAAACCAGAAAGCCAATATGGAGTCAAGTTTAAAGAACTTCCATGCCAAAAATGCACAGGTTATTATAACGATAACCGCAATCCCTGTGAGAAGATAGCCCAAGCCAAGTTGCTCTGAATATAAGTCCCCGACCGCGGTTCCCAGTGCAAATGTAAAAAGTATGGTGAGCCAATAGAAGGCTTCTCTTTTTCTTGTAAAAATAGAGTGTATGGAGAGCGTTTTTTCATTTAGGTACCAAAGAAGGAAGGTCAATCCCAACAGCACGCTGAAGACAATGGTGCTGATTTCAAGAGGAACCCCCATTCCGTCTGTCAAATTATCCGTAACCAATGTTCCAAACACACTGATCAGTACAACGGTCAGCCAATAGAGACCTGGAACGCATTTCTTTTCTTTGAATTGAAGAAACAGCACAATGATAAATGCGATGCCCATAATAATGGTTGTGTTTGTTAGCCCCAATCCGAGGTTGACATTCACAAAATCCGAAAAAGTTTCGCCAACAGTTGTACATAAAATCTTGATAATCCAAAGAACATTGTAATTTCCGGCACTTTGCTGCGTATGATATTTGTTCCGTTATTTTTTGCCGTATCCATATATTTTCTCCTTTTGTTATTTGTTTTGATAGGCTTCCACTGTATTACCCGTGTTATATATTAGCTTAACGATGCTGAAGCGTTTGTGCAGCGGCTTTCATATGTTTCAACCCCATAAGACGGTCATGAATCCATAGGTAGCAAAAAGCACGATCGCTCCGGCCAGCAGGACACCCAAGAAGATAGCGATTAGCGCATCCTTCAGGCGCATTCCAAGGACACTGGCCACGAGAGCGCCGGTCCACGCGCCAGTCCCGGGCAGCGGTATCGCTACCAGCAGGCAGAGTCCCCACAGCCGGTATTTTGTGACCAACCTGCCCTTGAGGTGCGCTTTTTTCTCCAGCCGGTCGATAACAAGCCCCCACCTTGGATTTGTGCGAAGACACGCAAAAGCTCGCTGGATGAACAATATGATAAACGGAACCGGGAGCATGTTTCCGACCAAGCTGGCAAAAAAGGCATCCAGTGCCGAAAGCCCCTGAGACACGCCGAAAGGGATCGCCGCGCGCAGTTCCAAAACAGGAATCATAGCCACTCCAGCTGTAGCAATCAGTTTGCCAATATGGGTACTGAGAAATAGTGTCATCATGCTTATCCTTCCTGTCTGCGGCGCTTCCAAAGGTTTTCAAGAAACGCTGAGGCTCTGAAACCCAAACATCCCATGACAATTCCTATTATAGCGCCCGCTAATATATCGGTCGGGTAATGTACATAGAGATACAGCCTTGAAAAGGCAATCAGGGCCGCAAAAACAAGCGCCGGCTTCCAGAGCTTCTGACGGCTGAAATATAAAGCGGATGTAGCGGCAAAGGAAGCAGCGGTATGTCCGGAAGGGAATGAGAAATCGGTTGGTCGTGCGATAAGAAGTTGTACCGCCATATTGACATCACAGGGGCGGATACGAGCGACGAGAGGTTTTAAAATGATATTGCAGACGGTCGCATCCAGCGCCAGCGCCAGCAGGATGGCTGCTCCGGCTCTCCTGTGCCTGCGGGTAATCAGCAGGATGATAGCCAGCACGATCCAAACCGCCCCCCCGTTGCCGAGCGCGGTAATGAATGGCATCAGTACGTCCATAATTCCGTTCCGGCAGTTGCTAGCTATAAAATTTAAAATGGTTAAATCGAATGATACCACAAAATACTTCCTTCTTCTTTATTTTTTTCATTAATTCTCCAAATCAAGGCTCCTGTGGCAGGCGGATGGTGATCGTCGTTCCCTTGCCGGGTTTGCTTTGGGCAGCAATGCTTCCTCCATGCAAATTCACAATCGTCTGCGCGATGGCAAGTCCGAGTCCGGCACCGCCTGTCTCCCTTCCCCGCGCACTGTCGGCCCGATAAAATCTTTCAAATATGCCCTCTATTTTTTCTTCTGAAATGCCTACGCCAGAATCCTGCGCGGATATCTGAACCTCGCCCGCATGCGCTTTTGCTGATACGATAATCCTGTAATGGTTCGGATCATATTTGATGCTGTTATCTATTATCGCCCGCAGTACCTGCTTAATCAAGCTGCGGTCGGCCTCCACCAAGATGGGTTCCTGTAATTCTTTAATGAACTTCTGATCCGGAACAATGAGCTGATATTCTGAAAAAATCTCTTCTATAAGCTCCGACAAAGAAAACCTCTCTTTTTTAATATTGAGTTTCCCCGTATCGCTTCTCGCAAGGAACAGCAACCGCTCAACCATATCTCCCATATCCTCTGTTTCATTTTTAATGGCTTCTATCGCCTCTCCCAACACGGTCCTATCCTCTTTCCCCCATCTGTCAACAAGGTCAATATATCCCCGGATCACGGCAATCGGCGTTCGCAGCTCATGGGAGGCATCTGAGACAAAGCTGTTCTGCTTTTCAAACGACAACCGGAGCCTTTCAATCATTTCATTAAAGGTTTTTGCCAGGCGATCCAATTCGTCATCATTCCCACGCAGTTCTATTTTCCTGTTCAGATCGCTGATGCTGATTTCCTTGGCCGTGGTGGTTATTTTATCAATAGGGCGGAGCATCCTTTTGCTAATTATAAAGCCAATCAGGAGCGAAACGACAATTCCAACTGCATCGGCAACCAAGCTCGCAAAAGCCGCAACACGAAGAAACGAATATTCTGATACCAGATTCTTAGTAACCTGCAAATAGGCTTTTGTCTGCCCTTCGATTTTCACTTGTTCGTTGACGACCGCAAATCTTGAATCACCCAATTCTACAACGCGGGCTGTGCCGCAACGTTCAGTAATTCCAATATTTACATTACCGACATTGCCGGAAGAGCTGACGATTTGTCCGCTCTGGTCGGCGATACTGATGCTGATTTGAGAATCTGCAACCGCTTCACTCAACAATTCCGGATCTATCAGTCTGCCCTGCTCATGAAACGTATCAATGATGTTGGCCATTGTAATGGATGCGCTGTTTTGGATCTGGGAAATCGCCTGCTCTGTCAGGTAGTATTTGATACCCCATACAATGCTGACGCTCAGCGCGATAAGGACGATCGAAAACATCGCCGCATATGAAAACGTCAGCTTCCACGAAATCTTTTTGAATCTGTTTACTGTTTTCATCCCGGATGCCTCATTCCTTAATTGAATAGCCGACCCCGCGGATTGTCACAATCAACTTTTTCTCATGTGGTTTGTCTATTTTATTGCGCAGATAATTAATATAAACATCGACGATATTGGTTTCACCCATATAATCGAATCCCCAGACATTTTCGAGTATCTGGTTCCGGGTCAGCACAATGCCCTTATTCTTCATGAGGTACAGCAATAAATCAAACTCTAGCTTGGTGAGTTCGACCTCTGTATTGGCTCGCTGGACGGCATGCCGGGCCTGATCCAACTTTAATTCCCCTGCGCTCAGTATATCTTGCAAACCTTCTTCTTTCACCTTACGAAGTGCGGTTCGGATTCTTGCCAGCAACTCTTCAATTGCAAACGGCTTGGTCATATAATCGTCCGCGCCGATATCCAGCCCCATTACCACGTCGGTGGTATCATCCTTCGCGGTCAGCATGATAATGGGAACATCACTTTTCTGCCGAATTCTTCTGCAGATCTCGACCCCATTAAGGCCGGGCAGCAGAATATCGAGCAATATCAAATCATAATCGGATGCAAGTGCATTCTCCAGACCATTCCATCCGTTATGCTCGCAATGGACGCTGTAGCCTTCGTGTGTCAGCTCCAGCTCCACAAAACGGGCAATCTTCTTTTCATCTTCAATGATCAGTATTTTCTTCTTCTCCATGTCCATGCCTTTTTCCCCCCACGCAATAATAGCATTTTACCTAAATGCAAGGCCCGTAAAGCACGGTTTGGCAGTCACTATACTTTGATATTATCCCGTTACATGCCGGTGGTACTATGCTAATCCGCGACCTCAACGCCCGTAGCTTTTTCCACCGTCGTATTGAGCGGCTGATACCCGGCATTATGCAGCTCAATATTGAAAATCAGCCCATTTGCCGAGGTTCCGTATAGTCCGTTCGGATTTCCATAATAATGTCCCGGCTGATCTAGCAGGTTGTCAAAATGAATGGTTTTCGTCTCGTCTGCCGCCAAAGTGAACCCACTCAGCTTCATGTAGTATGATTCCACCGTGCCATCCGCCTTGTCGGTGATCGTATAGAAAATATCGAAGTTGTCCAGCGTGGAAGTGCCCGTATTTTTAAGGGTCATCTCCAGATGGTCGGCTGTTGCGTTATCCTCCACGCGTACATCCTGAAAGCTTATCGGAAGCGGCGTCGTGCTCGTTTCATTGATTGGGTTGACCCCGGTTGTCGGCTGCTGGTCCTGCACATCGTTTTGTCCGTCGCCGTCCGTATCGGCCGCGTACGGATTTGTCCCATAGGTTTTTTCGATGTCATCGGGAATACCATCGCCATCCGCGTCCGGTCCGGCCACCGTACCTGCCGTCGCTGACGGTTGCACACTGGGCTGTTGGGAGCTGCTCACCGCAGAGGCTCGCGTATCTGGGCTGTTGTTGCCCGCAGCGGGAGATGGAGCCCCAGATTGCTGTGTACTGCCGGTATTTGGCACTGCTGACTGAGCACCCGATTGCTGTGAGCATCCGGCCATCAGTGCCATTCCAAACGCTAAAACGATAGCTATGGCCAACACCCTGTTCATTTTCTCTTTATTCATTATTTTAATCTCCATTTCTAATCTTGATATATATCTTCACGCCGCAGGAAAACCATATAAGCGATCAGCCATAGGATGATGGTGGGTGCGATGAGCCCGACGAGGTTCACCCACTTAAGCCCCAGTACCTGCATCGGCGTATTGCTTTCAAAGCCGGGTTTTACGTTTAGCAGCGCAAAGCTGACCCTTTCGTAGTGCTTGGTGGGCGACAGTTCCTCAATGCTATCCCGCAATGTCTCATAAAACCGGAACTGCGAAAGCACCTGCTGCTCCTGTTGCTTCGTCATGCCCATCTGCGCGAAGAACCCGCCCGGGAGCTGATTGTCCATATCCATCGTGTCCCCGATCTGCGGGAATGCAAACGCGAGCACAAGCCATATGACGATCGTCAGCAACAGCGCCTTTTTGCCGTTTTCGATGAACACGGCGCATGCGATGCCCAGCACCAAAAAGAACGTCATGAACAAAAGCGACATCAGGAAAAACAGCAGCATGCGAACGACTTCCGCACCGGAGAGCGCCACGCTTCCGATCAGCCCAATCGCGACAAAGGTGATTATGGCACACAGTACTGTAATCATAAAGAGTATCGCAAGATTACCCAACAGCTTTCCGCTTAGAAAACCATCCCGGAATACTCCTTTGGACAGGATCAGCCGCAGCGTGCCATTCTTCCGTTCGGACGCAACGGCGTGGTTGCCCAGCATCATCGCAAGCAGGGCGCCCAACATGCCAATGTAATTGACAAAACTCTTGGATGCCGCGATCGGGTTTAAATTCGGCATCGCCGGGAACTCTGTCTTCCCGAGTGATTTTAAAAACGCAACCGAGCTGTTATATTCGTCAACAGCTACTCGCACCTGATATGCGCCGAGTATAATAGAAACTACTGTGAGCGCCAACAGCATGATCAGGATGATAATGAAGAGCTTATTCTTAAGCGCATCCGTGATTTCTTTTTTTGCAATCGTCAGTATTGCATTCAACTGCCTTACCTCCTTCCGTGTTTACGGAAATAGATGAGCGTGGCAAAACCTACAGCCACAACGCACCCGATGATAATCAGCGCAAAGTTCACATTTGCCGTTACCTTTACGGGGATGGTAAGCGTCTGACTTTGTACCTCTGCGTTGCCCGCGCTAATACCGATTTCCGCATTACCCGAGCCTTGCGTCGCGGGTATCATCATGCCGACCCGAAACGCGCCGCTCTCTCCCGGCGACAGCGACAGCTTTTCCGGCGTAACGCTTTCCACCACCCATTTGTAGGGAAGATCTGCCGTGATGCCGATGCCTTCCAATGCCTTGTTCCCCATATTTGCAACGGCAATGTCAAAGCTTATGTTTTTCCCCGTTCAGTGATTCAAGCTGTTTGATTTCACTGACGATCGCGATTGCATAATCGTTGTTGATCGTGATTTGCGCCGGAAGTGATACCTGATTTCCATCATCCCGAGTACATAATACCGAGAAATCATAGCGGTTCTGCGTTGGATTAGTCGGTGTCTCTAACTGCAGCAGAACCACCGTGCTGTCGGATGCCGCAATATCGACCGTATCTGCCGCCGTGCCATCGACAGTGAAGTATGAATGGAACTCATTGCTCAGGCCCTCCAATGCAAGGGTATAACTGTGATTGCCGAGGTCGCTGTTGTATAAGGCAATCCTGAAGGTGCTCGTTCTACCCGGCGCAACCAACGCGTCAAAAGACATGGATTGTGATACGTTTGCAGCCATTGCAGCAGCCGGGATCAGACAAGCCATAATTGCCACGATCAGAAAGGCCGCGGTTCGTCTCGTACTCATAATACTGCCTCTTTTTGCACGGCCCTATATGAGATAAACAGCATCGCCATACCCGGAGCCAGCATGTTAATTAGCGTAAGCGCCCTGAGCAATAGTATCTGTAATACGCCCATCGTTGCCGTTTCATCCACGGCCTGGAGCAGATCCTTGCCAATATTCTGAAACTGAACCGCCGGCGAGAATGCTTCGATTGCCTTGGACGCCACCGTATCGGAAGGAATTTGTGTCACGGTCTTCGCCGTCGAATTGAGTGCATATGCGAAGTTCCGCTGCGTGTCCGCAAGCTGTGGTATCACAAAACTCACAAGCATCCACACGATCATCATCGTGATGAAGGCGAAGGCCTTGTTCCTCATCTTGATGGACACATACAGCGAAGCGATATAAAAGCTCATTAAGTACAGAAATCCCAGCCCGATGAAAGTAAACAGGCGGCCAAGCTCGTTCAGGTTGGGCATTAGTCCCGTCACTGCGGCAAACAGCACCGTATTGAATAAGAACGTAATGCCTAGCAGCAATCCGATTACACCCGCACCTCCAAGCAGCTTTCCCGAAAGCAGCTGATCGCGGTACAAAGGCCGGGTCAGCAACAATGACAGCGTACCGTCTTCACGCTCACCGCTGAAGGTGTCAAAACCGAGAAACACAGCCAACACCGCGCCGATCATGCTGATGTACTGGATGATGTTTTTCAGGATTGCCAGCGACGCAACCGCAGGCGAAGGTGGCAGCGACGTTGCACCCTGCGACTGAAGCAGCGCAACAATGTCCTGATATGCTTTCATTTCGGCGTTCCTCGTACTGGAACCAATGAACACAGATATCACGGAAAGCAACAGAAAAAGTACCGTAATGATCACAAATACCCTATCACGGAAAGCGGTTGTGATGCTGTACCTCGCAACGATAAGGATCTGCCTCATGCGGGCTGGCCCCCCTCAATCTCAAAGTAGATTTCCTCGAGGGACTTTGCGCTGCCAAAATCCTCCTCAAGGCTGGCGATTGAGCCGGAAAACAGCAGCTTTCCCTTGCTGATAATGCCGATATCCGTGCATATTTTGGTTACCTCGGACAAGAGATGTGTGTTCATGAAAATCGTTGTACCCATCTCTTCGTTTATAACCTTCAAGATATCGCGCATATCCCTTGTGCCCTGCGGGTCAAGCCCGGATGTCGGCTCGTCCAGAAACAGGATCTTCGGCTTGTGCAGCAACGCTTGCGCGATGCCAATTCTTTGCCGCATCCCTTTTGAAAAGGTTTTTACCTTTTTATCCTTCCACAGTGAAAACCTCAGCAGCTTAAGGACCTCGTTGATACGGTCGTCAATTAGGTCAACGCCGGACAGCATGCCGAAAAACCGAAGGTTTTCAGCGGCAGTCAAGTCGCCGTACAGCATCACGTTTTCAGGCAGATAGCCCAGAAGCCCGCGAACCTTCAGGTTGTCATGGACGATATCATAGCCCGTGATGCTCGCACTTCCCTCCGTCGGCAGTATTAACGTCGTCAGCATGGAGAGCGTAGTGGTTTTCCCCGCCCCGTTATGCCCCAGGAAACCGAATATCGCACCTTCCCTTACAACGAGATTCAGATGATCCACGGCAATAAAATCTCCATATTTTTTGGTCAGATTCTTAATTTCGAGCATTTCAATCACCTCGTTTTGCTATATACTGATTATGCGGCGCTTTTTTTAGATCGTCATTAGCCGGAAGTTAATAACTCATTAGAATACGTTATCCTAATTGCTTTGTATTTAAAAATCGTATCTGCCATTGGGCTATGGAAGAAACATTTAAAGACAAAAGCACGGATTGCTCCGCGCTCAGATCTTCGTTCCGTTGCTTCATTCCTACTGAATCGGGACCGTTTGGTCATCGGCTAAATAAATAATATCGCTGACAGCCCGTCCCCCATTATAGGGCTGATTCACGAATTGGCCCATATAAACCATCTCCGAAGTTTGGCCTCCGTCAAGATTAAACGCCGCCTTGCATCCAAGGTCATAGAAAAGTTGCGACAAGTCGGTCAAAGTAATCCCTTGTGAATAACTACTCTGCCTTCCGTCCACGACCACAAAGCAATAATGTCCGGGTTCATAATAACCGATTGCCGTTCTCGGGTTCCGTTTTCCTAAAGAGGAATTAAACTCGGTCATTGGCTGCCCGTCATTCAACAGCATCGGTCCAAACGTCCAGATTTGATATGCCCCTTTACTCTGCGCCGCCGCCATATCAAATTCATCCGATAAAAAGGTCTCCATGGTTCCATCATCGTACATCACCAGGACATCCTTGTAATTTTGATCGCGATATAGCACTCCGTTGCGCAGTACTGGGCCCTTGTTGTACGAGCAGTAATCTCCGTTGATTGCAATGATTGCGTCATTGTTCTGCGCGATTGCCAGCGTGGTCTGCGCGCCGTTGTCAAATGAATCATGCCCAAACGCAGTCTTGAAATACTTCAGATCCGTCAAATATATATCTGTGACGTAATAGGTTAAATTGTCTTTGTGCACCATATTGACGGTAACGCTGACATGCGCGCTCCGATACGAACTGTCGGTTTGTATCACGTCGCCATTCGTAAATTTATCCGAGAACTTTGCGCCCCATGTAGTCGGGTCTATCGTAGGCTGCGGCGTCAATGCAGGCGTCGGCTTCGGGCTCGGCGCCGGCGTTGGACCGATAGTCGCCGCCGCCTTTGCCGTTGCCGTACTGCTGGGCAGAACGATCTCAATTCTGTCCGGCTGCGTCTGAGCCGCAGCCTGTATTATAAAGGCTACGAGAGCAAGCGCAACAGCACAGGCAGCTATAATGATACGCAGGCGCATGCCATGCCCTTTTGCCCCGCCTCTTTTTTTATCCGGCTTTATTTTGCTTTCTTCTTTCGCACAGAACGCGGCTGTATACTGCTCATTTCCAGATTGAATGCAGCTGTCTTTGGAACTTTCTCCGGCTTTCCTGTTGCGTCCTGAATAAATACGGTATCTCCCCATGCCTAATTCTTTCTGCTGTCTAGAGCGAAAATCACAGAAGCAACAGCCGTTGTGATACAAAAAATCAGCAACGTCACATGAAAAAACGGCTTGCCAAAAATCGTGGGGTTGAATTGATCCAGTATCAAAAACGTCAGCGTAACAAGGGAAAGGATTAAACAAACGTGAGGAAGAATTCTCTTGATCATGGGATCTCCTTTATTGATCAGCGATATACAGTATGTCCGTGGTGCTTCTTCCGCCGTCATACGGCCGGTTTATGACCTTGCCCATAAATACCATTTCCGATGACTGACCGCCGTCCAGATTGAACGCAACTTTGCAGCCCAGATCGCAGAAAAGCTGGGATATGTCGGTCAATGACATGCCGTCCGAGTATCCGGGCTGCCTTCCATCCACCACGACAAAGCAATAGTGCCCGGGTTCATAATATCCAACAGCTGTTCTGGGATTGGCCCGAAGCAGCGTGCTGTTGAATTCTTTCATTGGCCGGCCGTCCTTCAGCAGCATTGGGCCAAACGTCCAAACCTGCCATGCGCCATTGGCCTCAATGGCACTCATATTAAGCTGGTCTGCCGAATAGGTCTGCATGCTGCCGTCGTAGTTCATCACCAATGCATCTGCATACAGTTCATCGCGGTAAAGCTTCCCGTTACGTATTACGGGTCCGCTGTTATCCACGCAATGGTCTCCGTTGATTGCAATGATCGCATCATTTTCACCGGCGACGACCTCCGTTAGTTCGCGCGCCCCCATCACATCCGGTTGCTTTGCAAACGCAGTCAAAAAATTTTTTATATCCACAACGTAGATGTCCGCAATGTAGTATATTGTGCTGCCTTTCTGCACCTTATTGATGGCTACATTAATATTTGCGCTTTTGTATGAATTCCCTGTCTGTACCACTTCACCGCTCGTAAATTTATTCGTGAATTTTACACGCCACGATGACGGATCGGCTGACGGAATGGCATCGCTGGTATTTGTGGATGCGAATGCTTTGCTGGTTAATCCATCGACAGGAGCCGGCAGTTCAACCCCAGACCGTTGAGGATGAATGACATAGCTGACAATATAAAATGCCAGCATGATCAAGGCAACGATAAAAATGTCTGCCACAAAGGTTCGCACAAGGTGCATCCTTCGCCTGCGCTCTTTTTTCACTGCGCCGCTGCGCTCCTGTATATGATCTTCTGTTTGATGGCGCTGTCCGCTCAGCTGTCTGTCATAACGATGATAATCCATACTTCCCTTTCCCGGTCAAGACAATTATTTAAAACAAAACCTATTTCTATTAGTATTTCATCATAAGATCAGAAAACCACTATTAACAGGTTAAAATTGCATTAGAATATGAACTTCAATGGATATTGCAAACCGAAGAGATCATGCTACTGTGCAATTGATCTTCATTTAGGTTTTATGATATAGAAAGCGAGCATACACGAAGTGCATGCTCTCCCTGTTTGCTAATCAATACGGGAAAAGCAGTCTTAGGATCATAATTCAACGATGGTTTTTGCTAATCACTTGCGAATTTAAGGTTTTAATACCCGGCGAAAACCGCAGGATTCTGTGATACACCACGAAAAGTCTCCGTCCCAAAAATCCAGTAAAATAGGGTGTTCCACGTGCTTTTCACCATTGCGGGATACGCGACAAAATTGCATTGGCCCCTCTCCTAACTGAAAGGCCGCGCGTTCGAATCGCGCCGGGAACGCCAGAAAGTCGGGTTACACGTTTTGCTTACTGAGATAAAATGGCCGCTTACTCTTCAAGGTAATGGACCGGTTAAATTCTCTCTAGGCTCTGCCTTATACGTTGGTTCAATAGGTTGCAACAAAAAGACAAACCTCCGAAAACAGGCTATTTTCGGAGGTTTTTTGGCGTGCCTGAAAGGATTCGAACCTTCGACCCTCAGAGTCGGAGGCATAGCAAGTAAGTTCCTAAAAAAGGCCGTAAAACAAGGGAAACCGCCTGTTTTACGGCATTTTTCAGGATTCTATTATGTCTATTGCGTCTGCTGAAAACGCGGTTCTTCCATTGGTTTATAAGAATTATGTGGTAAGAATGTGGTATAAGAGTAACCTTATGTATAGGTAGGAATGTAATTCTGGTTATAGATAAGGTGAATGCTATTATCTTTCTCGATCATCCACATCATGCTGTTTGTGATTTTTATTGATAAACCTTCCTTCAAAGTGTTTGTTGATTGACTGAACCGCTTCGTATTCCTTGTGTTTAGTCAAATGCGTATAAATCTCCAAAGTGGTTTCTATATCGCTGTGGCCGAGGAAGCGCTGCGCGGACTTTATATCTACACCAGCATCATATAGCAGGGAGGCATATGTGTGCCGCAGCATGTGAGCTGTGATGTGATCGAGAACGATTACCTTGCGTTTTCCGCCAATGGCCCCACGTCCGCCTGCTTTTAGATTTAAGTAATATTCATAACTGCTCCATGCTCTGCGGTAGGCTACATCGGACATTCTTTCCCCCTGCACACTAGGCAGGAATATTGGATTGCTTTTTACGATGCTCTTGAATATTTCAACCAGAAAATCAGGGATAGGGACATCACGAATACCCGCCTTAGACTTCGGCGCTTTTATAATAGGCTGATTGGTAAGAAAGGTAATGGCCTTCGTGACTTTAACGACCTTACTTGTCAGATCAATATCGCTCCAATCCAAAGCCAATACTTCGCCGCGCCGCAAGCCACAATAGAGCATCATCATAGCGGCATAACCCATCTTATGCCCTGACCATGTCTTTGTAATCAGATCAATTTCTTTTTCCGTCAATGGGCGGCGGTCTTTGGGCGGAATTTCAACAACAGAAATGTTTTTGAAAGGATTTTTAGAAACAATCTTCTTATCTATTGCCACTTCAAATACCTGCGCAACAATATTACGCACTTTTTTCATGGTGCTTGTCGCGTATCCTTCCTCGCGCATTACGTTGATGCGGCTTTGCATATCAAACTTTGTGAGCTTTTTGACCTTATCATCTCCGATATACGGCAGGATGTGAAGATTAAGCAGGCGTTCCTGCTGGTATGCCCATGTTGTGCCCATTGTGGGACGGTAGTTGTTAATCCAAACCTCAGATAACTCCCGAAAAGCTGAATCATCATCAATTCGAATACCCATTCTAAGCTGGTTCATAACATCTGCAATCCGTTCATCCAACTCCTTTTGTGTTTTGCCGTAAACGGTTTTGCGTTTATATGATCCATCGGCGTTTCTGCCAATGACTATGTTTTTTTGATAATGGCCGTCAGCCCGTTTTTTACTTTTCGCCATATATTAGACCTCCGCGCCCTCTTTATTATTGAGCCAGTTAATAAAGCTATCCTTATTTACAAGGCGTCTGCTGCCAATGACGATTGCAGGGAAATCATTGGCGTGAAAAAGGTTATAGGCAAACGCGCGAGAAATCCCAAGAATGCTGGCGACATCAGTAGCATTCAAAATGACAGGCAGTTCGCTGAATGCTGTATACTTGGCTTTCATCTTTAGCACCCCTTCCTCTCGGAAATTTCAGCAACGAAATAGGCGGCGGTCATTTGTGGGCTGCATACGCAGCTTGACCGCCGCCATTTCCCGTTTCTTCTTTTATTTTTACGCACATCTATTTGACACAACATCCCGATGTGCAGGGGCATCTGCTCAGACTGATCGCGGCAAACGATCAACATTGGAATTTCACCACCCCGGCAACGCCCGGGCTACACTTTGGGACTTAACCTCAACTATGCAGAAGTATCATTATCCTCATCCGGATCATCGCATCCTCCTCGCTGCAGGAGGGTTACGGCAGAGATGTTTCCGCTCGTGCCTTTGATAAGGGGGATTGTTCCCCTAGGCAGTCTTGGCGCATATGCCGCATTGCTCGCCGTATGGTTAACGTATCTGAGCCGATGGATATTCAGTTTTCAAAGAACGGCGAGGAAATCGCTTCCTCTAGTAGCCATGCCTGAAAAGAGGCAAATCAGGGTATGGTTCAGTCAAAAAAGTCGAAAATTTTTGATAGGCGTACTAAAGCGCCGTTGATGGACTTGCGTACGGTGCTCTCGTCAACACGCTCAAGTCGCGCTATTCTGGCATAGCTCATTTCGAGGAAGAAGGAAGCGTACAAACGCCGCAACTGCTTGTCCGTCAGGCCTTGCATGGCAAGGTAAAGGGCGATGTGTTCCACTTTGCGTTCGTAAACCTCCTGTGGGGACGGCGCAAAGAATAGGGCATCATTCTCGATGCCGTCATCACGATCAAGCGAATAATGCGCCTTGTGCTTATATCTTTGGCGTATCTGTGACTGCTCGCGGCTCTTGAAATGAGATAATAGCTCTGCAACCTCATCCGGCACCTCGCAAATGCAGTCGTGAGCATATTGGGATACATAGAAGTCCCTCAAATTGATTGTTTTCATTGGTAAACCTCCGTAAATTTCTTAATTTTCGTGGGAAAATCAAGAAGAAACGGAGAAACGCTACATGTCGCTTGTCACGCTGCCTTTGCGTAACCTTCTGCCTTACAAATAAAATAAACGCCTCTTGAAGTGGAGCTTCAAAAGGCATTTTTCTAAAGATACTCTGCCATTTTAGACTGTGGGTTTTGCAAAAGTGTCTGAAGACATACTCAAAAACTTTTTTTCTCATAATTTCCTCCGTTTCTTCGATGTGAATTTTGGCGCGGAGGAATATGGCGGAGATCGGATATGCATAGTAGCTCCTTCTGGGCATCTGACGTACAGCCAAATGCACAAAAAGAAAAAAGCCCCGGAGATTTTCCGAAGCTTAAACATAAAATTTTGTCAATCTTTGAAAATATTTTATTTTTAGTGTCCCTTTAGGGTCCGGGTTTTGCGTATAGGAGATTAACCGCATTTATGCGAAATTTACAGGAGGAAATATCTATGAAAAAAGTCGTTTCTTTGGTACTGATTGTATGCATGATGACACTGTTTGCCGTTCCGGCAATGGCACAGACAAAGGATGGTGGAATTCAAATTCGTGGCTCGCTGTCTCTTCGAGGAGGAATGGTGTACGACCAATCCGCCGGCTCATACTACATATATGGCCAATGTACCGGGGCCGTAGAAATAAAAACAATTATTGTAACAATTTATCGGCAAGATGGAGCGGTCTGGGATTATGTTGACTCTGTGCAAAAATCCGGAACGGCCTCGACTGTTTCGACAGGGAAGTATGTTTCCATTTCAAGCGGCTATTATAAAGTCAAAGTAACGGGAATCACCCAAAATTCATATGGAGCGATCTCGTATTATTATTTCGTATAATACCTTCTAATTAAGTATCAGAAAGGGGTCGTCTTCTTATATGAGGACGGCCCCTATTTTTATCCCATGACGAGCGAACATAGGTATGCTTCAATATCATTGTTCTCTTTGGCTCCATCAATGACTATATGTACGATTGTGTCGCCTATTACGGTTGAGCCAATGAATATTTCATCATCCGCCGAATAAGCGCCTTCAACAACGATCTCATTGTTCAAAGTGACATTTATGTATTCTTTAGAACTATCAAGTATGATGCTATCTTCAGTATAACCTCCCCAATCCTGCTTAATTATTACTTGCACCTTATCCTTGAAGACATAGCTAATTTCTAAATAGTCACCGTATATTTGTGATGTCGTCAACTGTATGTCGGTAAGCTCAGCCTCATTAGTTGCCAAATAGAAAACCGGCTCTTCTATCCGCCCCAGCACATCGTCCAGCGAATCAAACTGAACAACAGAAGCGTTAATGCCAGCCACGGACAGTGTCGATGAAACCGCATTATCACCTCTTTCCTCAGAGCGTATGTACAGAATACCGTCAATCACCTCAGATATGGCGTTATAAGCGGCAAAAGCCCAAGCGCGTCCTACCGGCGTGAAAGTCATAAAGGATGCAATCAGAATGATGATAGCCCCAGCGATTACCGCACGCCTGGAAATATATAATAGAGTACCAAAACGAACAGGCGCAGCTTTTCTGCACTTACGCCTAATCTTTTTATCTGACATACCCAAATATGTTTCCCATTGAGGTATGCTCATTTCTGCCCGAAGCCGCGCAGTGGCTAAAACCTTCTCTGGCAGAGGCATACCTTCATAAACAAGTCGTTTTCTCGCTGCGGCGATACCTCTGAGCCGGCAAGGATCGATAAGATAGGGCTTTAGCCGTATGGTTCTTTGGGCTTTTTCCCAGCTCATAACGTACATCCTTTAAACCGATTATGACAACAGCATAAGCATAAACAAAAAACTCTTCATATCCTTTTCCGGGATGGTTGCTGCAATACGCGCTTTCATACGGCCGATCTGTTTCCGCAGTGTATCGGTTTTAATCCCATAGAAGGAAGCTAAGACTGGAATCGTTTCCTGGTCTATAACGTGTGCAATAAAGGCTTCGCGTATTTCTTTGGGGTATTCCTTCAACAACCCGCGCAGTAACAATTGCGTTTCCACTTCGTTAAAGGGAAGCTCATATTCATTTATATCTATCATGCGTTTTTCTATATCATCATCTTCCCGCGGCTCAAATTTATACTTCTTTCGCAGGCGGCTGATGGCCTTATTGCGTACAATCTGCTTGAGATAGCAGACGCAGATTGCTTCGCTCGGAAAAGATGGCGATTGCTCTAGGATCGCAACGATCGCGTCGGCCACAAGTTCTTCTGCTATGTAGACGGTATCCACATACGTCAGAGCCAGCGTAAACAAGGTTTTCTGATGTTTAAGATAAATATCCGCAATTTCTTCTTTCGTAGAGATTTGCCCCATTGCTCTTTTGCCTCGTATCAAACTTTATTTCGGCCATGTTTCAAGAATATTCTGGATCACTTTAAGGACTAGCTCCATCTGCGTACTATTGCATTTGTGCAACAGACGTTTTATATGCTCCGTTGCAGCATCATTTTCTTCGTTGCTGTCCATCTCAAACAATTCACGCGGGTCGGCGGGAAGATTTCTCACTATGTTAGAAAGAATTTGATGTCCGGGTTGGGTTTTCCCGGCTTCAATGTTTTGATAGTTACGAAGACTGCACCCGGCTATCTCAGCCATTTTTGCTTGGCTTAGGTTCCTGGCTTCACGCAATTTTCGAAGGCTTCTGCTGGACTCTACGCATTCAAAACGCATTATTCTTCACCTCCTCCTATAGATTGGCAGAATATTGCGTTTTTATAAACGATCTATGATGCACTTATTTAGCGAAGCAAAATTCGCTAAATAAGTGCTATTTTTTCGTGAGGTGATGCCTATGACCGTATAGAACCAAAGAAACGATTATACCGAACCTCTGTTGCAGAGCAGTGATCGGTATTGATTCCAAATGAAATAGCTTTTTCAATTATTGCTTCGGCAATGGAACCGAATTGTCACTGTTCTTACCAATTGCCTGTTGTTATGATTGAAAAAAGGAGGAACTCGTATGTGCTCAACCATAGATGTGATCAACGATTTAAGGAATCACCGCCAGACGTGCGCAAAGATTGCGATAATTGAAAACACGCTGCATCAGGTGCAAAACGCCCCTGCCAGCGCTCAGCATAAGTTATCTGCACTTGAAATGCAGTATAAAGAATTGGTCGCCAGAAAAGAAACAGTCGAGAGCTGGCTCCAGCTTCTACCGACCGAGGAACGCTTTCTCGTGCAGACACACCTTATTCAGGGCCTGGACTGGGCAAAAACCATTGTAGAGCATGAGAAAATGTGGGGCATAATGAATGGCCGGTCTGAGCGCACGCTGAAGCGTATACAATCCAAGGCCGTTGAACGCATCGTCGCGTGTTTAAGTCAAATTGAATCACTGTCACAATTCGAAACGAGAGAGGTGAAGTAATTGAACTTCGAGATTGTTGCTCAGATTGACGAGGCGCTGATCCCCCTTGCTGTAGCGCTTTATGTGATCGGAATGTTTTTAAAGGCAACCCCTAAAATTGCTGATTGGAGCATACCATGGATACTGCTTCTCGTTTCCCTGCTCGCCGCAAATGTCATGATTGGATGGAGCGTTGCTTCGACGATTCAAGGCGTACTGGCCTGTGGAATTGCGGTGTTGGGGAATCAACTTTATAAACAGGCGCAATTAGGGATATATGAAAGCAAAATAAAGAGTACAAAGAAAAAGTAAATAGGATTTGGTATCGGGTACAAACCAAAAAGCCCGATGGGTAGTTATCTTCAAATAACGGTAGGGGTGGGGCCGGAAGATCATATATATCGCTGCGCCATATTGGCGCAGCATTTCTGTTGGCAGTAATGAGACCAGAAAAGCCACTCTAGTGTAGCGCTGAATTTTCAGAAAATCGCAATGCTTTCCATTGCCTTGCTTTACACAATTGATAAACACCAAGTATTGCTTGTATATTGAGGAAAGACGAACCCTTAATTGTTTACAAAAAGGCTTCGCCCGTTAATACTCGCAAATGATACAATTCTGATACAAGTGGAAATTATTGTTAATAATTATTGAGAGAATGAAGGTATCATGTGGTATGTGCAAAATACTGATCGTGGAAGATGAAAGGCCGATCTCGGAGCTGATCCGAATGAACCTGAGCAACGCCGGTCATTCCTGCGTCTGCGCATATGACGGCAAAGAAGCCGCGGATATGTTGGTTGACGCGCGGTTTGACCTGGTTCTTCTGGACATCATGCTGCCGAAGGTGGACGGTTTTGAGCTAATGGAGTTTATCCGGCCTTTGGAAATACCGGTTATCTTTCTCACCGCAAAAGCGGATGTGGCGGATCGGGTGAAGGGGCTGCGCTTAGGAGCGGATGATTATATTTTGAAGCCCTTTGCGATAGCCGAGCTGCTGGCCCGGGTGGATACGGTCATACGCCGCTATTATAAAACGGATACCGTGATCCGGTTCGCCGGCATCGAGGTTTTCACCCAGTCTCGCGCCGTGATGCGCTTCGGCGAGCCGGTGGAACTGACGCCAAAGGAATATGATCTGCTGATGCTGTTTGTGCAAAACAAGAACATCGCACTTTTCCGGGACATCATTTTCGAGCGGGTCTGGCAGGGTGACTGCCTTGGCGACAGCCGTACGGTGGATCTGCATGTGCAGAGGCTCCGGAAAAAGCTCGGTCTGGAAGATTGCCTGAAAACGGTCTATAAAGTCGGATACTGCTTGGAGGTGAGCGCTTGAAATTTGCATGGAAGGTATTCTTTTCCTGTTTGCTGGTTCTGGCGGCCGCATTCTCCACCATCGTATATGCGCTTAACACAAACGCGTTTGATACGGCCCTTGCACAGGAAAAGCAGCGAACGCTGGACAAAATGAATCTACTCATGACCGTCGTGCAATCCTTTACCGCTGATTTGGACTACGATTCACAGAACGGCGACCTTGCGGAGGTTATGTCGTCCGTTGCCGACGGCGACTTTGCCTCCGCGCGCCTATACGATAAGGACGGCGCCGCTGTTTACCCGGAAAGCGCACCCCAATCGCCTCTGATTCAAAGTGCACGGTCTGGTATCGCTTACGACGTCATACAAAGCGGCTCCCAATATGTCATGCGGTGCTGCGCGCCGGTACAGCTTGGGGCAAAAACGGGATACCTTTCTCTGGAGCAGGATATTACGGCCCCATTTGCACTGAGCGATTCCATGATGCGCACCTCCGCCGTCGTTACGATGCTTGCAACTTCAATTGTGGGGCTTATCCTGCTTTTGATCTGTACCCTGCTGACACGGCCTGTGCGTCAGCTTTCCGGCGTTACCCGCCGCATGGCGGAAGGAAACTACCAGGAGCGTGCATTGGTCACCACAAAGGACGAGATTGGCGAGCTTTCCGTTGATTTTAACCGGATGGCCGACGCGTTGGAAGTCCATGTTCAACATTTGGAGGATGAGGCACGCCAGCGGGAGAACTTTGTGACCAGCTTCGCCCATGAATTGAAGACCCCCCTCACCTCCATCATTGGCTATGCCGACATGCTCCGTTCCCGAAAAGTGGATGATGAAACGCATTTTCGGTCCGCCAACTATATCTTCACCGAGGGAAGAAGGCTGGAACGCCTGTCGCTGAAGCTATTGGAACTTATGGTATTGAACCGGCAGGAATTTGAGCGGTACCCAGTTGAAACGGCGGATGTTTCCGAGCGCCTGCGGGAAACTACTTCTTCCGCTTTGCAAGAGAAATATGGTGTTTCGCTTACTGTAGATCTGCCAGACGCTACGATTGACATCGAGCCCGATCTTTTTTTGACCATGCTGCTCAACCTCATCGACAACGCGGGTAAGGCAAGCAAGCAAGGACAGACTGTATCGGTCAACGGAAAATGCTGCCCGGCGGGCTACCGCGTCAGCGTGACCGATCAGGGCACGGGGATTCCGGCGGAGGAACTCGGCCGCATTACGGAGGCATTCTATATGGTTGACAAGTCGAGATCCCGCGCCCAAAATGGCGCGGGCCTGGGGCTGGCGCTATGCGATGCCGTTGCAAAGCTGCACCACACCAAAGTTACATTTCAAAGCGAATTGGGAAAAGGTACGACGGTGTCCGTTCTCGTGCCTTGTTCCATCATGGAGGCCGACGATGAAGAAGCATAAAATCTTAAGCTATGCCGTTCCCTCCCTTCTTGCGGCGATCCTGATTGCAGGCGCTGTGTTTGTTCCCCAATGCCTGTCCGCCGCCCACCGCCAGTCCCAAATCGGCTTGACCGCGGTCGTGCCGCTTTCGGCGCTTCCTGCCGAAGTCACGCCGCCGCCCGTATCGGAGGAGGCGCTCCTTGACCGTGCGCTTGCCTGGTATGCAAGAGAGAATCAATCCGCCCAGTTCGTAAAATACCATGAGGATGTCACACCATCGGAACAGGAATTGAGCACGGAAGAGGCGCTGGAACGGTTTTACGAACAGCAGGAAACACTGGAAGCCTCCGGCTTTTTCATTCATACGGACGCCCAATCGACGGAGCTCTTTTACTACCGCCTGGTTCACGGCGTTACGGAAGAATATCAGGGCTTTTACAGCATTTCCTGCCCGCAGGAGGAAGGCGGGTCGATCCGGTTTATACTGGATGCAAACACCGGCACGATCCTTCATTGCGAATACGATTCCCCGCTCCTGGCCGCGCCGGATACCGCCAAGGCTTTCGCAGCGCTTTGGGGGATGGCGGACGGGCGTCTGCTGAAATGGAACCAGTATGATTTCTTGTGCCGGGAATCCCTTATCTTTGGCAACGGCGGAGAACGCTATATCGATATCGCTGTGGATACCGTGACGGAAAAAAACGATCAATACCGATGCAGTATTACGCTTCGGCTGGGAACAGGAGAAACAGCATGAAAAAACTTTGCATGGCATGCGTCGCCATTCTATTATTTCCCTTATTGACGGCCTGCGGCAAAGAGGCTGTGGTTACAGCGCCTGCGGCCACGTCTGTCGTATGGGCAATCGCAACGCCGGAGCCAAAGCCGGCACCCAGTATTGACGTTGATCTGAGCAATGCGCAGGAGCTGGGCTATGTGGAGATCGAGATCGACACGAGCGACGGCTATCGGGATTTCGTGCTGGAACATTGGCTTTCGGACCAGTATGGGGAATCCACCTTCTTTCGCTTGATCGACGGGAAATATGTTGAGCTGGGCACGCTAGACGACTATGTAACCGACCAAATCGGAACCCCGCATATCACCCTTGACGGGGTGGGCTACCTGTATGTCAATGAATCTTCCTCTCACCTTGGATGGGCGCGCATCGACCGCATCTATACGGTTAAAGATAACCAGCTGACGGAGGTACCGCCATTGAACCACGTGTATTATCCCATTGAGGAATATGAATTTGACGTGCTGGATACCGTTTTGCTGTATACAACCGGATTAACAACCGAGGAGATGAAAGCGTTATCTCCGGAAGATGCCCCCGCCTTTGATTGGGAGAAAATCGGCGGCGAGGCCTACGGCAAGCGAAAGGTAATCGGCAAGGACGACCGCGTTACGGTATTTGGCACCGATGAACAGGGCTATGTGCTCCTTGACTTCAAGGGAACCGCTTATCTCCTGCCCATGGCGACAGAAGATATGACGGATGTTTATTGCGATTTGCTGGCCGAAGGCCGCTTCTTCAACGAGTGTTTCTACAATAAATATACGGAGGATTATTATCACAGAGGCTGATGCAATTTGGATACAATTGGCAAGTACTCTCATATAAAAAATGAGAAAAGAGAATTGAAAATGAAACGATTTCTGCTGTCTCTGCTTGCCTTCACCCTATTCTTATCCGGCTGCACGGGTGAAACCGTATCGGTGCAGCCTTCGGCATCCACCATGGATCCGGATGCTATAATGCAATCTCCAGCGTTGGGTACCTCCGAAGCCACTGACACATCGGTACCAACCATGGATCCGATTGCTGTAATGCAATCTCCGGCGTTGGGTACCTGTGAACCTGGAGCCACCAGCACATCCGGCTCTTTCACTATGATCCCAGTCTCAGAAAACTACTTAAAAAATATCATATCTGATGTTACTACCTACTACACCGGCCAGGACGACGGCTTATTTCAAGCTGCTTATCGAGCCCTTACGGAAACGTCGTGGACGGATATCAATGAAGCCCTTGGAAAGAGCTGCGACTATCTTCCCGAGGGCACATCCGGCATGATTCTTTTGGATGACGCACTACAAAAAGAGCTGTTCGGTAAAAGTTATGCCGATTTCGGCAGCGTCTCCTGTACAAAGGAGGTGCTTCCCGATATGGGATTGGCCTATATTGCCATATGGGGCGTAAGTCGAGATAATTTTTTTCTTGTATTTGACATTATGGACAACGGCGCATACATCCCGGTACGCGGTTTTTGGCTTGGGTGGCGATACCGCAGCTATGAATTTACGCAGCATTATGATACCCGGTGGCTCAAAATTGACCATGTTTATTTATCTGGCACCGGCATTTGTCTGGCGCGCTGCGATTGGTACAATATCGACAGCAATCAGATCGATCTTTCGTATCTGAGCTACGTCGGAGACTGCGATTTACCCTGGTGCCCGCTTGGCTGGCGGCTTTTCAACGGAAAAATGTCCGAGCCGCAGGTTGAAGAGCTTCCGGACGGGTGCCAATTGATGATTCGGATGGAAGCCACCAGCCGGCTTGAACGAAGCAACAGCGATAATGCCTGGCAGGGAGAGGAATATTGCTGGGAGAAAACAGAACCTGTCGTCATCCGACTTGATGTCGACACCCACAAGGCATATGCCGAAAACGGCCTTGATCACTGGTATTTCAATGTAACCAGTGAGGGTGGGGACACGGACAATTACTGCGCGCCGTTTATGGAGGAGCTTAGCGCAGTTATAAACACGGGAAATGACACCGAGGCTTTTTGGGCAAAGTGGACGCTGTCGGGCGGGTATTATGATTGGAATTGGAAACCATTTTTTGAAGAGAACGGCCTTGTTTACGTGGAAGAGGAATGATAATACCGTACGAGTAATTCGATTTACTAATAGTGAAAAATAAGAAATACATAGTTTTGAGTGTCCCTTTCGGGTGGGGGATTTGCGTATAAACGATTACAACCGCTACACCTTCTTTGGAGGTATCAAATGACACGTCGTTTACAACAGCAACGCAGGGTTTTTCTTTTTCCGCAATACCGCCTGAGATTCATCCGGCGAGCTTTAAGTTCGCCGGATTCCAATCAGGAGACTGTTTATGCAAAATAGGAGGAGGGTGAAATGAAGCGTTTTTATGCAATGGCATTATGCCTTTCTATACTATTTTCCGGATGTACTTCGCGACTTCAACAAGCGCAGTCTGCGGAAAGAATTTCAACCGCTGCATCTTCTTTGGAGGAACCAAATGACACGCCGCTTACAACCACAACGCAGGGTTCTTCTTTTCCCGCAATTCCGTCTGAGATTGATCCGGCGGGCTTTTTAAGTTCACCGGATTCCTACTTGAAATCAGTTCAGAATAACGCAGAAGTATACAATGAAGCTTACGTCAGCTGGCCAATTCTATATGAGCTTCCCAGTACCTATTTATGTGGAGAGGAGGCACCATCGATCATTCAAATCGAATCCGGAAAAGTCAAGCAGATTGCCACGGCTGCACCATTCAACGAAGCATATGATGACGTATATGAACAACTCTGCGGGCTGCTTGGTAATCCTGATAGATTCTACGAAGTGGATTTCGACAATATCAAAACGTCATTAGCCGATTATAGACCATATCCTAATAAGACTTCCGTTCAATGGAAACGAAATGGATATTATATCGAAATGCGGGTATTTGGCGCGCAGGATATTTTCTGCATCGCTACTTATCGCGACACTCTCGATCCGTATCAAGTTTATTGGTACGACTCGGCAGAAACACAGTGTGGAATTACAAGAGACACGCCATTTATTGGGTATTCTATCTATACTGATGCTGATATTTTTTCCCTAGATGGCAATAAGGCTATGGAAGAATATGCGGCACAGCCTATGAAGCTTGCTGGCAAGCACTGCATGAATGGATCATTGGTCCAAACGTATACGATGACTTTAGAAGGCTTAAGTGTCTTGGGGTGGGATATGAAATTAGAGTTTTTCGGTTTAGCTCCAGAGCAATATGTTATTGGCGGCGGCTATCGTATTGATGTTACGGGCCATGATCCTGAGGACATACAATTGCTCTATAAAACCATATATGAAGCATTGGATACTTCTCTCGATACTGATGCTCAGGATTTGCGTCCTGCTATAGAAGATCTTCGTTTTTTTGATCCTTCCAGTCAGTTTTTTAAGGATAGCCGAACAGTCCATAACTGGCATATTGAAAATGAAATGCCACACACCATGTACATAAGCCTCGAGGCTCCGTACCAAGGCCAATATGATAAGGAAATGCCGCTGTATATTGAATGGGGTTGGCATTATTGAGCACTTACGTAGAAAGCTTTGTTCATGGAACTCTGAAAGCGTTCCAATCCACGACAATGCTCCTGCAATGGGCGACTCTTGTTAATCTATTTGAAAAACTTCGTTATGCCTTTGCTGCCTTCGGTTCCTTTGAACAAGAAGATATCGTTGATATTAGATGCAATTTGGATACAAATGGCAAGTAATCTCATAGAAAACATGAGAAACGAGAATTGAAAATGAAACGATTTCTGCTGTCTCTGCTTGCTCTAACCCTATTCATATCCGGCTGTACAGGTGGAACCGTATCGGTACAGCCGTCGGCATCCGCAGTTACGATAGCATCCGAAGAGCCGCAACAGGAGGAGCGCAGCGAGGAGTGGTTTGTTGGGGATTGGGCGGGCCTCATCACAGGATACGGTAAGATTCCCGGGTCAACGGACTTTGGCATGGCCACGCTGAATTATTGTGACGGGCAATGCTGCCTGTTTCGGATATATGCCACCGGAACGGGTTATGAAGCGGCCTTCGGCAGCTCCCTGTGGGATGTGACGGAGCATAGCAAGGAAGGCATTATCATAACCTGCAAGCGGGCATCACAGGATTATGAAATTCACCCCGACAGCTTTAAAGAAGGTCAGACAATAACCTTTGCCTATTCGGAAGAGGCAAAAAGTTCGGTTGCCGGGGCGATGGTCCCGGAAAAGCACATTTTATTTGGCGAGGCAAGTGATCGTGGAGCCTATCATTTGAACTATCATCTTATTCTCGCGCTGCTGCCGCCCGGCAATCAACGAAGCGACGATAGCGGCGTCTACCCATGCTGGTATGGCGGTTATGAAAACATGGACGGGGATTTTCATGGTATGTTCTGCCTCGGGATAAACGGACGGGGTAAACGTATGTTTGGGCAGGTACTTGCCCGGAGCGACGGAATCGAAACCGTGATGGGGCTTCATGATGGCGTCGACTACGACCGTACCTTCTTATATGGGCAGCGCGATATGCGGGAAAATGATCTGACAAGGCTTGTGGGCTTAGACGATGCGGACGGCGAATTTTTTGCGCAGTTCTACCGTTATGATGCGGAGGGCCTGTCGAGTTGGTGGACGAATGTTTCCATCGAGCATAAGCACTACTACGAAACGGTATATATCCCCCAGCTTGAAAACGAACTCGCAGAACTGCGCGCATCGGATCAAAACGTTTGGATACAGCGGCAAATCCTTGTAAAGCGGGGATTTCTTAGCTATGCGCAAAAAATCGTCAATGGGGAACTCGACGGCATCCGGGAGCTCATCCCATACATCCCTCAAATGGTGCAGCTTGATCCGGCCTATCGTAGCGCAGTATCTCTTGCGAGGATAAAGCCGGGCGATACCATCGAGGACGCAAAAAGACAATATGACCTGCATGAGCTGCAAGCATCTGAGTGGGCGCGCTTTGGAATCAGCAGCATATATTGCGTAAAAGAAAAGTTCTATACCGATGGCGCAGGCTTATTGCTTAAAACATATCCCGAAAACGGCATCGATCGCATTGAAAAAGTCGAATTGTATCAGCCGGGTTATGATACGCCGGACGGCAGACAGGTTGGGGATGTGTTTAATCGCAGCAAGGCGCTGCTGTATGCAACGGATGCAATGCTGCAATTTGGCGATGTAAGCCTACAAGACGGCGTTGATCCAATCGATGTGATCAGCATGACGATTGTCTCGGATCGCATTTGGGATGAAACCGACCTGGATGTGGACGGAGACGGCGAGCTTGAACATCTTACGCTTTCCGGCAGATGTCACGGGTCCTATGTGGAACAGGGAACTATGTTGGGCAACAGCGAAACAGGCATTGCCGATGAAATGGACTTCGGTACCCGCGCAACCCTCCGCGTTTACAAAGAAGACGCATTATATATAGAAGCGGAGCTGCCGCTTTACATTTTTTACCTTCAGCCGGAATTTTGTGACAAGCTGCAAACCGATGAGCCGGGCAAGGTATGGATCATATGCCCAACCGGCGGCACCGGCCTTGAGGAGCCTATCCACTGTATTAAATTTGACGGCAATGAATTTAAAACGGAGTTTCTCGGTTTTATCGACATATACGCTTAGCGCTCTCAAAATTTCCATTGATGCGGATTCTGTTAACTTTTGCGAAGGATTGCCCTTAGTGTTGTGTTAAATGCCCTGGAATATTGTGAGGTTTGCTTATGAACAAAAATAATTTCTATAAAATCCCTGTTTTCTATTTTGCATCAAGGGGGTGGCTCCTGCGTATCGCAGCGGCCTCGCTGTGCCTGCTGCTTGCCGGATGTGCGGCACCCGCCGGGAGGTCTTCTGCCATATCTTCCCCGCCGGAGACCGCTGCCCCATCCTTTCCTGCCATTGCAACCACGCGATTTGTTAGCCCCAGGCCCGAGGTCACGCCAGCGGAATCCATTCCCACCTTCGGGAGCATGGAGGATATGCTCCCCGCCAGATGGATCCCCGTGGCGGAGGACGGCGAACCGGTCTATGTCATGGAGGACAGCCCGTACAAGGGGTACTCCGGAAACGGCTGTTATACGTTATCCGGCCCGGTTCTTTCTGGCGAGAAGATCGAAGCGCTGGGCCAATCCCTTCTGGGAACACCGGCGGAGGAACTGTTGGACGTGCTCGAAAGGCAGGGCATTGAAAGCTCTGCCATGTTCGGCATATGGCCGCAAAGCGAAGCCCCTTTGCGAAAGACGGCATGCTTCTATATTTTAGAGGGGGACTACATCCAGCTCACTGTGGCCATAGCCTATTATCGTGATTCGCAGTATGCTTATGATGTTTTTTTTGAACCCACCGACGGAGGCTACCGGCCTTATAGCCTCCTATATCACAAAGAGAGCTCTGATTCCAGCTTCATAGAATTTGCCGGGCACAGGTGGGTCGTCTATACATGTGGAGACCATTACCGTACGGATGTAATATGGTACAATCTGGATTCCCGCCAGATAGAATTGTGCTATTGCTGCCAAATCAACGAAGCCGGCCCGGCAGCCCACGACGTCTACGAGACCGAGCGGTGGCAGGCAGCCCAACCGAAAATTATAGAGGACGCTGCAGGCAGCCGCTTGGAAATCGACATGCAGATCCAATTCGAGACAAAGTATTGGGATGTAACGGAAGGTTGCGATCTCATCATGGCCGCCCCGGAGCCGGACGCAATCGCTTTCAGAACAAAGACCGTCCTGCACTATGACCAAGCGGCCAGCGCATTCTACATCCTCACGCCCAAGGAGGCCTATCCGTTGGATAAGGATAGGCGCAACAGGGCGCAGTGGCTGTTTTACATAGGCGACTATATGCAAGACCTTCTGGAAAACGGCAATGTATATCAAAAGCGCTGGGCAAGTACCTTCTTCCCAAGTGAGTAATCATCTTCATATTACAGTAGGGTTATATCGGGATAATTATTTATCTCAGCAGCACTTTTGTTGCAATTTTTTCTAACCAAAACCAATGCTGTATTAATGATGCAGTTTAATACTCTCGGTAACAAAAATCATGAGAAAGGAATATTACCTATGTGCATTACAGTGAAACGTGTTGTTGCCTTTTCAATATGCTGCATCGTACTTTCCGGATGCAGCGCACAGCCCATACCGGCTGCTGAGTTGGAGAAAACGGCAGAAATCGCGCTTGAGCCGACGAATCGTCCATCTCCTGCCTATATAAAGGATGAGAAACCTGATAGCTCTGAGAGTATCCTGTCCCTGCCGGAAGCAATAACTGCTACGGAACCGGATATTTTGGGGCTTTTGAAGGATCGTGATTTGTATGAACTTTCGGCTGAAGAAATTGCAAAAAAGTACAACGCCGGATTTGCTGTCTATGATAATCTCTATGAAGTGCCGGACTTTTACATTGGTAACTATGACGCACGGCTGTTCATTCACACGAAAGATAGCCAAGTCCTGCAATTGGTGGCTTCCCAATTTGTACAAGATAAAGATTTTTTGCGTGAAGTTTATTCTGGGTTGGAAACAGAACTTGGTATGCCGGATGGGATATATGAGCTCGATAACAGTAACGAAATAACAGGTGCGGCCTTAAAAGAAGAGCTTTTTGCCGATCCTGCGCATGTTCAGGCTGTCTGGAAGGCAGCTAACTACACAGTAGCTTTTGGCGTTATTCACGGCTACTATGACGAGGATCATCCCCACGAGCTTTCGTGGTATATCGCCCTATATAAAGAACGGCTGGACTTTAGTTCGGTTAGATGGCATTTACCGAGGGAAGAATGTTCGCTGCACCCGCAAAACGATATGGAAAGCCTGTGGAAAATTTTTCTGAATTCTAATCTGCTGTCTTCCGGAGCGGATCAAGTCATTGACCAACTGGACGCAAGGCCTGCATATGGAGGAAATGGCGGAAGCAGCAGCGAACCTCTATACTACTCAATAGAGGGATGGCAGTTTTACAATTACCCCGTGGAAGTATCCTTATATGGAGATCCTATAAGCCACATTGTATATTATATGGATTTAGGAACACTATCGGAGGATGAAGCTGAAAAGATATATGCGGCAGTATTTCGTGACATTGAATCATCCGCATGGGGAGAGAAGCTCAATGCCAGTCCTAGCCGGACAGCTTCCGAAGATGACGATTTCAATCAAACGATTATCCGTTGCGTATGGCATAATAATGAAGCATTCGATCAGGTGGTGTTGACTTTTGTGCATCGAGAGGAGCAATGGTGGCACAATAAATTCATTCCCGGAACGAATTCGATTACATGGTCTGCCCTCAAGGCTAAGTCTTGATCAAATTTTAAATGGCACTATATTGTCACTCCTGTTTATACGTCGAGCATGATACGATTTGTTTCAGAACAAGCCGGCAAGTTCAAATAAAGAAAGGGGTTACAATATATGTTAACTCATACTCAAGATGATTATGATGCTTGGGGGCAGTCAATTACACACAACACCTGGGTCCACGCTGATATGTTCAATTTAGGTGATGTCAGTTTGTTAGCACGCCTTATACACGCAGAAGAAACTGATCGCGAAGGCCAAGCAGCAGTGGCACAAGAACTCCATAATAGGATGCGGCAGTGGAAGTTTAATGATGGAAATCAGCTAAGCTATATTTGGGACTATCCATACAAATACACTTGGAAGGGGATAGTGTATGCGCCGTGGCAGTATGCGCCCGTAAGGGAAGATAGTTCTCCCAACGCTCTTGCCATCGAGCCTGACACCAGTGCTTCAGATTGGAAAAGTGCTTGCGATTTTGCTTATCAAATCGTTGAGTCCACTCTCTATGTGGCGAAAGCTGTTGAAGAAGCAGTAATAACAAATCAGATGCGCCACACGGGATTTCATAATCGTCTTGATGAACTTCAGCAAAACTTAAACGACTACAACAATACTGTTGACGAGCAAGGCAGGCATTATTGGGCAACTGCTTCCGGGCGCAGATATAATGTTGTTGCTGCTGGAGAATCACTGTTTTACAACGATGCGGGCACCGTGGACAATAATATCTGCGACATTGCCCTAATCCCTTATACCGGAGACGATGGTACCGATAACGAAACCGGCATACCTACACAAAATGCCTCCGATTTCATTGATTTTCTGAAATCCCGTGTGGGCTGTGGCTATGTCTTGGGAACCTATGGACAGATTTGTACGCAACAGCTCTTGGAAGATCGTGCGGTAGCCGATCCGGAAAATGGGTCTTCCTATTACCTGGGGGATTGCACCCGATGGATTGGGAAGCTGGTGACAGACTGCTCCGGCTTGATCGAATGGTTCCTTCTCAAGCAGGGCGTAACCAACTGCGATTCCTATTCAGGCGGAATGTATAAGAACTGGTGCAGCGAACGCTCTACTAATATGAATATCATGCCGTACGTTCCCGGCCTCGCCGTGTTCAAACGCAACGACAAGGGTGTGTTCCATGTAGGAATCTATGTCGGTAAGGATCGTGTGATAGAGGCCAAGGGCGCTATGTATGGTGTTGTGGTTAGTCAGTTCTCCGCAGATTCCGATTGGAATGCCTGGGGTTATCTTGACTGGCTCAACTGCAACCTGGGAGAATCCGATGTAACCCAGCTTCCTATCGTGGCTGACGCGCTGACTTATGGTCCTCTGCCCGGCTACCCGGATATTCGCACCTCCACGGCGGAAGTCGTACAGCACTCCGGCAGCTACTCCAGCCCAGTGTATCGCAAGGGCGACAGCGGCGATAAGATCGAGATGCTTCGCAGGCGCTTCTGGGCGGAGGATAACACCTTCGTGGTAAACAACTTCTTTGATACTACCCTAGAGAATAGAGTCAAGGCGTTCCAGACAGCAAATGGCCTTACTTCCGATGGACTGGTGGGCTCTGCTACTTGGCAGCAGATATTCCCCGTTCTGCATAAGCGCACGGGTTCCCAGGCTGGTGTGCCCGCTATGCAGGCCCTGCTGAATTATCAGAACTATCCCGTGGGTACTCCCGACGGCCTGTTTGGCACCGGTACTGAAACGGTACTCAAGGCTTACCAGGAAGCCCGACAGTTGGATTCCGATGGTGTCTGCGGCGGAAAAACATGGCAGTCGCTTACGTTGGAAGAACCCTTCGCCGAAGAAGTGCTTATTGACCAGAACGGAGATTCCACTACACTCTGTGAACTGGGTGACAGCAATGATGTCGTAAGACAGCTTCAGCAGCGATTGGCGCTCCAATATTACCTGACAGTATCAGGAACCTATGACAGCGCAACGGACACTTGTGTACGTGCCTATCAGGTCGCCAATGGCATTACAGCAAACGGCAATGTCGGCCCCATCACTTGGGCTAAAATGTTCCCCATATTAAAAATGGGTCGTGGATCTAAGGATGATGTGCGAGCGCTGCAGATGCTGCTGTGCAATCAGAAGCACAGTGTGCTTATTGATGGCATTTTCGGTTCCGGTACCCAATCGGCAGTAAAGGCATATCAGACTCTTAGGAGTCTGACCTCTGATGGCATTGTCGGAGCCAATACATGGACTTCTCTGTGTTTGGCAACTCCGCCCACGGGCGCCGGGCAGTATTTCGGCACCGGCGGCGGCAGTACGGGAAGTGGCAGTACCATCTACCGGCAGGGTGACACGGGAGTAGCCGTACATCAGATTAAGCGGCGCATGGCGGTAGAAAACCTATTCACCGGCACGGTTGATTCCACTTTTGATGCCGTATTAACGTATGACGTCAAATGCTATCAGTCGGCGGAAGGAACCCGCATCGATGGCCTGGTTGGCCCCGCAACATGGAGTCTGCTCTTCCCCATCGTGAAGAAACAGACCGGCCAGCAGCGCGGAGCAAAGGCTGCACAGGCTCTTTTGAACCTGAATGGCTATAATGTGGGTACTCCTGATGGCCTGTTTGGTACTGGCAGCGAAACCAAGCTTAAGCAGTTCCAGACGGCAAAAGGTCTCACTGCGGATGGTATTTGCGGTGCCCAGACATGGACGAAGCTGTGTGAGGTATAACCTGTTTCCAACACACTTCTTAGCAACGCTGCGTCAGTAATGGCGCAGCGTTGCTTTATATATCCTGCCACAAGTCTTGCTCTAAAGTGCAAAATTATCCTTCAGCACCGCCGTCACCACACATTTGCCCGGCGCACTTCCGCTATACCTAAATGGATAACAGCTTATCAAGACCATCGTCGTTCCATCCACAGCGGGGAGCCGCAGATCTGCGGTACTGCCATAGGTTGTAATATCCGTAATGATGTAAGTATAGTCCGCGCCGTCGGGCATCGTGGCTGTAATGGTATCGCCGTCCTTCACACCCTCCAATACCCTCAAATGCGCCCGGTTTCGATGACCATAGATAACACAATTCCATCCTTGCCGGGCATAACCGAGGATGGAAGCCATCCTGGATGTTGCTTGAGCATTTCCTCCTCAACCCCATTCAGCACCATAATTTCCTTGCTATTAATGGTCAACGTACAGAAATAATCTGATGCAGCCGGCGTTACCTGCGGGCTTTCGGAGGGTACCGGGCTTTCTGCTGGCTCTGGATCTTTGATTGGTATTGGCGCTTCACTTATGATATCGAGTGGGGTTTCTTCGGCAGGCGGAAGTGTGATTTCCACTATATCAGCAACATCCGATTCGGCAGTCTGAACATGCTTCCATATCATCAAACTCAAGAGAAGCAGCAGGGCGGCAAGCAACGCCGCCCTTGCAATGATTTTCATTTTGCTCATAGTGCACCCTCATTTCTTCATTTAGTTGGTCGGTCTGCCGAAGCACACCCATTCCCATTCTAGGCCGCTTTGACCCCAATGCTTCCTGATTTGAACGCTATTGCTGCCTCCCGTGCTGTCGATCAGAAAGGTATCGTTGATATAGATTGCGACATGATGTATCTGCATCCAGCGCTTGCATTTCCCGCTGCCGCAGCGCTGATAGTCTGTACAGTAGCCGGGGCCGCGGCTTGGGTCCTTGCAGGCGAAGAAAATTAGATCACCGGCTTGCAATTGGGACGCATCGGTAAACAGGACGCCCATATCGCGGCATCTCTCCGCCATACCCGTGGAGGTCAGACCGTTCATGGAATTCAGACCGCAATCGCGCAGGGCTGCACGTACCAAGCCGGAGCAATCCATGCTGGAATAACTGCGCCCGATGTATTTCTTTGCGGCTTCCACGATTTGCGCGCCCAGCTCGTTGAGCGGGAGGTCAGGGTTGATATCAATGCCAAGGCCATATTCGCCGCCATCGCCAACCGCATCCCCCAACAGCTCCGCGAACAGCGGGTAATAGCCGGGGAGCATCATTTCGCCTAACATTTCATTTTGACTGGCGTTAAAACGGTACAGCTCTGCGCCATCCCGATAATCCATGCTGTTGACATTGACGTAAATATAGAGCGTTACGGTAGTTTCCACCGTTGGATTGCCGTGTTTATCCAAAATGACAGCACCATATTCGTCCGTCAGTGTGGTTTCTTCTGTTTCCGTTTCGGTTCGGTAGGATACAACATTCATGTCCTGAAAGGCCGTTTCCAGCTTTTCAATGTTTTCAGGTGTAACGGTCATAACGCTGGAGGGATTTGCCTGATCCAGCGACGTTTTTACGGAGCAAACCCCGATTACATCCGCCCAATTCGGAACAACGCTGTCCAGGCTCTCCATATCCCCCTCGTATATAACCTCCGTGATATCCGCACCCACCTCCGCCGTAAGCTCAGTAATCCTTTGCTGGATAGACGTCTGGAAATCAGCATTAATGGAAGCTATTGCCTCGGTCATGGGCTTTCCCTCCCCCGATTCGTTGGAGAAAAACACGCCGAATGCCGAACAGAGGATAAAGGCAATCAGCGCAACGACAATGATGACGATGGCCGCAACCCAACCGCCTGCCGCGATAGCCGCAACAAGCGCCTTTGTTGCCACTATGATCGCCTTTACGATAGCGATCAACATTTTGGCCGCAGCTTTAGTTGTCGCCGCCGTTGCTCTCGCCGCCGCCTGGGCTGCGCGGGCGGTGGCTTGCGCAGACTTCGCCGCGGCCTGAGCCGCTTTTTGCGCTGTCTTCGCCGTCTGTTGTGCCGTTTTGCCTGTATTTTCAGCGATCTTCAAGGTATGTTGCGCGGTCATAACGCCGCGCTGCGATGTCTTGACCGTGCCTTCGGCTGTTTTTTACGCTTTGCCTTGCACTCTGCTGAGCTCTGCGTGAGTTTTGAAAGACCTGTCGCACGCGATCACGCCCTTGTCGGGTAGTATTGTTCTCAGATAAAAAAGGGGAACGGTCGTTTTCCATTCCTCTCTCGAATCTATTCTGTTTTCGGGCTTCGTTGAGCTTTTGGACTAACTGTTTTCCGCCATCTCCAATTGTCTGCGTTGAGCATTGCGTAATATCGCTGGCGGCATATTCAATGCGAGTTTCTGCATATTCGGTAGGCGTTTCATTCTGCTGCGGCGGCTGCTCCGCGCTTTCTTTTATCTTTTCCTGTGCAGCTAACATAGATTTTCGGGCAAGCTCCTTGGGGGCGCAAGCTGCATCTGTCAGGACGCGGGGCGTTTTCCTGGCTGGCTTAATTTTGATGTTTTTCAAAATACAGATCCTTTCTTGGACGAGATGATACTAAAAGCTATGGGCTGCGCCGCTAAAGAAAGCAACCTAGCCCAAATTCTTGATATAGGGTAAAAAAGTTATGTTTAATTCAAACTTATTAAGCAGAGCTCCACT
Organism: Christensenellaceae bacterium; assembly: GCA_963666935.1. GTDB lineage: Bacteria > Bacillota > Clostridia > Christensenellales > CAG-138. The sequence continues at coordinate 65,928 of OY762936.1, forward strand.
CACGCTTGTCGACAAATAAGAATTTGTTGTTCTATATTTGAATTTCGCTAAAGCAGTAGTAGTTCCAATACATTGACCATCAATAATTTTTCCAATGAAGCATTGGATTTATTTCAAGAATATCCGTGGGCGGTATCTGTACATTGTTCTTAATTAGCAGTACTTTCTCAGTCGGTTCACTAAAGGCAGTAGAATATGCTTTCGTTAAATAATCCACTACAATATCTTTATCGCTTTGATTGTCCTCGCCATCATAAATGATCTTTTCACCGCTTACCCTGGTCACTATCTCATAAGAATCATGAGTGAGCATCCATTCCCGGGACAAAATTCAATCCTAGAAGACTGTCGATATTCATTAGAATTTCTGGTCGGCGATGAATTTGTCCACCATAAGGGCTACGTTCCCATACCGATAGGAACCCACATGTAGTGTAATCGTAATAAAACTTTCTCCCTATTGACCAACATTTATAAGCCTCCGTGTCCCGCCTTGGGCAAACTCCGAAAGTAATATCAAATTCTTGTTCGCGATATATCAGTGTTCTCTCATTTAAATTGATATGGATATCGTATTTTTCTAAGAACGCTCTCAACTCAGAGTCATGGCATGAATAAGATTGCTTTAGATCTAATATTCCATGCTTCAAAAAAAGATGCGCATCCATTAGCACTTGTCGTCACATGAAAGTAGACAAATTCGAAATCCCTGTAGCAACGGGGAAGATATCCATGAGAGTTGATCACGTCTGCCACAAGATAGTCTGTATATTTATAATCGCGCTCGTGTCCAAGATATTGTTCCCACACTGGGATGGGTACGCCTGTGAGACTGGTCAATGTCTGCTGAGCATACTCAGTTGTACGAATATCGTAAACCATATCAGGCATAACCATCTATTTCCCCATCCCCTCATCCAGCCTCACATAAACAAAATCAGCTTTTTAATTATTGTACCATAAACAGGAATACTTACAGCGGCCAATATAGCGAATATCGGCCGCGTGCAATCACATTTTACCCCAAAATCTCCTGTATCTCGCCGGGCTTTGTGCTCATCATCCCGTAGAGCTTTATATTTCTCGGGAAATTGTCAATAAACGGCACAATGCTCTTGCCGCATTTGAGCAGTCCTTTTCCAAAGCCTACGTTGGTGATATAGGAAAGCTGATTGTCCGATATGTGCAAAAGCTCCGCGAGCTTCGCCCTGTCCGTGGGGGCCTGGTTGAGCATGACCAGATACTCCGAGTTTGCAAGCATGGTGCGCCCGGTGATGTGCCTGAGGCAGTCCTCCACGTTCTGCGTGATACCTGTCGCCAACGCGCCATCCTTGCGGAACTGCTTCCATGAATCCGAAAAGAAGGAAGCGGAGAAATCGTTGGCAAAAAAGATATGCATTTCGTCGAGAAAGATGTGGGTGCGAATGCCGCGCTCTCGATTCTTGGCCACACGGTTGCGGATCGCATCGGTCATGACCAGCATCCCCGGCGTGCGCTGCTGGCTCCCAAGATCGCGGATGCCGTAGGCCACAAGCCTGTTGTGCACATCCACATTGGTCTGGTGTGCAAACATGTTGAGGCTTCCAGTTGCATTTGATTCCAGCGTCAGCGCAAGGCGCTCCGCTCCGCTGTCCGTCTGCTGCTTTAAGAGATGGTACAGGTCAACTAACGTGGGCGGCTGAATCGTGTAGTTGCTTTTCAGATATTCCTCATACAGAATGCCGAGGCAGCGGTCAATGATGGATTTATCGCCCGCGGAGAGCTTTTGCGAATCCTTTTCTAGCAGGGCTTCAAAGAAGGAAAGCACGAATTCCGTCTTTGCCACAATGGGATTGTGCCTGTCGCCGTACCCAAGAGAAAGATCGAGGGCGTTGATATGGTTGCTGGAGGTGGGCGAAAGGTTCACCACCGCGCCACCGAGCGCGTTCACAAGGGAGGTGTATTCATTCTGCGGATCCCCTATGATGATATCGTCGTTGGTGCCGAGCAGAAGGAAGATGATTTCCCGCTTGGCAAAGAAGGATTTTCCGCTTCCGGATACGCCGAGGATGAAGCCGTTGCCGTTGATCAACTGCTTCCGGTCCGCAATAATGAGGTTTCGGCTGATGGCATTCACGCCGCAGTACACCCCGCCGATGTCCATGATCTCATGAGCGCGGAAGGGCATAAGCACCGCGGTCGATTCGGTGGTCAGCGTGCGCATGGCGTTTATTTTGCGCAAACCGTAGGGCAGCGCCGTATTTAGGCCGTCCATCTGCTGATACTTCAACACCGTAAGCTGGCACAGGTGCTTCCTGCCCACTGCCAATAGCGCTTCGGTATCCCGGTCAAGCTGTTCCTTGCTGTTCGCTACATGCGTCAGAGTCACCAGTGCAAACATCATGCGCTGGTCACGGCTGGTCAGATCGTCCAGGAATTCCTTCGCTTCGCGCCGCTGCTGCTCAAGGTCATACGGAACCACGGCGGAAAAGTTGTTATTCTGATTCTGCTTCCTTTGCCATTGCGTGATGTTCGTTTCCACCCCGAGGAGCTTGCTTTCCACCTCCCGCACCGCTTCGTCCGTCGGCACGGGGATGATATCCAGGGAGAAAAACAGGTTGCGGTTCAGCTCACACAGCTCAGGCACAAAGCTGTCCTTGATGTAGGAGGCGTAGTCCTTTAAGAACAGCACCCGCCCGAATTTCTCTCCCATACGGAAATAATCCTTATGAAATTCAAAGATGTCCGGGCAGATATAATCCCGGAAGCTGCGCCCGTTTCGCATCATGGCCTTTAGGTCTGCAAAATAGATCGGCTCCTCACCGCTTCGAAAAAAGTCGTGGAAGATGCGGAGGCGCTCCGTGCTATCCAGCTCCTCACAGGCGGAGGAAAGCTGAGAAAGGTGTGCCATCAGGTCTGCGCCCACGCGCCCAAAATAGCTGCGGGCCTCCTCAACATCCTTGGACGCGATGGAAACGGTGATGTAGCGTTCCTGTACGATGGAGTTGGAAACATCCGTTACCTTATCCATGAGCATATCGTTATACTCTTTGCGGTAACAATCGAAGGGGTCGCTTCGCAGGGGAAGCAGGATGGATTCCTCAAACGCCTGCTTGTTCATCTGCCTGTTGCAGATGGTGATCTTGGTGGTGGCGCTGCTGTCGAGGGCGTTCAAAAGCTCCGAATAGTCCAGGAACATCGCCGTTTTATCATCCTTGGAGGCGATGGCGTAGTTAATATCTGAAAAGCGCCAGCACTTGCTATATTTGTTGCCCACAAGCCAAATGCCGTCCGTCCAGATGCGCTTGGCGGGGATTACCTGCTGCACGGATTTCGGGATGCGCATGCGCTCCTTGTCCTGCTTGAAAATACGGTTCAACGCCTTAATCATGGTGTTTTCCTCCTTTATGGCGGGTTTTCTTTTTCTTTGTGGATTTCCCCGGCAGGGCGGGGCCTTCTATGCGCTCCTTCAAAATCAGATAGTAAAGATTTTCACCTTCAAAGCACAGATGTTTCGGCATAAGGATTTCTGATTTGATGTACGCCGCCGCAAACTGCTCCGCCGTCATGCCGTTGTAGCGGACAAAGCCCATTGCGCCAAATGGTACAGCGCCTAGGATACACATCCACGATACCGTTTCCGTGCCAAGTGCGCTTCTCAGCCCGAAATAGATGCCAACGGCCACGCCGATGGAAAGGATAGAAAAAACGAGCTGACGAAGGTTCAGCCCGAAAAAGATGTTTTCCTGATAGTCCCGTATTTCACGGTTGATTTTTACTTCCATAGATTTTCCTCCAAACAAAATCTCACCCGATACCTCGAATGCTCGTGAGCTGTGTGCCGCTATTTCAGCAGCGTTAAGCCCCGGAAGCGGGGCTTCTTTGTTATGGCCATATCGTCGGGGTTGATGATTACGACATCAAGCCCTTTTTTCATAGCATAGTCAACGGTATATTGTGTGCCTCCCGGCTCTCCATTGTACACGGCAATCAAGTGCGCGGAATGATCCACCATGTAGCGGTTGCGCTCAAACATGCAGCTTTTCGTATAGCGCAGACCAATCATCACATCATCATCCACCTTGGAAAGAATGTTAAAATACCGCTCCCGGTATTCCGCACTCCATCTGTTGGCCTGTCCCTCATGAGGAATCACAGCAATAAGGCAAATGTTTTCCTCGGGTCGCTCTGCCTTCAGCCCCAATATCAGTTCAGCAGCCCATATATCCACGCCCATTGCCATCCCAGTTAGGAAAGTTGTCACGCCCTTTTTCCTCATTTCCAATATCTGCTGGAACAGCTTGCTCTTCAAAAGGATGCACTCCTCGCTTTCCTCATCATAGCCAAAGGTAAATTTGTGTGGCCTGTGTCCGGTGAAGCAGCAAGTAGTATTTTTCGACATGATACACCTCAAAGTAACCATATACGGTTATATTAGCAATTTAAATAAAAAAGTCAACCGTATGTGGTTAATGTTGCGGATATATCGTTGCTAACATGAAGCCATACTAACCTTACATGGTTGAAAGAGGGTGATTCCATGACATACGCCGACGCCATTGCAGCCCGCATTACGAAGATTTGCAACGAGAAGCACATTACATTGAACAAGCTTGCTACGCAATCGGGACTAAGGCAATCGACGCTAGATAATATTGTAAAAGGAAACACGAAGAATCCGACTCTCAGGACACTGCATAGGATTGCCGTTGGGCTTGACATAACAGTATCCGCGCTCTTGGATTTTGACGAAATGAACAACGCTGTTTTTGAGGATGAATAGTTACAATCCAAACATCTCCCGCACAACCCTATCCGCCATCTTCACCGCGCCCGTAAGAACCAGCAGGTTGAATATCAGCTCGCCCATGTAGCTCCACACCATTGTGACGGGGCTTGCGCCCGCGCTTACCACTGGCGGGCTGCACGCGAACACGCTGAATATCACGCAGGCCAATACGATGATCGCGCCCTCAAGGCATACGGCGGCATAGCTTTTTAAAAAGCTCTTGCCGATGCTGGCGGACGGCTCTCCCGCAAACGCGGAGAGCGGAACAGGCGCAATCGCAGTGTAGAGATATAACTTAAAAAAGCGCCCGTATACGGACATAATCAGCACAAAGGACAGCACGATAATGACCAGGCTCCCCAGCAGGGACACCGCCCAGGCGGGGATGCTCTGCAAAAAAGTCAGCTCGCTGATCGCCGCTTCCATCTCCGCGGGCATGGTGACCGCTTCTTGTACGCCCAGCCCGGCCGTGTTCATCGCCGTGGTGATGACACCCTGCACAATGCGAAACAGCGCCATCATGAGATCAAGCCCATAGGATACCACCGCCTTTGCAATCGCAAAGCGCACAAACAGCTTTAATGCGTGTTCAGGGCGCTTGACCTCCGCAAAGCTGCCGCACGTTTTTACAACACCCACCAAGAAAAACAGCACCAGCAGCGCATAGCCGATTGCCTTGAGGGATCCGTTGATGGATACGATCACGTTCCATATCCCGCCACCCTTGAAGCTTTGCGGCGATTGGGTGATTAACAGCCAGATTTCCGCAAGCTTTTCATTCCATGTCTTCAGGGCATAGGCGATATTATCGATAATCCAGTTTCCACTGCCCAAACAGGTTCACCTCACTTTCTCATGTGAATCCGCAGTCAATCCATTTCCTTAACGCGAATTCTTAGATGCTTTTTTCCTTAGCCTGAGACAAAGCTTTGTCCCCGTTTTGATCGAGAATCGTGTAAGGCAAAGCCCGCGTTTTACGGCGGGCCTGCCTTGTATGAATGTTATCGGCATGGTTCGTTCCTGCCCTGCGCTTTGTCCTGTATGATCCCGTACTTATCATCCACATAGAATCTGCCGACAAAGGGATTAAAAATGGCAGTGCATTCGACGCCACCATACTCCGCAATATATTTGTTGTCTCCCATCTTTTCTATGATGGTGGCTTCGGCAAGCCCGCCATTCAGAGAGTGAATGTGCATTTGTTCCGTAATCGGTGTGTATTCTCCCATAGCGCACCTGCGTCAGCCCGTAATGAGATTCAAAATCTCGCGTGTGAAGGTGATAATAATACCGCCGGCCAGCGTCAGGAAACCGTTTGCGCGCTGGCTAGGATCGTGGCTCTTGAGTGACAAGCCCACCTGCACGATACCAAACGCTAGCAGGATCATACCAATGGCCCGGATCAACCCATAGATGAATTCCGAAAGGTTATTGACCACCTCAAGGGGATCGTCGGTGGCAAAGGCGGTCGTGGTAATGGAGAATGCCAGCACGAGGGCGCAGAATAGGGTGAAGGCTCGTTTCATTTTCTTAGACATGTTTTGATTCCTCCGATTCTTTTTCCTAGAGTTGGTTTATCTCATCCTCTGAAAGCACTTCGCAGTCCTCGTAAGTGCCGTCCAGCAGAATGTCATGAAGGTCATGCGCATAGGGCGCCTGACCATGGCTGTAGGGCGGCATATTGCCATCCGCCGTCATTTTAATATTCGAATGCCGCAGAACATCGTACTTTTCATCCTGTACGGCGCGCTCTCCGCGGATGAAAAGCAGGGCATAGCGGTTATCCAGCATGCGCACTTCGTCCGGAGTATACAGCTCTCGCCCGCTGATCTGCCAGTTGGTGGAGTAGTTTCCATTCCTGCCAGAGCTTTTCCCATAGGTGTTGGTGTCGATGGTCGCCTTGCCGAGCTTCTTGCTCACAAGCTCATGCGTGGAATCCTCATTGCCGCCGAGATACAGAAATTCGTCACAGTTGCCGAGAATACTCTCCCATTGCTTTTCAAACAGTGCCTTTAGCTGAGCAATGTTCTGTATGATGATGGATACCGAGATTTCTCTACTGCGCATGGTGGCAAGGAGCTTATCAAACTCATCGGGCAGGGCGACGTTTGCGAACTCGTCCATCACGCAATGAACATGGACGGGCAACCTGCCGCCATATACATGGTCGGCCAAGTAGTAGAGCTCCTGAAACACAGAGGAGTACATCATGCCGACGATGAAGTTCAGGCTGCTGTCGTTATCGGGGATGATGGCAAACAGTGCCGTTCTCTTTTTCCCCAGGGAGGGAATATCCAGCTCGTCACAAGAGACCACCGAGGCAATTTGCGGGAGGTTAAATTTCTCTAGCCGCACGCCCAGGCTGATGAGGATTGACTTTGCAGTTTTGCCAGCCGCCAGCTTAAAGATGTGATATTGCTTCACCGCAAGGTGGTCGGGGTCGCGCATGGCAAGGCGCTCGAACAGCTCGTCGAGGACGCTGGCGTACTCCTCATCCTCTTCCTTCACCTCCGCGGCGTTGATCATCTCCATGACCATTGGGAAGTTCTGTTCCTCAGGCGGCGCTTCGTTTACCAAATACAGAATCAAGGCTTCCAGCAGGGCGGTTTCGGCGCGCTCCCAGAAGGGATCGTTGCTCTGTGCGCCCTTTGGCGTAGTGTTTCGAATCAGGTTGTTTACCAGCCGCAGCACATCCTTATCATCCCGCAGGTATACAAAGGGATTGAAGCCATGGCTTTTCTGCGTGTTGATGAGATCCAGCACCTTAATGTCATAGCCTCGTTGTTCAAGAAGGTGTCCCGTATCCCGCAATATTTCACCCTTTGGGTCGAGGACGACAAAAGAAGTGTTGGCCTGCATGATGTTGGGCTTGGCATAAAAGCGGGTCTTACCTGCGCCGCTGCCGCCCACCACCATCACATTTAGATTCCGGCGGTGCTTACGCCCGTCAAGGCCGATGCGGGTGTTCTGGGTGAGGATGATGTTTCCGCCGCTGTCCTTATCCGCATATTTCTTGCAAAGCTGTCGTGGATCCCCCCATTTGGCGCTGCCGTGTTCCTCGCCCTTGCGGTAGTTGCGCCGAGTGTCAAAGTACACGCCAATGCTCAGACCATAAATAAGCAAAAAAACGAGGATGGTCTTGAGAGAATCTGCGCACCACGTTATCGCCGTTGGATTGTTCATAGCGAGGGGAAAGCTCCGGACGATACCCACCAAGCCCTCAGGAACAAACGGGGCGACCATCAAGGCCACCCATATGACGGGAAGGATAAAAAATATGGCCAGGATTAGCGTTGTTCGCTTATCCTCGTTTGGATTGCTCATGGGCACGGCTCCTTCGAGCGTTGCCTTTTGCGCTGCTCTCTCTTGGTTGGCGCGCCGATCACATCAAGGAGCACATCGTCCACATGATCGGTATCTGCGCCCTTGTCGATCAACCCGTTTCGCATATCGTTTAGCGAGTCGATGATGAGGCGGCGCTCATAGTCGTCCACCTCGATGATACGTTTTTCGTCCACAGGCTTTTACCTCCCTTTGAATTTAGATAATTTCTTTTTCTGCGGCTGCTTGTGCGTGGTCTGCCGGGTTCTTTCTTTTGCGGGCTGCTGCACCTCCTTATCCGCCTGACGCTCCTGCCTGATTTCCTTTAGCTGCTGCCTTACAGAAGGGCGCTCAGTGGGATTCTCCGCGGCGGTATCGTCGCTGCTCTTTGAGGAAGGCCCGGACGGATTCGGCTTTTCCATCCGCGCCTTGGTAGGGTTTTTGGCTTTCTCCGTAAGGTCGATGGGCTGCATATGCTCTGTTTTCTGCGGCGCAGGCGCACCTATCGTCTCATCCAAAGCTTGCTCGCCTGCGGTACGCACCTCTTTTTCCGCAGGCGGCGTGGTACGCTCCTTCTCGGCAGCGGCCTTTTCCTTTTCCTCCCGGGCTTTCAAGATAGACGCCCGAAGCTGCTCCACTTCCTCGGCAGGCATGGCAAAGCGCTCCGCGATACGATTGACCTTGGCGGCGTCGTTCGCATTTACCACGACGTCCACCACGCCATCCGGCTGCTTTTTGTTGAACACAGCGGCATAAAGGACGCCATACTTTTTCGCTTCCTCCGCAAACTGCTTCATATCCTGGCTGCGGATCACGAACACCTTGGTGGGTTTCCCATGGAACGCCCTCATGCGCGCTCTGCCTTTTGTCCGCTTCTGGTCATTCAAGGCGGCAATCAAAAAAGTGGCAAGGGATAACGCGCCCTTACCGGCAAGATTGGTTGCAACCTCAACGCCTTTGACGGTCACGTTGGTCGCCATATTGACGATCTGTTCCGCCGCTTCTCCCTGTTGGGACATGGTTCATCAGCTCCTTTGCTTTATTTTGAAGTATATAAAAAGACGCTCCGAAAGGGGCGTCTTGGGTGAGCGTTTATTTGCTTCAAGCTAGGTTGATTATAAACATAATGAGAAATTCAAAACAATCAATCTGTTTTATTTGCGTGTCAAATCATAAATGAATTAGGGGGATACAATTAAAATGGTAAGTCGTCATCTATCTCAGCAAAAGCCTGAGATGCTTGTCCTTCAACGATGTATTTGGCCCTTTCATATAATTCATCATATGTCACAATCTCCGGGTTGTGTATCTCGCGGCGGAAACGTTCAAAAGAATTACGCTTATCCCAATCATCTAACTCGACCGTATTCCCAATAATAACGATCCCTTTGGGTGATACAGTATTAATTTCTGCTAAATGCTCTCGATTTTGTTCTGTTCGTGCCCCATATATTTCCCATTGAGAGCAGTTAACTTGAACCTGTGAAATAGCACCTGACAATTCGCCACTGGCTCCCCATACGCCATTTCTATATGCTGCTCTCTGAAGAAGAGGACTGGTTGGCTTTTTGATTTCGACAAGACAAGTGAACTTAGTTTCAGCCTCTGTCGCAGTCAAAAAATCGCCCCGCTGGCCGCCTGTCCCAGTAACATTTCTACCGCCATAGTCAGGCTGATTTTGTACATTACGCAACATCTGATAACGTAGTCCATATCCAAATATCCATGTATTATTTTCAAAAAAGTCTTGCCAGTCGCTTTCCGAAAGATCTCTATCTTCTAGCTTCTGCTCAAAATCGTGAAGCACGGAAGTCCTATCTTCTTGCAATTTGGAGTAGGCTAGTCTGGTTGCAATATCTGGATTATCCTGAACAAGTTGCTCCCATACTTCCTCTCCGAGATCCGCTTCTAGTAATTTTCGAATTATACCCGCTTTATTCTGTTCGTTAATAACTATGGCATCGGCATCAGCAATCGTAAAGCTATGCTCTCCGTAACGGATGCCTTTCTCCTCAAGCACTAACCTTAATTCCTCTAAGCTCTGATAAAGTTTGCCGGTTGCTTCGGTGGGTAATGTAATTTTAACTCCCTCATCTTCATGAAGAGAGTTGAAATTAACTGATACAAGCTCCTTACGATCCCCGTTGGCATCTTTCCGGTATCTTATAATATCCCCACGGATTCCACCTGAGTGCATTGCCGCCTTGAACACGGTTTTTGTCCTTGGTGTTTCGTCAAGCAAGAATTCCTGATTAACTTCCACGAATCCACTCCCTCTACTCTGAGTAGTTATCTTCTCCATAATGGCCCTCACTATCTATCATCAAATAATATCCAACTATTTCTCTCAATTGCACATTATGGTACAAACTTACCGCTGGGCGAACTGCGTATAATTGCCACAACAGGCAATTCGGCCATGCTATCTCTTCAAATACTCCAAAATCTCCGCCGCATTCGTATGCGGCTTCACTTTCTTCATAATCTTCTCGATCACGCCGTTCTCATCAATGATGATTTTAGGTAAATTATACCATAATCCCGTGTTTGTACCAATAACTCATACCCTTTCTACAGCATTTTTCCTACTTTTTTGCCGCCGTTGACTTGCCTTTTCTTAAGCTCCGCCTTTCGTTGTTTTTCTTTCTCATGCAACTTAATTGAGCGCTTGGCGATATCATCACATAGCTTTACATCACGCCGAAGATTTTTGATCTGAACTGAAATGGATTTTATGCTTGAATCAATTTCGCCCCAGCGGTCATCTGAAATGCCGATTCTGTGCTTTTCGTGGTTTAGCTTTGTACGCTCAAATATTAGAAGGGCAATCTGATTCTCCGCCTCCTGCCTATAATCCGTAAGCTGCTCTCCCGTATCGATTTTATGAGTGAACAAAAACTTTGTCTGCTCATTGATCTTATCAAGCTGCCGCAAATCGTCCCGCAGGAGATATGAGGTGCGCTCCTGCGGTTGGCGCTGTGCTGAGCGGAGCTTTTTCAGATAAAAGAAGTACAGGGCACGAAGTCCCTTCCATGTGACCTTGGATAAACGGAAATCGCCATGTACTCGTATATGCCGTACCTTCTTTGGCTCCGGCTTCGGCGCGCGGACAGGTGCGCGCTGGCCAAGTATCCTTAGCCTAATGGCCTCTTCGGTGTAATGTTCGCCCAGTGACCGCAGGCGTACAAACCGTTCTTTACCGGGTGGGCGAATGGCAATATGCTTTACGCCCGTCTTTACCTCATATCCCTGCTCACGCAAGGAGCGAAGAAATGCACTCCACGTCATAGACACCATGATTGCCTGATCCACATCCACGCGGATGGCGCTGCGCCATGTGGGTTGACCCTGATTGTCCGCCTGCCATTCGGCATAGTGCTTGCCATTGTTGTTCGGCGCATCAATGACAGAAAGGTTATGCTCGCGGCACAACTCGTCGGAGGTGCGCCGCATGAGCATGTAAGTGGCTTTTTGATCGTAGTACAGCTTGCCGTCCGTGAAAGATACCGAATTGAGCACGAAATGGTTATGACAGCAATTGGTGTTGAGATGGGTGGCGACCACTACCTGAAAGCGGTCGCCCCACAGCCTCTGGGCAAGTTCTACACCGATTTTCTGTGCCAGCTCCGGCGTGACTTCGCCGGGCGCAAAGCTCTGATATCCATGATAGGCCACGATGCCGCCCGTCTTGCCCCATTGCTCCTTGGCAAGCTGCATCTGCTCCCGGGCGATATTGGGATTGCAGTTGACGCCGGACACATAAAAACGTTTTTCCGTCTTGCAGTCGTTCATGGCGTATTCCAGCGCGTCGATTAATCCGCGCTCTTTGGCGTCGGTCATTGCGTCCTGCATGACATCAAGCATCGTCCCGCTCTGCTCCCAGTCGGGATTCCCTGTCTTGTCTGCATTCTGGGCATAGTCGATCACATGGTCCAGTCGCCCGCGCACATCCCAAATCTTCGTCGTGGCCATCACTTTACCTCTGCTTGTCCGGCAACGTCACCGCCGCCTGTATTCTTAAAACTGTATTCTCCAATGCCCGAGCGTTTTGCTCGTATTCTTCGGCAAGAAAAAAGCCCGTGGCATTTGCCCGGGCGGCGATTTGATTGAGGCTGTTTCCAATCGCGTTTAGCTCACGTATCATGCCGTAGTAGCCGGCGGGCGGTTGCTCACGCGGTACGCGTCCTGCCAGGATGGAGCGAATATAAGTCTCCCGGCAAAGGCCAGTTCGCTTGGCGTTTCGCATAAGCGAATTATACTCCGCCTCGTTGAGATGCGCCCACACGCGGTAAGGACGGCTTCTCATCGTTCTGGTTCACTGCGCTTTTTCAGTGGCTTGTGCGCTCGCTCTGATTGTTTGTCGGAAATCATCTTGATAGGTTTTAAGTTATCCCCTTCCCAGACAAATATCTCAGGTGAGTAAAATTTTTTGCGGTATTTCTCCATAAGCTCCTGCGACAAAGAAGCGAAATCCGACTCGCCAAGTCCTGTGATAAAGAAGGTGCCTGCAACGATATCATACATCTGCCCGTCCTCGCCATACAACGCGCGGTTCAGATCAAGGCCGATCATCTTGCCCTCCTCGTTGCAGACGATGGCAACGGGGTCGTCGTAAGGATACACCGCCTCGACGAAGCCGCCCACCTCGTTTTGCAGGGATTTAAGATCACCGTTAATCTCTTTTTCATAGGGAGTCTTTTGGGGTTCAACAACAAGTATTTTCATAATTGCTCCTTTCAAATTAAAAGCCCGTGGATGTTCACAGGCAATTGCTTGAATATTCGGTTGGTTTCCTGTATAATCTCACTTCGAGAGGAGGGATGAAGCATGCAAAAGTTCATTCCGAAAGAAAAGCTTTCAAAGGAAGCAAAGCGCGCGCTCAACAGCGCAAGGCGACAGACGTGGGGCGACATCAATCCGGTCACACGAAAGGCAGAGAGCAAGAAAAGGTATAACCGCAAAAAATCCGACTACCGTTTTGATGATCACGGCAGCCGGATTTTTGTTTATATGGTAGCTTAGTCTCCGATGTAGGTAAAGCGCTTCATCCGCTTTCCATCGCGCTCGATCACTTCATTCCACATGGCGGCAGGGCGCACCCATATGCCATGCTCACCGTACAGCGCGCGGTATACGACCATGTCTTCCAAGGTTTCGGCGTGCTTCGCAAGATATAACAGCTCATATTCATTGCCCTTAAAATGACGGTATCTGCCGAGCTTGAAATCTTCCATCGCTTTGCTCCCTTTGCATCGTTTTCGCCATTATATCATGCCGGGGTCTAAGGGTTCTCCCTTACAAGCGAATTTGTGGTCACACAAATTCAGTGCTTGCTAGTACGATGCAGAGCATCGCCCCAATCGTACTGTCCGAAAAATGAATTCACCTGTACTCGCGCATTCATTGCAAATGTGGCCGTTTCATCTTCCGTATCCCTCCCTAAAACGGGAAGGAGCGCTTTTTGCGCCCCTGGTCCTGATTTGTGCTGTGATATTCTTTTCTGCCATGAGTTGGTCGTTGTAATCCTTGCCCACGGCTGGCGGTAATAGCTCTGTCGTGTACCGATCCCGCAGCAGGGCGCTTATCGCCAGCGCCGCGGTTCTGCCCGCTTCATCGTTATCCAGGCATAGGGCAACATGATTGACGTGGGGATTGTCCTGCAGAAACTGCATGAGCGCTATGGGCAGCGGCGTTTCGGACAATTCCTGTTTCGGCTGATAAACACCGGATAAAGAAAGGTAATTTCCCGGCTCCCACCCATCATTTTTCATGCGCTGCAATTCCACAAAGGAAAGGCAGTCTATGGCGCTTTCAAACAGATACAGCGTATCGGACTGTTCCTGCGACGGCAGGGAGAAGGAATACCGTTTATCGCTCCCTTCCACCTCTCGCAGGAAAGTGGATCCCGGACTGCTGCTCCGGAGCATGGCATAGCGGGGGATATCCCGATCAAAACCTACAAAGCAGCAGTTGTGCCGTTCATCCTCATACAACCTCCCTGTATTAATGCAGGACTGCAATAGCGCCATGCCGATGCCGCGCTGCATGAGGTAGTCAATCACTCGGTCATTGTTTCCGACCGATATGGGCAGAACAAACGACGGCTTTTTCGGCGGACTAGACGTAAAGTGCTTTTCAGGCGGCTCAAAGCGCAGGCAATCGCATAAATGCAGCACCGCGTCCACAAAGCGCATTTCCCGTACCTTAATGAGATAGTCGAGCGCCGATACGCCGCCAACGCCCGTTGACCAGCGGAACCATTTGCCGTGCGAAATTTTTAGGCTGTCGTTTGCGCGGGTAGAGTAGACGCCGCTGCCAATCCGCACAAGCTCCTGCGGCTTATATTGCTGTAAATAAGAAAGCAGATCCAGCTGCCGCGCTCGCTCGATCTGCTTCTGGGATACCTGTTGTTTCATTTGCAAAAAACTCCTTTAATAGACGTACTTTCTTCTTGATTTTTTAGATAAAAAAGCAGCCGCAGCTGCTTGAGGGTGTAAACATATTGGCATTTTGAATGCCCGCCTTAGGCCGCCATCGCATTCCTGTTAATCCTATCAATCACAGCCCGCAAATCCATAAACATGGAAACGTTATCAAATAGATCACTGATGCTGCCCTGATCCGTAAACGGGCTTTCTTGCAGCACGGACAAATCCTTCATCATACCGTTTTTGACGATATAGTTTACGATCTGCCTTACAAAGTACATTTGCCTACTGTCAAGCTCGGCATCGTTCAGGAAGCGGGAAAACGCTTCGTTTGCCGCCTTCTGGTCAAGGCCCACGATGGAGCGAACCAGTTCGCCCAACGGCGTTTTGCCATACTGGGCATCGTACTGCTCTTTGGTACCCAGTTCATTCCATAGGATTTGCTCCAGTGAATGCACGTCTTCCGAAGTCAGTGGTCGGTTGCCTTTAAGCTTGGCGATGGCGGGAATACTCTGGTGCTGGAGGATATAATAATTAACCTTCTTTTTGTAGTTGGCCAGATCATCGTTGTCTAATTGCGATTCGTTCCATCCGATGGACAGGATGTCGTCCGTGAAATCCGTATCATAGCGCACCTGCTCGCTTTCTGGGATAAACTTTATCAAGTCCCGCAGCTTTACGCGAATATCTTCATAATCGGCAATCCCTGCCCGTTCTAGGTAATCGTTGTGCAGAATCTGTTCCAGCAAATCCTTCTGGTGAGCGATGGCCGGAATAGTGCCGTATTTGGAAAGCGCATCCGCTTTACGAAGCACATCATTTTTCGCACGCTTATAGCTCTTTTCGCTAAAGATGGCAAGCTCAATCTGGTAAATGAGGATATCGAACCTTGCAGCGGAGACTTCCTCACCCGAAGGCAGGACCAGAGGCGCAATATGCTCGGCGATTTGCAGCGTATTTTCGTAGGTAAGCGTATTGAAATCATTCTCTTCCTGATACTTGTCAATGATGCGAAGATGCTGCTTTACCGCAAA
Organism: Christensenellaceae bacterium; assembly: GCA_963666935.1. Lineage (GTDB taxonomy): Bacteria > Bacillota > Clostridia > Christensenellales > CAG-138. The sequence goes on from OY762936.1 coordinate 81,479, forward strand.
ATTATCCCGTGGCAATGCACGGACCTGCGTGGTAAGGTCTTTCACAAGCGATTTCCGGTAAGCCTGCAGCTCGTCCGTCTGGAAGGTGAGCCCCTGCATTTTATATACCATCTCCACCTTGGTATTGAAGGTACGCTCCTGTAGGGTGGTCATCATTCCAGCCTCCCGTCCTTTGGCATGCAGGCGGAAGAAACCGAAGTTGCCGCACAGGTCGAAAATATAGAAATGCTGCTTATCATTGCCGTCTATCAGCCCTTCGCAGAGGCGGGTGCCGCGACCGATCATCTGCCAGAACTTGGCGCGGCTCATCACTTTCTTGAAGAATACCAAATTGAGAATTTCTGGCACGTCAATGCCCGTATCCAGCATGTCCACTGAGATGGCGATCTGCGGCAGCTTGTTCTTATCCGAAAAGTCGTCAATCAGGCTTTGGGCATAGTTGGCGTAATTGTCGATCACCCGCGCATAATGGGGCGGATAATCGGGATACTCCTGATTCCATACCTCCAATATTTTTTCTGCGTGCTTATGGTTCTTGCCAAATATGATGGTTTTGCCAATCTTCTCGCCATACCCCACGCGTTGACCGTGCTGCATCAGTATGCTCAGAGCTTTTTTGATGGTATCCTGATTGAAAATCCATTCGTTGAGAGCGCTGGAATCAATGCTTTCCGGAATGCTGCCATCCTCATCGGTAAAGGTGCTTTCATAGATTTCCTGTTCTTCAGGAGTAAGCTCGGCAAAGGTAATGCCTTCGGACATAAATTTCAGCTCGGTTTCGATGGACACAAAGTCCACCAGATATCCGTCCTGCACCGCTTGGGAAAGCTCATATCCATAGGTTGGAACGCCGCTTTCCAAATCAAAAATGCTGTAGGTGTTCTTATCGATCTCCTCCTTGGGCGTAGCGGTCAGGCCCACCAACAGCGCGTCAAAGTAAGTGAAGATATCTTTGTACTTGTTATAGATGCTGCGGTGCGCTTCATCCACGATCAGCAAGTCAAAATGCCCCGGCGTAAACAGGCGGTCCCCCGCGTTATCCCGCGTGGCGTCGATACAGTTCATCATGGTCTGGTAGGTGGAGAAAACTGCACGGGCGCTGGCTTCCTCTTTCCCTTCGGTGAGGTTGCAAAGGGAAAGGTTGGGCATCAGGTTATGGAAGGCACGCTTTGCCTGCGTCACCAGCGCGTTGCGGTCCGCAAGGAAAAGCACGTTCTTCACCCAGCCGTGCCGGATGAGCACGTCCACCATAGATATAACCGTTCGCGTCTTGCCGCTTCCGGTGGCCATCACCAGCAACGCCTTGCGGCGGTTCCGCGCATCAAAGGCATCACATACGGCTTGTATTGCTTCCTTTTGGCAATAGCGGTTGGAGATAGCATCGCTGATCTTTACGCCCTTGAGAGGCGTACGGCTGCGCATCTTGTTAAACTCTTTTTCCAAATCTCGCTTGGAGTAAATGCCGGATACCAGCCGCTCCGGGTAATATTTATCGCTCCAGATGCGGGTTTCGTAGCCGTTTGTCATGAAGATGATGGGGCGCTGGCCATGCTTCTTTTCTAGATAATCCGCATAGAGCACCGCCTGCTGGCGGCCCTTCTCCACATTGGCGCTGGTGCGCTTGGCCTCGATGACTGCCAAAGGTTTGCCGTCATCCCCCAGCAGCACATAGTCCGCCGCGCCCTTGCCGGATTTGTTGGGCATCTCGTCGATGGGGTATTCATCTACCCAGTTGGGCCCTCGCTGCCAGCCCGCATCCTGCAGCATTACGTCAATATATGCTTTGCGGGTTTGTGCCTCGGTCATATCCATGGGCTTGACGGTATAGCCTTGTTTAAGCTGCGCTACGCGCTTGGCGGTAAGCTTTTCGCGCTTGGGGAAGTTTTCGTCCAGCAGCGTCTGGAAATCCACCTCTTCCGGCTGCATGGGGACTACAGGCATTGGGTCATAGTACAAAATATCAAACAAAGATTTGTCGAAGGGAACTTCATTATAATTCGAACCATAGCAATATGCGACAAAATCCATAAAGCTGTGGAGGTTTTGCAGCGCCAGTATCGCTTGGTCCGGGCTGACACCCTTGGGGTTGTGGGTGGCGTTATTCCCTATCCGACGCAGATAATTCAACTTGGCGATCATGCCGGATGGAATCAAGTCCTTGAAATCCTCGGTGCTGATAAGGGTGACCAGCTTGTCCTCATAGGGCTTGCGAAGAGACTTATCCACGCTGTAGACCCATTTGACCGCAAACTCCATGGCCGCACGGCACGCCGTGGCGCACAGGGCAGGGGAAATAGGCAGAACACGCTCTGCTGTAATTGCCGACTCAGCAAAGGGTTCAAACTGCGGGTCGTTCGTGAGAAAGTCAAAATTGGTACGCATGGCGGTCACCTCGATGTTGATTGGAGTATTATTTTTTACGATTCTGAGTGGCATTTCCTCCTTGGGAAGGTTTCTTGTTTCCCCAAGAACGTATAGCATCAGCACAAATATTTGTCAATGGTTCTCCAATGGCGGCTTTGTAGCTAAACCCCAGCAATTGCATCGTTTTTAGTGTGTCTACACTAATTAAGCTCTTGAACTGTTCAAATATATCCACAGGCATATCAGGTGAAAAGCCCCTTAATATTTCTAACACGTTTGATACAGTAGATTCTAAATGTTGAATATCCTCATCACTTATAACAATCCTATCAAGCTCCGACTTATATGCCTGTGCGATTCGCACAGCTTCATCACGCTCATTTAGGAGCTCATTTACAATCTCATCATATACATTCCGAAGCTTTTCATTATCTTTTATCTCTTTTGCAGCTTTAATTTTGGTCGTTACAGCAGTTGCCGTTCCTTTAACCGCTAAGGTTGACAATTGGACTGCAAGGTCTACTATTGCCGTGTTAAGATTATCCATTAAACATTTCCTCCTTAAAACACTTTCGCATCAGGGATTTGTGGTTTAGCTCCAGCTCGGCAAGAGATTGCTGGAGCAGGGATTTTTGAGCCTCTATCTGCTGGACAAAGGCTGCAAATTCGGTTTGGAGAACGAGGGGGGGAAGAATTATCGAAAATCCATTAACCTGTTCAGCATTTAGATGAGGTTGTGCTGCTCTTCTCGTTAGTGGCTTAATTATTACTTGCATATAGTTGGTATTCATAAGCACATTAAGGAAAACAGAATCTATTTGCCTTCTATCCGGAGTAATGATAATGTCATAACCAGCGAAATGGCCATTATATTCATCAGAAATTACACAAGTGTCTCCCGAATTGACTCCACTGCGTACAATTATCATCTCACCTGCTTTAACTTGGCACTTTGAAAATTTATTTGCTTCTTTCTCATCAATGTAGCACATATCTTCAGGAACTATTGCACCTTTTTTAATGTTTGTTGCTCGAATAAAAGAATAGCCATTTACTGAAAAGCTTGGTGGCGTACTTGTTCCATACCTCAAGCTACAAATTATAGATCTGAGAGGTTTTATCTCCCATCCTTTCGGATTCGTCACGGGGTCGCCGAACATCTCAATGAACTGCGACTTAATCAGCAAATCCAGTTTATCTATCTGTGCCTTACGCTTTTCGATGAGGGCGCTGGCACGATCGAGCACATCGGCGATTTTTTGTTGGGTGGGCAAAGACGGCAGAGGAACTGGATATGCACTCACTCTTTTGGGCTGAGCTCTTGTTAATGAACCACCGATTCCCGATTGCTCGGAAATCATCATGTTACGAAACAATGGTGACTGAAAGTATTTTGATAAGTAGCGACTATCTATTGCTTTATTTCTTACAATTATCCATTCTGAAGACGCAATTAGGGGGTATTCTGTATGTTGTTGGACGATCCATACTCTATTAATACGTGGATTAATCTTGCATAGTAAAACATCATCTTTCTCGACTATTTGCTTTGTCGACCCAATTTCTGAACCCTTAATTATTTCCGGATAATTATTATCCCAGCTTGGAACGCTATATAACTCATATGTTTGATTAGGAGCATTCAAAGGATTGACTGATTTCCCTTTATAGTTATTGATTTCTCCTACCGTTTTCCTCTCCCATTTACCCACGCAGCATCTCCTCCAGTTCCGCCAGACCCGCAGAGATCTCCATCTCCAGTTCGTTGATCTCAGCCATGATCGTCAAGGGAGAGGGGTGTTCCGCTTCCTCATAGGCGCTCTGCTTGTATTTATTGATGGAAAGGTCGTAATCGTTGCCTACGATCTCAGCTTTGGGTACAAAGAAGCTCTGCTCGGTACGCTTGCGGCCTTCCTCTGGCTCCGGCGCATGAAAACGCGCCACGATATCGGGCATATCGCTCTGCTCCAGCGGGGTGCGCTTATCGTCCAAGCTGTAACCGTCAGACTGCATGTCATAAAACCACACCTTGTCCGTGCCGCCCGTCTTGGCGAATACGATCACGGCAGTGCTTACCCCGGCATAGGGCTTGAACACGCCGGAGGGCATGGAGATCACCGCTTCCAGCCGATGGTTCTCAATGATTTCTTTGCGGATGTCCCTGTGCGCATTAGAGGAGCCGGACAGCACGCCATCCGGTACGATGGAGGCACAACGCCCGTCGTTTTTCAGCATGCGCATGAACAGTGCCAGAAACAGCAACTCCGTCTTTTTGGTTTTGGTTATCTTCGTCAGGTCGGTGGAGACGATATCATAGTCCAAACTACCCTTAAAGGGCGGGTTGGTCAGGATTTTGGTATATTTACCCGTGTCGGTATTCTGATCGGACAGGCTGTCCTTATACTCGATTTTCGGGTTGGCAATGCCGTGGGTCATCATGTTCATGGCGCCGATACGCAGCATGGTGCGGTCCATATCATAGCCGGTGAACATAGTGCTGTCATAACGCGCCTTTGCCGCTTTGTTGTAGAATATTTCCTCCAGATAATGCTCTTTCAGGTATTCACCCGCGCAAACCAAAAATCCACTGGTGCCGCAGGCCGGGTCGCAGATGACGTCATCCGGCTTCAAATCCAAAAGCTCTACCATCATGCGGATAATATGCCGCGGCGTGCGAAACTGGCCGTTGGTACCCGCCGTGGAGAGTTTTGAAAGCATGTATTCATATAAGTCGCCCCGTGCGTCCCGTTTATCCGGCAGCTTATCAATCAAATCATACATCTCATCCAGCGCCGTTACGATTTTTTCCAGCAACTGCGGCGTCGGCACCTTGAAAATAGCATCGGCCATGTATTTCGCATATGTTCCGCTGTTTCCATTGAGCTTTTTAATAAACGGGAATACTTCGCCCTGCACCGTTTGGTAGAGAACCTCCGCAGGTTTATCCCGCAGAGTAGACCATCTTAAATGTTCTTTCCCATCAAAATAACTGATATATTGAGTGCCCAACATACCGCTTTCCTTCTGGCGGGTATTGTCGCTCTTGTCAAGGTCACGGATGAACATCAGGTAGGTGATCTGCTCAATGACATCCAGCGGGTTAGTCAATCCGCCTGTCCAGAACATCTCCCACAGTTTATCAACTTTATTTTTCAGCTCGCCTGTAATCATGCGCACACTCTTTCGCTTGTAACGTTCATTGAGAAACTCCTAAAGAAGTGATTTTTGTTTATTGTATCGCAGAAACAAAATATGCACAATTATTTTGCTGACAAAACGATGCAGGGAACGCAAGAAAATCCTACGTCCCCTGATGTACCTGCTGCCTTGTCTTACTCATTATCTGAAAATATATGTGCCATGATAGGGCGAAGTATTTAGTGTAGGGAAGTGACGCGACGCCACTCCCTAAAACTTACTAACCGAGAAGAAAATGGGCGGGGTGCCTACTGGACAACAAAAAGCCCTAAGATATATAAAAAGCTCATAGGTACAGCCATTTCTTTTTCTCGGGTAGTAATATCTTCGGCTGGTAATATAGGGTTGGGGGTCTGGGGGAAGGGACGGGGCCGAAACGCCACCAGTGGCGGATGAGTTGCGTAGATTGCAACAGCCAAATGGGCAGACTCCCCCCTTGGTGTAAAATGCTCAATCCTGGAACACGATACATGTTTTAAAACCGCACTTTTTGGCCTTGTGGTCGTAATGCAGGCAATTTGAGCAATTTCGATCCTTCATCGTTTGCACCGTGCGGCGGTCAAATCCCGGCTTTTGTTGCATCAGGCGTTCGTATTCCCGCGTTTTGTCCTTAGTAAAGAGCATGGATGATACCTCCTTTCTGATTTCCGAGCATAAAAAAAGCGCCTATGCTCGTCAGCACAGACGCTTTATCTCTCAACGTCTCGCTCCTGTCGCTGCCGTTCTAGCTTTTTGCAATACAGGTCGAGTGCTCGGATAATCATTTCTTCCTTTTCCTTTGGGGTAAAATCCTTCGGGAAGTATTTTTCGAGTTTACTGCCCTTAATAGTGACGTTATTTTGCTGCGGCTTTTCCTCCTGCATCACAAGCTCCATACCATTGCGGTCAAGTTTGCCCTCCTGAGCCGCCTGCTTGAGCCTCTGCGCTTGCGAGAGCGAGGGCGTACATTCCTCCTGCACCATAATAATGTCCATAAGCTCGGTTTGAAGCTCCTGCGGCAGATAGGACAATTCCACGGCAGGGTTAAAGGCGATCTTCTTATCGTCCACCATTTCGAGGAGGGGCGGGATAAGTTCGGTGAGCCGGATATAGCGGTGAATATTTCTTGCACTTTCCTTGTCATTTTTACTGACTTCATCGACACTCCACAACTTCTCGCCAACTTGGCGAGAAGTTAAGTCAGTGCGCTGTCCCTGACGTTTTAGCGCTTCCAGCTTCATTTTATATGCCTGTGCTTTTTCGCTCATAGTAATAGTCTCACGCTGGATATTTCCATCCACTACAAGGATTGTAGCAGCGTCATCATCAATTTCCCGCACGATGAGCGGAAGCGTATTGCACCCCGCAAGCGTACTGGCCAGCTTGCGCCGATGCCCTGAAAGCAGCTCGTATCCTCCCTCGGGGCGCGGCCGGGCAAGGCAGGGTGTATGGACACCGATGCGGGTAATGCTCTCCACCATGTCCATCAGCTCCGCGTCCTGCCGGACGCGATAAGGATTGTTCGCAAAATCATGCACCTCGGAAACTGGGACCGTCAACACCGTCTCTCCCTGCTGCTGCCGCTCTGCCTGCCGGGATTCCTCACTGGAAAACAGATCATCTACTGACGTCAATTTCATGTTTCTCACGCTGGACATCGCCAAGTACCTCCTTCGTCAGAGCTTCATATGCCGCTGCCGCCTTCCCGTGCGCATCATGGATATAGATGCTTTTGCCCTGCGCGCTGGTTTCCGCCGCCTTGATTGCGAGAGGTATCTCCGTTTTGAACACGCGCAGTTTATCGCCGTAATTGCTGCGGAGCATGTACGAAATGTCCTTTGCAAAGTTCGTGCGGCTATCCACCATAGTGAGCAAAGCGCCCTCGATCTTCAAGTTCGGGTTAATGTTCCGTTTCACCCTGCTAATGGTCTGCAAAAGCTGCGTCATGCCCTTTGCGGGAAGATAATGCGCCTGTACGGGGATGATTACACTATCGGCAGCGGCAAGGGCGTTAACGGTAATCATGCCAAGGGACGGCATACAGTCGATCAGCACATAGTCGTATTTGTCCTTGACCTCGTTTAGATAATTCCGCAGCACGATTTCGCGGCTCATGGTGTTTACAAGCGATACCTCCATTGCGGAAAGCTCGATGTTCGCGGGCATGAGGTCAACGCCCTCCGCGTGATGCAGGATACCTTCGTCCGGGGCCATAGGTTCGTCCATTATCACCTTGGTCATGATGGTGGCAAGGGATATGGGCAGCTTGTCCGGCTCACTCCAGCCCAGCGAATCCGTCAGGTTGCCCTGTGCGTCAGCATCGATGAGCAATACCTTCTTCCCTTGACGTGCGAGGCCGATGCCTAAGTTCACGGCTGTGGTCGTTTTCCCTACGCCGCCCTTCTGGTTGGCAAGAGCAATTACTTTGGTCATAGTGGTTCCTCCTTACTAAAATAAAAAAGGCCGCTTACTCTTTAGGGTAAACGACCAGTTTGATACTCTTAAGCTCTGCCTTATTCGCTGGTTTCTGCGCAATCATCTTGATAATCCAGCTTTACGTCAGAAAAATCCACTAGAGACTCATAGAAGAACACCTCCAATAGGACAGGATCACCATATTGAAGCAGTGTTTCAAAAATTTCAGGAACGGCCATTTCATGCAAAAGATACAGCACTTGCAAGATACCGCCGATAGTGGAGTACTCCGATTTTTCATACAGTTCCCATAGATAGGCTTCGACTGCGTCAATTGAGTCTATGCTGTCCCTTTCCTGACACATGGCCTCCGTCAGCGGTGGAATAACCGCACCGGAGATTATGTTCAGCTTTGTCGTGTTGGGCGTTTCGCCATCAGCCATATAGACTTCTTGCGCCATCAAGGCTGCCTTTAATTCCTCTTTGCTTTTCGTCATTTCGTTATCCCCGCTTTCATAGTTTTGTCTTATGCGTCTATTGCTTATCGTTCAATAAATGTGCGTTATATAAAAAATGTAGTAAAAATGTGGTATGCGGCAAAATTTATGTTTTTTACTCCTTACAATTTGCGTTGAAGCTCTGGCTTTCACCTAATAAAAATGTGGTAAATGTGGTATGGCGACCATCACGATAGATTTCGACCAAAAGACAAACCTCCGAAAACAGGCTGTTTTCGGAGGTTTTTTGGCGTGCCTGAAAGGATTCGAACCTTCGACCCTCAGAGTCGGAGTCTGATACTCTATCCAGCTGAGCTACAGGCACATATTCGGTTTTGGTCTGCCTAGACCCTCAGAGTCGGAGTCTGATACTCTATCCAGCTGAGCTACAGGCACATATTCGGTTTTGGTCTGCCTAGACCCTCAGAGTCGGAGTCTGATCCTCTATCCAGCTGAGCTACAGGCACATTGGCGTTTCGTAAAACGCAGGATTCATTATAACACATGCCATTCGTTTCGGCAATCCATTCTCGGCATGGATTTATCAGACGTTAAACCGGAAGAGCACGATGTCGCCATCCTGCATGACGTAATCCTTCCCCTCAGAACGGATCAGCCCTTTTTCCTTGCAAGTCTGCATGGAGCCGTGTTCCATGAGCGTAGCGTAGGAGACGATTTCCGCACGGATAAAGCCCTTCTCAAAGTCTGTATGGATCTTCCCTGCCGCCTGCGGCGCCTTGGTGCCACGCTCAATGGTCCAGGCACGGACTTCCTTAGGGCCGGCCGTCAGATAGCTGATGAGGCCTAGCAGCTTGTAGCAGGCCCTGACCAGCTGATCCAAGCCGCTTTCGCCGATACCCATCTCCTTGAGGAACTGTTTCTTTTCTTCGTCGGAAAGTTCCGAGATTTCTTCTTCCAGTCTGGCACAGATGGTAAGCGCCTCGGCACCTTCGCACGCAGCCGCCGCATAGAGCGCCTGCACCGCGGGAGTCTCCTGTCCCAGCTCATTTTCCGAGATGTTCGCCACATAGATCACGGGCTTATCCGTAAGCAGAAACATCTGATCCGCCAGCTCTTTTTCCTCTTCACTAAGCACCATGCCCCGCACGGGTCGGTTGGATTCCAACTGGGCCTTGATCTGTTTGAGCAGCTCCAGCTCTGAAAGGAATTTCTTTTCCCCGCCCTTGCTGTTCTTCTGCGCGCGGTCGATCCGGCGGTCCACAGTATCCAGATCCGCGAAAATCAGCTCAATGTTGATGGTTTCCATATCCCGCACCGGATCTACCGAACCGTCCACATGGACGATGTTGTCATCCTCAAAACAGCGCACCACATGTACGACGGCATCCACTTCCCGGATGTGGGAGAGAAATTTATTTCCCAACCCCTCGCCCTTGTAGGCGCCGCGCACCAGACCCGCGATATCCACGAATTCGATTGTGGTGGGCGTGATCTTTTCAGGATTGTGCATTTTGGCCAGCACGTCCAACCGCTCATCCGGCACCACCACCATGCCCACGTTGGGATCGATGGTGCAAAAGGGATAATTCGCCGCCTGGGCACCCGCTTGGGTAATCGCGTTGAAAAGTGTGCTTTTGCCCACATTGGGCAGGCCGACGACGCCGAGTTTCATGTTGATTCTTCTCCCCATCTTGTAATACTTCATTATTATAGGTTCGCCGCATGCCCTTGTCAAATGCTCCCGGGGGAATGTATACTGATTGCATGAAAAGCACCGTTGCAAAATTCATTCAAACACACGGCCTCATCGCACCCAAAGGCAAGGTGCTGGTGGGCCTTTCCGGCGGGCCGGATTCCGTGGCTCTGCTACACGTGCTCCTGGCGCTGGGATATGACGTTTGCGCCGTTCACGTGAACCACGAAATTCGGGGCGCAGACGCAGACGAAGACGAAGCCTTCGTACGGGTGCTTTGTGAGTCTTTGCGTATCCCGCTCACCGTAGAGCGGCTGGACGTGCCGGCCATGGCCGAGGTGGAAGGTAAAACTTTGGAGCAAGCGGCCCGGGACGCCCGGTATGATTGTTTTGCCCGATTGGCGGCGGTCTTCGGGGCAAGCGTGATCGCCGTGGCCCATCACAGGGACGACCAGGCGGAAAGCATCCTTTTGCATCTCTTCCGGGGCAGCGGCCTAACTGGCCTTGTGGGAATGCGGCCCCGGCGGGGCAACGTGGTACGTCCGCTGCTTTGCGTGAAACGAGCAGACATTGAGACGTATCTTTCGGAGAACGGCCTTTCCTATTGTACCGACACCACCAACTTTTTGCGCTGTGCGACCCGCAACCGAATCCGGCTGGACGTAATCCCATACCTGCGGGAGAACCTTAATCCCGCCATTGTGGACTCTTTGTGCTCCACCGCAGAACTGCTTCGGCGGGACGAGGATTATTTAGATTCCCTTGCCCGCTCCGCTCTGGCGGAGGCGTGTACACAAGTTGGCTACGATCGGCGCAAGCTGGCGGCACAGCCACTGCCCGTTTTGACCCGGGCTCTGCGGATTGCCCTCTGCGCGGCGGGCGCAACGGCCGACGTGGACCGCTGCCATATTGAGCGGCTTTGTTCCATGCTTGCGGCGCAGACCGGAACCCGTGCCGACCTGCCGCATATCGCCGCATGGATCAGCAACGAGAATATCTGCTTTGGAACAATTCCGGATTCTCCCGAATTTTGCGTCCCTTTTTGCTTGAGCGGCATTACCAAGACGCCCCTTGGCGACTTTTTTGCGAAGCCCTTTGTGGGTGAAATCGAAAAGAGCCCTGCCGTTGGCTACATGGACGCAGGCAAACTGCCGGACGGTCTTTGCGTTCGCACGCGAAGAGACGGCGATCGCTTTTTCCCCTTGGGTGCGCCCGGCAGAAAAAAACTCAAGGACTTTTTTATTGACCGCAAAGTGCCCCGGGAGGGTCGCGCACTCCCCATGCTTTATGCACAGGAAGAGGCGCTTTTCCTGCCGGGCTACGGCATTTCTGAAACCGTAAAAGTGGATTCTTCCACGCGGGACATACTGCGTGTGACATATCATCCTATTTTCAACGGAGGTACAAATGACTGAAAAAACCGACCTAACCCAAGATATGGCGCAAGTACTCATTGACGAAGATGCGCTAAAAAAGCGCGTTGCCCAGTTGGGCGCGGAGTTATCGGCCGAATATGAAGGAAAAGATCCCATTTTAGTATGTATCCTCAAGGGGGCCGTGCACTTTTTTTCCGACCTGACCCGGCACATCACCTGCCACATGGAGATGGACTTTATGTCCATTTCCAGTTATGGAGGCAGTACCAAGACTTCCGGAATCGTGCGCATCGCCAAAGACTTGGACAACAGCATCACCGGACGGCACGTGCTGATTGTGGAGGACATCATGGACAGCGGACTGACGCTCCACCACCTTACCACACTGCTGGAAACACGCCAGCCTGCTTCGTTGAAAATCGTCTGCCTGCTGGACAAGCCTGAACGCCGGGAATGCAACATCACCCCGGATTATATCGGTTTCACCATCCCCAACGTATTTGCAGCAGGCTATGGGCTGGACTACAACAACCACTACCGCAACGTGCCCTATGTAGGCGTTCTAAAACCCGGAATTTATTGCTGAAATTATTAAGGAGATTCCTATGACTCCCAGAGATGAAGCCTTGGCATTGTATAATGAACTTATTTCCCTGCGGCGCGATTTTCATGCCCACCCCGAGCTGGGGCTGCAAGAGTTCAGAACAGCGGAAATCATTGAAGCGTACCTGCAAGACCTCGGGCTGGATGAGGTGCGGCGCTGCACGCAAACGGGAGTCGTAGGCGTTTTGCGGGGCGGCCGGGAAGGAAAGGTGATTTGCTTCCGCTCGGATATAGACGCGCTGCCCGTCACCGAGGAAACCGGACTGCCCTTCGCTTCCAAGACCCCCTGCCTTATGCACGCCTGCGGTCACGACGGGCACATTGCCATTTTGCTCATTGCGGCCAAAATTCTTGCGGCACACCGCGCGGAGATTCCGGGCACTGTGGTCTTTCTCTTCCAGCCCAATGAGGAGGACGCTGGCGCGGAACGGATGATTCGGGCGGGCGCTCTGGAACATCCAAGGCCAGACGCCATATTTGGAATGCATTTGTGGGCCTATTTGCCCACCGATACCGTGGGCGTATGCCCCGGCCCCTTAATGGCTTCCAGTGACTATTTTTACTTGACGCTTATCGGCAAGCCTGGCCACGGCGGTTCCCCGCACCACTGCGTTAACCCCATCGACACGGCTGCGCACGTGCTAGACGCATTCAAGACACTTTGTGCCCTGGAACTGAACCCCATGGAGCCTACCGTAATTTCCGTAGGCACCATACATGGCGGAACCAAGGAGGTCATCATCCCGGAAAAGGTTGAGCTTTCCGGTTCCATGCGCTGCCTTCACTCCGGCAGGGACGCGGTTCGCGCGCGGATGCGCCAGCTTGTAGAAGGCGTTTGCAAAACCTACCGCTGTGGCTTTGACCTGACGTTTCAATGCGGAAACACGCTTCTGGAAAATGATCCCACCCTTGCCGCTCTGGCTGCGGATGCGGCGGGCGAAATCCTTGGGGCGGATAAGATCGTTTCCTCCGGTATCCGTACCATGGTGGGCGAGGATTTCGCGGAATTTACCCATATCGTTCCCGGTGCCTACTATTTCTATGGCTCTGGGAATCCGACATTGAAAACGGACTTTGATCACCACAACCCCAGGTTTGATATTGACGAAGATGCGCTCCCCGGTGCGGTCGCGGTACAACTAGCGATTGTAAAGAAGTTTTTGGAGTTTTAACGTAGGAGAGGCAGCTTCCATATTTTTATCGGGCGTTCAATTGAGCGGCCCTCATTATTTCTCCTTAGGGAAATAAAAGGGGAAGGTAGTAACTACCTTCCCCTTTTTCGGTTAAGCGTTTTAAATAAGCAGATTGGCTACTTACTTGGTGCAGTACTGGTAGAAAGTTTCCTCGTAGTCGGTGGCCCAGGAGAATCCCTGCACATTGTCCCTGACAGCAGCGCCTATGGCCGTATGCCACAAGGGAACCATGGCATAGTCCTGCATGAGCATCTCCAAGCAATCTTCCCAAATCTTGCCGCGGGCAGCCCTATCCGTGGTGGAAGCGCCTTCAAGGTATTTGTCGAAGAAAGCCTGGTTGGCGTAACCGAGCTGGGCCAAGTTAGAGGAGCCTGGCTGAATTTGAGATAGGAAACCATCGCCCTCCATGGTTATGCAAGTAAAGGCGTAGATGCACATCTGATGTTTACCGCCGTTGATATACTCGCGCATGGGACCATCCTCCAGCTTATTGACCGCCAAGTTGATGCCGGCTTCTTTAACCTGAGCCTGCATAGCTTCGGCCATGTCGCACCGCTGGGTGTTGGTGTTGTTAACAGCGATCTCAAGATCAAGGCCATCCGAATAACCAGCCTCAGCTAAGAGCGCCTTGGCAGCGGCCACATCGTGGCCAGTACCATAGTACTTCTTATAGGTATCCTCGTTGCGACCCAGTATGTTTGGGGAAACCATAGCGGTAGCAGGCATACCGTAATCGCCATAGGCAAGCTTCACGGTTTGCGTAACGTCAATGGCCCGGGCGAACGCCTCGCGGACTTTTGGATTGTCCATGGGTGCCTTAGCCGAGTTCAAAAACAGATACACGGTTTTGGCGGTCTGTTGGGTATCCACGTGGATGCCGTCAAGAGCATCAATTTGCGGATAGTCACGGGTGTTGCAATCAATTACGATATCATTCTGGAGCGACTTGGCCTCAGTTGAGCGGGACTCAGCGCTCAAGACAACGCGCATATCAATGTTTTTGATCTTAGGCTCACCTTCACGCCAGTAATTCTCGTTAGCGGTGAGATTGATCATATCGCCGGGTGTGTAAGACACCAGCTTATAGGGGCCGGTACCGATGGCGGAAGCGCCCAAATAGTCGCCCTTGCCATCTTCGAAAGCCTTCTTGGATCCAATGCCGCACTGGCCGTTGCACAGAATAGCAGACATGGTCGTCTGGGGCGCTTTCAGGTTAAAGGCGACGGTGTGAGCATCCACCACCTCGGCGGTGTCGATAAGATTAAAGAAGGGGTTGGGCAGCGCGATCTCTTTGGCGTGGGTGAGAGTGAAGACAACGTCCTCAGCGGTGAAGGGGTTGCCATCGCTGAACTTGACATCATCACGCAGTTTGACGACCATGCGAGTGGGAGTCTCCCAAGTGTATTCGGTGGCTAGCCAGGGGGTAACTTCACCCTCGTTGGTCAGCATGAACAAGGGCTCGTATATCTGATCCCAAATGCGCAGGCCAGCCTGCTCGTCGTTAACGCCCGGCTGGAAGGTCTGCGGGTCAAAATTTTGGATAACAGTCAGCGTGTCCGGATCACCTGTATCAAAGGCGAACTTGCCGGAGGTTCCCGAAGTCGTACTAGTGCTGCAGCCTGCTAAACCAATAGCAGCAAGGCTGATGACCATGATCAGCACTAGGGACAAAGAGATAAACTTTTTCATGTATCTTCTCTCCTTAGATAATATTTTTACAGCGCTCCGAGCTGCGGGTAACAAAAAAATCGTGCCAACCTGTGAAATCGCAAGCATTTACGGCCGCGTGTAAAGCAATAACAACTAATCGGATGCATACATATATATGATTACTATGCAGGGTTGTATTGAAATTAAAGAAAATTAGGACTGCATACTAAAACTATGTAGTTATTATTTAAATTCCTTACATATTATAGCAAAGAAATGCCTACATTTCAAGATGGATTTTCGTTATAATAACTATATAGCAACTAAAAGAATTGTACAATTTGATGATTAAACTAGAACCTTGTAGACGCGGCCACACTAATCCCAAAGTGTTGTTGAAGGGTGCTTCTTATGACGCACCGGTTCGTCTCATTAAAAAAATTGATTCCACCGTACAAACCCCAGCCCTATGCCCGCTTTGAATTTGCATTTCCAAACGATGATCGTCCATTTTAACGGCCGGCGTTATTCACTTCGGTTATAGAAAAATGCAAAAGAATCCCCGCGACATGCATGGCATTCGCGGGGATTCCTTAATATGATTTGTGTCTACAACCAAGCGTAACAGTTTATTTCAGGCCGTTGATCTCCCGCACTAGATGGCAGGCGACAAAGTGGCCGGGTTCGACCTCTTCCAGAGGGGGAACCTCGCAGTGGCACTTCTCAACGGCATAGTTACAGCGAGGTGCGAACCGGCAGGCTTGCTTGGGCTCAATTGGGGAAGTCAGCTCGCCCTTCAGGATTATGCGCTTTGTATCATCGTCCGGGTTGACGTGGGGGATCGCGGAGATGAGCGCCTTGGTGTAAGGATGATACTGATGCTTGAACATCTCCTTGGCATTACATGTCTCAACAGTGCAACCCAGATACATAACCATGATGTCGGTGGAGATATGCTTCACGACGCTCAGGTTGTGGGTGACGAAAATGTAAGTCAGGTTGAGTTCTTTCTGCAGATCCTGCATCAGGTTCAAAATCTGAGCCTGAATGGATACATCCAGAGCGGAAACGGGCTCGTCGCACACAATGAATGAGGGGTTCAGAATGATGGCCCGGCCAACGCCGATTCTTTGGCGACGGCCACCGTCCAGCTCATGGGCGTAGGAATTCTCCAGCCTGCTGGCAAGACCCACGATATCCATGATTTCCCTGACCTTTTTCTCCGTCTTTTCCTTACCCTTGGTAATCTTATAGATCTGCAAAGGTTCTGCAATCAGCTGCTTCACTGACATGCGGGGGTCGATAGAGGAGAACGGATCCTGGAAGATAATCTGCATCTGCCTATGCAGCTCATGCAGCTCGCGCCTAGAGACGTGCGTAATATCCTTGCCCTCAAAGAAGATCTGGCCAGAGGTAGATGGAATGAGGTGAAGCACCACACGACCCAAGGTAGACTTACCGCAGCCGGACTCACCAACAACACCAAGGGTAGCGCCCTTTCGGATGTTGAAAGTAACATTGTCAACAGCATGCAGCATACCGTGGGGCGTGGGGAAAAATTTACAAAGGTTTTTTACGCCGAGCATAACGTTGTTATCCATCTTAACCCTCCTTTTCAACTGCCCAGTAGCAGGCAACATAGTGGCCGTCCTCCACTTCGGTGAGAGCTGGCCGTTCCAGCTTACACTTCTCCATGGCATGCGGGCAGCGTTCGTAGAACGCGCAGCCTTTCGGCAGTTTGGTAGGATCAGGCATCATGCCCTTGATAGGCTCAAGACGATCGGTATCAATATCCAGCCGGGGAAGAGAGTTAAACAGCCCGATGGTGTAGGGGTGCTGAATGTTCTTGTACACGGCCCGAACCGGGCCGGACTCCACGATGCAGCCGGCATACATGATCATAACACGGTCGCATGTTTCCGCCACGACGCCCAAATCATGCGTGATCAGCAACAGAGCCATGTGAAACTTCTCTTTCAAATCATTGATCAGCTTGAGAACCTGCGCCTGAATGGTAACATCCAGCGCAGATGTGGGCTCGTCGGCAATCAGCAGCTTAGGATTGCAAGCAAGAGAGATTGCAATCAGTACGCGCTGCTTCATGCCACCGGAGAACTGATGGGGGTATTCGCCGTAACGATCGCCGGGTATACCAACCAGCTCCAGCATCTCCGTGGCGCGCGCAGCGGCCTGTGCCTTGCTCATGTCGCCATGGAGGCTGACAACCTCGGCAATCTGATCACCAATGGTAATAACGGGGTTTAGAGAAGTCATGGGGTCCTGGAAGATCATGGCCACATCGTTGCCGCGGATCTTCTGCATATCCTTTTCTTCCGTCTCCATGAGATTCTGGCCGTTGAGCGTAATGGTGCCTTTGGTAATTTTTCCGGGAGGATGGGGAACCAACCGCAAAATTGACAGCGCAGTGGTGGTTTTGCCAGCGCCGGTTTCTCCGACCAAGCCAACGCGCTCACCCTTGTCAATTGTAAAGGAGATGTCATTCACTGCCTCAACAGTCGCACTTCTCAGAATATACCTAATTTCGAGATTTTCGACCGACAAAAGTTCATTTTCTCGCATATACTTATCCTCACATGTGTATTAGTGGTTCAATCTGGGATCCAGGGCGTCTCGCAGACCATCACCCAAGTAATTCAGGACGTAGATCAAAAAGACGATGCAAAGACCTGGTATAATGGAGTAATACCAATACGTACTCAGGAATTGGCGGCCCTGAGAGATCATCAGGCCCCACTCAGGCTCGGGGGGCTGAATGCCCAGACCGATGTAGGACAGCGCAGCGGCCTCCAGAATGCAACCACCGGCGGAAAGGGTAAACCGAATGATAAGAGGGGCAAGAGCGTTGGGCAGGATATGACGCAGCAGGATGCGGCCGTCGCTGGCACCGATTGCTATGGAGGCTTCTACAAATTCCTCATTTCTCAGGGTCAGCACTTTTGCTCTTGCGATACGCGACCAGCCAGGAGTGTAGTATAAAATCAGGGCAATCAACAGGTTTTGAAAACTGGTGCCCATAATGACAACCAGACACATCAGCAAAGGCATGTCCGGAATGTTCTGGAAAATTTCCAAAAAGCGCATGATGGGGTTATCCAGTTTGGGATAATAAGCCGCAAAAAGGCCCAAAGCAACGCCAACAACACAGGAGCCGATCATGGTGCCGAAGCCGATTACCACGGTGTATCGGGAGCCCATAATGATGCGGCTCAAAATATCGCGGCCAAACTGGTCTGTACCGAAGGGATGCTGCCAATTGGGCGTAACCATAATGGAGTTGTAATCCTGCTCAGCAAATGGATAAGGGGCAATGAGAGGCGCGAAAATGGCAACGAGAATAACCGCGATGAGTAGCCAAAAACTGGCCATGGCGAACTTGTTTTCACCCAACTTCAGCCAAACAAGCTTCAGCTGACTATTTCCGTACTCTTTTTTCTTTTTATAGTAGCCGCTCATCAGGCATTCCCTCCTTCAATTGCTGTAGGCCCAGACTTCTTCTTGATCTTCTTTACGCCGAATCCATAAGTGGTCTTGATCCGGGGGTCAATGAAGGCATAGGCCATATCCACCACGAAAGTGACAATGGAGCACATAAAGCAAATGAATACAACGCCGCTCAGCACAATGGGTGTATCCATCGATCTTACCCCATCCAGAACGTAGCTGCCAAGACCGGGGATTGCAAACACGGATTCCACCAGCACGGTACCACCCAAATAGCCGTTTATGTTAACGCCGATAACTGTCAAGATCGGGATAAAGGCATTCCGCAGGGCGTGAACTATAATGACTTTATTTTCGGTTTGACCCTTCGCACGAGCGGTTCTGATATAATCCTGCCGAATGACCTCCAGCATGCTGGAACGTGTCATACGGGTAATACTGGCGCTGCACTGCAGGCCGATGACGGCAACTGGCATGATCCAGTATTTAAACGAATAACTGCCGGTGGCAGGTAACCAGTGCAGTTTTAAAGCAAAAATCAGAACGAGCAGCATCGCTAGCCAGAAAGAAGGCGCGGACGCGCCGAATAGAGAAAAGAAAGTCAATGCGCGATCAAATACAGAATACTGCCTCACTGCCGATACAACGCCGGCGGCCAGGCCAACGAACGTGCCAACAATAATGCCGTAAACTGCAATTGTCAAAGTCAAAGGAAGGCGAGCAAACAGAGTAGGGGCAATGGGCAGTCGGCTTTTATAAGTAGTGCCCATATCGCCCTGAACCAAGCCGCCAATATACCTAGTCAGACGAACCAGATATGGATCATCTAGTTTTAATTCCTTGTGAATCTGTTCAATGTTTTCCAATGTTGCACCCTCGCCCAGGACGACCAAGGCGGGGTCACCGGGGACAAATTCCAACAGCGTAAACAGGAAGATAATGGTAGCTAACAGCGTAAAAACCATGTAGATTAAACGCTTAATAGTATAACGAAGCATATCATTTAATAATGAAATCTAAACGATTTCGTCCTTTCCCCAATTATGGGATAAAGTATAAACTCCGAAAATCCCTTGCAAGTAGTGGCCGAAGAGAAGGGGGAAGGTGAGTATTCACCTCCCCCCAGCCTTCAACTTAATGGTGTTTTTACAAAGAACTTACTTTGCGAAGAACTGATAGTAAATTTCCTCGTAGTCGGTAGCGAAGTAGAAGCCCTGCACGTTGTCCCTGACAGCCGCGCCAAGTGCCTTATGCCACAGAGGAACCATGGTGTAATCCTGCATGAGCATCTCCAAGCAATCTTCCCAAACCAAGCCGCGGGCGGCCTTGTCCGTGGTGGCGAAGCCTTCGTTGAACCTGTCAAAGAAAGCCTGATTGTCGTAGCCGATACGAGCCAGTGCAGAGGAACCGGGCTGGATCTGAGCCAAGAAGCCATCAGCCTCCATGGTCAGAGAGGTGAAGCCGTAGATGCACATCTGATGCTGGCCTTGGGAGAGATACTCACGCATGGCAGCGGATTCCATCTTATTGACCTTCAGGTTGATGCCGGCGGCAAGAACCTGTGCCTGCATGGCCTCGGCCATGTCGCTACGCTGAGTATCGGTGTTCTCAACAGTGATCTCCATATCAACGCCATCAGCATAACCGGCCTCAGCCAGCAGAGCCTTGGCGGCATCCGCATCTGAGCCAGCGCCATAGTACTTCTGATAGGTCTCTTCATTGCGGCCCAAAATGTTGGGGCAGACCATAGCGGTAGCGGGAGAACCGAAGTCGCCATAAGCCAACTTCACGGTGTTGGTAACATCAATTGCGCGGGCCAGAGCCTCACGGACTTTCACGTTGTCCATGGGAGCCTTTGCAGTGTTAATAAGGAGGTAGGTGGTGTTGGCGCACAGGTGGGTGACCACGCTCATACCGTCCATAGCGTCGATGTCCGCAAAGTCACGGGTATTGCAACCGTAGACGATGTCGTGAGACATAGTCTTTGCTTCAGTGGAGCAGGAATCAGTGCTCTTGACGACGCGCATGTCCATGTTCTTGACCTTGGGCTCGCCTTCACGCCAATAATTCTCGTTGGCAGTGAACTTGACTATGTCGCCAGGCGCGTAAGACACCAGCTTGTAAGGGCCGGTACCGATGGCGGAAGCGCCCAGGTAGTCGCCGTTGCCATTTTCAAAGGCGGCCTTGCTGCCGATAACGCACATATCGTTGCACAGGTGAGCAATCATGGTCGCGCAAGGCTGCTTCAGATTGAAGGCAGCAGTGTACGTATCAACGGCTTCTACATTGTCAACGAAGTTGTAGTGAGAGTTGGGAAGAGAGATCTCCTTGGCGTAGTTGACGGTCCAAGCGACATCCTCGGCAGTGAAGTCGGATCCATCGCTGAACTTGACGTCGTCACGCAGGTTAATAACCAAGCGGGTAGGAGTCTCCCATTCGTAATCGGTGGCCAGCCAAGGGGTAATTTCTCCCTCGGGGGTCATCATGAACAGGGTTTCATAGATCTGCCGCACAATGCGGTTGTAGCCCTGTTCGTCGTTGTTGCCAGGCTGGAAGACCAGGGGATCAAAATTCTGAACAACGTCTAGGGTATCCGGATCGCCAGTATCAAAGGCGAACGTCTCGGGAGGTTCCGTAGCAGCTGCGCCAGGGGCAGCGGTTGCTGCGGGAGCGGCGGTGGTCGTGGGTGTACCAGTGCTCTCCTTGCTGCAGCCGACGAGGCTGACAGCGGTGAGACTGAGGATCATGACCAGCACTAGGGACAAAGAGATAAACTTTTTCATGCATCTTCTCTCCTTAAAATATTTTTACAGCTCCGCGAGCTGCGGGCAACACTAGATGGGCCGATCCGCCAGGATCAGCGGCGCATAATTTGCTGCATTTTGCAAAATCATGCTTAATGTTTTGATTGCGTATACATAAATAATAAACAGAACGAAATTCAAAAAACAAGGAAATTTTGTGCGTCCAAAACCATTCCGGTTGCCGGATTGCGTATACGCTCATTATAGACAGAAACGATTTTTATTTCAAGATAAACTTATATGCAATCGACAGTTCTCTATTACACACACGTTATTATAGACATTATTGAACTAATTTTCAAGCAAATTTCTGCAATTTGATTAATAAACTTTTTGATTTCATGCTCAGGGAGTTTTAGGGACCTTGAAAAAATGCCTTCCTGCCTTTAAAAAGTGGCCAAACCAATCCTTTGACATGAAGTGAATTGGGACGGCCACTTACCAAACAATTTATTTGCCGAAGACCTCCAAGGCCTGGAGGAAATCATTTACGAGATCCTCAGTATTTTCCATGCCGACAGAAATGCGCATCATTCCGTCAGTAATACCGAGCGCCTCGCGCTCCTCTTTGGCCACGCCGGCGTGAGAGGAAATAATAGGATAGGACAAAGAGGTGCGATAGCCGCCCAGCGTCATGGCGTAGTGAGGCACCCGCAGCTTTGCCATAAACTCATTGATCTTCGCCCAATTCTCCGGCATATAGAACGACAGAATGGCGCCGCAGGTACCGTCCTTGAACTGCTTGATCGCAGTAGCCCGTTGAGGATGGCTCGCTAGGCCGGGATACAAAACTTTTTCCACATAGGGGCAGGCCTCCAGCGCCTTGGCAAGCGCTAAGGCGTTCTTGCACTGACGCTCCAAACGGACGTCCATGGTGCGCATGCCGCGCTGGCACAGATACGCACTGAAGGGATCAAGGATGCTTCCCACCAGCTTCTGGCGCTCCCAAATCATGTTCATGGATTCCTCATCGCCGGTAGCGGAGCCGGCGCACACGTCGCTGTGGCCGTTGGCAAATTTAGTCAGGCTCGTGACAACTACATTGGCACCCAGATCCAAAGGCTTTATTACATAAGAAGTGGTGAACGTGTTATCCACGATATAACGAGCGCCAACAGTATGTGCCACCTGCGCCACAGCAGCCACATCAATCACCTTAAGGGTGGGATTTGTTACGACCTCGCTGTATACAACTTTTGTATTGGGTCGGATGTTGGCCTTTACATTCTCGATGTTGGTAAAGTCCGTCATGGTTACTTCTACGCCATAGGTTGGCATGACGTCCTCAATGAACTGCATGGTCTCGCCATACAGGGTATCATCAGACAAGATGTGGTCGCCAGCCTTTACATTAGCAACAATTGCGGTAGTGATTGCCGCCATGCCGGAAGAGAACACGATGGTCTGCTCTCCGCCTTCAAGATAGGTAATCATTTCGCTGAGCATATTGCGGTTCGGGTTACGGGTGCGGATGTAGCTATAGCCCTTGGCTTTGTGCAATGCCTTTAGATCATCCAACGTATCCACGCAGACCGCGGTAGACAGATAGACGGGCGGGTTGATAGGCGTGTCGAGCCGACGATCACTGACGACCGATCCCTCGCCTAAAATCAGGGTGTCTCTATGGAGCCCCTCGCTGTCTGAAACATGATGCATTTGAATTTCCTCCTTGAGATACTTCGATATTATATTTTATTAGTTCTTGCGACCGTGTACAGGTCAGGCTACAATGCCAACATAATAAACTCGCTTTTCTTTAATTTAGCATGGATTAAAAAAATAGTCCAGCATTTTTTGTAAAAAACGACGATATTTTAACGTAGAATTTGAAAAGAATTTGTTGCATTTCTGACAACAAGTGATAAAATGGCTTTAGATTCCAAAACAAGATCCAGCAAAGATCAGAAAGTGGTACCTATGCGGCAAAAAATTGCAATTATTACGGGTGCCGCCCGCTGGGGAAGCTACCTGCGTGCGCAATTGATGCGTTTTTTCCCTAACGAGGTGGAGATTGATGAGTATAACGCGGATGAAAATCCTCTGCGCGAGCCGGCGGACGCAGATCTTTTACTGATTGCCGCGCCCATCGTGTATCATTCGGTTCGCGGATATTTCAGCCCCTCTACGCCCGCAGTGCACCTTTCTACCACGCTGACCATGCACCAATATAAAATGGTGCGAGAAATTCGAGCCGGCGCGCAGGTGCTGGTGGTAAACGACAGCGAAAGCGCTGTAATCTCAACGATTTCCGAACTTTATGAGCTGGGGTTAACGCATCTGAAATATTACCCGTATACCACCACTCCCGTGACCAGCGAGGTGCGGCCCTCCATCGCCATTACCCCGGGTGAATCCTGGCTGGTTCCTGACTATGTGGATGAAATCGTAGATATCGGCAGCCGGGTCATCGATCTGCCCTGCCTGACGGAGATTGCTATTTATTTGGGACTGGAGCACTTGCTCAAGGGCGACATTTTTTCGAAATATTCCTCGGAGCTTTGCGTAAAAAAGAACAGCCTGTCCTATCTGCTTGACCGTTCACGTGCGGTGAGCGAAGTGTTTCTCTCTTTGACAAGCACACTGGGAGCGGGTCTTGTGATTGTGGATCGCATGGGGCTGATACAGGATTGTAATGACATTGCCGCCGGCATCATCGGTAACCGCAAAAACGTTATAGGCAAACAAATTGGGCAGTTACTGCCCTGCCAGCCCACAAGAGAGCTGGAGCACATTACACATAACAGCGATACTCAGCTTATCAGCTTTAACAATACGGCCGTATCTGTTCGGGTGATTCCTATCAAAATGCATGACGTATCCTGCGGCGCCCTAGTAAGCATCAACTCCTTCGAAGAAAACGAAAGGCGCCAGCAGAACCTGCGCCGGCAGATTCAAAAAAAAGGCCATGTGGCCAAATGGAACTTCGACGACATCATTACCGTTAACTCGGATATGCTCGCGCTGAAGATCGCAGCGGAAAAGCACGCCAAGTCTAACGCCACGGTTTTAATTACCGGTGAAAGCGGAACGGGCAAGGAGGTTTTGGCCCAGGCCATTCACAATGCTTCAGACCGAAAGGACTGTCCATTTGTTTCGCTCAACTGCGCTACGCTGCCCAACGAACTGCTAGAAAGCGCGCTGTTCGGCTATGAGGAGGGTGTGTTTACCGGCGTCAGAAAGGGCGGCAAGATCGGCCTTTTGGAACTGGCCGCCACCGGCACCGTCTTTTTGGATGAGATCGGAGACATGGACTTGGAGCTACAGGCTCGGATTTTGCGCGTGCTGGAGGATCGGGACATATTGCGCATCGGTGGCGATACCGCCTACCCGGTGGATATCCGGGTCATTGCCGCCACCAATCAGGACCTTTGGGATTTAATGGGCAAGGGTCAGTTTCGCCAGGATTTGTATTACCGGCTAAATGTGATTCCACTGGAACCAATACCCCTGCGTCAGCGAACAGACGATATCCTGTTGCTGTTCCGCCACTTTGCAAAACTTAAAGACCGCACCTATACCCTTTCGCCGGAGGCGGAAGCATATCTGGTTGCCTACCCCTGGTACGGCAATATCCGGGAGTTGCTCAACTGGGTGGAATATCTGTCATTATTGGATCTAGACCACTTAGAATTGAAGGATATGCAGCGACTGCTCCACGTACGTCAAAAACGAGAACAGCCGGGGCCGCACAGCGCCGATGAGCAAGTTGAAGCACCTGCGCCGACATTGGTACAAAAAGTCGAATTGAATCCGGAGCAGGAACTGACGCTCCAAAGGTTTTACGTAGAAATCGCCGGCGGGGAGTTACACTACTACTTGGTCATGCAGACCCTGATCCGAGGCCATGGGCAGGGCGTGGGCCGCCACACCATTTTTACGGATGTTCGGCGGGAGGGCTACCAACTCAGTGAAATTGAAATCCGCCGAATTGTGCAGATGCTCTGCCGCCACCAGCTGGCCCTTCAGGGCAGTGGGCGCACCGGCGCGCGGATCACGCCACTGGGCATGGCTGCCTTCGAGGAGATGCGGGGAAATCCCTGTTTAAAGAATATGTTGAATTTCCTTGATAATTAAACAGGTTCTTTATATTTTTTATTGTTACGGAGTGAGGGAATTAAACTGAAATGCTTATCTCGTATATTTTGATCCTGCTTTCCGGTTGCCTGTGGGGTTCCATGGGCGCAATGTTTAAGGGTTTGCAGTCGTTTGGCATTACCTCTACGCAGGCGGCGTTCTGCCGCATGCTGGTGGCGACCATCCTCTTTGGAGTCTATTTTTTAATTCGGAACCGCAAGGCGTTCCGGGTCACTTGGAAGCAACTGTTGGCGCTGTTCGTGGCCGGTGGTATCGGTTCCGGCACCTTTAGCATGACATATTTCATGGCGGTTTCTGAAACCACCGTGTCATTTGTTGCGGCCATGACATACACGGCGCCCGCATTTGTTGCGATCTTCTCCGTTTTTTTGTTCAAGGAGAAGCTGACAAAGCGAAAGCTGGTTTCGCTGGCTCTGATTCTGGTCGGCAGCATTCTGGTGACGGGTGTACTGCAAACTGCCGGAGTTCACTATTCGCTTAAGGGAATTCTGCTGGGCCTTTCTTGCGGTTTTGCCTATTCCCTTTACAGCCTTTTTCTGAGAATGGCCCTTTTGAAAGGAAGCTCCATTGAGAGCGCGTCCTTTTATTGTATGTTGTTCGCCTTCATAATAATTGCACCCTTTGGAAATATGGAGAGCGCACTCCCCCAGCTGGCTGACCCCCGCTGCCTGGCGCTGGTGGCGGCGCTGGGCATTTTTACCGCGGCCGTTCCCGGCATTCTATACAGCATCGGCATGTCCCGGGTGGAAAGCAGCAAGGCCGCCATGCTTGCCACCGTCGATCTGGTGGTGGCCACCATTTTGGGCGTTGCACTGTTCCACGATTCGCTGAGCATACTGCAGATCTCCGGCATTGTGCTGATTTTGGGATCTGTTATGATATTATCATATAATGAGGAGGAAAAGAGACATGCTGTATGATTTTGACAAGGTGATCGACCGCACCGGCACCATGGCCGAAAAATATGATTTTGCAGAGAGAAAGGGGAAGCCCAAGGACGCCACACCCCTGTGGGTAGCGGATATGGAGTTTGCCACAGCGCAACCCATCATCGACGCGCTCAAGGCTCGAGCGGACCACGGGATTTTCGGCTATACTGAGACCAACGAAGCCTACGCCCAAACCGTTAAGAACTGGTGGAAAAAGCACTATGATTTTGAGATTAAGACCGAGTGGATTGAAAAAACACCTACCATTGTATTCTCTCTGGCCACGGCGGTACGCGCCTTCACAACCGTCGGTGACCCGGTACTGATTCAGCAGCCAGTTTATCATCCCTTCAAAAATGTTGTCGTCAACAATGGCCGCGTCCCCGTTTCCAGTGACTTGCGCCTGGTGGACGGCAAGTATTATATGGATTTTGATGGGTTGGAAGCCAAGATTAAAGAGCATCACATCAAGCTCTTCCTGTTGTGTAGCCCACACAACCCCGTGGGCCGTTCCTGGACGGCAGAAGAGCTGAAAAAGGTGGCTGAAATCTGCATAAAATACGATGTGATTGTCGTCAGCGACGAAATTCACTGCGACTTCACTTGGGCGGGCAAGCATACCGTTATTCTCAATGCGGCACCGGAGCTGCGGGATCAATGCATCCTCTGCATCTCCCCCTCCAAAACCTTTAACCTGGCGGGCCTTCAGCTGGCCAACAACATCATCCCCAACAAAGAGCTTCGCGATCGTTTCACAAATGCCAAAGAGCGTACCGGCTGCGACGAGGCTAACGTTATGGGCATTGCAGCCTGTATGGCAGCTTATGAACACGGTGAAGAATGGTATCAGCAGCTTCGCACATATTTGCAAGGGAACATCTCGTTCATGAAGCAGTTTGTAAATAAGGAGATGCCTGGCATTACCCTCATCGAGCCAGAGGCCACCTATCTGCTTTGGCTGGACTTCCGGGCCTTAGGTCTTTCAGACGCGGAAATCGAGCAGCGCATGCTCCACACAGCAAAGGTCTGGCTGAACAACGGCTCCATATTCGGGCCCGCGGGCATCGGCTTCCAGCGCACCAACATCGCCTGCTCCCGCCTTGTGCTGATGGATGCCATGGAACGGATGCGCAAAGCTTTCTGCGCTTTCTGATACGTAATAAATTTAAAAAACCAGACGAAATCTAAAAACCGCATAGAAGGAGAAGCACTATGAAGATCACCAAAGTTGATGTCTATATGCTGGACGCGGGAGCGCAAAGAAGCAGCCGCCGGCCCATCTGCTGTCGTGTCCATACGGATGAGGGTGTTTACGGTGATGGCGAAGCCGGCATCGCCTTCGATATTGCGGCCCCGGCGGGCATCGGCATGCTGCAAGATATCTCTCGCCTCGTGATCGGCGAAAACCCCATGCGGGTAGAGTACATCTGGGAAAAGATGTTCTACGACACATTTTGGGCACAGGGCGGCGGGCCGGTGGTCTATTCTGCCATGAGCGCCATTGACATCGCCCTCATGGATATCAAGGGCAAAGTTCTGGGCGTTCCCATCTACGAGCTCATCGGCGGCAAGTTCCGCAATGAGCTTCGGTGCTATGCGTCCCAGCTGCAGTTTGGCTGGGCGGATCGGATCGGCCCTTGGGGCACCACCGAGGAGTATGTCAATATTGTCAAGTATGCCATGAGCCAAGGCTACGATGCCGTCAAGATCGACTTCACCATGTATGACCGCCAGGGCAAGGACATTCCCTGTCAGATGTGGCACGGCATCCTTCCCCGGGATCTGTATGACCTGTTTGAGGAGCGGCTCGCTGCCATCCGTAGCGAGTGCGGGAATCATCTGGATATTTTAATAGAAAACCATGGCCGGACGGACGTCACCGCCGCCATTCAACTGGGCGAGCTGGTAGACAAATACCATTGTTACTGCTATGAAGAACCTGTCACGCTGCAGAACACCGACTTCCAGCGGCTGGTCCGGGAGCGAGTCAAAACCCCTATCGGCTCCGGCGAGCGAATCTATACACGCTACGGCTTCCAGAACTTTTTGCGGGATCATTCCATCCAGCTGATCCAGCCGGACGCCTGCAACTGCGGCGGCATTACGGAGACGAAGAAAATCTGCGATCTCGCCTCCGTTTATGATGCCCGGGCACAGGTGCACTGTGCCGGCAGCCCCATTTCCACAGCCGCGGCGCTGCAGCTCTCCGCCGCCATCACCAACTTCGGCATCTATGAGCACCACTTCCGCAGCACGCAACCCGCCATCACGGTTTTGGGCAAGTATGACTATCAGCCTGTGAATGGCAAGTATTATATCCCCGATCTGCCCGGTTTGGGGCAGGAGCTTTCGGATTTTGCCATGGAGACGGCACTGGTCCATGTAACAGTGGATAGCCACTAATGCTATCGCATCCCTTTTTTATAAAAACAAAAGGACGCAGGTGGTTTACACCTGCGTCCTTATTAATACAAAAATCCTTTTAGAAGAAGATATGCAACACAAGCTGATCCAGCAGCACCAGAATACCCAATATCCCCACATATACGGCAAACCCCTTGAGGCTCTTTTCTTTGATTAGCTTGAGCATGAGGCGGATGGCAAAATACCCACTCACAGCCGCAAGCGCCATGCCTAAAACGATACCGCTCCAGGGAACATCTGCAGGACCGGCCGCAATGGCGTCAGGAAGCTGCAAAATAAGGGAACCTAATATGGCCGGAATGGAGAGCAAGAAAGAAAACTCCGCCGCATCCTCCTTAGCCAGGCCGAACAGCCGCGAACCCGCAATGGTGGTGCCGCTTCTGGAAATTCCGGGCAGGATGGCAATCCCCTGCATGAAGCCTACGGCCAGCGCGCTTTGCACCCCCATCTCTGGAATCTTCTTTTTGCCGCGCGCCAATCTTTCGTTGATCATCAGTACTACGGCCGTAATCAAAAATCCGAAGCCAAGCAACCCACCACTATAGGCAGAGTCAATCAAATCTTTAAACAGGAACGCCATCACCGCCGTTACAGCAGTGGCCGCTAGCAGCAGACCCATTTTTTTTTGAATCGGATGACAGATCAATTCCCATATCTGTCTGCGGAAAACCACAAATACCGCAACCAGCGTACCCGCGTGGAGCATGCTGTCAAAAAACAGCGCGCCTTCCTGAATGCCGAAAATGTTTTGCAGCAATACCAAGTGCCCCGAGCTGGATACCGGTAAAAATTCGCACAGCCCTTGCACGAGCCCCAGTAATGCCGCGTGCCACAGGTTCATATTTCATCACCTCACGCTATTCATTATAGGTAGAAGCTGGCCGGGATACAACTTATTTTTATGTCCTGTTTTACAAATCCATGTTGCCTTTCACATGAATGCATCTGTTTTACGGCATGCAAAGGGGCCGGTTTTATAACCGGCCCCTTCATATACATTTATATTTTATCCAGCTGTTCTTTCAAGTCCGCAATCACATCCTCTGGGTCTTCCAAACCCACGGACAGTCGGATCATGCTCTCGCGGATGCCGGCTTCCGCCAGCGCCTCCGGCGAATACGTGGAGTGCGTCATGGAAGCAGGATGCTCGATGAGCGTTTCCGTATCGCCTAAGCTCACAGCCAAAGCGCAAAGGGACAAGGAGTTGATAAACGTCTCCGCCCGCTTCTTGTCGCAGTTGAGCTCAAAGGTCACCATACCGCCAAAACCGTGTTCAAAAAGCCGCTTTGCCAGCTCGTGCTGAGGGTGAGATTTAAGCCCCGGGTAAAGCACCTTCTTCACCGCGGAGTGGGATTCTAAAAACTCTGCAATGCGCTGGGCGCTAGCACAGTGCTTCGTCATGCGGATATCCAACGTTTTGATTCCGCGGTTGAGAAGGAACGCCTCGAAGGGGCCGACCACCGCGCCGGTCATATCCTTCATGCCGTAATGCGCAATCTCATGAATGATCTCCTTGCTGCTTACGGCCACCCCGGCGACTACGTCGCCGTGGCCATTGAGGTATTTGGTAGCACTGTGCACCACTACATCCGCCCCCAATTCCAGTGGACGTATCAGATAGGGCGTAACAAACGTATTATCCACCACCACCTTGATATCCGGCTTAAGTCCGTGCACCAGCCCGGCGATGGCGGAAATGTCTGCAATTTTTAAATCCGGATTGCTTTCGGTTTCAAAGTAGACCACCGCAGTATTGGGCTGAATGCCGTTTTTGATCTCCTCAAGGTTTGAGAAGTCTACCTGTGTCACTTCAATTCCGTAACGGATCAGGCCAGTGGTGAGGCACGCATAGGTGCAGCCATACAGCGCCCGATCCGCTAGCACGTGGTCGCCGGCCTTAAGCAGCGTCCACAGGGTTCCGCTGATGGCGCCCATACCGGAAGCCATCACCACCCCGGCCTCTCCGCCCTCAAGCGACGCGACTTTTGCGCCCACTTCATTGGCATTGGGGTTCCCCAGCCGGGTATAAATATAGCCCTCCTGTTCGCCCGCAAACCGCGCCGCCCCCTGTGCCGTGTTGTCAAACACAAAGGTTGAGGTTTGGAAAATAGGCGTCGCCAGAGGACTAATCCCCTCAAGGTGCGGGTGCGCAACATGGATCTGCCGGGTGGCAAATCCCTTTTTCTCCATACATGACATAATCGAATACCTCCTGATTCTTTAATTGCCGCTAATGAAACGGCTATGATCATGTATTTATGTTAATTTAATTAACATCTCGTGTGCCGGCGGAACGGGTAAACCCCTCCCGAGCTTTTAACCGCAAAAGGGCCCTCTCTTTTTAATGTTATCACAATTACACATAAAATTGAACGCAAAAGTACTTGCCGCCGTCAAAGCCGGACGCCGTTCCTTTCCGCTTTCCTATTGTATTCCATCCTTTTGTTTGCTTCAATCATTATTAAATAGAGCAGCGTTTTTTACAATTGAATTGTCCATTTTGTTGTTATTCGTACAAAGGGACCGCCGTAGGCAGTCCCTTTTCTTTTATTCTTCCAAACGGATCTTCCGTCCGACACGCAAATTAAAAGAATCTTTCGCCTTAATTATCATTGAGATAATAGCCGCGAATCTCCACAAAACCGCTTTCGGAATCGCTGTTGTACGACCAAGTGTTATTGTCCGAATCCACGACGTAATACCCTGTGCCCGCTTCCAGCACCACGTTGGGGAAGACATCCCAGTAGGCGTTTGGAACGCCAAGATACCCCTCGCGCCCCACAGCATCCCATGTGCCCAGCACATTGCCGTTCTCATCCTCAATGGAGATGCTGCCGGGCGCTTTGCCTTTTGCATCATTCCAGTGATAAGTAGAAATGGCCTGAACATACGTGGGCATATCCGACGAGACCGACACGTCAATGTCCGGCCCGTTCTCCACGGCATAGACATTGCCATTGGTGTAAAGAAGCGTATAATCCGTTATATTTTTATCCGCATCGCTTTCAACCACCATACCGATCCGATGGAGTATATAGCTGTCGCCTTCACCCGCAGAGATCGAGATGGTACCCTCGTCATAGATCTCAATGGTCCATTCGTAATATCCCTCGTAGTCCCACTCTCGCATGAACAGGGTCTCGTCCTCAAAAAAGTAGTCGCTCCAGGTATATTCATCTACTTGCCAATCCGTATCATTCCACGCTGCGGCATCTGCCGAAGTGTTCAACGGCGCAGCCATGGCCTGCGCCTTGCTATTGTCCGGGTCGAAGCGGAATATCACAGCGTAGCCATCGGGATCGGGATCGGAAGCCCAGATGCCCCAAAGGAAAGTGGCGTAGTCGTCCACCCCAAACTCCTCATCCAGCGCCGCCTGATCCGCTGTGGCGGGAAAGTCCTCACACATTGACTGGCTTTCTTCGGGTAACCCCAGCTCCCCGCTGTACCACGTCCCCGTGACCGCCGGAGAATCCACCGCTTTTTCTATCACGTCTGTTAGTTCCGCCTGCGAGGTCTGTGTAAATTTTAGGGTAAAAGGAAGTGAGCTTTCCCCTTCGCCGGTCAGCGCAATCCCATTTTTAGTTTTCGCGGCACCCAGCATCATGTACACCGATTCGCCGGAAAGCTTACCGGAAAGTTCGAGTTTTCCTTTTTTATATAATGCGTCCAACCCGGCTCCCGTGATGTTCTGGCCGTTTACAATCATGCAGGCCTTGCCCAGCCCGTGTTTGTCTAGATTTAGCATCATGGTGCAGGCCACCCGGCCACTCTCCTCACTGCTCAGCGCACCATCCCAAAATCCGGACATCGTATTTGTTCTGGGCGCGCCGCCCCTGAAGATCAGCAGAATGAAAAGCAAGAGGATCGCCAGCAGGGCCACGCCGCCGCCAACCCAAGCGATCCATTTATTTCCGCCTTTGCCGGAAGCAGACGCATGTGCCTGCACAGGAGCTGCAGAAACCTGCTGCGGCGCAGCAGCCGCCTGCCGTGTGCCGCATTGTGTACAAAAAACCGTCCCTTCGGGGAGTTGCTTCCCGCAATTAGTACAGAACATAAGCGTTCCTCCTGACTAAAGTTGTTTCTTTCGCAGCCGCGACCAGAGGAGAATCCCTCCTGCGGCCAACAGGGCACCGTAAAGCGCCGGGTAAAAGACATGCACCACAACATCCGAATACGGAAGCGCACGAAGGGGCAGGATGGCCCACCGACAGGCGGTCATCCACAATCCGTAGAGCAAGAACGCGCAGCCGGAAGGCAGTTTTGAGTCCTTGCGCAAATAGAGCCACAACACGGGGACCAGCCCCGCAAGCGCCGCCACGATTTCATACAGTTGAGTCGGATGAACCGCAACAGACACATTGGGCAAAAATCCAAACCACCGGCTCAGCGCCGACTGTTCCGATGCGGAGGCGGGGAATACCACGCCAAACCAGCCGTTCGTAGCCTTTCCCCCACAGCAGCCGTTTAAATAACAGCCCGCCCGGGAGATCGCGAACGAAACGCCCGCCGGCAACACCAGCGCATCCGCCAGAGGCCAGAAACTGCGCCGCTTTATAAGAGTCCAAGCCAAAAGCCCGGCGCACGACAGAATCACCCCCCCATAAAGGGAAAAGCCGGTCATGCGAAAAGAATATAGGTGCATTCCTCCGCTGTAGAGCAGTGGGTTGACGACGCGGTTCAAAAGCCGCGCCCCTACCACAAAGCTGATCAGGAGCAACAATGCAAGCCCGGCGGCTTCTTTAATCTTCAGCCCGCTGCGCCTAAGCATCAGCGAAAGCAGAATAAGCGCGCAGACCGCCGCCAATACGGCGAATAGGGTATATGCACGCACGGAAGCGGAAACCCCCAGAGAAAATGTCAGCGTAGGGCACATATCAGGAGAGATTGATGGGCTTTGTGCCGTCGAACTTCAGATCCACATAGAACGCGTCCGGATAAATCGTTAATCTCAGTGTGCCGCTCACACGTACGGTATTGGCGTCCTCTTCTTGGGCCAAGAGCTTGCCGCTGAGAGTCGCACTATCTTCCTCGTAACTCAGCGTGAGTTCGCCAGTAGTCTCATCATAGGTAAAGGGCACCGGAGTCGGATCGCCGCTTTCGCCATCCATCTCCATAACCATGTAAAACTTACCAGTACCATGAATTGCGTCCAGCGCCACGATCCGGCAGGGCGCTGGATAGGACTGTCCCTCCATGGCCTGAATCATCTCCACCACGCTGGGCAAATCGCAACCTGCACTGATATCATCGAACGGATCCTCTGTTTCGGCTGCAGCGGCGGCCGCGTCTGCAGCCTCTGCATGTGAGGCTGCAACGCTTGCCTGAAGTTCGTCTGAGACAAATACGTCCGCAAACGTGAGTGTACCGTCCTCGTAGGTGCCTTCAAGCGCTTCAAGCGGAAGCGGCTTGCGCCCTACGTCCACCTTGGTCACCTGTTCCGCGACGGTAAAGGGGATGGTACGCAGTGGGCTGTCCAGTCCCGGTTCCTTGCCGGCTTCATACAGCTCCAGTTCGGAGGGCATCCCCGCCATGAGCAAACCCAGCAGGGTTGCGGTGATTTCGCCTTCGCCCTTGTTGTTCAGCGTAACACTCCAATCTTTCGCATCCAGGGTATTGTCGCTCACTGTGACATACGCAGTATAACCCGCAGCTTGCGAAACCTTTTTTTCCTCGGTAAGGCTTCCGTCATACAGCGAGATCATGTATTTCTTGTTCAGTTCCTTCTTAATTGCATTGAGCTCTTCTAAAAGGGCCTTTTCCGCCACAAGCGCCTGTTTTTTCGCTAGAATCTTAAAGGCCTCCTGCAACACGCCCTTGTACAGCTCCACTTTGAAGCTGTTGGAGATCTCTGCCATAACTTTTTCGTTCAGACCGCCGCCGCCGGTAAATCCATGTTCCATGGCTTCGGCCTGATAGGCAGCGATCACCAGATCGTCCTGCCAGAACTGATTGGCATACCGATCCACTAGCCCCTCGATGCGCAGCTGATAACGCGCCGCATTGGCCGCACCGTTCTGCGCTTTCAAAAAGATGGCTGCCCAGTCTTTGGCCGTACGTTTCACGCCGGCAGACTCATAGTAAAGATGGTAAGCTTTGTTGTAAATATCCTTTCGGCCGGAAAGCGCTTCCGTTGCAAACTTGTTGAGGGAATAGTCGATGCACATAACCCCTACGAATGCCAATCCAAACAGGTTGCCGCCCAGCTTGCCGCCCACGTAGCTCGTGCTGGTCTTCAATGCGTTCGCGTAGCAGGGAAATACGGCGTCCGCATCCCCTTGGTAGATGTTATACATGCCATAGGCTACCTGCGCCACGCCCACAGCATAGCCCAGCTGCCCAATGCGGTCGGTCAGAGGTTTGAGAATTCCCGAATTGCCGCCCAGCGTAGTGATAAAGAACTCTGCGGTTTCGGTTGCGGCGCCGCCCAAAGAGAGGGTGTTGCCCAGCACATCCATACCCACGCTTATTGCGTCGTCCGAGGGCATTCCTTCATGCTCCACCGCCTGCTCCACCAGAGCATTGGGATCCACATTGGCCTTATACAAGGAGCTGAGGGCCAGCGCCGGAATGGCGTAAGCCGCATAGGCATTTTTAGTGTTTTCGTCATTGACTTCAAAACAGCCGTAAAGAGAGAGATGATCCGTAAAGATGGTGACCGTACTCTGGTCTTCGTTTACCGTGAAGGAAACCGGTTCCCACTCGGCGGTTTCTTCATTATAATAAGCCGCGCAGACGTCGGCGCCATCCTTCACCGCCTTGGTATCATAGGGAATGGTGAGCTGCATCACATCCACAAACTCTTCGTCGGTATCGATATGAAACTCATAGGCGTGAACATTCACGCCTTCAAGAGCCGGAGGGTCTTTTACAGGTTCTATCGTACATTCTGCCTCGCCGTCAAGGCCGTATTCTCCGATTTCCAAAGCCAGCTTTCCATTCTCAAGCCGGGTTTCCCCACCGCCAATGGTGCCGGACGCTCCGCCGCCTCCTCCTAAAACAGGTAAACTAGAACAACCGGCGCTAAGGAGCAACAGTAGCGCCAATATAAAGCACGTAATTCGTTTTTTCATTGCACTAGCCTGCCGTTATTCCACCGGTGCGCCGCAGCGCCCGCAGAACTTTTCGTTTCCGCTCAGCTGATTTCCGCAGCTGGGACAGAACCGGGGCTTGGGCGGCTCCGGTTTAGCCGCGCCGCAATTTATGCAAAACTTTCCTGTACTCCAAGCGCCGCAGGCGCACTGCCAGCGGTCATCCGCCGCGGCCGACTGGGGCGCGGGTCCCGGCTGGGGAGGTGTATAGGACGGCTGCGGGCCAGCGGTTGCGTTTATGCCCACATACCGCGCACTTCCAAAGGCCAGAATCATTATGAATATGGGGCCCAAGAATATCAGCCCGGCAGCAAACCCACCGCTCTTCCCAAAGACCTTAGCCAGCTTAATCATGGTCATGATGGCGATGACAACGTTGGCAATAGGAATGAGCATGAGCAAAAAATTCCAGCCGTTTCCCCAGGTGATTTTATAAAGGACATATACGTTGTACAGGGGGACTAAGGCCGCCCAGCCCGGTTCACCAGCCTTTTCAAAGATGCGCCACATGGCCACGATGGCCACAGCTGCAATCAGCAGCCCAATGATCATACCGCCAATGCCAATGCCCATTCCGGCATACGCATACCCCGGGGAAAAATCATAGTTGTAAGAGTACGTCATAATTATTTCTCCTTTCCTGCTCCACAGCAGAACACCTGACGTCTGCAGGGAAGTTCCGGCGCCTTTCAATTTTTGAAAGCGTCTTTTGATTCACACCTATGTCTTAAGTTTTATTTTATCAGCATGCCCTTTCGGCAGGAACCGAATTATTTCATTTGGCTGTGCCAAATCAATTGGCACAATCGTGTCAAAATTTGTTGCTTTGCCTTTTTTTTCTTGCTATACTCAATAAAAGGAGAACGGCCCATGTTTCACGAAAAACTTGATTTTCTTATGGAAATCACGGACACATCCAACACTTCGCTGGCCATGGCCGTTTCGCTTAACGCTTCCCACGTGAGCAGACTTCGGCTGGGCCGCCGTCCGCTACCGCGGGATCCTGCATTTTTGCAGCCAATGGCCGCATATCTGTGCCGGAGAATCGTTACAGATCAGCAAAAGCACGCCCTTATGAGCGCTGTAGGCATAGATCTGCCTTCCGATGAAAAAGAGCGGAGCCGCCTGCTGGAGGAATGGCTGGCGGATCAGTCGGATCCGGCATGGGTTTCAGATGACAGGGATTATCGGCTGGGTAGGCTCTTCCATTCCGCTCAAGGAGCATCCATCGAGTTTTATTATGGAATCGAAGGCAAGCGGGCGGCCGTGCTGCGATTTATGACTGCTGTGCAGAACGCCGCCTCCGCCTCATCGCTGCTGTTACACAGCGACGAGGAGATGGAGTGGCTTTTTGGAGATACAGAGTTTTTAGAGCGCTGGAGCGCGCTCATGCAGGACTTACTTGAAAAAGGTAACCGAATCATCATCATCCATGCCCTGAACCGCAGCATGGAAGAGATGCTAGCCAGTTTCAAGAAGTGGCTACCTTTGTATTTTTCCGGGGCCATCGACGCCTACTACTGCCCCAAACTGCGGGATGGAATTTTGCAGCGTACCCTCTTTCTCTCCCCCGGCATCGGCGCGATCCTCTCCAATTCCGTGCAGTCCCATACAGAGGGCATGCTTAATCTTTACCTCACCGACGTCAAGGCGGTAGCGGCGCTGGAACGAGAATACAAAAATCATCTTTCTCTGTGCAAGAAGCTGGTTCACTTTTATACTGTGGGCAGCGAAAGAAAGTTTTCGCTTGCGCTGGATACCTTTTATAAGGAAGCTGGGCCACGCATTTGTGTCAACTGCGGCCTTCCACTCGCCGTTTTGCCGGAGGATGTGGCATGCCATATCGGCACGCGGATGGGCTGCGACGAATTTCCTGCCCATTGTGCGCGGGCCGCCGCACGCCTGAATAAAGAGCTTAAGGGGGACGCCGTCTACGACATGATTTCATTGCCGGACCGGGACGCGGTGCTGGCTGGAAAAGTTGCCGTGCCCGTCTATCAAAGCCCGAACCTACCTTCGACCTTTTATACGCCGGAAGAGTATTGCGTCCATCTTTCCGCCTTCTTGAAGTTTTTATCGGAACAGCCCAATTATCACGCCTCTCTCCCGGAGGGCGAGCTGCCTCCTCTCTGGCTGAATATTAAGGAGGACGTAGGTTTTTTTGTGGGACACACTTGCCCCCATACCCCAGTAATCGGCATATCAGAGAGAAACTTGACCGCCGCGGGATGGGCACATTACCGCGTGCAGCAGCCCACAGTCAACAGCGAGCAGTGCATCGCCGCCCTGCATACGCTTCTGACCGATCTGCAAAACGATTTAATCGATAAGTGAGGTATCCCTATGATCGGGAACTGGAAGCGAACTCTTATATGTACTCTACTATGTATTTGCCTGCTCCTTCCGCTTAGCGCGCTGGCGGACGCCGGCAGTTTTTCTGGGGGCAGCGATTACGGCAGCGGCAGTTCGGACTTTGGCTCTTCCTGGGACGATGACGACAGCTACGCAGGCGGCTCCTATGTTGATGGCGATAGCAGCGGGGGTGGTTTCTTCAGTTTTTTGGTGGTAGCCGGAATCATCGTGTTCATTATTATCACCCAGAATAAGAGGAGGCGAATCCTCCAGCAGACCGGCGTGGGTGCCGCGCCTACCGGTGCAGCGTTGCTACAACCCATGAGCACCTTCCTCCGGCTGGACCCTGATTTTAATGAGGCCGCCTTTAAGGAAAAGCTATCCAACCTATACGTGCAGATGCAGAACGCCTGGCAGGCAAAAGATTTTGAGCCCATGCGTCCCTACTTTACAGACGCGCTGTATAGCCAGTTTGTTCGGCAATTGGATGCCCTGAAGCAAAACAGGCGCACCAATTACGTGGAGCGCATCGCCGTGCTGGATGTGACCCTGCGGGGCTGGTATAAAGACGCGGTCAACGACAAAATCGTAGCCTCCATTCGCACCCGCATTGTGGATTACACCTTGGATGATGGCACCGGAAAACTCGTCAGCGGCAGTACCACCATTGAGCGATTTATGGAGTACGAGTGGACGCTCGTGCGCTCTTCAGAGCAGACGACAGAAACCACGAAGGAAAAATCCAGCGTTCACTGCCCGTACTGCGGTGCACCAATGTCCATCAATCAGACCGCGCGGTGCGAGTACTGCGGCAGCGTGGTTACTGTGAAGAACTACGGCTGGGCGATTGCTCAAATCAAAGGAATTTCCCAGCGGAGCAGATGATACTGCATAGCCTGCAGGCTGTGTTGTACCGATATTGTTTTAATTTCCCCGCGGCTCCAGAAACAATCAACATATTTAAGGAGTCCTCAAATGAATTTAATAGGTGTATAAGTGCATTATAGACATTTTTCTGTATTCTCATGACATTGAAATGACAAGGTAAATAGTGTATACTTTAAATTGTAAATATATTGCCATTTTTCATTTATTTTAGCAGACCGCGCAATCCGCGGAGAGGGTTGATTTAATGGCCGACAGAACATCATATAGCGAGTTGTTCCCACTATCCCTCAGTCAAGTCAACATTTTTCATCTGGAACAGCTGCACGGCGGAACATCCATCAACAACATATGCTCCACCATCCGTATCCGGGGACGCTTTGACATCTCCTTGATTCAACGCTGTTTGAACCGGGTACTTGAGGAAGATTCTGCCCTGCGGATCCGCATTGTGCTTACGGGGGATACCCCGATGCAGTACCATGCCGCCTATCGTCCGGAACAGTTCCAGTTTTACGACTTTACCCTCACCGACGCAGACGGTATCACCCGGTGGGAAACGGCTGCCGCCCAAACTGCCATTCCTTTTTTTGATTCTCCCCTCTATTATTTCGCCATCTTCAAGGATTCGGAAAAATCAGGCGGCATCTTCATAAAGCTTCATCATATCGTATCGGACGGATGGGCTCTGGTTCAACTCACCAACCGCATCGCGCAGAAATACCTTGCACTGCTTTCGGATGAAGAGCCCGGCGCTTCGACGTTGCCCGAGTATAAGCTGCACGTTCTTAAGGAACAAGAGTACTGCAGTTCTAAAACCTATCAAAAGGATATGGAATACTGGAAGGAATGCGTGGAAAAATTCTGCGGCGACCGGGCACGCCTGAAATCTTACAGCGGCGCCAGCATAAGTCCGGTGGGGAAGCGTATGAGCTTTCCCCTTTCGGAAACGCTCAACCATGCCATTACCGATTTTTGCGTGAAACACCGGGTTGCTCCCTTTTCCGTATTCTATATGGCGCTGGCTATCTATCTGGGCCGCATCGGTGGAAGCCACCGGGTGAGCATCGGCGTACCCATCCTAAACCGTAGCACCTACAGCGATAAAAATACCGGCGGCATGTTTGTAAGCACCTTGCCCTTCTTCGGCGAAGTGGATGAAAACATGACGTTCGAGGCATTTAGTGACGATACCTTGGAGCGCTGGTATGATCTGCTTCGTCACCAGCACTTCCCCTTCCCGGACATTACCGCCATGGCCAAGGAAGTGCATCCGGATACTGCGCGGCTCTTCGACGTGGTGCTCTCCTTTCAGGACAGTCGGATCTTCCAGTCCGCAGAGGCTTCCATGCTCTTTTCCGGCAAATGGATCTACAGTGGATACCAGGCGGAACACCTGCTGATTCATCTCACCAGCCTGGTGGGGGAAAACTGCTACAGCGTAGACTACGACTACCTGACTCAAATCTTCTCCACGGAAGATATCATAAATTTGCACAACTACATTACAAAAATCTTGGCCGAGGCCCTGCAGCGGCCAGGCATCCCCATTTGGCAGATTCCCGTTTTAAGCGACGGGGAAAAAGAAAGCGTTCTCTTTTCTTTCAACCGTACCAAAACCCATCTCCCCTATGAAACCGTGCCGGAAGCCATGTGCGCTGTGGCTTCTCAGTACCCGGACCGGGCGGCGCTCATCCACGACGGGAAACGCTTCACCTATCGCACGCTTATAAAAAACGCGCAGGACAGAGCCCGTTTCATCGCCTCCATCCTCCCCGGGCAGGAAAATATCATCGCCCTGTATCTGGATCGGAGCTTCGAGTTGGTGACCAGTATGCTCGCCGCCTCTTTTTCCGGCAACGCTTGGGTTATTCTGCCGCCCGACCTCCCCGCAGGCAGGCTCAACGAGCTTTTGCATGACAGCGGTGCTTCTCTGCTTATCACCTCTACCCAATATGAGGACCTGCTGGAAACATCAAATCTTTCCGTACTCAATGTAGACATTCCGGTCAACATACCCGCGCAGACGCAGCCGGCACAGTCAGAGCCTTCCAGCCTTGCCTATATGGTCTATACCTCCGGCAGCACAGGTAAACCCAAAGGCGTTTTAATCGAGCAGCGGTCTCTGGTCAATTTTGCGCAGGCAATGAATTCCCTTTACAGCTATGGCGGCGTGCTCTCCTTTTGTAACATCGGGTTCGACGTGTTCGTACTGGAAAGCATCGCCTCTCTGATAAACGGCCGCACCGTAGTGCTGGCGGACAAAAAAGAACAGGACAATCCCGCCAAACTGGCTTCCCTTATCCGGGGTTATTCCGTAGGCTTCTTCGCCACCACGCCGTCACGTTTGAAAACATGTTTAAAGAACAAAGCGTTTTTGAATGCGCTTTCGGGCGTTCAGAGCATTGTGCTGGGCGGCGAGCACCTGACCGGCGAACTGATTCAGCAGCTGAAGCTGCATACGGACGCGAGGATCTACAATCAATACGGTCCTTCGGAAGCCACCATCGGCGTGAGCTACAAGCTTGTAAACGACGCCTCGGTCATAAGTGCGGGCAAACCCATGAACAACTGCAGGCTGTATGTGCTGGACGAACACAAAATGCCGCTGCCCATCGGCGCTTATGGGGAGCTTTACATCGGCGGCGTCTGCGTGGGCCGTGGATACCACGGCGATTCGGAACTTACAAACAAGAAATTCTTCCCCAGCCCCTTTGAGCAAGATGAATTAATTTACCAGACGGGCGACCTTGCCTGCTGGGATAAGAGCGGCGAAATTCTTTTGGGCGAACGCCGGGACGACCAGATCAAGCTGCGAGGACTTCGGATTGAATTGGGTGAAATAAAGAGCCGGATTGAGAGCTATCCAAGAATAGACCAGGCGGCAGTCCGGGTGATTCAGCAGGGCGAAGGCAGCTTCATCACCGCCTATTACGCCGCCCAATCTCCTATTGACGAAGTGGATCTGCTGCGCTTCCTGTCATCCCAGCTCCCTTCCTACATGCTGCCTGCCTCCCTCATGCACCTGAGTGAGATCCCAATTACCCTAAATGGCAAAGTCAACTCCGCACTATTGCCCGAGCCTCAGCTAGAAAACGGCCGTATGGAGCCCGTAAATCAAGTTGAAGAGACCGTGCTTGCGGTATTTCGCAATGTGCTCAAGCGACAGGATCTGAACATGGACAGCGACTACTTCCTGTTGGGGGGGGATTCCCTCAACGCTATCGACGCACTGGCCAGGCTCTCGGAGCAGCTGGGTGCTGAGCTGAGAATTTCGGACCTTTACGCCTGCCGTACGGCCTGCCGACTGGCCGCGCACATTTCCGGAACGCCCGTGGTCAAGAGATCAGGTGCCTCTAAAATTCAGCGCGTTCGCCAGGATTTTTACCCACTAACCGCCACCCAGCAATCCATGTACTTCGCCACCGAAATGGATCGGCAGGGTCTCTCCTACAATATGCCCGGCTGTTTCGCCCTGCAGGCACCGCCTGATATTGGCAGGTTGGAGCAGGCGTTCCAGTCTCTCATTGCCTCCGAGCCCATCCTCCGCACCAGTTTTTCCATTGCGGAATCGGGAGTCGTGCAAACCGTGCAGGATGTCGCTCCCTTTGAATTGGAGCGCCTGAACGGCAGTTTTGAAGAAGCTTCACGGGCATTCCTCCGGCCCTTTGACCTCGCCCGCGCGCCGCTACTGCGCGCCGCGCTCTGGCAGGGCAGAAACCAGGAAGTGCGGCTCTTTGTGGATGTGCACCATATCATCAGCGACGGTGTAAGCACGCCTCTGCTGCTAGAGCGGCTGAATCGGCTGTACTGCGGGGAAAACCCTGTGGCGCAAGACGTGTCCTTTTTGGATTATGCCTGCTATTGGGCACAAGACACGCAGGGACGCGAAGCTGCCAAAGACTACTGGAAACACCAGCTCGCGGGTTTGGACGAGCCCTTGACGCTGCCCACCGACCAGCCCCGTCCCAAGGAATTCGATTACAAGGGCGCCTCCCTTTCCTTTGATCTGGGCCGCGATGTCTCCAGTGCCATCGATGAATATGCAAAAAAACAAGGGGTTACTCCTTTTGCCCTCATGGCTGCCGCTTATGGGATTTTACTTCGCCATACTACCAGGCGCAGTGACTTTGTGGTCGGCATGCCCATTGCGGGAAGAAACCTTCCGGAAACCCAGGACATGATTGGTCCCCTTATCAATACACTGCCCCTGCGGCTCAATTTAGCAGCGGGTGACTATGTTGCCTCCGTATCCCGGGCGGTCAACGGCGCGCTGGATTATGGAAACATCTCCATGGAAGAAATCCTCTCCCTGGCGGACGCTCAGCACAGCCCCGGCGCTTCGCTTTACAGCGTGCTTTTCACCATGCGACCCGCAGCCACCGATGCGCCCATTTATCTGGGCGAGCAGGAGCTTACCTATGTGCCTCTCAACAACGTCGCGGCAAAGATGGATCTGGTGTTGGATGCCTACCGCAGGCAGGAGTCGTACCATTTCAATCTCGACTATGCCAGCAGCCTCTTTACCCAAGACACCATCGCCTTTTACGGGCGGAGTTATCTTCAGATTCTCAAATCCCTAGCGGCAGGCACCCCGATTACCGAGATTGATCCGCTCTCTCCGCAGGACCGGTACGCGCTCATTGAGCGTCCCCAGCATCTGCGCGCACCCTATATGGACCAGTGCATTGACCAAATGACGGATCATTTTGCCCGCGTCATGCCCGATGCGCCAGCACTCCGCTTCCACGGCAAAACCATGACCTATGGTGAGTTCGCGGCCTGCACCGATAGCATTGCAGTGCAGCTACGAGAGCAGGGCGTTTCACCGCATTCCTGCGTAGGCGTCTGCTGCAGACGCACTATGGATATG
Source organism: Christensenellaceae bacterium (assembly GCA_963666935.1). Classification (GTDB taxonomy): domain Bacteria; phylum Bacillota; class Clostridia; order Christensenellales; family CAG-138. Next base: position 125,320 of record OY762936.1, read on the forward strand.
GCCACGTTCGTCTTCGGCGTGATGAAGGCCGGCTGTTCCTATGTGCCTCTTACAACCGACATCCCTCCGGAACGTTTCCGAAAAATGCTGGAAATCTCCGGCGCTTTTGCCATCCTTTCGGATGCCACCACTGCAACTGAGCTAGACTTTGCTTCCTGCAAAGTCATCGTGCCGGATTTGAATCCCCGGCCCTTTATACAGGACTTCGCCCGGAATTCCGAGGATCTTGCGCAGATTTTGTTCACTTCCGGTTCCACGGGAGAGCCCAAGGGCGTCATGATCCCCCACAGACCCATCGCAAACCTCCTAGGAACGCTTCGTGGCATGTATGAAAAGGCAGGCGCCACCTGCCTGCTGTGCGCCTCCAGCATTCTTTTTGATTCCTTTACTACGGACATTCTGACGCCACTGGCAGCCGGACTTTGTGTGGCGATCGCAGACGAGCAGGAAATGATGGATCCCCGGATGCTGGCAGATATCATTTGCCAGACGGATGCTGACCTGATTTTCTCCACGCCCTCCCGAATGAAGGTCTATCTGACCGAGCCCGCGTTTTTCGACGCCATGAAGCAGATTCGTATGGTGATGTCCGGCGGAGAAGTTATGAACGAACAGTTGGTAAAATCTCTGCGGCAGGCCACGGATGCGGATATCTACAACCTTTACGGCCCCACGGAAACTATTGCCTTTGTCACTCGGTGTCTGGTTTGTTGCGACCACCGGCCCAACATCGGCAGACCGATTCCAAATACCTTCGCATATGTGCTAGATGAATCCCTGCGACCTGCCTTCCCCACAGCCGCGGGCGAGTTATACGTCGCGGGAGAATGCCTGTCCAACGGCTATATCAACCGACCTGACCTAACGCAGAAAGTCTTTGTTGCGAATCCCTTCTGTCCTGCCCAGCGCATGTACCGCACCGGCGACATGGCGCGGCTGCTTCCGGACGGCAGCATCGACTACATTGGCCGTCGGGATTCTCAGGTGAAAATGAACGGTCAGCGCATCGAGCTCGATGAGATCACAGGCTGTATCATGCAGACGGGGCTCGTGAAAAACGCTGCCGTCATCGCGCAAAAAGATGCGCAAACCGGCACCCGCCTCGTTGCCTTCGTCATGAAAAAAGGAGAACTGGCGGCAGATATAGACGGCATTCAACGAATGCTCAAGGATAAGCTGCCGCCGTACATGGTTCCCTCCTCCATCCAAGAAATCCCGCAGATGCCGGAAACCGCCACAGGCAAAACCGACCTGCGCGCCCTAAGCGAATATGTGTCGGAGCCGAATTCTGTCCCATCTTTGTCTGCCGCATCGGAACCCGCCATTGACGTACGCATGGAAGAAGTTTGGCGAGAGGTTCTGCGCTTACCCGTCATCGAAAGAGGGCGCTCGTTCTTCGACCAGGGCGGCACTTCCCTAGCGGCATTGAGTACAATTATCCAATACTTTAAACTCGGAATTCAGATTACGCTTTCCGAATTCTACGAAACCCCCACCATTGATGGACAGTTGAAATTCGTTCAGAAAGCATGTGTGCCAGAGATGGAATCGAATGGGAAGGATGAACACTCCTGTGAGTCTCAGTGTGCGCCACGGTTGAGAATCGTTCAAAATGAGGGCGCACAGGAATCCGAAAAGGCCGAACCCCGCATCCGTGAAGTTTCGGCCGCAGACCGGTTGGAAATCATTCAGGAGGAAGCCTCACCAGAAAAGATTGCGCCGAATTTCGGGGAAAGCGACACCGCGTGTCAGCTGAAATTTCTCCAGGAAGAGGTTGTGCCGGAACTCGAAAAAACCCAGACGGATAAAACCTGCTTCCTTACCGGGGCAACCGGATTCCTTGGGGCACATATCCTATATGAACTTTTGGAAACCAGAGACGGATACGTTTACTGCCTGGTCCGAGATGGGAAAAAACGTCTGAACGATACCCTTGGCTACTATTTCGGGAAAGACTTCCTCCATCGTCATGCGCACCGATATCAGGCCGTAATGGGCGATATAGGGGACGTTATGTTGGGGATGGACCCCGATACCTATGAAAAATGTGCAGCAGAGACCGACATCGTAATCCATTGCGCCGCAGATGTCCGTCACTATGTCAACGAGGCGGAGGCCATGCGCGCCAACGTCACCGGAACCAAAAACATGATCGGGTTCGCCAAAAATGCAGGTGCAGGGCTCATGCATGTTTCCACCCTGAGCGTAAGCGGCGACCGGCTCAGTTCAGATGGAAAAACGAATTATAGCCTAGCGCCCGTTGAGTTTGATGAGAATTGTTTCGATATCGGGCAAAACTGGCGGGATAATATCTATACCCGAACCAAATTCATGGCAGAGCAGGAGATTTTAGAGGCCGCAAAAGAGGGACTTAATGCAAAAATCTTCCGAGTGGGCCGACTGGTAGGCCGAAGCAGCGACGGAAAATTCCAGAAAAATCCGGATTCCAACTATTTCTATCTCTTGGTCCGGGGCGCCCTCCAACTTAACTGCCTCCCGGAAGCACTCGCCGAGGTGCCCATAGAGCTCTCAGCTGTGGATCTGTGCGCCCGCGCCATCGTGGAGCTGTTCCGCGCAGAGGGGACCGTGTTCCACATCTATAATGCATTTTACACGGACTTAAAGACAATTTTTGACGCCATGAAGCAGCCTCTAGAACTTGTGAACGCAGGCGAATTTTCCAATCGCCTTTTCCAGGCCATCAGCGGAAATATGAACACGGAAAGCATTGCCGTTCTGACAGAGGTTTACAACGGCACGCGGGTCAAGCACACTGTCATTGAGCCGGTGGCGCGCAAAACCCAACAAGCGCTTTATGAGCTGGGCTTCCAATGGCCACAGCCAGATCCAGCGGTATTGCTGCAAGCTTTTTCGGAACAAATCTCAGACGAGAAAGGAGGGAAATTAAGAATTGGTTAGTACGCTGCAACTCGTATTGTTGATCCTGACATTTATAGCCATCGCGTCCTTTATTATCACCATGTGGCGTAAGGGCAATGTTCAGTTGATTCACAGGCTTTATTTCTGTTTCTCCATCCTCATCCTCGTTTGGATTCTTGCACTGATCGCCCTTTACTGTATTCCCACAGACGATCTGAAAGGGCAATATTTTGTCGACAGCCTCACCAACATAGGCGTATTTCTCTCACCCCTGATCCTCATGATTTCTCTAACTTTTACCAAGGAATGGGACCAGCTTCCCCGCTGGAGTTACCTCCTTCTGGTTTTGCCTTTGATCACGTTCCTGATGGTATGGACCAACCCGTTGCATCACTTTTACTATAAAGTGTTTTCTCTCAACAGTGACGACGTCTCTTTTGGCTGGTATTTCTATGTGCACGGGATCTATTCCTATCTCTGTATCATTCTTTCCGCCGTGTTCATCCTTCGTTTTGCCATCCGCAACAGAAGCTCTCTGTATACTTCGCAGGCCGTTTTCTTCGCGGTAGGCAGCCTCTTTCCGCTAATCGCCAATGTTTTCGCTGTCCTCAACGTGATCCCCATGACCATTGTATCTACGCTGTTCGCGCATGCAATCGGCGTTGTGGGTTGCCACGGTATAGCGATCTTCTTCTTTCACATGCTGGATATTAAGCCCATTGCGGTGCAGACCGTACTCAACAGAATCCCGGACTGCTATCTAGTAGTGAGTGCAACGGGGCTTGTTGTCAGCTACAACCAAGCCTTTGCCGATGTGTTCGCAAAAGAATATGGGATCCGGGAAAATGCAACGCTGGAAAGTTGTATAGATTCCGGCGATACAGAGGCCGACACTGGGTTGTTTACCCTGATCGCCGCCATCGAATCCTGCCATACCGCAAACACCACTATCTCCTACGAGCAATCCATCCAGTTGCAGTCGGGCGGAGAACTCGCCAAGCATTACTACATGGTGGATATCACCCAGCTCATGTCCAATGGCCGAAACGTGGGTTGTGTAGTGTTTTTCAAAGATGTAACCAAGCTTAGAGAAAGCATGGAGCGTCTGCAGAACAGCCAAACCCGGCTCATGGAGCAGGAGCGGCTGGCCTCTCTGGGGCAGATGGTTGGCGGCATTGCCCATAACCTAAAGACCCCAATCATGAGCATATCGGGGAGCGTAACCTCTATTGACCACCTAATTGAAGAAAGCGAATCCAGTTTAGGCGATGATGAAATTACATTTGATGACTATCGCGAGATCTACGGAGAAATGCGGGATTGGACCTCAAGGGTCCGAGAGGCCTGCGCCTATATGTCCGATATCATCACGGCTGTCAAAGGTCAGGCTGCAAACCTGGGAAATGCAAACGAAAGCGCTTTTTCCATGGATGACGTCCTGAAGCGAGTGACGTTGCTTCTCAGGCACGAACTCGTCATTAATCACTGCCAGCTTCACATTGCCAACAACGCCGGTGAAGTGATCATAACCCAAGGCGACATCAACAGTTTGGTGCAGGTCATCAATAACCTTGTAGGCAATGCCATTGACGCCTCAAGGCCTCTGGGTGGCGGGCCTGTCACCATCGCTCTGGATCTGGACGACGCCGACTTCTTCATCCGCGTCAAAGATCGCGGCACTGGCGTATCCGCAGATGTCAAAGAAAAGCTCTTCCGGCACATGGTCACCAGTAAGGGTGCCATGGGTAGCGGCTTGGGCATATTCATATCCAACTCCATCATCAAAGCCAAATTTGATGGGCGGATGTGGCTGGAAGATAACCCAGACGGCGGTTCCATATTTGGAATCGCTATCCCCAGAGAAGGTACCAACATTAAAACCGATGAAGGAGGTGAAACAAAGTGAGAAAAAACCAAATATCCGAAGAAAATAATGACATCCGTATTTTGGCGCTGGACGACGACAACATCATGACGTTGACCATACAGTCCTACTTCCGCACTTCCGGCTACTTTGTGGATATCGAAAACGATCCCTATGCAGCCATTGAGCGGATTCGTAGCGGCGATTACGACATCTTGCTGCTGGACTTTTTGATGTCTCCCATCTGCGGCGATATGGTAGTGTCAGAGATTCGAAAATTCAACACGGATATTTTTATTGTGCTTCTCACGGGTCATAAGAGCATGGCGCCGCCAATTCGAACCATTCGAGAGTTGGAAATTCAAGGTTATTATGAGAAGAGCGATCGGTTTGACCAGTTGGAACTTTTAGTTGAATCCTGCGTCAAGTCCATCCGTCAGATGCATACGATACGGGAATACCGTGACAGCTTAGCCATTACAAACAAGCAGCTTAATGATGCCTATGCCCAGCTTAGCCAAAACTATGGCGACTTCGTAAATGCCGTACGAAGCATGGTTGATGCACGAGACATTTATACCCGGGGTCATTCCGACCGCGTATCCCTCCTTTCCACCAAGATTGCCGCAGCAATGGGCCTGAGCGAAGAGGAAATCGAACGCATCCGGATCGCCGGCCTGTTTCACGATATCGGAAAGCTCCGAATACCGGATTCTATCCTCATTAAAGAAGGCCGCCTGACTGAAGAGGAATTTTTTGAGATACGGAAACACCCTCTTTATGCTCTTGAAATCCTTTCCAACGCTTCCATGTTTGAGGATATTGTCCCGGCAGTACGCAGCCATCATGAGCGCTACGACGGCCAGGGCTATCCCGACGGACTTACGGGGCAGGATATCCCCCAGGCTGCCCGTATCATCAGTATTGCAGATGCCTTTGACGCCATGACCTCCTTCCGAAGATATAGGACAAACATTACCTTCGACGAGGCTCTCAACGAAATCATCCGTGGGCGCGGAACGCAGTTCGACCCTGAAATCGCTGATGTTGCTCTAGGAGTTTTGAAGGACTTTAAAGAAATCGAGGCGGATCCTAGCTGGGTTTATCCGAATCGAGATAAAAATTTATGAAAAGAGGTGGCCACTATGAAAGATTATCCGCTTTACCCTGTTGACTACTACAACAATTTCAATAGTTTTGCCCAAGGTGTAAAAAAGTTTGGCGAAAAGACCGCAATTACTTTCTTTGCTGGTGACGACGTGCCCTCGACGCGTTCTTATAACACCCTGGCCGATGATATTCGAGCTTTTGGAGAAGCGCTGCTGGCGGAAGGCTATGCAAAAAAGCACATCGCCATCGCTTCCGAGGGCAGCTATGAGTTTATCGTTTCCCTCATCGCCGTTGCGGCCGCCGGCGCCGTGGCGGTACCCGTGGATATTGAGCAATCTGTGGACTCCATCGACTTCATGATCCGTTTTGCGGACGCGGAATGCTTGATCGTCTCCCCAAACGTCCATCATCTCCTGAAGGATGCGGATATCCTCAAAAAACTGCCCTACATCCCCATCAATGGTCAGGAGAACAGCTGGGAGGCTTTCCTGCAGCGGGGTAAAGACCTCCTAAAGGCAGGCGGCCATTTATTTGACAACGCCGCCGTATCGCCCGATGATACTGCTATCATTTTGTACACTTCCGGTACGTCCAGCAAGCCGAAGCCCGTGATGCTCAGCCAGCTTGCCATTATGCAGAATGCCTGCGACAGCGTAGCTTTTGTAGATTTGTATGAAAAGGTGTTTACTTCCCTTCCCCTTCATCACGTCTATGGGCTTACTTGTTCTGTGATCAACAATATGGTAGTGGGCCGGAACATCTGCATTAATGGTGACATCAAGCGCACAGCCCGAGATATGGCGCTTTTCAATCCCGATACGATTATGGCTGTACCTCTGATCGCTGAAATGCTCTACAAGCGTATGCTGGGCGGAGCAAAAGCTGCAATTGAAAGCAAAACATCAGCTAACATCTCGCAAAAACTGTTCCAGCGAAAAGACACACAGCTTGACCAAGCGCTGCAGGCGGTAAAACAAGCAATGTTTCCCGGCTTAAAAATTATCGTCTCCGGCGGCGCCGCCCTCTCAAAAAGCATCTCATCAGGATTGATGCGCGCCGGCATCCTGGTGCTGCAGGGATACGGCATCACCGAGTGTTCGCCCCTGATTTCCGTCAATCGCAACTTAGCCAACAAACCGGTATCCGTAGGGCTTCCTCTGGCCAGCTATGAGCTTAAGATCGATAGCTCGGGTGAGATTCAGGTAAAGGGCCCCTGCGTAATGCAAGGGTACTATAAGATGCCAGAACTTACGGATGAAGCCCTTGTGGATGGATGGTTTAAAACCGGAGATCTTGGGAAAATAGACAAGCAGGGCTTCCTCCACATCAACGGCCGCTGCAAAAATCTCATCGTGCTTAAAAACGGGAAAAAGATTTCTCCGGAAGAACTGGAGGATTTATTGGCTCCGATTCCCCTCATCAAAGAGGTGGTTGCCCATAGCTCAGTGACGGGTAAGGGTGCGGATGATGTGATGCCTGCCATCACCGTCTATCCCGATCCGGCGGAGACGCAGGGGATGACCTCTTATGAAATTTTGGAAAGCCTGCAACGCGAGGTGGATAAGGTGAATGAGAGCCTACCTGCTTTTAAGCAGATCCGTTTCATTAACCTAAGAGATACGGAATTTGATAAAACGACCAAAAAATCTATCAAGCGTCAAAATTTTTGAGGAGAGCGACATGCTTCAGGTGATCAAAGACATCCTGTTTGAAGTCACGGGCAAGACCAATATTACCTATGACACGGACTTTATTAAGGACCTTCAGCTCAATTCCTTCGACATTGTAAATGTGGTTTGTGCCTTTGAGGAGCGTTACCATATTAAAGTCCCCACCCGCGATGTATGGCAACTGCGCACGGTAAAAGACGTAATTGAGTACATGGCAACATTGGGTTTCGTTTGATTGTGAAAATCCAGCTCTTTGTGTTTCCAAAAGACGATTCCATCTCCACCGATCGCCGCGTGCTCGACTGTGCGCGCGGCTTTTTGGGGTTGTCGGAGGCGACGCTTTCCATCGTCCGGGATCCGTATCATAAGCCCCGCTTCGCACAAAGGGATGACCTGTTCTTTTCCGTTTCCCATAGCGGAGACTTGTTTCTTTGCGCCTTTTCTGCCGCCCCTGTGGGCGTGGATGTGGAACATCACAAGGATTGCAATTTCGAACAGATTTCTCGCAGGTTCTTTCATGCCGATGAGTATGCGTATTTAAAAGCCAACGATTTTAGGGACTTTTTTTCGGTGTGGACCGCAAAGGAAAGCTATGTCAAGTATACCGGAGATGGAATCGACGATCGGTTCTCAAAGTTTTCCACCGTATGCGACGGAAAGCTGGTGGATCGAATCGGCGATGCGCAGCTTTGCTACGTTCCTTTGCGTGAAGGTTACAGTGCCTGTGTTTGCGCGCAGCAAATTTCAGGCATTTCGGTAAAATTCGGGCCCGAGAGTTTTGTTTAATTATATTGATTGAAAGAGCACCCGCTTCTTACAAAGGAGGTTCCATGCAGTCATTCAGCGTATTTGATATCGTCGGCCCGCGCATGGTGGGTCCTTCCAGCTCCCATACCGCTGGGGCTGCCCGCCTGGGAATGGTGGCAAACAAACTGGTAAAAGGTGATGTGTCTTGTGCGCACATAACGCTGTATGGCTCTTTTGCCAAGACTGGCCGGGGCCACGGCACAGATAAGGCCATTATCGCGGGCCTCTTGGGTATGAAACCCGATGATCCTCGCCTGCGCTTCTCCCAAAAACTGGCCCAGGAGGCTCATAAGAGCTTCGAGATAGAATTCAGCGACGAGGAAAAAGAGCATCCCAATGCCGCAAAAATTGCGGTGCAGCGAAGCGACGGGAAAAAGCATACCCTCATAGGTTCTTCCATCGGCGGCGGCAACATCATCATCAATGAGATCAACGGCATGCCCGTAGAATTCAACTGTCAGTATCCCACCACGTTGGTCTTCCATTGCGACGAACCAGGCGTTACAGCCAAGGTCACCGGCGTGCTGGCGAAGCACGGCGTGAATATCGCCTTTATGAAGTTGTTTCGCAGCGCCAAGCGAATGGATGCCTGTATGATTCTAGAAACGGATACTGCTGTTTCCCCGGAGGCACGTGAAGAGATCCTTAACTGCCATGCGAGAATTACGGAGGTTTGTGCCCTATGAGTTACGAATTCACCACCGGAGAAGAGCTAATTCAAATCTGTGCTAAGCAGCAAATCGGCATGGGCGAGGTCATGATTCGCAAGGAAATGGCTTTAAGCGAGCGTCCCCGCCAGGTGATTGAAACCGAAATGCTCGAAAACCTAAAGGTCATGCGCGCTTCCATTGCCGACGGAATTCGGAAAACCCAAAGTACTGTAACCGGTTTTATGGGTGGAGATGCGAAAAAACTCATGGCCTACGCGAAACGCGCCAACATGGGTGAAGATATGGCGCATATCGTTGCCATGGCTATGGCGGTCGTAGAAGTAAATGCCTCCATGGGCAAGATCGTGGCCGCACCCACCGCGGGCGCCAGCGGGATTCTGCCCGCGGTACTCATCAGCTGCGGCGACAAGCGGGGGCTCACCAACGAACAGATCTGCATGGGCCTGTTCTCCGCCGGCGCCGTAGGGATGATCATAGCCCTGCGCGCGGGAATTTCCGGTGCCTCCGGCGGTTGTCAGGCGGAAACCGGAACCGCAGCCGCCATGGCCGCGGCTGCATTGGCAGATTTGTGCGGGGCGGATGTAGAAACGTCCCTGCATGCCGCAGCCATCGCCCTTAAAAACGTAATGGGGTTAGTCTGCGACCCTGTGGCTGGGCTGGTGGAATGCCCCTGCATCAAGCGCAACGCCATCGGCGCCGCCAACGCCGTGCTTTCCTGTGATCTGGCGCTGGCAGGCATCAAAAGCCTGATTCCCTTCGATGAAGTCGTGGGCGCCATGCGAAGCGTAGGACGCATGATGGACGACTCCCTCCGGGAAACCGCCCGGGGCGGGCTCGCCGCCACCCCAACCGCCCAGCGGCTGGCACGTCAGTTAGGGATGAAGCATTAAGGGCAAGCTCGTGGGGCTCCGCCCCACACCCCGCAAGGGACATAATGCCCCTTGACCCCTTCCAACTAACAACAACAAAAAATGCCCCAATGGGGGCATTTTTTTTAGATATGGTCTTTTCTCATTCGTTCCGAATAGCAGCCAGCGGAGATAGCCGCATGGCCCGCAACGCCGGATAAAGGCCCGAAAGCAGCGCCACAAAGATGGAAAACGCCACTGCGCCCGCAGCCAGATACAGGGGAATGCTGCTGTGAAGCTCCGTCCCGGAAAGAAAGGTATTGAGCAAGAAGGAGAGCGCATAGCTCAGTCCAAGCCCGAAGGCGCCGCCGAAAAAGCCGATATACGCCGCCTCCACTAGAAACAGGCCCACAATGTTCCCCATTCTGCAACCCAGCACCTTAATAATGCCAATCTCTTTGGTGCGCTCGTAAATACTCATCATCATGGTGTTCATAATGCCGATGGCAGCTACCAGAAGGGAAACACCGCCTATGGCGCCTAAGAGGTACTGCGCCTGCATCATACTCTCCTCGGACTGCTCGATCCAGTCCTGCAGGCTGTTGGTGCCATAGCCCATTTCATCGATGGCAGCTTTGACACTTTTCACGGTTTCCGGATCTTTACATTTGACGGTGACCTGGCTGTATTTATCGGTATCCAAAGACATAAAACTCGCATTCTCTTTGGCCAGTTTTTTAAGCGCTTCCAGATCCATGATGCAGTACCAAGAAAACTGGTTGCTCTCTTGGCTCATCATACCTGTGACGTTGACCCTGTATATCTTTCCCGGCTGCTGGGCCGTTCCATCGCCGTTTCTTTCCATCTTTCCATCGTAGACATTCGAGTAATCAAACGTCAGCTGAAAGCGTGAGTCCGCCGTAATTTTGGAATTGCCGTCCTTATCCATCGCTTGCTTGCCGGTATTGGGGTCATAGAAATTATAAAAAAGGTTCGCTCCCAGTACAATGTCATAGGTACCGCCCGTGGCCCGCGCCGAGGGAAATTCCCCTTCGGCCAGCTCAATGCCGAACACCTCCGCCACGGAAGCGTCAACGGCCATGATGCTGATATCGGTCACGTACCTACCGCTTTTGAGCATGCCCCAGGTCGTGATTTGGGGCATCACCGCCACAACCCCCGGAATCTTCTTGAATTTTTCTACGGCCTTTTTATCCAGCGTCACCTCTTCGTAATTATAGCCTCCGTTGGGCATTTCGGTGTAGGAATAGCTCATTACATCAATGTTGCTCAAGTTGCCCATTTGGGAATAGCTTTCTATCATGGCCTGCCGCATGCCGATGCCTAATGACACCATCACCACAATGGAACTGGTTCCAATTACCATACCCATCACCGTGAGCACTGCCCGCAGTTTCCGTCGCCACAGGTTTAAAAACGCCGTGCGGAGCAGATCTGTGAATTTCATACATCCTCCAGCTCCTTGGTGCGCTTTTTCTTACGCAGAATGATCAGCACCACAGCTCCGGCGCCCAGCAACACGACTCCAAGAATCCCCCAACCCCAAGGGAAGCCGGCGTGTGTCTCCACCTCGATGGGGAAGTCCATCATGGCGTCTTCTATGGGCTGGTCTGCGTAGTCGCTCACATATAGGGAAAGCGGCAGCCGCTCCTCCAGCTGCTCCCCGTATACGTCCTCATACGTGATCACAATAAACCCGTCAATCTGGCCCGCAACGGATGGGATCACGGAAAAGTCCGCCCGCATGGTGTTGCCGGCGGTCACCGTGCCACCAAAGTAAGTCTCCTCCATGGCCAACCCGTCTCCCTCCACGTCCACCATGCAGTTGTACAGGGAAGATTTACCCATGTTGTACAGCGCTACATACATGGCGCAGCTCTCGCCCATATAGGGTTCGTCATAGACCACGGGATCGTCCACCTTGATCCGGATCTTCTGAAGAATCGGGATTACAATGGTCTCCGTGGCAGTATAGGCGGTAGCGTTTTTCGCCCCCTCGTAAGAGAGCGCTAGGCTGAGGGTATAGGCCTTGGCGTCTGTGTCCGGGGCGCTCTGCAAGGAGATGGTTTCCTGATGCACTTCGCCCTTGCCGATTTTATTGATATAAAGCGTGTTGGAGCCGCCATTTGCAGGCATGAGCTTGCCCACCTCCGCGGTATCGCTGATCTTAACCTCAATGTTCTGCACCGACTCCGAGCTGGAGGTATTGCGCAGCACAAATGTAACATCGAATGTTTCGCCGGCATACACCTTTTCGCTGCTAATTGAATAGCTATCCAATATCACCTTGGGCGTGGATGCGCTGCTGTCGGTGGAAGTGCCTTCAGACGACCCCTTGATCACGTTCACGTACACGCTCAGGGTGCTTGTTTCATACTGCTGGGTGGCTGAGCTGAAATAACTGACGGTGAAATCCACCTTCTTCACGCCCGCGGTCACTTTTTTACTCAAAACCAAGTTGTTATACTGAAACTCCTGCACCTGCCCCGCGCCCAGATAGCCCGGATAGGATAAAGTATAATCCACATTGTCAATGTTGAAGGGAAACTCGTCTAAGCTAGTGGAAAGCACCGGCGTCACTGTGATATCGGAAATGGCGCCATATTCGCTCATGATGGGCAGGCGCACCTGGCAGGCTTGCCCGTAGTTTCCGCTAGGCGCAGGCACATACATGCCGTTCCGATCGTAGGGAGAAATGCGGATTTCGCTCTTGTTTGTAGAAGTTGCAGCCGTCTGGGTAGGGATGTTAAGATCCACACTGGCCGTCTTGATGATAGCCTCATCACCAAAGGTCAGTTTTAAAGCCTCCGTCACCGTACCGGGAATATACTTATTCACAGGAAAGCTTACGATTAAAGTCCAATCAGTCGCACTTCCCGGAATTTGGGACATGCTTGACTGGCCCAACAGGGTACCGGTTTGACCCAAAACTTGGCCCGATGTGCAAATAATATCTGTAAGAGTTACTAGGTCACCCGGGTTTGAAATACTTAAACGAATATAAGCCGTTGAGGCAGTGGAATTGGCATCTGTAGCAGTAACAGTAATGCCACTGTCCGCCAATGCGGGAGAGCAGATGCTCATTGCCAAAATCAGTGCAATCAACAGAGCCAGTATGCGGTTGGTTCTCATCTTCAGTTTTCCCCCTGCCCATCTGTTGGGCGTTAAATTATTTATGTGCAATGTCAACAATCCTGCCGTCCAGCAGCGAAATCACTGTATCCGCAAAGGCCGCCATGTTGGGGTCGTGGGTTACCATGATCAGCGTCTTTCCCCGGCTGCGCATGGCGTCGCAAATAGAATGCATGACTTCGTCCGAAGTAGAGGAGTCCAAATTGCCCGTGGGTTCGTCGGCAAAAACGATGTCCGGGTCCGAAACCAGCGCGCGCGCAATCCCCACGCGCTGCTGCTGGCCTCCGCTCATCTGGGCGGGCTTATGGCGCATATGGGTTCCCAATCCCATGGCGGAAAGCGTTTCCCGGGCTAGTTTGTTGCGTTTTTTCTCGCTCATGCCTCGGAAGGAAAGCGGAAACGCCACGTTTTCCAGCGCGGTATAGTAGGGCATCAAATTAAAAGATTGGAATATAAACCCCACGTGTTTCTGGCGGAACAGAATCAGCTCAGCCTGGTTCATCTTCTCCAAACGCTTGCCGGCAATGGCGATTTGTCCGCCGGTTACGCCCTCCAGCCCCGCCATCACATTGAGCAGAGTGGACTTGCCGCTGCCGCTTCTGCCAATGATACAGCAGATTTCACCCCGCTTTGCGGCAAAATCAACGCCGCGCAGCGCGTGGATATCCACGCTGCCCACGCGGTAGGTCTTTTCCACATTATGAATGTCGATTACACAAGCCGATTCCACTGGCATCCTCCCTGCTTTGTCACATAGTTCCAGTTTATACCTCAAAGCAATGCTTCTCAACCCGTGATTTATTAACAATGTATTAACGAATTCGACACCGCAATAGTTCCCGATTTTTATTTTTTAGCACTCTCAATGTTAGAGTGCTAAAGTTTTCAATTTTATAAAATGCGGTTCAAATTTTTGCAACAATGGCATCCTATAATCATACTTGTAAACCGTAGGAAACGACAGATAGTATTCCTACGAACAATATAAAATTGGTGATATTGTGTATAGGAGGTAAATTGTATGAGCATTTTCGGGTTAAGGCCTTATGGCATGAACGATTGGAGCGATTTTGAAAAGCGATTTTTCGGATTTCCCCAAACCATGAGCATTTCCAGCTTTAAGACGGATGTAGTAGATAATGGCGACAGCTATACCCTTGCTGCGGAACTGCCCGGGTTCAAGAAGGAAGACATTGATATTCGCATGGAGGGCGACTACCTGACCATCGAAGCAAAGCATGAGGAAAACCACGAGGAAAAGAAGGAGAACTACCTGCGCAGGGAGCGAAGCTACGGCAGCTTCAGCCGCAGTTTCGATATCACTGGCGTAGATGTTTCCGGCATCAGCGCAAAATACGAAAACGGCATTCTGGAGTTGAAGCTTCCCAAGCAGGTGGAAGTTCCCGCTGAGCAAAAGCGGATCAGCATACAGTAACCCCCATGAAACGCAGAAGGGCGGAACATAAGTTCCGCCCTTCTGCGTTCGTTGCTTCAGTCTCTCTCATCAAAGAGCATTTTCAGCATCCGTTTCGGATTCTCCAAAAAACTCCGGGTAACTTGATAATGCTCCGTATCTTGGTAGTTTATGTTATTAATCCCCGCTTCATCCAGCAAAAACAGTGCCGCCCCCGGATACGCCATCAAAATCGGAGAATGGGTGGCGATCAAGAATTGGGAGCCGTTTTTCACTAAATCGTAAATGCGGCGAAGCAGCGCCAGCTGCCGCGTAGGGGAAAGGGCAGCCTCCGGCTCGTCTAAAATATAAAGCCCCTTGCCGCCGAAGCGGTTCATCGCCAGAGCCAAAAAACTCTCCCCGTGGGACTGGGCATGGAGGGATTTCCCGCCGTAACTCTTAAGAAGCGGCGGATCCATAAAATCCCGGTCCAGTTCGTCAATGTTGCTGGCTAGGTTGTAAAAGCTTTCGGCCCGGAGAAAATAGCCGTCCCGGGGCCGCGCCGGCATCTTAATCAGCGTCAGGTGTTGGTATAATCCGGAATGGGTATTGTTGGAAGAAAAGTTGAAGTTCCGAGAACCGCCTTCGGGGTTGAACCCGTAGCTCACCGCAACGGCTTCCAGCAGAGTTGATTTCCCCGCCCCGTTTTCCCCAATGAAAAAAGTCACCGGCGCGGTCAAAGTCAGCTCTGTCAGGGATGCCACGGCGGGAATTCGGTTCAAATATCCGTCCTTCCCGCCCTGTGGAATCTCGTGTTTGCGAATTCCCGTAACGAACATGTTCCCTTTCCTTAATTCATCAAAAACTCTGCGTTCTCCACGCTGTAGTAGAAGATGGGATCGCTGATCCCGCTCACGTAAGGGTTGTCCGAAAGCAGGAAGGTTACTGCGCCCAGCTCCTGCCCTTCCAAATCATACAGGCCCGCCACCACTTCAATGTGGCCGTCTGCCCGCACGAGGGCGCTATCCATCTTCGACTCGGCTTCATCCATGTCCGAAGGCGTCAGGGCGTAATCGTCCACGCTTGATTTTTCGTCATAGCGCACGCTGGCAGCGAAACTCTCGGGCACCTCCAGCAGATCGTCGTAATCCAAAAAGGCCGCGGAAGCAAATTCCTGCATCACCTTGCGGTCCACCAAAATCGCGTCGCCGTCCCCTTGTACTAAGGGGTGCACGGTACCCCAGTTGACACCCATCAGATAGAGCACGCTCCAAAAGAATTCCGGATCCCGGGGTGCATACTGCATTTCCCCCTCCACGCCCATGGTGCGGAGAATGGAATCTAGGATGGGCAGCATGGCGTCCAGCTTTTTTGCCGTCTCTTCATCCGGCACCTGTGCCTGCTGCGGCTGATTTGTGGCAGGCACCACGGTCATGGGCGTCGCCTGTATTTCCGCCTGCGGCGTTGTCTCCACCTCCACAATCACCGTTTCGTTATGAGGAGCGCAGGAAACAAACATCAACCCACAGAGCAACAGCGCAGACAAAGACAAAAACGCCTTTTTCATTAAACAAATTCCCCTTCATCTTTTTCGCACCGGCAAAGGTCGACTCTCATCCGGCGCCTATCATTCATTTCAGCATACACGAATTGACCTCTCAAGTAAAGAGCGTGAGGTGCGCCTGTCGCACGACAGCAAGGCCTTTGGCAGGTATTTTCATTTTGTTCATTTTCTCCCTGCGCCTTTTCTCCGCACAGCGGTGCCAATGAAGCGTATTTTGTGGCATCGCCTGCCATTTTATGCTATGCTGTATATAGATTTTCCGCGCAAAAATGGGCAGGGCATGCTTGACTTTGCCCACAAAAAGAGATAGCCTATTCCCAACTCCATCGGGAAGGAGAACCCCATGTTGGACCCCTATTTTCTCGTCAGGCAGGCCCTCTTGGACTTTCTCAGAGGGATTGACCCGCATGTTCCCCAGGACGCATTGTGCTTCTCCGCCCGGAATTGCGAGATCTCAACTTCGCTGCCCTATCGACTGGGAATTCCCTGCGAGGAATGCGTAAGTCTGCTCCGGACGCAACCCGGGCCACAGGTCTGGGATGTGCCATTGATCAGAGATATTTTCGCCAGCGGTAACCACATCTGTTTTTCGCTTTCCGACGACTTCTACTCGGAGGCCGTGCGGCGGATTACTGGGGACGCACCCCTGCCGGCCCTGCCCGAAGAATGGAGTGAAGCGTGGGCTTATGCCCTTTGCCGCATGCGGATGCTCGCCCGTAAGGGTGGAAACGCATGTCCCGCCTCCAGCGCTGTGCACAGAGCGCTATGGCAAACCTTTTCCCTTGCGGGAGAATGCCCTAATCGGAAGTCCAAAAGACAGCGTGCAGCCCGGGCACTTTTGGAAATGTTGGATAGCATGGGCGCTGAAGAACGAATCAATATGGCGGCGCAAATGGGTACTGTGGGAACCTGCGCGGCGATATTGCTCAATTATCACTGATAGGAGGACAAAAAATGAAAATTAAATGGTTGGGACATTCGTGTTTTTTGCTGACGAGCGCCAAGGGGACTCGCATCCTTACGGATCCCTGCGACCAGACCACAGGTTATAAGATCGCCCCCGTGGAAGTGGACGCCGTAACCTGCAGCCATGATCACTTTGACCATAACTACCACGGCATTGCCATGGGCGAAAACGTACCGTACATCACTACCGTAGGGAACCATCAGGTGAAGGACGATGTGAAGATCATCGGAATCCACACCTTCCACGACGAAAAGCAGGGGGCACTCCGGGGTGAAAATATCATATTCGTCTTTGAGATGGATAGCCTTCGTATCGCTCATCTGGGCGATCTGGGGCACATGCCGGACGCAAAAACCATGGCGGCCATCGGCCATACGGACATTTTGCTTGCTCCCGTGGGCGGCGTGTTTACTATTGATCATGGTCAGGCGCTGGAATTGGCCAACCTGCTCCAGCCCAAAGTAGTGATCCCCATGCATTATTTGACGGACGTGTTGACCACCAAGGTGTCAGATGTAACGCCCTTCCTGGACAACGCCAAGAACTATACTATCCATCGGATGCGCCAAAGCGAAGTGGATATCACAAAAGAGAGTCTGGGCGACGATCGGATTATTGTGCTGGATTACGAAAAATTCCAATAAGCACCTATGGGCAGCGCTTTTATGCGCATAGACGCGGCGCGGCCATAAAGGCCGCGCCGCTTTCTTCACTCCCCAATGCCGCAAGCGCGAAACGCGTGGCGGAAATCTTTAATTAGGTCGTCGGCATCCTCCAGTCCAATGCTCAGACGGAAAAAGCCCTGACGGTAAATTTCTGGATAGTGGACCAACTTGTCGCAATTTTTTTCGTAATAGACGATGAGGCTCTCTACATCCCCCATGGAAACCGCATGTGTCACAAGTCCGAGAGAACCCAAAAACTTCTGGTGAACTTTCTCATCGCCGTGGATATCGAAGGCAATCATGCCAGAATACTGTTCTCCCATCATCCTGTGCGCCCTCTCGTGCTGCGGGTGGCTCTTGAGCCCGGGATACCAGACAAAGCGCACTGCGGGGCTCTCTTCAAAGAACTCCGCTATTTTTAGCGCACTTTCGCTATGCTGCTGCATCCTCAGCGGCAGTGTGGTTAAGCCGCGCGTGATGAGCCAGGCGTTAAGCGGAGCCAGTACACCGCCGAAGTTAACCATGCAAACCCTCTTCACCTGCGAAAGCAACGCCGTGCGCCCTAAAACGCAGCCGCCCTGCGCATCGCCATGGCCGTTGATGTATTTGGTCATGCTGTGAATCTCCAGATCCGCGCCCAGCCGGAGCGGGTAGATGGAAATAGGGCCCGCAAAGGTAGCGTCCACGCAAAGCAGAGCACCCACCTCATGAGCAATGGCCGCGATAGCAGAGATATCGCTCAGGCCAGTGGTCGGGTTACCGGGGGTTTCCAGGTGAATCAGCCGGGTATTGGGGCGCATAGCGGCGCGGACCGCCTTCGTATCGGTGGTATCCACAAAAGTGACGTCGATCTTGTACCTTTCGGGCAGCAGTTCCCGAAAAAGAAGATTTGTGGCGCTGTAACAGACCTCGGATACCACAGCATGATCTCCCGTATTTAAAAACGTTATAAACACCGCTGCCAGCGCCGCCACGCCGCTGGCAAACACCGCGCAGTCCTCTGCGCCCGTCAGGGCGCAGAGCTTATCCTGCAGAACCATCTGATTCACGTTGCGGTTGCGGACATAGATATTGCTTTCGGTTCCGCTCCAATCCACCGGCGTGCCATCCGTGGGAATCCGATAGTTCGATGTCATATAAATGGGCTCGTTTATGGCCCCAAACACATCGTCCTTGCGGTTGCCGCCATGCACGGCAACTGTCCTAATTCCAGTCATTTTTTCCATATGCTTTGTTTTTCCCATTCTTTAAACCCCATCGGATCACGGGGTTCTTTTTTTGTTTATATACTATCATAGTTCAATTAATCTAAAAAACAAATCGTTTTAATATAATGCATCAAAATAATTGATGGATTTGGAAACTTGCTATATACTGGTATTAGAAATTCTTCTCAAGGATTTGTATTATGGAAATTAGGAATCTGCGCACCTTTCTCCAAGTAGCGTCCATGCAGAGCTTTACTCATGCCGCAGAAACTTTGGGGTACTCCCAGTCCAACATCAGCGCCCAGATCCAGCAACTGGAGAGGGAAGTGGGTGCGCCCCTCTTTGACCGAATCGGACGCCAGGTCACGCTGACCCAGTACGGGCGGGCGCTGATTCCCTATGCCCGGAAAATTGTTTCCACCGCCCTAAGCATCGAAAACTTTCTGCGCTCCGAAGCCACGATGGAAGGTTCGATCCGAGTGGGCATGGTAGAGTCCCTGTTTGAAATGTTTTTCGAACCTATCATCGGGCTTTATCGCCGCCGCTTTCCCAAAGTCAAGATCGAACTCTCCGTGGGAGCGACTTCAGAGCTGCAGGAGCAGCTGCGCAAGAGCCAGTTAGACCTGGCCTGCCTCATCGATGACCCGCTGCCAGAAACAGAATGGGTTAGCTGGCATGCCCAGCAGGTAAAGATTATTGTTGTAGCCAACCCAAAAAATCCTCTGACAGAAAAGGACCGCGTACAGCTTACCGAGCTGCAAGAGGAAGAGTTCATCCTCATGGAGGAATCAGCGTCGTACATGGTGCACTTTCGCCGGATCATGGCAGATCGCAAAATCGCCATCCACTCCTTTCTTAAAATGCAGAACGCCAGTATGGCCCGCCGCTTGGTAGAATCCGGAAACTACATGACGGTGCTGCCGGACTATACGGTCAGGGATGCAGTCCTACAGGGCCGCGTCCGGCCTCTGCATATCGCCGAGTTTACCCAGACGCAAGCGGTTCAGATCATCCTCCATAAAAACAAAGCCATCACGCCCCAAATCCACGGTTTTCTCGAGGAGATGCGTACCATCCTGCAGCTCATCATCTCGGGCACAGAGCCCAACTGAGTAATTCATTTCCATGCTCCTCGCCACTAGGCGCGTTCAAAAAACGGCGCCCGGAACCATCCGAGCGCCGCATAGCACAACCTCAAACCTTAGAGAAGAAACTCCTCAGTTGTGTTTTATTCCTCCACCAGCACAAAGGGCAAAAGCTTCTGTGCATCCTCGGCGTAGCTGAGCACCAGCTCAATTCCGTCCACCCTGCGATCGTGAAACATCTGCGTCAAAGCGATGTACTGGCAGAGCCGGGATTTGAGGTTCAGGCAGTCCCCTTCGGCGGTAATCAGTTCCACCTTCCCCTTGCAGGTATTCACGATTTCGAAAAACCGAACCGGCTCTTTTATGTCTTTGATCTTCATGTGGTGCCTCCCCGGAAAGATGATTTATTATTGCGTATTTTCCCCGTCTTTGCAAGCGAATTTCACAATTATTTCAAACTTATATGATATTATTTCCATTCCAACCAACTATAATTAGCACTCAGAGGACGAGAGTGCTAACGGGTATCCCGCATCATAGATTTGCGCCAACGTCCGCATAATACGGTTTAACGGAGGATAACGATATGAATCTGAATCAGTTTACACAAAAATCAGTTGAGAGTATACAAAACGCGCAAAGCATTGCCATATCCCATGAAAACCAGCAGGTAGATCAGCAACATCTTCTGCTGGCCCTTATGGACCAGGATCTGATCAAGGGGTTGATCACTCGCATGGGAATCGATGTGGATGCGTTTGCGGAAGCCGTGGAAAAAGAGGTGGAATCCCTTCCCCGGGTGAGTGGAAGCCGGGAGGCGGACAAGGTGTATATCACCGGCACGCTGGACAAAGCCTTTGCGGAAGCGGAAAATCAGGCGAAGTACATGAAGGATGAGTATGTGTCCGTGGAGCACTTGTTCCTTGGCGTTTTGGATACCCAAAACGACGCGGTCAAGCGGCTCTTTGCGCACTTCAACATCAATAAAGACGCCTTCTTAAAGGTGCTCAACGAAGTGCGGGGCGGCGCGCGGGTCACCACCGATACCCCCGAGGATACCTATGACGCCTTGGGCAAATATGCGCAGGACCTTGTGGAGCTTGCCAGAAAGCAAAAGCTGGATCCGGTGATTGGCCGGGACGAGGAGGTGCGCAACGTCATCCAAATCCTGTCCCGGAAGACCAAGAATAACCCGGTGCTCATCGGTGAGCCCGGCGTGGGCAAGACGGCCATCGCGGAAGGTCTCGCCCAGCGGATCGTGCGGGGCGACGTGCCCACCAACCTCAAGGAGCGCAGGATCTTTTCCTTGGACATGGGTGCATTGATTGCAGGCGCCAAGTTTCGGGGCGAGTTTGAAGAAAGGCTCAAGGCCGTGCTCAACGAGGTGAAGCGTAGCGAAGGCAAGATCATTCTCTTCATCGACGAACTGCACAACATTGTGGGTGCGGGCCGCACCGAAGGCAGCATGGATGCGGGCAACCTCTTAAAGCCCATGCTGGCTAGGGGCGAGCTGCACTGCATCGGCGCCACCACGCTGGATGAATACCGCAAGTATATCGAAAAGGACGCGGCGCTTTCCCGCCGGTTCCAGCCCGTCATGGTCGACGAGCCTTCCGTAGAGGATACCATCAGCATCCTGCGTGGATTGAAGGAACGCTACGAAGTATTTCACGGCGTAAAAATCAATGACAACGCTCTCATCGCCGCGGCAACCCTCTCCCATAGGTATATCAGCGACCGGTTCCTGCCGGATAAGGCCATCGACCTTGTGGACGAAGCCTGTGCGCTGGTGCGGACCGAGATGGACAGCATGCCACAGGAACTGGACGATATCTCCCGCAGAATCATGCAGCTGGAAATTGAGGAAGCCGCCCTCACCAAGGAGAGCGACAAGCTTTCCATTCAGCATCTGGAGGATATCCGCCGTGAGCTGGCTTCGGAACGGGAGCAGTTCGCGGGCCTCAAGGCCAAATGGGAAAACGAAAAGGACGCCATCAAAAAGGTCCAAAGCCTGCGCACACAGATCGAACATCTCAACGCCGAAATGGAGGAGGCGGAGCGCCGTTACGACCTGAACAAGGCCGCCGAACTGAAGTACGGCAAGCTTCCCAAGCTCAAGGAGGAGCTCAATGAGGCTGAAGCCGCAATGGAAAAGGGCAAGGCGAACGGGCTTCTGCGGGATCGCATCACCGAGGAGGAAATCGCCCGAATCGTGGCCCGCTGGACAGGCATTCCCGTCTCCAAACTCATGGAGGGCGAGCGGGAAAGGTTGCTGCATCTGGATGAGATTCTGCACAAGCGCGTGGTGGGTCAGGACGAAGCGGTGCAAACTGTCTGCGATGCCATCCTCCGCACCCGGGCGGGGCTGAAGGATCCCAAAAAGCCCATCGGCAGCTTCCTGTTTTTGGGCCCCACGGGCGTAGGTAAAACAGAGCTTGCCAAAGCCCTTGCTGAGGCGCTTTTCGACGACGAATCCAATATGGTTCGCATCGATATGAGTGAATATATGGAGAAGCACTCCGTGTCTCGGCTCATCGGCGCACCTCCGGGCTATGTGGGCTATGACGAGGGCGGCCAGCTCAGTGAAGCGGTGCGCCGCCATCCTTACTGCGTGGTGCTCTTCGACGAGGTAGAAAAAGCACATCCGGACGTGTTTAATGTTCTGCTGCAGGTGCTGGATGACGGGCGGATCACCGATTCTCAGGGCAGGACCGTGGATTTCAAGAACACCGTCATCGTCATGACCAGCAATCTGGGTTCCACCTTCATTTTGGAGGGCATTGTGGACGGCAAAATCACCGACGAAGCCAAAGAGAATGTGGAGCACCTGCTCAAGCAAAGCTTCCGGCCCGAGTTCCTCAATCGGATCGACGACATCGTGTTCTACAAGCCCCTGAGCCGTGAGGAGATCTTCAAGGTCACCGATCTGCTGCTGGAGGACATCCGCGCGAGGCTCAAAGAGCGTCGGTTGGATGTGCAGCTCACCGATGCCGCGAAGAAGTACATTGCCGATGCAGGGTACGATCCGCAATACGGTGCTCGCCCCCTCAAACGTCTGTTGTCCGTCAAGCTGGAAACGCTGTTGGCCCGCCATATCATAAAGGAGGACCCCGCCCCCGATACGGTGTTCACGGTGGATTTTGACGGCGAAAACCTGTTCATAAAGTAAACGGCTAGGCCGGCGGAAAGCCTTCCGTCGGCCCCTTTGCTTGCAAACGACCGAAAATTCGGGTATAATATTTTCAAATATGGTTTGATAGGAGTTGGTTTTTTCATGGACGATGGCAGTACAATACGATATTTTATACTGCTATTTTTCCTTTTATTGGGCGGCGCATATTTTGCCGGCACGGAAATTTCCCTTGCGGGGGTCAACCGCATCCGCATCATGAGCTATGCGGACGATGGCAACGAGCGGGCAAAACGCGTCCTTTATATTCTTGGCAATTTCGATCAGGCGCTTACAACAATCCTTATCGGGAACAACCTTGTTCACATCGGCTTTGCCGCCCTTCTGACATATATGGTCACTAGGCTGTGGGGCACGGGCGCAGTCGCATATTCCACAATCGTATCCACGGTTGTGGTATTTCTCTTTGCCGAGATGATCCCCAAGTATTTCGCGAAAACCTTTAATGAGCGCTTTGCCCTGACCGTGGCGGGCTCGCTGATTTTTCTCATGAAAATCATGCTGCCCGTCTCCTTCCTTTTTACGCGCATCACAAGGCTTTTAAGCTCTCCCTTCACCCGTCACAAAGTTGAGGAACCCACAATAACGGAAGACGAGCTGCAGGAAATTGTAGATACCATCGCCCAAGAGGGCGTTTTGGACGAGGAAAAGTCCGAACTGGTTCAAAGCGCGCTGGAATTCGCGTGGCAGACGACCCAAGATATCCTAATCCCCTGGAGCGACGTGCTCACCGTAAGCACCTTGATGCCGGAGGAGGAAATCATTAAAACCATAAAGGGTAACACCCCTTCCCGCCTGCCGGTGCTGGATATCAATGGTAACGTCATCGGCGTGCTGCAAATTCGCAAATATCTCAAGGCTTATATCAAAAAGCAGCCGGGCGAAAGCCTGCGCCTTCGGAGCATTATGGACGACGTAAGCTTCGTGCGCAGCGATACCCCCATCGACGACCTGCTGCCCGAAATGAGCAAAAATAAAACCCATCTTTCCGTGGTGCTGGATACGGAGGGCAAAACCCTTGGGATCCTCACCGTAGAGGATATTTTGGAAGAACTTGTAGGCGAGATTTATGACGAGGAAGACACCGTGACAGAAGAAGACACCATCGCGACAGAAGAAGGAGACGAGGAGAATGGCTAAATACCTTTTTATCGCGGTCCTTATCGTTTTTTCCGCCTTCTTCTCCGGCAGTGAAATCGCCTATTCCTCGGCGAACATTCTACGGCTGCGTCGCATCGCGCAGGAGCGCGGAAAGCTTGTGGACAAGGCGGCGCTGTATGTGAGCTTGCACTATGATTCCGCCCTGACTTCCATTCTCATCGGAAACAACCTGGTGAATATCGCCGCATCCTCCATCGCCACGGTGCTGGCCATGGAGCTGATGGGAGACCGCGGCGCTTGGGTGGCCACCGCCGTGATGACGGTGCTGATCCTGATTTTCGGCGAAATTCTGCCCAAGGTCGTCGCCTCGCAGACGGTATATGCCTTTGCCCGGCTGGTGGCGCTGCCCCTCCGGGTGGTCATGGTGGTGCTGGCCCCCGTAGGCAAGCTGATCATGGCCATTGTACGCGGCGTGGCCCGTATATGGGAGCATAGAATTCCCAAGGGCCCCACCGTAACCGAGGACGATTTGGAAACCATCATCGAAACCGCCGAGGACGAAGGCGTCATGGACGAAGACCGTTGTGACTTGCTTCAGAGCGCGCTGGATTTTGACGGCGTGCTGGCCCATGAGGTCCTCACGCCCCGGGTGGATATGGTGGCTGTGGATATCGAAGATGACCCCCAGGATATCCTCAAAGAAATTATGGATGCGCCCTATTCCCGCATTCCCGTATATGAGGGCAGCATCGACAGCGTCATCGGAATCCTCCATATGAACCGCCTGCTCAAAAGTTTGGCGGACCATCAGGAACTCAATATCCGCCAGCATCTTATGCCCGTGTATTTTGTGCATAAAACCATGCCATTGGACGACGTGCTTTCGGTCATGAAGCTCAACAAATGCCATATGGTCATCGTAACGGATGAGTACGGCGGCACCATGGGCTGCCTCACCATGGAGGACGTACTGGAGCAGCTGGTGGGCGATATCTGGGATGAATCGGACGAAATCGAGGAAGAGCTGGTCCGCATCGACGATACCCATTATGATGCCGCTGGCTATATGCGCATTTACGACCTATTCTACGAACTGGATATCGACGACCGGGACTTCGACGATGATAACACAACCTTGGGCGGCTGGGCTATCGAAATGATCGGCGGCTATCCACGCAAGGGCGATAGCTTCACCTATAAAAATCTGGAGTTCACCGTCAAAAAGATGATCAATATGCGGGTGGTGCTCTTGGGCATCACCGTCAATCCTCCGCAGCAGGAAGAGGCTGTCTGATGGGCGCAAACTATAAATTCTTTTGCCATACCCAATGCGAGTATTTTCCCTGTCATGCGGGCGTTGCAAAAGAGGATTTCAACTGTCTGTTCTGCTTCTGTCCCCTGTATGGGCAGGGCGAGGATTGCGGCGGCAATTTTACCTATGTGAACGGCGTGAAGGACTGTAGCAATTGCGCCTTTCCCCACCTTCGTGAAAATTACGAAGCCATCATTGAAAAGCTCCGTTCGAAAGGCAAGCATCAATGAACATACAAGAGATTTTAAGCAAAGTTGACCATACCCAGCTTTCCCCCGTTGCCGTTTGGGCGGATATCTGCACCCTGTGCGATGAGGGTATCGCCTTTGGTATGGCCTCTGTGTGCATTCCTCCGGCCTATGTGGCGGACGCCGCAAGCTACACGGCGGGCCGGCTTCCCGTGTGTACGGTGATCGGCTTCCCCAACGGTTATGCCTCAACCGCCGCCAAGTGCTTCGAGGCCCAAGACGCGGCGAGGCGCGGGGCCGGCGAGATTGACATGGTGATCAACCTAGGCTGGCTCAAGGACGGATGTTATAAAAAAATACTCAAAGAGATCCGGTCGGTAAAGGCCGCGGCGGGTGACCTGCTATTAAAGGTCATCATCGAAACCTGCCTGCTCACCCGAGAGGAAAAAATAAAAATGTGCGATGTGGTATCCGATTCCGGCGCACAATATATCAAGACCTCAACTGGGTTCGGAGGCAGCGGTGCCACCTTTGAGGATGTCGAGCTTTTCAAATCGCATATCGCGCCCCATGTAAAAATCAAAGCCGCCGGAGGCATTTCCACTCTGGCCGACGCGGAGAAGTTCTTAGCACTGGGCGCATCCCGGCTGGGTAGTAGCCGCATGATCAAAATTTCAAAGGGAGAAGGACTGATATAACGTGAATAAAACGCAGCGTGTTTTTCTTATCGTATTGGATAGCGTAGGTGCCGGCGCTCTGCCGGACGCCGCAGAATACGGCGACGCAGGCTCTAACACCTTGAAAAGCGTCAACGCTTCCCCCGCGCTTCATATTGAAACCCTAAAACGGCTGGGGATCGGCAATATTGAGGGGCTTCATTTCCTGGGAAATGAGCCCAGTCCTGCCGCCGCTTTCGCACGATTGGCCGAACGCTCCAAAGGCAAGGATACCACAACAGGCCATTGGGAGATTGCGGGCGTGATTTCCCAGCAGCCCATGCCTACTTATCCCCACGGGTTTCCCGAAGATGTAATTGCGGCGTTTTCCGCCGCCTGCGGCCGGGGCGTGCTCTGCAATCGACCCTATTCCGGCACCGAGGTCATCAAAGATTACGGCAAACAGCATATGGAAACCGGCGACTTGATCGTATACACCTCCGCGGATAGTGTCTTTCAAATCGCAGCCCATGAGGATGTCGTCCCTTTAGATGAGCTCTACCGATACTGCCGCCTAGCCCGTGGAATTCTTACGGGCGAGCACAGCGTTGGCCGGGTGATTGCCCGACCTTTTACCGGCGTCTATCCCAGCTTCACCCGAACCCCCAACCGCAAGGACTTCTCTCTAGAGCCGCCCAAACAGACCCTGCTGGACGTCCTCTCGCAAGCAAATTACGACGTGATTGCTGTGGGAAAAATCTCGGATATCTTTGCGGGCCGCGGCGTCACAAAGGCCGTAATTGCCCACGGTAACAGCGACGGTACCCGTGCCACGCAGGCGCTTGCGGGTGAGGACTTTCATGGGCTCTGCTTTGTCAATCTGGTGGATTTCGATATGAAGTACGGTCACCGCAACGATGTGGACGGATACGCCGGAGCCCTCACGGAATTCGACCTTTGGCTCAAGGGCTTTTTGCCCTTGCTTCACGAGGACGATATGCTCATGATCACGGCGGATCACGGGTGCGATCCCGGCACGAAAAGCACCGACCACTCCCGGGAGTATATCCCGCTTCTGGTCTATGGCGCAGGCGTAAAGCCCGTTGCGTTGGGCACCCGAAACAGCTTTTCGGACATCGGGGCCACAGTAGCGGAAATCTTCGGCGTCCCTCTGGAAACGCAGGGGCAAAGCTTCCTGCGGGAAATCGAAACATAGGCGGTATAAGCATATGCGTATGGTGGACGCAATTGAAAAAAAGCGGGACGGCGGCGAACTTTCGGATGAGGAAATTCGTTGGATCATTCAGGGCTATACTGCGGGGAGCATCCCGGATTACCAGATGTCCGCTTTCGCCATGGCCGTATATTTTTGCGGCATGAGCGGCCGTGAAACTGCCGCGATGACAAACGCCATGTCCCATTCCGGGGAAACCATGGATCTATCACGGTTTGGAAATCTTTCCGTTGATAAGCATAGCACCGGCGGTGTAGGCGACAAAACCACCCTGATCGTAGCGCCAGTGGTGGCAGCTCTGGGCGGCAAAGTAGCCAAGATGACCGGCCGAGGTCTGGGATTCACGGGCGGCACGGCGGATAAGCTGGAATCCATCCCGGGATTTCAGACCGCCCTGCCCATTGACGCATTTTTAAAACAGGTGGAAGCGATCGGCATCGCCGTGGTCACCCAAAGCGCAGATCTGGCTCCCGCGGACAAAAAGCTCTACGCCCTTCGGGACGTCACCGCCACAGTGGAGTCCATCCCGCTCATCGCCTCCAGCATCATGAGCAAGAAGCTGGCGGCGGGGGCCCGCTCCATCGTGCTGGATGTGACGGTGGGCAGCGGCGCATTCTGCAAAACCATGGATCGGGCTGAAGCACTGGCAAACGAGATGATCGGCATCGGCAGAGCCTCCGGGCGCAGAGTCGCTGCGGTAATCACCGATATGGACGTACCCTTGGGGCATGCCATTGGCAACGCGCTGGAAGTGCAGGAAGCCATCCGCGTACTCCGGGGCGAACCTTGCCCGGACCTTCGGGCAGTTTGCACGGAACTGGCGGCCACCATGCTTTCCCTCTGCCACGGCTGGGAACTTGCGCAAAGCAGAGAAAAGGTCTCTGCGACCATCAGCGGCGGTGCAGCATTGAATAAATTCAAAGAATGGATTGCGCGCCAGGGCGGAGACACCCGCTGTGTCGACGATTTTTCCCTTTTCCCCCAACCTTCCTGTTCCCGGGATATCCTCTCGCCGCAGGCGGGCTGCATCGCCGCCATGGACACCGAGCACGTGGGCGCAATCTGCGTATCGCTGGGCGCGGGGCGGGCGAAAAAAGATGACACCATCGACCCTGCCGCGGGAATCTACCTGCATAAAAAAACCGGGGACTTTGTGCAGAAGGGCGAGCACATCGCAACGCTGTTCGCCACAAAAAGCGACGGTTTTCAAGAGGCCGAAAGCGCGCTGCTACAAGCGCTCACTTGGAGCACATCCGCGCTGGAACCCCATCCTCTTATCTATAAAACACTACAATAAAAAAGCGGGCCTAAAGGCCCGCTTTTTCATTCACGAATCGGTTTCGCTTTTTTGTTAGAGCCCCGTACTGTATGGCGTGCCGGGGGCACCGATTGATGCAGCCCATGCAGAAAACGCATTGGGGCGCCGTCCATTCAGGCTTATTGTCCTTCATACGAATCACATTTGCGGGGCATACGGATTCGCATAGCCCACAGCCGTTGCAGTTCTGATCGGCATAAAATTTCCGTGTCTTTCTTCCCCTTTCATAAAAGGGATACATCATTTTGGAAACCAGCTTAGGCGCCGCTCCCCGGCATAAAATCATGTCGCCGGTGTAGCGGGATCGCACCTGTTCGTAAATCTTGTCAATGGCGGCATCCGCCTTTTTGAGGATGCGTTTTTCCTCGGTTTCGTCGGGGGGATTCAGCAGGGGAATATAATTGTCCGGCATCTGGATCCCGCACATGCCACAAAGGTGGATTTCCCGCTCTTGCAGCAGGATGGCAAAAGCGTCCCCCGCCGCGCCGGTGGATTTGCCGCAGGTAAATACCGCATACACATACGCGCCCTTGTCCAATTGCAGCTCCATCCCTCGCACGAAGTCTGCTACGATTGTGGGGATTCCATAGAAGTAAATCGGCAGCACAAATCCCACAGCCTGATCCCTGGCGTCAAACGCCGGCCGACCCTGCTTTTGCGCGTCCGCAATGGAGACCACCGGCTCGCCGGTCATGGCTCCAAGCCGATCCGCCACATATTTGCTGTTTCCCGTCCCCGTAAAGTAAAAGATCATTGCTTCATCACCTGCTCAATGTGTGCCATAATTTCTCCGGCAATATCTACGCCGGTAGATTGCGAAATCCCCTTGAAGTGAGCGTTGGAATTCACCTCACATAACAGCGGCCCATCCTTGCCGAAAAGCAGGTCAACGCCCGCAAAATCCAATCCCAAAATCTCCGCAGCCCGAACGGCCATCGCCGCCTCTTCCTCCGTGGGCGTATAGGCAACGGCTTGCCCGCCTCCCTCAATATTGGCACGGAAGTCATGGTTGTTTTGCCGCTGCATGGCCGCAACCACCTTTCCGCCCACCACGTAAAGCCGGATATCCCGGCCTGTGCTTGCAGCCACAAATTCTTGCATAAGCATGGGCACCGCGTCTCGTTTGAGCAAGATTTCTCTCGCCTCCTGTACAGTGCGGGCCAGATAAACCTGCTTCCCAAAGGAACCTCTGCACTCTTTAATGATCATGGGCAGCCCAAGCGCTTCGATGGCCGTATCCAAAAAATGCATATCCCCGTAGCCCACATATTGGTAGGTCATGGGCACGGCGATGGTGTGGGGCATAGGCAGCAGGTTTTGCAGCGCGGCATGGGTAAGCGCCTTGTCGTCGCACAAGGAAATCGCCCTGACACTGTTGAAAAGCCGGAGCCCACGCGCCTCCAGCTGCCCACCCAATTTCAGGTCCTTGTCCCAAAAAATTCCAAAGTCATGCGGCTCAGACGAAAAAAGGGGCCTGCCGGTGGAAAGGTCAAAGAGCAGTTCGCCGCTGCCCACTATGTCCAGCCGGACGCCGCGCGCATCCGCGGCAAGTCGAAGGGCTGTCCATAATTCTAAAAAATTCGTCTCTTTGATGAAGCCGTTTACAACCAAAAGGCCTTTCATATGGCCTCCTTATTATGAAATAGATCAGGGTTAGCATAGCACACAGGCGTTTCCCTTGCAATACAAAGGCCGGGCTGATTAACGCTTCATCGCCCCCGTGCTTCTGAGCGTCACGGCAACCACTTCGGGCCTGTTAAAAACCCGAAAGGGAAAAATACTGTTGCCCAGGCCCCTACTCACAAACATCGTGGAAGCGACGCTTTGATAACTTCCGCTTGTATAAGCGGGGAAAAACCCCTGATCGGGAGAAAACAGCCCGCCTATACCAGGCAGCCGGATCTGCCCGCCATGCGCGTGTCCCGTAAAGATCATATCCACCTTATTTTCCGCGTATAAGCTAAAAAGCTCCGGCCGGTGCGCCAACAAAATTTTAAAACCATCCGCCTCCGACCATGCACCCAGCTGCCGTGCAGTGGCAGCTGCCCCGTCCGCGTAAAAATCGGGATCGGATATGCCAAACAAAAATATAGAGCCGCCGCTTTTTTTGAGTGCAACGGACGCATCGTCCAGCACCGTGACACCGGCTTGCGTCAGTCGTTCCCGGATAACGTCATACTTTCCTGATAGCGCCTCATGATTGCCCGGCACATAATAGACGGGCGCCATCCCCACAGCCCCTTCAATGAACGTCATTGCCATATCCAGATCATATCTTCGCCGGTCAATTAGGTCACCTGTAACCACGATGATATCAGGAGCGATTTC
Source organism: Christensenellaceae bacterium (assembly GCA_963666935.1). Taxonomy (GTDB): domain Bacteria; phylum Bacillota; class Clostridia; order Christensenellales; family CAG-138. The sequence continues at coordinate 156,532 of OY762936.1, forward strand.
GCGCACACGGCGCAGCAGTCTTTGCTGATCCTTCCCAAAGCTCTTATTATGCAGGTCGGAGATTTGAACGATGGTAAAACCGTCAAAGGCATCCGGCAGCTTTGGGCTTACATATTGTGAGCGCGTAACGACAATGCTGTTGTCCTGCCAAATTAAAAAGCAGGTGATTCCCGAGAGAAATATTGCAATCAAGGCCAATATCATACGCTTTTTCCACATGCTCGCATTCATCCTACCATACCGCACAATTTTCCCACGCACTTTTGCGGTCTAATTTATTATATCCCGCAGCCCCCCGGTATACAAGGGTTGCCCCTGCAAGCACGCCAACATTCATCAATAAAAAAGCGGGGCGTGTTACCCCGCTTTTTATTCCGTTCCTCTTATTTGTTTCGCTGAGCCGCGTAGTAGTTCATGAGGCAGCCGTCCAGTATGATTTGCTTTTCGTCCGACGTAAGGCCCTTGATATAAAGGGTAATGTCATGCACGCCGTCCTTGGCAATCACTTTGGCGGGGAAAGTTTCCGCGCCCTTTTCGATGAGGCTTCGCACACCGGGAACAAAAACGAAGTCGCCTTCCGCGTAAGGGAAATCTTCGCCCTGTGCGAGCGTAAAAGGCAAGATGCCCCAGTTGATGCAGTTGCTGCGGTAGCGTTTGGTAGCATACTCATAGCAGATGTTGGCGTAGCCTCCCAGCACCTTCTGACAGGAGGCGGCCTGCTCCCGGGCAGAGCCGTCGCCGGGCTTGTTGGCAAACACGCAGGAGCCAAAGCCAGTCACGGGCATCAGCTTTTCCACATCGCCCACCTTTGTAAGCGCAGCCGTCAGCTTCTCAGGCCGTTCTCCGGCTAGGCGCGCGTTTTCCAGTTCCTGCGCCGACTTGCTGCGTCCCACGTACTCGGGCACTCGGCGGGAAAGCGTAAACTCAGCCAGTCGCAGGGGGTTGGAGCGGTAGGAACTGGTTTCACCGGAGGGGATTAGCTCATCCGTGGTGGTAACGGGGTCCCGGATCACAGTCGCCAACTCCAACAGCACGTTCTCCGCCAGTGGATGAATCTTGGGCCAATCGGTAATGTTGGGGCCGTAAATCAGCGTTACGCCAGAGTCCGGCTTGCCAAAGCCGTTGTATACCCTGCGCGCGTAAATGCTGTCGTCGTAATGGTATTCATAGCGGGGCGCCGCATAGTCCACATCCGTTGCCGGAGTGATTCTGCCGCCGTTTTTGGCAGTGGCTGCAATTGAGCGAGCGTCCATGAGTGCCACTGTGGCAAGTTGTCCCTCGCCGGGCTTGCTGCCTTCCCGGTTGGGGAAGTTGCGGGTGGTGTGGCGGATGGAAAAGCCGTTGTTGGAGGGCACGTCGCCCGCCCCGAAACAGGGACCACAGAACGATGGTTTGATCAACGCTCCGGCGGCAAGCAGCTTCTCCGCAACGCCGATGCGGGTAAGTTCCATGCTTACGGGTACGCTGGTGGGGTAGACGGAGAGGCTGAAGTAGCCGTTGCCCACGTCTCCGCCCTCCAAAATGGCTGCCGCGTCCACAATGTTGTCGAAAATGCCACCGGCGCAGCCGGCAATAATGCCCTGATCCGCGTAAACGCCGCCCCGGCGTATTTTCCCCCGAAGGTCCAGCTTGGCCTTTTTGAAAGAGGCCGCGGCCTCCTTCTCCACTTTGGCAAGAAGGTCGTCCGCATTGGCCAAAAAGTCGCGGATGGTATAGGCGTTAGACGGGTGGAACGGCAGGGCGATCATAGGCTCAATCTTATCCAGATCAATTTTGATCATGCTGTCGTAATAGGCCACCGGGCCGGGCCGCAGTTTTTTATAATCCTCAATACGGCCGTGGGTCTCGTAATATTTCTTCACGGCCCTGTCGGTTTCCCAAATAGAGGAAAGGCAAGTGGTTTCCGTGGTCATCACGTCAATGCCGTTGCGGAATTCCACAGGCAGGGTTCGCACGCCCGGGCCTACGAATTCCAGCACCTTATTCTTTAAAAATCCGCTTTTAAAAGTGGCCCCCACCAGCGCAATGGCCACGTCGTGGGGCCCAACGCCATGCCGGGGCTCGCCGGTCAGGTAGCAAAGCACCACCTCCGGCGCAGGGATGTCATAGGTGTTCAACAGCAACTGCTTCACCAGTTCGGGGCCGCCCTCGCCTATGGCCATGGTGCCTAAAGCACCGTAGCGGGTATGGCTGTCGGAACCCAGTATCATATTCCCGCAAACGGTCATGGTCTCCCGGGCGTAGGAGTGGATGACGCTCTGGTTGGCGGGCACATAGATGCCGCCGAACTTTTTCGCGGCGGAAAGTCCAAACACGTGGTCGTCCTCGTTGATGGTGCCGCCCACGGCACAAAGGCTGTTGTGGCAGTTGGTAAGGGCATAGGGGATGGGGAACCGCGTAAGCCCGCTGGCCCGCGCGCTTTGAATGATCCCCACATACGTGATATCGTGGGAAACCAAAGCATCAAATTTAAGCTTTAGGTCAGTTTTGCTTCCGGAAACGTTGTGTGCATTTAAAATGGAGTAGGCAATCGTATTTTCCCGGGCCTGCTCGAGAGAAAGCTCCGCCTTTTCACAGGGAACTCCATCCACAAGGTACATACCCCGTTTTATTAATTCGATCATCCGTGATGTCCTCCTTTGACTCTATGGAACTATCTTACCGCAGGAAAGGGCGCCTTTCAATATAAAAAGCGCCCTATGTGTACACTATTTTCTTTGCATCACTCACAGATTCCTTGAAGCGCCTTCAATATTCCTTCCCGCGTGCCATCTTTGCCTAATACGCTCACCATGCCGCTGCCCGTATTCCATATGGCATAGCTCCCCTCCTCGGCGATATAGGCTTCGCCTTCGGCCAGATCATTTTCCACATCTTCATAGCGCGCCGTAAAACCAAGCCGCTCCAGTACCCCAAGCACGTCGTCGGAGGGGATCCCCACATATACCCGATCCTCCTCGATCATGGCAGAAGAATACGCAGTCATATCCGAATCGCTTGCCGTGCCGCCGTCATTCTCCGGCATCGCGTCAAAGGCCCGCATACCGCTTGTTGCGCTTGGTGTGCCGCCGTTATTCTCCGGCATAGCGCCAAAGGCCTTCATATCGTTTGTTGCGCTTGGTGTGCCGCCGGTGGCGTCCAGCATGGGTGCATCTGCCGGCGCGGGCGCTTCCGCGGGAGTAGCCGCCGTATTGCAGGATTCCTCCGTGCACTGGGACGCAGCCTGAAGCATCTCCTGGTCCGCATTGACAGAGGCTTTCATCTGCGCTTCCGTGGCATTTCTCCCAGTCGCTTGGAATCTGACGTAAAGTGAAACCGCACCCACCACCACGATGAGCGCCGCGGCGGCGCTTAGTGTGCGATAAATGGCTCTTCGGGGCTTGCCTGCCTTGGTTTTGGAGGCAAAAACAGCGCTGCGCAGAGCGTCGTAATCCACGGCGTCGTCAGCCTCTTTCCCTATGGAAAAGAGCAGGTCATCCATCCTGTCAGGCATTGTTTTCACCTTCTTTCAATGCGGCATAAAGCCTTTGTTTCGCCCGGAACATCCGGGATTTTATGGTGCCTTCGGTAGTATTGCCCAGCCGAGCAATCTCGTCGTAGCCCAAATTGGAAAAGTAGTGGAGCAGTACCGCCTCCCGGTAAATCTCCGGCAGCTTGTCAATGGCAAAGCGCACCCGCTCCCGCTGTTCTTTGGAGATCATGGCGGGTTCGGGGAGATCAAATACCGTGGACTCTGCCTGTTCGTTGAATTCCTCCACGGGGATCTCTCTCTTTTGTTTGCGCTTTAAATCCATGCAAAGGTTCACAGTCACTCGGTACATCCAGCCCTTAAGCTGGGCGTCGCCCATGGATTCAATCTTCTTTATGTGCTTCATGGCCCGCAGAAATGCGTTCTGCGAAATATCCATGGCGTCGCTTTCAGATCGCACCACGCTGTAAGCGGTCCAGTATACCATCTTGGAACAATCGGCATAAATGGACTCTATGCTTCGCGAAGTCATAGCGTTTCTCCAATCATCCATAATACGCACTGCCGCGCGCTAAAGTTGCACAGACATTATAACATAAAGTCTAAACGCATGGGAGATGCCATTGTCAAGCGCATTTGTAAAAAATTACCTGTAACGCCGCTTCCCCATATCGGCGCAAAAAAGACGGGAGCATTTTTTTAAAACGCTTCCGTCTTTGCCCGTTTATTAAAATCTTACTTCTTTGCCAGAAAGTCGTTAATCTTGCCTACCAGCACATCCACGTCGATGCCGTGCACAGCGCAAGCCTGTTCCAGGTCTTCTCCGCTAGCCATAACGCAACCCAAGCAATGCATGCCCGCATCCATAAGCAGATCTGCAACACCCATGTCTTTTTGAAGCACTTCTTCTATGGTCATACTCTTGTTGATTTCCATAATGTTTCTCCTTATTCAACAATATTAATAAGCCATTATATCACGGCTCATTTATTATGTTAACTCTTGGCGTTAAATTTATTACCGCATTTTGAGCAGGTAATCCGAATATTTCCCTTTCCGCGCGGCACCCGAAGTCTCTGGGCACACTGGGGACAGGCAAGATACTTGTACTGTTTGCGTTCCCGCCAGGTGTTTTTCCGGTTTTTCCATTTGGTACTCAGCACCCACCATCGGCCCCGAGCCTTGTTCTCCAACACCATATAGTTGGAAAGTTCCGCCTGCCGCGCAGCGATGTTCCGGGAAAGCATCCGAAATATTGCATAGATCAGCAGCCCCCATGACACACCCCGAACCACATAATACGCAATGGGCACGCGTGCAAAAAATAATGACAGCACCGAAAGTATCAGGCCTCCCACCAAGAGGGTGCGCCCGAATCGATCCATCCCATATCTGCCTAAAAAGAATCTGTTAAACATAGTCTACTCCATTTTCAATATTGCGCAGCCCAACGCGGGCAGCGAAAACTCAATCTTTCCGCCGACGGCCTGAAACGCCAGGCCGCTTGCCGTATCATAAAATATACCGTCGCGCCACAATTTCCCCTCGTCTGGACCGCAGCGGAACATCTCCTCAAAAACGCATACCTTCTGCTCCGCCTCCCGGCGGTTTACCGTCAGCAGCAACGCCTGATCTCCGTGGCGCCGCATCAGCACTGCCACGTCCTCATTGACCGCCGCAAGGCCCACGTCGCCCTCTTGAATCGCGGGGCAGCGCCTAAGCGCACCCAGCATACGGTAGTGCGATAGAAGTTCTTCATTCTCCCCGCCCCAAGGGTAGGGGCCTCGGTTGAACGGGTCCTCCGTACCGGTGGCGCCTGCCTCGTCCCCATAGTAAAGGCAGGGTGCGCCGGGCAGTAAAAACTGCAGTGCCGCCGCCGCCTTCAGCCTCTGTACGGCCAGTTTCCAGGCCGCGTCTGAAAGGCGGAAGTGGGCCTGCTCCTCTCGGGTCAGCGTATTCCGAGGGGGCGCACCGCCTAACGCCGTCAAAATGCGGGCGGTGTCGTGGCTGCCTAAGAGCGTTAGGTTCGCCCGGTAAAAAGGTGCAGGATAGTTTTCCATAAGCTGCCACAGCTTCTCGCACAAGCCCTCCGCATCGGTTCGAAACAGGAAGAAGTCCAGCACCGCGTCCCGGAAGGGATACCCCGTAACGCCATCCAGCTCCCGTCCGTCCACATACTTGCGCCTATTTGGGCTGCGCTTGTTGGAGGCGTCTTCCCATACCTCCCCCACCAGCACACCATCGGGATCCAGAGATTTCAGCTTTTCCCGAAGGAAAACAATGAATTCGTCGGGAAGCTCATCCGCCACGTCCAGCCTCCAAGAGGTGATGCCCATCTGTGCGTAATGCTCCAGCACCCCGCCGATGAACTTCATATATGAAGGGGTCAGTTCCTTCACCTCCGGTAGGGATTGAAAACCCCACCAGCAGCGGTAGCTGCCCGGATACGAATCAAAATCGTACCATTCCCGGTAGGGGGAATTGGGATCGCCGCAGGCACCACCGTAAACCCCTTTTCGGTCGAAGTACAGGCTGTCATCCCCCATGTGGGAGAATACCCCGTCCAGCATCAGCCTGATGCCCCTCCGTTTTGCCTCCGTCGCCAACGCACGCAGCGCCTCATCGCCGCCCAGCATGGGGTCTACCTTCAGATAGTCTAAGGTGTTGTAGCGGTGATTGGAATTCGAGAGCATTATGGGGTTGAGGTAAATGCACCCCACGCCCAGTTCCTGTAAATAGGGCAGTTTTTTGATCACACCCCAAAGGTTCCCGCCGTAGAAGTCGCAGGGGCAGTATTCTTTCTCCCCCTCTTGGGGTAGGTATGCAACCGGTTCATCCCAATTCGTATGGATTCGCATCCGGTGCCCCAGCGCCCGATGCTCTGCAAGGCCCAATACTTCATCCGGCCTGAAAAACCGGTCCGGGAAAACCTGATAGACGATGCCGCGCGAAAACCAACTTGGCGTGGTGAATGCTCCGTCATAAACCGTGAGCTGGTAAGAATCCGGCGGCGAATCAAAGAGCCGCCCCTCCCCTCCGCTTCCGCTGTAATACCTGCGAAAGTCCAAGCCCTCCAGTATGAAATAGTACCAGATGAGCCCCGGCCTGTACGGGGTGAAAGCAAAGCGTACGCCGCCCTCCTCCGCCTGGCCGGCAATCAGTCGCTCCCCATCCTCCTCGCTCCAGAGACGTAGGGTCACTCGTACATCCCCTTTTTGCAGTTCTGCAAAAAGGCGGACCTCTGCGCCCGCCGCTACCGCGCCGAAGGGCTGCTTATATTTCAGCTTACGCGAATCATAGCGGATCATATGTGCCTATTTTAGCATAAAACCCATTGCCTATAACCCTTGTTGCAACATTGTCACAATTATTTAGCAAAGCGGGCGAGGATTTCCCCGCCCGCTTTGCTTTTATCTCACCTTTTCTTCAACTTTTTATAGAGCGCCGCGTACTTTTGTGCAGAATCGCCCCATGTGAAATGCGCCTCCATGGCCCGCTTCACCAGCGTGGGGAATCCTTCACCATAGTAGGCCTCAAGCCCCCGGTCCACGGCCGCAAGCATGTCCTGTGCGCTGTACTGCGCGAACGAAAACCCAAGCCCCTCGCTCGTGTAACGGTTGTAAGGGATAATGCTGTCGCGCAGCCCGCCCGTCTCTCGGACGATGGGGATCGCGCCGTACCGCAGGGCAATGAGCTGGGCCAGCCCGCAGGGCTCATACCGGGAAGGCATCAAAAAGAAATCCGCGCCCGCGTAGATTCGGCTGGCCAGTGCCTCGTCGTACCCACAGCGGATGGCCACCCACCCCGGATACCGATTCGCCCATGCGGCGAACATCTCCTCGTAGCGCGCCTCTCCGCTGCCTAGCACCGCCAGGCAAACTTCCCGCCGCATCAGCGCGTCCATGGCCTCTTCCACAAGGTCCAGCCCCTTTTGCTCGGTCAGGCGGGTAACCATGCCCAACATGGGCCAGTCCGGCCTAAGCCCCAATTCTTCCGCCAACGCCACCTTGCAGGCGGCCTTTCCCTCCGGGCGCTCCGCCGAAAAGTTGACGGAGAGCGCCGGGTCTGCAGATGGGTCAGACAACGCCTCATCAATGCCGTTGAGAATTCCAAAAAGGCTGTCCCTGCGCGCGCTGAGCACGCCGTCCAGTGTCTCACCGTATTGTGGGGTCTGGATTTCCTGGGCGTAAGTGGGGCTCACCGTGGTGATGAGGTCCGCATATAGGAGCGCGGCCTTCATGAAATTGATCTGCCCGTAGTATTCCAGTTTATCTTCCGTGAAATATTCCCCGCCGATGGACAATAGCTCGTCCATAAAGGGCCATTCGAACACACCCTGGTAGCGCAGGTTGTGGATGGTAAACACGGTCTTGATCTTCCGATAATCCGGCAGTGCAGCATACTGCAATCGCACAAGCGCCACGCTCATGGCAGCCTGCCAGTCGTTGGCGTGGAGGATGTGGGGGAAAAAGCCGATCTGCCCCATAGCCTCCAGCACGGCCTTTGAGAAAAAGGCAAACCGCTCCCCCTCGTCATTAGAGGAAGCTCCGTAAATGTAGTTTCGGCCGAAGTAAAAAGGATTCTCCACAAAATAATAGGTCGGCCCACCGTCGCACAGCGTATAAATGCCGCAACTCTGGCTGCGCCAGCCCAAAGTCACAGTAAACTCGCAAATTTTCTCCATGCGCGCGCGATATTTGGCCCCGATGGCGGCATACAAGGGCAGAATCACCCGCACGTCCATCCCCAGCTGCGCAAGCGCCTTGGGCAGTGCGCCGGCCACGTCCGCCAAGCCCCCGGTTTTTGCAAATGGCGCGCACTCGGAAGCCACAAACAGGATTTTTATAGGTTTTGGCATTATATGACGCTCCCTTTCCGTATGATCACCGGGAACCCCTCGTTGCCGATCAAGCGCCTTCCCGACTGCACGATGCAGTTCTTGTCCAGAATCACATGGTCCAGCTCCGCACCCTCCCGGGCCACGCAGGCCTGGAGAAGCAGGCTGTTTTTAAGTTTCGTCCCGCGTTCCACCCGCACGCCCCGGAACAGGATGCAGTTTTCCACTTCTCCGTCGATGACGCAGCCGTCCGCGATGAGGCTGTTTTTCACCCGGGCGTTTGAAAGATATTTGGCTGGGACCTCATCCTTTACCTTGGTGTAAATGGGATGCTCCTGGTTGAAGAGATCCTCGCGCACCTGCGCGTTAAGCACGTTCATGTTGTGGCTGAAATAGCTGTGCACCGAGCTGAGGCAGCCCACATATCCGTCGTATCGCCAGCCGTACATCCGAAGGGACTGCGCTTTTTTAAGCAGTACATCCTGTATAAAGTCCGTGCCCGCGCGGGAAAATGCCTCTTCCACCAGGTATTCAAAAAGGGTTTTTTCAATCATGAAAACATCGCAGGAAGAATGACAGCTTTGGGGACGATAGGGGTTGAGCTGCAGGTCGGCGATGCGCCCGTTCTCTGCCAGGTCCAGCCGAAGCTCGTTGAACTGGTCACCCGCATGGTGGTCGGCCACGTCGTTGTACATAATGGTAATGTCCGCGCCTGTCGCCATGTGCTGATCGATCATGCCCTGAAAGGTAGTGTTGAACACAGTGTGGCTGCCCGTCAAAATCAAGTACCGCTGGGCGCTGCGCCGCACATATCCCATTACGGAGCGGTATGCGTCCAACGTGCCCCTGTAAATCCCCGTGTTTTCCCGTGTGACGAAGGGCGGGAGGATAAAAAGCCCGTCCCGCTTTCGGTGCAGGTCCCATTCCTTGCCGGATTCCAGATGGTCCATCAGGGAATGGTAATTCTTCTGGGTCAGGATGCCCACGTTGGAGATGCCGGTATTCACCAAGCTGCTGAGCACGAAGTCAATGCAGCGGTAGCGGCCCGCGAAGGGCACGGCGGCCACAGATCTGGAAAAAGTCAACTCTCTGAGCTGCATGCCAGATTCACCGGTATAAATGAGGGCAAAGACATCACTTCGCATACTTACGCCTCCTCTTCCCCGCGCGTCTGTGCGCCGACAATCATCCCTACGGGCACACGGCTTCCGCTTTTGATTTCCGTATCGCCGGCAATCAGGGTAATCTCCCCTGTGAGGGAAGTATCGTAATCCCCGTCGGCAGGTATCCTTTGCGCGCCGATCACGGCGTTTTCGTTAATGCACGCGTTTTCGCTCAATATAGCCTTATTGACTTTCGCCCCGCGCAGCACCCGGGTGTTGGGCATCAGCACCGAATCCCGCACCTCTGCCCCTTCCTCTACCGTCACCCCCGCGAAGATCACGCTGTGCTCCACGGTACCGGAAATGGCGCAGCCCTCCGTAATTACCGAGCGGGTCACGGAAGAGTTTGCGCTCACCCAGTGGGGCGGCATGCAGGGGCATTTGCTGTAAATGCGCCAGTCGTTGTCGTTGAGTTCAAGGGGCGGATGCTCTTCCAGAATATCCATATTGGCCTCCCAGAGGCTTTGCACGGTTCCCACGTCCTTCCAGTAGTCGTTAAATTCATAGGCGCACATTCGCCTGCCGGAATGAAGCATGGTCGGAATGACGTCTTTGCCGAAGTCATGGCTGGAGGCATTGTTCCTTTCGTCTGCGCAAAGATACACCCGCAGCACGCGCCAATCGAAAATGTAAATGCCCATAGACGCCTTGTCGCTCTTGGGACATCTGGGTTTTTCTTCAAAATCCGCGATAGTCCCTTCTCCGTCAGTTTCCATAATGCCAAAGCGGTGCGCTTCCTCCATGGGCACAGTTCGCACAGCGATGGTGGCGTCCGCCTTCATTTTAATGTGATATCGCAACATTTGGGCGTAGTCCATCTTGTAGACGTGGTCGCCGGAAAGAATCAAGACATGCTCGGGGTCATATCTGTCAATAAACGGCATGTTCTGATAGATGGCGTTGGCCGTGCCCGAATACCATCGTTCCCGGTTGCTGGATACATAGGGCGGCAGCACAAATACCCCGCCGGAATTTCGGTCCAAATCCCATGCCTGGCCGGTACCGATGTAGGCGTTGAGCTCCAGCGGCTCGTATTGGGTGAGTACACCCACGGTGTCGATGTCGGAATTCACGCAGTTGGACAGGGGAAAATCGATGATCCGGTATTTGCCTCCGAAGGGCACCGCAGGTTTTGCCACCCGGTCGGTTAAAACCCCCAGCCGACTGCCCTGCCCGCCTGCCAGTAGCATGGCCACAACCTTTTTTCTCATCGTCGGCCTCCTTTCAATCCAGCCTGTAGTACACCGCCTCATAAGGCGAAAGGGAAATTTCAGCAAAGAGCTCGCCTTCCGCCTCAAAACTCTTTATGCCCTTTATACTCCGAAGGTCCACGTTGGACATCACCTGCGTCAGCGCCGAGCGGTGAGGCAGGTGAATCCGGTAGTTGGAGTGGTTTACGGGCGTAAAGTTAAACGCACAAAGGATCTCTCGGTTCTGGGAATCCCGCCGCAAGAACGCCAGAACGCTGTGGATGGAGTCGTCCACGGAAAGCCATTCGAATCCCTCCCAGCTGTCGTCCAACTCATAGAGCGGCGGATTGTTCAAATAAAAACGGTTGAGCTGGCAGCTGAAGGTTTGCAGGTCTGAATGGCTGGGGTAGTTTAATAGCAGCCAGTCCAGTGAGTGGTGGTAGTCCCATTCGATAAACTGGCCAAACTCGTTGCCCATGAAAGTGAGCTTCTTACCGGGATGCGCCATCTGGTACATAAAAAGCATGCGAAGCTGGCGGAATTTATCCTCATACCCGCCCGGCATGCGACCGATGAGGGAGTGTTTGCCGTGTACCACCTCGTCATGTGAAAGGGGCAGTATGTAATGCTCGCGGAAGGCGTAGCACATGGAAAACGTCACCCGGTCATGGTGCCAACGGCGGTATACGCTGTCCAGCGACATATAAGAAAGCGTATCGTTCATCCAGCCCATATTCCATTTGTAGTCCAGACCCAGCCCGCCGTCCTTCACAGGCGCCGTAATGCCCGGGAAGGTGGAGCTCTCCTCCGCGATCAACAGCGCCGAAGGGAACTCTTTTTTTGTTGCGCGGGAGAGCTGGCGCAAAAAGTCCATGGCATCTAGGTTTTCGTTTCCGCCGTAAAAATTCGGAAGCCATGTCCCCGGGCTCTTTGCGTAGTCGTGGTAGAGCATGCAGCTCGCCGCATCTAAACGCAGCCCGTCAATATGGTACTCTTTGAAAAAGAAGAGCGCATTGGAAATGAGGAAGCTGCGTACCTCGTTTTTTTCAAAGTTAAAAAGCAGTGTGCCCCATTGCGGTTGCTCGCTTCTGCGGGGATCCGGATGCTCAAAAAGCGGTGTGCCGTCAAACCGGGCCAAACCATGGGCGTCTTTGGTGAAGTGCGCCGGGACCCAGTCAAGAATCACGCCCAGTCCCTCCGAATGACAGCGGTCTACAAACCGCTTGAACTGGGTAGGCGTGCCATATCGGGACGTGATGGAGTAGTACCCCGTCACCTGATAGCCCCAGCTGTCGTCCAAAGGATACTCGCTCAGCGGCATCAGTTCGATGTGGGTATAGCCCATATCTTTGGCATATCGCACCAGCTGATCCGAAAACCCGTCAAAATCCATCTCGCCGCGCCAGGATCCAAGGTGCACCTCGTAGATATTCACGGGTGAAGCATGGCTGTCCCGCAGGTCCCGCTTGAGTATGAACTCGCTGTCATTCCATGCAAAGCCGTCGTTTATATCCCATACCACTGAAGCGGTGCTGGGCCGATACTGGCTGTAAAACGCAAAGGGATCCGCCTTGTAGATCAGTTCTTGTGCTCTGGTACGGATGGCGAATTTATACGTGTCGCCCGGACGGGCGGCGGCAACGGCCACCTCCCATACGCCGGTGGTTCCGCAAGGCTCCATAGGGTCCGCCTCCGGGTCCCAGCTGTTAAAGCTTCCCACTACGCTCACGTTTCGGGCGTTTGGCGCCCAAACAGCAAATCGGAAGGCATTTTCCCCGCCGTAGACCATCTTATGACAGCCCAATGACAGGTATGAATAAGTATTCGTACCTTCCGCCCAAAGATAGAGATCAGATTGCTGCAGCTGCGTATTCACGGTAATTCCTCTTCCTGTGTTGTACCTCTATTCTACAATATTTTTTAACTACATGCATAGAACAAAATCCAGCAGTTGCCAATTTCTCACAAAAAATGATATCATTTGCTGAAATGGAGGCATGCATGAATCAGCTCATACAAACCACATCCGTAAACCCGTGGCACAATCTGGCTCTGGAAGAATTGATTTTCGACCGGCACGAAAGCGGCGTAAATCTGTACCTCTGGCAGAACCAGAACACCGTGGTCATCGGTCGGAACCAAAATGCCTGGAAGGAATGCCGTCATGAGGAATTAGAACGGGACGGAGGAAAGCTGGCCCGAAGGTCCAGCGGTGGAGGTGCGGTTTTCCACGATTTGGGCAACCTGAACTTTACTTTCACCACCGTCCGAAAAGAATACGATCTGAACCGGCAACTGGGCGTCATCATAAGTGCGGTAAACGCGCTGGGAATTGAAGCGCGCTTTACGGGCCGCAACGATATCGTCACAGAGAGCGGCGCCAAATTTTCCGGCAACGCCTTTCGGTATTCCCAGTTTACCGGCATGCACCACGGCACCATTCTGGTGGACGCAGATATGACAAAGCTGGGGAAATACCTAGCGCCTTCGGAATCCAAGCTCAAGTCCAAGGGCGTGGAAAGCGTGCGCGCCCGGGTCTGCAACCTGACGGAGTATCAGAGCGGTCTCACCATCGGCCGTATGCAGGATGCCCTCATGGACGCATTTAAGCGGGAATACGGCGCCTACCGGCTGGTTGAGGAAATTGATCTGGATCAGGACGCTCTCTCAAAAAAAGAGGGGAAATATGCTTCCTGGGAATGGCGTCTGGGAAATTCCCCCGCATTTGATTTAACCCTTTGTAACCGTTTTTCCTGGGGCGAGGTGGAATTACAAATGCGCCTCTCGGAGGGCATCATCACTAAAACCACCGCTTTTTCCGATGCCATGGACGAGGCCTTCATCCTTCGTCTGCCTGACGTTCTCAAAGGTGTTCGGTGTGTTGGCAGCCACATGGCAGCCGCGTTGCGCGCTTTAAATAGCTCGGAAGCGGAAGATATTGCTCTCTGGTTTGAAACGATTTGCGTATAATCAAAAACTTGAGGCGCATACTAAGGGCACCAATCAAAGGAGGACAGATGTTATGTCGAAAGCCAAAGCGGGCACTCAAACGATTGGCTGCCGTGTCGCGAGTTGTGCCTATAATAAAAGCGGAAGCAACTGTGATCTCGATCGCATCAGCGTAGAGCCAATGGACGGATGTCATACCGGCGAGCCCTGCGATGAAAGTTTGTGCGGAAGCTACAAGGCAAGATAAGCAGCGGCAAAAAAGGGAGGGCGAAATGCCTTCCCTTTTTTTCCTTCCGGTAGAGCAGAGTAAAAAAATAGGTTCATCATAATGAAATGCTTTTAGCTTATTTTAGTGGTCTTTTGGTTCTTTTCTTCAAGAAAAGAACTGGGGGTGTAGGGGGCAAAGCCCCCTACACTAAAAAACCCCCCTGCTTTGCAGGGGGATTTTTTTACTTTTTTGCTCAGGCTAGAACACCCGCCATGCGCAGATGAAGTTATCGTAACTCCAGCTGCCCGTACAGCTACGGTGTACCACCTTGCCCTTAGTGGAAGAAGCGTCAATCATGGTGCCGTCGCCCATGGCAATGGCCACGTGCCCATAGAATACGATGATATCGCCCTTTTGCAGATCCTTGATAGAGCGAACCTTTTCATACTTGGTGGCGCTGCGCCACATCTTGCTGGTTAGGTAACTCTGGTTAACCCCCGCCTGCTGGAGGCACCAATATACGAAGCCGGAGCAGTCGAAGGTGTTGGGGCCTTTGCCTCCGCGCACGTACCTGCTGCCCAGCTTACTCTCTGCCGCGGCGATAAACTTGCTTAAGCTGCCGGAGGAAGCGGAGGAACCGCCGGAGGAGGAACTGTCGGAAGAATCTGCGGTCTGGGCGCTGTCCGAAGTGTCCACCGCTTTATGATTGGACGGTGCAGCTTTGGCCTTGGTGGAAAGCAGCACACTTAAGGTGTATTTACCGACTTTGCCGTCCACAGAGAGCTTGTTCTCCTTCTGGAAAGCCATCACCGCCGCCTCGGTCACAGAGCCGTAGTAGCCCGTGGTCTTGCCGGTAAGGTAACTCAAAGACTTGAGCTTGGTCTGAATCTTGGTCACAGTGGCGTTGCTCATGCCCAAAGTAATGGCGTTGGACTTGGCGGCCTTTGACAACAGTATGCTCTTGGTCTGGGGCCCGATGTGGCCGTCCATGATGAGGCCGTTCATCTGTTGGAACATCTTTACGGCAGTTACGGTATCTTTACCGTATTTGCCGTCCGGCGTTGTGGTAAGGTAGCCCAGCTTGAACAGCCGATTCTGGTAAGCAAGGATTTCCTCGCTCTCTTCCCCGTAGGAAAGAAATCTGGCAATTGCATCCTCGCTGTAGAGCATTTCACGGGTGTTCTCACCCACTTTACCGTCCGCACTCAGGTGGTTGCGGGTCTGGAATTCCTTGACCGCAGTCTCGGTCTCCTCTCCGAAATAGCCGGTGACCTTATCCAAATAATCCAACTCATGCAGTCGGGATTGAAGTTCCTTCACGTCCGTGCCGGAAACGCCAATGCTTACCATGTACTTTTTAGCGTCCGGGCCCATAAGGGTGTCATATGTAAGCTGCCCTATGCAGCCGTCTATTGTGAGGCCGTGGCTTCGCTGAAACAGTTCCACCGCTTCTTTTGTAATGGGGCCGAAATGCTCGGTGGGCTCGTCATTGTCCATATAGCCCAGCTCCATAAGCTGCTTCTGGATCTTGGCGATCTCGGGGTCATCCATATCCTTCATGTACATAAGCGGTGTGGGCGTAGGTATGGGCGTGGGCGCAGGCGTCGACGTAGCAGAAGCGGCCAGCGCCATTTTATAGTCATCCTCCAGATTCACTACACTCTCTGGCGTGCTTTGTGCGCTTCCCGCAGAGACCGCCATAGCGTTCTGTGCGCCTTCTTTTCCCGGTATGCATAAAACGGTCACGAGGATCGTGGCTGCCAGAATTCCGCTGCAGGCAACGATAGTCTTTCTTTTGCCCCGGCGGATGTTTTCAGCTGTCCGCCTAAACAAACCGATTACGCCGCCCCTGCGCACAAATCGGCGCATGCCCAGCAATCCCCTTCGGAAAAGGTTCTGAGAAATCAGACTTATAGATCGAAACAGATTTCTTGAATCTTTCTTCATAATCATATCCTTTTTCGGTGATACGGGAATTATACCATAAAAGCTTCCCCCTCAATTTTAACAAACATTAAACAACGGCGCTATTTCCGTAAAATATGCCTAAAGAATGGGATTTTTACTATTCAAACCCAAGAAAAAAAGGTATAATATAATCATTCCTACCATGAAAGGTTTGAAAAATTTTGAAAGAAAATCAGAAAATGGAAGGGCTGTGGAGATCAGCGAAGAAATACATTCTGGTTGCTGTAGTGGCAATTCTCGTATACGAGCTGCTGGAGAATCTCACCGCGGTGCTCGCTTCCATCTCTGCGTTTTTGTCTATCCTAAAGCCGGTGTTTATCGGCATCGCCATCACCTTCGTCGCTAACATGCCCATGCGCTTTTTTGAGTTCGTCGTCTTTAAAAAATGGAAGGCGTCCAAGCTCAAGCGCATCGTATGCCTGATCCTTGCTATGATTTTGGTTTTGGGGATTATTGCGGGCGTGGCTATCATCGCAGTGCCCAAGCTGATTGACAGCGTCAAAACCCTTACGGAAAATTTTGACAGCTACACCAAGTCTCTGATTCAATGGGGCAACAACCTCTGGGCGAATCTGGACTTGAACGAAAGTATGAAGGCGCGCGTGGCCGCCTCTGCGGAAAATCTGCTAACCGGAGCCGATAAGTTTCTCTCTTCCATGGTAGAGTCTGCACTTCGGGTAACCGTAAGCATTGCCAGCATGGTTTTCAATATTCTTTTCGCCACCATACTCAGCTTTTACGGGCTGTACAACAAAGAAAAATTTGTCCGCCAACTCCGCAAGCTCATCTGTGCCATATTCTCTGAAAAAACGGCCCAGCGGGTTCTGTATGTGGGGACTCGGACAAATAACACGCTCAAGCGTTATCTCTACGGTCTGTTGCTGGAATGCACTATTCTTGGCACGATCTGCTTCTTGGGCATGGAGCTCATCGGGTTCCCCTTCGCTCTGCTCATCAGCGTTCTTGTGGGGGTAATGCAGCTTCTCCCCATCATTGGCGCGTGGATTGGCGGCATCGTGGGCGGCCTCATCATCCTTATGGTAAATCCGCCTATGGCCATTTGGTTTTTAGTATTTCTCATCAGCGCACAGCTAATTGAGGGCAATCTGATCTATCCCCGTGTCGTGGGAAACGCCGTAGGAATTTCCGGCGTCTGGGTTCTGGTGGCCATCCTTCTGGGCGGCGGCCTCTTCGGTTTTATCGGCATCCTGCTTGCCGTACCCATCATGGCGGTGCTCTACACGCTGTTGCAGGAATGGGTCAACAAGCGCTTGGCAGGAAAAAACGTTCCCCTGAGCTGACATATAGCATCTAAAAAGGGCGCCGTAGGCGCCCTTTTTTATTTGCCGCTTTCAATCCTGCGGTGAATTTTTTCTTATTTATGGCCGTGGCGGTACAGCTGGCGATTGTCCAGGGCCCACAGCCGCTCGGTGAATTCCCCTTCCGTCACTGTGGAAAGGGCGTCAAACATCTCAAACATACGGGAATCCAGCACGTCCAATTCGTTTACGATCTCCGCCTCCGGGAACATGGGAGGTTTGGGGCTGCCGTACTCAGGAATGCCGTGGTGGGAAAGGAGTATGTGCTGCACCAGCTCTTTTGTCTCCTCGGCAATCATCAACTCTGCCGCCGCGCGCTCCACCATGGCCACGCCGATGTTAATATGTCCCAGCAGCTGCCCAGGTACGCTGTATCCGTTGGCAATGCCCAAATTCCCCACGGTCAGCTCCGGGATCTTCGCCAAGTCGTGAAGTATGACCCCTGCGCAAACCAAATCGCGGCTCAGCAGCGGGTAAAGCGCTCCGTAGATATCGCATACATGCTCCGCCATGCGCAGCATGGTATAGGTGTGAAACAGCAAACCGCCGCGGATGGCATGGTGCAGCTTGAGCGCGGCGGGGTATTTGAGCAGCATCTCCTTCCTTTCCTTTAAAAGGTACTGGGTGAGCATGCGCAGGTCCTCGTCTGCAAATCGCTGGCTGCGGGAAAACAGCTCGTCGTACATAAACTCCGAGTCCAGCGGCGCGCAGGGAATCAAATCTTCCATGTCCGCCTCCTCCTCCGGCTTCAGGTTTCGGATGCGGTCGATCTTAAGCTGCTCCGCCTCTTTCCAAAGGGTCACGGTGCCTCGCACTTTTACAACGGTGTCCGCCTCATAGCTGCCGTGTTGTTCAACGCTGTAGTCCCAAAGTTTGGCCGGAATCTCTCCGCCCGCGTCGCAAAGCACGAAATCCAGATAATTGCTGCCCTTCACGTTGCTCTTTAGTGCCACGCTCTTAACAATGCAGTACCCCTCCACCTGCCCGGTGGCGGGGTTTGCCACCTTGCCTAAAAGCTTCATTCTGCCCATAAGATACCTCCAGTTTTCTGGGTCAATTATATCAAACACCAGCGCACTTTGTCATCCAAATCTGCTGTCAATTTTTTATTATTTGGGGTTGACAATTCAAAAACGGTTATTGTATACTTGTATACAATATACCACGGCTTAGGAGGGCGCTATGACAAGAGGAATTGAATTTGACAACCGCACCAATCTTTTGAAGGAAAATGTATATCAGTACAGCCTGCAGGACGTGGGAGAAGGCAATTACTTCCGCGAAATGTTCGAATATACCACGTTGCCCAAAGTGGCGTTCAACCACAGGAATGTGCCCATGAACATGCCTGAGGAGGTCTGGGTAACGGATACCACGTTCCGAGATGGTCAACAGTCGCGTTCGCCGTTCACGGTGAAGCAGATTGTAGATCTTTATAAACTTATGTCCAAGCTGGGCGGCCCCAAGGGCATAATTCGCCAATGCGAATTCTTCCCTTATACGGATGCCGACCGGGAAGCCATTGAGGAGTGCCGCAACCTAGGCCTGCAGTTTCCAGAAATTACTACATGGATCCGGGCGGCGGATTCTGACTTCGCCCTCATCAAGGAGCTGGGCGTAAAGGAAACCGGCATTCTGGTGAGCTGCTCAGACTACCATATTTTTAAGAAGCTGAACCTCAACCGGGCCAAGGCCATGGATAAATATCTGGGCGTGGTGAAGCAGGCTCTTTCTTTGGGCATCCGGCCCCGCTGCCACTTTGAGGATATCACCCGTGCGGACTTTTACGGCTTCGTGGTGCCTTTTGCCAACGAGCTGGTGAAGCTGTCCGAGGAAAGCGGCATCGACATTAAAATCCGCCTCTGCGATACCATGGGTCTGGGTGTATCCTACCCCGGCGTCGCGTTGCCCCGGAGCGTACAGGGCATGGTATACGGCCTGTCTCACTACGCGGGCATCAAGAGCGAGAATATGGAGTGGCACGGCCACAACGATTTTTACAAGGTGGTCACCAACTCCACCACCGCTTGGCTCTACGGCTGCAGCGCCGTTAACGGCACGCTGCTGGGTCTGGGCGAGCGCACGGGCAACTGCCCTCTTGAGGCCATGCTCATCGAGTATGCGCAGCTTAAGGGCACGGAGGATGGCATCAACTTCCCTGTCATCACAGAAATCGCCGAATACTTTGAGAAAGAAATCGGCTACCCCATCCCCTTTAACACCCCCTTCGTGGGTACCAACTTCAATGCCACCCGGGCGGGCATCCATGCGGACGGCCTGTTAAAAGATGAGGAGATCTATAACATTTTCGATACCACCAAAATCCTCAACCGTCCCGTCACCGTCATGGTGGATAAGTTCAGCGGCTCGGCCGGTATCGCCTGCTGGATCAATGCATACTACAGGGTTCCCGAAGATCTGCGAGTGGATAAGCGCTCGCCGGTGGTTATGCAAATGAAGGAGCGTATCGATGCCGAATATGCAGCCGGCAGAAATACGGTCATGGGCCCCCGTGAGCTTCGCAACCTGCTCAAGGAACTGGATCCGGAGCTGTACGAAAAGCTCAGGGCGCTGCTGCACAAGGATAAGGTGTTTACCTGGTAACGGATTGTGCTTTCTTCAGTTCCGGTGTATAATTGTGGCAAACAGCATATCGGGGATGTTGGGTGTCGCAAGGCTTAAACTGGAAGCGGGGTGAAATCCCCCCGCGAACTCGTCGCCGTAATGGGGTAGCGTGTCTGCAAAATGCCACTGTGCGTATGCATGGGAAGGCGCAGCCGCGCGATGATCCCTAAGCCGGAATACTTGCCCGCATGCACAAAACAGGATGTTGCGAGTCTCGGCGTTTTGTATGCAGAACGATGCTCTTTTCGCGTTGTTTTCCTCGGAAATCAATGCTGAAAGGAGCATTTTTTATGAAGAAGCAAACCAAAGTCCTGCTGGCCGCCGTGGCCGGAATTGTTTTATTGGCTGCCGTGTTTTTCGCGATGTATCAAAGCTTTCTCCCCTCCGCCGCCGCAGGCGAAAAGCAGCTTATCCTCACCGTGGTGCACAAAGACGGCGCGCAAGCCGATTTCACGTTGGATACGCAGGCGGAGTATCTGGGCGACGTCCTCACGGAAGAGAACCTCATCCAAGGTGAAGAGAGCGCTTACGGCCTCTATGTCACCAAAGTAGATGGCGAAACCGCCGACGAATCCAAGGAGGAATGGTGGTGCCTAACCAAAGACGGTGAAACCTGCGACACCGGCATCTCCCAAACCCCAATTTCCGACGGGGATCACTTTGAGCTTACATTGACCACGGGCTGGTGATATGCGAACGAACCTCCGGGAACTCATCCTTTATGGGCTCTTGGGCGCACTGCTCTTCGGGGTGCAAGTGGCCTTGGCGGCCTTGCCCAACATCGAGCTTGTCTCCACTCTGGTCATCGTCTATACCCTGACGCTGGGCCTCAAGGCCCTCTATCCGGTGTGTGTGTTCGTGGGGGCAGAAATTCTTCTGTACGGGCTTGGATTTTGGACGGTGAACTACCTGTACGTCTGGGCCATTCTCGTGTTCGCCGTACACTTAATTAACCGTTTTCATCCCCATAAATACCTTTGGGCCGCGGTCTCCGCCGCATACGGGCTTCTTTTCGGCGCCTTGTGCGCCCTTCCAACCCTGCTGGTTGCCGGACCGGCTGCAGCCTTCGCCTACTGGATCAGCGGCCTGCCCTTTGATTTTCTGCACTTTGCCGGAAACGCCATCCTGTCCCTGCTTTTAATCTCTCCCCTGTGCGCCCTGCTGCGGCAGGGAATCACCGCCATGCAGAAACCCTCCTGAAAAGCCGCTCTACCCCAAAACCATTTTGGCGACGCAAAAGCCCTCCGAATGGAGGGCTTTTATTAATGTATCGGCTCATACTGAGCCGACGAGAATTATTTAATTAGGTGGGGGAACTAAATTTCCCCCAAGCCCCCTCGCTCGCGCAGTTTGGATTCCTCTTTCTCCTGCATACTATCTCGCAAAACCTTTCCTTACAAAGCGCATAGCTCAGATTCCCAATATAGGGGTATAGGGGGCGAAGCCCCCTATAAATATAAAATATTCGTCGGCGCCGCAGGCGGCGATACTTTTTCTATTCCACCGTTACGCTCTTGGCCAAGTTCCGGGGTTTGTCGATATCGCAGCCCTTAAGCAGCGCCACATAGTAGGCAAAAAGCTGCAGGGGCAGTATTGTCAACGAAGGAAGTACGAAAGCATCGCATGCCGGCAGCCAAATCATATGATCGGCAATCTCCTCCACCATGGGGGTCCCCTCCTGCGCCACCGCCAGCACCACAGCGCCCCGGGCCTTTACCTCCCGGATGTTGCTGATTATCTTTTCCTGCAAGGGGCCATAGGTGCAAAGTGCCACCACCAGCGTCCCTGGCACGATCAAGGAAATGGGGCCGTGCTTCAGTTCCCCCGCCGCATATGCCTCGGAATGGGTATAGGAAATCTCCTTGAGCTTTAACGCGCCCTCCAGCGATATTGCGTAGTCCACGTTGCGTCCGATAAAGAAGATGTCCTTGCTGGCATAGTATAGGGAAGCAAGATACTTCACCTCCTCGCAGTCTTTCAGCAGCTCCTGCGTTAAATCCGGTAGCCCCTCCAGCTGATGCAGGTTTGCATTTATCTGTTCTATGGGCAGCGTGTTCCGGCAGTCGGCCATGTGCAGCGCCAGCAGGTAGCAGACCGCCAGCTGGGCGGTGTATGCCTTCGTGGTAGCCACGGCGATCTCCGGGCCCGCCCAGGTGTAAATCACGTCCTCGCTCTCGTTGGCGATGGTGCTGCCCACCACGTTGACGATGGAAATCACTTTTGCGCCCCGACGTTTGGCTTCCCGAAGAGCGAAAAGGGTATCTATGGTCTCGCCGGACTGGCTGATGATTACGGCAATGGAGCGCTCCGTAACCAAGGGACTCATATAACGGAACTCAGAGGCCAGCTCTACAAATACCGGAACCCCGGCCAAGGTTTCAATGTAGTGCCGGGCCACTTGTCCCACATAGTGAGCCGAACCGCAGGCGACGATGTACACCCGATCCACATTTTGGAAATCCTCGTCGGAAATATTCTCCAGACCCAGATCGATTTTGCCGCGGGAAATCCGGGGTCGGATGGTATCGCGGATCACCTGGGGCTGTTCCATGATCTCCTTGATCATGAAGTGGGCGTAGCCGCCCTTTTCTGCCGCGCTCACGTCCCAGGTCACGTGTTCTGGCTGTTTTTTCACGGGTACGCCATAACGGTCGAAAACCACGACTTCGTCCTTTTTCAGCACAGCCAGCTCATATTCGCCCAAGCGAATGATCTCCCGGGTGTGGCCGATGATGGCCGGAATGTCCGATGCAATAAAGTTTTCGCCCTGCCCCAGCCCTACGATCAGCGGGCTGTCCTTGCGTACGGCGATGATGGTATCCGGGTGGTCCCGAAAGAGGATTCCCAGCGCAAAGGACCCTTGAAGCAGGTTCACCGCCTCACGCACCGCCTGCACCGGGTCGCCGTGGTATAAGTATTCTACCAGTGAGCAGGCGATTTCCGTATCCGTTTCGGAGCAGAACGTATAGCCCTTTTCCGTCAAAAAATCCCGAAGCTCCGCGTAGTTTTCCACAATGCCGTTATGCACCAGCGCCACGCTGCCGCCATGGCTCAAATGGGGGTGAGCGTTTAAATCCGAGGGTTCCCCGTGTGTGGCCCAGCGGGTATGGCCAATGCCAGTGGTGCCGGGCAGGTCCGCGCCGTCATGGACGCTCTCCTGAAGCACGCTGAGTCGGCCCCGGGATTTGGCCACGCTGAGGTTGCCACCGTCGACCATGGCGATGCCCGAGGAATCATACCCTCTGTATTCCAGTTTTTCCAATGCTTTTAATATGATCGGGGCAGCCTGTTTGCTTCCCACGTAACCTACAATTCCACACATGATTAAATTTCTCCTTATGATGTAATTTGTGACTCTATGTCATTTTACTATATGTCGCATGCAAATAAAACCAAAGAAACTGTAAAAACGCCTTTGCACGCCAAGGCGCATCACTTTTTATCTACTGGGGTCTTCCGCAAAAAGCGTGGTCAAAAGCCCGTTATTCCCCCATCGTAAACGGCGTTCCCATGGCCGACGCCAATGCGTAAATCTTCGCAGCCTCCTCAATGTACTCCGCCCGGAGACGGGCTTCCGAAAGGTCCTTCCCCACCGCCAGTACGCCGTGGCTGCCCAAAATGCAGCCACCCTTGCCCGGCAGCACCGCAGCCGCGTTTTCACCCACTTCCCGCGTGCCCGGCACCGCAAATGCCGCACACGGGATTTCCCCGCCCAAAAACAGTTCTGCCTCCACTAAAATGCAGGGAATGCTCCGCCGAAGGGTGGCAAAGGCGGTGGCGTAAGGGGAATGGGTGTGAAACACCGCATTTACCTCAGGAAACCGCTCATAGATCACCGCATGCATCCGCCATTCGGAGGAGGGTTTGTGTCGTCCTGCAAGAATTTTTCCGTCAAAGTTCACATGCATAATGTCTTCTGCGCGCATTTCTTCATAGTGAAAGCAGGATGGCGTAATGAGCATTTGGTCTTTTCCCACAACGCGGCAGCTCAAGTTGCCGCTGGTTCCGCTAAAGAGGCCTTCCCGGAAAGCGGAGAGGCAAATCCCTGTCATCTGTTGCCTGATTTCTAAATTCGCATCCATTCAAATCACCATTTCACAGGGGTCAATGGGATGTTCTTTCAAGTACCTGTCCAGCTCATATGGGCTGTAAACACCCCAGTCCGTCACCACTCCCCGCACCAGAGCGGGCGGTGTCACGTCAAAGGAGGGATAACAGCCCTTAACCCCGTCCATCGCCG
This sequence comes from Christensenellaceae bacterium, assembly GCA_963666935.1. Taxonomy (GTDB): domain Bacteria; phylum Bacillota; class Clostridia; order Christensenellales; family CAG-138. The sequence continues at coordinate 180,500 of OY762936.1, forward strand.
TGCGCACACCCATGGCCTGCAACACGAAAGTGGGGTCCCGCTGCTCGATGGTCACGGTATCAACCGTGGGGTGGCCGGAATCCGGAATGCCCGTAACGTAGTAGGGCACGCCAAGGTAATTCGCCGCGATGGCGATCTGAAAGGTGCCCACCTTGTTCACAATGTGCCCGTCCAGACAAATGGCGTCCGCGGCGGAGGTAAAAAGGTCCACCCGTTCTTTCTGCATCACACAGGCGGGCATATTATCCGTGATCACCGTCACGTCAAAGCCCATGTCGCAGGCCACGGAGGCTGTAAGCCGCGCCCCCTGGAAATAGGGCCGCGTCTCGGGGCAGAGCAGTCGGATCTCAACATTCCGGGCCCTGGCTTCCTTGAGCATCAAACCCACAATTGTTTCCCCAAAGCACTGGGTCATCACAGTACCATGGGCGGGAAACTGATCCACAAGATATTTGGCCATATTCCCTACCTTGCGGTAGCGCCGCTCGGTGATGCCAAGGGCGTGGGCCGCTACGGCCTCACAAGGGTTTTCGCCCCGCTTCAATGCTGCTTCAACCGCCCCAAGGCACCCGCTTGTGATCCGTTCCATTCGGGAAACGGTGGTGGGCCGGGCACGGGAAAGCACATGCGCCGCCTCCTTTAAATAGTCAAGCTGCGCTTCTGCACCCAGATCCCTGCACTGGTGGGCGGCCAGCGCTATGCCCATGGCGGCGGCCATGTAGGGGCCCGCGCTTTGGGTCACCATGTCGCGAATGGCCTCGGCCACCTCCCGGTAATCCCGGCAGATGACGAACTTCACCGTTCCAGGATATACCCGCCGATCCAAAATCCGCACAGTGCCGTTCTCATACCAAGCCACATTTTCATACCGCAGTAGGAATGCCAGACCCTCGTCCCCACGCTCCATGTTACGCCTCCCCGTAGAGCCGCTTCAGGGCAGACCTGACATCCCAGCGAACCTTCTCGGCATCAATGGTTTTAAATTCTCCGTTCTCATAGAGAATTCTACCATCCACCATGGTCATCCTCACGTCGGCGCCCTGGGCGCTGTAAACAAGCATGGACAGCGGTTCAAAAGCGGGCATCATGTGAGGACCGTCCATAGAAATTGCAACGATATCCGCCTTTTTGCCCACGGCCAATTCCCCCGTATCCTTCCGGCCCTGAAGCTTCGCGCCATTTTGGGTGGCCATGCGGAAGGTTTCTGCAGGTTTCATCACGGTAGGGTCGCCGGAAAAGCCGTTATAGATTACGGAGGCGAGATGCAGCTCTTCCATCAGGTTCAGGTTGTTGTTGCTGGCAGCCCCGTCCGTGCCCAGCGCCACATTGATCCCCTTCTTCAGCAGCCGGGGAATGGGCGCGAAGCCGCTGCCCAATTTCATGTTGCTGGTGGGGTTATTCACCACGCTGACGCCCTTTTCCAAAAAGAGCACGTCGTCGGATTCCTCCAAATAGACGCAGTGGGCGGCAAAGGCGTTTTCATCCAGCGCACCCAGATCGTAAAACCACCGAGCCGGGGTCTTGCCGTACTTTGCCTTACAGGCCGCATGCTCCGCCTTGGTTTCCGAAAGGTGGATGTGCATGCGCCCGCCCTTCCCCCGGCATAAATCGGCATAGGCCCTGACAATGCGCTCGGTGCAGGTGTACTCCGCATGGACGCAGAAATCCACCAGCACCCGTCCACCAAACGCGCCGTTATGCTCGTCAAAAAGAGCCAGGGATTCCCGGATCCTAAAGTTGTCCTCCGGCTGCTCGTCGGGATCGAAGGACTGGACGGGGCGGGAGATGTTGGCTTTCATTCCCGCTTCCCCCACGGCCTCAACGGTGACCCGGGGCTCGAAATACATATCGGAAAAGCTGGTGGTCCCTGTGGAGAGCATCTCCAAAATGGCCAAAAAGCTGCCTGCGCGGATATCCTCGAGCGTAAGCCGATCCTCAATGGGGAATACGCTATCGAAGAGCCACTGCTGCAGCGGCAGGTCGCTGCCCACCCCCCGGAGCAATGTCATAGGTGAATGGGTATGGCAGTTTACCAGGCCGGGGATGAGCAATGCGCCGCCCATATCTTTTTCCTCGTCGTATACCTCTTCGGGGCGCTCAGCAGCAAGGCAACCGATGGTATCCCCGTCCACGCCCAGAAATCCATTTTTTATGAGCGTTAAATCAGGGCCCGAAAGGATATCGCAGTTTTTCAGCAAGCGCTTCATGGTTCCCCTCCTATCCTGCGTATTGTTATTATTATACCGCATTTGGAAGGAGTTGGACAGGGAAAAGCTACATTGACAAAAGCCTCCGCCCCAGTTACAATATTGAAAAAGGGAGTAGCGGACGGGATTTTTCCGTTACAACCTGCGTCAGTACGATGCCTTGCGGCATCCGCAGTTGTATGAAATTGCAAGACTTTTATTGCGCGGGCCTCCGCACGATAAAAGTCTTTTTTCTTAATTTTATGGAGGGTAATTAAATGACATTTGCCATCGTGGTTTTTGCCGCAACCTACATCCTCATGGTTGCACTTCCCCGCTGGCGCTGCTATGTGGCGCTGGCTGCCGCAGCGATCTTTATTGCGGTGGGAGTGCTGCCCTTTTCCACTGCACCCGCCGCCGTGGATTGGAATATTCTGCTGATGCTCTTTGGCACCATGGGTACCGTCACTTTCTTTATTCGATCCCAGATGCCCATGCGGATGGCAGAGGCACTCCTGGAAAAAATGCCCAGCGCCCAATGGGCTATCGTCATCATGGGCCTTTTCGCAGGCGTGATCTCCGCATTTATGGACAATGTGGCCACGTTGCTTATGCTGGCCCCAGTAGGCATCGCCATCGCCCGAGGGCTCAAGATCTCCCCCGTAGCCATGCTCATCGTTATTTCCGTTTCCTCCAATCTGCAGGGCGCGGCCACGCTGGTTGGCGACACCACCTCCATTATGCTGGGTGGCTACGCGGGCATGGACTTCATGGACTTTTTCTTCTTTCAGGGCCGTTTCAGCATCTTTTGGGCGGTGGAGCTGGGCGCGCTGGCCACGGTACCGGTGATACTCTGGCTGTTCCACAAAGAGAACCGCTCGGTTAAAATTGATGTCTATACAGAAGTGAAGGATTACATGCCCACCATTTTGCTTTGCCTCAACATTGTACTGCTCATCGGCGCTTCCTTTTTGCCCAACAAGCCCGCCATCACCAATGGCCTGATCTGCACCGGTATTTTCCTGATCGCCGCCCTTTATTCGCTGCTCCGGGATAAAAACACAAAATCCATCGCGGCCGTCATGAAATGCATCGACTATGAGACGCTTTTGCTCTTGGGCGGACTGTTCCTAGTGCTCCGGGGCGTTGCCAACGCGGGCGTCATCGACGCCATCAGCACACAATTTTTGCGGCTGGGAAACGGCAACCTGTTTTTGATGTACTCCCTGATCGTATGGGGTTCTGTGCTCTTCTCCGCCTTCATTGACAACATTCCATACGTGGCTACCATGTTGCCCGTGGTCAGCGGCATGGCCGCAGCGCTGGGATGTCCTCCCTATGTGCTTTACTTCGGTCTGCTCATTGGCGCCACTTTGGGCGGCAATTTGACCCCCATCGGCGCATCTGCCAACATCGCCGCTATCGGCATCTTGAAAAAAGAAGGGTATACTGTTAGGTTCAGAGATTTCGCCAAGATCGGCATTCCCTTCACCCTGACTGCGGTGATTTGCGGCTATCTGTTTATCTGGCTGCTGTGGGGAGTATAAAATGGAACGCATGACAAAACGGCAGGACGGCTCTGTCCAGCTCAATGACGGTTATGAGCAAGCCGGCGCGCTGGAGCGGCTAGCAGACTACGAGGACATGCTGGAAGCCCTTTTGGCAGAGCGGCATGAAATTGAAAAGACGCTGGAAAGGCTCAAGGCGGGAGGTAAATCCGCCACCGTCACTTACCGGCAGCTTTTGGCCAATAAGCTGATGGTTATGAATCTTATAAGCCGGTTTGAGATTTACGGGATGTAAAAGGGGCGGCTTACAGGGCCTGCGGCCCCAGAATCCCGAATTTTCGATAACATTAAAAGGAGCCGGGGAATCCCGGCTCCTTTATTTTTTTGTAAATTACAGCTGCTTTACATAGCACCGGCGGCGCTTATGCTGTTCCTTTTCGAACATCTTCCACTGGGCCTGCACCTTTTCATTGGTCTCCAGCTGCGGCCCGGTTTCCGCCTGTTTGATCCCCATCTTTAAACAGCTCTTGAGCACGTGGTTCATCATGATGGCGTTGATGCCCATGCCTTGGTAATCCGGATGCACCGCCACTAGGAATAGATCCAAGGTATCGTTTATCTTCAGCGCCCGAAGCACCCGGAAGGCGCCCAAGGGGAACAGCCTGCCGTTGCTCTTTTTCAACGCGCTGGCCAAGGAGGGCGTGGACACGCCGAAGGCTACCATATTCTCATCCTTGTCCATGACAAAGCAGGCAAAGTCCGGGCTCACCAGCGGAATAAATTTATCCGCATACTTTTTGATTTGGAGTTCCGTAAAGCGCACCACGCCGTAGAGCTCCGCGTAGGCCACGTTGATAAGCTCAAATATCTTTCGCACATAGGGCTTGTAATCGCTGCGCCGTCTGAGGTCGGCCATATGCAGGCCGTACTCCTTAAGTACCCTTTGGGATATTTTTTCCAGTTTTTCCGCAATCCGCACATCCTCGGGAACCTTCATGAGGTACTCCACCCAGTCCACATCCTTGCCATAGCCCAGCCGGGCCAGATGGTCGTTGTAGTAGGGGTAGTTGTAGTAAGTGATGAACATGCTCTTACGGTCAAAGCCTTCCACCAGCATGCCCTCCCGATCCAGATCCGTGAACCCCAGAGGGCCGTGCACTTCATTGCACCCCTTTTCCCGGGCGTAATCTTCCACGGCCTTCAACAGCGCGGAAGAAACCTCCTCATCGTCGATAAAATCCACCTGGGAGAAGCGCATGCGCTTGGTATTCCAGGTTTCGTTGGCCCTATGGCTGAGAATCGCGCCGATCCTGCCCACGATCTCGCCGTTCTTGTAAGCCAAAAAGCACTTCGCCTCGCAATATTCAAAGGCGGGGTTCTTCTTTTTGTCCCAGTCGGCAAGATCATCGCCGTACATAGCGGGAATGAACTGTTCCACGTCCTTGTACAGCTTGTTGGGATAATCCACAAATTTGCGGAGATCCTGTTTGTTTGTAACTTCTTTTACAATAACCATATACACCTCTTATGAAACTCTGTTGACGGATGATGACGTGTCCCTTATACTAAAAATAAGAACTTTGTGGGTACTATTATACCATTTTGTACGGTCAGTTCCATACTAAATTTGCGGAAAAATACAAAAACGGTTGATTTTTTGCCGTGTGTGGATATGAGAACAGGATTTTGCATATTCGGCGCCGAGAGACAACGCTTTGTTTCTGGAACCGAATATTTTTAACGGAGAGCAAGCCATGAACGTATGCCTCTTGAACGATTCCTTTCCACCCATTGTAGACGGCGTTGCCAATGCAGTAATCAACTACGCGGAGATTATTGAAAAAAACCATGGTACCGCCATTGTAGCTACGCCCAAATATCCGGGGACGGACGACAGCGCGTTTCCCTTTCCTGTGCTTCGCTATGCCAGCCTCAATACAACCAAAATAGCCGGGTATCGCGCCGGCATGCCCTTCGGTTCCTCCGTTGTTAAGGCTTTGGAGAGAACGGTTCCCGACATCATTCATAGCCACTGTCCCTTCGCCTCCAACGTGCTAGGGCGGATACTCCGCTACAATATGGGCGTACCGCTTGTTTTTACTTACCATACCAAGTTCGATATTGACATCGCCAACATCACAAGCGCACGCGCGCTGCAGGACACGGCAATCAAGCTCGTATGCGAAAACATTCAGACTTGCGACGAAGTTTGGGTTGTGAGCGGCGGCGCGGGAGAAAATCTTCGGAAATTAGGCTATCAGGGCGACTACATCGTAATGGAAAACGGCGTGGATTTCCCCCGGGGCGCCATACCGAACGAGGCGGTTGCCGCACTGCGCACCGAGCTCCAGATTCCCGACGGCATCCCTATTTTCCTTTTTGCGGGACGTATGATGTGGTACAAGGGAATTCGCATTATCATCGATGGGTTGCGCAAGGCAAAGGGCCAGGGAACGGATTTTCGCATGATATTCGTGGGCGGCGGCGGAAACTGCCAGGAGATTATAAACTATGCCAAGGATACAGGGTTGATTGACATGTGCCTTTTCCCCGGCATAATCCGGGACCGGGACCTGTTGCGCACGTACTTTTCCATGGCCGATCTTTTCCTTTTTCCCTCCACCTTCGACACCAACGGCATTGTGGTACGGGAGGCGGCGGCATGTGCCCTGCCCAGCGTGCTCATTCGTGGAAGCTGCGCGGCGGAGGGCATTACGGACGGACGAACGGGAATCCTCATTGACGAAAACGCCGACGCCATGGCAGAGGCAATCCAGACAGCCTGCCGGAATCCGGAGGGCATTGCGGAAATTGGCCGACACGCCATGGAGGAAATTTACATCTCTTGGGAAGACAGCGTGGGCCGGGCGGTGGAACGATACGGCACCGTCATCGAAAACTATCGCAGCAAAGTGAAAAAGCGTCCTCTGCTAGCAGATCCCCTTTTTACAGGCGCACAACTGCAGGGAGAGCTGGAAAAGATTCGCACAGCATACAATATTATTAATAAAAAAAGAAAGCAGTTGAACGAGCAAATAACCAACCGAATCGACCGATATCTGTAACACAGGGGGGAATCCACATCATTCAGGCAAATAAAAAAGAAAAGCTTTCAAGCTTCATCAAGGAAAATAAAAGCACCTTCGTGGTATACGTGGTGCTTCGCATTCTGGTGATCGCCATACTGTTTGTTGAACTTCTTCACGGGGATTACCAGAGCGTATTCTACTGCCTGCTATCGCTGCTGCTGTTCCTGCTCCCTCCGTTTTTGGAGCGAAGCCTGCGGATTGATCTGCCATCAACGCTGGAAATTATCATACTGCTCTTCATTTTTGCAGCGGAAATTTTGGGAGAACTCAACCGTTACTTCCTCACCGTACCCTACTGGGACACCATGCTCCACACAGTCAACGGCTTTTTATGTGCAGCGGTGGGATTTTCGCTAGCGGATATTCTTAACCGCAACAACAAAACCCAGTTTTCGCTTTCTCCCCTGTATATAGCCATCGTAGCCTTCTGCTTTTCCATGACGGTGGGGGTACTTTGGGAGTTCTTTGAATATGGCGCGGACCGATTTTTGCACTTGGACATGCAAAAAGATACCGTCATCCGCTCCATCGTCTCCGTCGCCCTGAACCCGGACCACCAGAATGTTCCCGTTATCATTGACGGCATTACAGAAGTGACCGTGAACGGCGTTCCTTTTGGCGTGGACGGATATCTGGACATTGGCCTCATCGACACCATGAAGGACCTGATAGTGAACTTCATTGGAGCGGCAGTTTTTAGCGCCATCGGCTATTCCTACATCAAAACATGTGGCAAGGGGAAATTCGCAAGGTGCTTCATCCCCAAGCTGCGGCAGGAAAAGACGAAAGAGGAGTAATGGCCCGCCGCCTGCACGCCCTTGTACGATTTGGGATAAAAAGATGTTTCCCGTCGACTGGGCATGCGCCGATACAGTCGACACCAAGAGTCTTTCACGCCTATCGCTGAACGCATTAGAAAACCCCCGGCACTGCCGGGGGTTTTATGACAATCCGATTAAGGCTAAGATATCCTCCCTTTTGCTTTGAGCCATGCTACGGTATCCGCAATGGTCTCCCGCAGGTCCCGGGGCTCATACCCCAGCTGCGCAGTGGCCTTGGCATGGGAAAACAGCGCATTGCTCCCTAGGGTATAGATAGAATAGGCGGTGAACAGCGGCGGCTGCCGCAGAATTTTGTAGTAGAGCTCCGCCAGCGGTGCTGTGGCCTTGGCAAACCAGGCGGGCAGTATGGTTTTGATCTTTTTTCCGCCCGTGACTTCCTGAATCAGACCCAGTAGTTCAGAAACCTCACAATAGCGGTTAGAGAGGATATAACACTCCCCAGGCAAGCCCTTTTCGCAGCAGGAAACGATGCCCTCTGCTACGTCACGCACATCCACAAAGTCATATCCGCCCCGGATGGCGGCAGTGAGCCTATGCTTATCGTAATCCACAATCATGGTGGTCAGATGCCCCCGGCCATAGTCGTAAGGGCCACAGATCCCCGAGGGGTGAACTACGCTGGCATTAAGCCCCCTTTTTGCGGCGGCAAGCACATAGGCCGTAGCCTCGGCCTTCGTCTTGGCGTAAAGCCCCACCACCTTATTTGGATCAAACGCTGCGACCTCCCGGATGCATTCGCCCCGAGGCTTTTCGGGGATGCTGTGCACACTGCTTACATAGACCAGCTTTTTAACGCGATTCCTAATGCACTGGTCCACTACATTCTTGGTACCTGTTACGTTGACGTCATAAACTTTTTGATCGTATCTGGAGGCAATGGAGACAATCCCCGCACAGTGAATCACCACCAAGTCCCTGCCCTGCGGATCCTCAAAAAAAGCCGAGAGGCTGCGCTCATCCAGAATATCTCCCTGAAAGAGCTCCAAAGCTCCGTAGGGGATATTTTTTTCATTGGGCAAAACCAGAATCCGAACGGTTTTTCCCTGCTCCAACAGCTTACGGGTTACGGCGCTGCCTAAATGCCCTGCCGCGCCGGTGACAAGATAAAGCTCATCCATGTTCTCACCTTCTTTTTCCAGATGTGCTCTTTGTCTTTCGGTAAAAGGTTCAATTCCCTCACCTTAAATATACCCGTTTTCCCAAGGGAAATGATGTCGGCGTTATGGATTTAATTAAAATTTTTACACGTCCAGCCCACGCAGCTCTTCCATCCACAACCGGGAGGATGCGTCGCTGGGCATAATCCACTCGCCTCGGGGCGAGAAATCCACAGGCGTGGCCTTGGGGCCTTCCGGCATGCAGTTGCGCTTGAACTGCTGGGAGAAGAAACGCTTTGTAAAAAGGGTGAGCCATTTGAGAATTTCCGCATCCTCATACTCGCCCGCAAAGGCGCGCGTAGCCAAAGCGTGAATTTTCCGGGGGCCAAAGCCGTTATAGATCATATGGTAGACGAAGAAGTCATGGAGTTCATAGGGGCCCACAAGGTCTTCCGTAGCCTGCGCCACATGGCCATCCTTTGAGGGAAGCAATTCGGGGCTCACAGGCGTAGCAAGAATATCCAACAAGACGTTCTTAAGCGCCGCATTGGGCGTGGATACCGCGATTTCGCCCACAATGCGGCGTATGAGGGTCTTGGGCACGCTGGCGTTGACGCCGTACATGGCCATATGATCCCCGCTGTATGTGGCAAACCCCAGCGCCAGCTCGGAAAGGTCACCGGTGCCGATATGCAGGCCGCCGTGCATGTTGGCGATATCCATAAGCACTTGGGTGCGCTCCCGGGCCTGCGCATTTTCAAAAGTCACATCGTGATTTTCAAAGTCTTGGCCGATATCCGCGAAATGGCACTTCACACTTTCGCCGATGCTGACCGTGCGAAAGCTTACGCCAAGTTCCCGGCAGAGAGTTTCCGCGTTGGTGCGCGTACGGCCGGTGGTTCCGAAACAGGGCATTGTCACCGCCAGCACATCCGACTTATCCCCACCCATAAGCTCCATGGCTCGAGCACAGGCCAGCAGGGTCAGGCAGGAATCCAGCCCGCCGGAGATGCCCACCACGAATTTTTTCGCCCGGATATGCTCCGCCCGGCGCTTGAGCGCCTGCGCCTGAATGGCAAAAATTTGCCGGCACTGCCGGGCGCATTCGTCATCGTCTTCGGGAATGAAGGGATTCTTGGGAATATACCGATCCAGTGGGGCGTCCTGCCCATCCAACGCGAAAGGAATATGGCGGAACGGCAGATCCGACTTGAAGCGGTTCTTCTGCCGATGAAACGCCAGCAGGGACGCATCCACATCCGCGTAGAGAATACCTTCGCCATAGGGTTCCCGCTCCGCGAGAATTTCCCCGTTTTCCGCGATCATGCTTCGGCCGGAAAACAGCAGGTCGGTGGTGGATTCCCCTTCGCCGGCTTGCACGCAAAGGTAGGCGCAATTGAGCCGGGCGGATTGGGAAGCGAGCATCAGCCGCCGGAAGCTCTCATTCCCCACGTACTCGGGGGAGGCCGAAAGGTTGACAATGAGGGTTGCGCCTGCCCTTGCCAACCGCGTGCCGGCGGGCACAGGACCTTCCAGATCCATGCCGATCTCCACGCCCAGCGCCAAGCTCTCAAAATCGGAACAGAGGAAGATCAGATCCGTGCCAAAGGGCACCTCCGCACCAAACAGGAAAATGCTTTCTGCTTCGGAGCCGGAAACAAAATACCGCTTTTCCTCCGCGCTCAGGTTCCGCTTGGGGATGACGCCAATCACTTTCCCGGCCTTAACCACCGCGGCGCAGTCATAAAGCACACCATCTTTTTTCAACGGCAGCCCAATGACCGCTACGGCGCCCATCTGCCTTCCGGCATCCGCCACCCGCTTAAGCGCGGCCTTCGCGCCTTCGACGAGCACGTTGCTGGCAAACAGGTCGCCACAGGTATATCCTGTAAGGGCGAGCTCTGGGAAGACCACAACCGCAGTGCCCTGCGCGTCTGCCTCCGTGTACTGTTCAATGATCCTCTGGGCATTTGCCTGAGGATCCGCCACACGTACGGTGGGCGTTGCCGCCGCCACCTTAATAAAGCCCAATTCTTTCATAAGCGAAGCCTTTCTTTTATTTATCAACAGTATGATACTTCTTTAACTACACTATGAATTGTAGCAGGATTTTCCTGCGGATTCAACTGCACAAACGGCCATCGGACATGGGCGGCCTCTGTTTCATCTTCACGCCGCTTCATAAAGCAAGCCCTATTCGTAAAGCGAAACGGACTCCTCCCCCCGAAGTACCCGAAGCGCGCCCTCCTTGAGGGCCAGCATTTCATCCTCGCCCGGGAATACATAGATCGGCGCCAAGCGATCCACCCGCTCCTTAATGCTGCCTGTAAACCGCGAAGAATATGCCAGCCCGCCGGTGAGTACAATGGCATCCACCCTGCCTTCCAGCACGGCGGTCATTGCACCGATCTCCTTAGACACCTGATATGCCATAGTATCCAGCACCAGCGCGGCAAATTCATCCCCGCTCTTGATCATTTTTTCTACGCTGCGCATGTCGTTGGTTCCCAGATAAGCTAGCATGCCACCTTTTTTGCTGACTCGATCAATCATCTCTTCTTTGGTATATTCACCAGAATAACACATTTGGATCAGCGGAACCGCAGGAACGCCGCCGCTTCGCTCCGGCGTAAAGGCGCCCTCACCCGAAAGGCCGTCGTTCACATCGATAACCCGGCCGTAGCAGTGCGCACCCACAGTAATCCCACCGCCCAGGTGCGCCACGATGAAGCGACAATTTTCATATGGTTTGCCCAGCTTCGCCGCCAAACGCCTTGCAATGGCTTTCTGGTTGAGGGCATGAAATATGCTGGTGCGCTCGATTCCGGGCATCCCGGTCAGCTTTGCCTTCCGATCGGTTTCATCCACTACGATGGGATCTACTACAAAGGCGGGAATTTCATGCTGTTCCGCAATCTCATCGGCAATTATGCCCCCAAGAACGGAAGCGTGTATTGCCGTGGCCGCGGACCGAAGGTCCTCAAGCATCGTCTCATTTACCAGATAGGTTCCGCTTTCCACAGGCTTCAGGAACCCGCCGCGGCCTGCGATCGCATCGATGGAACTCATATCCATCCCCGCGCGCCCCAACACCTCGAGGATCTGGTTTTTCCTGTAATTCTTCTGGCCCAGTACCGAACCACAACGCTCTAAATTCTTGCTATCATGGCGGATAATATGAGAAAAAATTTCCTCGTCGTTATCATAAAGCGCAAACTTGGTAGAGGTGGAGCCGGGGTTGACGGTCAGAATGCGAAAAGTGCCGCTCTTTTTTGCAGGGATTGCTGAAATCTTTTCCTGTGCTTGGTCTTTTTGTATGGCCGGTACCAGCCGCTTGTTTCTTATCTGTTTTTTACCTCCCACGTTCATTGCGACGCTGACCACACAGTCAATATCCAAAAGGTGCTCCATCACCAACGCCAACTTGGTATGGGTGCCTTCCACATCAATCTCCATGTGGGAGAACTCAGAATTCTCCGTCTCATCCACCCATAGCCGCTTGATGTTCCACCCTTCATTGCGGATATGCCCTACTACCTGCATCAGAACACCAGGGATATTCTTCACCAAAAGCTCAACGCGCTCCGTCTTCTTTTCCATGGGTATCCTTCCTCTCTCTGCTATTATTTGAATTGCACCACTAATTGATGCAGTTGTCTGTATGCTTTTATCCTAGAAAACGCAGCAGGCCATGGCGTTTTGCCATGGCCTGCTGCGGTAAGGAATAGGAATGAGAAGACTTTATTTATGCCTCCACAGAAACGGCTTTGACAGAGGCGCCAACCTTTTTCTTGTATGCCCAGGTGAGCATACGGCTGGAGTTGAGCACCACGAAGATGGATGCGCAGTTGTGGACCAACGCGCCCAGCATCGGATTCAGCAGACCCGATTCGGCCAGCAGAACGCCTGCCACGTTGACGAATATCGCAAACACCCAGATATTCTGCTTCACCAGGTAGTAGGTGCGCCGGCACATAGCGAAGGTAAAGGGCAACATATCAATACGATCGCTCATAAGGGTGATGCCCGCGGCCTCAGTAGCCACGTCGGTTCCGGCGCCGCCCATGGCAATGCCTACGTTGGCCAGCGTCAGCGCCGGGGCGTCATTCACGCCGTCACCAACCATGGCAACCGTGGCACCTTCCGCCTGCAGCGCCCGGATAACATCCAGCTTCTGCTCAGGCAGCAGGTTGGCACGGAATTCGGTGATGCCCGCCTCGTCGCAAATGGCTTTGGCGGTATGCTCGTTATCGCCGGTGAGCATAACGACGCGCTTAATACCCACAGCATGCAGCTCGGCGATGGCGCTTTTGGCATAGGAGCGGATGGTGTCCGCCACGGAGATGGCACCCAGAATGCTGCCGTTGTCTACGGCGATCATGACGGTGCGGCCCATGGATTCCTGGGTTTTGATAAACTTTTCGAGCACCTTGGGCGCATTGCCATAGTCCGCAAGGCACTTCTTGTTGGCCACTTCGTAGACCTTGCCTTCCTCTTTGACCCGGACGCCGCGGCCGAAGAGCAGCTCAAACTCCGCATTGGGAACAGCATTGATATTATACTTTTCCACGTCTGTCAGGTAACGGACAACGGCCTTGGCCAAGGGGTGTCCGGAGTTCTTCTCGGCAATGGTAAGGGCGTAGAGGTAATCATTTTTATCCACGCCGTCCGCGATGAAGGTATCCACGACCTCAGGGGTGCCGTTGGTGATGGTACCTGTTTTATCGAAGCAAATGGTATCTACCTTGGCGCCATTTTCAATGGCGACTCCGCCCTTGATGAGCACGCCCTTCTTTGCCGCGTTGCCCACACCGCCGATGACCGCCGTAGGCGTAGCCAAGATCAGCGCGCAGGGACAGGCAATCACAAGAACCGTCATGATGCGGTTGAGGGTATCGGTGATTTCCAGCTTTACAAAGAAGTTGAATACCACGAAGGTGATGGCGCAGATACCCAAGATAGTGGGCAGAAAGAATTCGGCAAATTTGTCTGCAACGCGCTGGGTGGGGCCCTTCTGATCTTGCGCCGCCTTGACGGTTTGGATGATCTTGCCCAGCACGGTTTTGTTGCCAAGTTTATCCGTATGGATTTCGATTACGCCGTTCTCGTTGAGTGTGCCCACGAACGTCTTATCGCCCACAGTTTTATCCACAGGCATGGACTCGCCGGTAATCGACGCTTCATTGATGGCAGCCTGGCCCTTTGTGATGATGCCGTCCACCGGTACTTTTTCACCGGTCTGCACCTGAATGGTATCGCCCACACGCACCTGTTTGAGCGGCACTACCTGGAACAGGCCGTTTACCAGCTTGCGCGCTGTGGAAGGCACCAGTTTAATCAGTTCGCGAATGGCGTTTTGCGTCTTGAGCATGGTGAGATCTTCTAGGAACTCGCCGAAGATCATCATGAAGCACACCTCGGCAGCCGCAAGGTATTCTTTTACGGCGAAGGTACCGATGATGGCCAGCACCACCAGCATACCGGCAGTGATTTTTTTCTTCGTAATTGTGGCCTCGATGGTGGACTTGAACACCATATAAGCGCCCATAATCATCGGGATCCACTCGAAGTAGAACGCGTTGAAATAACCCCCGAAAAGCTGATAGTCCTTGGGGACCAGACCGATGACGGAATTGATACGACCGGGCACATTGGTAGCGCCGAAGGGAATCGTCATATAGTAGCCGCCCTTGATATAATGCAGCGCCACCGCAATTAACAGAAGGATCAGCAGCACGCCGGGGACCCATCCCGCTTTCAGATAACTCTTCCAGCCGGATTTAACTTTTTTTTTCGATTTTTCCGCCATGAAATAATACCCCTCTCGTTCTAAAAAATGATATATCCCATCCCCCACGTGGGGATCACGTAATAGTATATCACGCCTCTTTCCGTTGTCAATCAATTTTTTGATTTTTTTGATGGGAGTGAGAGTTTTTATGCCCGGGATGGGGTAAATAAAAAGCGGCATCCCCCCACCGTGGGGGGATGCCGCTGTCTTGCTTGACGACATGGAGCGACGGGCTTACAATTGCACTAAGGGAGCCCATGGAAGGATTCCATTCCTGACGCTTCAACTAAACGCAGTCACCGGATAAATTTGTCTATGGCATCGTTTAGGCTTTCCAGGGTCTGCCTCCGCTCCTGCTCATTGTGCCTTTCCGCAAGGGCTTGGATTACGCACTCATCGATATGGTTTTTGAGAATTAATTTCCCAAGGTTGTTAAGCGCAGCCTGTACGGCGGAAATTTGAATCAGAATGTCTGTACAGGATCGCTTATCCTCCAACATGGTCCGAATAGAAGTGGCGTGTCCTATGATGCGCGAAATACGGTTAATCAGCTTGGCATATTCTTCATCAGTATGTATATGGGTATGTTCGTGGACGTTTTCCATAATGATTGCCATCCTTTCTGTTTCACAGCAATAGTTTATCGCAAACGGACTGGACTGGCAAATGAATTTTTTTGTATATAGTGTTTTATGGGGGGGGATTTGGTTTTGTCAAACTTTTTGGATGGGGGGATGCATATAGCCACGCCTTGGAACGATTCGGTATTAACTGAAATCAAAGAATGTTTGTGCGCGCTGATCTCTTTCCCCACTTCGAGAGGTGGCGAACGAGCCGCCGCGGATTGTTTGGCACATTGGTTGGACAGACCGGGCATCATCACCCGAATTTTCGAACCCGAGCCGGGCCGCGCCAATCTTGTGGCCACAGCTGCCGGAAATACAGGAAAGACGGTACTGCTTTTAACGCACCTAGATACCGCCCCCCTGGACCAGGGCGGCGCATGGCACTTCCCTTCCGGGCAGGCCACCTGCAGCCACGGGCGGATCTATGGCCGGGGAGCGCTGGATTGCAAGGGCCCCGCCGCGGTGGGCTGCGCAATTCTCAACGCTTTAGCGAATGCGCCATTCCCCCACGACACAATCCTTTTTGCCGCCACCGCAGGCGAAGAAGAAGGCGGAAGGCTGGGCACACAATGGCTGCTGGAGAATACCGATGTGTTCCGGGATGTATCTTTGGTATTGGGGGAAGGCGGCGGCGCGCCCGTGAAGATGGACGGGAGACTGCTGTTCACCTACGGTACGGGAGAATTGGAAGAAGGCGACGGGGAGTTTGCCGATAATGCGGTTCCGACACGGGCAAAATCTCTTGATTTTTACAGCGACGAGACCCTAGCATATATTGAGCGCCTACGACAGAACCCGTCGGGTAGGCGAGTGCCGGAGTCTGTGTTTTTCCAGGGTGTTAACACCTGCTTGGACCGGTATGCGGCTTCGGGTTACGCACCTTCCTCAGCGCTGGAAAATGCGGCCCGAAAAGCCATATCCGAACTTTTTCCCGGCTGCGGCCTGCTACCTTACATCGCGCCCGGATACAGCGATCTGCGCTTTTTCCGGGCCCGCGGAATTTCGGCGGCGGGGTTCTTCCCCCTCGACCCGGACAATTCCCTGCGCGGGATTCACGGGGCCGACGAATACATTTCGGAAGCTTCCCTGCAAGTGGCCTATTGCGCCCTGTTCCGGCTGCTGGAATTGCTTGGAACATCATAAAAATTCGAAACCCTCTTGACACTTGCGTCTTGCCAAAGTACAATATCCCCATACCACGGTTCGGGGATACGGCGCTGCAAGACGCGGTTATATTTGGAATTTTGCGTGTGCACCGGACTTAAAACTTAAAAATGGCCGAAAGGAGGAACCCACGATGCATGAGGGAAAGCACGGCATCCTTGATGATTTGGAGGATGTGGAAAGCCTGTTTGGCGACGACGAAGAGGAAGAAGACGACGAAAAGAAAAAATAATGCCGCAATTTGCATATAAAACGTCCCTCCGTACGGAGGGATGTTTTATTGACGGTTGACGCAGTTATTGATACAGGCCTTTGATGCCGATGTAGAAGCCGATGCGCCGGGGATCATGCTGCCCCTCTTTATCGCTTTCGCTGGCGTTGCCGACGATGGCGGTTTCGTCCCAGGGGATGTGCGCCAGCATCAGCGTTTTCCAGAATTCCTGGATTTCTTCCATCCAGTTTTCCGGAATGGCGTCCAGAGGATACTTGCACAGCACCGTAGCGGTCATCTTTTCGGGATAGGGCACGCCCTTGTAGAACTCGTCGCTCTCTTGTGCGATCTGCTCAAGACCCTTGCGGGAAATCAGGAATGTGTTGTCATCCAGATTGATACAGTAAACGTAGCGGTTCCGCCAAGAAGGCAAGAAGCCGGCATAGTCCACAGTGTAGGGGAAGCCGTCTTTCAGGGGCTGAATCGCATTTTTGGTATACTTCAGAGCGTCGGTCCAGGTCATGTTCTCACTCCACAACTGCTCCGGAACGTATGCTTTATAGGCAAGCTTCTGTTCCATGGTCATGGGGGCATCCTCATCGACCTCAATCAGCTTGTCGTACAGGTCGTTGAGGCCCTTTATGCCCAGCTCTTTAATTAGCTTTATAACTTTTCCACCCATCTTATCCAGGTCTGCATTACGATGAACATAGGCGCACTTAATGTAGTTGTTTTTAATCAGAACTATTAGGCCCTTTTTGGACGATGCCATGAAACAAATCCTCCTAAAAAATTTATTGGCGAGAGAAAAATGCCCTCCCCCCCGTATGGATATTATAGGGCGAGGATTTCCTCTTGTCAACAGGCCGGAAACGATTCTGTCAGGTAAAATGTCACATTATTTAGATGTTCCGTCTTTTTTATGCCTATGATAGCGCCAGACCCCACCGCCGCACAAAGTTGCAACGCAGGCCAGCAGCACGACGCCGGCCCACAGGCCGTATTCCTGCGCACTTTCATTCAGTGCATCTGCCGAAAAGCCGCTGTCGCAAGACAACGCCAAACAGACGCCAGCGCTACAATTCTGCGTGGCGTCCGAATATGTGACAGCCAGCGCCGTGGTAGAAAGGGCCAACAGCGTTGCCATCAGCAAAATTGCAAGCCATTGTTTCATTTGCATTCACCGTCCTCGTTCTTTTCTTTACGCGCTCACCCATAATACGTGGCAGCCGAGACCGCGGTTCCCTTGCAGGCACATTTTTTTGCGGGTGGCGGCATGGATGCATAGTGTGTAACGGAGAAAGGACGATTGCCGCAGAAACGACGCGCACACCGGGGCCGAGAAGAGCACCTTTGCGCCGATTCTTCCGCCGCATCCGCAGAACTGTTTTTGGCTGGATAAGTCTAGAAAAAACTTGCTTATTTGTTGATTTTCTCCAAAATTTATGGCATGATGGTAAATAGAATTACGCATTCTGAGAGAAACATTTCCGCAGGCAGCATGTCACAGCGAACAAGTATCATCCACACCGCACACCAGTGACAGGGAGGAAATTCTTTTGAATTCTGAAAGAGAAGAACAACAAGAAGCGCCAAGGAGAGCAGGCCGGTTTCGTACGTTTGTTACCTTCTACTTCAAAGGCACAAGAGAGTTCGGCAAAGACGTGCGGGGAGCTTATAAGGACGAGCTTCTTGGAATCACTATTTCCCGCACCCGAATTGTCCTTTTCCTGATTCTTCTGCTAGAACTCTCAAATTTGATCGTGGACAGCTTTGTGTCAACGTACGGCGACCATAGAATTTATTATTTCATTGGAACCTATATCCTGCTGGCGAGCTCCACTATATTCTCAGTCTTTTTTTTGCTTACCAATAAGCGCCCACTCAAATTCGGGCAAAGAAACGCGGCGGTCATTTTTTGCTGGGTAATCATCATGCTTGGCTCGTTGTTTTTCAACTACGGTGAGCTAGCTGAAAGGGCGTCGATTTCAAATGCCACGCTGTTTTGTCTGGGGCTGGGCTTTGCGCCGCTCTTCGGCGGTTCTGTAATTATTCCCATCCTTTCCTGCTACCTGATCGGCAGTCTGGCCATTGGTTTGCATCTGAAGGTATCTCCATTCATCATACAGGAAATCGTAGCGCTGAGCTGTATTTCTCTTTATGTTTCCGCAACACAATACGTTGCCAACCTTAAAATCTACAAAGACCGTCATCTTTTAGGCATTATGAACAGCCGGCTGGAGGAGCTGGCAGAAAAAGACCCCCTTACGGGACTTCTCAACCGACGGGGGCTGCGGCGCATGGCGCAGCCATTTTTTGACGGCCTTTCCAGCGCCAAAGGCTTCGCAGTGCTGATGCTGGACGTAGACCGTTTCAAAGCATACAATGACACGTACTTCCACGAGGCAGGAGATCGGTGCCTGCAGAAGATCGGGGAATGCCTGCGGAACTGCGCCTGCCGTCAGGGCGACATCGTCGCGCGATACGGCGGAGAGGAATTCGTCATCTGTGCCCGTAATATATCTGAACGAAATGTAATTTCTTTTGCCTTGCGCATTCAGGACGAAATCAAAAAGCTGGATATTCCCTTTGAACAAAACAGCGCTGTGAATTACGTTACTCTGAGCATCGGCGCTGCATTGGGCGGCCACAACAGAAAAGCTTCATTAGCAGATTTAATGAGCGCCGCCGATATGGAACTTTATCACGCAAAGACCAATGGTCGCAACTGCGTATCCTTCTGCGGGCAAGTTTACAGGCACGCAGCGCTGGCACCCTTAGCGGAGACAGCTCCCTGCAGCGGAAGCAGCTTCCCCAATACTTTGGAGGAGGCCGGCGACACGACCGGACGGAAGGTCATACTGGTGGCGGATGACAATGTAGTCAACCGCGAAATTCTCTGCCGTATTCTTGCCGGGGATTATACGGTATTAACCGTTGAAAACGGTAGACAGGTATTGGACATTTTGGAAGAACATGCCCCCAGAATATCCGGTGTGATGCTGGATTTGCTGATGCCCGTCATAGACGGCTATGAAGTTCTGGAAGCGATTGCCGGAGAGGAAAAATACAAGAATCTACCCGTCATCGTTACGACGAGCAATGTGGATAAGGGCAGCGAGAAAAAAGCGCTGATGCTGGGCGCCTGGGATTTTGTATCTAAGCCCTACGACGCAGACATCATAAAATTCCGGTTGAAAAACGCCATCGACAGAAGCCAGCTTTCCGCCTTGAATCAGCTGAAATACCTCGCCGAATATGATGTGCTCACAGAGATTTACAACAAGGTAAAATTTTTTGACGCCACGCGGAAAATGCTCCTCGCGGACCGTTCCGGGTGTTACGTTTTCCTGCGCTTTGACATCAACCGCTTCGGCCTTGTTAACTCCTTTTTTGGCACCCCGGAAGGAGACCGCCTCCTGAAATATATTGCCCAAGGCGCCCAGTTTTACGCACAGAGGCATCCTCCCGCCACTTACGGGCGAATCGAAGGGGATGTATTTGGCATGTGCCTACTCTACCGCGGCGAAGACCAGCTTCGCCATATGATGCAGGTTCTTAAAAAGTACCTGAGCGAGTACCCGCTGAATTATGAGGTTTCTCCCAACTGTGGGGTTTACATCGTCGAGGATCACGACATGCCCATTGACAAGATCTATGACCGGGCCACGCTGGCTGCAAAGAAGTGCAAGGGCGACTACATTACCTCTTACGCCCTATACAGCGATGAGATGGGACGAAGTGTGGAAAAGGAGCAGGAAATCATCAATGAAATGAATGATGCGCTGGAAAAAGATCAGTTCGTCATCTACCTGCAACCCAAATATAACCTGATTACCGGAGCTTTTGAAGGGGCCGAAGCGCTGGTCCGCTGGGCCCACCCGCAAAAGGGACTCATTTCCCCCGACGAATTTATTCCCATATTTGAAAAGAATGGCTTTATTTCTCTGCTCGACCACTGCGTATGGGAAAAAGCCTGCATGCTGATGAAAAAGTGGATGGAAAGCGGTATCGCCTTCCACCCCATTTCGGTCAATGTATCCCGAGTAAACTTGTATAATCCCAACTTCGTGAACAGCCTTACCAAACTTACGGAAAAATATGATGTCCCCAATGCCTGTCTTAATCTTGAACTCACAGAAAGCACTTACTCGGAAAATCCTCAAATCATGATTCGGATCATCAACCGCCTGCACAAAAACGGGTTTATCATCATGATGGACGACTTTGGCAGCGGCTACTCTTCCCTCAACCTCCTCAAGGACCTTGATGTGGACGTACTCAAGATCGATATGGAGTTTTTATCCAAATCTGAGCTGCCTCACAAGAGTGAACAGATCATCGCTTCCGTGATGCAGATGGCCAAGGGGCTTGGAATCGCCACCGTCGCCGAAGGCGTGGAAACAAAGGAGCAGGCAACGCTTTTGTGGCGCACAGGTTGCAATTACGCACAGGGATATTTCTTTGCGATGCCCATGACTGTGGAGGAGTACGAGGAAAAAATATTAGGACAGAAAATTTAAGCTCTTTCAGAAAAGCATTAAAAAGGGGCCCGGGCCGCTAAAATGGTTCCGGGCTCTTGTTTTCATATTTGCAGAATCGGAAGGAAGTTCCCTCGTGTTCTCTGGACTCCGAGACGCTTGTTAGCACCCAGTTATCCAGACGATCCAGATCCGGAAAAAATCGATCCGCATTCACAGCGGCCTCCACTTTGGTAATGTATGCCACGGAACAGTAATTCAGCAGACTTTGGTACAGGCTTTCCCCGCCGATGACAAACACGTCCTCGGGCGGGTATTGCTTTACCTGCACGAAAAGTTCCGGCAAGTTCCGCGCCGCAAAAAACCCCTCACCCTGCACGGACGTGCTTAAAACGACATTGGTTCGATTCTTCAGCGGCCTGCCCCCGGGCATGGATTCCAGGGTGCCCCGGCCCATGACCACCACTTTGCCTGAAGTGGTCTCCCGAAAGAAGCGCATATCTTCGGGAAGGGAATAAAGCAGCTTGCCATCCTTGCCAATGCCCCAGTTGCGGTCCACCGCCACGATGAGATTCATGCGACCTCCTTACACAGCCACGGGGATTTTGCCCACGGAACCATGGTTTTGATAATTTTCCAGCGTAAAATCTTCCACTTGGAAGGCGTAAAAATCCTTGATTTCCTTATTGATGCGCAGTTCCGGCGCAGGATAGGATGCCCGGGTGATAAGCTCTTCCACAATGGGCACGTGCCTGTCGTAAATATGGGCATCGGCAATGACGTGCACCAGCTCCCCGGCCACCATGCCGCTGACCTGCGCAAACATATGCAGAAGCGCCGCGTACTGGCACACGTTCCAGTTGTTGGCCACCAGCATATCCTGCGAGCGCTGGTTTAAAATGCCGTTGAGGATATTGCCCGACACGTTAAACGTCATGCTATAGGCGCAGGGATAGAGGTGCATTTCGGAAAGATCTGCATGGTTGTACAGGTTTGTGATGATCCGACGGGAAGCCGGATTATGCTTCAGGTCGTAAAGGACTCGGTCCACCTGATCAAACACGCCCTCAGCATATCGGTGCTGCACGGAAAGCTGGTACCCGTAGGCCTTGCCGATGCTGCCCGATTGATCTGCCCAGGCGTCCCAGATATGGCTGTTGAGTTCATGCACGTTATTGGACTTCTTTTGCCAAATCCACAGCAGCTCGTCCACTGCGGCGGAAAAATTGGTTTTCCGAAGGGTGAGGATCGGGAACTCTTCTTTTAGGTCGTAGCGATTGACAATACAGAACCGCTTCACTGTATGGGCGGGAGCGCCATCCTCCCATTTGGGGCGCACCGCCAAATCGGTATCCCACACTCCGTTTTGCAGGATATCCCTGCAGTTTTCTATAAAGATCCGATCCGCAATGCTCACAGCGTTTCCTCCCCCACGTTTTCCTGATTGTATCATGCCCGCCGGCCCATTGTCATCCCTTGAGCGCAAGCGCCCGGCGGTAGGCTTCGTTGCGGGGAACACTTAAAAGTTCCCCCGCCTCTTTCGCCGCGTCCTTGGCGGTTTTGCCTTCTTCCAGCAGCCGCAAAAGCATATCGTCCAGATCGTCCGCTCCGTTTTCCGGTTCTTTCGCGCCCGCCACCAGCAGCACGCACTCGCCCTTTGGCGGCGTTTGTGCATAGGCTTCCGCCAGACCTTTCAGAGTCGAGCGCACCGCCTGTTCATAGACCTTCGTCAGTTCCCGCACCAGCGCCGCCTGCCGGTCACCCCAGGCTTCCAACAGCTCCTTTGCGGTATTTGCCACCCGAAGCGGGCTTTCGTATAAGATCAGCGTGCCCCGATGTCGGAACAGCCGCCGGATCATCTCTTTGCGTTCTTTTCCCTTCCGGGGCAAAAAGCCTACAAAACAGGCCTCCGCCGTGGGCAGGCCGCTGAATACCAGCGCCGTCAGGGATGCGGAGGGGCCGGGCAGTACCTCGAAGGGCGTATTCGTTTTGATGCAGTGTGCCACCAGCCGCTCTCCGGGGTCCGAAATGCCGGGCATGCCCGCATCGCTGACAAAGGCCACCGGTTCCCCGGCCTTGACCTTTGCCTCGATCTCTTCGCACCGCTGCCGTTCGTTGTGCTCATGGCAGGAGAAAAGCGGCTTTTTCAGTTCCAGCCGGTTCATCAGCCGTGCAGTGCGCCGAGTATCCTCGCAGTAGACGCAGCTTGCCTCCCCCAGTACCCGGGCAACGCGAAAAGTAATATCCTCCAAATTTCCGATGGGCGTGGGGCAAAGATACAGCTTGGGTTCCATGCTTCCTCCTAGTCAAAAATGGGCGGCTCAAAAAGGAGCCCTTCCTTCCCGCCCTTTTTTCCTTCCACCAGCACAAGATAGGGTCGATTGCCGCCATAGGCAAGCTGTACCCGCTTGGGCTGGATTCCGCTTTGAATCAGCGCCGCGCACAGGGCGGCAAACCCTTCCGCCGGATAACACAGGTAAAACCTGCCGCCGTTTTTCAGCAGCCGCGAAGCGCTTTGCGCCGCCTCCGCAAGCGTGAGGGTTTGTTGATGGGTGCATTGGCGTTTGTGCGGATCTGGGCTGGCCGTACCGCCCGTGTAATAGGGCGGGTTGCACACCGCCAGATCGAACAGCGCATATCCCAGCGATTTATGAAGCTCCCGGACGTCCCCGGCGAGCACCTCTATATTGTCCTGCCCGTTGAGCCGCGCGGATTCTGCGGCCAGCGCAGCCGCCTCTTGCTGAATTTCCACAGCAGTAATCCGGGCCCCCGTTTTTCCGTTGACCAGGATGGCAAGAATCCCAGTGCCTGTGCCCATATCCAGCGCGCGCTCCCCGGATTTTGCCCGAACAAAGTTGGCTAAAAGCACGGCGTCCCGGCCATAGGAAAAGCCGTCTTTATCGACGATGATCTTTAGATTTTTACACTGAAGGTCTTCCACAGCCCGACTCATGCCCCTATTATACCCTTTTTATGGCGCATATGGGAATATTTTATCTTTGGGACAGTTGACAAATTATAGGCAATACGGGTAAACTATATTAAATTTCAATTGCGCAATGACGGAAAGAGTAGGCGGCCGTCAAGCTTTCAGCGAACCGGGAATAGTGCAAGCCCGGCAGCAGCGACTCCGCCGAACATGGCTCCCGAGCGCCTTGTGGCAAACCGCCGTTCCATTCGCGGCACTGAGCTGAAGCGGGCCCCTCCCGATACAGGGGGAACTTATGAGTCCCTTTTGGGAGAAGTAGGGTGGTACCACGGCATCTGTCGTCCCTTCGCGCAACGCGAAGGGCATTTTTATTTAGGAGGATTCTATGGAAAAGAAAACGTTTTACATCACCACGCCCATCTATTACCCCAGCGACAAGCTGCACATCGGCCACAGCTACACCACCGTGGCCGCGGACGCCATCGCCCGCTACAAGCGGCTTACCGGCCACGACGTATACTTCCTCACCGGCTCCGACGAGCACGGCCAGAAGATTGAACGTAAGGCTAAGGAGAGGGGCGTTACGCCCCAAAAGTACGTGGACGACATCGTAGACACTTTTAAATCTCTATGGAAGCTGATGAACATCAGCAACGACGGCTTTGTGCGCACCACGGACGACTACCACGTAAAGGCCGTGCAGAAAATATTTAAGAAGCTGTACGAGCAGGGCGACATCTACAAATCCTCCTACAAGGGTCACTATTGCACCCCCTGCGAGAGCTTTTGGCTGGAACGCCAGCTCAAGGACGGCTGCTGCCCCGACTGCGGCAGGCCCGTGGAGCTGGTGGAAGAGGAAAGTTACTTCTTTAAGATGAGCAAGTACGCCGACCGGCTGATCCAATACATCGAGGATCACCCGGAATTCATACAGCCCCCCTCCCGCACCAACGAGATGCTCAACAACTTCCTGCGCCCCGGGCTGGAGGACCTCTGTGTCTCCCGCACTTCCTTTAAATGGGGCATTCCCGTGGACTTCGACGAGAAGCACGTGGTTTACGTTTGGCTGGACGCCCTGTCCAATTACATCACAAAACTCGGCTTCTACTCCGATGACGACAGCCTTTATAAAAAGTACTGGCCCGCAGACGTACATCTGGTAGGCAAGGAGATCGTGCGCTTCCATACCATCATATGGCCCATCATGCTTATGGCGCTGGGTGAGCCCCTGCCCAAGCAGGTGTTCGGCCACGGCTGGCTTGTGCTGGAAGGCGGCAAGATGAGCAAGTCCAAGGGCAACGTGGTAGATCCCGTTAAGCTTTGCAACCGCTATGGCGTGGATGCTATCCGTTACTTTCTGCTTCGAGAAGTGCCCTTTGGCAGCGACGGCGTATTTAGCAACGAAGCTTTAATTTACCGTATTAACAGCGATTTGGCCAACGACCTGGGTAACCTGCTTTCCCGTACCGTCGCCATGATCGACAAGTACTTTGGTGGCCTGATCCCCGCCCCCACCTGCCTTAACGCAGAGCAGGACGACGCGCTGATCGCCCTTGCCAACGGTCTGCCCGCGCAGGTGGAGCAGTTCATGAACGAACTGAAAATCCCCGAGGCGCTGGAAAGCATTTGGAGCCTCATCAACGCCTGCAACAAGTACATCGACATCACCACCCCCTGGACACTGGCCAAAGACGAGGCCAACCGCAATAGGCTGGGCACCGTGCTCTACAACCTGGCGGAGAGCCTCCGTTTTGTGGGCGTACTGCTTTTGCCCTACTTGCCCGACACCGCGCCTAAACTTTTTGCGCAGCTGGGCGTGCCCGCGGAACTGACCACCATCTCTACCCTCTCCTTTGGCAAACTACCCAAGGGCATCGTAGTACATAAGGGCGAAGCACTCTTCCCCCGCATCGACATAAAGAAAGAGTTGGAAGCGCTGGCCGAAGAAACTCTGGCTGCAAAGGCGGCCACCGAAACCTCCAACCACGTGCCCGCAGAGGCCAAAGCACCACAGAAAGTGGAGCCCCAGTATATCGAGTTTGACGACTTCCTTAAGGTTCAGATGAAGGTGGCCCTCGTGCTGGATTGCCGGTTTGTGGAAAAGAGCAAAAAGCTTTTAAACTTCACCCTGCAGGTGGGCAATGAAACCCGCACGATATTGAGCGGCATCCGCAAATGGTACCCGGAACCGGAAGCGCTCATCGGCAAAAACGTCATCATTGCCGCCAACCTCATGCCCCGGATGATTTGTGGCATCGAGAGCAACGGCATGATCCTTTCCGCCGCCGCGGAAACGGAGGACGGCGAAACCCTTTCCATGCTCACTACCATGACGGACGACTTCAAAGACGGCTCCGAGATTTGCTGAGGGTTGATGCGCATTACCTTCGGGAGCGCTGCCTCCAAACCCCCAGTTCTTTTCTTGAAAAAAAGAGCCAAAAAACTGCGAATAATATTAAAAACCTTTGAAAGCTACACGCAAAAAAAACAGGCCCTGTATTTGGCCTGTTTTTTTGTGCACCCCCACGGAGGCGCATTATTTAATTAACGCATACAGCTTCATATCCAGCACTTCGCCGTTTTTAACCGCGTTTTTGTGCAACACGCCTTCCAGCAGGAAGCCAGACTTTTCCAGCACTCGACAGGAAGCGGCGTTGCGGGCAAAAGGCTCCGCAAAAATTCGCATGATATCCGTAGTTTCAAAAATATAGCGGCATGCCTGCCTTACAGCACAGGTTCCCAAACCATACCCCCAGTAGGGCTCGGCAATATAGTAACCCATTTCCGCCGTTTTCCTGTGAATGTTCTCTTTGCGGAATACGCCGATGCTGCCGATTACGCGATCGTCTATGGTGATTGCGAAGGCATAGGTAGTGTTTGAGTCCGCGCCAAGCATTGCCCCGATGAATTCCCCTGCGTCCTTTTCCGTATACGGCAGCGGCAGCCCATCCCGCAAATTATCATGGATTTTCTTGTTGTTTAGGGCATTCGCCAAATCCGCCGCATCCTCAAACCGCCAGGCGCGAAGATTACACTCCATGTTTGCCTCCCGCATACGATTTTTCGCCGGCTTTAATAAATGCAATCAGTTTTTCCACGTCGTCAAATTCGTCATAGTGGCCAACAATGCCTTCCCGGTGATAAACAATGCCGTTGACCTCATTTCGCTCCAAGTTATTAAGAAGTTCTTCAATGCCGTAGCGTTTGACAAACAGTTGAAACGCAAACGGTTTTATTTTTTGGAGGAGCCCCTTGCGGCATTCCTCCTCACATAAATAGCAGCCGTCAATCCCTTTTTGAAGAGAGCATTTCCTGTTTTCACACCATTGTTTATCGGGACAGTCTTCCGAATTGCAGCCGGAGCAACTTCCATTTTCAGAGCACAGGCAACACGCCAAACCGCAACGGGCAATTCCCAATTCTCGTTTCATATCCTTACCCAACCAATCCCTCTCAATATTTACATAACGCCGTTCGCATGTACCGCCTTACCCCATCTCCATGCCCTTATGCACCCTGAAACGGTTCTTTTTATAATCGATAATCCCTTCCTGCTTCAGCTTCGACAGCTCCCGAGAGAGGGCGCTGCGGTCCGTGCCCAGATAGGTAGCCATGCTGTTGCGGTCGAATGGAATTTGAAAGGCATTCCCGAACCGCTGCGCATACTGGGAAAAAAAGGTGATGAGCTTGGCGCGGATGCTGGTTTTTGACAGGATCTGAATCCGATCGTTCATGGCCAGCGACCGCTGGGCCAGCATGGTCGCGAACCGATTGAACAGCGTGAGTTCCAAGGGCGAAAGCACCGCGGCGCTTTTGAGCTGATCCGTCCGCAGCCACAGGATCTCCGCATCCGTAACGGCGCAGATGTATACCGGCGCATCCTTTCCCAGATAGCACAGAGATTCTCCGAAGGTTTCCCCTGGTTCCACGGTGGCCATAATCATGTGGTGTCCGTCGATGTCGTCCATATACACATGCACCGCGCCGCTTAGCACCAAGCCGAAGCTCTCCAGCGGAACGCCGATCCGATTGAGAAAGGCCCCCTTTTGATAGGACTTTCGAATTCCGTTGAAAAAAGCCAAGGCGCCTACGAACTCCGCCATGGTTAAGCCGGAAAATAGCGTGCACTTTTTGAGGATTTCATTTTCCATCTCCCGTGCTCCCTCCATCTTTGCCTTCAGTGTATAACAGCCGCGTTGCAAATGCAACGCGGCTGTTAAAATTTTTTATGTTTTTTACTTTCCTAAAAGCATATCCACCATGGATTGGACTTGCGCCTCCGACAAGGTGCCCAGGTGCATATCCACAATGGCGCCACTCTCATCGATAATTACCGTGGTGGGAATGGAACGAATGCCGTAAGCATCGGCCGCCATGAGCTCCAGATCAAAGTACACCGGGAAGGCATAGCCTTGCTTCTCGATGAATGCTTTGACACCCTCCTCTGTATCCCGGGAGCCGTCGGTGAGGTTCACCATCATAAACGTGACGGAATCGCCGTACTTTTGGCTGGCTGCGTTAAAGTAGGGCAGTTCCTCCCGGCAGGGGCCGCACCAAGTTGCCCAGAAGTTCACGATGATGGGCTTGCCGAAATTGTCCGAAAGGGACACTTCCTCCCCGGAAGCGTTCGTTACGGTAAAATCCGGCGCCAGCTCCGCCGCAGGGGTAGGCGAAGCGGACACGGTAGCAGTGGGTTGCGCAGATGCGGCGGGAGCCGCAGTTTTCCCGGCTTCTTCCGGCACATAGTCCTTGGCCAGCTTGGGGTAAATCAAGATTCCGGCAACAATCAAAATACCCATTAGCGCCAGCAAGACGATAGTGTTCCGCCCATTCTGCTTCCGATCCCGGGGCTGTTGCATGCCGTCATGGGCCTCAGCCCGCTCTTCCGTCTGTTTTGATTCGAATTTTTCTTTCATAAACCAACCTCCTATGACAAAATTGAAAGCAGCACGTCCATCATTCCAAACAGGATCAAAACACCCGTAAGGATAAGAAAAATACCCGCCACGGTGTTGATGACCTTATAGTGCCGCTTGATGAAATCGAACGTGGTCTTGAGCTTTGAAATCAGCGCCGCGCTTAAAAGCAGCGGCACGCCTAAGCCCAAAGAGTAGACCAGTAGCAGCAACGCGCCCTCCACCGCAGAGCCTCGATTGGAAGCCAGCGCCAGCGCGCTACCCAAGAATGCCCCCACGCAGGGCGTAAGGCTCACGGAAAAAACCATGCCGAAGAGCAGCGAGGACAAGGCACTGCCGGGTGCGCGGTTAAAACTTTGAACGCCTTTGAGGAACTTCAGGTGAATGACATCCATAAAGCTTAAGCCAAAGAGAATCACCAGCAAGCCGCAGACAATATTGAGCGCCTGCTGATACCTTGTCAAAAAGCGGCCCACCGTGCCCGCGAACAGGCCCAGAAGCATGAACACCACCGTAAATCCCGCCACGAACAGCAGCGCGTGCAGCATCGTCCGCCGCTCCTTCCCTTCCTGTGCGTCTCCGGCGAAATACACCAGATACAGCGGAAGCATAGGCAGAAAGCAAGGGGAAATGAAGGAGATCAATCCTTCCAGAAACGTAATTGCATATTGCATTGGGTTCCTCCTTTTGTAGGCATATATCGATAACCGGAGAAAATATCAATTTTTGTCATTACCCCAGATCTTTTTCTCAATATTGTGCCGACAACGCCAGTATGTTTTTAATTATAGCCCTGTGAAACTGCCCTGGCAATAACAAACCCAGGCGAAGTTGCGGCAACAACTTGAAAATATTGTGGAATCATTGTTATAATCAGAACAGTTTCATTTGAAATGTAACTTCCAGCGCCCTTCGAGGAATTTCGGGAGGTTTTGTTGGGCGTGACCAAGGCTGAGGCATAGAATTCACTTGCACGGCGGCAATCGTGTGTTAAGATAATAATACTAACCTTTCAGGAGGATTCAACATGTTTTCGGACAGGAATATGCGGCTGGGCAAGAACCGCTCAGTGATTCGGGAGATTTTTGAATACGGCAAGAAGCGAGGCGCACAAATTGGAGCGGAAAATCTCCTTGACTTTAGTCTAGGAAACCCCAGCGTTCCGGCGCCCGCCTGCGTAAACGAGGCCATCCGTACCCTGATGGAAACCAAAAATTCCATCGACCTTCACGGCTATACCTCCGCGCAGGGGGACGCGAGCGTACGCAAGGCCATTGCTGCATACCTTGCGAAGACACATAGCGCCCAAGTTGGCGCGGACGACCTTTACATGACCGCAGGCGCGGCAGCATCACTGACCATCTGCCTTCATGCCATCACCGTCCCCGGAGACGAGGTGATCATCTTCACCCCTTTCTTCCCTGAATACGTGGTGTTTGTTGAGGGCGCAGGCGGGAAAGCCGTTGTGGTACCGTCCGATCCAAAGGACTTCCAGATTGACTTTGATGCGCTTGAAAAGAGCCTTACCAAAAACACGAAGGCCGTGGTTGTCAACTCTCCCAACAACCCTTCCGGCGTAGTACTCACTCGGCCCACCATAGAGCGGCTGTGCTCTTTGCTCAAAGAAAAATCAAAGGAATATGGGCATCCCATATTCCTCATATCCGACGAGCCCTACCGGGAGCTGGTTTACGGCGACATTGAAGTTCCCTTTTTGCCCAATCATTATGACGATACCTTCGTTTGCTATTCCTTTAGCAAATCCCTTTCCCTGCCGGGAGAGCGCATCGGTTACATTCTGGTATCCCCCCGGATGCAGGGTGCGGCTGATGCCTATGCCGCAGTTTGCGGCGCGGGCCGGACACTGGGCTATGTATGCGCCCCTTCCATGTTCCAGCAGGTGGTGGCCATGTGTCTGGGCCATACCGGAGACCTCTCCATTTACCAAAAGAACCGCGACCTGATCTATGGAGCTCTGACGGAATACGGCTACCGCTGCATCCATCCCGACGGCGCCTTTTACCTGTTTCTGGAGGCGCTGGAATCGGACGCCGCGGCCTTCTGCGAACGGGCAAAGAAATATGAGCTGCTGCTTGTGCCCGCAGACAGCTTCGGATGCCCAGGATTCGTGCGAATTTCCTACTGCGTTTCCACGGAAATGATCAAGCGCTCTCTACCGGCCTTTAAAAAGCTGGCGGAAGAATACCGCTAAACGTTTCGGGTATCAAATTCAAGCCATGCAAGCTCTTCCCGCTCCATCAGCGGGGAGAGCTTTTCATATACCTGCCGGTGATATTCGTTGAGTCGGCTTTTGTCCGTTTCATCCAACAGCCTTTCATCCACCGCATCCAGATCGATGGGAGCAAACGTAAGAGATTCGAAGCGCAAAAAACCTTCTTCTCCCCCCACGCACACAAGAAGATTTTCCAGCCGCACGCCAAAACTGCCCTCAATATAGATCCCCGGCTCGTCTGAAATTACCATGCCGGGCGCAAGCGCTGCGCTTGGCCGGTTAAAGCGGAAGCTTTGCGGCCCCTCGTGAACGTTGAGCATATATCCCACCCCGTGGCCGGTACCGTGGTTGTAGTTGAGCCCCTGCGCCCACAGGGGAGCCCGGGCCGCCACATCCAGCATCTGGCCGGTGCAGCCCTCGGGAAACCGCAGGCTCATCAGCGCCAGCATACCCTTGAGCACCCATGTGAAATGCGCCTTTTGCGCATCCGAAACCGGGCCTGTGGCGATGGTGCGGGTTACATCCGTAGTGCCGCCCATGTACTGCCCGCCGGAATCCACCAAAAGCAGGCCACTTCGTCCGATGGGGATATCCGTTTTTTGTGTGGCGGCATAATGGACAATGGCCCCATGGGGACCGTAGCCGCAAATGGTATCAAAGCTTTCACTCAGGGCCCCGGCGGCCTTGCGCATTTCGTCCAAATATCGTCCGGCGGCGACTTCGGTGAACCCCGGCTCCCCCGCATGCAGCTTGACGTACCGCATAAATCGGGCCATCACGGCCCCATCCGCAAGGTGCACCCGCCGGAGGTTTGCAAGCTCTCCGGCATTTTTGATCGCCCGGGGGAGGGCGATGAGATCCGCGTCCAGTACTTCCGCGCTCGCCATCCCGCACAAAAGGCGGTAATTTAGCTTGCTCAGCGGGGTCATCACCCGGCCCCGATATTTTCTCACAAAAGCGTAAATCTCCTCATAGGGAAGAAACTCCACGCCCAGCTTGCGCAATTCCGCTTCCACGGGCCTTCGCTTCTCTTCATCCATAAAGAGCACGGCCCGCTCCCGCTCTACCGCGGCATAGCATAAGGCCACGGGGGTATGGCGGGTATCGCTGCCCCGAAGATTAAACAGCCACGCGATGTCGTCCAAAGCTGTCAGCACCGTGGCTTGTGCGTCCTGCGGCGCCATTTCCCGCCGGAGCTCCGCGAGCTTTTCGGAAGCGGATTTCCCACAAAGTTCTTCCGGCAGCAGCCATGCGGGCGCATCGCTCAGGGGCGGCCTATCCTGCCAAAACGCCGAAACCAAATCCACGTCCGCAATGTCGATGCCCCGGCGCAGGAACTCCCAGGCTTCCCCCGCGCTCAGCGTCCTTCCATCCAGCCCCAGTGGACCGTGGACTTCTTTTTCAATCAATTCCGCAAGCTCCGGCACCCCCGGTTCTCCCATGCGGCACAGTTCAATGCCGCTGCCAATAAGCTCCGACGCCGCCTGAAGAAAGTAGCGGCCGTCTGTGAAAAGATACGCGCGGTTCGGCAGCACGAGCAATGTGCCGGCGCTACCGGTAAAGCCGGAGAAGCGCTCTCGAGCCTTGAAATGCTCCCCAACGGATTCGGAGCCGTGAGGATCGGCGGCGGGAATCAGGTAGCCGCCCAAACCTCTCAACTCGATTTCCCGCTGCAACCGGGCAAGTTCAGTCATTTTCGCCTCCGAATTCATGCAGGTCCGCCGTCATCACCGCCTGAAGCAGTTTAACGGTATCCATAACGTCCTGCCGGCAAGCAGTTTCCACCGGAGTGTGCATATAGCGCAGGGGGATGGAGATGCATCCCGCCTCAATGCCACCCGCCGTGCGCTGAATGGCGCCCGTATCCGTGCCGCCCGCGGTAAGCACCTCGTTTTGCACCGGAATTCCCGCAGCGTTGGCGCAGCGGGTCAAAAACCGCCGCACCTTGGGGGATACCACCACGCTGCTGTCCATAATCTTGATAGCCGGACCCTTCCCTAGGCTTACGCTCTGCCGGGCCGCCTTGGGGGTGTCTCCTGTTTTAGTCACGTCCACCGCCACCGCAAGGTCGGGTTTGACAACGTAGGCTGCGGCCCCGGCGCCCCGGGTGCCCACCTCCTCCTGCGCGGTAAATACCAGAACCAATTCATGGGGGCTTTCTCCCGTCAATGCCGCCTTGATCAAAGCGGCGCAGGAGAGCCGGTTGTCCATCGCGCCGCCGGTAATATACTCTCCCCGCAAATAAAGCTCGGACGTAAACACGGCCATATCGCCCACGTTCACATCTTCCCCCCCGGCATCAATAAACAGCTGTAGAAAATCCACTTCCCCGGGCTTTTTCTCCTCCGTTTCATAAAAAACCACCCCCGGCGCACCGTTTTCAAAGATGACCCGCCGGGCCACGGAAATAACCGGGTTCACGCCGCCCACATTGGCGGCCCGCAGGAACCCTTTTTCGTCTTTCCCCGTGACGATGAGACCAATCTGATCCATATGCGCCGCAAACATGAGCTTCTTCCCTGAATGCCCGGCTTTGCGGGCAATGAGGCTACCCATGGCATCCCGGCTGATTTCGTCTGCCCAAGGAGCTAAATACGTTGCGATCACTTCCGCCACCCGGTTTTCCCGACCCGAAGGGCCATAGGCCATGGTCAACTCCCGCAGCATTGTATCAAACATCAGAGCACCTCCAAAAATTTCTTTGAAGCAAAAAACGTATCCGCTAGCGAAAGCGCTGCTTCCACGTCCTGTATGGCGACCATGCTGTTAGGCGTATGCAGATAGCGGCATGGCACGGAGATTCCCCCGGTCACGCATCCGAAAAGCGCCTTGTGGATGGCCCCCGCGTCAGTTCCACCCTTTGGATTGCTACGGATCTGGTACGGGATGCCCGTTTCCGCAGCGCAGCTGATTAAAGCCTTGGTCATGGCAGGTTTGGGAATCGTTGCCCCGTCCATAAGGGTAATAGCCGCGCCGGAAAAAATCCGTGTGGAAATATCCCCCTCTGGTGTTCCCGGTAAGTCCCGGGCGGGGGTGCATTCCAATACCAGCGCCAAATCCGGCTGCACGTTATAAACCGCCGCTTCGGCTCCCCGCAGCCCTGCTTCCTCCTGCACGGTGAACACCCCGTAAAAATCGCAGGGGTAAGTTTTCCCCAGCAGCTCCATAAGAATCGCGCAGCCCACCCGATCATCCAGCGCCTTCCCGGCCATCAGATTCCCCATTTGCGCAAATGCCGTATCAAAGGATGCATAATCCCCGATCTGCACCCGCTGTTCCGCATCCGCTTTGTCTTTCGCACCGATGTCGATGAAAAGCTCATCATGGTCGTAGGCCTTCTTGAATTCTTCATCCGTTTGCAGATGGATGGCCCGCACGCCAATGACGCCGGGCACATTGTTGGGCCCAATCACTACCCGCTTCCCCGCCGCCACCCGGGAATCGATGCTCCGGGTGCCATAGGATAGGGTCCCATCCTCCTTGAATCCCCGGATGATGAAGCCTACCTCGTCCATATGGGCGGTGACCATCACCCGTGGCCGGGGGCCTTTTTTATGCACGTACAGATTGCCCATGGCATCCGTGCGCATTTCCCCCACCCCCAAAAGAGCGGATTTAATGTAGGCGCGCACGCGGCCTTCGTCGCCGGTGACGCCATGCAAATTGCTCAGTTCTTCTATTCGTTGAAGCATAGCGCTTCCTCCCAGTCTTCAGGGATGCCCTTTATGAATTCCTCCAGCAAGTCTACCGCGCGGCCAAGGGTTTCGCCGCTTAGCACCTCCGCGCCGGTATGCATATACCGAAGCGGCACGGATAACAGCCCCGTGGGAATGCCGCCCCGTTGGGTTTGAATATCCCAAGCGTCGGTGCCGGTATCTCCGATGCGGGCCTCCGTAGAGCAGGAAATTCCTTGCCTCTCTGCCGCCGCTTTGAGCTGCTCATACAAAAAGGGATGAATATTGCTGCCCCGGGTAATGGCCAGCTTGTCGATGGGTACCGTGCGAAATTCCTTCTCCGGCGGCGGGGCGTGCGTTACGTCCACGGCCACGGCCATGTCCGGCCGGATGTTCCAGCCTCCCGCCATGGCCCCAGCACCGCTTTTCTCCTCCTGCACCGAAGCGCAGGCGATGAGCGTGCAGGGAAGCTTTTTGTCCTTGAGCCGGGAAAGCAGCTCACAAAGTGCCGCCACCAGTGCCCGGTCGTCCAGTGTCTTCCCCGTAATCATGCCGCCGCCCAGTTGAATGGGTTTTTCCGGATACAAGGTTACCACATCCCCCACGGCGAGCTTCTCTTGGGCTTCCTTCGGGGAAAGGCCGGTGTCCACAATCAGCTCCTCCATTTTCCAAGCCACCTTGTCGTCGGCCTGGGGCCGAAGGGGCGCCGTGGAAACCACGCCGGGATATACCCCGTTTTCCCCATACACCAGTACCCGGCCACCGGGCAATATCCGGGGGTCCACCCCTGCTACTTTACAGATGCGCAGCATGCCGTTGTACTCAATTTGAGAAACCAGCATGCCGATCTCATCCATATGGGCCATGAGCAGCACCGCGGGTCGGCCGCCGCCCAGCTTGCCGTAGACATTGCCCGCCCGATCCCGGCTAACCTCGGCTCCGGCGGCTGTGAACTGGGCGCAAACTTCCGCCGCCACGGCATCCTCCATCCCGGTGACGCCCGGGAGTATAATCAGTTTTTCAATGCGTTCATACAGCGTCATTTTAAACAATCCTTCAATACTCTCAATGCGTTTCCCCGGCAGATCAGGTCCATCTCTCGGGGCGTGAAGTGCCGCTCCATTGCCCTTAGAATTTGCGGGTATCCCGCGTAATTTGAAAACTCCAAATCGCAGTCAATGCCGTCAAAGTCCGAGCCAAAGGCCAGGACCTCAATCCCGGCCACGTTTTTGATATGCAGCGCGTGAAGAACAATGTCCTCAACGCGGCTTATTTTTGCACCTTGCCGCAAAAAGTCGGCGCAGAAGTTCAGCCCCGTCACCCCGCCCGCATCCGCCAGCGTTTTGAGCATGGCGTCGGTCAGGTTCCGGGACGCAGGGCAAAGTGCCCGGGCGTTGCTGTGAGAAGCGATAAAGGGTTTTTTCGTCGTCCGTGCCACATCAAAAAACCCGCCGTCGGATAGGTGAGATACGTCCACAATGATTCCCATCTCCTGCATCCGGTTCACTGCCGCAAGGCCGAAGGGCGTAAGCCCTTTCTCCATTTCTTCCGGAACTTTAGAATTGGGGAAGCCCACGCAGTTTGGAAAATTCCAAGTAAGGCCGGCCATGCGCACACCCTGTCGGTAGATTTCCTCAATCTTTTCTATCTTCCCCCGAAGCAGGCCGCAATCCTCCAGCGTAAGCAGAAAGGAAATTTTGCCCGCCGCCCGGTTTTTCTCAATGTCGGAAAAACACAAAACGGGCAGCGCGCCCGTATCCATAAGCTCTTTGTTGTACCAATGGCAGGCAGCCTCAAAAATCGCCTCCGGCGTATCCCCCACGGAGAAAAGCTCCTGCACCGGTTCCGTTGGACAAAAGGCCGCCATACATTGAAGCATAGCCCCGCCCCGCTCGAGCTTTTCCATGTCGATATGGCAGTCGTTTTGATTCAGCCGCACCGTGCCTTTTTTAAGCGCGATCCGACACACGATGGTATCGCAGTGCAGATCAACGAGATTGTATTCCCCCATAAATGGCTTCACCAATTTTCCTTTCGAATATATGCTTCCAGATACCGGTAGGTTTCCGCACTCAATACATGTTCCCCCTTGCAGGCATCTACCTCGGCGATCTCACTTGGAACGCCCATGCCTACGAGAAGCCGGACAAGTAACTGATGCCTATCCAATACTTTTCGGGCCTCGACAAAGCCCAGACCCGTCAGGCGAATGTCCCCTTTATCTACGATAAGATATCCTTTTTCATCGAGCTGTTTTACTGCTACGGTAACGCTTGGTTTTGTGACGCCCAGCGCGTTCGCAATATCCACTGCCCGCACTTTTTCCTTCTCCCTCGAGAGCAGCAGGATCGTTTCCAGGTAGTCTTCCGCAGACTGCCGCATAATTGCAGCGCCCTCCTTCTTCTTATGTTACTTATCATACACAATCTGTGATCTTCTTTCAAGTTCACGAAGCGTTCTATGGAACTTTCTTAATGGCTGTGTTACAATGTTTTTTAGTATAACTATGGAGGTAGTTCAATGCACGCGTCACTTTTCATCCCCGCGCTGGATGCGTGGCTCTTGGCAAAAAATCTCGGCTTTTTAACAGCGGTCATCAATATCCTTATGGCCTTCCTGCTGGCACGCCTCGCCGTTGTCGTGACTGGTCACCTAATACGGAAGTTTTCGGAGAAACGCATCAGCCGGCTCACCCGTGACGATACCGCTGCCCGCCGTTTGGAGACGGGCATTACGCTCATCAGCGGGCTGGTGAAATATGTGTTTTATTTTATTGCTGCTGCCATCGCCATCGGCGAACTGGGCCTTTCCGGCGCCATGACCTCCATGCTGGCCGCCGCAGGCATCGGCACCCTGGCCATTGGCATTGGCGCCAAAAGCCTTATCGAAGACGTAACCAAAGGGTTCTTTATTCTCTTTGAAAACGAGCTTACTGTAGGCGACTTCGTAACCATAGCCGGTATTTCGGGCGTCGTGGAGGCAATTTCTATTCGTACTGTCACCATCCGCAGCTGGCGGGGCGAAAAAAACATTATTCCCAACGGTCAGATCACTACCATCGTCAACTTCTCCCGTTCCGACACTTACGTGACTCTTGTGGATATGGCAATCTCCCATGAATCCGACGCAGATCGGGCATTGGATATTATGATAGAAGAAATGGAAGTCGTGCGTCAGGAGATGAACGATCCCAAGATCCAGCCGCCTGAAAAGATCGGCATCGGCGAAATCACCGCCACGGGCGTCGTCCTTCGGGCATTAATGAAGACAGACGTGATGCAGCAGTGGCAAATCCCGCGGGAGGTCATGCGCCGCGTCCGCTTGCGCTTCCAGCAAGAAGGCATCGAAGTGCCGCATGAACGCATCGCCATTGTAGGAGAGAAAAGCTGATGGTACAGGATTTCGACCTTGGAGATCATGTGGTCATGCGCAAGCCCCACGCCTGCGGCAGTAACGAATGGGTCATCACCCGCACGGGGGCGGATATCAAAATCAAATGCGTGGGCTGTGGCCGCATCGTCATGCTGGACCGGCAGGACTTCATCAAGAGCGCAAAGAAAAACCTTACAAGGACGGAAGCAAAATGAGAGAACTCCGCACGGACGGAAAATCCAGCGAATACCGAACGCAAAGAACCTATACTTGGTTTTACGCCGTTGCGGTGGCGATAGTTATTGCCGCGCTGGTGTTCATTGTGCTGTTTCAGGCGGTGCAGGTTTCCGATGACGGCATGGCCCCCGTGTTCCAGCGTGGGGATATCGTGCTTTTTGATCGGCTCTCCAAACACCTTTCCATGCCCGGCCGGGGCGATGCCTACGCTTTTTGGCTCAACGGCAAGGTGTGCGTGGGCCGGATCATAGGGCTTCCCGGCGACAAGGTGCAAATCGCCGACGGCATCGTGTACATCAGCAGTGTCAAACTGGATGAGCACAGGTATGCCACCCTTGTTTCCGGCGTTTTCGTGGACCCCGTCACCTTGGAAAACGGCCAGTTTTTTCTTATGCCCGACAACCGAGAGTGGGCCGTCATCGACCCGGAAAATATGACCATTCCCTTTGAAGACCTTGTCGGCCGAGCAGATCTGCGGGTTTCACCTTTGAGCCGTGTCGGTCTTTTTGTGCGGTAGGAGAGCAGCAATGACCAAAATCGTAGTGCTGGACGGATACACAGAAAATCCGGGCGACCTGAGCTGGGACAGCCTTTGCGCCTTGGGAACGCTCACGGTTTACGATCGCACACCCGCGGAACTGATTGTAGAGCGCATCGCGGACGCGGACTGCGTCTTTACCAACAAAACCCTCATCACCCGCAATACCCTTGCATCCTGCCCCGGCGTGAGATTCATCGGCGTTCTGGCCACGGGCTACAACGTGGTGGACTGCGAAGCCGCAAAGGAACGGGGCATCCCAGTTACCAACGTCCCTACCTACGGCACCGCCGCAGTGGGCCAATTCGCCATTGCCATGCTGCTGGAAATTGCAAACCGGGTAGGCCATCACAGCGATGCAGTAAAAGCGGGCCGCTGGGAACAAAGTTCAGATTGGTGCTTCTGGGACTATCCCCTGATCGAACTTGCGGGCAAGACCATGGGCATTTTGGGGTTCGGCCGCATCGGCCATGTCACGGGCCGCATTGCGGCGGCATTGGGCATGCGTGTGCTGGCCTGCGACAGCGAACAAACTCCTGAGGGCCGCGCCATCGCCGCCTCTGTGGATCTGCCCACCTTGCTTTCCCAAAGCGACGTCATCGCCCTCCACTGCCCCCTCACGCCTCAAACCCGTGAAATCATTAATAAAAACACCATCTCTCAAATGAAAGACGGCGTCATCCTTATCAATAACAGCCGGGGTTCGCTCATCAACGAGGGAGATCTTGCAAACGCCCTCAACACCGGCAAGGTTTATGCAGCGGGGCTGGACGTGGTTTCCACCGAGCCAATAAAGAATAACAATCCGCTGCTCATGGCTAAAAACTGCTTTATCACGCCCCATATCAGCTGGGCCTCAAAAGAAAGCCGCCAGCGGCTCATGGATATCGCTGTGGAAAACTGCGCCGCCTTTTTGCGGGGCGCTCCTGTCAATGTGGTGAATGGGCTATGACGGTGCTTTCGCTGCTTTTGGGGCTGCTCATTGGGCTGCTCCTTATTTGGCTACTGACGGGGTACGCCTGTTTTGTCCGGGCCATCCGCCGCAGGCGGCGTGTGGAGCTGGATCCTCTCAAAGCCATTGCCCGCAAGCCCCGGGCCGCCTTTCTGCCTCAGATCCGGGAAGGTATTGAATGGATTGAGGCGCAGCATACTCAATGGATATCCATCCAAAGCCGGGATGGACTTTCTCTTTATGCCCGGCTGTTCGAGAGGGAAAACGCACGGGGTACCGCGCTGCTCTTCCATGGCTACCGCTGCTGTGCCAACATCGATTTTTGCTGCGCCGCTTCCGACTATTACCATATGGGCTTCAATTTGCTCTTGGTGGACCAGCGCGCCCATGGCCGCAGCGAAGGCGAGTACTTGGGCTTTGGCGTGACAGAACGCTTCGACTGTCTAGACTGGGCAAACGCCATGGCCTGCCGTTTCGGGCCAGATCACCCGCTGATTCTCAGCGGCGTTTCCATGGGCGCCTCCACGGTGCTTATGGCCGCCGCCCTTCCTCTGCCTGCAAGTGTTCGCTGCATCGTGGCGGATTGCGGCTATACCTCGCCTTTAGACATCCTGAAAAAAGAAATCAAGGGGTTACCCCCTTGTTTGATCCTACCTATGGTGAATTTTGTGTGTCGGCAGATCGCCGGCTACAGCCTTGCATGCTGCTCCGCTTTTGAGGCGGTGGAATCCGCCGAAGTCCCCATCTTTTTCCTCCATGGCGCAGCGGACGCCTTCGTGCCTCCCGAAATGACCCGCAAGAACTATGAATCCTGCGCCTCACAAAAGGAGCTTCTCATCATCCCCGGTGCTGGCCACGCCATGAGCTATCTGGTGGATGGCCCGCGCTGCCGGGCCGCCGTA
This sequence comes from Christensenellaceae bacterium, assembly GCA_963666935.1. Taxonomy (GTDB): domain Bacteria; phylum Bacillota; class Clostridia; order Christensenellales; family CAG-138. The sequence continues at coordinate 221,248 of OY762936.1, forward strand.
ACGGAATTTATCGACCGGCAACTCACTCCCCAGGCCCGTACACACTCCTAAGTGTCGGATTCTCCTGTCCGATGTCCCCCGGCGTCACGCCGAACATCTTCTTGAACGCCCGCAAAAAAGCCGAATAATCTCCAAACCCGCTCTTTTGCCCCGCCTCCAGCACCGGCGTGCCTTCCCGGATCATCTCCGCCGCCCACATGAGGCGCTTTTGCTGGATATATCGGTGGGCGCTGCAGCCCGTCATTTCCTTGAATTTGTGCATAAGATAGGACTTGCTGATATAAAACCGCCGGGCGATGGCCACCAAAGAGAGATCACTGTTCAGATTCGCATTGATGTAACCGATGATCTCCTCCAGCTTAGGATCGCTGCGGTAAGATTCCCGGCATTCCTGCCCCTGGTCCTGCAGGGCAATGCGGTTGAGGCTCACCATGAACTGCAAAAACATGGTGCCTGCCATGAGTTCGTGGCCGAATTCCTCCGAAGCAGAGCTCTCTTCCACGGTGCTCAACTGTTTTCTCAGTGTAGGCCGCATGGCACTATCGGGACGAAGGAGCTCAAAGCTGCTCAGCTCCGCCTGCTCAAAGCACGTGCGCAAATTGTCCCCGTCCACGCTGTGCTGCCGCAAATACTCCGGCTTGATCCAAAGTATGATGCGCTCGTATATTTCAGCCGGATCCACAATGGGCCGGTGAATCTGGTTGTGCGGGATCAAAAGAATGTCCCAAGGTTTAAGAAAATATGCCTTTCCCTCTACCACGTAAGTTACGTTGCCCGAGAGAAATACCAACACCTTGTCGAATTCATGGTAATGGTAGGCGATTTGCAGCTCTTTCCTGTCCCGTACGTGAAACAACCGGAAATCCTCGTTCAGATACCCACGTTTGCTTTTTTCCTCCATGCCGGCCTCCTTTCCCTCTTTCTTTAGATTAAAGCATTTTTTGCAATATATCAAGCCTCTTTACAAGTGAATTCGGGGTTTATGCTTAGTCACAAAGCGTAAAACCCTTGCCGTAGATCTGCGGTTTGTTTCTTATTTTCTGCGGCATCTGAATGCGAGTTTTTCGCATTTTAAGCATCTCACTTTTTTAAAACGCAGGGGAAACTTAATACGCTGCGCAAAATCGTGGGAACGCTAATGGGTTGATGTGCGTCAGGATCCCAATAGCCCTCCCCTCGCAAGGGGCTGTTTTTTTTATAGCTGAAAGGAAAGATTTTCGGAATCGACGCTGAGCAGCTTTATCCTTCCTGATGGTCTGCGTCGCTAGGTTTGGCTTGGTTTACATCTTTGGTTTGTCATGCTATCATATGGTGAAGTAATGTATCTTCATCAAAATTGCATTTATATGGAAGGTGATCAACATGGATAGACTCAAGCAGCCAAAAAAAATAGCTTTAATTGCGCATGACAACATGAAAGTGAGCCTCTGCGATTGGTGTGATTTCAATCAAGGGACCTTAAGCCGGCATCATCTTTGCGGCACAGGCACAACCGCGGCTCTGATCTCCCAAAAGACCGGCCTCTCTGTTGAGGCCTTCAACAGCGGCCCTTTAGGCGGCGATCAGCAGATCGGCAGCCGCATTGCAGAGGGTGACATTGATATCGTAATTTTTTTCAGTGATCCGCTCACGGCACAACCTCACGACGTTGATATTAAAGCGCTTTTGCGAATTGCACAGGTCCGAAACATCCCAATTGCCTGTGACAGGGCAAGCGCGGATTTCATCATCAGTTCGCCGCTTCTAGAGGAAGAATATGAGCACGAACCACTTGTCCTAAAAACCTATTAAAGTATCTTGATATTGGACTTTCCTTTGTGCTGTGATAAAATATTGAAGGTCGCATAACGCAAAAGCTTTGACTATTCAGTATTGGAGCGCAGAATGGAACATAATGAAAAAACGCACACCCCAGAAAATAAAAAAACCTCGCTTATCCAGCTATTTTTTGCTTTTTTGCGATTAGGTGCGCTGCTCTTTGGCGGCGGGTATGCCATGTTGCCCGTTTTGGAACGGGAATGCGTTGAGAAGCACGGATGGATCACTTGCGCAGAGATGCTGGATTTCTTCGCCATCAGCCAATGCCTCCCTGGGCTTATTGCCACCAACACCGCCACCTTTATCGGCACCAAGGAACGGGGCGTCGCAGGCGCAGCGGTTTCCGTACTGGGCGTGATTGCCGCCCCCATCGTCGTAATTCTCATAATTGCGGTGCTGCTAGCCAACTTCGCGGATATTCCCGCCGTGCAGCATGCTTTCGGCGGTATCCGCGTGGCGGTATGCGTGCTGATCCTCAATGCGGTGATAAAGCTGATAAAAGGCAACGTAAAGAACTGGCTCGGCATTGCCCTTTGCGTGGCGGCCTTTGCGCTAATCGCTCTGTTTTCCATTTCACCGGCATTTGTGGTGCTGGGCGCTGCCCTTGTGGGCATCGGTAAAGGCAGCATCGAGAAAAGGAGCCATTGCGGATGAATACGTATCTTGCCCTTTTTTTTGAGTTTTTTAAGACCGGTCTCTTTGCAGTGGGCGGCGGCCTTGCAGCGTTGCCCTTCCTCTCCGAAATGGCCGAGCATTACACCTGGTTCACCAAGCACCAGCTGGCCGATATGGTGGCCGTTGCGGAATCCACCCCTGGCCCAATCGGCATCAACGCCGCCACCTATGCGGGCTATAATGCCGCAGGCGTTTGGGGCGCGGTGATCGCCTCCATATCCACGGTGCTTCCCGCCTTTATCATCATCCTTTTCGTATCCAAAGCGTTTGCGAAATATAAGGAGCAACCTTTGGTGCAAAGCGCCTTTTCCACCATTCGCCCTGCTGTGGCCGGCCTTATCGCCGCCGCCTGCTGGTCCATGATGTCCATTGCCATGTTCGATCTGTCCGCCTTGGGTCATGCGGATTTTATCAGCCCCAAGAACCTGATTCTTTTCGCGGCGCTGATGGTTCTAACCAACCTGAAGAAGCTAAAGAAGCTGCATCCTGCAACTTTTATCGGCATCGCTGCCGCGATTGGAATCGTATTTCGATTTTAAGGAGTCTTATGTTTCTCTGCCCATTGTTCAGCGGCTCATCGGGAAATGCAGCGGTTGTGGATACACCGGGCGCACGCCTGCTCATTGATGCGGGCAAGCCCGGACGCTCCCTGCTCGCTGCTCTGGCAGCCGCTGAAATTCCACCGGAAAGTATAAACGCCATTCTCGTCACCCATGAGCACTCCGACCACGTTCAGGGGGCGGGGGTGCTTTCGCGCAAATTCTCAATTCCCGTTTACGCCAACGCAGGTACCTGGCTGGGCATGTCCCCCTTGATTGGGGAAGTCGCGTCCCGGAATATTCGAGTCTTTGAAACCGGGAGAGACTTTTACATCGGCAATACTAACATACTGCCCTTTAAAACGCCTCATGACGCTAAGGAATCCGTAGGTTATGCCATCAGCGCCGGCGGCCGCAGAATTTCCCTGCTCACCGACGTGGGGCATGTGGACGCCCGGCTTCTATCCTATGTGGAGGGCTCCGACCTGCTCATGATTGAAGCCAATCACGACGCAGACATGGTCAAGGCCTGTTCTTACCCCTATGCCACCAAGCGCCGCATCCTCTCGGATAAGGGCCACCTTTCCAACGAAAGCTGCGGGAAGGCTCTGGCGAAGCTTTATCTTTCCGGCGTGCATTGCGCCATTCTCGCGCACCTGAGCAGAGAAAACAACTTCGAGTCCTTGGCTCTGGCCACTGTGCGGGACGAGCTGAACAAAGAAGATATCCCCGACGAAGCGCTGGCCCTGTGCGTAGCCCATCGGGAACAAGTCACCGGCGTCTTTACTGTGGAGGAAACACATGCATATCAAGGTCATTTGTGTGGGTAAGCTCAAGGAGCATTTTTACAAAGACGCTGTGAAAGAGTTTGCCAAGCGGCTTTCCCGCTATACAGAGCTCACAATTCTGGAAATCCCCGATGAACCGGCGCCCGAGCAGCTTTCCCCTGCGCAAAAGGAACAAGTTAAAGCAACGGAAGGCCGGCGCATCCTCGGCCATATCGGCCCGCAAGAGCAGGTGATTGCCATGGAAATCAGGGGCGAAACACTCTCCTCTCCCCAGTTTGCCACAGCCATGGCTCACTGGATGAACGAAGGCAAAAGCCGCTTTTGTTTTGTAGTGGGCGGTTCGCTTGGCCTTTCCGGCGAAGTTCTGGAGCGAGCGAACTTCTCGTTGAGCTTCGGCAGCCTAACTTTTTCCCATCAGCTTTTTCGCGTCATGCTTTTAGAACAGATCTACCGCGCCTTCAAAATTCATAGCGGCGAACCATACCACAAGTAAGAACATCGGTCTATTTCCCCCTATCCGTGCGTATCCGTACAATTGTAACGGATGCATATGGGTTTCACGTCACGTCTATTTCCCTTTTTTTACTAAAAAGGCATCCGCGTGGTGAAAATGTCGGCAGAGGCCCCTAGCGCAACGCGGCGGCCGCCTCCATTTCGGAAACGCCCGCCGCATGATTAAATCCCTGTCACAAAAGGCTACTTAAACATACTTCTCATACTTAGCGTAGAGCACCACATATCCATCGCTCCCGCCCCGCACGGACAAGGTAGCCGACACAATAAGCATTACGCCTTCATACTTGGCATAGATCGTACGAATATGGTTGCCAAAATAGTCGCGGATTTCTCCCAGCTTCTGGCCCTTCTTAACGACTTCACCCACTTTCACGGAGGGATCCGCATACCAGCAACCGCCCTCTTCTGTCATTTCGTAAACCCGCTCAGTGCTTATCTGGGGCTTATACTTGTAGGGTTCCTTTGGGCTATGGAGTATATTCATATGCCGCATGAGGTTCCTTGCATCCTTCTTGTAGAGATCCTTGTCCTCTTCGCTCCAGCCGCCGCCGTCGCCGCGCTCCGCACAAACTCCCGGAATACCCTTCTCCTTGGCCGCGTAGTTGTATGCTCCAACCTCATCCCTAGAACGAAGGAGGTAGGGAACACCCATCGCCATAGCACCTGCCAGAGATTTTTGATAAGTTTCCTCGCTGCAAGCTCCTGCGACATAGGTGTGCGGGTACAGATAGTTCAAATAGCCGCCGGCGTGTAAATCCAAGCAGAAGTCCACCTTGATCAGAATCTCATTCCAGAAAAATGTGGCGATTTTTTCCGCCACCGTACCGTTGGGATTGGGCGGATAAATGCGGTTCGGGTTCATGTTGTCCTTTGCTGAAGCACGGGACAGGCCGCTGAGGAAAATGTCCAGAGATAGCGGATGTGTCAGAACCACTTGCCCGCTCATTTCGGCAGGATTTAACTCAGCGCTCAATTCAATAGCCGCCTGTATGCCTGGGTATTCTCCGCCGTGCAAACCCGAATTCACCAGAAGGGTCTGGCCCGGCTCTTTCCCGTTGATAAACGTAGCAGGAATTTTTTCTTCCGTTCCTGGAACTGAAAGCATTATGTTTACTTTCTCGCCAGCCGGAATCTCAAGCCCAGCAATATTCCATTGCTTCTTCATTAAGTAGTACCTCCGTTTATAATTATTATTGATAATAGGTTTGTACTAAAAAAAGGGTACGTGCCACAAAATAATTTTTTGTGCAATTTAATTTAACTCCATTAAAAGTTTATTAACTTGTATTACCCCTGTCAATAAACAATGTTTACGTAAATTTTACTGTTTTTGCGTCAAATTTACACATTGCTCTCCCTGCGTGCGCGCATCTGCGCGTTTTGCTCTCCTAGGTTTTTCCCTGCCTGTTGACTTTAATCCCCGTTTTCATCATAATAAAGAAAATCGACTTGTGTTTATTGAAAGGGCGGATTAGGAATGGAAGAGATTCGCGCACCAAAAAACTTCATTGAGGAAATGATTGAGCAGGACATCGCCGAGAAGGGCCTGGCCCATATTCAGACCCGTTTTCCTCCCGAACCCAACGGTTATTTGCATATCGGCCACGCCAAGGCGTTGTGCATCGACTTTTCCATAGCCGAAAAGTTCGGCGGCAGCTGCAATTTGCGCTATGACGATACCAACCCCACCAAAGAGGATGAGGAATACGTAGACGCCATCCAAGAGGATATTGCCTGGCTAGGCTTCCACTGGGCCAATGTGTTCTATGGCTCCGACTACTTTGACACCTGCTACGAAATGGCGGTGAAGCTCATTAAAAAGGGTGTCGCTTTCGTATGCGATCTGGGTCGTGACCAAATTCGGGAATACCGCGGAACCCTCACCGAGCCCGGAAAAAATAGCCCCTGGCGGGATCGTTCCGTTGAGGAGAATCTGAACCTGTTTGAGCGGATGAAAAACGGTGAGTTCCCCGACGGCAGCCGTACACTGCGAGCAAAAATCGATATGGCATCCCCCAACATCAATCTGCGTGACCCCGCCATGTACCGCATCATCCACATGAGCCACCATCATCAGGGCGACAAGTGGTGCATCTATCCCATGTACGACTTCGCCCACCCAATTCAGGATGCCATCGAGGGTGTCACCCACTCCCTTTGTTCTCTGGAATATGAGGCGCACCGCCCCCTGTACGACTGGGTTGTGGAGCAGTGCGAATTCTCTCATAGGCCTCGGCAAATCGAATTTGCCCGGCTGAACCTCACCAATACCGTCATGAGTAAGCGCCTCCTCCGCAGCTTGGTGGAAGAGGGCCGGGTGACCGGCTGGGATGATCCTCGGATGCCCACTCTCTGCGGCCTGCGACGCCGGGGTTATACCCCCGAGTCCATTCGGGATTTCATCTTTCGTGTGGGTGTTGCCAAAGCCGATTCTACCGTGGAAACCGCCATGCTGGAACACTGCGTCCGGGAAGACCTCAACGCTCATGCCCACCGCATGATGGCCGTGTTGGATCCCCTCAAGGTGATCATTGAGAACTGGGAAGAAGGCGAATTCGAGGATGTGGAGCTGGAATACCTCCCCGGCGGAACAGAAAAGCGCGCCTTGCGCTTCGGCCGGGAACTGTATATCGAGCGGGAGGATTTCTCCCCCAACCCGCCCCCCAAGTATTTCCGCCTGAAGCCGGATGGTGAAGTACGGCTCAAAGGCGCCTATGTTGTTCGCTGCACCGGCTACGAAACGGATGCGGACAACAACGTCACGGCCGTATACTGCACCTATGACCCCGAAACCCGGGGCGGACAATGCGAGCGCAAGGTAAAAGGCACCCTCCACTGGCTGCCCGTTGCCGATGCGATACCCGCCGAAATACGGCTTTACGAGAATCTTCTTCTGCCCGAAACGGAAGCGGGCCAGGACTTTACAAAAAGGCTCAATCCCAACTCCCTCGCCGTGGTTCAGGGCTTCATAGAGCCCGCACTGGCAGAAAAGGAGCCCGGTTACCGCTGCCAGTTCATGCGGATGGGCTATTTCTGCGCGGATTTAGACTCTACGCCCAATAAGCCCATCTACAACCGCATCGTGGGCCTCAAGGATTCCTTTAAATTATAAAGCAACAGGAGAAATCGCCATGTCAGTTCGCACTCGTTTTGCCCCCTCTCCCACGGGCTATATGCATATCGGCAACCTTAGAAGCGGTCTTTACGCCTATTTGTTTGCCCGGGCCAATGGCGGCAAATTTTTGCTGCGCATCGAGGATACCGACCAGGATCGCTTTGTGGAAGGCGCAACGGAGCTCATCTACCGCACCTTAAAGGACGTGGGCATGGACTGGGACGAAGGCCCCGACATCGGCGGCCCCTATGGCCCCTATGTCCAGAGCCAGCGTAAAAGCCTCTACCTACCCTATGCGGAGCAGCTTGTGCAAAGCGGGCATGCCTACCGCTGCTTCTGTACCAAAGAGGAACTGGAAGAGCGCAGGGCACATGCCGCCGCAAGGGGCGAAACCTTTAAATATGACAAGCATTGCCTCCACCTTTCCAAAGCGGAAATTCAGGCCAAGCTGGATGCGGGCGTTCCCTATGTCGTGCGCCAGAACGTACCCACGGAGGGAACCACCTCCTTTACCGACCTGATCTTTGGCACCATCACCGTGAATAACGCCGATCTGGACGACACGGTGCTCATCAAGGCAGACGGCATGCCCACCTACAATTTTGCCAACGTGGTGGACGACCACCTGATGGCCATCAGCCACGTGATGCGAGGCATGGAATATTTGGCTTCCACTCCTAAGTACAACCTGCTCTATACGGCCTTAGGCTGGGAGATCCCAAAGTATATCCATATGACTCCCATCATGCGCGACGCCCAACACAAGCTCTCCAAGCGGCACGGGGACGCCAGTTATGAGGATTTCATAAGCAAAGGCTACCTGAAAGAAGCTTTGGTAAACTATGTGGCGCTTTTGGGCTGGAATCCCGGGGGCGACCGGGAAAAGTTTACCCTCCAAGAGCTTTGCGATGTTTTTTCCGTAAACGGCATGAGCAAGAGCCCCGCCATTTTCGACCCTCAAAAGCTCCTTTGGATGAACGCCCAGTATGTGCGGGAGCTGCCCATTGAGGCATTTACCCATCACGCCCTGCCCTACTACAAAGCGGCGGGCGTAGACGGTATGGACAGGGAAATCCTTTTCCGCATCCTTCAGCAAAGGGTGGAGGTGTTCAGCCAGATTCCTGACATGGTGGATTTTTTGACCCGCTTTAATGAAAACTACGGCCTCGAGCTTTACACCAACAAAAAATCCAAAACCGATCCCGAAATTTCCAAAGCGGTTTTGGAAATGGTTCTCCCCGCGCTAGAAGCACTTCCGGCCTGGGAGGAGACGCTTTTGCACGATACCCTTCTGGGCATGGCCGCCCAACGGGAAATGAAAAACGGCACCCTACTCTGGCCGGCACGCATTGCCTTGGCAGGAAAGCAAGTAACTCCAGGCGGCGCCATTGAGATCGCCGTGTTGCTGGGCCGAGAGGAATCCTTGCGCCGGCTGAAACTAGGGCTTGCGCGCCTGTCTTGAGAATACACACAAGATATTGATGGGAAAAAGCCCTTGCATATGGGCTTTTTCCCATGCTATAATAGATCGCTAGCGTGCTTCTTTGCCCTGCGCGTTGACGCAGGGCCATTAGACCATAAGGAGGTGAAAAGCATGAATCAATACGAAGCTATGTACATCATTAACCCAGAGCTGGAAGACGAGGCCATAAAGGGCGTCGTCGAAAAGTTTTCCGACATCATTGCTGCCAACGGCGGCGAGGTCCAGAAGACCGATGAGTGGGGCCGCAAAAAGCTTGCCTATCCCATCAACTATAAGACCGAAGGTTATTACGTACTGGTAGACTTCGCATCTGCTCCCGAACTGCCCCGTGAGCTTGAGCGCAACTTAAAGAATGACGAAAGCATTCTGCGCTTCATGGTCGTTCGCAAGCAGGCGTAATCCAATACAAAAGAAAGAAGGATACCGCTATGAATAAAGTCATTATGATCGGCAACCTCACCAAGGACCCCGATGTGCGCACAACCGGCAGCGGCATTTCCGTCTGCACCCTGCGTATCGCGGTAACCCGCAAACGTGCCAACCAGAACGGCGAAAAGGTTTCAGACTTTTTCGATGTCATTGCTTGGCGGCAGCTGGCGGAACTTTGCGGCAAGTACCTTGTGAAAGGCCGCAAGATCTGCGTTACCGGCGAGCTTCAAACTCGCTCATACGACGCGAAGGACGGTTCCAAGCGGTATGTCACCGAAATCGTCGCCGATGATATCGAGTTCCTCACTCCCCGCGGCCAGAGTGAAGGCGATGGCTCTTCCCCCGCCCCCTATGCCTCTCAATCGCAGGCAGCCGCCGGAGCTCCCGAGGGCTTTACCGATATCGAGGATGACGAACTGCCCTTCTAAGGGCCAATAATCTGAAAGGAGAATTCTCATGGAAGAACGCAAGTTTAAGCCCCGCAACAAGAGAACCCGGCGCAAAATCTGCGGCTTCTGCGTGGATAAGCTTGAACATATCGATTACAAGGATCTCGCAAGGCTTCGCAAGTATGTCACCGAGCGCGGCAAAATCATGCCCCGCCGGATGAGTGGTGTATGCGCGAAGCATCAGCGCGAGCTTGCCATCGCCATCAAGCGCGCCCGCATCGTCGCCCTGCTGCCCTACGTATCAGAATAATTTCCCCATTCCTTCCGAAGAGCGTTAGCAGGCTGTTTTTCGCAGTTTTTTAAATTAAGCCGCCCCGCCGCCATCATGGCGGCAGGGCGGTTTTTTGCGGTTGTATGATATGGTTTCTAGATAGCTTCTCCTGACGCTGGGCGTCAGCTCCGAAATTAGCTCGCTAACGCTGGCCGAGAAAAGCATTCTTTCTCTTTTACGGCAAGCTTTTTTTCAAAAGCGTGGCCAGCTGGTCGCTGCAGGAAGTGGACTTTGTGCCGCAGCGGATGCCTGTAAGCCTTTTAATCAGCTCTTGTGCGGGCATTCCTTCTCCAAGGGCTCCCAGCGCTTTCAAGTTTCCCTCGCAGCCGCCGGTGTATGCGATGTTATGCACGCGGCCCTCCTCAATATCCAGCTCAATTTTTCTGGAACAAACCCCTTTGGGGTAAAGTACATAATGCATCGCTTAATCTTCCAAAACCCTTCCTTCAAACGCTTTCTCAGCAGGTCCACTCATGTAAATGTGGCCGTCCTCGTCCCATTCCACCTCAAGGGTGCCCAAGTCCAGATGCACCTTCACCCGGCGTTCGGTGAGGCTCGCATTTGCCGCGCACACCCCCGTCGCCGAAGCGCCGGTGCCGCAAGCCAGTGTTCTGCCACAGCCCCGTTCAAAAGTGCGCATCCAAATATTCTCCCGATCTAGTACGTTTACGAAATTCACATTCGTCTTTTTCGGGAACAGCGTGTCTCTTTCCAGCGCGGCACCATAGCGAAGAATGTCTTCCTCCTCCATGGCTCCGGAGAATACCACAGCATGGGGAACGCCGGTGTTCACGGCGGAAACCAAAAACTCCCGATCCAGTACTCTGATTTTTTCCATGCGGCAGATGCCAGATCCTATCATGGGGATCTCCGCCCGGGAAAAGAGGGGCGTGCCCATATCCACCCGCACGGAAGTCACCTTCCCGTCCTGTATAAAAACCTGTATGAACTTAATGCCGCTAAGGGTCTCAACGCCGAAGCGCTCCGTGCACACAATTCCGTTTTCATAAGCGTACTTGGCAAAACACCGCGTGGCGTTGCCGCACATCTCCGCAATGCTGCCGTCGCTATTATAGATATCCATGCGAATATCCGCCGCAGAAGAGTTGTGCAGTAGCACCAGACCGTCTGCACCAATCCCCGTGTGTCTATCACAAAGCGCCGCCGCCCCCTGAGCTCCCCCTTGATAAATGCCCTCTCGGTCATCCACCACAATGAAGTCATTCCCTAGCCCGTGCATTTTTGTAAAGACCATCCATTTTCACTCCCTTTCTTGCTTTTTTATTATAACGTTTTTTAATCAAGTGACAAGGTTGGAAAATATCTTCATTCCTGCAAAACATGCAGATTTAATATTATACATATGCAAAACCAGTTTTGCAATCACGGGGGGTCATAATAATTTCACACGGCTTTTTCTGTACATTTGCGTCGGATTGCTTTATTATTAATAGATAAAAAAGCTGATTTCATCTGTGAGGCGGATTTATGGACAGGCTCTATTTCATCGTCAATCCTACGGCGGGCTCCGGCAAAAGTTCAAAACTCTTTTCCGGAATTCGCAGAACTCTAGACGAAGTTGGTGCGGACTACGGGTTTGCTCTTACGGAGCGTCCCAAACACGCCGTTTCTCTTGCCGATACCGCGCTTTCAAAAGGAGAGCGGCGCATTGTGGCCGTCGGCGGCGACGGCACTGTGAACGAAGTCGCCTCCGCGCTGTGCAGTTCTGGTGCCACCATGGGGATTCTCCCCTTCGGCACCGGCAACGACCTTGCCCGAGCACTGCATCTCCCTTCCTCGCCCAGTGCTGCGCTGGATGTGCTCTATAAGGGTGTCACCCGATCCATGGACGCGGGAATCGCCAACGATCATTTCTTCGCCAACGTCTCCGGCTTCGGGTTCGACGTGGACGTTCTCCTCAACACCGCGCGGTATAAAAAAAGTTTTCGTGGCATGCTGCCGTATCTGCTGGGCATTTTTTCCACCATCAGCCATCTGCGCACGTTGCACCTGATTGTTAAGGTTGAGGATAGAACCATCTGCCGAGATTCCCTGCTTATCACCGTGGGCAACGGCACCCACTTCGGCGGCGGCATGAACGCCATGCCTAACGCGGATCCCTTCGATGGGCTTTTTGATGTGATGATCGTAAAAAAGGTTCAGCTTCTCCGCTTTTTGAGCCTGTTGCCCTCCTTTATTCAAGGCAAGCATTTGGGCTTTCCGGAGGTAGAATGTTTCCGCGCCAAAGAGCTTACCGTGGAGTGTCCCGAAAGGAGCCTACTGAATTTGGATGGGGAGCTGGATTCCAACACTCCGGTACACTTTAAGCTGCTGCCGGGTGCGCTGAATATGCTGGTGCCATGCAGACTATGAGCGAGTTTTACTTTATCGTGAACCCTGTGGCGGGTTCCGGGAAGGCAAAAGAGAAATTCGACGTCGTGCAGGCGCTACTCAAAGCGCGCGGCATCCCTTACCGCTTTGACTATACCGCCCGCCGCCTCCACGCATCCGACCTGGCGCACGCCGCAGTGGAACGGGGCGAAAAATACATCATCTGCGCAGGTGGTGACGGCACCGCACGGGAAGTAGCTTCAGCACTGATTCATACCGATGTCATAATGGGTATTTTACCCTTCGGCACCGGCAATGACTTCGCAACCGCAATCTACATCCCCTTGGACCCGCAAGCCGCAGTTGAAGTGCTGCTTTCAGACAATGTGAAGAAAGTGGATGCGGCCACCGCCAACGGCATTCCCTTTTTGAACGTAGCGGGCACGGGTTTTGACGTGGACGTCATCGTATACACCGAAAAATTCAAAAAGCGGTTTAACGGTATGCTCCCCTATATGCTGGGGGTTTTCCAGTCGCTACTGCACTTGTCGCCCATGAACCTCACCATTGAAGCCAACGGTGAAACCTATCATGAGAAAGCTTTGCTTTTTGACGCCTGCAACGGCAGCCGCTTTGGCGGCGGAATGCATCTGGCGCCCTTGGCGTCGCCCCAGGACGGGCTGCTGGATATCTGCGTCCTTCGGGCAGTCAGCATCCCGCGGTTCTTATACCTGCTGCCCAAGTATATCAAGGGCAGACATCTGGAGCCCCGCTTCAGTCGCCACTTTCTCTACTTCAAGGCCCAACGCGTTTTCGTAACGTCCAACAGCGCGAACATGCTCGATATGGATGGTGAGCTGGATTCCTTTACGCCCGCCACCTTTCAAATTCTTCCCCACGCGCTGAATATGCTTCTCCCCCCGAAAGGATCAGCCTGAGAATGATAAAACGCCGGAAATTCAAACTTGCCGACGGAAGAAAAGCAGCTCTAAGATTGGGCTTGCTTATTTTGGCGTTCATCGCCGTGGCTGCCGCCATATACGGTCTGGTATCCCTGTTTAAAAACCGCACCGTTACGGCCGATCTGTCCCCGCTGGGCTTTGCCTCCGGAGACAACTATACCTTTAGCGGCACCGGCTTCCTGTATTTTTCGAGTGGCAAACTGGTCTATGACGACATCGCCGACAACAAGAAGGACACCACCTACAAAGTAAGCACTGCGGATGTGTCCCTTGCGGCCTCTGCGGGCATCAGTGTGCTGTACCACGATTCCGCCGTGCAGATCATCGGTGCACCGGATTCGCTGGTGTTTTCCGGCAAAGTGCTTTCCGTGGCTTGCGGCAACGAGCATGTGGCGGTGCTGCGGGAGGATAGCGGTGGCAATGTGGCGCTTTTGGTTTACGACAAAACCGGCACCCAAACCGACCAGATGGATTTCAAAATCACCACGCCCGTAGCGTTCGGCTTTTCCAATACCCTGGATGAAACCCTGTGGACACTGGAAATCAGCGTTTCTGGCTCCTTACCGGTTTCCACCGTCACCACATATAACCTTTCCACCCAGCGCACAACCGGGGTCATGAGCGTACAGCGCCAGCTCATCGACAAAGTGCTCTTTACGCAAAACAGCGTGTTCCTCTCTGGCACGGACAACATCATCCGCTATGCACTCCCCGGCAATTCCGAGGCATACCGGCTTGTGGTCTACGGCTGGAAGATGCTGGATTATACTTTTTCCGGCGCCGCCCCCCTGATGCTTTATGCAGAACGAGACACGGCAGCCTTGGGCACCGTTAAGCTTTATCAACTCCCCGAGGGCGACGTGGCCAGTGCTTCCATCCATTCCGTCCAGCTCCCCGCAGACACTGTGGGTATGTTTGTGGCCGGGGACAAGTTCTACGCCTGCACGAAGGACACTATGTATGTATATACTGTCGCCGGAAAGATCAGTGCCACTGTCACTCTACCCGTATCTGCCGATTCCGTCAAAAAGCTCTCCGATGCTTATGTGCTGGTGGAAAGCGGGGGCTCGCTGTATACTCTACCGCTGAAATAAGGAGGGAACCATGGGTATTTTCAACATAATTGACTTAGCTGTACTGGGTGTGTTGGCTCTTTTTCTGCTTTCGGGTCTGTACCGGGGCTTTTTAGCCACACTGATGACGCTGGCTTCCTACCTGTGCGCTTTTGTGTTAGCCTTCGCGTTCATGTCCGCAGGTGCAAACGCGGTGAAACACACCGAATCCCTTTACGGCATGATGCTCTACTATACTGAGGGCAGCGAATTCATTTCGGATACCGAATTGGTTCATACGGATATCACGACTCTGGGGTCCGATCAGATCAACGGCATTGTCAGCAGCGCCTCCCTGCCCTATCCCATGGGAAAGCGCATCGCGAAGAACATCGCTGAAGAAGCCTTTGTAGATCAAAATATCACCACGCTTGGTGACTACTTCAACCAAACCATCGTATGTGTGTTTATCAACATATTGGTGTTTCTCTTCATCTTTTTAGTCGTTCGCATCGTTTTCGCCTTTGTGCTCAACGGAATTGACTATGCCCGAAGTTTTCCGGTGCTGCAGGGCGGAGATGGGCTCATCGGCGCGGGTCTGGGCCTTGTGCATGGAATTTTTGCCCTGTTTTTGCTGTTCATGCTGCTCCCCATCCTGCTGACAGTGCTGGGCAACTTCGAGTTCATTACAAGCCTGGTATCCCGCTCCCTATTTGCGGATTTCTTTTACCGATCCAACTTCCTTCTCTCCCTGATCCCCGGAACATAAGAAAGGAAAAACACGATGTATTTGGCGGATTCCTGGCAGGACTACGAAATTATTGATGCGGGCGGCGGCAGCAAGCTTGAACGCTGGGGCAAAGTAACTCTTCTGCGCCCGGATCCTCAAGCCGTATGGCCCATGGGCCGCAACCAGGAGGCAGACGCTTCCTACTTCCGCTCCTCTTCAGGCGGCGGCCATTGGGAATTCCGCAAAAGTCTACCCGAAAGTTGGACCATCCGCTACCGGGATTTGACCTTTCTGGTGCGCCCCAC
This sequence comes from Christensenellaceae bacterium, assembly GCA_963666935.1. GTDB lineage: Bacteria > Bacillota > Clostridia > Christensenellales > CAG-138. Next base: position 236,711 of record OY762936.1, read on the forward strand.
GGGGTTTAAGCATACCGGCCTGTTCCCAGAGCAGGCGGTGAATTGGGATTGGATGCGCTCCATTGTAGGAGAAAGCAAAAAGCCCTTTCGTGTACTGAACCTCTTCGCCTATACCGGGGGGGCCACCTGTGCCTTGGCGGCGGCGGGTGCCGAAGTGGTGCATGTGGACGCGGCAAAGGGCATGGTGGGCTGGGCCAAAGACAACCTTGCGGCCTGCGGCCTTTCAGACCGCCCCGTGCGCTTCATTGTGGACGACGTGATTAAGTTCGTCCAACGGGAGCAGCGCCGGGGCCGGCAGTACGAAGGTATCCTGATGGATCCTCCCAGCTACGGCCGCGGGCCCGATGGAGAGATGTGGAAGATCGAGGATGATCTTTATCTTCTGGCCGAGGCCTGCGCGCAACTGCTTTCTCCGGACGCCCGCTTTTTCCTCATCAATTCCTACACCACCGGCCTTGCGCCCAGCGTACTCAAAAACGTGCTTTCGGTCTGTCTTGCGGGTCGAGGCGGTGCTTTTGAGGCCGATGAAGTGGGGCTCCCAATCACCCGGGAGGGCCTTGTGCTCCCCTGCGGTGCCTCCGGGCGCTGGCAAAGGCTATGAACATCCTTTATGAAGATAACCACCTTCTGGTGGTAGAAAAGCCCGTTAACATCCCCGTACAGGCCGACGCTTCCGGGGACGCGGATCTTCTGACTCTGCTCAAGGGCTATATCAAAGAAAAATATCATAAGCCCGGGGATGTATATCTCGGGCTTGTGCATCGTCTGGACCGGCCGGTGGGGGGCATCATGGTATTTGCCCGCACCTCCAAAGCCGCATCCCGGCTCGCGAGTCAGTTCGCAGGCAACGGCGCGCAAAAGCGCTATTTTGCCCTACTTACCGGCCAAGGCCGCGGCGGAACACTTTCCGATTTTATCCTTCGAGACGAGGCCACCGGCAACAGCGCCGTAGTGCCCGAAGGCACGCCCAACGCCAAATCTGCGCGGCTCAGCTATCGAGCCGTGGCCTGCCGCGACGGGCTCACTTTGGCGGACATCACTCTGTTCACAGGCCGCCATCATCAAATTCGGGTGCAGTTCGCCCATGCGGGCCTACCACTTTGGGGGGACCAGCGGTACAATCCCATGGCAAGGCCCGGCGAGCAGATCGCGCTGTTCGCCTATTCCCTCTCTTTTGAGCACCCCACCACCAAAGAGCCTATGACATTCACCCTTGTGCCAAAGGGCGGCCCCTGGAAGGCCTTTGCGCAGGAGCTTAAAGGTGTGGTTTGCGGCGTGGATCTGATATACGAAGACGAACATATGCTGGTGGTCAACAAACCCGCCGGAATTTCCGTGGCCGCGGCCGACGGTGAGGAAGAAACTATGGAAAGCCGGCTCAACCTCCTGTGCGGCCGGGTTTATCCTGTGCACCGGCTGGATTTTTTTACCACAGGCCTTGTAATGTTTGCCCGTACCCCCACGGCCGCCGCCGCGTTGCTGGATGCCCTGAAAAAACGTACCATTAGAAAATTCTACCGCTGCGTTCTTGCTGGCGTGCCGGAGCCGCCCCAGGCAGCGCTCACCGCGTACTGCTTTAAAGATGCGGAACAGTCTCTTCTCACCGTTTTGGACCGGCCCACGCCCGGCGCGCTGGAAATACGCACCGCTTATCGGGTATTAAAGCGCCGGGGCGAAACCTGTCTGGCGGAAGTGGAGCTCTTAACAGGCCGTACCCATCAGATTCGGGCCCATATGGCCCATATCGGCTACCCCATCCTCGGGGACGACAAGTATGGGGATCGGGCGCTGAATAAGTCTATGAAATACAAGGCGCCCCAGCTTTGTGCCGTGCGGCTGGAATTCGCCTTTCCTCTGGAAAGTTGCCTCTTTTATCTCAACGGCAAGGTGCTGACCATCGACCCGCCGTTTTAACTAGGGTTCTGCGAGGGCGCTGCCCTCGCGCTCCTGGTTCTTTTTTAAAGAAAAGAACCAAAAGATGACGGGATTACTATATTTAGAAAATTTCTCTTACAGGATTCCCAAGGGACGTGTTCCTTGGGTGGGGGTTCGGGGGCAACGCCCCCGAAAAAGACGCATAAAAAAGACGCCTACGGCGTCTTTTTTATTTATTCTTTACTCTTCCCGATCCGTCAAGTCCGCAAATCTGGCGTAAGCATCCAGCCATGCCAGCTTCACGGTTGCCGTGGGGCCGTTGCGGTGCTTGGCCACGATCAGCTCTGTGGTATTGTCGTCACTCTCGTTATAAACGGCGGGACGGTACAAAAGCATGATCACGTCGGCGTCCTGCTCAATGGCGCCGGATTCCCGGAGATCCGCCATAATGGGGCGGTGGTCGGTACGCTGCTCCGGCCCGCGGGAAAGCTGGGATAAAAGCAGGATGGGTACCTTCAGTTCCCGGGCCAGTATTTTAAGGGTTCGGGTCACTTCGGAAATCTCCAGCACTCGGTTTTCATGGCGGCCGGAGGTCTGCATCAACTGCAAATAGTCGATAACCACAAGATCTAATCCCGTACGGGATTTCAACCGACGGCACTTGCTGCGGATTTCCGCCACGTTGCAGCCGGGCGTATCGTCGATGAAAATGCGTGCGCCCGCAAGGGGGTCTAAGGACTGCGCCACCCGAATTAGTTCCTCGTCCGTAATGTTGCCGGTGCGGATGTTTTGCATGTTCACACCGCTATCGGAGCAGAGCATGCGCTGCACCAGCTGCTCCCGGGACATTTCAAGGCTAAAGATACAAACGGTCTTTTTCCCTTTCATGGCGGCGTTTTGGCTGATGTTCAGCGCACAGGCGGTCTTTCCCATGGAGGGGCGTCCGGCCAGGATCACCAGATCGCTGGGCTGAAGCCCGGAAGTAAGCCGGTCCAAATCCAAAAAGCCGGTGGGCACGCCGGTAAGCGCACCCTTGAGTTTCATCAGCTCACCGATGCGGTTGTAGCACTCCATCACAGTTTCACTGATGGGGCGCAAATTGTCCCGGGTTTTCTTCATGGAGATGTCGAATATGGATCGCTCCGCGTCGTCCAGCATCTGGGGCAGGTCCTTTTCGCCAGTCTGGGCATCCTTGATGATGCCCCCTCCCGCGCCTATGAGCTGGCGCATCACGCTGCGCTCTTCCACAATGCGCAGGTAGTGGCCCACGTTGGCGGAACTGGGCACGAAGAGCGAAAGCTCAGTGATGTACATCACGCCCCCTACCGAATCCAGCGTGCCTGCCCGCTGCAGGGCGTCAATCACCGTAACGCTGTCCACCGCGTCACCACGGGCATAAAGCGCGCCCATAGCAGCGTAAATATCCTGATGCTGCGGCATGTAAAAATCCTCGGCGTGCAGCACCTCCATGCAGGTTTCCAGTGCGCCGCGGGAAAGCAGAATGCTGCCCAGTATGGACTTTTCTGCCTCAATGCTGTGGGGCAGCGTGTTAGGGGTGCGAAGTGCTTCCATAGAATTACCTCAAAGTAAGATTTATTTTTCCAGGGGCAGTATCTCCACCTTGAACTTGGCGTTCGTCTTTTCGTAAAGGTGGGCGGAAACTTCGATGATGCCCAGCGCCTTGATGGGCTCGGCAAGCCGTATCTTTTTCTTATCCACGTCGATGCCGTACTGGGCTTTAAGCGCTTGCGCAATCTCCGCCGTACCCACAGAGCCGAAAAGCTTACCGCTGCCGGCCTTGGCGTATACCTTAACGGTCAGTCCGCTGACCTCGTTGGCCAATGCCTGCGCGGTCTGCTTCTGAACCTCTTTGTGGTGAACCTCGGCGCCACGCTTTACATTGGCGGCGTTGATGTTGCTGGCGTCGGCCGGCACGGCAAGCCCCTTGGGAATGAGAAAATTGCGGGCATAACCGTCGCTGACGGAAACGATGTCGCCGGTCTTGCCGGTGCCTTTAACGTCTTTTACAAGCAATAGTTTCATTGTATATCTACCTCCTTAAGGTAAGACTTGATACTCTCGGTAAGCATGCCGATGGCCTGATCCATGGTCGCGTCATAAATCTGTGCCCCTGCGATAGACAGGTGCCCGCCGCCGCCCAGTTGCTCCAAAATGATCTGCACGTTGATGCTTCCCAGGCTCCGGCCGCTGATGGTGATATGGTCATTGGTCTCCGCAAGCACAAAGGACGCGGAAATGCCCTTGATGGATACCAGCTCATCGGCGGCTTGCGCGGCGATGAGCGCCGGGGACTCAATGCCCCGGGGGCAACTGCCGATGGCGATGCCGTGCTCCATCATGATCGCGCTGTCCACAACCTCAGCCCGGCTGCGATAGGTCTCCATATCGTCCTGAAACATCATCTTAACGGTAATGTTGTCCGCCCCGTTGCGACGAAGGTAACTGGCAGCCTCAAAGGTACGCGCGCCGGTATTAAAGGCAAAGTGTTTGGTATCCATGGTGATGCCGGCTAAAAGCGCCCCGGCTTCAAATGTGGTGAGGCGAAGATTTTCGTCAAAATACTGAAGCACCTCCGTCACCATCTCGCAGGCGGAGGAAGCGCCGGCCTCCAGATGCGTCAAGGTCGCTCCTTGGAGGAAGTCCACGGGGCGGCGGTGGTGGTCGATGACAACGGTTTTTACCGCAGTGTCAAAGAGCGCGGGTGCCAGAATGGAGCTGCGCCGCTGAGTATCCACCACGATCAGCACGGAAGCTGGGCGCAAAAGCTGCGCGGCCTGCTCCGGAGTCTTGATGGTATTATGATAGAGGGGATTGTCCCGCATGGCGGAAATTGCGTTTTCGATGGCAGGATTCATCTCGTCCAGAACAAAATAAGGGTCGCAGCCAGCAACCATGGCGCAGCGCATCAGGCCAAGTGCTGCGCCCATGCAGTCCATGTCCAGCGTTCGGTGGCCCATAATCAATACCTGGTCTGAACCCTCCATAAGCTGTCGTAGCGCTTCCGCGAAAAGTCGGGTTTTCACTCGGGAGTTACGCGTGGTTACCTGATGCTTGCCGCCGTAAAAACTGTAGGCGGTACCCCGTTTCACCACGGCCTGGTCGCCGCCGCGTCCTAACGCCAGCTGAATGCCGCTGCGGGCAGCCTCGTCGGACTGAACAATGCGGTCCGCCACACCCACAGAAATAGAGAGGGTCACGGATTGGGTGATGCCAGTGTCAATTTCGCGCACCGCGTCCAGCAGGGAGAAGCGCTGCTTTTCCAGCTCCTCAATGCGCTGAGCCTCAAATATGACGATGAACTTATTCGCCTCGTAGCGGCGGTAGATGCCGTGAATGGAATTTACCAGTTCGGTCACTTTGCGTTCCACCTCGTCCATCACAGCATTGCGGCGGAATTGCTTGTCGGCGTTAAGATCTTCATAGTTATCCACCTGAATCAAGCTCACCGTAGGCATATGCTCCTCATAGAGCCGGGAGTAATGCAGTGCCTCGGTACGATCCATCCAGTATTGGAAGGTCAGCTTGCCGGCGGGCTCTTTTCGGGGAGTATCCACATTCATGATCTGGAAAGAGCGGCCGTTCACCTCCGCGGCGTAAACCGGGGCCGGAAGCCGGGGATTGATTTCGGGCATCAGGCTGCGAAGCTCGCTGCCGTCGTAAATTTCCTTAAAGGCTTGGTTGCTCCAAACGATGTGGCCGTCGGTGTCAAAAAGTAGGCATGGAACGGAAATTTCCCGAACCACCACACTCGCTGCAGAATCATTTTCCCGAAACACGTCGTTCATGGCGGCGGTTACGGATCGTTGATAGAAAGCTAGCGTCCCAGCAGCAACGGCATACATCGCGCATGTCAAGACAGCAAAAAGCAACCCCAGCCACCAAGGCTGGTGAAGCCACATAAGGATACCTGAAGTTGCCAGTGCCGCGACAAACAGTGGGATCACTGCTTTTTGCACGGATTTTCCCATTCGCTTTTCCCCCTGATTATGGTTTTACCGTGTGCGGTCCAAAATTTTCTTGCGCAGCCGGAACGCTCTGTCGATGAGTCCAAGCAGGCCAAGGAAGTATATGCTGTATGGCATAAAGAGCGCAAACGAGATGAAAAACATCGTGGTCATCGCCCCGTTTCGATAAGGCCTTATCTTCACGAAAAAGGCGATGACGGATGCCCCTATGAGCACCAGTGGCCAGCCCACAAGGCATTCCACCGCGCAGAGCACAGCAGTGGCGTTGTTGATGTTCGCCAGATAGGCGATGATGCCGCCCACCAGAAAAATTGTCATGCCGTAGTTGAAGTTCTTGGAAAGCTGCCAAAGGTAAAACGGCGCCATGGGCCGAAGTTTGACCCCTTTGCTCACGCAAAGCGCCCGGGCTTGAAGCGTGTCCGCAAAGCCCGCCAGCATCCCTGTCGAAAACAGTGCTATAACGGAAATTTCTGGCAGCAGCAGTATCATCGCACTGCGGAAGCTGGTCAGCATGTCAATGCTTTCCTGCTGTGCCCCCGCGGCCAACATGGAATCTTCAAAATAAGCACTGGTCTCCCGGATGTATACCTCAAGTTGGTCGAACGGGCCGCCGCCAGAAAGCAGCGACGGTAGACACAACGCGCAGTAGAGCGCGATCACAAAATATGCAGAGCTGACGGAAACAACGATGCGGTAAGGTTTTCTCTCCACAAAACAATAGGCCAACAAAAAGCTCACTGGTAGGTAGAGCGCAACCGCCGCCGCCGTATTGGCCACCGCGCCGCCAGAAAGGGCGAGTATAATACCCATGGAAACGCCGCCAGCGATGGCAAAGCAACCCCAGCCCCAGCATACCCCCACAAACGCCAAAAAAGTGGGGAAAAACAAAAGCAGCGGGGGGTATATAAAATACGCGACGCCACCCAACCCCACGAGCGCGGAAAGAAGGGCGTTTTTTGTGGTGAATTTGTTCAAACCGATTGCTCCCTGATAGATTGATTCGATTTTATTGTACCACAAAAGAATTCATAAAAAAACAGGAGTTGTGAAAAAGAAGGGGTCGCTCAAAAACTGATTTTAATCTAGTGAAAAATGAATTAGTGCAGTATTTTATTGACTCCTTGACAAAACGAAAACCATAGCCTATACTATGTAATTGACAATAGGGGAGCTCGATGTGACGGGCTGAGATTCGGATAGATCCGTGACCCTTTACCTGATCTGGGTAATGCCAGCGTAGGGAGCATACGAGCGGTTTCTATATAACCACGTTGTTTTGCGCCTTCGCCGGAATCCCGGCGAAGGCGCTTTATTTATCCGAGCAAACACCGTTGTTAATCAAACGAGAAAGGAAATTTTTATGACCGCAAGCGTTGCCATCCAAACCCTACCGCAGGCAAAAAACACTAGTGAATTGATCCGCATCGTAGACGAGGTAATCGCCTACATTAAGAGCACCGGCTTAAGCTATTATGTGGGTCCCTTTGAAACCGCCATCGAGGGTGACGACTACGATCGGCTGATGGACGTAGTGAAGGAATGCCAGCATGTCGCCATTCGCGCCGGCGCGTCCTCCGTCTCCGCCTACATCAAGGTGGTCTATCAGCCGGAAGGGGAGGTCATAACCATTGATCAAAAGGTTAAGAAACATCATTAATAATAAGGGCTCGGCCATATTGGCCCTCCTGTTTCTGCTCCTGCTCTGGACGCTAATCTCCGGCTGCGGTCTGGTGCCCAGGTATATGCTACCGTCGCCCATGGATGTGGTCCACGCGTTTTTAGCCGATTTCGGCATTCTGTGCGAAAACGCGGTTGTCACGCTGGAGGAGGCCTTTTTCGGTCTTGCCATCGGGATTGCCGTCGGCTTCGCGTTCGCGGTGCTCATGGACACCTTTTCTTGGCTGTATCGGGCGTTCTACCCGCTTTTGGTCATCACCCAGACTATCCCCACCGTGGCTATTGCGCCGCTGTTGGTATTATGGTTCGGCTATGAGATGACGCCCAAAATTATCCTGATCGTCATCGTCACGTTCTTCCCCATCACCGTGGGATTGTTGGATGGCTTCCGAGCGGTGGATCCGGATTTTGTGAACCTCCTGCGCTCTATGGGCGCGAGAAAATGGCAGATATTCCGGCATATCAAGTGCCCGGCGGCGCTGCCCCAGTTCTTTTCCGGTATTCGAATCGCCACGGCCTATTCCGTGGTGGGCGCCGTCATCTCCGAATGGCTGGGGGGCTTCGGCGGCCTAGGCGTCTATATGACCCGGGTCAAGAAAGCTTTCGCCTTCGATAAAATGTTCGCCGTGATCCTTTTGATCTCCGTCATCAGCCTCCTGCTGATGCGGCTGGTGAACGTCCTTGCCAGAAAATGCATGCCGTACAACCATTTAGACAACAAACATTTATAGAAAGTCAGGATAAAAATTATGAAACACGCAAAAAAAATTCTCGCCTCCGCCCTGGCGCTGGCGTTCCTCCTGGGCCTCACCGCCTGCAGCGCCCCAGAAGTGTCCTCCTCCTCCTCGTCCCTCACCCCCTGCCCTGTCACAGGCAGCGACTTGACCAAGCTCACCTTTGTGCTGGACTGGACCCCCAATACCAACCATACCGGCCTGTACGCAGCGATTGCCAACGGCTATTTTGCCGATGCCGGGCTGGATGTGGAAGTAGTGCAGCCGCCCGAGGACGGCGCGGAAGTCCTGGTGGGCTCCGGCAAGGCACAGTTCGGGATCTCCTTCCAGGATACTATGGCCCCCGCTCTCATCGGTGACGGCGCGCTTCCCATCACCGCTGTGGCGGCCATGATCCAGCACAACACCTCCGGTATCCTTTCCCGAAAGGGCGAGGGCATGGACCGTCCCAGTGGCATGGAGGGCAAAAAGTACGCCACCTGGGATCTGGACATGGAAAAGGCCATCCTCAAGGATGTGGTGGAAGCGGACGGCGGTGATTTTTCCAAGGTTCAGCTGATCCCCTCCACGATCATGGATGAGGTGTCTGCTTTGGACAGCAAATCCGTGGACGCCATCTGGGTCTTCTACGCTTGGGGCGGTATCGCCACGGAAGTAGCCGGGCTTCCCACCGATTACTTCGCGTTTGCCGACATCAACCCCGTATTCGACTACTACACCCCGGTGGTCATCGCCAACAACGACTTTCTCAGCGAACACCCGGATACCGCGAAGGCCTTCCTTGCCGCGCTGGCAAAGGGCTATGAATATGCTGCCGCAAATCCAGAGGATGCCGCCAACATGCTGATGGCCGCTGCTCCCGAACTCAAGGACAGCGCCGATCTGGTGCTCAAGAGCCAGCAGTATCTCTCCGATAAATACATAGCGGATGCGTCCCAGTGGGGCGTATTCGATGCGAATCGTTGGAATGCATTCTACAATTGGCTCAACGACAACGGCCTCGTAGTCTCATCCATCACGGAGAACACCGGCTTTACCAACGACTATCTGCCTGTAAAATAGTGTAAGGAGACGCCCATGGATCTGCTTCAAGTGTGCGGCGTCAGCATGACGTTTGCGGACAGCCCTGTGCTCAAAGACGTTTCCGTAACCCTGAAAAGGGGCGAGCTGGTCTCTCTTCTGGGCGTCAGCGGCAGCGGAAAATCGACCCTGTTTAACGTCATTTCCGGCCTAATGCCGCCAGACTGCGGCCGGGTGTTCCTCAACGGGGAGGACGTGACCAACCGTCCCGGACGCATCAGCTATATGCTGCAGAAGGATCTTCTCCTGCCCTACCGCACCATTTTGGACAACGCGGCGCTGCCGCTGCTGCTCCGGGGTGTCAAAAAGCAGGAAGCTCGGGCGCAGGCGCAAACGCACTTCCCCGACTTCGGGATTGCTGGGACGGAAAAAAAGTATCCGTCCCAGCTTTCCGGCGGCATGCGCCAGCGGGCGGCACTGCTGCGCACATACCTGTTTTCCCGGGACGTGGCGCTGTTGGACGAGCCCTTCTCCGCCCTGGATGCCTTGACCAAATCCGCCATGCATACGTGGTTCTTGGATGTTATGGAGCGCATCAAGCTCTCCGCCTTGTTCATCACCCACGATATCGACGAAGCCATTTTGCTCTCCGATCGCATCTATCTCCTAACCGGCTGGCCGGGAAAGATCACCGGCGAAATCGTCGTCAAAGAGCCGAAACCCCGGGCGACAGATTTCAGCCTAACGCCAGAGTTCCTTCAATATAAAAAACAGATCCTACATCAGCTGATGCCCTGAGCGGATCAGTTAAAGCGCCTGCTTCTATTGTGTGCAGGCGTTTTTCTTTGTGCAAAACGTCCAGAAAAAAGGCCGCCTTTTCTTCACTCCGGCTATAGCCTTTTTCGGCAAAATGGGGTAGAATCAGGAAGGAACAACGCATATAGAAAGGCAGGCGACTTCAATGGAAGCTCGGTCATTGGCCCTCCGTGTAAAGAAACTCTATGACGGTACACTTGGCGCCCCTCTTGAAGACGCCATTTTGGTTTATCGCAACGGAATCATACAGGATGTGTTCCCCGCCTGTAGTGAAGAGGCGCGGCAAAAATTGGCCGCGCTGAATCCCGAGCTAATAGACTACCGAAATCTGTACATGACGCCGGGGCTCATCGACATGCATACCCATCTGATGATGCCCGGCGACGGCACCTTTCTGGAAGATGAGGTGGCCGCCTGCCACCCGGGCGAAATGCAGGTGCTTGCCTATACAAATGCCATGTCCGCACTGCGCCGAGGTATCACCACCCTTCGGGATTGCGGCGGCGGGTTTGATATTCCCTTTGGCCTCAAGCGCTACTTATCCCGGCCTGAGGTCATAGGCCCCGACCTTTCGATCTGCGGCGCGCCCCTCACCGTTACCGGCGGCCATTGCCACCTGCTGGGCGGCGAAGTGGACGGCGAAACCGAGATTCGCAAGTTCGTCCGGCTACAGCAGAAAAAGGGCGCGGATTTCGTAAAGATTATGTCCACCTCCGGCGGCACCAAGGGCTCCCCCAAGGGCGAAACCTTCACCCGAGACGAGCTGGCAGCCGCCATTGATGAGGCCCACCGCCGGCAGATGCCTGCCGTGGCGCACGTTTTTTCTCTGGAACTGATGTGGGCCATGCTGGGCATGGGCATCGACGGTTTCGAGCACAGCACCTTCATGCCGCCGGACTGCTCCGTAGTCATCCGCGACAAAGAGCTGGCCGCCGCCATCCGGGAAAAAGAAATCTTCGTTTCCCACACCCTCACTATGGTCTGTTTGGCCGTTCCTTTCTATGAGGAAAAGGTCCGGCGCGGCACGGCCACGGCCGCGGACATTGCTGATATGGATTTCTGCCGTCGCTTCCATGAAAAAGTCATGGAGAGCTTCGCGTTTCAAGTGGAAGAAAAGCTACCCATCGTAGTGGGCACGGACAGCGGCTGGCGGCTGGCCAACTTTGATACCACCTACAACATCAACCTTAAGCTCATGGAGGAAGGTGGCATGGCGCCGCTGGATCTGATTCACGCCGCCACAGGCCGGGGCGCCAAGGCGCTGGGCCTCTCAAACAAGCTGGGCACGCTCACCCCCGGCCTTCAGGCAGACTTTCTGCTCCTCTCAAAAGATCCGGGCGAAGGCGCTTCCGCCTTCGGCGCGCTGGAAAAGGTAGTCAAAAAAGGTCGGGAAGTCCCTTTGGCATAGTTTTTATGCGCTCTGCGTCATAATTGCCAGCTGCGGGTTTTTTGCTTTGCTGATTTTTTCGCCTTTGACGTGATAGACGTGGAGCTATAACCCATTTGGGCGGCCTTGGGCGATCCTTTCGTTTCTTTATGAAAAACTAAAATAAAAAAGGGCGGCGCAATGCCGCTCTTTGCTTTCCTCTTAATATTTCCCTATTCTTCCACCCGACGGATGTCCGCCCCCAGGGCTCTGAGCTTTTGTTCGATGTATTCGTAGCCCCGGTCAATGTAGTCGATGTTTTTAATGATGCTCTTTCCTTCCGCCATCAGCGCCGCCACAATCATGGCCGCGCCCGCCCGCAAATCCGTGGCGCAAAGAGTCGCTCCGCTAATCTTTTTCACTCCCTCGATGGTAGCCGTTCGGGAGTTCAAGAGAATGTTTGCACCCATGCGCTGCAGTTCCGGCACATGGTTGAACCGCTTTTCGAAAATGTTTTCCACCACGTAGCTGTTACCCGACGCAGTGGATAAGAAGGCCATCATAGGTTGTTGCAGATCCGTGGGAAATCCGGGATAAGGCAGCGTCTTGATGCTCACGCCCCGATGGAAACCGTCGGATGTGACCCTTATAAAAAAATCCCGTCCGTCGTCCCCCTCAACAACCTTGACGCCGCTCTCCATGAGCTTTGCGGAAATGGCCTCTAAGTGAATCGGAATGATGTTGTTGATCACCACATCGCCGCCGGTTGCGGCCGCCGCGATCATGAAAGTACCCGCCTCAATCTGGTCGGGAATAATGGCGTAGGTACAGCCGTGGAGTTTGCGCCCGCCCTGAATGCGGATCAGGTCCGTTCCCGCGCCCTTGACGCTGGCCCCCATCATATTGAGGAAGTTGGCCACGTCTACCACGTGGGGTTCCTTAGCAGCGTTGGCGATAACGGTCTGTCCCGTTGCGCTTACAGCCGCCAACATAATGTTGATGGTGGCGCCCACGCTGACCACGTCCAAATAAACTTCTGCGCCGGTCAGCTCCTTTGCAGTGGCTTTTACCACGCCACCCTCGATGACGATGTTGGCCCCCAGCGCGCGCATGCCCTTGATATGCTGGTCAATAGGCCGATTGCCGATGTCACAGCCGCCGGGCAGCGCAATCTCGCAGTGCCGGTACCTGCCCAGCATGGCCCCCAGAAGATAATAAGAAGCCCGAAGCGAACTCACCATGTCGAAGGTAATGCTGCTTTCTCGAATGCAGGAAGTATCCATCCGCATGCTGCCATCCGGTGTAAATTCCACTTTCGCGCCGATGTTGCTCAATATCTGCTCCAAGATGCGCACGTCCTCTATTACCGGCAGATTCTCAAGTACACAGCTTTCGCCTGAAAGAATCGCCGCCGGAATAATAGCAAGCGCCGCATTTTTTGCGCCACTGATCGTAACGACGCCTTCTAGGCGGTTTTTACCATTGATTTCATAATATGCCATCTCGTTCTCCGTTTTTTGCTTAAAAGGCTGTGTTTCTCACAGCTTTCCCATTTTAACATTTGCACAGAGCTTTGTACAGTACAATGTCTTGGGGTTTATTTATTCACATAATACCGGGGATTGTATGCTTCACCGTCGATGCGCAGTTCAAACTGAAGGAATACACTATCCGCGTTTCCGCTGTTTCCAACCTTGCCGATGGCAGCCCCTTGGGCAACCGTCTGCCCCAGAATCACGCATGCGGAAGAGAGGTGTGCGTAGCGCGTCACAAATCCGTCCCCGTGGTCGATTTCCACCATAAGCCCGTAACCGCCCCGCTCCATGACGCAAACCACGGTTCCGGCGCAGCTGGCCAGCACGTCAGCATCCTCGCTCTTCGGCTTATAATCCAGCCCCAAATGCAGAACCCCGTTCCGCTCTCCGTAGTTGGAGCTCACTTCTCCGTCGATGGGGCTTACAAAGGCAAGTTCTGTGCTTTTCCCCTTTTTTCCCTCCGATTTTCCGGGCGCGTCCTCGCCGGTGATTTTGGCGGACCCCACACGAATCACCCGATCCTGGCCCTCAATCACCTGCTTCTCCGTTCCGCTGCGGGAAGTGCTCTTCTTGCCGTTAATATACACATTGTAACGGATAGTATCCTCTTCCCCGTCCCGGCCTTCACTGACTACAATGCGGGTGCCCTTGAGCAGGTGCGGGTCCTTTTCCTCCTTTGTTTTAAACGCCACGGTCTCGGCCGTAGTGGTCACCCAGGTGCACTGCACCTTGATGGGCGTATCCGTACGGGTGAAGCTGGCGAAAAGATCCTCATAACTTACGATTTCTTCCGCCGTGGCATTTGGCATGGGCAAAAGCTGCACGTTCTGTGTCAGCTCCACCGTCAGCTCTCCCTCCCCTTCGGTCATAGCGGCGTAGTACGCTTTCACTTCATCAATAAACGCATGGGCCGCCTCTTGGCTGGCCAAAATTCCGCGTACTTTGCTGTCGATGGAAATGGCGGTTGGCACATACCCGGGCACTATCTCCACCGCCTCCTGTGGGCAAGGCGTTGCCTCCGCCGTTTCCGCAGGGTCTGTGGCGACTTCCTGCTGCTCCGCGGGTTTGGAGAGGACGGAAACTGCGGTTTCCTTCTTTAGGTTCTGGCGCAAAAAAGGCTGTTTATAAAACAGCATCGCCGCCGCGGCTGCAATAAACAGCAGGGCACAGAAGATCAGTCCTGTCCACTGGAAAAAGCCAAATTGAATTTTTCTCTGCCGGGGCACGACCTCATAGAGGATCTTGTTTTCTTCGTCCCAAATATACCGCTGGGAGAACATGTCAAGCTCCTCCTGTGAACAGCCGCTGATTCCGCCGTCCTGCTTCTTTTTTTCTTTCATGTCAGCCTTCCCCATCCCATATCTTTGTCATTTTTACACGGATTGCGCGTTTCCTTTTTATTGAGCTGGGCCAAACAGCCATCTCTGGTTTCCCCCAGTTTACTACAAAAGGAAAAAAAGAGGAACCCATCGGCTCCTCTTTTCATGATTTTTTTACGTTTTTTTCATCAATTCCAGCGTCCGTTTTATCGGCGGCAGCATTGCCACCAGCACACAAAGCACTGTGTCCGCCCCGATGGTAACGCCGTTGTAAACCAGCGAATACGCCCAGGCGTTGCCCCAGCCTGCCTCGGCGGCATAGGAGGCGAAGAACACCGCGCCGGAAACCGTGGAGCAGAGCATCCGGCACAAGCCGGCCACCCCCATTCCCAGGGATAATTTCCCGGGAAATAATGACGCCAGTCCCAGGCAGCTGAAGGCTAGGATGTAGTCCAGTATCAGCTGAGCCCAGTGAATCACGTAGAAGTCCTGCACCAGCTGCAGCAGGCCGTAGGCAAGGGCGGCGGTAAAGCCGTAGATCGGGCCAAAGGCGCATGCGTAGGCCGCGATGGGCAGCATGCTGCACAAAGTCAGAGATCCGCCGTAGGGCAATGAAAACAGTTTTAAGTAGCTGAGCAAAAATGCCAGCGCCACGCTCAGCGCCCCGTATACCAGCGCCCTATTTTTGTTTTCGGTCGCCAGATGTTCGGTCTTGCGGTAGTGAACAATCCCGATCACCAGCGCCACAACCACCGCCACGGAAAGCAGGAACATCACCAGCTCCCCGCCCTCCAAGCCCTTGAGCTTTTCGAAGAGTACAAAATCCATGTTTTTTCTCCTTTCCCAAAAGAAAAATCTCCGCGCATTTTTTCGCGGAGATACGGGAATAAAACATCTCATATGCACCCGCTTTCCTACGTTGGCATTACCCAAACAGGTTCAAAGGGTATATCTCAGCCCCAGTATCGACCAGAGCTCCCCTAGCGGAAAATATTCTCTTTTGCTTTCCGGCAATTATATCACATATATTTTCCCGTTACAAGCGTTGTTTTCCTTGTTTTTTTCATGTGCTTGCGATATAATACGAAGCTGTGCTATTTATAGAAGAAAGGCGAACAACATGGCAAATGAAAAATTGAGAAACATCGCCATCATCGCGCATGTGGATCACGGCAAAACCACGCTTGTGGATCAACTATTGCGCCAGAGTGGCGTGTTTCGTGCCAACGAGCTGCTGAAGGACCGCGTGATGGACTCCGGAGATCTGGAGCGCGAGCGCGGCATTACCATACTTTCCAAAAATACCGCTGTTAATTACAACGGCTACCGCATTAACATTGTAGACACGCCGGGCCACGCGGACTTCGGCGGCGAAGTGGAGCGCATTCTCCAGATGGTGGATGGCGTTCTGCTTCTGGTGGACGCGTTTGAGGGCTGTATGCCCCAGACGCGCTTCGTGCTGCGCAAGGCGCTAAATCTGGGCAAAGTGCCTGTGGTGGTGGTCAACAAAGTAGATCGGCCGGGCGCCCGCCCGCAGGAAGTCGTGGACGAAACGCTGGAGCTTTTCATGGATTTGGGCGCCACCGCGGACCAGCTGGATTTCCCGGTGGTGTACGCCTCTGCGCGGGACGGCTACAGCGGTTTGGACCCGGACAATTTGGGCACGGACATGCAGCCCCTGTTTGATACCATCCTCTCGACGGTTCCCGCTCCTTCGGGCGATGCGGACGCGCCGCTGCAGATTCTGTTTTCCACCATCGACTATGACGACTATGTGGGCCGCATCGGCGTAGGCCGCATCCTGCGTGGCACCGCCCGCCGCAACCAGATCATTACCATGTGCGGTGGCGCGGACGACCGCCGCAGGGATTTTAAGCTTACCCGCCTCTACCGCTTTGAGGGCCTCAAGCGCGTAGAAATCGAGGAAGCCTCGGCCGGTGAAATCGTGGCCATGTCCGGCATTGCGGATCTGGCCATCGGCGAAACCGCCTGCGATCCCGAGTGTGTGGAGCCCCTGCCTTTTGTACATATAGACGAGCCCACCGTCACCATGATGTTCATGGTAAATGACAGTCCTTTCGCAGGCAAAGAGGGCAAGTATGTCACCAGCCGCAACCTTCGGACCGGCTGTTCAAGGAAGTAGAAACCAACGTTTCCATGCGGGTGGAGGAAACTGCCTCCACGGATGTTTTTGAAGTCAGCGGCCGGGGCGAGTTGCACCTGTCTATACTCATTGAAACGATGCGGCGGCAGGAATACGAATTCGCCGTCTCCCGTCCCAAAGTCATTATGAAACGGGACGAGCGTGGAACCCTGCTGGAGCCAATCGAGGAACTCACTGTGGACGTGCCCCAGGAATACGTGGGCGCCGTCATGGAGAAACTGGGGCAGCGTAAAGCAGAGCTCATCAATATGCTTAGCGAGGAAAACGGCGACAGCACACGCCTGATCTTTTCCATTCCCGCCCGCAGCCTCATGGGCTACCGCAGCGAACTTTTGACGGATACCCGGGGCAACGGCGTTATGAGCCACATTTTTTTGGACTATGAACCGTACCGGGGAGATATTGAGGAGCGGGAGCGCGGCAGTCTGATTTGCCATGAAACCGGGGATACCTCCAGCTATGGTCTGTTTAACACCCAGGAGCGGGGCCGGCTTTTTGTGGGGCCCGGTGTGCCAGTATACGCGGGCCAGGTGGTGGGCGAATGCTCCCGCAATGAGGACATCGTAGTGAATGTGTGCAAAAAGAAGCACGTCACCAACATGCGCGCCAGCGGCAGCGATGACGCGCTGCGCCTGACGCCCCCTTCCGTTCTTTCGCTGGAGCAGTGCCTGGAGTTCATTGCTGACGACGAGCTGGTGGAAGTGACGCCCAAGAACATCCGCATGCGCAAGCGAATCCTCAACAAAGAGGATCGCAAGAAAACCGCAAGAGAAATCGGGTAGTCTTCGCCTTCTTAAGAAAGCCGTGCACCCGTACGGCTTTCTTTTTACTTTCCTCCCCCCCCTCCAGCGAAGAAATCTTTGCGTAAGGCTTGCAGGACTGGGAAATTGGGAGTATTATTGGGAGTATTATTTAATAGGATTTCCATCGCACTGTTGGCAAAAATACAGGAAATGCTGTATGATAGTGGATGATATTGAATTTGCGCATGCATGCCACAAAGTAAGGCGGAGGGATTTAAAGTCCGCGGGATTGCGCTATGCTTAATTCCAAATCGCCGGTTGTTTGCGGCGGCGCAGATTGTATACATTGTGCGAAGCTTTGGCTGATGCTTGGGCAAGGGGACTTCGGGGGATTGGATGATGAATTTTAAAAAATGGAGCGCCACGCGCATCCTGGCCGTAGGCTTCGCCGCCATCATTTTGATTGGCGCGATCCTTCTGCGTATGCCCTTCGCCAGCAAAAGCGGAACGGCTATCCCATTTCTCAACGCGCTCTTTAGTGCCGCTTCTGCCACCTGTGTGACGGGTCTTGTGGTGTACGATACTTGGTCTCAGTTTTCTCTCTTTGGTCAGGCGGTCATCCTATTTCTCATCCAAATCGGTGGCTTGGGCTTTATGACCGTCGCCATTCTGTTTTCCTTGGCGCTGGGCAAGCGGATCGGTCTTCGGGAACGATCGCTGTTATCCGAGGCCGTCGGCTCCATGCAGCTGGGCGGCGTCGTTAAACTGGTGCGGCGCGTCCTTATCGGCACCGCGATTTTTGAGGGGATGGGCACCTTGCTGCTGTCAATCCGCTTTGTTCCCCTCTTCGGATTCTGGTCCGGGGTTTGGTTTTCCGCTTTTCATGCCGTTTCTGCCTTTTGCAACGCCGGTTTTGACCTGATGGGCAGGCTCGCGCCGTCGTCTTCGCTGTCGCATTTTGCGGGTGACCCGCTGGTGATTCTCACCGTGGCCGGGCTGCTGCTCATCGGCGGCATCGGCTTTGTTGTCTGGAACAACCTGGTCGAAAACCGATTTAAGCCCAGGGGCCTCCACCTCCACACCCAGGTGGCGATTGGCGCCTCCGTGGGGTTGGTGCTTATCGGCACGGTGCTGTACCTGCTGTTTGAGTACAATGGCGTTTTTGCCGGAATGAACACGGGAGAGCGGCTACTTTCGGCGTTTTTTCAATCGGTGACACCCAGGACGGCAGGCTTTAGCGCCGTAAACACCGCCTCGCTTTCGGATCCTTCCAAGCTGACCACCATGCTGCTGATGTTCATCGGCGCTTCGCCGGGCAGCACGGGCGGCGGCGTTAAGACCACTACCATAGTGGTAGCTGCGGCGGCAGTCATCTCCTCTTTGCGCGGACGCGAAGATGTCGCCGTAAGGCGTTATCGTCTGGAGAACGATGTGATGCACCGCGCGTTTTCCGGCATCGCCGTGTTCGTGGTTCAGGCAATTCTCGGAATGCTGATCCTCTGTGTCCAAGGCTTCGCCTTTACCGACGCCGCTTTTGAATGCCTCTCGGCCATCGGCACCGTGGGACTGACCACCGGTATTACGCCGACATTGCCCACGCTGTCCAAATTGGTTATAATCTTATTGATGTATACTGGACGCGTAGGCAGTATTACGGTATTCTTGGCCGTTGCGCGGGCTCAAAACCATAATAAGCTGAAAAATCCCATTGGGAAAATCATTGTCGGATAAGGAGTAAAAAACAATGCGGTCAATGCTGATCATAGGCGCGGGGCGCTTTGGAAAAAATCTCGCCATCAAGTTTATGGAATTGGGCAACGAGGTGATGGTAGTAGATGTGGACGAGGACGCCATTGATAAAATCTCGCCCTTTGTCACCCGAGCGCAGATCGGGGACTGTGTGGATAAAGATGTGCTTAACGCGCTGGGAATACGCAATTTTGACGTGTGCTTCGTCTGCATCAGCGACAATTTCCAATCGTCACTGGAAATCACTTCGCTGCTCAAAGAACTAGGGGCGCAGTATGTGGTGTCCAAGTCCAATCACGACATCCATGCGGATCTTCTCATTAAAATTGGCGCGGACGAAGTGGTATATCCGGAACGGGATATGGCCCGGCGCACAGCGGTGCGCTTCTCGGCAAAAGGCGCGTTCGACTACATCGAGCTATCACCAGAGTACGCCATCATGGAAATCGCGGTGCCCGCTTCTTGGGCGGGGCACAACATTCGTGAGCTGAACGTGCGCATAAAATTCAACATCAGCGTGATTGGCGTGCGCAAGGGCCTCCATATCGCACCCATGATCAACACAGGGCATATTTTTACCCCCGATGAGCACATTATCGTCTCTGGCGGGCAGAAGGACATTCTCAAGATCATGGAGAAAAAATAAGACGTGGTTTGAGCAAGTAAGAAAACATCTGTCCGTTGATCGGCAGAAAACGAGCACCCTGGGCTTTGCCCGGGGTGCTTATTCTTTATTTTATGCCCGCTTTTGCCATGCGCTTTCTTCAATCGGCGCTGTGGCGGATGCGGATCTTCCCAAATTCGCGCGCTTGGAGGTTTTTCTTTAATCTACGCTCCCTATTGGCTCAATTGAATTTTGTTCTTCAATTCTCGTTTCCCTACCGGGCCAGCAAGTCGTAAATCTCCTGCAGCTCCTGTTTTGAAAAGTACTCAATGACCACTTTCCCCCGCTTCGGGTTCCCCAGAATGCTGACCTTGGTACCCAGCTTCTCCCGCAGCTCTTTTTCCGCCGCATGGAGGTCGTTGTCCTGCGGCTTTTTTGCCGGGGCCGGTTTCTGCTTTGGCCCTTCCGCCATTTCCTTCGCCCGCTGTTCCGTCTGCCGCACGGAAAGCCCCAGTTCAACAATTTCCTGGGCCAGCGTCTGTTTGTCCGCATCGTTCTGCATACCCGCCAGCACCCGGGCGTGGCCGGACTGCATCATTCCTTCCTTCAGCGCACCCTGCACGGACGCGGGCAGGGTTAAAAGCCGTAACGTGTTGGCGATGGCCGGCCGGCTCTTGGAAAGGCGTTTGGATACCTCTTCCTGGGTCAGATCGTGCTGCTGCATTAGAAAACGGATGGCGGCGGCTTCTTCGATGGGATTAAGATTTTCCCGCTGGATGTTCTCCACCAGGGCCACCTCCATGACCTCTTTGTCCTCCAGATTCTTCACCAGCACCGGCACCTGATTTAACCCCGCGATACGGGCGGCCCGATAGCGCCGCTCGCCGGCCACGACGGTAAACCGTTCGCCGTTTTGCCGCACGATGATGGGCTGCACCATGCCGTGGCGACGGATGGATTCGGCCAGCTCGTGCAGCTTTTCCTTATCAAAGCTCTTGCGGGGCTGTTCCGTGTTTGGGTCAATAAGGTAAATATCCACTTCCTCCGTGCCTTTAGGCGCGGCGGTATACTCTCCTAACAGGGCGTCCAGCCCCCGTCCCAATCCTTTTTTCGCCGCCATTTATTTTTCCTCCTTTCCGATGAGTTCCAGCGCCAGCGCCTGATAGGCCAGCGCGCCAGCACACTTCCCATCGTAAAGAGTGATAGGCAGGCCGAAGCTGGGAGCTTCGCCCAGCCGCACCGAGCGGGGAATGATGGTTTTATAGACTTTATTTTTAAAGAACTTCTTTACCTCGTCCACCACCTGCGCGGAGAGATTGGTGCGCGCGTCAAACATGGTGAGCACCACGCCTTCCACCTGCAGGCTGGGATTGATGTTGGCATGGATGAGTTTTACGGTATTCATCAGATCAGAAAGCCCCTCTAGGGCATAATATTCGCATTGAATAGGCGCTAAGAGCGTATCTGCGGCGGTCAGCGCGTTTACCGTCAACAGGCCCAGTGAGGGTGGGCAATCAATAAACACATAATCGTAATTCCCCCGAATGGTAGAGAGCGCCCGTTTTAATACCGTTTCTCGGGAGAGCACGCTCACAAGCTCCACTTCAGCGCCCGAAAGCTCCTTGCGGGAAGGCAGGAGGTCAAGTCCCTCCACTTTGGTTTTTACCACGGCGTCCTTTACGGGCACACCATTGATCAGCACATCGTAGATACTGTACTCGGGTTCATCCTTATTCACCCCCAGGCCGCTGGTGCTATTCCCCTGTGGATCGATGTCCACGCAGAGCACCCGCTTCCCCGCCTGGGCTACGCAGGCAGAAAGATTGACGGTGGTGGTAGTTTTTCCCACCCCGCCCTTTTGGTTGGCGATGGCAATTATTTTGGTCACAAGTGATCCTCCCGTTCTTTCGTTCGCATTTTAAAAATCTGATGCGCGGCACCGCTTGAAGCGGCGCCGAAGCGAATTCTTAGGCACGGCGGCTTAATGCGCGCGAAGTGCCGAGCTTACGGCGCGGCGACCGGAAGCCGCCCTCTTTTTCGGCTGAAGTCATTATACCGTATTTATTCCCCCCGCACAATGTTTCACGTGAAACATGACGAAAAATGCGGCCTTGCTCTTTGTACCCCCGCAAAAGCATCTGGCAACAGTTGCAGCTGTGCCGAAGAGCGAGCGGTTCTCTATGCAAAGCCCGCATGGCGGCGCAAAGAGGGCGGCGGTTCCGGCTATGCGAAAAACGCAGGAGCGTCCTATGAAATGATTGGGCGAACGGCGATTGTGTACTTTTTGGGGGAGAATACTTGAAAATGTTTCACGTGAAACATGGTGCGAAGTGTGGTATGATATCGTATTATGAAGCAACGGAGGTGCGGTATGGACGGTGAATCTGCCAAAAGGCTGATGAAAGCGGCAGACCCCGTGTTGGCAGAGCTGGCGAAGGGTGCGCTTACGGAGGAGGGAATTCCCTGCTTCATTAAGACCCGGGGCGCAGGCGCGGTGTATGGCGGCGGGTTTTACGGGGTTGACCTGTATGTGCCGGAAGCGGACTTCGACCGGGCTTCGGACATCCTCATAGGGTTGACCGCCGGAGATATTTCCCCGGAGGACGAGGCACAGCAAAGCGCCATGGAGGGGCTTGGCCTGCTTTCGGACGACTGATTGTTTCACGTGAAACATTTTATAATGAGAGGGCTATTTTCTGACTTATGATGTATTTTCAGTGCGACTACGTAGACGGTGCGCATCCGGCGCTGTTAAAGCGGCTTGTGGAGACCAACAGCCACCGCACCTCAGGCTACGGCCTGGATCCCTACTGTGAAAACGCCCGGGCGCTGATTCGCCGCGCCTGCGGCAATCCCGATGTGGACGTCCACTTTCTTGTGGGCGGAACCCAGACCAACATGACGGTGATTGCCTCTATTCTGCGCCCCCATCAGGGAGTGCTCGCTGCCGAAACCGGTCACATCACCTGCCATGAGACGGGTGCCATTGAGGCCTTGGGCCACAAGATACTTGCCCTGCCTTCCGCCGACGGCACCATCACCAGCGCGCAAGTGGAGGCTTATTACCGGGACCACCTGGACAGCGGCGTCAGCGAGCACACGGTACAGCCAGGTATGGTATATATTTCCTTTCCCACGGAGCCCGGAACCCTGTACACCAAAGCACAGCTAAAGGAGCTCAGCGACACCTGCCGCCGCTGCGGCCTGCCCCTTTACCTTGACGGCGCACGGTTGGCTTACGGCCTTGCCGCTCCCGACAACGACCTAACGCTTCCCGACATTGCGGAGCTTTGCGATATCTTTTACATCGGTGGCACCAAATGCGGCGCAGCCTTCGGCGAGGCGGTGGTCATCACAAAGGACTCGCTTAAGAAAGACTTTCGCTACGCCATCAAACAGCACGGCGGGATGCTGGCCAAAGGGCGGCTGCTGGGCATTCAGTTCGAAGCCCTCTTTGCGGACGGCCTTTACTTTCATCTCTGCCGCAATGCGGTGGAACAGGCGCTGCGCATCCGCCAGGCGCTGGAAGAAAAGGGAATTCCCCCTTACATCTCATCCCACACCAACCAGCAGTTTGCCCTGCTCACAAAAGACCAACTGGCGCATTTGGAAAAGAAATACTATTTGGGTATATGGGACCGGACGGTTGAAGGCCGCCCCATCGTGCGCTTTTGCACATGTTGGGCTACGCCCGACGAAGAAGTAGACGAACTGACCCGGGACATAAAGGCGCTGTAAGCACATATTAAATGCCCCCGGCGAGGCTGGGGGTATTTTTTGTGTAGGTAAAGCCGCTATTGCGGGCGATTTTTTTAAGACGTATGCGCCGCCGCAAAGGTTGGCACTTAATGTATCGCCACCTGCGGCGGCGATGAATATTTTTTTATTAAAGAGGGGCGAAGCCCCCGCCCCCCTGCTCCGAAAATGCGTGGGGGCTTTTTTATTAAAGGAGATTTTTTTCATCCTTCTTACACTCACCCGCGAGAAATTCTGGCGCGTTTTTTGGAAGGGGCTTGACCCATGTACCACATGTAGGAAGCGCGGATATGTTTTTTTAAAAAGGTTTCGTTCCCAACCCTCGGTGAAATCCGGCCCGCACACGGACGGCAAGGCTCGGAAATCGCAGGCTCCTCCAGAATGCGAGAGGTTGATAAGCCCGTATCGCCGCCTGCGCGGAATGGGACTGCCGCTTGAAAACCCCTTACCATTTGAAAAGACTTGGGAGATGTTCACTATCGCCGCCTATGGCGGCGACGAAAATTTTTTAATTGCAGAGAGCAAGGCCCCTCACCCCCTTGTGGGAAATGCAGGGGTGTGTTTTTATTGAAAGAGCTTTGCCCCTTACACTCCTGCGAGAAACGCCGGGGCTTTTTTATTGAGAGAGCTTTGCCCCTTCTCTCTGCAAAAACAGAGGATTCCCTTTCTTAAATAATATAAAAGACTTTCTCGCTGTTGGACGAACAACCATTTGCATATATTCATTAAACCTCCGGCATAGCCGGGGGTTCCCTATGACAAAATGACGGCGGCGAGACTTCGTGCTGCCCTTTCGCGCGCTTTTTTTGAAAACGTCTTTTTATTCCGACGCATTTCCTCATATAAATGTTACTATACCGTGGGCCGCGGGATAAAAACGCATAGGCCGCGCAATATTAAGAAAACGAGGATCTCGATCAAGGAGGAAGACGCGTGAAAAAGGAAGGCATCTCCGCGGCAAAGCTGGCGGCGACTTACATCGGCGTGGTGGTAGGCGCAGGGTTTGCCACGGGACAGGAAGTGCTGCAGTTTTTCAGCAAATTTGGAATTTCGGGGATTGCCGGGCTGCTTTTGGCCACGGGGTTGTTTGTATTGTTTGGGTTCATCATCATGGATCTAGGCCTACGGCTCAACGCCAAATCGCACATGGAGATCCTGCGGTATGCCGGCGGAAAGTACCTGGGGATCTTTATGGATGTGCTGACCACCTTTTTCCTGTTTGGTGCGCTTACGGCCATGATGGCCGGGACGGGCGCAATATTTGAGCAGCAGCTGACCCTCCCGGGATTTTGGGGGAATTTAATCATGGGTGTGCTGGCATGCGTAACGGTGATGACGGGAATCCGGGGAATCGTAAACTCCATCAGCGCAGTGGTTCCGCTGTTGTTGCTATCGGTTTTTGGCATCAGTCTGTACGCCCTGTTCACCACGCCTCCTAATTTGACGCAAGCCATTGAAAGCAGCGGCGGGCTGGTTTCCAACTGGTTTCTCTCCGCCGTGCTGTATGTGGCATACAACACCGTGATCTCCATCGCTATTCTGGGTCCGCTGGGTCTAAACGCCCGGGACAGAAGGGCCATAAAATACGGCGCGGTGCTGGGCGGCGTGGGGCTGGGCTTTTCCCTGCTGATGATCTATCTGGCGCTGTCAGCGTCCGCTCCCCAAATCGCGGGGCTTGAAGTTCCCATGGCCTCCGTCGCCGGACGCATTTCACCGGCTGTACAGCTGATTTACGCATTGGTGCTGATTTCGGAAATCTACACCACCGCCGTAGGTTCCCTTTACGGTTTCACCGCCCGGTTCAGCGGCTATAAAAAATTCCCCCTTAAGGAGAACTCCCTCATCATCGTCACCACGGCGGCAGCGCTCTTGGGCAGCCAGTTTGGATTTTCCAATTTGGTGAAATACCTTTACCCCATCGTCGGATACGGGGGCATTGCGCTTCTGCTCTGCCTTCTATTCACCGAGTTTCGCAGGAAAGCCGCCAGGGGGGCATACGGCAACTATCAGGGAGAAAGCAGTTATCGGGTAAGCTTGGGGAAGCGATTCTGGCGCATTGAACATAAAAAGAGGCGGTGAAAATTCACCGCCTTACTCTTATAAAACTTTCAGAATGAACACCGAGGGCATCAGGCCCCCAGCCTCGGTGCGGACTTCGGTGACAAGCTTTAAAAAGGGCCTGTCCCGCACCAGCTTTTTTAGCAAGGTGTATTCCATGGTATAGAGCACGGCCACGCCGCCCTTGTTGAGCCAGGAGGGAATCCGATCCAAAATACCTACGTAGAGGCGCAAGTTGTCGTTATGGCTACCCACCCGGTTACCGAAGGGCAGGTTGGCGACCAGTTCGTCATAGGGAGTGTCCGCCACAAAGCGTATGCAGTCGTTGCGGATAAATTTTGCCTTGGAACGGGCTGCTGCAGCGTTTTTCTTTGCAATATCCACGGCGCTTTGCGCAATATCCACACCGGTGAGCGCAGCGCAGGAAGAGAACTTTTCCCGCTCCAGCAAAAACGTGCCGCTGCCGCAGCAAGGGTCCAGCACCCGGGCCCCGGGGCGAAGATACGCCCCCGCATAGCGGAGCACAGCCGCCGCCGTCACAGGATTCATGGAGGCGGGCAGCGCCCCCACCCGATAGTCAAAGCGGCGGTCAATCAGGGTATACAGCTTGATAAAGAGGTTTGCGCCGCCGTTTTCCAAGAGCTCCACCCGGAGTTCCATTTCGTAATCACCGGGAGCGTTAATAAAGCGGTCCTCCGGGATTTCTGCGGCCATGGCCCGGGCAAACGCTCCCCGGTCCGTACGGCTTCCCTGCACCTCCACGCGGTAGCCCATAGGCGGCTCACCGCCATGGCGGGAAAACAGCCGCTCCATGACCGGAAGCGCCAGCCGCGAGAGCACTTTAGGATCCGCCAACCCGGAAGCGGACACCGGGAAAAGGGCTTCATAAAAACAGCGAGCAAAAAAGAGCTTGGCCACATCCGCCGTTTTTACCCGCAAAGACGCGTCTTTCACGGCATATGGCTGAAACCCCCGCGCACTCAACTCCGCCGCCAGAGCGCCCGAAAGCCTATCCGGTGCGCGAAGCTCCAGCTCCTGCGGCTCCTCAAAGCCCAGAAACGGATGCTTTTGCAGGGTCAAAAACCGCTTTTTGGCGGTGGAAAGGGCTTCGTTCTCCTCCCGGACGTGACGCGCCTCAGAAGAGTCCTGTGCCGGGGTTACAATGTAAGAATTCAGAAAGGTTTTCGCCGCTTCGCCGCCGATGGCGCCGATGGAGAGCAGCATGGAGGGGCGGACAAAGCGTTGGGATTCCCCTTTTATGGCTTCGATTAAAAAAGGTAAGTCAGCGGGATCCATCAGCTCACCCATAAGACGGGCGGCATTTTTGCGCAACTTGGGCATGTCCGACGCCAGCGCCGCGCGAAGAGGCTGCCTGTCCTGTCCCAATGCCTCGTTGATTTGATTCCGAAACTCCTTCTTTTTTGCGCAGCGGCACAAAAATGCCGCGGCGGCAGGATCGCCTTCCAGAAAAAGCACATAAGCGGGGGCAAAGGCCGCCTCCGCCTGCCCCATCAGCTTTTCTGACCCGTTAGGCAGGTTCAGCCGCCGGAGAAGTTCTTCTTTTTCCATGGGCCGGATCATTGTGACACCGCCCGGATCACGGCTATGACCCCATCTGTTCCATCTGCCGTGGCATCCTCGCTCATGCGGGACACGAAGGAAAGCCGGCTATCGTAAAGCTCTTTGAGGGCTCCCGTTAGGGTGCCCGGGTTAAGATTTTCCTGATCCAGCGTCATGGCGTAACCCTTGCGGGAAAAATAGCCCGCGTTAAGGATTTGGTCCCCGCGGCTGGCATAGCGGGGCAGCGGCACAAGAAGGGCAGGCTTAGCCAGCGCCAGAAACTCAAACACCGCGTTGGCCCCCGCTCGGGAGAGGATGATATCTGCCGCCGCAAACAGATCGGGCAGCGCTTCCTTGATATACTCGTACTGACGGTAGGCGGGGCCATTGAGCGCAGCGTCCACCTTACCCTTGCCGCACAGGTGTATAATATCGTAAGAATCGGATAATTCCGGCAGCGCCGCACGCAACGCATCGTTAAGGGGCTGCGCGCCCTGACTGCCTCCCATGGCCAGAAGCACGGGCTTCTGCCCGCTAAACCCGGCAAAGCGCAGGCCCAGCTCCCGCTTGCCGGCATACAGCTCCGGGCGGATGGGGGTGCCGGTGAAAATGCCCTTTTTTCCCACATGTTGCAAGGTATCCTCGAAGGTGACGCAGATTTTATCCGCAAATTTTTCGCTGATTTTGTTAGCCAGTCCGGGGGTATAGTCGGACTCGTGAACCACCACCGGAGCCTTGCCCCGCGCGGCAATCACCACCGGGACGGATACGTAGCCACCCTTGGCAAACACAACATCCGGCTTTACCTGCTTAAGAATCCGTCGGCACTGGCAAATGCCCCGCACCACACGGAAGGGATCCAGAAAATTCTTGACGGAAAAATAGCGCCGGAGTTTTCCCGCGCTGATTTGATGATAGGTAACGTCTTCCTTTTTTAACAAATCCTTTTCGATGCCTTCGGCGGTTCCAATGTAGTGAACGGCGTAACCCTCCGCCCAGAGCCTAGGCAAAAGAGCCAGATTTGGGGTTACATGGCCGGCAGAGCCGCCGCCGGTGAGCACGATGGTCTTTCCCATACATAAGCCTTTCAGATATAGTATGCCCTCTCATTTATCAATATGCAAAGCGGGCCGATTTTGTTTATCTCTGCCCAAGTATATCATCCTTCCCCGATTGCCGCAACACGGACGGTTGTGGTATGATAAAGGGTAAGAAAAAAGCGGAATCATATACGGAGGTATCGGCATGCGCGATTGGAAAGACTGTTCCTGTGAAGAGGCGGCCGGCCATTTTCTCTCCCACTTCGCCCGCTCCGCCATCGGAGAGGAAGCGGAGCCCGTGTTCTGCTCTTTGGCCGCCATGTTTGAAGCCCTGAGCGCCGGCGAGGTTCCTTTGGCGCTTCGGCAATATCACATTGCCACAAGGCGCATGCTGGATTGCCCCGCCCGACGGGTCAGCGGAAACCTATGGCGAGATTACCTGTTATATCTGCTACTGCAGCGTTCCAACCGATTTTCGGCCGCGGCGGCCGCCAGAAACATGGGCGAAGCCCTTTCCCTCAACCTTAAGGAAGAGCTTTCCATCCTCGGCGGCCTGAGCGAGCTGGACAGCGCACCGATTGCCCGGTTTTTCGGAGAAAAACAGCGGGAAACACGCCAGCGACTCCCCGCAAAAGACAACATTTCCATCATGTCCACAGCCGTGTGGGCAGGCTATAACAATCGACCGCTGCCACGGGGCGGCTCAGAGGGGCAGACCTCCGAGCGGCAGCCCCAGATTCCCCTTTGCTTTACTCCATGGGATTACGGCAAAGCCGGACTTTTGGACAGCTACGTCGCCGACGAGGCGCTGGAGGAGATTTACTACCGGCTGCTTTCCGCGGCGGACTGGGCCACGGTGGCCGACGACATTATCAGCTTTTTCGCCTCTTATGGCTCAGGTGATTTCCTGCGGTACCGGGCCTTCCGGCTGGATCGGGGTGAGCTTCTTCCCCTTGGCGAAGAGGCCATGACGCCCATTGTACCCATCTCCCTTTACGAATCCCAACGGATGCGGCTGATGGAAAACACCATCCACTTCATGCAGGGCGAGAAAGCCGCCGGAATGCTGCTTTACGGCGGCAGCGGCGTGGGCAAAACCGCACAGGTGCTTTCTTTGCTTCACGAACTGCCAGAAGTGCGGCTCATTGTGGTTTCCGAGGCGACCCTCCGGGACGCCGCAGGCATATTGCCCCTGCTAAAGAGCCAACCCCTGCGGTTTGTGCTTCTTCTGGATGACATCAACCCGGACGGCAAGGAACTGCGCGCCTTTTCCTCCGCCCTTTGTGCACAGCGGGAGCTGCCGGAAAATGTGCTTCTTTGTGCCACGGCCCGGGGCTCCGTGCAAAGCGGCCTGTTTTCGCTGGCGCTGAACTTCCCCTATCCCTCGCTGCAGGAGTTCACGGGGCTGGTGGTCGAGCTTTTGGAGGCCGACGGCGTGTACGCTGACCGCACAGTACTTCACAACGCTGGTATCGACCACCAGGTGGATGTGCAGAATAAGCTTACATTCTCAGGCGCGCGGTTTATCGCCGAGAATTATAAGCGCTTGAAAAACTAACCGCTTGAGGTGTTAAAAGGCCCTTTTGGAACAGGCGCCGACGCAAAATTTTTCGGTAAATGCCGATGAGGAAACTTTTCGGCACAGCACGGCGTTGTTATTAAAGTCTTAACAATTTAAGCCTTTTTTGCCATACTAGATTATGGTAAAATAAAAAACCAGAGGAAAACGGAGGTCGTTCCATGCAAATTTACAATACCATGACCCGCAAAAAGGAAGAACTGGTGCCGCTTGTGCCTGGTCAAATCAGCATGTATGTATGCGGGCCCACGGTTTACAACTTTTTTCACATCGGCAATGCCCGGCCCTTCGTGGTGTTCGACACTTTTCGCCGTTACTTGGAATACCAGGGCTATAAGGTACATTTCATTCAAAACTTCACAGATATCGACGATAAACTGATCCGCAGGGCAAAGGAAGAAAATACCACTGTGCCGGAATTGGCGGAAAGATATATAAAGGAGTATTATACGGACGCGGACGCGCTGGGCGTGGAGCGGGCCACCAATAACCCCCGGGCCACGGAACACATTCCCCAGATCATCGCGCTGGTGCAGACCCTCATCGACAAGGGGCATGCCTACCCCACCGGAGACGGGGACGTTTACTTCTCCGTACGCAGCTTTGAGGATTACGGTAAGCTCTCTGGCCAGGCCATCGAGGACTTGGAAAGCGGCGCCCGCATTGAGCCGGGCGAAAAGAAGCGGGATCCGCTGGATTTTGCCCTTTGGAAGGGCGCAAAGCCTGGGGAGCCCGCCTGGGAAACCCCTTGGGGCATGGGTCGGCCCGGCTGGCACATCGAATGCTCCGCCATGAGCATGGAGCTTCTTGGCCCCACCTTCGACATTCACGCCGGAGGGCAGGACTTGGTTTTCCCCCACCATGAAAACGAAATCGCCCAGAGCGAGGCAGCCACGGGCAAGCCCTTCGCCCGCTACTGGATGCACAATGGATATATCAACGTCAACAACCAAAAAATGTCCAAGAGCCTCGGCAATTTTCTGCTGGTGCGGGACATTTCCAAAGAATTCGATTTAGAGGCAGTGCGCCTGTTTCTCTTGAGCGCCCAGTATCGCAACCCGGTGAACTTCTCCCGAGAGTTGGTGGAACAATCTGCCGCCGGCCTCGCCCGGATCCGGACCGCGCGGCAACGGCTCAAAGAAGCTGCCGTGGCTCCCGCCCCTACGGAGGCAGACGCGGAATTCATCCGAGACATCAGCACCCATCGAGCAGCCTTCAATGCCGCCATGGACGACGATTTAAACACCGCCGACGCCATCGGCTGCCTGTTCGACTACGCCCGAGCCGTAAACACCTTCGTTTCCGAACCCCGGGGCAAAGAGGCGTTGGACAAGGCAGCGGAGCTTTTCGACAGCATGACGGGCGTACTGGGCATTCTCCAGCACGAGGAAGCCACGGAATTTCCCAAGGAAGCACTGGCCCTGCTTGCGGAGCGCATTGAGGCCCGGAAAGCAAAAAACTGGGCAAAAGCGGACGAAATCCGTGATGCACTCACCGCCATGGGCTTCGCCGTGGAGGACAGTAAGGACGGCGCAAAGCTGAAAAAGCTCTGATGCCAGGCCGTACCCCGGCCGGAAAGGTTCCAGATGATCGATTTCGCAGGCATAGTTCAATTCGTGGGAGGCTTTTACCTTTTAATCAGCGCCATCGTGGCCAAGGGCAAACTCTTCCGCAATGAATATCTTAAAATTTCCAGGGAAAAATATGTAAAAGTACTGCGCATTTTCTCCGCCGTCAGCGGCGTCGCGCTGATTCTCACAAACGCGCTGAAATTTGGAGGCGTTTTCGCCCCCAAGTCCGCGCTGGACGTGATCGGCTCCATTCTTGGCATCGGCACCTTGGCGGCCATGATGATCTACATCGTTGCGGTCACAGGCCGACAGCCCATTTCGGGCAGCGAACCCAACAAAGAAGAGGATCCTTTTCACGCAGCGTTCGTGTTTGACGATGAGGACAATGCAAAGAAATAAAAGAAGCGAGAAGAAAGGGACATTCTATGAGAAAGACCGCGCTTAGAACCACCGCATTGCTTGCGCTTGCAGCCATGCTCTTTACGGCTTCAGCCACAGCTTTGGCCGAAACAACCACCGTGTACTACATAAACGGCGTAGCGTATACCAGCACTGTAGGCGGTACTACCACCGCCGGTAGCACCGCGCCCACCACCGGCTCAGCCGCCTATACCGCCTATTCCACGGCCCTGACCGGCGTGAATAAGGAAACCGTGATCATCAGGAAGGCCGCTATCTCCTCCACCTCCAGTTCCAATCGGGTGGCCAGCGTGAAAAAGGGGAATACCTTTACCATACTGGGTAAGAGCGGCAGCTACTACTACGTGCGATACAACAGCTACGAGGGCTTTGCCCGCATGAAGGACTTCACCCTCTCCGCGTCCTCCGGCACCGCCACCGCGGCAACTACCCCTACCTACACGGCCTACCCCCAAAGCTACACCGGAGTGAACAAGGAGACCGTCATCATCAGGAAAGCCGCTATCTCCTCCACTTCCAGCTACAACAGGGTGGCCAGCGTAAAAAGAGGGAATACCTTTACCATACTAGGTACCAGCGGTAGCTACTACTACGTGCGATACAACAGCTACGAGGGCTTTGCCCGCATGAAGGACTTCACCCTCTCCGCGTCCTCCGGCACCGCCGCCGCGGCAACTACCCCTAGCTACACGGCCTACCCCCAAAGCTACACTGGGGTGAACAAGGAGACCGTCATCATCAGGAAGGCCGCCATCTCCTCCACCTCCAGTTCCAATCGGGTGACCAGCGTGAAAAAAGGGAATACCTTTACCATACTGGGCGAGAACGGCAGCTATTACTACGCGAAGTATAACAGCTATGAGGGCTTTGCCAGAAAACAGGATTTCACGGTCTATACTTCCGGCACTGCTGCTACGGCACCCACAACCTCTGCCAGCAACCCCACGTCCAATACTTGGGGTCACCTGCAGATCGACGGCACCAACATCAATCAGTCCGTTATGGCCAACACTGTAATCAACGGCAAATACAAGTACGAAACCAGCAGCATGGCATACTTTTATGCGCTCACGGATTACAGCAGCCAGATTTCCATTATACTGGGCCACAATCTTCGCTCTTCCGGCACACGCTTCCACCAGCTTCATCACGTGCAAAACGCATGGTTGGGTAAGTCCACCTGCGAATACTGCGGCAAGAGCTGCAGCTCTGCCCAGACCCGCTATTTTAACCTGAGCTGGCAGGGCTATACAAAATGGGAGCTGGTTTGCTTCTATGAAACCGAACATAACGAGCCCGCAAGCACACTGGAATTCAACGCACGCCCCTACAACACCTCCGCCAGCGCCTGGCTCAACTATCAGCTTTCCCGCGCAGCAAGCAACAGCAAGGGCATGGTGGTAGGGAGCGCCACGTCCGGCGACCGGCTGGTGATGCTGGTCGGCTGCGGAGATTATTATAGCAAAACATCCAACGCGCGCATTTATATGGTCCTTAAAGCCGTAAGCTAAGAGGACAGAAGCACTTACTGATTTTAAAGGAGGCATCCCATGAAACGAACCCGTATTACCCGCATCCTTTCCCTGCTGGCCGTGGTTGCTATGCTTGTTGCATATACCCCAGCCTTTGCGGAAACCGTATACGCAACCGGCATTGTCACTACGAATACCAACCTTTATCAAACTGTTTCCGGCACCACCGGCAACACCGTTCTTTGCACCATCAACTCCGGTGGCTCCGTGAGCATTCATTCCATGACAACAAACGGCGCTTTTTACCGGGTTACAGTGACCACTTCCTCGGCATCCTATACCGGCTATGTCGCATATGCCAATATAAAGCTGACGACCTCCACTACAACTTCTTCCCCCACCGTTGCGTACTATGACGTCTACGGCAATCCTGTCTACAACGGCACCGGCACTACCGCCAGCAGCAGCTCCAGCAGCAGCTCCAGCACCGCCACCGAATATTACATCAACGGTGTGCGTCATACCGGTACTGTAGGCGGCACCACATCCACCGGCACTACCGATACCACGGGTACTACCGGCACCACCAGTACGACAGGTACCACGGCCACCGTGGTAAACTGTAATGAGTGGGTGAGCCTGCGGCAGGCGGCCACATCCGGAAGCAACCGACTGGCCAAGATCAGCAAGGGCACTGCGGTCACCGTAAACGGCACTTCCGGCAGCTACAGCTATGTTACCGTAAACGGCAAGAACGGCTACATCCTTTCCAGTTTCCTGTCTACCGGCAGCACCAGCACTACCACGGTGGCAGCCGGCGCCACCAGCGCCACTTATGCCGCTCAGGTGCTCAGCAACTACACCAACTCCTCACTTAAATACCCAGACTGCGTGGGCTACATTATGGTACCAGGCACCAACATCAGCCACCCCATTATGTTCTCCTCCAGCCTATACTACGACACCCATACTCCCGACGGCGCAAAGACCAGCGCGGCCAGCATTTACGCCTATTCCAACACCCTCGCGAACGTGACGGTAGTGGCCGGGCATAACCTGCGGGTGAGCAAAACCATGTTCCACGCGCTGCACGACGTGCAAAACGCGCTTTTAAGCGGCTCTTCCAGCGCCAATTCCACCTTCTACATCAAGATGGGCAATTATACCACATGGCAGCTGTTCGCCATGTATGAAACCAAGGCGACTGAGCCCTCCAGTACCCTCACCTACAACACCATGAACGCCATAAGCCTCTCGGGCACCGATTTGGCCAGCTGGATCAACTACCAGGTCGGCCGCTCTCAGGTAAATTTCTCCACCACCGCCACCTCCGCCGACGCAGGCAAGCTCATGGTGCTGGTGACTTGCGGCGACAAATATGATTCCTCTACCGCCCAGTCCCGGCTGTACATGTTCCTTAAGGCGGTTGCGTAAGATTTGCGTTTTGCGGGGGCGCCGCCCCCCTTCCCCCCGGTTCTTTTCTTAAAGAAAAGAAACAAAAGATTAAGAAAAATTAAATAAAAGACAGGTCATAGATATGACCTGTCTTTTCGTTATGACATAATTAACAAATACTAGGTTCTTTGCTAAAAACCAATGACAATAAATAGATTTTTCCCCGCAGTCTTATGGCAGCGCCTTCATAAAAACCCTTCATCAGGTTGAAAAGAGCATAGGAAAATGCTACAATCATCAAGGTAAAAAAGGGGGAACTATGGCGAAAACAGAGACTCCGCGCAGCACATTTGGCGCCGCCTTCAAGCAGAGCATCCCGGTGCTTACAGGGCTCATGATTTTGGGCATCACCTACGGCATCCTCATGCACGAGCGGGGCTACGGTCCATTATGGTCCGCGCTTTTCAGCGCACTAGCCTTTTGCGGCAGCATGCAGTATGCCGCGCTGACGCTGCTGACCGTGGTTTTTGACCCTGTACAGGCCTTTCTTTTGAGTTTTCTGGTGAACGCCCGGCATCTATTTTACGGATTGGCCATGCTGGACAAGTACCGGGATACGGGTGCGCTGCGGCCATTGCTGATTTTCGGCATGTGCGACGAGACGTTTTCCATCTGCGTGAGCGTAGAACCGGTGGGCGATCCGAAGCGGTTTTATTTTTATGTGACGCTGCTCAACTACTGTTACTGGGTGATCGGCTCCTTTGTAGGGGGGCTGATCGGCAGCGCATTTCACTTTAATACCGAGGGACTGGACTTTGTGCTCACGGCTTTGTTCGTGGTGCTTTTTCTGGAACAGTGGAAGGTGAAAGAAAACCGCATTCCCGCCCTGATTGGCTTCGCAGCCGCTGCGGTGAGTGTGCTGGTATTCCCCGGCAGCCCGATGCTGCCGGCCATGGGCCTGATTCTCTTAGCCCTTCTGGCGGGAAGGAGGCAACTATGCTGACGCCTTGGCAAACCGTTTTCACCATACTGGCGGTGGCGGCGGGCGCAGTGCTTTCCCGCTTTTTACCCTTTTGGTTTTTTCCGAAAAACAGGCAGATTCCACCCATTGTCGCCTACCTCGGAAACACGCTGCCCGCGGCCATGATGGGCCTGCTGGTGGTTTACTGCCTCAAGGGCGTTTCCTTCGTAACCCCGCCCCACGGCCTGCCTGAACTGATGGCCATTGCCCTTACCGCAGCCCTTCACCTTTGGAGAAAGAATGCACTTTTGAGCATCGGCGGGGGCACCGCACTCTACATGCTGCTGACCCGGCTGGTATTTTGATAAAACACACAGTTTGTAGGCTTATTTTTTTGATATCTTTATTAAAAAGTTCTTTGTACTTGCAAGGTTTTAGGTTATAATAGCTATTGGCTCACATTTGGAAATTGAATTTTATTTTTAAATAAAATAACTTCCAGGAGGTAATCATGGACAACCTGAAGAAGACTCCTCTCTATGACAGGCACGCAGCGTTGGGCGGCAGGATTGTGGATTTCGGCGGCTGGGCGCTGCCGGTGCAGTATACATCCCCCATTGAGGAGCACACCGCCGTGCGCACAGGGTGCGGTTTGTTCGACGTATCCCACATGGGCGAAATCGACGTAACAGGCAAGGATACCTTTGCCTATTTACAAAATCTTTGCACCAACGACCTGACCACCATGACCCCTGGCCGCTGCCGCTATTCCATGCTTTGCTACGAAGACGGCGGTATTGTGGACGACATTCTGGTTTACAAGCACAGCGACGACCACTACATGATCGTGGTCAACGCCGGAAATACGGACAAGGACTTCGCTTGGTTCTCCGAGCATATGTTCGGAGACGTGAAAGCGGTAAACCAAAGCGCCCAGTGGGCACAGCTGGCGCTTCAGGGCCCTCGGTTTATGGAAGTAATGAATGCGGCGGGCTATATCGGCGAGATTCCTCTTAAGAATTACACCTTTACGCCAGAGATGACCGTGGCAGGCGTCAAGTGCCTAGTATCCCGCACGGGATACACCGGCGAGGACGGCGTGGAGCTTTACTGCGCTGCGGCGGACGCCACAACGCTTTATGACGCGCTGCTTGCGGCAGGAAAGCCCATGGGCCTGCAGCCCTGCGGCTTGGCTGCCCGGGACTCTTTGCGCTTTGAGGCGGCCATGCCCCTTTACGGCCACGAGCTCACAGCCGACATCACGCCCATGGAGGCCAACATCGGCTTTGCGGTGAAACTGGACAAGCCGGATTTCATCGGCAAATCCGCCCTTTTAGCCCCGGCAAAGCGCCGGCGCATCGGATTGAAGGTGCTGGATCGGGGCATTGTTCGGGAGCATTACTCGGTATACTGTCAGGGGAAGGAAGTTGGCTTCACCACTTCCGGCGTATTCGTACCCACGCTGGAAGGTTCCCATGCCATGGCATTGGTGGACATCAGCGTGGCCGATGACACCGATTTTGAAGTGGAAGTCCGGGGCAAGAAACTAAAGGCCATACAGGTCCCCCTGCCCTTTTATAAGAGAAAATAGCCAGTTTTAAATAAAACCACAAGGAGGCGCACAATGGTACCTAATGATCGCAAATATACCCAGAACGACGAATGGATTCTGGAAGAAAACGGCCAGTTGAAGATTGGCATCACCGATTACGCCCAGCTTCAGCTGGGAGATATCGTATTCGTGGATATGCCCAGCGCGGGCGATTCCTTCTCCGCTGGCGACAACTTCGCCGTGGTGGAATCCGTGAAGGCGGCCGCCGAGATTTACACGCAGGTTACCGGCAAAGTGGCTGCGGTAAACGACGCACTGGACGCGGAACCCGAATTGCTCAACAAGGACCCCTACAACGCCTATATCGCGGCATTTGAGGGCACCATTGACGGCGAAGTGATGGACGCCGGCGCCTACGAAGCCAAGATCTCCAAGTAAGGCGGAGGTCGAAAATGAAAAGCTACGTTCCCAACACGGCGGCGGAGCGGCAGGAAATGCTAGAATCCATCGGCCTTGTGGGCATGGAGGATCTCTTTGCCGACGTGCCGGAAGATCTGAAACTGCACCGCCCGCTGAACCTTTTTGCAGGCATGAGCGAGATGGAAATCCGCCGAGCGTTCCAAAAACTCGCTTCTGACACCGACCCGAATATGCCCATTTTCAGGGGTGCAGGGGCGTATCGGCATTACATTCCCGCCGCAGTGAGCCAGCTGGCCATGCGCAGCGAGTTTTACACCGCCTATACTCCCTATCAGTGCGAGATGAGTCAGGGCATGCTTCAGGCCATTTTTGAGTACCAGAGCCTGATTTCCGACCTTACGGGCATGGAAGCCAGCAACGCTTCCGTATACGACGGCGGCACCGCCGCAGGTGAGAGCCTGCTGGCGCTTCGGGACAGCAAGCGCAAAAAGAAGATTCTTTACAGCGCGGCCCTGCATCCGGACGTGATCGCCGTGATGCAGACCTACGCCCGCTTTGCTTCTTTGGAGCTGACAGAGGTCCCCCTTACCCCCGCAGGCATTACCGACATTTCCGCCATCCCCAGCCTTAGTGAAGGCGCGGCTGGCTTGATTGCTCCACAAGTTAACTTTTTCGGCTGCATCGAAGACAGCGCGGCCCTTGCCGAAGCGACGCACGCTTTCGGCGGGCTGTTCGTGGCCTATGTAAACCCCCTTGCCCTGGGAACGCTTGCGCGGCCCGGGGACTGCGGCGCGGACTTCGCTGTGGGCGAAGGACAGCCCCTTGGTCTGCCGCTGGCATTTGGCGGCCCCTACTACGGATTCATGACCACACGCATGAAGCTCATCCGCAACCTGCCCGGCCGCATCGTGGGCCAAACCACGGACGCCGACGGCAACCGGGTTTTCGTGTTGACACTGCAGGCCCGCGAGCAACACATCCGCCGGGAAAAGGCGGCAAGTAACATATGCTCCAACGAGTGCCTGTGCGCGATTATGTCCAGCATATACCTCTCCCTTATGGGCCCCGCAGGCATGCAGGAAGTTGCGCAACAGAACATTCAAAAGGCACACTATCTAGCCAAAGCCCTTTGCGCCATTCCCGGCGTGCACATGCGCTACCCCAACACGCCCTTCTTCAACGAGTTCGTGCTGGACATTGATCGCTGCCCCGGGGAAATCAACGACGAGCTGAAGGCCCGTGGCTATATGGGCGGCGTGCGCCTGCGCCGCTTCTTGCCCGATGACCAGGGCATGCTCTGGTGCGCCACCGAGTGCAACACCAAAGAAGAGATGGACGGCGTGGCGGCGGCCTTAAAGGAGGTGCTCAAATGAGAAGTACGGTTCCTCTGATGTTTGAACTGAGCAAACCGGGACGCCGGGGCTATGACCTGCCCCAACTGGACGTGCCGAAAGCTGAAAACCTGATTCCTGAATCCTATTTTGCGCAATCTGCCCCCCGGCTGCCGGAGCTTTCCGAAGTGACCGTGGTGCGGCATTTCACCGGCCTTTCCCGCCGGAATTTCGGCGTGGACAGCGGGTTTTATCCCTTGGGCTCCTGCACCATGAAGTATAACCCCAAGATCGACGAGGAGGTTGCCACCCTCTTTAATGACCTCCACCCTCTTGCGGATCAGGACACGGCCCAAGGCGCTCTGGATTTAATGTTAGCGCTAGACAAGTGCCTATGCGAGATCGGCGGGTTCGACAAGTTTACCCTTCAGCCCGCAGCCGGCGCCCACGGGGAATATACGGGGCTGATGCTCATCAAGTCCTACCACGAATCCCGGGGTGATTTTGCCCGCAACACCATCATTGTGCCCGACGCGGCCCACGGTACCAACCCGGCCTCCGCGGCCATGGCGGGCTTTTCGGTGCGTGAGATCATATCCGATTCCGAAGGCAGCATTGATTTGGACGCCCTTCGCGCGGCGGTAGGCCCCGACACCGCAGGGCTGATGCTTACCAACCCCTCCACGCTGGGCCTCTTTGAGAAAAATATCAAAGAGGTGGCAAAGATCATCCACGAGGCAGGGGGCCTTTTATACTACGACGGCGCCAACCTCAATGCAATAATGGGCGTAGTTCGGCCCGGGGACATGGGCTTCGACGTGATGCACATCAATTTGCACAAGACCTTTGCCACCCCCCATGGCGGCGGCGGACCCGGCAGCGGCCCGGTTGGCTGCAAAAAAGCGCTGATTCCCTTCCTGCCCTACCCCCTTGTGGTGGAAAAGGACGGCCGCGCGGCGCTGGAATTCGATATGCCCCAATCTATCGGTAAAGTGAAGAACTTCTACGGCAACTTCGCCGTTATGGCCAGGGCTTACGCCTACATCCTCAGCCTAGGCGCAGCGGGAATCAAAGAGGCCGCGCAAAACGCGGTACTCAACGCCAACTACGTATTTCACCACCTGAAGGGCACCTATGGAATTCCCCATGACCGCATCTGCATGCACGAATGCGTAGTAAACCCCGGAG
Organism: Christensenellaceae bacterium; assembly: GCA_963666935.1. Taxonomy (GTDB): domain Bacteria; phylum Bacillota; class Clostridia; order Christensenellales; family CAG-138. The sequence continues at coordinate 276,602 of OY762936.1, forward strand.
AGCTGGAGGAAAAGTATGGAGCGCACACCTCGGACATCGCCAAAGCCCTTATCGACTTCGGCTACCATCCGCCCACGATTTACTTCCCGCTCATCATCCACGAAGCCATGATGATTGAACCCACCGAGACCGAAGCCAAGGAGACCCTAGACGCCTTTATCAAGGCCATGAAGGAGATCGCCGAAATCGCCAAGACGAACCCGGAACAGCTGCATCAGGCTCCCCTGACCACCCCTGTGGGCAGGCCGGACGAAGTGGCCGCGGCACGCAACCCTATTGTCAAATACCAGTGGCAGTAATTGAATCTACCTATCCCTTTGAGGGCCGGATTTTCCGGCCCTCTTTTGTTGCGGCCGTGCTCCTGCGGGGCAAGCGGATAGGCCGCCGGAAGATTTTTGTGCAGCGACATGCCAGAGGGGCTCTTGCTTTGCCCTTGCGCGGTATAATTACCTCTGTGACCGCGCTTTTGCAGCGCAGGGCGGACAAAACAAAAAGAACGCCTACCGGAAATTCCGGCTGGCGTTCTTGCTTTTTGCCTAATTGATTAGTGCTCCTGATTTTACTTGTTGCGAATACTAATGTTGATATCCACGCCGCCATCCTGATCGTTCTGTTCCACAGTCACATGCATGCCGGATTCCCGAAGCTGAGTAATGGCAGCATTTACCGTATTCATAAACAGGCGGTAGTCCCGTACCTGACGGACGATCACGGGCCGGGGCTTAGCGCCTGGGCAACGCTCATCATAGAACTTGTCCAGCGTCTTTTCCACAAGCCGCTCGGTATCCTTGACCGAAAGGCCCTTATCCCCCACCTTTTTGATGATATCCAGCTGGTGACGCTCTTCCCGGAGTTTTAAAAGAGCCCGGGCGTGACGCTCGGTGAATCCGGAGGCCAGCATGGCTTCCTTTACGGGTTCAGAAAGACGTAAAAGGCGCAGTTTGTTGGCAATGGAGGACTGGCTCCGGCCTAGGCGTTTTGCCAGTTCATCCTGCGTAAGATTGTAATTATTTAAGAGGGCGTTGTAGCACTGCGCTTCCTCTACAAAGTTCAGGTCCTCCCGCTGGAGGTTTTCAATGAGGGCCATCATGGCGGAATCTTCCTCCGCCACGTACTCCTGAACGATGCAGGGCACCTTTTCCATGCCCAGAGATTTGCAGGCGCGAAGACGACGTTCGCCCGCCACCAGCTCGTATACGGAGCCCATCTGGCGCACCACGAGAGGCTGAATCAGCCCCACCTGGCTGATGGATTGCGCCAGGGCGGAAATACTTTCCTCATCAAAGGTTACGCGAGGCTGCGCCGGATTAGGGACAATGCGGTCTGCCGAAATCTCTTCCAGCCGCTTGTCGGGCTCCGCTATTTTTTCGATAAAATCAAAAACGGGCATTTTGATCTCTCCTTGCTCTTCGTATTCGCCATCGGGACACAAAATCCTCTACAAACGCAAAACTCGATGGGCTTCTCCAAAAATTACCAGAAGTCGACCGGCTTTACAGGGGATTTTTTTCAACGGTTCCTGCCTTGCGGGGGTACTTTTCAGGCGTGCGCTCCAGCTTGGTGAGAACGATGACATTCCGCTCTCCCCAGCTTGCGGGGTATGCGCGCATTTCTCCCCGGCAGCGCAGCAGTTTAAGCGCGTTTTTCGCCGCCGCCAGCTCCTCTTCCCCCTGCGGGCCTTTGTACATCAAAGATTGGCCGCCCACCTTCAAATAGGGCGTTGTCAGCTCCGCCAGCGCCGCGGCCCCCGCCACCGCCCGAGACAGCGCCACGTCAAAGCGTTCCCGAAGGTCTATTCGGCGGGCGCCATCTTCCGCCCGGACATGAATGCATTGGGCGGGGATTGCCAGAACGGTGCAGACCTCCTGAAGGAAGCGAATGCGCTTGTTCAGGGCATCCAACAGGGTCAGTTCAATATCCGGGCGCAGCAGTTTTAGGGGCAGGCCGGGGAACCCCGCGCCGGTGCCCACATCGATAACCCGGGCGTTTGCCGGGATCAGGGCCGCGGGCAGCAAGCTGTCCGCAAAGTGCTTTCGCACCACTTCCAAAGGATCGGTAATGGCCGTGAGATTCACGCGGGTATTCCAGTCCAACAACATATCGCAATACGTTTGGAACCGCTCCGCCGTCTCTTCGTTCAGGCCCGGAATTTCCATTTGGCACAGTTCTTTGACCGTCATATACCCGTCCCTCCCTGCTTTAAGTATACCAGCAGCACGGCGATATCCGCCGGGGATACGCCGCTGATACGGGAGGCTCTGCCCAGGCTTTCGGGCCGTATGGCGCTGAGTTTCTGCCGCGCCTCCAGCCGAAGGCCACTGATGGCCTGATAGTCCATTTCAAAAGGCAGCAACGTATTTTCCAGCTCGGTGAACTTTTCTACCTGCCGATTCTGTTTATGGATATAGCCCTCGTAGTGGGCGGAAATCTCCACTTGCTCCATGGCCTCGCCATCGATCTCGGGCAAGGGATATAGCCTAAGCAAATCTGTATAGCCGATGCCCTCTCGCTTGAGAAGGTCCATGAGCTTAACGCCGGTTTTTACCGGAGCGCTTCCCTTTTGCCCAAGCAGCTCCGCAAGTGCTTGGGAAGGGGGGACGCTGGCGCTGAGGGCACAAATCGCCTTTTCCATATCCGCCTTTTTCTCCATGAGTTTGCGGTATCGGGCTTCCCCAATGAGGCCTGTGCGTTTTGCACGCTCCGTCAGCCGCAAATCCGCGTTATCCTGCCTTAATAGCAGCCGGTATTCGGCCCGGGAAGTCATCATCCGATAGGGCTCGTTGGTCCCCTTTGTGACCAGATCGTCCACCAGCACGCCGATGTACGCATCCGCCCGGGAAAGGTGCAGCGGCTCCTCGCCTTTTAGCCGAAGCGCGCAGTTGATGCCCGCATAGATACCCTGCGCGGCGGCCTCCTCATAGCCAGAGCTGCCGTTGATTTGCCCTGCAAAATACAGCCCCGGAATTTGGCGGCACATGAGCGCGGCATCCAAGATATCCGGCTGGATACAGTCGTACTCTATGGCATAGCCTGCCCGCACCACTTCCGCCCGCTCCAAACCGGGGATGGTATGCAGCATGCTCACCTGCACGTCATAAGGGAGGCTGGTAGACATGCCCTGCACATACATCTCGTCCGTGGAGCGGCCCTCCGGCTCGATAAAAATCTGGTGCCTGTCCTTATCCGCAAAGCGCATGATCTTATCTTCAATGCTTGGACAATAGCGGGTGCCGGTGCCGGTAACAAGGCCGCTGTACATAGCACTGCGCTGAATGTTTTCGCGTATGACGGTATGGGTTTTTTCGTTGGTATAGGTCAGATGGCAGAGGTCTTGCGGGAAGTCCTTTATCCTCTGGGTGAGAAACGAAAAGCAGGGCGCAGGCTCGTCCCCATACTGGGGAATCATTTTATTAAAGTCCAGACTCCGCCGCATCACCCGAGCGGGCGTGCCGGTTTTGAACCGGCGCAGCTCGATGCCCAGTTCCTTGAGCGCACCGGAAAGGACGTTTGCACCCAAAAGCCCCGAAGGCCCGCTCTCTGTGACATAATCGCCGATAAGAATGCGGCTTTTTAAATAGACACCGGTGGCCAATATCACGCTCCGGCAGCCATATTCCACGCCTCCGCCGGCCAACACGCCGGACACCGCGCCGTTTTGCGTTAAAATATCGCAGCACTCGCCCATGCGAAGATCCAACAACGGCTCCTTTTCCAGCGCATGCTTCATGCGCTCGTGGTAGCGGCGCTTGTCCATCTGCGCCCGAAGGGAGTGCACAGCGGGTCCCTTACCCAAATTGAGCATACGCACCTGAATGCAGGCATCATCCGCAGCCAAACCCATTTCACCCCCGAGGGCATCTAGCTCCCGAACAAGGTGGCCCTTGGAGGTGCCTCCTATGGCGGGGTTGCAGGGCATTAGCCCCACGGAATCGGGGTTCATGGTGAGGCAGAGGGTTCTTTGACCCATGCGCGCGCAGGCAAGAGCCGCCTCGCAGCCCGCGTGCCCGGCGCCCACTACCACCACATCATATTCTTTCGCGAAAAAGCGCGTCATACTAAATACCCCGTAAAAAGAATCCGAGGTATATTATAGCAACTTTTGGCCAATTAAGAAATAGGAATTTCTGCACCTCCGGTAAGGCAGGCCACGCCTTCGGCGGAGTAAGGCAAAAAAACAGGCCATTACCGTGGTCTGCTTTTTTTCGTAAAACTTCCAAAGGTTTTATGAAAAAATTCTACCCATAGTCTTTTGTTTCTTTTCTAAGTGCCCCGAAGGGGTATCAAGAAAAGAAATAGGGGTATGGGAGCAACGCCCCCATAAAAAACTCATTTCCCCACGCAGAACTGGGCAAAGATGCGGTCGATGACCTCGGCACCCGCATTGCGGCCAGTGATGCTCCCCAGCGCGGCCAAGGCGGCGTAAAGATCCGTCGCGACGCAGTCTGCCTCCTTTGCCTCATTTGCGCTGTGCACAGCCTCACGCGCGGCCCGCAGAGCTTCTACATGCCGCATATTCGTGATGAGGCAGCCTTCCCCCTCATCGGGCGCGGCCCGCAGGGCGATTTTATTTTTCAGGACGTTCAGCCCCTCGCCGGTAAGGGCGCTAACCCCCAGGGCGGGCACGCCCGCCTCCTGTGCCGCCTCAAAGGCCGCAGCCCCGGAGTTCAGGTCCCGCTTGGAAATCACGGCCAATCCCCGGCCTTTTGCCTCTTTAAGCAGATTACGATCCCGATCTGTAATTTTTTCTTCTGCATCCAGCGCCACAAGGATCAGATCCGCCCGCTCCATGGCAAGCAACGCGCGCTGCACGCCCAAACTTTCCGCCTGATCCTCCGCTTCCCGCAGGCCTGCGGTATCGAAGAGCCGCACGGGCACTCCTTCTATTACTGTTTCCGCTTCAATGACATCCCGAGTGGTACCCTCGGCGGGAGTAACAATGGCCCGCTCCTCCCCCAACAGGGCATTGAGCAAGGAGGACTTGCCCGCGTTAGGCCGGCCGGCAATCACCACCCGAAGGCCCTCCCGGAGGGACTTGGCAGCAATGCCGGAATGAATCAGCGCCTCCATCTCCGAAATGGCAGCATCAAAAATACCGGGCAAAGCGGAAAATACGTCCTCCTCCATCTCCTCGGGATAATCGATGGCGGCGTTCACGCCACTAAGAGCGTCGGCCAGCGTGTCGAACATGGCATTCACGCGCTGGCTCAGCGCGCCACTGAGCTGTAGCAAGGCGCTTTGTGCTCCCCTCTCCGCCCGGGACTGCACAAGATCCATCACCGCCTCCGCTTCCGCAAGGTCCATTTTTCCGTTTAGGAATGCGCGCTTGGTGAATTCACCCGGCTCTGCACTGCGGGCGCCGGCGTCCGAGATGGCTTTGAGCACCGGCCGCACCACCCCATAGCCGCCATGGAGATAGATTTCCACCATGTCTTCGCCGGTGTAGCTTTTGGGGCCTTGAAAATAGACCGCCATGGCACTGTCCAGCGGCCCGGATCTGCTTGTTATGGCGCCATGCGCCATATAGCGATCCGCAATTTTGCCATAAAACACCCGGGAGAGCACCGCCTTCGCCTCCGGACCGCTGATGCGGACCACGGCAATGGCGCCTCCCAGAGGCGTGGCCAGAGCGTAAATGGTATCTTCTTTCATACTTGCCTCCGCTTTGTTTTGCGAGAGCTCCGCCCTCGTGCTCCCGGTTCTTTTCTTTAAGAAAAGAACCAAAGATTACGGGAAGATTTATTAATATAAAAACCTTTCGAGGCTTCACATATAAAACAGGCCACAGTGATGGGACTGTTTTTTGCTACACCTCACAGGAGATGGATTGGAAAACGCCCTAAACAGGGCGTTTTTAATTTATTCTTCGTCTTTATTTTCCCTAGGCTTGGGAAATACCACAACTCGACGGTTGGGTTCTTCGCCCTCGCTGCGAGTGGCCACATAAGAACTGCTCTGCAGCGTGGCGTGGAACACCCGGCGCTCGTAAGGATTCATGGGCTCCATTGTTCTTGGCCTGCCGCTGGCCTTCACCTGAGCCGCCACCTTCCGGGCCAGCCGCCGCAGCGTTTCCTCCCGCTTCTCCCGATAGCCCTCGGTGTCGATAGTCACTCGAACGTATCCATCCTCTTTGCGGTTCTTGTTCACTGCCAAGCTGGTAAGGTACTGGAGGGCGTCCAGCGTCTCGCCCCGGTGGCCAATGAGGATGCCCATGGCCTGTGTGTTCACCATAAGTTTGATGCCTTCATCGTCCACATGCGCCAGCACAGTACCGGAAACCTTCATTTGCTCCAAAAGGCCCTTGAGGAACTGGGCGGCGGGCAGGTTTTCCGCCTCCTCAACAGAGTATGGAATCGCAGGCTGTCTGGGCTGCTCCTGCTCGCGCCGATTCGCACTGTGATCATGCACATCGCCCCGGCTCTCGTTTCGCCGACCTTCGTTGCGGCTGTCGTTGCGTCTCTCACCCCGGCGGTTGCCCCGGTCCCGGCGCTCCATTGAAGCGGACGCGGGATTCGTAATATATCCCGGAAGCGAGATCTCCTCGGGCTCCCGTTCGATGAGCCGCACCCGGGCAAGCTTGGAGCCGATGCCCAGGATACCTTTGCTCTCCTGTTGCAGGATATCAATCTCCACTTCGTCGATCGAGATTTCAAGCTCTCTCAGGCCGTTGAAGATCGCTTCGTCAATAGACTTTCCGCTCGCCTCTAACGTTCTAAGCATTATTTTTTCTCCTCCTGATCCGCAGTGGGCGTCACTGAGTATTTTTTGTTCAGTATCATGTTGACAATGATCATAAGAATGCTGCTCAGCGTCCAGTAGATGGCAAATGCGGCATTGTACTTTAGGCAGATCCAAACGGACATGACGGGAAATATATACATCATCATCTTACCGGTCTGGCCCGCCTGGTTGTTGGCCTGTTGGGGCTGGCCTTTCTGCATGAGCCATGCGGAAAGGAAGTTGGTTCCGCCCGCCAAAATGGGGAAGATGAACCAGCCGTTGTTATGCCCGGCATACAGATCCACAAGGGGCTGCACGGCGTTATTGTAAGCGGTAATCGCTGTGTCGGTATTTTGGAAGGTATACGCGCCATTCACCTGGGTCGCCACGCCGATCTGCACCAGCTTTTCCCAGACGGCGGGATTATTTTTCAAGAAGAGAAGCTGATCCAGATTCTTAATGGAGAAAAATTCGGTAGCCTTCATGATCACCGGGGAAAGCCCGTTGTCCGGCTGCCAGATATTATTGATCCAAAGAAATTTAAAGGTAGCCATAATCTTTTCGGGAGCGTCCGAAACCAAAAGGCGGATGGTTTCCTCATAGCCCCAGTACCGGAACGCCGCGATAAAGCAGAAGAACAGGGGCATGGTAATGAGCATTGGGAGGCAGCTCCCCCACATGCTCACGTTGTTTTCTTTCATAACCTTGCGCTGCGCCACACTGGCCTGTTTGGGATCGTTGGCATGTTTTTTCTGAACCTTTTGAAGTTCCGGCTGAATCCTTGCCATGGCGGCACTGGACTTGCGCATTTTAATATCAGAAACCAGGGTGAGGGCCTTAAGCACCACCGTGCAGATAAGGATGGTGAGAAAAACGCTTTCTACGCTTCCATTGACCCACCGCATGGCCTCCAGAAACCAAGTTGTTAAAAAGAAACCATTTTGCATGGCTTGTCCTCTCTTTCTTCGGTCATCGTATTTTTTGTTTTCAATTCAGGAACAGGATCATAGCCGCCCAGCGAAAAAGGATTGCACCGAAGAATCCGCCACAGCGCCAAGAGCCCGCCCCGAATTACGCCGTGCCGCTCAATGGCAGTAAGGGCATAGGCGGAGCAGCTGGGCGAATAACGGCAGCATCCCGGGTGCATCGGAGAAATATAGAGCTGATAGCCGCGAATGAGCGATATCAGAAATTTACGGGCAAATTTTTTCATAGCAGTTCCGGCTGTTCCTTAAAAAGGTCGGCTTTGCGCAACAAGTAGCGCATAGTAGATGAGATGGCGGTAAACTCCGCTTCCTTAACCGCGTCCCTGGCAATGAAAATGAGATCGTAGCCCGGCTTTACCTGGGCCAAATAGGGACGAAAGGCTTCCCTTAGCCTGCGCTTGACGCGGTTCCGTTCCACGCTGTTTCCTATTTTTTTGCTCACGGAGAGACCTACGTGCACCGTATTGTGCCTGACCCGGGTATAGATGAGTACAAGCTGTTTGGAGGGAACAGACTTCCCCTTATGATACACGTAACGAAATTGTTTTTTTCTTTTTAGCGAAAAACAGCGTTTCAATGTTTTTTTGGCGCTTTCTTCAAGATACAGAAAAACTCACGGCAAGCAGCGCTTGCCGTGAAGCACACTTCGGCATATGATAATTATGCGGAAAGCCTTTTTCTGCCCTTGAGTCTCCTGCGGGCAAGTACGTTTCTTCCGTTGGCAGTTTTCATGCGCTGCCGGAAGCCATGTACCTTTTTCCGCTGCCTTTTCTTAGGCTGGTACGTTTGAAGCATGGTTGCACCTCTTTCCAATGTATTTCAAGCCGTGGGTGTCACGGCCAGATTCCGTGTTTACAGTTTCAAATTATAATGGATGGAACAGAGGATTGTCAAGGATTACACGGCCAGAAACCGGCGGCCTTGCACGCTATTTTTAGCAAAAATACTTGGATTGTATCTTTACCCCTATATGTTGTATTTCCTTTTCGGTTTCCTCACAAGGAAACAAATTTTTTCCTCCATCCTCTTGTAATGGAAATTCAGATTTGTTATCATAACTTTAAGAAGGGCCAGAAATGGCTTTTTGTCATCTTATCAACGAATTATCAACAATGTTGATAACATTATCAAACCAATGTTGAAAACTTCATGAGGTTCTTATGCAGGTAATCGCCATCTGGAATCGCTCCTTGGAATTTTTAAAAAATGAAATGACAAATGTGAGCTACAATACTTGGATCTCCCCCATTCTTCCCGTATGCGTAGAAGGCGAGGAGGTCATTCTGCAAGCCCAAAACGAAGTGGCCAAGAACACCTTGAAGAATCTGTATACAAACACGATTTCCTCGGCGGTGAGCAAGGCCGCGGACAAAGAGCTGCGGGTTTCTTTTATCATCAAGTCTGAACGGGACAAGTATGAGGCGGATTTGCGAAGCGCCATGCCCGGGTCCGACTATATGCTCAACCCCAAGTTTACCTTTGAAAATTTCGTCATCGGCGGCAGCAATAACTTCGCCTATGCGGCAGCCAAGGCAGTTGCAGACAGCCCGGCAAAAGCATATAATCCCTTATTCATGTACGGGGGCGTAGGATTAGGGAAGACGCACCTGATGCACGCTATTGGAAACCAAATTAAAGAAAGTTTTTCGCATTATAGGATCATGTACGTTACCAGCGAGACTTTTACCTATGAGCTGATCCAATCCATTCAGGAAAACACCAACTCCCAGTTCCGTAGTAAGTACCGCAACGTGGATGTGCTCATGGTGGACGATATTCAGTTTATCTCCGGCAAAGTTTCCACCCAGGAAGAGTTCTTCAATACCTTCAACGCTTTGCAAACCAACGGTAAACAGATCGTTTTAAGCTCCGATAAGCCGCCCAAAGAAATGATTACACTGGAAGAACGGCTTCGCTCCCGCTTTGAAGGTGGATTAATTACGGATATTCAACTACCAGATCTGGAAACCAGAATCGCCATCTTAAAAAAGAAGGCGCTTGTGGAGAACATCGACATCGATGAAGATGTTCTTTCCTTCATTGCAGAAAAGGTGAATTCCAATATCCGCCAGCTGGAAGGTTCTCTCACCCGGGTTATCGCCTATTCCAAGCTGACCGGAAAGCCTGTGAATCTCACGTTGGCAGATACCGCTCTCAGGGACATAATTGCAGGCTATGAGGATCGCAGAGTTACCATCGAGCTGATTCAGCAGATTGTGGCAGATTATTACGACATTGATCTTTCGGGCCTTTCTTCTCAGCGGCGTACCGCAGAACTTGCCCATCCTAGGCAGATTGCCATGTATCTTTGCCGGGAAATGACAGATGTTTCTTTAAAGAATATTGGGAAAAACTTTGGGGGTCGCGATTATTCCACCGTCATCAGTGCTTGTAATAAAGTATCCGATGATATCAAAGGCAATAAGAGCCTAGAACTGGAACTGGACGACATTAAAAAACGAATTAAAAAATAATCAACATATATTGATAACCTGTGTTGATTTCACATAAGCTAATTATTGATAATGTGGATAAAAGGGAAAACGTTGACAACCTTAATACTTTCTTCCCGGTTTTTAACTTAGTTTTCCACAGGAAAAATCCAGAAAGAAAGCCAGAATTTTAAAGTTCTCCACGGTTTCAACGCTTCTATTAAAACCATTACAAGAAAGAAATATAGAAAACCAATCCATGAAAGGGGAAATATACATGCGTTTTACCATTGATACACAAGATCTCAATGCCGGGATCTCCATAGTTATAAAAGCCCTCGGGAGCAGAACTACGGTAAATATTCTCGAAGGAATTTATACGGAAGCTTCTGGAGACAATGTGTTGTTGCGCTGTACGGATTTATCGCTACAAATTGAAACCATACTGCCTGCAGCTGTGGAAGAAGAAGGCGCATGCGTGCTTCCGGGCCGTCTTTTTTCTGAACTAGTGCGAAGACTTCCAGGCGAAACCACTTCCATAAAATCCGAAGAGAGTACGGTTCATATTGAAAGCGGAAGGGCAAAAACCGCGGTGCAAAGCGAAAACGCGAAGGATTTTCACAACATGCCGGACGTGCGGCAGGAATTTGCCGTATCCATTCAAAAAGGCGTATTTAAAAATATGATCCGCCAGTGTATTTTTGCTACAGCGCAGGATGACTCCAAACCAATTCTCACGGGCGTACTCTTTGAAATCTGTGGTAATACCTTAAGTATGGTGGCGCTGGACGGTTATCGGCTGGCCCTCAGAAAAGAAAATATCGCCGAAGATATTGGAGAGCAGAGTGTTGTAATTCCCGCCCGTAGCCTCATTGAAATCGGGAAAACATTGGAAGATAGTGAGGATAAGGTGAAGGTAATCTTCTCCAAAACCCATGTGATGATTGATATGGGATATACTCATATCACCACCAGACTCATGGATGGCGAATTCATTCGCTATAAGCAGATTCTTCCGTCCACCCATACCACGCGGGTGCGGATCAGCCGCCAGGAACTACTCGATAGCATTGAAAGGGTTTCCCTCATGGCCCGGGAAAGCAAAAAGAACCACATCAAATTTACGTTTGAAGGGGATATCCTTACCGTATCTGCCAACAGCGATATCGGCAACAGCAGCGAGGAAATCATGATCGACAGTAAGGGCAGTGACATCGATATTGCCTTTAATGCAAAATTTTTCAGCGACGTGCTTAAGGTATTGGACGATTCTGACGTCTATCTGGATATGAACAACAACATCAGCCCCTGTGTAGTGATGCCCGTTCAGGGGGAAAGCTATTACTACCTGATTCTTCCCGTAAGGCTATTTTCTGGGATTTAATGCGCATTATTTATAAGGACACTAACCTCCCTTATATAGACTTCGTAAACCTCCGTTTTTTTTCTAAGTGCCCCGAAGGGGTATAAAGAAAAAAAACAAAAGATAGCGAAAAGATTCTAATGACAAAGCCTTTCGAGGCTTCACGCAAAAACAGGCCAAATATTTGGTCTGTTTTTTTACTGCACCTCACCTGAGGTGTTTAAAGGAGACGGGTTTTGTGAATAATCCTGGTTGAAACAGCTTCTACTTATTATAATAATCATCATTGAAAAAGACGGACCTTTATGGTAAAATATAAATGCAAAAAAAGAGGAAACCGGCGGTACAAAATGCTTGTAAAAAAGCTCAGGTTAAATCAATACCGAAATTATGAATCGCTGGAGTTGCGTCCCCAAACAGGGATCAATGTGATTGTAGGCAACAATGCCCAAGGAAAGACGAACGCCGCAGAAGCGATTTTTTTATGTGCATTTGGCCGGTCTCACAAGACAAACAGAGATTCGGAATTGATCATGCACGGCTGCGCCGGCGGATACGTGGGACTGGACGCGCAGGGCGCTATGGGTACCCGTAAAATCGAAATTAAGCTCCGGGAAGGCGAGAACAAAAAGATCTTTTTGGATACAGTTCTGGCTCAGCGCACCGGGGAGCTCATGGGGCTGCTAAACGTGGTGATGTTTTCTCCCGAGGACCTGTCGTTGGTGAAGGACGGTCCTATGGAGCGCCGACGGTTTCTGGATATGGAGATCTCCCAGATTAAGCCTGCCTACTACTATCGGCTGCAGCAGTACAACGCTGCCCTGCGGCAGCGCAATGCCCTGTTAAAGGACGGCGGGGAAATCAAGCCCGGCGTGCTTTTGGCTTGGGATGAGCAACTTGCGGCGCTAGGGGAATTCCTTATCCGGGAGCGGATGGCCTTTGTGGACGGGATTTCCACCTTGGCACGGGACGTCTGTCGGAATATCACTGGCGGAAAGGAATCGCTGAATTTATGCTATCGCTCCTGCGTGGAACCGGAGGGAAACGTAAAAGAGGCACTCTTTTGCGCCTTGGGGGAAAGCGCGTTGGATGATCTTCGGCGGGGATATACCACTGTGGGCCCGCACCGGGACGACCTTGCGGTTTCTCTGGGAGATATGGACGTGCGCACCTATGGTTCTCAGGGGCAGCAGCGCACTGCAGCGCTGTCCTTAAAGCTGGCGGAGTTGCACTTTTTAAAGGGCGTTCGCGGCGAGCCTCCCGTGCTGATTTTAGACGATGTGCTTTCGGAGCTGGACGAAGATCGGCAGCGGCTGCTCTTCGAGTCCATGCGGGACTGCCAGTGCTTTTTGACCTGTACGTCTCTGGAGCTCCCTTTGCGGGCAGGGTTAAAGGACGTGGCGGTATTTACCTGCAAAGCCGGAACCATTCAGGAAGGGTAAAAAGCGATGTATCTCCATATCGGCGGGGAATCCGTGATGGACGACAAGGACATCATTGCTCTGATTCCCAGGAAAAACGTATTAATCTCCCGGGATACCCGAAGTTGTATTGCGGACGCCATCGGCAGCGGAAAGATTCAATCGGTGTCCGGCGAATCGCAAAAGACTTATATTATATGCCAAAAGGGAAAACTCACGGTATATGCCTCCCCCATCTCCTCCATTACGCTGATGCGGCGGGGCAACCAGGGAAAGGAAATAGAATGAACGAAAACAGCTACGATGCATCCGAAATTCAGGTTCTAGAAGGACTTGAGGCGGTGAAGCGGCGGCCAGGCATGTACATCGGCTCCACAGACGTCCGGGGTCTGCACCACCTGGTGAAGGAACTGGTGGATAACTCCATCGACGAGGCGCTGGCGGGCTACTGTACCCATATCGAAGTGAACATTCATCCGGACAGCTCCATTACCGTTTGCGACAACGGCCGCGGCATTCCGGTAGATATGCACGAAAAGACGGGAAAAAATGCCCTTGAGGTGGCGTTGACCATGCTCCACGCAGGCGGCAAGTTCGGCGGTGGAGGCTATAAGGTTTCCGGTGGGCTCCACGGTGTGGGGCTTTCGGTGGTGAACGCCCTGTCCAAAACCTTAACCGCGGAAGTCTGTCGGGAAGGCAAGGTATACAGGCAAATGTATGTGAAGGGCGATCCCGTCACCGGCGTTGAGATGGTGGGAACTTGCGACCCAAGTAAATCCGGCACCGCCATCACTTATATGGCCAACGACGAGATCTTCGACGAGGTGGACTACCACTTTGATACCCTGACTACCCGGATGCGGGAGCTGGCCTTTTTGAACAAAGGGATTACCATTACCGTTACCGATGAGCGGGAAGAAGGCAAAACAAAAAGCTATTTCTACGAAGGAGGCATCGTTTCCTTCGTCAAGCATTTAAATAAAAACAAGGATGTGCTCTACGACGAGCCCATCTATCTGGAGGGCAGTAAAGACGAGCCTCAAAAGGATGAGACGGCCAACGTGGAGGTGGCCATGCAGTACAACACGGACTATAACGAGAGCGTGTTCACCTTCGCCAACAACATTAATACCATTGAAGGTGGCAGCCACCTTGTGGGCTTCCGTTCGGCGCTAACCCGGGCTGTGAACGACTACGCCCGCAAGTATAAGATCCTTAAGGAAAACGATCAGAACCTTTCCGGCGAGGACATCCGCGAAGGGCTCACCGCCATCATCAGCGTAAAGCTCACAGAACCCCAGTTCGAAGGGCAGACCAAAACCAAGCTGGGCAACGCCTATATTCGCACCTTAGTGGACAATGTGGTGGGCAGCGGCTTAGCCGAGTACCTTGAGGAGCATCCTCCTGTGGCCCGGCAGATCATCGAAAAGTGCATTACTGCCTCCCGGGCTCGGGAAGCGGCGCGCAAAGCCCGGGAGCTAACCCGGCGCAAGACCGCGCTGGATACCACCAGCCTACCCGGCAAGCTGGCAGATTGCAGCGAAAAGGATCCGGCCCTTTGTGAGATTTTCCTTGTAGAGGGCGACAGCGCAGGCGGCAGCGCAAAACAGGGCCGCAACCCGGCGTTTCAGGCGATTCTTCCCCTTCGCGGTAAAATTCTCAACGTGGAAAAGACAAGGCTGGATAAGATCCTGGCAAATAACGAAATTCGCTCCATGATTACGGCCTTCGGCGCGGGCATCGACGCGGATTTCGACGATACCAGGCTCCGCTACCACAAAATCGTTTGCATGACGGACGCGGACGTGGACGGCAGTCACATACGGATTTTGATGCTCACTTTTTTTTACCGCCACATGCGGCCGCTGATTGAAAAGGGCTACGTGTATATCGCGCAGCCACCGCTGTATAAAGTTTCCCGGGGCAAGGGAACTTGGTACGCCTATTCCGACGAGCAGCTCGAGCAGATTTTAACCGAGATCGGCCGCGACCCTAAACCACTCATCAATCGCTATAAAGGGTTGGGCGAGATGAATCCGGACCAGCTTTGGGAAACTACCATGGACCCGGAAAAACGAATCATGCTCAAGGTGCATTTGGAGGACGCCATCCGGGCGGACGAGATTTTCACCACGCTCATGGGAGACAAGGTGGAACCCCGGCGGGAGTTCATTGAGCAGAACAGCAAACTGGTCAAGAATCTGGACGTATAGGCAAGGAGTAAACCATGACAGAAGAGGCAAAAAACCCCCGTATCCTTCCGCTGGACATCGAGTATGAAATGAAGAAATCCTTCATTTCCTATGCCATGGCGGTGATCATAAACAGGGCCCTTCCGGACGTACGGGACGGCCTTAAGCCTGTGCACAGACGCATCCTCTACTCTATGGATGAGCAGGGCTTCACCTCCGACAAACCCTTCCATAAGTCCGCCCGCATCGTGGGCGACGTGCTGGGAAAATATCACCCCCATGGGGACAGTTCGGTTTATGACGCCATGGTGCGGCTGGCGCAGGACTTTAACACTCGCTATCCTCTCGTAGAGGGTCAGGGCAACTTTGGCAGCGTGGACGGCGATTCCGCTGCAGCCATGCGCTATACGGAAACCCGCCTTTCCAAGCTTTGTGGGGAGATGCTTGCGGATATTCAGAAGAACACCGTGGACTTTGTGCCCAACTTCGACGAAACGCTTATGCAGCCCACGGTTCTCCCCGCCCGCTATCCCAACCTGCTGGTAAACGGCAGCAACGGCATTGCCGTGGGCATGGCAACAAACATCCCGCCCCACAATCTGGGGGAGATCATTGATGCCTACGTGGCGCTCATTGATGACAAGGACATTCCGCTGGAAGAGCTCATGGCTTACATTCCGGGTCCGGACTTCCCCACTGGTGGGATCATTATGGGTAGCGGCGGCATCCGTCAGGCCTACCGGACTGGTCGGGGAAAAATCGTGGTGCGGGCCAGGGCGGAAGTGGAACCCATGGCCAATGGCAAGAGCCGCATCATCGTTACGGAAATCCCCTATCAGGTGAACAAGGCCCGGCTGGTGGAGAAAATCAGCGAGCTGGTACACGAAAAGCGCATCGAGGGCATTTCCGACCTGCGGGATGAAACCGACCGCCGGGGTATGCGCATCGTCATCGAGCTGAAAAAAGACGTCAACGGCGGCGTGATTTTAAACCAGCTCTACAAGCATACTCAAATGCAGGATACCTTTGGGGTCATTATGCTGGCGCTAGTAGACGGCGAGCCAAAAGTGCTTAACTTAAAGGAAATTCTGCAGCATTATTTGAAGTTCCAGGAGCAGGTGGTAACCCGCCGAACCACGTACGATCTGGAACGGGCCAAAGAGCGGCAGCATATACTGGAAGGCTTGCTCATCGCCCTTTCCAACATCGACGAGGTAGTGGCCATCATCAAGGCCTCCAAGACCACTGCCATGGCCAAGGAAAGGCTTACCGAGCGGTTCGGCCTTAGCGACAAGCAGTCTCAGGCGATTCTGGATATGCGCCTTGCTCGGCTTACCGGATTGGAGCAGGACAAAATTCAGCAAGAGCATGATGAACTGACAAAGATCGTGACTTATTACGAGAGTATTCTCGCGGATGAAGGAAAACTTTTGAGCATCATTAAAGAAGAAATTCTTGAAGTGCGCAGAAAGTACGCCGACGCTCGGCGCACGGAGATTACACAGGTGATGGACGATATCGACATGGATGACATCATTCAGGAAGAGGATATGGCGGTGACGCTGACCCATATGGGCTATATTAAACGTTTGAGCGCAGATACCTACCGGGCCCAGAACCGCGGCGGCCGGGGCATCATAGGCCAGACCACCAAGGAAGAGGACTTTATTGAGCATATCTTCGTTACCAGCACCCATACGCATATCATGTTCTTTACCAACCGTGGCCGGGCGTTTAAGATGAAGTGCTATCTCATCCCGGAAGCGGGTCGCACGGCCAAGGGCACGGCCATCGTGAACCTGCTGGAGCTTCAGAACGGGGAAAAGGTCACCGGTTTGTTCCCGGTGCCGGCGGAATCCGAAGGCAAGTATCTGGTGCTGGCCACCAAGGAGGGCGTCATCAAAAAGACGCCGCTATCTGACTTTGAAAATATCCGTAAGGGTGGTATCATCGCCCAGAACCTCCGGGATGGCGACGACCTTATGGGTGTCATGATCTCCGGCGGAGACGACGAATTCCTCATTGGCACGAAAAAGGGCATGTGCATCCGCTTCCATGAAGACGACGTACGGCCCATGGGCCGTACTGCCACAGGTGTGCGCAGTATCCTGCTTGCCGAGGACGACGCCGTGGTGGATGCCGAAAAGATACAGCCGGGCGGCGCGGTGCTCTCCATTACAGAGCGGGGCATGGGTAAGCGCACGCCCGAGGATGCGTACCGGGTTCAACACAGGGGCGGCAAAGGCCTTATTGCCATGAACCTGAACGAAAAAACCGGGGATTTGATGTGCATGAAGATGGTCTACGGGGACGAGGACGTCATGATTATTCGGGACGACGGCACCGTCATCCGTATGCCTGTGGATCAGATCAGTCTTATTTCCAGAAATACCCAAGGCGTGCGGCTCATGCGGGTAGACGAAGGAAGTTGGGTTGCCGGCGTGGCTGTGGTTCCTCCCGGAGAAGAGGAAGAAGGCGTGGAAGAAACCACGTGCACGAATACAGATGTGGCTGTGGTTCCTCCTGGAGAAGAAGAAAGCGCGAAAGAAACGACGCGCACGAATATAGAATTAAATGAAGAAAAGGAACAGGAATGAATTCGTTTCCCCCCCAATTAATTGAGCTGGCCCGCCTCTTTTCTGAGGCGGGCGTCTCTCTCCTGGCGGTAGGGGGCATGGTGCGTAATCCCCTGCTCTCCCTTCCCGTCAGCGATATGGATATCACCTCTGCCCTGCGACCGGAGGCGGTGCTTTCGCTGTGCGAAAAAAACAACATCCCCACGGTGAAAAAAGGGCTGGCGTTCGGCATGGTGGAGCTACACTGCGGGGGGTTGACCTTCGAGCACACCACCTTTCGATCTGACCGCTATCCAGAGGGGGGCGGTCATCGGCCCACGGAAATCCGTTTCTCGGACACCGTGGAGGAAGACGCCTTTCGGCGGGATTTAACGGTCAACGCCCTGTACAGAAACATCTTGACCGGCGAACTGATCGACCCCACCGGCGGAATGGAGGATTTGCGAAATAAGTGCATCCGGGCCACAACGCAAAATCCCGCCCGCATTATGGACGACGATGCCCTGCGCATTTTGCGGATGGTACGATTTTCCTGTGAGCTGGGCTTCGCGCCGGAAGAGAAAACGCTTCAGGCAGCAGGGGCCGCGGTGAAGGGTCTTTTGGATATTTCTCCGGAACGGGTGCGTCAGGAGCTGGATAAAATTCTGCTTTCGGACGTGCGTTATGGGCAGGAAGGCGCAGTGCTCAAGGGCCTTATCATGCTAGATGGCCTTGGGGTGCTGGATCTACTGCTTCCCGAGGTTGCTGCTGCCCGGGGCGTGGAGCAGAATACGCCGTTTCACGCCTATGACGTGTTGGGGCATTTGTTGCATACCGCCGCGTACACACCGCCGGAGCTGCCCCAAAGGCTGGCAGGCCTGCTTCACGATATCGGCAAACCCGTGGCGCTTTCCCACTGCGGCAAGATGTACGGGCACGACGCGTATGGCGCGCAAATGGCGGAGGGCGTGCTGCGCCGATACCGATATTCCAACGAGGTGCGGGAGCATGTATGCGAACTCATCCGCCACCATATGTACGATTTAAAGGGGCAGGCCAAGGAAAGCACCCTTCGCACATGGATGGTGCGACGGGGCCCCGCGCTCACCCGCGAACTGGCCGCGTTCCGACGGGCGGACGTATACGGCAGTGGCGTCATTACCTCCGGGCCCGTGGCCACAGCGGATCGGTGGGAAACGCTTTTAAGCCGGATGCAGGCGGAAAGCGTCCCCTTTACGGCGGCGGAGTTGAATATTACCGGTGAGGAGATTATGCAGGCGCTGCATCTTCCCCCATCAGAGCAAATCGGGGCCCTAAAAGAGGCGTTACTATTGCACTGTGCCAGACGGCCGCAGGATAATTCCAAGGAAATTCTGTTAAAACTTTGCCGCAATCTGGTGAACAATTAATGAAAAAATGTACAGGATGATACTGCAGGCTTGCAAAAAGTGGAGAATGTATGTAAAATAGAGGAACTATGGAATGGCGCGGAGGTGCGCGAGGAGGAAGAACAGTGAGCCTTTCACTGGAATTAAAAAAATTTATTAACTCGGATTGTGTGGGCAAGTATGCGGACATTGTGTTGCCGGCGGTGCCGCAGCCCGTTAATAGTAAAGAAAAACGCAAGGCGAAACCAAAAGCAGAAGATGTGTCCGCTGAGCCTCAGGCGGAGCCCAAAGACGCGCCGCAGGAAGAACCCCAACAGCCCCAGGGCGGCGAACGGGTCCGCATTCATTATATGGAAGAGGGCAACGGCGAGCCGATGATCCTGGTGCACAGCATTGGCCAGTCCCTTTATACTTGGCGCAATCTCTTTAACCGGCTCAGCCTTCATTACCGGGTGATCGCCATCGACCTGCCCGGCCACGGCTATTCCGGCCGGCCGGAGAACTTTGACTATACTATTGAAGAGCAGGCCGTGGCCATTGACTTGTTTATGGACGCCATTGGAATTGAGTCCGCTCACTTTATGGCGTTTTCCATGGGCAGCAACTATGTGCTGCGCCTTGCCATGACGCATCCGTACAGAATGGGCAGAATCATCCTTTTGGCGCCGGGCGGTATGTCCCATGAGATGCCGCTTATGATCAAGCTGCTGGACAGCAGCCTCTTCGGCGCGGTGGCTGCCATGCTCTACGGCGTGCGCACGGTGGAAAACGTGCTTACTGAATGTTATTTTGATCTAGCCCAAACCCTCAACGAGGATGTGGTGACCGAATATTACAAGACCATTTCCGATCAGCAGTCCCGCCGAGCGGTACGGGCCTCTCTGCATAATTTTGATGACGCAGATGTCATGTCAAAGCTGCGCATGTTGGAAATGCCCATCCTTATGATACAGGGTTCCGAGGACAAATGGCGTACGTCTGAGCATATCGAGCTGTATCACGCCGCCATATCTTCCGCAGGCTATACGCAGGTTCGCAACGCGGGCCATCTTGTTCACGAGGAAAAGCCGGACAAGATCATCGCCGCCACATTGGAATTTATTCCTGTGCTTTGCCCCGAATAAATGGAAAAAGATAGCGTTCGCGTTGCATATGCAACGCGAATTTTTGATTTATGGCCTATAATAGGGGTGCAATCCCGGACTGGGAAAAACAGAAAGAAGGTTATTAATATGAAAAAGATTGCAGCATTGTTCCTGGCGGCGCTGATGACGCTGGCCCTTTTTGCCGGATGCTCCGCGGCCGTTCCGCAAAGTGCGGAAGCCACACCCGCAGCGGCAACCACTCCTGCGGCGTCAACCACTCCTGCGGCGTCAACGCCCGCAGCGGAAGCGACGGCTGTGCCTGAAGAGGACGTGACCATCCGCCTGGGCGGTCTGACGGGCCCCACTTCCATGGGCATGGTGAAGCTGCTTTCCGATACGGAAAACGGAGCAAGTGAAAACGATTATGAATTTACCCTTGCCGGCTCCGCCGATGAGCTCACGCCCAAACTGCTTCAGGGCGAACTGGACGTGTTGGCAGTGCCGCTGAATTTGGGGGCGATCCTGTATAACAATTCCGATGGAGCCGTGCAGCTTCTGGCCCTGAATACCTTAGGCGTGATCTACATTGTGGAAAAAGGCGGCGAAGCCGTCAACAGCATTGAAAATCTGAAGGGAACCACCATCTATGCTACTGGCAAGGGTTCTACCCCCGAATATGCTCTGGCTTACCTGCTTGCCCAGCATGGGCTGGACATTGCCAAGGATGTGACCGTTGAATGGAAGAGCGAGCCCACCGAGGCCGTAGCTGCCATGGCCAATACGGACCACGCCATCGCCATGCTGCCTCAGCCTTACGTCACTGTGGCACAGACTCAAATCGAGGACCTGCGGGTGGCGCTGGATCTCACGAAGGAATGGGACGCATTGGATAATGGCAGCGCGTTTATTACCGCAGGATTTATTGTGCGCACAGAGTTTGCGCAGCAGCATCCGCAGCAGATCCAAAAATTCCTGCAAGATTATCAAGCGTCCGCCGCATATGTAAACGCCAATGTGACCGAGGCGGCGCAGCTGGTGGAGCACTTTAACATTGTAAAGGCCGCCATCGCCCAAAAAGCCATTCCCGCATGCAATATCGTGTACATTGCCGGGCAGGAAATGAAGGACGCCGCGTCCGGGTATTTGACCATCCTCTACGACCAGAATCCGAAGGCTGTGGGAGGCAAGCTCCCCGGCGACGATTTCTACTATGCGCAATAAAGGGCTGTTTCTTCAAAGAACTGTGGCGGTGGTATTCGCGTTGCTGTTGTGGCAGCTGGCCGCCATGTTATTGGATCAGCGGCTGTTGCTGGCCTCGCCGGTCACTGTGCTGGGGCGGCTGGCCGTGATTTGGCTGGAAAGCGGATTCTGGCAGGCCGTGGGGTTTAGCTTCATACGCATCGTGTGCGGATTTTTGCTGGCGTTTGTCATAGGCATTGCGCTGGCGATATTGGCTGGAAGATTTCCCGTTGTGGAAATCTTCCTTTGGCCTTTTGTTCTCACCGTGAAATCCGTGCCGGTGGCTTCCTTTATTATCATCCTGCTGATCTGGCTGAGCTCCGCGGAACTTTCTATCGTGATCTCCTTTTTGATGGTCTTCCCTATCCTCTATTCCAACGTACTTGCGGGCATCAAGAGCACGGATAAAAAGCTGACCGAAATGGCACAGCTCTATCAAATCCCGTGGGGCCGCCGACTGCTCTATATCTACCTGCCGCAGGTGAAGCCCTTCCTGCTTTCCGCCTGCAGCGTGGCGTTGGGCATGTCCTGGAAGGCGGGCATCGCCGCGGAGGTTATTGGAATTCCCGCCGGGTCCATTGGCGACGCGCTTTATCAGGCCAAAATTTACTTCGATACCGGCGATTTGTTCGCCTGGACGGTGATCATCGTGCTCATCAGCGTGGGATTTGAGAAACTATTTCATCTGGCGCTGAGCAAGACCTTTTTGGGATTGGAGAAACGGTGATGGACATTGAAGTTAAAAACGTGTATAAGTCCTTTGAAAATAAGCCGGTGCTCAAAGGATTTTCCGCCCACTTCCCTGCGGGTGAGATGACCTGCGTCATGGGCCCTTCCGGCTACGGCAAAACCACACTGTTAAATCTCATCATGGGCCTGATGCAGCCGGATTCGGGCAGTATTACAGGCGTACCGGAAAAGATTTCCGCCGTATTTCAGGAAGATCGGCTGTGCGAAGACTTCTCCGCTGTGGGGAACGTGCGGGCCGTCACAGGAAAACGAGTACCCGCGGCGCAGATTGAAGCGCACTTAAAAGAGCTGGGGTTGAATGATAGTATGTACGTTCCGGTGCGAACCTTAAGCGGCGGCATGCGGCGGCGCGTTGCGCTGGCCAGGGCAGTGCTTTACGGCGGCGATCTGCTGGTACTGGATGAGGCCTTCAAGGGACTGGATGAAGAAACGAAGCGGATTACCATGGATTACCTGCGCACCCACGCAAAGGGAAAGACTGTCATTGCCGTCACCCACGACGCCGAAGAGGCAGCCTATCTGGGGGGAAATCTGATCCGAATGGAGGCGGTATCGTGAAGATCGAAACCAAGGAAGAAATCCTCGGTATTTTAAATATGCCGGAAGCGGAATTCCGCGCGGAAGTGATGCCTGCGGCCGTGGCCGCCTACGAGGCCGTTCACGGGAAGCACATTTACGCCGCAGCCATGCTGGGCTACAGCAACATCTGTAAAAATCAGTGCCTGTACTGCGGCATGCGTGCCGAAAACAAGATCCCTCGCTACCGTATCTCCCCAGAGGACGTAATGCAAACCGCGGAGCTGGCACACAAGGCGGGCTTTTCCCGGATGTTTCTGGTGTCCGGCGAGGACATGGGCTATGGGTTTGAAAATCTTTTGCACGTGATGGCGTTTATCCATGGTCTGGGCATGCGAGTAAGTTTGGCCGCCGGGGAGTTTACGATGGAACAGTATAGGGAACTTGCTGCCGCAGGTGTGGACGAGTACGTGGTGAAGTTTGAAATGTCGGACCGGTTGACCTTCGACCGGCTGAACCCCTCCACCAGCTTTGAGCGCCGCATGAAAAGCATCGAAGCGGTGCAAAAAAGCGGCATGCACTTGGCCTCGGGAAATATCGTGGGCTATCCGGGACAGACCCTGAACCAAGTGGCGGACGACATTTTTTTAATGAAAAAATTGAGTATCAGTTGGGCGCCGGTGATCCCCTACATGCCTGTGCCGGGTACTCCGCTTTCACAGGAAGGCGGAAGAGGGGATCGAATTTTGAACCTGAAGGAAATCGCTATCCTGCGGCTGATGATGCCGCAAATTGACATCACCGCGCAGCAGCCCGGGGACAATCTGAAGAACGGCCTGGCGGACGAGCAGGGGAATCTGGACGCCGTAAACGCCGGGGCCAACCTGCTCTTCTGCGACTTCCTCTCCGAGGCCCAGGCCGGGGATTTCAGGGTGATCGACAACCGGAACATCCGGGGCACCGAACACCTGTATCGGGTGGCGAAGCTGTCGGGCATGGAGCTGGAGTTGTAAAAGCGCTTTTTCGGGGGCTCTGCCCCAATCCCCCGGTTCTTTTCTTCAAGAAAAGGACCAAAAGACCGTGAAAACTTGTTTCCACTCAATCCAAACCTTTCATCAAAGGATGCAAAAAAGCAGCCGCGGCGTGGGGCTGATTTTTTTACTTCGCCAAGCCTGAGACGTGGCGTCGGAAAAATGTTCGTGGTATAATAAGGAACATGATGAAAAGTACCAAGATCATAACCGTATCCCTGCTTGCAATCCTTGCAGCTTTATTTGCGTTCTGGGCGTTTTCCGGCGCCCGTTCGGGGGTGGAGCTGCTGGCGGGTGCGCTTTCCGCGGGCCTGCTCGGCCTATGCATTCCGGGGCTCGTCACGGCGTTTTTCCAGCCGCCCGAGGCGCTTCCTGCGCAGGAACAACTGCGCGGTAGCCGGTTTGCGATTCGGCATCCTTGGGTGCGCATCGCCCTGTGGGTGCTTTTGCTGCACGCGGTGCTGTACGCTGCGGGCTATCTATTCGATCGCTATCAGAACGGCTATACCGGCGGCGTGCTGGACACATTGCAGAGGCTATGGCTGCGCACGGACTCCCCTAGCTATCTGGGCATCGCGGAGCATTGGTATGTGACGGAAGGGGATCCTCGCTTCCACATCGTGTTCTTCCCCCTCTACCCCGTCTTCATCGGGCTGTTCAATCTGATTTTCCACAATTCCTTCGCATCGGCCATGGTGGTTTCCAATCTCTTTGTCGTGGCGGGCGGAATTTTGATTTATGAGCTGGCGGCGGTGGATCATAGCCGCCGGGATGCTCTGTTTATCACCATGATCCTCATGGTGTTTCCGGGGGCGATTTTCCTGTGCGCGCCTATGACGGAAAGCCTGTTTTTGGCGCTAAGCTTGGGCTGCATGTTCTTTGTGCGAAAAAAGCAGTTTCTCCTGGCGGGGTGTTTTGGGGCGCTGGCCGCCTTCACCCGCTCTGTGGGGCTGCTTCTCGTGGTGCCGCTGGCGGTAGAGTTCGCTATGGAGCTGATTCATAAGCAAGGGCTTACCAAAAAGCAGATCGTTTTTCGGGCGCTTTCCATTTTAATTGTCCTCCTGGGCACCGGGGGCTATATCCTCATCAACTATCTGGTCACTGGCGACCCCTTCAAGTTTATGGAGTACCAGCGGGACCATTGGAGCCAGCGGTTCAGCCTGTTCTTTTCCACTTCCGCCTATCAACTCAATTACGCTCTTAACGCCTATGTGGACGGCGATGGCGCTATGCTGTGGGGCCTTTCCCTGCCCAACCTGCTTTGTGGGTTTGGTTCGCTGATCCTTGTTGCACTGAGCGCAAAAAAAATGCGGGCCTCTTATACCGCATACTTTCTTGCCTATTTTGTGATGGCTACCGGGGTCACGTGGCTGTTGAGCGCTCCCCGGTACCTTGCGGTGTGCTTTCCGCTGGCTTTTGCCGGGGGTATCCTGTTTCGGCGCCGGGGCGGCCGGGTTGCCGCCGCAGCCGTTTCTTTCTGCCTAATGCTCCTTTATCTACGCATGTACGTGCTGGGTTTCCCCGTCTACTGAAGCGCAGTGATATCCATCAGTTCAATTCCTGTATAGTAATGCTCTAAAATCTCAACATAGTCGCTGCCGTCCAATGCCATGGCACGGGCGCCGTACTGGCTCATGCCCACCCCGTGGCCGTAACCGGTTGTGGTGAAGCGCACCGCTTCGCCGATTTCTACTGTAAAGTTGGCGCTGTTCAAGTCAAACAGCTTGCGAACTTCTTTGCCGCTGGCGGTGATCTTGCCCAGTCGGATCTTCTCTACCTGCCCGCTTTCGTAGCGGGAAAGCACCTCCACTTGCTTGGATAAATTTTTTTCAGAAAGCTTTGCTTTGCGCCAATTTTTGTTGACTGTCTTGATGAAATCCGCAAGGGGCACCGTTTTTGTGCCCTGATATTTGGATGCATATTCTTCCCCGGGGCTGTCCACTCCCACCAGATAAGGTTCTGCCGTGGAAAACACGTTCTGGGCATCCTCAGTGCGACCGCCGGCGACGGAATGGTACAGGGCTTCGATGGGTGCGTCGTGATAGACGGCGATCAGGTTGTTTGTATCCTCGACAGCGCAGGCAATTTTATCGAAGTAAACCTTGGCGTCCGTACCCCATTTTGCATTAAGCTGGTCTTTGCACTTGTATGCCTGGCAGCAGGCGCTGTCCGTGCAGATGTCCGCGCCGCCTTTGCCGCAGGGAGAGCCACCGTATGCCTCCATATGCCGCACGGCATAGGTGCGGGCGGCCACGGCTTGGGCCTTGAGGGCCTCCAGCGGAAAAGACGCAGGCATCTCCGCCGCCACCACGCCCTCCAAATATTCGGTGAGAGACATGGTTTCCACCCGGTTTTTATCCTCGTTATAGATGCGTATGGTGAGATCTGCCTCCGTTTGGTGACGACGTGTCTGGCGGGACAGGACACAGCCCCGCATCGCCAGTACCAGAAGGCAAAGGAAGCCCACCAGCAGCGCCGCGGCTAAAATCAGCCGCGGTTCAAAGCGCAGAAAACCGGTTTTGCGGCCCATATTGTATTTGTGTCTATATCTTTTCATACCGAAACATTTTATGCCCCGGCAGAGATGAAAATTCATTGCGGTTCCCCTATTTCTGTTTTATACTGAAAATGAAGCATTTTGTCGAATACTGCAATATTTAAGGAGGTTTTCCATGGCGCAGAACAAAGAAGCGCTGCGGGCGCTGATGCGGCAGTATATCAGGTCGGTTTATTCTAGGGCTCTGGAGAAAACTGGCACGCAGGAAAATGCCATGATTGTGACGAAACGCACCATGAGCCTGATGGCCCGGGCGGCGGAAACAGGCATGGCCATCGACGAGGCGCTTGTGCTACGTATGGCGGACGATTTCTGTGCGGATTTGATTTCGGCAGAGCGGCCGGAACCGGCGCTACAGCCGGCGTCTACGGCAGAGCGATCCCAGCCGCAGCCAAACCCCACGAATACAGACGAAAGGCAGATTCCGCCCACGAAAGAGCGGTATCAGGTAAAACCGATTCCCGACCTTTTTGACGAAGAGGAGGAAGATGATGACATTTCAGAAGAGGAAGAAGTAGCGCATGGGGGTGTGGGCACCGTGTTGGTGATCATGTTTCTGTCCCTCCTTATCGTGGCCCAGATCGTGGCACTCTGTGTCATTCTCATCAGCCGCGGGATTCTCCACCTTCCGGGGATACCATTCCTAAACGATTTTGCAAATTGGTTTCAACGCACATATTTATAACTTCAATGCCTGATCATCGGTTTTCCCAGATTAAGACACATTGTTTTTTAGGTTCTGTGATATAATGACCGTAGAATCCCATCTATAATTAACAAAAAGGAGACTGGCATATGGTGGAACAATACGTCCTAGGCTGGAGTGCACCCGCGGTAATCTGCTTGATGGTAGGGCTGGCGCTCATGATCTATGAGATGTTCACTCCGGGGATGGGCATTCCGGGGCTGTTGGGTGCGTTGGCACTACTGGCGGCAGTGATTCTTCGGGCAGACTCCCTGACCAATGCGCTCATTACGCTGGTGCTCATTGTGGTACCGCTGATGATTGCTGCGGGAATCATCTTCCGCTCCTTTTCCAAAGGAGCGCTATCACGATCCAAAATCGTGCTTCACGATGCCATAAACGACAAGTCCACGTCCTTGGGAGAAAAGGAAATGCAGGCGCTGGTGGGCAAGGAAGGCGTGTGCGTAACTGCGCTGCATCCCGCAGGCAATGCAGATTTTGACGAGCGGCGGCTGGACGTGGTCAGCGAGGGCGGTTTTGTAGGAAAAGGAAGCCGGGTACGCATTGTGCGCATCGACGGTGTGAAAATCATGGTACGGGAAATCTGATTCCGTGCCTTTTTAAAATGTGACAAATTGAGAGGAGTTTACTATGGAACTTATTTATGTACTGATGATCATTGTTGCGGCGATCATATTTCTCGCCATCTTCTTTAGCTTTGTGCCTATCGGCCTGTGGATTTCCGCAATTGCCAGCGGCGTCAAGGTGGGCATCTTTCAGCTGGTGGCGATGCGCATTCGTAAGGTGATCCCCTCCCGGATCATCAACCCTATGATCAAGGCTACCAAAGCAGGCCTGAGCATTCCCCTGAACAAACTGGAGGCGCACTACTTGGCGGGCGGCAACGTGGATCGGGTGGCTAACGCCCTGATCGCGGCTCAACGCGCTGGCATTCCCCTGGACTTTGAGCGGGCCTGCGCCATCGATCTGGCAGGCCGAGACGTGCTCACTGCCGTGCAGATGAGCGTCAACCCCAAGGTGATTGAAACCCCCATTATCGCGGCCATCGCCAAGAACGGCATTGAGCTTCGGGTCAAAGCCCGGGTCACCGTTCGTGCAAATATCGACAGGCTGGTGGGCGGCGCGGGAGAAGAAACTATCATCGCCCGTATCGGTGAGGGCATTGTCACCACCGTAGGCTCTTCATTGACCCATAAGGACGTGCTGGAAAATCCGGATTTGATTTCCCGGACCGTGCTCAACAAGGGCCTGGATGCCGGCACTGCCTTTGAGATCCTCTCCATTGACATCGCGGATGTGGACGTGGGCCGCAACATCGGCGCCCAACTCCAGACCGACCAGGCGGAAGCGGATAAGCGGATCGCCCAGGCCAAGGCCGAAGAGCGCAGAGCCATGGCCGTGGCCCAGGAGCAGGAGAACAAGGCGGAGGCCCAAGGCGCGCGCGCCCGGGTCATCGAGGCGGAGGCTGAGGTTCCCAAGGCCATCGCCGAGGCTTTCCGCAGCGGAAGACTGGGCGTCATGGATTACTATAATATGAAGAATGTGATGTCGGATACCCACATGCGGGAATCCATTGCGGGCGAATCCGAGCAGCCTGCCAATAAATAAAGGAGAATCGGCATGAGCAACGTATTTGTCGTTCTTGCCATAGTGACGATCTTTATCGTAAGAGGCGTCGTGGCGGAAAAAAAGAGAACTGAAGAGGCGCGGCGCAAGGCTGCTGCCCAAGGGGCGACGGGTCATCAGCCTGCCTATTCTCCCCCTGCCCGTACTTCCGCTCCGGTTGCTCGCACTTCCGATTCGGGTGCGCATCCGGTGAAACCCGTCGAATGGGATGCCTATGGAAATCCGATAAAGCCCTCTACCCGTCCGGCAGCCGCACAGCGGCCTGCCGAGTCCGCATCTGGGAGCATGGTGTATACTTCCCCAGAGGGCGTGGGATCGCAGGAAGGAACGTCCCCCTATGCGCGGCCGAAGGCGGCCCAGTGGTCCGCCTATACCCCCCTTGCGCAGGCTTACGATTCGGACACCACTTCAAAACCCTCCCAACGGGATGCCTATGGGAATCCGATAAAGCCCTCTACCCGTTCGGCAGCCGCACAGCGGCCTGCCGAGTCCGCATCTGGGAGCATGGTGTATATTTCCCCAGAGGGCGTGGGATCGCAGGAAGGAATGTCCTCCTATGCGCGGCCGAAGGCACCCCCTGCGACGTCAGGGAATCAGCCGTCGGCGCAGCATCATTTCCGTTACGCCCTGAATCGCGCGAACGCTCGGCAAGCGCTGATCTACAGCGAAATTCTGGGAAAGCCCAAGGCACTGCGGCGCTAAGGGTAACAAAGCGCTGCCGCAGGGCCGGATCTCTAATGATTTAAAAAAACGGCACAGCTATCTGCTGTGCCGTTTTTATCTGCCAAAAAACTAAATTAGAAAATGACAATGCTGTGAAAATATTGAAATATATTCACGCTAAATAATGTCGAGTTTTATCTAATATAATGAAACTCATACCAAGAAAACCAGATAAATAGGCGTTTTTGCATCAATTCCAAAACTTGTATTTGAAAAAAAGAACAAAATAAATATAATTTGGCTAGAATATTAGAGAAGGAGGTCTTTGAAATGAAAAAAAGACGCAAATTCATTGCAATCGTGATGGGATTGCTGTGTGCTGGTTCACTTACGTTTGCCAACGCGGCATCTGCCTATACCGTGGTATCCGGGGATACGATGTGGAAAATCGCGGTCAAATATAAGGTGGGTGTGAGTGAAATCATCTCCGCCAATCCGCAGATCAAGAATCCAGACCTCATCTATCCGGGCCAGGTGCTACAGATCCCCACGGCCGATACAACCGTTAGCTCATATGAGAAAGAGGTTGTAAGGCTGGTCAATGAGATCCGCGCGAAAAACGGGCTGAAGCCCCTTACGGAAAACTGGGAACTTTCCCGCGTGGCCCGGTATAAGGCGCAGGATATGCATGACAAAAAATATTTCAGTCATACCAGCCCAACCTATGGCTCTCCGTTTACCATGATTAAGAACTTCGGCATTTCCTATCGGACGGCTGGCGAGAATATCGCTATGGGCTACAAAACCCCTCAGGCGGTTGTGGACGGCTGGATGAACTCCGCCGGACATAGAGCGAACATCCTCAATGCCAACTATACGCAGATCGGAGTCGGGTACGTCCCAAGCGGCAGCTATTGGTCCCAGATGTTCATTGGATAAAGAACGATTGCAAACAACCGCATATGCATGCGGCAAAAAAGCGGCATAGCCAAAAGGCTGTGCCGCTTTTGTAGCGTACTTTATGCCAGATCAAATTCCCGGTCGATAGAATAAGCGACAATCCGCATGTTTTCAGGGGAATACGCCATCTCACCGTTGTCGAACATCAGCGCCGCGCCATAGAGCAGGGACCGCACAACATAGATCTTCCGCATTCTGATCTCTTTGGGCATGTTGACTTCATCGCAGTATTTTGTAATCAGTTCGGCGGAAAGCTTACTGAGCTGGCCCCGTAGCCTAGAGTATCTTTTATCGAATTCCTCATCCTTCTGCATGATCACGGAGCGAAAATACGGATTTTCAACTAAAAAACGGATGTATTCTAGGCTGATCTCAATGATCTGCTTTCTGGTGGAAGTGGGCGTCCTCGCAAGAACCATCGTTTGACGCTCTGCCCACCGTGTATTGACATACTTTATAATGGACGCGACGAAGCCCTGTTTATCTTTGAAGTGCTTATAAGGCGCGGCGCAGGAAACGCCGCACTTGTTGGCAATTCTCCGGACAGAAAAATTTGGATACCCATATTCGTTGAGCTCTTCTAGTCCGGCAATGATTAGATGATCCTGTAAACTCGTCTGAGGTTGATTTTCCATAAATATGCTCGCACCCTCTAAAAAATTCCAAGATAAGGGATCCATGAATGACTGTATAAAGACTGGTTTGATTTTATATGATTTTTATTTCACTGTCAATTTGACCGCGTGGATTAGTCAAAAAGATCCCAAAATAGATAAATTAATACATACTGAGCTATAGCCGTATACTCACTTCGCCTGCCAACAGGGTTTTTTCCTCCCCTGAGTCCAAGCGCACAACCAAACCGCAGTGATCATCGATTCTTAACGCGTAAGCTTCCCGCTGGGAACCGCCCGGCTCAAGAATGCGGATCTTTCGCATTATGGTATTGGAACGAGCGCGGTATTCCGAAACAAACCCGCGGGACTCAATGTTTTCGTAATAATCGCTGAACCGGTCCAGGATATCGGCGGCCAAGCGGCTGCGTGTATCGGGCGGACACCCTTGCGGGAACAGGGCGCCGGCGATGTTTTGCAGATTTTCGGGAAGCCCGCTTTCCGGCGGGCGAACGTTGATTCCGATTCCCAGCACAACATATTGCAGACGCATATTTTCTAAGTCCATGGCGCCCTCGGCCAAAATGCCGCAGATTTTTTGATCATCCATATAGATGTCATTTACCCATTTGATGTCCGCCCTTCTTGCGGAAATCGCTTCCGTGGCTTCGGCAACGGCAACCGCTGCGGCTGCCGTGATAAGCAGCGGCGCCTTGGGGTCAGAAAACTGAGGACGAAGAAGAATGCTCATATAAAGGCCGGTGCCGCAGGGAGAAAAAAAGTCCCGTCCGAACCTTCCGTAGCCCTGAGTCTGGCTATCCGCAACGATCACAAGCCCATGCGCGGCGCCGCGTACGGCGGCCTCCTTTGTGGCGATGTTTGTGGAAGCGAGGGACGGGTATACTTCGAGCCTGTAATTCTCGGTCGTAAGGAATTTTTCAATGCTCTGCGGAGAAAGAATGTCTCTGCTCTCTCGGAGCAGGTAGCCTTTGCGTGGGGCGGATTCAATATTGTGACCGATGCTTCTTAGCGAGCGTACCGCCTTGCTGACTGCGTTTCTGCTCACGCCAAGCTGCTTCCCGAGGGCCTCTCCGGAAACGTATTTTCCCTCGCTGCTCAGGAGGTTTTTCATGATTTTATCTCTTATATGCATTGCTGTCACCCTAGCAGAATTATAAATGCAAAACACCGAATTGTCAACCAGATGTAAACAAAAGGGTTACAATAAGGATGTGAATCTTTATGAATAGCATTGACATATGTGGGGAAAAGCGATAAAATCTCTTCAGCTGTCAACGATAAGTTATCAGTGATAACTAAAAATGGGGAGGTGAATGCACTTGGCGGATGGATTTGTGCTGATGACGGACTCTTGCTGTGACTTACCTTCTGAAATCATAAAGAAATGGAACCTCACGGTGCTTCCGCTTTCCGTAAACACGGGAAGACCCAATCCCGGCGTTGATTCCGGCGAACATGATTTGGAAACCTTGCAATTTTACCGGGATCTTCGCAAAGGAATGATGGCATTCACATCCGCCGTTGACAAAGAAGTCTTTTTAAAGAAAATGGGTTCATTTCTGGAGGCGGGGAAAGACGTGTTGTATATAGGCTTTTCCTCCGTATTAAGCGCAACTTACAAGAACGCCTGCGCCGCCTGCGAAGAGCTTAGACGCCTTTATCCGGCCCGGGCGATTCGCTGTATAGATTCCAAAAGTGCGTCCATGGGAGAGGGGCAGTTGGTTTATCTCGCTGCAAAGCAAATGGAGAAAGGCTATTGTTTGGCCGATGTCGCTGCCTACGTTGGAGACCTTGTTCCGCATATCTGCCATTGGTTTACTGTGGATACGCTACGCTTTTTGAAGCGGGGCGGCCGAATCAATGCGACGATCGCCGCCGCAGCGTCAGCGCTCCATATGATGCCCCTGATCCATGTGGATGACGAGGGGCACCTTGTGAACACAGAAAAGGTAAGAGGACGAAGTGCGGTTATCAAAGCGCTTTTTGAAAAGCTGAAGGAAACCGCAACCAACATCCAAAGCCAAACGGTTATGATCAGCCATGCGGACTGCTATCCTGACGCCGTAGATTTGGCGTCTATGATACAGGCAGCCTGCCATCCGCAGGAAATTATCATCAATGCGGTGAATCCGGTTATTGGGGCGCATGCCGGGCCGGGAGCGCTTGGGGTGTTTTTTGTAGGAACGAAACGGTAATACTAATTTTGACGATGCGCCGGATTTTGGCGGAAAATGGGGTTACACTTTTGGTTGACATCGTACAGCAAACATGCTAATTTAATTCAAGACATTAGATGATGCCGTTGTGTGTACCAGATAGCGCGAAATAGAGCGACTTCGGTTGCCTATGAAATATATTATACCAAGAATTTATGGAGGTCTTATTATGATTTTTGAAGCAATTGCGGAACTGATCGCGGAACGGAACGGATGTGACGTATCCGAGATCACAAAAGAAAGCACGTTTAAAGACCTGGGCATTGATTCGCTGGATACAGTGGAAATGCTCATGAACCTTGAAGATAAGGTGGGTCAGGAAATCGAGATGGATCAGAAGGTGGAAACCGTCGGAGAACTCGCTCGGTATATCGAAGAGAAATACAAGGTCTGAATCCAATGATAAAATCCAGAATATGTGATCTTTTAGGGATTGAATACCCGGTTTTTCAGGGGGGCATGGCCTGGATCGCAGACGGAAAACTGGCGGCTGCTGTGTCGAACGGCGGTGGTCTGGGTATTGTCGCAGCTGGAAATGCCCCCGGGGAATACGTCCGCGAGCAAATTAGGATAGCGGTGTCGCTTACAAAAAAACCATTCGGCGTCAATATCATGCTGCTGAGTCCCTTTGCGGACGAAGTGGCAAAGGTTGCCGCGGAAGAAAAAGTAGCGGTGGTAACTACCGGCGCCGGAAACCCGGCAAAGTACATGGAGCTGTGGAAAAACGCCGGCATTCGAGTGATCCCGGTAGTGCCTTCCGTGGCTATGACCAAACTGGTGGCCCGCATGGGGGCGTCGGCCGTAATTGCCGAGGGCGGCGAAAGCGGCGGCCATGTGGGGGATTTAACAACGATGGTCCTGGTACCGCAGGTATGCGACGCCACGGACCTGCCGGTGATCGCCGCCGGCGGAATTGCGGATGGGCGCGGGGTTGCCGCGGCGTTTATACTCGGCGCCTGCGGTGTGCAGATGGGAACAAGGTTTTTGGCCGCCTATGAATGTCCGATACACAGGAATTATAAAGATAAAATTTTACAGGCCAACGATACTGCAACCATCGTAACCGGCAAGAGGCTCGGGCATCCGGTTCGAAGCCTCAAATCCCCGTTTTCCCGGGAATATTTAAAAGCCGAGTATTCCGATATATCGGATGAAGCGCTGGAGGAGATGGGAAATGGAACCCTGCGTGCCGCCGTCGTGGACGGTGATTTGCAAAAGGGCTGTTTCATCTCCGGCCAGATCGCATCCGTTGTCAAAAAGGAACAGCCCGCCGCTCAAATCGTGCGCGAAGTGATGGAGGAGGCGGAGCCGATCCTGAAAGGAGCGGGGCAATGGGTAAAATAGCCTTTGTCTTTTCAGGGCAGGGCGCGCAATACAGCGGTATGGGCAAAGAATTGTATGAAGCCGTCCCGGCTGCTGCCGCGGTGTTTGACGCCGCGGAGAAAAGGCGTCCCGGCACCATCGAACAGTGTTTCGGCGGCAGCGAGGAAGCGTTGGCGCAAACTGCTAATACCCAGCCTTGCATGCTGGCAATGGAGCTTGCGGCGGCTGCCGCATTGACCGATGCCGGCATACGCCCTGCCATGACGGCCGGTTTTTCATTGGGTGAAATCGCGGCGCTGACTTATTCCAAAGCGGTGACCTTTGAGGAAGGCTTCCGGCTGGTCTGTTTGCGTGGAACGCTTATGCAGGAAGCCGCACAAAAAGTGGAAAGCGGCATGGCTGCGATTTTGAAGCTGGAAGCAGCCGAAGTGGAACGCCTCTGCAAAGCGTATCAGCATGTATACCCGGTCAATTACAACTGCCCGGGCCAAATCACCGTGGCGGGATTGAAGGATGAGCTTTCGGAGTTTACGAAAAGCGTAAAAGCCGCGGGCGGAGCCTCAGTTCCGTTGCGTGTCAAAGGCGGCTTTCATTCGCCGTTCATGGCCGAGGCGGCGGAAAAGTTTAAAGAAGCGCTTGTAAGCGCCGCCATTATGGAGCCGGAAATACCGCTGTATTCCGACTGCACGGGCCTTCCGTATGAAGGGAATTATGTACAGCTTCTGTCCCAACAAATCTGCAGCCCCGTCCGGTGGCAAAATATCGTGGAGCATATGATCGGCTGCGGCACGGATACGTTTATTGAACTGGGGCCCGGAAAGACGCTGTGCGGGTTAATTCGCAAAACCAACCCAAACGTGCACATCTTCCATGTAGAGGACTGTGCGAGCCTCAATGAGGCCATCGAGGGGGTTAAAACATGCTGAAAGGGAAAGTGGCGGTCATCACCGGGGGCTCCCGGGGAATTGGAGCCGCCATCACGGAAAAACTCGCTTCTCTTGGCGCCGATGTTGCGGTGATTTACGCCGGCAACATCGAGGCTGCGCAAGCCGTGTGTGACAAGTGCGGCGGGCAGTATGGCGTAAAGGCCAAAGCATTTTGCTGCAACGTGGCGGATTTTACTCAGGTCAAATCCACGGTGGCGGAAATCAAGGATGCAATGGGAACTGTCCATATCTTAGTTAATAATGCGGGAATCACCCGCGACGGGCTCATTGCCATGATGAAGGAAGAGGACTTTGACACAGTCATGGATACCAACCTCAAGGGAACCTTTAACATGATCCGGCACCTTTGTCCTATCTTTATCAGAAACCGCGGCGGAAAGATCATTAACATTAGCTCGGTGGCCGGACTCATCGGCAACCCCGGGCAGGCGAACTACGCTGCGTCAAAAGCCGGATTGATCGGCCTTACCAAGTCTGTGGCCCGGGAATTCGCAGGTAAAAACGTGACCTGCAATGTTATTGCCCCCGGCTTTATCCGGACAGACATGACAAAGGATTTTGACGAATCAAATCCTCTTGTCGCAAGCATTCCGCTCAAGCGAATGGGAACCCCCGAAGATGTGGCGGAGCTGACGGCTTTTCTTGCCGGCAGCGGCGCAGACTATATCACGGGAGAGGTTTTCCGGGTGGATGGCGGGCTTGCCATGTAAGGCGGCATAGACAATCAAGTTCCCCACGGGGGAAAAAAGAGAGGAAACGTCAATGGAAGAAAGCAATATTCGTAAATATGCGCAGCTGATGCAGGAACTGGGGTTGACCGGCCTTGAAATCAGCGAAAACGGCAGTATGGTACGGTTAGAAAGAACCGAACGCGTGCAGGCGGCGGCGCCGCAGGCGGTGGCCATTCCCGAAGCAGCGGTTGCTGCGCCTGCGTCAAAAGATGTGTGCGAAAGCTGTATGGAGGATATCTGCTCTCCCATGGTGGGTGTGTTCTATTGCGCGCCTGCGGAAAACGCTGCGCCCTATGTCAAAGTGGGTGATGTGGTGAAAAAGGGCGATGTGCTGTGCATCATCGAGGCGATGAAGCTGATGAACGAGATCACGGCGGAGCATAATGGCACCATTATGGAGATCTGCGCCGGGAACAGCCAAGTGGTGGATTACGGCCACGTATTGTTCCGCCTGAAAAAGGATTAGAGATGGACCGGGAAGAGATCAAAAGGATTCTGCCGCATCGGGACAGCATGCTTTTGCTGGACGAGGTGAGCAATTCAGGGGATGTGGCGCGGGGCAAATACTATGTGCGCGGGGACGAGTGGTTTCTTGACGGGCATTTTCCGGGGAATCCTGTAGTTCCGGGTGTCATACAGTGCGAAATCCTGGCCCAGTCTGTCTGCATCCTGCTGGAAAACCAAATGAAGGGCAAGTTTACACCTATGTATACGGGGCTGAACAACGTTCGCTTCAGGGCACAGGTGCGTCCGGGAGATACACTGGAAACGGAATGCAGAATCGTCCGAACAAAACCGCCCTTCTATTTTGCCGAGGGGAAAGGAACCGTAGGCGGAACGCTTTGCGTGCAGGCCGAGTTTTCCTTTTCCATAGTTGGAGAGTAAGCCGTGTATTCAAAAATATTAATCGCGAACCGCGGGGAAATCGCCGTAAGAATCATACGTGCCTGCAAGGAGATGGGAATCTCCACTGTGGCCGTGTATTCGGAAGCGGATTCAGAATCCCTGCATGTTGCACTTGCGGATGAAAGCTACTGCATAGGCAGGGCCGACGTCACAAGCAGTTATCTCAACGAGGACCGCATTGTCAGCGCCGCGCTGGTTTCCAAAGCACAGGCTATTCACCCGGGCTATGGTTTCTTGTCCGAAAATGCGCACTTTGCGGAGCTTTGTCATAAGAACAACGTCGCCTTTATCGGACCGTCCATAGAAAACATGCAGCGTCTGGGCGACAAGGCGCAGGCCAAAAAGCTGATGGCAGAAGCCGGCCTTCCGGTGATACCCGGGTCAAAAGTGCTGGATACGGTGGAGGCGGCGGTGGTTGCTGCCAAAGAAATCGGCTATCCGGTTATGCTCAAAGCCCGCAGTGGCGGCGGAGGCCGGGGCATTCGTCTGGTAAAAAAGGAAGAAGAGCTGAAAGTGGCGTATTTGGCCGCGCAGGCCGAGGGCGCCGCAGCCTTCGGGGATGGCGCCGTGTATATGGAAAAGTACGTCCATCCGGCGCGGCATGTGGAAATTCAGGTGCTGGCGGATGAAGCCGGCAACGCGGTGTGTCTGGGTGAGAGGGACTGCTCTATCCAACGGAAAAACCAGAAGCTCATCGAGGAATCTCCCTCTCCCGCAATCAACGACGAGCAGAGGAAGGATATCTTCGCAAAGGTAACCCACGCCGTGAAGGCCATCGACTATACGGGTGTGGGCACGCTGGAATTCCTGCTGGATGAAGCGGGACATTTCTACTTTATGGAAATGAACGTCCGCCTTCAGGTGGAGCACGCGGTCACGGAATCGTTGACTGGTATCGACCTTGTCAAGTGGCAGATCCGTGTTTCCTCCGGAGTGCATCTGAACTTCAAGCAAAAAGATATCGACATGAGCGGCGCCGCTATCGAGTGCCGCATCAACGCACGTGCGCCGGGAAAGGTGCAGTTTTTGCATGTGGCGGGCGGGCCTTTCGTTCGGTTCGATACTTATCTGATGACCGGATCGAAGGTAACCCCTTTTTACGATTCGCTACTTGGGAAACTGATTATTTATGCCGCTTCCCGGGAGGAGGCTCTTCGGAAAATGAAAGCCGCCCTGTGCGAGCTGGTAATTGACGGCGTGCCCAACAACATCGAGGAACAGATCGAGATCGTTGGCAGCGACGCTTTTATGAGCAAAAAATATAATTTGGATTATTTTGCAAAGTGAGGTGAAAACCTTGTCCATCATTCGTATTTTCAATAAACCTAAAAATGAGCTTGAAACAGGCGGAAGGCAAACGGTGATCGCACAGGATGCCAACGAGCCGTCGGAAGCCTGCCCCAACTGTCATAAGCAGATTCCCCTGAGTCAGATATGGGGGAATGACTTTTGCTGCGTCAACTGCGGCCATCATTTCCGCATGAACGCTCGGCAGCGGCTTCACCTGATTGTCGACGAGGACAGCTTTTCGGAGTTTTATACCAATCTTCAGTCGGAAGACTTTTTAGAATTTCCTGGATACAAAAAAAAGCTTGATACCACACGCAACGCTTCCCGGGAAGTGGAGGCGGTGCTGTGCGGCACAGCAAAAATTTGCGGCGAGGCATGTTGCCTGTTTGTCATGGAGCCTTTTTTCATGATGGGAAGCATGGGCACGGCCGTGGGTGAAAAAATCACGCGCCTGTTTGAGTATGCGATGGAGCATAAAATGCCGGTCGTGGGCTTTACGGTTTCCGGCGGCGCCCGGATGCAGGAGGGGATTGTATCCTTGATGCAGATGGCAAAGACCAGCGGCGCGGTAAAATGGCACAGCAATGCGGGGCTGCTTTACATTACGGTGCTTACAGACCCCACCACGGGCGGCGTTACCGCCAGCTTTGCCATGGAAGGCGATGTCATTCTCGCGGAGCCCGGCGCGACGGTGGGATTTACAGGCGCGAGGATCGTCGAGCAGACCACCCGAAAAAAACTGCCGCATGGATTCCAGACGGCGGAATTTATGCTGGAGCATGGTTTTGTGGATGCCATCGTGCCCCGGAACGAACAGCGCAAAATAATTTCGGAACTTTTGAAACTGCATGCCGGAGGTGAAGCGAATGCCGAACATTGCGTTTGAAAAGGTGAAGCTGGCGCGGGCCAATAGCCGCCCTACCGGCAAGGACTACATTGAGAATATCTTCAATGGTTTTATTGAAATGCACGGAGACCGCCGTTTTGCCGACGATCCGGCCGTGGTGGGCGGTGTCGCATATATGGACGAAATGCCGGTGACGGTTATCGCTATCGAAAAGGGACACGAGGCAAAGGAGCGCCTAAAGAGAAATTTTGGCGCGCCCAACCCGGAAGGGTACCGCAAAGCCCTTCGGCTTATGAAACAGGCGGAAAAGTTTGGCCGTTCGGTGTTCTGTTTTGTGGATACGTCTGGCGCCTACTGTGGAATTGAGGCCGAGGAGCGGGGACAGGGGCAGGCCATTGCCGAAAACTTGATGGAAATGATGTCTCTCACAGTGCCGGTAATTTCCCTGCTGGTGGGCGAAGGCGGAAGCGGCGGAGCCCTTGCGCTGTCTGTGGCGAATGAGGTATGGATGCTGGAAAACGCCATCTATTCGGTCATTTCGCCGGAGGGTTGCGCCAACATTCTGTGGAAGGATGCGACGCGCTCGGCGGAGGCTGCGGAAAGCCTGAAGCTGACGGCCCAAGATGCCTTGGCGCTTACAGTCATCGAACGAATCATCCCGGAAGAGAACATCGGCAAGGAAGCGTATTATTTAAACCTGCGGGCAGAGCTGATGGCGCGTATTCGGGAGCTTTTGGAAATTCCGCGTAACGAGCTGCCCAACAAGCGGTATCAACGCTTTCGCAGGCTTGGTACGGATAGCCTGATGGGGGAATGAGACAATGCCGAATCTATTCGCGCCCTATGTGCGGCGTGCGAATTACTACGAAACGGACCAAATGAAAAACATCCATCATTCCAACTATATTCGTTGGTTTGAAGAAGCACGGCTGGATTATCTGCGAAGAGCCGGATTGGACTATGAGGGGATGGAGAATAACGGCGTAGTCATCCCGGTTACGAGTGTTTCATGTGTGTACAAAATCCCTATTCGATTCAATCAAGTGGTGGAAATCTATCCAAAGCTTTTGGCCTTTAATGGCGTTCGCATGGCTTTCAGCTACAAGATCTATACCATCGACGGAAACCTGGCGGTTACCGGCGAGAGTGGACATTGTTTTGTGGATGTGCGTACGGGCAAGCCGGTGACGACGCAAAGGCGAGCCCCTGATTTTTACGAAAAATGTATGCGCCTGCTCGCTTTACAGCAGGAAAAAGAAAAGGAGTAAACCTATGAACCGTGTTGTTGTAACCGGAATGGGAATTATAAGCCCTTTGGGCAATGCAGTTTCTCCGTTTTGGGAAAATCTTAAAGCAGGGAAGTGCGGAATCAGTGAAATCACAAAGTTTGATACATCGGATCTTAAAGT
Organism: Christensenellaceae bacterium; assembly: GCA_963666935.1. Taxonomy (GTDB): domain Bacteria; phylum Bacillota; class Clostridia; order Christensenellales; family CAG-138. Next base: position 317,093 of record OY762936.1, read on the forward strand.
AAAAATCGCAGCCGAAGTCAGGGATTTCGATCCTCTAGACTACATGGAAAAGGCCGATGTAATTCGCAGCGATCTGTATATGCAGTTTGCCATAGCGGCGGCGTGCCAGGCCATGGAGGATAGCGGCGTCGCAAATACCGTAGCCCCGGAGCGGATGGGCGTGTATTTCGGTACCGGTATCGGCGGCATTGGTACGCTTATGGCGGAGCATAAAAAAATGCTGGAAAAGGGGCCACGGAAGGTCTCTCCGTATTTTATTCCGCTGATGATTTCCAACATGGCGGCCGGCATCGTTGCTATTCGGTTCGGATGCAAGGGCGCGGCCATGCCGGCGGTCACCGCCTGCGCTTCCGGGAACAACGCCATCGGAGAGGCCTTGCGCGCCATCCGTCACGGCTATGCCGACGTAATGATTGCCGGCGGTACGGAAGCAGGTGTTAACGAACTGGCATTGGCGGGATTTGTGAACATGCAGGCCCTGTCTGTTTCCGAAAATCCGCTGGAGGCGTCCCTACCCTTTGATTTAAGGCGCGGCGGGTTTGTCATGGGTGAAGGCGCGGGCGCGTTGATCCTGGAATCGTATGAGCACGCCCTAAAGAGGGGCGCGCGGATTTATGCCGAGCTTTGTGGCTATGGCTCTACCTGCGATGCCTACCATATGACGGCGCCGCATCCGGAAGCCGAAGGCGGCGCCCGGGCGATTGCTGACGCGTGTGCGGAAGGCAGCATCGACACGGATAAACTTTACATCAACGCCCATGGAACCGGAACGCCGTTGAACGACAAGGCGGAAACCCTTGCCATCAAGAAGGCGTTAGGAGAGGGACGTGCCAAGAAAATTCTGGTGAGCTCCACAAAGTCCATGACTGGACATATGCTGGGGGCAGCGGGAGCGGCGGAAGCCATCGCCTCCATTTTGGCGCTCAACGAGGGCATTGTGCCGCCCACCATCGGGCTAACCGTCCCAGATCCAGAATGTGACCTTGACTATGTGCCGCTCAAGGCCCGGGAAGCGCAGTTGGATGCCGCGCTGTCCACATCTCTGGGATTTGGCGGGCACAACGCCTGCCTCGCATTTAAAAAGATAGGTGGCGACAAAGTATGAAAAAGAGAATCGTAATTACGGGAATGGGGGCCGTGACCCCCGTGGGAATCGGAACAGATCATTTCTGGCAGGGACTTCTTTCCGGCAAGTGCGGCATTGACGAGATCACCAGAATCGACGTGTCGGATCTGCCCGTCAAAACTGCTGGGGAAGTCAAGGGTTTTCGTCCGCGCAGCTATCTGCCGGTCAGGCTGGCCACGGATCTGGATACGTTTATGCAGTTTGCGTATGTGGCGGCGGAAGAGGCCATCCGTGAAAGCGGCATGGAAACTGCCTCCCCGCGAGTAGGGATTGTGATGGGAACGGCGCTGGCAGGGCTGACCCTGATCGGCAAGTCCCAAGAGGAACAAACGGCCTCGGGCAAAAGCGTGGGCCCGCGCTTTATTTCCATGATTATGGGCAATATCGCGGCGGCGCATCTGGCCATCAGCTATAAAATGCAGGGCCCCAGCATGACGGTCAGCACGGCCTGTTCTTCCGGCGGCGACGCCATCACGCTGGCCTACACGCTGTTGGTTGCCGGCGCGGCGGATGCCATGGTGGTCATGGCGGGCGAATCCACCATCAGCCCGCTCTTCATTCAAAGCCTGTCCAAGGCAGGCGCACTGTCTAAATCGGGCAACAGCCGGCCCTTTGATAAAAACCGCGACGGATTCGTCATCGGAGAAGGTGGTGGCGCACTAATCTTGGAAACCGAGGAGCACGCGCTCAAGCGCGGCGCAACCATCAAGGCGGAGCTTTTAGGCTGCGCCAACAACACCGATGCGTATCATCCCGTATCTCCCGAACCCAACGGGAACGGAGCCGCGGGGTGCATGCGGCAGGCGCTGGAAGTGGCGGGGATCGAGCCCCGGGCCATCGATTACGTCAACGCTCACGGCACTGCCACCATCAAGGGCGACTACGCGGAAACGCTGGCGTTAAAAACGGTGTTCGGCGATTACGCGGTGCCAGTAAGCTCCACAAAGGGCGCCACCGGGCATATGATGGGAGCGGGCGGGATCACGGAGGTGATCGCCTGCATCAAGAGCATAGAAACCGGAATTATTGCGCCAAACATCAACTACAGCGAAAAGGATGAAGGCTGTGACCTGAATCTGATCGTAAACGAACCCGCGAACATCAAGGTCGATGTGGCTATGTCTAATGCATTGGGCTTCGGCGGGCAGAACTCCAGCATCATCGTAGGCAGATATTCGAAATAGATTCTTCGGCCGAGCGAACGAATTTTAAGCGCAAGAAAAAAACTCCGGGCGCACTCTGCAAAACGGAAGCGATGTGTTGCCCCGGGAAAAAGCGAACAAAATAACAGGCGTACTGTCCGAAAAAACGGCGGTACGCCTGATGTTTTTAGCTGTCCGTAAGTTTTGATCCGGCTATATGACGCGGCCAAAATAAAAAAACTCGGTGTTATGTATTTCCCGGAAAATGAAATTACGCCTGTCCCGTGATGCCCAGTTCTTTCGCCACGGTTCGCATCCCCGCGATGGTGAGTGCCATAACCTCCTCCAGCGGCAGACCCAGCATGTCGCAGCCCTGCTGAATCACGTCCCGGTCGCATTTTGCGGCAAAGCGCTTATCTTTAAACTTCTTTTTCAGGCTGGATACTTCCAGGTCAGAAATACCAGTGGGCCGCATAAGCGCTGACGCCATGACGATTCCCGTAAGTTCGTCCACCGCAAAGAGGCTCTTTTGGAGCGGGGTTGTGGGCGTTACCTCGCTTGTGCAAAGGCCGTATCCGTGGGAAATGATGTTTTCCACGTCCTCTTCGTCCACCGCTTCCCCCTCAAGAAGTTCTCGCACGTGCAAGCAGTGTTCCTGTGGAAATTTTTCAAAGTCTACGTCGTGCAAAAAGCCTATGGCTTTCCAGTATTCCGGATCCCTGGCGAAATGAGCGGCCATGGCTCCCATGGCCGCGCTCACAGAGAGCGCGTGGGAAAACAAGTGATCTTCCGTCACGTGTTTGTGAAGAATCGCTTTGGCGTTGTCCAGAGTCAGTTTTGCCATTGTAATCGCCTCCTTCTGTACTAAATACCAGTATATTCTACCTCTTGCGCCGCTTCAAGTAAAAAAACGGGCCGCCGAAGCAACCCGAATGAGCTGTGATCTTTAGCTGAAGAAGTCGCTAAGCTGGCCATAGAGGGCGATAGTCATCGCGGCAGGAACAATGAACCTGAAACAGATGGAGAAAAATCCGTTGCCCAGAACTTTTTGCCGCTGAATTCGCATTCATTCGCATATGATTATTCGGGTTCACCCGTTTATGTAGACCTTGGGCACCCGGGGGTTAATCAGGCAGGTAATTTCATAGTTGACGGTGCCCACGATTTGAGCTACCTCTTCGGTGTGCATGCCGGCTCCACCCCAAAGGATCACTTCGTCGCCGGGGCGGATGGAGTCGTTGCCCGTGATGTCGATCATATGCATATCCATACAAATTCTACCAATTTGCGGGTATTTCTTCCCGCCAATCAGGTCGTAGCCCTGATTGCTCAGCCTCCGGGGATGCCCGTCGGCATAGCCCGCCATCACGACCGCTGTGCGAATGGGGCCTTGGCTTTGAAAGGTACGGCCGTAGCTGATGGAGGTTCCCGCGGGAAGGTCATGCACTTGTGCTACGCGGGATTTCATGGTCAATACCGGCCGAAGCACGCCGTTTCGGTCTATGCTGTCCGGGTACATGCCGTAGAGCATGATTCCCGCCCGTATCATGTCGAAATGGGTTTCGGGATAATTGAGGATGGCCGCGCTGTTGCCCGCATGGCTGAGCTCCGGACGCAGGCCCCTGATCTCAAGGCCATGGAGCACGTCTAGATAGTTTTCGATCTGCCACCGGGTATAGTCGTCCTCACTGGGGGTGTCCGCTACGGAAAAATGGGTGAAGATTCCCTTTACCAAAATCCCAGCGATGTTAAAAATTCGCTCCGTCTCTTCTGCGGCGGCCTTCGCGGCCTCTCTGCCCTGGGCAAAAATGCCCATTCGGGACATGCCGGTGTCCACTTTCACGTGCACATCAAGGTTCACGCCCGCCTCGTGGGCCGCGCCGCCCAGCGCTTGGGCGTATTCCTCGTCCTGCACAGCTTGGGTGATGTGGTATTGCGCCAAAAGCTCTGCAGATTCCGGTGGAGTATAGCCAAGGATCAAAATAGGTTTCTCAATGCCGCCTTCCCGCAGTTCAATCGCTTCAGATAGACAGGTCACCGCGAAAAAATCTGCGCCCTGCTCCTGCAAAAAACGGCTGCAGCGCACCGCGCCGTGACCGTAAGCGTTGGCCTTTACAACGCAAAGAACCTTTTTCCCTGTACCTTTGGCGATTGCGTAGTTGTGTTTCAGTGCACAAAGATCGATCTCGGCCCAGGTGCGTTCCTTGGAAAAAGCAAATTCCATATGGTGTCCCCTTTTCAGTACTGCATCCTATTATGAACGCTTTTCCCCCGGGAAACAAGGTTGGAAAATATCTTCATTCCTGCAAAACATGCAGAAATTCAATTTCTAATGCTCCCACATTTTTTGGCATATATTTATCTCTGTATCCCAAACTCAAAGCGACGTCAATTCCATAACGATTCAAATTATGCACTCGCTTACAAGGAAATGAATTGGGTATTCATCTGTTGATAAGGTGGATAATTTTTGTAAAACGCAGAAATTAGGGTCATGAAATGTTGATAAGTATGTTGGTGATGTGGATATGTCATGCCATTATGCAGTGCATATTCAAAAAAAGCATGCATAAAATTGGGAAAGAAAAGTTCAAACTGAAAGAACGGGGTAGAAAACCCCCGAAAAAAAGAATAAGCGCGGCTTAAAACGAATAGGATCATTTGAGGTGATTTTTTGTGAAAAAGCTGCGGTTTCCCATGCGATATGTGACCGATATTCTGTGCGCTCTGGCGCTGGTAGCACTGTTGTGCGTGGCGGCAGTGCCCCTGTGCATGGGGGATCCGTTGTCCGGGGAGCTGCGTGGTGGGGAAGAGGCCGCTTTGGAGGCGACACCTACGGATGAGCCGATTAGGCGTGCATACACGGTTGTGCTCGACGTGGGGCACGGGGGTGTGGACGGGGGCGCGGTGGGTATCCACACCGGGGTGGTAGAAGCCGGGTTGAATTTAATCGTGGCAAAGAAGGTCGGCGCCGAACTGGAAGCGCAGGGCGTTACGGTCGTCCTCACCCGGGAAGATGAAAATGCGCTGGCGAAGGGGAAAAAACCGGATATGCAAGCGCGAAAGGAAATTATGAGCGGGGAAAACGTGGATGTGGTCATCAGCATCCATATGAACAAATTTCGCGATACTTCTGTGAAGGGTCCTATGGCCTTTTATATGAAGGAGAGCGGGGAGGGGGAAAAGCTGGCGACGTGCGTCATCAAGGGGGTGTGCGAGGCCGTGGGGTTCCCACAACGAAAGGCGAATCCCGGCGACTACTTCGTGATTCGGGAAAGCCCCGTGCCCGCGGCGCTGGTGGAGTGCGGCTTTTTGTCCAACAGCGAGGAAGAGCTGCTGCTGCAGGATGAGGCATATCAGCAAAAGCTGGCAGAGGGCATTGCGCAGGGCGTGACGGCATACCTCACGAGCGCGAATTTTCTGGACTAAAATGCCCCGTACCTATATAATAAAAAGCATGGAAAAAAGGAATGATAAAGAAGAAACGCTGCGGGGCGTCGTAGCCGCAGCTTTGGATGTGGGCTCTAAGGATCCGAGTCAAATGAGCCCGCTGGTGCTGGCGTATATCGGGGATACAGTGTATGACCTGTATGTGCGGACAGGCCTGGTTTGCGGCAGTGATGCCACGGTTCACGGGCTGCATCTCAAGGCGGCAAAGCGGGTCTGCGCGCAGGCGCAGGCGGAAGCGGCGCGGCGGGTGCTGCCCATGCTTACACAAGAGGAAGAGGCTGTATACCGGCGGGGTCGGAACAGCCATATGGGCACCGTGCCCAAACATGCGGCAATTGCGGACTACCGGGCGGCAACGGGCCTGGAGGCGCTGGTGGGCTATCTGTACCTCCGAGGGGAGGATGGGCGGCTGACGGAACTGATACGGACTGCGTTTCATGAAAGCGCACGGGAGGAAATAGATGGCATACGATAAGAAAAAGGGCGAAGGATCATACGGAAAACGGGAATCCGGCGCATACAATAAAGGACCCCGGCAGGACAAACCCTATAAAAAAGACGGGGATAAGCCCGGTGAAAAAAGTGGCGTAAAGGGCAAGCCCTATCCGGCGGACCGGCAGGATAGACCCTATCGCAAGGACGACAGACCGGGCAAGCCTTTTCCGGCGGACCGGCAGGATAAACCCTATCGCAAGGTCGACCGACCGGGCAAGCCATTCCCGGCGGACCGGCAGGATAGACCCTATCGCAAGGACGACCGACCGGGCAAGCCATTCCCGGCGGACCGGCAGGATAAACCCTATCGCAAGGACGACCGACCGGGCAAGCCATTCCCGGCGGACCGGCAGGATAGACCCTATCGCAAGGATGATCGGCCGGATGGGTCTTTTGAGAAACGGCCTCGGACGCAATGGCCCGAGCAGGAGCAAAGAAACTCGGCGCCTATGCAGGAATCCGTGCCCCAATTCAATGCGGAGGATGAACTTCCGTATCTCGTCATGGGTCGCAACGCGGTTCGAGAAGCCCTCAAAAGCGGACGAAGCATCGACCGAATTTTGGTGGTGCGGGAGCCGGATGGCTCTTTGAGGGAAATTCTGGGCATGGCCCGGGATAATAATGTACAGATCCGTGAAGTGGAACGGGGCAAGCTGGACGAGCTTTGTATGCCCTTTGGCCATGGCGGAAAATCCGGCAATCATCAGGGAATTGTGGCGCAGGTGCCCGGGGTGGAATACTGCGAAATTTCGGATATTCTCAATGTGGCCAAAGAGAGGGGCGAGGCGCCTTTCATCATCCTGCTGGACGGCATTGAGGATCCCCATAATCTGGGGTCCATCCTCCGCAGCGCGGAATGCGCCGGCGCTCACGGGGTCATTATTCCCAAGCGCAGAAGCGCGTCGGTAACCGCTTCGGCTTGCAAGGCATCCGCGGGGGCCACGGAATACGTGAAGGTGGCCCGGGTGGTGAACCTTTCGGGCGCCATTGAGCGGCTCAAGAAGGGCGGGGTCTGGATCGCTGGAGCGGATATGAAGGGAACGCCCATGGAAAAGGTAGATATGAAGGGTGCGCTGGGGCTGGTCATCGGCAGCGAGAGCAGCGGTATCAGCACGCTGGTAAAGGAGAAGTGCGACTTTTTGGTTTCCATTCCCCTGTGGGGGAAGATGGATTCCCTTAACGCAGCGGTAGCCGCCGCCGTTCTAATGTTTGAAAAAAAGAGGCAGGGTTAATGGCAAAGCATCCAAAGGATGAGGTTTCGGACGAAGCGCTGATCAACGCGCTTCGGGCCGGGGACCGGGAGGCGGAAGAACGCCTGTACGAGCGGTATAAAGATACCGTGCGTATCATGAGCCGCCAGTACTATCTGGCCGGGGCCGATCGGGACGACCTGTTGCAGGAAGGGATGATCGGGCTGTATAAGGCGGTGCGGGATTATCGGGATGACCGCAGCGCCAGCTTTTCTTCATTTGCGGAAATGTGTATCGGCCGGCAGTTGATCAGCGCCGTCAAAATGGCCTCCCGGAAGAAGCATGCGCCGCTGAATACCTACATTTCCCTGTACGGCAGCGAGGTGGACGGCGAGCGGGAAGGCAACTTGCTGGAAGTGTTGGAACTTATGGAAGATAATCCTGAGGAAACGGTGATCCAAAACGAGTTTGCGGATGCCATGCGGGTGAAGATGGAACAGGCGCTTTCACCTCTGGAAAAGCAGGTGGTGGCGCTGTTTTTGGAAGGTATGACCTATGATCAGATCGCCCAAACAGTGCGCTGCAGTAAAAAAAGCGTGGACAACGCCCTGTATCGGGTTAAGAAAAAACTCGGCAAGAATATTAAGTAAAGTAGCAAAAGACTATGGAAATAGTATAAATATTCCAAGGTTATATGCAAAAGACAGACCATGTGGGGCCTGTCTTTTATTAAATGGAAAAATGTATTTGAAGTTTTATCTTGATCTTTTGGTTCTTTTCTTAAAGAAAAGAACCGGGGGTATGGGGGCAGAGCCCCCGAAAAAACCTTTATTTTACTATGTGCCGCATGCGGCCGATACCTTCGATTTCTGAAATCACTTCGTCGCCGGGGGCAAGGAAGCGGGGTGGAACGAAGCCCATACCAACGCCTGCGGGGGTGCCGGTGGCGATAATGGTTCCCGGTAGCAGTGTGATGCCCTGGGAAAGAATGCCTATAATCTGTGCAATGCCGTGGATTAGCTGGTTGGTGTTCCCGTTCTGGCGCAGTTCTCCGTTGACGTAGCTGCGGACGTTGAGGGAAGGCGGCGCGTCAAATTCATCGGCGGTGACGATGCAGGGACCCATAGGCGTAAAGCCGTCCAAACTCTTGCCGAAGTACCACTGCTTGTGTGCAGTCTGCAGATCTCGGGCGCTGACGTCGTTAAAAATGGTGTAGCCCAAAACATAGTCCAGTGCGTTTTCTTCGCTGACATTACTGGCGGTTTTGCCGATGATGGCAGCCAGCTCACACTCATAGTCCAAACTGTCTACCAGTCCGGGGTAAGAGGGAATCTCGCCGTAAGGCACATTGGCCTCGGCAACGCGTTTGGAGAAAAACACCGGCACCGGCCGATTACCGCCAAAGGCGACCTCGTGGAACCGGGCGGACTCCACAGCGTGCTCGGCATAGTTGATACCCAGGCAAATGGCGTCTTGCCGGGGGTGAGGGATGGGTGCGAACAACTTTGTCTCATGGAGCGGCAGCCCGCCGTGTGCGGGAATTTGCCGCAGCTTTGCCCAGTCTGCATCCGAAGCGGTCTCGATCAAGGCTTGCATGGAAGGAAAAGAAAGACCGTATGCTGAAAGGGGATAGATAACATCTTGCGCCTGATACCCTATGGCAACGGTCTCACGGCCATCATAGAGAATGGTATAGAGCCGCATAAGAATCTCCTTTAAAAAGGCTGCCGGGAATGAAAAATTCTTCCGGGCAGCCTCATCTTTAGTATATCGGTTTTATTTAATAATGGAAGCAACAACGCCGGAAGCGACGGTGCGTCCGCCTTCGCGGATGGCGAAGCGGAGTCCCTCGTCCATGGCGATGGGGGTGATCAGGTCGATCTCCATGGCGATGTTGTCGCCGGGCATCACCATCTCCACGCCGTCAGGCAGCTTGATGGTTCCCGTTACGTCCGTGGTTCTGAAGTAGAACTGGGGACGATAGCCAGTGAAGAACGGCGTATGACGTCCGCCTTCTTCCTTGGAAAGCACGTACACCTGGCTGGTGAAGTGGGTGTGGGGTTTAATGGAACCGGGCTTCGCCAGAACCTGCCCGCGCTCGATGTCGGTGCGCTGTACGCCGCGCAGCAGCGCGCCGATGTTGTCGCCCGCGATAGCCTGATCCAAGAGCTTCCGGAACATTTCCACGCCCGTCACAACCGTGCTCCGGGTTTCGATAAGTCCGACGATCTCTACGGTATCCTGCACCTTTACCGTTCCGCGTTCCACGCGGCCAGTGGCCACGGTGCCGCGGCCCGTGATGGAGAACACGTCTTCCACAGGCATCAGGAACGGCTTGTCCGATGCGCGCTGCGGTTCAGGAATATAGCTATCTACCGCGTCCATCAGCTCAAACAGACACTGGCACTCGGGAGCTTCCTTGGCCTTCTTGCCCGCCTGCAGCGCTTCCAGCGCTAAGAGCGCGCTGCCCTTTATGATCGGTATATCATCCCCCGGGAACTCGTAGGAGGAAAGCAGATCGCGGATCTCCATCTCCACCAGCTCCAGCAGCTCGGGATCGTCTACTTGGTCGGTCTTGTTCATGAATACGATGATGTAGGGCACGCCTACCTGCCTCGCCAGCAGAATGTGCTCTCTGGTCTGGGGCATGGGGCCGTCCGCCGCGCTCACAACCAGAATCGCACCGTCCATCTGCGCCGCGCCGGTGATCATGTTCTTTACATAGTCCGCATGGCCCGGGCAGTCCACGTGCGCATAGTGACGCTTATCCGTCTCATATTCCACGTGCGCCGTGTTAATGGTGATTCCGCGCGCCTTCTCTTCCGGCGCCTTGTCGATTTCGTCATACCGCATTGCGGCCGCGTGTCCTTCTTGGCTCAGCGCTATGGTGATTGCCGCGGTCAGCGTCGTTTTGCCGTGGTCTACGTGGCCAATGGTGCCAATGTTTACATGGGGCTTCGTGCGTTCAAATTTTGCCTTTGCCATTAAAAACGTCCTCCTAACAAATGTCGTTTGTTTTTACTGTGCTGGTGCACGTGTTTCCCGCATGAAACGGGATCATTTGGAGCGGGTGATGGGAATCGAACCCACATTACCGGCTTGGGAAGCCGACGCTCTGCCACTGAGCTACACCCGCGCAGCCGCAGTGTTATGTACCCATATGAACGGGCATGGCAAAGCCGCGACCATCTGAATACAGTAGTACTATTCTAATTCAAGGCATCCCTTTTGTCAATAACATCCGCAGAAACCTCGTGTAAATTACTGGTAAGGGTCGTTCTTGGGTGCTTCCTGTGTGCTGACGTAGACGCTCAGCACCCCATTCCTGTCTGCCATGGCCAAAAAAATGCCTGCGGTGCCGAAATAATTCTGTGTACGGAGATGCGTCATGAGCCAGTTGTCATCAAACCCCAAATCCTGCAAGTTATTGGGAAGAATCTTTTCATCTATGATGACGCAGAGCATGGGTTCTTCCTGAGCGACCTTAATAGAAAGATCGTCCGGGGTGACGGGCCGCTTGCCGCAGCGGGGCAGAATGGACAGTCTTCCGTTGGGCTCCAGTTGAGCGGAGTAGATGTCTGCCAGATTGAAATAGCCGTTTACTCGGCACTGGGTAAGAAATTCGGTAGCATCCATCCGGGCCGCAGCCAGATTTTTTCTATAGAGAACGCCGTCTTTAAAAAGCATCAGGATTTTGCCTTCCAAGATCCGGCGCATGGCAAGAGATTTGCTGGAAAAGAAGTTGATAGCTACCGTCGCGCCGCCATAAAGAATCATGGCGACCAGAGGGTAAAGAAAGTCCATCCCGTCTGCGATGGCCATGGTGGCGGCAATGGAGCCTATGGTGATGCCGTTGATGTAGTCAAACAGGTTCATCTGGGAGATCTGTTTGTTTCCGATAGCCTTGGCCAGAATAAACAAAACCACAAGAGAACCAAGGCTCCTTGCGGCGGTAATCAAAAGATCTGTCACTTCCATAAACTGCCTCCCGGTTGTGATGACAATATTATGGACAAAAAAACATATTCCTATTATGAGGTGATGTGCGTGGGGGAAAAACTATGCTGCCTGAGCGGCGAGGAACTGAGCATTTTAGGAGTCCTCATCGCAAATGCGCTGGCGGAGCAATATGATGCGAATGACCTGAATATACTGTCCGCACTCATGAGCCTCATCGGCGATTCGCTGGCGGTCATCGCGGCACACCGGGGGGGCTGTACACCTAGCACAGAGGAAGATTCGGAATCGCATTCAGAGAAAGGGGGTAAAGCGTCCCCTTCATAAGGATGTGATGGCCTGCGCAGGCGATCATGGCCGCGTTGTCGGTGCAGAATTTGAAATCCGGGCAGTAAAAATGGAGGCCCTCTTTTTGCGCGGCGGTACAGAGCATCTCCCTGAGGTGGCGGTTGGCGGAAACCCCGCCGGCCAGTGCCAAAGTGTCCATCCCAAGCTCCTTTGCGGCGCGCAGGGATTTTTCCGTGAGGGTTCGGCAAACTGCCTGCTGGAAGGAAGCGGCCACGTCCTCTGGGCGAATGGCCTCGCCCTTTTGTTGGCTGTTGTGCAGTAAGTTGATGACGGCGGTCTTGATGCCGGAAAAGCTGAAATCAAAGGTAGGCTGATCATTAAAGCCCGCGTGCAGGGGATATTTTTCCGGGTCACCGGTCAGGGCCAGCTTCTCCAGTTCGGGGCCCCCGGGATAGGGCAGCCCCAGCGCCCGGGCCACTTTGTCAAAGGCTTCGCCTGCGGCGTCGTCCCGGGTTTTGCCGATGAGGGAAAACTTTGTGTAGTCCTCTACGAGTACAATGTGGCTGTGGCCGCCGCTGGCTACCAGACATAAAAAAGGAGGCGCCAGATCGGGATGGGTCAGGTAGTTGGCGGCGATGTGCCCCGCAATATGATTCACGCCGATAAGCGGCAGACCTTCTGCCAAAGCCAGCCCCTTGGCGTAGCTTACGCCCACCAGCAGCGGGCCCACTAGCCCCGGTCCATAGGTGACCGCAAGGGCGTTCATGTCCGAAAGGCCGGCGCCGGCGTGCTTGAGGGCGTCGGCCACCACGGGGCCAATGTTTTCCACGTGGTTGCGGGACGCCAACTCCGGCACCACTCCCCCGTACTTTCGGTGCAGGGGGATCTGGGTATGAACGCTCATGGAGAGTACTTCCCGGCCGCCTTTGAGCACTGCGGCAGCGGTTTCGTCGCAGGAGCTTTCGATGGCCAGTAAAAGCGGCGCTTTGTTTTGTTGATACGCTTCGAGCCTGCTTAAAGCGGAGTTCTGGTAGGTCATTCTTCCTCCGGTCCTTTTTCGCCGTTGCGCTCTTTGGAATCCTGGAGTTCCTTTTCTGCGTCGATCACTTTCTTTTTCTGTTTATCCAAAAAGATTGATCCAAAGATGATCAGGATGGCGAACATGCCAAGACGGAGGAACCAGGCGATCACAATGTTGTAGAATAGGGACTCGGGGCAGATGCGGATCATTCGGCAGGTTGCGTAGTCCATGAGCCACAGGTCGTTGGTGAAGAACAGATGATGAAAGGAGATCCAGAAGGAGCCGAAGTCAATCATGACCCATACGCCGCACAAGAGAATGACGCTGCCCACGATGCCGCCGGCCAGATACAGACCGGGTAGCACCACATTCTTGATTCCCTTAGAGGAAGCGATATAGATCATGACCATGACGACCAGCAGGGAGAGGAAGGATGGTAGGCGGGCATGGACGAAAAACTGGTAGATATTGCGCACGTCCACCATATGCTGAATTTCCTGATCGTTATACATCTCTACGATTCGGCCGTTTTCCGTAACGGTGAGCTGGATACTGTCTGCTTTTCCCTCCATGTAGTCAACCATCCGGGTGATGGCGATGGTACAATCCTCGGCGGAAATGCCGATGGACTGCTCAATGTTGTTGTTCCGGTAAAAATCCAGAAAAATGCTCGGATCGGCGATCACACTACGCAAAGCCGTGAACATAAGCGATATTAAAATGGCTACACAGCATAGCGAGATTACCAGAACGTAGGGAAGTTTCTTTAGGTTACTTTGCTTTTTCGTGGTTTCCATAACGGCGGAATCTCCTGTCATATTATTCATTGATGTCGGAAAGCGGTGCGAACAGCCTGTTTAGCGACTCCACGGCGGCCTGTTCTAAATGCGGGCTTCCCAAAGTCAGCAGGCGGGCGACCCGCTTGCGGGGCAGCTGGCTCAGGGCGCATAGGGCGGCAAAGAGCACATGGGAATGATCGCTGGCCAAATCACCGCCTACGTCTGCCGTGTAGGAACCCAGCGTGTCGTAGCGAAGTTGCGCGCGTGCCACGAGGATGCGGCTGCCGAATAGGGTGATGCGGTAGGTTTCTGCAGAAGCGCTGGCCGCCTCCAACGCCAGATCAATGGAAAAAAAGGCGGCGTCCGCAGCGTCGTCTCCGGCTTTGGGTGTGATTGTGCCCAGAGGTGCCAGACCGTAGTGCCCCACGGTGACCACTCGGGTTCGTGGATCCCGGTCGATGGCGTCGAACACGTCAAAGCGCCGAAGACAGATGCCCTCTACCCCCGTTTCCTCAAAGAGTTCCCTCTGCGCGGCCGCAAGCGTGGTTTCGTCCATGTTGACAAAGCCTCCGGGCAGAGCGTACTCTCCGATGGCGGGATGGTTGCGCCGCTTCACCAGCAGAACAGATAGATCGAAGCTCTCTTCGTATTCTGCCAGAGTGAACAGGGCGATGTCCGCCGTGAGGGAGGGCCGCTCAAAGTTGTTTGCATCATAATCATGAAGAAACTCAGAGAGGGTAAGGCCGTCTTCATTGCACAGTTCTTTCATGGGATCCCTGCCTTTCCATGTCTATCGCACATTATTATATCATATTTTTACATGTGAAAGGGGAATGAAAGCATGCTGAGTAAAATCATCCCGCTCTCGGGAAGCGGCCGCGGAACGCTGACTATTACGCTTTTTGACGGGCAAGCCCGGGCTGTTTTGCGTCCGCCACGGGATGGCACGCTGATCCTGTCCGGCGACGGAGGAATGGGACAAATGGCCCTGACGGAAGGAAAAGGGGAAGGGGGCTGCTCGTTTGCGCCGAGAGGAGCAGTGCTGCGGCTGCCGGACGGTGCATTGATGCAGGGCGGGTTCGGCGGCGCGAAGGCGCTAGAGGAGAGAGCCCGTGCCGCGGCGCTTGCCTGCACAGCAAATGCCCCTGAGAAAAAAGTACAGGAGGACGCTTGGAAAAAAAGTACACAGGAGGAGAATGCTCGGATTAAGGGATCACGGGCAGAAAACGCGCAGGCACAAAGCGCTTTGGGAAAAAGTATGCAGGAGGAGCGTATTCGTATAGAGGGGGCGCAGGCGGAAAGCGCACGGGACCAAAACGCATGGGGAGAAGGTGCGCAGGAGGATCCGGACGGCTTTCCCCCCACGGTACGTGAGGAAGAGGGTTCGGCGGGACAAAAACCCAAAGAGGATAAAAAACGCCAGGAGGACCGGGCCTTTCGTTCGGCGCCGGAGCGGCAGAGCGAGGCGTTGCTCGCCATACTGCAGAAGGCAAAAGAATTTTTTGGCGGCCCTGCAGAGCCGACTGCGCCTGATATGGCTGCTGCGAATGATGCCGTACTCAACCCTTTTCCAGAGGAATTCCCGGTATCCCGATGGAAAAGAGTAGACTATCCTGCCACGGGCCGGTATTATCTTACGGGAGAGGTTTTGAAGGCGGGCGGCGAATATACCATCTACGCGCTACCGGGCCAGTACGTGCCGGGTGCCATGCGGGCCAAAGGTTTTACCCGGTTTCTCAGGGGAAGGGATGGCAGCGGCTACTGGATAAAAATAAGTAAAAAGAGATAAACAACTGTGACCACAAGATATGCCATCCGAAGAGAAACCGCAACACAAGTACACTGAAAAACAGCGTAGAATCACTGGATTTTATCATTGACAGAACTTGTAGGCTATGATAGATTATACGAGTGACCCCCTCTCGGGGGGTTTATTTAGGTATGAAATTGTTGACGCGGCGCATTGGATGCAGCTGCGTTACCATCCGCAGGAGGAATGAAAAATGCGCGTTAAGATCACGTTGGCCTGTACCGAGTGCAAGCAGAGGAACTACAACACCTTCAAGAACAAGAAAAACGATCCGGATCGCGTGGAGTTCAGCAAGTATTGCCGCTTCTGCCGCAAGCACACGCTGCACCGTGAAGCCAAGTAATCGAAGGAGATGAATATGGCAAACAACAAGGAGAAGAAACCTGAGAAGAAGTCTTCAAAGGAAACGAAACCCTCGGTATTTGCGCAGATTATTCGGTTCTTCCGGGAGGTTATCGGCGAAGTGAAAAAGCTGAGCTGGCCCACCAGAAAGGATCTTATTTCCTATACCGTTACCGTTATCGCGTTTATTGTCGTTTTGGCCGTAGTTATCTATGTGCTGGATATGGTTTTCGGTCAGGGGCTGGCTCTGCTGGGCAACCTGTAAATGGCGAACGAAGGAGACCGTATGTCCGAGGAAGCAAAGTGGTATGTAGCCCATACTTATTCCGGTTATGAGAACAAGGTCAAGGAAGACATTGAAAAGACCGTGGAGAACCGGAACCTTCAGGATATGATTCTGGAGGTTAAGTATCCCACCGAAGAAGTGGTGGAGATCAAGGATGGGAAAAAGAAAGTCATTCAGCGCAAGGTATATCCGGGTTACGTCATGGTGAAGATGATCATGAACGACAAAACCTGGTATGTCGTGCGCAATACACGTGGCGTGACCGGCTTTGTGGGACCTGGTTCCAAACCCATTCCCCTTACGGATGAAGAAGTGACCGCCATGGGCGTGGAGCGCATCCCCATCGAACTGGATATCGAAGTGGGCGAAAACGTGCGCGTCATCTCCGGCCCGTTGGAGAATTTTATCGGCACGGTGGAGGCGCTGGATCCGGAGCGCCAGAAGGTTAAGCTGGTGGTATCCATGTTTGGCCGGAACACTTCCGTGGAGTTGGACTTCATTGAGGTCCAGAAGCTATAACGCTTGTATGATGCCGTAAGGCTGCATATAAGGTGGGAGGCGCGCAAAAACGCCGCTCGCACCACATTTTTTCAGGAGGAAACTTATCATGGCAAAGAAAATTACCGGCTATGTGAAGCTGCAGATTCCTGCCGGCAAAGCTACGCCGGCGCCCCCGGTTGGCCCCGCGTTGGGTCAGCACGGCGTAAACATCATGGGCTTCTGCAAGGAGTTCAACGAAAAGACTGCGAAGCAGGCCGGCCTGATTATCCCCGTGGTCATCACGGTATATCAGGACCGTTCCTTCACCTTCATCACAAAGACGCCGCCCGCGGCCGTTTTGATCAAGAAGGCCTGCGGTATTGAGACAGCCTCCGGCACTCCTAACACCCAGAAGGTGGCGAAGATCACCAAGGCGCAGATCAAGGAGATCGCTGAGCAGAAGATGCCCGATCTCAACGCGGCCAGCGCAGAGGCTGCCGCGCGCATGGTAGCCGGAACCGCCCGTTCTATGGGCGTTACCGTGGAAGAGTGAGAGGGAGGCTATTCAAATGAAATATGGAAAAAAATATCAGGATAGCGTAAAATCCTTCGATTTACAGAAGATGTACGACCCCCGGGAAGGCCTGGAAGTCGTTTTGTCCACCGCGAAGGCGAAGTTCGATGAGACCATCGAAGTTTCCGCTCGCTTGGGCGTTGACCCCCGTCATGCAGACCAGCAGGTCCGCGGCGCGGTGGTACTGCCCCACGGCACCGGCAAAAAGGTGCGGGTTCTGGTGTTCGCCAAGGGCGACAAGGCCAAGGAAGCCCAGGACGCGGGTGCGGAATACGTGGGCGACGAGGACCTGATCCGCAAGATTCAGAGCGAGAACTGGTTCGACTTCGACGTCTGCGTGGCAACCCCCGACATGATGGGCATCGTGGGCAAAATCGCAAGGGTTTTGGGCCCCAAGGGCCTCATGCCCAACCCCAAGAGCGGAACCGTTACCATGGACATCGCCAAGGCCATTGCCGACATCAAAGCCGGTAAGGTGGAATATCGCGTAGATAAAACTTCCATCATTCACGTTCCCGTAGGCAAGGCCTCTTTTGGCGTAGACAAGCTGGAAGACAACCTTAAAACCCTTATGGAGGCCGTGATCAAGGCGAAGCCGTCCGCGGCCAAGGGCACTTACATCAAAAGCCTTGTGGTTTCCAGCACCATGGGCCCCGGCGTGAAGTTCAACGCCCTCAAGTTCTAATTTTCGTTGACAACCGGAGGATGGTTTGATAAACTATCCTCCGGAAATCAATAATTGCCAGAGACAGCCGGTAGCGCAAGCGTAAATCCTGCCGAGGTGAACCATTGATGCAATTTGCATCCTAGTGATCCTCTGTCTTTGTGAAGAGGATTTTTATTTTGCAAGGAGGTGAAAAAACCATGGCAAACATTCAAAACATTGAAATGAAGGCCAAACAGGTTACCGAAATCAAGGAAAAGATCGAAAAGGCACAGTCGGTCATCGTGTTCGACTATCGCGGCCTTACGGTTGAGGAAGTGACGGGACTGCGCAACGAAATGCGCAAGGCCGGCGTGGAATATCTAGTCATCAAGAACGGTATCGTGGAGCGTGCGGCGCAGCAGGCCAATATGGATAACAGCTTTAATGCCTTTTTAGTGGGCCCTTCCGCATTTGCATTCGGATATGCTGATCCGGTAACGCCTGCCAAGATCCTTAAGGATGCCATCAAAAAGTACAAGAAGTGCGAGATTAAGGGCGGCATTATCAACGGCGTCGTTTCAGGCACCGCTGCGGTAGAAACGCTAGCGGATCTGCCTTCCCGGGAAGTGCTTATCGCACGGCTGCTGGGCAGCATGATGTCTCCCATTTCCGGCCTGGCTATCGTGCTGGACCAGATTGCCAAGAAGAACGAAAGTGCTGCCGAATAATCGAGCGGTGCGCAGGAACATTATTAATTTAAATATTATAGGAGGAAATTACAATGAATAAAGAGCAGTTTATTGCCGATATCAAGGCTATGACCGTATTGGAGCTCGCCGAGCTCGTTAAGGCTGTTGAAGAAGAGTTTGGCGTATCCGCCGCCGCCACCGCCGTGGCAGTCGCCGGCCCCGCTGCCGCTGAGGTTGCGGAAGAGAAGACCGAGTTCGACGTCATCCTTAAGGAAGTCGGCCCCGAGAAGATCAAGGTCATTAAGGCTGTTCGCGAGTTGACCGGACTGGGCCTCAAGGAGGCCAAAGAGCTGGTGGACGGTGCTCCCAAGCCCGTCAAGGAAGCCATCCAGAAGGAAGAGGCCGACAAGATCGTCGCTGCGTTCAAAGAGGTTGGCGCAACCTGCGAAGTCAAATAAGATTCACAATAAAGGCGAGGGCAATTGTCCTCGCCTTTTGTTTCTTAATAAGAACGGTTCTTTTCTACAAGAAAAGAAACAGGGAAGCGGGGGCGGCGCCCCCGCAAAAGGCCCTTAATCAGTGCCCAATTCAGGTAGATCGAATTCCACGGGATCCTCAGGCCTGAGGTGCTGAGCCCAATCTTCCCCCTGAGCGTCAAAATCCGCGATATTCGAAAGTTTCATTTTCATAAACCGGCCCGAGGCGGCGGCCGCGACACTGCCGTCGGGCAGGAGCAGTTCCCCTTCGCCGGCGAAGAGCAGGCGGCTATTTTGTGTGATTCTGCCCGTAACGCGCAGAGGCACGTCATAGGGGACAGGCTTTTTAAACCGCACGGAAAGTTCTACGGTGACGCCCCACGCATCCGGTTCGGCGATATTAACGGCCCGGCCGATGGTTTCGTCCAGCAGTGCGCTGACGATTCCCCCGTGTACGCGGTTGGGATAGCTTTGGTGTTCGGATTTCGCCGTAGCGGTGGCAATTAGCGTACCGTCCTCCAACTCAAAAAACTCGGCATGCAGGCCTGCGTTGTTCTGTATGCCACATACCAGGCAATCCTTGGCGTTGTTCTGTTTTTGGATCACTTTTTTATTCATTGTGTGCACGCATCCTCCTACCGCTGCCCGGAAAGAACCTGAACCCGATTACTTGCGGGCGGCCAACCTACATATTATATAACATTGCGCGGACAAAAACCACAATGCACTGCTACGACACAGGAAGTTCATTTGCGCGCGGGGCGCATCTGTGCTATGATACTAAAATGAAAATATGGTTTTGGCGAGGTGCTTATGCCGTCTTACAACCAATACGCCGTGGCCCGCAGATCCATATGGTACGTTTTGCGCACGCTGCTTATTCTAGTGGGCATCGCCGTGCTGTGTCTGACGGTATTTGTTACGGCCATGCACGTGAGCAGCATCTATATTCTTGTGACAGAGGGGCTGGAACAGCGCGCGGGTGTCATATTGCAGGACGGCGCGGTGGAAGAGCTGACGGAATATTTTACAGAGGATTTCGTGGCGCTGGACGCCGCGCTCTATGCGGGCAAATACGATGATTTTACGGTTACAAACTTCATCTATAAACTCAACGTGAACAGCCTGTTTGTACTTCCCGGGGACAGTTCGGCTACGGTGCGAGTGACGGAAAAAATGCTCTCCATCACGGGTACACCGAACGACAACGCCCCGGAGGGTGCGGTGCTACCCGCGTGGACACCCGCAAAATACGCGATTAAACTGCGCAAAATTAAAGGCCGCTGGTACATCAGCGATATGATTCTCCTTGAGGAGAACCCAAAGGAAGTGCCGCTTCCCACCCCGGATTATTTTATGCTGGAGGAAAGCCAAAGCTAATGCTTCCGTTTCTACCGGAAACTCCCGTGCTGCTTGCGCCCATGGCCGGCGTTACAGACCTGCCGTACCGCGCCCTTTGCAAAGAGCTGGGGTGCGATTTTACTTATACCGAGATGGTCAGCGCAAAGGGACTTGCATTTGGCGGGCAAGGCAGCGCGCAGCTGCTGGAGACGGCGGAAATTGAGCGGCCCTGCGGGGTACAGCTCTTTGGACGGGAGCCGGACATTCTCGCCGAAACTGTCCGGAGGCTTTGCGAGGACAGGAGGGGTGAGCTGGCCCTGATCGATTTGAACATGGGTTGCCCCGCGCCCAAGATCGTGAACAACGGCGAGGGAAGTGCCTTGATGAAAGAGCTGCCTTTGGCCGGGCGGATCATTGAGGCCGTGAGCCGGGCATCCGCACTGCCCGTGACAGTGAAATTCCGCAAGGGGTTTGACGCACAGCACGTGAACGCCGTGGAGTTTGCCAAGATGGCGGAGCAGAGCGGCGCAGCCATGGTTACGGTACACGGCCGCACCCGAGAGCAGATGTACAGCGGCAGGGCAGATTGGGACATTATTGCCGCGGTCAAACAGGCGGTGACCATTCCCGTCATCGGCAACGGAGACGTGTTTACAGGCAGAGATGCGGCGGCGCTCATTGCGCACAGCGGTTGCGACGGAATTATGGCGGCTCGGGGTGCGCAGGGCAACCCCTTTTTGTTTCGAGAGATCAAGGCGGCGCTTTTCGGCGATACATATACGCCGCCCACAGCACAGGAGCGTATCGATACGGCTATATTGCATACCCGGCGCATGGCGCAATATAAAGGCGAGCGGGGGGCCGTTGAAATGCGCAAGCATTTGGCATGGTATGTAAAAGGCCTTCGTGGCGCCGTGGAATTCCGCACGCGGGTAAACGTGGCAGTAGGCACAGAGGCGCTTATTGAGCTGCTTTTAGAATACAGGGAGCGTGTTTCAACAAATAACAGAGATTAGCGGCCGCTGTTATTGACAAAGCGCAACCGCTTCTTTATAATGTCTGTACTTATGTGAATGGAGGATTTGTTTTCATGACTGAAGTGCGTCTCACTGCAGAAGGTGTTGCAAAATACGAGGAGAGATTGGAATACCTTAAGACCACTGGTCGCTCGGAAATTGCGGAGCAGATTAAGGTTGCTCGCTCTTTCGGAGACCTCAGTGAAAATGCCGAATACGATGCGGCAAAAATTGAACAGGCGCGCATAGAATATGAAATTGTAGAACTCGAGACCATGCTGCGCAACGTTGTGCTCATTGATGAAGAGAACATCAGCACCGATGTGGTGAACGTGGGCGCTATCACTACGATATTTAATATGGCTTCAGAAAAGACGATGTCCTTTCAGATTGTGGGCAGCGCCGAGGCGGATCCAAAGGACGGCCGCATTTCCAATGAATCTCCGGTGGGGAAAGCCCTGATCGGGCATAAGGTAGGCGAAGTCGTTGAGATTCAGGTGCCAGGTGGCGTTAGCAGCTATAAGATTATGGCCATTGGCAAAGAATAATCGGAAAGAGAGAATGAACATGGCAGAGGAAATAACGGCGGGCGGCCAGGAGGAAGTACGGGAGATTACCCAAGAGGAGCTTTCCGAGCTTCTTCAGGTCCGCAGGGATAAGTTAAAGGCATTGCAGGATGCGGGTAGGGACCCATTTGAAAAGGTGCGCTTCGACCAGCAGTACTACAGCGCGGATATCCTTGCCGATTATGAAGGCTTCGAAGGGAAGACCGTTTGTCTGGCCGGGCGCATGATGTCCAAGCGCATCATGGGCAAGGCCAGCTTTGCCAATATTTTGGATTACAAGGGCGGAATACAGGTTTATGTCCGCAAAGACGACGTAGGGGAGGAGCCTTATGCCGACTTTAAAACCATGGACATCGGTGATATCATCGGTGTGGCGGGCCGGGTATTTAAGACCCGCACGGGCGAGGTTTCCATTCATGCAGAGGAGGTTACTCTCCTGACGAAATCCCTTCGTCCCTTGCCGGAGAAGTTTCACGGCCTGAAAGATCCAGAGCTCCGCTACCGCCAGCGCTTTGTGGACATGATTGTCAACCCCGAGGTGCGGAACACCTTTGTGCGGCGCAGTGAGATCATTGCAGAAATTCGCAGTCACCTGAACGCACAGGGCTTTATCGAGGTGGAGACGCCTGTGCTCAACACCACTGCCAGCGGCGCCAGCGCCCGCCCCTTCATCACTCACCACAATACGTTGGATATGGATATGTACCTGCGTATCGCCACGGAACTGCACCTGAAGATGTGCATCGTGGGAGGACTGGAGCGGGTTTACGAGATCGGCCGGATTTTCCGCAACGAGGGAATGGACGCTACCCATAATCCGGAGTTTACCACCATAGAGTTATATCAGGCCTATACCGACTACAACGGCATGATGGCACTGGCGGAGGATTTGATCTCCCACTGCTGCAAAAAGGTGCACGGGACGACAAAGGTTGCCTATCAAGGAACGGAAATCGATCTTACGGCCCCATTCCGCCGCCTTACCATGAACGAGGCAGTAAAGATTGAGACCGGAGTGGATTTTTGGGCCTGCGATAGTGACGCAGAGGCCCATGCGCTGGCGAAAGAGAAGCTAGGCATGGTTTTTGAAGACAAGACCATGACTAAGGGCAGGATTTTGGCGGAAGCGTTTGACGCATTTGTGGAAGATAAGCTGATACAGCCCACCTTTATTTTAGATTATCCCGTGGAGATTTCTCCGCTGTCTAAACGCAGTCTGGATATTCCGGGCCTTACCCAGCGCTTCGAACTGTTCATCGCGGGACACGAGTATGCCAACGCATTTTCGGAGCTCAATGACCCCGTAGACCAGAGGGAGCGGTTTGTGCAGCAGGCCATGGAGCGCGCCAAGGGCGACGACGAAGCCATGATGATCGACGAGGACTTCTGCCTGGCGCTGGAGTACGGAATGCCCCCCACCGGAGGCATCGGCATCGGCATCGACCGACTGGTGATGCTTTTGACGGATTGCTCCAGCATTCGCGATGTTTTGCTCTTTCCCACAATGAAACCGATTGCAAAATAACCCGGATCCCACGTATGGCGCTGGAGAAAATATGAAATATTTATTAATAGAGAAAAACTCGCTTTATCCGTCGCGGCATAGTGTGATATGATGCATGTGGAAAAATAAGCGACTTCTCGCAAGAGTCTCAGGAGGAAATATACGCAATGAAAAAGCTCATAGCGGCAATTATGATGATTGCTTTGTTGCTCAGTTGCGCGGCTTGCAACCAAAAGGGAGAGGAAGTCATAGAGGTTGTCGTACCCGGGACCCCCAGCATGGCAACGCCAACGAGTACTCCCGTGGCAACACCTGAGCCTACCCCCGATGTCCCCGCATACGTGTCTCCCTATACCAAGAAGATTGCAGACGCCTATGCGAAAAACAGTGACACGGTGGGTTGGTTCGCCATCAGCGGCACCAACATCGACTACCCCGTTATGTATGGAGATAACTGGTACTATGCAACCCACGATCTAAACAAGAAGAAAATTACGTCCGGTTCAATATACACCCACTTCAATGATGCCTATTATGCGAACTTCCTGTCTCAGACCAACATCAATCTGAAGCAGAACATCGTCATTACAGGACATAACTCCCGGGTCAGCGGCACTATGTTCCATCAGCTGCACCACATTCAGGAGGTAAATCTGGGCAAGACAAAATGCGCCTATGCAAAATGCACCAGCGCTGTGTTGGATCCTAATGTCCTGCCGAATTTCAGCACTCCGGAAGGTCGCACTTGGGATATTAGCATCTTGGGTATTGACGCGCAGTGGGAAGTTTGGGCCATGTATGAGGTGGATAAGAAAGAGCCTGAATCTACGTTATACTATAATACCTGGTTCCCCTCCGACAAAAAATATTATCCGGAAAATCAGAAGGAGATTCAGGATTGGATCGACAAGCAGGTTTCCCGCAGCCAATATGACTTTAATGCGGAGGTCGGCGTTAGCGATCAGTTCCTAACTATTTACACTTGCGGCGACAATCACGATTCGAGTACCGCCCAGTCCCGGCTGTACTTCTTCCTCAAGCAGGTCAATCCGGCACCTACCGTAGCCACAGCCACCAATCAATAAACATCAACCCAATTTAGAGCGCATCAAACGATGCGCTTTTTTATTTTTTGGAAAGAATATAAGAAAAACTGCTTTTTATAATGCAAAAAACATATCATTATGAAAACAAGAGAAAAAAAGAGATTTTAAACAAAACAGCACATGTATTTTAATTTAATTGCCAATAATCAATAATTTAATGATATTAATGCGGATACACAAAAAAACGCGAATTGTATGAAGACGCATTTTTTGTTACTATAAAACCCGATCCGCTTTTTTAGGCGGAGAATGCACCTTGAAAACTATATAGTGCTAACGAAGAAGAAGAAACGCAAGTAATGAAGAGACAACCGAGCAGTACCGCCTAAAAGGGTACTGCGAAGGGAAGGGCCCGAAAGGGTCCGGCCAGAGAAGAAACGAGTAAGATATCCGAGAGGATATTTTAACAGGAATTAAACTCAAGAGTTTGATCCTGGCTCAGGACGAACGCTGGCGGCGTGCCTAACACATGCAAGTCGAACGGGGATTAGAATTTCGGTTTTGATCCTAGTGGCGAACGGGTGAGTAACGCGTGAATAACCTGCCTTTAAGTGGGGGATAACACCTGGAAACAGATGCTAATACCGCATAAGACCACACTGTGACATCACGGAGAGGTCAAAGATTTATCGCTTAAAGAGGGGTTCGCGTCCCATTAGGTAGTTGGTGAGGTAACGGCTCACCAAGCCGACGATGGGTAGCCGAGCTGAGAGGCTGATCGGCCACACTGGAACTGAGACACGGTCCAGACTCCTACGGGAGGCAGCAGTGGGGAATATTGGGCAATGGGCGCAAGCCTGACCCAGCAACGCCGCGTGAGGGAAGAAGGTTTTCGGATTGTAAACCTCTGTCGCAAGGGACGAAACAAATGACGGTACCTTGTGAGGAAGCCCCGGCTAACTACGTGCCAGCAGCCGCGGTAATACGTAGGGGGCGAGCGTTGTCCGGAATTACTGGGCGTAAAGGGTGCGTAGGCGGTTGCTTAAGTTGGATGTGAAATACCCGGGCTTAACTTGGGGGGTGCATTCAAAACTGGGCAACTAGAGTTCAGGAGAGGGAAGCGGAATTCCTAGTGTAGCGGTGAAATGCGTAGATATTAGGAGGAACACCAGTGGCGAAGGCGGCTTTCTGGACTGACACTGACGCTGAGGCACGAAAGCGTGGGGAGCAAACAGGATTAGATACCCTGGTAGTCCACGCTGTAAACGATGAATACTAGGTGTAGGGGGTATCAACTCCCTCTGTGCCGCAGCTAACGCAATAAGTATTCCGCCTGGGGAGTACGACCGCAAGGTTGAAACTCAAAGGAATTGACGGGGGCCCGCACAAGCAGCGGAGCATGTGGTTTAATTCGACGCAACGCGAAGAACCTTACCAAGGCTTGACATCTACTTAAACTCATGGAAACATGAGGTCCCTTCGGGGGAAGTAAGACAGGTGGTGCATGGTTGTCGTCAGCTCGTGTCGTGAGATGTTGGGTTAAGTCCCGCAACGAGCGCAACCCCTGTTGCCAGTTACCAGCAAGTAAAGTTGGGGACTCTGGTGAGACTGCCGGGGACAACTCGGAGGAAGGTGGGGATGACGTCAAATCATCATGCCCCTTATGTCTTGGGCTACACACGTGCTACAATGGCTGTAACAAAGGGATGCGACCACGCAAGTGGAAGCGAATCTCAGAAAAGCAGTCTCAGTTCGGATTGTGGGCTGCAACCCGCCCACATGAAGTCGGAGTTGCTAGTAATCGCGGATCAGCATGCCGCGGTGAATACGTTCCCGGGCCTTGTACACACCGCCCGTCACACCATGGGAGTTGGGAGCGCCCGAAGCCGGTATTCTAACCGCAAGGAGGAAGCCGTCGAAGGTGAGATCAATGACTAGGGTGAAGTCGTAACAAGGTAGCCGTATCGGAAGGTGCGGCTGGATCACCTCCTTTCTAGGGTGTAAAACCTAAAATAGGAGAGGTTGTCGCAAGGAAAGCGAAGTAAAGGAATCGGAAGCACTATATGGTTTTGAAGGTGCGAACCTTCAAAGGCAGGGTAGGAAGAAGTACTAACGTGCCACAACCAAATAAGGGGGTGTAGCTCAGTTGGGAGAGCGCCTGCCTTGCAAGCAGGAGGCCATCGGTTCGAACCCGTTCATCTCCACCAAATGAGGGCTCATAGCTCAGTTGGTTAGAGCGCGCGCCTGATAAGCGCGAGGTCGGTGGTTCGAGTCCACTTGAGCCCACCAGTTTTCACCGAGCGGCGGGGGAAGACGAAAGCAAGGAGCCGCAAGTGTACCTTGAAAACTGCATAGAGAAGAGTAAAATCGCGGAGAAAAAGAATTTGAAAAACAAAAAGCAGAGGGTAAGTGAACCATCTGCTACAATTTCAAAGGAAAAAGATAAAAAATAGAACTCATGCAATTGAAGAATTGTGTGTGCCTATTCTAACAAGATCAAGCTAATAAGAGCATAGGGAGAATGCCTTGGTACCAAGAGCCGACGAAGGACGTGGCAAGCTGCGAAAAGCCATGGGGAGCTGCAAGCAAGCGCCGATCCATGGATGTCCGAATGGGGAAACCCGGCGGTGGTTATGCGCCGTCACCGTAACATGAATACATAGTGTTACGGAGGGAACCCGGTGAACTGAAACATCTTAGTAGCCGGAGGAAGAGAAAGAAACATCGATTTCCTTAGTAGCGGCGAGCGAAAGGGAATTAGCCCAAACCCTGACTCTACGGAGACAGGGGGTTGTGGACCTGCAGAATCGAAAGATCACATAATCGAATATGGCTGGAAAGCCGAACCGGAGAGGGTAAAAGTCCCGTAGGTGAAATGTGATTGACGTGGCGGGTATCCAGAGTACCACAGGACACGAGTAATCCGGTGGGAAGCAGGGGGGCCCACCCCCCAAGGCTAAATACTACTTGGTGACCGATAGAGAAATAGTACCGTGAGGGAAAGGTGAAAAGAACCCCGGGAGGGGAGTGAAAGAGAACCTGAAACCCTATGTTTACAAGCAGTGGGAGCGAAAGCGACCGCGTACTTTTTGTAGAACGGGCCGGCGAGTTACTGTATGCAGCGAGGTTAAGGTGTAGAGCACTGGAGCCGTAGGGAAACCGAGTCTTAATAGGGCGAATAGTTGTATGTAGTAGACCCGAAACCGGGTGACCTATCCATGGACAGGATGAAGCGGTGGTAAAACACCGTGGAGGTCCGAACCACACGTATGTTGAAAAATGCGGGGATGAGCTGTGGATAGCGGAGAAATTCCAATCGAACTCGGAGATAGCTGGTTCTCCCCGAAATAGCTTTAGGGCTAGCCTCGATTTAGATTCATGGGGGTAGAGCACTGAATGGGCTAGGGGGCCACAAAGCTTACCGAACCCTATCAAACTGCGAATACCATAGAATCGATGATCGGGAGTCAGACGGCGTGAGATAAGTTTCGTCGTCGAAAGGGAAACAGCCCAGATCCACGACTAAGGTCCCAAAATCACAGTTAAGTGGAAAAGGATGTGCAGTTGCACAGACAACCAGGATGTTGGCTTAGAAGCAGCCACTCATTTAAAGAGTGCGTAATAGCTCACTGGTCGAGTGAATGTGCGCCGAAAATGTACCGGGGCTAAACTGTGTACCGAAGTCTGGGGATCGCAAGTTCAACAATATGTTCAGCGTAGAGTGTCTGGAAGGACAAAACTCAGCTGCGGCGAAGCCGTAGCTATAAATGTCTTTAAGAGATAGACAATTGTGTTGAGGATGTTGGTGAACTTGCGATCGGTAGGGGAGCAACGTGTGCGGGCAGAAGCCGAAGCGTAAGCGACGGTGGACCGCACGGGAGAGAGAATGCCGGCATGAGTAGCGAGAGCAAAGTGAGAATCTTTGCCGTCGAAAGCCTAAGGTTTCCTGAGGAAGGCTCGTCCTCTCAGGGTAAGTCAGGACCTAAGCCGAGGACAGACGTCGTAGGCGATGGACAACAGGTTGATATTCCTGTACCACCATAAGCGATTGACAGAAGCAGTGACACAGAAGGATAGACAGAGCGCGTGACTGGTAGAGCGCGTCCAAACGGTGAGGCTGGTTTGTAGTGAAGTACGCAAACTAAGGCTGGGCCGTGATGGGGACCGAAGATCAGTAGGGAAGCTGTCGAATTCACGCTGGCAAGAAAAGCTGCTATGGAGCAAAATGGTGCCTGTACCGCAAACCGACACAGGTAGGCGAGGAGAGAATCCTAAGACGAGCGGGAGAACCCATGTTAAGGAACTCGGCAAAATGACCCTGTAACTTCGGGATAAAGGGAGCCTCGAGAGAGGCCGCAGAGAATAGGCCCAAGCGACTGTTTACCAAAAACACAGGTCTGTGCGAAGTAGAGATACGACGTATACGGGCTGACGCCTGCCCAGTGCCGGAAGGTTAAGGGGAAGTGTTAGGGCAACCGAAGCACGGAACTTAAGCCCCGGTGAACGGCGGCCGTAACTATAACGGTCCTAAGGTAGCGAAATTCCTTGTCGGGTAAGTTCCGACCCGCACGAATGGCGTAACGACTTGGGCACTGTCTCAACATGGGACCCGGCGAAATTGTAGTATGTGTGAAGATGCACATTACCCGCGATAGGACGGAAAGACCCCGTAGAGCTTTACTGTAGTTTAACATTGGATTTTGATAACATATGTACAGGATAGGTGGGAGGCTTAGAAGCGCGGACGCTAGTCTGCGTGGAGCCAACCTTGGGATACCACTCTTGTGTTATTAGAGTTCTAACGAAGTGCCGTAATCCGGGCTTCGGACAGTGTTAGATGGGCAGTTTGACTGGGGCGGTCGCCTCCGAAAGAGTAACGGAGGCGTCCAAAGGTTCCCTCAGAATGGTTGGAAACCATTCGCAGAGTATAAAGGCATAAGGGAGCTTGACTGCGAGACCGACAGGTCGAGCAGGTACGAAAGTAGGGCTTAGTGATCCGGTGGTATGAGAGTGGAATTGCCATCGCTCAACGGATAAAAGCTACCTCGGGGATAACAGGCTTATCTCCCCCAAGAGTCCACATCGACGGGGAGGTTTGGCACCTCGATGTCGGCTCGTCGCATCCTGGGGCTGGAGCAGGTCCCAAGGGTTTGGCTGTTCGCCAATTAAAGCGGCACGCGAGCTGGGTTCAGAACGTCGTGAGACAGTTCGGTCCCTATCCATCGTGGGCGCAGGAGATTTGAGAGGAGCTGTCCTCAGTACGAGAGGACCGGGATGGACGCACCAAGGGTGAATCAGTTGTCACGCCAGTGGCATAGCTGGGTAGCCAAGTGCGGAACGGATAAACGCTGAAGGCATCTAAGCGTGAAGCCGACCTCAAGATAAGATCTCCCATCCGAAAGGAGTAAGACCCCATGTAGACCACATGGTTGATAGGCCGGAGGTGGAAGTGCAGTAATGTATGTAGCTGACCGGTACTAATAGGTCGAGGGCTTGATCAAAGCGAAAGAACTCTTTAATATGCAGTTTTCAAGGTATGCACAACATACCTCACCATACCGGTGGTTAAGCTAAGGGGTCCCACCTGTTCCCATCCCGAACACAGAAGTTAAGCCCTTACACACCGACAATACTTGGCTGGTGACGGCCCGGGAAGATAGGCAGCTGCCGGTTCCATTGACAAAAGCACCCCATTTGGGGTGCTTTTGTTTTGTGCTGGCGCAGGATTGGCTTCTCGGGCCGAGCGGCAGCCGGGGACTGGGCACGGGAACGGAGGCGAGCGCACAAGCCGGTGGCGAACGAGTGGATTATGGCGCGCCTCTCGCGCCGGAACTTCCTATTCTAGACGATCCAGTGAGACGGAAGGGGGTTTAGGAAGGCGTTCACGCCGACGAGAAATGGCCATACCAAACCGTAAGGGAAGACAAACAGCTAGCCGGTTCCATTGACTAAAAATACCCCGATGGGGGGAGGTTGTTGCATTCCAGCGGATGCTCATATTGACTGTGTGTTCCGGAAAGATTAAAATTACCATAACGACATTTACAAGGAGGCTACCCCATGATACTTGTAACCACCGAATTCATTTACGGCAAAGAATTGGAGATGTTAGGCATCGTAAAGGGAAGTACCGTACAGTCCAAAAACATTGGAAAGGATATTTTGCAAGGACTCAAGACCATCGTAGGCGGAGAGCTTAAGGCGTATGCCAAGATGATGGACGACGCCCGCAGGATTGCCACGGACCGTATGGTGAAAGAGGCGGAGGCTATGGGCGCGGACGCCGTGGTGACTGTACGATATGCCACGTCCGCCATCATGCAGGGTGCTGCGGAAGTAATGGCCTACGGCACGGCAGTTCGCTTCAAATAACGATGGTTGTCACCAACGCTATGCGTCTTTTAACGCTGGCGGAAATTCAATTTGAGCCCGTAGAATATCTATGGGACCAAAGCGACCTTTCGGGTACCCATGCGGCAGCTCAACTGGCCCTTGATCCCGGCAGCGTGTTCAAAACGCTGGCTCTCCGGGGCGGCAGGGCGGGGTTTTTCGTTTGTTGTATTCCGGTGGCGGAGGAGCTGGACCTGAAAAAGGCGGCGAAGGCCATCGGCGAAAAAAAGGTGGAAATGCTCCACGTGAAGGAACTGTTTGGGATTACCGGCTACGTGCGGGGCGGCTGTTCTCCAGTGGGAATGAAAAAGGATTCCCCCACTTTTTTGGACGAAACGGCCCAGCTTTTCGACCGCATCGCCGTAAGCGCTGGAACTCGGGGACAAATGCTGCTTCTAGAGCCTCATGCCTTGATGCAATACACGGGGGCGATACTCCAGGACCTTGTTCAATAAAAAAAGACGAAAAGAGGGAGCGATGCTCCCTCTTTTTAACGGTAAAACAGTGTGAGGAATAGAGTTAAAACAGCTAAAAAGCTGAAGTTCAGGATCGAAAACAGACCAAGGTATTTTTTGCTCCTCCCCGGGTTGTATTTCCTGTATTCCTGGAAGGTAATGAGGCTGGCCATGGAGGCAATGAGTGTACCCATGGATCCAATGTTTACGCCCAAGAGCAACTCTCGATAGTGCGCAGTAAACTCGGAGAGCAATATGGAGGCGGGCATGTTGCTGATAAACTGGGAGAAAGTTATGGAGCATAAAAAGGTATCCATGCCCGTGCGCAGGAAGCCTGACAATAATCGGTTTACTGTGTCGATCCGGGCCATGTTGCCCGCAAAAATGAAAAAAAACAGAAAGGTCAAAAGTAGCGTATAATCCACAGCAGCCAAAGCCTTTTTGTCCACGAACAACAGAACGGCCGGTATTACAGCAAGCCCGACCCAGTAGGGAAGCGCGCGGAACACGATGGCGATGCACAGGGCAAACATCAGCAGATACAGCACCGTCCGTTTAAGATCCAGTACACTGAGGCCCATTTCTTGGAGCACAGTGATGTTTTCTTTTTTTATGAATAGAACACACAGGGTCACCAATCCCATGCCCAGAAGAAAGGGCAGGAACATGATGGAAAAGAACTCTCCGGTGGAGATATTAAATTTGGTGTACAAATATAAGTTTTGGGGATTGCCAAAGGGAGTAAGCATGCTGCCCAAGTTGGCGGAAATGGTCTGCATGATAAATGTAAAAGCCAAGTATTTCTCCTTGCCACAACAGAAGAATACGAAATATCCAAGAGGCAGAAAAGCCAGAATGGCGATGTCTTTGATAATGAACATGGAACTGATGCAGGTAATATAACATAAAGCCAATATGGCCATGCGCGTGTTACCGGTGTACTGGACGACTCGGTAGGCCAGTATGGAGAAAAAACCGATGTTTTTAAGCGCACTGATTACAGCTAAAGTACAAAAAAGGCAGGCGAGGGTCTTCCAGTCAAAATAGGAAAGATAAGCGGAATCGGGCGGTACGATGCAGGCGGTAATTGCAGATAGAACAATTGCAGCACAAAGTATCACATTGCGCCGAAAAAAACTGAGAGCAAGGACAAAAAGAGAGGCGTTCGCCTGCTCCGAAGGACGCATGTTTGGGTGCTTTTTTGTGATTGTCATAGGAATCTCCAGACTTTTTACGCAACAATATCATTATAGCGCAGCTTGTAAGCGAAATCAAATGTGGCAGATTGTCACAAAGGTACTTAATTTTGAAAGATATGATCCATTTTTTAACCTAGGTTTCATGATATTATTTGAAAAAACTAGGATCATACTATTCATCCGCGAAGGGGAGACAAAACAATGGCGTTGCAACCCCAATACCGACATGAACTAAAATACGAAATTACACCGCTTGAGCATGTGGTGCTCCGGCAGAGGATTAAGGTGTTGATGCAGCCTGACTGCAATGCGAAGGGCAATGGGGTTTATCGCATCAATAGCCTGTATTTCGATAATTTCAACGACCGAGCCCTTCGGGCAAAAGTGAACGGCACAACCAACCGAGAAAAGTTCAGAATTCGGTACTACGAAAACGATGTGTTCTATATGAGGCTGGAAAAAAAGCAGAAATGCCGCGACCTTTGCCTAAAATCTTCGGCTCCCGTGCAGGCTGATCAGGTTTGTAGGCTTCTTAAAGGGGACACCGCTTGGATGCCAGGGAGCGATGAGCCGCTGGTTCAAGAGCTGTATGTGAAGATGAAGGAACGGCAGCTGCGGCCCAAGACGGTGGTAATGTATCGCCGCGAGGCCTATGTGTTTCCATGGGGCAATGTTCGGGTAACCATTGATCGGGATATTCGTAGCGGCTTGTACAGCACGGCTTTTCTTTCACCAGATCTTCCTAGTATCCCTATCTTGGATCCCTCTAAAATGATTCTGGAGGTCAAGTACGATGAATTCCTGCCTGAAGTCATTATGGATGTACTTCAGATTGGATCAAGGCGATCACAGGCTTTTTCCAAATATGCCGGGTGCCGCAGCTTTGAATAAAACAATACTGGAGGATTGATAAATGACATTCAACGACATCTTTAAATCCAACTTTTTGGAGAATGTGACAACCTTTTCTTTTTTGGACATGTGCATCGCCATGGCGTTTGCCTTTGTGGTGGGACTGTTCGTGTTTCTAATCTACAAGAAAACATTTAGCGGCGTGATGTATTCCACGGGCTTCGCCCTTTCCTTGGTCGCGCTGTCCATGGTGACCACGCTGGTCATTCTAGCCGTGACCTCCAACGTGGTGCTGTCGTTGGGTATGGTGGGCGCGCTGTCCATTGTGCGCTTCCGTACCGCTATTAAGGAACCGATGGAGATCGTGTTTCTGTTTTGGGCCATCGCAGCAGGGATTGTCATCGGCGCGGGCATGATCCCGCTGGCGATTCT
Source organism: Christensenellaceae bacterium (assembly GCA_963666935.1). Taxonomy (GTDB): domain Bacteria; phylum Bacillota; class Clostridia; order Christensenellales; family CAG-138. Next base: position 350,645 of record OY762936.1, read on the forward strand.
GGGTTCTGCAGTGATCGGCATCATGATCCTAGTTTTTGCCAACCGAAAAGTACGGGACGTACCCTATATTCTGGTACTTCACTGCGCCGACGAAACTACAGAACAGGCGGCGATGGAACTTGTTGACCAGAACGTAGCTAAGCACGTTGTAAAGTCCAAGACCGTAAGCGGCAGCGGTATCGAGGTTTCCATTGAAGTGAGAACCAAGGATCCATCCACTGCATTTGTCAATCGGCTTTGCGCCATAAAGGGTATGGAAAACGCGGTGCTTGTAAGCTACAACGGCGAATACATGTCCTAAAAAGGCGGGGAAGTATGATAACAAGTAAGCGCATTTCTGTGATCGCGGCCGTAATTTTTGCTACTATGCTTGTGTTTACGCTATCGGTCATGGCCTTTTCGGATGATTTTGTGACGCTTATGGGTGGCGCAGGCGTGAGCATGTCCTATGAAGAGAAGCTTTTCAATACCGATCAGATTCTTGCCATCAACATTGAGATGGATCAAGAGGATTGGAATGACTTACTCCAAAATTCCGTGAGCGAAGAATACGCGATGTGTGACGTAGTGGTGGACGGCACAACTTTTTCCAACGTGGGAATCCGCGCAAAGGGGAATAGCAGCCTATCGCAGGTTGCTTCCGCAGATTCAAACCGCTACAGCTTCAAGGTGGAATTTGACCATTACATTGCCGACCAAAACTGCTTTGGGCTGGATAAGCTGGCACTCAACAACTGCTTTGCCGATGCAACCATGATGAGGGAATATTTAGCCTATGATATGTTTGCTTACCTGGGCGCGGATGCCAGCCTTTACAACTATGCCGTGATTTATGTAAACGGGAAATATTGGGGCGTATATCTGGCGCTGGAGGCCGTAGAAGAATCCTTCATGGTGCGCAACTATGGCACAAATTACGGCGAGGCCTACAAGCCAGACAGCCTGAACTTTGGCGGCGCGGGACGTATGCAAGGGGTTGAGATGGACGATATGTTCCAGCGGATCCAGGAAGCATGGGGCACGGGCTGGCAGGACCCCACCGAGAACGGAACGAGAACGGACATTGGCGCAAACTCAACGGATTTACCCGCTGCCGCGGGGCAGGGCAACAGGCCGAAAAATCTGCCAAACGCTTCGGTTGCCGATCTGTCCCGGCTGGGCGGCCCGGCGGTGGGCACACCCACAGACCGGCGCCCGGCCACAGAGAGGGAACCCAGATTCAATCTGCCTGGGCCGGGCGGCGGATCCGGCATTACAAGCGCAGCGACGCTGAATTATTTGGGCGAAGACTTGGACGATTATGTGGCCATTTGGGATGCCAGTGTGTTTGACTCTTCCGATTCCGACCACAAGCGAGTGCTCAATGCCCTGAAAAACATCAGCGAAGGCAGAGCTTTGGAGAAATACATGGACGTGGAAAATCTGCTCAAGTACATGGCCGTGCAGACCTTCGTATATAATTTGGATAGCCTTACGGGGAATATGGCACACAACTACTACCTTTATGAAGAAGACGGCTTGCTGAACCTGATCCCATGGGATTACAATATGGCATTCGGAGGCTTTCAAACCAGATCCGCGGCGGACATGGTCAACTTTCCCATCGACACGCCGTTTACATCCGCTTTGGAGGATCGGGAGTTCTTCGCGGCGTTGCTGGAGGAATATCAGACACAATACCACGAATACCTGCGGACGCTGGTGGAAAAATATGTTTTAGGCGGCGAATTCATGTTGGTATACGAAAGGGTTCGAAGCCAGATAGACGATCTGGTAACGGAAGATCCCACTGCATTTTTTTCTTATGACGAGTATGACGCAGCGGCGCAGATGCTCTGCACGCTTATTGCCCTCCGGGGGGAGAGCGTACTGGGTCAGCTGGACGGTACCATCCCCTCTACCACCACGGGACAAAAGGCGGACAGCAGCGCGGTCATTGACGCAAGCGCCATTGACCTTTCCGTTCTAGGCTCTATGGGCAGAGGCGGCACAAACGGCATCGGTAACCGGGGAGGCGGGAATGTTTTCGCCGCCAGCGGCACGAACCTTAGGCTACCCGGGGGCGGCACTCGCTCCAGCACCACGGATTTTGCAGTCCCGGGTGGCGTTGACGGCAGGAATGCGGAGGCTTTACCAGGCGGCGAAAGCTTCATGCTAAATCAAGGTAGCATTCCGGGTACGGCTGCACAAGGGAGAATGCCTTCCTATAACATGACAACCGTCTATTGGGTTTTGGGCTGTGTGGGAGCGATGTTGCTGGCACTGTCGGCAATAAAGTTTTTCCGGAGAAAATAGGGACACGGCCTACAATGATATCCAGAAGGCGCAAACAAAATCCCGATAAGGATTGACAAGAAAATAGAAAAAATTTTATACACAGTTGGGTGCAAAAAAAAAAGAGAAAACGCTTCTCAAAAACAGTGAATGGTGGTATAGTTAACAATGGTGAGCATATAGAAGGTACTTTTATTAGAAGAATGCCTGAAAATCCACCAAATTACCGCTTTTTAGCGGAGATATATTAAAAAAGCGTTTACATGAAAGGAGAACCCCCGTTTATGCGATTGATGCACACAAGACTGCCTGATTTTTACCAGAAGGTAATCAACGCGGGTAAGAAGGCCCGGCCGGCTACCGAGGTGAAACTCGAAGGGCTGGAGAACTTTCGGAGCGGTAAACTTGCATCGCTGCGCGTTGGACGCGTAGAAAACGAAATTGCTGAGATTACCAAGGATCCAGAAGTAGTTAAGGTGGAAGTTTTCGTCATACCCCGCAACACGGAAACCGATCACAGCGTGATCATTAAGGGCTATCACAAGGATGGAACTTGCCCCAAGGCCATTTTGGAATGCATGTTTGTCTCTTCTCCCGGCGAGGATTACTATCTTGGAGATGTTCAGGAAGTTGACGACCGCCGGTATCAGATGATTGAGCGGAAATAGTTGGAGAGGAGATAGAATTATGAAACTGAAATACAAAGTTGTACCCAAAGGCGCTGCGGATGGAATGAACCCCATCAACTTGGCTTTTCTGGATAAGAATGATGTCAACGCGGCCGGCTTCACCTATAAGCAGGCCTGCGATCTGGTTGCGGCCGATATACAGTGCGGCACCGTCAATATCCTGGACATGGATGCCATTACCGTTACCAGCGACGGCATCGTTACAGATGGCGCGATTGTGGCGTTTGCTTCTGCCGATCAGGGCAAAATCAACAAGAACTTGGGCTTTATGCACGTCAGCGAGATTCCCTATACCGAAATTTTGGTTGAGGAAGAGCTGCATATGCCCCAGTGGAACAGCGATTTTTATCGTGGCCGTCGACTCTATCGCGGACCTAGCAATGAGGATAGAGCGCCTCTGTCCAGCCACAATGAAAATCAGACCATGACCGGAAAAATTACAAACAACAACACCGCTTCCGAGATGTACAATGTTGTGGATATGACCGAGGTTCTGGCATTCATCATTGCTCAGGGAGAAATTATGCGTGACGGCAATGTCATCGTTGGCTTATCTGGCCCCGTTGTTTCTGTTGGTATCGGCATGATCGTGCGCGAGCGCCGCGGCCGCATCTTCGGCTGGAACTACGGCCCCGGCAAGACTGCTCACAAATCCGGTATTTATGCCAAGACTGTTAAGAGCGAATGTGCTACTATTGCCCCAGACAAGAAAGTGATGGCAGAGTACGTACTCCGCGCATTGGATATGGGCATGATACCCGCAACACACCTTGGCTCGTCTCCTGCAAACCTGATGCTGGCCAAGGCCTATGGCAAGCCCATTGGACTTGACAACATCGAGCCTGACGCTTGGATCGAGCTGGAGAGCGTTGGCATCACCCGCAAAATGCTGGAGACCCCCAGCAAGCCCATGTCCCGTCAGGAAGTGATCGACCATGCGGACGAGATCATTCCCGGTATGGAAGATGCCAAAAAGTACAAGGCATCCGAGATCTACGAGATTCGGTACGTGGAAGCGTAAATTACTTTATAATAAAAAAGGACGGCAATCGCCGTCCTTTTTGATTTGATTAATACTGCATTTCGGAGAGCTTTTTGTAATACTCGTAACGCTTCGCAGCCTCTTTGGCCGCACGGTCGAAGAGCGCATCGGCATTCTTTGGGAACATCTTTTTGACAGAGGTGTAGCGGGTTTCGCCCAGAATGAACTCCTTATAGTCGAGCTTGGGAGGCTTGCTGTCCAGAATAAAGGGATTTTTACCCTGGGCACCCAGATCCGGATTGTACCGATACAGGGGCCAGTAGCCTGACTCCACGGCCTTTTTAGCCTCTTCCTGAGAATGGGCCATATCGATGCCGTGATTGATGCAGGGCGCATAGGCGATAACGAGAGAAGGGCCGTGATAGGCTTCCGCCTCGGTGATGGCCTTCATGAGCTGATTCTTGTCTGCGCCCATGCATACCTTTGCCACATAGACGTAGCCGTAGCTCATGGCCATGAGGCCTAGCTCTTTCTTTTTGGTGCGCTTTCCCGCTACCGTGAACTTGGCGCTGGAGCCTGTTGGTGTGGCCTTGGAGGCCTGCCCGCCGGTGTTGGAGTACACCTCGGTGTCCACGACCAGAATGTTGAAATCCTCGTCCATTGCCAGTACGTGATCCAACCCACCATAACCGATGTCGTAGGCCCATCCATCGCCGCCCACGATCCATTGGCTGATTTTGACCAGAAGGTCCTTCATCTCCAGAATGGTTTTCTTCTCCTCGCAATCGCAGTTGCAGGAATCAAGCGCCGCAAGCAGCTGTGCCGAGGCGTTCTTAGAGGCTTCGCCATCTTCCTTTGCGACCAACCATGCTTCGCAGGCGGCTTTGATGGCCGGATATTCAGTTTTTTCTGCAAGGGAGCTGATGACCTTGGACAGGTTGTCCCGGCGCTGCACGGTTGCTACCCGCATGCCAAAACCGAACTCCGCATTGTCCTCGAACAGGGAGTTGGCCCAGGCGGGACCGTGGCCCTGCTTGTTAATCGTGTAAGGGCAGGTGGGCGCGCTGCCGCCGTAGATGGAGGAGCAGCCCGTGGCATTGGCTATGAGCATTCTGTCGCCGTAGAGTTGGGTAATGAGCTTCACGTAAGGGGTCTCACCGCAGCCAGCGCAGGCGCCGGAAAACTCGAAGAGGGGCATCAAAAATTGGCTGTTTTTTACGCTGGTGCGGTTAAATTCTAGCTTGGGTTCTGGCAGCGAGAGGCAGAGGTTCCAGTTGTCATCCTGCTCTTTTGCTACGCCTGCAAAGGGAACCATGGTAAGGGTGCCCTTTGCGCTTGTGGGGCAGATATTCGCACAGTTGCTACAGCCGGTACAGTCAAAGGGGGAAACCTGAACGCGGAACTGATAGCCCGCAAACTCCTTGCCGGTAGCGGGTTTGGTTTCGAAGGGAACCTTTTTACTGTCCTCAATCAGGAACGGGCGGATGGTGGCATGAGGACAGACCATGGAACACTGGTTGCACTGGATGCAGGTGGAAGCCTGCCAGACGGGGACCTCTACGGCGATGCCGCGCTTCTCAAATTTAGTAGTGCCTGTGGGCACGCAGCCGTCCGGAGAGAAGGCGGAAACGGGGAGATCGTCGCCGTGCTGGGACAGTATGGGTTTGATGAAGTTTTTGAAGTAAGGATCATCCGTCACATCCTTAACTTGTGCACCCTCAGAGGCAGTGGCCCAGGAGGCGGGATATTTGATCTCTTCAAAGCCCTTGGCTCCGGCGTCAATGGCCTCCCAGTTCTGCTTCACCACCGCGTCGCCCTTTTTGCCGTATGACTTCTTGGCATAATCCTTCATATACTGGATGGCTTCTTGTGCGGGAATTACGCCCGAGAGCACGAAAAATGCTGCCTGCATCACAGTATTGATGCGACCGCCCATGCCGGCCTTTCGCGCAATTTTAATGGCATCCATGTTGTAGAACTTCACGTGATTTTTGGCGATGGCATTTTTCATGGCCGCGGGCAGTTCTTTTTCCATCTCAGCTAAAGTCCAGGGAGAGTTCAGCAGGAAAGTGCCGCCGTCCTTGATGCCTCCCGCCACGTCGTATTTTGTGACGTAGGAGGGATTGTGGCAGGCGATGAAATCCGCCGCGTCGATCAGATAGGGGGACTGGATGGGCGTTTTGCCAAAGCGCAGGTGGGAAACCGTAAGCCCGCCGGATTTCTTGGAATCATAGGCGAAGTAAGCCTGCGCATGCAGATCGGTATGGTCGCCGATGATCTTGATGGAGTTTTTGTTGGCGCCTACGGTGCCGTCGGCGCCCAGGCCGTAGAACTTGCAGGCGATGGTGCCCTTCGGCGCGGTGTTGATCTGCGTATGGATGGGCAGGGAGGTATGGGTTACGTCGTCGGTGATGCCCACGGTGAAGTGGTTCTTCATTTCACCCGTAAGGTTATCGTAAACCGCTTTGACCATGGAGGGATTAAATTCTTTGCTGCCCAAGCCGTAGCGGCCGCCCACGACCCGAATTTCCGTGCGGCCGGCCTCGGTGAGGGCCGCTACCACATCTAGATACAGGGGTTCTCCCAGCGCGCCGGACTCTTTGGTGCGATCCAGCACGGCCATGCGCTTTACGGAGGCAGGAAGAGCTTCACTAAATCGCTTTACGGAGAAAGGACGGTAGAGGCGGACTTTCAAAAGGCCCAGTTTGGCGCCTTTGCCGTTGAGATAATTGATGGTCTCCTCGGCCACATCGGCGCCGCTGCCCATGAGGACAAGCACATTTTCCGCATTGGGGTCGCCTACGTAGTCAAAGGGCTTGTAGTGACGGCCGGTGAGTTTACTTACTTCGTCCATATAGTGTTCCACGATGTCGGGCATTTGCGCATATTCGCGATTGGCCGCCTCGCGGTTTTGAAAGTAGATATCCGGATTTTGAGCAGTGCCGCCAAGATGGGGATGCTCGGGGTTCATAGCCCGGGCACGGAAGGCCTTTACCGCGTCAAAATCGCACAGCTTGGCCATATCCTCATAATCGATGCCTTCGATCTTTTGAACTTCGTGAGAGGTGCGGAAGCCATCGAAGAAATGGAGCACGGGCAAGCTTGCCTTGATGGAGGAAAGGTGACTTACCAGCGCAAGATCCATGACTTCCTGCACGGAAGCGGAGGCGATTATGGCGAAGCCGGTAGGCCTTGTGCTCATGACATCGCTGTGGTCGCCAAATATAGAAAGGGCATGGTAAGCCAGTGACCGGGCGGAAACATGAAACACGCAGGGCAGCAGTTCGCCGGAGATTTTGTACATGTTAGGGATCTTCAACAGGAGCCCCTGGGATGCGGTAAACGTCGTGGTCATAGCACCGCCCTTCAGAGATCCGTGCACCGCGCCGGCCGCACCCGCTTCGGACTGCATTTCTGCTACACGAACCGTTTGGCCGAAAAGATTGAGACGCCCGTTGGCGGCCCATTCATCCGCTACTTCCGCCATGGGGGAAGACGGGGTGATGGGGTATATCGCCGCAACGTCGGAAAACGCGTATGCCACGTGGGCGGCGGCGGTATTACCATCAATGGTCATGATTTTTGTCATTTACTACCTCCTAGCTTTTCTGGTGCCCTTTCACTTAAGTATAAATATCAGTTATATGCTAACCAAAAAATATAAATCTACTCAAATTGATTATACAGACGCGGCGGGGAAAGTGTCAAGGAACGCTATGTGTAAAGGCAACTTTTTAACAAATTACTAGTCATAATCAAAACTTGTTTTATCTGCATGTCAATTCGGCAAAATTCGACGCCAAAAATTGCAAGTCTTCTGCAAAAAAAGAGAACAATTTATTGTTTTATTTAGTTGTAATGTGATATAATTACACACAAGTCTACCATTACCGCCAAAACACAGTGGTTTTCTTTTCAGAGGATTTATAATTTAATTTTATAAGGAGATCTCATATGCCCGCAACAATGAAAATTAAATCGGCGTATTCCTCGTTGCCCTCTGCGGAGCGAAAAGTAGCGGATTATATCTTAGAAGATACATCTCGAGCGTCGCTGATGGTGATCAGCGAAATTGCGCAGGCCGCCGGCGTATCCGTGCCGTCGGTTACACGCCTTGCAAAGAAGTTGGGCTACGACGGATTTTTGGATTTTCGCGTGGCGCTTGCCGGTAGTGCGGCGGCATCTGCATCGGCGTTGGAGGTCTGTGGGCCCATCCATCCTTTGGATGACGACCAGACGGCTGTGGAAAAACTTTTTGCAACCGCATCCTCCTCTATCATGGAGACGCTTAAATCCATTGACAAAGATGCGCTGATCAGGCTGGCGGGCAAGATCAATGGGGCCAAGCGCATATTCCTGTTTGGCACAAATGGCAGCAGGAATTTTATACATGACTGCGTTTATTATCTGGCAATTATGGGCTATGACGCCGTGGCCGCTACCGATCCCGATGTAATCAGCATGTACTATAACCGCTTCACTTCGGAAGATGTGTTTATTGGCATATCCCGTAGCGGGCGCACAAAGCTTCTGATTGACGCGCTGCGGGCGGCCAAGAGCAGCGGAAGCTACTGCGCGTTTTTGAGCAATTATATCAATTCGCCTGCTTCCTACATGGCGGACACGTTTTTTTGCACATCCCGCATCGACGATGTTCGGAACATTTTGGGACGCGAATCCAACCTCGGCATGATGGTATTGATGTACGCCCTTTCTATTCTGCTTGAAAGAAACCGGCCTCTGTAATATAATTTTTTTATGATCATTGCGGACTATCACACCCATACCCAATACAGCCACGGAAAAGGAACGCCCGAGCAGAATGTGCGCTCCGCCATTGCCCGGGGGCTTCGGCGTGTTGCCATCAGCGAGCATGGCCCCGCCCACATGTTCTTTGGGGTGCGGGGAGAAAAACTCAGGGCTTTGCGCCGAGAGGTCGATGTACTTGCCCGCCGTTATGCGGGCGACATTGAGGTGCTCATGGGTATGGAATGCAACCTTACCGCGTTTGGCCGGTGCGATGCGCCGGAAGATCGAAGCATGTTCGACGTGCTGCTGTTGGGATTTCACAAGGGAATCTTACCCCGGGACCGATACGCGGCCCACTGCTCCATGGAGGCCATGGGCCTAAACAGACCGAACCCTGAATGGACGGCAAAGGCGCTACTGGCGGCCGGAGAGGCATACCATATCGATATTTTCGCGCATCCTTCTCTTTATACGGCGGCGGATATTGGTACCCTAGCCGCCGGCGCGAAGGAACTGGGGATCGCTTTAGAGATCAACGGCGCACGGGTCACCATGAGCGACGATGAACTGCACACCGCCAAGGAAAAGGGCGCGAAGCTGATCATCGGCAGCGACGCGCACACGCCGGAGCGGGTGGGAGATTTTACCCTTGCTCTGGCGGCGGCTCAGCGGGCAGGCGTGCTCGATGCGGTGGTAAACTGGGAATAAAAATCCGTTGATGAGGGACTTGCCCTCAGGCCCCCGGTTCTTTTTTAAAAAAAAGAACCAAAAATCACGGAAATAAAGACAAAACCCTTTGGGGCTTTACGCAATAAAACGAGCCATGGTGATGGCTCGTTTTATTATCTTACCCCGCCGGCGGCGCGCAAAAAATGGGCTACGGTGTTGGGCCCATTCTTCTTGTATATCCCGCCTTAGGCAGGGTGTGTTATGCAATTCAAAAGGTTGAGAAAACCAGAAACAGGACCTGTCAATCTATCAGCGCAAGATGCCGTTTTTATATTCCGGCACCACATCCGTGATGTCTTGGCTGAAGCAGAATTCCAGATCCTCATGGAAGCCCAGCGCCGCCAGTTCGGAATAGTGTTTGGTGGCGGAAAGATCGGCCTTGCCGCACTTCCAGTCCTCATAAACCAAGATGGCTAGCCTTGTCAAGTCGCACATTTCAACATCCCCAAGCTCAAATAGTACCGCTTTGGCGATGGCACCCGCCGTGCAGATATCGTCCGCGGAGAACTCGCCCTCTGCGCCTGCGCACATAATGAGGATGTCTCGATTTTGCGCTGCAGCTCGCTTTGCCACGGCGGTGGCGTTGATCATGGCACCGATGAACACAGGGGCAGCGGCTTCCACGCGTTGGATGGCACCAGTGCCGTTGGTGGTGCTCATGACGATGGTCTTGCCTCGCACCCGTTCTTTGGAAAACTCAACGGGAGAATTTCCAAAATCAAATCCTTGTAGCCGCAGGCCCCCGCGATCTCCCGCCAGCAGGCAGTCGCCCAGCCGCGAAGCGATGGCCGCGGCCGCGCCGCCTTCGCTTACGGGGATGATTTTATCCGCGCCGTTGCGCACGGCCCATATGATGGAAGAGGTAGCCCGAAGCACATCCACCACGATGGCTGTTTGCCCTGCGATTTGGTTTCCGGTCAGCTTATTATATGTGGCAAAGGTTCTTATTTTCACGTCAATTCTCCTGGATACAATTCGATCTTGTACATTATACAACAGCGAGGTATGCAAATACAATGGAAACAACGGCGCCAATAATGCCGGAAAGTAGCGCCGCGGGGATTGCATATTTTGTTTTCTTTATCCCAATGGATCCAAAATACAGAGTCACGGTGAAAAAAATTGTTTCCGTGGACCCCAGCATCACTGATGCCGCGAACCCTTGAAGCGAATCTACACCACAGGTATTGTACACATCCTGCAGCAGCGCCAGCGCGCCGTTGCCCGAAAAGGGCCGCAGCACGAACAATGGGAGAAGTTCCTCGGGCATGCCGATTTGCTGGCAGATTGGGGAAAGAAGGCGGATCACGAAGTCCATGGCTCCGCTTCCCCGGAAAAGGGCGATCATTGCCATCATGGCGCCAAGGCTTGGCAGGATTTTTGCAATTAGCGGCAGCGCTTCCATGGCGCCCTCCACAAAGGCGGAATACACATCCGTGCCCTTGATAAGGCCGTACAAGATCAGCAGCAGGATAAGGCCGGGCAGGATGTAATTCACCGCTTTTTCCCCAGCTTCGCGCAAATTTTACAGAAGGTAATCGCGGCTCCAGCGCAGAGCAGAGAGACGATAAACGTGGGAACTACCACGGCATATACGTCCTGCGACCCGGCGGCTGCCCGCAGGGAGAGCACGGTGGTGGGCAGCAGCTCGATGGCGGAGGCGTTGAGGGCGATAAACATGCACATATCGTCCGTTGCCGTTCCCTTGTTTGGGTTGAGTGCGTCCATCTCCCGCATGGCGGCAAGGCCGAAAGGCGTGGCGGCGCCGCCCAGGCCGAAGAAGTTGGCAGCTAGGTTCAGCGTCACCGGTGCCACGGCGCTGGGGGAATGGGGTAGAAGTTTCTTAAGCAGAGGGCGAACGGCCCTGCTCAATTTGTCAACCAGCCCTGCTTCTTTTGCAATGTTCATCAGCCCCATCCAAAGGATGAACGTGCCACACAGGGTGATGCAAAGCGTCACACCCGATCCCACGCCCTCCAGCATATAAGAGAGGGCCTGCCCCTCCTGACCGGAAAAAATACAGGCCGCAATGCCACCTATAAGCATAATTCCCCAAATCCACTTCATCATGGTTGAGTATATGCTTTTTGCGCATAGAAAAGGACGGCCGTATCGCCATCCTCCTGAAAAAACCAACGCGTATTATGCACAAGTACGGCGAAAGATAAGGCGCTTTTGTACCAGATAATTACCAAAAAATAGCAGCAAGTCTATAAGAAGCTTCGCCAGCACGCTGTTCAGCCCGAGTCCGCTTAAAAAGCTGACGGAAACAGAACCAGTGGCCAGGGAAACCGCTGCCAGCAGGGTGTACTGTATGGCATTTTTCCAGGAGGGTTTTCTGTTGAATACTATGCGGCAGTTAAGCTGGTAATTGAGCGTTGCACTGCAAAGCCGCGCCAAGGCGTAGCTTGCAGCGGGGCCGAAAACCTGCAACAGAAGAATATAAAGCAGATAGTCCACACCGGCGCAGATGATGGAAGACATAGCATATTTCAGGACCCGGGAAAATATCCGAAAGCTGTCGCGCAGTACGCGGTAATGGGAGGAGCGGTTATCGTCCAGATATATGGTCCGAATGGGGATTTCCAGGTAGTCGACGCCCCATTGCCGAAGCGAGAGTAGCATGTTCATTTCATACTCGTATCGGTCGCCGTCAAGCGCCAGCAGCTGAGGAAACAGGCAGGCGGGTAGGCCGCGCAGGCCGGTTTGCGTATCGGTAATCCGCAACCTGGTCAAAAGGCGGAAAAAGAAACAGGTGGCGGTGTTGCCGAAGCGGGAGCGGGAGGGCATCTCTTTGAAGTTTCGGCCGCCCAGAATAAACGTATTGGGATGGGCCTGCATTGCCTCGGCGATGCGGCTGATGTCTTCGATGGTATGCTGTCCGTCTGCGTCGGCGGTGACAACGCCGTCCGTATTGCTTTGCTCGGACAGGTAACGGATGCCGGTTTTGAGCGCAGCGCCCTTACCGCGGTTGCAGGTATGGTGCAGGATGACTGCGCCGGTATCCAGAAGATCAGAAAAAACCTGCGCATACGATTTACCGCTGCCGTCGTCTACCACAACGACAGGATACTGCAGCGAAAGCAGATTGACAAGTTCTATGAGCTTTTGATCGGGCTGATACGCCGGGATCAAGACTTTAATGGCCATAAAGTGATTTCCTTCCACAACTTTATTGGCCTTATCCTATTCTGGAAAGATGAGAATCCCATGAGAAGCAGATTATGATCCTGTTATTTCACCTCTAATTAGGGAAAACCGCGGTAACTGCGGTACCGTCACCCGGCACACTTTCGGCGCTGATGCTACCGCCGTGCGCGGTGATAATGGCCTCTGCAATCGAGAGCCCCAAGCCCATGCCGCCGGTGGAACGGGAGCGGGCTTTATCCACGCGGTAGAAGCGCTCAAAAATATGTGCCAAATGCTCTTCGTTCATGCCGATGCCGGTATCCCGGACGGTCAAGGCTACGCCGTTGGCATTGGACCGGGCGAAGAGCGTGATGCTCCCTCCTTCAGGGGTGTATTTCATGCTATTATCTATCAGGATACGCAGAAGCTGCCGAACCATGCTGCGGTCACCCTCCACGGTTACGGAAGCATCGCACTGTACAGCATAAGTGTGCTCGTGATCCAGCATTTCCTGTTCCTCCAGCAGCTCGTCGAACAAGGATCGAATGGAGATGGACTCCTTTTTGACCTCGCATTTTTGTCCGTCTGCCCGGGCGAGAAACAGTAGGTTCTGCACCAGCTTACTCATATAGACGGTCTGGTTTTGGATGGTGTGAATGCTGCCTTCCAGCACTGCCTCATCCTTGCGGCCCCAGCGTTCTAGCATATCCACATTGCCCTGGAGAATGGCCAGCGGCGTGCGCAGCTCATGGGAGGCATCCGCTACAAAGCGGCCCTGCATGCAAAAGGCCCGCTCAATGCGCGCCAGCATGCCGTTAATGGTCAGAGCCAGGCTGCGCAATTCATCGTCCGCTTCGGGTACTTCCAGCCGAGCATCCAAAATCTGGCTTCCGATAAGGTTGGCGTCATTGATCATTCTGTTAATAGGGGCCAGCATGTGTTCGCTGGTGTGCCGACCCGCAAACAGGGCGAAGATCCACCCCACGATATTGGCGACAAGGAGCAGCGTGCCAAGGAGCTGTAAAAAATTCAGCTCGTTTTGCAGATTCATTACAACGTAGAGTTTGCCCAGATCGTGACCATCATCTACCACGTCCTGCTCACAGTACAGCAGCAATTGGTGATCCGCAAATCCTGCCATGCGTGGGGATGCAGAAAAAAAGTCATCTGCATTAAAATCAAAATAAAAGTTGACGATGCGATTGATGACTTCCCCGGCCATATTCATCAAATAAAGATTGACGTTGGGTCTTGAAATGCCTTCTTCCAGAATTTCGCGGCCATCAAGAGGATCGCCCTCATGGAACTCTTCCACGATATGATCCGAGGCCAGCTGCGCCATGTTGGTGATATTGTCGTACTGCTTATCCAGCAGAAATCGGTAGGCAGTCCAAAAAACAGCGGAGGAGAGCAGCACCAGCACCACAGCAAACATAGCGGCGTAAACGCGCGACAGCCGGGTGGATAACTTGACTCTTCTTTTATTTATCCCGAATAACATAGCCTATCCCTCGTATTGTTTCAATAAGCCGGCAGTCTTCCGACTCATGGATGCGGGTGCGCACATAACGCACATACACATCCACGATGTTGCTGTCACCAGCGTAGCTGTAGCCCCACACTTTATCCAATATTTGTTCGCGGGTCAGCACGATGTTTTTATTTCGCATCAGGTATTCCAGTAGGTCGTATTGTGTTTTGGTCAGGCGCAGCGGCTCGCCGCCGCGGGTAGCAAGGTGCTGTACCGTATCCAACTGTAGGTCGCCCACCGTAAGCACATCTTGCACAGCGGAATTCGGCCCATTTTTCCTGGCCACCACTCGAATGCGTGCCAGCAGTTCTTCGATGTGAAAAGGTTTGGTGATATAGTCATTGGCGCCGGTGTCCAGACCAGTGACCTTGTCCATCACGGCATCGCGGGCCGTGACGATGATCACAGGGGTATTTTTCTCCCGGCGCAGGCGGCGCAGCACCTCAATGCCATTGAGCTCAGGCAGCATGACGTCTAGCAGGATCATGTCAAAATCCTGCGCCAGCGCCACGGAAAGTCCGGTGCGTCCGTTGTAAGCCACTTCTGTTTGGTATCCTTCGTGCTGCAGCTCCAGCTCCAGAAAACGTGCGATTTCCGCTTCGTCTTCCACAATCAGAATTTTCATGAACATCACCGCCCTTTCTGATGCTATTGTACTCTACCTGCGTTTTGTGCGCCAGAGAATGGCGCATATCTCATGCAATTTTAATGAATTACTCCACGGACTTTCATATTGTGCCGATATGATGAGGAGAATATCGGACGGAAAGGATAAAATCCTATGCAGAACAAAAGACGTGGGGGTGGGTGGCTCCTAGCTCTCATGGATATCGTGCTGGTGGGAGTTGTGCTGGTAGTCTTCTCCTTGTTCCACCATGTGCTTCCAAGAAAAGGAGAGGCCATTTCTACCATTGTAGAGGCTACTACGCCTGCGCCTGTGGTCCAGACCACGCCGAAACCAGAGGCCACTGCGGCAATGTCAACGCCAACCCCTACGCCGCTGCCGGCGGGAGACTTTTCGGACGTTTTCCCGCAGGAGGATACCGGAGCTGGTGCTTTGTACAGCTATCAAAGCGATGATCTCCGCATTGCGGTCACGAAGGTGCAGGAAAATGGGATCACGTATTATGTTGCGGATGTTTGGGTTCAGAATATCAGCACGTTTTGCACCGCATTTGCCCAAGGACAGTATGGTGTGGGTATTCGCGACAACCCGTTAAAGACTGCCGATGCCAATCATGCCATCTTGGCGGTGACCGGCGACTATTACGGCGCGCGCAATCACGGTATCGTGATCCGCAACGGGGTACTTTATCGGGATTCGCTTTACAAGGATGTGTGCGTACTCTACTATGACGGCAGCATGGAAACCTATACAAAGGATGAATTCGACATGCAATCCGCCGTCGACAAGCAGGCTTGGCAGTTATGGTCCTTTGGGCCCATGCTTCTGGCGGACGGTCAGCCGGTTGAGGCCTTTTCTGGTTCGATTAACGGGAAAAATCCCCGCTGTGGGATTGGCTACTATGAGCCGGGGCATTATTGCCTAGTGGTTGTGGAGGGACGGGGGAAAGAATCGTCTGGGATGACGATGGCTGAATTTTCACAGATGTTCTATTCTCTTGGCTGTCAAACTGCATATAATTTGGACGGTGGTGCTACGGCCGAAATGATCTTCCAAGGTCAGGTGGTCAACAACCTTGCCAACGACGGCCGGAAATCCAGCGATATCATTTACCTTGCAGGGGGGGGTTGAAAATGAGAGGCAAGCTTTTTGAGGTTCTTTCTCACGCGACCATCATATTGAGCGTGGTATTCCTGACATTTTTCGTCATTGATCGGGTTAACCCGGCAATGGAATTCATTGGAAGCGATATTTCGGATTGGTTTCTGGGCGCGTTCTGCGTGATCGCGCTGTGGAACGGAATCACTGCGGCCTCTTTTCTTTATAACCGCCGGGATGCGCACCACAGGCGGACGGACAGGGAAGTGAGGTCTAACGGGGAACATAAATAGGCGAAGGAACATCGCTTTGAAGAAAAAGCGCCGGGATTCAATGTCCCCGGTGCTTTTCTTTGTGTTTTTCTTTCCGCAACGCGAACCGATGGTTTTTCTCCACTTCGCGTTCTTCCCGGGAGCGAACCTTACGGGTCTGCTTGCCCTGTTCCTGTTGAAGTTTCAGGGCTTGTTGCGCTTTTGTGCTCACTCCGGTATTTTGCAGCTGCCTGCTGATGCTGCGTTGCATTCGCTTGGGGTTGATCCGCTTCTCGATAAGATCCGATGCCTCAATGGAAGGGCTAAACTGAAGCGCATACCAATTTAGGAGTAGAAACTCATAAACCTCATAGTCCTTGGGCTCGCTTCCAAAAGTAATTTTGCAGGCCTCATACCTGCCATCCCACTCGCGCTCGCATACGCCGACCCAGAACGGGTCATCGAAGAATACGGTCAGCTTCGATACGATTGTATCCATGACACTTCCTCCTTTCAGGTTTGCCTTACAAAGAACGGACAACCAAGGAGGCAGGTTACTGACAGCATTCGCCGCGTCCGGACTACCAACCGGAACTGTGTTTTTATCTTTGCAGTTTTATTGTAGCGCAATTGCGCGTTGCGTCAAGGGCTATTTTAGCAGAAGCCCGCTGTGCGGCTGTATTCGCACAGGTACCCAAAGCTGATTATCCTTGCTTTGTAATTTTTTCTGCCAGGTATGCGATCAGCGCTTCCGGTGTCGGCTTGCATTTAAAGGGCATCGTTGCCCAGCGCGCCTGTACGGCTGGATCTTCGCTGTCATAGCATGCGTCAATCGCCGCTTGCATTTCGAACAGCACTTCCTGCGGGGAGATCCCTTCCGTCGAAGCAATGCGGCAGATAACCGCAGTGATATTGTTCATCGCTTCTTCTCCTGATAAAAAATGGTGCCTTAAGCAAAAATTTTTGAATTGTCCTATTATAAGACAATTTTGTGCTGCCTATAATCTAACATGAAGAATGTCCTATGTCAAGACGAAAAAAGGGGGAATACATGGCACGTATCATAGATGGGAGCGAAAAAAACCTTGTGGGTGAGCAAGTGCGCAAGCTGCGCCTTGCAAAGAAGCTGAGCCAGCAGGCGCTGTCCGATCAGCTTGAGACCTATGCGATTTATATCTGCCGGGGATCCATCTCAAGAATCGAGGACAAAACCCGAACGGTTACGGACATTGAGCTTTACGGCTTGGCCAAAGTCTTGGGCGTTTCGGTTTTTGAATTATTTGAAGCGAAATAAATGACCCCGAACCGAGAGGGAGAAATGAAAATGGGCGACTGGAAAACGATGCTCAAAGCAGACCCCACAGATTGGCTGCTGGAAGAAGAGAGTCCTTCGGTGCGGTATTTCGCGTTGGTGGAGCTTCTAGATCTGCCCGAAGAGGACGCGAAGGTGCGGGAGGCGAAGCACCGGATTATGCAGGCGGGGCTTGTGCCGGAAATTCTTCAAAAGCAGGAGGAAGCAGAATACCGCAAAGCCTATCCACGGTTTTATACTGCAAAATATGAAGGCCTTGTCTGGCAGCTGATCGTGCTTGCTGAGCTGGGCGCCGATGCTGCCGACCCCCGGATTCAGGAGCAATGCGAGTATATTTTCAGCCATTCACAGGAGCCCGTTGACGGCGGATTTGCGATGCATACGGCTGGAAAAAAAGGAGGAGGCAGAATCACCGAAGTAATCCCCTGCCTTACGGGCAATATGGTATGGAGCCTGATCCGCTTAGGCTATCTGGATGATCCGAGGCTGCAAAAGGGCATCGATTGGATCACCACGTTTATGCGCTTTAACGATGGCCAGGACGCCGATCCGCAAGCTTCACCGTATGACCGTTATGAAATGTGCTGGGGCAAACACACTTGCCATATGGGAGTTGTCAAAGCGCTTAAAGCATTGAGCGCCATACCGGAGGAGAGAAGGACACAGGCGGTCAAAGATACCATCGACAAGGCCGCGGGATTTATGCTGATTCACCATATCTATAAACGGAGCCATACTCTGAATCGCACTTCAAAGCCTGGCTGGTGTAAGTTCGGGTTTCCGCTGATGTACCAGACCGATGTGCTGGAAATACTGGATATCCTGACCGGGTTGAAAATCCGGGACAGCCGGATGAACGAGGCGATGGACCTCATGATATCCAAACAGGACGATATAGGCAGGTGGAGAATCGAGAACGCCTATAGCGGCGACCGGCTTCTCATCCCCATGGCGCAAAAGGATAAGCAGAGCAAATGGCTCACGCTTAGGGCCATGCGGGTATTGAAACGATATTATGACCAGCAGGATGTAAGCCAGGGGTTATGGGCGGATTTATTTTGAAAATATAGAATTCTAACCGTTGCGGCATATGCACGACGGTAGAGGACACTATGACGCGGCAGCCGGGCGATCCGGAGGACGTGATCAAATATCATGACTCCAAGAAATATCGAGACGCTGCATCGAAGCACTTCCAAAACTGACAGACGCGATAACAAAGTGGAATCTAAAGCATCCCGATGTATTTTGGGAGGCTTTTTCTTTGAGCGGAATTCGGATTATAATCGCATTATTGCATGATGCAAAATGCTCAAAAGCCGAGCAAAAGAAAAAAGCCAGGCAATACCTAGCTTTTTTTATGGAGCTGGTGATGGGAATCGGACCCATGAACCTCGTCATTACCAATGACGCGCTCTACCGACTGAGCTACACCAGCAAAGCGCTCCGCGGACGCGGAACGATATGTATTATAACGAATGAACGCCGCGAATGCAAGGATTTTTTGCAAAAACCATACTTTTCATATAGATGTCTGCCGTGGCTGCCGGGAATAGCGTCGCTGCGCTGCGTTAAGGGAGAAGCCGGCCCATACGGGCAGAACCGCGCGTACCCTGCATTGAAGCCTGGAACACCTTCGGGGAAAAAGTATTGGGAATATATTCGCCCGATTCAGGAATAATGTAAACACGCGGGAGGTCCCCTTGCGGGAAATGCGGCGATGAAGTAAAATAAAAACATAAATGGAAGGGAGATCGAACCGAATGGAAGAGATCGAAAGGGACATTGTTGTTTTTCAGGATGAGGAAGGCAACGAAATTGAGTTGGGCGTGGTTGATTACTTTGAATATGAGGGAGAACAGTACGCTGTCATGATCGACATTGGCGCGGAGACGGATGACGAAGAAGGGGACGAAGAAGAGGAATACACCCAAGAATTGTATATTTTCCGCATTGAAGCCAGGGATGGCGAAGAAGAGTTTATCCCCGCGGATGAAGATAAGATGGACGCGCTGGTGGAGATCGTGGAAAAACGGCTGGAAGGCTGCGACTGCGGCGAAGCGTGCGACGATTGCGATTGCGACAAATAGCATAAGGGGGCGCAAGCCCATATATTCGGGAGGGGGACTACCTTGTTTAATAGTGGGGAACTGAGGAAGATTGCCCGGGATAAACTCCGGGGCAAGTGGGGAATGTCTATTCTGGTGACATTTCTGGCAGGGTTGCTGGGCGGCATGGGTTCCGGGAATGGTGGCATTGATTTCAGGTATATGCTCAACGATGGCACAGGACACGGCCGAGGCGTGGAAACGGTGCGGGAAACCATTGGCGCGGTGATACATAGCCCACTTTTACTGGCGACCATTTCCACTTTTGTTGGGATTATGTTCATCTATGCCATTGCGGCGTTAATCATCGGCTCCGCCGTGGAACTGGGGCACTGCGCCTATTATATTGATCTGGTCAACAACGGAAGACCGGGCGTGGGCACGCTGTTTTCACGGTTTGGTATATTCTTAAAGGCTCTGGGGCTTCGGCTGTTTATGTCGCTGTTTATCTTTTTATGGATGCTGCTGTTTATTATACCGGGAATCATCGCGGCTTACAGCTATGCGATGGCGCCTTACATTATGGCGCAAAACCCGGACATCGGCATTCAGGAGGCGGTCAATATGAGTAAAGAAATGATGCAGGGCCACAAGGGACGCCTGTTCATTCTTGAACTGAGCTTCATAGGCTGGGGGCTGCTGTGCATTCTGCTGACGCTGGGGATCGGCGCATTGTGGCTTAACCCCTACATCAGCGCGGCGAAGGCGGCGTTTTATTTGGAGCGCAGCGGACAGGGCATCCTGCTTCCCCAATAAATAAGAAAGTACCCAAAGGCCGACAAGGAGACGGGGCATGGACATTACCATCCAAATGCGCAGCTTAGATCTGCTGTTGAAGTTCATCAAGCATGATATGAGCGGAATTCCCCATTACGGCTACAGGCAACAGAAACAAGCCCCGGCGCTGTGCGGCGCGGGAGAACGGCTTCCCCGGTGTACGCCGGCGGAAGCCGGAATTTCATGCGCTGCCGTGGAAACGTTTTTTCGGCAGTCAGGGCAGGAAACCCGGTCACTGGGGATGCACGGGGCCATGCTGCTGCGCCACGGCAAGATTTTTGCGGAGGGGTGGTGGGCTCCATTCCGGCCCGACGCGCCGCATATGCTCTATTCCGTGAGCAAGAGTATCACCGCCACTGCGGTGGGGATTGCATTGGATGAGGGCATATTGGATTTAGATGAAAAGCTAAGTGATATTTTTGGCGGCAGGCTGGAAGTGATGTCCAAGGGCATGAAAACGGTTACCATTTGGCACCTGCTCACCATGAGCACAGGCAACCGCTTCAATGAGGTGGGCTCTATGCTGGCCGAAGACTGGGTTCGGATGTTTATGGAGTCCGTGCCCAAGTTTGAACCGGGCACCGCCTTTGAATACAATTCCCTCAACACATACATGCTGGCGGCGGTTTTGCATGAGAAAACGGGAATAGGCCTCCTCGCCTACTTGAAACCTCGGCTGTTTGATCCGCTGGGCATTGTGGAATATGCCTGGGAGACCTGCCCCCAGGGGATTGAAAAGGGAGGATGGGGGCTGAGCCTTCGCATGGAAGACCTAGCGAAGATTGGCCAGCTCTACCTAGACCGGGGTATGTGGAAGGGGAAGCGGGTTCTAAGCGAAAGCTGGGTAAAGCAGGCGACGACTTCGCAGATTTCAACACCAAACGGGAATTGCAAAGAGGGCTATGGCTTCCAGATCTGGATGAGCCGAGGCGGAAGCTACCAGTTTAACGGTGCTTTCGGGCAGTATGTGATCATGATGCCCAAGTATGACGCGGTGGCGGTGATTTACGGCGGGAGCGTAAAGCTGTTTTCCGAAAGCTGCTTGACGGAAATGCTGGAAGAGTGCTTCGGCGCCGGAGGAACGCCGCAAAATGAGGACCCAGAGGCGCAAAAAGCGCTAGAAGATGAGCTGAAAAACCTGACATTTTCACCGCAGCTGCCACAGGAGGATTTGGGTTGCGATTCGGAAGTGTTTGAGCGCATCGTAAACCGACTGCACAAAAAAGAATTTCGCATTGAGAACACGATCGGGTCTCTCTTTCCAATGCCCCTGCAGTGCGTATACGGCTGCATTTCCGACGGCGTGGATATGGTGCGCTTTGAGAAAAAGGACGAGGGGCTTTTATTGACCGTGTATGAACGCGGCGAGCGCAACGCGATGCTGCTGAGAAAAGACGGCAGATATAGCGACTCCATTTTGGGGCTTCGAGAGGAAGCGCAGCTGGCAAGCACCTGCGCCCAGTGGAAGGAAGACGGGGAAGAAATCCTTCTGGCGGTGCAGATTTGCTTTGTGGAAACCCCAGACACCCGGCTGCTGTTGATGCGCATTTTTGAGGACAACATCGAACTGATATTCGACGAGACGCCATCAGTCTCAGATGCCACGGAGCTGCTTCTCAACCTTGTGGGGCTTATGGACAAGGCAACGGTGCGACGACTCATCCCCCTGATGACGCGCATCCCTGGATTCAACGAAAACACAATCAACGAAATGGTACGCAAGTATGCGGCGCCCCGGGCGTTCGGAAAGTGTATCCGGTGCCACGACTTACAAACATAGCGGGAGGGAATCATGGAACCTGTATTGGTTATTATGGCTGCCGGCATGGGTAGCCGTTACGGCGGATTGAAACAAATTGACCCCGTGGACGTCGCGGGGAACCTCATCATCGACTTTTCCATCTACGATGCTCTGCGGGCGGGCTTTCAAAGCGTGGTCTTCATCATCAAGCAAGAAATTGAAGAACCATTCAAAGAGGCCATCGGGAATCGTATTTCTCAGCATATGAAAGTCTCCTACGCCTTTCAGCATCTGGACATGCTGCCCGCCGGATTCAAAATCCCCCCGGAGCGCACAAAGCCTTGGGGCACCACTCACGCGGTGCTTTGCGCAGAGGGACAGATCGGCAGCAGGCCATTTGCAGTGATCAACGCGGACGATTATTACGGCCCAGGCGCATTTGAGACGCTGTACGGTTTTTTAACGGCGGATTCAGAGGAAAGTAGGCACGCCTTGGTGGGATATCGGCTGGAGAACACCCTCACTGAGCATGGCAGCGTGGCCCGAGGTGTTTGCAGCGTGGATCAAAATGGCTACCTCTCCCATATTGTGGAGCGCAAGAAGATCTACAAGCGTGGGGAGAGCGGCGCGTTCACCGAGGATGATGAGACGTTTACCCATCTTCCCAAAGGCACGCCGGTTTCCATGAACTGCTGGGGGTTTAAACCTTCTATTCTAAGTTTGTTCCGGCGGAATTTTAAGGAAAATTTCGAGGCGGGTGTTAGGGCGAACCCGGAGAAGTATGAGCATTTGCTTCCTAACGCGGTGCAGGACCTCATGACCCGGGGCCAGGGCAGCGTGAAGGTGCTGGATACCCCGGATAAGTGGTTTGGCGTCACCTATCAGGAGGACAAGGCGGAAGTGATGAAGAGCATTGCGGCGCTCAAAGCCCAAGGGCTGTATTCCGACAAACTCTGGGATTAAAGCGGGAAACAAACGCATGGCGGCCAGGAGTATCCTGACCGCCATGTATTTTATTGAAGGTGCTTACTTATGACCGCGATTTGGCGGTAAGCTCCTGCCGACGAGTTTAACAAACTCTACCAGAGGAATGATGGCAACCGAAAGGCCCATTGCAATGAGAAAATCGGATACAGATAGCGTCTCCAGTGAAAAGAAGACGTGGAGCGGTGAATATACAACGAGCAGCACAAGCGCAAACGAGATAAGCATGGAACCGAACAGGTATTTGTTGATGGTTTTCATTTTAAAGATGGACTGGGTTTTGGAACGCATGTTGAGGGCGTGGAATATTTCACACATAGAAAGCGTGACAAATGCCATGGTCATGCCATCTGCTCCCGAATGCTGCGCGCCGACATAGTAAGAGAGCAGCGTGAGCACGGCGACTGTCAATCCCTGATATATGACGTTAATGCCAAGGCCGTTAGCGAAAATGCCGCTTTTGGGATCCCGCGGAGGCTTTGCCATGTTATCCGTTTCGGCTTGTTCCATGCCCAGCGCCAGGGCGGGAAGACTATCGGTAATAAGGTTGATCCAAAGCAGGTGCACGGGAAGCAGCAGCTTTACGTTTATGAGCGTTGCTACAAACAAGGCTATGACTTCCGCCATGTTGGAGGACAGAAGGAACTGGATGGACTTTAGGATATTCTCATAGATCCTGCGCCCTTCATCCACCGCATGGACGATGGAAGCAAAGTTATCATCCGCCAGCACCATATCGGCGACGTTTTTGGTAACATC
Source organism: Christensenellaceae bacterium (assembly GCA_963666935.1). Lineage (GTDB taxonomy): Bacteria > Bacillota > Clostridia > Christensenellales > CAG-138. The sequence continues at coordinate 374,383 of OY762936.1, forward strand.
CGTGCCGGTGATTCCCATTCCCACACCGATATCGGCCACTTTCAGGGCGGACGCGTCGTTGACGCCATCGCCTGTCATTGCCGTAATCATGCCGTGTTTTTTCCATGCGTTCACGATCCTAACCTTATGCTCCGGCTGAACGCGCGCATAAACATAGTAACGGTCTATTTGCTGTTCCAGCTCTTCTTCCGAAATCTCCGAAAGTTCCGTGCCGGTGATTGCCTGCTTTTCATCTTCAATGATACCGAGTTCCCGCGCGATGGCTACTGCGGTATCCCGGTGGTCTCCCGTGATCATAACGGCCCGGATGCCCGCGCTTCGGCAGTCCGCTACAGCTGCCTTAGCCTCAGGCCTGATGGGGTCGATCATCCCCGCAAGCCCAATAAAGGTCAGATTTTTTTCAATTTCCTGGGCCGTGAGGCTTTGTGGCAAATCCGCATAGTTCTTGAAAGACGCAGCGAGAACGCGCAGGGCGTTTCCTGCCATTCTCTTATTTTCGGTCAATATGGATGCGGCATGTTCGCTTGTGAGAGGTACGACTCCACGATCGGTGAGAATAGATGTACATTTTTTCAGAATTTCATCGGGGGCGCCCTTCGTATATTGGACATATCCGCCATTTTCGTTTTTATGTACTGTGGACATCATCTTGCGGAGTGAATCAAACGGTGCTTCACCCACACGCGGCATATTTGCTTCAATAGCGGTTTTTTCATACCCATGCGCCTGCGCAAAATTAACTAAAGCGATTTCAGTTGGGTCTCCCACATCCGATTTGGTCTCCGACACCCGGGCATCGTTGCACAGCCCCATGGCCTTGGCCAAAACGGCGATGTCGCCAAAGGTAGTGGTGACCGTCATTTTGTTCTGGGTCAGCGTACCCGTTTTATCGGAGCAAATAACCTGCGTGCAACCTAGCGTTTCCACCGCCGTAAGCTTACGGATGATGGCATTGCGTCGCGACATCTTTGTAACGCCGATTGAAAGCACTACCGTGACCACTGCCACCAGCCCTTCCGGAATTGCGGCGACGGCAAGGCTTACCGCCAACATAAACACCTCTAGGACATGGCCGCCGGTAAAGCCTCCGTTTTTTAACAGGCTGAACGCAAATATAAATATGCTGATGCCGATCACGAGAAAACTCAAGACTTTACTCAGCTCGGCTAACTTTTTTTGCAAAGGTGTTTTTTCGTTTGAAGTTCTTGAAATGATTCCGGCGATTTTTCCCATTTCGGTGCTCATCCCGGTTTCGGTTACAACACCGGCACCCCTGCCATAAACGACATTGGTGCCTTGATATGCCATGTTGAGGCGATCTCCCAGCGGTACTTCCTCTGATGAATCCCGTAAGATTTGATCCTGCTTTTCTACGGGCACCGATTCGCCGGTAAGAGAAGCTTCCTCGATTTTTAGGCTGGCATATTCGAAGAGTCGCATATCCGCAGGCACCGCATCCCCGGCTTCAAGCAGGACAATGTCACCCGGAACAAGCTCCTCGGTTTTTATCATTGAAACAATCCCCGTGCGCTTTACTTTGGAGTTGGCGGCCGCCATTTGCTGCAGAGCCTCAATTGCTTTTTCGGCTTTATTCTCCTGAATTACTCCAAGCACTGCATTCAAAACAACCACGAGCACAATGATGACCATATCCGCGATCTCGCTAAGTGCTGCCGATATGACAGCCGCCGCAACTAGCATAAGGATCATGGGGTCGGATATCTGTTTGAGAAAACGCTTGAATATAGAGTCTTTTTTCGCCTCGTCCAGCCTGTTCTTTCCGTATTGTGTAAGCCTGGCTTCCGCCTGCTGCAGACTTAATCCATCGGCCGATGCATCCAGCGCCTCCATAACTTTTTCCGCAGGTTCTAAGTAGTAATTCATATTAAGATTCCCTTCCATTTAGTTATGGATGATTGATTGGCTTATCATGCGGTACGCAAATAAAACCTTTTTAAAATGTATGGAGCCGCATAAAAACCATACTCAGTATCTTAAAAAAGACCTTTAACATAACGCTTACTAAGGCGTATGTTAAAGGTCTTGCTTTCCAACTTTGGAGTATAAAACCAGGCATTATGAATGCCGACTGTTGGCTTTATAGCTTATAGCTACTCCCCTTTATACATTGATAAACTTACCATATATTTAAAAGCTGGTCAATATGTAAAATTGATCAGCTTTTTGATGGTTCCATAGGTATATGGAGACCCATGCTGTTCTTTTTGCGATTACAGCAACTTCTTAGTTTGTTTATATACGTCACCGCTTCCAAGAGTGATGACGATATCTCCGGGGGAGGCGTGCTGATCCAAATATTCTCGGATATTCTCAAAAGTAGGCAGATATGCAGCATCACCGCCGCCGACGTTGATGCCCTGCACCATATCTGTGGCATGCACACTGCCGTCGTCGATTTCCCGGCCGGGGTAGATATCCGGCACAAGTACCGCATCTGCCTGGTTAAAGCAGGAGACGCTGCCAGTAAATAGGGTTTTTGCCCGGGTATAGCTGTTGCACTGGAATACGCACCAGAGCTTGTTGTGTGGAACACGGCTGGCGGCGTCCAGCGTGGCGGCAACCTCCGCCGGATGGTGAGCGTAGTCGTGGTAAATTTTAATGCCGTCCCGCTCGCCGTAGAATTCAAACCTGCGGCGGGTATTGTGGAACGTTGAAAGGGCGTCGGTAAGGGCTGGAAAATCGGCCTTCAGTGTGAGCGCCACGGCTGCCGCCGCTATGGCGTCGATCACAGCATGCTTTCCGGGGATATGGAGCGTGATGTGGCCCAGCTTTTGCCCATTTTTCATCAGATCGAAAGAGGGGCAGCCGGCTTCGTCGTAGACGATATCCGCCGGGGTAAAGTCGGCATCCGCCATACCGTAGGACAGCTTTCTACCGGGAAATTCGCCGTACAGGGCCTTTACATAGCTGTCGTCGGTACAGGCGATGAAAACTCCGTCATCAGGCAGCAGGTCGATAAACTTTTGAAATGCCGCTACGATGTTATCCATGCTCCCAAAATAGTCCAGATGGTCATTGTCAATGTTGTTGATGAGGGCAACGGTGGGATGGAGGGTTAAAAAGCTCTCCACGTACTCGCAGGCCTCGGTGATGAACAGGTCGTGGGAGCCCAACCGGGTTCCACCGCATAAAGCCTCCACAAAGCCGCCGACGTGCACTGTGGCGTTAAGCGTGCCGCGCTCACTGATCAGGGCGAGCATTGAGGTGATGGTGGTTTTGCCATGGCAGCCGGCAATGCCCGCCACAGTGTCATATCCTTCGGTGAGCTGCCCCAGGACTACAGAGCGCTCCAATTCGGGAATGCCCCAGTCTGCAGCCGCTTGCCGCTCAATATTGTTCTTTTTAATGGCGGCAGAATAGACCACCAAGTCAGCATTGCCGAGGTTTTCGGCGCTGTGCCCTATGGTGACCTCAATCCCTAGCTCCTGTAGCCGCTCCGTAAAGGGAGAGGCGGCCTTATCGCTGCCGGTGACTTCGTATCCGCGCGCCTGAAGGATTTGGGCCAGGCCGTTCATGGAGCAGCCGCCTATGCCGATCAAGTGGATTTTTTTATGGTCCTTGATGTGTGTCATAAAACCTCCGTGCGGACAAAAATGTCCCTAAGGTATGGGGTTCACTTCCCCTTATCTTGAGCATTATATCACAATACCGTCCGGCATACATAGGCAAAAGGAAGATCTGAAAAAAGCTTTCTGGCCTTTAGAGCCGCTTGGCGGGAGTCAAAGATCCCGACCACGGCGGAACCGCTTCCTGTCATAAATGCGGACATGGCACCTGCGTGCAGCATGCGTTGCTTGTGCGCACCGATTTCGGGCAGCGCGGCCATCGCGGCGGGCTCCAGCGCATTTTGCGTCAAATTCGCCAGAGCGCGCAAATCTCCTGCCCGAACGGCAGATAAAGCCGCCTCCGTATCCGGGTACGTTACTGGGAGCTGAAGAGATTGAAACAGGGCCTTTGTGCTGACGCCGCCCGCCCCCTTTACGATTAAAAGATCTATAGGTATGGGCAGAAGCGGCGAGAGAATCTCACCGATGCCCCGGGCCAGTGCGCAGCCGCCTAAAAGGCAAAATGGCACATCGGCACCCACGGATTTGCCCATATCCATCAGCGTTTGCATACCTATGCCGCCTCCGTATAGGGCGTTCATGCCAGATAGGACTGCCGCTGCGTCCGCGCTTGCGCCGCCCAACCCCGCTTCGGAGGGGATGTGCTTTATTATGTGTATGCACGCGCCCCGGCCTGTTTGCGCAAAAAACAGCTTTGCGGCACGAAAAGCCGTATTATCTTGCGGCAGGGGCGCATTAGCCGTTACGCGGACATCCTCTGATTTTTCCACAAACACGGAATCAAAAAGGTCCACTGCGTGCATAATGGTGGCTAGCTCGTGGTAACCGTCTTTTCGAAGGCAGAGCACGTCCAGCGTCAGATTGATTTTTGCGTATGCGTGAATCTCCATGCATTCATTATAACCGATACGAATAAAAAACAAAGAGTCCGGCAATAATTTCCTTTAAATCCATTCCAGAAAGGCATGAATATGCGTAGGTTCATTCAAGTTTCATCCATCTGCATCGCCGCCATGAGCATAATATGGCTTACCGCTCAAACCGGACAAGCCGACAAAGATAATATCTTCCGGCTGCACGTCATTGCCAACAGCGACAGTGCACAGGATCAGGCTACCAAGATTAAAGTGCGGGACGCCATATTGGAATACGAAAACGAAAACATGGAGGAAATCCAAAGCGCGCAGGATATCAAAGAGATGCTCTTTCGCCAAGGTTCCGGGCTCATGGACACAATTGAATCTACGCTTGCGGATTCCGGTGCGGATTACGGGGCGGAATTGAGAATCGGCACCTACGGCTTTCCGGACAGGGAATACATGGATAAGCTATATCCGGCGGGGGATTATCAGGCGCTTCGGGTAGTGCTGGGAAAAGGAAATGGTCAAAATTGGTGGTGCGTGCTGTTCCCTCCTCTGTGCATATTGGAGCTAAAAGATGGGGAAATTGAGGGTGATAAGGTAAAAATGGAAAGCCTTATCTTCAAACTCATTAAGGAGGGCGCAAAGGGTGAAAAACCGTAAAAAAATCGCGGCTGTTCTGGCCATGCTTTTGCTGGTTTGTGCGCTGCTTCCCCAGCAGGCGGACGCTGCGGTGCTCAAAGTAGGCTCCACAGGCAGCGAAGTGAAAACGCTGCAAACCAAACTCAAGCGGTGGGGCTATTATTGGGGAAACATAGACGGCATATTTGGGAGCTTCACAAAGGCCTCGGTACAATATTTCCAACGGACCAACGGGCTGACGGCGGATGGGATTGTGGGCCCGGCCACAGCCAAGGCGCTGGGCATGACTTCTACTGGCACGACCAGCAATTCTGCCGGCACCACTTCATCAAATAACAATTTGTACCTTTTGGCTAGGCTGGTGTATGGGGAAGCAAGAGGCGAACCCTATAAAGGGCAGGTGGCGGTGGCGGCCGTAGTCCTTAACCGGGTAAAGAGCTCTTCCTTTCCCAACAGCGTTGCCGGCGTCGTTTACCAGAGCGGCGCGTTTACCGCGGTGTCGGACGGGCAGATTAACCTCTCCCCTGACGAGACTGCCATCAAGGCTGCCCGTGACGCCATTAACGGATGGGATCCCACAGGCGGCTGCCTGTATTATTATAATCCTGCCATAACCACAAACCGCTGGATGCTATCCCATGCCGTGAAGGTTGTGATCGGCGAACATGCGTTCTTTTAAAGAGGGGAGAATATGAGCGAAAAGATCAGAAATATCATTGAGCGTTTTGTGATCCCAGTACTTTTGGGGATTGCGCTGGTAGCCGTAAGCCTCTGGGCCATGCAGCAAAAAGCCATGGCGGAAAGCTATAAAATCGCCACGGAAAACATGTATCAGGAGGCTTATAGTGAGCTGGCTGACAATCTGTATGACATGGAGAACATGCTGGGGAAGCTTTTAGTGGTAAATTCCAAGGCACAGTATATCCTCATGCTGGATGAGATCTGGCGGCTTTCCGGCAGCGCTGTAAGCAATATGTCTCAGATTCCTACTTCCCATGTGGATACCTCGGATCTGAACGCTTTTATCGTGCGACTGGGAGATTATGCACATTCCCTCACGAAGAAGGTCGTACGGGGCAACCTAGTTTCACAGGAGGATCTTCAGACCATCTCCGAATTGCGCAATGCATGCGCCACGCTGGCTACGCAGTACGGGGAACGGTTATTAAGCGGGGACATTCCCATCGAAGCGGTAACTTCGGACGGGTACTATGAAGAGACACAGCAGCCGGGAGATTCCCAGAACAACGAGGGGATCAACGAATTCCCTACCCTGATCTATGACGGCCCGTTCTCTGAAAGTGCTGAAAAGCTGGAAGCAAAGGGCCTGACAGGAGAGGCCGTTTCTCAAGAGGAAGCGCAGAAGATCGCAGACCAGATCGCAGGAGTGCCCCTAACGTTCGGAGGAATTTCCGAAGGCAAGATCCGCTCCTATGACTTCAGTATGTCGGATGAAAATGGGGGCTGGGCCGAGGTTTCCATTGCGGAACAGGGAGGATCGCTTTTGTGGTACATGAGCAATTCCACCAGCAATCAGGAGGGAAAACCGGAAGAATCCGAGGTGCAGCGGTATCGGGATACTGCTTTGACTAGACTCAAAGAACTGGGCTATGAGAATATGACCTCGACATACGCCCAGTATTACGGGGGTGCCGTCCTCATCAACTTTGCGGCCACTCAGGGAGATGCGATATTGTATAGCGACCTGATAAAGGTCTGGGTGGATCGGGATACTTTGAAGGTCATCGGCATAGATGCCCGTAATTACCTATTCAGCCATGTAAAACGGGAGATGGGTACGCCGGAGATTACGATGGAAGAGGCGGAGGCGCTTCTCTCACCATCCCTTACGGTACAAGGCCGAGAGCTGGCGCTGATCCCGTTGACGCCGGAAACCGAGTGCCTGTGCTGGGAGTTCAAATGCAAGATGAACGAAGATTCCTACATTGTCTACATCAACGTGAAGACGGGCGAAGAAGAGGAGATTTTCCAGATTATCGACAGCGAAGACGGCCAGCTGGTGATCTGAATCGCAATGATACCAACAGGCCGAATGTGTGCTTCCCGCATATTTTTTTGAGGTGAGCTAAAACGCCGTGGGTGCCAGCAGGCAGAAGGGGTAGCCTAGGTTCCGGAGGATGCCATAAAGCAGCAACGCGGCGAGTATGGTCCAGGGAATCCATTGGGGGATGCGGCGCATCACTTGGTCGCTGCCGGTTATTACATACCCTACTGCCCAGCAGAGGTATAGAATGCCCAGTGCCGGCAGCAGGATTGCCGCAAAGGCATTGTAGCGCAGTGCGGCGTAAAAGCGCAGGTGCATCAAAGAGTAAAGCGCCCGGCCGGAACCGCAGCCGGGGCAGTACAGCCCGGTGAAATGATGAAAGACGCAGGGGATCATAAAGTCCCCTGCGTTTTCCTGTCTATACATGAACAAGCAAACCATGCACGCTACCAAAATCGGCAGCGTCACCGCGAGGATGCGAAATCCCTTGCGGCGCATCAATAGCTGAATTCGTTGACGTAGGAAACGATCCCTACGCTATAAAGCACGATGGAGAGAATTCCCACCACAAGGCCCGCCACGCCAGCCACTATGATCCAGGTCTTGGATTTTTTCGCAGCATCCTGCGCGCCCATGTAATCGCCCGCGTCGCTAAGGGTGTTGATCTTGGCTGCGTATACGATGGCCGGGATTCCCAGGGGCAGGCAGCACAGAAGCGTTACGATGATGGACCAAACCAGATAGGCGGTGTTGCTCACCCGCCCGCCGTTGGACGAAGCATACTGCGAAGGCTGCGCATTCTGGGTCTGGCCGGGCTGATAATATTCCCCGGAGCTGTTGCCGTATTCCGGCTGGGCGTTTTGCGTGGATGCGCTGGCCGGAGCCTCGTCGCCCTGCATCGCGCCGCAACTGGGGCAGAATTTGGTCTCATCTGGGATTTGTTGACCACACTGTTTGCAATACATATTAATTTCCCCCTATTAAGCTTTATGTTCTAACAACTCAATTATATTATATCTTTTTGCACTCTCTCAGGCAACACGCTTTTTTAAGGCATCCCTGGATTTCCCGGCGGCAATTGGATTTTTTCTTTATCTCATGGAACGCTTGTGATATAATAAAACGCAATCTTTAAATCCGAAAGAATTGGAGTGGATCGTATGCGCGTTGTTGTGAAGGTAGGCACTTCCACGATCACCCATGCCAGCGGGAACCTCAACATCCGTCGTGTTGAAGCCCTCTGCAAGGTGCTGAGCGATTTGAAAAATGCCGGTTGTGAGATCGTTTTGGTGACGTCCGGTGCCATTGGCATGGGCGTTGGCAAGCTCTCCCTGAGTGTGCGACCTACCGACATCCCCTCCAAACAGGCGGCTGCTTCCGTGGGCCAGTGCGAACTGATGTATGTCTACGACAAGCTGTTTTCCGAATACAACCACGTTGTGGCGCAGATTCTTCTGACCTACCATGATGTGGGCAATGCCGCCTATCACCAGAATTTTAAAAATACCATATTCCGCCTGTTAGAATGGGGGGCGCTGCCGGTCATCAACGAGAACGACAGCGTGGCCATTGAAGAGATCAAGATCGGCGATAACGATACCCTTTCCGCCATTGTGGCCAAGAGCATTGAAGCGGACCTTTTGGTGCTGCTTTCGGATGTGGACGGCCTGTATACGGCGGATCCCCGCGTGGATTCCGACGCGCAGTTGGTTTCCACCGTATCGGACATCACGCCCGAGCTTACAGAGGCGGCCGGCGGATCCGGTTCTGAACTGGGCACAGGTGGCATGACAACCAAACTTCGCGCCGCCCGGATCGCCACGGAGGCGGGCATCGACATGGTGATAACCAACGGGGCATATCCCGAACGGCTCTATGATATTTTGAACGGAGAATGTGAAGGTACGCGATTTCTTGGAAAGGAGCGGGAAGAATGACGACTCTGGAACTGTTGCAGGCAGCAAAGCAGGCGTGGCCTGCTCTTGCCGCCGCTTCAACTGAAACAAAAAATGTTGCCCTTGGCTTTATGGCGGACAGCCTTGAAGCCAATTGTGGCCATATTCTCGATGCCAATCGCCTAGACGTGGAGGCGGCCCGGGGACAGATTTCCGAGGTGATGTTGGACCGGCTGTCCCTGAGCGAAAAGCGTATCTTCGGCATGGCAGAGGGCATCCGCCAGGTGGCAGCGCTTCCCGACCCTGTAGGGAAGGTGATTTGTCGTATCGATCGGCCAAACGGCCTTATCATCGAAAAAACTGCTGTGCCTTTGGGCGTGGTGGCTATTATTTACGAGAGCAGGCCCAACGTCACCTCCGACGCGGCGGTGCTGGCCATTAAAAGCGGCAACGCCTGTGTGCTGCGAGGCGGCAAAGAGGCTTTCCGTTCCGCCAATGCTATCACGGGAGCATTGAAGGCGGGACTGGAGCAAGGTTCTCTGCCTTCTCAGCTGCTGGCTATGGTGCAGGATACCAGCCGCGGCAGCGCCATGGAGCTCATGACCGCAGTTGGCCTGGTGGATCTGCTGATCCCCCGGGGTGGCGAGGGACTGATCAACGCCTGCGTGGAGCATTCTAAAGTGCCTTGCATTGAGACCGGCACGGGTATCTGCCACATCTATGTGGATGCTTCCACCGATTTTGACATGGCGCTGAACATCATTGAAAACGCCAAGACCAGCCGCCCCTCCGTGTGTAACGCGGCGGAGGTGTGTCTGGTGCATAAGGATATTGCGGCGGCATTTTTGCCGCTCATGAAAAAGCGGCTCATTGAGGAGCGGAGCGCCGCGGGCAAGCAGCCTGTGGAACTGCGACTGGATCCTGAGGCGGCAAAGGTCATCTCCGGAACCCCTGCGGGGCCGGATGACTTCGACCGGGAGTTTTTAGATTATATCTTGGCCGTTAAGGTGGTGGATGGGATGGAAGCGGCGATTGCCCATATCGCCCGCCATTCCACGGGCCACAGCGAAGCCGTTGTCACCCGGAATGACGCTGTCGCAGCCCGCTTCGTCAGCACAGTGGACAGCGCGGCCGTGTATGTGAACGCCTCTACCCGTTTTACCGACGGAGGCGAGTTTGGCCTAGGCTGTGAGATGGGAATTTCCACGCAGAAAACTCATGCCCGCGGGCCCATGGGCCTAAATGAGCTAACGACCTACAAATATATCATCCGCGGCAGTGGCCAGATTCGCGAATAGTATTGACGTGCCTTTGTGGGAGAGCGTATTGCGGGGGTGCCCAGTAATCTTTCGAAATTTACGAAAAAGCGGGATTATCATTGATAATCCCGCTTTTTCGTTTATGTTCATTCACCGTGTGCATTTATAATACATACTTTATTTTAGGAGGGATATTAAAACCCCTAAAAAAAATAAGTGAGGAATATCAATGGCAACACAAATTTTAAACCAAGCAACGTTGACATATCAATATGGAGAAAGTACGGGCACAGCTTCGTCCAATGTTGCGACGACAACCCTTCAGGGGCCGCTCGCTGCTACCAAGAGTTCACTCTCAACCGAGTACAGGCCGGGAGAAGAGCTGACCTATATTCTTACGCTGTCAAACGGCGGAAGCGTTGCATTAACCAACATTCAAATCGTTGACGATCTTGCCACCTATGTCATTGCGGGACCTGTTTCCGTAACGCCGCTGACTTATATCGGACCGTCCAAATATTATGTGAACGGTACCTATGTCAGCGAGATTGTCCCCGTGGTAGCAGCGCATAGTCTGACGTATACGATCGCTTCGCTGGCCGCCGGCGCGAACGCTATCATCGTGTATCAAGCTACGGCAAACGATTATGCACTTCCCGAAACCGGCGATGTTATGACTAATGTTTCCGCCATCACCGCTACCGGTCTCACGGAAACAATCTACGCTTCTTATACGATGGCAACGGAGGATTTCGCCAACATAAGTATTGTCAAGTGCATGTCGCCCGATCCGGTTGTAGACGGAGGCGTTCTGACGTACGGCTTTACGCTGTACAACTACGGCAATATGGACGCTACAAACGTGATCCTTACGGATACGTTCTCGCCCGCGCCTGCCTCCCCCCTCACCGTGACTGTGGACGGCGTCACTGTGGCGGCGACAGAGTATACTTATGTGGCCGGCCTGCTCACGCTGCCCGGCCTCGGCGCAACGCTTACACTGACCGTTCCTGCCGCAACATTTACGCAGGATCCTGTCACCGGCCTGATTACCACCAGCCCCGGCGTGATGAATATTACTGTAAGCGGAACAATCTGAAGCTAACATTTACAAAACTAAACGCAAAAAGCGGCCCGTTGTGGCCGCTTTTCTTTATGAACTATCTGATAAACTCCAGCCCTAGAGCGCGGAAGGTTTTACGCCCGGCCTTTCCATCCACTGTCAGGTTCGTGTTCGCCTGAAAGGCGCACACTGCCTTTTCAGTAATGGGGCCGAAAACGCCGTCCAGCGCACCGGGAGAGAATCCATTTGCTTTGAGGGCCGTCTGCAGCTCCTTTACATCGTCGCCGCGCATATAGGGGGACCGCAGTTTGAGAAGTCGGCTTTTGTAGCTTCCTTCCTCATTGGAAAAATAAGGCGGACGGCCATAGACCTCCCAGCCCTTGAAGGAGCTGCGCATCACGCCATAATTCCGGCCCTTTGCCTCGATGACGTTCAGGTTTTTGTCCACGACATATCCGATATGGTGCGCATGGCCGGATTCATTCACAAGAAACACGAAGTCACCCGGTTGAAGCTGCGAAAACGCAATTCTTTTACATTGATTCATCAATGTATTGGCGCTCATGTCGTGAGAGATGAGCCCGTTTTCCAGCAGGAAATATACGCCAAGCCCTGAGCAGTCGAACGCGCGAAGCACGTCCCCATATCCGGCGTTCACCTGCTTTTTCCAATAGCGTACGGCGCGATCGGCATTGGCTGTGGAGGTCTCCCTCTTCCGGATCCATGCCTCGTTCACAGTGGGGCTTTTTTGCCCTTGAGCGCCCCATACGTAGATGCTGTGATTGCGCAGCTGCTCCTGTAAATAGGCGACAAACTTTTCGATCATGATCTTCAACCTCGAAGTGTAATTTGGGCGTCTGCAATAATGCCCTATATCAGCATATGACAGGTGCTAAAAAAGCGGGACACAAAACCGTTGATTCTCCAAGGACCGGATCTTTTTGCGGACGGCCAAACCGCTTATTATAGACATGCCGTTTTGCATCATGTATACTTTTACCAGAGACGTGATTTATGATGCCGGCAATTCGGATGAGTAAAAGCTGCGAGCACAGCAGCACTGCCGGGTAAACTATATTTTTATGAAGGAGAAAGCATTACAATGGACAAAGAAATGAAGTTGGCTGTACTCATTGACGCTGAGAACATTGCGAACAAATACATTGAAGTGATATTGCGCGAAGCAAACAATTTGGGGAATGTCATTTATAAACGCATCTATGGAAACTGGACAACACAGCAAATGGGTTCCTGGAAAGATGTGATATTGGACAATTCCATACAGCCGATTCAGCAGTACAGCAATGCAAGCGGTAAGAATTCATCTGATTCCTCGCTGATCATTGATGCGATGGACCTGCTGTACCTTGACAGGCTGGATGGGTTTTGCATTGTCTCTTCCGACAGCGATTTTACAAGGCTGGCCACACGGTTAAGAGAGTCCGAAATGTTCGTACTGGGCATGGGAGAACAGAAAACGCCGCGGTCTTTCATATCCGCATGTAGCAAGTTCTCATACCTTGATCTTCTTTATAGCGCAAGCAACAGCGGGAAAACGGCGAAACAGCAGGCGAACGGGAAAGTTGCCAGTCCTGAAAAGGAAAAGAAGACTGATGCGGCGGCGAAGCAGGCTGTCCAAAGCACAGAAGTACAGGAAGAAAAAGCCGGTTCCAACATCGAGATTATCAAGCAGACGTTGAAAGAGCTCACCGAAGAAAATTCCAATGACAACGGATGGATTTTTTCGGCGAAGCTGAAGGGATTGCTGAACAAGCAGTTTCCGGATTTTGACGAGCGCAACTTCGGCAGTACCAAATTTGTTCCTTTTGTTCAGTCGCTGGATCTGTTTATCACCAAAGATATATCCACGAAGGACAACGATACTTCAAAACTAATATTTTTCAAGCTGAAGCCGTAAATGCGACGCTTATATCACGAAGAAACGAAAAATCCGAACCCTTTAGGGATTCGGATTTTATTGTTGACAAAATAGAGGCATACACGCAATCACCACCGAAAGCGATAGCCGCAAAAAGCAACGCTCCGCCCGAAAACGAGCGGAGCGCAGTCCATTGCGACGTGGTGGAGCATAGCGGATTCGAACCGCTGGCCTCCGCATTGCGAACGCGGCGCTATACCAACTTAGCTAATGCCCCTCAATTGCGAACAGCAATACTATACACCACGGCACAAAAAAAATCAATATTATTTTGCCGATAAGCCTAACGTGCTTGACAAGCATTTTTGTTTGCGCTAAAATAACAAGGCACATGAAAAATGCGCTTGTAGCTCAGTGGATAGAGTGCCCGGCTACGAACCGGTAGGTCGTAGGTTCGAATCCTACCAGGCGCGCCAAATTGCAAAGAATAATGCTTCACTCATTTTTGAGTGAAGCGTTGTTTTTTTGTTTCGGATCATGATCCTCTTTGTATCCTCTGCTTGACTGGCCTTATTGCCCTGCAGTTTTGCACGAAATTGCAAACATCGTGCCTCGTATGCGCATATGATACAGTAAAATATTTATTTTAAAAGAGGTGTCTTTTTTGGAATCAAGCTGCTTGCACATTGGCATGAAAGCGCCGGAGTTTACGGCAAATTCTACGTACGGACCGCTCAAGCTATCCAATTACAAGGGCAAATGGGTGATTTTATTTTCCCACCCCGGTGATTTTACGCCGGTCTGCACGACGGAATTTGTGGCGTTTTCTCAAGCGGAAGGGGAATTCGCTGCAAAAAATGCCCAGCTGATCGGATTGAGCATCGACAGCAATCCGTCGCACTTAGCCTGGGTTTATGCGATCTATATGACAACCGGCGTCACGGTTCCGTTTCCCGTGATTGCGGACAGAATGGGGGAGGTTGCGAGATTGTATGGCATGATTGCTCCGGATGTCAGCAATACCGAAACAGTGCGGAATGTGTTTTTCATTGATCCCCAGCAAATCATCCGCGCGATTCTGGTCTATCCGCTCACAAACGGACGCAGCATTCCCGAAATTCTGCGGCTCTTAACCGCCCTTCAGACGACAGACCAATACAAAGTCGTTACGCCGGCCAACTGGCAGCCCGGGCAGCCTACCCTAGCGCCTCCGCCGCAAACATACAACCAGCTTTTGAAACGGGAAGAGAATCCGCAGGAACTCAATCTGGAATGTAAAGACTGGTTCTGGTGTTATAACACGCAGCTGCCGCCGGAACCGCCGAAAGTGGTAACACCCCCTATCGGGAATACAGCAAAGCCAATGCCGCAGGAACCACCCAAGCCGATGATGCCTCCCATGGGCACTATGCCTCCGCCTGTGAAGTCGGGAAGCGCAAGGCCAGACGCAGTTAGAATCCAAAACTGGAAAATGCCGTAAAGGTTTGGCCGTCGTTTTCGGCGTGAAACAGATGAAAAAGCCCCTGAATTTAAGATTCAGAGGTTTTTTTGCGCTACAGCAGAAATAAATACGAAAAAACACCTGCAAGAAGCGAACCGATAAAACTGCTAAGCAAATCGGTGTTTGTATCCTTTAGCCCACGCTGATTGTTTGCATTTGATCTTGCATCAATTGCCGCTTCCAACAACTCGTTTAAGATTGCCAGCGACGTGCCGATTGTAAATATAAACAGGGATTGAAACGCTTTCGATCCCCCTGTTAGAAATAGATTTTGAATCACACAGTATGCAAATAACGCAAAAGAGAACGGTGTAAGCACATGCACATAGCGGTCGAAAACCTTGGAGCGGTTAAACCATGCCCGGTAATACCCAAAGAAGGCGACAATAAAAATGCTCAGCATGGTAAGAAAAATGAGATAGGGAGGGATGGAAAGCCTGAAAATCCAAACCGCAGCAAAGATAAGCGCATATGAAATGTAGGAGGAAACGACTGCTTTTTCAAACTGTTTTTTGCCCTTTTTAAATAAATCGGCCGCTGCGTAAATTAACAGCAGAGAGAATACGATGAAGAGAATAATAAGCCACAAAGGCATAGCGCAACCCCTCTTTTTTTATTATTATTGGATAGATTACCCGTTTTTATTTTAAACAAAGCAATATGAAATCCCCCGGTCGCTTTGCGGCCGGAGGATAATCAGGCTGTTTGCGTTTCACAAAAGAACTGGGCGGTTTTGCGGGGATTACCTTATACCCGCTGTGCGCTGAGAATGGTATGCTTGAGCAAAACCGATGTGGTGACCGTGCCGACCCCGCCCGGGACCGGCGTGATGGCCTTTACATGGCCTGCGACGGCTGTATAATCCACATCGCCGCAGAGCTTGCCTCCTACCATGTGAATGCCCACATCGAGAATGATCTGCTCCGAATGCGTAAACTTGGGCGTGATCATTCCCGCGGAGCCTGCGCAGGCGATCAGTACGTCGGCGCGCCTGCATTCTTCCGCAAGGTTTTTGGTTCGGGTATGGCAGATTGTAACCGTTGCGTGCCTGCCCAGCAGGAGCATTGCAACGGGTTTTCCCACCACGAGGCTTCGCCCGACTACCGTCACCTTCTTCCCGGTCAATTCAATGCCGTAGAAATCAAGGAGCTCCATCACCGCCTGCGCTGTGCAGGGCGGATAACCGATGGGGTCTCCGGAAAAAACGCGTGCCATGTTAATTTCACCCATACAGTCCACGTCTTTTTCAGGGTCGATCAGCATCTTGATGTTTTTTTCAGAAAGGTGCTTGGGCAGCGGCCGAAACAGCAATATCCCGTGTATGGCATTGTCCCGGTTTAGCGCTAGAATGGCGGATTCCAGCGTTTCCTGGGGCACACCTTCGGGCAATTCCACCACGTCCACAAGGGCATTTACCGCGGAGAACCGCTTGTGTATGCCTCTTTCATAGGAGAGATCGTCCTCAGAACTTCCCACTCGGACCACGGAAAGCTTGGGAACGATTCCGTTTTTCTTTAGCTTTTCAATCTGTTCCGTAAAATTCTTTGCCAGCGATTCCACAACCGGCATCCCGCGTAATTCCTGCATTGCGCTTACCTCAAACCTTCCGAAACTTGCGAATAAACTTTCCCAAAACGCTCTAAGCCCCATTTCAGCATGGAGTCGGTTGCGGCGTTCATTGCGGATGCGTAGTCTCTGTTTTTCATTAATTTGGTGTTGATATATACGTTCATTGCGGCGCTCTCCATGGCGCATTTGCAGGCAGAGGCGGCGACACCCACGTCGCTGATTGCCAGCCTAGAGCCCTTGATTGCCAGCTCTTCCACGATATCAATGGCATCGTTTACTTCTTTGAGGATCTCAAAGGGAACAGAGCATGCTTCTACAAGCGCTGCTTCCAGAATATCGTCCCTGCCCGGCGTTTCCTTGGGGATTCCGTATGCGGCGGAAAGAGGTTCGAATACCGCGGCATCCTTTTCGATTAGCGACAAAAGATTTTTTATCACAACTTCGGTGCGCGCAAGAATCTTTTCAATGTCCTGCTGATATTCCGCATACTTTTGCTTGCCGGATGTCAGATTTGCCACCATGGAGCATAGAGAAACCCCGATGGCTCCGATGAGCGCGCTTGCGCCGCCGCCGCCGGGCACTGGCGATTTTGAGGACAATTCGCTGATAAAACCCTGTATCGTATTTTCCATACATACCTGCCTTACAAAAAAATAATAAGCGAACGCGACGATTTCCAAAGCGCCATCCACCGCTTTTATATTATACCAAAAATAATGAAAAAACTGAAATATAAGAGCATCTGAAATAAATTTTTCAATGTTATTGACATATGCCATAAACCGCGTTATACTATGCATAATAAATGGCATATGTCACAAATTAAAAAAAGGAGGTGATTCATATGCCAAGAATGGATGGCACCGGCCCCTTGGGCCAGGGTTCTATGACCGGAAGGGAACGCGGCGTGTGCACAGGTGCAAGAACCGCCGGATACGGTTGCGGAGTAGGCCGCGGCTTTGGCCGAGGAATAGGAATATGCAGAACCGTGCGCGCGGATTCCCGCGACCTGCTGACAGCAGAGAAAGAAGCGCTGGAGAATCGACTTGCTTTCGTTGAGAAGCGGCTTGAGGAAGTGCAATGAAAAGACGATAAAGGGAATCGGCCGCTCCGCGGCCGTTTCCTTAAGGAGGAAGAGAATCAAAGGATATTGATTTTGTGATGAGGCATTTGTAAAAGATGTAGGGCGGCCGGCCGGAGAGAAATACGATGGCGTAACCCCGAGCGTATCGGCATCGCCCAAGGCTATTTGGAATCAGTTGGAAAGGAAAAAAACTATGAAAATCGCAATCCCAATCGATGAAAAAAGTTTAGAGGGGGCCGTATGCGCTTCTTTTGGACGCACTCCCTTTTTTTTGGTTTATGATACCGAGGCGAAGAAAGCCGATTATCTTGTCAACGATGCGGCAAATGCGCAGGGAGGGGCAGGGATCAAGGCTGCCCAGTTTTTGGTAGATGCGCACGCCGATGCAATCCTGACTGTGCGCTGCGGCGAAAATGCCGCGCAGGTGTTGCAGGCGGCGGGAATCAAGATCTATAAAACCGCTAAGCAATCCGCTAAGGACAATATCAACGCTTTTGAAAAAAACAAGCTTGAAATCCTCTCGGAAATACACCCGGGGTTTCATGGCCGCGGGTAAAAGAGGTGTGCGGATGAAGATTGCGGTGCTCAGCGGAAAAGGTGGAACGGGCAAAACCTTTGTGTCGGCCAATCTCGCCGCTACGGCGGAAGCGGCCACATACTTGGATTGTGATGTAGAAGAGCCCAACGGACATCTGTTTTTCAGGCCCAAAGACATTACACAAAGAGAGGTATACCGCCTTCTGCCATCTTTTGACGCAAAAAAGTGTACCGCTTGCCGCGCCTGTGTGGACTTTTGCAAATTCAATGCGCTTGCTATGATCAATCAAAGCGTCAAAGTGTTTTCAGAAGTGTGCCACTCCTGCGGCGGATGTGGGCTGATCTGCAATCAAAATGCGGTTTCTGAAATTCCTCATCCTGTAGGGAAAATAGAAATAGGAGTGCATCATCAGGTTGTGGTGGTGAGCGGAATACTGAATCTTGGGGAAGCATCCGGAATTCCGGTGATCAAAAGTGTGCTGGCCGAGACGGGCACAGGTGACGGGCCTACGCTGATCGATTGCCCACCGGGAAGCGCCTGCTCCGTGATGGAGAGCGTCCGCGTAGCGGACTATTGCGTCCTTGTTGCGGAACCCACCGCCTTTGGGCTGCACAATTTCAAAATGGTGTATCAGTTGGTCTCTCTGCTGCAGAAGCCATGTGGCGTCATCATCAATAAGGCGGAGAGCGGCAACTCTCCCATCGACGCATTCTGCACGCAGCACGGCGTGCCCGTGCTGTGCCGCATCCCCTACAGCGAAAAACTGGCGTCGTTGGGCGCAAAGGCACAACTTGCCTGTGCGTGCGATGAAGAATCTGCCTATCTTTTTAAAGGGATATGGAAGCGAATTTACTCGGAGGCAGGGGTATGAAGAAACTGCTAATATTGAGCGGCAAAGGAGGAACGGGCAAGACCACGGCTGCAGCGGCGTTTATCGACTTTGCAAAAGCCCGCGCCTTTGCGGACTGTGATGTGGATGCACCCAATCTCCACCTTGTGACGAAATTGAAAACCGCTCCAATGAGAACGGACTTTTACGGTTCGCAAAAGGCGTATATTGAGGGAAATAAATGCACTGGCTGTGGCCGATGCGTCGTGAATTGCCGATTTGAGGCGATCCGTAAAGGCCATTCCGGTTATCAGGTGGACGTTTATGCCTGTGAGGGTTGCGGTGTTTGCCTGCTCTCCTGCCCTGCCGGGGCGGTATCGATGCGTGACGACATAGCCGGGGAACAGATGTTGTATAATGGCGAACGCGTCTTTTCTACCGCATGTCTCAAGATGGGGCGGGGAAATTCTGGGAAGCTGGTTACAGCAGTGAAAGCTGCGCTTGTGAAAAACGCGCCGGAAACTGAGCTTGCGGTGATTGACGGCTCTCCCGGAATCGGCTGCCCCGTAATCGCGTCCATCAGTGGCGTGGATTTGGTATTGGTTGTGACCGAGCCGTCGCTTTCAGGAATCAGCGATATGAAGCGAATCCTGAAAACCGCTGAAATATTTCGGACAAAGGCGGCGGTATGCGTCAACAAGTACGATAATTGCGCAGAAAATGCGGAGGCTATTGAGCGCTTTTGCGCAGAGGAAGGGATCCCGTTTCTGGGCCGCATTCCATACGATAGGCATGCTTCGGCCGCCATCAATGAGGGGCGAAGCTTAGCGGGTGTTGATTGCCCGGCGCGGGATGCGCTGTATCAGGTATTTCGAAATTCTATGGGGCTGCTGGAGGTGAAACTGCCATGAATATCAAAGTCCTTTCCGAGAACACGACCTTGAATAGCAATCTTAACGCAGAACATGGCCTGAGCCTGTACATTGAAACCTGCAAGCACAAGATCCTGTTTGATACGGGCCAGTCGGATTTATTTGCGCGAAACGCACAAAAGCTGGGCGTTGATCTTTCGCAGGTGGATATCGCCGTGATTTCACACGGGCATTACGACCACGGCGGGGGCCTGAAGCACCTGCTGGCGGCAAACAGCAAGGCCGCCGTTTATATCAACGAACATGCGTTTGATCCGCATTACGCCGGTTCGGAACGATATAATGGATTGGATCGCGGGCTTAGGTATACCGGACGAATCACACTTACGGGCGATAGGGAGCAAATTGACGATGAACTGACATTGTTCACCGGCAATGGGCTGCCCCGTCCGTTTCCCATGGACAGTTTTGGGCTCAACGTGAAACGGGACGACAAGCTGGTTCCTGATGATTTTATTCACGAGCAATACCTGCTCATCCGGGAAGGGGGGAAAACCACGCTAGTCAGCGGCTGTTCCCATAAGGGAATTTTGAACATCATGCACTGGGCAACCCAGTACCGGCCTTGTGCGGTGATCGGAGGCTTCCACCTGATGAAGCTGGATCCAGAAACTGCCGACAGCAATTTGCTGGATGAAATTACAAAAGAGTTGCTACAGTACGATGCTACGTATTATACTTGTCATTGTACCGGCATTAATGCTTATGCGTATTTAAAATCCCAAATGGGTAAAAAGCTAAACTACCTGTCTACGGGACAGACGATCATATTATAAGTGGAAGTGCCGTGAACGAAAACCGTTCGAATGGATGCGGGTTGCATGCAAAGCTGTAATAAGCGGGAAAAATTGAGCTGTTTAACGGAACATGACCGGATCATATCATGAATATGCTGGAAGAGGAGAATGAAAAATATATGAAAATCGCAGTAGCAAGCATGGGGAACACAGTAGCGGAACATTTTGGCCATTGCGAGGCCTTTCAGATCTTTGAAGCGGAAAACGGTGCTGTCATCGGACAGCACGGGATTCCCAATCCCGGGCACAGGCCCGGGTTCCTTCCTAATTTTCTGGGCGATATGGGCGTTGAAACCATTATTGCCGGAGGAATGGGTGGCGGTGCCGTGGAGATCTTCAACGAACGAAACATCGAAGTGATCGTTGGCGCATCCGGTGACGCCCGTGTGGCGGTAGAGGCATACCTGCGCGGAGCACTGCGCTCCACAGGTTCCGTCTGCCACAAACATGAGCATGCGGACGAGTGCGGCGGCCACTGAAACCTAGCAGAAAATACGATCACTCCTTTCATGAGGAGGTGCTCGGCGGCGTTGTGACGTGCCATAAAAACCCCGCAGGACCTTTGCTCAAAAGAGCGCGATTATGGTATACTGTGAGAAACAACGATTAATAGGAGGTTATCCCATGAAGGTGTTGTTGATCAACGGCAGCCCCCATGAGCATGGCTGTACTTATACCGCCCTTTCGGAGGTAGCTACTACGCTTCAAAAGCGCGGAATTGAAACGGAGATTCTGTATCCGGGGAAAGAGCCCGTTTCTGGCTGCACGGCCTGCGGCAGTTGTTTTAAAACGCGTCGGTGTGTCATAAAAGACAAGGTGAATGAACTGATCGAGCGGCTCAATGAAATTGATGGCATCGTCATAGGCTCTCCCGTTTACTATGCAGCGCCCGCCGGCCAGCTCACCGCGTTTCTCGACCGGCTGTTTTATGCTTCTGGGCCCATCATGGCAAGAAAGCTGGGCGCGGCAGTGGTGTCTTGCCGTCGGGGCGGCGCCAGCGCGGCGTTTGACCGGCTAAATAAGTACTTCACCGTCAGCAATATGCCCGTTGTGTCGTCGCAATATTGGAATCAGGTTCACGGCAATACGCCGGAAGATGTGCACAAGGACGAAGAAGGGATGCAGACCATGCGGATGTTAGGGGAGAACATGGCGTGGCTTCTTTATTGCATCGAGGCGGGGCGCAAGGAGGGTGTGCCGGAACCAACTTATGAGCCAAAAGTGAGGACAAATTTTATTTAGAACGACTATTATGTTTTTATAAGCGCACAAAGAAAACCGCCTCGCCGGGAATCTCGGCAGGGCGGTTTTTTATCATGATAGTCAGCAGTATCCCTGCGGAATCGCTGGCGCATAGATAATGCCAAAACTAGAAACAATTATAGTATGCTGAGATTAAAGGGGTACTGGCAATGTTCCGATACATTAAAAATAAAATCAAAGTATTATGCCGGCTATATCAGAGAGAAAGCAAAAAGCAAAATCGGAATTCAAAGTATGAGATGCCCGGAACTATTAAAGAAATAAGAGCATACTTAACTGCCAAATTCGAGAACTGCTCAAATTTCAGCCAAAGGAAAATCGCAGTCGATCAAAAAGAATTACTTTTGGCATACATGGAAGGCTTTATCGACTATGAAAGACTGGAACTTGGCGTGATCAGGCCGATCTTGGCGGCGTTCGCACAGGTGAAAAACAAAACGCTGACCAGCGACGAAATTACGCTTGACTATATCAAAAGCAACATTTTACCTGCTAAAATTGAGGAACTTAGTCATATGGAAGGGGTCGTCGAATATCTCTATGCGGGGTTCGTCATCCTATTCCTTAAAGAGGAAGGCCGAGCCCTGGCCATTAAAATCAATCAGACCGCAACGCGCAGTATTGGCACGGCGGAAGTTGAAAGTGGAATCCGTGGCCCCAAAGAGGCTTTTGTAGAGAACGTATTCACAAATCTTGTGCTGCTGACAAACCGCATTAAAAATCCGGATTTTAAATCGCAGAAGCTGACGCTGGGGGCGCGCACCAATACATCCGTATATGTATGCTATTTAAAAGGCGTTGCGAAGAATGAAATTGTGAATCAAGTGATCCAGCGGATCAATCAAATCGATATGGACGGAATGTTGGATATCAATTATATCTCCGAATATATTTCAGACAACCCCTACACCTTTTTTCCGCTGTCTGGATTGCATGAAAGGCCGGATACAGCCGTTGCGCAGATGCTCGAAGGCAGAGTCGCCATTCTGTGTGACGGATCTCCGTTTACAATCACCGTCCCGCATATGTTTATTGAAAACCTGCAGAACGCCGAAGATTATTACAACAAGCCGGTCTTTGGAACTTTTGTGAGGATCATAAGGCTTGCCGCGTTTGCATTGGCGCTGATGCTTCCCGGACTCTATGTTGCGTTTTTAAATTTTGAGCATCAGGTAGTTCCTTTTCAGCTGTTAATCACAGCTGCGGCCGGGCAGGAAAAGATTCCTTTCACATCGGTTCTCGAAGCGTTTCTTATGGTTCTGTCGTTTGAAATACTCCGGGAAGCGACCATTCGGATGCCCAAAGGGGTCGGCCAGACAGTGGGTATCGTAGGAGCACTCGTTCTGGGGGAAGCGGCCGTGAAAGCCGGGTTCACAAGCAATCTGATCGTGATTATTTTGGCGTTAACCGCAATATGCACCTATGTCAACACAAACCTAATGGATGCCGCATCCCTTTACCGCATCGGATATATTATTGTTGCGAATATTTTCGGACTAGCCGGTATCGTATTCTTTTCCGCCTTCCTTTGCATCCACATGTGTTCGCTGAGGTCATTCGACGTTCCCTATATGTCCCCACTATCTCCATTAAACCGGCAGGGTCTGAAAGATGCGATATTGAGATTCCCGTTAAAAGCAATGAAGTCCAGGCCGGCAGGAATTGCACAGGATAAGCAAAGGAGGCCGAATTGAATTATGAAAAAACGTGTGTTTCTATTATGGATATGCATCTTCATGGCGCTGTTATCGACCGGCTGTTGGAACAATCGGCCGCTCAAAAAAATCTTTATTAATGCCGCCATTGGCATCGACTCCGCGCCAAACAATCAAATCCAGTTTTCCGTACAGCTTGTGAAGGCCGCGGCTCTGCAGACCGAGCAGACAGCGCAGGAAAAAGCATTTGTTTTTGCTACCAACAAAGCAGATACGCTGCACCAGGCGGGGCGCAGCATTGCTACTACGTTTTTGGACAAGATGATCTATATTGATCATGTGCAGCTGATTGTAATCGGGGAGGAAATGGCGAAAAAAGGCATTGGAGATGCGCTGGATTTTTGGGAAAGGGACCATGAAGCAAACATTGACGCAATTCTCATTGTTACAAAGGACGTCGACGCTGCGACGGTGCTGCAGGCGGAAAGCCAAATGGAGCCTATCCCTTCCCAGCAAATCAAGAATTCTTTTGTGTACACAACCCTGACTGCCGAATCCTATGAATCAACCTTATTTGATTGCTTGGCGGCGATGAATACGGAGGGTGCAGGAATCGTCGTCGGCATGATTCAGTTTAAAGAGGGAAGCGACAAAAAGTCTCTCAACGATATTGATCTGCGGGGCGCCGCCGTTTTAAAGGACAATAAGCTGGCGGGGTATATCGGGCCGGATGATGTTAAAGCGCTTATGATCGTAAGAAACGAGGCCAAGGGAGCTCTATTTGATGTTCATAATCCTTTTTTAAAAAATGAGTTTTTCAATTATGAAATGCTTAGCGCATCCACAAAAATGGAAGTGACATTCTCGGAGGGGCAGCCGTCGTTTACCATTAAAACTAAGATAGAAGGAGGCATCAGCGAACTTCATGGCGAAGCTCCGGCTTTCACCAAGCAAAACTTGGAGATCATGGCGGCCGCGGTCAAAGAAGAACTGGAAGCGATGATCACACAGACAATCAGAACAACGCAGGATGAGTTTGACAGCGATATATTTGGATTCAGCACAATGCTTTCCGGGCATTACCCGGATTATTGGCAACAGAACAAAGACAATTGGGATGAAATTTACAAGACCTTGCCGGTCAGCGTTGAAGCCGAGGTTTTAATCAAAGAATTTGGCAGGATTTATGGGAGCAATGAGAGCAAAAAAGATGAAAAATTCGGGAAATAATCAGAAACTAATCACTCCGCGTCAATTGACTGTTTTACTGATGTTGTCCATATTTGGCGGCTGTGCAATTTCTGTGTATACACCCAGAGATCCGCAGCATGGCTGGATAACCTATTTTATAGCCGGTCTCGGCGAAATGGCATTCTTGTGGGTCTACCTTTTGCTTTATAAAAAGAACGGCAAGCAGCCGCTACAAGTCATCTTATGTAACTGCTTGGGGAAATTCGCAGGGACCGTGGTTTCGCTTCTTTACGCCGTCTTTTTTCTATCCAGTACATCGCTGACCCTTGTTTCTTACAGTGGCTACTTAAGATTGAACAGATATTTTGATACACCGAGACTCTTTATTACTTTGGTGATAGGCTTAATTGTGATTTATACGCTCTTTAAGGGTCTGCGCGTGATGGGAAGAGCATCGGAATTCTTTATCTGGGCTATCTTAGCCATCACCGTTATAGCGGATATTTTATTGATAAACTATATGAATTGGGAAAATATTTACCCGTTAAAGAATATTGAGATTCTGCCTATCTTAAGCGACGCTATTTTACAGTTGACGTTGATATTTAACGTAGGCGCTGCATTCCTGGTCATTTTCCCGGATGCGGGCAGCTATCATGAGATTAAAAAGCCCCTTTTTACAGGCCTGGCAATTCTTATCCCGATTTTAACTATTAGTTTTTTAAGGACGCTTCTGGTTTTGGGCGGGAATATGATCAACCGATATACCTATCCTTGTTATTTTGCATTTTCCGTCTCCTACCCATTAAAATTTGGGGTGTTTGTGTCAACAATACTTTCGCTGAGCACAATGAGCAGGATGTTTATTTTTACGTATGCGGCAATTGCGATCTTTACAAATGTTTTCCGTGCAAAATTCAGTCCATTTATTGTACCTGCCGTCCTTGCCGTCAGTTTTGCCGGCGGCTATTTGTTTGCGAATGTTGTGGAGCTGCTGGATTTTTTGAAAGGAATATGGGCGTATTGCTCTGCAGCATTTGTGATCGTAATCCCTATAATTCTGTTGCCCATAAGTTTGTTAAAAAAAGATAGGTGCAAAACACACAGCTTAAAGTAAATTTGCGCGGCATAATTCTTCGACCATTACCCTTACGCTTTTTGTGATATCCTGGTTGCCGTTTTCTGAAAAAAGGACAATTAGGTAATCCCCGGGGAGTACAACGGTATGCCCTTTTGGGATGATCTCCTTTTCTCCCCTGTGGATCCCACGATCAATAACCCTTCAGGCAATACAATATCTTTAATTGCATTGCCTGCAACAATACTTCCAAGCTCATCAGGCATTTCAATTACCCTGTGAATATTTTCTTTAGCAGCTTCTTTTTATTGTTCTTTAAGAAGCGTTCCAGTGGTGCTTCATAAATCGGGGTGATTTTCAAGGCGTCCGAAATCAATAAAGCGATAAGCGAGCAGGCTACGACCGGAAGCAAATATTCAAGAGAACCTGTCATTTCGGCGATTAACAAAATGCTAGTAATGGGGGCTTTGACAGAGCCCGACAGCGCGCCGGCCATAGCACATATGGAAAAGCCGGGCATGCATTTCGCCTTGAATTGGACTACCTTTATATAAGGCCCAGCAGGCGAACGGAGTTTGCAACAATCAGGCAGACCACAATACCGGTTACTGTCGGCACGGCAAAGGAGATGAGCGTCCATTTCAGACTGTTCGTCTCTTTTTTGATGGTGAGGCAGGTAGTTCCACAGGGCCAGTGCATCAGGGAGAAAAGCATGACGCAGACCGCGGTAAGCCAGGTCCAGCCATGGCTTACAAACAGCGCATGCAGCTGCACCAAGCTGCCGAGGTCGGTCAGCGACCCGGTTGCCATATAACTCATGATGATGATTGGAACAACGATTTCGTTTGCGGGAAAGCCCAGAATGAATGCGAAAAGGATGTAGCCGTCCAGTCCCATGAGCCGCGCGAACGGGTCCAAAAACCCGGCGCAATGGGCCAGCAAGCTCAAATCGCCTGCATGAATGTTGGCAAGCAGCCAGATAAGAAGGCCCGCCGGTGCGGCCACAGCCACCGCTCTGCCCAGCACAAAGAGCGTCCTGTCAAGAATGGAGCGGATGATGACCTTGCCGATCTGGGGACGTCGGTAAGGTGGAAGCTCAAGATTGAAAGAGGAAGGAATGCCCTTGAGGATTGTTTTTGACAGCAGTTTTGAGAGGAACACCGTCATGGCAATGCCTAGCAAAATCACGCCTGTCAGCATCAGCGTGGATATGACGGATTGAAACGCGCCTCCCGCGGCATTAGCAAAAAACATGGTGATGATTGCGATCAGCGTCGGAAACCTTCCGTTGCAGGGTACGAAGTTATTGGTGATGATCGCAATCAGGCGCTCGCGCGGTGAGTCGATAATGCGGCAGCCGATAACTCCGCAGGCATTGCAGCCAAAACCCATACACATAGTCAGCGATTGTTTTCCGTGTGCGCAGGCCTTGCGGAAGAAATTGTCGAGGTTAAAGGCGATGCGAGGAAGGTAGCCCGAATCTTCCAGCAAAGTAAACAGGGGAAAGAAAATCGCCATGGGCGGCAGCATTACGGCAACGACCCACGCGAGTGTCCGGTACATTCCGTCCACAAGCAGGCCCGAGAGCCAGGAGGGTGCCGAAATCGATTCAAGCAACTGCGACAGCCAGCCTTGAAGTGCAAACAATACCGAGGCGATTACGTTGGAAGGATAGTTCGCTCCTGTAAGCGTAAGCCAGAAAACACCGAACAGCAGTGCGATCATAATGGGAATTCCGGTTAGCTTCGAGGTCAGAATTCTGTCAATTTTACGGTCTCGCTGCGCATATTCTTTTTCCCCAAACGCGACTGTTTCGCGGCTGATATCTTCACACGTTTTCACGATCTTCGTAACAACCAGATCCCTGAATTGATCTCGAGGGATTCCGGCCTCTTCCAAAAATCTCCTGGCCTCCGTTATTTTTTGCCATATTCCCTCGTTTTGCATCAGTTCATAACCGAGATGACCTTCGAGCGATCGCAATAGGCTTTCATCCCCGTCCAGCAACTTGAGTGCCACCCACCGGCTGCTGACACGCTCCTGCAAAATGTCCGTCACCACGGATTCCACCATGGATACGGCGGTTTCGATTTCCTCGCCGTAAGTGATACGCAGTGGCTTTGTTTCAAGGGTGTGATCCGCAAGGGAGGACACCGCGTCCATGAGTCGGTCGAGGCCGTGCCCTGATCTTGCGCTGGTTTCGACCACCGGAATACCCAATCGGGAGGCAAGCCGGTCCAAATCGATGCGGATTTTTTTCTTTTTCGCCTCGTCCATCAAATTGACGCACAGTACGACTTTATCGGTGATCTCCATGGTCTGAAGCGCAAGATTTAGATTTCGTTCCAGACATGTGGCGTCGGCGACGACCACGACGGCGTCCGGCCCTCCAAAGCAGACAAAATCCCGGGCGATTTCTTCTTCGGCAGAGTTGGCCATCAGAGAATAGGTGCCTGGAATATCCACCATGATAAAATTCCTGCCCTTATACCGGTATTTTCCCTGCGCGTTGACCACGGTTTTTCCGGGCCAGTTGCCCGTATGCTGATTGAGCCCTGTCAAGCCATTAAAAACGGTGCTTTTCCCGACGTTTGGATTGCCGGCCAGCGCTACAATTTTATCTTGTTGCGTTTCTTTTTCAATATGCAGTCCACAATAATCCAACACTCCTATTCCCGTCGATGAGCCGGTTAACCCCATGAAAAACCTCCTAAAAATGAGAGCAGGGCGAAAGAGCGCAGGGCTACCTGCTTTTTATAACGGCCGTTTTACGAGGCAAACATCCCATTTTTATCGCTCCGCTTAAATTAATTACATGGATACGATGATCTTTTTCGATACGTCGGTCCTTAGCGCAATGACGGCGCCCCGAATCAAATAGGCCACCGGATTGCCGGAAGGGCTTTTATACAGCGGCTCAATTTCCGTTCCGTCGATGACGCCAAGGTCGAGCATGCGCCTCCTGGCCGCGCCGTCGGATATCAGCATTGAAACGTTTGCTTTTTTACCAATCGGAAGCCGATCAAGCGAAACTTGACTGCAATTCATAAATAAATCCTCCAAAATAAAAGCGCGGGGAAAGAGTTTTTCCCTACGCCAATATATGGCTGTTAAACTAAATGTGTTACGAATATACTGAACTGACCAGGGAATTTTATTTAAGGACGAGAGCTATGAATAACAATACGAATTCAAAATTCAGGACAGTCCGGGGCTATCAGCTTGCAAACCGGCAGGAAGGCCAATTAACTCCGGCCATGGAAGATTATCTGGAAATGACATACAGACTTTGCATGGAGAACGACTATACCCGTATCGGGAAACTCTCGGGACTCTTAAATGTCAAACCCTCGTCGGCATCCAAAATGATTTTTAAGTTGGCAAGCCTTGGCTACCTAAAATATACCCGCTACGAAATCATACAGTTGACGGACAGCGGCCGGGAAATTGGGGAGTATCTTTTGAGACGACACAAAACAGTTGAATGCTTCCTAAAGCTGATCGGCAATATCAATCCCCTGGAGGAAACGGAACTGATCGAACATTCGTTGAGCGCCGCTACGGTTTTGGATTTGACCGACCTGCTGGAATTCTTTCAATCTGATACGGCTGTGCTGGAGCGCTTTACGAATTTCAAGCAAAACAGAGAAAAGTGACGCTGTTCTTATCTTGCCGGTATGGACAAAGCGAATATTACATGCTATGTTTTTATTGATACCGTCAACATTGAAAGAAGCTACTTCCGATCAATGCTTGAATGGGTGGTTATTTTATTGCAATGAATTGAGAGGAGGAGTTCGGATGAACATCGGCATTATTGTCCACTCGGCCACCGGGAACACGCTGTCAGTTGCAGAGAAACTTAAGAATAACCTCACAGCGAAAGGATATGCGGCAACCCTCGAACGGGTCACGGCTGTGAGCGACGATCCCCGTGCCAATGGCGGTAACCAGCTGAAAGACGCCCCGAGTATCGATCCTTACGATGTGCTCATCTTTGGAGCGCCGGTATGGGGCTTTTCGCCCTCCGCTGTCATGAAGGAATATTTGCAGCAGTTGCCCTCTTTGTGCGGGAAAAAGGTGGGGTGTTATGTTACCCTGCAGTTTTTGGCCGGCAAGCGTGCGGTTCGCCAGATGGAGGAGGCTTGCAAAGCAAAGGATGCGGTGGTTTACAAAACAGGAATGGTCAAATGGGCAAGTAAAAAGAAAGAGGATCAAATTGCAAACCTGATTGAGCAGATGGGCGAACTCTAGTGAAGGCGAAAAATTGCACGAAGAGAAGAACTAAGATAAGGAAGACGATCCTGTTAATCTCACTGCTTCTTTTCCCAATCACCTTGAATTACTTGTCACCATATTTAATTATACAGGGAAGCTTTGCCGGCATCGCAACGGGCAGTTTTCTCCTTTTCGCATCTCTTTTTGTCTCGTCCTTGTTTTTTGGACGGGCCTTCTGCGGATGGATCTGTCCGGGAGGCGCGCTGCAGGATTGTGGCCTGAATGTCAAGGACAAGCCCGTCGGATGCAAAATGAACCGGGTGAAGCACTTTATCTGGATTCCGTGGGTGATAGCGATCGCAGCGGGATTTATCTTGGCAGGTGGAATCAAGTCCATAGAGCCCTTGTATTTTACGGATCACGGGATATCGGTATCGGCTCCGGAAAACTATATCGTCTATTATTTTGTAATTGCCTTGATCCTGGGCGTGTCGCTGATCTTCGGCCGGCGTGCGTTCTGCCATTCGCTCTGCTGGATGGCTCCGTTCATGGTTATAGGTAGCAAAATCAAAGACAAACTGAAATACCCGGCGCTTCACCTTGAAGCGGAGCCTGATCGGTGCATTGAATGCAAACTGTGCGAAAAAAGCTGTCCCATGAGCCTTCCGGTAAGCGCAATGGTTAAGGAAAATCATATGAATCATGTGGAATGTATCTTATGTGGTAACTGCGAGGACGTCTGCCCTCAGGGCGCGATACATCTAAAAATTGGCAAACGTCGGCGCTGCAGCGAAAAACAAATCTCGTCCTTCTAGCAAACAGGAAGGGCGGCAGAGGCCTGGGGGCCATATCAGAGCTGCAGTAGTTTTCAATCTATTCTCTTCATCACCGGCAGGCTGATTTGTCAATAATCAGCCTGTGCCTGTTTTCTTTGTTTTGCTTCGTACATGTTATGATCTGCTTGCATGACCGCCTGCTCAAGCTCATGATCAGCATCAAGAATACTTACACCATATGAAATCGAAAGTTGAACTGGACAGCCATGGGGCACTTTCAGTTGATCTTCAATTCGTTTGATTAAATCCTGAGCACCATTATTATCTAAGCCTGAAAGAATCAGAACAAATTCGTCGCCGCCGAATCTAACTAGCAAGTCCGTCTGCCGGATTGTTTTTTTGACGGTAGAAGCAAGTATCACAAGAGCCTCATCTCCGACTGCGTGCCCGTATTTATCATTAATAGCTTTGAAACCATCGATATCAATCATAACGATGGCGTATGTTTGCTGAGGTGACCGAATAGATCTGTTCCAAATCATTAGAAAATGCCTAGAACATGCGTTGGTCAAAGGATCAATGTAGGCCATAGTTTTAAATTTGTCGCGGCTGTATTCCAGATTGATGAGCTGTGTTCTTGCAAACCGGATAATATAGAAATAGACAACCGCAATAAAGGCGACAAATAAAATGATTTCTACGATGAAAATATTTACGCTAAGTTGTGTAAGCGTTGCAAATAAAATCTCCTTGGTTTGAGAGGAGACAAAATAGACGCCATCTTGAATATGCGCAACAATAAACATCAAACCCGACTTGCTGTATATGGTCATTACGCCGTGAGTCTGAATCTCTTCTGAACCAGCCAGTAAATCTTGGTACGCTGCCTCATCTAAAATATTGGTGTTGACCGATCCCATATTGAGTTCTTTGAGCTGTTTTGTCAGATCATACAGGGTCTGATCATATCCGACCAGCTTGCCGTTTATGATAATCGGTGAAATATGGAAAGTAAAAATATTTTTCAAGGATAGGATTACATTTGCAGTCGGCTCGATGATTCCATTCATATCCATCTTGATCGTATTGATGTCGAAAACATTGCCCGCGGTTTCATAACGTGCTATTCTTATGCCGTCAACATACCTTTCCGCCGTCACAAGATGTTCAATCACCTTGGCGCCGTCCTCGTATTTGGGCTGTGTATATTCTTTGAGTTCTTCCAAACTCATTTTGCCTTTTTCGTAATCATCGATGGCATTTCTGATCATCGTTCTGCTGGAAATACTTTTTGTTCCTTCAATACCCCTTTGAATACTGTTATTGATGGAGTAATAATTGACTTCCGAGACCTGTACAAAATTATCGGTCAGACTTTTTTCAAGTGCGGTTTTCATGGGCTGAAACACCAGAAAAAGTATAGACACCGCGCCGCCGGCCAGCAAAATAAAAATAGTCCGATTTACTCGTCGTATAAATCGAAATAAGGATTCCGGTTGATCTCTTTTTTGGATAACCTTGTCTTTTGTCGGCTTCAAAGCTCCCCACTGCCTTTCCGTTGAAGATACAGGCGCCTGACATTCTCGCTGCCAC
This sequence comes from Christensenellaceae bacterium, assembly GCA_963666935.1. Classification (GTDB taxonomy): domain Bacteria; phylum Bacillota; class Clostridia; order Christensenellales; family CAG-138. The sequence continues at coordinate 406,597 of OY762936.1, forward strand.
GTTATTCTACAAAATCAATATACCATATCCATTTTAGAAACATCAAATGCAATTGTGCGATTTGTCGGAAATAGAACCAACGGATCCCGGGTTTTGATGATCTTAAAATGATCGCAGAATATAAAGTTTTTAAATTTTGTTCTATAACGTTGATGGTTCCACCAAGGGCCACTTGGATGGCTTACGCCATTAAGGCGCGTGCTCCATCATTAAAAAGACCGGGACGCTTTTGCGTCCCGGTCTTTTATATAGATCTGTTTACAGTTCGTTGTACTTGCCGCGCTTGGTGTAGGTGGTGTGGAGCAGCTCATGCGACACATGACCACACGGTACGCCCAAGAACTCCTGATACAGCTGGGTGATGTACGGGTTTTCGTGGGATTTGCGTAGTTTTTTACCCTCATCCTCGCGGTAGATGGCCTTCAGCCTCTTGAGGCGCACATCCTCAATGTCTTCAGCTCGCGGCTGGCCGCCGCCGGTAATGCAACCGCCGGGGCAGCACATGACCTCGATAAAGTGGTAAGGGGACTCGCCGCGGGCAATCTGCTCGAGCAGCTGTCGTGCGCCCTTTAGGCCGCTTGTAACGGCAACCCGCACCGTAACGCCCTTGAGGAAGTCGTATTCAGGCAGGACGTCAGTAAGGGTAATCGCCGCCTCTTTGACACTGTCAAGACCCACGATAGGCGTAACATGCAGCCCGTCGAACGGCAGTTCTTTGCCTGTTACCAGTTCGTAAACGGTGCGCAGCGCGGCTTCCATAACACCGCCGGTTACGCCGAAGATATCTGCCGCGCCGGTAGACAGGCCCAGCGGGTTATCAAATTCTTCATCGGGCATGGAACGGAAGTCAATGCCAGACTGGCGGATGAGCGCGGCGAGCTCACGGGTGGTGAGCACGGCGTCAACATTGGGTACGCCTTCGTTCTGCATTTCGGGACGCTCAATTTCATACTTCTTTGCCGTGCAGGGCATGATCGAGACGACGTACATATCCTTCGGGTCCACATTGATCTTCTTGGCATAATAGGTCTTGGCCAGCGCGCCAAGCATCATATGCGGAGACTTGCAGGAGGAAACATGGTCAAGGGTGCCGGGGAAGAAGTGTTCGGCAAATTTAACCCAGCCAGGGCTGCAGCTGGTAATCATTGGCAGCACAGCGCCCTTGCCAGTCAGCGCATCCTTGACACGCCCGAGCAGCTCGGTGCCTTCTTCGAGGATGGTCAGATCGGCGGTGAAGTTGGTGTCGAATACGTCGTCGAAACCTACCCGCCGCAGCACGGCGGCCAGCTTGCCGGTGACCAGGGTGCCCGGTTCGTAGCCGAACTCTTCGCCGATGGCGGCGCGGATGGCCGGGGCCACCTGCACGACTGTGCGCTTAGTGGGATCGCCCAGTGCCTTAAGAACCTTCTCAACGGCGGGGGTTTCCTTGAGTGCGCCTACGGGGCACACAACTGTGCACTGTCCGCAGCCAACGCAGCTCACGTCTTTAAGCGGGAGTCCCATGGCGGGGCTGATTACGGTCTTAAAGCCACGGTTCTGTGCGTTGATGGCGCCCACGCCCTGAATCTGGTTACAGGCGGTGACGCAGCGGCGGCAGAGGATGCACTTAGCGGCGTCGCGGGTAATCGCCGGCGTCACGTCTATAACGCTTGCCGATTTTTCGCCCTCAAAACGGTCGCCCGAGGATACGCCGATCCGCTCGCCAAGTGCCTGCAGTTCGCAGTTAAGCGAGCGCGAGCAGCTCAGGCAGTCGTGCGGGTGGTCGGAAAGTATCAACTCATAGAGGACGCGGCGCGCCTCACGCACGCGCGGGGTATTGGTATAAATGACCATGCCTTCCTGCACGGGTGTGACGCAGGAGGCGAGCAGGCTCTTCGCCTTCTCAACTTCCACGACGCAAATGCGGCAGGAACCGAACTTGTGAATTCCATCCAACTGGCACAGACCTGGGATGAAAATATCATTTTTCTTTGCGGCCTCCATAATGGTGCTGCCTTCTTGCGCCGCGATTTGTTTTCCATTGATTGTGATGTTTACCATCTTATTTACCTCCTATCGCAATGCAGGCAGCGCATGGCTTCGGCAATGGCGTTGAGCCGGTGGTAGCCCGTCACAACTTCGTCGAAGCTGTGGCTGCGTGCCGCAGGTTCCAGCTCATCCATGGGGAAGCGCGCATGACCCAGACGCTCGTCGTCATCGTCATCATACTGCGGGATATCGATGGGCCCGCCCTTATCCAGTTCGCCGTTGCCCCCGAGGAAACGGTCGATGGACGAGGCGGCCTTCTTGCCGTCCGCGATGGCGGTGATTGCGACATCGGAGCCGCGTGCGACGTCGCCGCCCGCGAATAAGCCGTCAATCGAGGTCATCATCGTCTTCTTGTCTGTTACAAAGGTGCCCCAGCGGGTCAGCCGGACATCCTCGGGCTTGACAAACGGCAAATCAGAGCTCTGGGAGACCGCCGCAATAACTATGTCGATCGGGATATCGGTTTCAGAGCCCGCAACGGGAACTGCCTTTTTACGGCCGGATGCATCATAGCCCTGTACTTCCATCTTCACGCAACGCACACTGTCCACACGGCTTTTGCCGTTGAAGGAGACCGGCGCTGTGAGTTCGAGGATCTCGATTCCCTCATCGAGGCAGTCTTGGATCTCGCGGTTGTCGGCGGGCATGTCTTCGATGGTACGGCGATAAATGATCGTTACCTTATCCGCCCCGAGGCGCAGTGCCGTGCGGGCGGCGTCGATGGCGGTATTGCCGCCGCCGATGACTGCAACCCGGCCGGCCACCTTGACATCTTCTCCGAGGTTCACCTTGCGTAGGAAGTCAAGCCCATGCACCACACCGGGCAGGTCTTCGCCGGGCACGCCGACCTTGTTGGAAATCTGGGTACCGGTAGCGATGTAAACAGCGCCGTGCTTTGCGCGCAGCTCATCGAGTAAGATGTCGCGACCCACTTCGGTATTCAGATGAATGCGGACACCCTCGTCGGTAATAAGGCGCACTTCCTGTTCAATCACTTCTGCGGGTAGGCGATATTCGGGAATTCCGAAGTTCAGTACGCCGCCTGCGACGCCGGTGGCCTCATAGACGTCCACGTCGTAGCCAAGCCGCACAAGGTAGTGCGCGCAGGTCAAGCCGGAAGGTCCGGCGCCGATAATGCCCACGCTCTTGCCATTCTTCTTTTGACCAGCCGCCTCGTGGTATTCGTCGATATGGCGCAGCGCGTAATCCGCCGCATAGCGTTTGAGGTTGCAAATGGCGACCGACTCATCCAGCTGGGCACGGCGACACTTGCTTTCGCAGGGGTGGGTGCAAATGCGTCCGCAAATCGCCGGGAATGGGTTCTCCTGACGGATGAGGCGGTAAGCATCCATGGGACGGCCAGCTGCAATTAGCGTAAGGTAGCCTGGAATGTTAATGCTTGCCGGGCACGCATTGGAACAGGGTGAAATGAACAGCTCGGAGCAGACACCGGCATCACAATGTTTGTCTTCGATGTGCGCTTCGTATTCATTGCGGAAATTCTTGATGGTACTCAAAATGGGGTTCGGCGAGGTTTGGCCAAGGCCGCACATTGCCGCGTCCTTGATGGTTGCGGAGAGTTCCTCCAACAGCGCGATGTCCTCGGGCTTACCATTTCCGCTGGTAATGCGCTCAAGAATCTCGAGCATGCGTTTCGTGCCGATACGGCACGGTACACATTTTCCGCAGGACTCATCGCGGATGAAGTCCATAAAATAGCGCGCGGTATCCACCATGCAGGCGTCATCGTCCATGACGATCAGGCCGCCGGAACCCATGATCGCGCCGGCTTGAACTACAGATTCGTAGTCAAGCGGAGTGTTGAGATGCTCACGTGTCAGACATCCGCCGGAAGGCCCGCCGATCTGTGCAGCCTTGAAGGCCTTCTTATCCGGGATTCCGCCGCCGATCTTGAAGATCAGATCGCCCAGCGGCGTGCCCATGGGTACCTCAACGATGCCTGTATTGACCACGTTGCCCGCAAGCGCGAACACTTTGGTACCCTTAGATTTCTCGGTGCCGATGGAAGCGTACCAGTCTGCGCCCTTAAGAATGATGGGCGCGACACAGGCGAAAGTCTCTACGTTGTTGATGATGGTGGGCTTGCCAAACAACCCCTTCTGGAAGGGGAACGGTGGCTTCTGCGTGGGCTCGCCGCGCTGTCCCTGGGTGGAGTTCATCAGCGCCGTCTCTTCGCCGCAGACAAATGCCCCTGCGCCGATGCGAATCTCGAGGTCAAACGAGAAGTTTGAACCGAGGATATTCTTTCCCAGCAATCCTGCGGTGCGCGCCTGTTCAATGGCAACGCTGAGCCGCTCAATGGCGATGGGGTATTCCGCACGCACATATACAAAGCCCTGCTGTGCGCCGATGGCGTAGGCGCCGATCATCATGCCTTCAATGACGCTGTGCGGATCGCCTTCGAGCACGCTGCGATCCATGAACGCACCGGGATCGCCCTCGTCAGCGTTACAGATGATGTATTTTTCGTCGCCCGGCTGCTTGTAGCCGGCTTCCCACTTGATGCCGGTGGGAAATCCAGCGCCGCCGCGGCCGCGCAGCCCGGAACGCTTCATTTCGTCTATAATCGCGGCGCGGTCAGCGTTGAGTGCTTTCGCGATAGCCAAATAGCCTTCGCGTGCGATATATGCATCGAGGGAAGCGTAGTCCATCTGGCCACAATTGCGCAGCGTTACGCGCATCTGCTCGGCGAAGAACGGAATGTCACGGAACAGGGGAATATGGCGGCCAGTGTTTTCATCAAAGTATGTATATTCGTTAATAATGCGTTTTTCCACAAAGGCTGCCTTAATGACCTCGGTGGCCTTCTTGGCGTTGAGGAGAGTATAAAAAACGCCATCGGGCTGAATGAGTGCCACGGGCCCAACGGCGCAGGAGCCAATGCAGCCGGTCTCAATGACGTTGACCGTGTTCTCAAGGCCATATTGTTTGAGGGCATCCCGCACAGCCTTGCTTACTTCTGCGCAGCCGGAAGAAACGCAGCCCGCGCCGCCACAAACGAGGATAGTGGATTTGTAGCTTCCGTTTTCGGCAGTATAGGCATCCCCGATTTTTTTGAGGTCCTGAATATTGCGAATCATATCTTTTGTTCCTCCTTCGCTTCGTCGTAATACGTCGAAAGGATGGTGGGGAGTTTCTCGGGGTTAACCTGCTTATATACGGTGTCGTCAATCATCATTGCGGGTGCAAGACCACACGAACCGATGCAGCGCGCTACTTCAAGGGTAAAAACGCGGTCGGGCGTTGTGTCGCCAATGTCTACGCCCAACAACTCCTGCAGACGTGCAAGCACTTTTTTACCGCCGCGCACATAGCACGCGGTGCCAAGACATACGCGGATGGTGTGTCGCCCCTTGGGCTGGGTAGAAAAGAACGAGTAGAATGATACAACTCCGGATACCTCTGAAAGGGGCAGCCCCAGTCCTTCGGCAATACACTTCTGAACCTCTAACGGTAGATATCCGAAAATGTTCTGCGCCGCGTGGAGCACCTGAATCAGGCTTCCCTCGCGGTCTTTGTACTTGGTGATGACGCCGTCCAGCAATTCGAATTCAGCGCTGCGATCGTCGGCATCGCATCCAACACAGACGTTGGTGTTTTCCATTTTTACCTCCCGCTTGTTTTCGCCAGCCGTCTGAATAGACGGGGCATTTTTTAAATTATGAAGGGTGAGTGTCTCCCCCTTAGAGATGTGAAATCCCGATTCCATGCAACCGTAAAATCCACAAAAATGAACCCATACAAAATGACTATCCTCGTATTTTGTAGGGGCTCTCCTTTCGCTTTTTTGCCGGGATGAACGAAAATCGGGTTTTCATTTTTAGGCGGTGGCGATGAGATGCCACGGCCCTGCGTGCTTACCACCTGCCGCAACCAGATCGAGCCAGCCCGGCCCACAAGGGTGCAAAACAGCAGTAAAATAAGGGAAAAAAGCCTATCAACACACAAGGATCGCCTAAATAACTCAAACAACGACTTTCATTATATCTGCTTGTTAAACCATTGTCAAGAGAGGCAAATACAATATTTAAGAGATAATGTTCTTGGATCAAAAAGCCTTTTTACCAACCTTTTTCCGAACATTCTCCCCCTTGGAAGTCGGTCTTTGAGTTACAATATTCTAATAATACGCAGTTGTTTTTGGATATATTAAGAGGAAAAATCACTTCCTTTCCGCATGCAGGTTTTAATTGATTGCCCTTTGGGCAGATGACGGATCTACCGTCGATCGTACATATTTATATCATTCTTACTAATTATTTTTTCATACGGCAAATGAATCCTTATTTGCCAAATTTATCAACCACAACAACCTTACCTTGCCGCCGCAGGTTTTCAGCAATCAACTCAATGACAGCCTGTCGAGGTTTTATTCCCACCTGTTTGAACATCATTTCGTCGTGTCCACTGTTGACCGCGCCGCCGATGACGAAGGCTATGACATCCGACTTTGCTATAAGCATGGCTAGACGTTCCGCCGGGGTTTTTCCTGTAAAGCTTTTCGGGTTTTCATCAAGTATGTTGTAAAGCTGGTTTAAAAGCATAGCGCCTTCCGTCACCATATCCGTGCCTGACATGCGGTATTCGGGAGGAGAGTTTATTCCCAACTCTCTGCTTATCATGCTGACTTCTCGCTTTGTCTCGCGGGCAATCACCTCGGCGGTACTGGAGCCGCATATCACCACACGCCCTTCCGTTGCTGTAAATCGGCGGGCGAAATCGGCGTCACGTTCTCTGTTTAAAGGCGGTCCGCTGAATACCGTAAGCTGTCTGGCCTCACGGCAGTGAAGCATCGTCAGGGTGGTATCGTCGGCGTAATAACCTCCGCTTACCGAAGCGGTCATCTCTAATGCCTTTTTTGCCAGAATGGGCAAATCAGGGTTGGAAAGCAGGCTGCGGTTGAGATAAGCTGCAAAGCCGTCTGCCCCAATTCCCATGGAGCCCCCTTTGCCCATGCCCGCCTGAGAGACTCCGTCTGAAAAAATTGCCAAAACGTCTCCCGTTTCAAGGCTGCCCTCAGCTTCCGCAATGGTCTCATATCCGCTGGTAAAATAGCGCTGGTCCAGCGGGCACGCTTTCCCACCGCTGATGATGACTGGCTGGGGCGCTTCGTAGCTGTAAACCGTAAACTGTCCGTCACTTAAAAGTTTTACAAGGGAAAATGCGGCGAAAATCATATCCTCGTTGCGTGCGCGGTTCATAGATTCTGCCACTCTTGCTACCGATTCCCTCGGGGAAAGCGAGCTGCGTATGAGCTCAATGAGCCTGTTGGCGCAGAATATCGCCGATACGTTTGCGTAGATCCCGCTGCCGATGCCGTCGGCAAGAACAAAAACCGTATCTCCAAGCGTGCGGTCGCATATAAAATGATCACCGCAAACAGAGTGGTTCCTCTTATTCGTTTGCACCGTTATTTCTTCAAAGAACTTCATCTTTTATTCCTGTTTCCCGCTCTGATAAAGGTCTACCATCTCCTGAACGAGCTCTTCGCTCTTGGCGGTATAGCGGCCCAGAAAATGCGCCATCTCTTGAGAGAACTTAATCTGGTGATCAAGAAGTTCCTTTGCCTGCACCAAGGTCTGCTGTTTGATTACGTCAAGCTGATTCTCGTCGTAACGTATCTTCGATATGTCTGAAAAAATGCCGACGTATTGCTTTTCACTGCGCAGGGCGTACAGCTGCTCGTGATATTTCATGCCGTACTTAATTTTAATGCCTTCAACTTTTTCCATTCCTTCTACCAGCTTCTCAAATCCGTTTGCATCCATAAAATAGCTGATACGCCGTCCGATAATGTTATTTCCGCAGTGGAACATCGTAAGAAAAACCGGATTGGCCTTGATGATATGCAGTTCCTCATCCAGTATCACGATGCCGTTGGGGCTGGTCTCTATGATGCGGTCGGTACGCTGTTGCGCAAGGCGGCGCATATAAGGCATGCACATTTCGGGCTCCGCCATTCCGCGTACCACTGCGATTGCGTTCTCCCGACAGCTTTTGTATCCGCATGCCCCACAGTTAAGCTGAAGTGCAGGGTTGCTTTTCCCCGTTCGCTCAAGAACCTTCTGGATCTCGCTTTCATCCACGTTCGGTTCCCTTTCGCCGCCGTATTTGAAAAAAGAAGTCTCACAGTCCACATCGGATGCGAGTTCGCCGAACACGGGTAACTCCAAAGACGCGTATTTTAGCACGTCCTCCTTGCGCCGGTAAAGGTTGACGTCGTGCAAAAAGGTGGGCATTCCTGGCCCGTTGATGCAGCCCCCCTCGCAGAACAGGCATTCGGCTTCCGTGAACTGCCATTCGCGGGTAGGCACGTTAAGCATGCTGATTACTTCGCTTGCCCCGCATATGGCGATGGTATTGTCGTCTATGTTGTTGCACGCAATGTTTCCGGTCTTCATCATGCCACCGGCAAGTGGGAAAAGACGGGCATTGTTCAGTTTCCCTCTGCTTTCAAAGCCGCTGGCATCGCAGGTTGCAAGGTCTATGCCCTCCTCCTTGATCCACTTGACCAGCTCTGCAAACGTAAGAACCGAATCGATGGCCCCCTCGTATTCCGCTCGGCGGGCTTCCGATTTCTTGGCTGCACAGGGCCCGATGAATACGACGGCCCAGTCTTTTCCGAGGCGCTTTTTTAGCATGCGACCGTGAGCGATCATGGGGGATACAACCGTTTTAAGACGGCTGACATATTCGGGTTTGTATCGTTCCACGTAGTTCACGACGGCGGGGCATGCCGTACAGATGCTGCCGTTTTCCGGCTGGTCAAAAGCGCGCTGCGCTACGAGCGCCGCGCCTTCCGCCGTTTCGGAAACATGGCCGAAGCCAAGTTTCCGAAGGGCGGATGGAAGGCGTTCCGCCTGCCATCCAGGGAAAGCGGAAGCGAAAGAGGGGGCAACCGATACCGCCGCCTTCTTGCCCGAGGCAAAAAGAGCTTTTACCTCGTCAAGGCTGCTTATGATCGTTTTCGCGTGCTGCGGACACTCTCGGACGCAGGTACCGCATTTGATGCATAATTCATCGCGTATGTGCGCTTGCCCGTTCTTGACGCTGATGGCCTTTACTGGGCATACGCGCACGCAGCGGTAACAGTCGCGGCAGTTTGCTCTGACCGTAAATATTGTATCCAGGTTTTCACCGCTCCTGCTTATGTTGTCCATAATGCCCCCCTTTGGCTTTCCATCCGTTCCGCTATTTTTTAGCGGCCAATACTTTTTCGATTGCCGCAGTGGCTTTTTCAAGCGTACACAGTTCGATTATTTCTCCGTTCACCTTAAGCACCGGGCCCTTTTTGCATTTTTCGCTGCAGAAGCTCGCTGTGAATTTTGTCTTGTCCTCTAGCCCATTTGCATGGATATATTCCATAAGCTGCGAGTAAAGCTGCTGCGCGCCGCGCAGGAAGCAGCTTGTGCCGAAGCATATGCTCAGGGAAAGCAGTTTTTCGCTTCCTTCTTTGTTTTCCGCGAGCACAATCCTCTCGCTCATGATGCGTCTGCGGTTCTTGTAGTCCGTGTGCAAAAGCTTGTGCATGTCTAATTTATTGTCATACAGCTGCCTTACATATGGATTCTCAATGGAGTTATGGAACTGAAGCATCGTGTCATTGTCATAAAGACCCTTGGCGCGCTTCGTTACTGTTTCCTTATGTTTTCCCTGCTCGGCAGCCGGCTGTCCTCCGCCGTTTACACAGCCGCCGGGGCATGCCATCACTTCCACGAGGTCGAAATGGGCATCTCCGCACCGGATTTCATCCATCAGCTTGCGTGCGTTTGCAAGACCGCTCACAATAGCAAGTTTCAGGGTTATGCCGTTTACGGTGACTTCGGCACTGGTGATTCCATCGCTGTAACGAAGCTGGCGGAAGTCGTTGCTCATGCCCCTGCCGAGAGAATCCGCAGCATATCTGAGAACGGCCTCGCTTACGCCGCCCGTGGTTCCAAATATGACGCCGGCGCCGGTCTTGAACCCGAAAGGAAGATCAAAGCTTCCCGGATCCAGCTGGGTGAACTCAATGCCGCGTTCTTTGATCATGATCGCCAGCTCGCTTGAGGTCAGCACATAGTCAACGTCCGGGTTGCCGTTTACCTTGAATTCATCGCGTTTGGCCTCAAATTTTTTGGCCGTGCAGGGCATGACGGAGACCACCACGATCTTTTCGCGGGGAATCCCGAGTTCGCGGCTCAGGGTCTCCTTGGCCACGCTGCCGAACATCTGCTGGGGTGATTTGCAGGAGGATAGGTTGGGCAGCAGGTCCGGATAGTACTGCTCCGCAAACTTCACCCATGCCGGGCAGCAGGAGGTAAACTGGGGCAGACGGTCATTCTCAGAGTAACGCTTCAAGAATTCGTTGCCTTCTTCCACAACCGTAAGGTCTGCGGTAAAGGACGTATCATATACCTTGTTAACGCCCATCATGCGCAATGCCGTGACAACCTGGCCGATTGTCGCATCGCCCGGTTTGAATCCAAATTGCTCGCCAATGGCAACGCGTACCGCCGGAGCGATCTGAACGACCACAACCTTTTCGGAGTCATGAATCGCGTCCCAAACTTCGTTGATCTGGAACTTTGTGGTCAGCGCGCCCACCGGGCATATCTTTACGCACTGCCCGCAGTTGATGCACTCGACTTCGCCCATTCCTTTTCCGAAACAGGGAGCAACCTCAGACTGTGCGCCTCTTTTTGCAAAGTCAAGCACGCCAACGCTCTGGATTTCGTTACATACACGCACGCAGTCTCCGCACAGTACACACTTGTTGGGATCGCGGATGATGGCATCCGAGCTTAAGTCCTTGGGCTGCTTTTTATTGACCTGCTTGAAGCGCACCTTTTCTACGCCTAGCTGCTTAGCAACCTGTTGCAGGCGGCAGTCTCCGCTCTTGGGGCAGGTCAGGCAGTCCTGGTCGTGGGCGGCGAGCATCAGCTCAATAATCATCTTGCGCATCTTGCGAATTTGTGCCGTGTCGGTGTGGACGATCATTCCACCTTCGGGGGGCGTTGAGCAGGCGGGCTGTATGCCGCGCCCTTCAATATCCACCATGCACATGCGGCAAGCACCGTAGATGCTGATCTCCGAATGATAGCAGAACGTGGGAAGCTCGATGTGCGCTTTGCGGATGACTTCGAGTAGATTGCGTTCGCCTTCAATCGGCACTTCAATGTTATCAACAGTTATAACCTGATTTTTGGTCATTGTCTTTGTCCCCCTATTTCACTTCAACGGCTTCGAACTTACAGGCCTCTAAGCACGCGCCACACTTTATGCACTTGGCAGCATCAATGACATACGGCTGACCCTTTGCGCCTGTGATGGCGCCCACCGGGCATTTCTTTGCGCACAGTCCGCAGCTCTTGCACTTGGCTAAATCAATAGAATAGACCTTAAGCCCGTTGCAGCGTCCAGCGGGGCAGCGCTTCTCGAATACGTGAGCATTATACTCATCGCGGAAATATTTCAGCGTGGACAGCACCGGGTTAGGCGCCGTCTTTCCCAACCCACAAAGAGAACCTACGCTTACTGTTTTGGCAAGCTCTTCGAGCAGGGGAATCGTGGTTTCGTCCGCGCGGCCTTCGATGATATCGTCCATGAGCGCAAGCATCTGGCGCGTACCTTCGCGGCAAACCACACATTTTCCGCAGGATTCGTTCTGGGTAAACTGCATGAAGAAACGGGCGATCTGCACGATGCAGGTCTGCTTGTTCATAACCACCAGGCCTCCCGAACCGACCATAGCACCAACTTTTTTGAGGTTCTCATAGTCGAGCTCCATATCGAGCATTTCCGGGGTAAGGCATCCGCCCGAAGGCCCGCCGATCTGCACTGCTTTAAAATCTGCGCCAACGTTGGTTCCGTCGTCGTTCACAACGCCGCCGCCGATGTCTACGATGATCTCGCGAAGCGTGGTTCCGAACGGAACTTCAATAAGCCCGGTGTTTGCCACATGCCCCGTAAGAGAGAACGTCTTGGTACCCTTGCTTCCTTCTGTGCCCACGCGGGCAAACTCTTCCCAGCCAATGCGCAGGATGAGCGGTACGGTTGCGAGGGTCTCAACGTTGTTTATGATGGTCGGCTTCCCAAACAGGCCGCTCTGCGCAGGATATGGGGGTTTTGGCATGGGCATTCCGCGCTTTCCTTCAATGGAGGCCATCAGAGCAGTTTCTTCACCGCATACGAATGCGCCTGCGCCTTCCATGATCTCAATGTCGAAATTGCATCCGGAACCAAATATGTTTTCTCCTAGTATGCCCGCATCCCGAGCAGACTTAATCGCAATTCCCAGTCTCTTTACGGCGAGGGGATATTCGGTACGCACATAAATGACTCCGTTGGTAGCGCCAATGGCGCGTCCGGCGATCATCATGCCTTCGAGCACGCTGTGCGGAACGCCTTCCATGACGCAGCAGTCCATGAACGCGCCCGGGTCACCTTCGTCGCCGTTGCATATAATGTATTTGACGTCGTTTTTCTGCGCTGCGGCCATCTTCCATTTCCGTCCTGTGGGGAATCCTCCGCCTCCGCGCCCTCTAAGCCCGGATTGATCGACTTCGGCAATAACCTCTTCCGGCGTCATTTCGCAGAAAGCACGACGCGCCTGCTCATATCCGCCGTTTGCGATATATTCGTCCATGTCCAAAGGGTCAATGGCGCCGCAGAACGCTAGGGAGCGTCGCTGTTGCTTTTTATAATAAGGTATGCCCGCAGTGGTCTTTGAGGGGCCGTCCGGCGCCATATAGAGCAGCCGTTCCACAATTTCACCCTTTACGAGCGTCTTTTCAATGATCTCATCAACGTCTCCGGGCCGCACTTTCGTATAGAGGATGTGCTCCGGCTCAATCGTCACCAGCGGACCCACCTGACAGAAACCCTGACAGCCGGAGATTGAGAGAAGGTGCTTGTGATCTCCTTCTTCTTTTTTCAGGGTAACCGCAAAGGGAAGCCCCTTTTCTTTCATGACTTCGTTGAATTTATCGTAGACCTCAAGTGATCCGTTCGCTACGCAGCCCGTCCCCGCGCATACGATTACGCGCGTGTCGAGTTTTTCCATTTTACCTTCAAAATTTGTTTTACGTTCTCCAAGATTAGCCGTCATTTTTAGCAGCCTCCTTTTTCCTCTTCCCTAACTTTGTCAATGAGCTCAATGGCTTTATCGGGAGTCATAAGGCCGTGAACCTTGCCATCAATCACCATCGCGGGTGCCAGTGAGCAAGCCCCAAGGCACGCCACGGTCTCAAAAGTGAACATCATATCCGGCGTGGTCTTGCGCTCGCTGTCCAGCCCGAGATGCTTGGCGATTGCGTCTGCAATGTCTTCGGAACGTTTTACATGGCAAGCCGTGCCGTCGCAGACTTTAATAATATGGCGGCCCTTAGGCTCAAGCGTAAAGTGAGAGTAGAACGTCGCGACTCCATATACCGCCGCGGGCGATACTGAGAGGGCCGTTGAAACAAAAACCATCAGCTCTTCCGGTAAGTAACCATATTCCCCCTGAATCTCTCTCAGTATGGGAATCAGCTTATCCGGAGAATGCTGGTATTTGTCCAGGATCGCACATACACGATCGAATCTGTTGTCTTCCATAAATCTGCTCCTTAATATTATTCAAAATTCTTACCCCGCAAAGCCTTTTGGCTTCTCGGGGCTTCTCCGCTTATCTCTGCCCGTCGAGGGCTGAACCCGATTCCAAAATTTCCTCCCATTCCGTTTTTCCTTGGATTCCCTCATGGCTAAAGTGCTCTTGGAGATGCCTGGAGAGAAGCAGCAAGGAAGCCGCCATGTTCTCGTTTTGAACCATAATCCCCTCCGGAACGTTAAGGTGGACTGGCGCAAAGTTCCATATGGCGAGGCATCCCGCCTCCACTAGCATATCGCAGACCCCCTGAGCCGCCCCTGCGGGCACCGTTATGATTCCGATCCGGATGTTGAGGCGCTTTGTAAGATCAACGAGCTTATTGAGCGGGAAGATCATCTTTTCGTTATATTCCATCCCCATTGCCGCCTCGTCTGAATCAAATCCGGCAACAATTTTCAGCCCGTACTCGTCAAACCCCTTATAGGATAAAAGCGCTTTGCCAAGATGTCCTGCGCCCACCAGCACCGCCTCGTCATTGTTGTTGAGGCCAAGGAAATCCTCAATATCACTGACCAGATCCTTTATGACGTATCCCGTTCTCGGGCGGCCGCCGGACTGGCTTACGGCGGCGAGGTCCTTGCGCACCTGCACTTCATTGAGGTTCAGCGCACGGGCGATTACCGTCGCGGATGTGTTTTCCGTGCCGGCAGCCAATGCGGACTGAAGATAGCCAAGATAAAATGGAATCCGTTTTACCGTCTGATTCGATATGGGGGTAATACTGCTGTCACGTGTACTCATCATTTCACCCCCTGGATTCCGTCCAATTTTATCAATATTAATTTATCGATATAATTATATCAAATGAACCTTGATTGTCAACATTTTTACATACTTTTTTTAGTTAATATCTTTAAAACCAGCCTGGATTTTTTCTGGTATAGCCGCTATTTTCCTTTTTTGGTAATCGTACTGTAAATGATGCTCATGGCAATAAAATTTCACCTTTAAATTTTCTTGCGTATAAATAAAATAATCCCCCGCAGTTTGTGGCGGGGGATGGAATCATTTATGTTACTATCTGAACAGTTTTTCAAGATTCACTATTGAGAATAAACCTTGAAACGAGCTCTTCCAGCCTATTTGCTTGGTCGGAGAGCTCTTGGCTTGCTGCAGCGCTTTCCTCGGCGGTGGCGGAGTTCATCTGCACAACGCTGGATATCTGTTCAATTCCAATGAGAATTTGTCTTACACTCTCAGATTGCGTGGTCGTTGCGGATGAAATTTCCTCAACCAGTTTTCCCATGCTTGAGGCTTTTTCATTGACGTTTTCAAACGCATTGCTTGCATTTTTGGCCAGAGTGACGCCTTTGTTTACTGCGGCAACGGAAGCTTCAATCAATACAGCGGTGTTCTTTGCGGATTCAGAAGACTTCTGGGCAAGATTTCTGACCTCGTCAGCCACTACGGCAAAGCCTTTGCCTGCTGAGCCTGCACGGGCAGCTTCCACTGCGGCATTGAGTGCCAGAATGTTTGTCTGGAAAGCGATGGCGTCAATATCTTTAAGGACTTTCCGGATATTTTCCGAAGCTGTTGCGATATCCGTCATTGCATTGAGTAGCTGGTGCATTTCTGCAAGGCTGATATTGATGACCGAATTAACCTGCTCGGTGATCTCAAAAGCAGTTTCGGCACTGTTGGCGGTGCCACCGAGCTGTTCGGATATTTCGTTGATGCTTGCAGAAAACTCTTCAATTGCGGATGCCTGCTCTGTAGCTCCCTGAGCGAGCGTCTGTGCACCGGCGGATACCTGATCGGAAGCAGAAGAAACTTGGCCGGTTGCTCTTCGGATTTCAAGTAAGGTTTGTGCTAGGGTGCTCTTTATATGTTCCAGTGACTCAAAAATGGTGGAGTAATCTCCAATATACTTATCCCTGTTTTTTGAAGAGACGCAAAAGTTGTCATTGGCCATTTCGGATAGGAGGTAGCTGATATCCTTGATAATCAAACGCAGTCCTTCCGTCATGTTCATGAATGAATGTGACAGTTGGCCAATTTCATCCTCTGATTTAATATCCATATTTATTTCAAGATCGCCATTTTCAATTTT
This sequence comes from Christensenellaceae bacterium, assembly GCA_963666935.1. GTDB lineage: Bacteria > Bacillota > Clostridia > Christensenellales > CAG-138. The sequence continues at coordinate 422,325 of OY762936.1, forward strand.
CCTTGCGGAATCCACAATGCTTTGAATGGGACTAATTTTTCTCCGGAGTAAAAAGCTGGTGAATAAAATGATCAGTACAACGGCGACAACCGCAACGGCAACAAGCCATATAACAATTTGAACTGTTGCCGAATTAAAGTCGGATGATTCTATTACGGTTTGAGACCACCAAGTTTCATTGCCCATTTCAATGGGTTGAAAATAGCGAATTTCAGATATGCCTTCACTGTTGACAGTTTCAATCCGGAAAGCAGTGCCGTTTCCGAAGTTTTGAGCAATTGTGGCATACTCGTCCTGATTTGCCAGCAGTGATCCAAAATTACTGCCGATATTTTCTATGTTTTTGCTGTCATACATGACAGTGCCGTTTCCAGAGATAATACCCGCATACATGGTTGGATAGCTTGCATTCTCAACCTCTATCGAACCGAAGCTATCCATGCCGAAATCGGCGATTACGTCGCCGATGACATTACCGTCTCCGCTTTCAATAGGAATGGCAATAGAAACCATGTAGATTCCTCCCCAGTTAAAGGGGTCGGTAATCACGGGTTTATTGTTCAAAATAGCGTCCTTATAGTATGTCTGCGTTGTGTAATCTTCCGAATACATCGATACGGTATGATTTGCCGCCATGGTATCGTCGATGTAAATTGCAAATTGTTCAATATCGTTGTCAAAAGCATAAGGTTCAAAGAATATGCCAAGGCCAACGAGGCTCTCGTTGGCCGCTACCTTCTTCCACGCGGATTCAATGGCCATGTTCTCAATGGATTTACAGGAATCTGACAGATACTTACCTGTGTATACGTCACTCGCTTGTATTTTAGGAGTGCCGGTTGAGGTGGGGGTGTAATTTGTAGCGACGTATGATCGAAGATCATCCGCAGCGCCCATGGCTTCGTCCAACATGGATTGTATGCGTATGGAGTTTTGCTCGGCGATGGCATTCAATGTTCCATTTGTGCCGGAGGATATCGAATTCGTAGAAAGAATTACTGCTACAGCAATCAGGGCAAATAAAACAACGAGGACAAAAGTTGCTTCAATTAATGCAATCCTTGTTGCGAGTTTTTTTTTCATTGCTGGTTACCCCCATCGATATTTTTTGTTTATACATTAAATATCGACAAAAATCGTCCAAAACTATATTTATTTTTTGATTTAATTTTTTGGGCTGCCTCTAATTCATATTCTCTGGAAAAAGCGCTGCAGTTTCGCTGCCCATACAGCATAAAAAGGGCCGGAGGCATAGCACCTCCCGGCCCTTTTTGGTCCTTTGTTTATTTGCTGTAGCTGTCACAGGGATCCAGCGCAAAGCTGAAAAAGCTGCCCTGTGAGGTATAGCTGTAAATGGCTTCTTCCGTATGGCCCTGCTTTTTGGACGCTTCGGTAACGGGGGGAAGATCGTATGTGATACCTAGGTTGCAGTCATATTCACCAAGGCTGTACATATGCTGAAAGCCTTCCGTTGATACGGGTGCTGAGCATCCGGGCAGAGGGATCCCCACATACGGTTCAAGGATTACGGGGACACTCAAGTGCTGACCGGGGGCCAGCGATGGAATTTCCATGCCGAAAACAGGCTTGAACAGGCAAACATAGGAGGAGCCGTAAAGGGCATACAGCCTTGTTATTGTTGGATCAAATCCATTTTTGCTCATGTCCATAAATTTATCCATCGTAAACGAAAGCTTCCCTGCCGGCGTGGGCTCGCTATAGGGATTATAAAGCTCGATCGTCAGGTAAGCGGGCTTGTAAAGATAATCCGGGTCAAGCTTAACGAAATCCCAGTTCATGGGGTTGGGTGAGGCTGACTTGGCAGAACTGGTCAGCTCGTCCCCAATCTTTCCGGCCAGCTCCTCGGCGCCATATGTGATGATGCTGTCGGCCGGGATCCCTGCTTGCTCCATGGCAACGGTCGCCAGATAATCGGTGCCCATGTTTGCCAGTTCGTCAAAATTGGGCAGAGAGGGAGGGATGCCGATGGAAGCGAGCCCGTAGTCGGCAAGGGCTGTCAAAGCTGTTCGCATGGGCCCCTGCCAGGAATCGGGAAGCGCCGATACGGCGATATTGATAATGCCTGACTTCAAATCAGCATACGCATTGCTGATCCAATTGACAAGCTTGGCTGCAAAATCGGCAATGCTGCCGAAGAAATCTGTGATGGCGTCCCAGGCCTCTTCCCACCAGGATTTATTCTCGGGGTGCGGGGTAAAGTCAATCTTTGTACCGACAGGATAGCCGGAATACGGACTGTTGCTGCCAAAGCCCATAAAGACCTCCTTTTCGGTGGGCTGGCGAGTGACAATGTAATGGTATTGCCAGTCCGATGCCTCCCAGCGTACCGGCGTAAACGATAAGCTTTCAATGGTGGGCACTTCTGGGCTGATTTTGATCTCCGGATAATATTTAAAGTCTCCCGCCTGATATTTGCCATAGTTTATGATGATCGTTTCGGAATACGAGGCGCTTGCCGTTCCCGGCTGCGTGCCTTCGGTCATCGATATGGCGCGGACATAATAATGGATATATTCATTGTCCGGCAAGGCGCTGTCGGCCGGGACAAACTGCGAAAAATCAAGGCTTATACCGTATGAATTGACATCGCCTAGCGCTTGAAAAATCGAGTCGGCGGCGGTTATGCTTGTCTCATAGACGAGGCCCGGCGTGTTATTCCAGTCGCCTGCCGCAAAATCCGAAAGGCCGACTTGCAGCAGCAGCTTCTGCGTATTGGTAGGAAACCCTGATGGCAGCACGGAGTATGTTTTTGAACCGGTATTGAGCATCGTGACTTCGGACATATCTCGGAAATCATTTGGGAATTCGCCGTTATACGTTACCGTGCCCGAGTCTCTGGCTGGCATCAACGAGAACTTCACCGAAAATTTCCGAATCAGGCTGCTGGTTGCCTTTGCCGGCGTTGGATCGCCATATAGTATGGGCAGTCCGGTGCCTGCGTCTGAAATACTGACGCCTGTGCTGTCCACTGGAAACGCGCGCACGTAATAGGTACGCAGCGGTATCGTAGTTTGCTTCCCCAGCGCTGTTGTGACACCGGCTCCTGATATCTGAAAGAGTAGGTTCCCGGAAGCTCTGAAAGTGTACTTGCTTAGTTGCGGATGAAAAAAAGCAGTTTCCGCAGCATAAACTTTGGAGAAGTCCACGGTAAGTGACTTTGCCGTGCCGGAGAGTTCACCGCTTTGCAGAAGGCAGCCGGGTTTGTCGGACGATGTCGCCGGCCCGCCGGAAAACGGGAAAAGGGAGACCTGCCATACGATCTTGCTTGCGGAGACGTCCTGATTGAACTGAAAGTTGAACGTCTTTGTTTGGTCGCCGTCGGGCGTTATGACACATGTCCACGGTGCGCCGGACGGTGTGCCGGCATCGAACCCAGTTTCAACTACGAGTGAAATTGCGGGGTGATATTCTGGCGAGAAAATACGATTGGAAAAATCGATCTGATCTAGCTTTTCTTGCGCAGTAAGGGTAGATTCATCCGTGCCGATCAAAGAATGAATAAAATCGTTCTGATCACTACTGAGGCCCGAACTTTTCTCTTGCGTATCTGTCTGCGCCAGAGAAGGGGCGGGCGTAATGGCCGTATTGCTGCCTCCCTCCGTTTGTGCTTGAACCTGAGAAGAACTCGGCGTATTGGCCTCGCCCATCTTTATCAGAATGAATGCCGCAGCAAATGCCACAATGATAATTGCAACAATACCTATAATAAGGCCTATGCGCTTCTTTTGTTTCATCAGAATTCCTCCCTGTTATACCGCGAATATACCCGAGTTTTTTGTTTCAAACCTCTGTATTTATTTTTTTACATAAAACAAGATGAATTAATTAATATGTAATTGCTGGCAATGTGAACTGAAATTACTATATCATATTTGTCATATATTTCAACCAAAAGCGGAGCGGGTTGGGAAAGCGCTCCTCCAAGATGCCAGGGACATCAGCCAGCAGAGCCGGTGCGATTTTGGGCGACATCGCAAGGGCGTTTCCCGCGTATTTGTCAGCAGCCTTTGCCAAAAAAATACATAAAATGTTGTATAAAGTCAATTGAAATGTTATAATTTAAGCATGTAAATGGCCAAAAACAAAGATAAAGATATTGTATAAATTCAAAGATACTCTACAAAAGTAAATATTGAAGCGGAGTAATGTAATGAACGTATTTTCACATTTATTGCTTTTTTGTAGCATGATCTATCTTGTCATGGGCATTGTTATGCTCCGCTATGATAAAAAATCTGCGCTAAACAGGGTTTTTTTTGCACTGAATCTAAGTCTTTTCGTGTGGTCGTTTTTTATTGCCGTTTCAACTGTCTCGCCTGACAAAGCGAGCAGTTTACTTTGGAGTACGGTAGGTTCGCTTGGATATTACACCTTTGCAAGTATTTCCATTCATTTCTTTTTATTGTATGCAAAAAAGGATAATCTTCTTAAAAAATGGTGGATATACTTAATACTTTATTTACCTGCGGCAGTTTTTCTATTTCAGGCAATAAAAAATAATTTATTTATTAGTGATTTGATTTATTCTCAATACGGCTGGATACCAATTTATAATGTGACATCAATATGGTTTTGGAGTTTTTTTGGTTCCATAGGATTGTCGGGGATATTAAATATATTTATATGTTTTTCGGTGCTAAAAAAAGCCGGGTCAATCAGGGAACGAAAACAGGCTCAAATAATATTAGCAGCGGCCTCAATTTCCTTTGTCGCTGGTATGGGGTACAACATATTTGCGCAAATCATCATCAAAGCCCATATTCCGGATATTACGGTAGCCTGGCTGATGATTTGGCTGTTGGGCATTCTATATGCAGTTGTAAAATATCGATTAATGATTCTGTCGCCATCCCTTGCTGCTGAAAGTATTCTGAAAACAATGATTGATTCACTGGTATTGGTGAATCCCCAGGGGCTGATTTCATATGCCAATTCCGAAACATTGTCTCTTTTAGGATATAAAAGAACCGACCTGCTCGAGAAGCCGTTCGAAACACTTTTCCCCATGAAAGTAAAAGCAGAAATGCAAGACCTCATAAAAACTTTACAGCATAGTTCTGTTCGCAATAAAGATACGTTCTTCCTTTCCAAAGATAACACTCAAATACCGATTCTTTTCTCCGCTTCTATATGTAAAGATAATTACGGGGATTACTTGGGCTTTGTCGCGTTATCAAGAGATATTACGGAATATAAGCAACGGGAAGAAGAAATTAAGTTTCTAAGTTATCATGACCAGCTCACCGGATTATACAACCGAAGGTTTTATGAGGAAGAATTAAAGCGGCTTGATACAAAAAGGAATTTTCCCATTTCGATTATGATGGGCGACGTGAACGGATTGAAAATTGTCAACGACTCCATCGGGCATGCAAAGGGGGATGAACTCATTAAGAAGGTAGCGCGGGCCATGAAAAAGGCATGTCGGGCAGACGATATTATCGCGAGACTTGGCGGGGATGAATTTGTTATGTTGCTTCCCAAAACGGATGTTGCCCATGCTGAGAAGATCGTTGCGCGCATCAATAAGCTGCTGACCAAAGAAAAAGTGGACAATCTGGATATCACGGTATCTTTTGGCTGTGCAGCCAAAAGGAATGAAGCGGAAGACATACAGGATACTGTCAAGGATGCGGAAGACAAAATGTATCAATTCAAGCAGCTCAACAGTTCAAGGCGGAATACGATTGACCTGATCATGAATGCACTGTTCGCAAAGAACCACCGGGAGATGCTGCATTCAAAAAGAGTCGGGGAACTTTGCGAAGCGATTGCGCTCAATATGGACTTTTCAAAGGAAGTGGTCAACAAAATTAAAATAGCCGGCTTGATGCACGATATCGGAAAAATCGGAATCGACGACAGAACGCTCAATAAGACTGGCGAGCTTGATCCTGATGAATGGGAGGAAATGAAAAAGCATCCAGAAATGGGTCAGCGGATATTAAGCGCAGTCACTGAATTATCGGAGATCGGCGATTATATTTTTGAACATCAGGAAAAATGGGATGGAACGGGGTATCCCAAGGGCCTTAAAGGGAAAGAAATCTTGATTCCGGCAAGGATTATATCGGTTGCAGACGCTTATGATGCAATGACCACGCCGAGAAGTTATAGAAAAGCACTCAGTGAGGAAGCGGCCATAAAAGAAATCAAACGGTGCGCAGGCAGACAGTTCGACCCCGTGATTGCGAGAATATTCATTGAAAAGGTCTTAAGGAAACCATGGGAATAACCCCCAAGAAGAGGTAATAAAAAACCCTGTAGCTTTGGTAGTTATAGGGTTTTTTATTATGGCAAAGAATATGTGCTTGCTAAGATGAACCGCGAAAAATGTAGAGCAGAGACGCGTGCACTTCATTTCAAAAGTGCCTGCCGCAAACGTCTGCGCCTTACAATAGCATCGGCTGCAACTGTATGCCGCTTAGTGCCGCAATGGCGGCCGGCATGATTTTACCCATATCCGCCACCAAGGAGTTTGGCTTTTTCATGGCATTATCCTGTCTGAAGGGAACAAAATAATACCCTTTTCGATTCAGAAGCGTTCCGATGTTTGGTGCGTTGGCCGATAGCGCGTCGTTTGTGGAAATCGCCAATAGAACGGGGCGCTCGTTTCTTCGCTGCGCTTTGCACGCCATGGTAACCGGGGTGTCCGTTATTCCGCATGCCAGCTTCGCCAGCGTGTTACCCGTACACGGTGCAACGATGATGATATCAAACAGCGCTTTTGGCCCAATGGGCTCTGCCTTCACAAATGAATCAATAATCTCATTCCCTGTGATCTCGATTAGTTTGTCTTTAAATGCCTGGGCGCTGGTATATGAGGTGTCAATGCTGGACGCGTTGAAAGATAGGATGGGCGTAACCTTGCCCCCCTGCTCCACAATCGCCTTTAACGGTTGTAAGATTGCTTCAAATGTGCAAAATGAAGCGGTTACCGCAAACCCAATGCGCTTATCGAATAATGTTTCATTCATTTTATGACCTCCCTATCCTGTCAGTTATTTCCTCGTACATAGATAAAGCCGCTGAATATGGGCTAAATTTACCGGGCAACCTGCCTGCTTTTATAATCCGGACTTTGGTTTGATTTTGGTTGCAGCATGGTTTGCTTGCAAGCTCAATCAATATGGCGCCTTTTGGTGCGCTTTCAAATAAGGCGTCTTGCAGGATTTGAGCGGGTATCGTATTCAATATGATGTTGTATGGCAGCGCCTTAAGCCCGCTGAGCGGCACATAATTGAGCCCTTTTATTTCAGGCCGTTCCTCTTCCTTGCAACATACCGTAACGTTTGCCCCGATTCTTAAAAAAAGATCACTGACGGCCTTCCCCAAGAATCCATAGCCCAAAACAAGAACATCGCTATTGCAGACGGTATGATTTGTTTCAGAAATTGCCATTGACAATGCCCCCTCCGCAGTGGCAATGGAATTCTTCTTCATGTATTTTTCGCTGGGTTCATATTTTTCTCGACCGGCCGCTTGGATCTCTTCTTTCGTTCCGTTTTTGCCTCCAAAAATCAAAGCGCCAGGCCTGGAAAAATCAATATTGTCAAAAATCTCTTCGTTGGGGCTAATTACAAGCAAATCGGCATCCTTTTCCTGCTCCCAACCGGCTTCTATTAATAGTTCAGCCAAATATGCATTTCGGCGGTCCTCTCCGAAAATCATGAATTTCATCAAATCATTACTTCTCCGATCCTTTTTTATATAATATTCAAGAGGCGATAGGGATGTTAGCAGTAAACAGTGATTTGATGGAGGCGATGTGTTTCAGATGAGATGAATCCTTTTATAAAAGGCGTTTCAGTGCAGGCAAAAACGTACATTTAAGGATTGCGCAAAGCGCAATCCTTAAAATCAGGCAATGGCAATAAATTTATAACAAATGATACTGTAGCATCCAGTCGTTGACCTGCAGCATATAAGCAACCATTTGTGGGCCTGCCATCAGCTGGCCGAACCACGGTTTCCCGTAATCTTTCGGGGCTGACAAAAATTTGTTTGCTTTCTCCTTGTCGACGAATCTATTAATGGGAGAGTTCTTATCCTGTAGCACCTGCGAAAACTTTTGCACAAGAAGCTTTTCATATTCCGGGTTATAAATCTTAGGATAGGGGCTTTTCTTTCGATACAGAATTTCATCTGGAAGAAGACCCCGGCAGGCATCCCGAAGCAGCGCTTTTTCCATGCCGTTTCGATATTTCATTCGCCACGGCACATTATAAAGGTATTCAATAATCCTATGATCTGCAAAGGGAACTCTCGCCTCCAACCCGCAGGACATGCTTGCTCGATCCATACGGTCTAATAATGTTGACATAAACCAGCGTAGATTCAGGTAACTGATCTCCCGCCGGCGGCTTTCCTCGGCACTTTCTCCCGCAAGGCGAGGCACGGATTGGATGGAGTCTTCGTAGCGCTGCCGGGCATACTCCTTCAGATCAAGCGACGCAATGGTTTCGTCTGTCAGCAGAGCCGTTCTGGCGGCAAAATCGTTTGACCATGGAAAGCCGTCGGTGCGCAGCAGATCCTCCCGGTAAAACCACGGATAGCCTCCAAATATTTCGTCGGCGCATTCTCCTGTTAAGGCTACTTTGTTTTGCTTTTTAACCAAAGAGCAAAAATACATCAAAGACGCATCCACATCCGTCATTCCGGGAAGGTCTTTGGCCCGCATGGCTTTTGGTAGCATATCCGCCAGCAGCTTTTCGTCGCATTCCAAATAGGTGTGATGTAGTGGAAAAGCAGAGAGCATTTGATCTACATAGGGCCGGTCGCGGGTGGGTTGAAATTGGTTGGAGGAAAAGAACTTGTCATTGTCCGTGAAATCGAAGGAAAACGTGTTGAGCGTCTGTCCGTTGGCCTGCATAAATCCGGAAGCAACGGCCGTGACGATGCTGGAATCCAGCCCTCCGGATAAAAAGGTACAAACCGGAATATCCGATACCATCTGCCGGGTAATGGAATCTTGAACCAGATAGGATACGGTCTCCACCGTTTCTTCATAGCTGTCGGCATGGGGCCGGGCTTCCAGCTTCCAATAATTGTACTCCTTAAGACCATCCGCTGAGAATATGGCGTAATTGCCCGGATGCAGTTCATTAATCCCCTCAAAGACGCCGCATCCGGCGGTTCTGGCAGGCCCAATTCCGAAAATCTCTTGAAAGCTGTTTTCATCTGCCTGTGGGATGATTTGCGGATGGCCGAAAAGCGCTTTTATTTCCGAACCGAAAACCAGCAAACCGTCGTGCAAAGAATAAAACAGCGGCTTAATTCCAACCCGGTCCCGGCATAAAAGTAGCCGCTTTTGCCTGCCGTCCCAAATAGCGAAAGCGAATATTCCGTTTAGTTTCGATATAAAATCAGACCCATATTCGATATAGGAATTTAGAATAACTTCTGTATCACCGGTAGTTTTAAAGGCATATTTTTTTTGCTTCAGTGGCTCCATCAATTCGTCAACATTATAGATCTCGCCGTTGTAAACAATCACATAATCGGCGTCGTTTACCCTGCGCTTCATTGGCTGCAATGCGCCTGCGAGGTCCCGAATGGAAAGCCTTGCATGGGCCAGCCCCACATTGTGATCCAAGTATTCGCCCCTTTGGTCGCCGCCGCGATGCTCAATTTCCTCCCGCATCGCAATCAAAATCCGGTTCCATTTCTGCGCATCGTATAGATAGTTCTCCTTAAAATCGCAAAAGCCTGCAATGCCGCACATGGTTACCACACCCCTATTGCAAAAAAATAGGCGCTTACTCCTCATGGAAATAAGCACCTTCGCTTATCTTCTATATAGTATGCGCCGTTCTCTTCAAGTTGCGGGTTTAGCAGATGAATTCGTGATATGACCTTGTAATGGTTTGGCAGGTCTGTATTATTTAAACAAAAAAATCAAAGTATTATATGTCATATGTATTATGATAGGAGCCCATAATGACTTCGTACTTTTGTATAGATAGCCTAAAAACAAACCCATTATAAATAGCATAAAAAACTGAATCATACCTTGCTCAATAATCTGTCTGATATGTAATGAACTAAACATGAGCGCTGTAATAAAATTAGACCAAGGGAAACTCAATTTACTTTCAAAGAATTTTAGATAAAAACCCCGGAAGGGTATCTCCTCGAATATGCCGGCAAGTATCATACCGGTCATGAGTAATGTTTTCTGGATATCAAATATAAAAACATTTAGTTTGAAATTATGGGTAATATAGAATATTGCGAACATTATAATGCTTATAATAAATCCCGTTGCAATCGCTTTTAAGTTGAAGCTTAAATCCAGATAGACATAGGGGTTAACCCTAAATACTATTTTAATAAATAATAAGATGGGCAATATGAATACACCAATATAAAACAAAAAGTTTTTAATAAATTCTGCGGGCGGGTTTAACTTTATTGTGACGCCAATAATAAAAAATATAGTTATAGTATACTGCAGTGCAATAAAGATCGAAGTTAAGAAAGTTGTCTTAATATCTTTATTCATATTGCTCATAAAAAGGGCTTGAATTCGAAAGATTCAGATCTTCAATTATTTCGATAAAGTGCTCGGTTATAACAGGATCAAACTGTTTCCCGCTGCATCTTTTTAACTCTATGATTGCTTCCTCATAGGTCCTTGCCTGTTTATAAGAACGGTTGAAGGTCATGGCGTCAAAACAGTCGGCAACAGTTAAAATTCGTGCGAGATAAGGTATTTCATCTCCCTTAAGTTTATTCGGATAGCCGGATCCGTCAAAGCTTTCATGATGATGTAAAACAATGGGAATTACACTGGAAAGAGATTCAATTTTATTTATAATTTCAGCACCAATAACAGGATGCTGCTTGATAAGATTCCATTCGTCGCCGGCTAAGGGCATTTGTTTATTGAGGATATATTCTGGTATGTTTATCTTCCCAATATCATGAATATAGGCACCATAAACCAATGTCGCTTTATCCTGTTCGTTTAATCTAAGCTTGTCGGACAACATTTTAACATAATGAACAACTCTTTCAACATGTCCGAATGTATATTTATCCTTGGCGTTGATTACACTGATAAGGGTTTTAATTGACGAGATTAAATCAAAGTGCTCATTTACGTTCGTATTTATCATGTTGTAAATAGAACTGAAAATTGCCACCTGATTTTTCTTGGTGAATTTAGCTTTATATAGAGCGTCATCCGCATTTTTTATCAGATCGATATATCCATCCGTATGCTTGTCCTTTATTGCTATGCCGATAGAAGCCGTGAGGTTTTTTGATGTTAAAAACTCCTGCCCTTCAAAATCCATTTTTTCAATCGCGGAACGAATCTGTTCTCCTATGGCGTAGACCAGTGTTTTGGGTTTTCCGGGTATGATGATGGCGAATTCATCCCCGCCGTAGCGGGCAATGGTGATCTCTTCGTCGCTTAAGATTTCTTTGAGTTTGCTGCCAATTAATTTAAGAACATGATCGCCTCTTACATGGCCAAACATATCGTTATATTGCTTAAAATAGTCAACATCAAGAAATATAAGTGAAAGATTTCTTGATGTTTTTTTGTCTGAATAATAGCTTTCTATTTTATCGTAAAAATAGCGATGGTTGTAAAGTCCTGTCAATTCATCTGTATTCGCTTTGTATTCAAGCATCTGAGAATGCTCGTGTTCGATTTTTACATAGTGTGAAAGAAGCCATGCAATTACAATGAAAAATGAAGAAATAACGATGTCGTTTTCGAGGTTTACATTGATCAATCGAATTGGCCCCATAAGTAAGTCCAAAAAAATCAAATACAATGCTGAAATACACGCAGAGATAAGGCCATACTTAGGAAACTGAATCGAAGTCGGAATGATGATAAACAGAAATATAATTTTAAAAGGGCTATGATTTTTTCCTGTAATCCAAATAAAAGCCATAAAAAACAATAGAAATACAATGGATTCCAACATATTTACTTTGTTTCTATACTTTTGATTGACGCGCTCAAAAAGGATATAAGACCAAATGTAATATCCTATAGAGAATGCAAGCGCAAAAAATAGTTTTATCAAGAAATTTAAAAGCTCGGCAAAATTAATATATATCATCTGGCTAACAGTAGAGCTGTTAATTAAAATGATACTAATTATTATGATACTGCCCAGTTTAATCAAGGATAGTATATTGCGTGTTTCGGGTTTTTTACCAGAAGATGTCATAAGATCTCCTACCAATTGGGGGCATAGATGGCAAGCTGATTAAAGTCAGGGGCATAGATGGTAAGCAACTAAAAAACTATCTATCTTGTAAAGAAACGGGTTCTTCCGGCTGATACCATCCAGTAATACAAGCGGAGGAAGCGACCAGCGAAGCAATAAAAGTAAATATCGTTGCGGCAAGAATGATTAAACTGTTTTTTTTCATTTGTGTTCTCCTTTATTTAATAATAAGCCAGCTAAAATTGAGTCGGCCTTTTTTAGCCACCTATACCCCTTTTTGGTAAGATTGAAAACCTGCCATCCGGTTGCCATGCCGATACACATGGCGAATTCCATATAGGCGCTGCTTTCTTGGGTTAAATACATAACTACCAATAAAACGATTATCACAAAATAGATAGTTAAAACAATCAACGAGGACCGCTTCATCTTTTTTCTTTTATGTTCGGTTCTGATTGGTTTTGCGGGGCTATCAACCGGCGCATATTTGATAACCAGCCAATACGAAGCAGCCATTAATAAAGCATTGATCGTGATCAGGAATTCAACAGGCACCAATCCCGTTAAATAATGCGCCGCTAAAGTAATTGTCATTGTCGCAACCGTGCCGACGATGAGGCAGATATTAGGGCTTGTGGCATGAACGCCGCCGGAATATTGCCTTAATACAGATGCGGAAAAAGTTACCACCAAAGCTTGCAATACCATGCCTAACAGAATACCCAAAAGCGTGATGATTGCCAGTGAAGCTAAGGTCTGTAAGAAGGCAAATATTCCGTAACTGATCACCGCACATTTTTCGGCATCATAGTCTAGTTTCAAAGAGATCTTTTGCGCAAGTTTATTCGATAGTGACATTTTTCGTTACGCTCTTTTTGGCAACTCTCATCATGATAAAGTAAAATGTAATGACGACTGCCGCAAGCAGCAGTAAGGAGGGAAGCATAACCAGCTGTTTAAAAACCGGGGTGGAATTATAAATTTCATTCGTACTGATACTGAATAATTTCCCAAGTAAAAAAATATTTAATCCTTCAAATAATGCAGATAACATTAAGCATACAATCGTTGAAATGACAGCGTAGATTACTTTAATTTTATTGATAAAAACTAACAAAAAAACAGCCGCTGTTGCAGATAGGATCATAGGCAATGCGACGCTCACCGGCAGCATTTTAACTAAGAAAGTGATCAAAGCAAAAAGAATGCTTGATAATAAATAGGGTTTGATCGTAACAGCTTTTTTAGAGATAGCGTACCCGGCTAACATGATGATGAGCCCCTCGGGGATGAGCCTTAAAAAGATATCGATCCAAGACAATCCACTCATAAATTTACTCCCTCTCTTTAAGTAGTTTATGTAGTATATATCACAAGAGCTAATATTGGCTACGATGCCAGATTTATTGTCGGAAAGTACCAATTTTTGGATGATCACTGCTTCCATATTAATACAATTGGATAAAAATGGCAAGAAAATAACGAGCAAAAAAGCCTGGCATATCCGAAGGGGGATTCGATTTCGGCCATTGTCAGGGCGGGCTTGCTCGTCACGCCTAGTACGGAATCCCGGCCACTAAATTAAGCACGGGACGCTACATCTTAAAAATCAGGAAACTGCCTTGGAAAAATGCTGGTAATCCTTATCCCCATCCCAGTCTCCGCCCCAACTCCAGCCGTGGGCCGTAAACAGCTGATAACACAAATCGTCATGATCGATCTTCCCCGGAAATTCCAGGGAACGGTCCGCATATTGCGCCCCGTTTGCAGGTGAAATCCTGTCTCCGTTTATATAGGGATTGTATCGAGGATTGATGTCGATGGCCGCACCGTAACTGTGGCGCGATAGGGTGCTTGACCCGGTGACGCGCCGATAATTAAACCCGGATGTGTTATTGTCGGCCATGGACAGGTTGTCGTCTCCCGGTTCGCCGTAATCATCTACCAAACGCACCGATGCCAGTGGATATTCTGCCTGATACAGCGCATAGAAGATTTCTGTAACTTCCTGCGCCAGCTTCGCATTGACCATCAGTTCGCCTTCTTGGGTAACGCCTTCAAAATCCACATACAGCAAGTGGATATAGCGAAGATCGGCATAGGAGATTTTGCAGGATTCGCCTTTTGCGGGGTAACTCATGCCGGTAATCCGCGCTTTGAGCGCATCATTGAGCTCCACATAATAAAACCCCTCCGCAATGACTGTTCGCTCCAGTTGCTCATCCGGTACTGGGGTTTTTGCGGCGGCAGTACTTACGGCTGACGGAGAAGGCAGAAGCGTAGGGGATGGCGAGGCAAGCGGCGAGGGCGTGCCTTGGGGACTGGGCTGTATAGACGCGGCAACCGTATGCACCGGAGAAGGGACGGTGATTTCAACCACCGATGTTGGCCCCTCATCTTTTGCACAGCCACTTAGACAGACCAGCAAAGCGATGGTCCATATGAAAACGCGGGATATCAACCCATGTAATATTTTAATCAAATACCTGTTCATAGAAGCATTATAACACAAGCAAAAACGAAACGTTATGTTGGACGATACACTTATTAAGGCCAAGAAATTATAGACGGATTACCTTGAGCCAGTTACCTCGTCCTACTCCCTTAGCGGGGGTCAATAAAATATAAAAAAATAGGCGAAAATCGGTTTTATTAATGTGGTAAAATATAAAAAAACTCAGTCGCTGGGGAATTGTTAGGATTAGCTGTTTTATTTACCGCCTCTAGCATATCTAAAGTATCGGGGTGAATATATCTAGAAGTCATCGTTATATCATGCCGCATTACTTTTGCTAGCAAACGGAATTTATGCAATATTCGAAAGCCGCGTTATTAAAAAAATGTTATAACCAACCATCCAATCATTTGAACTATAAATGACATCATAGCTGCGCTTGTTTTAAGTAAAATGACATAATTTGTAAATATATCGCGAAGACGGTTGACCAAATTAAATTACATACTATAATAATATTAATATCACAAATATGTAACAACTCTCCCATATCAATAGTCCCTAAAACGGTATTGCCATACATTTCTATTGGAAATATTATATTATAAGAACAAACGTTCGAATGGAGGACGCAAATGAGTTTAAGTGATGAAATTGTGGAATTTAAGCAGCTTTGTGAAGATGTAGAGGATATTGATATTATTGTTCAGTTTTTTCTTTCTCTACAAGATAGCGCATATAATTCAACACTTCCCGCCTAGCCTCGTCTGTTAAAGAAATAAAGGCTTGCTCCAATACGGGATAAATATCGTCCGTCCCTATTTGTTGTGGTGAGCATTTCGTTTATATCCTCCCTTTTTAGCGATGCCAAGGGTTCGACGTCATAGCCTTGTAGCCACAAAGGATTTATTCCAACGGATTCTGCCATAGCGTTTGCGTCCGTAATTTTTGGGATACGCTGGTTGAGTTCATATCTATTGAGCGTCTGCGGGTTCATGCCCATAGCTTTACCCATTTCATCAAGTGTCCATCCCTTTGATTGCCTTAATTCGGCCAGCCTTTGAGAAAAAGATGATGTGCGCTTCATGTCTTTACCTCCAATTTTGCCTTATTATACAATGGAGCATCACCAAATGCAATAAAATTATATAAAGAAGGTGTTGACATGCCAGCTAAATGGTGATAATATTCGCATATCACCATATGGTGAAAAATGAAAGGTGGTGAATAAAAATATGGATGCTGTATTACTAAGAGATCGGATTATTAAAAAATATAATAATCAATCAGTTTTTGCACGTGAAGTCAAGTGGAGTGATTCCAAGGTTTCATCTATGTTAAGAGGTAAATATGTTCCAAATGTAGATGAAGCAGCGGTGATTTGTGAGGCTCTTGAAATGCCTGAAAATGTATACAGAGATATTTTTTTACTCCAATGATCACCGAATGGTGATAAAAGAGGAAAATGATGACGCTGAAAGAGTTTGAATACGACACCTGGGACATTATCTGCGCATGTGACTTTACGACGATCCTTGGTATGGACCCATAGGACTTACGTGGACAAGCTCACACTGCGCCGGAAAGGAAAGAAAGCCATGGGCAAGATGACAGGCCGCGGCCTTAAACAGATGCGCAATAAATACGGTTTTTCACAAGCCTACGTCCTAGAGGATTATCAGGACAAGCGACTGGACAGGTCCATGCTAAGCAAGATTGAGAACGGCATTGTTGACCCGCCCGAAAGCCTCTGTATCCATGTTTGTAAGCTGTGTTGGCTCTCCGTCTACGAAACGGCGAAGACGGTTTACGGCCACGTTGCAACGGCAAAGGAAACGCGGCCTGAGGCATACAAGGGCATGGTCACGGCAAAGCGAAGAAAAAAATCCTGCTTGTGATGCAGGGCAAGCCCATGACAGCGAGAGAGGCCGCCTGCGCTAAGGGATTCAGGGAGCGTAACTCATCGGCCCCAAGGCTGACCGAGATGTGCAATGCGAGAATCGTTGAAATCGTTGGGAAGGTAACGGGCAGCGTCACAAACAGACCCGTATCGATTTACAGGGGGGCGTATGGAACGGAATTTACAGCGTGACGAGTTTACCGCCAGAATCATGGCAGATCTGGCAGAGCGGCAGGTGATTGAGGCCGAACGCGAACAGCACAAAGAAGATGAGTATTGGGCTTACCGCAGACGGTTATACACGGCGCACTTGCGATACAGGAGAACACACAGGAGGTAGTTATGAACACATTCGGATTATGCTTCAGCTTCATGATCCCCGGATTCATCATAGGCATTATGGCCGGATGGGAAGCGCGGAAAGAAACAGAAAAGGCCCTTCGACGCGGGAACGTCAAAAAGGCCAACGCAAAATTATTCATATGCAGTTTAAAGGATGGTGCTGGAGATGTCAATTGATGATTACATGGAAGATGCCCTTGAGGCCTCGTTTGAAGAGCCAGAAGACATATGCACCTGCGAGTGCTGTGGGATTGTAATAACGGAAAATAAGTTCACAAACTGCATGGAGCATGAAAATATCTGTGACGATTGCTTTGACAGAATGCGGAGATCACTTAAAAAGTTCCTTTCCGGAGAAGCGTCTGAAATGGACCCCATAGACAAGACAATCGCCTATTTGTATCTGAACGTGCTGGAATATGAGTGAAGGAGAAAGAAATTTTTAACGAGAAAAGGACGGAATCTGCAAAAGACATAAGTGAAAAGTATGACTTGACCGAAGTTGCTTTGTTTCTTATGAATCTCAATTTTGGCCAGAAAAGCATTGATATAGTGGATCGATTCTCAGCGATAGCAGATGCCTGAGAATCAACAACAAGCGCTAGGAGGAGCTATCTTTGAAGAAGGCGTTTCAGCTTTATACAGACTACAAAGAGCATATTGATCGGCTTTCCGATGTAGAAGCGGGACAGCTTTTGAAGGCGATCCTCAACTATGAAAACGGGGTCAACCCATCTGATTTGCCCGGTGCAGTTGGTATGTGCTTCTCATTTATACGTGCGCAGCTGGATCGCAGCGAAGAGAAATATAGAGAGAAATGCTTTATAAATTCAAGCAACGGAAAGAAGGGGGGCAGGCCGAAAGCAGAAAAGCAAACGGTTATTGAAGAAACCGAACGGTTTTCAAAAAAAGCAAAAAAAGCCGATACAGAAATGAATACTGAGACAGAAACGGATATTGAAACAGAAACGAATACTGAGATACAAACACATAAAAAACGCACAAATACGGAGTTATTTAATCGCTTCTGGAATCAGTATCCTCGCAAAATTGCGAAACAGGCTGCGATTAAGGCATGGGAGAAGCTGAACCCTTCGCAAGAGTTGACAGAGCGGATTATTGCATCGATCTTGAATCAAGCTGCGACATCGCAGTGGAGCAAGAACGGTGGGCAATACATACCGCATCCGGCAACATTCCTCAATGGGCGACGATGGGAGGACGAAATTATGAACGACAGTAGGGACGCATTGTTGGAGTTGATTGCAGAAACGGAGGAACCTTATGAACTTAAATGAAACTGTGAAACTGCTGTTCATTATCCGAGGTCTGTACCCAAGAGATAAGGCGTTTGACAAGACGAAGGACGACTTGGCAAAAATAGCGGAGGTTTGGAAGGTGATGTTATCCGACGTACCATTTGATCTGGCCCAGGCAGCGGTTCTGGCAATCGCTTCTACGTCACAGTTCGCGCCCGGCATCTCAGATATACGGATATGGTACATGAATTTCCGCGGTGAAAAAACGATGGATGCAGACGAGGCCTGGGGCCTGGTGCAAAGGGCAATCAAGCAGCACGGATACAGCCAGGCCGACAAAGCGCAGGAGTCAATGCCGATTAATGTATGGCGAATGGTTGAAAGGATGGGATGGCGCAATCTCTGCATGAGCGAGGAACCGGGCGTTGAGCGCGGACAATTCATGAAAATGTGGGGTATTTACCAGAAAAGGGCAGATGAGATGTCCATGTTACCGCCTGCTGTTCGTCAGATCATAAAAGAAGTGAGCCAGCAAAGAGAACCGGGGGCGCTAGGAATGAGTGGAGATGAAATGTCGGTTATAACGGCATAAATATATCATGATGTCGAATGTTTCAGACGTATACGCTATGCCAATATGCACTTACATTGCTGCATCAAATGATAAAGCGATACTACGTCAATATGCCGACTATCCCGATTTCGGATTGGAACAGAACAAACAAAACTTTTTAGGATAATGTATCCCCTCCAAATACTAATGTGGGTTGATGTAATAGAGGAAGTGATACCGCTCTGTCCCATGGTGAGGTTGGCACGGATTGGGGGAGAGAAGAATGTCACCTAGGGAACAGAAGAAAGGAGACGTCAATGACAATGGAACAGCTTGACCATCTGCGTACTATGCGGATAGAGATATGCCGGTATGACGAGTTAGTCGAACGTCTCCGCAGTAGGGCGGAGCGATTGACAAGCATATTGACGGGGATGCCAACAGGCACACGTGATTATGATGAACTGGCCGAAATAATTGCCCAGATCGTAGATAATGAACAGTATGCAGCACAAAAAGTGATAGAGTTTATGAAGGCACGTAAGGAAGTTGAGGACTGGCTGGGTAAGCTGCCGGAGCAGCAAGGCATGGCAATGCGATTGTACTATACTGATGGAGTAGAAACGTGGCAGAAAGTAGCGGAGCGGTTGTCGTATTCATACAGACATATGAGGCGCATAAAAGATGCCGCATCAAAAAAATTAGAAGATGTCCCCCAATGTCCTATAAAACCATGATAAAATAATATTGTGAAAGAATAAAAAGTCGCTCCGACGAGGGCGGCTTTTGCATTTGCCCGGGATACCTATTCAAGTGAAATCAAGGAATAGATAGCTACTTATAAAGTCATAAGGTAAATGTACAGGACACTAATACTCTGTGCCTATGACATACGTGTACTATATTTTAGGTGAGGTGATGGAGGAGGATGAACACTGCAATTAAACGGCAGGCGGGGCCGGCGGTGATAAGGTGGATTAAAACACCGAAGAACTGTCATGAATGCGAATATCGTGATAAAAAGAAAAACCGATGTAAACTTAAGGAATGCAAATATAAGGCCTATTTGTAATGAAACATGAGTGGGTATATTGTTGCGCTTGCTTAAAGTGCGGGTTTTGAGCACTTTGTGCGAAACTATAAGGCGTCCCGGTAATCAGCACAGTTGCAAAGATTGCAAAAATGGCATCATTATATTTTTTTATCTCCTTAATGATTGGGGCCCGCGCATTCATTCGCACGGGCCCCAAATTAATTCATCAAGAAAGGCAGGGATGGTATGCACAAAGGAATTGAAAATCTTAGACCATTTCACCAACTGCCAGAAGAGGAACAGAAGGCAATAAGTTCAAAAGGCGGGAGGGCATCCGGAGAGTCACGAAGAAAAAAACGCACGATGCGGGAACAAATGGAAATATTACTATCACTACCGGTAAAAAACCGGGAGATGCTTGAAAATATCGTTATGGTTGGTGCAGAGGAAGAGGAGGCTGATAATTTATTGGCGCTGTCATGCGTGCTGTATAAGAAAGCATTGGAAGGGAATCTTACTGCGATCGACACCATTCGGGAGTTGATTGGTGAAGGCCCCAAAGCATCACCGATCAATATCAACAATGAGCAATGGGGATTCGCTCCGCTGCCGGGTGGCGTAAAAAAGGATGATATCATGGGGTAAAATATTACGGATATACACCTAATCCCAAACAAATGCAATTCTTCCTTGCCCGTGCTAGGCATATAGGCTACGGAGGGGCACGTGGCGGCGGAAAAAGTTGGGCTATGCGAACAAAATTTGTAATGCTGGCGCAAAAGTATAACGGCCTTAATTTGCTGTTGTTGCGCAGGACTCTACCAGAGCTTCGCGAGAATCACATGATTCCCATGCAAAAGCTCTTGGCGGGCATTGTAAATTACAACGCGACGGAACGAGTGTTTACATTTCCCAATGGGAGCCGCATCAAATTAGGATACTGCGCGGCGGAGGGAGATGTGTATCAATACCAGGGCCAAGAATATGACGTGATTGGCCTAGAGGAAGCGACTCACTTCACTGAAACGCAAATGATATTTCTTACCACCTGCAACCGTACCACGCGATCAGACTTCACGCCACGGATGTACTACACGATGAATCCGGGCGGAGTCGGTCATGCGTGGGTTAAGAGAATATTCATTGATAGACAGTATAAAAGAACAGAGAATCCAAATGATTATGTATTTATCCCGGCCCGGATATATGACAACCCTGTATTGCTTAACAATGACCCCGGCTATTTGCAGACGTTAAAAAACCTGCCGGACGATTTGCGACGCGCTCATTTGGATGGCGATTGGGATTTACATGTTGGGCAGTATTTTACAGAGTTTCGCCGAGCAATCCATGTATGCGAGCCCTTTCCAATTAAAGATTACTGGCAATGTTACAGGGCGTTTGACTACGGATTGGATATGCTGGCGTGCCTATGGGCCGCATTTGACGAGCTTGGGAACTGCTATATCTATAAGGAACTGTGTGAGCCGAATCTTGTCATAAGCGAAGCCGCAAGAAGGATGCGGAACAACACCTTGAATAAAGAGCCTATTGTCTGCACGTTTGCCCCGGCGGATATGTGGTCACGCAATCGTGACAGCGGTAAGTCGCAGGCTGACTTGTATGCGGATTATGGTTTGCCGCTGGTTCAGGTACGCAATGGTCGGGTGGATGGATGGTTAAACCTCAAGGAATGGTTTAAGAACGTCCAGAATGGCGCAGGACAATCGGAACCACGCCTACATATATTTTCCAACTGCACTGAATTAATCAGGTGCATACCTTTATTGCAACATGACGAAAAGAACCCCAGTGACTGCGCCACTGAGCCGCACGACATAACCCACGCGCCGGATGCCTTAAGGTACCTAATGGACGGTAGGCCACAGCCAGCCGATATACAGCGAGCACCCGCTTATGACAAACCGGAAGATTACGAGGATCAGGTGGAGGATTTTATGACTTATGGGAGTTAAGTTGGACATACACATCTATGCCGTTAAGGAGCGCAAAGGAAATGTTGACAGACTCGTGGAAAAGATGGGCAAGAAGAATGTGACAATACATTGGGATACATTGGAAAAGCCAACGCCATATGAAAGGTATTATGAAAACTGCCGGTCTGCATGGCTTAGCAAGCGCACGCGAGGATTGACCCACCGGGTCGTATTGGCGGATGATGCCGACGTATGCAAGGATTTCATCCAAATTGCTACGCAATGCGCAAAGGCATTCCCGAACAACATATTCTCTTTTTGTTCGCAGCATGTTTGTTATGAAGATAAACCATATCAGATCATGTGTTCCAAAATTCCCATGGGCGTTGCCATGATGATTCCAATCAAATATGTTGACGAAATATTTGGTAACTGGGTGGTTCGCCCCAATGATGCGCTCGACAGTCATAAGTGGGGGCTTAACACAGACGAGACGGTGGTGGAGCGGTTTTGCCATAAACATTGGGGTGAAATACACCTGATGACCACGCACCCCAATATTTCCGCGCATCTAGATATAGGTGGCCAATCCGTCCTCGATCCGGCGCGTGGGAACCGATATTCGTCTGTATCATTTGAGGATGATGTGGCGCTAGAACGATATAAACAAATGGAGGTGGGAGTAACAATATGATCGAATATGCATTGAGTGCCCTGATTGGTGCCTTTTTATTTGCCATAGGCTACTGGTTCGGGAAAAAAGAGATTGGACAGAAACCCCTGGAACAGAAAGCCATGATTGCTGATGACAGTGATCACATAACGGAAAAATATTGTGACATAAACCAACAGTTGCTTAACATGATGAACTATACGGGGAGGACGAGAAATGAAGATTGAAACCGAACCGAGCAGGGTATGGCAGGAATACCAGAAGGGCCGAGACTATAAGGAATATATCGAATTGTATTCCAACGTCCGTACGAATGAGAACTTCTATAACGGCAATCAATGGGAAGGGCTGAACGCGCCCGATCTTCCAAAGCCTACGTTAAATTTTCTCAAGCGAGTCGTGAACTTTATCAATGCATCAATCATGTCGGATGATATTGCTGTTGGGTTCTCCCCACACAGCAGGGAAGACAAAGATGCAATTTTTGCCAAAGCCTTATCGCGACAGATCAACAAGGTGATTGAAAACACTAAGTTAAAATCTAAATTGAGGTATGCACTACGGGATGCTTTGGTAGATGGTGATGCTTGCATTTATGGTCGATTTGACCCAAAGATCGAGACGGGACAAGATATCAAGGGGGATATTGTATATGAGTTGATAGATAACATCAACATATACTTTGGGAATCCGTATACGAACGAAGTGGAGAAGCAGCCATATATCATCATTGCGCAGCGCAAACCCATAAATGAGATAAAAGAAGAGGCGAAAACAAACGGCGTTAAAAAGGATGCGCTTTGCGAAATAACCTCCGATGATGATGAGAAGCAAGGCGAAGAAGGAAACAATCATGCGCTTGCGACAAAGTTAATAAAACTGTGGAGAGATGAAAAAACCGATACAATCCACTGCACGGAATGTACTGAGAAAGTTGTAATTCGGGAACCGTTTGATACAGAATACAAGCTGTATCCTTTGGCTTGGATGAATTGGGATAAGGTAAAGAGCAGCTATCATGGCCAGGCGATTTTAACCGGATTAATCCCGAATCAGATACAAGTGAATAGATTGTTTGCCATGACAATCCGGTCTGTAGAAATGAACGCATTTCCCAAAATTGTCTATGATCCAAACAAGATCAAGCAATGGACAAACAAGGCTGGCGAAGCAATCAAGGCCATGGGAGGGGTCGGAGGCGTATCTGACGCCTTTTCCGCGATTCGTGGAGCGGATGTATCCAACCAGGTAATGCAGGTTATAGAATCCATTGTTGCCATGACGCGGGATTACATGGGCGCATCCGACGCTGCTTTGGGTAATGTGAGGCCTGATAATACATCGGCTATCATTGCGGTTCAGCAGGCGGCTGCAGTTCCACTGGAGCTTAACAAACGAGATTTTTACCAGTTTGTAGAGGATGCTGTCAGGTTTACGCTGGATATTATGAGGGCGAATTACGGTGTTCGCATCATTCCTTTTGATGAAGAAATCGTAGATGAAAACGGTAATCCGATTGTAGAGATCCCCGTGGATTTCGGAGGATTTGATACGGTTAACTATGACATCAACGTTGACGTAGGGGCTGCATCGTACTGGTCCGAGCTTACCCAAATGCAGACCATGGATAATCTGTTTAAGGCTGGCGTCATCAAGGATGCGGTGGCCTATTTGGAGAGCATTCCTGCAAAGTATCTGCGAAACAAGGATAAGCTGATTGAGAACCTTAAGCAACAGCAAAAAGCAGCACAAGAACAGGCTCAACAAATGAAGATGCAGGGCACGCAGGCAGGGAACCAAGTGGTAATACAGGAAAGAGAAGCAGGGGCAGCGCAGAACCCAGATATGCAGGCGACTTTACAGGCCGCGGCAAACGATCCAAGAATACAGCAACTGATAAATCAAATGATAGGAGGCACAAATAATGGCATATAGGCTTATAGATCAGTCCCCAAGCGGGACACAGAACGATGGTGACGGGCAAGTGTTGTTTGAAAATCGCTATATGTGCGATTCCGCAACGGATATTGCGTCTCTTCCCACCAGCGGCATTGCAGATGGTAGCGTGGCAATGATTCCGTCTACGGGTGATTTGTACATCCTGTATGACGAGGAGTGGGTGCTCATATGAAAAGCAACATTTTTGATACGGCTATGATGGCCGCTTTTTTACGCCCGAAATGGCGGCTATTGGAAACTGTCACACTGGCAGAGGCGGCGGCAAGTATTGAAAAGGTATATACAACAGGGTATAAGGGCTTTTTGATACTCGCAAGCGTCGCCGTGGGGCCTGCGGAAGAATATATTGATTTTACCATTATGAGTGGAGAAGCTACAATAAAAGCTACGACTATCGACGGCTTGATTAATACATCAGCTCAGTATGCGGGATTTAGCTGTAATCTAGAAAATGGGTTGTGGCAATATAGCAAGACTTCTCCTCACTCTAGCGATTCATCTGCCACTTTTTACACGAACTTGAACATCGTACCAATCAGCGAAGCTGACTATCCAACAGCAGATACTGTCTTGATTGAGGCTGGATCTGGCACGATCCCCGCAGAATCGGTATTTAAAATCTACGGACTTAAATAAGACGGCCAAGGGCCGTTTTTATATTGCCCAACCATAGGCAAAAAAGGAGAAATACAAATGGAAGAGTATACCAACGAATCCATAAACGAAGACGCTGGTAAGTTTGAGAATCCTGCACCGGGAACCGTTGATGCAGAGGAATTGAATGACGAGCGAGAGGACAATTTGGGCATGGAGATGGCGGAAGCAGAGCCGGAGGAAGAGGAAGAAGAATCTTTTGGAGAAGGAGAAGAAGAGGAACATCCTCTGACCTTGCGTATAAAATACAATGGCGAGGAAAAGGATCTCACCCTACAGGAAGCCACCATACTTGCGCAAAAAGGAATGAACTATGATAAAGTTTTAGCCGAACGCGACAAACTGCGTGACAGCGACGAACTAAGGGAACTTGATTACTGGGCATCCCAAAGCGGCATGACGCGGGAGACGTATCTACAGTTTTTGAAGCAAGCGAGAGGGCAACAGATTTTTCTTGATGAGATGGCTGAAATTAGGGCGCAGTATCCAAACCTAGATGATACGGTCGCGAAAGAATTTGCCCAAACTCGCGCGCAGATTAAGGCTGCCGAAGCAAAAGCGACTGAAACTAAGCGTGAGCAGGAGCGTCGGGAGAAGGATGTTGAGCCATGGCTGGAATTTTTGAAGGTATTTCCGGAATACGCAAAGCGTGATGGTGAAATACACAAAGATGTTCCATCCGAGATATTTGCCGATGTAGAGAACGGAATGCGTCCAGTAGAAGCTATGCTTAAATACCAAAACAAAAATCAAAAATTGCAACTGGAAGAGCGTGATAATAAGATTATTGCGCTTGAAAAAAACAATAAGAACAAGGCAAAAGCCCTTACAAGTGCTTCCGGCGTTACGGACGTAGCGAAGGATCCTTTTTTGGAGGGCCTATTTTGTTAGAAAGGATTTAAATTATGGCAATTAACCTTAACGAAAAATATGCTGATAAGCTTGCACAGGCGTTTACGAGTGAATCGCTGCTTGCCGGGAAAACCAATAACAAATGGGAGTTTAGCGGGTTTAAGACCCTGCACATTCTTTCCATCATTACCCAGAATCTGAACGATTATGATAGAACTGCGTCTTCCAATCGATATGGGACACCTGTTGAATTGCAGGATCAGATGCAGGAGGTGCAGTGCACCAACGATAAGAGCTTTGCAATTGTCATTGATAAGGGCAATAACAATGAGCAGCAGATGGTGAAGAAAGCAGGCGAAGTCATGAAACAGCAGATCCGGGAACAGGTAGTCCCCGTGGTCGATAAGCACGCGCTCCAGCAGTGGGCAAGGAGCGCCGGGCAGACTGTTACTGCCGCTTCTGCACCTTCTGCCGACACGATCATTGCACAGCTCGTAAGCATCGAGACCGCCATGGATGATCAGTTTGTTCCCCCCACCGATCGATATGTGGCAATGCCTAACAGCAATATCGGCTATCTCCGGCAGAGTTTGACCAATTGTGATACTGTGACCGATAAGCTTTTGCTTAAGAGCGTAGCCGGGCAGTTTGGCACACTTAAAATTGTGGGGGTACCTTTCAGTTGGATGCCGACTGATGTCTATATGATTGCATGGCAGAAATCCGCAGCGATTTTGGCGCAGAAACTTAGAGACAACAACCTGCATATGGATCCTCCGGGTATCAGTGGTTCACTGCTGGAAGGCCGATATATCTACGATGGCTTTGTGGTAGGCGCGCAGTGTGATGCGGTGGTGGTATTGACTGCCCCGACTTATAAGACTGCAACCCCGACCGCAACCAAGGGCAGCACCACGACCTCTCTTGCGTCCACCACCAACAGCGGCACCGTAACCATCAGGTACACTTTGGACGGTTCGGATCCTCGATTCAGCGAGAGTGCGAGTACATACTCCGCTGCCTTCACCAATCCCACCGCCGGAACGATTATTAAGGCCGTGGCGTATTACAACGATAGCGCTGCGTCTCACTACTACTACAACAGCGACGTGCTTGCGCATACTTGCGTTTAAGCAACATTGGACGGAAGGGGGCTTAATGCCCCCTTCGTCATTTTATAGGAGGGACACATGACAGGACAAAGTATCTATGAGCTTGCTTCTGCTTTTTTGTATGAGAGCGATGGCGAGGATTATGACAGCAAGGGATTTTCGGTGGGCTTTCTCAATGTTCTGTTGCAGGAATGCCTCCCTTACGAGAATAGTATTCGGGAGTGGAATGGGGCGACTCTTCTTACTTCCGCACCGAAGATTGCCTCACTATCCGAAACGATTGATTATGCGGACGCAATTACCCGTGTTGCATTACCTTATGGCTTGGCTTCGTGGTTTTTTCAGGAGGCCATGGATAACTATCAGGCTGAGAATTACAGGAATAAGTACATTGCCGCTTTGCGTGACGCCGTGAGGCTCAATGCGGAAGATACGGTAGATGTATATGGTGGTTACAATGCCTAAGATTGTAACGCCTAGAAGTATTACGAATACCTCTCTGTATACGAAACGGTATGAGAAGTTTACAGGCGTAGACTTCTCAACCGATCCGACACAGGTTAAAGACTATAGAAGCCCTTATGCACAAAACATTATTTCCGATAAGGCCGGATTTCCACAAAAACGGCTGGGCTGGCGCACGATATTCAACGTGGATTCTCCCATTAATGGCATGTACTATTGTGTCTTTGAGAGTGGCACCGGGCTGTTTATTATTCATGGGGGCACAAAACTGTACACATGGGATGAGACTACTGCTACGCAGATCTACGACTCCATGGCGGATGCCCGGAGTACGTTCTTTGCGCATAATGGGAAGTTGTACATCCTTGATGGCGCCAATTACATGGTGTGCAAAGAAATTGAATCAGAGGGCGTGTATTCCTACACGGTTTCCAGCGTGGCGAATGATAGCGATACCTTTATTCCCACGACCCTGATCGGTGTACCACCGGCCGGCGGCGGAACCACCTTTGAAGCGGTGAATCTTTTGAACAAAGCCCGCAAAAATTCTTTTGCAGGCGACGCGCTTTCTCATCTGTATCACTTGGACGCAAAAACCTTGGATTCCATTGATAGCGTTCAAATCGAGAGCGTGGAGCAGGCCGTGGCAACGACACAATGGGCGAGGAGCGAAGACGATGAAGGAACTTGTGTATCCTTTATCGTTCCTTCTGTGGCTTCGTCCGGAAACGTGTATTTGAGCGTAAGCAGCCGAGACTATATGGCTGTAAATGCCAGTAACGTACAAATTGCCATGACATCGCTTACGCCGTCCGCGAGAGCGTCCTATCTGCTCACCGATGATAAGGATACATCCGGCGATTACTATCTTGCAAAACCGTTCACCTATGTTGCAGCCGCAGGGGAAACCCCGGAAAATTGCCCGACGTTGACTGCTACCAGGGCGGGCAATACTTTTACGCTTACCTCCGATGAATATATCAAAGACCTGATCAATGGCACCGTAGAATTTGCACAGCCCCCCGGGGAGTATTCGGGTGGAAGCGGAA
Organism: Christensenellaceae bacterium; assembly: GCA_963666935.1. Taxonomy (GTDB): domain Bacteria; phylum Bacillota; class Clostridia; order Christensenellales; family CAG-138. Next base: position 450,783 of record OY762936.1, read on the forward strand.
TTGATAATGTGGTGATCCAATTTTCCAAGACCATTGAGGGCTATGCGGACAAGATCAACAAATGCACGATCCATACATTTTACGGGTACAACAACGACAATAGACTGTTCTTCTCCGGCAATCCAGATTCACAGAACACCGACTGGCAGAGTGGGCTGGACGATCCGACCTACTTCCCGGATACGGGATACAACAGCATCGGGGCCGACACTTCCGCGATTATGGGATACCTGAAACAATATGATTCCTTGGTGATCGTCAAGAGCGACAACGAACAGGACGCGGAAATTTTCCTTCGCACCGCTGAAATGGATTCCGACAATCACGTGCTGTTTCCTGTAAAGCAGGGCATCAAGGGCGTTGGCGCAATTAGCAAACATAGCTTTGCCACGCTACGGGATGACCCCCTGTTTCTTGCCCGCGAAGGTGTGTTTGGGATCTCTTCCACAAACGTGCAGCAGGAGCGCGTGGTGCAGGACCGGTCTTTCTTTGTGAATAACTACCTTTCATCTGAAAACTCGTTAAATGAAGCCGTTGCGACAGTCTGGAACGGCTACTATGTGCTGGCGGTGAACGGTCAGTGTTATGTGGCGGATTCGCGCCAGAGGTCGACCGTCACGGGTACCGGAAGCAAATACTCGGAAAGTGGTTCCTACGTCCAATACGGCTATGAGTGGTACTACTGGACGAATATCCCGGCGCGCTGTTTGTTGGAAAATAATGGAGACCTGTACTTCGGAACGTCTGACGGTACCGTGTGCCGCTTCAATACGGACAGAACCACAATGAGCAGATTTAATGACGACGGGGATGCCATTGTGGCCCGGTGGTCCACCAAGATGGATGACTTTGACTGGATCACCAGAAACAAAACGCTCACAAAAAAAGGCTGCGGGATCATGATTAAGCCCTATACCCGGTCCAGCGTTAAGATTTATGCGATCACGGACAAAAGCTCTAAGACCCAGATCCAGTCAAAGAGCATGGATATCCTGGACTTTGCGGATATCAACTTCGGCAGGTTCACATTCAACACATTAGATAACCCGCAGGTAAAGGCTTTCAACAAAAAGATGAAGAAGTTTATCGTGCTTCAATTAATCTTTGAAAACAATTCAATAGATGAGGGTTTCGGGATATACGGAGTGCAGATTCAGTATGCCATCGGCGGGTATGTGAAGTGAAGGCCATGCCTAAAACAATGTGCTAAAAACGAAAAAGGAGAAAATCTGTGTCTAATAATAATTATTTCACAAATGACGCCCACCCTCCGGAGGGAATAAATAGTAAAGCCGACGTCAAGGCCATGCAGTCCTATCTGGTGAGCGAAGGGTATTCCGTAGGCCGTACCGGCATGGATGGCATTTGGGGTAAAAATACCCAGGCGGCTTACGATCAATATCTCAATAGCAAAAAGCCGCGTTGGCAGAACAGCGGAGGAGATTATAATGTATCCGCTTCTTATGATAAAGCGCGCAATGCTTATGACGATGCTCTCAATGCCGCATATGAGCAGACAAAGGGAAAATATCTTACTCAGGCAGAAGATTTAAAGACGCAGTACGACAATGTCCGCGGGAAGGTTTATACCAATTCCAGGCTTTCGGCAATCGGAAACAACGAGGCGCTGGCCTCTATGGGATTGGCGGGGAATATTTACGATGCTCCCGCAAGCGGGTACAGCGAGACTTCCCGCGTTGCCGAAAATACTGCCATGAGAAATTCGTTAAACACTACAAATTTGTCTGAGCAGAAGGCACGGGATCAAGTTGCGCAGGCGATCATTGACGCAGGTTACGCAAAGGATCAGGCCAGCGCACAGTTTGCCGCAAATTCATTACTTCAGGAGGCTCAGGCGAAGCTGAATTACCAGATTGCGCTGGAGCAATTGCAGTACCAGTATGACGCACTGAATGCATCACTGGGTCGATAAGAATTAAGGGGGTAGAGATATGCCAGAGACACCGAAACAGATCCTCGAAAGGCTGCTGGGTATAGATGCGCTTAATAGAAAGATAAATAGGAACAATACTGGCCCCATTGATATGGAGGCCTTTAAAGAGTATGCTCGTAAAGATCTGATCAATAAAAACATTGCGAACAATGCTGGCCCCACTAAAAAAAATATTGATGCCATTCAAGAGTATGCTCGTAAGGATTTGATCAATAGAAGCGCTAATAAAAATAGTGCTTCTATTAGTTTAGATGTCCTTGAAGAGCTTCTTCGTAAGAATCTGTTGAATCAAAACATTGCGAACAATGCTGGTCTTAATAATATGAACACCCTCGCCGTTGGCAGAAATGGGGAGACCGGTATCAGTGCAGGAAGGGTTCCGACAGGTACAAATATCATTTTAGAACCGCGCATCGGGGATTCACGCGCAACCACTACGCTGGGTACTGGGAATATCTCGGCAGAACTCCGCAATCCCCGGATTAGACAATATCTAATGCGTACCGGGAATTTTCCTGCCGAGATTGAGGAATACTCTCTCGGTACGCCAGATAGGACGGCCTCGACATTACCCAAGGGCACTGATGAATTGAATTCGGATTCGGTGGAAGCTTATGACACCGCACGGGTGCAGATAGGGGACGAACAACAGGCGCTGATTGATGAAGCTGCAGAGATTATGGCACAAGATGTACGGAGCGGGGATGATGTCAAGCGGTTGCGGGAAATTGAAAGGCTGCTTAAAGATGCAAATGACGAGGAGGCATTGTTGCAGCTGCGAACTGCATTAGAGGACAGAATTCAGGAGTTGATAGATGAAGAGATTGAGATTACTGCACTAGGCGTTCATGGGGACCACAAGCGGTTGCGGCAACTTTATGCGTGGCGTAGGGATTTAAAGGGCGAGCTGTCATGGATGCTGCTAATGGGAAAATACGAGGAATTATTGGTGCCAGGGAATGAAGGGCGCAAAGCTTTTGGTAGTGATAATTGGGCAAGATATACTGAACTTGCGTTAAAGGACCAGCTTACAAGTGACGAAAAAAAAGAAGCCAAAGCGGCGCTTAACGCTATTAAGGAAAAATATCCGAATATTAATAATGTTGTTGGGGACCCATATCAGTATCCGAATGATATCTATAATGCGGCTGTTCTTTTATCATTAAAATCAGTAGGCGATTCACTTTTTGCTGGCTATGCTGAAAACATAGGCCTTGATTGGATTGGAGATAGATTAAACGATCTCGGAGAACTAAATTCGTCCGATATATTGAGCTTTCAAGAACGTACTGAAGTAGCCAAAAGAGCAAATCCTACTGCCGCCACAATTGGGGAATGGGGGGGAACTGCTACAGTAACAGTTGCTGTTGGTTGGCTTGTGGGAGCTGCACTTAGTGAGATTCCCGCCTATTTAGCTCTTTCTAAGGGTGCGCAAACTCTTGTTAAGGGTGCAGCTATAACCGCGGCCGTGACAGGGTATCAGAATATTACTGATACGGAAACTAAAGCAGAACATGACGAGCATGAGCAGCAGAAAAAAGAATTCTATGCAAAGAAGGGGATTGAATACGATCCGAAAGAATATAGTTTTTGGAATCAGTTGACTGATGTGATAAACAAATCAATTCTAGAAGGCTTTAAAAGTTTACTTGAAGGCGGCGCTAAAATGGGTGCCGGAAAATTGCTTGATTTACTGGACTGATGAAGTAATTTTTGAAGCTAACCCGGATAAAACGACTGTGATTTCCTTAATTCGTGCAGTTTTCTACGAGGTGTGACGACCCTACAACATGCAACCTGCCCCTTAACCCACTCTGCGGACTAATGTGCCTGCGCCGGGGTCGCTTGCGACCCCGGCGCTTTTCTGCATAATTTCAAGTCGAAAAAAGCAAGTCGGTATCATTGAACGATTGAAATAACAAACCGGAGCCAAATCCCCCTCTTTTGTGAAAGGAGAGCAAAATGTCACTGACAGATAATAAGATAAGTACATGGACCAGCCCAATCGTGGGCGAAGCAGATCAGCCATCTAGAACGGCCTCAGAAATGAAGGCCGTTTTTGATGCCAACAGTAACGAGTTGAAGACAGCGTTAAACAATCTGATTGATGCGCTTGTGGCTTCAGGAGGGTCTGCGGAGATAGGTTCTGCTGCATTCTCGGATGTGGAAGCGGGGACGGTACTTTCACAGCTCGAGGCGCTCAGGGAATTACTTGACGATAGAGTTGAATCTATCTCCATCGGTACGGTAACCACGGGCGCGGCTGGTTCCTCCGCATCCGTTTCTGTTAGCGGGACAATGCCGCATATTGTGCTGAGCTTCACCATCCCCAAGGGCGATGCGGGCGATCCTACCGCTCCGCACCACGCACAGCACGCAATCGGCGGGGACGATGCGGTTACTCCGGCGTCTATTGGAGCAGCAACAGCAGATCACAATCACAATTCAACGTATGCTGCAATCGACCACACACATACAGGAACATACGAACCCGCACGACTTCAATTTACTTCTGTTGCGGTAGATACGGACGATTTTGCAGCAGATACAACCTATGATGATTATGGATACAAGGCCGACATAACCCTAACGGGCGTTACTGTGTCAATGGTGGCTGATGTTGTATTTGATCCTGTCGAAGCTGCAAGCGGTAATTTTGCGGCTGTTGTCTCATGTGGGACGGGGGTCGTAACAATCTATGCGGCAGCTGTTCCAGAAGAAGATTTCACAATCCCGACGATCATTGTTTGGAGGTAATAAAATGGCTATTGGAAAAACAAACTCTGCTGGCGGGAAAAAGAAGCTGCGAACCGAAATCATCATGTGGGATCAGAATTGGGTAGCACCAATCACCGGAAACATAAGTGTACGTCTTTTTGGCGGTGGTGGTGGCGGCGGTGGCTACTATACCAATGGGCATAGTTATTACGGAAGTGGTGGCGGTGGTGGTCATATGGCACACGATACGATCTCCGTAACAAAGGGAGACACCTTTGCGGTCACCATCGGCGCAGGCGGAGGCGGCGGCGCGGCAAACTTATCCAGCTACGTTGCCGGAACAGGCGGGACAACGTCCTTTTCGACGCTTTTAAGCGCATCGGGTGGATCTGGTGGAATTTCCGGTGGTGGTGCTGGTGGTGCTGGTGGAACCGGTGGTGGTGGTGGTGCTGGTGGTTATAACGGCGGATCCGGAGGCGCCGGGTCATATGGCGGCGGCGGCGGCGGTGGCGATGGCATCGACTACGGCGGAAATGGCGGGAACGGAGGCACATATGGTGGCGGTGGTGGCGGTGGCCGCTACGGAGGCGCTGGCGGCACATATGGAGGGAATGGTGGCGCTCCAAACTCTAATGGAGCGAACGGAACCAATACAATCGGACTGGGGCTAGACTACGAGGGTACTGGACTAGGAGCCGCATCAAGCGCAACTGGCGGCGGTGGTGGTGGCGGGTATGGAGGTAACGGCGGGTCTACTGGTAATAATAATAATTCCGGCGGCGGCGGAGGCGGATACGGAGGCAACGGAGGCTCAGGTCCGTATGCCGGTGGAGGCGGTGGCGGCTACGGAGGCGCTGGAGGACACGGCGGTGGTGGCTATGGTCCAAATGGGACTGGTGGCAGCGGTGGACCTGGAGGAATTGCCGCTGGCGGTGGCGGGAACGGATATATGAATCAACCTGGTTACGCCGGTGGCCAAGGACTCTGCGTTATCCAATATTATGACTAGGAGGAATCATGAAAATATTTCAGATATTCGGTGGATTCTGCCACTGGGATGCAACCAGAAAGCATCCCACCCTTGAGTCCACCATCGGTTATTATGCGCCAAACATTGTGTTTGTTGAAGCGCCTGATACAGTATGGGAAGGCTGGGGCTATGATGACACACAGGAAGGTGACGCGAGATTCATTCAGCCGTCGTTGCCAGAGCCGTCACAGTGGACTACGGAAAGCGGCGAACTGCGCCAATGGATGTATGATACATCTACTGGCACATTTTATCTTGCAGATGGCGACGGAAAGCCCATCCCGACAGAGGATCTGGCGGCAACTATCGATAACATGCAAGCCGCACTTGCTGAGATGGGCGTTAATCCGGAGGGTACATAAATGGGAAGATGGCTAGAAGAGGTGCAAAGAAATTCCGATCACAGCTTGACGGGGTTCGCTCCCTCAATATCGGATAATCTGAGCGCAGTAAATGCAGCGCCTGATTCATTCAAGCCCTGACAAGGTGGATTTGTGCAATGCTGTATCTCTTTCCATGTGGGCGAAGTGAGAACTGAAAACGGTATCCCATACGAATGCATGTAGGCCCATACCAATCACGAGGGAAAATACCCTTGATTGCAAATGGCATAATATGAGAAAGGCCAAGTGGGGGGATCCATTTCCTCCATTTTCTATGAAAGGAAAATAATATGTCACTGACAGATAATAAGATCAGCACTTGGACGAATCCAATTGGTAACGAAGCGGATCAGCCTCAGCGAACGGCCTCGGAAATGAAGGCCGTTTTTGATGCCAACAGCAATGAGTTGAAGACCGCGTTAAACGCATTAATTGATGATCTCGTTGGTTCGGAAGGCTCGGCGGAGATCGGCTCGGCGGCTTTGGACGATGTTGACGCTGGTACGCTTTATTCGCAGCTTGTTGCATTACGGGAACTGATTGACGAGCGTGTGGAAACCATTTCAATCGGCACGGTAACAACGGGCGCGGCAGGTTCTTCCGCGTCCGTTTCTGTTTCGGGGACACTTCCCAATCTTGAGTTAAACTTCACCATCCCCAAAGGTGACGCTGGCGACCCTGCGGCGGCACATGCGGCGCAACATGCATCGGATGGTGATGATCCCGTTTCACCTGCATCGATTGGAGCGCTGGAGGCAGTATCGGCAGATATCGCGCTTTATGTCGCAACGACAGGAGATGATAGTAATCCCGGAACATCTGGAGAGCCCTTCGCTACCATTCAAAAAGCTATTGATTCTACACCTAGAAACATGAATGGTTATCGCGCAACTGTCTATATTGCCGCTGGGACGTACACAGAAAATATAACCGTTGCAAATATTTCAGGTGGATCTGTTGGATTGTGCTTGACGGGGAATGTGATAATAAATGGATACATTACTGCACTGTATAATGATACTTTGAATATTTATGGTAACAATGGAAATTTCGGAAGAACTCTGACCATAAACGCAAATAGTAGTACATCTCCTCTGTACGCACAATATGGTATGATTCAACTCTACCAAACAGTTATCACCAACGTTAATGCAGGCTCGTATTGTACATATGCAGTTTGGGCAAAGGCTGGTTCCGTTTGCCTTGCGAATTACAATTCAACCACTCCATATTTTATTGTGTCAGGAGGAACTAGTGGTTGTATTTTGGCAAGCCACAATGGTCAATTTTCTGCTGATGCCGTATTTACTGTGAGCGATTCTCCAATAGGCTTGCGCGCTGCGGCAGGCATGGTCCTATGCGCCTACACCGTCACTTATACGAGCATTGCTACACAAACACGCGAGGACTACGGAGGAATTATTCTCGCAAATAGACGTGGCATTTCTTCAGTTGACTATATCGCCGCAGGCAGTAATGGCAACTTAACTTTATCAGCTGTAAAATATGCATCCCAGGCACTGAGTGCCTCCGAACAGCTCCAGGCAAGACAAAACATCAACGCCGTTGCTGCTCCAGCCACCGTATCTGATACGGGATCCATTACCGTGACGATGGCAGACAACACAGAATACACATACACCGGCGTGACGAGCCTCGCCATTACTGGCGCGGCCGTGAACTGCCACGGGTGGATTACCTTCGATTCATCCACTCCTACCGTGACAGACCCCACGGGCTTCTCTGGTGAATCCGGCGACGACATAGCTGACGGCGCGGCTTCCGAGGTGTGGGAGTTTAACTGCGAAAACGGCTATATCGTGTGGAAGAATTGGGGTGCTTGATATGAATAGACGAAGGGCCTTACAGCTAGCAACAGCAAATACTCCGCGTCCAGCGGGGACGGTTCTGTTGCTCCACGCCAACGATTCAGCGGCAGACGCAACGGGAACATATTCACCTACATGGACAGGCACGGCGGCATATGCTACTGGTAAATTTGGAAAAGCGTTTGACGTTTCTAGTGGAAATTATGTTCATGCCGGGACTACAATTGGATTTTCAAACTATCAAAACTTTACAATTGCGGGATGGTTTAAGTTTAATAATCTTTCCGGATTTGGAGGTATAGCGGCGGGAACCACAACATCTTTCAGGAACTTAACCGGGTATGCATTATATACCTGCGACACAGCAGTTCAGTTTAGAGTTTACTATTACGAATCAATGCCATTAGGCATATCAGGAGGAACGCTAGTAGTTGGACAATGGCACCACATTGCAGTTACGCGAAGCTCTGGAACAATACGGATATTTATTAATGGAATATCCGTAGCGAGCGGTACGCTTAATGATTCTATACTTGGTGGCGTTAATTTTAGGATAGGAGCCTCGCAGCTAGTGGATAGTTATTACCGCATGGACGGCGTGGTTGATGAGTTTATTGTAGTTAAAAATGCTGCTCTTTGGACTTCCAATTTCACGCCGCCCACAAAACCCTACGCATAAGGAGGCTGCATGAACCTTACAAACCTAGACACCGCCATGATGCAAGCATTTCACGCCGCAGGGTACACGGGCAAGGGCGCGTGTATCCACGTCCCCGGCACGATGGCCGCCAACGGCTATGACGATTACCCCCACGATATGTACATGGTGCAGGTTATCCAAAAATGGTGCCCTGACGCTGTTATCCGTCCCATCGATGTTTTTGAGGACGGAGAGACGGTATGGCGCATCAAACAGGCCATGCGGGATATTGCCGCCTATGCAATCGCACACCCGGAATATATGCATTTCGTCAACATGAGTTTCGTGTGGGACGGATATGACGAGGACGCGCACACGCTGTTAAAGGTTCTGCTGGGAAACAATGTCACCGTATTTGCAGCGGCTGGAAATGATGGCAAAGAGAATCTGCGCTATTATCCATCTCATTATGAGGAACCCATTTGTATTGCGGCGCTGGACAATGATGGGACGAAAGCCGACTTCTCCACGTGGCATGACGAGATGGACTTTGCCGAATTGGGCGTTGACGCTCCGTGCGTCGACAAGATGGGGAAAGAGGTGTTAATTTCCGGGACAAGTATTGCGACGCCGATTTGCCTCGCTAAGGCCGTTTTATTGGCAGAACAGTACAAGGATAGGCACGGCGCAAAGCCAACAGAGCCGCAGATTTATCAGATGATGTTCAACGCCGCGCAGGACTTGGGCGCGGCTGGGTATGATTCGTACACAGGCTATGGATTCGTGAATATAAAACTGGAAGAAGGTGTACCAATGTTTATCCCCATCAAAAATGGCGATAAGGGGGAACGCGTCCTTGAATTGCAGAAAATCCTCAACACGCTTAAGTATGATACGGGAGGGCTTGACAGCGACTTCGGAAGCAAAACCGAGGCATCCGTTATCTCTTATCAAACAATGAAGGGTTTGCCAACAACAGGCATTGTTGACGAGGCAACATGGAACGCCTTGCTTGTCGAAAAGCATGAACCTGCTTTTGAACCAACTGGCCTTATGAGGGCCTTTATCCAGTATTTGAACGAGCAGGCGGCCAACCACGGTATTTATGTGTGGGGTGCACAAGGTCAAACCGGGAAAGAGATTTCGGAGTCGTGGATTAGAAGCCGCGAAACTAGCTCGGCTAAGGCTGATCGTGCCATCGCGTTCTGGAAAAAGCAAGTGGCCGCAGGATATGGTGATGTGTTGCGCGCGTTTGACTGCTCTGGCCTCGGAATGTACTTCATCGAAAATCTGTATCACTTAAAGAAAAGCGATGCCAGTGCCAACGGTATGTACGGAATGTGTATTCCCGTCACTCGGTCGAACCTCAGGGCCGGGGATTGGGTTTTCCGCGACACAGACGGCGATTCGGATCAGGAGCATATCGGGTACGTTGTAGATAACGACCTCAACGTGATCCACGACCGGGGCAGGGATTTTGGCGTGGTGCGCGAGTCCCTGAATCATAACGGAACGGGATACTGGAATGGGTACGGGCGGCCTACAATTTTTGAAAGTGTTTCGGAGCCTCCGGTAGAAACGAAACGAAATTTAAAGCTCACAACTCCGTGCATGCGCGGCGATGATGTCAAGGCCCTGCAAACCGTACTTCAATACTTGGGCTATGATATTGGATCGGCTGGCGCGGATGGAATTTACGGCAAGGATACAGACGATGCCCTTAAACTCTTGCAAGACAGAGCAACAAAGCTGACCGCAGGTGTGTGTGACGCCGCAATGTGCGCTCTGTTGGGATTGTGAGGCGCGTATGGAAACACCGTGGGCATTAATAGCTGTTGCGGCACTGAGCATTGTTGGCAATGTAACCATGTGGCTACTCAACAGAAAAACACAACGGGAGGACAGAAAGGTCATTACGCTATCACAAATGGCGGAGAAGATTAAAACCATTGAACGCGGTCAAATGGCAATCCTACACGACAGAATTAAGTTTTTGTCCCGATCCTATGTGCGTGATGGTGAGCTTTATTATGATGATTATCAAGACCTTGTAGAAATGCACAAAATATACTCTGAACTAGGCGGTACAAATCTTGTGCGGCCAATGGAAGATGTCTCGAAACTCAAAATGCTTTACAAATAGGAGGATTTTATGGACACCATTACATCTACTTTCTTTTCTTGGGGAACTCTTGCGACTATGGCCGGGGCCGTGGCCGCTACTGTGGCCATCACGCAGCTTCTAAAGGGCGTGAGCGTCTTTGATAAGATCCCAACGCGCATCTTCGCCTATATCGTGGCTCTGGTGCTGCTCTTGGCGGCTACCTATTTCACCGGCGATCTATCGATTGAGGCTGGCAGCCTCTGCCTGATTAACGCCGTTGTCGTGGCTCTTGCGGCCAATGGCGCGTATGATGCAATACCAAAGAAATAAACCTCACTTAATATTAGGGCCGTCCTTCGGGGCGGCTCTTTTTTTATTTAATTTGTTGAGAATAAGATGTTATTTTATGATTCTTTATGATGCTTCTGCTATTTCTAGAAGTTGTTATTTTCGACGTTGTTGAGTATATTATTAGTGGAAACAGGCTGATGAGCTAGGCAGATCGGCAGTCGCTGCAGCAACACCGTTGTCTGTCGAGGTTGTTTAGGAAACAACTGTCTGGAAAACGGTGTTTTGCTCTGTATTTGCAGGGAGGCTAACATTTGGGGCTATTTTTTGTTTTGAATGAATACACCCTGATGATGATAGAGTTAACGATGGCGGAAAATGAGCATCCTTTTTTAGCAATTTTTTTATCGCTTTTATAAACGCCTCTGCATTTAGCAGCGGCATTTTATTTCCCTCTCATTGAGGATAAGTCTGCCATTATTCTATATTCCGAGGGAATTTACACACAAATTAGGGCTTGACTCTATTTGTCGGCATTTTTATCAACTCTTCGGCAGTACTGCCGTCAAAAGGTAATATACTTTCGCCAATGCTTGAGGTAACAAGTGCTTTCATTCCGTTTTCATCCAGCATAATAGGATTAGAAGGGCGTATTATGCGGTAATCCTTGCTCTAGGTACTTTGGACACAAACAAAGGCCCCATTATAAATCAACGTTCACAAGTGTTGGATATGTATGGAAAGCAAATATCTAGGCTGTATGGCGCAGGCAACTGTAATGCTTTTTTCACAGAAAATGCATATTGGAGAGCAGGTAGTACAATCAAGCCGGCTATGACATTTGATTATATAGCCGGATTGAATGCGACATTTAAAACTGTCAAGAAAATTTAGAAAGCTTGTTGTAATTATGTGGAAGGAAGGTTATCATAAAGTATATAAAGGTTGCACAAACAACTGAATTGAGCATCGGAAACAAAAAGAAAATATCTGGGAATGGTAAAGAAATTCTTCTGAATTGCCCAATTAAGATTGAAGGAGCCAATGCAATGCTTGGGATCTAATAAATTTCGAAAAAATATTTATCAGATCCTACTGAAAACTATTCTATACAGATTAGGTGCAGTGGGGTTTTATAATATAAATATATAACAAACGGAGGGCAACTCATGAAAACAAGATTATTTGGTATGATTATTATCATAGTTATTCTGACAGCATTTACCGGATGTGTTACTATTACTAGCAATGATAATCTTATTCCGATTATTTCAAAAACAACTATGGCATTAGAAGTTGATGAAGAGACTTTTGAAGTCATTGTAGCAAGTGATGTTTTTAAGACTGATACGCCTATTATATACCTTGTGGCACAAGTTGAAGATGCACCCGAAGGGACACAGGTTAGGGCGGAATGGTACTACTTGGATGAAGAAATTTTTATAGATGATATAACTGTCGAACCGGAGTATCAGAATCAACCGATGCTTTTTTCTTTAGGAAGGCCGGATACCGGATGGCCTATAGGTAAATATCAGGCATCCTTGTATTTGAACGAAGAAAAAGCAACTATAGTCTTTTTTACTGTTGAATAATCGGAGCGAGCTGTGAACGACCCAAATAAAGTTGGATGGATATTACACCTATATTTTACCATCCAAAAAGTGGGGCAACAATGTTGTCGATCTTTACGAATCTTGTCCCGGCGCATCAGGCCAACTTGGCCCGATGTGCCGATAAAGCGATTCATTGCATTGACATGACGATCGTGCCATGATAAAGCAAACGAAAGAAAGAGTGGTGGGTTGATGTCGGTCATCCTGTAAGGATTTTGGTTAAACGCATGAGATGAGCAGCTACTCTGCTCTTATTTGTGTTATAAAAAACTGCCTTACAGATTGAACGAGCATCATTTTTTATAATGGTGTAGATTGTAACACAGTGATATACTGCGCTTTTTTGTTTTCTTTCTATAAGGCAAAATTAGAAAGGAAGAATACCATGTATTCATTTACAAACCAGTTTATGTTAAGCGATAAAAATGCAGAGTTCCTCAAAGCCACTATGATGGGGCCAAACGCCATGCGGTTAGCGGAGGAATTGGCGTCGCACCTGAACATCAATGAGAATATGCGAATCCTTGATCTCGGCTGCGGGTGCGGTCTTTCCACGCTTTTATTAGTGAAAAAATATGGCGCGTCCGTTTTCGCCTCCGATCTCTGGATTTCGCCCACTGAAAACTATGAGCGTTTTAAGTCTATTGGGATTGATGATAAGGCTGTTCCTATTTCCGTAGACGCAACCAAAGGCTTGCCTTTTGCAAACGGATATTTTGACCTGTTGTTCACTGTGGACGCTTACCATTATTTCGGTGATACGGCGGAAATGCTCCCGTCGCTCATTCCTTTTGTGAAAAAGGGCGGCTATATCGCCGTGGCTATTCCCGGCTTAAAATACGAATTCGGGGAAAATATCCCTGATGAAATGAAGCCGTTCTGGATTGATGAGATGGCAAGGACTATACACGCCCTTGCTTGGTGGAAAGATTTGTGGAGCGAAGCAGAGAGTATTGAAATCGTAGATATCCGCGAAATGAACTGTTGCAAACAGGCATGGGACGAATGGCTTACCAGTCCTAATCCCTATGCCGTAAACGATATAAAAATGATGGAGGCTGAGGGCGGAAAGTATTTTAACCTTATTCAGTTGATTGCAAAAGTCATTTGACTATATACTTGCCGTCTTGCCGTTCACATTTACCCCAAAAGGCGAACCCATAAGCATAATGAGAAATTGCGGGGAGCGGAGGCAGATTACCGCCGCTCCCCGCTGTCGTTATAGCGCCACTACCTCCGCAAGCTGTTTGAGCACATCGGATACCCGGTCCCATAGCTCCGCATAATCTTTTTGCAAAGCCGCGATTTCTAACGGGTACACGCTGTAGGTATTGGCATGGATTGCAACCTGATTCAAGTTAGCGGCACACCTGCGTTGCAGAGAAACAAGCTCCCGGACAGGTGCAAGATCGACATTCAGGACGTATCCGTTCAAGGCCATCTTGCGAATGTAGGCACTCATGTTTTGTGTTCCCGCTTCCTCCATGCGGCGCTGGACAGTGTCATACTCGTCCTGGCTGACCCATACATAAACGGATGAAGTCAACACCTTTTCGGGAATTATCCGGTGCGCTGACTGCGGGGCGGCAATGGCTTTTAACCGCAAGGTGGAAAAGAGTGGCGTGGTACGGCGGTTTTACCGTTGCAGCCGCTACGCCAACAGCGGGAGCAAATCTTGCTCCATGCACACCATCGACGCGGATACGCTGGAAAACATCATCTTAGCGGACATCCAGTATTACACTCAGACGGCAATCGGCGACGAAAAGAAACTGTACGACAGGCTTTTATCCTTCTCTGGCCAAGAGTGTAAAAATAAAAAAGCCGCGCAGGAAAAAGCTCTGCGCGACACGACAAACCGTATTTCGTTCATTCAGGACGCCAGCAAACGGCTGTTCGAGGAAAAAATTACGGGCAACGTGCCGGACAGTCTGTTTAAGAATATGCTTTCCGACTATGAGCGCGAGATAAACGAGCCTGAGGAACAGTCTGACAACATCAGGCGGCAGCTTCAGGATCAGGAAAGCAGCGAGAGCAACGTTCAGAAATGGATGGAACTGATTAGGGAATGCGTTTCCATTGACAGGCTCGACCGGGCCACGGCGTTCCAGCTTATTGATAACGTGGCCGTGCATGAGCAGACGGATAAAGACGGTCATAAAAGCCAGAGCATTCAGGTTAAATACAATTTTGTGGGATGTTTAAGCTGACCCATCCCAAAATTCTCTATAAAAAGCATTATGGGCCGCACCTTACGGCACGGCTCATAATGCAATGGCGGAGAACATGAGTATTTCATTATGAGCCGCAGGGGGCGCGGCTGAGCGGTCTATCATTTATCAATCCCAAGGTCTTAAAAATAACCATTTATCCTATCCCTATCCCCGATATTACCTGCTCCACAGGAGGGGCTTACATAGGCGAAATTATCCGAAAAAGACACCGGGAAGCTACAGAAAATCCGTCTATCTATCCATATCATCGTGACGGTCAGAAAGAAGGCCTCACTGTGCCACGAATGAGCAAAAAGCGGAAGCAGGAATAGGCCTTCTTTCTTAATCACCGCAACCGGATTACATACAACGACCTGTGCCGGAAATGCGTCCATGGCTGCAAGCAGAGTTTCCGGGCCGTGATTGTGGACTGCACGCGCTATATTTCCAAACGTGCAAAGATGCAGCAGATGTAACCCGCAGCATTAGCGAGTCGGAATCTGAAAACAGGAAATAGGTTCCCGGCCTTCTTTTTATCTGTCTGATAAAAGTCCTTGACAATTCGCTAAAACGCATGGCGTGATATTAAAAATCTATCATGTTTAAGTTCACAGGCCTTTGGAAAAACGCTATTATGAATAGCGAATTATCCGAGCAAAGGCATGCAAAAAAAACAATTGAGAAGAAAGCTCTCGAATACTTTTGGTTGGATAATTCCATAACACGAAACTGTGGCTGGTTTTACTGTGGCTATGGGGAAAGTGTAATCGTCCCCACCTGTCATCACGCATTCTGTCGTTCTGCGCTTCGTATACGCAAAGCTATTATCTGCGCATACCGTCACAATATAGCCCATAAACGCATAGCATATAACGGAAAACATGTTGAAGGAGACAACCTGATATGTATGATAACAGACTGTACCTGCCTCAAACTGTCAGCGTACCAATGTCGCTGTACAAATCGAAGCAAGGTGAATATTTCGACGGCTATGCGGGAAAACTTCTTTTTACGGGCCCGGACATGAGCGCATGGGCGGGGCTTTTCAACCCGCCTGATTCACGGGTCAACCTGTTCATTAGCTCGTGGGCGGCCACAAGTCTGTACAGCAATTTCCGCATTCAGGTATGGTTCAACCCGGTGCTGCCCGGCAGCCCTGACCTATCTGATAGAGTATCGACAACAAATTTCACGCTGAATCCACAGCCGAAGCCGAAGGTTCAGCTGCTGTATGCTTCCAACGTTAAAGGCAAACCCGAGGGTGGTATGGAGGCATTCTCATTTCGCGGAGGACCGCAGAACACGATATATGTGCAGGAAAACGGAAAGTTTATCTTCCCACCGGGCGGCTCATTCGCATTGGTTTTGGCGCACAAAGAGGAGCCTGATGCACGGGCAGAGGGGCGCATTGCCTTCGGTTGGTATGAGGAGCCGGTATGGAATTGTTGATGGAGCGGCCGCCATTTTGGGTGCCTTCCGGATCAGTATGAACGCGTTCGAAGGTCGAAGACCTCCCAGCACGAGCGAAATGCAGCAAAAATCTGTAAGGCATTAGACCAATAGGGTTTATGCCCTTTTATCATTCGGTTCTGTCCACGCTTGAGAACACCGAGTCGGTGTTTTTCACGACAATCAATTGGTCTTGTGGAAAGTTATGCTATGCTTATCTGCTTTTCCATTGCAGAAAACGAGTCCGTTTCAAAAAAGTATGCTTTAAGAACGGATGCTTTTGGGCGTTATAAACTATTGCTACTGAATTTTTATTAATAAGTTAGATTATGCCACCAAATAAGAATATTCGCTATGTGTCAAGTAAACTGGCAAAAGAGATCGCATAAAAAAATGTGCAGAAGAAGCTTGCAGTATTTTATGTTGTTCAAAGCAAAGGGCATAGCAATCCCTGAATACTCAGCAGCTTGTGTTGATTTACGAACAGGCAAGCAAAGTCATTTTCGCGAGCGACTTCATACCCAGGAACTCTTTAGTCCATGGCATACCAGACAAAGCTTATTTGCGATTCAATCCGGCCAGTGTCTGCGCTCTCCCTCGTATAGAAAAGAAGAATATAAAGCCGTTGAATAAAGAACAAAGCGGAGCCTTCTTAAAGGCTATTAAAGGCTCTCGCTTCGAGACACTATTCACGCTTGACCTATTCACCGGTATGCGTGAAGGTGAAATACTGGGGCTTATGTGGGAATGTGTTGATTTTACTAAAGGCACGATTTATATAAAGCAGCAGCTTCAGAGGGAACGCACGAAAAACGGTAAGTATTACTTTGCGCCTTTGAAAAACGACAAGTCAAGAACCATTACTCCGGCTCCATGGATAATGAACCTTTTAAAAGAACATAAGAATAAACAAAAAAGCCACCGTCTTGCTGCAGGCGATACCTGGCAAGACAGCGGCTTAGTGTTCACAGATGAAATTGGCGGTCACTTTGCTATTCCCACGGTGTATAAGCACTTCAAGAACGCAGCGGCTGCAATTGGTTGCCCTTCAGCACGTTTTCATGACCTCCGGCATAGTTACACTGTCGCTGCAATCCGCTCTGGAGATGATATCAAGACAATTCAAGATAACCTCGGACATGCCACAGCTTCATTTACTTTAGACATTTACGGTCATGTTACTGATGAAATGAAAAAGGATAGCGCAGACCGCATGGAGGCATATATAAAGAGCGTAATAAACCGGTAAGGAAAAACTTTTATTTTAGAACGCAAAAATGCCCTGAATTCCGCAGAATTCAAGGCTTTTTTGATGGCGGAGAAGGAGGGATTCGATTTCGGCCATCGGCAGGCCGAGCTTGCACTTCGTACTGCGCTCGTCGCGCCTGGCACGAAATCCCGGCCTCTAAAAACGCTTCACCGGAGCGTTTTCTTAACGTGGCTTCGAATCCCACTCAACAACAGGCACAAAAAAAAACCCGTCTTAAAAACGGGCTCTTCTTTGTGGCGGAGAAGGAGGGATTCGAACCCGCATACAGCCATATTTATGCGTATTTTTGCGTTATTTACCGTATGGATATTTGGCTAAAAACAGGCTTTTTTTACTTCGCCCGTGTCATTCAATACAACTGATTGATAAGGGGTAAGGGGTAAAATAAGGGGTAGAAAATGCGCCCTTCAACTAAACTTTTCTGAAGTAGTTTATCTCCCTATTCTTAATTCTTCGTCTGGCCTAATAGCTTCTTGGTGCAATCTTCTTTGCTTCGTCTATGCTTCAGATTACTTTAGTTCATGCTTTGTTCAATTTAATACTTACTTCCATAGCAGCCCTTTCTATGATGGGAACTATGACCTGCCAGTTTCTCCATTAAATGCTGACGACGATTTTGTCCAATCTAATTATGGCGTTATTATTTGCGCTAATCTTCATGATGAACGTAGGTTGCTTTTTATTAAGAAAACACAAATCCGCGCTCTCGAAATAACTTTATACAAGCATCAACCACTTTACCGTCATATTTTACCCCTCGGTGCATAGCAATCTCATTGATTGCTGCATCAATACCCAAAGCTGGCCGGTACGGGCGATGTGACATCATTGCTTCAACAACATCTGCGACAGCCAATATCCTACTTTCAGTAATTATTTGGTCTGCTTTCAGTTTCTGAGGATAGCCGCTACCATCCAGTCTCTCATGATGCTGATAAATCATCTCGATAATCTGCTGAGGAAAGTCAATTTCTTTGACTATTTCATAGCTATATTCAACGTGACCCTGCAATATTTGATATTCCAGGTTGGATATTTTGCCAGGCTTGTTGAGAATGTCAGAAGGGATGTGAACTTTACCAATATCATGAATAAGCGCGCCAATCGATATATTATATATGACATCATCCGGTAGTTTCATTTCTTTGGCAATCGCACAAGACAATAACGCTACTCTCTTTTGATGTCCTGCAGTATATGCATCCTTCAGCTCTCCAATTTTTGATATTGTATTGATTGTTTGCTGCAACCTAAGAAGAAGTTTTTCATTTTTCCTCGCAAGTTCCTCTGACAGCACATGCAGGTTTTGACTTAACTGTGCAAGATTTTCCGCTGCAAGTTTGCGTTCCGAGATATCAATGCAAAAGGCAAGAATGCAGTTGTCATCAATTTTTGTACCAAAAAGGTCTATCCAATAATCTTTACTATCTTTTTTTCTAACTAAATATTCTGCAGATAAAATTCCTTTGTCTATAAGTTCATGAAAATCTGCAAGCCCTTTTTCAATTTGATCAGTTGCAAGGAAATCAGCCACAGATAGGCCTAATACCTCTTTCTTTGTACGCCCCATCATCCGGCATCCCATTTCATTTACATCAATATATCGGCCTAGAGCGTTAGTCACAAAAACTCCGATTGGGGCCTTTTTGATGTAAGATTTGAAGATATCTTCACTTCTTCTTAACTTGATTTCAAGCTTTTTCCGTTCGCTAATCTCTTGTTTCAGTTCGCTTGTGCGGTGTTCCACCAACAATTCAAGCTGATCTTTTCGATTGCTGACAAGTATGTTTCTCTCTTTGATTTTTGCCATTGCAATTAATTGTGTTATTAATACCATGTCATCTATTGGTTTGAAAAGAAATGCCTCTGCTCCTGCTTCAAAAGCTTTTAGCCGGAGTTGCTGGTCGTCTTCTAAGTCAGTAATAAATAACATTGGAGTAAACTGTAGGCTTTGCTCTTTCTTTAAAATCTGACTTATTTTCAAACCATCAGCTTTACTCATAGATATATCAAGCAAAATAACATCAGGGTCATGGTCTTTTGCATATTTTATGCATTGTAATATTTTTGAGGTAATGTCAATTTTTGCTCCAGGAAGCGCTTTGGAAATAGTTTCCGCCAAACTTTTTGAATTAGTTATACTATCGCCTAGAATTATAATTTTTAGGTTTCTTTCCTCCATATTTCTTTCCTCCAATAATATTTTCCATACCAAGGTGTTGCAAATATAACTTATCACGTTAATCCCACCATAAACATTTGAAAAATCACCTCAGCCACAAAACATACGAGCAACATCGAAAGAACAGGCTTCTGGCTGCGCTTCCATCGCATCTGCCATGGTCTTAAGTTCTTCTAAGTTAATCGTTTCACGCTTCAGCTTTTTACCGAAGGCCTGCGGCGACTGACCTAACCGTCTAGCCAACTCGGAGACACTGATATTCATCTGTTCACATAGCTGTCGTATCATGTCCGAGGTTTTCATAATAGTTCCTCCATGTATCAATAAAAACATTATAAATCATTTGGCTAAACAATAATAGCGTGGGCGGCCTTCGCGGGGTGGTTTTTCCACCCCTCCGCAAAGCGATATATATTGGGCTTTTCCCGATGGGCGTTATTTTCCTCGATCTCAATAAATCCATGCGAAACCAGTTCATTTACCACTTTTGCGAACCCACCACGTTCTCAAGCAAATTGGCGTGGAAGGGTCCGAAGAAGGCTTAACCACAATCGCCAATACCATATCAGACGCGCTTATAATGGGGGATAAGTCTGCCATCAATCTCTCTACCCCGAACTACATGGCGCAGGGCATAAACGAACAAGAGGCTGCCAGAAAAGCGTATACCGACGCGGTCAACGGTCTGGCTCTTGACACTCTCGGCAGTATGGTATCGGACAGCTTTGCGGGTTCTTTTGGTTCGGCACAGGGCAGGACAAACAACACTGCGCAGGACACAACACAGCCAGTTCAACAGGATACGCGCCCTGTACAGCCCATTCACCAAGTTCAGCCAGAAGTGGTACAGCCCGTACAGCCCGTTCCACAGACGATACAGCCAATGGAAATCGCGCAACCGAATATGGCAGCACAATTCATTGAAACCGCGATTGAAACGGATGGAGCCGAAAATACCCCGGCAATGCAAGAAACCATATGGCAATATCCTGGTAATGTTGATCGCGGACTGGTAGATTATGTGAAACAGTCTGCCTCTTCCGAATCCAACTCACTAAAACCCTATGAACTCAATACGGTAAGTGATCGGGCCGCATCTGATATCAGAAACAAGTTGAACACATACTGAAACGACACGGCCGAAACGGATTGGCAGATCAAAGTATGTCTGACGTTAATAATATCGGTCGGATTCAGTATGCGCTTGATAATTACGATGCCGTAGAAGACGGCGGCCGAGTCACCGGATATTCAGAAAGAATCCCCGGGAAAGATCAAAACAGAACTGCCAGAAGCATCAAGTATTCAAGAAAATTGATGGCACTATGTATGTTGTTGAGGCTGTGCCGGATACCACAAAAAAGACAGTCTATGTAGTTTCTGCATACATAAATAAAAGAGGATCGTCTTCGCTCCCCAGCTCAAATACGGGGGTGATTACCGAAAACGACGAACTGTTTTTTAATCTCAACCTTAGCTGTGTGGATACTTCTGTGGCACGTACAGGGCGAAAAGGATATATTTGCACTCGCGAAGCGATTCTCCTGTCGGTAGACAAGGAAACCTTTTAATCCACGACCCCGTCCCCACGGTTAGCTTGTTCAGGTTAGTGAAGTGTCAGCCTGTTCCCGCAACAAATCGGCAAACTGTTCCGGCACAATAGGTCTGCTAAAGTGGAACCCCTGCATCTCGTCACAGGACTGATCCTTTAGGTAGTTCATTTGTTCTATTGTTTCGACACCTTCGGCCACAACTGTTAAACCTAAGGTTTCACCCATGGCAATGATAGCATGGGTAATCGCCTTGTCTTCAGCGTTTTCCGGGACATTACGGATAAATGAACGGTCAATCTTTAGCGTATCAATGGGGAAATGCTTGAGCTGGGCAAGAGATGAGTATCCTGTACCAAAATCATCAATGGCCAGTCGCACTCCTATACTTTTAATTCTAACTAACACATCCATCATTTTCGTAGGGTTAGTCATTATCATGCTTTCGGTAATTTCCAATTCCAATAGATTTGGTGCCATACCGGAATCGTTTAGAGCGGCTTTTATATCATCTATCAGATTGTTATCTGCAAGTTGTCGTAATGACAAATTTACCGCCATACAGACAGCTGGAAGCCCCTGCTTTTGCCATGCAACGTTTTGAGCGCATGCTGTCTTCAATACCCACTTACCAATTGACACTATCATTCCTGTTTCTTCAGCCACTGGGATGAATTGCGTGGGAGTCACTGAACCAAGGTGTGGATTTTGCCAGCGAAGGAGTGCTTCCACGCCGGTTATGATGCCTGTTTTGAAATTCACTTTTGCTTGATAATGTAAAGAAAGCTCATTTCGTTCAAGCGCAAGCCGTAGATTTGTCTCAATAGCCAAACGTCCTGCTGATTGCAACTGAATATCTTCGGAGTAAAATTGAAAGTTGTTTTTGCCTTCTTCTTTGGCATAATACATAGCCATATCCGCATGTTTCATCAGTAGTTGTTCGTCTTCGCCATCCTGAGGGTATATGCTTATGCCAATGCTGGCAGTTACTCGGCATTCGTCACCCAGCAGAACTATTGGTTTATAAGTGCTGGCAAGAATATTATTAGCTACAAGTTCTAAATCACTCAACTTGTTAAAGTCCTCAATCAAAATAATAAATTCATCTCCACCCTGACGGCTGACAACATCCTCTGCGCGTAGTGTTTGCTTATATCGCATGGCAATCTCTTGCAGCAGTTGATCTCCTGCCTCGTGACCCTTAGTGTCGTTGATTATCTTGAAACGGTCAAGGTCAATGAAGAAAACTGCTAATTTCCGTTTGTGACGTTTCGCAGTCTGGATCGAATGGTTAAGAATTTGGGAAAGCATCAATCGGTTGGGCAACCCCGTCAGGCTATCATGTGTGGCGAGATATTGAATCTTTCCCTCGGCGATTTTATATTCGGTAACATCTTTGGATGCGAGGACAAATCCTATCCGGGTATTATAATTATCGCTGCATTCGGAAATTGATAGAATTATTGGAATATTCACACCTGCGCTAGAAACCATGAACGTTTCCACATTCCGTATAGGACATGAGTTCAGCAATTCGGAAATGCTTGTATTGGTTGATTCGCCATCCGAGAGGAAGAGTCTTCCCAGCGGTTCTCCACCCAATTCCTTTTGGGTGTATCCCAGCAGCCTTTGCGTTTCCGGATTAATACTTAATATGATTCCTTTTTGATCTGTAAGAATTACAGAATCGATGATTGTCTGAAATAAATTCTCTGCAATTAAAGATGGTGACAGTGTCATTAATTTATATTTTATAATAGCATATAAAATTCCCAGTTGCCAGATCATCATTCCTGCTGCAATCATATCCGGGATTTCGGCTTTGATGATTATATTTGCACACACATTATACCCCATGGTAAACAAAAAGGAAGTTGCGCCCGAAAAAAATATTATTTTAGTCTGTTTTCGTTCCCTTGTTGAGGTAGCTCTTCTTAGCACAGAATAACATAAGTACATGTTTATTGTCCCTAAGATTCCTATGAAAATCATTAAAATCCAATACCATGCTGACGCTGCATTAGCAACTAATCTCCATCCGTATTGATTATAAATCACATCACTAAAGTATAAATTTTGTTTTATTGCCTGAAATATAAAAATAATTGCGGGCAAATAAAGCACAATGTAAATCCACCATTTTTTTAAAATGTTATCCTTTTTCGTATATACAAGAAGAAAGTGAAGAGCAAGGCTCGAAAATGTGCAAAATCCAATAGACGCTATCGTATTCCAAATGATACAACTGGCTTTATCAGGCATGATTATTGAAACAGCGGTAGCAAACGACCATATAAAAAGACTTAGATTAAGCACAAAATACGTCCTGTTTAATGCTGCTTTTCTGTCCTTGAAGAGCATAACAACGCCCATAGTAAGATAAATAATACTAAATAAAAACAATAACTGTGAAAAAAAGTTCATGGTTTACTCCACTTCTTAATTAATGCCATATTTCGCTTTGTTAATAAGATATAGAACATTTCCGTTCATGGGTGGATCCGTTAATTTTTACATTGTCTGCTTACCTATTATAATACCACTTTTGCTAATTAAATTCCATAAGTTGTGCTGCAGTGTGGAAAGCGGCGGCAAATGACCAGATGATAAGGCTCAAATTGAGAGTAAAGAAAAGTCTGTTTTGCATCGACCGCTTATCCAGAAGAATAACCTTGAATCCCAATAAAACATACAAAACAGAAAGAATCGTCAGTATAAGCGAGAATATATTCATATTGCCTTGCATGATATACGCATAGCAAGAGCTCGTGTAATCATGCGCTCCTTTCTGTGATTTTTGTTATAGTTAAAATAGTCACTATGGACTGTTAATAGCTTGGCTATTTGCTATTTTCTGCTTAAACTGGGTTATAATGGCATGCGTCTAATGACTTATTAATTTATTTCATTTCGATAAGGCACATGATATCAAAATTATTCCATATTAATATTATACTAGTAATATAAATTAATCAATGTTATTTGTGGCTTTGCATGTCTTCGTGCCTGTGTTAGATATGCCCGGCGCAAACAGCCAGAAAGTCTAGTATTACAGGCTTTTTGCCCGCAGACGCAACAAATCCCGCCTCTTAACGAAGCGGGATTTATTGTATCAACGATTAGTGATGATATGCTTGGCGGAGAAGGAGGGATTCGATTTCGGCCATCGGCAGGCCGAGCTTGCACTTCGTACTGCGCTCGTCGCGCCTGGCACGAAATCCCGGCCTCTAAAAACGCTTCACCGGAGCGTTTTCTTAACGTGGCTTCGAATCCCACTCAACAACAGGCACAAAAAAAAACCCGTCTTAAAAACGGGCTCTTCTTTGTGGCGGAGAAGGAGGGATTCGAACCCGCATACAGCCATATTTATGCGTATTTTTGCGTTATTTACCGTATGGATATTTGGCTAAAAACAGGCTTTTTTCACTTCGTCCGTGTCATTCAGTATAACTGATTGATAAGGGGTAAGGGGTAAAATAAGGGGTAGAAAATATGCCCCCCAACTAAACTTTTCTGAAGCAGTTTATCTCCCTATTTTTAATTCTTCGTCTGGCCTAATAACTTCTTGGTGCACTCTTCTTTGCTTCGTCTATGCTTCAGATTACTTTAGTTCATCCTTTGTTCAATTTAATATTTACTTTCAAAGCAGCTCACTGGTAATGGGAACTAAAAAAATACTCCGGCTACCGATTAAGACTATGCTTGCACTAAAAGTTACCGAATAAATAATGCCGTCTATAAAAGAATGCATCCCAATGCCTACTAACGCGGTTATGCCAAAAGCCAGATCGGGTTGTTTCGTTTTATATTTTATAAATTTATTACTAAAGAACATGAACATAAAACCTGCTAAGGCAGCCAGACCCGCGTTGGGATTTTTTTATGGCTTGGGGAAAAGCCATAACTAGAGGAGCGGAAATTAAAACGCCAGCCGCGAAACATATAAAATGCTCCTTAGCTCTTTCTGCCCAAACTCTATTTCTATAAACAAACAAAATTCCAAGGCTATTTACTATCATTGCACTTAATGCAAAAGTCGCAATCCATGTGAATGTACTAAATGTTGGCCTTTTCTTATCTCCTTTTAACTGGTCAATTTTTTAAAGGTGAATTAATTGTTAGGCCAAGTTTTTTAAGCGCTATTTCAGGAGTCTCTTTATCTGTGACAATTATTTCAATATTTGAGTCAGAAAAAACATAGGCCGGTCCTTTACTGCTAAAGTCTTTTTTGAGTAGGACTAGATCAACCATATTCCTTACCAGAAATTCTGCTGCTAATATTCCTTTGCTTTTTTCAATTTTACAAAAGGGATTGTCAATAATCTCTGTCTTATTAGAGGCCTTGTCTCCAGCCTTAAATGTTACAAGCATAAAATATAATGCTTCCCCAAAATGAGCACTGATCGAAGCTTGATCATCTGTCAACGGTATGGCATAAATGATTTCTTCCTTTTGTAGTGGCTCATAATGGATAAGTATCCGGTCTATGTTCTTGATTTCAACTTTGATATGGTCCTCTATTTTATCTACAAGGTAATGAGCTTTGTCTAAGTCGTGCGTTTTGATAATTAAACTTGCTTCAATAAACTTAAACCGTCCTGAATTACGGCCTGTTAGGGATTTCAGCTCGATTACTTGAGGTGTATCTACAATGATCTTTTCCACCTTGCTAAGTGTTTTATAATCTAAGGAAGCGTCCAAAAGGACTCGGATCCCATCCAGTAATATTTCCAGTCCAGTCTTTGCAATAAATCCAACAACAATGAAAGCCGCTACCTTATCAAATTGATATCCCAGTATGTTGGCAATTATTGCTGCCAAAACAGCTGTATTGCTTAACACGTCCGTACGGATATGAGCAGCGTCAGCTAATAACATGGGCGAATTTATTTTTTTCCCAATTTTTTTCTCATATCTGGAAAACCAGAAGGTGATCACCATTGCAACGACTACACTAAGTATTGCAAGCCAAGAATTTTGCAGTGTTCCCGAACTTTTTGTCATAACCTCCCGCACAATCTCATAACCCGTGTAGAGGATAATTAAGGAAATTAAAACAGACATTAAATTTTCAACCTTATAGAGGCCATATGGAAATCTCTTGGTTTTGCGTTTTGCAATCTTCAATCCTACAAAAACAGTTGAAGATGCAACAAAATCCGCAAAGCTGTGAAATGCTTCAGCTTTTAATGCAATACTGCCAGACGCAGATGCAGCCAAATATTTTACGCCAAATAAAAGAAAATTAATAGCCATCGATAGCAGTGCCGTTCTTTCGCTTATCTCCATAAAATCACACCCTTTCAAAAACATTGATTATCTATAAATCATTTTAACCTATAGGTATCATATCCCTTATAATTTATCGCAACCACCCCGCTGTCTTTTTTCAGATCATCTAAAATTACATTGATATTGTTACAGCTTCTCGACTTTAGAAATCCTTCAATTTCGAACTGGTTCATAGGATGACGCTTTATAATGCTCACGATTCTGTAATTTGTCGATCTTTTGCAAGGCCGGCAAAAGGTGTCCCAAAATCCGGCATTTCGTTTACCTCCTTAATTCTTACTCGCTGTAGACCTTAACCTATTATTTCTTTTCTTTATTAAAGCATAAGAACCAATCAAGGCAATATTTATTTTCATCTTGGTTTTCCATTCTCTCCTTGGCAACTCCACATGATCCAGGTGTTGGAATAATCGTATCATCTCCCGGCCTCCAGTTGGCTGGTGTGGCAACTGAATCTTTATCGGCCTTTTGTAAAGCAAGTATTATTCTCTTGATTTCATCAAAATTACGCCCACAGGATGCCGGGTAGTATAGGATAGTTCGAATAACCGCCTTTGGGTCGATGACAAATACTGCACGCACTGCCTGAGTGGTAGACTGAGATTGGATCATTCCATATTTATTGGCTACTTCCATTTTGATATCTTCAATTAAAGGGAATTTCACTTCAACTTTCTCCAGGCCATTCCATTTTAACTCCTGTATCTTTCTGAGCCATGCTATGTGCGCATAAAGTGAGTCTACTGAAAGTCCGATAAGCTCTGTATTCAATGCTTTGAAGTCTTCTGCCATTGACGCAAAAGTCATAAATTCAGTGGTACAAACTGGTGTAAAATCGGCTGGGTGAGAAAACAAGATCACCCATTTACCTTTGAAGTCATCAGGAAAATTGATTGCGCCTTGCGTTGTTACTGCTTTAAACGCTGGCGCCAAGTCCCCAATTAATGGCATTCTATTTACATTCATTTCTTCCATGATTATTACCTCCTTTAATTTTATAAAAAAATATGGTATTTGCCCAAAAGAGATACATACACCGTTTTCCATTGTTTTGTCATCTACTAGCATTGCTATTTTTATTAGGTATCCTCCTCCTTATCGTATTGTTCTTCTTCCACAACCATGCATCCGCTCAATTTCGTTGTAAAGTTTATAATCTCCGCCTTCAATCTTAAGAACGTTCCCATTAACTAAGGACTCGGCGATCTTACTTCGTGCATCCCTGTAAATATTTTGAACAGTAGCACGTGCAACCTGCATCTTTTCAGCACATTCTTCCTGAGTCAAACCTTCAAGATCTATAAGGCGGATAGCTTCATACTCTTCAACTGTCATCATAATAATTTCGTTTTCTATATCTGATCCATTAAGCGGTCCATATAGGTTGCTCTTTGGCAGGCAACATACTTTTCTCCATTTTCTTGGTCTTGACATTACCAATTCACCTCATTCAAGCAACATAAGTAACAGGGGTATCCCCTGTCACTTATTAACCTCTGGCATATTTTCTAATTGTCTACTAACAATATCTAGCCTTTTTTGAAGTAACTCTTTTTGCTCTGTAAGAATCTCTTTGTCAGTTAACACAACAGTTTCTCCAGCAAAAGATCTTCCAAATCCTCGTAGGCATCCATAGCCCGCTCCCCGACCTAATCCTCTGCCACTTACTCGACCAAATCCAGCGCCATATCCGCCTACATTAGCTCCATTGCAAACTCCTGAGACTCTTCCGCTCATTGCTCCACGACCCATTGGGCCTGTTCCATCTCTTCCTGGCATAGTATCTTTTCCTTTCGATTTGATTATGTTCTAATCATTGTCGTACCGCATTTTGGGCACTTCATACTTGCACAAGGTTCCGCACGTAGATGTTTTACTTTTTCACCACAGTTTGGGCATTCACAATAACCTTCTGGACCTGCACTTGCAGGACCTCCCATTTTTCCTCTACCAGCTGCTGTTCCAGTTTGTCTGCCTATACCGGCACCTCTGCCTGCTCCAGCTGGGCCTGTTCCGTCTCTTCTTAACATATCTACCACCTCCTAATGGTTTTTGGCATATGCTATTTATAATTTCATTATAGACTGTTTTTGGCATATGTCAATAACCGTTTTGGAATAAGCAAAATGAAACAGAGCCGGCACTCAAGGAATTATTTCCTCTAGAGACGGCCAGTTTTGTACAGGTGATACTGTATTAAGGACTATTCGTCATTAACTTCTGCGAGCTGTGGCCGCTGATCGATTGTCAGTACCACGCCTTCACTCTCTAATGCATATCCGATCAATTGGAAATAGCGATTTAACTGCAACAAAGAGCAATTAAAATCTATAAGGAGTATTTACCTTTATTAAACAAAAAAAAAGACTACCAAACATGGCAATCAAAATATTTTAATGCAAAAATTCAATAGTTTAGCTTAATAATATACCACCAGAAACCAATTCATAATAACAATACAACTTTCTACAATAATATTATGAATCTATTTTCGAATTTGCTTTGATAAGCCTCTGCTGATGAACTATCTCTTCAATTACTTTTCTTAAATATTTTATGGGCTAGCTTTTCCCAGTAGTTCGGAGTCTTTCCTTCGAGAAGTTTTTTAATATCATCAATCATTCCAAGTGCTGCGGCTCTGCCTATGCCAATGCTTTCTTCCACTTTCGCAAATTCAGTTGGGCCGATTTTACTTGTATCTACCACAATTGTAATATCTGCATCGGTTTTCATTCCACGCATGGCCTCCCATTGCTGAAGCTCAAAAGAATATATCATAATATCAACGATGTTTTTAGGTGAAGAACGGAGCTCTCCACGGTAACCAACATCTACTGCTATCACAATATCTGCGCCCATACTGCGCGCTGCATCTACCGGTACCCTTACAAGCACTCCACCGTCTACATAAGTCTTGCCGTCAAATATTACGGGTTCGAACACTCCAGGAAGGGAGATACTAGCACGAACCGCATCTGTCGTTTTGCCTGAATCAAATATCTTAACCTTACCATCTTCCAAGCAGGCGGATATTGTGGCAAACGGTATTTTCATTTCATCTATATTGCTATCGCCAGTCAATGCAGTGATAATGGTATCTATATTATTACCTTTTATAAGACCAATGCGCGGCAGAGTAACATCAATAAGTTTTCCGTATCCATTGCTGAAGGTATCGGACACAATGGTATGTATTTCTTCAGATGAAATGCCGCTTGCGAACATGCAGCCTATTACAGCGCCCATACTGCATCCGGCAATAAAGTCTATAGGCACACCATGTTCTTCCAATACCTCCAACACACCTATATGAGTCAGTCCTCTGGCAGCACCTGCTCCAAGAGCCAATCCGATTTTAACTTTCTTATTCATTTTCATTCGCTCCTGTTGCTTTATTTATTACAATTCATTCAAAAAATTATTGCAAGATAAAGTGCTAATAAGCATTGAATTATTATCCTTATCGCTTGAATTAAATTTTCGAGTTCTTCCGGTGTGCAAGTAAAAACGTTCAAGAAAACATATTAACCAAAAATATTTCTCCTGACTGCTCATGCTTGGGAATATATCGAAACCCGCATTGTATCCGGTCTATTAAGATTCGTATAATATGTATAACCTGTTACAGTGTGTTCCTTTAATATAATATTTAAAGGTATATGGTTGGAATTGTCAAATTTGGCTCTTATCTACAGGCAAGATAGTTGCAATGCCTGGAGAGAATACGAGCGGCCGGTAGGGTTCTGCTACGGATAGCCCGGGGATATTTAATAACCCTAGTATCAATATTTCTATCCTTAGGAGAACCTTAATGCGATAACACATGATAAAGAAAAAACCGCAGACAGCGATGCTAATCACACTATTGCCTGCGGTTAACGATTTAACTGCAACAAAGAGCAATTAAAATCTATAAGGGGTATTTTAACAAAGAAAAAAAGCCAGTTTTCCCAGATAAACAGGCTTTTCTTGTGGTGGAGAAGGAGGGATTATCATTATGAGCCGCAAAGAGCGCGGCTGAACGGTTTATCATTTGCCAACCCCACGATCTGCATTATTGCTGCCGAAAACGTCGCACGGTAAACAAGAACCGGGCGGCGTTTTTTTATGATAGTAACCCAACGCATAATAAGCATGATGTTATTGTGGTTGGCTGCATACGCCGGCACAATAGATACCGCGAATGTGGCCCTGCGCTCTACACAATCATGTTTGGATTTTCCTAATTACAAATGCGTGCAACAATAGTCGACTACTGTTTACGGACATCTGTCAACCTGACAATAAAAGACTTTAATTTTGCTTAATGCCAGACTGCCCGAAAAGTGCTCCGGCCGTATTAACACACCCCCCCCCCCGCAAAGTACTGGGCAGGAGAGTATGGTATAAATAATAAGAATATTTACAATTGCCGCTGCAATCAATCGGCTGGCACCATCGAAAGTATAATGCTAAGTTCATGCAAATATTAATTCAATTAAATGAAATGTATGCATATTGAAAGTACAGGAATCCGCTATTGCTGAACATATACCAACTTTTTCGGGAAGCCAGTTGTATATGGATGTAACTGGAATGTAAAAGCCTGAATATTATAAAGGGTGTGAGTCTATTGAGGAGGGGAAATTATGAATGCATCTTTTGCTCCGGCTGTGTTTTATGGCACCGATCGCGGTCCCTACGGAATCGTTGTTGCTGATTTCACCGGCACGGGCGTTATAGATTTGGCCACGGCATGTAACCAAAATGATAGTGTGGCGGTATTACTTGGGAATGGCAACGGTACATTTAAAACGATGGTGACGTACGCTGTTGGAAGCAATCCCACCGCTGTCACTGCGGCTGATTTTAATGGGGACGGCAATATGGATTTGGCTGTAACAGATTCAAACGGCGGTGATATTGCGGTTCTTTTCGGTAACGGTGATGGTACTTTTGGATCTGCTCATGCCTTGTCGGCGACCTCGAACCCGCTCAGTATCGTATCGGCCGACTTTAGGAATAACGGCAATATGGATCTGGCCATAGTCGATGCGGGCGCCTCCGTAGTAGGCGTCCTGCTTGGCAACGGCAATGGTACTTTTGCGGCAATGACACTTTATCCAATAAGTGCTGTGGGCGTTGGAATCATAGCTGCTGATTTTAACGGCAACGGCAAAATGGACTTGGCGGTAACCTGTGATGATGGGCAGGTTAGAATCTTGCTTGGAAACGGTAACGGCACGTTTATGGATGCAGTAGCTTACCCCGCGGGCAATGACGTTGTATATGCCACTGCCGCCGACTTTGACAACGATGGTAAAATGGATCTTGCCGTAACAAATATGAGTACCAATAAAGTTGCGATCCTGCTTGGGAATGGCGATGGTACTTTTCGAAGCCCAACATTTTTCGATGCCGGATTTTATCCATGCGGCATCGTGTCCGCAGATTTTAACGGAGAAGGTAAAATGGATCTGGCAGTAACAAATATAGGCGATAACCGTGTCGCAATTTTGCTTGGAAACGGCGACGGTACGTTCCAGAGCTGTCAATTTTATAATGCAAACGACTATCCGGCCAATATTGTAACGGAAGACTTTAACAGGGACGGTAAAAAAGACTTGGCCGTGATTGGTTTCTATTCCAATAATGTCGGAGTATTCATCAACACAACGCCGGTTCGCGGCCTGCCTTCTTTATAGAGGAGGGCATTACTTAAAGTTATTTTAATCGTTCAGCCGGGTTTTATAGAATAACTTACTATCACTAAGGAGCGATTAAAAGGAGCGATTAAATTGAGTATGCGGCAGAGAGCCGACTGGACGATTTTAATTTATGCTGACGGCAACAACGATCTCGAACCTGAAATGCAGCGGGTTTTGCATGATGCAGAAACGGTTGGATCAAATTTAAATGTGAACGTGGCGATACAAATTGGCAGAGCGGAATTTGAGCTTGTGAAGCTTATAAGGCCTGGCGCTAATTTGAAAGATGATCATAGTTGGAGCGGCGTCAGGCGCTATTTTGTTACCCAAGGCGATTCCGAATTGGTTGAAAGCCTGAATAAAGCCAATATGGCAGATCCCAGGCAGCTTTATCAGTTTGTTAAATGGGGTATTCTGTCTTATCCGGCGGAAAGATACATGCTGGTATTAAGCGGCCATAGTTATCACTGCGTTGGCATGATAACCGATTACAGCGAGAATGCCCCCTGTATAATGGGACTTCCGGAAATGGTTAACGCCATCAATATGGCCGCAAACGAAACGGACAAGAAAATCGATGTTCTCGTGATAGACGCTTGTTACTCCAATTCGTTAGAGCTCCTTTATGAATTTGGTATGGATGAAAATCATGCGGTTCAAAATGTCATTACCTATATTGTTAACGGGCCGATAGAGGGGTTGCCCTATAATCACGTCATTAACTTGGTGCAGGCAAATTGTATTGAAGATACTGAGGTGCTAATCAAAAATCTCATACAAAATCTATCGCATAATTTAGTTTCCTTTAGAATAGACCATAAGGCGCTTCTGCAAATCAAGCAGTTATTTAGTGATAAATCTGCCGAGTGCATTTCAAAAAACGCGGGTGATGCCATGCTGGATCATCAAACACTGGTTATGGAACAAAGGCGTATCATTCAGTTCATATCCAGCCGGGCACTGCCTATTTATATTTATTATTATAAACAAAGTGATAACAACCAATTAATTATGGTAAAAGGCGGTATCGGCAGTCGTTTCAAAATAGAGGAAAATTACTACCGGTTGGGATTTGCGCAGAATAATTGTTGGACCCGCTTGCTAAACGATAAACCGGTCGATTTCGATAAGGTAAATGCCATGCAAAAAGAAAGTATGCAGCCGCTGGAAATGAGTCCTCAGGAAGTATACGAGAGTATTGCTATCATTAAACCAGGTCTGGAGCAAGCACAAATCAGTGATATCTTAAATAGGCTTTATCAGCATAAGAATTGGCTTTTATGATCAGCAGACGGTAACGGAGCTCATGAATAATCCCGGCCGCTAAAACGCTCTACCGTAGCGTTTTTTAACGCGGCTTTGAATCCCGCCATATAAATAAGTTGCCAAAACAAAGGGCACCCTATGGGTGCCCTTTGTTTTGGCGGAGAAGGAGGGATTCGAACCCTCGCGCCAGTTACCCCAGCCTACTCCCTTAGCAGGGGAGCCCCTTACAGCCACTTGGGTACTTCTCCACAAAACTGTATCACAAAGTAAAAATGTATCGTTGGCGGAGAGAGAGGGATTCGAACCCCCGGTGCCTTGCGGCATCACTGGTTTTCAAGACCAGCTCCATAAACCACTCGGACATCTCTCCTTAATGAGCCTTTGTATTATAGCAAAGTCAAGGAGCCGGTGTCAATATGGTTGTGTTTTGTTTTGCGTTGTATTAGAATATTTATGTAGACAAATCAGCTAATTTTCGTGGAGGTAAGATATGGGCATCATTAAAGCGCTCGCGGGGGCAATCGGCGGTGGGTTTGCGGATCAGTGGCTTGAAGTTCTGGAACCAAACGACATGTCGGATACGACGGTCTTTACCCAGGGCGTCACCGTACGCAAGGACGATCGGCGCAGCTCCAATACAAAAGGAACGGCGGATACTGTTTCCAACGGCTCCATCATCCACGTCTACGACAACCAGTTCATGATGCTGGTAGACGGTGGCAAAGTGGTGGATTACACTGCGGAGCCCGGTTATTACAAAGTGGATGATTCTTCGCTGCCGTCTTTGTTTAACGGCCAGTTCGGGGATACGCTCAAAGAGGCGTTCGCAAGAATTAAATTCGGCGGCGTGCCCAGCAGCGCCCAGAAGGCGTTTTACATCAACCTTCAGGAGATTAAGGGCATCAAGTTCGGCACCCGCAATCCAATCAACTACTTCGATTGTTTTTACAATTCCGAGCTGTTTTTGAGGGCACACGGAACCTATTCCCTCAAAATCACGGATCCTATTAAATTCTATCAGGAAGCGGTGCCCAGGAATGCGGAGCGGGTGGACATCGTAGATATTAATGAGCAGTACATGGCGGAGTTTTTAGAGGCGCTGCAGTCTGCCATCAACCAGATGAGCGCGGAAGGAACCCGCATTTCCTTTGTCACCGGCAAGGCCCGGGAACTGGGCAAATATATGTCCCAAACGCTGGATGAAGATTGGAAGCAGATGCGCGGCATGGAAGTCCAGTCCGTTGGCATCGCCAGCATCTCCTACGACGAGGAGTCCCAGAAGCTCATCAATATGCGCAACCAGGGCGCAATGCTGGGGGATCCCAACGTGCGCGAAGGCTATGTGCAGGGTTCTATCGCCCGGGGCATGGAAGCGGCGGGCAGCAATAGCAGTGGCGCGGCGGCGGCGTTTATGGGCGTGGGCATCGGCATGCAGGCCACCGGCGGTGCGGCCACGGCCTTTTCTCAGAGCAATCAGGCTCAAATGCAGCAGCAGGCGCAGCAGCCTGCGCAGCCGCCAATGCAGGCGGCCGTGGTGCAGCAAGTTGGCGGGTGGACTTGCGCCTGTGGAAGCGTAAATTCCGCCAATGCAAAGTTCTGTCCCCAGTGCGGCGGGAAAAAGCCAGAGGGCGGTGGCTTCTGCTCTCAGTGTGGCGCCAAAACTTCACCCGACGCCAAATTCTGCCCCGAATGCGGAAACAAACTGAACTGAACGAATCAGGGAGGGCTGCCGCGTTTTGCGGCGGCCCTTTCTTACTAGTAGATGGGAGGAGCGCATGTCAGTTATAACCTATAAATGCCCCCGCTGCGATGCGGAGCTGATTTTCCGCCCCAAGACGGGCGATTTTGGCTGCGAATACTGCGGCGCGGCCTATACGGAGGCACAGCTTCAAGAAATCGCGCAAAAGCAGGGCATCAATCAGCAGGAAGAAGCGCAGAAACCAGAACCCGCTCCGGCGGAGCTGGAACACACTGTTGTGTTTAGCTGTCCCAGCTGCGGCGCGGAAGTGGTGACGGATGATACCACGGCGGCAACCTTTTGCTTCTATTGCCACAACCCGGTTATCATGAAGGGGCGGCTGTCCGGGGCGTTCAAGCCGGATCAGGTCATCCCTTTTTCCGTTTCCAAAGACGAGGTCAAAGGGCGGCTCCTGAAGTGGTGCAAGAAAAAGAAGTTTATTAAAGAGGATTTCTGCAGCGAAATGCAGATGGAAAAGCTTTCGGGGGTCTACTTCCCCTTCTGGGTGGTGGATGCGGATTCTCATGTGCAATATTCCGCAGAGGGCACCGTCCTTCGGGTCTGGCGCGTGGGGGATATCGAGTATACCGAAACCAGCAAATATGCGCTGGAGCGGGAAGGCGATGTGGACTTAAACGAAATTACCGTCAAGGCCATCAGCCGGGATGATGTGAAGCTGCTTGCTGGGCTGTATCCCTATGACATGAGCGCCCGCAAGGAATTCAACATGGGGTATCTCTCCGGTTTTCTGGCGGAAAAGCGCAATGTGGAAAAAGCGGCCGCCACGCCGGAGGTTAAGGGCATCATTCAAAACGCATCGGAGTGCATGATCCGGGATACCACGTCCGGTTATGGCACAGTCGTCACCAAGCGGCTGCATGTGGCGGATAAGAAACAGGATTGGAAGTATTTGCTCATGCCTGCATGGACCATGACCTATCAGTACCGGGGCGAAATGTTTTACTTCGCCATGAACGGGCAAACGGGTCAGGTTGCCGGGCGGGTTCCCGTGAGCGGCAAGAAGCTCTTATGGCTGTTCTTGGGACTGTTTGCGGCGGTAACACTGATTGGGCTGGCAGTGGGGTGGTTTGTATGAGAAAAAAGATTTTAATGCTTTTTATGGTGGCGGTGCTGACGGTTTGTTCGTCGGCGCTGGCGCTGGGCAACCGGGTATTTGACGACGCGGATCTGTTCACTTCTCAAGAGGAAGCGGAAATTCAGGCCCGAATCGAGGAAATCTGCGCCGACGGCAAAACGGATATCGCGGTGCATACCGCCGACCACGGCATATCCGATACCCAGAGCTATGCGGACAATTACTATGAGGCGGGCGGCTTCGGCGTGGGCGACCACCATACCGGCGCATTGTTCCTCGTCGATATGCAAAACCGCATCACCTACATCTCTACCGAAGGTGATATGATCGACATCATCGACGACCAGCGTGAAGAGGCGATTTTCGACGCGCAGGCCGATTATCTGGCCGATGGGGATTACGCGGGCGCAATTATGAAGGCGCTGGATTTGACACAGAAGTATCTTCAAGAGGGTGTCGCAGAGGGTTTCTATGCCTATGATGAGAAAACGGGCGAAAGACTGTCTCCTGAAGCGTACGGCAGTACCCGCACGGAATACCAAAAACCTCGCGGCCTCTCGCTGACGGAAATCGCGATCAGTCTGGCGGTGGGTCTGCTGGTGGGAGGCGTCACGGTGCTTGCCATTCGCGGCAGCTATAAAAAGCCCTTTAAGGAAGTTCCGTATGCTTTCCGGGAGAAGGGGCGGTTAAGCCTCTCCCGTCACGAGTCCCGTCTTACAAACAAATTTGTCACCACTCGACGCATTCCGAAAAACCAAAACAGCGGCGGCGGTCACAGCGGCGGGGTACATACCTCTTCCGGCGGCCGTTCCCACGGCGGCGGTGGCCGAGGATTCTGACAATACAAAAAAGGCTCTGTTTACACAGGGCCTTTTTGCATGTCTTTTATCTTCTTGAACTTCTTGCGATAAAGAAAAGCCGCAAAAAGCTCACCAGCGCTGCCAACACCGCCACCACGTAGGTCATGGCCGCGGCCCGAAGCACCCGCTTTGCACCGGTCTCCTCTTCGGGGGCGATATAGTCGCCGGCTTCCAGCAACGCAATGGCCCGCCGGGAAGCGTTAAGCTCTACCGGCAGCGTAATTACCTGAAAAACCAGTATGCCAAGGAACAGCCAAACACCGATCATGGCCAGATCATAAGAACCCATCAGTGCGCCCAGTATGGTAATGACTGGTGCTGCATAAGAGCCGAAAGAAGCCGCGGGCAATATCACGTTGCGGATCCGGATGGGGATGTACCCCTCTTCGTACTGCATCACGTGGCCGATCTCATGGGCAGCTACTGCCAAGGCAGCGACGGAGGAGTTGTTGAAAACCGCTTCGGAAAGCCCCACTGTATTTGATCTGGGGTCGTAATGGTCGGTGAGCTTGCCGCGCACAGGTGTAACCTGCACGCTGCTGTTGTTGGCTTGAAGCATCCGCGTGGCCATCTCGCTGGCAGGCATACCCGAACGGGAGGGCTCTTTTGAATACTTGTTGTAAGCCCTGCCGACGCCCGCCTGGGCTACAATTCCCAGCACAAAGACCGCCAGAATCAAGAGAAGCAGCGTGTCGTTTAAACCGTAAAAATATAAGGGCATAATAACACCTCCTGTTCAGTATTATAACAAAAAAATGATGCACCAGCCGCGCAAAAACCATTTTTTCACAAAAAAACCGCCATCGTATCGCAATGGCGGTTGGGGGTTGCTTTATTCGGCGTCTGTGGGGGAAACGTCCGTAGGGGAAGCATCATCCAAAGCCGGGCGGCATACTACCACCACGCGTTCGTTGGATGTTCCTGCGCTGCTGTTCCAGTCCCCGTGGCAGGTGATTAGGGTCATGCGCACGTCATCAAGGTCGTAGGCCATCACCCAGTCCGGCACGTCGTCGATGGTGATGAGGTCCACGGTGTCCACAAAGAAGGACATGGTGCTGCCGTCGGCGTACTCGATGACAATCTCTTCTCCGTGGGTGAGATCTGACAATATGGAGAATACTCCCGCAACCTTTTTCCAGCGCACGTGCCCGTTGATGATGGCGTTGCCCTCCTCGCCGGGGGAGGCGCTGTCGGTGAGCCAAGCGGCCACCTTTTCGGAATCTATGGTGCCCATGGCGTAGGTGGGATTCCCGTCTTTGTCCGTGATCGTGTCGCCTTTTTTATCCGTCTGGGTTACTACGCCCACGGTTTCGATGGGGCAGCTGATCTCCCGGTCCACGAAGTACATCCTCACAGGAACCTTCTTCACGTAGGGCGTGGGAGAGGGGGTGGGCGCAGCCGTGGCGACCGTGTCCAACGTGGGCGCGGGTGTGATGGTAACGGTGGGCGGCGCAACATACTTGTCCGGGATGAACACATACTGGCGTATGATAATGATGGCACCCGCTATAAAAAGCACCGCGCTAAGGGAGAGTAGTGCAATATTAAACAGCTTGCTTTTGTTCATTTTCTTCATAGCGCGATTATATCATTGTTTTTCAGCTGCAACAAGTTAACATTTTTTGATGTTTATGTTATAATGATGATTCGAAAAAAATCAGGCGAAGCGGAGAACTGTATGGAACAAAAGCAAGCGCTGGCGGCAGCCATTTCACAAAAGACCGGGATGAATCAGTCGGAGATTCTGGACTGGATCGAAATCCCCCCCAATCCAGACCTGGGCGATTATGCGTTTCCCTGCTTTCGTCTGGCAAAAGCCCTGCGCAAAGCGCCGCCTGTCATTGCGGCAGAGCTGAAAGAATCCGTGGCCCTTCCCGCGGGCATTTGCCGCGCGGAGGTTACGGGCGGTTATCTGAATTTTTTTGAGGATAAGTCCTCCTTTGCGGAGGGGATTCTCAATAAAATCCTCTCCGAAGGGGAAAAATACGGAAGCGGCAGCCTGGGCGGCGGCCGTAACGTATGTATTGACTATTCGTCCATCAATATCGCAAAGCCCTTCCATATCGGGCACCTTTCCAGCACCGCCATCGGCAACTCCCTCTATCGGATCTACGGTTTTTTGGGCTATACTCCCGTGGGCATCAACCATCTGGGGGACTGGGGAACCCAGTTCGGCAAGATGATCGTGGCGTACAAAATGTGGGGAAATCAGGCGCTGGTGGAAAAGGAGTCCGTCCGGGGTCTGGTGAAGCTGTATGTCCGCTTTCATGACGAGGCGGAAACCCATCCGGAACTCAACGACGAAGCCCGTGCCTGGTTCCGCAAAATCGAGCTTGGTGACCCGGAGGCGCTTGCGCTTTTTAACTGGTTTAAAGAAATTACCATGAAGGAAGTTTTCAATGTTTACGACCTTCTGGGCGTGAAGTTCGACAGCTATGCCGGCGAGAGCTTTTATGAAGATAAAATGGCGCCCGTGGTGGAGAAGATGCGCGAAAAGGGCATTCTAAAAGAAGATCAAGGGGCGCAGATCGTAGATCTGTCGGAGTACGATATGCCACCGTGCATCATATTGCGCAGCGATGGTGCCACCCTGTACGCCACAAGGGATGTGGCAACGGCCATCTACCGGAAGAATACCTACGATTTTGCCAAGTCTCTCTACGTAGTGGCCTACCAGCAGAACCTGCATTTCCGTCAGCTTTTCAAGGTGCTGGAGCTGATGGGTTATGATTGGGTCAAGGATTGCGAGCATGTGAATTTCGGCATGGTTTCCATGGAGGAGGGCACCCTTTCCACCCGCCATGGCAACGTGGTTTACCTTGAGGATGTATTGAAGGCTGCCATGGAAAAGACGCTGGAGATCATCAAAGAGAAAAGCCCCGATCTAGAAAATAAGGAAGACGCGGCAAAAGCTGTGGGCGTGGGCGCGGTGATCTGGGGCGTGCTTTATAACAGCCGCATCAAGGATATCACCTTTTCTTGGTCCAAGGCGCTCAACTTCGATGGCGAAACCGGCCCCTATGTCCAGTATACCCATGCCCGCTGCTGCAGCGTGCTGAAAAAGGCGGGCGGGTATGATAGATCCCTCGTGGACGCATCTCTCTTAACGGACGCCGCCTCTATGGCTGTGATCAAGGCTATGGGCGGCTTCCCGGAGGCGGTGCGCGCGGCGGCGGAGAAGAACGAGCCCTATCTGGTTGCCCGGGCCGTCATGGATGTGGCGAGCACAACCAACAAATTCTACTATGACAACCGTATCATGGACGATGATCCGGCTGTGCGCAGTGCCAGGCTGGCGCTGACGGACGCGGCCCGGACCGTGATCAAAACAGGCCTGTACCTTTTGGGGCTGCAGGCGCCGGAACGGATGTAGTTTCAATTACAAGCGAGATGCAATCATAAACGATATGGAGGAAAAAGAACATGTTGGACATTAAGCGGATCCGACAGAACCCAGAGGCGCTCAAAGAAGCCATGCGCAAACGCCGCAACAAGGGCGCGGACGTGAGCGCGCTCTTAGAGTTGGACGCGGTCCGCAGGCAGGTGATGCAGAAGGCGGAAACGCTCAAGGCGCGCCGAAACGAGGTTTCGGCCAAAATCCCCCAAATGAAGAAGGCAGGGGAGGATACGGTTGCCCTCATGGCAGAGATGAAAGAAATCGCCAATCAGATCAAAGAACTGGACGACCGGCTCGCCGTCATGGATGCGGAGCTGGAATCCATGCTCATGAATATCCCCAACATTCCCCATGAGAGCGTACCTGAGGGAAAGGACGATACTGATAATGAGGAAATCCGCCGGTGGGGTGATCCTGCGCAATTCGGCTTTGCGCCAAAGGCCCATTGGGAAATCGGCGAGAACCTAAATATTTTGGATTTTGCCGCGGCGGGCAAGATCACCGGCGCGCGCTTTACCGTGTATCGGGGGCTGGGCTCCCGGCTGGAGCGTTCCATTATCAATTACTTTTTGGACACCCATGCCCAAAATGGTTATACGGAAATATTTCCTCCCTATATGGTGAACCGGGCTTCCATGACCGGTACGGGCCAGCTCCCCAAGTTTGAGGATGACGCCTTCAAGGTGGCCGGAACGGATTATTTCCTGATCCCCACTGCCGAGGTTCCCGTCACCAATATGCTTCGGGGCGATATCGTGGGAGGTGATCTGCTGCCCATCAAGTACTGTGCCTACAGCGCGTGTTTTCGCAGTGAGGCAGGCAGCGCCGGCCGGGATACCCGGGGCCTTATCCGCCAGCACCAGTTTAACAAGGTGGAGCTTGTGAAGTTCAGCAAGCCCGAAGATTCCTATGCGGAGTTGGAGCAGCTCACAAACGACGCGGAACGGGTGCTTCAGGGGTTGGGCCTGCCCTACCGGGTGGTGAACCTCTCTACCGGAGACCTTGGCTTTAGCAGCGCCAAAACTTACGATATTGAGGTTTGGATGCCCAGCTACAACCGCTATGTGGAAATCAGCTCCTGCTCCAACTTTGAGGACTTCCAAGCGCGTCGGGCGCAGATCCGGTTCCGCCGGGAAAAGGGCGGCAAGGCTGAACTGGTCCATACCCTCAACGGCAGTGGCGTAGCTGTGGGCCGTACTGTGGCCGCAATCCTGGAAAACTGCCAGCAAGCCGACGGTAGCGTTAAAGTTCCGGAGGCGCTTGTGAAGTACATGGGCTGCGAGGTCATTCGGTAGTACCGATCACGGACTTAATGGAACCCAACCTGGTTCGCTTCAGGTCTGCTTCAAGCGCTGCTGAATTCGCAAAGCACGCTGAATCGGCATACACGCCGGTTGCGGGAAGTGGGATATCCATGATATAATTTTGTAATCTGATTGAAGGGGAGTTAGAAAGATGCGCAATTTTTCCTGCTGATTTACAGGGCATAGCGATGCTGTGCAGGCGTTATTTTCACGCCGCCGGTTTTGTTGTGCCATCGCAGGAAAGTTGAAACATCTTTTGCTCATCCGGGATCCTCTTTGTACCGTTCTTGTGTGGTACGAAAGCTGTGTCGTTATGGGCTGCGGGAATTAACTTTCTTGCAGCCTTTTCTTTTTTGCACGCAGGAGGATACGAGAATATGTCGTTGATCAATATCACAAATCTTACTTTTGCATATGAAGGCAGCTACGATAACATATTTGAAAATATCAATTTTCAAATCGACACGGATTGGAAGCTGGGTTTTACGGGGCGAAATGGTCGGGGAAAAACTACGCTTTTGAACCTGCTGATGGGGAAATACGCCTATGAGGGCAGTATTTTAGCCAGCGTTTCCTTTGAGTATTTTCCCTATGCGGTCAAAGATCCCGAGGCGGATACGCTGGAAGTCGTGAACTCAATTCTCGCAGATTATGAGCAATGGCGGCTGCACAAAGAGATGAACCTGCTTGACGTTCCCGCCGACGTGCTTTTCCGCCCCTTCTCCACTTTGTCCAATGGGGAACAGACGAAGGTGCTTTTGGCCGTCCTCTTCCTGAAGGGGAACAGCTTTCTTTTGATTGACGAACCCACAAACCACTTGGACATGGAGGCCCGAAGGATTGTGGGCGACTACCTGAACGCCAAAAAGGGATTCATCCTTGTTTCCCATGACCGGGAGTTTTTGGACCGCTGCGTCGATCACATTTTTTCCATCAATAAAACCAACATTGAGGTGAAAAAAGGCAACTTCTCCTCATGGTGGCATAACAAAAAACTTCAGGACGGCTTTG
Source organism: Christensenellaceae bacterium (assembly GCA_963666935.1). Lineage (GTDB taxonomy): Bacteria > Bacillota > Clostridia > Christensenellales > CAG-138. The sequence goes on from OY762936.1 coordinate 493,660, forward strand.
AGATGGCGGAAAATGAGAGGCTGAAAAAGGACATCAGAAGGCTGGAGGAAGCGGCGAAGCAGACATCCCGATGGTCCGATCAGATGGAAAAAACGAAAAAGGGAACGAAAATTTCTGGGCTTAGGCCCGACCGGGGCCATCTCGGACACAAGGCGGCCAAGATGATGCAGCGCTCCAAAAGCATGGAGGGCAGGCTGCAGGCTGCCATGGATCAAAAATCAAATCTGCTCAAAAACATTGAGGTGGGCGAAACACTCAAAATTCATCCCCTAGCCTATCATGCAGATACGCTTTTTCGCCTGGAAGATGTTTCCGTTTTCTATGGTGGCAGAACGGTCTGCTGGAATGTCAGCTTTGTGATTCAGGCCGGGGATCGGATTGCGTTATGCGGGGAAAATGGGACCGGTAAGACCAGCCTCCTTAAACTCATTTGCGGCGAGGAAATTCCCTTCAAGGGTGCGCTAAAAAAGGGAAGTGGGCTAAAGATTTCCTATGTTCCCCAGGACACTTCGTACTTGATGGGCAATCTGACCGATTTTGCAAGGGAAGGCAACATTGATGAAAGCTTGTTTAAGACGATCCTTCGAAAATTTGATTTTCCCCGAGTTCAATTCGAAAAAGATATGCGGGATTTCAGCGCCGGGCAAAAGAAAAAGGCCCTGGTTGCCAGAAGCCTTTGCGAACAGGCCCATCTGTATGTCTGGGACGAACCGCTCAATTATGTGGACGTCATCTCTCGGATGCAGATTGAGGAGCTTTTAAAAGAATTTGCGCCGACGGTTCTTTTTGTGGAACACGACAGCGCATTTTCCAGCCATATTGCCACAAAAACCGTGGAATTGCAGCTTGCCGATTAAAATTCTCAAGGGGCGTAAAAAGCCGCTTCGATTTATCTGCGACGTCCGCCCCCCGAGGATAGGTCGTATGCTGCTATGCACAAATCGCCGCAGACCACTGCGTTTTGCAAGGCATTGGCCACCGCGTTCACCATTCCGGCGGAAGAGAATGTAGCCCCGGATACAGCATCGACTTGCAAGGACTGGTCTGAAATAATGGTATCTAAGATGGATTTTGCGTAGCTGAAATACTGCGGCGTTTCATTTTCGCTCAGCACGGAAATTCCTGTCACCTGCCCGCCCAAAACGGTGACGGATACCATGATGTTGCCGTTATAGCCGGTCGCAGAGCCTTCATACGTTCCATCTTTGAGCTGCGCGCCGGAAAATAGGGCCGTGGCTTGTTCGATCACGCCGGAAAGCTGGCCTTGGTCCGATGGTGCCGGGGTTGCAGGCGCGGGAGTGGTAACCGGAGGGGTGGTGCTGCCCGCATCGGAAGGAGGCATCGAAGCGGCTGCGCTGAATTTTTCCGGAACCTCGATGACCACAAGCTGGGTTTCGTCGGCCGCACTTTTCGGAAAGAGCTGATTATCTATTTGAATGCCTACATCAAGAAGATGAATGGCCAGCAGGCCGATCATAACCACCGTAAGCACGCGGTGTACGGGCATCCATGTTTTTTTGAATTTTTTGCGCAGCAGATAGTAGCTTGCCGCCAGCAGAATCGCAACGGCAAAACAGGCGGTGCCCCAGTTCCATGTAAAAAGCACCGGCGCAATCATGGCATCCAATATGTTGACGGATGCAAAATTGCCCGCCAGAATACCATGCAAAAGTCCGGTTAAAATCAGCAGCTTTCCGGAGGGAATATGGTGCTTTGAAAAAAAACGGTTCAGCTTTTTGATTTTGCTGATCCTCGCAATGTACTTCAAAGCTGTAATGGCGGTGAAAACCACCGCAAGCCAGGCCAATATTTGGCTAAGCAGCATATGCGATCTCCAGTTCCATGTTATTTGATATAGAAAATGATAGCATTAAAAGATGGTTTGATTTAGGCATGGATGCAACAATATTTCTGAACTTATTCTTAAAAACACACAAAAAGTACACAAATAATTGGACGGGCCCGCTTTTTGGCCGCCAGGCAAAAAGGACAAATAGCCTTCACTGTATAGGAGGCCAAGCTATGGCCCGGGCGGGAAGAGGCGTTTAATGGTGTTTATAATCAGCTTGATTTGGAGGCGGTAATTTCAAACTGGGAGGCGGCTTTGGAAACATAGTACGGAGTCCAAACGGAATCCTTGGCAGAATCTTCGATCTGTTTCCCGCTGCAGCTGAGCGAAATTCCCTCGGGCGTGTTGAGGATAATCCGAAAGTCCGAAATAGGTGCGTAGTTTAAATCCGTGCTGGTGGCGTCCAGCACCCAGCCGTTTTCATAATAGGCGGCGATGGGAAAGGCGCAGGGAAGCAGGGCGGTTTTCTTATCCGCAAAGCCGAAATCCTCGGATTTCGGAATGGCGACGGTAAATTGGATGAGGAGCAGACAGGCTTCACCCGTGCGCAGCTCGTTGATCAGGGGCACGTTGAGAATGTCACCCGCTTCGCCGGTGATGGTGTAGTAGTTGACATAGCTATTTAATGCTACGCGCTGGATGGTCATGCAGCCAGGAGACGCTGTGTTGGGGTAGAGGTGAAGACGGATGGCGTAAAGGGTATCGGGAGAGGTGTTCAGGTAATGCAGTTCCAGCGTTCCCACTAGTACCCGGCTTTCCCAGTCCAGATCTAGCCGTGCCTTGTAAAGGCTGCGGGTAAGCGGGCTTGTACGCACGGCAGCGGTGGGAATGGGAGAAGCAACGGTGGGCGCGGAAGAAGCATTAGGTGCGGAGGGAGCGTTGGGTGCGGCCGTTGCTGTGGGAAGCGGAGTCTGCCCGGCGGGCTGCGCTTCGCCGCCGCGGTTCCAAAAAATAAGAACCAGCGCCAGCCCCGTCACAACGATAGCCAGCACAGGAAGGATCCACATTCGTTTTCTACGCGGAACGCTCTTTTTCATTGTGCACCTCTTTTGCTATTATAACATAATTTAGCTGCCCGGATATCCTCGAAATGCGGCCGGTTACATGCAAAAGCCCACAGAACGAGGCGAAGCCCAGAAAGCGGAGCGGACCTGCGCCGCAGGGTTTCAAGCGATTTCAGACAGAGGAGGGCGGCATCCCGGCGCGATTCCAATCGGCGACAACATAGAAAGCGCCAGATCCTGCCGCCTAGGCGGATTGGGATTATTTGTGGGCAGCCAGCCGCTATATATTGCTGAACTTTTAAACGTTGTATGATATACTAAAAATAAGATTATGAGTGGGGTTTGAATATGCTCAGGTGCAGTTTTTCCAGTGATTCCGCGATGATGAACGTGACGCCGGTTCAAAATATTTTCATCATTGAATACATGCCCAAAGCGCCGGACGACTATGTGAAGGTATACCTTTACGGGCTGATGCAGTGCTGCTGCCGCGCGATGGAAGGGGCGGATATAGAGTTTGCGCTGGGGCTGAGTGGGCAGAAAATCGTGGAGGCCATGCTCTACTGGCAGCAGCAGGGACTTTTGGCCATACGCTCGGACGACCCCTTGGAAGTGGAATATAAAAATATTGCGGCGGCGGTGCCCGTGGGCGGCGGCGTGCGCAGATATGGCGAACTGGTAAAGGCTTTACAGGACGTGGTGGGAACCCGGGTTTTGACCCCCGCGGAGTTGAACAAGATATACGACTGGATTGAGATTTTCGGCTTTGAAGAAGCTGCGGCAGTTCTGCTGATCAAGCACTGCGTGGAGAAAAATGGCGTTCGCGTTAAGATCCAGTATATGGACAAAACGGCGAAATCCTGGGCGGATGCGGGCATTCTCACCGCCACGGACGCCGAGGCACACCTTGCCGCGCAAAGCGAGCGGCGCAACGGCGCCCAGGGAATTCTCAGGCGCTGGCGCAAAAACCGCAGCGCTACGCAGGACGAGATGGAGCTTTACAGAAAATGGACGGAGGAATGGTGCATGACCGGCGAGGAGATCCTTGCGGCCTGTCCCGCCATGACAGCGGCGGAAAAGCCCTCCTTCGCCTATCTTAACAGCATATTAGAAAACGCGCGGCTTACCGGCACGGTAAAAGAGTACATCAGCGCCCAGGATGCCATCGCCGAACTGGCACGCCAGGTCTTTTTGCGGGCGGGACTCAAAAAGAATCCCACTTCCGCGCAAAAGGAGCAGGTGGAGATCTGGTCTCGGGCATGGCATATGGATGCGGAGCTCATTTTGCTGGCGGCAGATTACGCGGCGGATTCCTCGACCCCATTTGCGGAGATCCGCAGGCTACTAACAGAGTGGCACGAAAAGGGCGTTCGCGGCGTGGCGGCGGCTCGGCGGGAATATGAGAGCGGAAAAGCGCAAAAGCGTCACCGGGGCGCGCAGGTCTCCCACTCCATGGATTACCCACAGCGCAAGTATACGGCGGATGACCTCAAGCACATTGGAATTAAACTATTGGATGAGGAGGACGAAGGATGAAAATCCCCGCCGAACTTCTTTACGAATACAGGGAAATCAGGGCGCAGGCGCTGGCGGAATGCGAAGAGCGCACCCGGGCCGCCTATGCTGCCATTCCCCGACTGAAAGAGATTGCAGACATCCGAACACAGTCGGCGTTTGATTTGGGTAAGGCGCTTTTTGGCGCCCAAGAGCCGGAGCGGATTCAAAAAGAAACACAAGCGGTCATCGACGCGCTGAACAAAGAGGAAGCGGAAGTTCTATTGCATTATGGTATGCCGGCGGATTATCTAAAACCTTGCTTCCGTTGCGCCAAGTGCGAGGATACGGGGTATGTGGGCAAGGTGCAGCGCAGCATTTGCTCCTGCATGCGCCAGCGGGTCATGCAGCTTAAATATGCGGACTCCCGGATCAACGACTTGGAGCGGTTTGAGACGTTCCGCACGGATATTTTCTCTGACGAAAAGCAGCGCAAGGCTACGATGATGGGCCGGGATATCTGCCAGCAGTACGCGGAAGCGTTCCCCATGGCTCGGGGACTGCTGCTTATGGGCGGAACCGGGCTGGGTAAATCCTTCCTGCTCAACGCTGTGGCGCACCGGGTGTCGGCCCGCGGATATGGAGTGCTGAAAATGACCGCCTACGGCCTGATCAGCGAAGTCATGGCCTCCTTTAAGCGGGGCGGCGAGCTGCCGGATTTTTTAGAGCCTGACCTGTTGGTCATTGACGATTTGGGCGCGGAGCCCATGATCAGCAACGTGACCCGGGAGCAGATGCTGGCGATATTAAGCGAGCGCCAGAGTGCGGGCAAGCCCACGGCCATGGCCACCAACCTTTCCGTGGAGGCGCTGCAGAACTATGGGGAACGGTTTTTTTCAAGATTGGTTGCACCCCGCAACACATTTGTGATCCAACTCACGGGGAAAGACTTGCGAATCGAATTATAACTGCCGCCGGGAGAGCCCCGGCCGTTCGGAGGAAACATGCGTCTATTTATCGCCATTGCGCTGCCCAAATCCTTTCAGGAGGAGGTAGGTCGCATACAAAAAGAGCTTAAGCAGGTCAGCTGCGGCGGCAGTTTTGTGCCCGCCGGGAATTTTCACATTACCCTGCACTTCATTGGCGAAAGCAAGGATCTGGCGGAGGCCGTGAACGCAATGCGTCAGGCGGTGCGAGGCATCCGCAGCTTTACACTTCACCTTGGAAAATACGATAGCTTCCCCCGGGGCAAGCGCTGCACCTCGCTGCTCCTTGTTCAGGGAGAGCTGGAGGAGCTGAATACCCTATACGAATCCCTGCAGAGCGCTTTGGCGGACCATGGCTTCTCCCGGGAACACAAGCACTTCACCCCGCATATCACCTTGGGGCGCAACGTGGAGCACGACGAGCTGGCCGGCGCGGAGCTTTTAAGACTTTCCCCAAACGCCTCCATGACCGTGCAGGCGATCACGCTCTTTGAGAGCACCCGGATAAGCGGGCGCATCGTTTATACGCCCATTCATACAGAGAGGTTTTGACGACTATGACCAGCGTGACCTTCGTTCTGGGGAGAGCCGGCTCGGGAAAGAGCCGATTCCTATACGACCGGGTGCGCGAATTGCTTTCCCCGGGTGATTCCGTGGCGCTGATTGTGCCGGAACAATTTACCTTTGAGACCGAACGTGCCCTTTCCGAAAAACTGGGAGGGCTGATGAACGTTTCGGTCTATTCTTTTGCCTCGCTGGCTCGCCGGGTCATGAAGGAGCAAGGGGATCAGAGAACCTTCCTCTCCCGGGAAGGCCGGCGCATCCTCATCCGAAAGGTGGCGGAGGAATCCGCTTCGGAACTCTCCGTATTTAAAAAGGTATGCGAGCGGCCGGGCTTTTCCGGTAAGTGCGACGAGTTCTTTACCCTTTGCAAACGGTTTGAAGTTTCACCCCTTCAGCTTGAAGAGGCCGCAAAGCAGACGCAAGATGATTTCCTGCGACACAAGCTTTTTGAACTGGCCATGCTCTATGGCCGCGCGGAGGATGCCCTGACCAACCGTTACACGGACAGCGAGGACGCCTATTGTGCCCTAAAAGCCGCGCTGCCCGGCTCTTTTTTGGCAAATACCCATGTTTTGCTGGACGGATTTGAGATGCTCACCGAGCAGATCTATGGCATTATCGAGGCGCTGATGGACACGGTGCCGACCCTTTGCATTTCCTTCCGCATGCCGGGGGACGCCTGCCGGGACAAGGCTGTGTTTACAGGAGAGGCGAAGGCATATGAGCGGCTGTATGAAGCCGCGAAAAAGCGGGGATGCAGCACACAGCGCGTGGTGTTTCCCAAAGAGGGCTACCCGCCCCGCCACACAAGCCCCGCCTTGGCTCATTTGGAGCACGAGGCATTTGCCTATCCCTTTACCACTTACACCGGCGAGGAACCCATGGATTCCATTGCCCTGTTTGCGGCCACGGACATCGCGGCAGAGGCGGAGGCAGCCGGAGAGGCGGTGCTTCGCATGGCGAAGCGCATGCGCTATCGGGACATTGCGGTGATCCTGACCCAGGAGGCCTATCTCGTCCCTGTGGCCCGGGCGTTTCGCGCCCGCAATATTCCCTTCTTCACCGATGCGGCGCACAAGCTTTCGGATTATTCCCTGCCCCGGCTGCTGCTTTGTGCCCTACGGTGCATTCAGAAGAACTATCCAGCCCAGGAGATCATGGCCATAATCCGCACCAGCTTTGCCGGTGTGGAGCCGGAAGAGGGAGACCTATTTGAAAATTATATCATGGCCTACGGCATCCGCGGCTCCGCCTTTACCCGCCCCTTTGTGAAGGGAGAAATCCCGGCCTGCGCCGAATCGGTTCGGGAGACGATTATGGAGCCACTGCTGTGCCTCAAGGAAAACCTTGCGGCGGGGCAGACGGTGGCCGAAAAGGCCGAGGCGGTCTTTGCATACATGGAAGCGCTGCAGGTATTTGACCGGTTGGCTGCGCTAACGGAGACACTGCAGGCGCAAGGCCGGCGGGAGCTCATGGAAGAAAACGCCCAGGTTTATAGCACAATATTAATGGCGCTGGATCAGATGCACGCCATTATGGGCGGCATGAAGATCAGCAACCGCCGCTTTTCGGCGATTTTGGAAGAGGGGTTCGACGCTTACGAGATCAACGCCATCCCTGCCACCGCGGATCAGGTATTGCTGGGCAATGCGGACCGAACCCGGGCGGGGAATATCAAAGCCATGTTTGTGCTGGGGGCCAACGAGGGGAGCTTCCCCGCGTACAGCCCCGACGACGGGATGATCGACGACCGGGAGCTGGAAAAGCTGGGAGAGCTGGGCATCAACCGCTGGGAGAACAGCCGGGAGCGGGCGGCTTCCCGACTGATGAACGTATACCGTACCATCACAAAGCCATCGGAATTTCTCTATATGTCCTACACCATGAGTGCCGGGTCCGACGCGGCACTACCCGCGGCGACGGCGGACCGCATCCGGGAGCTGTTCCCCAAACTTCAGGTCAGGACGAATCTGGAGCCGCTGGAACCGGAATCTCCCCGGGAAGGTCTGCAGATGCTCATTGAGCACCTGCGGGAATACGCGGATACCGGAATTTCCCATCCGGAGCTTCCGGCACTGTACGCTTGGTGTGCCCATAGCGGTTTTGCCGGGGAGCTCACAAAAATCCGCTCCGCCCTCTATTACCGCAGCTCGCCTGCGCCCTTTGGAAAGGAGCTGGCACAAAAGCTCTACGGCGGCTCCCTTTCGGGCAGCGCAACAAGGCTGGAGGCCTACAACGCCTGCCCCTTCCGGCACTTTGCCTGTTATGGCCTAGGCGCGCTGCCCCGGCGGGAATTCAAGGAGCGGCGGGCGGACGAGGGCGCCTTCTGCCACCAGGCGCTGGAGCGCTTTGTGGCCCAAGCGTTGGGGGAGGGGATTTTGAACCTTTCCGAAGACGGCTGTGCGCGTATTTTAAACGAGATCATACCGCCCCTGATGGCGGAGCACAACGGCGGCATTTTTTTGGAGACCGCCCGGGGCCGGGCTTCCTGCAGGCGGCTGGTGCGGGCCATTCATGCCACAGCCCTAGCCATCGTGAAGCAGGCCCAGTCCAGCGGGTTTATTCCCAAGCGCACGGAGGTGCGCTTTGGCCCAGGCGGGGACTATCCAGCCATCGTATTGCCCTTGGGCAACGGCAGAACCTACTGTCTCAGCGGCCGCATTGACCGCATCGACGGCTGTGTCATCGACGGAACCGAGTACTTCCGGGTAGTGGATTACAAGACAGGCAATGCTGCATTTAATTATACGAAGCTATTTTTTGGGCTGCGGCTGCAGCTCCCCCTGTACGTGACCGCCATCTGTGCGGCGGAGGATACGCTGAAGGCTTCCGGCATGTACTATATGCCGGTCTATGATCCGGCGACAGACGAAGACGAAAAAAACCTGCAAGACCGCCTCGTGGCCGCGTTTCGGCTCAAGGGCCTGACATTGCGCGACGAAAAGGTGGTACGAGCTACCGCGGGGGTTGACCCACAGAATCCCATCATCCCCACCGGCGGTTCCGCCGCAGGGATGCTGAACCAACAGGAGCTGGATTTCGTTATGGATTTCGTCAAGGAAAAGGCCTCCGAAACACTGGAGGACATCTTCGCGGGGGAGGCGGCCGCGCTTCCCGCACGATTGAGCGACAGGACGAATTCCTGCAGTTACTGCGATTACAAGAGCCTCTGCGCCTTTGATTCCAAGTTTTTGGGCTGCGACTACCGCAGTCTGAGCAATGTGGACCGCAAGGCGTTCTTTGAGGGCCTGGGCAAGGAGGACGGCCATGAATTGGACGGATAGCCAGAGGAAAGCCATTGATCATGGCGGCAACCTGCTGGTGGCCGCCGCTGCGGGTAGCGGCAAAACCGCCGTGCTCACCGAGCGCGTAGCTCGGCTGATTCAAAACGGTGCGCAGGTGGAAGACTTTTTGGTGGTCACCTTTACCCGCGCTGCCGCAGCAGAAATGAAAAAGCGCATCGCCGCCCGGCTTTTTGTCCTTGCGCAGAGCCAGAATGGGGAGGATGCGACGCGGCTCAACGCGGCGGCCGCGGGGATCGGAAGCGCCAACATATCCACCATCGACGCCTTCTGCACCCACGTTTTGCGCCGCCACTTCCACGCAGCGGGGCTGGATCCCGCCTTCCGTGCCGCCGATGAAACCGAATCCACAGCCCTAAGGCAGGACGTCATGGACGAGCTGTTGGAACAGAAATACGCTTCCGAAGGGTTTGTGAAGCTTACCGACCTCTTTGGAAAAGAGAAAAATTTCATTGAAAGCGCGTTTCGCCTCTATGATTTCCTATGCGCCCAACCCGAACCGCTGCCATGGCTGGAACGGGCGGCACAGGCATATGAGAGAGAAGAGGCAGAGCTGGCCGAATCCCCCGCCGTGCGGGAAATTACACAGGGTGCACAGCGCGCCCTGCGCGCAAAGCTGGACGTGCTGCACTTTGAGCGGGACTGCATCGCCGGAGCGTTTCCATCCGTGGCCGCTATACTGGACGAGACGATGATGCGGCTGGGAGCGCTGCTTTTGCCCTGCGGCTATGCCGGTTACGGGGCAATGCTTCAAAGCGCGGACTTTCCGCGCCTGATCTGGCCCCGGGGTACGGAGGAGAGCATTAAGGATGGGACAAAGAATGCCTGGAGCGGCGTCAAAGATATCGTCAAAAAGCAGCGCAGAACTTTTTCGACCCCCCTTTCCCAGCGGGCGGCCCAGCTTCAAACCCTTGCGCCCTTCATACAGGAACTATATTCATTTATCAAAGACTTTTTTGCGCTGTATGCGGAGCGCAAGCGGCAGGAGGGGGTCATCGACTATTCCGATATGGAACACATGACCCTTTCGTTGCTGAAGGATCCGGCCGTTGCCAGAGAATACCGGGAGAAATTCAAGTATATCTTTGTGGACGAATATCAGGATTCCAACCCCGTGCAGGAATGCCTGATTAACGCCATCAAGCGCCCGGACAACCTGTTTCTGGTGGGGGACGTGAAGCAATCCATCTATCGCTTCCGCATGGCAGAGCCCGGCCTGTTCTTGGAGAAGTATCAAACCTTTCGGGGTGAAACCGGCGTGCGGGTGGACCTTTCTTCCAACTTCCGCAGCACCGGCGCTGTGATCGACGCGGTCAACGCCATATTTTCCAACATCATGCAGGGAGAGACGGGAGAAATTGCCTACGACGAGGACGCCCGGCTCATTCCCGGCCGGGAAGCCGCCGGAAAAACGGAACTGCACATTTTGCAGCGCGCAGGCTTTGACGACGACGCGGAGCCCCTTATGGCCGCCGAGGCGGAAGCCCGGTATGCCGCAGAGCGGATTCACCAGCTTGTGGGCACGGATTATACCGACCCCAAGACTGGGGAAATTAGAAAGCTGCGCTACGGCGATATCGTCATCCTCCACAGCGCGCCCAAGCCCGTATCCGAGCTGTGGCTCATGACGCTGGCGCAAAACGGCGTGCCCGCCTACGCGGAAACCAGCGGTGGCTACTTTGAGGCCGTGGAAGTGCAGATCTTCTTAAACTTACTGCGGGTCATCGACAACCGCAGGCAGGACATTCCGCTCTTGAGCGTTTTAAGGAGCCCCATTGGAGGCTTTTCCACGGAGGAGCTGATTGCTCTGGGCACGGAGTACCGATCCGAAACTTACTTTGACGCGCTGAAAAAGGCGGCCCAAACATCCGGACAGCTGGGCGAGAAAGCAGCGGAATTGCTTTACAGGCTGGATCGCTGGCGCGCGGACGCCGCGCTATACGGCCTTGCGGAATTTCTCGGAATGTTGTTGGAGGAAACCGGCTACAGTCGTTTTGTTTCCGCGTTGCCGGGCGGCTCATCCCGCAAGGGAAATCTGGAGGCGTTGCTGCACAGCGCCGAGATCCATGCAAAGAACGGCCGTGGGCTGGACGGATATCTGCGCTTTATGGACCGGGTGAAGGAAACCGACACCGGGCGCATGGGCATTGCCCAGACCGGCAGCGCCAACGTGGTGCGGCTGATCTCCATTCACAGAAGCAAGGGGTTGGAATTCCCCATTGTGTTCCTGGCCGGATTGAGCAAGCAGTTCAATGCCGCCGACCGATCCGCCGATCTGATTTTTGATGCCGAACTGGGCGTGGGCTTTCGACCCGTGTGGCAGAACACCCGCATGGATACCCTGTTCCATCAGGCCATCGCAAGCCGCGGCTGGCGTATGAGCGTAGCTGAGCAAATGCGGGTGCTGTATGTGGGGATGACCCGCGCGGCGGAGCAGCTGATTCTGCTATGCGCGGTAAAAGATATCGGAGCGTCTGTAAAAAAATATCGGGCCCCCCTTACGCCGGCTCGGTGCGCCGATGCCACATGTTTTGCTGACTGGGTGCTGGGCACCCTGATGCACAGGCCGGACGGAAACCCACTGCGGGAGGCCGCGGGGCTGTTGCCTCTGCCGGGAGTGCCGCAGGTGGAAGTGGTATTTCATGAAAACCCGGCGGCGCAGTCGGCCAAAGGGGCCCCGGACGAGGAGATGTTCTCCCGATTCATTCGGCAGGCCGAAGGGGTGGATTGCGCCGCGTATTGCGAACGATTCCGCTGGCAGTACCCCCATGAAGAGGATACGCGTATCCCGTCCAAGCTGGGTGTTTCGGAGCTTTTGGGCAACCCGCCCGAGGCCGTTCGGTATCCCAAGTTCCTTCGGGGAAGCCGGCCGCTCACCGTTACGGACATCGGTGGTGCCGTCCATGCGCTCATGGAGCACATTTCGCTTATACCCCACGACGCCGACTCCGTGGCGGCGGAGATTGCCGGTTTGACAGCTTCGGGTATTCTCACGGAAGCGCAGGCGGCCGCTATTTCCATCCCGGCCGTGGTGGCCTTTTTCAGGACGGATTTGGGCCGACGGCTGATTGCTTCCGAGCGGGCAGAGCGGGAGTTGGCCTTCCACCACCCCGTGGCTGCCGACGCACTTATCGGAGCGGGCAGCTCCGAAACCATCCTTTTGCAGGGGATCATCGATTGCTGCTTTCTTGACGGTGGGCAGTGGGTGCTGCTGGACTACAAGACGGATTACGTTCCGGAGGGCAGGGGGTACGAGGTGGCCATGCGCCATCAGAAACAGCTGCTGCTTTACGCAAACGCCCTGTGTGCCTTAAGCGGAATTCCCGTAAAGGAAATGTTCGTGTATCTCTTTAAAACCGGGGAATGTATTTCCATTCCCGTGGGATAAAAAAAGCAGGCTACGGCCTGCTTTTTTTATTTGGTTAATCTTCGATGATAAAAATGTAGTCAAGGGGGTTTTGCACCGCTTCGTCTTTATAGACTTCAAAGTGTAGGTGCGCGCCCTCGCCGCATTCGGCTATTGCGGTATCACCCACACAGCCGATGACATCCCCGGCGTTTACCTTGCGGCCTTCTTTTACCGGTGGCTCTTCCTTCAGGTTGGCGTAAACGGTCTTCAGCCCGTTTCTATGCAGGATCACCACGGTGACGCCCAAACAGTCATCGGTGTAGATCTGATCCACTGTTCCGTTCCACACGGTTTGTACTTCCGTACCCTTGGCAGAAGCGATATCCACGCCCGCGTGGGTCATCCACTGGTTGAGCGTCTTAGAATAAATCAGCTCATTGACCGCATAGCCCCACTGTACTGCGCCGCGCACTGGCGCGGAAGCTTTTTCCCGGGTAGGTGTTTTACTGGCCTTTGGGGTGGCTTGGGCAGTGATTTCCGGCAGAGGCGTCATAGACGGCGAGGGTGTAACATCTGGCTCTTTGTCTTTGGCCGTGGCTTCCTGCAAAGTTTCGCCTTCGGAGTGGGATACGCTTTCCGCTTCCGGGCTTTGCTGTGGCGTTTGCTGCACCTGAGCCTCCGACGTATCTTCGCCGGCGGGCCCATAGGCCAGCGCCACTGCGATGCCTACCATGGCGATACAGACCATCAGCACCACATACAGGCCCTTATCTTTTAAGAAAGCGGCTATTTTTTCTTTTACATTTTTGAATTTATTCTCTTCCAAGTATCATCACCTCATGGATAGTATTGCCATGCGTACCCGAATGTTATACTTTTTCCCGTTTATATGCTATAATCCATTTTGGGCCGGGATGTTGGCCCGGATAGGAGAGGCTATGAAAAAATGCACCGTAGGCGGCCAGGCGGTCATGGAGGGCGTCATGATGAAGTCCCCCACCGGCATCGCTATGGCTGTGCGCGATGGCTCCGGCCAAATCGTACTTGACTATCAGTCCTTTGCGTCCAAGGCGAAAAAGGGATCTTTCTTAGGATGGCCGATTATCCGCGGCGTTGTGGTTTTTGTGGAATCCCTTACTACGGGGATGTCCACCCTCACCAAATCTGCGGAGATGTTTGGGGAGGAAATTGACGAGGAACCCTCCAAATTTGAGCTTTGGCTGGCAAAGACCTTTAACAAATCCGTGGAAAAAGTGATCGTGGGTATTGCGGTGGTCATGGCCATTGCCCTGTCCATCGGCCTGTTTTTCCTGCTGCCGCAGCTCATCAGCTCGTTGATTTTCAGGAGCGTTGAGGCTTCGGGAATTGTGAAAAGCCTCACCGAAGGGGTGACGCGGCTTCTCGTCTTTTTGGGCTACATTCTGTTTTGCGCACAGATCAAGGACATCCGCCGGGTGTTTATGTACCACGGGGCGGAACATAAGACCATCGCCTGTTATGAGGCGGAGGCAGAGTTGACCCCCGCAAACGCCATGAAATATAGCCGCCTACACCCCCGTTGCGGCACCAACTACCTCTTCTTGGTGATGGCAGTGGCCATTGTGTTCTTTGCAGCCATCGGCTGGCAGGGCAGTTTTCTTGTGCGCTTTGCCACTCGTTTGGTTTTTCTGCCTGTAGTGGCGGGTCTGAGTTATGAGGTGCTGCGCCTTGCCGCCAAGTACGATAACGTGCTGACCAAAATCATCCGCGCGCCCGGTATGGGGCTGCAGAAGATCACCACCAAGGAACCCACGCAGGATATGCTGGAAGTGGCAATCGCTTCTTTTAATCTGGCCATGATGAGCGATGAAGAGGCTCGCCTTACGGTGAAGAAACAGCAGGAGGAGCGCACACAGGGCGAAACGGATGCGGATGCGCAGAAAGATCCGGACGCGGAGGCATAATGAATTATCTGGAAGCGCTGCGGGATACGGCGAAGCGGCTTGCGCCAGCCGCAGGGGAAGAGGCGGCTCGGGAGGCCGGCCTGCTTTTGCGCCATGCGGCTAATCTTCCACAAGGCGGCCCGGGGCCGCATATGTTTGAATTATTTCCCAAGCAATATTTGGGGGATCTGAACGCTATGATTTCCCGCCGCCTTGCGGGAGAGCCCGTTCAATATATTTTAGGGGAATGGGAGTTTATGGGCCTGCCCTTTTTTACTCGACCCTGCGCGCTGATCCCCCGGCAGGATACGGAAACCCTGGCGGAATGCGCTCTGGCCCGCGGGAAAAAGGGTGAAAGGGTGCTGGATCTTTGCTGCGGCACGGGCTGCATTGGCATCAGCTTGGCAAGGCTGGGAGGATTTGAGGTAGACCTTGCGGACATCAGCCTTCCCTGCGTAGAATTGGCAAAGGAAAATGCGGCGAAAAACGGCGTTGCGGTGCGAGTCATCCAAAGCGATCTGTTTAAAAACGTTTCTGACAGATACCATATGATCTGCAGCAACCCGCCCTATATCCCCACGGGAGAGCTATCGAAATTGCAGCAAGAAGTGCGCTTTGAACCTGCGCTGGCACTGGACGGCGGGGACGACGGCCTCTCCTTCTACCGCCGCATGCGGGAGGAATACAAGAACCATCTTTTGCCTGGTGGCATGTTGCTGCTGGAAGTGGGCTTCGACCAGGCCCATCATGTGGCACAACTTTTCTTGGGCGGAGAAATCATAAAGGATATTTGCGGCGCCCAGCGCGTCGTCATTATAAAAGATCAGGGGTAATCTATGCTCAACAAACTGCAAGGGTTCAAAGCTCGCTATGAAGAACTAACAAGAAAACTTTCTCAGCCCGACGCCATGGAGGATCAGGCGGCTTGGCGGGAGATGGCGAAAGAACACGCCCAGCTGGAAGAGATTGTGGTGGTTTTTGATGAATACAACGACGCGGCGGCGGCGGCGAAGGACTGCAAAGTCATGCTGGAAGAGCGACTGGAGCCCGAAATGCGGGAGATGGTGCATGCGGAGCTTTGCGAGCTGGCGCAAAAGCAGGAAGAGCGCCTGGACCGGCTTAAGATCATGCTGCTTCCCAAGGACCCCAACGACGACAAGAACGTGATCATCGAGATCCGCGCCGGAACCGGAGGCGAAGAGGCGTCCCTGTTTGGCGCTGACCTTTTGCGCATGTACCAGCGCTATGCGGAGCGCCACGGCTTTAAGACGGAATTCCTCAACGAGAACATGACGGAGAAGGGCGGCGTGAAAGAGGTGGCCCTTTCCCTTTCAGGCAAGGGCGCCTATTCACGATTAAAGTTTGAAAGCGGCGTGCACCGGGTGCAGCGGGTGCCCGAAACCGAATCCCAGGGCCGCATCCACACCAGCGCGGCTACCGTGGCGGTATTGCCGGAGGCGGAGGACGTGGAGGTGGAAATCGACCCTAAGGACCTGCAGATCGACACTTACCGCAGCGGCGGCGCGGGCGGTCAGCATGTAAACAAGACCGAAAGCGCCATCCGCATCACCCATCTTCCCACCGGCCTAGTGGTGCAGTGCCAAGATGAACGCAGCCAGTATAAAAATAAAGACAAGGCTATGCGGGTGCTCAAGAGCCGACTCTTTGACCTTTATCAGTCCCAACAGGCGGGCGCGGAGGCGTCTGTTCGCAAGGGTATGGTGGGCAGCGGAGACCGAAGCGAACGAATCCGCACCTATAACTTTCCTCAGGGCCGGGTTTCCGACCATCGGATCAACATGACTCTTTACCGCCTGGAGAGCTTTTTGGACGGAGATATGGACGAGATCATCGACGGGCTGATCCTGGCCGAGCGCGCAGCCCAGCTCACAGGGGAATCGGAGGGGAAATGAAGACCCAATACTTTAACGCTATTAACCAGAAAGAAAATGGCACCCGCCTGGCCGGTTCGGTGATCCGCGGCGGCGGCTTGGTAGCGTTCCCCACCGAAACTGTATATGGTCTGGGCGCTAACGGTCTGGACGAAGAGGCGGTGCGCCGCATCTTTGAGGCCAAGGGCAGACCCTGCGACAATCCCTTGATTTTGCATATTGCCAAGAAAAGCGATGTGAAACCCCTTTGGACTAAGGTGCCGGATATGGCCCATATTCTGATGGACACCTTCTGGCCGGGGCCTTTGACATTGATTTTTAACCGCAGTTCCATCATTCCGGACGTGGTCGCCGCGGGCCTGGACACCGTTGCTGTACGCATGCCCGACAACAAGACGGCACTGAATTTAATTCGGGCGGCAGGGGTGCCCATCGCGGCCCCCAGCGCCAACCTGTCTGGCAAGCCCAGCCCCACCACGGCGGCGCACGTACGGCAGGATATGGACGGGAAGGTCGACATGGTGCTGGACGGTGGACCCTGCCGGATCGGTGTGGAGTCCACGGTGCTTTCACTATGCAAAACGCCCACAATCTTGCGGCCCGGCGGCGTTACCAAGGAGATGCTGGAAGCTATCATTGGTCCCGTGGAGCTGGCACCTTCTATCCTCGCGCCCTTAAAGGAAGGGGAGACCGTCCTATCTCCGGGTGTGAAATACCGCCATTACGCGCCGGACGCGCAAGTGGTCATCGCCACAGGCTCGCCCCGGGCTGCCGCTGCTAAAATCATAGGGACCTACGATGCTCGGGAGCGGGAAGGGAAGCGGTGCGTGATTTTTGCCAGTACGCAGGCCCAAGCCTTTTATCGGGGCTACAGGTGTGTTATAATAGGCGACAGAAACCATCCGTCTACCATGTGCGCCAATTTGTTCGCCCTGCTCAGAGAATACGGTGGGGATGTAGACGTAATTTTTTCCGAAACGCTGCCCGATTCGGATATGGGGTTGGCATACATGAACCGACTGCTGCGGGCAGCGGGATTTCAAACCATATGACGCATGTTTTGTTTGTTTGCACGGGCAATACCTGCCGTAGCCCTATGGCGGAAATGCTGTTCAATGATATGGCGCTTCGGCGTGGCATTGGCGCGCTGGCCTGCTCTGCCGGGATCCGCGCGCTTGGGGGCATGTCCATTTCACAAAATGCAAAAATAGCGCTACAGGAGCAGGGGATCGACGCTTCGGAGCATGCTGCCCGTCAACTCACGCCACAGCTTGTCAACACTGCGGATCGGATTTTCTGTATGAGCGCAGCCCATGCGAGTGCTGTGAAGGCCATTGCACCGACAAAGGATGTGCGCGTGCTGGGCGATGACGGTATTCCCGACCCTTACGGGTTACCGCTGCATAATTACGAAGACACGCTGGAAAGTATAAAAGAAGCGATTGCAGACATTTTAGATACCATAGAAAAAGAGGATAAAACACCATGAAAATTGCCATTGCGTGCGATCACGGCGGATACGAATACAAGCGACTGCTGGTTCCTTTTATGAAAGGAATGGGCCATGAAGTGACAGACATGGGCTGCGATGGCCCGGAGAGCGTGGATTATCCGGATTTCGGCATTGCCTGCGCGCAGGCCGTGGTCCAAGGGAAAGCGGAGAAGGGCATCCTGATTTGCGGTACCGGCATCGGAATGTCCATTGCGGCGAACAAGGTGCGGGACATCCGCTGCGCGCTTTGCACAGATCCGCTGATGGCGCGGCTCTCCCGAGAGCACAACAATGCCAACATGCTAGCCATAGGCGGCAGGATCATTGGCATCGAAATGGCCAAGGAAATTATTTCCGTATGGCTCAAGACCGAATTCGCTGGCGGTCGGCACCAGCGGCGCGTGGACAAGATCAGCGCATACGAAGGGGAAAACTAAAAAAATTTATACATTCCAAAGGAGATTCGCATGGGTAAACTGACAGTCATCGATCATCCACTGGTGCAGCACAAACTTTCGCTGCTCCGGGATGAAAACACGGGAACAAGGGATTTTCGCGCGTTGGTTGAGGAGCTGGCAATTCTGCTCGCATATGAGGCAACCCGCGACCTGACTTTGCAGGACACCACCGTGACGACGCCCGTTGCCGTTGCGCACACGAAGGTCATCGCCGGCAAGAAACTGGCCGTCATCCCCATCCTCCGGGCGGGCCTTGGCATGGTGGACGGCATCATGAGCCTCATTCCTGCCGCTAAAATAGGGCATATTGGCCTTTACCGCGACCCCGAAACCCTGAATCCGATAGATTATTATTATAAGCTTCCTTCGGATATTGTCGACAGGGACATCCTCATTATTGATCCAATGCTGGCCACAGGCGGCAGTGCCATTGCCAGTATTGACATTATTAAGCGCGCCGGCTGCAAGAATATCAAGCTGCTCAATTTGATCGCTGCGCCCGAAGGAATCAAGGCCGTACAGGAAGCGCATCCCGACGTGGATATTTATGTGACGCATGTGGATGACTATCTCAATGATCACGGTTACATCGTGCCCGGTCTCGGAGATGCCGGTGACAGGCTTTTTGGAACGAAGTAACAACAAACCTTGACAAAACCAGATAATATTTTGTTTATTTGTTAAATTGTGCAATTCCTATTGCCCAATTTAATAACTTACGATAAAATAACTAATTGGGTCCCCGGATATGGTGACTTTTTTGAATCTATGGGGAGCCCCTTCTAAATTCCAATCATTTTGCTCAAGTAATTTGAAGTTTTAATACGGAAGGAGGTTGTATGGTGCCATCCATCATCGAACAGGTAACCCAAGCGGAAGCAGAAGCTGCCTCTATTAAAAAGGACGCGCAGGTAAAAGCCCGTGAAGCGGTCGCTCAGGCCAATGCGCAGGCGCGTGAGGCCGTAGAGAAGGCCAAGGAGCTGGGACGGGATAAGATCCGCGCCGCCTCAGAAGCCGCGGAAGCGGAAGGGCGCGATGCCGCTGAAAAAATTCGCAACGAAAATGCGAAAAAGGCGGACGCTCAGTGCGAAGCCGCTGCCGAAAAGCTGCCCAAAGCGGTTGATTACATTCTCGAAAGGATTGTAAAAGTATGATCGTACCCATGAAACGACTCACCCTGATCGGCCTTACTGCCGATGAGGAGCGCGTGCTCAGTACGCTGCAGTCCCTCTCTGCGGTACAGATCCTATCTAAGGGGGCAGGTGGATTCGATGAGTCCAAGCTTGCCAAGCTGGAAAACCGGGTACAGCGTTTGGACAACGCGCAGTCCGTGCTGAAACCCTTTGCACAAAAGGCGAAACTTGGGCCTAAGCCCGTTTTCAGCGTTGAACAGCTTAACCAGGATCTGCCCGCGTCCATGGATCTGTGCGCTCGGGTGGAAGAGCTGGACCACCGGCTTAGTACGTTGCGCAGCGATGTGGACAAGCGGAATACCCTGATCCTGACCCTGACGCCCTGGTCGGAAATGAATGTCGGCATCGAGGAGATCGTGGCCACGGAATCTGCGCGCTATATTACCGGCGTGCTGGCGACAGAGCATATCTCCGCCTTGGAAGAGGTGGGGGCAGTGGTTGAGGCTTATGGCGGCGAAAGGGAAAAGTGTGTGCTGATCGCCTGCCATTTTCACCGGCTGCAGCAAATCACCGCGCTACTCAGAACGATGCCATTTCAAGAATTCAATTTTCCCGCCCTGCGGGGCACACCCAGAGAGAACATCGATTCTCTGACAAAGGAAATCGAAGATCTGAAAAAAGAAGAAGCGAGCCTCACTGCCGAGCTTTCGGAACTGGGCAAGCAGCGGGATGAACTTTGCCGCGCACTGGATGCGGCCGTTATCGAGCGCGACCGGGAAGCCAGCAGGGCGTCGTTGGGCGTCACAACCTCCACTTTCATTCTGGATGGCTGGATCCGCAGCGACGAAGAGGAAAAGATTCGTAAAACTCTGGATTCCATTACAGATACCTATTATATGGACTGCAGCGACCCGCAGGAGGGCGATGTGGTGCCCACTGTACTCAAAAATTCCAAACTGGTGGCACCCTATGAGGCCGTCACGAATTTATACTCCCTCCCCGCGGCTCACGGCGTTGACGCAACCCCCTTGATGATGCCCTTCTATTTTGTCTTTTTCGGTATGATGCTGTCCGATACCGGATACGGAATCGTATTGGCTTTAGGCACTTATCTCTTCTTAAAACTCCTTAAGCCCCAAGGTATGATGGCTTCGCTGGCGAAGGTGCTCTTTATGGGAGGCCTTTCCACCATGGTCATGGGATTGTTAATCGGCACATTCTTCGGCGTGTCCTGGCCCGTAATTTTTGCAGGAACGGCCTTGGCGAACGTGTTTCCGTTTATCGATCCTGCCAATGATCCAATCACCATGCTTGCGTTATGTGCAGGGCTGGGGTTGGTTCATATGTACTTCGCGGTACTGATTGCAACGTGGGAGTGTATCAGGAGAGGCGATTGGATGGCTGCCATTATTGACAACCTGTGCTGGCTGTTCATCATCACGGGCCTGCTAATGCTGGCGGCCCCCATGCTCGGCATGCCCGAGATCCTAGCAACGGTGGGTAAGTGGATAGCAATTGTGGCTGCGTCGGCTGTGTTCCTGTTCGCCGGACGTTCCAGCAAGAGCATTCCGGGCCGGCTGATGGGCGGCGCGGGCAAGCTTTATAATGTCACTTCTTGGCTGGGAGACGTACTCTCTTATGCGCGTATCTTCGCGCTGGGTCTCTCCACTGGCGTCATCGGTCTGGTGCTCAATACTCTGTGCTGGGATATGCTCTATGCATCCTTCAAGGGCAGCATGGTGCTCACCGTCATCGGGTTTGTCATCGTCTTGGCACTTTCTATCGCATTGCACCTGTTTATGTTGGCCATCAGCACCCTTGGATGCTTTGTGCATACGGCGAGACTGCAGTACGTGGAGTTCTTCAGCAAGTTCTATGAGGCCGGGGGAAAGCGCTTCATGCCGCTCCGGTACAATGCCAAGCACGTTAACGTGGCAGGTGAGCAATGAATTGTGCGGCAGAGCCGCTTACTATAAGAACAAAAATTTTAAACAAATAATTGGAGGTCTCACAAATGTCATTCTTCGATTTTATTGGTACGAACGGTCAACTTCTTGCTGCCGTAGGCGCTGTTTTTGCGGCGATGTTTGCCGGCATTGGTTCGGCGATCGGCGTAGGACTGGCTGGACAGGCGGGCGCGGGCGTAATCGCCGAGGATCCCGATAAGTTTGGTTCGGTTCTGGTGCTTCAGCTTCTCCCCGGCACACAGGGTATTTATGGTCTTTTGATCGGATTTGTCATCGCTTCCAAGGCAGGTCTCTTGGGCGGCGGCGCTACCATCGCAACGGCTGCCGGACTTCAGCTCTTCTTTGCCTCTCTGCCCATCGCATTCGCCGGCCTGCTGTCCGCAATCGCACAGGGCAAAGCGGCTGCTTCCGGTATCGCCATGGTGGGCAAACGCCCCGAAGAATCCGGTAAGGCTATCATCTTCGCGGTTATGGTGGAGACCTACGCCGTGCTCGCACTGCTCTTCTCCTTCCTGATGGTCAACGGCGTTGCCGTCTGATCAGATTGAGGAGCGGATTATGGCAAACGATTTGAATAACGCGGCCAAGCTCACCGGACGCATCCTAGACGATGCGCGCCGTGTGGCTGAGAATGCCGCGAAACAGGCTAAGACTGAAGCAGCAAAGGTCAAAGAGCTTGCCGATCACGATGTTTTGGAAGTAACGGCGGAGTTTGACGCCCGAGCAAAGCGCGCGGCGGAAGAGATTCTGGAACGCAGCCGCACCAACGCGGAGCTGGATTCCCGCAAATACATCCTCGCGGCTAAGCGTAAGGTGATCGATAAGGCGTTTGTAGACGCCTACGACGCCCTTGACCGGCTGGAGGCGAGCAAACGGGACGAGCTGTTTGCGGCCGTAGCGATTTCTTATACGCAGGGTGGCGAAACCCTGCTTCCCGCGTCGGCGGATGCGCAGCGGGCAAACGCCCTCTTAGACCGCATCAACAAGGCGCTTAAGGGAAACGGAAAAGAGGAAATCGCCATTGGAAAAACTTCCGAACAGATCGGCGGTGGATTTTTGCTCATTGGCAAAGGGTATGAAATAAATTGTTCCTTCGAGGCGATGCTGCGCGACGTTCGCGAAGCAGAAGAGAGCAATGTAGCAAAGATCCTGTTCGAATAGAGAGGTAGCAGAAGATATGCCACAGAACAGTGCCTATTACGGCATAACGCGGATACGCTGCCATGAGAAAAACCTCATTGGCCGGGACAAGATGCAGCGGCTCATCGACGGCAGCGTCGAAGAAGCCGTGCGGCTTCTGGTCGACGCGGGCTACGGCGGAATTCCGGACGCCACGGTGGAAGATGCTGATCGCCTCATCACTTCTGAACTGGGCAACACCTATGCGTTGATTCGCGAAGTATCTTTTGACAGCGCTACCACGGACCTTTTTCTCATGAAGGCGGATGTACACAACATCAAGATGCTCATGAAGCATAAGCTTGCCGACAGCGGGGAGCCCCTGCTCATACGGGGCGGCCTGTATTCTCAGGAAGCTTTGATGAAGTTTGTCGCGGGGGATTTCAGGGATCTACCCGAAGAATTCCGGGAAGCGCTTGCTGTACTGGAACAGAACATTCAATCTTCGCTAGAACCCGCTACAATTTCCATACTGCTGGACAAGGCGTATGTGAAATATGCGCTGCGCACCGCCAAAGGATTTGCGGCTTCCTACTTCCGGACCCAGGCCGATTATGACAATGTCATCGCCATGCTGCGGATTCGGGGCATGGGCGGCGGCGTGGAAAAGCTCAAGGCAGCGCTGCTTCCACAAGGAGATATTCCGGCGAGCCGGTTGATTCAGGCGCTGGACCTTCCTGTGGACGGCATGGCTAAGCTAATTGCCACTGGACCTGCCAGAGAAGGTATCCTTCGCGGGCTGGACGCCATCCAAAAGGGCGCCGAAATTTCCGTGATGGAGCGGGAGAGGGACAACTGCCTAATCTCCTTTGCTAATGCCGGAAAGCTTCGGGATAATTCCATTGCCCCCGTAGTAGGCTACCTGCTGGCACGGGAGCAGGAGGCGAAGTGCATTCGCATTATCCTGACCGCCAAGCGAAACGGCCTGCCCGATAGTGTCATAACAGAAAGGCTGCGTGAGTTGTATGGCTGAAAAAAAAGCTGATATTGCAATCATCGGCGACCGCGATTCCGTACTGCTTGCGAAAGCCGTGGGGCTTAGGGTTTTTGCCGAGACCGATCCAGAGAAGGCCTGCCATCGCATTTATACGCTGGCAAAAGAAGGCTGCAAGGTGATTTTTCTGACCGAACCGCTCTACGTGAAGTGCGGCGAGGCCATTGAGAGGTTTAAGTCCGAGACGTTCCCTGCCATTATACCCGTTCCCGATTCACACGGGTCTACCGGCGTAGCGATGGCACAGATCAGGGCCAATGTCGAAAAGGCGATCGGAGCGGACATTCTATTTTCGGAGGATAAGTAGACATGGCAACACAAGGAACCATCATCAAAGTTTCAGGGCCCTTGATCGTCGCAAGCGGCATGGCCGACGTACAGATGTACGATGTTGTGCGCGTTTCTGAAAAGAAGCTCATCGGAGAGGTTATTGAGCTGCGCGGCGACAAAGCGTCCATACAGGTTTACGAAGAAACCGGCGGCATCGGCCCCGGCGAGCCTGTGGAGTCCACCGGATCCCCTCTTTCCGTGGAACTGGCGCCCGGGCTCATTGAATCCATCTACGACGGCATCCAGCGGCCCCTCACCAAAATTCGCGAGCAGGCGGGCGACCGCATCACCCGCGGCGTGGTGGTAAGCGCGCTGGACTATGAAAAACTTTGGAAGTTTGAACCAGTGGCGGCAGTAGGCAGCCAGCTTACCGGCGGCGATGTGCTGGGCACGGTACAGGAAACCGAAACGGTGCTGCATAAGGTCATGGTGCCTCCGGGCGTCAGCGGTGAGCTTACGTGGCTCTATTCCGGCGAAGCCACCGTCGTGCAGCCCATTGCCAAACTCAAGACCGCCACGGGTGAAATCGAGCTTCCCATGCTGCAGCGGTGGCCCGTGCGGCGTGGCCGTCCCTACGTTCAGAAGTTGGCTCCCACCGAGCCCATGGTCACCGGGCAACGCGTCATCGACACGCTGTTTCCCGTGGCAAAGGGCGGCGTTGCGGCGGTTCCCGGCCCCTTCGGCAGCGGCAAGACCGTGGTGCAGCATCAGCTGGCAAAATGGGCGGACGCCGACATCATCGTATACGTGGGCTGCGGCGAGCGCGGCAACGAGATGACCGAGGTGCTCATGGAGTTCCCGGAACTGAAGGACCCCCGCACCGGTCTCTCCCTGATGAAGCGCACCGTGCTTATTGCCAACACTTCGGACATGCCTGTAGCGGCGCGTGAGGCGTCCATCTATACCGGCATTACCATTGCGGAGTACTTCCGCGATATGGGTTACAAGGTCGCTATCATGGCGGACTCCACTTCCCGTTGGGCGGAGGCGCTGCGCGAAATGTCTGGACGCCTTGAGGAGATGCCCGGCGAAGAAGGCTATCCCGCTTATCTGGGCAGCCGCCTTGCCGAGTTCTACGAGCGCGCCGGCATTGTTACGGCGTTGGGCAGCGGAGGCAGAACCGGCGCTGTGACCGCTATCGGTGCGGTTTCCCCTGCAGGCGGCGATATTTCTGAGCCTGTCTCTCAGGCGACACTTCGAACGGTTAAAGTGTTCTGGGGCTTGAGCGCCAAGCTGGCCTATGCCCGCCACTTCCCAGCCATCGATTGGCTGACTAGCTATTCCCTGTATATAGATCGGCTGGAGCCTTGGTTTAATAAAGAAGTGCATCCCGACTGGAGCAAACTGGTGAAGGATGTTATGAGTATGCTGCAGGAAGAGAGTGAGCTGGACGAGATCGTGCGTCTGGTGGGTATCGACGCGCTGAGCTTCAAGGACAGGCTTAAGTTGGAGGCCTCCCGTTCCATCCGCGAAGACTATCTGCATCAAAACGCATTCCATGAGGTGGATACCTATTCTTCCACCATTAAGCAGTACATGCTGCTCAAGCTCATCATGAGCTACTACGAAAAGAGCAGCGCTGCTTTGGAAGCGGACGCGTCGTTTGCAAAACTGTGCGCCCTGCCTGTTCGCGAGAGCATTGGCCGCTTCAAGTATGTCTCCGAAGAAGAGTGCAAGGGGCGCTTTGAAGCGGTGATGGCCGAGCTGAACCGCCAGGTACAGGAACTCACAGAGGGAGGAAACGAAGATGCGTAAAGAATACCGTACCATCAAAGAAGTCGCCGGCCCGCTGATGTTGGTGGAAAAGGTCGACAGCGTAAAATATGATGAATTGGTGGAAATTGAACAGGCAAACGGCGAGATCCGCAGGGGCCGTGTGCTGGAAGTATACAACGACACGGCACTGCTCCAGCTGTTCGAGGGTTCCCAGGGACTTCGGATTTCCAATTCCAAAGCTAGATTTCTGGGCCACTCCATCGAACTGTCCGTGGCGCCCGATATGCTGGGTCGCGTGTTCGACGGCATGGGCCGCCCCAAGGACGGCGGCGCGTCCTTGATTCCCGAAAAGCGGCTGGATATCAACGGCGCTCCCATCAACCCCACCGCCCGTGACTACCCTAATGAATTTATCCAGACTGGCATTTCCGCCATCGACGGATTGAATACCTTGGTCCGCGGCCAGAAGCTTCCTGTGTTTTCTGGCAGCGGTCTGCCTCACGCCAACCTGGCGGCACAGATCGCCCGTCAGGCAAAGGTGCGTGGCACGGATGACGGCTTCGCGGTGGTATTTGCCGCGGTAGGTATCACCTTTGAGGAAGCCGACTTCTTCATCCGGGATTTCCGCGCCACCGGCGCCATTGACCGCACGGTCACCTTCATCAACCTGGCAAACGACCCCGCTATCGAGCGTATCGCCACACCCCGTATGGCACTAACTGCCGCGGAATATTTGGCATACGACCTGGGGATGCATGTGCTGGTTATCATCACAGACATCACCAACTACGCGGAGGCGCTGCGCGAAGTGTCCGCAGCCCGCAAAGAGGTTCCGGGCCGCCGTGGTTACCCCGGCTACCTGTATACCGACCTGGCCACCATGTATGAGCGCGCGGGCCGCATCAAAGACAACCCGGGATCGATTACCATGATCCCTATCCTTTCCATGCCGGAAGACGACATTACGCACCCGATTCCCGACCTGACTGGTTATATTACGGAAGGCCAGATCATCCTCTCCCGGGATCTGCACCGCAAGGGCATTACGCCGCCCATTAACGTGCTGCCTTCCCTTTCCCGTTTGAAGGATAAGGGCATTGGCAAGGGCAAGACTCGCGAAGACCACGCTGACACCATGAACCAGCTCTTTGCTGCCTATTCCCGCGGTAAGGACGCCAAGGAACTGGCGGTTATCTTAGGTGATGCGGCACTATCCGACATCGACAAGCTGTACGCCAAGTTCTCCGACGCCTTCGAACAGGAATACGTCTCTCAGGGCTTCTACACCAACCGCTCCATTGAGGAAACACTGGAGATCGGCTGGAAGCTGCTTTCCATCTTGCCCAGGAGCGAGCTCAAGCGCATTAAGGACGTGTATCTGGATCAGTACCTTCCTAAGCAGAAGGAGGAGTAACCCATGACAAGTCTGCAGGTAAAACCTACCCGCATGGAGTTGAGCAACCTGAAGAAAAAGAAGAAGGTTGCCGTGCGCGGCCATAAGCTGATGAAGGACAAGCGCGATGAAATGGTGCGCCGCTTCATTCTCTACGTCCGCCGCAACCGGGAGCTTCGGGAGCAGGTGGAGGAAAAGCTGGGAGCTGCCATGCAGAAATTTGTGCTTGCCCGTGCCACCATGAGCAACGAGGCCGTGGAGGAAGCGCTGTGCTTCCCGGCTCGTCCTGCCCGCGTGGAGGTGGACACCCAGCACGTGCTCTCTATCGTTGTTCCCAAGCTGACGCTGGTGGCATCGGAAGGGTTTGATTATCCTTACGGTTTTATGACCACAAGCGCGGAGCTGGACAGCGCAGTACAGATTTTTGCGGAAGTTCTGCCTCTGCTCATTGAGCTGGCGGAAGTGGAAAAGATCTGCAACCGTTTGGCGGACGAGATTGAAAAGACCCGCCGTCGCGTTAATGCGCTGGAATATGTTATGATTCCCCAGTTCGACGAGGCTATAAGGCTTATCAAAATGAAGCTGGATGAAAACGAGCGCGGCAATCTGACCCGGCTCATGAAAACGAAAGACATGATCGCAAACCGCGAATAATAAGCGATAAAAAAGCTCCGCAATAGCGGAGCTTTTTTATGTTGGCCTTGTTACTTACTGGAATTTGTTGCGGTGGAACTTGTGTTCGTAGGAGTCGCGCCTTCCATGAGTGTTCCGTCTGCCTTCACATAGCACGTTTCCGTGGCGGTGGAATTGGCGGGCTGCACCGTGGCGCAGTAGGTCTGTGTGTTCATGTAAGTGGTGTACGTTACGGTTTTAATGGTAGAACCGGGATACTTTGCCTCGATTGCCGACTTAATCGCGGCTGGAAGCTTAGAAATCTCCACCGTTGCGCCTTCCACAAAGTCCGCAATTGATGCCCCAAGATTGCCATTGGTACCGGTTGCCGGCGGAACCGTGGATGTAGGGGACGCTTTTGGCGTGAGGTTTACTGTGGGTGATGGCTTTACTTTCCCATTTCCAGTACACCCTGCGGCAAACAGCAGGCACACCGCCATGAGCGCTGCAAGAATGGATATTGTGATCGTTCTCTTCATAACAATTGTTTTCCTCCTGTTTATTGGGTTCATGTGTAGTATTCCCAATCACAAAATGAATATTCACATGGAAAAACAAGAAAAAAACGCGCATTTTTTGCGCGCCTGTTGCAAAACGACAAAAACAAAAACAGTTTCATCGCAGAGGACTTTTTTTTGGAACTAACGGAGATTCCCAGTATTCTAAGTGCCCCTCATACTTTTCGGCAATGCGAATGGCTCTTGTGGTCAGGGCATCAATTTCCCGCTTGTTCAAGGTGCTGACGCACTGGAGTTTAACGCCGTGCGGATCTTCATATTCGGGGCGAAATTCGCTCTCACCGATTGCGAAGCCGGAGAGACGCGCCTCCTCCGCAAAAATCGGCACCAGAGCTTCCGTGGGGAAAAACACGGAAAGGGTAACCCTGCGCGCCGGGGTAATGCCATCGCCATGCTTTTTATAGAGTTCGATCTGTTTGCGGTTGGTTTCGGTGTACAGGCGGGCAGCATCGGGATAAAGGAGTTTAAAATAAGTCTGCCATTCCGGGTCCACATCGCAGCCAGTGATACAGTGGAGGTACCGCTCCTTCTGCGCAATTTCTTCCAGGATTTGAAGCTGCTTGCGCTTGGATACATAAAAAAACATACCGTAGCGGAGAGCATCCCGGATGAACCCCACGAAGTAGGGATCCAGCTGTCGCATGCACTTTTTCTCGATGGAGGCAATATGACGCAAGGCGCGTCGGCTTAGCTCACACTCGTTGCGCATGTCGCACCTAATGTAGAGCAGCACTGGATGCGTGCCGAAGGGTGCGGCACCCGAAAGCTCCATGTCCACTGCGAATTCAGCGGGGGCGCCATCCATATTCCAATCATAATAGAACCAATCTTTGTGCATACCAACCTCTTTTTTAAGGTAAGGGGAGCTGGACCCCTATGCCTAAAAATCGCTATTTTGGTGCATGCCATTGCCGGTGTCAGTCGTCATAGAACCACTACGGCCCCCTCATCTTCTTCGACTTGTATCCAAAAGTTTGTATTTAGGTCAAAGAGTTTAAAGGGCATATAAGTATAAAAGCGCGGGGCTGCCGGCGCAAAGGTGTATTGGTGCTACGGCGAGTGCAGGTAGCACGGCACTGGCGTGCTTAGAGGCCCTCTAAACCGTAGGGACTCGACTTTCCTCTTAAGACAGGGCGGCAAAAGCCGCCCCGAAATCAGTGTTCCAATACTGCCTTGATTCTGCGCACGCCGCTGCTGGAGGCCTCTTCCTTCTTAATCTTGAAGTGGCCCAATTCACCCGTGTTGTCGGCGTGGGGTCCGCCGCAAATCTCTTTGGAGAAGGCGCCCATGGTATAAACCTTTACGTGTTCGCCGTACTTATCGCCGAAAAGGCCGATGGCCCCCTGCGCTCTCGCCTCATCCAAAGTTAACTCTTCCCAGGTAATGGGGGCAGACGCCTGAATCCATTCGTTGACAAGTGCCTCAATCTTTTGGAGCTCTTCCGCCGTTATTTTGCGCTCAAAGCTGAAGTCAAAGCGCAGGCGCTCGGCAGTGATGTTGCTACCGCGCTGGCTGATGCTGGAATCATTGAGCACTTGGCGCAAGGCAGCCTGAAGCAGGTGTGTGGCGGTATGCAGCCGGGCGGTCTCTTCGCTGGTGTCCGCAAGGCCCCCCTTAAAACGCTGCTCTGCGCCCATCTGAGACTTCTTCTGATGCTCTTCGAAGGCGGCGTAAAAACCAGCCGTATCTACGCTCAGTCCGTTTTCCTGAGCCATTTCCTCGGTGAACTCGATGGGGAAGCCAAAGGTATCGTAGAGCCGGAAGGCGGAAGCGCCGTCGATGCGGCCGTCGGGGAAGCTGCCCTTAATCCGGTCGAATTCATGCATGCCGTTGCGCAGTGTCTTCTGGAAACGCATTTCCTCTTTGCTCAGTTCAAAGAGAATGCGTTCGCGGTTTTCTGCAAGCTCCGGGTAAATGCCGCCGTATTGGGCAATGACGGCTTCGGCCACTTCGCCCAAGCTATTTTCGGGGATTCCAAGCTGCATGGCAAAGCGGATGGCTCGGCGGATCAGCCTGCGAAGGATGTACCCCTGGTCCACGTTGGAGGGGGCCACGCCACGGTAGTCGCCCAATATAAAGGTGGCGCAACGGATGTGGTCCGCCACGATCCGAAAGGCACGAGTGGTGGCTGCATCCTGCTTAAACGCCTTGCCGCAGAGGTGGCTGATGGCGCCCATGATGCCGAAAAAGGCGTCGGTATCGTAGACGCTCTCCACACCCTGCAGCGTGGCCACAGTGCGGTCCAACCCCATGCCCGTGTCCACATTTTTCTGGGACAGGGGCAAGAAAGCGCCGTCCGCCTGTTTATTGTATTCCATGAACACGTTGTTCCAAATTTCCAGATACTTGCCGCAAGAGCAGGAAGGATCACAGGCTTCGGAACACTTGGGCTTCCCGGTGTCGTAGAAAATCTCGGTATCGGGGCCGCAGGGGCCGGTAATGCCGGCGGGCCCCCACCAGTTGTGTTTTTTATTCAAAAAGAAGATGTGGGAGGGATCCGCTCCCATCTCTACCCAGCGGTCATATGAATAGGTGTCCCGGGGCGCGTCTCCGTCGCCCTCAAAGCAGGTAAAGTAAAGCTTGTCCCGGTCGATTCCAAGCCAGCGCTCGTCGGTCAAAAATTCCCAAGAAAAGGCGATGGACTCCTTCTTAAAATAGTCGCCCAAAGACCAGTTACCCAGCATTTCGAAGAAGGTGCAGTGGGAAGCGTCGCCCACTTCGTCGATGTCGCCGGTGCGGATGCATTTCTGCACGTCTGCCAGACGGGTGCCTTCCGGGTGCTTTTCCCCCATCAGGTAAGGAACCAGAGGATGCATGCCGGCGGTGGTAAAGAGCACAGTGGGGTCGTTTTCTGGGATCAGAGAGGAAGAGGGGATGATTGCATGGCCCTTTTCGCGAAAAAAGTCCAAAAAGAGCTTGCGAAGTTCGTGGGATGTCAGCAGCCTCATCAATCGTTACCTCATACTTGTTCTATATTTTGCGTGATTCGCATCAATAGAGTATAACCTGAATTTTGTTTACTTGTCAACGCGGGCCCAGATGGATATAATCAAAACATGAAGCGCAAATATTGGAGACATTTCAGCCTGAATCTAAGGCGCATGAAGGTCACGTTTGTGGGGGACGAGGGCAAACCCTGGCGGGTTATGGCGGCAGTTTTAGCTGGTATCCTGCTGCTTACGGTATTGCTTATGACTTCCGCAATGGAGCCGCAGCTTATGTCTACGCCGGAAATTCTTTCTGTGCAGGAAAAGGGCACGCTGAGGGTAGGGGTGCGATATGACATCGGCGGTCTGGGGAGCAAAGAGGGGGGGCTTACCCAGGAACTCGCCGCCCTACTGGCTGAACGGGTCCTGGGCACGGACGCCGAAAGCAGCCTTCAGTTGGTAGAGGTTACTTCCATGACCGGCACCACGCAGCTGGATGACGGAAGCGTGGATGTGGTGATTGCGCTGATGGATTCCCGCATGGCGAGCCGCTATTTCTATTCGCACAGCTATTACACGGATCCCTGCCGGCTTGTGGCGAAAAAAGGCATTGGCTCCTTTACCCTTAACGGCGCTACTATTGGGTATGTGCAGTCCAATCCACTTTATACCACCATTGAGGATTACCTTCTCTCGCAGTATATGGATGAAAATTCTGAGGTGAATTTAATAAAGAAAAAGTATGCATCTTACCCCGATATGCTGGACGGGCTGACACGGGGGGAAGTGGACGCTGTGGTGATGACGGGCGTATGTGTTGAAAAATACAGCGAGAAATATGAGATTGCCCAAACCGAGTTTTCTCTGGGCGACGCCCAGTATGCGGTGATGTGCGCTTCGGATACAACGGTGTTTGCGCAGCTTGCCGACCTTATGCTGGATGAATTGAAAGAGAGCGGCCAGATGGACGCCCTCTATCAGAAGTATGGCCTAAGTTACAGGTCGTCTGCGTCCTGAACTGGCCGCTTATCCTTTTTGCCGGTGCCCGTGTAGCTCCCCTCTATATCCGAAGGGATGTTTTTCTGATTCATGCGCCGCATGGAAGCGGCGAGATCCTGTACATCAACTTTCTTTTTACGTGGCATTGACAAAACTCCTTTTTGTTTTATTATTTGCGGACAGAATAAAAAAATCCCTTACAGTTGCAAGGGATTTTAATTTTTTATCTTATTTCAAATGCGGTGATATGCCATCCGTCCCCAGCCTGCTCAAGGGTGATGGCGGCCGGACCGATCACGCCGGTGTTGCTGCTTCCGGGTTTGCCATACATGAGTACGCCCACAATGCTCAGCGTGCCGTTTTCTATGGTGGCGTCTTCGCATTGCAGCCCATAAGCCGTTTCGGCGGCGGTCAGATTGACGTTGTCGCCAGCAATCTCCGTGCCGGGGTCTGCGCCTGCGGCACCCTTTGTAATGGAGATGTCGCCGAAGTGCCGGGCGGCACAGGCGGTGTAATCATCCCAAGAGATTGTGGAGACGGGCGCGTTCCCAAGAAGCAGAGTGCGTAAAAAGGCTGTGGCGACAGCATCGGAAGGTGTGCCCACAAAACCGTCATAATTGGGGGCACATGCGGTGGCGGTGGCGTTGATGGCCGGAAGCAGAGATTCGTACTCTTCCGCATCCAGAATATCACCTACAAATTCGGGATATAGAGCGCTTCGGGCGAAGCTGAATTCCAGCGACTGATCTGCAAGTTTGCCGGGGCGCACATAGACCGTATACCCCTCTTCGGCCACTGTGAAGCCGTTATAGAGGTCCAATACAGCTACGATATCTTCCAGAGCCAAGTCTCCGTAATAGTTGCCTGGATCCAGCGCAATAATGTTCCAAACCTGCTGTGCCACCAGAGCGTCCGGTGCATAAACGCCGCTGATTTTGGCAAGGCCGCATTCACTGCCCAACGCGTCGAGAACCAGAGTGGTGATCACAGTTTCCGAATCGGAGCCATCGTAGGAGGCGGTTTCGGTAAACAGGATGTTGGTATAGCTTCCGGCGGGATTGCTCGCCTTGCGAACCTCAAATTCCACTAGCGTATAAGGAATAGCCGCGCTGCCGGCCCGGTCCGCAAGGGGCATGCGCTCCTCCGTAACCCGGGCGGTAAGCTCTTCCACAAACCGGTTTATGGCATCGTTTAAGGCCGACTCCGGGAATACGGGAATGCTGTAGGTGAGCTGATATTCCGCGTCCGCGTCAGAGGTGCCCTCGGGGAAAAATATGGTTACTGTGCTGATAGAATAGCCGTTATCCGTTTGCGCTTCCGGCGTGTTTACGGGAAGCGAAGCTGCGGGGGTCTTGGTTACGTCTACCACGGCCTCTTCCTTTTCGGTACATCCCGCGCACATCAGGATAAAAGCGGTCATAAACAAAAAAGTAATAATGCAGGATATCCTTCGCATAGAATCCTTTCTCCGTCAGTTGTCCCGGCGGCGCTGTATCTGCGTATTTTTCAAATCAGGGCGGTTGGATGCATTGGCTTCAGCGATTGCGCGCATGCGCCGTGCTTTCTTGGCTCTGCGGCGGGCGGCTTCGATCCGTTGTTGTTTTTCCAGATGTGTAAGAATGAGTAGCGCCACCACAGCGATGACCGTAAGAATTGCCAGAATGACTAGGGCCATGGTCAGCGCACTGTTTACAGAGCTTCCTATAGTGGCTCCGAGTGTGTCAATGACGTTTTGCTGCGTGGCGGCAGACTGGGAGGCATCGTAAACGCCTACAAAATCTGCCGTGACATAGGCGGTATAGGTATAGGGATTCCCCGCGGGGTCATCCATGGAAACGACGAATGTAAGATCGCGGGGATCACCCACATAGACCGTCTGCTCCGTGGAATAGGTGCCGGGTACCACCGTATCCGCGCGATGAATTTCTGTGAGCTTTTGGGTTTCCGTTCCATCTTCCGCTTTTTCTACGGTCTGCTCCGAAATTACCAAATTGCTCATGTCCAGCGTTCCCGTGTTGTTAACCACAAAGTTAATCTTAATACTGCCCGCGACATTCAAGGACTCGGTAACCGTGGCCGAAAACTCAATCCCCAACAGGCTAGGATCGATGTACTTGCGCACCACATAACTTTTGGTGTTGTCCTCATAGGTATCGCCAGAAGAAGACTTACCCTTGATATAAAAGACCACATAGCGAGTTTCATCCGTAAGAATGGTATAGGATAACTGACGGCTCTCACCCACAGCCAAAGCGAAGGAGGAGTCGTTTACCTTTTTGCCCAGATCGTCGGTAATGCTAATGCTGCTGATTTTCTGGTTTCCGTTGTTGGTGAGATTGATGTTGAAGGGTACACCGTCCGCCGTGGGAGTTCCCTGAACTACTTCTACTGAGATCTTGGAGTTTACCATGCCCAGTGTGACTGCCGACGCTGTGGCCGTTTGGGTTTGATCGTTGCTGTCAAGGTAAGTGACGACGGGTTGGGACACCACGGTGTTGTAACCCATCTTGTAAGTGTAGATGAAGTCGGTGGACGAGCTTACCGGGATCGTAAAATTGGAGGCAATGGGTTTGCTGCCGGCGATTTCGGAATCCACAAGAGAATTGACGGTAACGGCGGTTCCGCCGGTATTTGTGATGGTATAGGTCAAGGCCACTTCGTCGCCGGGGGAGGCCTGCGTGGAGCTGGTAACGCGGGAAACGGAAAGAGAGGCAGCGATTTGACGCTCAATGGTGACGGAAGAGGAGGCGCTCTTTTGAACGCCGTTTTCCAGCCAAGTGATGTCAAAGGGAATTGCCGTGCCCAGCAGTGCATCGCCTACGGCGAGGGAACAGGAAAAGGACTGGCTCTTTCCTGGAGCGATGGAGGCCCCTTGTGTATCAAAGAAAATGCCCGAATAGGCGCTGCTGATCTGGATTTGCTCCATTGCGGCAGAGCCATCGTTGCTGACGGTGATCTCGATGACAGCTTCGCCTGCGGTGGCCATTGAGGAAGGCGTTGCGCTGGTGGTTACATCCGCCGCAAATGCGGGGACAGAAATCACACATAGCAAAAACGCAAGCGTCAGGCAAAGGAAACGATTTAACTTCATGATCATATTACTCCCGGTTGATGATGAGTACACAAACTCAACTTATATTATAGAACAATGTGGCGCTCAGTACCATAGTGAACAAAAAAGTTTAAAATATGAAAAATTACGGAATTTCGAGATATGCCTCTCCCGCAATGCAAGCGAAGCACGTTCCGTCCGTGCGTTCCGAAAGTTCCTTTTGAAATACTGCGGCTTCTTGGGTGCGTACCAGTGCGCGGATTTTCACGGCCTGTACGAAATCCAGTTTCCGGATCTGGGCCGCCCCGCGCAGATAGGATTCAATGGCGCCATAGCGGGAATAGTCCACTTCAATCTCAAAAAGCGTTCCCGGGGCCATGGTGAGAATTCCTGCACTGTCAACAGCTTCGGCGGCGCTTTTTGAATAGGCCCGCACCAAGCCGCCTGTCCCCAGCAATATGCCGCCGAAATATCGGGTGACCACGATGAGCACGTCGGTGATGTCCCTGCGCCTGAGCACATCCATGATGGGCATTCCGGCGGTTCCGCCGGGCTCGCCGTCATCACTATAGCGTGCGATTCCGCTCCGCTCTCCGATGGCGTAGGCGTAGCAATTGTGACGGGCATCCCAATGCTGCTTACGGATGTTTGCAAGGAAGGCAAGCGCTTCCTCCTCGCTTTTGACGGGGAAACACCTGCCTATAAATCTGGAACGGTTTATGGTGACTTCGATTTCCGAAGCCTTTTTCACCGTGCGGTATTCAATCATGCGCGGATCACACGCACAAAGCCTTTCTTGCCCTTCTTGAGGATAACGCCCTCTGTGAGCTTGCTTTCATCCAGCGCTGCGTATACATTCGTGATCTTATCCTCTCCCGCGAAGACCGCGCCGTCCTCAATGAGGCGCCGAGCGTCGCTCTTACTCTTGCACAAATTGCCCCGAACGAGGAGTTCAGTGACCCGAAGGCCAGTCAATTCGATGTCGGCAGGAGTGAGCGCTATGGTGGGCATGGTAGAAAGATCGCCGCCGCCGCCGAAGAGGGCTTCCGCCGCCACTTGGGCATCGGTTGCTGCCTTCTCGCCGTGAACCTGTGCGGTGAGGGTGTAAGCAAGGGTGCGCTTAGCTGCGTTGAGCGCCGCGCCGCCCTCTGCACACATGGTGTGGACTTCTGCCATGGGAATGAAAGTGAGCAGGGAGAGACACTTTTCCACATCGGCGTCGTCCACATTGCGCCAGTACTGATAAAAGTCGTATACGCTGGTTTTTTCAGGATCCAGCCAGAGTGCGCCCTTTTCGGTTTTGCCCATCTTCTTGCCCTCGCTGTTGGTCAAAAGGGCGGTGGTCAGGCAAAAGGCGGGCTTTTGCTCCTTGCGGCGGATGAGGTCCACGCCGCCCAGCATGTTGCTCCACTGGTCGTCTCCGCCCATCTGCAGCACGCAGCTGTGCCGGCGGTTCAGCTCCAAAAAGTCGTAGCTCTGCATGAGCATATAGCTCATTTCAAAGAAGGTAAGCCCCCGCTCCATGCGCTGCCGGTAGCAGTCCGCCCGAAGCATGCTGTTAACAGAAAAATAGACGCCGATCTCCCGCATGAAATCTAGGAAATTCAGAGGCCGGAGCCATGTGGCGTTGTTGACGACGAGAGCCTTTCCCTTGGAAAAATCCAATAGGCGAGACATCTGCTTTTGGAAGCAGGCGGCGTTGTGATCCAATTCCTCATTGGTCATCATGCGGCGCATATCGGTTTTGCCGGAAGGGTCACCGATCATGGCGGTGCCGGCGCCCAAAAGCACGATGGGCAGGTGGCCCGCGCGCTGCATGTGCGCCATGGTCATGAGCGCAACGTAATGACCAATATGCAGGCTGTCCGCCGTGGGATCAAAGCCGATGTAAAAGGCGATTTTTTCCTTTCCCAAAAGCGCATAGAGCTCATCGGTGTGAGAGCACTGCTTGATGTAGCCGCGTTCGGCTAGTACATCGTATATGTTAGGCATGTCAAAACTCCTTTGAACTATATAATGAAAGACAAAAATTTCACGGTACTAGAGTACCATATTGCGCCGGGGGTTTCAACTCGTTTCATGCGCTAATATTCGATATTTGCCGGGTATTTGGTGCGACAGTATTTGCAGTTGCGATTCGGTAACATAAATTGAGGTCAGTCAAGAGTGAAGGGGGAGGTGCCGTGCGGGAGGCTGCGAAAAAGCTGTGGGCTGCCGCAGTACAGTACGTTGCAAAAGGGGACAAGCGTCCGGCTGTTGAATTTGCCAGTGCATTTCTGCTGTCAATGGCGGGGGCGGGAACCCTTGCACCCTTTGGTACGGCGTGTGTAGCGGCGGTATGGCTTTGCGGATGCTCGCCGCTGCCCGCGCTGATGGGCGCCATGCTGGGGGCGCTGACCGGAGGGTTTTATGCGTCCCTGTTCGCCACGGCGATGTATGGTGTGCTGGGGCTTTTATGGTACCTGTGGCGGGACGTAAAACGGGCAGATAAGTTCCTGATTTTGGCTGTGACAAATCTTTTGGGCATGCCGATCTTCTTTTTTGGGTCCACGGAAGCTTGCATGATGGGACTTTCCGCCCTTTCACTGTCGCTGCTGAGCGCCACGGTGCTTTGCCGGGCGCAGTGCGGGTTGATCAAGTGGTCGAAAAAAAAGCTGCTGTCGGAGACGGAGCTCTTAAGCCTGTGCTGTGTTGCGGCGATTTTCTCCATGGCCACCGTGGGGCTTACGCCCTTTGAGATCAGCGTTGGAAAAACAATTGCCGCCTTTGCGGCGGTGTGCGCCGCGGGCGCGGCGGGAATTTCGGCAGTGGCAGCGGCGGCGGTGTTGGGCGTGGGCGCTGTGCTGGGCGGCGCGGACATGCCCTTTGTAGGTTGTCTGGCACTTTCTTCTTTGGGCGGCGCGCTGCTGCATCGGACGGGGAAGTGGGGCGCGGCCACGGCATTCGCAGGCGTGGGGTTTCTTTGCGCCGCTTATGTGAACATGGGGGTGCCTGCGTTTTTGGAATTTGGCATTGCTGCGGTACTCTATGCAATGATGCCGGACCATTTTCTTCAATTTGTGCGCGCCAGCGCCCGGCCCCGGCATGTGGCCGCTGCGGAGAAAAAGCTTTGGAACTACCGGCACCACGTGATGGAAACTGCCGTGGTTATGAACGACATTTCACAATTCGTGGAGGAGTGCGCCAGTGGGGAAGAGGGGCGTTACGCAGTTAAACAGTTTAAAAGCATCAGCGAAGCCATGCGGCGGCTGCCCCAGGAGAATCCGGTTCGGCGGCAGTATGAAGTTTCTATCGGTACGGCCGGATGTCCAAAGGAAGACAGCGAGGAAACGGGCGATAGCATGGTGGCGCGGGAAATCGGGTCAAAGCAGCTGTTGCTGCTTTCAGACGGCATGGGAAGCGGCGAGGCGGCCCGGCGGGAGAGCTATGCCGCAGTAACCATGCTCAGTGGGCTGTTGGGCGTGGGGGTTGGCGAGCACGACGCGCTGGAATGCGTCAACCGCATGCTCATGCTTCGAAAAGACCCGGATATGTATGCGACGCTGGATGTCATGATATTCGATCTGGGGAAGGGAACGGCTAAGTTCATCAAGCATGGGGCACCGCCCAGCTATATCCTTCGGGCGGGGAAAGTCATGACGCTGCATGCAGAAACGCTCCCAATTGGAATTGTGGAGGAAGCGGCGCCGGGCACCCGGGAGGTATCGCTCATGCGGGGCGACACCGTGGTGATGATGACGGACGGCGTCATGGACGCGCTGGGCCGGGAGCTTTTCGCGGCCTTAATCGAGCGGGTTGGGGGTGCGAACACCGCAAAGGACGCGGCACAGGCCCTTTTTCTGGCTGCCCGGGAGCGAAGCGGCGCGGACGACATCAGCGTAATTGTTGCACGAATATGTTAAAATAAGAAAAAAACAGCAAACGCTCTTTATTTAAAACATGGAGTCAAGTATAATCAAGATAGATTTTAAGAGGATTTGTGTTGAGTGGAATACGTATGCGTGTTTGGAGCATCTTGCTCCAAAATTGACAGAAATTATATTGACAGCGCGTTTGAAGTGGGATTTTTGCTGGCCAAAGCGGGAATGGGTATGGTGTTCGGCGGCGGAGACAGCGGCCTCATGGGCGCCTCAGCCCGGGGTGTTACGGCTGGCGGCGGCAGGATGATCGGCGTGATTCCGGAAAAGCTGAATCAACCCGGAATCCCGTATCGGGAATGCGACGAGCTCATTGTAACGCCGGACATGCACGTGCGAAAGGCCACCATGGAGCGCCTGAGCGGCGGGTATATTGCGTTGCCGGGCGGGTTTGGAACGCTGGAAGAACTGATGGAAGTGCTCACCCTCAATCAACTTGGGTATCTTTGTGCACCCGTGGTCATCCTCAATACCAACGGCTATTATGATTCACTCATCAACCAATTGAACGAATGCGCCGGGCAGGGGTTTACGCATCCCTTGTATCTGGATATTTTTGCTGTAGCGGACACGCCTTCACAGGCCGTAGAACTGGTCAGAACCCATCAAATTCCCAAGCTCCCAAATAAAATGAAGGATGCGATTCAAGATGACGTCTAAACACAATATCATGGTTTGTGTGACAAATACGAAGACCTGCGATAAGCTTGTTGCCAGAGGAATGGAACATACAAATGAGGGAATCCATGTTGTACATTGTGTGGAAGTGGGAAGGAATTTTTTAGGAACGCCTTTTGAGGGCGACGCCATAGAATATCTGTTTACCGCGGCGCAGTTGGCGGGCGCGGATTTGGCGTTGCTTCGGGCGCCGAATGTGGACGATGCACTGGTGGAGTATGCCAGCAAGCACAACATCGATACCATTATCATGGGTGCAAGCGAGTCCTTAAAAAATGGGGGCGAAAGCATTATCACGCGGCTGCAGCGGCGGCTGCCGGAGGTGCAGTTCGACATCGTAATCTGAAAATAAGAATTTGGCTGCATAGGCTGCAGCCTTTTTTTGTATGATAGAATCAAATAAGCACACCGTGCATATCCGAACCCGGTTTGCTTAAAAACGGAGGAAAACAATGCAGCTGAAAAAAAGAGAAGAGATGGATCCTCGCTACCAGTGGGACCTGCGCAATATTTTCGCCAGCGAGGACGCATGGGAGGCCGAATACAGATCTGTGGAAGCACAAATCTTCAAGGCTTCTGCCTTTATGGGGAAACTCGGGGAAATGGAGCAGGTGAAAGCGGCGCTTGATGCGCACTACGCAATTTTGAAGCGGGTGCAGCGGGTATATCTTTATGCGGAGTTGAAGAAGGCCGAGAACAACGGGGATCCGGCTGCCCAGGCTATGTGGGATCGAGCCATGCGGCTGCTGGTATCGCTGGATACTGCGGCTAGCTATATCATCCCAGAGCTGGCGGCGCTTCCCGAGGAAACGCTGCGGCGCTACATTGACAATCCCGACCTGTCGGTCTATCGGCATGGCCTTGTGGATATCGAGCGGAGCAAAAAGTACGTGCTTTCTTCGGCGCGGGAGAAGATGCTCTCTATGCTCAGCGAGGCGGCCCAAACGCCGGACAACGGCTTTACCATGCTGGAAAGCGTGGATATGACCTTTCCCACCATCCATGACGAGGTAGGGAAAGAGGTTTCACTCACCCACGGTAATTTTTCGGTCTACCGGGAGAGCCAAGATCGCAGGGTGCGCAGGGAAGCGTTTGAAACGTACTTCGGCGAGTTTAAGCGATATATCAACACCTTTGCGGCCCTATACGGGGGCAGCGTCAAGTTCGACAATTACTTTGCGGATGTGCGGGGGCACGAAAGTGCGCTTGCGCAGGCGCTCTTTGCCAACAATGTTCCCCTTTCCGTATACGACAGCCTCATCAAAGCCGTGCACGACAAGCAGCCCGCTATGGAGAAGTACATCGGACTTCGCAAAAAGGCGCTGGGCCTTGACGAAATGCACATGTACGACCTTTATAACCCCATTGTGGAGGATGCAGTCGCGTCCTATTCCTTTGACGAGGCGAAGGCGCTGGTAAAAAAGGCTTTGGCGCCACTGGGGGAAAAGTATGCCGCCTTGCTGGAGCGGGCCTATGCGGAACAATGGATGGACGTATATGAAAACCAGGGGAAGACCACGGGAGCTTTTTCCTGCGGCGTCTACGGGGTTCACCCCTATGTGCTCTTGAACTATACGAATACGCTGGACGATGTGTTTACCATGGCCCACGAGCTGGGGCATTCCATGCATTCTTATTTCTCTGATGAAGCACAAGATTATGTGAACCACGAGTATTCCATCATGGTGGCGGAAGTGGCCTCCACAGTCAACGAGGTGCTGCTCTTAAAGTATTTGGTGGCAAACGAAGCGGACGAGAAGCGCCGGGGCTACCTTTTAAACCACTTTATTGAAGGCTTTCGCACCACCTTGTTTCGGCAGACGCTCTTTGCGGAATTTGAAAAAATCACCCACGAAATGGCCAAGTCCGGCGAGCCTCTCACCGGCGAAGCCCTCAACGCCGTATATCGCAAACTCAACGAACAGTACTACCCAGGCGTTACGGTGGATGCGCTGCAGGAAATCGAATGGGCCCGCATCCCGCATTTTTACAATGCCTTTTACGTGTACCAGTATGCCACGGGCTACTCCTGCGCGGTGGCCATTGCTGAGCGGATTCTCCGCACCGGGAACGCGGAGGAATACCTCCGGTTTCTCACGACTGGCGGAAGCGATTACCCCTTGGAAGAATTACGCGTTGCGGGGGTAGACCTCTCCAGCCCCAGTGTGGTGGACAGCGCATTGAGAACATTCGAAAAAACAGTGGATGAGCTTACGATTTTGCTGAAGAAATAAAGACAGAAAGGAGATTTGCTATGACATACGATGTGAATATGGATGCCATGCGAGAATACGTGCTTGGTAAGTACCGCAACGAGGGGGAGTTTGACTTCATGAAGGAGGGCATGCTGGAGAAAATCGTGGAGCTGCTCCTGCGCGTGGATGCCGCCTATATGGAAGGATTGGAGGAAGAGGGAGAATACGACGACGATGCCGCATACGAGCTCTTGTTCGAGAGCATGCGCAAGCAGTTTCCGGACTACAAAATGTATGCCATGCGGTTTTGCGAGGACTACCTAGACTTCGCCGAAGAGTTTCTAGTGAACGAGGGAGCCATTGAATGGATCTGAAATAAAACAGCGGTGCGGGGAAATCCCGCGCCACTGTTTTATTATTTCAGCCTGCTTAAAACAGTCTTGTATCCGTCCGCGCCGTAGGTGAGGCATTTATTCACCCGGGAGATGGTGGCGGTGGAAGCACCTGTGTGCTCTGCAATGTCGGCGTATTTATCCCCGGCGTTGAGCATTTCCGCCACTTGAAGGCGCTGGGCCAGCGCCTGAATTTCGCCGATGGTGGCCACATCGTCAAAGAAGCGATAGCATTCCTCCTCGGTCTTTAAAGAGAGGATCGCTTCAAAGAGGCGGCTGACATGCGGGCCATTTAGCTTGCTTGTGTACATATTGACCTCCTACCGCTTTGAGAAAACTCTGCAGACGCTCGCTTTTGGGTGCACTAAACACTTCTTCGGGGGTGCCTTCTTCTGCGATGCGTCCGTCGTCGATGTAAATGATCCGGCTGCCGCCGTGGCTTCCGGGGTTGCGCCATTGGTGGATGCGCAGGCCGCGGCCAGAATCAGTATCATGTCTGCCATGAGGATCGCTAAAAACTTCTTTTTTGTCCTTTTCCGTTAATCTGTTGCTTTGGGCGTCGCCCGTTGACAAGGTTCAGTATAACACTATGCTTTAGTAAAGTAAAGTGATAAAGTATAAAAAACTTTAGGGAATTGTTTTGACCCTGAGGGCATCGTGTTGTATGATAAAACGGGAAAAATAATGAGACATTATCATAATAAATCGCGGAGGATCATTCAATGGCAAAGTACGAAAACTCCATTGGCGTAAAAGTGCCGGAACTGCTGCTGCCCAACAGAGATGCAGATATGGCAAAGTGGGCCGTGGTGGCTTGTGACCAGTATACATCCCAGCCGGACTACTGGGAGGAGACACAGCGCATTGTTGGCGCGGCGCCTTCGGCGCTCAATATTATGCTTCCCGAGTTCTATCTGGACAAGCCCGATGAGGCGGAGCGCATCATATCTATCAACGCCCATATGAAGGAATATATGAACAGCGACGTGCTTACGAACCGTGGGGAGGGTTTTGTTTTCGTGCGCCGCAGCGTGGACGGCAAAACCCGTACGGGCCTTATCGTGGCGCTGGATCTGGAGCAATACGATTACGCCAAGGGGTCCACAACCCTGATACGAGCCACCGAAGGCACCATTGTGGAACGCATTCCGCCCCGGCTGCGCATCCGCAGGGATGCGCAGCTGGAAATGCCCCATATCCTTGTGCTCATAGACGACCCACTTCGCACTGTCATCGAACCTATCGGCAAAGAGCTGCAAAAGACGGAAAAGCTATATGATTTTGAGCTAATGCAGCAGGGCGGGCATATCGAAGGGTATCTTGTGAAAGATTCGGCGCAGATACAGGGCGTTCTTAACGCGTTGAATGCGCTGGTGGAAAAAGATGCCTACCAAAAGAAATACAATACCAATCAGGCGCCGCTGCTCTTTGCCATGGGGGACGGAAACCATTCCTTCGCCACTGCCAAGGCAAACTGGGAACGCGTCAAAAAAGAAGAGACGCTGACTGAAAAAGACGAGCATCCTGCCCGCTACTGTCTGGTGGAGCTGGAAAACGTGCACGATGCGGGTATCGTGTTTGAACCCATTCACCGAGTGCTGTTCCATGTGGACGAGGGCGCGGTACAGTGGATTCAAAAGAAGCTGGAAGCGCAAAACGGCAATTGCAAGACGCATTCGTTTGCTTCTATTGCAGAATGCAAAAAAGCCATGGAGGGCAAGATTGGCCATGTGATGCCCTTTATCAACTGGGCGGGAGCCGGGTGCTTCCATGTGGAACAACCCGTGGCGCAGCTTCCGGTGGGCACGCTGCAAAACGCGTTGGACGAGTTAATTAAAGAGCTCCCGGGCGTTACTATCGACTACATCCATGGGGAGGACGTGGTGGAACAGCTCAGCACACAGGAAGATAATTTGGGCTTCTTGCTACCCCCTATGGACAAGAACGCGTTTTTTCGCACGGTGATCTTTGACGGCGCGCTGCCTCGCAAGACA
Organism: Christensenellaceae bacterium; assembly: GCA_963666935.1. Classification (GTDB taxonomy): domain Bacteria; phylum Bacillota; class Clostridia; order Christensenellales; family CAG-138. Next base: position 538,028 of record OY762936.1, read on the forward strand.
TTTTCCATGGGAGAGGCTCATGAGAAGCGCTACTATCTTGAGTGCAGGCGCATTACGAAATAAGGATGGAAGGAAAAGCGGCGGGTAGGACGGACCCGCCGGATTTTTGGGAGTATGGAATCATTTTTTAATTCGGTTTCGGCAGTCGTTGTAGTCCTTTTGATGATGGCGGTCGGGTATTTAATGGGACGCATGGGCTGGATGAAGCCGGAGCACAAGGGTGTGCTTACCAAGCTGATGATCAACGTCGCCGTGCCCTGCATGTGTATTTACAGCATGCTTAGCAACGTGTCCAGAGATTTCATTTTACAGTCGGGCGTATATCTGGCTATCCCCTTTTGCAGCGCGGGGGCTGTGCTGCTCCTTGCGGTTCTTCTGGCAAGACTATTAAAGCTCCCCCGCCGTCGGATGGGGCCGTTTATCGTCATGTGCCTGTGCTCCAATGTGATATTCGCGGGGTATCCCATGTCTATGGAGCTGTTCGGCGAAGTGTCGATTCCCTACATCATGTACCAGTTTGTGGTCACCACCATCATGTTTCAAAGCGTGGGAATCGGCGTGCTGGCGTATTCCGGCCGGGAGGACGGCAAGGGCTTTTTTTCTATGGAGGGGCTTAAAATGATCCTTAAAAACCCTCCGTTTGTAGCGCTGTTCGTGGCAATCGCCCTTGTGCTGCTGGAGGTAAAGCTGCCGAGCCCCATCATGAATTTCTGCAAGTATATGAACGGCATCGTATCCCCCGTGGGGCTGATTTACGCGGGCTTTGTCATTTATGAAATCGGCTTTAAGGATATACGGCTGGAGCGGGGGCTTCCCACGGTCATGCTGGTTCGTTTCGTGGTGGCGCCCGGCTTATGCATCCTGTTCTCAAGGTTGTTTGGGGTTACAGGGCTGGGTCTTGAGGTGTTTGCGGTGCTGGTGGCGATGCCGGTGATGATCCAGACGATCATCATGTCTGCGGCGTTGGGTGCCGATGAACACTACTGCGCGAAGGGTACGCTCTTAACAACCCTGGCAAGCTTTGTTGTGATTCCCGTGCTGATGGCGTTGATATGAGCGCAGGAATATCCTGAAAAGAATTTAGAAAAATCACCTGACGCACAGCGGGCGCTTCGGATTTTCGAAGCGCCCGCTTTAAAAAGGAAAAGTTCAATTTAAAAACACAATGCGCTGACCTTCCTCAAGCGATTCATCCAGGTCGGTTACGACGCCCCGAAGCCGGGCGCGGGACGTGCAAAAGCGCTTTGCCACATCGTACAGGGTTTCGCCTGCGCCTGCATAATATACGATGATTCCATGCATGGGCCGGTTTTCCACATGCTCGTCAATTCCGTTAACGAGGTATACGGGGTCATCCCGGTAGAGCGTGGCGAAGATGGTAATGACGTAGTTGGCGTCCACCGACTTGCCGCTTCCGCTGGCGGATACAGTAGCGCAGGCGCTGAGCATGGCCTCCGTGGCATCGCCGGCGGGAAGGGAGAGCGAGAAGGGAATATCTTCCGAAAAAGCGTACATTCTCCCGCTTTCGGCAGTATATAGGATGCGGGTAAAAAACAGCCCTTCAACCGCCAACATCCCGTCTTCAATGACCTGGGAGGTGATCAGGGGGCGCGCACAGGCGTAAACCATTCGTTGGATTTCCGGCATCCCGCTCGGGACCATGATGCTCTCGCTTAAAGAATGGCGGTGGGTAACGGTTTCACGGGAGGTACAGACCTGCATGCGGTTTTGCGTGCAGGCAAAGGGCATGGAAGGAGAAAAGGCGTCGGCAGTGAGGGTAATGGTGCTATTGCTGCAGACAAACAGGGCGATGGAAAGCTGCGTCTCCACCACCACTAAACCAAAGTCTTCCGATGCACGCATATCGTGGGAGGTGATGGTAACCGTGCCAAAAACCTCCATAGGAGTTGCCTCGTCCAAAGCTTCGGAAAAGGGAATGTTCTGCGTGAGCTGGCTTAACATGCCATCCTTTCCTCGGATGAGGGCAGATACGCTCAGCGTGCCGTCAATGGTGACAGAGCTCCCGTCGCTGTGGATTTCCCGTATCATCGCCGTCACTTCCGAGTGGAGGACGGCAGCGGCAAAAGGCGCGTCGATCTCATTTCTGAGCCGGGCTACGTATGTAATGAGAGGGTTGAAGTTTGATACGCACAGCTGCTCCGTCTTTTTTTCAATGTCGTCCGCGCCGGAAATGCCCTCCAGCATCCGCACAGGAGATTGGTCCGTCACCCGGAGGCGGAGGTCAATGACTGCGGAAAGGCTGGGGATTCCGTTTTCAAGGGTTACATCAATGGTCTGCAGCGCGGGGAAAACCTGTGCCGTCATTCCCCTTACTGCGCCTTCTGCGGAGATTGTATGCCGGAAGGATGCCTTGGAAGAGAATGCGAACACGCCGTCGCCGGAGCAGATCAGCTCAATCATGATATCGCCCGCAATGGATACGATTCCGTGCTCCACGGAGCTTTCAGTCACATCGACCTTCCCGGATGCGGACAAAACTTCAGAAATGGCGCGCCCTTCGGGAAGGGGAAGGCTGCCTTCCACCAGCGCCTGTGCCGTTCCACTATAGATCACCCGCTCCAGGGCGAGCTCATTCCATATTAGCTCCATTGCAAATAGCTCCTCTCAGAATGTAGGTATAAAAGCATATGAGGCGCAAATGCAATATATGAATTGTCCGCAGGTGGGAAAACGGTGGTTTGGTAATAAATGACATAACAGTTGCGAGATATGTCGAAAAAAGATTTAATGATGGGGAATATGTTAAAAAATGAATACTCAGGGAATATGCAATCCGAAAGTTCTAAAGTTATCAACATTATCCACACAGTTATCCACTTTTTTATGGGGAAAGGCGTGTAATTCGCGTTGAAAACTTGAACAGTTTGTAAATTAATGTATTTTTATTATTTTTGCGTCGCATGAATATCATGCGACGCAAAAATAATTTTCACATTGTCGTATGACAAAGCAAGCCTATATTACATTTTGTATTTCGGGTCGGGGGGATTTTTCCCGCGCGGATTCCATGATGAGCTTATCTGCTACAAGCGCGATGAACTCGCCGTTTGTGGGTTTATCGTTTTTTGAATAAATATTGTAACCGAAGATCTGATTGATGTTTTCGATTTTGCCGCGGGTCCAGGCGACCTCAATGGCATGGCGGATGGCACGCTCCACTTTCGAGGAAGAAGTCTGGAAATGCTTTGCAATGCCGGGATAGAGCTCTTTGGTGATGCGGCCGCAGAGGGCGGGCTCGTAATATACCATCCGAACTGCTTCACGTAGATAATGATAGCCCTTGATATGTGCGGGAATTCCTATTATCAAGAAAACGGAGGCAATTTTTTCATCCAGCGTTTGAGGCTTGGAGCTGAGGGTGCAGGTTTGAGAACGCTGGTTGTAGGTGCTTTCCATCATGTCCAGAATGCGTTTGTATAAGGTGTCGGGATCAACTGGCTTCACCATGAAGTAACGGGCGCCCAAGGTACAGGCTTGCCGGACCATGTCCTCATGCCGCAGGGCACTGATCACAATGGCGGCGGGCGGATTTTCGACTAAATTGCCCGAGAGCCGTTCCAGCAGCTCAAAGCCATCCATCTGCGGCATAATGAGGTCGCAGAGCAGGACGTCGTAGCGGGAGGAGGTGATGGCCTCCAATGCCGACTGCCCGTCCGAAGCCAAATCCACGCGTTCAATTTTTTCCTGGGCAGTTAGGTAGTCGCGCATGGTGTTCTGAAACTGAATGCTGCTGTCTGCCAAAAGAATACGATATTTTGCCATTTGTTTCCTCCGTCATCTGTTGTTTTTTAAGTAAATTGATGTTTCCTGTGGTTTGTTCACATGAATTGTAGCATCGTAAAAACTGCGAAGATAGGGAATAAAAATGAACACTTTTGTCGTGTTGTGACGGGAAATCTAAAAGGATTGTCGCGATTTGAGGACTTTGCGCAAAGCGACAAAAACCATAATGTTACATGGAATTTTATCGTCAAATTCAAACAGATAACTTTCTATAAATTCCGCGCAGGCTCTTGAAAGGAGAAGGGGATTCGATTACAATACTTAAAAGAGGTATATTGAATGAAACGCGCGTTTTTCCTCATACTGATCCTGCTTTTGATAGCCGTCTGCTGCTGGTCCACCGCCTTTGCCGAGTTTCCGCAGGGCGCCGTGGACGAGGAGTCTGTGATCGACCCCAATGTGGATCCTATTCTGCTGCATGAGGGAAACCCCGAAGACTGGCATGCGGGCGTCGCAGGGGAAGAATCCGACGCGTATACGCCCCGGCTGTTTATGGGCCTGCCGGAGGACGCAAAGTCCTACGCGCGGGTGCGGCTTTCCACCTCCCATACGGCGGTATTCATTCGCTTTCACGGGAACTATTGCATGTATGATGGCGCAACGCCTATCCTTATTCCCGATTCGGATTCGGGTGCCCAGTACCTTCTGACGTATGAATCCGGGAAAATCAACATCTCTCTGGACGACGAAGTGCTCTATACGGGAACTACACTGACCTTTTTGGAGCATTCGGGCGCCACCAACTATTTTGAGATCAACAACTGTAATTATGGGGTTGCCAACTATCAGGGCAGCCTCACCTGCTACAACGAAGTGGATGGCGACGAAGGCCTTTACCTTGTGAACCGGGTCTACGTGGAGGATTATATTCCCGGCGTGGTGGCGGCGGAAATTGGCAACTCCTACAATATAGAAGCCCTTGCGGCCCAGGCTGTGGCGGCCCGTGGCTATGTCTACAGTAAAATTTCCAGCTCCAACACCTGGTACGACGTGACGGACACCTCCACGTATCAGGCTTATTGGGGCATGCTCAACCCCACCATCTTTGACCGTTCTATCCGAGCGGTATCCGAAACTGCCGGACAAGTCCTCACCTACGGCGGCGTTCCCATTGTGACCTATTACAGCGCCAGCAACGGCGGGTATACGGAGACCGTGACCAACGCCTGGGATGGAAGCCCGGCTTACGTGGGGGAAATACAATATGACGACCCTGATATCATTTTCGGCCGTAATTATCGCGACTCCCAAGGCAATCCCGACAACAGATATCTTGAGGAAGTGACAATAAGCAAGACCGGTGGCGGAACCAAGGACGCGGCCTACGCCGCGGCGGTGCTGAAAAAAAATGGAATCAATGCCTCGTCGGTCAGCGTATCTAGCCTGACTCTGTCCGTCGCTTCATATGCCCATAACGACTGTACCCACCTCGCGACCCTCAGCGTCATTGCAACCGGCACCTATAATGATTCGATTCTTTTCAGCGATTCTGCGGCGTTTTCTGTATCTGAACTGGAAGACTGCTACACCTACGATTTCGGTTTTACAAACAGCAGCCTGCGCTGCTTCTGGCTGTTGGACAACGTAGATGATGGTACCTATACCCTGCGCCATGGCCGCTACGGCCACGGCGTGGGCCTTTCCCAAATCGGCGCAAGGCAGCGGGGGTCCGACGGGCAAACCGTTTCCCAAATCCTCGCCTTCTACTATCCCGGCACGGAGATATCCACAGGCTACATAGGAGACCGCGAAACCTTAAGCGCCCTACCGTCCATCACAAGCGATATGCGCATTACCCGCAGCGACGGTTACCTGTACACGGCGGCTAGCAGTGCTTCTGCAAAACTGGCCTTTGTGGCGGCGGGAAGCCCTGTGGAAATTCTGGAAGAGAACGGCGAGTATTATTACTTGACCTACAGTGGTATAACCGGCTACCTGCCTAAGAGCGCCTTCACCCTGACCTGCAGCACTGTGGTGATCCAGAATCTCAATTATTCCTGCAACGTGAGATCCGGCCCAGGCACCAATTACACGGATATCGGTGACGCTGACCTAGGTTCAACCTATCCCCTGCTGCAGGCCAATGTGGTCAACGGCTGGCATGAGGTCCAGTTCGGTGCCGTTGAGGGCTACATCTCTTCCCGGTACGCCACCGTGGTTCCCGACGCCCCCACTACAGGCGGAAGCTCGGACCCGCTTGCGGGAGATGCCGACGGGAACGGCGTAGTGACAAACGCAGATGCGATGATGATCTTCTCATACGTTATGGACGGGGATGCCATCACAGAGGCCGGCCGCGCCGACCTGGACGCAAACGGCACGGTGACGCTGAGCGACGCGGCGCTGCTTTGCCGGATGTTAGGGGGGCAGTAAGATGTCAGATGTCTTTCGGATCATTCGGGTCAGGGGGCTCCATACCAGCAAGCTGCTGGTATGCTTCGTATTCGAATTGGTCTTGGGGCGGCCTGTTCATGAGGCCCGTTGTCTCCGTCATGGAGGCGGTGGACGGTATTTGGTTCGGGAACTTTTTCCGTTTTCGGATCATTGGTTTTTCTCCTTTTTGGCATCCATTTTGCGGATGCCATTTTTATTGTACCCGGAAATAAAAAAAAGTTTTGATTTTTTGAAAAATAGAAATTGCATATTTATGCAACTTGTTATATGATAATCTGTAAAAAGTTTGTTGTAAAAAAAGACCCCAAAACAAGTGGAGGAGTCATGAAAGCATATTTACATCTAGACAACGGAATGATCTTGGAAGGCGAACGGCATGGCGCTTGCAAAGACGCCATGGGAGAGCTGGTGTTTACCACCAATTCCTGTGGCTATCTGGAAACGCTGAGTGATCCCAGCTATTACGGGCAGATCGTGCTGCAAACGTTTCCTTTGATCGGCAACTATGGAACCATTCGGGAGGATTTTGAAAGCGAACGTCCCGCACTGACGGCTTACATTGTGCGGGAGCTATGCGTGGATCCTTCCAACTTCCGTTCGGAAGGGGCGCTGGAGGACTATCTAAAGGAAGCGGGCGTGACGGTACTCACCGATGTGGATACCCGGGCGATTACGCGGATCGTACGGGAAAACGGGGTAATGAACGCCATGATTACCGACCGACCGATTCTGACTGCAGCGGAGCGGGAGACACTCCACGCATACACTGTGAAGGATGCGGTGGCACATGTGACTTGCGACGAGGATGAGATCGACGGCGAAGGCCGCCGGGTGGTGCTCTGGGATTTCGGGGCCAAGCGGAATATCCGGCGCGAGCTGATTAAGCGTGGCTGTCAGGTAATCACGGTTTCCGGGAACGTTACTGCGGAGCATATTCTTTCGTACAAGCCCGATGGTCTGATGTTTACCAACGGGCCGGGGGACCCCGCAGAAAACGTGGGCATCATTGCCGAAATGAGGAAGCTTATAAATTCCGGCATTCCCACCATGGGTGTATGCTTGGGGCATCAGCTCATGGCGCTGGCGGCCGGAGGCAAAACAACAAAGATGAAGTACGGACATCGGGGCGGCAATCAGCCTGTGGTGGATACCGTGACCAACCGGGTGTATATTACCAGCCAAAATCACGGCTACGCCGTGCTGGCCGATACGCTGCCCGAGGGCGCGCTGCTGCGCTATATCAATGCAAACGACCATACCTGCGAGGGCGTGGATTACCCGATGTACAACGCTTTTACCGTGCAGTTTCATCCTGAGGCGGCTTCCGGTCCCCGGGACTGTGCGTTTATGTTTGACCGGTTTATCGCCATGATGGAGGGAAAAGAATATGCCGCTAAATAAGAATCTGAAGAAAGTGCTGATTATCGGCTCCGGGTCCATTGTGATCGGACAGGCCGCCGAATTCGACTACGCGGGTACCCAGGCTTGCCGGGCCCTCCGGGAAGAGGGACTTTCCGTGGTGTTGGTAAATTCCAACCCTGCCACCATTATGACCGACACCGCCATGGCAGATGCGGTTTATATCGAGCCCTTAACCCTTACCGTAATCAAGCGGATCATCGAAAAAGAGAAGCCGGACAGCCTACTCTCCACACTGGGCGGGCAAACGGGCTTAACCCTCTCTATGCAGCTTGCCAAGGAAGGGTTTTTGGAGAAGCACAACGTACAACTTTTGGGCGCCCGGGTGGAAACCATCGACAACGCGGAAGACCGGCTGCGCTTCAAGCAGACCATGCAGCGTATCAACCAGCCCTGCATCCCTTCGGAGGTAGTCACCGACGTTCCCTCTGCGTTAACGTTCGCGCAGCAGATTGGATACCCCGTCATCGTGCGCCCCGCGTTCACGTTGGGCGGCAGCGGCGGCGGCATCGCGGATGACGCCGAAGCGCTTACGGAGATCTGCGCCAATGGGTTGGCCCTGTCCCCCATTCATCAGGTGCTCATCGAGCGCTCCGTGGCGGGCTGGAAGGAGATTGAGTTCGAGGTCATGCGGGATGCGGCGGGCAACACCATCACCGTCTGCTCTATGGAAAATCTGGATCCCGTGGGCGTGCATACCGGAGACAGCATTGTCATCGCCCCCGCCGTCACGCTGGCGGACAAGGAATACCAGATGCTGCGCTCCGCCTCTCTGGATATCATAAAAGAGCTGGAAATAGAAGGCGGCTGCAATGTCCAGTTCGCCCTCCATCCGGACAGCTTTGAATACGCGGTGATTGAGGTCAACCCCCGTGTTAGCCGCTCTTCCGCTCTGGCCTCTAAGGCCACGGGCTATCCCATCGCCAAGATTGCGGCCAAGCTGGCCATCGGATATACCCTGCCGGAGCTGAAAAACGCGGTGACCGGCGTTTCTAGCGCGTGTTTTGAGCCGGCGCTGGACTATGTGGTGGTGAAGCTGCCCAAGTTCCCCTTCGACAAATTTGTCTACGCCAAGCGTACGCTGGGCACACAGATGAAAGCCACCGGCGAAGTTATGGCCATCGGCACCTCCTTTGAAATGGCTCTGATGAAGGCGGTGCGGGGCGCCGCCATCAGCCATACCAGCTTGATGGATCGGGAGATGCGGGCTATGGATGACGCCACGCTTATCAAAAAGCTTCACGACTGCGACGACCGACGGATTTTTGCCGTATATGAGGCGCTCACGCGGGGAGTCGGGATGGACGAGGTCTTTGAGATCACTCGCATTGACCGCTGGTTCTTAGGTAAGATCAAGCATCTTGCCGATTTGGAAAAGTGCCTGAAAAACGGCCTTGATGACGCGCTGTATCTGGAAGCCAAGCGGGCGGGATATCCGGACGCCGTCATTGAGCAGCTCTCCGGCAAGGAGCATGAGCCGCGCTTCCCCGTGTATAAGATGGTGGATACCTGCGCTGCAGAATTTGACGCCAAAACCCCGTATTTTTATGCGACCTACGATGATGAAAATGAAGCTGCGCAGTTCATTGCGCGGAACAAGACCGATAAAAAGACGGTCATCGTGTTTGGATCCGGGCCTATCCGTATCGGTCAGGGCATCGAGTTCGACTACGCCAGCGTGCACTGCGTCTGGGCGCTTAAAAAGCTGGGCTATGACGTGGTGATTGTAAACAACAACCCGGAAACGGTATCCACCGACTTCGATACCGCAGACAGGCTGTATTTTGAGCCGCCCACGCCCGAGGATGTGCGGGGCATCGTTGAAACCGAAAAGCCCTATGGCGCTGTGGTGGCCTTCGGCGGCCAAACGGCCATCAACCTGACCAAATCCCTGGTAAAGATGGGCGTGAACATTCTGGGCACCAGCCAGGACGGCATCGACCTAGCGGAAGACAGAGAGCGCTTTGAAGCACTTTTGGAAAAGTTGGAAATCAAGAGGCCCCAGGGCCGTACCGTCATGACCATGGAAGAGGCCCTCGTAGCAGCCAACGAAATCGGTTACCCGGTGCTGCTTCGTCCCAGTTATGTACTGGGCGGGCAGAATATGATCATCGCCTTCCACGACGACGACGTCAAGGAGTACATGGCCATTATTCTCACAGAGAATATTGAGAATCCGGTGCTCATCGATCAGTATCTCTCCGGCACAGAGCTGGAGATCGACGCCATCTGCGATGGCGAGGACGTGCTGATTCCCGGCGTCATGGAGCATATTGAGCGCGCCGGCGTCCACTCGGGCGACTCCATTGCGGTCTATCCCACCTACAATGTGGATGACGAGATGCTGGAGCGCATCACGGATTGTTCGCGACGGCTGGCCCTTTCCGTTATGACCAGAGGCCTTGTGAATATCCAGTATCTGATCTATGGCGGTGAACTGTACGTTATCGAGGTGAACCCCCGCTCTTCCCGGACCATACCGTATATCAGCAAGGTTACCGGCGTGCCCATGGTGGAACTGGCCACACGGGCCATGCTGGGCGAAAAGCTCAAGGATATGGGCTACGGCACGGGGCGATATAAGATTTCTCCCTATGTGGCGGTGAAAGCGCCGGTGTTCTCCTTTGAAAAGCTGGCCGGCGTGGATACCCAGTTGGGGCCGGAAATGAAGTCCACCGGCGAGGTGCTTGGCATCGCGGGCACCTTTGCGGAGGCGCTATACAAGGCGCTTCTGGCAGCGGGCTACCGGGTCAAACGCAGGGGCGGCGTATTGATGACCGTCCGCAAGACCGACCATCCGGAAATCGCAGATACCGCACAGCGGTTCCATGAGCTGGGCTTTACCATCTATGCCACGCCGGGTACCGCCCGGGCAATCGCCAATACCGGCGTTCCGGTCATTCCTGTGGAGAAGATCCACCAGAACGAGAAGGACAACGCCATGACCATCCTCTCCACCGGCAAGATCGACTATGTGGTTTCCACTTCCGCCAAGGGAAGGGTCCCTACCCGGGACAGCGTTCGCATTCGCCGCAAGGCCGTGGAGCAAAGCATCCCCTGCCTTACCAGCATTGATACGGCCAACGCCCTTGCGCTTTCCATCAAGAGCCGCTATTCCGAGGTAAGCACAGAGCTGGTGGATATCTGCCATATGAAAACAGAAAAAACCCGCCACTCCTTCGCCAAGATGCAAGGGACGGGCAACGACTATATCTACTTTGATTGCATGACGCAGCTTTTGGACAGCCCGGAAGCCATTTCCGTGCGCTTTTCTGACCGGCATTACGGAATTGGTGGGGACGGCATCGTGGAGATACTGCCTTCCAAAGTGGCGGATGCCCGGATGCGCATGTACAACAGCGACGGCACGGAGGGGCTGATGGCGGGCAACGCTATACGCTGTGTGGCCAAGTTCCTCTACGACCACGGCTTTGTGGATAAGATGGAAATGACCATTGAAACCGCCAGCGGTGTCAAGCGAGTATGGCTGCACAAGCGCAACGGCGAAGTGCAAAACGTTACAGTGGATATGGGCAAAGCGTTGCTCACGCCTTCCAAAATCCCGGTTCTGTTGGATGGGGAGAAGGTGGTGAACCGGCTCATCGATGTGGCCGGAGGCGTGCACGTGACCTGCGTGAATATGGGCAATCCCCACGCAGTGGTGTTCACGGATAATGTGGACATTATGGACGTGGCGGAAGTGGGCGCCAAAATTGAACACTCGGCCCTATTCCCCGAGCGGGTGAATGTGGAGTTTGTGCGGGTGCTGGGGGAAAGCACCCTCAGGCTGCGTACCTGGGAACGCGGCAACGGTGAAACCCAGGCTTGCGGCACGGGTGCTTGCGCTGCGGTGGTGGCTGCGGTGGAAAACGGTCTCTGCCGAATGAATAAAGATATTACAGTCAAACTTTTGGGCGGTGATCTGGTGATTCGGGTCACGGAGGATACCGTCTACCTCACCGGCGACGCTGCCACCATTTACGAAGGCACGGTTGTGGTTTAAAAGGCCGAACATGCATAAGGCGGCTGAAAAAACCGCATACGAAATCCTTCCCGATCGCCTTTTGCCTTGGTATAAAGTGAACGCTCGGAACCTTCCCTGGCGCCGGACGAAAGATCCTTACCGGGTTTGGGTTAGCGAAGTGATGCTCCAGCAAACCCGGGTGGAGGCGGTGCTCAGATATTATGATCGCTTTATGGAAGAACTGCCGGATATCAAGGCTTTGAGCGAAGCGCCTGAAGATCGGCTGCTCAAGCTCTGGGAAGGGCTTGGGTATTACAGCCGGGCGAGAAATATGCAGCGGGCGGCCCAAATCATAGTGCAATTGGGCGGCGCGTTTCCCGGGGACTATGATGAAATCCGCAGCCTGCCCGGCGTGGGAGATTATACCGCAGATGCAATCGCCTCCATCTGCTTCAATATACCTACGCCAGCCGTGGATGGCAATGTGCTGCGCGTAGTGGCGCGGCTCACGGCGTTGAAGGAAAGCGTGGACGACCCAAAGGTGCGGAGAGAGATTCGGCGGGGTCTACAGGAGGTCTGCCCGGCGGACGCGGGGATGTTTACGCAATCCCTCATGGAGCTGGGCGCCACGGTCTGTATCCCAAACGGGGAGCCATTGTGCAAAAAGTGCCCGCTCATGGGACGATGCGCCGCCAATAAGGCGCAGGAGCAGGGGAGATACCCTGTTCGTGCGAAGCGCAAAGCGCGCAGGGTTGAAGAAAAAACGGTTTTTTTGCTGGCGCTCTCGGATGGGCGGGTGGCCCTAGGCAAGCGTCCCGCGAAAGGCCTGCTGGCGGGGCTGTATGAACTGCCCCACGTGGAAGGACGGCTCTCGCCCCAACGGGCGCTGGAGCTTGTGGAAAGCTGGGGCGTGGAACCTCTGGAGCTTGTGGGCAGCATGGAACGCGTGCATATCTTCACCCACATTGAATGGCATATGATATGCTACTGCATCCGTTGCGGCCGGGAAGGCGCTGTGTCATTCGGGCACGCGGGCAATTATCCGTTGCCCAGCGCGTTCTCCTCGTTCCTGGAGAAATGGCGCGGTTTGTTCAACTGAACTTTTTCGCTGCAATCTTTCATTTCTTTTATCATGGGTCCTTCCAATTGTCTATTTTCATTTTTCCGGACGTTCTTTACAATAATGATGTAATGTGATGAGAAGTTTCAGATTCCTATTATTTTCATCTGATTTTGCAAGCAATCACGAAGGAGGATTTTTAGTTATGAAGAAGTATAGTGTTGCCGTGGTGGGCGCTCTGGGAGCGGTCGGGCAGGAAATGCTTAAGATTCTGGCGCAGCGGGATTTCCCTGTCGGCCAGATTTTAGCGTTGGACATTCCGGAGAATGCGGGGAAGACCACCCTGTACAACGGCAAGTCCGTTACCGTGCAGGCAACGGAAATCGATATTTTCAAGGAAGTGGATATGGCGCTGTTTGCGGTTGGCGATTCTGTAAGCAAGGCGCTTGCTCCCGAAGTGACCAAGCAGGGTTGTATCGTGATAGATAATTCCAGCGCTTGGCGCATGGACCCTAACGTGCCCCTTGTGGTTCCCGAGGTCAATGCGGAGGATCTAAAAAAGCATAAGGGCATTATCGCCAATCCCAACTGTTCCACCATTATCGCCATGGTGCCGCTTAAGCCCCTGCACGATTATGCGGGACTCAAGCGCGTCATCGCTTCCACCTATCAGGCTGTGAGCGGCGCAGGCGCCGCGGGCCTCACGGAGCTGGAGCAGCAGACCCGGGACGTGCTGGACGGCAAGCCGGCAGATCCCAAGGTATTTTCGTATCAAATTGCCTTTAACCTCATTCCGCATATTGACTATTTTGAGGAAAACGGATACACTCACGAAGAGATGAAAATGTTCCGGGAAGGCCGAAAAATCATGGGCCTGCCGAACCTGATGGTAAATTGCACTTGCGCGCGTGTTCCGGTATATCGGAGCCATAGCGAGGCTATCACCATCGAACTGGAGCGAGAGCTGACCCCCGAAAAAGCGCGCGAACTGCTGGCTAACGCTCCGGGCGTGAAGCTGTATGATGATCCTGCCAAGAAAGAATATCCCATGCCACTGGATACTTCCAACGGTGATCTGATCTGGGTAGGCCGCATCCGCAAGGATATTTCCACTGAAAAGTCGCTTACCTTCTGGTGCTGCGGCGACCAGCTTCGGAAAGGCGCGGCGCTCAATGCCGTGCAGATCGGCGAGGCCCTAATCAAGATGGGTCTTGTGTAATAGATACGGTAGCGCGGTCAAAAAACAGGCAGGCGGTTAAGGTGCTCTATGCACAGTTCATGGGAAGGAACATCGTTCTATCATAGAAATCGAAAGGACAGAACTGGATGAAAATTGCAATTTTAGGATTTGGGGTTGTTGGACGCGGGGTTTACGACATCATCAAGGATGGCCTTTCCGACCAGATACAGACCAAATACGTGCTGGACATCAGGCCCATCGAGGGGATTGACTGTGAAAAGGCGCAAAGCATCGACCAAATCATCAATGATCCCGAGGTGGATCTTGTGGTGGAGGCCATGGGCGGGCTACATCCTGCCTATGAGTTTGTTTCTGCGGCGCTCAATGCCGGGAAGCATTGCGTCACACCCAACAAGCAGCTGGTGAGCTCCATGTTTTCCGAGCTGCATAAGGCGGCGGAAGCCAATGGCGTGAGTTTCCTTTATACGCCCAGCGCGGGCGGCGGGATTCCCTGGCTGTATAATTTGTGCCGCACCAAGCGGTGCGGGGCGATCCATTCCTTTCGGGGCATCATAAACGGCACCACCAACTACATTCTGGATGCCATGGAAAAGAACGCCGCAGACTTCGGAATCACCTTGAAAAAAGCGCAGGAGCTGGGCTATGCAGAGGCGGATCCCTCGGCTGATATCGATGGCACCGACGTCCAGCGCAAGTGCGCGATTTCTGCGAACTTAGCTTTTGACATCTGCGTGGATCCCAAAGAGGTTCCTACGGCGGGCATCCGGTATATCACCGGCGGAGATATCAAGGCCTTTACGGAAAAGGGTCTTGTGTGCAAACTGCTGTGCAACGGCGGCCGGTCGGAATCCGGTTCCGTCTATGCCTATGTGGAGCCTACGCTGCTGCCCCTTCGCTCGCTGGAAGCCAATGTGGCGGAGAATTTCAACATGGTTTCCCTGTGGGCCGAGCATGTAGGCAGGCTCAGCTTCTACGGCCAGGGGGCAGGGCGGTACCCCACCGCGCATTCTCTGGTGGAAGATATTATGGATGTATGCACAGGCACTGCCAGCACAAAGCAGGCGGCGGCTCCCTGCGCATTGGACAACAGCGTGGTCTCGCACAGCTATTATGTGCGGGGCAAGGATTTGAGTGCGTTCGGTGATGTAAAAGCTGCCGCAATGGGCGAGGGAATCCTCACCAAACCTCTTTCCGTGGCGGAAATGCACAAACGGGCCGCCAAGGCCAAAGAAGCCGGCATCGAACTGTTTTTCGCGGGAATCGCGGAATAATCGGGCTGCTATCAATACAAAAAAAGGGCCGCGGGCTATGCCTGCGGCCCTTTTTGTGTGGATGATTAAGACTCCGCCAGCTTATCCAGTTTTCGGTTGCGGAAATAAAGCAGGATGTCCAGCGAAACCATCATAATGTTGATGATATAAAAGATAAAGACGTAGGTAATCCTGCCGGTAATAATTTTGCCGGCAATGCCGCAAATATACCCAACCCATACAAACGCCTCAAACAGCAGGCTCTTTCCCTTGGTAGTGCGGGATGTATAGGACTTGTAGACGGACATGGGCCAGGAAAGGCCAAAGCAGATCACCATCGCGGCTTCAAATAGTTCGGTCATAATTTTTAACCTCCTCATTGCATGGCAACACTATAACACAATTTTCGCGCTTGGGCGAGCGCTTCTCCTGCCCCATACTACCCTTCGCGCATCCACGGCAGACAGGTGCAGCGCTGTAAGCTAGTCAACCTGCTTGCCAGAAAGAATTTCCATATAATCCTCATAACTGCGCTTTAAAAGAGCGGGAATGTCCAGATGGTAGGGGCACTTTTTGATGCATGCGCCGCAGTTTTTACAGTTTTCGATCAGCCGCATCTTCTTTTGCCAGTCCTCCGTAAGCCAATATTCTTTGGGAAGGCGACGGATGTTAAAATACATGCGTGCGCAGTTGCGAATCTCAATTCCTTCGGGGCAGGGCATGCAGTAGCCGCAGGAGCGGCAAAAGCTTCCCTGCAGCTCCGTTCTGTCCCGGGCAATGCTCTGCCGCATCGTCTCGTCCATACAGGGCGGGTTTTTTATATAGGAGAGAAACGCGTCAAGTTCCGCCTCCCGCTGGATGCCCCATATGGGCAGCACGCCTTCAAGCTCTGCAAAATAGGCGCAGGCCGCCCGGGCATCGGTGATCAGCCCGCCGGAAAGCGCCTTCATGGCAATAAAGCCCATCCCTGCGTCCCTGCACTGCCGCACCAGCTCCAAATCCCTTTCTCCCGAAAGATGGCTGAAGGGATACTGTATCGTTTCATACAGGCCGGAATCAACAGCTTGAAGGAGCACCGCCATGCTGTGGTTGGTGATGCCGATGTGCCGGATCATGCCTGCCTTTTTTGCCGAAAGCATTTCTTCATAAAGCCCGGTTCCATCCCCCGGTTTAGGGCAGAATGACGGGTTGTGAAACTGGTAGAGATCGATGAAGTCCGTGCGCAGGGTCTTAAGCGAGGTTTCAAGGTCCCGGCGAAGCGCCTCCCCGGTTGCGGCTGCAGATTTTGTGGCGATCACGATATGTCCCCGCACGTCCCAAAGGGCCTCGCCCAGCTTTTCCTCGCTGTCTGTATAGTGACGGGCGGTATCGAAGAAGTCCATTCCCCCTTCGCAAGCCCGGCGAAGCAGAGCTACGGCGGCGGCTTTTCCCACGCGCTGGATAGGCAGCGCGCCGAAGCCGTTGCGGTTGACCTCAATTCCCGTGTTTCCTAGAATTACAGTTTGCATAGCAAGCCACATCTCCTTGTGCATCAAAATCAATCTGCGAACCGATGATTTACCTTTTGATTATATCGAACCCAAACGCAGGATACAATCATTTGCACGGGATTTGCATATAGTGATTTCACATCACAGATCGCAGAAAGGATGTATCCACTCCAGAGCAATTTGCGCAAAAAAGAGGGCGCCGTGCTACACAGCGTCCTCTTTTGCATGGGCATATTTTGTCTGCGGTTTATCTATGTTGAGTATCTTTCCCACCGCTTTGCAGAGCAGGAAGGTGACCAAAGCGTTTTATGGATTACTTGGACTTACGTGTCCCCTTCAAAATGGGTGAAATGGGTTTATAAATCAAGAAGGCAATACCAACGGAAATCATTCCTTTAATGAATGTAAACGGCATATTAAACCATAACAGTGCGTCCCATAGTGTCTGGACTTTTGGGTTGATTACTTGATAGAGACTCAAGATGGTTTCCATTGGCAGAAAAACTGTGTAGACCGGATATACAATATAATAATTGATAAATACGCTCAATACAGCCATAGAGATAGCACCGATCGCTGAACCAATCAGTGCGTTTTTTCGACTTCTATTTGCTCTGTATATATAACCTGCAGGAAGAACAAACAGCACTCCAATTAGAAAGTTTGCAAGTTCGCCAATGCCGCCCGTTGTACTAAAGAGAAGATTAATCAAATTCTTTATCAAGCATACCGCCACTCCATATATCGGCCCCAATGCGAAAGAAGCGAGCAGCGCAGGTAACTCCGAAAAGTCGAGCTTGATAAATTGCGGCATGAGAGGAACATTAAAAGAGAGGAACATCAATACAGATGCAACAGCGGCAAGCATGGCAGTCGTTACTAAATCATGCAGTGCAGCGGATCGGCTCTTTTTCGTTGTACTTGGGACTCCTGTTGTTTTGTTGTTTTTCATTTTTCATTCACCCTTTCAAAATTATTTTTTAGGGCGCTGCGCAAAAGAAAACCCCTGCTTGTTAGCAGGGGAAAATGCACTCTTGTGCAGCCTCTTTCATCCGGACTTTACCGTCGGTGCCGGATTCAAACCGGCTCTGCCATACTGGCTCGCGGACTTGTCGGCTTTCGCCGCTTCACCGCCGGTGTGGAATTTCACCACCCCCTGAAGCTGCAATCATTATATTACTGTATGTGGGGAATTGCAACCACTAAATTCCGAAAAGTCGCTTGCCGTTTTTTTGTGTGAGCGCCGCCATGGCTTCCGGCTCCATGCTGTGGATCTCAGAGAGTTTCGCGCAGGTATAACAGATCTTGGCGGGGTCGTTCCGCTCTCCCCGAAAAGGAACGGGGGTCATGTAGGGGCAGTCGGTTTCGATGAGCAGACGGTTCAAAGGCACGGCGGCCGCCGCTTCTACCACTTTTCGGGCGTTATGAAAAGTAATTGCGCCCCCGAAGGCGATGTACAGCCCCAGATTCACACATTCTTTGGCGATTTGTGCAGAACCCGAAAAACAGTGCATCACGCCCTTTAATCCATCTCTGTGCGCTTTGAGGATGTCCATGCAGTCCCCGTAGGCATCTCGGATATGCAGAATCACGGGCACATCCAGTTCCCGGGCCAATGTCAGCTGCCGATCAAACCAAGCCTTCTGCAATTCCCGGGGCGCGAAGTCGTAGTAGTAGTCCAACCCGATTTCGCCAATGGCCACGGTCTTTTTGTCGCCCATTCGCCGCCGAATTTCCAAAAGGTCATCTTCCGACGCTTTTGCCACATTGTGGGGATGGATGCCGTAGGCGACATAAACAAAGGGATGTTTTTTCGCAAGCGTGGCAACCCCTTGGAATTCTTCTCCGCTGCAAGCTACCTCTACCACCAAATCCACGCCCGACTGCGGCAGGCCCGAAACCACCGCATCCCGGTCGGCATCAAACCGTTCGTCGCACAGGTGCGCGTGGGTGTCAAAATACATAATCTTTTCCCTTTCCATAAAAAAGGGCGGTGCTTCGCACCGCCCATGAATGTCTTATCCGACGATGTCTCCCTGATGGGAGATGAGGCTGGCGTCATACACGCCGTCCACCCGAAGGAATTTCTCCACAAATCCCGTTTCGCTTTCCCTAAGCCGAAGCTCCATTGTCAGCTCAATGCCGTCCCGCTGAGCGGTCTTACTCTTGAGCCGGGCATTCGGTAACTGCCTGATCATCTGCTTAATTTGGACGGAGGCCGCCTCATTGTAGTGGATAATTAGCAGGTAGGGCGAGCTGGACTTGCCCTTAAAGGCGCTGAGCATCAGGATGAAAATACCAATTACTACGCCCGCAATGATAGCCACATCGTAAAATTTGGTACCGATAGCAATACCTTCGCCTACCGCCCAGAACATGAATACTGTGTCCATGGGGTCTTTGACCGCGGTGCGGAAGCGGATGATGGACAAGGCGCCCACCATGCCCAGGCTCAGCGTCAGGTTGTTGTTGATGAGCATGAGCATCAGGGAAGTGACCAGCGTCAGCACCACAAGGCTCACGTTGAAGTTTCGGGAGTACATGACGCCGCCGAAGCTCTTCTTGTAGATGAAGAAAACGTACAGCCCTACCGCAAGAGCAATGGACAGGGTCAGGATCACCTGAAGAGGGCTCAGGGTGATGGAAAAAAGATCGCTGAGATTCATATAGATTCCTCCTATGGTTTACACTTCAAATTTGCGGCAAAGGCAGTACTTGCTTATGGCACTACGGACCTGGGCATCCACCTGCAGAAGGCTTCGGATATAGCTGGGAATATAAAGGCCGTACTTGACCTCCATCACCATGTCATAGCCGTCGATAACGGGGTAGGTTGGGATGTTGGCATTAAACAGGTCCACGTTGCGGTAGCCAGTGCGGATGCCCTTATCGAAGGTCACACGCACATCCTGCAGGGGAAACACGTAGGCTTCCCGGGTATAGTCCGCGATCACCACTGGGCGAAGCCGCTTTGTGGCGAATTCGGCGAACATGCGCTGTGCGAAAGGTTCCGGCCGGCTCATCAGAAAGCGGTGATCCCCTAAAAGGAGCTTGTCGCATTCCGCACGGCTCAAGCCGACAGACTGCTTTTGGATAAACCCGTCCTTCTTGTGCTTACACTCCAGCTTAATTACGTCGTCCTGCATATTATATATGCGAATGCGAAATTTGTCACGGTTGTCGATGCCATCGAGCTTTTCCCGGAAGGCCGTGTCGTTGGAATCATCGAAATACAGGCTGCGGATGAAGTACTCGCCGCCGGTGAGCTTGGCATATTCGTCTTTTTCCATGGCCAGCCGCAGCTTTTGGCTCAGCAGGGTATAATCGCCCTGATTGAGATAGTACTTCAGCTCATGGCGGTAGTTCGATGCTTTCGATCTGGTTGTTTTTGAACTCATGATCCAAACACCTCCTGCATATAGGCATCGGAGAGGCCAAACTCACTTTGCAGCTGTGCCTTCATGGAGGCGTTGCGGCCGTTTGCAAAATCCCGTACCTTCTGAATTTGTGCTTCAAAGCCTTTATCCACGCATTCCGGAAGCTGTTTGACGCCCATAAAATACGTTGCGTTGAATTTTTCGCGCTCCCGCGTAATTTCGGGCTGCACGTCCGCGTACAGCGTATCGATCAGCGCGTTCACGCGCTCGGGGGCATATGCGTTTTTCATCATATACGCAAAGCGGCGGATAAAGGAATCCCTCCACTCGCTGTTTTTGAGCAATGCGTTAAACAAATCGCTCATGGGTTTGTTGGTCTGGCGGCGATAAGAAAGGGTTTGGTGGTCCGTGCCGCTCTGGCCTAGGCTCCAACAGAAGTCGTAGTAGATCCATTTCCACTTGCCACCATCCAGCTTGTAATATTGAACGTTCCAGGTGTCCGTATTAGCCGCCCAAATTTCCGAGATCATGTAATCCGCAAAGCTCTCAAGGTCGGTCTGACTCTTAACGTAGTCGTAGGCCTGCGCCTTGGAAAGGTCGTGGCTGTTCACGTAAGCCATCAGTTCGTTCCAATCGTTGGCGGTGCCGTAAGTAACCCGTGTGGAACTCTTTACGATGTCCATATTCACGGCGTCCGGCAGCCCTTCGTGCTGCGCTACGAAAAAGCGACTGCGTTTTTCCCGAAGGAAGTAGGTGCCCCAGTATTCTCCGTTGAGATAGAGCACATAGGGCTTGTAAGCCTGTAAGAGGACATGTGCATCTGTGCCCTCCAAAAGCCCACAGGCCAGTTCGTCGCGGATCTTGGAGTAGTTCTGATCCTGCGCGCCTGCGCGCAACACCAGGGATTTGTATTCGGTGTAGTCGCGGTTGTCGAAAAAGGAATATGTCATCCGGTTGCTGCCGTACTCGTCCCGGGCGATGATATTGAAGCCCTTCTGGGCGCGGCTGCGGCCATAGCTGCCCGCAATGCGGATTCCAACGTTTTGCGTGAACGTCTGCTTCCCACTGTCGTCAAATACGCCGAAACAGGCGTCCCGCTCCCATTCGGCTTGATCAGCCTCGCTGTCCTTACCCTCGTAGAAGTTGGAGGAAACCAGCATGTCTGTGATATTGGTGGTGTCGGCATCGAAGTTGTCACCATAGGCGTAAATGCCAGTTTTTCCGTCCCAAAGGTTGGCGGGGTCGGTGACCAGCGTCACAACCGGAAGCGCATGGTTTACGTTGTCGCTGATGAATAGGTAGGTGCCGCTGACACTTTGTCCGGTGAGATAGCCGTCTTTCATCGCTACCGCTCGAATCACGGTATTGGAAGAAAGGGGGATCTTTCCCGTATAGCGCGTGGAGGAGGCGGTGGGGGTGGTGCAGTCCGTGGTGTAATAGACGGTCTCACCTTCTCCGGCAAGGAGATCCACCTCCACGCCGTTGTCGTAAATACCGGGGATCACAGAGAACTGGGGCGATTGCGTAATGCCGCTGTAGCCCGTTGCGTTGGCCGCTCCCGGTGTGGAGTTGGTGTAGTAGAACCGCTGGTCGTCGCTGTTCCTGCCGTAGCTCACGTCCGGCAAAAAGCTGCCCGCGGACAGCTTGTCAACGAGCTTGCCTTGGGAGTCAAAAAGAAAAAGGGTTTCCCCTTGGGCGCTGACATTGAAATTTAGGTTCAGATTTTTTTTTTGCTCGGCGGTATTGAGCCCCGACGCGTAGAGAACCAGATATTCGCCAGGGTCTATGGAGATATTGGGGAATACCCACTTGGCCGGGTTATTGGGGTTGGTGGAAAGCCCATAGCCGTTTAGGCTGACGGCTGCATTGGAGGAATTAAAAAGTTCAACCCAGTCATAGTAGCTTCCGTCAGAGGCCTTGAGGGTGGTGGCATTACTGCCCATGAACTCAGAGATGTATACGCTTGAGAGCGGCAATTTGCTGGCTTTTGCAAAGTCGGCGTAACCCGCGTCCGTATTGGGGTAGCCCGGCGTGGGCTGCGAGGTGGAGGCAAACGCCCCCGTGCCGTCCGGGACTCGGGCCATGGAAGTATCGGTTTCCTGCCGTTCATAGCTGTAGCTGTCTAGGATTTTGCCTGCGACGCTGGAAAATACCACGTCCTCCTGATAGGCCCGCAGGCCGAAAGGTGCGTGCAACTCGCCGTCAACAAGCCCTTCGTTGCCGGAGCAGTAGATGATAAGGTATCCCTTGGCCTTTATGACGGTTCCTTCCGGCAACTGGTATTTCACCGGCTGGGAAGGGCTGTCCGATATGCCGAACCCGGAAAGGTCTACGTCGGAATCGTTGGCGTTGTAAAGCTCGATCCAGTCGCAGTATTCGCCGGCGGCGTCCAGCAGGGTGGTGGCGTTGCTGCTCATAAACTCGTTAATGGTAACGCCGATGTGTTCGCTTTCCATCTGGGAGGCCGCATAAGCGGCAATGCCGGCTTCGGAGTTCTCGTAACCGGGGCTGGGAGCAAGTTCTCCCCAAGTGCCGTCCGATTGCAATGCCAAGGAATAGCCGGCAGCAGTGGCTCGAAGGGCGATGCTGTCCAAAGACTTCCCGGCGGTATCAAAGAGGATAATCTCTTCTGTGGCGCTGAGTTTAAAGGAGGTGTGGTAAGGCGTTTCACTCCCGCCGGAACAATAAACGATGACGTACTCCTTGGGCCCCAGCTTGGCGCCGGAGGGGAACACGTATTTGGCGCCGTCCAACAAGCTATCCGAAAGGCCATAGCCCGCGAGGTCTACGTCCTTGTTGGAGCTGTTGTATAATTCGATCCAGTCGGGGTAATTACCAAGCCCATCCGGCACAGAACCCTTGTTACTGGTCATTACTTCATTAATTTGCACAGAAACAGCAGCCGGAGAGATGTTCTTACTGACATCCAGCTTGATCAGGTATATGATCAGCACTGTGACCAGCACAATGCTGATTAGAACAGATGAAAATACTTTTACCCGTTTCAAATCGATTCATTACCTTTTGTTTCATTAAATTCGGTACTATTTTACCACAATATTTGCGCTTTACCAATACGAGGTAAAAAGTTCATAAAAACGGGGCCGGTTGCTATTTGATGGTGTTTACTTCCAGAATCTCCGCACCGCAGTAGGTTTTTAGCAATTCCTGCGCCTGTTCCAACCAAGGGTTTAGCCCAACGGCCCCATCAAAGGAGAAAATCACCATGGCCACCTCGCAGTCCCCTTCATTGAGCATAGCCCGCTGGCTGTCGCTGGTGGGGTTGCCGAAAGCACCCGAAGCGTCGTAAAGCACGGGCAGATGCTCAATGTTGACGCTGCCCTTGCCGATGCCCGGGTAGTGCTCGGCGTCCGGCGCACGCCGAAGCTCCACGTCTCCTTCGAGGTTCTTTAGGTCGTAGGAGCCGATGGAATATCCCGAGCGCACCGAGATGATGTTGTTCACCTCCACGCAGTTGTTGATCCGATAAAGCCCGTTGCCCTTGGCGATGCGCCGGAGCATGGCTTCCGCCGCGCACCGGTATTCCGTGGGCGATTTTCCAAGCGCCTTATAAGCTTCTCGGGTGCTCTGTACGTGGGGCAGTTGGGCAATGTTCGGCATGTCATATTTGGCGGCAAGCTCCGAAACGGTCTGGTCAAATGCTGTAAGCAGTGCCTCGCCGCTGGGCTCAATGCGGGCCGTATAACGGACAATTCCCAAAACCGTGTCCGGCCAAAGCCGCCGGATCTCCTCTGAAATGCTAAAGTTCACCACAAAATCCTCCTGAAACGGGTTTTTCACAATGGCTTGATTATAACACAAAGTCTCCGTTTTTGCGGAGACTTTTCATTAAAAACAATGAATTGCTTATTTACTCTTGTTTAAGTCTATCATTCGGTATCCCACGCCGCGAACGCTTTCGATGGAAATGCCGGAGCCGATGCGGTTTAAAAGCTTGCGCAGCCTGCAAAGGTAAACCTCGATTCCCGCGATATCCGCCTGGCTGTCAAAACCCCAAATGTGGGAAAACATTTTCTCCTTGTGAATTACACCTTGGGCATTGGATATCATGTAGCGCATGATGGCAACTTCTTTTTTTGTGAGGCAAACAGAGGTTTCGCCGCATCGCAGTTCCATGGCGTTCATATCCAGAGTGACGTTGGAAAAGCCCATGGCCCCATTGCCCTCAGGATCCTTTCTGCTGCCCGTATTCACAATGGCCAGGCGCAGCAGCAGTTCGTCTATGGAGAAAGGTTTGAAAAGATAGTCGTGGGCGCCGCAGCCAGACGCGTTTACCAACGGCATCATATTTTGCCGAGAGCCCATAATGATGACGGGGGTACCTTTCCCACTTTCGGCCAAACTACGCACAAATTTCTTGCATGTGACACCGCTTAAACAGGCATCGGCCACGACCGCATCAAAGTCGTCTCCAAGTGCCTTATCAAGGCCCTCGCGCCCATCCAGTATGGCTTCCGCTTCAAACCCTTTGTCGCGCAGGGCCTTGGCCAATACTGCCAGCAAATCGCGGTCGCCGTCGACTAAAAGTAATCTCATAATAGCCTCCTAGTGAAACTATAGCATTTACGGGAAGGGAAATTGCATCTTGCGCGTGGCAAAATATGGCTTCATTCCAACATATTTTGTCCTCAATTTGACATTGTCTGCTCTTAAGGTCAATTCATGCCCTCCACCTTTAATAGCGATGGCACCACAGTGAACTATAATAAATCGGGAGCGGCAGGCAAGATAATAAAGCGGCGGGTATTCGTCGCTCTCAAATTTTGTTGTTTAGTCTTCTGTTGCTTCGATGATTTTGGCGTCAATGTTGGCGCAGGCAAACTCTGCTCCGAAGTCTGTCGCATAGAGGCATTCTCCATAGACCCGGAGCTTTTCGCCCTCCTTCCACTGACAGCCCTCGTTTACCGCGGTGCCCGGCGTGACAATCACACGCACCCGGTTTGTATCACTCTTTCCAGAAGTCAGCCAAACGACAGTGGAATTTGTTGTACCTGATTGGTTTAGATGATCTACTTGGACAACATGCCCTTCAAGGCCGACGGCTTGGCCGTCGTATTGGATTGGATTCAGGTAAAGCGTCTCAATAGATAGCCAGTGGCATTCCTGTTGATACAGCGCTTCGGGGTGGGTTTCAAAGTACACTTGCGCAAGCGTCCGTGCTTCCCAACTGTTACTTTGGGCGGGAAGTCTTTCTATAGGGACAGCAAAGACCAGACCTTCCGCCGCTTCTTGGCTACCCAAACAGGTGAGGCCCACCGCACGGCCTTTTTCGTTAAAGACCACGCCGCCCTGCAGCGGCGCGTAATCTGCCGTTATGCAAAGGGCCGGTCCGGACAGGGGACCCGAAATGCGGCTGTTAAACGTGCCCGGGGTGACGATCCTCTGGATCTTACTGGCCGCGCTGAGGATCACAGTTCTACTCCCTATGGATGTGTCGTGCGCAGAACCCAACGTGAGCGGCGCGAGGCCGGTATCCTCGCCCAGCAGCAGGATTGCCCAATCCCAATCCGCGTCATATGCCGCCACAGCCACAGCCTCAAAGGACCTACCGTCGCCGGTAAATACAGAAACCGCCGTGCTTTCGCCGACGGTTCTAAAGTTTGTTAGGATGGTTTTTCCGTTATATACAACAAAGCCGCCGCCTTGGGCAACCTGTGCTCCCGCCTGATTGTAGGCGTTTACAAAGACCATAGATTCCAGTGCCTGATTCATGGCGGATGTATTTTTTGAAAAGTCCCTATGATCCGACGCGTACTTCAGCGCAAACGCAGCAATGGCGATCGCAGCTGCGACGGCTACGATCACAAAGCCTTTTTCCTTGCTGAAAAACTTGAATCCGCTCATTGATGCAATGATGGGGCCGTCATAAGACGCGGTTGATCATAGGCTGCTTGGAAAAGTAGTTTTTGAGATTCTCGCAGGCGATGGCTGCAATCCTATCTAGTGTAATGGCAAGGCTGAAACTGCCTGCCACGTGCGGGGTGATGAGGACGTTTTCACAGCCCCATAGCGGATGATCCGCGGGAAGGGGCTCTGGATCTGTCACATCCAAACCGGCGCCTCCCAGCGCATGGGCTTGTAACGCCGCATACAGAGCGCCCGTGTCTACAACAGGGCCGCGACCAATATTGATTAAAATGGCATCCGGCTTCATAAGCGCCAGCCTTTTTTTATCGATCAGGTGGTAGGTTTCTTCCGTTCCGGGCAGGCAAACTACCACCGCGTCCGCCCGGGGCAGCAGTGCATCCAGCTCCGAAAACGCGTGAAGTTCATCCAGACAATCAGGCTTTTCACCCACGCTGCGCCTGGTGCCGACCAGGTAAGCACCCATCGCCTTGGCCTTTTTGGCAAAGTCGCAGCCAATATTGCCGGCGCCCAGTACAAGGATGGTGGAGCCGTCGATGGATTTTACGCTTCTCTCATCGTGCCATAAGGATTTTTCCTGATTGCGGAAGTAAAGGTGCAGCCTGCAATTCATGGCCATGAGGAGCGCAAGGGCATGCTCGGATACGGCGAGGTTATAGGCGCCCACCGCAGAGGTGAGAAGGCAACCCTTGGGCAGTACGCCTTCCTGACTGTAGGGGTCCTTTCCCGCGGAGGAAAGCTGCATCCACTTGAGGCTAGGGCAATCCTTTAGAAACCTGGATGGGACGTTCCCCACGAGGATGTCGGCCTGCTGCACATCTTCCAATGTCACTTCGGCCTGAGAACGGTAGAAAAATTCTTCGCCCGGGGCGGCCGCCTCCAGAGCAGCACGGCGCGCATCGGTTACAGGAATGACAACGAGTATCATGCAGATGATCCTTTCTCTTCAATCTTTTGACATGGATGGAGCAAATCTTTCACAAAACGGACAAAAAAACGGTGGCATAATCGCTCCTAACAATATAGGACGACGCATCCCGAAGGATATGAGAAAATAATGTTGAAGCATGTCAATGCAATTGATTTCATTATATACGGCGGATATAATGGAGTCAAGCAAGACAAAAGGAAGTTATGCCCGGGAAAAGATAGAATTGGGGCGATGTCTGGCGTGCCGGATGATGCGGAACTAGCTGGCTGGAAGGATGCGGCGCGCGGCCCCAAGGGGTAGTGCCATGAATTTGAGAGAAGACAGCAATTACATCATACGGGAAGCCATTTTCGCGGTGCAGCCGGACACGGCAGTGGAAAAGGCTCTTTTAGGAATGCGCTTTTCCTCCGGAGAATTGATCACCGTGGCCGTGGGCAAGGCGGCATGGTCCATGGCCGCCGCGGCCAAGCGGATTCTCGGAGATCGGATGCGGCGCGGCGTGGTTATCACCAAGTACGGCCACTCCATGGGTGCCATCGAGGGTCTTGACATTTTTGAGGCCGGGCACCCGATTCCGGACGGCAACTCCTTTACGGCTACTGAGGCTGCGCTTGCGGTTACAAAAAATCTTTCACCTGCGGATATGGTGCTACTGCTGATTTCCGGCGGGGGTTCAGCGCTCTTTGAATCTCCGCTGATCTCGGCTCGGGAGCTTCAAAACCTTACCGAGCAGCTGTTAAAGTGTGGCGCGGACATCGTGGAGATCAACACGTTGCGCAAACGGCTTTCCAAGGTCAAGGGCGGCAGGTTTGCCCAACATTGCGCCCCGGCCCGGGTATTTTCCATTGTACTTTCGGACATCGTAGGGGACCCATTGGATATGATCGCCTCGGGGCCCGCCTGCCCGGACAGTTCCACTGCACAGGACGCGCTGCGCATTGCGCAAAAATATGAACTGGAACTTTCGCCCAAGGTGCGGCGGCTTTTGATGAATGAGACATCCAAATGCCTTGACAACGTGGAGACCGTTGTCACCGGCAGCGTGAAGGGACTGTGCCTAGCCGCAGCAAAGGCGGCGGGGGAACGGGGGTATGCGCCACAGATCCTGACGGATTCCCTCTGCGGGGAGGCGAGGGAGGTGGGCGCATTTTTGGCCGCAGTGGGCCGGTACCGCCAAAATGAGGAACGTTCTGTGGCTATCATCGTCGGCGGAGAAACAGTGGTACATCTAAAGGGAACCGGCAAGGGCGGGCGGAACCAGGAACTGGCGCTGGCGGCGGCGGAGGGCATCCGGGGGCTGAAGGACACGGCCATTTTTTCCGTGGGTTCCGACGGAACGGACGGGCCTACGGACGCGGCGGGCGGTTATGTGGACGGGGAAACCATGGCGCTACTGGAACGGCAGGGGATCTCCATCTATGAGACACTGGAGAATAATGACGCCTATTGCGCCTTAAAAGCTTGCCACGGGCTAATCATTACGGGTCCCACCGGCACCAACGTCAACGATGTGGCCGTGCTGTTGATCCGGCGTTAGCGCAGCAGCAATTCGATACGTTCGGCGGTCTGTTCTGCAGTCAGCGCAGAAACGTCTATTTTAGCCGTATTTAATTCCGCATACAGCGGAAGGTAGCTTAAGCTTCGGGACAGGACAATGTCGCTTCGCAGGCTGCGATGCACGTTCTGCCGCACCCGTCGGGACAGTTCATCCTCGCTATAGAGCAGGGAAACAGCGGTGACCCGGCAGCTGTCAAGGGGGAGGCGGGAGAGAATCTCATCTTTGATTTCATGGCGATGCATCACCCAACAGAACACCACATTATCGTAGGCCGAGCAGCGTAAAAAGTTGCCGAGTAGGGAGAAGATGTTGTCCAGTACCATGGATTTTGTCACTTCAGTCACTTGGAAAGGGTGCATATCCCATCACCAGTCGCCATCCAAAAATACGCAGCGGTTCAGCCACGTTTTGAGTAACTGAACGGCTGCGGTTTTTCCTACGCCCATGGGCCCGCCCACTAAGATTAGGGTTTTGACGAAGCTGCACCTCTGTTATATGGTTCCGCCAGTATATCACGGATTGCAATTTTCCGAGGCGTATTGTAT
Organism: Christensenellaceae bacterium; assembly: GCA_963666935.1. Lineage (GTDB taxonomy): Bacteria > Bacillota > Clostridia > Christensenellales > CAG-138. The sequence goes on from OY762936.1 coordinate 566,907, forward strand.
AATTTGAACGTTGCCTCGCGTGAAAATGTAGCAGAGCGGCCAGCGAAATAGGGAGAGGTATCAAAGCGGTCATAACGGGGCTGACTCGAAATAATATTTTTCGAGCGCTCGATGACATAAATTAAATACGGAGAGGTATCGAAGTGGTCATAACGGGGCTGACTCGAAATCAGTTTGCGAGCAATCGCACGTGGGTTCGAATCCCACCCTCTCCGCCAAAAGAACATGCGCCCTAAGGGGCGCATGTTCTTTTGGTTGTAACAGCCTGTCCCGATCTGCCGGGGTATTCATCGTGGGAGAACGCCTGCAGGCGGTTGATGGTTCATCTTGTCCTTGTTGATCTCGCCGGTATGAACTCCTTTATGATGTAAATGGACAAATTAACGGTTAACCTTGAGCCGTTTAGCCTTTTATGAGGGGCGTGTAGCAATTTTGCTTTGCTAAACGCCCCTCTTCACAAGATATAGCACATGCAGCCTGATACAATTTACTCGTTCTGCTGCTTAGTGACAGGATCTATTTGAAAAAATGTCTCTCTGTAATAAACCGGGATCAATTTGCCGGACAGACCGGGACTAATCCGCCTACCGTATATGCAATCGGATAATTGAAGTCAATGTTTGCATAAAGTTCCTCGAATCCTTCGTAGGGGTCTAAGCCGTTTGCACTGCGTTCCGCGAGTATTTCTAGGTGGGCATCCAGTTCCTCTTGTGTATCAAAGTACAGAACCTGATTATTCCCCAATTCCACACTATTCTGTGGCGCGTTCATAATGCTATTGCCCTGTGTTTGTGAATCTTCGGACCTGCCTGTGCCGCGTTCATCATCATATGCCACCCAACTTACCGCACCGTCTGGTACACATTTGTCCGGGCCATATTCTGCGGCTAAAGCAGGGACGGCAGTGCCGATGCATGCGATTGCTACAATTGCAACAACAGCAAAAACCATAATATGCTTCTTCATTTTTTTAATATTTAATAACATGGTTAATCTCCTTTCGATGTGCTTCTTGCTCGAACAAAATGCAGAACAAAAAGCCGTGTTTATGCCAGAGTGGTTATCCAGTGTGTTCAAAATGGCTTCGCCATAAATGATTCTTTCCGCATGGGACATTTTAGATGCCAACGCCTCGTCGCAGGACAATTCTCCCCATATGCTTATATACTTACAGAGAACATGGGCAAAGGGATTAAACCAATTTAGCGTTTCCGTAGTCAGGGCGAGCATTTTTACCCATAAATCCTTGCGTTTAAGGTGCATTAGCTCATGAGTCAAGACGAGTTTCAGGTCAATTTCCCGCATGTTTGAGGTTGGCAGCAATATCATTGGGCTGCGCAACCCTACAAGCATAGGGCTTGTGATATTTGAGTTGAGCATAAGTGTTACATCACCACGAATACCTAACGCGGCTTTGCATGAGGAAAGCAGGGCGACGGCAGTATCGTCTGGTACGGGGAAACTGACTGCCCGGAGCTGTGTCGAAAATCTGCGGTAGCAATAAAAATGCCACCCGGCAAAAACCAGAACCCCTACAAACCAAACAAGCAAAAGGGCTTGCATCAACTCAACCGCCAAATGATTCTTCATCAAGGTATCCATTGCATCTGCAAAGCCGTTTGACGATAGTGCTGGCATCGCTTCCCGGATGATGGACGGCTCAGCAGGATAGCTTCCCATGACAGGCTGAGCCAAAGAAAACACTTTGACAAGGCGGAAAACAGGCAGGAGGAAAAAAGCAATTGCCATTTTCCCAATTCCGTATTGCCACTTGGCAGGGAAGATTTTTGCCGTTACAGGCCGAAGCAATAGCATCAACCCGACAACCACGCTTCCCGCAATAGACATGGCAAAAAGATTTGAAAATAGATTACCCATTCTGCTCACCTGCCTTTTCAGAGAACCAGCGCCTTAGTTCGATCATTTCATTTTTTGTCAGTTTTTTGCCGTCATAGAGCGTTGTCAGAAAATTTTTAACCGAACCCTCATACAGCGTTTCCAGTAAGTTCTTTGCTTCTTGGCTCTGATATTCCTCCGGCGACATGCCCGGCTTGTAGATGTTCGCCCGGCCTTGCTTAATGAATGTAAGGACACCCTTTTCAACCAGCCTTGCCAGAAAGGTTGCGATAGTCTGCCCCTTCCATTCCTTACCTTTTTCCAGGGCAAAAATGTCCAGCAATTCGCCGGATGTCATAGGATGATCGGAAGCCCAGATAATCTGCATCACTTCCATTTCTGTTTCTGATAATTTTTGAAAATTGGCCATGGTGTACACCTTCCGTTTATTGCCGCACGTCTGCGGCAAAAATCACTACAACGTCGTAGTGTTATTATCTTACTACAACGATGTAGTGATGTCAACAGGTATTATTGTTAAATATTTATGGCGAAGTTCCCAAACTGTTATAGCATGGAAAATCACTCAATCAACTATACCACTTCTTATAACTTTTGTAGGGTGACATATAAAACGATACAGGATGATATCATAATGTAGATTGATGCCCATGGTGCCCAAATGATGCCCAACCTTCAAAAATGCACTTACATAACGGTTATGGGAACTTATAAGACGAAACGCCGTAAACCTTGATAATACAGGGATTGCGGCGTCATCCTATAAATACCTATAAGAAAAAAATAGCGGTTTTTGCTTCTAAATGCCCCTCGAAATCAGTTTGCGAGCAATCGCACGTGGGTTCGAATCCCACCCTCTCCGCCAAAATCCCCTGGAAATGCAGCATTTTCAGGGGATTTTTCTATCTTGTAATGCTGCCCAAATTTGAATTTCGCAGCTTTGTGATGCCCAATGATGCCCGGATTTTGATGCCCGCCAGCTCTCAGCATTTTTGGCCTTATGGAAAGTATACAGAGAAAATGTATAGCGTGATGCCCGTTTGATGCCCGGATTTCCTAAAAGCATATAAAAAGCAGCGCGGAGCTATAAAAACATATGTCGTTTACAGCTCCATTTCGCTACTTTTCTTTTTTCTCTGTTTCGCCGGTTTCATGGGCTTCTCCGGCTCTTTCTGCGAATGCAACGTCTTATGGTAGGTTTCCAGCACGGTCTTTTTTCTGTCCAGCCGGACATCGACATACTGCGCCGTTACGGCTTCAAGGTTCGTGGAGATACCGAGAGAAATGCCGATACCTTTGAGCGTATGCCCTAAAATTTCACCGACGGTATAAAAATCGCCGGTGAGCTGGTGCATGTTCGTGGCCGCCGTATGCCTCAAATCATGAAAGCGAATATGCGGCATTTCAAGGTGCCGGATAAGTTGCCCAAAAGCGGTTGATACGGCGTCCCGGCGATATGGCGCACCGTCCGGCTTGGACACTACTAAATCATTGTTGTAGTACATTGCCCCCGCTGCTGCGGTCAATTCCTTGCGACGCTCCTGCATAGCAAGCTGACGTTCAAAATAAGGCTTCATCAAATCCGTAATTGGCAGGACACGGTCATTGGATTTCGTCGGTGCCATTTCCGCGACATTTTTTGTTCCGGCGGGCAGATTGAATGGTAACTGCTCCACAACGCCGAACGTGTTGTTTTGCAGATCGACATTCTGCCAACGCAGACCGATGATTTCACTCAAACGCAGGCCGTACATACCGGCAAGCATTACGGTCATTTCCCATTCGGTGCCGATGACCTTACTCATAAACTCCTGCATCTGCTCGACAGTATATGGATCAGGCGTCTTGCCCTGTTTTCCAAACTTGGTGATGATGTCGCGGGCGGGGTTGGTTTCAATGTAATGATACTTCCGGGCGGCCTCCATCGACACGCTCAAAATGCGCTGCGCATATCGGACGGTACTGTTGGAAAGTCCCTTGTCAAAAAGTTTCTGAAACATATTGTCAATCATAGCCGGGGAAAGCTGCCGGAGCTGTACATGTCCAATATAAGGAACAATATGGTTTTTGATGTGGCTCTTATATCCCGCAAAGGTACTTGGCCGCAGATTGGCCTTGCCGTGATTCTCTACCCATTCCTCCAAATACTCTTTAACGGTCAACTTCCCTTGCGGTGCTGTCGTTGGCGTATAAGTCGGGTTGAGCAGCTTTGTTTTCATCTCGGCCTCATGCTGTGAGGCTTCCTTTTTGGTGGCAAAACCTTTCTTGGAATAGGTCTTTTTGCCCTCCGGGGAATTGTACTTGATATTCACGTCGTAGACGGTGCCCGGTTTTCCTGTCAGAACGCCATTGCTGTCGCGTTTGTTCTTTACCTGTCTGGATGATATGGCTATGTGTTACCCCTCGCTTTCCGCAGAGGGGGATGCTGCTATTTTGGCTCTTTCGTACCATTTCCAGATCGCGGCGTCGGCAATCAAGCGCCGGTTGCCGTTCTGTATGTATTCCAGTTCGCCGCGCTCCATCAGCTCACGCAGCTTGTTTTCTCCAATGCCCGAAATGCGGCTCATTTGCTCAACCGTTTTCAGCATGGGAAGCGCAGGCACGGCGGCGCTGGCAGTTTCCTTTTTTGCCATAGGAATACCCCCTTTCACGGTAATGGCTAAAAGGTGGATATTTCAAAAGGGCTTTGATCGGACGGCTGCTGGCACAGCCTCACGGGAATTTCACCCCCGCGTGGTTCTCACGCGGCCCTACCCATTGCCTGCGACGCTTTGAACGCTCGGACTGTGGCTGTAAGGGAGTATCATTGTTACGGCTTATGTGTTTTCGCCCGCAAGTTGCCACGCTCGCATTACGGCGTGGTGTTGGTCGCTCACTCTGAAAATAGAGGTCGTGGCGCACCCGCCGCCCGGCTCAGCATAAACCGAACGTATCCGATTTGCCCTATACTGCAACGGCGTTATCTTCCGCGCTTTCTTTGTCAAGGAACACAAGCAGAGCACAAGCCTAAGCGTGGAAAGGGGGATATCATGCTTCGGCTTGCCAGATTTACTCTGCCCTGAACGTGAGGACGGCCCTCATCAGCTTGGATTGCAGGCGGTCTTGGATGTCCTCGTCTATACCCCAATACTTGTTGCCGCGTTCATCACACAGCCTGCGTAATGACAGGCTGGCTATGTAGCTGCCATAATGCCGCACGACAATTCGCATGGCGTCGGGGTCGCCTTTGGACGCGGCTAAAATGACCGGATATGGCAATAAGCCGCGTTCGCTGCTGTTACCAATCATTCCATTCATCCGCGTGTTCCTCCAAATAACGTTTTAGCAGATCGAATGAGCTTGTCCGCCTGTATTGTACCGTACTGCGCGGGACATGAATCATTTCTCCAATCTCCACATCGGACTTGCCCGCAAAGTAATACAGCAGAACGGCTTTGCGTTTTTCCTCCGGAAGCGTGTGCAGAGCTTCGGCAAGCAGTTTCGTTGTGATTTTCTTTCCGCCCGCAAGAAAGGTATCGCCGCTCTCATCCTCAAAATAACTATCCTGGGAATAAAGCTGCGCGGCTTCCTGCGGGGTAAGGTCTGAAAAGCTCACTAGCTTGACTTGCGTTTGCTTAATGTCTCGGTGGGCATTGGCCGCTTCATTTTCCAACACCCGTTTGCAAAAAGCGTTGAAGGCACATCGTTTTTGCCACTCCAAACGATCAGGTTCCATGTTCTCACCTCCCTTCGCGTCCGCAAAGGCGGGTGATGGGTTCCCCTTTCGTTCCCCTCTACACAGGGCTTGTCCGATATGCCAAAGATTGAGGCGGATTTCCTTGAAAAAATTCAGTAAATGCAAAAAAGCCCGGCTGAACGAGCGGCAGCCGGGCTTTAAAACACCTATGTCTTAATAGGTGGGATTTGTATGTTCCTTTATAGGCATAGTAATCCCATGGAACACGATGTCTTTTTTTAATAAGTAGAACAATATCGAATTATGTCGAAAGAAAATAAACACGGCGGCATCCTCCTGATACCGCCGCGTCCTAAAAATAGGCGACTTTATTACACCCCCCGTAGTTCCAATTTGAAAAAGGGAAACGGCGGTGAATTATATTTTCAAACCGCCGTTTAGAATGTGGTTATCTATATACGATTACCGCATAAACAACGGTTTTTTTACAAGTAAAATCAATACATTACAACCACAAAAAGATAAACATTTTTGCTATGAAATCTTTTAAAAAGCTTTGACCAATCAAAAAGGGCTTTCTTCGATTTATCTCCTGTTTATGGGTAATTCTATTTAGGTTTCAGTAAATATCCTTCAAGCTTTTCCAGCGTTTCGCAGCTGACCAGATGTTCCATCTTGCAGGCATCTTTTTCCGATACCTGTTTGTCTACGCCAAGGACTTCAGTTAAAAAGCCCTTAATGACCAGATTGCGATTTCGAATTTCGCTTGCCTTTGTTTCTCCAGAATCAGTGAGCAGTATAGAACCATGCTCGTCTTTTTTCACTAAACCATACTTCATAAGCTTTTTTACAGTTTGCGATACCGTGGCTTTTGTCACGCTGAGTTTGCTGGAAATCCCCGTGACTCTTGCCTCGCCTTTGCTTTCGTTAAGCTCTAATATGGCTTTTAAATAATTTTCCAAAGCAGGAGTAATCGTCATCTCAGTCACCATACTTATGAGTGATTCAAAACAAACGTCATCATATAATTTGGCCCCAGGTCAATATATTCAGTTTTTGAAAAGCCATATTCTACAAGACCTGTTTCAAGCTCCTCCGGGGAAATTCGTATCATCATAGGAGGTCCATGAAGACTGTTTTCTTTTTTGCATTCAATCACAGCAAGCTTTCCTTCCGGCTTCAAAACCCGCCGGACTTCGGAAAATAAAATTGCTTTGTCTGTGGGAAAATCAATGGTATGCAAAACAGTGGCTATCAGGCAGGTATCGATCCTGTCGTCCGGGAGATCGACCCGCTGCCGGATGTCGGATACCACAGGATGTATATTCGAAAGTCCCTGTGCATGGGCTTTTTCGCAAATGTTATCCAGCATTTCCTGATGAAGATCCAGCGCATAAACGGCACCTGATTCACCGACTATTTTTGCTGCATAGATGGAATAATCTCCCGCTCCGCAACCTAGGTCTAAAAGTGTATCGCCACTGTGCAATGCTAATTTTTTAAATACAAGGTCTGAATCATGCTTATAAAAGCTGCTTGGTCCGCGGTGCAAGCCGTTATGCCGGCAGTCATGCAGCCGTCCGGGCCCATTCCCGCAATTCCTGTCGCCGTTCACCATTCTTCCTCCTTTTTAAAGATAATACATGAACGATTCGACCTTAATCAGGTCGTTCTCGTTTTTGTTCCCGTCAAATGTCAAATTCAAAACAGGCTTTTTGTTCTCGTCCGCGAAGTCTTTCTGCAGCATCCCCAGTGCGATTGCCGTGTTTTCATAGATGGATGCGGCGGTAATCACGCCGTCGATCCTTAGTGATCCGCCGAGCTGTTTTGCCAGCCTATACCTTCCATGCGCTCCCCCATAATAACCCAGCGTCCTGTCCGCGGTTTTAATCAGGCTTTCCGGCTCCGCTTCAAAGGGACTCCAGTCCGACAGTGCTTCGGAAATGAGATGGATATTGCTTTTTAGTTCCTGTAGCCTTTGCTCCATGAGCGGGGTCTTTTCATTTATGTTTTGATCCGCGTAATCTTTCCACATCATCCATATGGCTTCACTGAATGGGCTGTATACGACACGGTTCCCCTTATTTTCAAGTCCCCGGAAGGTGCGGCTGTTCAGCAGTTCGTCAAATAAAATGCTCAATTCCCCGACAGCCAATATGGTTTTGCTAAAGCTTTCTTCGTCCAGCTCTTCCGCTATTGCCTGCGCGGTCAGCTTCAAATGTTCCAAATCAAGCTGTTCTTTCCGGATCAACTCGACAATCGTACCTTGATGCTTTTCTCTTGATTTTTGAGGCGCGCTCCAGATGATGTCTCCGGCAAGCAGGCTTAAGATTACCGCATGGAAGTTCTTTTCGTCCGCGCAGAGCACGTCCTCCCAAAACGGGGACACGATGTCAACGTTTTTGAAGCCCTCTTCATCCAGCTTTGTCCTGAGCAGCCGGCTGTATTGTCCGTCCGTTTCCGCTCCTTCGTTTTGCGGGATAAGGAAAGCAACAGGATCGGCGTTTTGACCGCCGAACTTATTAAGCTGTGTAAATACGTTCCCCAGCAAAGCAGCAAGGGAGAAATATTCTTCCGTGATGGTAAATTTGCGTCCGGCTTCAACGGAAGCCCGGCTGGAAACAGGCAGTACCTTTGCGTTGATTCCTCTTTTCACAAAGTTCTCTTTGAGGATTTCGGAGTACGGATACAGATAAGGCAGATACAAGACCGCGTTATCATCCAGATCATTCAGGCTGCTTTTGATATCTGCTTCTTTATGAACGATGCTGTCAAGGTAGGTTTTGATATCGGAGGCCTGCTTTACCTCAATGTTTTTCAGGCTGTTGATAAAGGCTTCCACGCGGGTGATGATGCCGACGCCGGAGGAATGCTCATCGATTTCAATATGTAGATAGGGCTTTCCTTTCATCTCTTCCCTGAAATAGTGGGAAAGAATAGAATCCGGGCCGCACCCGTGATGAGAGAGAAAAATAGCGTATAGATTGGGGTGCGTTCGAATTAGCTGAGCAGGCTCCAGAATGTGCTGCCCGAACGGCCAGAACATGTTGGGATGTTCTTTTGACAGTTCTCCTTCCGGCAAATCATAGAACGGAAACACTTTATAGCCCATGCCCGCAAGCTTCTCCGCGATACCCATATTCAGCACCGGGTCGGCCACGCCGTATATTTTTGAAATCATGACAAACGCGATTTCGTCGGGTTTCAGCTGGCCCATGACCTTTTGACTGTTTTCGGCCATGCGTTCTTCAAAGCGGTTGGCTGCCTCCATGCCTTTTTCCAAAGCCTTTCTTGTCTGGTCGGGGCTTTTGCCAAGCTGCTCTCCGATTTTCAGAAAGCTTTTCATAACCGACTCTTTACCCATATGAAATGCCATGGTGGGCGACAGCAGCGCAATACCCTTTTTATCAAGCTCCATGGCCCGGTTCATTACCTTAAAGGCAAGCTGCATAAAAGGACAGCCATAATTCTTGCGGCTTTCGGACCCCGGGTGATCCACGGTTACCAAATCGGGGAAGAAAATGTAATCGACCTTTTTTTCCATCAGCGCCGCCACATGACCGGTAATCAGCTTTACGGGATAGCAGGTTTCATCCATGGCATACTGCTGGCCCAGCGCAATCGTATTTTCGTCGGTTGGATCGGACAACACCACGTTTAACCCGAGCTCTTTAAAGAACGTATTGAACATGGAGAAGAGCCCGTAAGTAAAGAGCGCCCTCGGAATACCGACTGTTTTTTTCGTAGAGTGCTCGGGAATGTAATCTTCAAAAACAAGCTTTCTGACATTTTCATTGAATTCATCCATGCCGGAATCCTCTCCGCCTTTATTTGTGTTCTGTGATGCCAAATTGTCGGCGGTAACATCAAATCCCCTGAAAGCACTTTTCTGTCCGGTCATTTCCTCTTTCGTCAGAATTGCAGCCCCATAGGCTCCGGTCACGCTGAAATATGGCGGGACGATGATCTCCTTTCCCGTAACGGATCTGAACGCATTAATCACGCCCTGATTGTAGGCAAGCCCTCCCTGGAAGAAAATTTTATTTCCGACTTTCTTTTGCCCGACGACCCGGGTCAGATAGTTTTTGACAATCGAATAGCAGAGACCGGAGGCTATGTCATTGAGCGCGGCTCCCTGCGCCAAGTTGGCGGCAATGCTCGACTCAATAAAAACGGTGCAGCGCTCGCCAAGACTGATCGGATTGTCGCTTGACAGGGCAAGATCGCCGAACTCCTCAATGGGTATATTAAATTTCTTTGCCTGCTCTTCAATAAAGGAACCGGTACCGGCAGCGCAAATCTTATTCATCTGAAAATCGACAACAGCGCCGTTTTCCAGGCTGATAAATTTGGAATCCTGTCCGCCGATTTCAAAAATGGTGCCCACGTCACCGTCGATCATCCCCGCCGCTTTAGCCTGTGCTGTGATTTCATCCTTAATTACGTCGGCGCCGATCATTTTGCCGATCATATACCTGCCGGAGCCGGTAGTCCCCGCGCCTATGATGTTAATTCTTTTTCCAAACTCCTCTTTCAGTTCCTTGAAGCCCATTAAAACAGCATCGACAGGGTTTCCTAACGTCCTTAAGTACTTGTAGGAGACGATTTCTCCGTCTCTATCGGTAAGCACCAGATTCGTGCTGGTTGAGCCGATATCCACGCCCAGATAGCAGTCCGTTACGCCGCTTTTGTCTGAAACGCCCTTGTATACATGTTTGCCTATGCTGTCGCCCGTTCCATACGCGGACAGCTTCGGAAGGATGATTTCATCTTCGCTGCTTACCCGTTTTTCTTCCGCATGCTCAATTGCGGAAAGGATCTCCTCCATGTCAACTGAGAAACCCTCTTTCCTTGCTATGACCGCCGCGCCGAAAACACCCACGCATCCCAAATGGCCGGGGAAAATCAAATCGCCGTCCTCAAGCTTTAAAACGTCTTTCAGCGCGGTAACGATTCCCTCGTTATGCGCGACGCCGCCGGAAAACAGGACCGGCTTTTTCACGGTGCTTTTTTTCATCACCGTGCCCTTATAGTTCCGGGCAAAAGCGTATGCAAGCCCCAAAAGAATATCCGGAACCGGAACGCCCTCCTGCTGGTGGTGGGTGATGTCCGTTTTTGCAAACACACTGCAGCGTCCCGCTATCCTCGGAATTGTCTTTGCTTTCTTAACCAGCTGCGAATAGTCCGTAAGCTTTAGATTTAACCTGGACATCTGCTCTTCAAGAAACGCGCCCGTCCCCGACGAGCAATTGGAATTCATTAAAATTTCAATGCGGGACTTGTCACCCATGCCCAGCCCCGTAATAAACCGCGCGCTTTCCCCGCCTATATCAATAATAGAGCCGATGGTCTTGCTTTCCGCGAGAGCGCCTTCAATAACGGCGGTAACGTCGTTTGCCGCCTTGGCAGCACCGTCCGCACTCAGAAATATACTTCCGCTGCCTGTCACGGCTCCGCATTTGATTTCCTGCGGACGAAAAGATTTCATCAGCTCTTCAAGAATACTTTTTAAAGTGTTTTTTATGTGTCCCTTGTGCAACTCATACCTGCTGAATTTAATCGCATTTTCTTCGTCTGTCAGTATCACCTTTACAGACGAATAACCAATGTCAATCCCGATGCTGTACATTTGTTTTCCTCCTGGTTTCATTTGATTTCTTTTTCCGCGCATTTTTTGCATATACCAAAAAACTGCACCTTGTGATCCTTTACGGTGAACCCCATTTCCGATAGCAGTTTCTTTTCAATGGTCTCCAGCATGTCTTCTTCCACATCGATAACATCGCCGCAAACCTCACAGACAAGATGGTGATGCCGGTGCTTTCCCGGAGAATCCATTATTTGAAACCGCATACAGCCGTCCTCCAGCAATATGTGGTGTACAAGCCCAAGCTTTTCAAACAGCTGCAAATTGCGGTAAACTGTTGCCAGCCCAATTCCCGGATAGATTTTTCTCACCTCGTCAAATATCTCTTCCGTACATAAATGCTGCTCTTTCTTATCCTGAATGATCTCAAGCAAGGCCTGGCGCTGCGCGGTAAGCTTATATCCGGACGAATGGAGTATGCTTCCAAATTCAATTGTATTTGCAACCATATGCCTCACCCGTATCGATATAAGATTTGTCACACGGAAAGTAAAAGAAAATGATTATCATTTACTTTTCTGCTTTATTTTAGTACAATAAAACCAATAAAAGAGTATCTATCGATACTCTTTGAGCATTTTTTTATTCGGATGGATGAATATGAACAAGAAAGTGTCTGTGCTTAAAAAAAGCGTTTTATTTAAGGATAAAGAACCTGATGAAATTGAATCGTTGCTGATTGGCATCAGTTTCAGGATAGAAAGTTTCACTGAGAATGATGTGATTTTCTCGCCCATCCAAAACGCCGATAAAATGGGAATCATTTTATCGGGTGCGGTTGATGTGCAAAAGCTGTTTCCAACAGGGAAGGTCGTTATTATTGAAAGGAAAAAGAATGCCGATTTGATTGCCGAGGCATCCATGTTTTCCAGGCTCGACTATTATTCGGATACTTTTGTCGCCTGTAAGCCCTGCGAGGTCTTACTTATTACAAAAAATGACCTTCTAAAACTATTTGAGCTTGATAATACGATTTTACTCAATTATTTGGAACATGTCTCCAATTCAACGCTGATCCTGAAAAATAAAATCGGTATACTTTCGTTGGATTCCATCCGGGCAAAAATAGCGGGCTATTTGATTTATGATTATAAAATGAACGGTTCGCATATGATTACGCTGCCTTTTTCAAAGAAGGAGTGGGCCGAATATATGGATGTTTCAAGGACTTCGCTTTCCAGAGAATTGAGGGGATTGGAGTCCGAAGGTATTCTGTCTTTTGATAAACGGACAATAGAAATCAAGGAAATGGACGGGCTGAAAGACATTCTGTCATTATAAGGTTCCGGATGATTTCGCTGAGCCTTCAGATAAGCAGCGGAACGATTTTGTTTGTTGGAAAAGAAGATGAATCTGTCACCGGACAGTAGCGCTTCAACAATTTTGAATGTGAAAAATTTGATGGTTCCAACGAAGTGAAAGAACTTAAAAAGTCCGGTTGAGCAGTTGCCAACCGGAACACAGTACTTCAATGGGAAACATATTTTCTATATTTTGCTTCCCCCATGGGGGCTTGTCACAAATTTTGCCAATGCTAAAATAAGAAGTGTTTTGAGCCGATGCCCCTACAGACTTCTGCCGCCCTTATATATCAGGTATATGAAAAGCGGTGCGCCGAGAAAAGAAGTGATTGCGCCTATCGGCAGTATCACGGGCGCTGCTATCATCCTACTGCAAAGGTCACTGAGAAGCAATATGCATGCCCCGGCCAAGGCCGAGGAGGGCAGCAGGAAACGGTAATCTTCTCCAACAAATCTGCGCATTATGTGCGGCGCTATAAGCCCTATGAAATTAATTATTCCGACAAAAGAAACCGCCGAGGCCGAAAGAAGCGTCGCGATGACCAAACTGATCAGCGTCAGACTATTGACGTTTATACCGAGGCTTTTCGCCGTCTCATCCCCGCATTGAAGCGCGTTGTAGCTCCAGCAGTTCATCATGTAGAATACGAGCGCTATAAAAAATAAGGTCAGGATTATCAATATTTCCGGCCAGCTCGCCCTCCCTAAATCGCCGAAAGTCCAGTAAACAACGGAAGCAATCGCCGTATCTGAAGCAAAATACTGGATCAGCGTCGTGCCGCCTGTGAACAGAGCACCCAGCGCGACACCCGCAAGGATCATCGACGACGGGGAGATCGTTTTCAAACGGGCCAGACCAAGAATGACGAGAATGCATATCATACCGCCGGCAAAAGCGCAAATTGTAACTACATACGGATTAGAAATGCTTATAGCGCTGCCTGCCGTGACAGTTCCGCCGGCCGTACTGGTACTTGCACGCTGTACACCTGCTCCCAGACATATGATCGCAACTGTCGCGCCGAAAGAAGCACCCTGAGACACGCCGATGGTTGAGGCCGAGGCGAGCGGGTTGCGCAACACGCTTTGCATCACGCAACCTGCAAGAGACATGGAAAAGCCCACTACAATCGCCGTCGCTATCCGTGGCATTCGTACATTCCATACGATGGCGTTTGTCTGAACGGTCCCCCTGCCGATGATCGTTTTGCAGACATCTATAAAGGAGATTCCCGAGGAGCCCGCCATGATTGAAACTAGCGAAATTACGATCATGACCACAAGCAGAATGACTAAAATGATCCGCTTTCTTCCTATGTATTGCTTATACTTTCCGAATTCGGATATCGAAGAGCCGTTACTCACCGATTGTAATTTTGCCATAAGACAATCCTGTTTCCTTCATATCCGCGTAAAGCGCCTTGCCGTCGAACATAGTCAGGACTTCATCAGCCTTTGCCTCGATATCTATATCGGCAAACTGCTCTGGGAACATAATCATTCCAGCATAATAAGTGTCTATGATCGCCAACTCAGTGTTTGTACAGTACATGACGTAGGAAGGCATTGAATATACCTCACCATTCCGAACGGCTGACAGGGAGTTGAAATACTCGGGATTCTTTGAATATTCCTCGTTGACAAGTTCCATATTGTTTGGATCGAGGAAGATCACGTCGGGATTCCATGTGACGATTTTTTCCATATCGACCACGAAACAGCCGTCTTCATCGGTTTCATCCGCAACATTGATTGCGTTGATTGCGGTGAACGGTCCAAAGTTGGCGGAAGTGCCTCCAATACCGTGTCCGCCACCAAACGTTATTGCCCCGGAGTAAGCTCTGGGTTTGTTTTCATCCGGGATGTCCTTTGTGCGGGCGTTCAAGTCCTTTTCAGCGTCTTCCATATAGGAAATAAGCTCCGCGCAGCGTGCTTGCGTTCCTATGATCTCGCCTATGAGCGTAAGCGAATCTTCAACATCCTTGCTGAATAAACCGGTTTCGCACTGGGTAACGCAAACCACGGGGATGCCTGTTTTTCGTGACAGCTCATCAATCGCATCGCTTGAATATGACGAAAGTATTACATCCGGCTGCAATGTAATGATTTCTTCTTCGTATGCCGTATTGCTGCGCGCGCCGCCTTTTCCTATACTCGGCAAGTCCTTGAAGTAATCGTGGAAAGCGTACCCATAGGGGCAGGCAATTGAACTCAGATAGGAGTTCACGACGTCCTCGACTCCGACTACAAGATCATATCCCCGGGCATAGCAGACCAGTCTGAGCGTTCCCGGGCCGTTGCAGATTATCGAGTTTATTTTTGTAGGAATTTCTACTTCACGTCCAAGCACGTCCGTTACAATGCGGGTCGCAGCTTCTGCGGCCCCATCCGCTGACTCCGACGCATCTGCAGAAGGAGTCTTGGAGGCGGAAGAGCAGCCTGTGAAAAGAAGTATTACTGCCAGAAGCACTGAAGCAACCTTATAAATATTTTTCATAGTGTCCTCCAAATCGTTGATTATGTGTATTATTTCAAATGGCCCGTAAGGTACTCTGCCAGTTTTTTGATTTCAGCATATTCAAACATAAGTTCGTCCCCTATCAGCCCCGCAAAAGAAATGTCGCCGTCTTCCGGAATCGACGCAATTATTCTGTCTTTGTCATGAACGCCTTCGCGCATGTAAATTCCATTTTTAGTGTTGACTTTGTTAAGAACGATGTAAACTGGTTTGCCGATACTGCCGCCCAGTTCTTCAACTTTATCGGACAGCTTCATGGATTCAAACGAAGGGTCGATCACCATAAGGATAGCGTCTACATCTTTTTCTATGTTCCTTCCGAAATGCTCTATGCCGGCCTCGGCGTCTGTAATCGCCACTTCGTCAGGGCCCAGATCCAGATTGCTGATAAACTGTTTTGCTATAATCCCCATAGTGCAGGCGCAGCCCTCGCCGACTTCATGGATTTTCCCAATAGCCATGAGCTTTATTCCGTCCTTTTCGGAAATATACTCAGACGGAATATCGGTGAGTCCCCATCTCTTATCGAAAAAAGAGTAGTCGAGGTCCGGCGCCGCCATGATGTCGCTGAACGCCGCCTTTTTGCCGCCGAAATAATTTGTAAAATCCTGTGGCAGCTTTAGCCCCAATTGTCGATGTAGGCCGTAGTTTGACTCGTCGGTATCAATTACCAGAACTTTTTTCCCTTTCTTAGCAAATTCTTTGGCAAGCAGAGAAGAAATCGTGCTCTTGCCGCTTCCGCCTTTGCCGCATATCATCAGTTTCATTTTTTACCTCCAATTTTTATAGTATAAGAATTCCTAATGGATGATAGAGGGTTTGTATAGTTAAATATCTACTAAAACGTACTTATTGCAAATATGATAGCACAATGGCAGAACAACGAGAGTATCTGTAGATACTTTTAATAGGGTATTTGTCGAAAATCGAATTGTTTTATCATTAAAATCGGATATTCAGTTTGTCGTTATGGATGGCCTCGTGATTGTGACATTAAAGGTTTTGACCGTTGTCATCCTGCATGATCCGGATGATTTCATTTCTTGCTTCGACCAAATCATGATCTGTAAGACTTCTCTCACCCTTTGGCTTTTTCAAATGAAATTCTCTGTTTACTTTTGTCGGTCTGTCGGACAGCAAGATAATCCTGTCGCCAAGTAAAAGTGCTTCGTCAATTTCATGGG
This sequence comes from Christensenellaceae bacterium, assembly GCA_963666935.1. GTDB lineage: Bacteria > Bacillota > Clostridia > Christensenellales > CAG-138. Next base: position 583,090 of record OY762936.1, read on the forward strand.
TCACAAAAATAATCGTTTTTTCCGTGCTATTCCAAAGCGTAAGCAGATAGCGGATCATGCCTATCCGCAAGTTATAATCAAGCGATTTGAAAGGTTCATCCATCAGCAGCAGATCGGCTTCATAGTTGAAGGCCCTTGCAATGGAACACCGCTGGCGCATCCCGCCGCTTAATTCATTGGGATAAAATCCTTCAAACCCTTTTAACCCGACTTTTTCAATCAGCTCCATTATGTATTCATGAGGATTTCTTTTATTTACTACCTGTATGTTCTGATATACATCTCTCCAGGGCAAAAGCCGGTCTTCCTGAAAAACATAGCTTGTGTTCTGACTGTTATTGATTACTTTGCCGCCGGAAGGTGGGGTAAGCCCTGAAACAATATTCAATATTGTAGTTTTTCCGCAACCTGACGGGCCTACGATGCATACGATTTCCTCTCCAGCCGCTTCCATGCTTAAATTTTGCAAAACGTTGACATCCTCAAAATGTTTTTCAACATCCAGAATTTTCAGTATCACCTTATCTGTCATAATTTTTTCTCCGTTTTGGTTTTAACTCAAATAATGTCGAAGTAAGCTTCTGGAACAGGAAACAAAGCAGAACTACAATGATTCCCCACGCGAATACCATATTGGTTTCAAGGTTTACTCTGGCATCGGTAATCTGCGACCCAAGCCCCGTACTGGCGCTTAACACTTCGCCCATAACAACCAATTTCCACGCAAAACTAAAAACCGTTATCAGACCGGCTTTAAAGTAAGCGCTTAAAGAAGGCAGAACGATTTCCGTAATCATCTCTCTGTGCGTAAACTTAAACGCTTTTCCCATTTCGATCAGCTTGGAATCAATGTTTTCAAATCCTTCCTTTATTGTTACAGTCATTACCGGTGCGCTGCCGATAAAAACGATAAATATAGTTGCTCTTCCATTCAGCCCGAACCAGATCATCGCAATCGTCATATACAGAATAGGCGGAACCGCCTGAACGATATATACAATCGGTTCAAGCAGTTCTTTCAGTTTTTTATTGCCGCCCATTAAAATCCCGAATACAGTACCTACCGATATTGATATCAGCAGGGCTATTACAAGCCTTTGCAGGGTTACGAATACTTCCGACCAAAGCTTACCCCTCTGAATTATGGTGAGCAAAGAACGGAGCGTTAAAACGGGCCCGGGCAGTATTAACGGAGGATAAGCCATTGACACCCCCTGCCAGACCAATAGGAAAATAACCAAAGACCATAATATTCTCATGTTGAAACGTTTTGTACTTCGTATATTTGCAATAGACTTTTCCTTATTTTCAATATTCTTGTTGAAAAATATCCTCACTTAGAGTGTTCCCTTCACTTTATATTATTAAATGTTGTAATAAGAAAGGGGCCGAAGCCCCTTTCTTATACTCGTTCGTGTTGAAAATATAGAATATACTTTCAACCGCCGCTTTTAGCGGCGATGGAGCAAGCCCCACGAATAGAGTTCAATACTATGAGCCGCCGTTGAATGCGGTGCGGTCTGAAAAGGTCGGTTAGAAAAATAGTTTATGCGAAATAGTATTATTTTACTGTACAAAAGAAGTTATCATCTGGTATTTCATTCCCGATACTTTCCGGTTTTAGTTCATATAAGACACTAAAATATTCATTCACGTCATCTTTGGCATCAGCCACCGACTTATACTCAAAGCAGAAACCGGGCATAGCATCTGCTATCAGTTCCGCATTCGCATTCAAATATGTATTTGCAAGAGCGCTGGCTTCCGCAGGATTATCAATTACCCATTCGACGGCCTTGGATAGTTCTTCATCAAAGCTCGATATCAGGCTCTCGTTCCCGCTTAAAAACTCAGTATTGACAGCGGCACAGGTACCGGGCATTGTATATTCTTCTCCCTGAGTTAGCTTCCATTCTTCAGAGAATTCAGAGATAACTTTATAGCCTTCGACGTTTTTTAGATTTGAGGCAACATACGGCTGAGCGTCAACGGCATACTTAATCGTTCCCGATGCAATCAATTGTGCAATTTCAGTATGTGACGAATAGACAACTTCGACATCTTTCCCGACTGTCAAACCGTTCTGACTCAAAAAGTACTGCGTCAAAATATCCGGGATCGAGCCTTTGGCCGGGACATAAAGCTCATTACCTTCAAGGTCTTTCCAACTATTACAATCAGGATCGGTTGTGCTCAGATACATTCCGCCCCAGTTGAATATGTTAAGCAGTTTAACATCTATTCCCTTATTATAAAGATTGGCCGCCGTGTACGGCGGGGCAATTAAAATAGCATAATCTCCATTTGAGGCCAGCGTCATCATTGCCTCCATGTCGCTGTAGAATTGAAGATCTATTTTAACATCCTTCCCCATACAGTTGCTTTCAATCATTCTTAAAATTGGGATTATTCCGGGCGATTTAGGCGCGACCACGGTTATGACTGTCTGCGCATTTAAATCAGTCTCTTCCGGATTCGCGCTGCTCTCTTCATTTGAACCGGCCTGACCGCAGCCAGTAAAAAGGCTGATGCAAAATATAAGTATTAATGATAATACAAGCGCTTTTTTCTTCATGTTCTGATCTTCCCTCCAACTGATATTGACATGTATTTTCAATTACGGTATATTCATATTAGACTACTCTAACCGAAAATGCTGTATCTGTGGATACACTGATGAAATTAATGTGAGGGTACCAGATAATGGATGATATTATTGAGGCATTATGCTGCTGCGCAATATTTAAAAGCGTGGATAGAGCCGTTATACATAACAGTATTTCAACAGCCGAATACCAGATCAGGCAGTATGATAAAAATGAATTCATATGCAGAGAAGATCAGTCCACGGATTATATTGGCATTGTCATTTGGGGCTGCGTTGAAATACAAAAAATTTCCCCATCCGGTAATAATGTATGTTTATTTTATAGAAACAAAGGCGATATGTTTGGTGGTGCAGTTGTTTTTTCCAGTGAAGCTTTATACCCCTGCAATGTATTTTCAAAAGATAAAAGCAAAATATTGTTTCTTAACAAGAAGAGTATTTTCGAAATGTGCAAAGATCCTTTAATCGCAGAAAATATACTGAAATCTTTTGCGAATAGTGTTTTCTATTTTGAAAGGCGGTTAGAACTTTTTTCATATTCATCCATTCAAAAGAAGATCGCTTTCTTCCTGCTCAATGAAACGAAAATAACAGGTAATTTGATAATCCATTTACCTTTTTCTAAAAAAACATGGGCGGAATACTTAAATGTATCCCGCCCGTCACTATCCCGCGAACTAAAAAAGCTTGGAAATGACCATGTAATCAAAATAAATAAGGATAATATATTTATTCAAAATAGGCAAAAACTTGAGAATTTGCTTCAGCAATAGTTATTTTTATTTCTGCAATTTTCACATAATCCAAAAAATTTTAGGCAATGATCTTTTACTTCGAAATTATAATCATGTAAAATCTGCTGTTCCAAATCCTCCAGTAAATCGTTTTTTATGTCCGTGATGGAGCCACATTTCATGCAAATCAGATGATGATGAGCATGGTTTTCGTCATGGTCAAAAAGTTCATATCTGGCAAGGCCGTCATTTAAATCCACTCTTCGAACAATTTGCATCTTTTCCAGCATAATCAGCGTTCTGTAAATAGTAGATTGCCCAATGTTGATTTTTTTCTGTTTAAGATATTCGCACACGTCTTCATTGCTTAAATGCAAATCCGGATGTTCCAATAATACATCTAACACCAGTTGACGCTGCTCTGTGTATTTATATCCGAACTGATGGAATTTTTCCTTAAGATTAAATATCTCAAGCTCATTGCTCATGATAATACCCCTTTAACAGTCTCTGCCATAATCGAAAGTGAATATCAATTTCATTATACTTTGAAATAGGAATAAGTCAATTTTCATTATTGAGAGAACCCGCCAACTTTTATTTCCCGCGTTTAATTAGCGAGGGAGATTCCGATTTGTTGTTTTCCTTTTGATCTTTCTTCTCACTCCGCGCAGAGGCTTTTCTGGTTCGTAGCCGCTACCTCAAAGAGCATACAGGAAGCCGACGCAGAGGAAAAATGACACTCTGCGGAAACTGAATAGTCAGAAGAAACCCGCTGTGAACGCAATGTTTCACGGCGGTTTTCTTTTATGTGCAGATTGTTTGGCATTTTCGGTTCTCCCGTTGTAGTAGGTAGTGAAAAGATACCGTAGCAAGCATAGGGAGTGTAGCCACACTCCCGAAAAACAGCCCGTCCCGACATCCTGCCGGGTCGGGGACGTCTGCTTGTTGGGATAGACCCAAACCCTTATTGAAAGGCGGTGAAGGATGGCGAACAGGAAGCGGAATATCGTCTTGCGCGTCCCCGTGACAGCAGAGGAACGGGCGTTGATTGAACAAAAGATGAAGCTGCTGCACACAGGCAACTTTTCGGCCTACGCCCGGAAGATGCTTATTGACGGCTACGTCATCAATGTTGACTATTCCGACATCAAAGCGCAGACCGCCGAGATACAAAAGATCGGCGTCAACGTTAATCAGATAGCGAAGCGGGTAAACGCCACAGGGACGGTGTACGCGCAGGACATTGAGGACATAAAGGGGGCGCTTAACGAGATATGGCGGTTACAAAGATTAAGCCTATTAAAAGCACCGTAAAGAAAGCTCTTGACTACATCCAAAATCTGGCCAAGACGGACGGCAAGCTGCTTGTGTCCTCGTTCGGATGTTCCTATGAAACAGCGGATATTGAGTTTGAAATGACACTAAAACAGGCCATGCAGAAAGGCAACAATATCGCCCATCACCTGATACAGTCGTTCGAGCCGGGCGAGGCTACCCCGGAGCTGGCGCATGAGATCGGGCGGCAGCTTGCCGATGATGTTTTGGGCGGCAAGTATGAATACGTGCTGTCTACCCATACAGACAAGGGAAATATCCATAATCACATCATCTTTTGCGCCGTGGATATGGTCGAGCACAAAAAATACATTTCCAATAAACAGAGCTACGCCTATATCCGGCGCACCAGCGACAGGTTTTGCCGGGAAAACGGCCTGTCCGTCGTGACGCCGGGCCGCAACAAAGGCAAGAGCTATGCCGAATATCAGGCAGACAAAGCAGGGACAAGCTGGAAAGCAAAACTGAAAATCGCTATCGACGCGCTCATTCCCTTGTCCACTGACTTTGACGACTTCCTGCGCCGGATGGAAGCGACGGGCTATGAAATCAAACGTGGTAAGTACATATCGTTCCGCGCCCCCGGACAGGAACGTTTTACCCGCTGTAAGACCTTGGGTGAAAATTACACCGAGTACGCGATTACGGAGCGCATCAAGGGCAAGCGTCCTGTCCGCACACCCAAGCCGGAGCGCAAGGGCATTTCGTTGTTGATTGACATTGAAAACAGCATCAAGGCGCAGCAATCAATGGGATATGAACGGTGGGCGAAAATCGAAAACCTGAAGCGCGCTGCAAAGACGATGAACTTTCTTACCGAACACGGTATCACGGAATATGCCGAGCTGGAAACGAAAATTGCAGAGCTGGTTGCCGCCAACGACGAGGCAGCCACAGCCCTCAAGGGCGTGGAAAAGCGGCTTACGGATATGGCTGTGCTAATAAAACACATCACCACCTACAAGCAGACAAAGCCGGTGGCCGATGATTACCGCCGCACGAAAGACAAGCCCCGGTATCGACGGGAGCATGAAAGCGCCCTCATCCTCTATGAAGCGGCGGCGCGGGCGCTAAAAGAAAATGGCGTAACGAAACTGCCCGATCTCTCTCCTCAAAGCGGAATATGACCGGATGGCCGACGAAAAAGAACGGCTGTACGCACAGTACGGCGAAGCGAAAAAGGCAATGAAAGAATACGGTATTATCAAGCAGAATGTGGATGGCATCTTGCGGGGAACGCCGGAACAGGAAAGGACACACGAGCTATGAGTATTCAAAGGATGAATTACAGGTAATTCCTAAAAGCGCGAAAGAGGACATATCGTCATTGCGTTTTCTTTTGCTGACTGGGGAATTGACAAATAAAAAGAAATCATATAGAATATTATTAGAATAATATTCTATAAATGAGGATGTATTATGCCGCGACCAAAAAGAGATCCGAGTATTCGGCAAAATGAATTTATCGATGCCGCCAAAACACTATTTTTCTCGAAGGGCTATGCGGGGACCTCCGTTCGGGATATTCTCGATGCCGTTGGAGATAAATCCGTATCCCCCAGCGTGTTTTACTATTATTTCCCTTCAAAGGAGGACATCTATCATGCCGTCATGGAAAACTACGCCGAAAAATATATGGCGAAGCTCGAAGCTTGCCTTCGTGACGAATCGATAAAAATTGAAGAACGTATCGCCGGGATGATGTCGAGCTTTCTTGAAACGCTTGCGGAAAGTAAGCGGGCGGTTGATACGAGTGATGCCGTTGACAACAGGCTGTTTGTTCTGGATATACGGGAGAGGATCACGCGCAGGATTACAGGCATGTGGGAAACGGCGATCATTAGCCTGCCCTGGCTTCACATTTCAGTCGCGGAAGCCGGAAGCCTTGCCCTTTATGTCATCGGCGGAATCTATGAAATGGTATATGACTTCGTGTTCGTAAGAACCGCCGAGCGGCAAGATATTAAATCGCTTGCCAATTCAATTATCCAATTTTCCGCGAGAGTATTGGATGTGCCGAAACCCATACGCAACCAGTTTATTAAAAGACTCGACAAGGTGCTTTTTGAAGGAGACGCCCATGCCTGAATTATCAACCGTATCGGAAACCCTGTATGTCCCCCTGCTTGGGCGGATATACGCCTCAAAACATCATCCTGATATCCTGTACGATAAAAATGCCCTTGCCATAATGAAGCGGCTCCCGGCGAATATCCGTGAAATGCCCCGTCAAACGGAATATACGTATCTGGCCAGCGCCGTCCGGTCAAAAAACGTGGACCATTATGTGCGGGCGTTTTTGACCGTGCACCCGGACGGCGTGATCGTCAACGTGGGATGCGGCCTTGAATCATTGTATGCCCGCAACGACAACGGTAAAGCGCGGTGGTTCGAACTGGACTTTCCGGATGTGCTCAAATTGAGAGAAGAATACTTCCCCGAAAAAGAGCGCGACCGTTATCTTCCTTATTCGATGTTCAATTATTCGTGGATCGATCAGGTAAAAGCGGCGGCTCAGGGACCGTTTATGATCGTCGCGTCGGGCCTGTTTTACTATTTCCATGAAGAGCAGGTGGTCGATTTTATTGAGCATCTGGCCGGCTTCGGGCAGGCACAGCTTGTGTTTGACGCTGTCTCTTCCGCAGGGATAAAAGGCTCCAGGCATTATATGAAAAAGATGGGCAGGCAGGATGCGGAAATGTTCTTTTCCGTTGACAGCGCCAAAGCCTTCGCCGAGGAGATAACCGCCGGGGTTTCCGTGATAGAGGAACGGAAATATTACAGTTTGACCGATCTGCATTCAAAAATGACGTTTGGAACAAAATCCAAAATGTTCCTTTCAGACTTGTCCAACATGGTGAAGATGGTCCATTTAAAAATAGGATAAAGCGGAGGAATGTATGATTACCTTGAAGGATTCGGTCGAGCTGTCCGTACCGTTGGACGCACTATATGGCTGGCTTGAAGCACTGGACGAAAACTTTGTAAAATGGAGCCCTTATCACGAGTGTTTCAAAAAGGTGTCGGGCGGTCTTGACGTCGGCGGCAAAATTCAATTTAAAGAACTGGTCATGGGCGTTCCTTATGACATTACGGGTATTATTCAACGGCATGAGAAAAACGACGGCGGTTTTCAGATCATGTTTGAAACCATGTCGGGGCTGGCACATATTTATTTCATCGGCGAGAAAACCGGAAGTGGGTGCCGCTTCACGCACATCGAAAAATTCGGAAAACCGGACACCTTTTTCGGAAAAATATTCAATTGGCTGCTTTTCAAAATAATTGCAAAGAAAAGAGCCAATTGGCAACTGATTCTGGACGACATGAAAGAAGATAATGTATATCTGAAGCAAATACTTGAGGCCGGTGTTTTTCCGGAAAGAACGGTATTATAAAAAACCTGTGGCTATTGATACAGCAAGCAGAATATCTGTATCGTCAAATACTCTATTATCAGAGCTTTTGCCCGGAAATACACAAACCAAAGAACTCTTTGCTGACCAAAACATTTTGTAGCCTGGTTCTGCTTAGGACTTCGCTAATCTCATCGACCGTGTAGGCAGCGTTCAGCGAACTAATAAAGCCCGGGCGGATCTCCTTCGGTTTGGTCGAAGCATAAATCATCAATTTGACCACCGGATTGACATCCCGGCGCATATCCGCCACGCAGAAGCGGCCTCCTGACTTCAGGACCCGCTCGATTTCGTTAAAGACCCTCGCCGGGTCTTCCCATTCGTGAAGCGAACCGTTTGAAAAAACAGCGCCGAAAGAGGCGTCCGGAAAGGGCATTTGTATACAGTTGCCCTCCACATACCGTATTCTTGATTCATAACCATAATCACGGGCGTTTTTTTCAGCCATTTTTATCATCTCCCGGCTGATTTCACAGCCGGTCAGCGTGGAATCGGGACATTTTCTGAGCCATTCTAGTCCGACGTATCCGGGTCCCGGGCCAATTTCGAGAACATTCCCGCCGGTAATTCCGCTCTTAATAATATCGTCTACATTGTTCCATCCTTTGTCCCGCATACCCTTTGCGAAACGGTCAAAGACTTCGACGGTCAACCCGTCCTGTATACCCTCGTTTGTTTCAACAATTCTTTGCTTTGGCATAGCTTTACGCTCCTTTCAAACGATTCAACGACTCGGCGGCCCAGTCGAGTTCAGCCCGATAGTGTCGCAGATGATGGCTGAAAATGATATCGACCATCGTCTTCATTTCTTCCGGCACATATTGCATTGTCTCGCAATAATGCTTTTGAATGGAATCGATGGTGGCACGCAGTTTCTGAACATAGATATCCAAATGCGCCGCTATTTCGGCGGCATCCAGCGAATCCGAAAAGTAAAACGCGCCGTCCGAAGCGAATGTCGGCCTGTACTCAAATTTCAGGAGCCCGGCCAGCATATTCCGGAATGCTTCCCTCCCCTTATCCGTAACGTCATAAATGGTTTTCTCCGGCCTGCTGCCGGGTTTTTCGCGGCTTGCAGTCAGAAGGTTGTCCGCTTCCATTTTTTCGAGATGGTAGTAAATCGTCGGCAGTTTGATTTGCGTAAAATCGGCAAGTTGCTCGGCAATTATTTTTTTAATCTGGTAGCCGTGTTGCGGTCCAAACCTCTGAACTAATCCAAGAATGTACAGCGGTATCATTTCTAATCCTCCTTTTATGGATAGTCAGCGCTGAGTAATATTATACTCAGCGCTGACTATTTGTCAATATGGATTTAGAAACGTTTAAATTCTCGTTTGATTTATATTGACAAAAGCGTATAGTAGCTATATGCTATGCTCATGAATATGAAATTTAAAAACAGAACAAAGATCAGCTATACCTTTCTGCGCGTGGTCACCAAGCTCTCCGAGATTGATAGGAAAACCCGGTATTACGGGACGGATCAGCCTTTGTATCATGCGGAAATCCACATGATCAAATCCATCAAAGAAAACGAAGGCATCCATGTGACGGGGTTGGCCGACATGTTGGGTGTGACGAAAGGCGCGGTATCCCAAATCATTCAAAGACTCGAACGCAAGGGCATGATTGTCAAAGACACCGATCCCCACAACCTGTCAAGACTTGTGCTGCGTCTTACGCCAAAAGGCGAAACGGCCTATCGTCATCACGAGGAGTTGCATCGTGAATTTGACGGGCTTTTTTCCGCTGCTTTCGAAAACGCCTCTGAGGGAAATAGGGCCTTTTTATACGGCTTCCTCAATACCCTGGATGAGAAGATTGATGCGTTTGAAAAGACTGAACAGATTTAGTGTTTTTTGTGGCAAGAGTATAGCAGCTATACCTTTGCCGGTGAAAACAGCCGCCGACTCATTTTTATTTTATGCAAAGAGTATAGTAACTATACAGCGTTGAAAGGAAAGAAATATGAACAATGAAGAAAAAATTTTAATGATGCGGGATGAAAAAATCCCGAAAGTGCTTATTAAGCTGGGCGTTCCGACCATGATTGGTATGATGGCCTCGGCGATTTACAGTGCGGTCGACGCATATTTTGTAGGGTGGCTTGGAACCAGTCAGGTGGGCGCGGTATCCGTTGTGTTTCCTATCGTCCAGATTATCGTGGGACTTGGCATGTCCTTTGGAAGCGGCGCGGCTTCCTATATCGCGCGGCTTTTAGGGCAGGGAAAAACAGATGAAGCAAACCGTACGGCCTCGACGGCCCTATTCTCAAGCTTGGTTATCGGAGTAGCAGCCATTGTTATTGCCATGTGCTTCCTGGACGATTTGCTGGTCGCACTGGGAGCTACGGCTACGGTCCTGCCGTACGCAAGAGAGTATGCCGTAATTTTTGTTATCGGTTCCATCCTGAACATATTTAACATCACGATGAACAATATCATAACCGCCGAGGGCCGGGCAAGAATCACCATGATCTCAATGCTGATCGGCGGCGGGCTGAATATAATCCTGGACCCGATATTCATCCTGCCGCTTGGCTTAGGAGTACGGGGTGCCGCAATTGCCACGGTCATCTCACAGGCCGCGACCTCCTGCCTGTACTTCTGGTTCAGCGTTGGTAAAAAAGGATATCTGCGTTTTTCTCCAAGGCTTTTTACTTTCAGCGGTAAAATCTACGGAGAGATATTCAAAGTTGGTGTTCCCATCTTCGTTTATCAGCTTTTGACCAGTATCGCGCTGAGCCTGACGAACACGGCGGCGAGCAAATATGGAGATTTCGCCCTGGCTGCAGCCGGCGTGGTGACACGTATCCTGACGCTGGGTACTTATGTGGTATTCGGTTATATGAAGGGGTATCAGCCCGTGGCCGGATACAGCTACGGAGCAAAAAGATATGACCGCATGAACGAAGCCACAAAAATATCGCTTATCTGGGCAACTGTCTTCTGCGCCGCCGCGGCAATTCTGATGCTCGTCATTCCCGGGCAGATTGTTTCCCTGTTCACTGAAAACGACACGGCGCTGATCGATATCGGCGCGCGCATGCTGAGGGCAAACGGAATCATCTTTGTCCTGTTTGGATTTCAGCAGGTCTATATGACGCTGTTCCTTGCGATGGGGCGTGGGATGGAAGGCGGAATATTAAGCATCTGCCGTCAGGGATTATTCTTTATCCCGGCAATCTTAATTCTTCCTCGCCTGTTTGGGGTTGAAGGTATCATCTGGGCTCAGCCGCTTGCAGATATACTGACGGTTATGCTGACGGCGATACTTGTCGTTGGGGTGAACAAGAAGCTCAAGGCGTTAAAGCAAGACTGCTCGCAACAGAATGTGCCGGCGGAAATAGCGGAGGATAATAAGAATGCTGTTTAGCGGGATATGGGCGGTTATGCTTAACAACAGAGCAAAAAAAGGCTCGCAAAAGGTGCTCCAAAATCTTGAAATCAGTATCGGCGACCATATCGCCGATATTGGTTCCGGCGGAGGATATTTCACCTTTGAAATGGCAAAGCGGACCAGGCCTGACGGGAAAGCATTTGCTGTTGATACCAACGAAAAGCTTTTGGCGCGAATAAAAAAGATCGCGGAGAAAAACCGGCTTTCCAATATAGAAACGGTATCCGGCAGCGAGGACAATTGCCGCCTGCAAAGGGAAAGCTGCGATTTGGTTTTTATGCGTAACGTGTTCCACCACATCAAAAACTCAATGAAAGCATAAAACCGGGCGGAAGGATTGTGGTACTGGACTGGAAAAACAAAGAGGGCGGTTTTGTAGGCCGCGCCGGGCATTTTACTCCGGAGACAGAAATCCGCAGGGTACTGCGGGAAGCGGGATTTTCACATTTGAAGACCCTGAATATACTGGCCGGGCAATTATTCAACACATTTCAAAAAAACTTGAAAAAATAATACTTTAGAGAAAAACTCAACATTAAAGTTCTGGAATCAAATATTAATTTATCCTGCAAGCTTTGCCTTCAGGTGCGCCACCGGTATCAGTCGGAATATAGAAAAAATAAAATAGTCAAAGGCCTTTATCTCAGGAAAGAACTTTTCCCAGAAAAAATATGTTGCGAAAATTGATATTTAGGTATATACTAATAATAATTTAGGCATACCTAATATTATTGGTACGGAGTAATATAGAGGAAAAAACGATGAATGATTATACAAAACGGCTTTTTCGCCGTCAGATACCTACTTTAATAGTAATAGCTTTTGTCTTACTGATCGGCTGGATCTCGAAGATTTTTGCCGGATAAAGCACCCTGTAGTTGGTTCTTTATATAACAACATCTATGTACGCATCGGATAATATGGCATGTATACCTGAAACGGAGGAAATCATATGACGCCCAATAAAGAAGATTATTTAAAAGAAATATATAAGCTTGGCGGAGTGGAGAATATGGTAAGCAATAAGCAGATTGCCGATGTACTGCAAATTGCACCTGCCTCCGTTTCTGAAATGCTCAATAAGCTGAGCCGTGAAGGGCTGATTGAATATGAGGCATACAAGGGTTCCAGATTGACAGAGGAAGGTATAAAGATAGCAGCCCAGCTTCTTCGCGGTCACCGTTTATGGGAGGTTTTTCTCCTTCGGCATCTGGGGTATTCCTGGAGTGAAGCGCACGAGGATGCCGAACTTCTTGAGCATGTGGCCCCGCCCCGTCTGACTGAACGGCTGGATAAGTTTTTGAATTTCCCCGCCTACTGTCCGCACGGCAATGCCATACCGCATAGTAACGGGCAGATAACAAAATCTTCTCTCATTACATTGAACCGTCTTAAAGCCGGCAAACATTCATATATAAGACGAGTTATCGAGGAAAAAGAATTACTTGATTATCTGGAAGCGCTTGGCATTAAAATCGGATGTTCCGTTAAAGTCATTTCAGTCGGGGCTTATGAAGGTCCGCTTATGCTGGAGCTTGACGGGAAACAGGTTCAAATCAGTTATAAAGCCGCGTGTCAGGTTTATATAGACGACTTCGACGGCTATGGCACTGATTGATTTCATCTTACTAGTCACTATTCACGAGTGATAAGGTGATCCTATAGAATGAGGAACCGTTCAAGTATATAATTAGAAAACAAAAGAGGTAAGCGTATGAATAAGGAAGTGTTTTATGGAATCCTGATTCCATTCTTGGGAACCTCGCTGGGCGCGGCCTGCGTGTTTTTTATGAAAAAAGCTATGAGCGATGCCATACAGCGCGCCCTGACCGGATTCGCGGCGGGGGTTATGGTGGCGGCTTCTGTCTGGAGCCTTCTGATCCCGGCGATCGAGCAGTCGGCAGATATGGGAAAGTGGTCATTTGTCCCTGCCGTTATCGGTTTTTGGATCGGTATTCTATTCCTGCTGCTGCTCGACCATGTCATTCCGCACCTGCATCGAAACAGCGAGAGGGTGGAGGGTCCGAAAAACCGGCTGCAGCGAACGACTATGCTGGTGCTGGCTGTCACCCTGCATAATATTCCGGAAGGAATGGCCGTCGGCGTGGTCTACGCGGGCTATCTGGCCGGAAACATACATATCACGGCAATGGGCGCGCTGGCGCTTTCTCTTGGTATTGCCATTCAGAATTTTCCGGAGGGTGCGATCATCTCCATGCCTCTCCGTGCGGGAGGCATGGGAAAACCGAAAGCCTTTCTCAGCGGAGTGCTCTCGGGAATTGTGGAGCCCATTGGTGCGGTACTGACAATCCTGGCGGCCGGATTGATTGTTCCGGCATTACCATATATGCTGAGCTTTGCGGCGGGCGCGATGATCTATGTGGTGGTGGAAGAACTGATCCCCGAAATGTCGGAGGGAAGGCACTCCGACATTGGCACTGTGTTTTTCGCCGTCGGTTTCAGCGTTATGATGATGTTGGATGTGGCACTTGGCTGACGGAGCAACAGGACCTGAGCCTTGAAACACTCCATGTGCTGGGAAATGGTGGTATATTTGCAATACATGACCTTATGACGCCGCAAGATGCAGAATGTGGACGGTATTTTGTGGGGAACGCCGGAATAGAAAAGAACATATAAGCTATGAGTACCCCAAGGATGAATTACAGGCAATTCCACAAAGCGCAAAAACTGGTACGTGGGTGTTGTAATTATGATAGGGGCAACTGCATCGCTCTGGCCGACGGCGAAACGTGTGTCTGTGTGCAAAGCATTTCCTATTCGTTGCTGTGCAAGTGGTTCTGTGCTACCGCCTTCCACCGAACAGGGCGCTGTACTGGTTACTATAGTCTTAAGCCTATGAAAGGCCCGCTTTTTAGTTATTCTCAGAAATTGTCGAAAGCGTATTTACTTTTTGGATAGATTGTGCCATGCTGTTAGAAACATCTAACTGCGCTGGGAGCAACTGCAAAACAGAAATTAGCCTGGAGGAATATCGTGCCAAGAAGAGAATCCGCGGTATGGAGCCGATTTGCGGGGATCTACGACCGCTTTATGAAAAAAGATATGGACGCGTATCGGATCATGATCGACAGAATGACCGGCATGCTGGGGCCAGACGAAAAGGTCCTGGAGGTCGCCACGGGCACCGGCCTCATCGCTCTCGGCTTATCGGAGCATTTAAAGCAGATCGACGCCGTGGATTTTTCATCCGGGATGATCGACGCGGCAAAAAAGAAAGCGCGGGAAAAGGGCGCTTCAAATATCTGCTTCGGCGCTCAGGACGCATACGCCCTGTCCTTCCCCGCTTCCAGCTTCGACGCCGTCATCATAGCAAATACCCTCCATATTATGCCGGAGCCGGAAAAGGCCCTTGGGGAAGTCGGCCGCGTTCTGAAGCCGGGCGGCAAACTGATCGCTCCCACTTTTGTACATGCCGGAAGCAGGAAAGCCGCATTTCTCTCACGGCTGATGTCGATTACCGGGTTCCGCGCCTATCACAAATGGACGGAACAAAGTTATCAAGCGTTTCTCGGGAAAAACGGATTCACCGTTGTGGACGCTGCTTTGCTCAATGCGTCATTCCCGCTCGCTTACGTCGTGGCGGAAAGAACATAGGGGGTCAATCATGGAACGGAAAACGAAAATACAGCATTCTTACGGGCAGGCCTCGAAGGTTTACGACGCGCAGATGACTTGGGCAAGGCTTTACTGCAAGATCGTTTGGGGCTTTCAGGATACCGCCTATGCCCCTGAACTGCTCCGATGGCTACCGGATTCCTTCGGCGGGAAAATGCTCGACGTGCCCGTGGGAACCGGCGTTCTCACCGAAAAAAAGTACGCACACATGAAAAATGCGCAGATCGTCTGTCTGGACTATTCCAACGAAATGATGGAAATCGCCCGTTCCCGCTTCCGGTCGGCGGGGATTGAAAACGTGAGTTTCCAACAGGGAGACGTGGGCTACCTGCCTTTTAGAAACGAGTCTTTCGATATTATTTTGTCCATGAACGGCTTTCATGCTTTCCCGGCCAAGGAAGCCGCGTTTTATGAGACGAGACGCGTACTGAAAAAAGGCGGCAGTTTTATCGGCTGCTTTTACATTTCGGGAGAAACAAAACGCACGGATTTTTTTGTCCGGCATCTTTATGTACCGAAGGGCTGGTTTACGCCGCCTTTTTTGACGAAAACGGAGCTTTCGGAAAAGCTCCGGTCTCTTTACGGCGGATATGAGCTTTATAACATTGGATCAATCGCATACTTTAAATGTATCAGGCAACAATAAAATCTCAGACCGGTGCATATACGCAAATAAATAAGCGAACCGCTTGTCCGGTCAATACGGATAGATATATTCGGTATCCGGTTTGTCAATCATTTCAACGATTTCCACTTCAACAAGCGGTGTAACCTCTTCGCCGAATTCGATCCCGGTTATTGTACCCGTCACTTTAACCCAGGTGTCCGACTCCAGCCCGGAGGCCCCGTCCCATCGGCAAAGCAGCCCGACCGTCTGCATGTCGGCGGCGCAGCACACCATGAGCAGCCTCGCGGCTACGAATTCATCATCAGCGAACCCGTCGTCGCCGTTATATACAAAGCCCGTCAGTTCAACTTCCGTTCCCTTGTAAACGGCTAAATCAGCATAGATATCACATAGGTATTCGTAATAATTTTCGTTATTGAACACAAGGACCCCGTCCTGCATTTCGTTTTCAGCGGCGGAGCTTTCCTTTTCCGGCTCTTCCACCGCGACAGAATCCGAATTGTCCGGAACGGTGTCGGTATCGGCTTCCTGAACAGCAGCCGATTCTTTTTCGTTTGAGGCGCTGTCCGAAACCGAGAGCTGGATATCGCCGGCCGTTCCCGTATCGGAGTCAAAGGATACGGCGGGTAGAGTGAATGCCATGATCAGCGGAATAATGAAAAACAGGAGAGGCCAGGCGCTTGCCTTCTTCGTACCAGGGTTAAAAAACTGCCCAAACAGCAAAACCGCATTAACGATCATTACTGTCGCTGCAAACAGGATATATGGGATGATTCTCGGATGCACGTACAGTGTGACCGAGCCCGTAAACAGCGTCTGCAGATAGAAGCCGGCAAATCCGAGCAGCATCAGGATTTTCGCGGCAATATCAAAATGAAAGCGGAGTCCTTTTTCTTTTTTCATTGTTTATTCCCTTTTCATAATAACAAAAAAGCCAGAAAATAAAGCATGATAAAATTCAGTGCGAAGATGAGAAGGGAGAGCTTCAGTACAAAGGCTTTTTTAAAACCGGCAAACAGCATCAGCAGGTTTTTTTGCACAGCCAATGTACGCTAGCTCTTTTTTCTTCGTCGGTTTTTATCCGTCTAACCGGATAGCGCCACGCGGGATGTCGGGTGTCAAGGATCAGTAAGCCACCGTTTATCAATACAGCATGGTCTATAATAACGTTATCCTTGACAAGAAACAAAACATGTATTAGAATCAGGTTAGATGCGTCTAACCACCATGGAAGACACCGTAAAAGTATAGCGTCGGTTATTCACGCAGTGCGTCGCCGAGATGCGGTTTATCAACTGGCGGGCATATGAAAGCGTTATTCGATCCCCATGCGAAATCGATCTTGCGGCCCGACGTGAAAACCACGCACTCCGGGTCATGTCGGCGTAATGGAAAGGAATAGAGCCTATGATAGATAAAAGACTGATGCGGCTTGTGGGAAACGTCAAAAAACGCATTGCTGGGAACGTGCTGCTGCAGTGGGTGTCCCTGCTTTGCAATATTTTCATTGCGCTGCTGATCGCCCATGTGCTGGAAGCGGCTCTATCGGGAAGCCTCCGGGTAAATTCGCTGCCTCTGCCGATCCTCGGTGTGGCCGCTGTGCTTGCCGTGCGCTGGATATGCGCCGGGCGCGCTTCCGATCTGGCGTTTCAAGCCAGCAATCGGGTGAAGCGTGTCCTGCGCGGCAGAATTTACGCGAAGCTGTTATCACTAGGGCGCGGATATACTGAGACCATTTCAACAGGCAGCGCGGTACAGATCGCTTCGGAGGGCGTGGAGCAGTTGGAGATGTTCTTCTCACGTTACCTGCCACAGCTTTTCTACGCGGTGCTGGCTCCCGTAACGCTCTGCGCGGTGCTGGCGGTTTGCCATCTGCGCATATCCCTTTTGTTGCTTCTATTCGTGCCGCTGATCCCGGTCATAATCATTCTGATACAAAAGCTCGCCAAGCGGCTGATGTCGAAATATTGGGGGATGTACACCGATCTGGGCGACGGGTTTTTGGAAAACCTGCAGGGGCTTACGGTACTTAAAACCTATGGCGCGGACGGGTATAAAAACGAGCAGATGAATGAGCGCGCGGAGCGGTTCCGTAAGATCACTATGCGCGTTCTGGTCATGCAGCTCAACTCCATCGCTGTCATGGATCTGGTGGCCTACGGCGGCGCGGCGGTGGGCGCGGCGCTGTCGGTCGCGGCGTATCGGGCGGGGCAGTTGTCGCCCGGACAGACGCTGGCGTTAATCCTGCTGGCCGCGGAGTTTTTTATCCCAATGCGCCAGCTTGGGTCCTATTTTCATATCGCCATGAACGGCATGGCAGTCTCCGCCCGGATGTTTGAATTGCTGGAAACTGAAGAAAAGCCGGACGGCACGCGGGCAATTTCTCCGGCGAACACCGACTTGGTTCTTGAACATGTGTCCTTTTCCTATACGCCGGAGACCGAGGTACTGCACGACGTGACCATGCGTTTGCCCCACGGCTCGTTTGCCGCCGTCGTGGGTGAGAGCGGCTGCGGGAAAAGCACGGTCGCCGCGCTTTTGACGGGGCAATGTTCGCCCGGTAAGGGCGAAGTCACCATCGGCGGCGTGCCGATTTCACAGATCGGTGGTGAAAGCCGTATGAAGAACATCACCCTGCTCGGGCACGACAGCTACATATTCAAGGGCACGGTGCGCGAAAATCTGCTGATGGCCTGTCCCGGAGCGCGAGATTCGGCGCTGGTCGCGGCGCTGCAAAAAGCGCGTCTGTGGGATTTTTTAAAGACCCGGGACAGGCTGGACACGGTGCTTTCGGAGCGCGGCGAAAACTTTTCGGGCGGGCAGCGGCAGCGGCTGGCGTTTGCGCGGGCTTTGCTGCACGACAGCCCCGTCTATATATTCGACGAGGCCACGAGCAACATCGACGTGGAAAGCGAAAATCTGCTGATGGCGGCGATCCGCGAGCTTAAGCGCAGCAAAACGGTCGTTTTGATCTCGCACCGGCTGGCAAATGTCGTCCCGGCTGAAAACATCTATGTCCTCGCGCACGGCAAGGTCGTGGAGCAGGGCGATCACGAGCAGCTTTTGCAGGCGGGCGGACAGTACGCGAAGCTGTTCCGCGCCCAGGGTGAATTGCAGCAATACGGACGGAAAAAGGAGGCGCACAGTGAAGAAATCTACTGCGAGAGCATCTGCGTCGCGGCGGTCTGATACCCAGGTATTATGGCAATTGACTCGACTCGGCGGCATGCTATTGGCGCGCTTGGCGGCGGCGGTGCTGATGGGCACGGCCGGGTATCTCTGCGCGACCTTTCTGACCGTTGCCGGCGGCGCAGCGCTGCTCGGTGCAATGGGCGTACCCGGAATGCTGGACATACGCACGGCGGTTATTTTACTGGTGGCCCTTGCTGTCTTGCGCGGCGTGCTACGGTATTCGGAACAGGCGGTGAATCACTATATTGCCTTCAAGCTGCTGGCCATGATACGCGACAGGATTTTCTGCGCCCTGCGGCGGCTTGCTCCGGTTAAGCTAGAAGGGCGCGGCCGCGGCGATCTCATTTCACTCATCACCAGCGATGTGGAGTTGCTGGAGGTCTTTTACGCCCATACAATCTCGCCCATCCTGATCGCGGCACTGTTTAGCATCATACTTGTTGTCTGGCTGGGTGCATGGCATATCCTACTGGGCGTGTATGCCGCGGCCTGTTATTTGGTGCTGGGCGTGGCTATGCCGCTTGTTACCGCCCACTACACGAAGGACGGGGGCGCCCTGCGCTCAGAGGTCGGCACGCTCGGTTCGTTTTTAATGGACAGTCTGCGCGGGGTCGGCGAATGCATCCAGTACGGCTGCGGGTGGCAACGAATGGAGGAACTGGACGAACGCACGGTGCGTTTGGGCGTGATGCAGCGAAAGCTGAACAGAAAAACGGCCCGCGTGGGCGCGGCAAGCGGACTTGCGGTGCATCTGTGTACTTTGGGGATGCTGGTGCTGGCCGTGTGGCTACATGCGTCCGGAGCGATTGGAATGGATGGTATGCTGCTGTCCGTTCTGGCCCTGGCCGGGTCCTTTGGACCGGTGCTGGCGCTCAATTCCCTGGGTAGCGGACTGACGCAGACCATAGCGGCGGGCAGACGCGTGCTCGATCTACTAGAGGAGGCGCCCCAGACCGCGGAAGTCGAGGCTGGGAGGAGCCCGGACTTTACCGGCATGAAATGCGATAACGTCGGCTTTGCCTATAACGCCGACCCCATACTGGAAGAGGTCTCGCTGGAGATTCCAAAAGGTGAGATTATCGGGCTCTGCGGTAAAAGCGGCTCGGGTAAGTCCACGCTGCTTCGCCTGCTAATGCGGTTCTGGGATGTAAGCGAAGGGGAAATAACGTTGTCGGATATGGATCTGCGGGCGGTGAACACGGCGCACCTGCGCAATTGCCAGAGCTTTGTCGGCCAGGAGACCGTGCTGTTTAACGAGAGCATTTTGGAAAACGTCCGTATCGCCCGGCTGGACGCCGCCAAGGAGGAAGTCGTCGAGGCGTGCAAAAAGGCTTCCATCCATGAATTTATCCGGACGCTGCCGGACGGTTATCAATCCGTGGTCGGCGAGCTGGGCGGCCGACTTTCCGGCGGAGAGCGGCAGCGGATCGGCCTTGCGAGGGCGTTTTTGCATGATGCGCCCCTGATGCTTCTGGACGAACCCACCAGCAACCTCGACAGCCTCAACGAGGGCGTTATCCTGAAAGCGCTGGCGGAAAAGCAAAAGGACCGGACGGTCGTGCTGGTTTCCCACCGCCTGTCCACGCTGGGTATTGCCGGGCGGCTGTACGCTCTGCGGTCCGGACGGACGACATAGGAGGAGGAATATGAAAGCGATTTACACCGTTTTGGGCATGCTGTTTCTGGCCCTGGGCGGAATCGGAACGGTTTTGCCATTTTTGCCGACCACACCGTTTTTACTGCTGGCCGCGTTCTTTTTTGCCCGCAGCTCCAAGCGACTCAACGACTGGTTTCTATCCACGAAGCTGTACCGGAAGCATCTGGACAGACTGATAAAGCGCCGAGAAATGACGATAAAGGACAAACTGACACTGATCGGCACGGCCACGGTGCTCATGGGGACCGGTTTCGCCCTGATGGGCGCGGTTCCGGTCGGACGGACGGTACTTGCCTTCATCTGGCTGGCGCACGTGCTGTATTTCGGTCTCTGGGTTAAAACCGTGAAGCCGCCCGCAAAGCAAAGCGACGCGGAGAGTGTTTTATAAGGTTGACAAACAGACAATGGTTACGTTTTATAGCGCGGGTCTTCGGGCAATCCCGGGGATCTGATAATCTTCAAACTACATAGAGTATAATTTCTTGCGCTTATGATAACTTAGTCAGCATTCTTTGTTGTCAAAAGTGTAAAATTAAAACCGCAGGTTAGATAAAACTAACCAAGTGCGAGAGAAAAAACATCCATCGTCCAATGGTCAAGAATCGCCGCTCCTTTTTAAGATATATCCAGCAGAAAATATGTCCGATCTAATTAAATGTTCAGGAGGAAAAGCAGTATGCCAAAAGAAAAGAAACCCTTTCTTTTAAAAAGATTCATACCGTATATGGGCAAAAAGAAAGCGCTTTTGCCATTGGCCCTCATATTGTCGGGAATCTCCGCGGCACTGGGCATCCTGCCGTACGTGCTCGTGTGGTACATTACGCGGGATATTCTCACCGCGCCGGAGGCGATTGACGTTTCGGGTGTCGGCTTTTACGCATGGCTCGCCTTCGCGAGCGCAATCGGCGGGATCATTATCTATTTCTGTGCGCTGATGAGCTCGCACCTTGCGGCTTTTCGTGTGGAGGTCGGCATGCAGAAGGTGGGTATGGAAAAAGTCCTGTCCAAGCCTCTCGGTTTTTTCGATCAAAATTCAAGCGGTAGAATACGAAAGATCGTAAACGACGGTGCGGGAACAACGCATACGTTTTTGGCGCATCAGCTCCCGGACATGGCCGGCACCGTCGTCTCGCCAGTCATTCTTTTAGCGCTTATCTTTATCGTGGACTGGAGGATGGGGCTTGCCTCCCTCATCCCGATTATCTTGGGCTTTATTACCATGAGCTTCATGATGAGCGCAGAAGGCAAGAAATTTCAAAAGATGTACTTCGACTCTCTGGAGGAAATGAGTGCCGAATCCGTGGAATATATCCGCGGCATTCCTGTCGTAAAAACCTTCGGACAGACCATCTTTTCCTTTAAACGGTTTTATAACAGCATTATGAAATACAAGGAAATGGTCCATGCGTATACGGTCCTATGGCGAAGGCCGATGTCGTTTTACACCGCGATTATGCAGTCTGCCGCCTTCTTTTTAATTCCCATGGGCATCTTTCTGATAGGAAACGGCGGGAACCTTCCCCTTGTGCTCACCAACTTCGTCTTTTACATTCTGATATCGCCGACCTTTACGCTGCTCCTGATGAAATCCATGTATTTTCGGCAGAACGCCATGATCGCAGAACAGGCCATCGACAGGCTGGATAATCTCCTGAGCTATCCGGATATGCGCTATACCAAAAGTGCAAAGAGCGTTCAGGGCCACAGCCTAGAGTTCAAAGACGTCGTGTTTTTCTATAAAGGGGCCGACAATCCCGCCGTGAATCATATCAGCTTTAAATTAAACGAAGGAGAAACGGTTGCTCTCGTCGGGGCTTCCGGGGGTGGAAAGACAACGATTGCGAGACTTGCCGCCCGCTTTTGGGACGCGGACAAGGGCGAAGTGTTGGTCGGTGGAATCAACGTCAGGGATATTCCAAAAAAAGAGTTGATGGAGAGCATCTCCTTCGTCTTCCAAAGTACGAAGCTGTTTAAAGGGACACTCCGGGAAAACATCGTCTTCGGAAAGGTAAGTGCCAGAGAGGAAGACGTTAATAAAGCTATCGATTTCTCACAGTCAAGAGAGATCATCGACAGCCTTCCCGAGGGACTCGATACGGTAATCGGGTCAAAGGGTACTTATCTTTCCGGTGGCGAGCAGCAGAGGATCGCGCTTGCCAGAGCCATCGTCAAGGATGCACCGATCGTACTTCTGGACGAGGCCACGGCTTTTGCCGATCCTGAAAACGAGCATCTGATCCAGAAGGCCCTGAAAGAGCTCAGCCGAGGCAAGACGACTCTCATGATCGCGCACCGGCTGACAAGCGTACGGAACGTCGACAGAATACTGGTGATCGACGGCGGAAGGATCACGGAGGAAGGTACGCATGAAGAACTGGTGGCAAAAGGCGGCCTCTATAAATCCATGTGGGATGAATACCAAAAATCCGTTGCTTGGAAAATCGTTGCCAGGGATGCTGTAAGTGTAGGAGGTTGACAATGATTCAATATTTTCAGAATAAATACGCCATGTCCGAAAAGGGTGCGAGGGACCTTTTGCACTCAATCATCTGGACCGTTTTGATGGACTTAAGCTTTATGGCGCCGGTGATCCTCGGTTTTAAGTTCCTGGACGAATATCTGTATTCACTCTTAAACGATTCCGGCAGGACGGCGAGCGGCGCGCTGTACTACGTTGTTATATCCGTAATCTCTTTCATCGTCATGTTCGTGATCGCATATTTTCAGTACGATTCCGCTTACACTAAAATTTATGAAGAAAGTGCGAAACGGAGAATCAGTCTGGCCGAAACGCTCAGAAAACTTCCACTGGCTTTTTTCGGCAAAAAGGACGTCGCCGATCTGAGTTCCACTATCATGGAAGACGCCACTCAGGTTGAGCAGCTCTTTTCCCATGCGGTCCCCCAAATTTATGCGGCGGCACTGACCGTCCTTATCATGGGCGTGATGATGTTTATCTACAACTGGCAAATGTCCCTCGCCATGTTCTGGGTCGTTCCGGTGGCGGCGCTGATCTTCTACCTGTCGGTTAGGTATCAGCGCAAATCGCATACAAAACTCTATTATATCAAGAGGGATATTTCTGATAAGATACAGGAAGAGATCGATTCGGCCTATGAGATCAAAGCATATAACCGGGAGAAGACTTTTTCCAACACTTTGAACGCGAGCTTGGACAGCTTCGAAAAGTCCCTGATCAAAAGTGAACTTCTGATCGGCGCGCTCATCAATTTTTCCTATGTGATTTTAAAGCTGGGGCTTCCCTGCGTCATACTGGCCGGAGCATATCTGCTGGCAAAAGGGTCCGTCGGCATCTTTGCCTACCTCGTGTTTCTCGTCGTTACGGCCCGCATCTACAACCCAATCATGGACACCTTGAATAATCTTGCGGCGCTGCTTTATCTCAATGTGCGGATAGACCGCATGAAAGAGATGGATGCTATGCCGAGGCAGGAAGGAAAAACAGAATTTTATCCCAAAAACTATGATATTGAATTTAAAAACGTCGACTTCTCCTACCAGGACGATGTACGGACACTGAAGAATGTCAGCTTTACGGCTAAACAAGGCGATGTGACGGCGCTTGTGGGCCCTTCCGGGGGCGGCAAGAGCACGGTGGCCAAGCTTTCCGCACGTTTCTGGGATATCGACAAAGGCCTCATTACCCTGGGCGGAGCGGATATCTCCCTGATCGATCCCGAAACCCTTCTGAACAGCTACTCCATTGTTTTCCAGGATGTTACCCTGTTCAATGCAAGCGTGATGGAGAATATCCGGCTTGGGAAAAAAGAGGCGACGGACGAGGAAGCCATGGAGGCGGCGCGGCTTGCCCAATGCGATGAATTTGTGAGAAGGCTTCCCCAGGGATACGACACCTTGATCGGGGAAAACGGAGAAAGGCTGTCCGGCGGCGAGCGGCAGCGCATATCTATCGCCAGGGCGATGCTGAAAGACGCGCCCATCATCCTGCTCGATGAGGCCACGGCCTCCCTTGACGCGGAGAACGAAAGCAAGATTCAAAGCGCGCTCAGCGAACTGATTAAAAACAAGACCGTCCTGATTATAGCCCACCGCATGAGAACGGTCTCGGGCGCCGACAAGATCGTTGTGATTAAAGACGGCGCCATCGCGGAAACGGGTACGCCGCGGAATTTGAAAGAGGCGCCGGGTATATTTTCATCCATGCTGAAGACACAGCTTCAAAGCAAGCTGTAGGGGTCCATAAGAAACGCTTTGGCGAAAACCTGAAAGAGAAAATTTATATATGCGGACCCGCTTTTCGGAATTCCGTCCGAGGGCGGAAATGGCTTGTCAGATGTAACCAGCCGATTGCGTGCGCGGTCGGTTAATACCAACATTGTGCTATTGGAGGATTTGTTATGGATAAAAAACTGGGAGTCAAGGATCTTATCAACGTCGGGATTTTTACGGCGATCTATTTTGTTGTGTTTTTTGCATGCGGCATGATCGGATACATTCCCATCTTTATGGTTTTCCTTCCGTTCCTGCTGCCGGTCGTGGGCGGTATACCGTTCATGCTGTATTTAACCAAAGTTAATAAATTTGGCATGGTTACGATTATGGGGATCATTGTCGCCCTTCTGATGTTCGCAACCGGACACGGCTGGCCGGTGCTGGTGACCGGCGTCCTTTTCAGTCTGCTCGCCGATCTTATTTTCAAATCGGGAGGATATAAAAGCTGGAAAAAGGATGTCGTCGGCTATTGCGTATTCACGGAGTGGGTATTGGGAGCTTTGCTTCCCATGTGGATCATGCGCGACAGCTACTTCGAGCAACTGCGCGCCGGGTACGGCGATGAATATGCGGACACGCTCATGAAACTGATGTCGGGATGGATGTTGCTGGCAGTGGTCGTGCTGGCTATTATCGGCGCGATCATCGGCGCGTATCTCGGACGCGCGGCGCTGAAAAAACACTTCAAAAGGGCTGGGATTGCATAATGGAGGTTCAGCTTTTTCAAAGCTCTGCGGTCAATACATACGTGAAGCTCGATCCCCGGACAAAGCTCTTTTTGGTGCTCGTCATCAGCACGGTCGTGATGAGCGGCAGTATAGAAGGCAGCGCCGTTTATCCTCGCCTCGTCCTGGCGGCTGTACCTTTCACCCTTTTGCTCACGGGCAGAAGGGTGAAAGCCGCCGCTTTTTATGCCGCGTTTTTTGCGCTGGCCTGGTATACGGAAGCGTTTTTGGTCTACAGCACCACGGGCATCCTGAATATCGTCATCGTCATGCTGTCCGGTCTCGTGACGCGCTTTGTTCCCTGCGTGGTAATGGGGTATTACCTGATGGCGACGACACGGGTCAGCGAGTTTATGGCGTCGATGGAGCGCATGCACGTATCGCAGAAGATTGTCATCCCCATGTCGGTCATGTTCCGATTTTTCCCAACGGTCGCGGAGGAATCCCGGAGCATAAATGACGCCATGCGTATGCGGGGCGTGGGGATCAGACGCATCGGCGACAATCCGACGGCTCTGCTGGAATACCGCATGGTCCCGCTCATGATATCCGTAGTTAAGATCGGCGACGAATTGTCGGCCTCGGCGCTGACCCGCGGGCTTGGCGGGCCTGAGAAACGTACGAATATCTGCCGGATCGGCTTCGGGCCGTGGGACGCAGTGTTTTCTCTCGTCGTTTTGGACGCCCTGGCGTTTTATATTTTCTTTTAGGAGGACACCTATATGATTCAGTTGAAAAACGTGTCCTTCTCCTACGCCCTTGGAGAAAACGCTGGCGGCCTTCACGATATAAATTTGACTATTAGCGACGGCGAAATGATCCTCCTGTGCGGGGAATCCGGCTGTGGGAAAACGACGCTAACAAGGCTAATAAACGGGCTGATCCCCCACTATCATGAGGGTAAGTTGACCGGCGAGGTTTTAATAAACAACAAAGACATCGGAAAGCTTCCGCTGTATGAGACAGCAAAGCTGGTGGGCTCCGTTTTTCAGAATCCGCGCTCGCAGTTTTTTAATGTGGATACCACAAGCGAGATAGCGTTCGGCTGCGAAAACAGAGGGCTGCCTGAGGATGAGATCAATAAAAGGATTACGGAAACTGTATCCGAATTCAAGATAGAAGCGCTCATGGACAGGAATATCTTTCAGTTGTCCGGCGGGGAGAGGCAGAAAATCGCCTGCGCTTCTGTTTCCGCCTGCCGTCCCGATGTCTTGGTGCTTGACGAGCCGTCTTCAAATCTCGACGCGGTTGCGGTCGAAGATCTGCGAAAGCTCGTTGCCACTTGGAAACGCAAGGGGAAAACGATCATTGCCGCTGAGCATCGGCTGTATTATCTTAGGGAGTTGGCGGATCGCGTCGTGTACATGAAAGAAGGCAGGATCGAGCGCATATTTACTGCTGAAGGGCTGAAAATGATGACGGAAACCGGACTGTCAGGCATGGGGCTGCGCCCGCTGTATCTGGAATCCCTGGAACAAAGCGTTACTTCGTCCGATATATCGCGGGACCGGCTGTTGATCTCAAATTTTGTGTTTTCGTATAAGCGTCAAGCGTTGGCGGTGAATATCGACGCGCTTTCCGTTCCCAGGGGCGGCGTTGTCGCCGTGATCGGGCCAAACGGAGCCGGGAAAACCACCTTCGCCAGATGCCTGTGCGGGCTCACCAAGCGCTGCAAGGGGACGCTGACGAAGGACGGCAGGGTATACAAAAGAAAAGACCGTCTCAAATGCTGTTATATGGTAATGCAGGATGTCAATCACCAGCTGTTCACTGAAAGCGTGCTCGACGAAGTCCTCCTTGGCATGCCGGAGCAAAATGAGAAAAAGGTCGAAGAAATCCTTTCCGACCTTGACCTCCTGCCCATGAAGGAGCGGCACCCCATGTCCCTGTCTGGTGGCCAGAAACAGCGCGTAGCAATTGCAAGCGCCGTCGCTTCTGAAAAAGAGATCATTATATTCGACGAACCGACGAGCGGGCTTGACCTGCGCCATATGCACGAAGTGTCAGCCAACATACGGCAGCTTCAGGCGGCGGGGAAAACGCAGTTCATTATATCGCACGATATGGAATTCATATTGAAAAGTTGTACCTATGTCCTGCACCTCGATAGGGGACGCGTATTCGACGATTATCCGCTCGACGACGCCGGGGCCGCAAAGCTGAAATCTTTTTTTCTGGGAAACGGCGGACGGAGCTCAGTTTTCCAAACGGAGTCTCCTTCGCTCCTGCGGAGTGGATAATATGCGTCAGACCAGGTTAGCGCGTTCTAACTTAATTATCAGGATTTTGGGAAAACCTATTGACAAACCGAGTTAGATTGATTAAACTGTGATCTGATTAGGGGAGCCTAACCGATTATTTGGCACCCGGATTAGACGAGCCTAATCCGGGCAATATGGAGGAGGACACCATGATGCCATTAACACTTGCATCCGTTGGCGAGGAAAACATGATTAAAAAAGTCGGCGGAAAAGCAAAGATCAAAAAGCATTTGGAAGACCTTGGCTTTATCGCCGGAGGCAATGTTAAGATGCAGGTATAAAGCTGTTCAAAGAATAATAAAACCGACGCCACCTCACTAGATATTCAGCAATGCGGCGTCGGCTATATTTATGTCTTTTATGATTTTGCTTTCAGTCATTTTTCACGTGTTTACAAATAGCCTCAAACGTTTTCTCGCTTAGGTCATGCTCGATCTTGCAGGCGTCCGTGCGGGCCGTTTCAGCGTCCACACCCAAGGCGATAAGAATATCTGTCAGAAGTTTGTGGCGTTCATACATGCGCGAAGCAATTTCCATACCGGATTCTGTCAGCGTAATCAGATTGTCCGCATCCATGGTGATGTATCCGTTTTCACGGAGACGTTTGGTGGCATAGGTAACGCTGGGTTTTTTAACACCCAGCTCATCTGCGATGTCGATAGACCGAATATACCCATGCTTTTCGTGAAGCATCAGCATCATTTCAAGATAATCCTCGGCAGATTTTCGGATTTCCATTTCATTTACCCTCCGCCTGATTATACATACACGTTAACACACTCTAACCAAAAAAGCAAGTTGCCAGCACCAGGGATTGACAACAGAAAATAAAAAGGAATAAACTCAATATGATTAGAGTAGTCTAATCGAATTTGATTTGGCCTGGTGATTTGCAGGGAATCACTTCCATATAGAAAATAAATCTACGCAAAAGTTGGTGCATTCTTATCTTTGTATAAAAATTGGAGGAGAATCATTTGGATACACAACTTTACGAAACAATGTTGAAAAAACATCCGGGAGGCCACCATAATGCGGAAATTTCCTGGGATTCAAGGGCAAGGCTTTTGGGTTAATCGCAGAAAAGAAGCGGGATAGACAGTTCCGTGAAGGTCACGGAGCTGTTACTAGGGAAAGGGCTGCTGAAGAGCTTCGACGTACTAGACATCGCGGGAGGCACCGGGCGATACGCGGTTCCTTTTGCCGCCTATGCCAATGAAGTTACCAAGCAACTCAACTAACAATAAGGCTTTTTTTGCTGTTTCCAATGCTTCAGTTTCTTGTTCAGACAAATTGTGTTCTTGTTGCATTTTAATAATATTATCGATATATTTATAAGAAGTTGCAAACTGGTTCATCCATTATCGCCTCAAATGGTAGCATAACCGTATAGCACATTTTTATGTTGAGTTTGGGATACTATGCTTAACAGAAACAGTGTTTTTCTTGTAACATTTTAATACCCGTGGTGCCCAAATGATGCCCAACGCTCCAAAAAGTATTTGTATAACGGTTACGGCAACTTATAAGACGAAACGCCGGAAACCTTGAAATTAAAGGGTTTTCGGCGTTATCCCATAAAGAGTTATAAAGCGAAAAATGCCGGTTTTTGGCCAAAAATGCCCCTCGAAATCAGTTTGCGAGCAATCGTACGTGGGTTCGAATCCCACCCTCTCCGCCATAAAGCAAAAGGGCATCCACGGATGCCCTTTTGCTTTACGAACTCTTTGTGGGAATTCGAAGCCGCGTGTGGCAGAATTTTTTATACTCATAACGCTGTGCGCTTATCTGTCATCACTTGTCCCTCTTACCTAAATGATGTATAATACGCAACAAGTTTACTGGCAAGTAGTGGATTGCGAACTGAAAGCAGCCTTTTATTTAGAGAATCTCAAATTTCGCCCCTTGACTTTGACATTGTGTTAAGGCTTATCCTGTAATTGCAAACCGGATTGCAAGTGAAAGAAGGTGCGCTATGTTCAAAATAGGCGAGTTTTCAAGGCTCGTGCGGGTCTCGCCCCGGATGCTGCGGCACTATGAAAAGTGCGGACTCTTTTATCCTGCTGAGATTGACAGGTTCACAGGCTACCGTCAATACAGCGCCGGGCAGATTCTGCTGCTCACCAATATCGTCACACTGCGGGATATGGGCTTTCCCATTGAGGAAATAGGTGATATTCTGCCGCACTTTGACGATCATACCTATATGGACAGAGTACTGCGCACTAAAATGGCTGCGGTGAAGTCGACCATCAAAGCCGAACAAGAGAAACTTTATATGCTCATGCAAATGAGCGATACGATGCGAAAGGAGCGCAGTATTATGGTCTATGAGGTTCAGTTACAGAAGTTGCCTTCAGTTAAGGTGCTGTCCCTGAGGAGTATCATCCCCCACTATCGGGATGAGGGGATGCTCTGGGAAAAGCTTGGAAAGTTTATCGGCGAGAATCAAGTGCAGGGTCACAACGACGGATATTCCACCTACTTTGATGAGGAATACAAAGAAGAAAACCCCGACGTGGAAATTGCCATCCCGGTAGATACCCTGGGCGAAAGCAAAGGGGAATTTGCATACAAAGAGTATGACGAAATCCCGTTGGCCGCGACGGTCCGTTTTTCCGGCCCCTTTGACGGTGGTTACGATGCCGCCGGTGAAAAACTCGCAAATTGGATGGAGGAAAACGGCTACGCCTTTGACGGCCCCCTCCGTGGGCATGTTATTGTCTCACCTGACGATGACAGTAACCAGGAAAACTGGATGACGGAGCTTCAGGCCCCAGTTAAAAAACGGGATGACTAATCCAATGTCCTGCAATGAGCTTTCTTGTGGTCAACGGCAAGGGTGAAATTTTCGCAAACATCATGAAATCAACTTGTCTGACCAAACAAGGTTGTGCCTGAAAAGATGATCACGAGCAGGATCCTGAAGGCCGAAATCGAATCCTGTTCCACTACAAATCAAAAGCCCCTTAAAAACATTTGTTTTCAGGGGCTTTTCCTAGGGGATCATATTTCTGCCCAATTCAAAAAAATGGCGCCGTATGCGGCTAAATAACTATAAAAGCAGCACGAAACTGCTTTTTTATATCAGAGCTTTTTATATTGCCTGCGAATTGCCTCAAAGGTTTCTTCGCTCAGATCGTGCTCTATTTTGCATGCATCCGCTCGGGCGATATCAATGGGAACGCCAAACGCGACAAGATAATTCGTAAGCAGCTTATGGCGCTCATATATGTGTACGGCGATTTCCTTTCCTTTTTCCGTCAGAGATATCCTGCTATCCTCGTTCATAATAATATAGCCATTTTCCCTCAAAAGCTTTGTCGCAAAGAATACCTGAGTTTTTTGACGTGAAGCTCTTGGCAATATCGATAGAACGGATATAGCCGTGCTTTTCCTGAAGCATCAGCATCATTTCAAGATAATCTTCGACGGACTTCCGTATTTCCATGCCAAGTCATCCGGCTTCCCTCCGATTTATCATTAATGCAACACAGTTTGGTTATGGGCGCGAATGGAAAATGAAACAACGCTCCAGATAGCGCAAGCAAAAGGAGCGCCGATAAACGCGTCGACGCCCCCGTATTGTTTTGAACTTCTTTGCCCCAATGACGGCAAAAATTTTGAGGCGGCTTACCTGCAGTAAATTTGCAGGGCATCGCGCAAAAATTCGGCGCACCCAGGGGCAATGGCATCGTAGTACGCCTTGAAGCGCGGGTCGTCCACATAGGTTTGGGCAATTTCAAGGTGCGCCTCCTTTGAATAGCTGGGCCAATAATAACATAACCACTCTTTGTGTAAGGCGCACGTCTGTTGCGCAAGCGCGCAGGCGGGATCGTGCTGTGCAATGGCGGCCTTCAGGGACTCGTTAATCTGATCGGACAGGTTTTGCACTTTCTCATATTGTTCAGCAGTCAGTCCCATCAATTTGGCATTGCTGGCATCCACAACGGCATCCCCGTATTTTTCACGAATTTCTTTACCGTACTTTTTTTCGTTTCCTTCAAGCATTTTCTGCTTGAACCCTTCAAATTTTTCTTTGTCGTTCATGATTGTATCTCCTTTCACTGCGGCAATGGTTTTTTCCACGTTGGCAATGAGCAGTTCCAATTGTTCTTTTTTTACTTTCAGCGCCGACAGATGGCCCTGCAGTGCTGTTGCCTGATCATAATCCTTTGACCATACGATGTGCTTGATCTCTTCAAGCTGCAAGCCCAGCTCACGGTAAAACAGAATTTGCTGCAGCAAATCCACCTCCTTTTGGCCATATACTCGA
Source organism: Christensenellaceae bacterium (assembly GCA_963666935.1). GTDB lineage: Bacteria > Bacillota > Clostridia > Christensenellales > CAG-138. The sequence continues at coordinate 615,217 of OY762936.1, forward strand.
TAGCCGTTGCCGCTGATCCGTCCCGGGGACAACAAGCCGATTTCATCGTAATAGCGCAGGGTTCGGCCGCTAACTTTAGCCAGCTTCGCCAACTGATTGATGCGATACTCCATATTCATCCCTTTCCAATCCGGATTGCTTGAGCTAAGCAGAGTATAAACCATTACGCAACGTGAATGTCAATGCCTGTTTTAAAAAAGCCCGCTTCAGGATGAAGCGGAGGAAAGGTCATCTGAAATCATTACCATCTAACCCTTATATTTGTTGAAATCCCTCTTGATCACGCTGAAGCCGGAGTAAATGTCGATCAGTATGATAAAGATCTCAAGCCGCCCCAACAACATGCCAAAGATCTCGACGATAGAGGATAAAAATTTTGCATGAAAATGATAAAATCCATATATTTTGAACGCATTCAAGTGTATCATTATAGATAGAGATCGAACAAAACAAGGAGGTAAGACTGTGAAGAAAAGTTATGTCCTTGATACGAACGTTCTTCTTCAATCACCCTATGCCATCTATGCGTTTGGGGATAACGATGTGATTATTCCCGAGGTCGTTCTCGAAGAGCTTGACCGATTTAAGAAGGAGGCTTCCGAGAACGGCGCGAATGCAAGGCAAGTGGCCCGCATGCTGGATTCGATTCGGGAAAAAGGTGACCTGGCAAAAGGGGTTGAGCTTCCGGGTGGCGGCAACTTGCGCATTGAACTCAATTACCGGGACGTTGAACTTCCAGAAGGATGGGATTCCCATAAACCGGATAACAGAATATTGAAGATATGCAAGGGGCTCCGCATGCGCGGAGAGAACGCCATCCTTGTTACGAAGGATATCTTTGAGCGCATCAAGGGAGATATCATCGGCATTACCGCGCAGGACTTCCAAAACGAACAGGTTGTAAAGCCGGATTCTCAATACCGGGGGCGCGTTGAGTTGTTTACAACGGGAAGGAAGCTTAACGAGTTCTATGAAAAAGGCTACCTAAATCCCAAGTATGTTTTTGCCATCGATGCCGATACCGGCGAAAAGCAGACGCAGGTGGAATTAATCCGAAACGAGTTTACCACGCTGCATGGCGTCGACAGCGTAAAGCAATGCGCGCTGGCGCGGTTTGACGGAATGCAATTGGTACCCCTGCAATACGTAGAAGAGCGCCCCTTTGGCATAAAGCCGCGGAACGTGGGGCAGCGTTTTATGCAGGAAGCTTTGATGATGAGCGCGGAAGAAGCCCCGCTTGTGATCGTGAAAGGGGCCGCCGGAACGGCAAAAACCTTCTTTTCCCTTGCCGTGGGGCTGCATCGGATCATAAACCAGGGGGATAGGCAGTACCGCAAAATCCTGGTGCTCCGGCCAAACGTCAAATTCGACGAGGATATCGGCTACCTGCCCGGAAGCGAAACGGAAAAGCTTGCTCCATTTATGCGGGCGGTGATCGATAACCTGGAGGTGCTTGTCGATAACAACGAAGGGGAACGATATAATAACGAAAGCGAACTCAAAGACAAGGTGGATGAGTTTTTCGACCGCGGCGTGATTGTCACGGAAGCGATTGCGTATTTAAGGGGGCGCTCCATTCAAAAAAATTGGGTGATCATTGACGAAGCACAAAACCTGACCCCCAAGCAGGTAAAAGGCATTGTTACGCGCGCGGGCAACGGAACAAAGATTATGCTCATCGGCGATCCCAACCAGATTGATCATCCATACCTCGACAGCCGCACAAATGGCCTGTGCTTCGCGTCGGAACGTATGAAGGGGAGTGAGTATTGCTGCCAGCTAACCATGGAAGACCAAGAGTGCGAGCGTAGCCCCTTGGCTTTCGACAGCGCGGCACGAATGACGACTTTTTGAATAGAAAGAAATTTGCAGAAGCTTTACTCAATATTAATCTATTTATGGAAAAGCAGTGCTATCCTTGAGTCAGAAAGGGATGATGCGACTTGAATCAGCATTCTCATATTCTGATGGGAAGCCTGCTGTGCGAATATGTAAGGGAAAAGCACGGCATCTATTTGGATAAGAACCACTTTCTGTACGGCAATGTGGCACCCGATTTTCGCATTTCCATCGTGACCTGTCCGCATTATTTTAAAAACAGGCAGGGTTTCGTTCACAGGGAAATGGAAGCGCTGATAAGTACTAGCCTTGCGTCCGCAAATATCGGGGAAGAATATTCGATGCAGTTGGGAATCATCTGCCACTATTATTCTGATTTCTTTTGTCTGGCGCACAACGACAGCAAAATGATGAGAAATATTGTGACGCACAGGAAATACGAACGCAACCTGCAACGCCGGCTTAACGGCATGGTAAAAAGCGTGGACTTGGTTGAGCTGATACAGACAGATGTTTTTGTGATGGATCAGACGGCATTGTCTATAAGCAGAAGGCTCAAAGGGCTGCATAGTGAATACCTTAAAACGGAACCTTCTTGTGAAACGGATCTTCTGTATGCCTTACACGCAGGTGCCGAAACGATTGTTTCACTGGTCAATTGCTCTGTAACGCAGGGCGCTTATGAAAATGCACGCCTGTACCCTGCCTATGCGGCCGTTGCAGGATAAGCCCTTTTTTGACAGTTTAAAAGCGGCGCGTTTGCGCCGCTTTACTTTGCTGGTTTCCCGGTTTACTTGGTCGCCAGCGCGAGGATGGCGTCCGCATACATCTTGGTATCCTCAATCAGATCGTCGATGGGAATCGACTCATTGGCCATATGCACGAGGTTTTCCCGATTGGGCCGTTCCGGCCCGAAGGCTACAGCCATTTTAAGATGGCGGGCATACGTGCCGCCGCCGATGCGGTGCGGCGGAGCGTGCTCTCCGGTGCGGGCGGCGTAAATATCCAACAACGTTCGTACGAGTTCGTTGTCTTCGGGCACGTAATAGCCTTCGGAGAACGTGGAATTCATCCGGCTTGCGCCAAAGCTGGCAAATGCCGCATCCAGCTTTTCCTCCAGTTGTGCACGGCCAACCGAAATAGGGGCCCGGATGTCCAGCGTAATGGAAAAACCCTGCTCGTTCCAGTCCATTAATCCAAGATTAAGGGTGAGCCTGCCCGATTCGTCCGAAAGATCTAGCCCTACGCTTTCGCCGTGGCATTCCATGCCAAAGGCATCAACGAGACCAAGAACGGTTCGCTTGTCATCTCCCCAAATGGGCAGCTTACTTAGCAACAGAAGCATGGCCTGCAGCGCGTTTTTCCCTGCATCGGGCGTGGAAGCGTGGGCGGCTTTGCCCGTTACTGTGATGTGGCATCCGCCTTCACAGGCATCGGCATCATAGGAGAAGCCGCCTGCCGGGCATTGTGCGGCGGCGGCAAGTACCGCTTCCTTTGGGAAGGGTACTGTTGCCATGGCTTTGCCCGGCACGGCGTTGGCCACAGTGCCGGCGTTTAGGTGCAATTTAGAAGGGAACGCGGCCGTATAGCGGGCTTGAAAAATGTTCTTTTCGGAGTTCACCAGCGGGTACATGGCATCCGGCGAGAACGCCAAATCCGGCATCTCTTCGCAGGTCTTATAGTATTTCAGGCAGCGCATACCGCGCTCTTCGTCGCAGCCGAAGATCAGCCGTACCTTGCGGCGAAAGCTGACCCTTGCGGCATTGACAGCGGCCAGCGCATATACGGCCGCCATGGCGGGACCCTTGTCGTCCTGCGTGCCGCGGCCCAGGATGCGGCCCTCCACAATCTCGCCCCCGAAGGGATCATGCTGCCAGCCGTCGCCCGCGGGTACTACGTCAAGATGAGCAAGAATACCCAGCGTTTGTGCGCCCTCGCCCAAATCCGCATAGCCCGCGTATCCCTCAAGATTCTTTGTTGCAAAGCCAAATTCATCACACAGTGCAAGCGTGTACGAAAGGACATCTCGGCAAGGCGCGCCGAAAGGTGCGCCAGATTCATTGCTGTCTACACCGACACTGCGGATGGAAACGCATTTCTGCACGGCGGCTACGATGTCGCCACGATGTTCATCTATCCAACGATCTACCATCGGGTTCATAACTTGACACCTCCAAATTAATACGGGTACTTCAAAATAAAGCCGTTTAGCTTTTTTATTATCGATCAGCCGCTGGGGAAATTATACCGCCAAACGCGCGCGAAAACAATCTTAAAACAATCGGAACCGGCTAAAAAGAGAGCCGGTTCAATTCTACTCCTACTAAAATAATGTTCAGTTATGAAGATCCCCCCCGAATCATCCTCGGCCGAAATAAGCGCGGCCCATTCTCTCCGTAAGGGAAAGGCCCAGAGTATACTCTTTTGTTTTCTTTGTCTTTATGATATTATTATTACAATAAATTTTATCTACACATCAATATCCGCAGGGTTTTGCGCGCTGCTCTATTTTTTAACTACAGTTCCCTGTTTTTTCAGAAAGATTAATTTCAAACAGTCTGGGCGCCCGGATATAGAGAGGAATGCTGAAATATGGAAGACATGAGACGAGAAGAGCATTTAGAAAAGTCAGATTCAATTGCTGAGAAGAATCAAAAACTTGAAGCTACAGTGGCCAGACATAAAAACGTGATGGCTGCGATTATGGCAGCCAATGAAGAGCTTTTGCTCTTTAATGCGGTACCCGTTGGCATCAGCATTACAAATGCGAAGGGCCAGCTAATCAGGGCCAACAAGACGGTGTTGGAATTGCTGGGATACACAATCCAGGAGATGTCCCAAATTGATCTTTTTGATATCTATGTTGATGCAAAAGAGCGGGTTGCACTTGTCGAAAAGTTGGAAAAGACTGGCAGTGTAAGAGGTTTTGAGACCGATCTTAAACGGAAAGACGGGCAGATTGTTCGCGTGATGATCCATTGTGATACAATCACGCTAAATGGCGAAAAGGTATTGCTGACGTCGATTCAGGATATTACAAAATTTAAAGCAGATCAGGAAACACGAGAAGAGGCTGAATCACAACGCTATGCGCTGTTTAACAACGCACCGGTAGGAATTACGGTTACGGATTTTTCCGGGGGGGTGATCGCAAACAATATTGCGATCTATGAGCTTTTGGGGTATACAGCCGAGGAATTCAAAAAATTATCGGCTGTGGATTTCTATTTCGACAAGGAGGAACGGCAACAACTGCTGGACGAGACCTTGAAAAATCACATTGTGCGTGACTTTGAAACGAGCTTTTTGCGCAAAGATGGCAAACCCATTGCTGTGTTGCTCAATACTGATTTGATCGATTTCGGCGATCAGCATGGAGTTTTACTCACGTCCATTCGCGATATTTCGAATATAAAGCACATTGAAGAGGAACTGGTCAAGGAGCGCGATTTTACAAATGCCATCCTCGATACGGCCGCGCTGCTGATTCTTGTATTTGATCAGGACGGGAAAATTACAAAGGCAAACAAAGCCTTTGAAAAAATTACTGGCTATACTTTTTTGGAGATACGGGGCAAAGTCTTTTGGGAAGCGCTTTCCGCAGAACCCGATGCTGCCAGAGAGCGAATTCAACAGCTGCTACAAGGGATTCATCCGGGCATCAATGAGAGTTTTTGGGTTACAAAAAGCGGCGCGAAACGCCTCATCTCATGGACAATCACTGTGCTGTTGGATAAGGCGGCCGCCGTAGAATATGTCGTGGTCACCGGAGTTGACATTACCGAGCGCAGACAGGCGGAGGATGAACTGCTGGCCGTCAATATTAAATTGAAGTCATGGGTTGGCCAATTGGAGGAAAAGGCCAAAGATATTACACTGCTGGGTGAAATGGGAGGATATTTGCAGGGATGCAACAGTGTTGGGGAGGCGTGTACAATAGGCGCTCAGTATATCTCCCAAATCTGCCCATTGAGCAGCGGGGCCATCTATCTGATCAACTCGTCCAGGGATTTGGCGGAAGCGTATGAAACCTGGGGGAGCGAAACTGCTGCGCAAAAACTGTTTCCACCCATGAATTGCTGGGCGGTGAGGCGGGGGAAGATGAACCTGATTGACGAGGATCATCCCGGACCGGTTTGCGCCCATATCACCGGCCCTAAAAACGGACGGTATCTTTGTTTGCCAATGGCAGCCAAAGGAGAAATCATCGGCGTGCTCCATCTCAATCATACAAATTTGTCGTCGGCGGAAGACCAACTACCAAATTCACCGTGCGGCGATCATAAAACCACCGTGCTCTCTGCGGCTGCCGAAACCATCGCGCTTGCCTTATCAAACATCATGCTTCAGGAAACCTTGCGCCAGCAGTCGATCCGGGACATCCTTACCGGCCTGTTTAATCGGAGATATATGGAAGAGTCGCTGACAAGAGAACTGCACCGCGCCGAGAGAGAGCATGCCTCGGTGGGCGTGCTGATGTTTGACATTGATCATTTTAAGGATTTTAACGATGTTTACGGCCATGACGGCGGTGATGCCATGCTACATGAACTTGGGAGTTTTCTCTTGAAAAATACCAGAGGAGAAGATATCGTTTGCCGCTACGGCGGAGAAGAATTTATAGCTGTTTTTCCCAATGCTACCCTTGAAAATGCGAGTAAAAGAGCGGAGGACTTGCGACTTAAAATCAAGGAGCTTGTGGTATACCATTTAGACAAGCCCCTAAGAAAATGCACCATTTCGATTGGAGTGGCTTCCTTCCCGGAGCACGGCCATACTTCGGACGAGATTATTAAAGCCGCCGACAACGCGCTGTATCGGGCGAAAAACGAAGGAAGAGATCGGGTGGCACTAGCGACACGTTAGAATGTTGTTTAAATACCATTTAATCTAGAGATACAAAGTATAATAAACATTGATGATTGCAGTGTGCTCAAGCCCAAGAGTTGGCGCAAACTTTGGGCTATAATGATATTGAATTAATATTTCACTGTGCTAAAATATAATATGTATGATCTGTAAGGGAGTTTTTTATGAATCCGGGAGTAGATATTATTTCCGGTTATTGATTGAACCTCTTGCATACCCAATTCTCAGTAACATAGGATGATTCACTGAATAGGAGATATGTAGACATGTCTGAACGAAGCATCACCAAATATGAGATGATTGACCTTCTGTCGGCCGTCTCTGTGGCAAATGGCGTTGCGGTTAAATACGCCCGTGATGGCGATTACCGCTTGACGCGGCAGGAATGTGCGGCCCTTTGCAAAGAAATTTTCCATCTGACCGACCGCCCCTGTACGTATGAGGATCTGCACCAAGGCGACCGCTTCTACGGTGCAGTGGGTGCTGTGAGCGCCTGCGGCATTATGGAAGGCGAAAATGACCGTTTCAACGGCAACGTGCCGGTCACCATGGCAGAGGCGCAGGCCATAGCGGAAGCGGCCGGCTGCTATCAGCGTAAGCTCAGGTCCTCTTACCGTCCCTTTAAGGCTACCTGCCTACAGTTTAACCCCCAGCTTTTCAAAAAAGAAGAAAACATCGCCCGTCTGTATGCGGAAGTAGAGCGCGCGTTTCAGGATGGTGCAAAATTGGTCATTGCACCGGAAACAAGCATCTCCTCTTATGTTTATTTTGATCGCGAGGAAATTGAACCCTACACGGAAACCCTCCCCGGAAAAGCCACAGATCTTTTTGCGGAACTGGCGGCGAAATACCATGGGTACATCGCCATGGGCGTGGCGGAGCTTGATCCGGACAGCGGCAATATCTACAATGCCAGCGCCTTGGTTGGCCCATATGGTTACATCGGAAAATATCGAAAAACCCATCAATGGGAAACGGAAAAGCATTGGAGCGTGGATGGAGACTTAGGCGTGCCGGTGTACAGCACGGAGCTTGGCAACATCGCCATGATCATTTGCATCGATACGAGCTATTATGAAGCCGCACGCCTTGCGGCCATCAATGGTGCGGATATCATACTATATCATACCACCGATCAGGGAGAGTCCATTTGGGCGGCCGCGGCGAGGGCTGCCGAAAACGGTGTTTATTTGCTGAGCGCCAACCGTTCCGATCGGGAAAGAGACTTTATGCCTTTGGGTTGCAGCGCGATTTGGGGCCCTGACGGCGATAAGCTTGCGGAAGGTACGCATGCGTTTACCAGCCAGATGCCTATTTCCTATACGGAGCATATTTCCGCTGCGATAAACCCCGCCCGATTCAATAATGAGAATAAAAAACGGCTTCTTGAGCGCCGGCCTGAAGTATATCGGGAACTTACTTTGACCATTACTCCTTGGGACAAGCGCAAATCGACTGTGCATCACGATGTAACCGCGCTGAGCGTTCAGTATACGCCGGTTCTTGGAGACGTAGAAGCCAATAAGGCAAAAATTAAAGCCCTTGTTGAAGACGCTTATGATCGTGATAGCAAGATTAATTTTATCGTACTGCCGGAGTATTCTCTTACCGGCCCGTTAGGGAGAGAAGCGCCCAAATACGCAGAGGATCTTGACGGAGTGAGCACGGCGTTCTTCTCGGAAATCGCAAAGTCACATTCTGCCGCGCTGGTATTCAGCATGGTGGAACGCGACGGCGACAAGCTTTATCACACCGCAGTAGTATTGGAAAGCGACGGGAGCGTGCTTGGCACTTACCGGAAGCTTCATCCAAATGCGGAGGAGCGCGCATGGGCAACACCCGGGAACAAGGTGAAGTCCTTTGCATCAAAAACTGTGGGACGCATTGGTGTCATTCTGGGGGACGAATACCTTTTCCCGGAGGTTGCGGACTTGGTGATGATCAAACGTGCGGATCTGATCGCACTTCCGATTGCATATGTAAGCGGCGGCGGGAAAATTGAGGCAAACCGCCATATTGTGGCCAGGGCTTATCCAAAGAACGCAGTGCTGAAATGGGACGCAATTGCGATTTATACACAAGCGTATCTGGTTGTTGCAAATTACACTGGTACGGAAGCCAACTATGTGGGTGGAAGCGGACTTTATACCGTGGAGCCAATATTTGGCCACGACATGCTTTCCCTGGCGGGGGCGGAGGAGTGCGGCTTTGTTACGCGCTTTGAAACCCTGGCAGCAGAGGCGTGGTGGATCGATCAGGAAAAGCGGGTAGGTACACGCCGCGCCGCACATTATAAGCCCTTGATCGTCTGAAAAAAGCGCTGAAAGAGGGCACCTGTATTTTGTATTCTGCGGTTCATTTGACAAGTAAAGAATAAAGGAGAAATCCACTATGATGCGAAGAGTTGATCGGCTAAAAGATGCCGAGTTTGCCTGGAATGTATTTGATAAAGCACCATATGTCACAATTGCCATGATCGATGACGAGGGGAAGCCCTACAATGTTCCGGTTCTGGCTTCACGCGATGGCAACTGCATACACGTTCATGTGTTTCCAGATGGGAAAATGTATCACTTGATGCTTTCGGAGCCGGAAGTTTGCGTTTGCGCGGTTGCGTTTTCTGTACAGGTCCCTATGACGAATGATCTGGTATTTGCCTCAGCTATGATGATGGGAAAGGCAGCAATCGTGGAGGACGACGGTGAAAAACTTCATGCCATGCGCCTCCTCTGCCAGCGGCATGCACCGGAAAACCTCAGTTCTTTCGAACGCCGGGTATCATACAGCATCCCGCATCTTGGTATTTTGCGTATTACGGTGAATGAAATCACCGCCAAGGCCAATATACCCGAGCCGTGTGTCGTGATTAAATAGGAGGGCATATGAAGAATTTTTATCAGAGCAACGAAGAGCGGGCGGCATGGGTACAAGCTTGCGCCCGATCCTTTGAAGCAGAGCTTTCTAACCCTTTGCAAAACGAGTATGTAAACTGTATCGTTGACACTACCGCCACGCTAAAAGCGTTTATGGATGGCAACATACATGCCAAACCTGCTAATTTTGACGATATGAAAAAGGCGGTAGAGGGCCTGACAAATGGAGTAAACACCATCATGATGGATGATGCCGGCCTGCCCTCCGTGATGGTCGCGCTGCCTAAAATGAACAGCGCTAATTTGGCGGATGAATTTGCCCCCCGCACGCATCCGGCTTGGATCATGGACGGAAAAGAACTGGATATGGTATACCTTAGCAAATACCAGAACGTCGTTTTTGAAGGAAGGGCATATTCGCTTCCTTTGATGAACCCCGCGACAAAAATCGATATTGATGCCGCGGACGCAGTATGTATGAAAAAAGGCGAGGGATGGGGATTGACCCCTGCTGCGCTCTGGAGCGCACTGGCGCTTTATAGCCATAAAAACGGAACCCTGCCCGGCGGCAACAGCTATTACGGGGCGGACTTTTACAAAGAGGAAGAAAGGGGCATTCCGGCGGATTACAGTTCAGCGAGCCCAGAACTTGTATACCATACGCTTACGGGCAGCGGCCCCGCAAGATGGAACCATAACGGCAGAGGCGACGGTGTTGCGGATCTTTGCGGAAACGTACAGGAATGGCAGAACGGCGCAAGGCTGATGTATGGAGAATTCCAGATGATCCGAAATGCGGATTGTATGATGCGTTCTATCTCAAAGTCTGCGGACAGCGCGGATTGGTGCGCAATTTCTGTGAACGGACAATTTATCCCCGCTGCTTCAGAGGAGAGCGTGAAGCTGGACTACCTCAATAATGGTTGGAGTCTGGTTACCGGATCCCGTCTTTATAACCAACTGAATAGCAGCCGTTACTGCTTCTTCAAGGATATGACTACCGAGCTTGAGAAAGTGCCGCAGCTTGTCAAGGAGTTCACGCTGTACCCCACCGAGGGCGACAACAGTGATTTACAGCGTCAGTATTTTTCCGGGTACAACGGACCATGTGAGCGGATGATGTATCGCGGAGGCAGTTTTGGCAATGGCTGCTTCGCGGGGATCTTTGCTACAAGCGTCAATCTGGAACGCAGCTTCCACGGCATTCATTTCGGCTTCCGCAGCGCGTATTACGGGGAATAAATCTTCAGGGAATCTTTTGATGAGGACGAGCCAGAAGCACTTGTACAACGGGGCAGAGAAAGCTAATAAACCACTAAATCCCTAGTCCTTCGGTTCATATGTTTTCCCACAGGGCGCGCTCATAATCCGAAACAAACCAGCGCTTGCCCTTCTGTACGATTTTATGCCCTTCGGCTTCAAGGTGCAGTTTCTGCCCATCGACACCCTCCGGATATTTTTCATTTAACTCGCCGTTTGCCTTGAGCGTGCGCCAATAGGGGATTTTGTCCTTTTCCCGCTCCACAGACGCCTGGGCACAGATGTTGATGAAGATCCCGGCCGTCAAGGGGCACGTGAGATCCGCTTCAGCTTTTTTGGCAAGGTATGCGCGGATACGGTCCGTGGTAATCACTTCCCCATTCGGTACCTGCGCCATGAGGGCGTTATACTGGAGAGGCGCGGCGATGAGCATTCTTGTGCCTCCATAACGGGCCACAGCCTTGGGCTGGTGAGAAAGATCGATGACTTTGGGCATGTCCTTGCTGTCGTTGAGTTTTTCATTGAAGCTGCGTTTTGGCATACTATTTCCTCCATACTGTAAGAATTCTGCATCTTTGCTTCTATGATAGTCAATATTCTCAAAATTGGGAAGCCCCCGGCCATGGCCGGGGGCTTTGGCTATTATCGCCGATTGTTCTTTTGCTTTGCCAAGTCTCTCATCTTTTTCATGTCGCCTTTGCTGCCGAACATGGTGTTGATCTTTTCGGCTTCAATCTGGCGGGAGGACAGGCCGTCGTACCGGGCTTCCTTTTTCAGCTTTTGATAGTTTTCAAACCGCCGCGCATTCAATGCACCCGTTTGAAGCGCCTGCTGCACCGCACAGCCCGGCTCGGACGCATGGGTACAGTCCCGAAAGCGACAATTGGCTGCCAACGCGTCGATATCGGCAAAGGATTTTGACAAATCTGCCGATTCCGCGCCCAGCTCCCGCATGCCGGGGGTGTCGATGACGATGCCACCTTGAGGCAGGACCATGAGTTCCCTACGGGTGGTGGTGTGCCTGCCGCGGCCGTCTTGCCCAATCTCTGACGTGGCGAGCAGATCCTCTTTGGCCAGCCGATTGATCAGGGTGGACTTTCCCACGCCGGAGGAGCCGATGAAGGACGCCGTGACGCCTGGCTTCAAATATACCAGCAGATTGTCGCAGGAGGCCTGGTCGCAGATGGAAGTCACAATGATGTCCACTCCAAGCGCAACGGCCGAAATCTCTGCTAGAACCCCGGGCAGATCATCGCACAGGTCCGACTTTGTCAGTACTACCACCGGTGTTGCCCGGCTGTTCCACGCTACGGATAAATAGCGCTCCAGCCGGTTCAAATTATAGTTGCTGTTGAGCGACATGCAGATGAAAACCACATCAATGTTGGCGGCGACCACCTGCATCTCGTCGTCTATGCCCACGGCTGTGCGCTCAAAAGCGCTCTTGCGCGTAAGAACCCGATGAATGATAGCGTTGCTAGCTTGAGGGAAATCCGCCATGACAAAGTCGCCAACCGCCGGATAATCCGACAGGTAAACGGCCTCATAGCGGAACTTGCCGGAAACCTCTGCCAGGGTTTCATCCTGTTGGGCGGCGATTTTGTACAGGTCCTTATATTGCGAAACCACCCTTGCCAGACGCAGGTCAGGATAGAGTGTGGCCTCGGCTAAAAAGCGCTCATTTGCGCCATAATTGATCAATTGATTCATAACAAGTTACCTCCAGAATTTGACATGCAGGAGGCGGGATGCAATGAATTTATTTTGCACCTCCCTCCATTTTTAATACAATCTCCAAATTACGATTCAACATAACCAAAATCCCCTTTCTCTTAAAATTGCCTTTATTTTACCACGGAACAGGAATTTTCTCAATTTAGAAAAAACATGTTGACACATAGTACTATGCGTTATATAGTATTATGTGAAAGGGGGCATGGATGTGCTAGATTCTCAAATGAAACGGGGACTTTTAGAGACCTGCGTGCTGTCCGCTCTGTGCCGGGGAGATTCGTATGGGTATAAGATCATCAAGGACTTATCCAACTGTATTGAGGTTTCTGAATCTACACTTTACCCCATTCTCCGCCGGCTGGAGTCTGCCGGTTGCCTCACGGTTTATTCCGTGGAACACAGCGGCAGGCTGCGCAAGTTCTACCAGATCACGGACCTTGGGCGCGGGCAGATTAGGGAATTTCTGCAGGGGTGGATAGAGATTGCCGCGATGTATGATTTTATCAGGGAGGGGATAGACCATGACGAAAATTGACTTTTTGGATGCGCTGAAGGGCCGATTGTCGCAGCTGCCGCCGGAGGAACTTGAAAAACAGCAGGCCTATTATTCGGAGCTGATCGACGACATGACCGAGGACGGCATGGATGAGGCGTTGGCGGTTGAAAAGCTGGGGGATGTATCCAAGATTGCGGAAACGATTTTGCAGGAAGTGCCTTTTCAGGTACTGGTCAAATCCCGGGTGAGGCCTGGAGGTGGCTGGACGGCGCTGAGCATTATACTGCTGATATTGGGCTCGCCCGTATGGGTTCCCATTTTGGCCACCATATTTGCTGTAGTACTTTCCGTATATTTGGTCATATGGGCGGTCATCGTCACGCTGTTCGCTGTGGTAATCTCCATCGTGATCACTGGACTTGCACTGATTATAGCTTCCATCGTGATTGCCACGCATAACCTGCCGCTCGCCTTGATGGTGCTGGGCGGGGGCGCTGCTTGTGCCGGGCTGAGCATTCTCGCCTTTCTTGGCGCGCTGGCGGTGGCAAAAGGTCTGGTGAAGCTTACGGTTATCATCGCCAGGTGGATCAAATCCCTGTTTATCAAAAAGGAGGCGCGGGTATGAATAAAACGGTAAAAATCGCCCTGATTGTTGCGGGGGCGTTGGTTTGTACGGGCATGGTCTTTTGTTGCGTGGCCTTTGCGTTTGGAGCGCGCATTGAAAAAATATGGAGCGAGGAGCTGCCGGAAACTTATTTTGTGAACATCGGAGCAGTAAATGGCGCCGGATATAGGGACTGGGACAACGCCTATAATCCGGATGGGACTTATTCGGTTCAGGCGGACGGGCTAAACAGCATGGATATCAAATGGGTGGCCGGAAGTGCACAAATCAATGTTTACGAGGGCAGTGAGGTGTTGATTACTGAAAGTGCCCGAACCTCAATACCTAAGGACAATGCTCTGCGCTATGGTGTGGAGGACGGCATCCTGTACGTTCAGTATTGCCCCAAGGGCGCGACGGGAAACCTGTCGAAAAAAAGCCTTACAGTGAATATTCCCCGAACGCTGGCGGAAAAAATGAACAGCTTCGATTTTGACGCGGCCTCGGCATCGCTAGCCCTATCCGGCCTTACGGCGGAATCCTTCACGTATGACAGCGCTTCCGGGCGGCTTGAAGCCGCTTCCATGCAGGCGAATATCGTGGAACTGAACGCAACCTCCGGCGGTATATACTTTTCTGGTGAATATGATCGGCTGAGTGCCGACAGCGTTTCAGGGGAGGTAACGGTAGAGAGCAAAAAAGCGGCGACCTCTACTTCTATCAATACCACTTCCGGCAGCATCACTCTATCCGGCAACTGCGGTGAGCTTTCCCTGGATACGGTATCTGGACGGATATCCTCTGTCGGAACTGTTGTAGCAAAAACGCTTGGAATCAATTCGACTTCAGGAGACATATCCCTAAACGGAAGCTTTGGCAGCGTTAATATAGATACGATTTCTGGCACGGTGACGCTTCGTTCCGATCTCTGCACCTCAGAGATTTCTATCGGAAGTGCCTCCGGAGACGTCTCGGTTACGCTGCCAAAGGACAGCGGATTTACCCTTGAATATGACACCGTCTCCGGCAAGTTGGACTGCGGCTTCAGCGTCAAGATGGACGGCGACCGCTACATCAGTGGCGACGGCTCCGCCGTGTTTAACGTGGATACGGTGAGTGGCAGTCTGAGCGTGAGCGAACAATAAGAATACTGGCTTCAGTTTAAAAAATGGGCCCCTTGAAATGGATGTTTCAGGGGGTTTTATATTTGCGCAGCCCTGACTTTGGGGCGAAGTGATGAAACATAGAAAATAACCAGCATTATTACTAATAAAGTGATTTAAACTTTCCAGAAAAAATGATAAAATAATTGTTGATACGAGATTGTGGAACGGATCAATTTCTGCGGGCCTTGCTTGCTGCCGGGCCCGTATTATTTAGAAAATAATCATGGAGGTTGGCTGTGCGAAGAAGCGAACGGGAAATCAAGGACTTTGACGAGATTATAGACGTTTTGAACCGCAGCGAAACCATTCGGTTGGGAATTTTTGGCGGAGAATATCCCTATATTGTGCCCCTTTCCTTTGGCTATGAAATCGCCGAGGGTAAAATTGTGCTCTATGTTCATAGCGCAATTGAGGGCAAAAAATACAACCTGCTGGCACAGGATGGCCGGGTATGCGTGGAGGCGGATTTTTGCCACGGGTTTGCACAAAGCAAAAAAGGGGTTACTACCCTTTATGAGAGCATAATTGGCTTTGGCAGGGCGGAAAAGATCGACGGGGAGGAAGCCGGCAAAGGGCTGAATCTACTGCTGGCCCATTGCGGCTACCCGGGCGATCAATGCAGTAATGCGTCTATGCAAGCGGTAGCGGTCTATAAAATTACGCTGGATTCCATAACTGGTAAGCGAAATCTGGGCAGGTGAGTAGAAGGCGCGGCTACCGCAAAAAATAAAAGAAAAGGATGATTTGTGACTTCTCCTCGCATCAACTTGGGAAGGCGGAGATCTTCGATAGGATTGGGATATGAAAACAACAGATGACTCTTTGGCTACTGCGGCCCATGTTTCTTTTTGGAAACAAGACCGGATCAAGAAAAAACTGATGATTTTTCTGGGCGTTCCCGGTGGTTCGGCTTCCGCTACCCTAGCGCGGATTTCCACAGCGCCGTCTATGGTACTAGTGCTGTACCGCTGCTTAATTACATCTATTTTCCTGAGCCCGGTGGCGCTGCAAATACAATACCGCACGGAAATGGCAGGTCTTTTTAAAAAGGACCTGGCACTGTGTTTAATCAGCGGGTTTTTTATGGGGCTTCATTTTGCTTCTTTCTATGAATCGCTGCACTATACCAGTATTGCTTCTGCGACCGTGTTGGTATATACCGAGGTATTCTGGGTGGCACTGGCGACCCTGTTTATTTTTAAGGATAAGATTTCGTGGAAGGGGTGGCTCGGCATCTTTATAGCCTTTGCGGGCAGCGGCATGATCGCTTTGGCGGATTCCGGCGCCGGGGACAGCCTCAAGGGCGACTTGTTTGCGCTTGCCGGTGCCGCCTGCATGGCGGTCTACACTATCATTGGCAAGTTCTGCCGGGAGAAGATCACCAACATTGTTTACTCTTTTCTGGTTTTCACTGCCGCGGCTTTTACCATCCTGATTCTGGTACTGTTTAGCGGGTTGCCGTTGTGGGGATACGGCTGGGTCAATTTCTGGACTGCTCTAGGGATGGCCGTGTTCTGTACACTGCTGGGTCACTGCGTCTACAGCTGGGGGCTGAAATACGAAAAGCCCGCGTTTGTTTCTATGGTGAAGCTTCTGGAGCCTGTGTGCGCCGTGCTGCTGGGCCTCCTATTTTTCCGAGAAGTGCCTGGGATTTGGGTGATCGTGGGCAGCTGCGTAGTGCTTTCGGGAATCCTCTACTATACGAAAGTCGGCGGATAAGGCTTGGGGGTCAACTCTCCTTGCCCTTAAGAAAGGACTTTCATGAAGAAGGCACCATTTTTTGGCGTGCTGAGTGTATTTTTCTTTGGGGCATCCTCTACGGTTTGTGGCACGATTAGAATAAGCGGCCGGTGCGTTTGCGCCGGCCGCTGCGTTATTTGGTTAACTCTTCTGGGGTCGCCGCCAAAATGTTTTGAATCGCCTTATACATATTGGCCACAGTCCTATGGGCAGATAAGCTTTTATTTTGTAAACTGTGCTTCCACCAGCCGCACGCCGCAGTATTGCTCCCTCAACTTGGGCTTTTCGAGTTTGCCGGTGGGGTTGCGGGGTACCGGCGCGAAGATAACTTTTTTGGGCCGCTTGTAGCGGGGCAGGCCTTGGCAGAAGGCCTCAATGACATCCTCCGTCAGTACCTTGCCCTCTACGGGCTCAATGATGGCGGCTGCGATTTCGCCCAGCCGTTTATCGGGCAGACCGATGACAGCCACGTCCTTGATATCCGGATGTGTCCGGAGGAAATCCTCAATTTGAACGGGATAGAGGTTTTCGCCGCCAGAGATGATGACGTCCTTCTTGCGATCCACCAGGTAGATGAAACCGTCTTCGTCCAGCTTTGCCATATCTCCGGTATAGAGCCAGTCGCCTTTAAGGGCTTCGGCCGTAGCCTGCTCGTTATGGTAGTAGCACTTCATGACGCCGGGACCCTTTACAATCAGCTCGCCTACTTCGCCGGCGGGAACGGGAAAGCCATTTTCATCCACAACCGCGGTTTCCCACAGATGGCCTGCCTTGCCGATGGCGCCGATTTTAGCTAGATTTTCCATGCCCAGATGTACGCAGCCGGGGCCAATGGACTCGCTGAGCCCATAGTTTACGTCGTACTGATGCTCAGGGAATACCTTGAGCCAGCGGCGCACGAGACTGGGCGGCACAGGCTGCGCGCCGATGTGCATCAGCCGCCACTGACCCAGCCGGTAATCCGAGAGATTGATATCGCCCCGGTCTACGGCGTCCAGAATATCCTGTACCCAGGGAACCAGCAGCCATACGATGGTGGCCCGCTCCTCGGAGACCGCGCGCAGCACCCATTCCGGCCGTACGCCACGGAGCAACACGGCCTTGCTGCCTGAGAGCAGGCTGCCGAACCAGTGCATTTTTGCGCCTGTGTGATAGAGGGGCGGAATACAGAGAAACACATCGTCATGGGTTTGTTCGTGGTGGTTCTGCTCGATTACGGCCGCGGCGTACAGCGCGCGGTGGCCGTGCAGGATCGCCTTGGGAAAGCCCGTAGTCCCTGAGGAAAAGTAGATGGCGGCGTCGTCCTCCGGCGTGAGTTCTACGGCAGGGGCGATGCTGGAACAGTACATCACCAGATCGTTATAGCTGCCCGCAAAGTCCGGCCGGCCTTCTCCCACAAAGAAATAGTCTGTAACGTTTGAAAGCTCGGGAAGCACAGCGGTGACCCGGTCGGTAAACTCCGGCCCAAAGATCAGAATGTTCACATCCGCCAGATTAAGGCAGTAGGAAATCTCCTGCGCGGTATAGCGGTAGTTCAGGGGCACAGCCAGAGCGCCGGTTTTGAGAATGCCAAAGTAGATGGGGAGCCATTCGATGCAGTTCATCAAAAGGATGCCCACCTTGTCGCCCCGCTTTACGCCTCGGGTTAGCAACAGGTTTGCAAAGCGGTTGGCCCTGACGTCAAACTCTTTCCATGTAATCTCCCTGCGGTATCGGCCCACGGGATTGGCCTCGATCAGGCCATATTCACGCCAGGTGAGGGAGCTGTGGGGCTGCGTCATAGGGTTGACCTCAACCAAGCTGACCTCGTTGGGGTAAAGCTTTGCGTTCTTTTCCAAGATGTCTGTGATAATCATTGCCGTATCCCTTTCTGTTCCCGGTATATCCAGAACAATAAAAAATCCCCTGCAAATGCAGAGGACGGATGTTTCCGTGGTACCACCTCATTTTGTTGACGCTTTAAATCATCAACCTCACCGGGCATGGCACATACCAATGCCCCGACACGATAACGGGCGTACCCGTCGCAGCCTACTTGCCAAGGAGCTTTCGGTGCGCTGCTCGCAGGATGTATTCGAAGCGCCGAACCTGCCACCTTGCACCGCCCGGCAGCTCTCTTAAGGCCTATCACGCTTTTACTTCTTCCTGATCATCGCATTTAATAAATATTATCATTTCATTTGCGCGCCTGTCAATAGGAATCTGGTCTTGTCACTCTTTGCCGGATTCTAGCACGCGGGATCTGAACTGCTGATATCCGCCCGCATAGATCCAGGAGTGGTGACCGGACTTACGTGCCGGCGCAAGACCATATTTTAGGGAAAAGTTCTCGCCTTCTTTTGTGACATTGTCCGCGAGGATAATGTCGCAGCGGTTTGCGACCTCTTCATACTGCAGTACGGCGGCGCGAAGCAGCCTGTGCGCCAGATCGGCCCTGCGCGCAACCTTTTCCACAACGATACAGCATAGGAACATATGCAGGGGGGCCGTTTTGGATGCTGCGATGTCTACGATATCGTCCACCTGAAGTCCATGGCCGTCAAAAGCGCCTGCTTGCAGGTGTTCAATCACACTGTCGCCAACGGGGAATAGGTTGACAAACCCTGAGATTTTTCCGTCTTGGGCGGCGGCGACAGTGGTATAGGGATATCGCTGATACCATTCATAAACCTGTTTTGCAGGAGCAACATGGTCGCGATGATAAAATCTTTGCTCCAGTACCTGCATCTGGTCAAAATGCGACGGGTCGAGCACGGTTAAAAATTCGATCAAGTCGGTTACCTCAACTACTTCCTCTATATCTTACCAAAGTATTCTATCACAGTCAGGTCGGTTGGCAAATATAATTTTGCATCCAATTAATTAATGGTTATATTAGCTTGTATTTTTTTATTTCCGGTCACAAATTTTAATCGGCGAAAATACAATAAGAATGGGGGGACCCCCCCCCGAATTTTTCACAGATTTGCGGCACCGCCGTCCGATTAGCAGACCATCTTGATTCCAATCCGTTTTTGAATTGCCTCAAAACAAAAAAGCCCGGAATTTTCCGGGCTTTTCGGTATCATCAGGCTTTTGGGCCCGCATTGATAATATGCTCAGGCATATCTTTATATTTCAGGAAGTTTTTCACGAAACGGGAGGCAAGATCCTTTGCGGTGGCCTCATATTCCACATCGTTCTTCCACATGGTGCGCTGGCTGAGGAATTCGTCGGGAACGCCGGGGCAGGCGGTGGGGACCATCACGTTGAAAATAGGGTCCAACACAAATTGGGCCTTCTCCAAGTCTCCGTTAAGCGCTGCTGTCACCATGGCGCGGGTGTACTTGATCTTCATGCGGCTTCCCACGCCGTACTTACCGCCGGCCCATCCGGTGTTGATCAGGTATACGTTGGTGCCATGCTTGGCGATTTTTTCGCCTAGCATATGTGCGTATTTGGAGGGAGGCAGCGGCAGAAAGGGGGCAGCAAAACAGGTGGAGAAAGTGGTCTTGGGCTCCACGATGCCCCGCTCCGTACCTGCCAGCTTGGAGGTATAGCCGGATACAAAATGGTACATGGCCTGATCCGCATTGAGCTTGGAAACGGGCGGGATCACGCCGAAAGCATCGGCGGTGAGAAAAACCACTGTCTTAGGATGACCTGCGAGGCTAGGGATTACGCAGCTGGGGATGTAGTCCACGGGATAACCTGCACGGGTATTTTCGGTGAGGGTTCCGTTTGAAAAGTCTATTTTCCGGGTTTCGGGATCCATCACGACGTTTTCTACCAAGGAGCCAAATTTAATGGCTTCCCAAATTTGCGGCTCATTCTCATGTGTTAGATTGATGCATTTGGCATAGCATCCACCCTCGATATTGAATACGCCATTGTCACTCCAGCCATGCTCATCGTCGCCAATAAGTTTGCGGTTGGGATCTGCGGAAAGGGTTGTTTTTCCCGTGCCGGAAAGGCCAAAGAAAACCGCCACGTCTCCAGCCTGCCCCACGTTGGCGGAGCAGTGCATTGAAAACACCCCTTGCTTGGGAAGAAAATAGTTCATGATGGAGAAGATGCTCTTTTTGATTTCACCGGCATATTGGCTGCCGGCAATAATGACCATCTTTTTCTCTAGGTTTACGAGAATTGCGGCCTCGGAATGGACGCCATCTACTTCAGGGATGCACTTAAAGCCCGGGGCGGCGATGATGGTAAAGCCGGGCATGAAGTTCTTGAGCTGTTCTTCCGTGGGGCGGATCAGGAGCTGATGGATGAACATGGCCTGGCTGGCAAGCTCGTTGATTACGCGAATGGGAAGATGATATTCTTCGTCCGCACCGGCAAATCCGTCGAACACAAAGATTTCACGGCCCTGAAGATAGGCCATCATTTTATTGTAAATGGAATCAAATTTATCCACCGAAATGGGGACGTTTGCCTTTCCCCAGTCAATGTCATTATGATAGGACGGAAGATCTACAATAAACTTATCATCGGGAGAGCGGCCGGTATATTTGCCGGTGCTGACTACCAGCGCGCCGGTATTACAGAGAGAACCCTCGCCCCGCCCCAAAGCTTTTTCGGTAAGCTGCGCAGGGGTCATGTTGCGATAGATTGTCTTTGGTGCGATTATCCCGATAGATTCAATGTATTTCTTCACGTTTTAAACTCCTCTTGTGAATTTGATTAATTGTCATAGAACTCCAATTGTGACGTTCATTGTAACTCAAACAAGTCAATTAATCAATAGATTATTTTAATGAAATACTTGACTGAAAGATCATAGGTGTGCTAACATAGCAAGGTACGAAACGGCGCGGGGTAGAGCAGTTGGTAGCTCGTCGGGCTCATAACCCGGAGGTCGGGGGTTCAAGTCCCTCCCCCGCAACCATTTGTTTTTTTTTGCGGCGGCGTAGCTCAGCTGGCTAGAGCATTCGGTTCATACCCGGAGTGTCATCCGTTCAAGTCGGATCGCCGCTACCATAAAATAAAAAGCCCAGATTCATTAAGAATCTGGGCTTTTGTTTTACTGATTTCCCGGTTTCGATTTGGCTTGTTTATTGTATTATTTGCATTTACTATTCAATCTGATGCACGTTCTGATGCACGTCAAAACCGCGTAAGCAAATTTCCCTGCGCGTCAAATTCTAGCGCAAAGGGTTCGCTTTGGATTGACAGCCCGTCCGTTTTCTCTACTTCACCAATCAGAGCCTCGGAAATAAGGAGCGTTTCGATTTCCATGGAATTGTTGACGACGATGATTCTTGGGTTTTCATAATTGATTCCAAGACAAGAGGCAACGGCGGCTTTGAACACCTCTTCGTCATGATCTAGGATGATGGGGATTGCATAGCCAACGGTGGAATATCCCGTGATAAAATTTGGATAGGTTTCATCAAAACTGATTTTATCAAAGAAGCGGCGCGTCGCAAGGTCGGCCCGCCCCATTCCCGTGGCGTTGCCGTGGGATTCCTCGGTGAGATCTAGAATACCAAGCCTCTGCGAGTCGATGCCCTTGTGCAGTTTGGGATTGGCGCACCGGCCCGTGACATTGGGATCCATGCCGGCGCCGCTGTAATTCTTCCCAAGCTCACGCACGATGAGGACGTCACAGGAATTGAGATACAACTTGCCCATAGCGGCCTTCGCCTGCAGGAGGAGCTTTGATTCTTCCTCTGGAATTCTTTCAGCGGGTACAATGGCAACATCATAGGTTTTATCAAACGCATTTTCCAATAGCCCAATTCCCATGATCACATTCGCCTGCTTGAGCACTTCGTTTCCGATCAGCGAAATCCGTTGAGACATAAAATCGTCGCCTTTTGCGTGGCAGATATAGGCGCCGTGTTGCTTGCCGAGGCCGATGGTCATCATTTTCATCAGGCCGCTTTCATAGGGCCCCTCAAAGCTAGTATGCGCTTTGATCCGATTCAAAACAATAATGCCGTCGGCTTCATAAGCGTTTTTATCGATGCATACGGAAAAGTCTTCTGCCTTGCCGATTTCTACAGTTTCCATGGACGAAAGAATGGGGCAGCCCATACCCTCCTCCGTGACTCCAAGGCTTTTGAGGATCCTTCGCTGGCCCTCTGCCGTGGCAGCGCCATGACTACCCATTGCGGGGATCAGGAAAGGCTGCGCGCCCAAGGCCTTCACACGATCCACCAGATTCTTTGTAATAAACGTCATATTGGATACGCCGCGGCTTCCGCAGGTAATGCAGATGCGTTGACCGGGTTTGATCCGTCCCTGAAGCTCGGGTTGCGCAAAGCCTTTATCCAGCAATCGCAGGATCTGCTCCTGTGAGATTTCGTTGTGAATAAAATGCTGGTGAATCTTGACAAAACGAGGCAGTTTGATTTGTTCTACAAATTTGGTAATTCCAGACATATTAACTCCTGTTTCTATCGGATACAGCTGGGAGTGGGCAATCCCTTCTCACCCAAAAATCAGCCCTACCAATATTACGCTTTGGTAAGACGAATATATTTATTTATTGCATCAAATGCAACCATTTTTTGACTCGATTATCTGAGATCATCAATGGCGAATACACACAAAAACGGCAAAAACAGGTTTTTTTTTGCCGGGAATGCAAAAAAGCAATCATAATTTTTTGCGAAACGGAAAGGAGAATAATTAATCAATAGAGTTTAATAAATTCAACCGTAATAGATGGTTTTCAAAATATGCTGTTTCATGAGCATACGCGTCTTTTTGACATCTCTGTTTTCAATGGCAGTCACAATTTCCTGATGCTGACTTAACCCGGAATGCGGCATTCCGGATACTTCGTGAGAAAGATTGACGGTATAAGAATAGATGCCGGCGCACATTTCCGCCAAACTGCTTAGCACCGCGTTGTTAGTGGCCTTTGCAAGCAGCAAATGGAATGCTTCATCAAAATACTGTGCGCCGCTGCCGCCTGCCTCAATGTCATTCTGCATATCCTCAACGTTTTGTTTGAGCGCCTGCAGTTGCTCTGCAGTGCGGCGGCTTGCCACAAGTGTGGCGATTTCGGTATCGAGCAGCATTCTGACCTCGAGCAGATCACAGTTCAACGCGCTGCCCTGCAAAAACGTCGCGGAAATGGAAGTGGCAATCTGCCGTATATCCTGTCGTTTTACAAAAGTGCCGGCGCCGGCCCTGGTTTCAACACATCCGATGGATTCCAAATAACGAATGGCTTCTCGGACTGTTGTCCTACTGACAGAAAATCGCTCGGATAGCTCCCGCTCCGCGGGTAAACGAGTCCCCACCGGATAGATCTTCGCAGTGATTTCCTGCAGCAACTGATCCGCGATTGCTTCATATGCCTTAAATCTTTTAGCGGAAGACATTCCCTTACTGTATCCTCTCCGTTTATATTCTGTATATGAAATGGCTGTATAATATCAGCATGCTATATGATATTATTATATCAGCTATAATAAAAAATACTCTGGAAAGAACCCAAACTGTTCCATACCAATTTCTTTCTTTCATCATACTTGTTGAACCTGATTTTGTAAATAGTTACATCGTAGGATGATTAAAAATTGCTTAATAAGAGCAACCCCACATACCAGATGTGGATAAGCTGCCTTTGGTGATTTGATGGAAGCTTTATATGGCAAAGATTATAGATCAGAGCAAAAAATAGACCCATTTAAGCGGGAGGAATCGCTATGGATGAGAAAACCATTGAAGTCATTGCGGCGGACATTACGACCCTGCGCGTGGACGCCATTGTAAACGCCGCAAACACCTCGCTGCTGGGCGGCGGGGGCGTGGATGGCGCAATACATAGAGCGGCTGGACCGGAACTGCTTGCGCAGTGCCGCCTGCTCAACGGCTGTTCCACGGGCCGGGCGAAGATTACTGAGGGTTACAAACTCCCTGCCAAATTCATCATCCATACGCCTGGACCTGTCTGGCGAGGAGGACGCGAAGGCGAACCTGAACTCTTGGCGGGCTGTTACCGCAGCTGCCTGCGGCTTGCTGAAGAAAACGGCTGTGAAAGCGTGGCCTTTCCCTCTATCAGCACTGGTGTATACCATTACCCGCTGGAGCAGGCAGCGGAGATTGCCATGCGGGAGATCGCGGAATTTTTGCGCACCAGCCGCACGGTTAAGCGGGTGATTCTGGCTTGTTATGACCCGCGCACGCTGGAAATCTACCGGGCGGCGCAGGGCAATATTCTGGAACAAACGGAGGATGCAGGAAAATGAAATATGAATGCACATTGATCGCGGTATCCGATATGGAGCGCTCCAAGCTGTTTTATCATGACGTGCTGGGGCTGGATGTGGTATTAGACCTGGGGGCAAACGTAACGCTCTGTGGAGGAATCGCGCTGCAAACGCTGGAGACCTGGTCGGCGTTTTTAGGGAAACCCCTTGGGGAAATTGTATTCGGGAACAATGCTGGTGAGCTGTACTTTGAGACCGAGAAAATCGAGGCGTTTGCTGCCGCCCTTTTGCGCCGGGGCGATGTGGAAGTGATTCACCCGCTTAAAAAACATGCATGGGGCCAGCGGGTCATCCGCTTCTACGACCCTGACAGGCACGTAATCGAGGTGGGCGAGGCCATGACCTCGGTGGTTGCGCATTTTCTGGCGGGCGGGCTTTCCGCGGAAGCGACCGCACAGCGCATGAACGTGCCGCTGGGCTACGTGAAAACCTGCATAGAGCAGGGTGTGGGCACGTGCAGTGATTGACGAAGAAGCGCCGCTACAAATGTACGCCGGCTTGTAAAAAGGGCCCGGATAAACATCAAAAAATAATGACGGGCCACGCCCGTCATTGGTCTATTGATTTTCCTTGAACACTCGCTGGTATGCGGCCTGCGATTTTTGTACCAATTCGGCATCCCGTTGCAGCGTTTCGTAGAGAGAGAGCAACTGTGGCTGGGTGTCATCAAATTCATCTCGAATATCTACTGCCAAATAGGAACACAAGAGGTTGACGGCGGAAATGGGGCCCGTGATAGAGTTGCAAAAGAGCTCATCTTCACTGGAACAAAACAAACTGATGCCGTTCGGCATCACAATCTGGGAGGTGGGGCGGTCTGTAATAGAAATGCCGCGGATCCCGCGCCGGCTCAGCTCTCGCACAATCGCCACGGTGTAAGGATAGTACAGGGGAAATGAAATCGCCAGATATACATCTGCGTCTGTGGCCGATTGCAGCGCTCGCGCCGCACTCATGGCGTCCAGAACAGGAACGTCTATGACGCTTCGGCTCAGATATTTGAGCCGAAGTTCCGCATATATGGCCATCGGCCTGGAAATTTCATGGGCAATCAGGTAGATGTTCCTAGCGCCTTTGAGTAGTTGCGATGCTGCAGAAAGGTCTTCTCGTTTCAGATTGTTGTAGGTTTGGCGCAGCGCCATGGCTTCTCTGTTGCGCACATCCTCAAACAGATCGCTAGAGGAAGCTAGGTTGGGAATGGTAAAATTAATTCGCTCTACCGATGAGATCATGCATTGAATTTGGGATTGCAAGTTTTTTTTAAATTCCAAAAAACTGGGATATCCTATTTTTTTCGCAAAGTTAATGATTGTAACTTCAGTGGTCCCGGTATGCTTTGCCAGTTCCCTGAGGGAAAGGAAACAGGCGGTCTGGGGATTCTGCAATATATAATTCGCAATCAGCTGCTGCGTGCGGCTGAGGGCCAAATATCGTTCTCTAAGATGGTCCAATAGGTTTTCCAACTGGTACACCTCCTACAGTAATTAAGTTAATTATATTATATATTAAAATCAAAAATCAACAACTTGTTTTTTCAATTTATTTTTAAAGCGAAACGGTATAAGTGTGTCGAATAATATATAGTAGATTATATAAATAATTTGGAGCAGAGCGCAAGAAAAGGGTGTTTAGTGAAAATATTGATTCATTCGAACCCTCCGATCAACATGACAGCTTGATGTGTGGAGGCAGAATTGGATGAACCAAAATCGACTTACCCATGACCGCTAGCAAGCAATAAACCGAACACTAAAATGGTCGTCGTTGCACATCCTATTAAGATGTGGGCAAAGGTGATAAAAGAGCGCAAGCTGAAGTTGAGGCGAAACGCATGGGATATAAAAGCGCCCCGGGAATCCGAGGCGCTATGCGCTATGTTTTGATATTGGATTACCTTGGTCGGCTTCGCTCATTAGAAACAATAGGAATTGCACGACGGCGGTTTTTTGTTCACCGCAATTTTACTGTTTACCTTCTTTCCACCACTGAAGTATTGGCTCAAGGTTTTCCATGCTCACACGGTTGCCGCCATGGTACATCATGTCCAGCATATCTGCCTCTTCCTGCGTTTTGTCGGGCTTTTTCGCAAGGGCCTTGCCTACGGTTTTGACCATAGTGTTCATCATAAATCGATAGATTCCATGCAGCTTTGTAATGTCAAAGCCGCCCTGCAGGACGAACACGGGGATCTCCAGAATATGGTACCGCTTGCGGATTCCAGCTTCCTGCGAATTGCCTTCTGCCATTCCAACGCAGCAGACGGCGCGGATATGATAGCGCCGCGCGGCTTTCTGATAACCTTTGACGCTGCCGGCCATGAGCCAGCCCAGATAGATAATCTCCGCCCCTGGTTTCACGCTTGCGGCCGCATCGGAGAGCGGATGAACCGGCAGGCCTGTGGCTTCGCCCAGCAGGCGCGCATACTGCTGTGTGTATCCCGTATTTGAGGTATAAATGATTGCGTCCATATGCAGCTCCTTTTTGTTTTAATGATAGACAAATTTTTGTGCAAACGCAATGTGCCTGCTTGGCTTTCATGAAATCAAGGGGTCAAAAACCTGCCTTTCCGTCAGTAGGCTTTGCCTGCGCTCATGCCGCGGGGCCCCAGATTTACGGAAGTTCCTTTAAATATAAGTCTTTTGGGGTGAACCAATATTGGGTGGCGCCATTTTCGACATCAACGTTGATTTCAATGCGGCTGAAGACTAAAAGCGCGCGAATGTCTGCATTCTCAAGCTGCAAGCTCATATCCATGAGGTCCGCCTCCTTCATCTCATTTATCTCCGGGGGATACTTCTCATAGATGGCGGCGGCAAAATCGCTGAGGTTTTGGCTAAGAATGACCCGGTTATCCAGCAGAATTTCAAGGGATGGAATTCCGTTGTCAAATACGGTCCAGTTAAACTGGTACGTACCCTTATTGCCGACTACGGTAGCGGAGTCGATCTCTTCTGCGTATTCATTTTGCAGATTTACCGCCCAGGTATAATCGCCGATCGCAATGGCACGGGGGGCCAAAGTTAGGTATATCCCCAGGAACTTGGTAGGTACGGCGTACACCGGGTCGGAGGCGATCCATGTCATTTCAAAGCCGAGCTTCGTTTGAAACACGTCGCCTTCATTTAGCTTCGGATCAAACCAATTCGGCAGTTTGGCATCCCGGGCGTTTGCCAGATAGTCTACTGCGTCAGTGATCTGTGCGCGTACGCTTTCATTGGGCACACCCGCAGCGGGCGTAAGCTGGTCTTCATTGAGCATGCCCTGACCCACGAGCAAACTTTCCAGCCTATCCACCTGAACGGCAACCGGCAATGCATGGTAGCCTACTGCCGGCAACACTGCAAAAACAGCCAGGATGCAGGCGGTAAGGGCAATTATGCGATGTGCGCTGTTTTTCATAATGAGCAGCAAAACACAGCTCGCACCGGCCAGAATCCAGATCAGAATGAAGATATACTCTGTTAATTTTAGCCCTGAAGCTTGCAGTTGGTTTATGACTGCCCACGCCTCAAAAGCGAGAATGACAATGGAAGCGATAGGGTAGACCCGACGGTATAATTTCGCTAATTTGGATTCGTGCCCGGCAACCATGGCATAAAGCCAAAGCCCGCCGATTGTGTAGGAAGCGGAAATGGAGGACAGTTGCACAAAAGAAACCTGCATGCGGTTAAAAACAGTTGTACCGGCCCAGACCAGCAGCACTGCGGTCAGTGTCAGCACGATTGGAATCATAATGGTGCCAAACAGAACTTCTATGAACCGGGGCTGCTTTTGCGCGGCACTCCGGTGCTCATCGGCGCTCCCTCTGCGGAAATCCGGGAAATAGCCAAGGAAGATACTGTAAGTCAGCAGTCCCGCCAAAGTCACAATATACTGATAAACTTTGTTGCTCATATCATGATAGAGCAGGTACTGTATCGCCCGGGCGACTCCGGTTGTGCCGGCCAGAATCACCAGCCCATAAATCAAAGCGATGAAAAAAGACTTGTGCGCCATGAAAAGGGCTGAGGTAAATCCATCCTTGTTTTTTGGTTCCCCGGCAAAAAGGACAAAGACGATAAGGCTGACCAGCATGGCGGAGCAGACGCGCATAGCCGCGAGAGGGGAAATTGTGGCATAATGCACGCCGGTCAGCATCGTACCGCCCCAAAGATAAAGCCCAAGGAACGTGGCAATGGTGGCGGCAACCCCCAGTAGGTTGGCGATTAAAAAAGTATTGCCCGTGTGAAACCGGCTCTGCGCTCCCGTAATTGCTGCCAAGCTGAAAATCGCACCCATCGCGAAAGCCCAATGCAGGCAGTTGAATAAAAAATCATAGGGCTCTTGCTGTGGCCAATCCAGCTGGATCCTGATTGCCGCAACGATTGCGAACGCAAGGGCGCAGCCAATTGACGCCGGAAAAGTCCGAAACGCTTTTGAAGCGCCTTTAAAAATATTGGAGACGGATTGAGCAAAAGGATTCATATTCCCTCCTTGTTTTCAATAAAGATGATATGGTTGCTTCTAATTGAGGCTGGCTTATTGAGGGGGCACAGCCTAATCCGGGAAGGGCGTAATTTTCCGCCCCGTAACGGAGAACCCAAAAGATATGTGATTATATCACGGTCGCGGTGCAAAACTTGAGGTATTATTGGCTTACAACAACGAAAAGGAGTGAGAATAATGTCAGTTATTACGATCACAAAAGATAACTTTCAAAAGGAAGTTGTGGAAAGTTCAATGCCGGTGCTGCTGGACTTCTGGGCAAGCTGGTGCGGTCCCTGCCGCATGGTGTCGCCCGTGGTAGATGAAATCGCGGAAGAAACTCCCGGTGTCAAGGTGGGGAAGATCAATGTGGATGAGCAGAGGGAGCTGGCGGCGACGTTCAACGTCATGAGCATTCCGACGCTGGTGGTGATGAAGGACGGTAAGGTGGTCAACCGCGTTACCGGAGCCCGCCCCAAGAATCAAATTGTTTCTATGTTGGTTTAATAAATAAGCGCTGCTTGGGTTTCAGGCGGCGCTTATTTTCGATGCCTCAGCCCACCAGCGATTTGAGCTTTTCGTGGTCGGTGATCTGTATGCCGCCGCGTGAGAGAGATACCATTTCTTCGGATTGAAAGTACTTGAGCATTCTCGTTACAACTTCGCGCGCGGTGCCCAGATGGTTCGCGATTTTTTCGTGGGTGATTTTTAACGTGTCGGTTTCGTCAATGCTGCTTTCCTCCAGAAGAAAGGCGGCCAGCCGCTTGTCGAAGCTCTTCCACATGACCTGCTCGATCATCCACATGACCTCCGAAAAATGCGAGGCCATGAGCTGGTTTGTGTAGTTTGCTACTGCGACGGATTCTGCCATCAGTTTTTGGTAAACATTTACGGGGATGACCCAGAGCTCTGAATCCTTTTCTGCCTCGATGGTCACGTCAAACTGGATGTTGGCCATCATACAGGATGCGGAAAACAGGCAGATATCTCGTTCAAAAAGGCGGTAGATGGTGATTTCTTTGCCCTCTTCGGATAAGATATACGCCCGAAGCTGGCCCGAACGGATGACAAAAAGCCCAACGCAGTCCGCGGAACCGTTATGCAGTAGAGTCCCTTTCGGGGCGATGCGCTTTGTAGCGGTGCTTTCCAGAACTTCACGTTCGGAAGCAGAAAGTCGATTCCATATCGGAAAATAATCTGCAATGCCCATGTCTCTCTCCTTTTCTGATGCTTTCATTATAACCGCCGGGCGAAAGATGTTCAAACACTAATTAAAAGTACAGGGGGAATATGGTTTTTTTAAGTGATCTTATCACGGTTTGTTGCGTTGCGCTTGGATATACTAAATTCATCATCATAGAAAACGGAGGGAAGAATTATGCCGATCAAGACGATCACAAAAGAGAACTTTACAACCGAAGTCGTGAATGCACAACGGCCCGTTTTGGTGGAATTCTGGGCTCCGTGGTGCGGGTATTGCAGGAGGCTCACGCCCGTGCTGGACAGGCTATCGGAGATGTTGCGAGACGAAATCACCATCGGGGAAGTCAATGTGGATGAGGAGCCGGAACTGGAAGAACAGTTTGGCGTGAGCATCATTCCCACACTTTTTCTGTTCAAAAACGGAAAACATGGAGAGAAGCTGGTTGCGCCGTCGTCTCAGGCGCTCATTGAAAAGTGGATTAAGGAGCAGTAAAGCGGATTATGGAGAAGGTTTACGATGTTATTATAGTCGGCGGAGGACCGGCCGGATATTCCGCAGCCCTGTACTGCGTGCGCGCCGGGCTTTCGGCGCTTGTGCTTGAAAAGCTTTCGCCGGGCGGACAGATGGCGAATGCTGCAAAAGTGGACAACTATCCAGGCTTCGTGCAGGGCATAGATGGCTTTGAGCTGGGGGAAAGGATGCAGCAGGGCGCAGAGCGTTTCGGCGCTGATACGGAATTTGTGGAGGTTACTGCGCTGAGCTTAGGGGAACAGCCTAAGCGCATTTCCACCACAAGCGGCGAGTATCGGGCAAAAACGGTAATTTTTGCCACGGGCGCATCGGAAAATGAACTGGGCCTGCCCGGTGAGGCTGCACTTCTCGGCAAAGGTGTTTCCTACTGCGCTACTTGCGACGGCATGTTTTTCAAGGGGAAGACTGTTGCCGTGGCCGGAGGCGGAAACTCTGCGGCGGCCTATGCCCTGACGCTTTCCAAGATCTGTAAAAAGGTTTATGTAATCCACCGCCGCGATACCCTACGCGCGACAAAAAGTTACCTGGAACCGCTGAAAAAGGCGGGGAACATAGAGTTTCTTTGGAACACACAGATTACAGAGTTGTTGCAGGATGAAAAGCTAACCGGGCTTACCCTGATGGACAAGGTAACCGGCCGGACCTATCCGCTTTCCTGCGATGGCGTGTTTGTGGCCATAGGTCGTTTGCCAAACACGGCGCTCGTGGTGGGTCAGGTGGAATTGGACGGCTATGGCTATATCGTCGCGGATGAAACCACAAAAACCAGTATTCCAGGCGTATTCGCCGCGGGTGACGTGCGGACAAAGCCGCTGCGGCAGATCATTACCGCCGCGGCGGATGGTGCGACGGCCTCTAAGTTTGCGGAAGAATACATCCGGACGCTGGTATAAGCCAATATCGTAATAAAGTCACGGATTGTTCTTTGCGTCGTATATGATAAATTTATCATATACCATAAAAACACAAGAATTTGATTGGGAGGCATAATTTATGTGTGGAATCCGTTTTTACATCTGTAAGCACTGCGGAAATCTGATTGGTATGATTCACAGTTCCGGCGTTCCCATCATCTGCTGCGGTGAACCTATGAGCGAGCTCATTCCCGGCAGTGTGGACGCCAGCAAGGAAAAGCACGTTCCTGTAATTTCCGTTAGCGGTAACACTGTAACTGTCAACATCGGCGCCGTTCCGCATCCCATGACGGAAGAGCACCTTATCCAGTGGGTCTATCTTCAAACCGAGCATGGAGGACAGCGCAAGTGCCTGAATCCGGGGGACGAACCCAAGGTCACCTTTGTTCTGGATGGCGATAAGCCGCTTGCAGCATACGCCTATTGCAATCTCCACGGGCTGTGGATGGCTGAAATTT
The DNA here is from genome assembly GCA_963666935.1 of Christensenellaceae bacterium. Taxonomy (GTDB): domain Bacteria; phylum Bacillota; class Clostridia; order Christensenellales; family CAG-138. The sequence goes on from OY762936.1 coordinate 647,579, forward strand.
AAAACTACAGTTTTTTATTTCCCGCCTCATTTTTGAGGCGGGAAATCTTTTAATTACTTTTATTGAAACATGCCACAAATCATGTATAATATAAATGACATATGCCAATAAAAAGGAGGTGCCCGTATGCCGAGACCATGCAAAAGGAGGCGCATCTGCGCCATGCCGGGCTATGGACGTTTCGGGCCCATCGGGGGAGAAGAAACGGAGCGTTCGGCCGTTACAATGACTTTGGACGAATTCGAAAGCATCCGCCTGATCGATCTGGAAGGGCTGACGCAGGAGGGGTGCGCAGAGCGGATGAACGTGGCGCGCACCACGGCGCAGGCTATTTACAACAGCGCGCGCATGAAGCTTGCAGAGTGTCTTATAAATGTAAAAGAACTCCGCATCGAGGGTGGAGATTATATCCTTTGCGACGGAAGCGTCGAAGGCTGTGGTCCTTGTCGGAGGCCGCGCTGCCGTGGAGAAAGCGGAGAAAGCGCAAAAGAACAATAAATACGCATAGCGGCAATTTGTGAAAACGAACAGGTATTTAAACGTTGGGCTTAGCACTTTAAAGTTCACGACGCGGAAGACGGAAGGAGTATGCCCGCGGTGATGCAAAATGAACGAAAAATGAATTCAAATGAAGGCGCACAAGGCAAAGTCACGAAAAATTTTTCTTAAGCACGATATTTTGAAGACAAAACAGAACCAGAGAAGGAGTTGATGCTATGAAAAAATACATTTGCTCTGTCTGCGGTTACATTTACGATGAGTCAAAGGGCATGCCGGAGGCAGGAATCGCACCCGGCACCAAATGGAAAGACCTGCCGGAGGATTGGGTATGCCCGCTGTGCGGAGCAACAAAGGCGGAGTTTAGTGAACAGGGGGGCACCGCCGCACCGGCTGTGAAAAAGCCGTTGTCCGTTATGGAGGTGCCGGTTGACATGCGCGAGATTTCCGCTCTTGAGATGAGCGCGCTTTGTTCCAACCTGGCACGCGGCTGTGAAAAACAGTATCGTCCGGAGGAGGCCGCGCTGTTCACCGAACTGGCAAACTATTATAAAGCGGCTTCCGCGCTCGCGGTGGATCCGGGGTTCGACGGGCTTTTGCCTTTGGTGGAAAAGGACCTTGCGGAGGGCTTTCACAATGCCGGCGCAGCTTCGGCAAACGCTGCCGACCGGGGCGCACTTCGGGCGCTGGCCTGGAGCGAAAAAGTGACTCGGATTATAAAATCCCTTCTCAACCGTTACCAGAAAGAGGGCGACGCCATGCTGGAAAATACCGGCGTATACGTATGCACCATTTGCGGCTTTGTCTACGTGGGCGATACGCTGCCGGAGGTCTGCCCGGTCTGCAAGGTGCCCAACTGGAAGTTTGAGAAAGTGGAAGGGAGGTAAAGGGATGTACGCTGTAAGAAACATCAGGCTGTGCACAAAGGATTGCTTGTGCCTCTATGTCTGTCCCACGGGGGCCACAAATACTGAGAACAGCATCATTGATAAAGAGAAGTGCAACGGTTGCGGCATCTGCGCCCAAACCTGCCCTTCGGCTGCCATCTCCATGATGCCCGATGTACTTCCGCCCCAGCAGGAAAAAACGGACGCTGTGGTTTATGCACTTCGCGTGCTTTCCAAAAGCAAGGCTAAGCAGGAGGGCATTGCCGCCGGGTTATCCGGTAAGCTGGCTGCTGCCATCGAAAAGTCCAACCATATCATGGCGGAGGATCTTCTCCGCGAAGCAGGGTATATGCTGCCCCAAAGCGGCAACGCTCTCATTTTTCTGCAATCCCTGCTGGACAAGCCGCAGGGCGATGGATTCCCCAAGGAAGCGGTGATGAAGCTGCTTGAAACACTTGAACAAAATGATATGACGGAGGAAAAAACAATGGAAAAATGGAAATGCACCGTGTGCGGATATATTCATGAAGGCCCGCTGCCTGCGGGGTTTACCTGTCCCCGCTGCAAACAGCCGGCCAGCGCCTTTGTAAAGATGGAGGAAAAAACAGACAAGGGCAATCCCTATGCCGGAACCCAGACGGAGAAAAATTTGGCCGAAGCCTTTGCGGGCGAAAGTCAGGCGCGCAACAAGTACACCTATTTTGCGCAGGTCGCCGGCCGCGAAGGCTACGATCAGCTTTCGGCGATTTTTCTGCAGACTGCTCGTAACGAGCAGGAACATGCCCGAATCTGGTATGAAGAGCTGGGCCACATCGGCAATTCCGCGGCAAACCTGCTGGCCGCTGCCGAAGGCGAGAACTACGAGTGGACGGATATGTATGACCGCTTCGCCAAAGATGCCGAAAGGGAAGGGTTTTTGGAGCTGGCCATGCGTTTCCGCCGGGTGGGAGAAATCGAAAAATCCCACGAGGAGCGCTATCGTAAACTTTTAAGCAATGTGCAGATGCAGAAGATATTTGAAAAGGGCGAAGAGACCATGTGGGAATGCCGAATCTGCGGTCATCTGATCATGGGCAAAAAGGCGCCCGAAGTCTGCCCTGTATGTAAATACAGTCAGAGTTATTTTGAGGTTCGCAAAGAAAATTACTAGCCCGATCAAAATAAACAAGCGCCGTTTCCTTGGAAACGGCGCTTGTTTATTTGGTAACAATGTCACGGAAAAATCACGCCATAATGCGTATACTAAATTCAAATCACGAAATTGCGAATCCCGTTTTATGGACATTATAGAATTACTGAATTATTAGGAGGTTCTTTATGAGCAGAAAAGTATTGATTATCGGCGGCGTGGCGGGCGGCGCCAGCTGTGCGGCAAGGCTCAGGCGACTGGACGAAAATGCTCAAATTATTCTTTTGGAGCGTGGAGAATACATTTCTTATGCCAACTGCGGGTTGCCGTATCATGTGGGGGATGTGATTAAGTCGAGGAATGCGTTGCTGCTCCAGACCCCAGAAGCCATGCGGAAGAAGTACGGTGTGGACGTGCGAGTGAAAAACGAAGCGCAGTCCATTGACCGCGTAAATAAGACCGTTGCGGTAAAGAACTTGGACACGGGCGAAACCTATGAGGAATCCTATGATACCCTTGTATTATCCACGGGTTCCTCGCCGGTACGGCCGCCCATTCCCGGGATCAACTCTTCGCGGATTCAGACGCTGTGGACGGTGCCGGATACCGACCGCATCCACGCGCTGGTACAGGATCGGGGCGTAAAAACCGCAGCAGTTATCGGCGGCGGGTTCATTGGCCTTGAAATGGCGGAAAACCTCCACCATATCGGGATTGAGATATCGATCATCGAAATGCTGGATCAGGTTATGGCTCCGCTGGACTATGAAATGGCGCAGCTCCTGCATGCAAACATTGCGCAAAACGGCGTAAAGCTGTACTTGGGAGACGGTGTTTCTGAGTTTAAGGATACGGCCGACGGCGTAGACATTACCCTCAAGAGTGGGAAGACCGTTTCTGCGGAGTTGGTGATCCTTGCTATCGGCGTGCGGCCGAACAGCGAGCTGGCAAAGGCGGCTGAACTGACAGTGAATGCCCGCGGCGGCATCGTTGTAGATGAAACCCTGCATACTTCCGACCCGGATATCCTGGCGGTGGGTGATGTGATTGAGGTGGAGGATTTTATTTTTAAAGATCGAACCATGATCCCGCTGGCCGGCCCTGCTAACAAACAGGGGCGCATCGCGGCAAACAATATCATGGGCGCAAACGAAAAATATGAGGGGACGCAGGGGACGTCCGTTGCACAAGTGTTTGACTTGACCGCCGCATCCACCGGCGCCAGCGAAAAGGCGCTTATCAAACGCGGCCTGGTGAAAGGCAAGGATTATGAGATCCTTATGATTACGCAAAACTCTCACGCCAGCTACTATCCCGGCGCGGTGCCCTTGACGATGAAACTCTTGTTTTCCATGGACGGCAAGAAGATTTTCGGTGCGCAGATCGTGGGTCGGGACGGCGTGGATAAGCGGATCGATACGATTGCCGTGGCGATTCGGTTGGGCGGCGGGATTGAGGATTTAAAGAAGCTGGAGCTCGCTTATGCGCCGCCGTATTCGTCGGCCAAAGATCCGGTCAATATGGCGGGGTTCGTTGCCGAAAATGTGCTTTCGGGTAAGGTGAAGTTTTCCTCATGGGATGTAAAAAAAAAGAATCCGGAGGCGATTTTACTGGACGTGAGGGAGGAAGCTGAGCTTCTCACCTTCCCGTTGGCGGGCTCAAAATACATTCCACTCGGTCAGCTCAGAGATCGGCTCGGCGAGTTGGATAAGGAAAAAGAGTATGTTACATTCTGTACCATTGGCGTGCGTTCCTACAATGCCGCTCGCATTCTGATGCAGCATGGGTTTGAAAAGGTGCTGCTTTATCCGAGTGGTACGCGGTTCTATCAGGAGACCCATTATGAGGAGGATGAAATACCTATTAACAACACGCCCGTTTCCGACAGCGGCCATGCGGACGTAAAGAACGTCGCTACGGCCAGCATGCGTCTGGATTGCGTGGGGATGCAGTGCCCCGGCCCGATCATGAAGGTGTTTGAAACCATCAAGGAAATGAAGGATGGTGAGGTCATGGAGGTATCCGCGTCCGACCCGGGCTTTGTGCGTGACATCGGTGCATGGTGCCGTCGGACGGGCAACACCTTGATCTCCAATGAACGGCGCGGCAGCGATTATGTGGCGCTGGTGAAAAAAGGCGGTGCAGGAGCAAGTGCGCCCATCGTGCAAAACTCTGCCGAAGGCAAAACGATCATCGTATTCTCGGGGGATCTCGATAAGGTGCTGGCCAGCTTTATCATCGCCAACGGCGCGGCGGCCATGGGCAGGCCGGTTACAATGTTCTTTACATTCTGGGGCCTGACGGTGTTGCGCAAATCCAAAAATCAGCGGGTAAAGAAGACGCTTATTGAGGCAATGTTCGGCAAGATGCTGCCCCGCGGAAGCGGCAAGCTCACGCTTTCCAGAATGAACATGGGCGGCATGGGCACGGCGATGATGAAGCAGATCATGCACGACAAAAATGTCGACTCCCTGGAGGTGCTGATCCAAAAGGCAATGAAGGCGGGCGTAAAGATTGTGGCCTGCACCATGAGTATGGACGTGATGGGAATTCGCAAAGAGGAACTCATCGACGGCGTGGAATTGGGAGGCGTAGGCGCTTATTTAGGTGATGCAGAAGAGTCCAACGTAAACCTGTTTATTTAATAAAAGAGTGAAGGCGTCCCCCAGCGGGGACGCTTTTTTTGTAGAGACGATAAATCAGATTTATTGGCGAAAAGTGCAGTGAATTGTCGGTTGATTTGACATCAGGTGAAAAACCCCGTATTCTTATATTGTGTATATAGTAACAGGCAGGAGGAATATTAATGAATGAAAAAAACATTAAAGTGGGCATTGGTTTTGCAACGGGCAGAAGGCATTTTAAAAGAGTATTAAAAAGTTATGTTTTAAATTGGGGCGAATCAGGTTTGGTGGACAACCAAAATGTGAGTTTAAACTTGTTTGTCGCCTATGACCTGAGTTACAGGAACACAGTCAAAACCGACTATACCACAATTCCAGCGATCATATCAGAATCCTTTGAAAACAAGCATTTTATTGGGAAACAGGAAGTAGAGGACGCAAAGGAATTTTTGATACAGAATGGGATTGCAGATCAGCACGAAGTTTCGATGATTTTTAGGAAAGGGTATGCATCTCAAAGAAATATCATACTGTACTACGCAATAAAAAATCAAATGGATTATCTTCTTTTCCTAGACGATGACGAATATCCCTTGGCCGTATCTAAAAACAGAAGTGAGGCAATCTGGAGCGGGCAGCAGGTGCTAAAAACCCATTTGTATCATATAAAAAATGCAGATATCACGCATGGATATCATTGCGGATATATTTCACCGATTCCGTTCATTGAGTTTTCCGACGTTCTGACAGAAAACGATTTTCGTATGTTTATTGAGGCACTCGGCAACGATATTGTGAACTGGGATAACACTAAAAAAGTAATGACAAACGGCGGTGTCTCTTATGCGGACACCGGAGTTTTGATGAATAAAGAAGTATTTGAGGTGCCGGAAATTCATCATGCAAAGTTCATTTCAGGATCCAATCTTTGCATCAATCTTACCGATGCCAACCGGGTTTTCCCATTTTATAATCCCGCCGGAGCCAGAGGTGAAGATACCTTCTTAAGTACATGTTTGAGTGAAAGAAAGGTATTGCGCGTTCCTTGTTACGCCTTTCATGACGGATTTTCCTCCTACAATCATTTGCTGTCGGGGGTTCTTCCAGTGGATCTGAAGTTCATCAAACCGGACTCCGAGTCTATCATAAAGCGCTTTTATGCCGCGTGCATTGGATGGGTGCGGTATAAGCCGCTCCTGATGTACATTACAGATCGGACAACCTATCGGGATAAGATCAGTGATATGAAGGAAAAACTCAATAAAACGCTGCCGGCCATCTGCAGTTATTTTGGAACAAATGCGTTTTTCGATATTCTAAAAGAACTTGAGAATTATGATAAGAATGTGGGGAAACACTATCAAGAGTTTCTGGAAACCCAAAGGATTTGGGGCAAGATTATGGAGAGTAGCAAAGCCATGAATAACGGCGATACAAATTCAGTCTGGGAGCAAGAGGATTCCATTGTTTAAATGATTCCGCCCGTGTTTACGATAGAGTTTTTTCGGATAGAGGCCGTAGTTACTATCGTTTTGTCAAAGTGATGCTGTAACGCATGCAAATAGAGATATACGATGCGACAGATTACGGGAATCCGCCTGAATTGGCGGAGGAACATCAAAGTAATGGAGAAAAGTGGTTCATGGGCCTGGGCGTGAGAAAATCCTGTATCATGTTGTCGTTATATGTTCAATTATTTCCCCCGCAATAATTTCAACATTTTTCTTTGTAAACCGCAATTTTTGCCGGTGCGCTTGAAAAAGGAAAGCATCTTAGATGCTTTCCTTTTTGGTTTGGCAGTTTTCCGGCCAATGTTTACGGCCCGTAGATCGAATAGGCAATATAGTTTGAGACTTCATATCCGTCCATCATTTCGACTTCGTAAAGCACGTTGTCACAAACAAAGAATGCGCTGTAGATTTCGTGGTCTATGCCGTCGATCGCAAGCGTGCGGTTGAACGAATACAGGTAGAAACCCATGGGATCTAGCGTGTAATCATATTCGCCATAGTCCGTTACTTCCCCGTTTGCTTCCTGACAGAGCATCTGAACGGTTTGCGTATCCTCGTGGAAAATATATTGATTTTCCCCAAAATCCAGGTTATAGACCTTGGGATATCCGGTGGCAATCGTTGCGGCGTCCGGGTTGTCGATGCTGATTCCGGCAGATGCCCACCAGGTATCAGCCAGATAATCGGCAACATCGATGACAAAACCGTTCGCGAATACGGTATCCGCATCCTGCGCATTCTGTATCGGTGCTGTAGCTGATACTGTGGGGACCGGGGTCGGAGTGGAGGTGGATGCCGTTTCCGGAGGTTCGGACAGCACTGGGGAAGATTGTACAACCGCGGGGTTGCCGTAGGTTGCGGGTTGCATCAGAGATTCATACGCTTGCGCAAAGGCCTGTGTATTGGCGTTGGAACTGGCAAAGAGTTTAATCCCTAGGAAGATAAGGGCTGCTGCAGCAATGACCCCCAGAAGACAGATCATTACAATCGTACCGGCGCTGGTTTTTGTGGCAACGGGAGGCGCTGTCTCCCGTATTGAGGAAGGGGCCTGACCCGGTTGGGGAGGCGACGATTGCTGGCTGTTAGGCTGGGCAAAAACAGATTGTCCGCAGTTGGTGCAAAACTGAGTGCCATCAGGTATTTTTGCGCCGCAATGATTGCAAAACATGAAATTCCCTCCTTGAAAAACTCTTACTTTGCGAGTGAGGTTGGTATATACTCAAAAGCGACGGAATCGGATGTTTTTACATAGACATTGCATATGGACAAATCGGCATGCTCGTAAAGATCCGATCCGTAGAACTGAAATACGGATAGATTTGGTTCGTCAATAAAATCGGAATAGTCACCGTCTTGAAACCGCCGCATGACGGCGATTCGATAGTCATCCCATTTATCATAATCGTAGGATGCCATGCCGGAAACGAACAGGATTGCGCCTGTATCATCAACCCGCCACCAGAATTGCGTCGGCGTAAAAGTGGTACTGTCTACATCAATATAATAGATACCTGTGCCATCCGACCGAAAAATCAGATGGGGGATCCCTACTTTGTCGCCAATTACGGTTTTTAGTTGTTTCTTTTCAATTTCGAGCTGCATCTGAAGGACCGAATCCTTACTGTCAATTGTGGCCCATGGGCTGAACACCACGTCGGAGATAACCCAGTTTCCAATAAGATCAGGCAAATCAATATAGACGCCATTTCCCGAGGTGAATGTATTTGATGTAGCCGCCGGATTCCCGTTTGGGGTTGCAGAGGCGGCAGCTGCCGCAAGGCTGTTAAAGCCGAGTCCCCGGCTGATTTCATCGGAAAGATAATAAGTGAACTGTTTCGTATCGGTAAATACTTCAGATATGGGAGGCTGGTCCAGATCATTAAAATGGAGTGCGATCATCCGGCCGAGCTGAAGGGCATCTGCTATGTTTTGCGCATCCATTACAACGCCGTTGCCGCTTTGCGTGTCAATTACGGTTACCTTGTCGCCAATAGAGCTACCGCTGAGCATGACCGAACCGTTTGCACCCAGATACATGGTTTTGCCGTCGATTACAACATCGACGCCGATGAAGGCCGAATGAATGGGGCCGAGTATGGTGATCCCTGCAAAAGAAACCTTTGTGCTGCCCACTATTATAGAAGTCCGGTCGGCCTTAGCCAGTTCCTTCTTTGCATCTTCAATGGCCGGAACCATCTTAGTTGAGTTTGAATGATTGCCGATTGCTTGATCCAGCGTTTCCAGCGTTTGGAGCGCATTTGCTGCGTCCTTTTGCATGCTGCTCATCATAGCGTCAACAGACTCCTGTGCACCGGCCGTATAGCCGCCCGCATAACCATAATCCACATCGGTATCCAACCCCTCCAGCGCGCCTGCAGCATATGCGATAGGAATGAGTGAAAAGTTTATCTCCGCCCGCAAGGGTGTACCGCCGCTTTGCAATGCATGGCAGGCGTCTATGGCAATTTCAAGATCCGCTTTATAGTTGTCCATGGAGGGGTATGAAGCGGCATCGTTGACTAGCTTATTTGCATAATAGGCTGCCGCGACATATGTTTGTGCAGCAGAGGTGATATCGCTTGGACCGAACGGTAAAACAAATATGAGCACAGCGCAAACAACGATAATAATTGACAGAATGACGCTAAGCCAACCAACCCATTCCGAGTTCTTTCGCAGAAGAGTGCCGCAACCTTCGCAGCTCCGGCTGTTTGTTGCTCTTCCGCAACTTGGGCAAATCATAGCGCGACCTCCAATGCGGGATAATTTAATGATCACATAAATAAAGTATATCAACAATAAAATATATTGGCAAATCCCCACCAAAATACTTCTAAATTGATGCTGATCATATTAGTGGGGAAATCATGTTGATTGAAAGAGAGAATCTTCTTATACTAACTCAATGCCGATATCCACATTTACCATGGAGCCTATGTATTTTCCCGCGTCTCCCGTGAACATGCCTTGCTTATAATGGCTGATGGAAACCGTAAGGTCGCTTTTTACGGCCAGTTCCGCCTCGCCGGTATCCCCATTGATGCCACTGTTGATATCCACGCTGACCACATAGGCTTTCGCAGCGTTTACGGCTTGTATCGCGGCTCTTGCCAGTCCATGTATGGTGCCCGAAAAGCCTGTGCCGAGAATGCAGTCAATAATGATGTCAAAGTCTTCCAAGGATGTGCTTTGTGTAAAAGGGAGAATGCGGATTCCGCTTGCGGCTGCCTTTTCAAGATATAACTTACCGACATCTGTCAGTTTGTCGCTGGTACGGAACACCTTAGGGCGAATGCCGTGATCTAAAAGGATGCAGGCCAGCGCCATCCCGTCACCACCGTTGTTGCCCCCGCCAGCAACGATGGCGATGCGCCCAGCCCAATCCATCGCGTCATACACGCCCTTTGCCGCGCGATACATAAGTTCCGGGGCAGATATCAGGTTATTTATGGTGTAGGCGTCGCTTCGTTTCATGAGGTCAACGGACACTACGGTCTCCTCCCTGCCGTTTATAAGACGCGTTGATCGATCGCTCATTGCCAGCTCCTTTCAGCGAAAATCGGAAGCAAAATGCGGCACAGAGGAAACTTCTCCCGCATAGTTTTTTTCAAAAATACGGCGGACTTCAGTTTGGTCGTTCGTTTGCCCCAAGGCCCACATCAGCTTGGTGACGGCCGCCTCCGTAGTCATGTCCGCCCCCGGGATGATGCCGCAGTCCAGCAATTTCCGGCCCGCTTCATAAACGGAGAAATCGGAAGGTTCATATAGGCATTGGCTGCAGGCAACAATGGAAATTCCGCAGTCAACAAGCATCTTGAGCTTCGGCAGCAGGTTCCGGTGAACGAAGTGCAGCCCGCCCAAGCCAAAAGCCTCAATGACAATCCCGCGGCAATTCATGGCTTTGAGCATATCGAAGATTTCGGGGTTTGTCCCGGGAATCAGCTTGAGCAGGAAAACGTTCATACAAACATCGTCTTTGAGCAAGGTGGGTGCATTGTAATCCGGCTTTGGAATGTATGTCTCGTAGCGGCGCAGCCCATCCGAATATATTTCGCCAAGGCAGGGCGCGTTGACGCTTTCAAAGGCATCGAAGCCCATTGTGCGTACCTTGACTGTTCGGCAGCCGCAAAGAACTTTGCGATCAAATGCGACGCTGACGCCGGGGATGCCGCTGTCAACGGCGGCAAATGCCGTATATAGGTTATTCCTCGCATCGGTAAGTAAATTGTTGATGGGAACCTGGGAACCGGTGATGACCACCGGCTTTTTTAAATTTTGCAGCATATAGCTGAGCATGGAGGCGGTATAGGCCATGGTGTCGGTGCCGTGCGTAATGACGATCCCATCATAGTTGTCAATGGCCTTAAAAACCGCTCGGGCAATCGCTTGCCACTCTTCTTCCTGAATATTCGAACTGTCGAGATTAAAAATATCAAGTCCTTCAATGATATAGTTTCGGCGCAAATCTGACATATAGCCCAGCAAGTCTTCAAAGGCCATAACGGGACTTAAACCGTCGGCTCCTTTTTGGGAGGCAATCGTTCCTCCGGTGGTCATCAACAGCACTTTTTTCATAACAATTCTTTCCTCGTATATAAAACACATTGATTCTATTTTGAAATCAAAATTACTATATCATTCCTGCATCAAGAAAACAACATGCTACAGTACGCAGATTCAGCGGAAAAAACCGTTTGGGTGCGGGCATTGCGGGGAATGCGGGAATATTGCGCAGATTGAGGTAATATGCTATAATTAAACTTAATTGAAGCAATATGGAATATAATCGTACGATCCGAAACTTTCGCACAAAACGCCCACTCGGTCACTCTATTAGCTTGATAACTCTTCTAAAACGCTGAACAAATCTATCGTATTGATGTTTCTCTGTCGGCTGCACTGCGGTGCTGTACCCAAGGCGCCATAAAAAATACTTGCCATGATTGCGTGAGGGCCCAGTTGAGCGCGGCCAGAACTGTTAGTATCACAATGAAAAGAAGTATGTCATAAACATGGAGGAGGGAGAATCTGAATGAAGAGAATTATATGTTTGTTGTTATGTCTGGCTTTGGTTGTTTCTATGACTGCGTGCACCAGTTCCGCAAAGGTCAGCGCCCTTGAGGCGAGGTTGGCAGAACTGGAAGGCCAAAACGAGAATGATCAGGGCAACGCGGGGGTAAAACAGGTGATCGCGGTTAACGCCAAGGTTTACCTTGAAGGTGAAAGCGCCGCTTCTGCTTCCGCAGGAATCGAGTTCATGGATCCTATCAAGATCATTGTGACGCCGGAGCTTCCCGAAGGTAAGGTTGTACGCCTGTGGAGCGTAAACGGTCAGGAATTTGAGGCTGTACAGGGTGAAGACCTAAAACTTGAGGTGAGCGATACAACGGTCGTCAAGGCGGTGCTACGTGACGAGCTGAAGGTTACCACCATCAACGCACACATGCAGTTTTTGGATCGATATGGCGATCCCACCGGCGAAGAATTTGATGAATATGTGTTTGAGTATGACGATGAGAATGTATCCAATCAGGTGATCACGGTCTATGTGGAAGCTGAAGTCCCCAGCGGATATACCGTGGACTACTGGAAGATCAACGAGATCCCGTACTATTTCAACAGAACGGTAACCGCCTTTACAGTAGAAGAACTGGATGAAACAACGGTATACGAGGTGGTACTCAAGAAGGTAACCCCGCCGGCATCGACGCCGCAGCCTGGCAACACACCGGAGCCTACCAGCACGCCGGAGCCCACGAAAACTCCGACGCCGTTCAAGACACCGAGTAGAACCTTCTTAATCCCATCTTTCCCGGTAATCAGCTTCAGGCCTCTCATCCCGACGCCTACGCCGTACATAGTCAAGTAACAGCAATCTCATTTCCCGGCTGAATTTTATTCAGCCGGGATTCTTTTATAGAAGTAAAAAGGGATTCTTGCAAGCGGAAGGCCAAAGAAATATAATACTTACAGATGTGGCATGAGATTGCAACAATAACCGGCCCGAAAGGAGAGTGCATATGAGAACAAAGTCATTCATCAGCATACTGTTTTCTATCCTTGGCGCTGTGGTATGGATTATGCTTTGTCTTGTAAAAGTCGTTCCGCTGTCCGTTTTTTGCTATCTGCTGTTGATAGGCGCAGTCTTGTGTGCCCAAGTCATTTCATCTCAAGAATACTCTTCCCGTAAGCTTACAACTGAAAAGCGCGAATAAAAAATTCTGCTATTCCCAATAAAAAAATTATGAGAGGAAAATAGTATGAATTCGATTTCTAATTCGATCGGGCGCATTGCCTCGATCACAGCATTGCTGTCCTTTATTATCTATACGGGATGTTTTGCTGCGATTCTGCTGGTCAACAAATCTTTTGCTTGGACAAACATTCATGATCTGGCGACATATGAGGCAAAAAGCCATATATGGCTGAAGTATGTGGGCATGGCAACTATGGTGGTTTATGCCTGTGCATTTCTCATCATTGCGGTCTGTTTTGCGCAGGGCGCTCCGGCGGAGAGGGCGGCGGTTGGCAAAATTGCCGTTTGTTTCGCACTGGCATTTTGTATCGCCGTCAGCATCAGCTATTTTGTCCAGATGACGTCAACGCGCCTGCAGCTGCAATCTAACGTGTCGGAAAGCCTGACGCAATTCACCCAGAGCTATAACATTTCCGCCATCAATGGCATCAATATGCTGGGTTGGACGCTGTTTTACGCTTTGTCCACGCTTGCGCTTGCGTTTCTTTCGGATGCGACAGCGCTGGGCATATCCTTAAAGTGGGCCTTTTTGTGCAATACCCTGATGATGTTCGCGGGATTGGTGGGCTTTATGCTGAATCATTTCTGGACGCTTGCGCTCACCATGAATCTCGGGCTGGGGGGCACCGGCTTATGGATGATCCTATGTTTGATGCAGTACTTTAAACTGCGGGCATAGCGCCTTCTTTTGCCGTAGCCATTTTGAACAAGGCCGGGTTTTGCAGCAGCGAAACCCGGCTTATTTGTGGCAGGCAAATGTGATATACTAATAGCGTTCCGAAGGAAACCCTGTCCGGCCCGGACGTTAAAAGGAGGCCAACTATGAACGTGCAATACATTTTTCACAGCGGCTTTTTGGTGGAAACAGGCAAATGCTGCTACATTTTTGACTATTATCGGGGCGAGGTTCCAAAGCTCGATCCGGACAAGCCCATTGTCGTGTTGTGCAGCCACGGCCATCAGGACCATTATAATCCTGAGATATTTGCCATCCTGCAAGCGCGGGGCATAAAAGATGTTTTTGTTGTGCTTGCAAGGGATATCCCCGAAAAGAAGTATCCTGATCATGTAAGCGTGCTTAAGGCATACGCCGGACAGACATATGAGCTGTCACGGGGCGAACAGCTACAGACGCTGCGTTCCACCGACAGCGGCGTGGCCTTTGTACTGACAACCGATGAGGGCGTGGTCTATCACGCGGGAGATTTAAACGATTGGGCATGGGACGGCGAAAGCGATGACTACAACAAGCAGATGCGTGGCAACTACCGCCATGAGATCGACAAGCTCAAGGGAAAGCAAATCGACGTTGCATTTGTTCCACTTGACCCGAGGCAGGAAGCGCACTACGCCGATGGATTGCGCTATTTTTTAGAAACAGTCCATGTGAAAAGCGTTTATCCCATGCATTATTGGGAAAAGCCGGACGTAATTGATCGCTTTATTCAGGAATATCCCCAGTACAAGGGCATTGTACAATGTTTGAAATAATCAAGAATAGTGCTTGTATCTTTATTCGCATTCCTGCCATACACCTAAACACCGCATGCCGATGAACAATATTATCATTACGAAGGTAAACAATGGTTTAATGGTATTTCCCCGATTCCCATCTTAAGTGGAATGACCCTGCAGCCAAATGGACGGATTGTATTTTCCGCTTAGAAAAAATATAATAACCAAGGAAAAAACTATGAACAACAAAATGCCTTCTACAAAATTATGGAACTCTTCTTTCTTCCGTAAGCAGCTCAAAAAGCTGCAAAGTTTTACGGAGGATGAGCCCATTGCGGCGGAACGTCGGGCACAGGATTTCGTGGGCGTGCTGCTGCAAAAAATACAGCACCCAGATGTGCGCTTTTCCCCGCTGGAGTTTGAAAGCTTTCAGGCAGCTATGGCACTGCCGCCATGTTTAGATTGCTCAGGCGTAGTCCTCTATCTTCACGGAGGCGGTTACTGCTGCGGCGGCCTTGAATATGCAAAGGGCTTTGGCGCAGCACTGGCCACAGAGGGGAATATCAACGTTTTATGCCCCGCCTATCGTCTCGCGCCGGAATATCCTTTTCCTGCCGCATTGGATGACGCCATAACCGCCTATCGCTTTCTTCTGGAAAGATATGATCCTTGCAAAATCGTTCTGGTGGGCGAATCGGCAGGCGGAGGCCTTATTTTCTCAGTCTGCCTCGCGGCAAAAAAGCTGGGGCTTCCCCTTCCGGGCGGTCTTGTGGGCATTTCCCCATGGACCGATCTGACGGCTTCCGGGAAATCCTATGCTGAAAATGAACCCATTGATCCCTCTATGTCGCTGCGCCGCCTTCGGTTCTTCTCTTCCTGCTATACGGACGAGCCCGAGAACCCGCTTTCGTCTCCGCTGTTCGGCGACCTCTTGGATCTTCCGGAAAGCCTTTTATTTGTAGGCGGGGATGAGATCATGCGCGACGATGCCGTTGGACTTCATGAAAAGCTTTTGGCTGCCGGCTGTAAATGCGCCCTAACCATCGCCCCCGATATGTGGCACGTGTACATCCTGTATGGCATGAAGGATCGGCGTGCGGATATGGATGCCATCCGTAATTTTATTCGGAGGATTGCGCAATGAGCAAATTCTGGCTACGGCTCGACAACGCCGCGCTAATTTTCCCCGCGGTCAAGCGCCCCGGCTGGAGCAATGTGTTTCGGCAGTCCGTCTCGCTGCGGGAAGACATAGACCCCGTTGTCCTGCAGCAGGCGGCAGACGATCTAAAACCCCGCTTCCCTTCCCTGTACGTGCGGCTGCGCACCGGCATATTTTGGTATTATCTGGAGGAGATCAAAAAGCCGCTGACGATTGGACAGGATTTCGCCTATCCACTGACCCATATGGGCGCAAAAGAGCTTCACACCTGCTGCCTAAGAATCCTGTATTACCGGAACCGCATTGCGGTAGAGTTCTCCCACGCGCTAACCGATGGAACAGGCGGCATGATCTATCTGAAAACACTGGCCGCCCGGTATATTGCGTTAAAATACAACATTGACATCCCGGCTTCGGATGATATCTTAGATATTGCGCAGCAGCCCCGGCCGGAAGAAATTGAGGACAGCTTCCCGTGCCACAGCGGCCGGCACGCCATGAGCCGCTCCGAGCCGAACGCTTACCGTCTGAAAGGCACACACGAAAGAGACGGGGCTCGGCATTTGATCACCGGTGTTCTGCCCACGGATAAGCTTGTAGAGGCCGCCCACAGCCATCACGTTACCGTTACGGTCTTCTTGGTCGCCGTAATGGGCCAGGTGATCACAGATATGCAGGCACAGCGCGCACCGCACAGGCGGCCCAAACCCGTGAAAATCACCGTTCCCGTCAATCTTCGCCGTCTTTATGGGAGCGAAACCCTGCGCAACTTTGCGCTCGCCCTGAATCCGGGCATCGATCCCAAATTGGGCCCATTTACATTGGACAACCTGTGCAGCAGCATCTCCGCCCAGTTATCCGCCGAAACAATGCCGCAAATGATGGCAGCGAGAATTGCGGCCAATGTCATTCCACAGAGGCGGACAATTCTAAAAATTACCCCGTTGTTCATCAAGAATCTTTTTCTGCGCGCAGTCTATGCGCATGTAGGAGAAACCAAGGGTTGCCTGAACGTATCAAATCTTGGGGTTGTGAAACTCCCGGAATCCATGCGGCCTTATGTGGAACGGCTGGAATTCATCATCGGTGTACAATATACCTATCCCAACAATTGCTCCGTTGTCAGTTTAGGCAACGAAACCTATGTAAACATGATCCGAAACATTCGGGAAACCGAGCTGGAGCAGCGCTTCTTCTCCCGGCTTGTGGAGCTGGGTGTTCCCGTGACCATTGAAAGCAAACTGAAAGGTAATTAACCATGTACTGTGTAAAATGCGGCGTCAGGCTCACAGAGGGCGCGGATCGCTGCCCCTTATGCGACACCCCAGTCTGGATCCCTGAAAATGCCGACATCCAAAAAGCAAGCTGCGGATATTCTTCCGTATATCCGCAAAAAAAGGGTAATGAAAGCATTCCGGCCGCAATTTTTGTCACCATTGCATTGGCCGTCATCAGCGCCGTATGCCTGATTTTCTGTCTGCGCACCTATGGGGCCATCCGCTGGTCGGGCTATGTGATCAGCGGCATTGCCGCGCTATACATCATTGCTGTTTTCCCAATGTGGTTTCACCATCCCAATCCCGTAATTTTCGTGCCGGTAGGCTTTGTCGCTGTCAGCGCCTTTTTGCTATACGTGTGTGTATACAATCACCAGGATTGGTTTTTTTCCTTTGCATTTCCCGTGGTGATGTTATTGGGCATACTGACAACCACCGCGATTGCCTTGTTCCGATATGCAAAGGGCGGAAAATTATTTATCATTGGAGGTCTCCTTACCGCGCTGGGTGCAAGCTCTATACTTATTGAGTATTTCGAGCATATCACATTCGGCACAAAGATGTTTTCATGGTCGCTTTACTCCGTGAGCGCGTTTTCCGCGTTCGGTCTGTTTCTGATACTGGCGGGAATTATCCAGTCGCTGCGGGAATGGTTGGAAAGACGGTCGTTTTTATAATTAGAAAAAGCGGTCATTCAGCAATGAATCACCGCTTTATCTTTTTTTGTTTTATAAGGGATTTGTTTTTTTGTTGCCGGTTTTTGCCTTGCCCTGAATCTCAGGTACGGGATGCTCTTCGTTTTTCTCAAAATGCTGCTTGTGGTTGCTCTCTGTGCCGTGCGGGTCCCTTGGATCGGGCCGCCTCATTCCAGCCTTTGCCATCATGTTCTCCTTTAAACATCATCGTTTGGAATGGATTGTTTTTTCGCATTTCTGTTTTGATTCTGGTTTTCCCGAGTCATAGGCGTTTGCCCATTGCTCTTCTTCTTGCGTGCCTTCTTATTGTCGATTTGACTGTCCTTTGACATAAAATCACCTCCTGCCGTTATTATCCGCATATGTCAGCCGCATATGCAGCGTTAGCGGCATGGCCAATATTTCCTTTGCCCAGAAACGATATTGCATTCAAAAAAATCTAAGCCTTCGTCTTTGCTTAAATAAAAAAGGGCGCCGTCGTCGTCCGTACAGCGCCGCTTCTTCTTTTTATCGTAGACTTTAGCATTCCTGCTCGTCCTTTAACCGAGTTCATCGCCCAAGTCTGGCGCTTTGCCCTACCCAGTTCTCACTTTTCTTCTTAGCCATCATTTCTCGCGGCATAAATGGTGTCATACGATGTGCATCTTTTTGCTATAGCTGCATCTGCTGCCGGGGCAATTGAGGTTTTCTCCGAGAATGCAAAGCCAAGTTGATTGACTGCATCAAACGGGGAGGCGAATGGGGCTATTTCCAACCAATTTGCACACGGGCTCCGTTCCGAAGCGGATGCATGAAGCCTACGGGGGAACCGTCGCACTCCAAAACTAACCGGCCTTTGGGATCGCTCGGATCTACGCCCGCCCGTTTTAAAAGATGCAGCATGAAATAGGCGGACTGGCCGTTGCTCAGCGGAAGGGAAAGGGGCTGTCCGTTGAGTGTTACGCCCAAAGTTGCGCCTGAAGCGGCTTCGCTTCCCGTCGTCTCTGACGCGTCGTTTTTTTTATCAGGCGCCGGCCAAACGGATTCGGGCGACGGGGCCTGGCTTTTTTGGGGTTGCTCCGGTGCAAGCCCATCCTGGGGCATAGGAGTGAAAACGAGAGGTTCCTGGGAGAATTCGGTCTGCGGGGGAAGCGTCGTTTTCTCGTAGGGCGCGCTTTCTAGTACGGTGGATTTAAGATCCGGGGGGGCAATCGGATCGGAGGATGCGGCAAGGGGAAGAATATCAACCTTATCCCCTGGTACAATGCGTCTGTCGGGTTTTGCAGACTCCCCGTTGACCAGAATCGCAGAATATCCGCTTTTGGGGATAAAATCACTGGCAATGGCCGCGGCGGGCTCGCCGTCACGGGCAGGAGTCACCAAAATTACGTCTCCCGGCCGCACGTCGGATTCGATGCTGGCGGGACTGCCGTTGATGGTAACCACGGCATGCTCGGGTAGCCCGCCCCGCAGGGTGCAGGGAGCTCCATTGAGGGTAAACAGCAGACTGCGTCCGGAGTGCGCGATGAGCTGCCCCGCCTTGAAACCTGCCATGAGCAGCACGTCCATCAGGCGGGTCTTTGCCACATTTAGAAGCTTGAGACGGCGGCCGTTGATCGTTACGCCGAAAAATTGAAAACATGGTTGGATGATCGCCGTAATGGCAATGCCCAGCGGAGTTACGAACTCAGGTCCGGTCAGGGCCGGGAAGGCAGAAGCATCTATGTCTTTCAGGCTACGCCGGGGGCCTACGGCCACATTGTCGGGGGAGATTTTCAGGTAGGCGGCCAAAGCCTGATTTAGCCCGGGTATAAGGCTGCCTCCACCGATGAGGAACACTGCAGAAGGAGGTCCGCCGTTGCAATTTAAAATTTTATCTGCTACGGTTTGAGCCAACAGGTCCACGGTAGGCTTGATAATTTCTAATATGGACTGGGGTTTTACTTCGCAGGAGACACCCAGTATATTTTCGTATTTCAGGAGATCTTCTTCTGTGGAAAGGCTCCGTTTAAGACGCTCTGCCGTGGGAAAATCCACCAGGTATTCCCGGACGATCGCTTCGGAAAGCTCATCCC
The DNA here is from genome assembly GCA_963666935.1 of Christensenellaceae bacterium. Classification (GTDB taxonomy): domain Bacteria; phylum Bacillota; class Clostridia; order Christensenellales; family CAG-138. The sequence continues at coordinate 667,124 of OY762936.1, forward strand.
CGGCAATGGTAGCCATATCGTAGGAGACAATTCGGCCGTCACGGCAGATGGCGATATCCGACGTTCCTGCGCCCACATCCACTAGGGCCAGATTCAGCAACCGTAGTTCCCGCGGAAGCAGGGCATTCATGGCGGCGATTGGCTCCAGCGTCAGGTTGGAAACCTCTAGGCGGCTCATATCTACAGCGGCATAAAGCCCTTCTACTACGCCATAGGGCAGGAATGCCGCAATCAATTCTACACTGATTTTCGAGCAGGTATGGCCTTCTAATTGGGAGACTAGGTGGCCATCCATCTGGTATTCAACAATGCTATACCCAACGCAGTAATAGTTACTGCCATCGGGCCTGAGCTCCTCCTTTTTGACCTGTTCCTGCGCCAGCTCAATGGCTTCGCCTTCCAGCCCCAGCACCATATCCCGATCCACCTGGGAAAGGGGAGAGGGAAGCTCCCGACTGACGTTTACACGCGCTGTGCGAAGCATACGGCCTGCTGCCGCAATGGAAACCCGGGTAAGAGAAATGCCGAGACGTGCCTCTAGGCGATGAGTGACTTCCACAATGAGCCGGCTCACCTGGGCGATATCTTCCACCTGGCCGTCCATCATGGCCCGTCCCGGGTGCTCTATCAACTCGTAGTCCTTTACGATAAAATTATCCCTGTCCAAGCGTTCTCCCGCTATACCAACGATGGAGCGGGTGCCGATATCTAGGGCGAAAATCATATTTTTGCCCTGAGAGCGTTTCTTGGGACGCTTTTCCTTAGAAGTTGATACCTTTTTTGAAGATAGGTCCCGGCTTGCGGTGCCTGCCAGAGCTTTTGTGCGTTGAGCCATAAGGGTATTCTCCTTGAAGATACGGCTGGAGAACCAGCTTTTGCTAATACTGTAAACCCTGACAAAGATCCAAAAGCGCCCGATCGTTTAGAATCAGCGAAGACTGCTCCGCTTTTTCGCTTTTGCCTATGCCCGAAATGAACCGTGTCTGAGAAAAGTAACTGCTGTGATCCTCATCGATGGCGGTCACGGCATCTACAGAGAAAACCTGATCTACAATGAGACCCAGCATACCCTGTGTTCCCTCCAAGATGATGACGATGGCTTGGTAGCTGGAGTAAAATATTTCTTTGGCTTCATTCAGAAGTTTCAGGATAGTGGGCATATACTGGGATCCCGCCATCTCGGTGTCCCGTTGGATCTGCGCGTCTTGTCCGCAGTCGGTGCGATGCTCTCTGCATTCATTGTAGTGGCGCGCCACTACATGGAGGCGTTGGTGAGGATCATCCAGCTTGTGCAAGTGAAACATGAGGGCGCTGTTTTCTGAGTGAAAAGAATCGCACCATTTGCCCAGGGCGCAAAGATGGTGATCGACGGCCAGCGGGAAACTAGCATCCTGCTCAATGCACCGTTCCAGCTCTTTTACCCATTTCACATGATCCTGCTTACGGGCGTCCAGCATGGCGCAGAAGTCAGCGTATTCCTGTTCAAGAGTGGGCAACCCAAACAAAGTGCGCGTATCCACCAAAGGGATCACTTGCCCGCGAAGATCGATTACTCCTTTGCAATAAGCAGGCGCTTCCGGATAGCTTACAATCTGCTCAGGCATGAGGATGATAGAAGAAACACAGCGCGCGGTGATGGAGCAGCGATTCTTATCCACCTGGAAAGACAGGGAGGGGAAAGTTTTAGCTGCCTGCTCCGAGGATGCAATAGCTTGAATGTTCATCAAAGAAACTCCTTCTAGCGATCAAGTATCTCTTTTTATTACATTATCGTCAAAATTAGGACTGCCTTAAGGAATCTTTCCAAATATTGTCTAAAAATGTATAATTTTGTTGACTTAAATAGAATTAGGTTATAAAATGCATTAGAAAGAATGACATAGATATTCATATTAATTACATCAAACTGCTTATATTGTGTAATAAAAATGAGAGCGAGAAATAAATTCCTTGGAGGAAAATCTATGATCGACAGCATGTTTGGCGAGGTAGATAAGCTCAAGCTTGGGCTTGATGCGTCTTGGAAGCGTAGCGAGGTAATCGCGAATAACATCGCCAATAATGACACGCCGGGCTATAACCGTGCGTCTGTGGCGTTTGAAGACTATTATCGGGCCGCTTTGGAGCAAGAGTCGGGTGGGGATTTTACCATGAAGCGCACCCGGGAAAAGCATTTTGCCGGAACAGCGGAGACCCAACCGCACATCGAGGTACGGGTAGACGAGGATACCTCCATGCGAATGGATGAAAATAACGTGGATATCGAAAAAGAGATGTCTGATATGGCAACCAACACATTGTATTATTATACCCTGCAAAGCAAGGTTTCCAGTGAGTTTAATCAGCTAAGTACTGCGATTACGGGAGGTAAGTAAGTATGTCGTTTTTGAAAGGCATGGACATCAGCGCGTCGGCCTTGACTGCCCAGCGCGTCCGTATGGATGTAATCGCTGAAAATCTAGCGAATATAAATACCACCCGCACTGCCGACGGAACTCCATACCGGAGACGTTATGTGGTGATGCAGCAGCGGGAAGATCAAACCTTCGCGGGTATGCTGGAAAAAGCTACGGCTCGAAGCAACGGCAGCGGCGTACGGGTTACGGAGATCCTGGAGGATGAATCTCCCTTCAAGTTGGATTATAATCCGGATCATGTGGATGCTAATGAAGAGGGGTATGTTGAAATGCCCAACGTGGACCTCACGGTGGAAATGGTGGATATGATGGCGGCCACCCGTTCCTACGAGGCCAATGTTACCGCGACAAACGCGATCAAATCCATGGCGCTCAAGGCGCTGGAAATTTGAATAAAAACTGAAAAGGGAGAGGTTTGAGTATGGCGGTTTTTGCAATTGACGCTGTCAATAACGTATTGAACGGACGTGCCGCGGGCACGGCAAACACTTCGGAAAGTTCAACGCAATTTAAGGATTTTCTCACTCAGGCCATCGACCAGGCGGAGCTTACCTCTGCAGACAACCAGGCATATACCGATGCGTTGCTGATGGGCGAAGTCAGCAACCTGCACGACGCCACCATTGCCGCACGAGAAGCGGAATTATCACTCAGCCTAACGGTACAAATTCGTGATAGGCTGGTGGACGCTTACACTGAAATTATGCGTATGCAGGTGTAAGCCTATGTCGGCAAACCTTAATGCGCCCGCTCTAGCCTTGTCACAGGGGATGCAGATTGGTCAGATCCTGTTGCTCCTGCTCTATTTGGCACTGATATTTGCGGGCGTATATTTTCTTACGCGCTTTTTAGGACGCGTAATGCAGAGGGGGACATTCTTGCCCGGGAAAGCCGGCGAACGGCTTCGGCCGGGGCGGCATATCCGGCTGGTGGACAGATTCAATGTGGACCGGGAGAAGAGCATTCTGCTTCTGGAGGCGGAAGGGAAACGCTATCTGGTGGGAGTAAACGAACATACCTTTGCTTTGCTGGAAACCTTCGACGCGCCGCTTGTGGAAGAGGGCGATGTCGTGATTCAGGAACGCATGCCCTTTCGGGAGATATTTTCTAATTGGAGAAAACAAAAGGATGACGGACATGCGACTGAGGAATAGCCTGGCAGTGAATCTGATGCAGCCTAAGCCCACGCACACCAACACGTGCCGCCCCTTGCGCAGGCGGATTGCCGGGATGCTGCTGCTGACGATGATGGCGACGGTTGCATTCGCCATGACGGGCTGCGTGTCCGAGGCGGAAATACAGGAAGCTCTGGCCAGCCAGAATGCCGCGCAAGCAAATGAGGAAGCCGCAGAGGCAGCGGAACCTTTGGTGCCTTTGGAACCAATGGATCAGGAAGCGGAGGAAACGAAAACATCCGGTATGCTGGATCAGTTGGTCAGTATGCTGGGCAGTCGTTCCGAAAGCCTGCAGATCGTGGCGCTGCTCACAATACTCTCGCTGGCGCCGTCCATCCTCATTATGCTTACCAGTTTCGTGCGGGTGATCATGGTGCTCTCTTTTACCCGAAACGCCCTGGGGCTGCAGCAGATGCCACCTAATCAGGTGCTGGTGGGATTGGCCTTGTTTCTGACTATGTTTATCATGGGCCCGGTGCTGGATGAGATCAAGACCGATGCCTATATCCCCTATATTACGGAACAGATCACGCTGGAAGAGGCGGTGGACCGCGGCACCGTGCCCATACGCGCTTTTATGCTACGGCAGACCCGCTCGGTGGATTTAACCATGTTTTGCTCCTTTGCGGGGGAAGAACCTCCCGCCGCCGAGGAGGAGGCCCGTCAAGTACCTATGCGCACCTTAATCCCGGCATTTCTTACCAGTGAGCTCAAGCGATCTTTCGAAATCGGCTTTTTTATCTACATTCCCTTTATCGTGGTCGACATGATCGTAGCCAGTACGTTGATGGCCATGGGTATGATGATGCTTCCACCCGTGGTCATTTCCCTGCCCTTTAAGATATTGCTTTTTGTGGTGGTGGATGGATGGGCGCTGACCATGCAGACGCTGGTTGCCGGATTCTTGTAAAAATTAAGCGGGCAGCGGAGGTTGAAAGGAGGCAATGAATTCATGTCCCAATCCATGATTATAACGGTCTTACAGGATGCTATCACGACGGTGTTAAAATGTTCATTGCCTATGATGGGGGCGGCGCTGATAATCGGCGTAATTATTTCCATTTTTCAGGCGGCCACGCAGATCAGCGAGCAGACCCTGTCTTTCGTGCCCAAGATTATTGGAGTGTTCCTAGCGCTGTTGGTATGCGCTGGCTTTATCATTTCACAGACCAGCGGCCTGGTGATGAGACTATATGGCTATATCGGCCAGATGATTTACTGAACCCATGGAGACACTTTCGTACATGGCTGCCGGAGGCTTGGACTACATGTTGCTGCTCTTCCTTCGGGTATCGGGTATGATGCTGTCTTCTCCAATCTTTGGGCGGAAGAATATTCCCGCCGCAATAAAGATCAGCTACAGCTTGGCCTTAGCTTATTTCTTTTTCACTGTGCTTCCGGAGCCGACTAAGATTCAGTATGGAAGCGTTTTCGCTTTTACGCTGCTATGCACTAAGGAGATTTTCGTTGGCCTGATTATGGGATACCTGCTTACTCTGTTTTTTAGTGTGGCATTTGTGGCCGGCCAACTGATGGATATGCAGATGGGATTTGGCATGGCCAATGTGTTCGACCATCAGTCCAACGCCAGCATCCCGATGCTGGGGAATTTACTTAATGTTGCCATGATGCTGGTGTTCATTAGTGCCGATGGGTTTGAGCGGCTGATATCCCTGTTGAACCTTGCCTTCCTCCATATTCCGGTGGGAGCGGTCACGCTTTCCTCGGGGATTGCTTGGAGTATTGCGGAGTTGTTTTGCGAGGCCTTTGTGCTGGGGCTGCGCATGGCCCTCCCAGTGATGATTTCCGGGCTTTTGGGCGAGGCGGCGATGGGCGTGCTGGTGCGAACTGTTCCGCAGATGAACGTGTTTGTTATTGGCCTCCCACTTAAAGTGATTCTGGGATTTGTCGTCTTACTTGCGGTGCTACCCGTATATGCGGCTCTGACGGGTTCCGTATTCGACAGCATGTTTGTGGGGATGGAGCGGGCGTTCGCTGCGCTGGCCGGAGGGTAAAGGAGAATGGCGCAAGAGGGAAACGGCGGCGAGCGCACAGAAAGAGCGACGCCAAGAAAGCGCAGGGATGCGCGGGAGCGCGGTCAGGTTCGCAAGAGCAGCGAACTGGTGACGGCAATCACGCTGCTGGTGCTTTTTGGGGCGCTGCGTCTGCTGGGTTCCGGGATGTGGGAACGGATGGCCGCCCTTATGAAGGCCGGCCTCAAGGGAAGGCTCTTTATGGGTGAGGCCCTGGAGGCCGGGGAAGTTCCCGCACTGTTGATCCAAAGTTCTCTGGAATTGGGAATGACGGTGCTGCCAATTTTAGGAGCAGCATTCTTGGCGGCGGTGGGAGCCAATCTGATGCAGGTGGGCTTCCTGGTTTCCAGCAAAGCACTTGCGCCCAAACTGGAGCGGCTCAACCCAATTAAGGGATTGAAGCGGATTTTTTCGGTGCACACCCTTTATGAGCTGGGGAAGTCCATTGGCAAAGTTGTGCTGATTGGCTATATTGCCTATATAAAGTATACAGCGGCGATGCAGCATTTCGGGGAAGCCGCCTGGAAGGATCCAACCCAGGCGGGCAAACTGATTCTCTCTTTGATTACCGATTTGGGACTGACCGTAGGATTGGCGTTGCTGGTATTGGCGGGTCTGGACTATTTTTACCAGTGGTGGAAGTATGAAAAAGATTTGCGGATGACCAAATATGAGGTCAAACTGGAATACAAGCAGCAGGAGGGCGATCCCCAGATCAAGAACCGCATCAAGCAAAAACAAAGGCAAATGGCTATGATGCATATGATGCAGGCTGTTCCTCAGGCGGATGTGGTGATCACAAACCCCACCCATTACGCCGTAGCCCTTAAGTATGATGAAGAAAAAGCGGCGGCTCCCGTCGTCACGGCGAAAGGCCAGGGGTTTGTGGCCCAGCGGATCAAAGAAGTGGCCAGGGAGCATGGGGTGGAACTGGTGGAAAACAAGCCTGTGGCGCAGGGGCTGTACCATATGTGTGAAATTGGGAAAGAGGTTCCCTATGAGTTGTACCAGGCGGTAGCTGAGATACTAGCCTATGTGTATCGAATGAAAAAGGAAAGGTAAGAGAAGGACGACATGAAGCTTAAGCCTCAGGATGTGATTATCGCAGCCGTGCTCCTAAGCATCGTGCTGATCATCATATTGCCCATCCCAACGGTCCTTATGGACATCCTTCTGGTTATCAATATTGCCTTATCCCTGCTGGTTTTGCTCATGACGGTGTATATCACGGAGCCCCTGCAGTTTGCAAGCTTCCCTACGGTGCTGCTGATCCTTACCCTGTTCCGGCTTTCCCTGAACATTTCCACCACAGGCCTCATATTGGGGAACAGCGGCAATGCGGGCCGGGTGATCCGCACCTTCGCCCAGTTTGTGGTGGGGGACAATCTGGTGGTGGGACTCATTATATTTGTCATCATCATTATTGTCCAGTTTGTAGTCATCACCAAGGGCGCAGAGCGCGTCGCCGAGGTTGCAGCCCGATTCACGCTGGACGCCATGCCCGGCAAACAGATGGCCATTGACGCGGACTTAAACGCCGGCCTGATTGATGAACAAGGGGCCAAGGAGCGCCGGAGCAAGATTCAACGGGAGGCGGACTTTTACGGAGCCATGGACGGATCCAGCAAATTCGTCAAGGGCGACGCGGTGGTAGGCATTCTGATTACCCTGGTCAATTTGGCGGGAGGCCTGATCATAGGCCTGACCGGAAAAACAGAGATGACGACCTCCGAGGTGATTTCCACCTACCTCATCGCCACTGTGGGCGACGGTTTGTGCAGCCAGATTCCGGCGCTGCTGGTTTCCACGGCAACAGGAATCATTGTTACCCGGGCAACTTCCGAAAACAATCTGGGGCAAGATTTAGCCAAGCAGTTTGGGAACCAGCCCTATATATTCATCATTCTTGCCGGTATGCTCTTAGGCTTCTCCATTATCCCCGGGATGCCAACGCTGCCGATTATCTTCCTCTCCACATGCTTTGGCGCTCTGGCCTACTTTCTGATAAAAACGCAGAATAAACGGGAAAGTCAAGAAGAACCTGAAGCCGCGGATGTCCACGAGGCGGCGGCGCAGGAGATGCGAAAACCTGAAAAAGCCGCATCCTTGCTGCAGGTGGATCTGATTAGCGTTGAACTTGGATACGGGCTTCTGCCCCTAGTAGACGCTTCTCAGGGCGGGGACCTGCTGGATCGGGTTGTGATGATCCGGCGTCAGTGTGTGATGGACCTGGGCATCATTGTGCCAGTGATCCGTTTAAGGGATAATATTCAGTTGGGTACCAGCGAATATGTGATCAAGATCAAGGGCGTGGAGGTATCTAGCGGCAAGGTGATGTTAAACCACTTTTTGGCACTACCTACCGGTAAGGTGATGGGAAAGGTGGAAGGTATTGAGACCGTTGAGCCCACGTTCGGCCTGCCGGCCCTGTGGGTGACCGAGTCCAATCGTGAAAAAGCGGAGCTTTTGGGTTATAATACCATCGATCTGCCTTCGGTAATCGCCACACATATGACGGACGTAATTAAGCGCCACAGCGCGGAGCTGCTTACCAGACAGCAGGTGCAGGTGCTGTTGGACAACCTCAAGGGGCAGCAACCCGCCCTGGTGGACGAGGTCATCCCCAAGCTCTTTTCTCTGGGAGAGCTGCAGAAAGTTCTGGCCGTCCTGCTTAGGGAAAATGTTTCCGTGCGGGATCTGGGCACCATTCTGGAAGCTTTGGCCGATTATGGACCCATCACAAGGGATACGGAAGCGCTGGTGGAATATGTGCGGCAGGCCTTAGGCCGGGCCATCTCCAAACGCTTCATACCGGATAAAAAGGGACATGTTATCACAGTGGACGCGGGCGTGGAGCAATTGATTCTGGAACGAATCCGCAAGAGCGAAATGGGTTCCTATGTGGCGCTGAATCAAAAGGAGCTTCAAGGCATCCTTCTGAACCTGCGCAATGCCATAGAAAAAGTGACAGGAATGGGTCTCACGCCAATCGTAGTTACTTCCCCCGCTGTAAGACGGCATTTCAAGAAGATTACGGAGCAAATTGCACCGGATTTTGTTGTGCTTTCCTACAACGAAATCGACCAGAATACCCAAATAATTTCCGAAGGGATGGTGACCTTCTAGTATGGGGACAAAAACGTACTATGCCGAGGATATGCCAGCCGCAATGGAGCAGATTAAACGGGAGCTCGGCTCAGACGCGATTATTATTAAGAGCAGGAAGATCAAGAAGAAGTATGATCCTCTTGGTCTGCTATATAAAAGCATGTACGAAGTGGTGGTCAGCTGTGAGCCTGAGGAACCGTTTCTGAGGCGTGGAACGCCCGGAAAAGAGCTACCGTTTTCACAATTGCTTTCTTCCCCTGCAGTTCCTGCTGCAAAGCAAGCCCCGGCAAAAAAGGTGACGCCCGCGGAGGAATATACCGCCCCGATGCAGCCGGAACGGTTCCCGCGACTAATGCACAAGCACGATGTACCCATGTCGGATCGGGAAGAAGAGAATATTCTCCGCATTCTATCGGCCAGACAGGTGGCGGAGCAGCCTGCTATGGTTACTCCGGCAGCTAAGCTGGGAGCATATGCAGCCCATGGTACTCGGACAAATCCCGAAAAGGCCGATCGCGTCCCCCTCCAAGAATTTGCACACGCGGGAAAATCAGAACCCTCCTTAAATGAAAAGAAGGAGCCTGATCCCCCGGTAAAACGTGGCCGAGGAAGGCCGCGCAAAAATCCGCTGCCAAACTCCGCTCCGGTAACCTTGGCCTCCGCGCCAGTGCAGTCTGCTGCTTCTTCCTGGGACGAGGCCCAAATGCTTGCCCGCTTAGAGGCCTTGGAACGCATGATTCAGGAGATCAGCCAAAAGCTGCCGAATCAGCCTCCCCGGCAGGCTCATCATAAGAAGCTTGTTGTTTCCCAAGACGGATCGGGCCGGGAGCTGAGCTTGGATACTCTGCTCCACCGCCTGGAAGAGCAGGATATTGACCAAATTGCTTTGGAAGCGCTTGCCGTGGGGGCCAAAGAGCGCTTGCGTGAAGGAGTCAGCGATTATCAGGCACTTTCCGGCGCCCTAAAACAGATGCTGGGCAAGCCACGATATCTGCGGTCTTCCAAGAAGAAGCCTCGATCCGCCATGTTTATAGGTTCCACGGGGGTAGGCAAGACCACGACATTGGTAAAGCTGGCTGCCTCCTGTATCTTTGAAAAAGGCGCCAAGGTGGGCATTATCAATGCGGATGTGTTTCGCGTGGGAGCCCAGGATCAGCTCAATGCATATTCCCGGATTCTGAACGTGCCTGTGATCACCATTTATGATTCCCGGGAGCTGACGGAGGCTATTGCCGCTTTTTCCGAGCTGGATTTTATATTTGTCGATACCAGCGGCAAAGCTCCCCAAGACGAGGCTTATCAGGCAGAGCTTTGTAATCTCATTTCTATTGGCAATATTCAGGAGATTTATTTGACGGTATCCGGCACCACCTCCAGCCGAGTATGCCGGTCTATTGCAGGGGAATATCAGAATATTGGCCCCTATCGGGTGGTGGTGAGCAAGCTGGATGAAAGTGGGAGCTATGGCACCGCCGTCAACCTGTGCCATGCCAGTGGCCAGCCCCTTTCGTATATTACGACTGGTCAAAATGTACCGGAAGACATACAGCAGGCAAAAGTAGACGAGATCATTGAAAGCCTGTTGAGGTGATAGAGATGGACCAAGCGGAAAGCCTGCGGAAATTAGTTGCAAGCAAAGGAAAAATGGGAACTGGAGCCACCATCGCCGCTGTGGCCAGCGGCAAGGGCGGAACAGGGAAGACCAGCTTCTGCATCAATTTGGCGATTGCTCTGTCTATGCTTGGTAAATCCATAATGATAGTGGATGCGGATTTTGGCTTATCTAATGTGGACGTGATGTTGGACGCCCATCCCAAACATCATATTGGAGAGGTACTAAAAGGGCAGATTCCCCTTTCACAAGCCGTGTGCAAGGGGCATGGCGGCATTTGGTACGTATCCGGGGGTTCCGGTGCGGAAGAACTGACGCACATCCGGCGAAATATGATTGAAAACCTCCAACAGCAAATCAATGAGCTGGATGCAGATCTGGATTTTATTCTGCTGGACTGCGGAGCTGGTGTCAACGAACTCATGCTGCGGATGATTGCCAGCGCGGATGAGTGCCTGCTGGTGCTTACCCCGGAGCCGACAGCCATTACCGATGCATTTGCACTGCTCAAGGGACTGGCGGCCCAAAAAGATCGTCCTCCCGTGTGTTTTGTGATGAACCGGGCGGAAAATCCTCTAGAGGCCGTGATCATGTCTCGCTACTTTAAGAATATTGTGCGAAAATATCTGGGTTTTGAAACGTATTTTCTGGGTCAGGTGGCTTTTGACAAAAGCGTAATACATTCCATTAAAAAGCAGACGCCTCTCATGGTCAGCTATCCAGGCAGCCCTGCTGCAAAGGATATTCTTCACATCGCTTCCCAATACGCCAATGAGGAGACGCAGCCGCAGCGGAAGCGGCATGGATTGCGCGGATTTTTTGAAAAGATCGTGATGCGCTATGGAGAGTAAACCTCAAAACGTGACCGGCCAGGAAAAGGCAGGGTTGTCCCCCGGCGCCAGAGTAATTGTATACATGAACGGCAAGCAGATAGAAGAGACGGTTTTCGAGAAACGACAGGATCAGATCGTTCTGCAGCCGCTCGTATATGAACGGAATGGTTTTTCCGTAGGCCGGATGGCCTGCTTGACGCAAATGTTGGGGGATCAGTGCCTATTTGCAATGTTGCGCTGCGAGGAACGCAGGGGAAGTGGGAGAGAACGGAAGGACCTATTTCGAATAATTCCGGGCACGCTTTTATATATCTGGCCCGAACTGCATCGGCTTGTGATGTATACATGGACGCCGCTAAAGGTTTTTGCTCCCTATCAGCCGGATAAGGTCCTGTTGGAAGATGAAGTTTTTTTATTCGCCCTGTCTGAAACGGAGGTAAGCCTTTTGGTGGGGAAACCTATTCCCACGGGAGCTTTTGCAGATTGTACGCTACCTTTGGATGGAGAGCCTCTGACGACGAGGGTAGTTCTTACCCGCTGTGAAGATGTGGATGGCGGCGCTGGCTATCGAGCCCATTTTATCCTGATCGATCAAACTCTACGACCCCGGCTGCGGGAGTTCCTGTTCAACGAGCGAGCAAGGCGACTGCAGGCGGCTAGGGTGAAATAAGGAGAGAGAACTGTATGGAAAGCGTGAAAATCGAGCAGCCCGAAAACCTCTGGAATCAATTTCAGAAGCACAGGTCTATAGAAAACAAAAACAAGTTGGTATTGCATTACCTTTTTTTGGTGCGGAGCATAGCAGGCCGTTTAATGCCCCTTTATGGCGCACATACCAATTATGATGATTTGATTGGTTATGGCGTGCTGGGGCTGATCGATGCAGTGGAAAAATTCGCTCCGGAGCGTGGTATCCGTTTTGACCTGTATGCGACGAAGCGAATCAGAGGGGAGATCATTGACAATATGCGCAAGCTGGACTGGGCCTCCGCCAGCCTGCGCAGCCGAATCAAGCAGATTGGGCAGGTTTATGATACTTTGGGCTGCAAACGGGATGATGAGGGAGAAGAACAGGTAGCCGCGGCATTGGGACTGGATGTGAAGCAGGTGCGCGCTGCCCTGGAAAAGGCCCATATGTTTAATGTGGTCTATTTTGAGGCTATTTTGGACAATGGAGGCGCATGCGTGGAAAACCTGCTTCCTGAAAGCGAGGAGAGTGGTCCGCAGCAACAGTTAGAGAAACAGGAATTCAAGGAAATTCTCATGAATGCCATCGACCACCTTTCACCCAACGAAAAAAAGATTATTACGCTATATTATTATGAGGAACTGATGCTAAAGGATATCGCCCGCCTGATGCAGGTTACACCGGCGCGGGTTTCCCAGATTCATTCTAGGGCGCTTCTAAAAATTCGGATGGAGCTGGAGCGGTATTTGGGAGAAAGCAATTAATTTAGCGCCTGTATATATTCGATATATATCTTAGAAGAATCCACAATGATAACAGGCATGGGAAAAGGGGGCTAGCCATGAAAAAGCTGAAAACAAACGATAAATCCGGTGGCGATCAGCATGAAAGAAAAAATAATGTACAAGCAGAAATAGCCGCTAGTTCTATACCGCCGGAGTCGCAGCATCAACAAGAGGAGAACGGAGAAATCGGCGCACAAAAATTTGTTTTGTCTTACGAGCCGGACGGCGTGTATTTTACCGTTTCGTGCGGTGCGGTCCTAAGCCTTCAGGAGCAGGAGTGGCTGATCCGACACTTTTCCCGGAAACGTTTACATGATATTGATATGGGGATGGTGCTTAAGGCCGTGAGCGGTGCAGGAGCTGAACATTTTTTCGTAGCGCCGCCTCAGAGGGAAATCATCTATAATGAAACCTATACAGTCTCAGTTTCCAGCGATATGATGGAGGCTTCCATGACCCTTTTGCCCCCTGAGCCCGGCTGCGGTAAGCGGCTGGAAGAGGGACAGGTGCTACAGGAGCTGGGGAAGCTGCATCAGATCAATTTCGGAATTGAACGGGAAGCTTTGCACGAACTCCTTGAAACGCCCATCTATGGGCAGCCCAAAGTGATTGCCCGGGGGACGCCGCCTGTTGCGGGTGTAGACGGCAGACTAGAGTGGCACATTGATCGGAGGGAAGGTCCTGCAGTCTACCGGATACGAGAGACCGATGAAAATGAAAAGGTGGATTATAAGAATCTGGATCTATTCGTGCAGGTAAATGCGGACCAACTTCTCGTCACCCGGGTGCCCCCAAAAGAAGGAACGTCCGGACGTACGGTCTTGGGCCGGGAGATGCCTCCCAAATCTGGAAGAAATTATTTGCTTCCCCAAGGCAAGAACACCTATATTACCAAGGATGGTTTGGAGCTTAGGGCTGCTGTGCCGGGCCGAGTGGATGAAGTGAACGGTCGTCTTGAGGTGAGCAACCTGTACCAAGTGCTTGGGGATGTGGATCTGGGCGTAGGTAATATTAATTTTGACGGGGATGTGGTGATTGGAGGAAACGTGTGCAACGGCTTTACGATTAAGGCCACAGGCAGCATTGAGGTGAAGGGTATCGTAGAGGCTGCCGCTCTGGAGGCCGGGGGCGATATCTTCATTGAGGGCGGCATTCAGGGGGGCGGAAAAGGAATCCTTCAGGCCCAGGGCGGTGTTTATGCACGATTTGCGGAATATGCTACAATTCAGGCTGGGAGCATCGTTTCTGCGCAGAGCCTGCTCCATAGCAATGTGAACTGCCTTGGGGCCGTGGAGGTCGTAGACGGTCGTGGCAGCATTATCGGTGGGAATGTCTGTGCGGGAACCTATATTGCCGCACAGCTTTTGGGAAATCCCAGCGGGCGGGCCACAGAACTGCAAGTGGGGCTTTCTCCGCATAGCCGGGTGAAAATGGCCGAGATGGAAAAAATGGTAGATTCCCTTAAAAAAGTGGTAGACAGGCTTCAGGAAGTATTGCAGGAAACTCCGGATTCACAGATAAAAACTCAGCGGGAACAGGAGGTGCGCATGGAAAACGTGCGCAAACTGCTTCAGTACAAGAAGTTAATGCTGGATAAAGAGGCTGAGCTGCAGGAAATTCGAGACACCCTTTCGGATCATAAAAGTGGAGAGGTTCACGCGTTAAATACCGCATACCCCGGTGTCAATATTTCCATAGGTCTGGGACGGACCATATTGACTCAATCCGTTACGTATGCAACCTTCCGAAAAATAGATGGGAATATAGACTTTACTACCTGCCGCTTTAGGCCGCGAGCAGGCACCATAAAAAAGAGAATGAGGTGAGCTTGATGATTAAGGGCGTGGATACGCAAATCATGATACAGCGGACCGCGGAGTATTCCAAGGACGTGAGCACAATGCTCCGAAAAGATGAGCTTGGCAACGAGTTTGCAGATCGTATGAACAAGCTTAATGCGCAGAAGGAGGCACAAACTGTTTCGCATTTGGAAAAGATGGTGCATACTCAGGTGCATGGAGATTCCGAAAGGGAAAAGAAGCGTCAAAAGCAGAAGCATAAGCAGGCGGATGAAAATTTGAATCATGATGCGCCACCGGCAATGCCGGAGTTGTCAGAGTTGCCGGGTATGAACGAAAAGTCGCAAAACCGGCTGCTGGATATTGAAGTTTAGTTTAAAAGGGAGAGCGTATGATGAATTGGCCGAACTTCGCTTTGATTACATATGGATTTCTTCTGTTGCTGCTTCTTGTGGGAATCATTTTGCGCAGTATGCGGGAGACCAAGAGGCGCTATCAGAGGATTTTGGAGGAAAAGGAGCAAAAGCTGGCCGCCATACAGATGGATCTGGAGGATACAATGATGGCTCTGGAAGAGCAGGAGGCGGCCTTGGAGGCGCAGGGGAGCATGGCAAAAAAACAGGGGGAGAATTCCCTGCTGGCCGTGCAGCAGCGGCTGATGGATCTTCAGGGAATGCTGTTGAGCCTCCAAATTAGGCTTGAATGTCTTGAACAAGCAGCATGCCATAAAGCTGCGGAGCAAACCGGTCCCAATGAGAAAGCCTGTAGCGATCCGCTCGTAATGCCACAACAGCCACGCAAGATTCCATCTGGGACAATAGTGAAACAAAATAAACCGAGGGAGCTGTGCCCATGCACGGCGGATCCTATGGAGGCGACCCTCCCCAAGCAGCGGGCAGTAGCTCTTCTCCAAAGAGGAATGACCGTTGCACAGGTATCTCGGGAGCTGAAATGCTCTTGGACGGAAGTTGCCCTGCTCTACGCCCAATGGCGCAAAGGGTGCCTGCAAGAGGATTTGGACATCGGCCGCAGGGCAGAATCCTCCGGGATTAACTTTTGACAAGAACTAAAGTCAAGGATGGAAAATTGCGATATAATTAAAAAAGGTAAAAGGATATTCAGCTTTTAAAAGAAGACGATATGGAAGGAAGACGTGCATGATACGTGGCTTATACCTTGCGGGCACCGGTATGCTGGTGCAGCGCAGCAAGATGGACGTGATTACCAACAATATCTCCAACGTGGATACGCTGGGGTACAAGCAGGATACTTTATTATCTCGTTCCTTTGAAAACATGCTCATTAGCCGCATGAATGATCCTTCCATACTGAATCAGACTTCGGTGGTAGGCCCTCTGGGCACGGGGATTCATATTGACGAAATTGCCACTTCTTTTGCCCAGGGTACCCCTGAGCAAACGGGTTCTTCTACGGATTTGTGCATTGTGGGAGATGGTTTTTTTGTTGTGAATACGGCGGACGGCGAACGTTATACCCGCGCAGGCAACTTTTCGCTTGATGCCGACGGATATCTGGTAGATGTAAACGGGAACCAGGTACAGGGGAAGTCTGGCGCCATTAAGCTCAAGAGCGACCGGTTCCTGGTGGGCGATTCGGGCGGCATCTTCGACCTAGATACGAATGGACAGGTGGGCACCCTTCGTCTGGTGGAGTTCACGGATCCGCAAGGTTTGCGCAAAGCGGGAGATAATCTTTTTTCCGACTACGGCGATGCCGGGCCCAAGGAAGCTAAAAGTTCTCAGGTAATGCAAGGATACATTGAGGGCAGCAACGTCAATATCGCACAGGAGATGGTGGATATGATGATCACAAGCCGCGCTTACGAGACCAATCAGCGTTCTGCGCGAATGATAGATGAGACGCTGGAGCAAGCGGTGAATGACATCGCAAAATTCTAATACGCAGAGGCGGAAACCTAGAAAGGATAATACATGATCCAATCCATTTACACGGCGCGCAGCGGGCTTATCGCCCAACAGCAGCGCTTGGACATCACTGCAAACAACCTGGCGAATCTGGAAACGACAGGGTATAAATCCGTCCGAGCAGATTTTAAGGATGCCCTCTATCAAACCATGTTGCGGCCAGTGGAATCCGAGGATGAATTAAACCTGCAACGGGGGAGCGGCGCTCTGCTGGGAGCCACTCTGCGGAGTTTTATTCAGGGAACGGCCCAGCAAACCGCAGGCACCCTAGATTTGCTGCTCGACGGAGACGGTTTTTTCGCGGTGCAAAACATGGATGGGGAACCCTTATATACCCGGGACGGATCCTTTGGACTTTCCGCCGAAGAAGATGGAACCTACCTAGTTACGGCGGACGGGCGATATGTGCTGGATAAGAACGAAAAACCCATCAACATAGGAGCGACATTAACATCCGATCTCTCCATTGCGGAGGATGGCAGCATCTTTAATACCAAGAGCGGCCTTCAGCTGGGACAGCTCGGAATCTATACGTTTACGAACCGTCAGGGGCTGGAGGCAGTATCCGGCAACCAATTTAAGGCAACAGAGAATTCCGGGAAAGCCATCGAATCTACTGCGACAGTACGTCAAGGCTTTTTAGAGTCCTCCAATGTGGATCTGGCCGGCGAGATGGTGAATATGATCCGGGCGCAGCGAGCGTTTTCACTGACGTCTAAGGCATTGACAACTGCCGATCAAATGGATTCACAGGCGAACCAGATTCGCGGGTAATTTAAGCATCTGTCTATAGGAGTACAAAATCATGCAACTAGCCAAATGTAAATGGTGCGGCAAACCTTTCCAAAGCTTCGGCATGAACTTCTGCCCGAAGTGCATCCAAGAGCTGGATGAGCAGTATAAGCCCGTGCGGGATTATTTATATGACAGCCCGAACGCCACTATTGAGGAGGTGGAGGAAGCTACCGGCGTATCCAAACGTGTTATCCTTTACTATCTGCGAGATGGCCGGTTGCAGATGACCAACTCCAACGGGCTGCTGCGTTGTGAACAGTGTGGGGAGCCAATTAATTCGGGACGGCTTTGCGACAAATGCGCGAGCAGAATAGAACAGCATATGCTTAAGTCCATGCAGGCGCGCACGGCACAAGTACGCCGGGATGACGACGACAAGAGCAAAATGCATATCAGCAGAAATCAATTGTAAAGGGAAGAGTCTTGAAGCTATGCGACGCCTGTGGAGATAAACATGGGCACCAGTTTTGGAAAGGAAAATATGTATGAAAATCGAATCAACGCCCTCGGTCATAGGGCAATACAATAAAATTAAAACCGATGCAGTTCGCCCCTGCCCCCAAAATCAATCGGAGATCGATCGGGTTGATCTTTCTCAGGAAGCTCAGATTTTTACGGAGGCCTTTTCCGCAGTAAAAAAAAGCATGCAAGAAACCCTGCCCGGGCAGGAGCTGCGGGTTAACCAAATCATGGAGCAAATGCGCAATGGCACCTATGAGGTGGAAGTAAAAGATATCTGCAATAAACTGCTTCCATAAGGAGGAGGGACGATCTGATTGTATAGGACAATATGCAAACAACTGGTAGTTCTGCGTGAGATTTATGGGCAGCTTTTGCAGCTTGCTAGCGAAAAAGAATCTGTCCTTAAGGCCAATAAAGACCTTAAGGCAATTCAGGGCTATACCGAAAGCGAAGCGATTCTTGTAGCCCAGGCAATCCAAGCGGAGCGCATCCGAATGGAGGCAGTAGAGCAAATTGCAGAAAAGTTGGGCGTTGGGCCGGACAGCCTTACGATATCCATGTTAGCGAAGCATGCGACACCCCTCATGGGGGAAGCGCTTTTAAATGAGGCTGACATACTCACAGAGCTGCTCCGGCGGCTTCAAACACAAAATGATAGGAATCGGCAGCTGCTGGAAATGAATTTAAGTTTCGCTGCATTTATGCTGGATACTATGGCCCGGGAGGAAAAACTGGGCAGCATTTATTGTGCATCGGGCATAGAAGCAGATAATGCCACGCAAGAAAGCCGCTTTTTGGATAACGAGATATAAGAAAGCATGCCTTCCTTATCAAGGAGAAAATGAGGTATATGGATGGGATCATCTTTTTATGGGCTTGAAATAGCTCGCTCAGGACTCTACACTTCTCAAAATGAGCTGAACGTAACGGGGCATAACATTGCAAATGTGGATACGGAGGGTTATACCCGCCAGCGGCTCGATACGGCGGCCTTAGCTCCACTGTCTTTGAATGTGCAGTTCGCGGTGGATAATAAGGCAACCGCCGGGCGGGGCGTGGAAGCGCTCACGGTCGATCAAATCCGGAACCTCTTTACGGACGCTAAGTACAGGGAAGAGGCCAGTTCCACAGGTTACTGGAATACCATGATGAACGAGTTTTCCATGGTGGAGGAACTCTACAATTCCACCCTGGAGAGCGATACTACCTCCGCCAGCATCTTCAGTGCTTTGGATACTTTCCAGACGGCCCTGTATTCTTTGGAAGAAAATCCCTCCAGTCTGGAGCTGCGCACCAACTTGCTAAGCAAGGCGATGCAGCTCACCGAGACGTTTAATTATACGTATGGCAAGCTGGAGGAGCAGCACGATAATATTAACAGCTCCATTGAGGTCACTGTGGGTCAGATCAATGATTTGGCGCAATCCATCGCAAACCTGAACCAGCAGATCTTTGGCTATGAGCTCTCCGGTGCCAAGGCCAATGATCTGCGGGACTCCAGGAACTTGCTGCTGGACCAGCTCAGTGGGCTTGTGGATATCCAATATTATGAAAACAGCAAGGGTTACCTAACGGTTGCCATTGGTGGGCGGGCCTTGGTGGATGGTGCCAAATATAACGAATTGGCATTAGATCCTCAGGGCTCAGACAATCAGCTGGACGTGCTGGCAAACGCGGATATTGTGCGTAAACAGTCCTCCGTGGTATGGGCGGATGAAATGGGGAAGCCCAGTAAGGATGCGGTGTTAATTCAAAGCGGTTCTCTCAAGGCCTATATCGACCTGAGGGACGGCACTACGGAGGAAACTTTGGGCATTCCTTATGTGGCCAATCAGCTCAATGAGCTGGCCCGCAAGATCGCGCAGGAGATCAACGAGGTTCACTGCGAGGGGTATACCCTGCCCTTTCAGGAAGCGGATTCTTTGGGTACTGCGGGTGATGTGCGCCTGTATCCCACCGCGGAGGATATTCTAAATGGCGATACTGCAATCGACATCGGTTTGAGTTCCGCTACCATGGCGGATGGAACCGAGTATTATCCATCCGTTCAAGGAATTTATTTTTTTGAAGTGGGAATTGATAGAGATTACAGTAAAATTACTGCCGACACCTTTCGGGTTTCCAGCGAGATCCAAAAAAACGTATATCTGATTGCCGCATCGGATGAGCAGCTTACGGTCTCGGGCGAACTCAATGACGACGGTAGCCTGAATATGCAGCGGGGGAACAACAACAATCTCAAAAAAATTGTGGAGCTGTATTCCCATAAGGATTCGCTTGGGAACGAGGACAATTACTCATCTCAGCTCAAGCTTTTGGTAACGGATGTTGGCACGCAGCAGGCAAAGCTTAAAAACATGGACAGCGCCCAGCAGACTCGCATCAGCGCCATCGTGGAACAGCGCGCCTCTGAATCCAGTGTATCGCTGGATGAAGAAATGACCAATATGGTTCGCTTTACCCATGCATATAACGCCAATGCCCGCATGATTACGGCAATGGATGAAGAACTGGATATGCTCATTAACAAAATGGGAGTCGTGGGAAGATAAATAAAGGGAGGAACCAGCAATGCGCATAACCAACGGCATGATGATCAATAGTTTCCTTGGCAACATGCAGACGAATCTTACCAAGGTGGATCGGTATACTTCGCAGCTTTCCAGCGGTCGCAAAATCGTGAATCTGTCGGACGATCCCGTGGGTGTATTCAACGCCCTCACGGCCAGGCAGCGCCTGGCACGTTATGAGCAATATCAAAGAAATCTGATTACCGCCCGAAACTGGTCGGAACAGTGTGAGTCCAGCCTTCAAGAGATTAGCGGCAAGTTGACGGATATTCAGGAGCAGGTAATCAATGCGTCTACCAACATAAAAAATTCCGGCGATCGGGAGAATATCGCCGTGCTGATGAGCGAGCTGAGAGATACGATCAAAGACACCCTGAACACCACGGTAGGGGATCAGTATATCTTTGCGGGGTACAATACTTCCACCCAGCCCATTACGATTGCCAATGATGGTTCTACGGTTCTTTATAACGGCTTGGATCTTTCCAACATTACGGATCCAGCAAACCTTGCGGCCATCCAGTCTGAACAAGGCCAGCATTTCCAGCTGGAAGTGGGCTACGGGCTGCAGATGGATGTGACGATGACAGCCATCGATGTGGTGGGGGTGGGCGAGAACAATCTGTTTGGCACCATCAATGATATCATTGATCTGATGAACTCAGGTGCTGAGACCAGCGATGTGGTGGATAAGCTCAGTGCGCAATTGGGGAAACTGAGCCTTGCCCATGAAACCATTACTTCCTGTCTGGTGCAGACCGGGGCAATGACGACGCAGATCGATACCTTGGATAACCGATATTCAGAGGATATCATCAACTACAACGAAATGCGTTCCCAAATAGAGGACATTGATTCGGCTGAGGCCATTATGGATTGGAAGATGGCCGAGGCTGTGTACAAGCAGAGCCTTTCCATTGGTTCTCGGGTCATTATGCCCACGTTGATGGACTTTTTGAACTGAGCAATCCATAATGTCTGACCCAAATATCTGAGAGTACGGGTAGAGAGGCAAAGGAGGGATCTCGCTTGCAGGTATTCGGTACCGAGCCCCATTTGGATATTAAGACGACCAACGCCAAGATTGAGATTCATAATGAACCTATGCGTCTGGTGGTGGAAAGAGAGCCGGCCAGGATGCGGGTGCACCGATCCTACCCAAAGATGAAAGTCAACTGGGCCAAGGTGCGAAGTGAGTCTGGCCTGCGAAGTCCCTCTGCCCAGCGCAGGTATATGCAGCAGTTGTACCGCCAGATGGCTCTGGATGGCATTGCCCGGACATCTGAGGAATATGAACAGATCAGCGACATTCAGGATATCCCTTCCGGTGGCCCGAATATCGTAGCCACAGTCGCATTGGACGCGGTGCTTGAAAAAGATATTCCGGTGGTGGATGTGGCCAATATGCCCCGCACCATGCCTGATGTGGAATGGGAAGAGGGGAAGCTGGATATCGAGTGGGAATCCGCCAAGATGGAAATGCGCTGGGAAGGGAGCATGCGGCCCGAAATTACCGTAACGCCCCATACGGTAGAGATCCGTCTGGTCAATGGGGAGACCATCCGTGTGGGGGAAAACGAGGCCCGAACCCTAGAGCGCGAAGGCCGGGGGAAAAGGCTAGATAAAAAAATTTAGGACTGGAGGATATGCATCCCGTATGACAATCGAAACCAATCGGTTCGGGCGTGTGAACATAGACCCGAGCCATATCATCCGATTTGAGGAGGGGCTGCTTGGTTTTGAGCAGCTCAAGCGCTATGCAATCGTCTTGTGCGAGGCCACGGAGCCAATCCAATGGCTCCAAGCCGTGGACGATCCCACGGTGTCGTTGCCCATTGTGAACCCCTTTCTGATTAAGCCGGACTATGAGCTAGACGTAGACGACGGAGAGCTTCACAGCATCGGCATGCCCACGGTGGAAGATATCCTTATCGTAAATGCCATGGTTCTGCCGGAACAAATCAAGAATGCTACGATCAACCTTTCGGCGCCAATCCTTGTCAACCTGAAAACGAAACAGGGGCGGCAGATTGTGATGGAGTATTCCCAAGAGAACGCGATCCGATATCCGGCCTTTGATGCCTTGGCAGATTACTTTTTGGGCCAGGAGAAGCTGGAACATAGGCGGAAGGAGCAGGCAGATGTTAGTACTGACCAGAAAACTTGAGGAGAGCTTGCTGCTTGGGAGTGAAATCCGCGTCACTGTGCTAGGCGTGAGCGGTGACAAGGTGCGTCTGGGTATTGACGCACCCCGTACCGTTAAAATTTTGCGGGGCGAAACGGTAGACCAGACCCGGGATGCAAACCGCTTATCCGCAGCTTCGGGTATGAATCTGGCGGCGATCTTTAAAGAAGCGGCCCAATCTGAGAAGGGCCCAAAGCGGGAACCCGAGAAGAAAAAAAACCGGGAATAAGAGTACAGTCGATGCCCCGGGATGGCATGTTCGGGAAGATACGGTAAGACAAACAGCATGAAGCAGGCTTTATGTATCGTAAAATGCATAAGGCCTGCTCTTATTGGTAAATTAATTTAAGTCTTGGAATAAAAAAAGGGCCGAAGCCCTTTTTATTGATTTGAGGCGTTGTATTACTGGAGCAAGCTGAGCACGCCTTGAGGAGCGGCATTGGCCTGGGCCAGCATGGCGGTGGCAGCCTGGGAGAGGATGTTGTTCTTGGTGAAGTTTGTCATCTCCTTGGCGATATCCACGTCGCGGATACGGCTTTCAGCAGCGCTCAAGTTCTCGCTGGTGTTGTCCAGGTTGGCGATCTTGTGCTCCAGGCGGTTCTGCATGGCGCCAAGCTCGGCGCGCTGCGTGGATACGGTGTTGATGGCCGTCCGGGTAGCGGTGATGGCGGCAGTAGCGGAATCCTGGGAGTCAATCTTAACCGCAGTCTTGGTCACGCTCAGACCGGATGTGTTCATGGCGGTGATGTTGAGTTCCAGCGTTTCGCTTTCCTTCGCGCCCACCTGAATCTTCAGCGCGCCACCGGTGGTAGCACCAGCGGCAGGCTCCAGCGTGAAGCTGAAAGCTTCCATGGCGGCAACGACATCGGCGGAAGCAGCTGGGGTTGCGCCGCCGGTCAGGGAATATTTGCCAAGGCCTACGCCAGTCAGATCTAAAATGGACTCGCTGCTTGCTCCAACTGTGCCGGTCCAGGCGGTGCCGTCTGCATCCTCCAAAATGTCGCCCACTGCCAAGTTGGTGACAGAGGTGGAACCGTCGGCGGCGGTGTAGGTTACACGCAGAACGTCGTCGTTATCGGCGTAAGCTGCACTTGTGGAGAATGCGCCGGTGGCTGAGTCAACCGTACCATATTCGAATGAATAGGTGCCTGCCTTAGTGGTGGATATACCCGTAAGCTGTTTCACAGTGACGTCGGCGCCGGCGGAAAGGGCCGCCGTGGCATCGCCCTGGGGAAGGAAGGTGCCGCCGACCGCGACCTGCATCTTGCCGGATCCCAAAGTACCATCCAGCAGATTCATATCGTTGAAAGTGGTGGTAGTAGCGATCTGGTCGATTTCATCCTGCAGATTCTGGAATTCCTGCTGCAGAGCAGCGCGGTCAACGGTGTTGTCGTTGGTTCCGGTGGAAGACTGAACCGACAGCTCGTTCATGCGCTGAAGCATGGAGTGCACTTCCTGAAGCGCGCCTTCAGCGGTCTGCACTAGAGAGACGGCGTCCTGGGAGTTCTTGGAAGCCATGTTCAGGCCGCGAATCTGCGCCCGCATCTTTTCGGAAATCGCCAAGCCGGCGGCATCGTCGCCTGCACGGTTGATGCGGTAACCGGAAGAGAGCTTTTCAGCCGATTTCGCTACGTTGTTGTTGTTCACGGTGTACATACGGTGGGTGTTCATGGCGGTGATGTTGTTCTGAATACGCATTTTGATATCCTCCTGATATTTTTTAATACGCGACGTCCTGTCGCGCTTTACCCGGCAAAACAGTGCTGGTACCAAGCATTATTTCGCAGGTTTGTAACTTATATCGTCTTTCCGAATGTAGAATTAAGGCCTATTGTATGGAAAACTCCAAAAAAACTAATTTCGCCCAAAATAGGTTTCCAAAAATTACATTTACCCATTGCATTTCGACAAAAATCGCGATAGAATTCTATAGTAAATAATTAATGAAAGGATTATATTTTTTTTCGGTGCAAATTTTGCCCGATCTTACATCGCGTGTGCGGTTCTGTTCAATTCAATATTTGAGCATACGCTATATTGTTCGCGTTACATTACACAAGCAGCTTAAGTAACAATCGATGGGAGTATGAATCCATATGGAAGAAAAAAAGCCAATACCTGTCCAGCGCGTAGAAAAATTTTGGAAAGGCCTGAACAAGACCGTCCGAATTGCAATGGTAGCCGTGTTGGGCGTGCTGTTGGTGCTCATTGTATATCTGATTTCCACGGTGGGTCGGGTGGAATATGAGGTTCTTCAAACGGGCCTTACGCCCCAGGAGGCGGCAGAGGCCACCACGATCCTTGGAGATTTGAATCTTCCGTACACGGTGGAGGGCGTCAGCAGCATCACCATCCAGATTCCCAAAGGAACCCGATCTCAAGTATTACTCCAGCTGCAAAACGAAGGGTTTCCCACATCCGATGCGGATTCTTACAAATTCTACACGGAAAATGCTTCGGGTATGGGCGTTACGGATGAGGATAAACGGGTATATGACCGGTTCGCCACGGAGCAGCGTCTGGCTTATCTCATAAAGCAGATGGATAAAGTGAAGGATGCGGGCGTTATGGTTACGCTGGCTCAAACCAGCCAATTTGCCATTTCGGCAAGCAATCAGCCCGCGCAGGCCAGTGTGGTGCTTACGCTGGAGCCCGGCGTAACCCTGAGTGATGCGGAGGCAGAGGCCATTCGCTCCCTGGTGGTGACGGCTGTAGCCGGGCTTAAGCCGGAAAACGTCACCATTACCGATACCAACATGCATGTCTACGAGATATTCGACGCGGACGGAAGCGGTAATGTATACGTGGCGGATCAGATCGCCCTCAAGCAGCAGCATCAGGAGTTGATCCAGCAACAGGTCTACAACTTCCTTAACCCCGTATTTGGCGTGGGAAACGTGGTTGTATCCGCAAGTGTGAACTTGGATTTCGATAAAAAGAGCACGCAGACGGTTAAGTATTCTCCGCCGGGGGATGAGGCCAACATGGGCATCATCGTAAGCCTTCAACAGGCGGCGGAGAGGGCCGGTGTGACGGGTACGGATATGGCGCAAGGTGCAGCCGGGTTTGATGCGAACGGCGCGGCGCCCTTCTACCCCGAGGATCTGAGCGGGGATTCGGCGCCGACTTACAGCTATTCCCAGCAACTCAATGCGGAGGTCAACGAGGTTCGCGAACAGATCGAAGAAGCCCAGGGCAAGGTGACGGGACTCAGCGTGTCCATCATGATCGATGGGGACGATGGACTGGATGAGGAATTGGAGAATATCCGCGCCCTTGTGGCCAACGGCTTGGGCGTGGATGAACAATATATTTCAATCATGCGCACTTCTTTCAAGTCCAATGAAGATTATGAGAAGATGCAGGAGGAGCAAACGGCTGCCGATGCCGCCCGGGCCGATGCAAACGGCCAAGTCGAACAGCAAACCATAATTCTCGCTGCGAGCGCTGTGGCGCTGGTAATAGTGGTCGTTTTAATTCTGCTGGCGATGCGCTCCCGAAGGCGGCGAAAAGCCCATGAGGAGGAGATGTTGCGCCTAGCGGAAACTCGGGAAGCTGAGACAGAGCGCCTGCAGGAGCAAGAAACCGTTCTGCGCGAACGCATCGGTGATCTGGATGATTCCGCCGCAATAACCCGCCTTAAGGATATTCAGCAGCTGACCAGCGAAAGGCCCGATGTGGTGGCGCAGCTGCTACGAAATTGGCTCACGGACGATTATCGCTAAGAAAGGATTTAAGCTATGGCCTATGCAAATGACTTAATGCCCCGGCAAAAGGCAGCCATATTGATGGTGATGTTGGGTAAGGAATATTCCTCCAAGGTCTATAAATACCTCTCTCAGGATGAGATTGAGCAGCTCACCCTTTCCATTACCAGCATGGACCGGGTGGATAGCGAGATGAGCGACCGGGTGCTGGAGGAATTCCATGATATCACCCTGGCCCAAAAGTATGTAACCGAGGGCGGTATGGATTACGCGCGTGACGTGCTGGTGGCTGCTGTGGGCGCGGAGCAGGCTGATGCCCTGTTGGGCAAGCTGACAGCTTCTCTGCAAGTTCGTCCTTTTGATTTCGTACGTAGGGCTGACAGCGCGCAGGTATTCAACTTTATTCAAAATGAGCATCCCCAGACCATCGCCTTAGTGCTCTCTTACCTGGATACGAGCCGGGCGGCCATGATCTTAGGTTCCCTGCCCCGGGAAATGCAGGCGCAGGTCATCAAGCGAATCGCCCGGATGGGCATCGTTTCCCCAGATTATATTCGAGAAGCAGAAGGGGTGCTGGAGCGCAAATTCGGCAACGTGGGTTACACGGCCAATGTGGCTGTAGGTGGCATCGATACCATCGTGGATATTCTTAACTCTGTAGACCGTGGCGCCGAAACTTTCATTTTGAGTGCCATCGAGCAGGAGGATCCAGATTTAGCCGAAGAAATTCACAACAAGCTCTTTGTCTTTGAGGATCTGATCAAACTTACGGATGTTGCGATGCAAAAGGTTCTCAAGGAAGTGGACAACGACGTGCTGACCATCGCCCTCAAGAACGCCTCCGAACAGATTATCGCTAAGATCTTCAAAAATATTTCAAAACGCCTCCAGGAGACTATCGACGAAAATATGAAGTTCATGGGTCCCGTTCGGGTCAAGGATGTAGAAGCGGCGCAGCAGAAGATTGTGAATGTGGTGCGGCGGCTTGAAGATGCCGGTGTGATAGACGTAGCACGGGGAGGCAAGGGGGATGAGATCATTGCCTAATGCGAGCAAGGTCCTTCTTCCTACTTTTGAGGAAATGATGGTGCCTGGGGCCGAATTCGTGACTGAATCGCTTGAATGGGATCTGGAGAACGGAGAGGACCTGGTGGATCGGGAGATGATTGAGGATACATATACGCGTAATCTTATGGAAGGCCCTGATCCTGAAGCTATACTGGCCGAGACAGAGTCGCTTTGTGGAGAGATGATCCACCGGGCGGAAGAAGAGGCCAGAAACATTTTGGAAAACGCCAGAAAAGAAGCAGAGGCGATTGTGCGGGAAACCCGCGAGCAGGAGCAGGTCCGGGCTCGGGCTGAGCTGGAAAAGGAACTTGAGCGGCTACGAACATCCATATTGGCTGCTGCGCAGACACTTCAAAATGCCCAGGATGGGCTGTACGCCGCGTTAGAGCCCCGCTTTTTGGATACGGCCGTGCATATGGCCGAAAACATTTTAAAATATGAGCTGGAACAAAATAATCGAGCCTTTTTATCCATTGTGCAAAATGTGTTAAACCAGTCTTTTCCGAGGCGGGGGGTGGTACTCTATCTACCTTCGGCCCGGTTTGACGAGCTAACAGGAGGCGCCGGGAATGCCTCATTCCTGGCGGGCATGTCTAGGCGGAGCGTAGAGGTCCGGCGCGATCCGGAGCTGGACGAGTGGGACTGCCTGATCACCAGCGACATGGGTTCTGTCCGGGGAGGTACGACGACCCAGCTTTCCCGCATTCGCAGCATGATGGGCGGAGGACAAAGTGGGGGAAACGGCATATGACGAACGGTGGGTACAACCGTATGGACGCCTATTTTCAGGCCATAAATTCCCGTCTGACAGAAATGGATAGCCTAGAATACAGTGGATCCATTGCTCGGATCGTGGGCATGACGGTGGAAGCGGAAGGCCCCACATCCAGAATTGGGGATTTGTGCAAAATCCACTATAGCCGGGGCAAGGGCCATGTGCTGGCGGAAGTGGAAGGCTTTAAGGAAAACAAAGTGCTCCTCATGCCGTTGGGCCCCTTGACGGGATTGAGCCCCGGAGATCGAATCGTATCGACGGGAGCGTGTCTGCAAGTCGGTGTGTGCGAAGAGCTTCAGGGCCGGATTCTGGGCGCCTTAGGCACGCCCATGGACGGGGGGGCCGCTCTGATACCGGAAAAATATTACCCGCTGGATAACGATCCGCCCGGCCCGCTGCAAAGGACACGCATTCAGGATGTACTGCCCATGGGCGTGCGGGCCATCGATGGCCTGCTGACCATCGGCGTAGGTCAGCGCATGGGAATTTTCGCGGGTTCCGGCGTAGGTAAGAGCACCATTTTGGGCATGATTGCCCGCAATGCCAAAGCGGATATTAACGTAATTGTTTTAATCGGCGAGCGCGGCCGCGAGGTGAAGGATTTCATTGAAAAAGATCTTCGGGAAGAGGGCCTTGAAAAGTCCGTGCTGGTGGTGGCCACTTCAGATCAGCCCGCTTTGCTCAGGCTAAAATCCGCCATGGTAGGGACCTCGATTGCCGAGTACTTCCGGGATAAAGGCAAAAAGGTGCTGCTGCTCATGGATAGCCTCACCCGGTTCGCCATGGCCCAGAGGGAGATCGGCATGGCCATCGGGGAGCCGCCGGTGGCGCGGGGGTTTACGCCTTCCGTATACGCCATGCTGCCACGGCTGTTGGAGCGCAGCGGCACCAGCGACAAGGGTTCTATCACTGCCATTTATACGGTGCTGGTGGAAGGCGACGACATGAATGAACCCATTTCCGATACGGTGCGGGGCATTCTCGACGGCCATATCGTGCTCACTCGGAAACTGGCCAACAGCAACCACTATCCGCCTATTGACGTGCTGCAAAGCATCAGCCGCCTGATGCGCGAGATCGTTTCTGGGGAGCATGCGGATATGGCTGATAAGATACGCGGCAATATGGCTGCCTATCGCGATGCACAGGATCTGATCAGCATCGGCGCGTACAAGCCTGGATCAAATCCTGCGGTGGATCAGGCGATGCGTCTGCGGCAGCCAATCGAGGATTTTTTGATACAGTCCATAGACGAGGCCGGAGGCATGGAAATCACGATGGAACGCATGCAAAAACTATTGGGATGATCTGGCTGGAACGCAAAAAAGGAGACGCAAGGCATGAAGAAATTTGTATTTACAAATGAAAAGTATCAGGGCATGAAAGCAAAGGAATATGATCGCCTAAAGCTGGATGTGAAAAATGTCGATAAAGAGATTGATCATACAGCATCCGCTTTGGCGGAGCTGGATTCCCGGTTTGACTTGGAGCGAACTGCCTTTGAGAACGCCTGTAAGCAGGGGGTAGGAGCCGGAGAACTGCTTTCTTATCAGAATTATTTCGGGTTTTTAAAAGAACGGCGTGTGGAACATCAGCAAAAGATGGATGCCCTTTTAAAGCGCAGGGAAGAACTCACGGAGCTGCTGTTGCGCGTCAACAACGAGCTGCACGTGCTGGAAGAGATGCGGCAGGAGCAGTATCAGACCTATTGCAAGGAAGCCGCCGCCGAAGAGGCAAAGGAGCTGGATAATCACATGGCGTTTGCCATATGCAGGAGGGCGGTGTAAGATTTGGAGAAAAAAACGTCTTCCGTAAAATCATCTCCGGCAACGAACAATCCCTCCGGGGGAAAGTCTTCTGGTAAGTCGGTCTTTGTGCTGATCCTGGTCTTGCTTTTGGTTGGATTGCTGGCCGGAGCGGTGGTATCTTATCTCTACGATTATTTTGGCGTGCGCACCAGCGTGGTAGGCTTTTTTGTGGGGCAGGACGATCAGTACAAAACCCGCATGGCCCAGCTGAACCAACGGGAAGCGGAGCTAAACGAGCGGGAGGCTGCGCTCAATGACACACAGGCGCAGCAGGAGAAAGCCCAGCAGAAGCAGCAGCGGGAACAGGAGCAGTTGGATGCCCAAACCGCGGAGCTGGAAGCAAAGGAAAAGGACCTGAGCGTTCGAATTGAAGCCTTTGACAACGCTGTAACGGAGTTCGATAATGTGGTGCAGACAGTGGCAGTCATGGATCCACAAAGCGCTGCGACTATGCTGGAAACCCTCACCTCCGTGGAAGACGCTGCAAGGATTCTCAATGCCATGACTTCCAAACAGGCTGCGGCCATTCTGGAAAAAATGACTGCGAATGGGGCGAAAAAAGTGGCTGAGACGCTAATTCGATTGAGCCAATAACGGTGCTTTGCGCCGTTGGACCGGGCAGGGAGGCCTGGGCGATATATTTTACAAAGCAAAAGGGGGAGATACAGATTTTAACAATGCAAACTGCCCAACCGCTCTGCACAGTCCCGATACGGCCCAAGGGCCAGACGGACCAGCGGGAGCAGACAACCTCGACAACCTCAATGGACAACAAGCCGTCCTTCTGTTCCAAAATGGAGCGGGCCGGGCAAAAACCGGAGGAGAAGGCAGAACCGAAGCAAAACGAAGAGGCGGTTCCCGATCTCCAAGAGGACGCAATCGAGAAACAGACGTGGGTCGATCGGATTGAAGCCGCCGTGCTTCCGGAAGAAGCGAAGGCGACAGAGGGCTCCTTGCCTCTGACCCAAACAAAGGAGAAGCAGCCGGGGAAGGAAGTCCCGGCAGAGAATGAGGCCCAGATGGCAATCCTGACCGCGCTGCTGATGCAGCCCGGCAGCGAAAACCAGGCGGTGCCCTCCGTAGAGACGGGGCGTGTGACTGCAAAAGGGCAAGATCCCATCATGGCGGCGCAAATGCCCAGAACCGGCAAAAAAACAGAGGAACCGATAGTTTTGGCCGCCAGCTTATCTGAAGACGAAAAAATCCTTCCTGAGCAAGCGCTGCAATCTGGAGCCAAGATGGCTCAGACGGCAGAACGGCGGCCTCAGGAGCGCAACCTGAGCCAGATGCCTGAAAGGTCTCAACAGGAGGCCTCGGTATTCAGCTCGGTGAAAATAAACCCCGATCCTATCGCGGACCTGACGGCTGCCGGCGGCGAAGTTCTGCCTGAAAGAGAAGCGGGCCAAGTTTTGTCGGACAGCCTCTTCGAGCAGGTGCAGGACGCTGTGAGCACGGGAAAGCAGGAACTCTTTGTCCGACTCAAACCAGAGTCCTTGGGTGGATTAGTCATTCATCTGTCTATGACCGAGGAGGGGCTCAAAGCCCAGGTCCGTACAAGCAGTGAGAGTGTTCAGCACTTGGTCACGGGGCAAATCTATCAGTTGGAGGACGCGCTGCGCGCCCGGGATATTCCGGTAGTACAAATGGACGTCATCTGTGATCTGACGGCAAACAACGGCTTTTTCAATCGAGGCGGACAGTCTTGGCAGGAAAGTGAAGGCCGCGGGAGTGATGAAACCATACCTGCCCCGATCGAGGGAACAGCAGATCTGTACGAGATGGCGCTTGCAGTTGCCCCTATGCAGGAAACTGGAAATGAAGGCGTCGTATACAGCGCCTGATCCCACTGATGCAAAACAGAAAGGTGAAGAATATGTCGGTTGATACTGTAAATTCTACGAGTACAACGGGAGTTCGATCCCTGACGCAGACGCGGACCGTGGATAATGAAATGGGAAAGGATGCGTTCCTTCAGATTCTGGTGGCACAAATGGCCAATCAAGATCCCCTTTCCCCTACCAGCGACACGGAGTTCATCGCGCAAATGGCCCAATTCTCTGCTCTAGAGCAGATGCAGAATATGAATTCCGCTATGCAAACCCAGATGGCCTACAGCTATCTAGGGAAGGAAATCACGTCCGACTATGCAGTGGATGGTGACGGGAATCTCTATAAGCAAGATATCTATGGGCAGGTGGTGTCTGTGGTAAATCTCAGCGGTACGGACTACCTCCAGGTGCAGGATTATACCACGGGCAGCCTCTATCTGGTTCCGCCTGATCAGGTGACCTCCACTATGAACAATAATAACATAGAGCGGTACCTTGCAAATCTCACGGCGCTGATGGGCCAGGTGGTCACCAATACCACACCGGATACCCAGCAGACTGGAGAAGAGACAAAAACGGATACAATCGTCAGCGTTTAGGATCAAAAAAACAGATTTGGAGGAATAACTCAATATGATGCGTTCTTTGTTTTCCGGCGTAACGGGGCTTCGAAGCCATCAGACACGCATGGATGTCATAGGCAATAACATCGCCAACGTAAACACCGTCGGCTTCAAAAAAAGCACTGTAACCTTTAAGGATTTGTATAGCGAAACCATCAGTGCGGCGGCGGCAGCCAGCGGTGTGGGCGCCGGCAGCACAGGCGGCGTGAACCCCAAACAAATTGGTTTGGGAACGGCGGTCAACAGCATTTCCGTGGTCCATACCCCCGGTTCCGCCCAGTACACGGGCAACGGCATGGACGTTGCCATCTCGGGAGACGGGTACTTTGTCGTGCAAACGCCCACAGGTAATATGTATACACGGGCGGGCAATTTCTATACTGACCAGGCGGGCAATCTGGTGACAGCGGACGGCTATTATGTCCAAACCATTCTGCCTACGCAGAACGCCGTGATGCAATATAGTCTTAACGGTGTGCTATCCGATACCATGAAGAATCAGGTGGGCGGCATTACGGCTCCGTCGGGCGGTGTGATCCAGAGCGGCAACGTAACGGCAGATCTGGAGGATACTATCGGGAAAACTTACCATTTCCGCTTTGCGGGAGACACTACAACCCCCTGGAGTGCCACCATGAACGCCGTCAACTTTTTGCCGTTAGGCGGCGGGGATGTGCAAGTTACCAGCACCGGCTGGTCCAATTCGGATCTTCAGGCTGCTGTGCAAACTGCTGCGGCCGCCAATCCGGACACTGCAAAAGAGGGTAATCTTGCCATGAAGTTCGTGCAGGACGGAACCGATATCCATCTCATGGTGGGTTCTTTGGATCTGGGCAGTGCCAGCATCGCGTCCCTTGCGGCCGGCGACACCACCACGTTGAATTTTGGCACGTTTTCTCTGGATGTGACCAACAATCAGGCTACAGACGACATCGATACCCAAGACGTTGTGAACGCGCTATCAAATAGCGATATGCCAAAGATTTCCCTCGTGCAGAACGGGGCTTGGGAAATGGTGGATAACTCGGGTGCCGTGGTGGATACGGTCAGCGTGAGCACAACGGCGGCATCGGATGGCGGGATTCAGGGCAACTTTAGAATTACTACGACAGAGTTCGGCAATTTCACCCTCTCCATTGCAAACGGCGAGGTGCTGGCCAATAACTCCGTGCTTAGTGATAGGTTGCAGGACAGTTACTTCTCTATGGATGTAGGATCTGAATGGGGTGTGGAGTATACCAGCCCCGGTACAGTGCTGGAGAACGTCCTGCAGATCCAAAACATCGATTTTGACATGTATTCCAGCCTAGCGATTGACTCCAAGGGTGCCGTTGTGGCTCAGCTCAAGCAGAATCAGCAGATCACCGTGGATGGCCAGACCATCAACATGGCGGCGGGCGACAAGGTGGTGCTGGGCTATGTGGCCTTGGCCAACTTCAACAACCCAACGGGCCTCGAGAAGGTGGGCGACAATCTCTATTCCGCATCCACAAACTCCGGGCTGCCCGTCTACAACACGCCGGGCAATGGCAGTGCAGGCCAACTTTCCCCATCAAACCTGGAAATGAGCAATGTGGACCTTTCCGAGGAGATCGTCAACATGATCATCACCCAAAGGGGATTCCAGGCAAACTCCCGCATCATTACCACTACGGACAGCATGCTTGAGGAACTGGTAAATCTCAAACGGTAGTTTTTACTATACTAGTATCATACCCCCCTCTTTGGGCCCTAGGCCCGGAGAGGGGGGCGAAAAGAGGAAACTTTATGATTCTTGTACATTCCATGCAGGGGGAAGAAATGTATATCAACCCCGATATGATTGAGATGATACGTGCCACGCCGGATACGGTGCTGTTTCTAAGCACCGATAAGCGCATCCTGGTCAAGGATACGCTGCCAGAGGTGGTAGAGCGCATCATTGCTTACCGGCGCAAAATTTTTTCCTTAAAGATGGACACGGAGAATGTGGTCAACATTTCGGCCGGCAGGGATAACAACGAGTAAAGAGAGGCACTCACGTGGGAATTTCAACAATCATAGGCATTATTGGCGGCGTTGCCTGCATCATCATAGGGATTCTTCTTAACGGAAGCATCATGAACTTCGTAGAGCCCTCGTCCCTTTTTATCACGGTGGGTGGAACAATTTGTGCGCTGGTCATTTCGTATCCGGTTCCGCAGCTTCTGAATACGGTTAAGGGTGTTCAGCTTGCCTTTAAAGGACAGCCTGACGATCCGGGTGAAAAAATTCAGCTGATCATTGATTTGGCTAATACCGCCCGCAAAGAGGGGCTGCTTGCCTTGGAGAATATGCTCGAGGACATCCCGGATCGCTTCTTGCGCAAAGGGATCATGCTCATTGTAGACGGCTCCAATTCCGAGCTGGTGAAGAGCGTGATGGAAACTGAACTCTATTATATACAAGAGCGGCATAACCGCTGCATCGCCGTGCTCAACGCGGGCGCCGGCTATGCTCCCGCCTTCGGCATGGCCGGTACGCTCATTGGTCTGATTGCCATGCTGGTCAATCTGGAAGATGCTTCCACGCTTGGCCCCTCCATGTCCGTTGCGCTGATCACGACGTTTTACGGCGTGTTGTTGGCCAATCTTTTCTTTTCGCCCCTCTCCCGCAAGCTGAAAACTCTTAGTGCACAAGAACAGATGATCGACGAAATGATTCTCGAGGGCATTTTATCCATTCAAGACGGCGAAAATCCTCGCATGATCCGGGACAAGCTGGAGTCATTCATCTCCAACGGGGAAACCGCCATGCTTAATGAAAAAATAGAGAAGGCAAAAGAGATCGCGACCGAAGGAGGAAGTGGCAGATGATGGATAAGAAGGGAGTAAGAGCAGCATGAGCAAACGTCGAGCGTCCAGCGAAGACGAGGGCGGTTACAGCTGGATGGATACTTATGGAGACATGGTGACGCTGCTGCTCACGTTCTTTGTACTCTTGTTTGCCTTCTCCAGTGTAGATAACGATAAATGGAGCACTTTGGTAGAGGCTTTTACAGGCGCGCCTCCCTTGAGGAGTATTGCGGCGGTGGACATGCTCACTCTGCCCGATTTTTCTAAGGATCTGCCAAAGTCGAATCTGAATATCACTATGATGTCGCTGAGCAGTGCAGCAGATGCAGAAAGCGACCAAGACACAACACAAACCTTCACGCCCGAGCAGCTTGAAAACATTGGGATCACGCTGAACGAGCAGCAGCGCCAGCTAATGAATTCGCAAGAATATCAAGAAAACGAGGCACAGTTCAGCCTTCTTTACGAACGGCTGGTCGTCTATATTCAAACCAATGGCCTAGAAGACATGCTCTTTGCCAGCAGGGATATGGAGAGCATCTACCTGCGAATCGCTGCGGGTGTGCTTTTCGATTCCGGCAAGG
Organism: Christensenellaceae bacterium; assembly: GCA_963666935.1. Classification (GTDB taxonomy): domain Bacteria; phylum Bacillota; class Clostridia; order Christensenellales; family CAG-138. Next base: position 702,739 of record OY762936.1, read on the forward strand.
CGAAACTGTTGTCCGATGCCAAGCCGATTCTGGATACCATGGAGGATATCTTTTGCTCTGCGGGTGATAGCCTTTCGCTGGTCACGGTGGAGGGACACACAGACAACGTCCCCATCCATACGGCGAGGTTCCAAGATAATTGGGAGTTGTCATCCATGCGTGCCATCAATGTGGTGCGGTATATAGTGGATAAGGGCCGGCTTGCGCCGGACATATTCGCTTTCTCCGGCTACGGCGAGTATAAGCCTATTGCCACAAACGACACGGAGGAAGGCAAGCAGCAGAACCGGCGGGTGGAATTTGTTTTGAGAAAACGGGTCATCACCACCGCGGACCTGAGCACGCAGGGGGAGAGTAACGAAGAAAATGTGTCGGCAGACGGCCTTGCAGATAAACTTCAGGAAAATTCAGGCGTCACAAAGGAAAACGCCTCACAGGATGCCGAAACTACCACTATGCAATGATTGAGAAGGGAAGTACGAAGGAACCATGAAAAAACCGATAATTATCGTAATTGCCGTGATTGCATTGGCTGCCATCGGGATAGCTGCATCTTTCTTAATGAAGCCGGATCCCAACAAACAATACTATTATTCCACCGGCGACGCTTTCGTAACAAACGTATTGAATTCACAAAAGCTCATTAAGACCGCTATTGTGCTTGGGACCAGCCGGGATGTAACGAAGGATCTTGCAGAAAAAAATGCCGTGCTTCGGGACAGCATCCTTTTCGAATTGCGTAATCAAACGGAGGAGCAATACCAGCAGGGGGATCTCCAGCAGCAGCTTTCAGATGATATTGTGGGGCGGCTCAATGATCTATTCCCCCAAAAAGAGGGAGAATCGCCCCTGTTTGTGCAGGCCTATTTCAGTGATTTTGTGATGCAATGAGGGCAGGGAGTTCGAGAGAAAGGAGATGCGTGATTGGCTAATATACTCACACAAAGCGAGATAGACGCGCTACTCAATTCCCTTTCCGTGGGAGAGGTCATAAAACCGGAGGCGGAACCGGAAGAGGGTCAGAGTATCCGTATCTATAACTTTCGCACTGCGAATAAGTTTTCCAAAGAACAGATGCGGACGCTTCATACGATCAGTGATAACTTTGCCTCAATGATGTCTACCCGGCTAACCGGCATGCTGCGCACTTTATGTGAGGTCACCGTAGTATCGGTAGAAGAGCAGATTTTTGGGGAATTCAACAATTCCATTCCCTTACCTGCACTTATCTCGGTGGTCAATGCGGCCCCATTGACCGGGTCCATGATCCTACAGATGTCCTCTGCGGTGGTCTACGGCATTATCAGCTGCCTCTTCGGCGGATCTGCGGACTACACGAATGAAAGCAAACCTTTTTCTGAAATCGACCTAGCGATTATACAAAGCGTACTTCCTAGATTCCTGGGCATTCTAGAGACTTCTTGGAAGAAAGTGGCCGCCTTGAAAATGAGTCTGGAGCGCATTGAGATGAGCCCCCAATTCACCCAGATCGCTGCGGCCAACGAACCTTCTGCCATTATTACTTTTAATGTGAAGATGGACAGCATTGAGGATATGATGGCAATATGCGTGCCCCATTTTCTTATTCAGCCCCTTTCCAAGCAGCTCAACTCCATCGCCTGGGCCTTGGGGGATCAGGCTTCCGGCAAACGGCCGCCGGACGCACAGCTGGAAGCTCAAATTTTGGAGACCAAAGTCAGTTTGTGTACCAGGCTGCAGACCAGCCGGATTACGATGCGGGAACTGTTGCAGATACAGCAAGGTGATATCATTTGCACCAACCACAAGATCAAGGATTTCATTTTGATGGATGTGGAACAGATACCAAAGTTTAAAGCGGTTCTTGGAATGAGCGAGGAGAAGCGCGTAGTACAAATTGCGAAGATTATGAAGGAGCGGGATAACATTGAGCGAAAATAGCATTATGTCTCAGGAAAAAATTGAAGAATTGCTGCGCAACGCAGGGCAGGTAGATGCTGCTCCCTTAGCAATGGATTTGGATTTAAACTCCTACTTCACGAGGGATGAGCAGGATGCCTTGGGCGAGATGGGCAACATTTGCATGGGAACGGCCGCTACCACGATGTACACCCTTTTGGGGAGAAAAGTTATGATTACCACTCCACATCTATCTCTCCAAAACCGGGAGACCTTGGCGGCGGAGCACCCGCTTCCGCTTGTGGTGGTGGAGGTGCAGTATACGCAGGGCCTAAGCGGACACAACCTGCTGCTGCTCAAGGAGTATGATGTTGCGCTCATCACGGATCTGCTCATGGGGGGCAGCGGGAACATTGATCCCGACAATATCGTTTTGGACGAGATCAGCCTAAGCGCCATACGGGAGGTTATGAACCAGATGGTGGGTTCTTCCTCTACTTCCCTAGCGTCCATGCTGCAAAAAACCATCAACATATCGACCCCGGCGTCTAGGCGAATCCTCATTTCGGAAGACACGCTGAGCAGCATTTTCCAGGAGGGCGAGGATACTGTACTGAAAATTTCATTTAAGATGGAAATTGAGAACCTGCTTACCAGCGAGATTATGCAAGTCCTTCCCATTGATTTTTCTCGAGAAGTGGCCAACGAGCTACTCAATCCAGGGGTGGCGGAAGACAGTTCCGGTGCGGCAACCGCTGTGCAACCACAAATTGTATACGAGGCCGATTGCGATAACCGCCAGCCCGCTCCGCAGATGGCACCTCAGTCTGCTCCACAGGCGCCGCCTCCACAGGCACCTGCCACATATGCCACGTCGCCTTCTGGAGTTTCAGGTGAACCTGGGCAGCCTCAGATGCACCAACCTTGTCCGCCCGGATACTATCCAAATGCGACCAGCGGGCCTGTTCATCCGCAGCCCCCGCAGCCGGGTGCAATGCCGGACTATGGGCGTCAGCAGCAGGGAGGAACCCTAAAGAATCCTGCGAACGTGAACGTGAAGGATGTTGAATATCCCGTCTTCAGCATACCTGGAATTGGCTTTGAGGATAAAGCCAAGGCACAGAACCTATGGCGTCTGCTGGATGTGCCCATGGAAGTTACGGTAGAATTGGGCCGTTGCACCAAGACCATCAAGCAGGTTTTGGATTTGAACGTAGGCTCCGTCGTCGTGCTGGACAAACTTGCCGGCGAGATGGTAGAGATCCTAGTCAACGGGATTCAGGTAGCCCGGGGCGAAGTGGTGGTTATAGATGACAGTTATGGCGTGCGAATCACAGAATTAAATGCTGCCGAGATTTCGGAAATTACGAAGATAAATTGAACCTACTTGGAAACGGATAGGGGGTGGGAGCATGTATACGGGCAAGCGGATTCGGGTCTTGGTGGTGGATGATTCCATCATGTTCCAAACGGCTATTTCAAAAGGCTTGGTGCAGGACCCGCAAATCGAGGTGGTAGGCACGGCATTTAACGCAAACAGTGCCAAGGAAAAAATATTGGCGCTAAACCCGGACGTGATGACGCTGGATGTGGAAATGCCGGGCATGAACGGAATAGAATTTCTAAAGTTGCTTATGCCCCAAAACCCAATGCCTATCATCGTGGTCAGTGCCGCAAACGGCATCGTTTTTGAGGCAATGCGTAACGGTGCGGTAGATTTTATTGCCAAGCCGGGCATAGGCGGTATCGCTGATTTTACCGTAGAGCTGGCGACCAAAATTAAGACCGCTTCGGAGGCCCGCCTAGTGCGACCTTCCTCTCAGGAGTCCCTATCTTTTGAGAAGAAAAGAACATCCACGTTTCTCCAGAGCGTCGCAGGGGGATTGGATACGGATATGCTTGTGGCAATCGGCGCTTCTACTGGCGGCACGGAGGCCACCAGCCAGATCCTCAAATTGTTGCCTGCGGGTTTGCCCGGGATTGTGATCACGCAGCATATGCCCCCGGTCTTTACTCGTATGTATGCCGAACGACTGAATCAGGAAAATCGGCTGACGGTGTGCGAGGCCCAGGACGGCATGAGGATTCAGCCAGATCATGCCTATGTGGCCCCGGGAGACGCGCATTTGCGAGTGGCCCGCCGGGGTTGTGAACTGGCACTTAAAGTGGGAGGAACCGAAAAAGTCAGCGGGCATTGCCCCTCTGTGGATGTTTTGTTTCATTCCGTAGCGGAAGTTATGGGTACACGTTCGGTGGGCATTCTGCTCACAGGCATGGGTGCCGACGGTGCCAAGGGGCTATTACACATGAAGGAAAATGGAGCCTTTACGATTGGACAGGATCAGCAGTCCTGCGTAGTATATGGCATGCCTATGGAGGCTATGAAGCTGGGGGCGGTGGATCGCCAGGCATCGCTCACAATGATTCCCAGCGTGCTGCTTAACCAACTAAAACGAGCCAGCCACGCAAAATGATTTGCAGATTAAGAAGGAGATTTATATGGGGGAATATACTCCGGGGCCGGAGATTATCAACGTGACGGAAGTGGCTGTGGAAGCCTTGGTAGATAAGGTTCTCAAGGACGAACAGGCATGTACCTGTCGGCGGTGCAAAATGGACGTAATGGCCATCGCCCTCAACGCTTTGCCGCCTCAATATGTGGTGTCGGAGGAGGGCAGAATTTGCGGGATATGCAAACTGCAAGGGTTGCTCCCCAATAAGGTTGAGGTATATCGGGCAGTTTTGGAGGCGGTGCAGATGGTAAAGCAAAGGCCCCATCACGAACGGGGCCACAGTGTTCCAAAGGAAGAGTCATGAGAGGCGCATAATCCACAATGCCGCCTAAAAAAGATATTTCAACGAATGGGTTGCCGAAATTTCTCGGAGGCTTTTTGATCCGTTTCCGCAACAAAAAGCAATACTTGGGCCACGGCCTCATAGAGGATTGGGGGAATGACGTCTCCCACGGAGAAATGGGTAAGAAGCTCCGCCACAGAGGTGTCTTTTACAATGGGTACTCCGTGAATCTCGGCTGTTTTCAGTATGTTTTCCGCTACAGCGCCCCTGCCTGCTGCTGTGAGGATGGGGGCAGAGTCTGTGGCCGGATCATATTTAAGGGCGGCGGCATTACGGAGGTTATTTTTTTTATCTTCCATAATTCAGTATCCTTTATATCGATATGTCCAGTCCTCCGGGGGTGGCTAGGCCGAAGGCGCGTCGGAGGGTCTGTCCTACGGTGAGCGGAGTGATAGGCACATCCCGAAGCATTACGCAGGCGCTTTGCAAGCGGTATGGCGGGGGAAAAGATAGTGCCTCCTGATCTATGCACTCCTGAAAAAAACATAGGGCTCCGGCATTCTCTACTCGAAACCGGAGGTCGATTTCGTTGCGATCAACCCGAAGTAACGCATCCACCGGGCCAAGATATTGGGTATCCAGGCAGATGGCCACTGTTACATTGGATTCGTCTAACATGCTGGCCCCGCCATTGCGCTTGAGCACGTAGAGGCCGGCATCCTGTCGGCTTTCGTTCAGGATGACGGGAAGCGGTATGTAAAGAAGGTTGCCGAGCTCACCGCCCATCAGAACCTGCGTCGTAAGCGCCTGGGTCAATTCCAGCACTGGTTTAAGCCGGGCGGCTTGTTGCCCTTCCTGCGCCTGCAAAATGCTTGCCAAAGCGCGAAGTCTGGTTTCCAATCCGGCTCCCGATTCCTGAAGGGCGGGACCCCGCTTGTCTGCGGGTTGCTCCAAAATTGCGGCAAAAAGGCCTTCCAGAGCACTTTTGATTATGGAATTCTCCGTGGTGGCTTGGGCCTGCTTCGTTCCTTGTTGGGGGTGGAGGAGTTGTTGCTGGTCATCTACGGAAACGTCTGTCGGATATAACGCTTCCCTTGGCTCCATGGCATGCGGAATTCCGGATCGGTTTTGGGAAGCATACCAGTTACACAGGGTTTGATAGAGCAGGTTGCGTTCCGCACTCGTGGTTTCGGGGGGAAGCGCCGTCATCAACCCCAAAATAAACTCAGAGGCTTCCTCTTGCGGAAGGGTAAGGAAGCGCTCACACAGTTCTTGCCATATGCAGCTTTGTTCCAGCTTGGCGGTCAGACCGAGGGAGAGTCCGTGGGGCAATGCGAAGGCAGATGCTTGCAGAAAGTCCGAATGCGCTCCGGCTGCCTCCGGCATCTGACGGGCGGCTGCTTCAAACGTGGCCGAAGCGAGGCCATCCTGGTTCGCCAAAGTTTCAATAGCGGCAGCTAAGTCTGCCGTTTTGAGCGGATGATTCAGCCAAGTTATAAAAGCTTCCACCGAATCCGCGTTCAGCGGTAGGGAAGAAGTTGAGAGCAACAGCTTCTCGTTTGTGTCTAAGGCCGGAAACCGTACGTTTAGCTCAGCCATCCTTGAGAAAGTCTCCAGCCGCAGAGGGGCGCCCATTTCGTTTAGCGCGACGGCTATGGCTAGGTTTTCCCTGCTGGGGGCTATCTGTATGCGCATGAGAGCATATTCCTCTACGGGTACCCCCGGCTTAAGGGATTGGCCGTTGACACTGATTAGTTCCAGCCGAAAGGTGCTTTCATCCGCCTCCTGCGATACCTGAAGCAGTACCGTATCTCCTGTCCGGAGGGGCTCCGCGGCTCGCTGATTAGCCGTTAGGAGGACTCCTTGGGGAAGGGATAGAATCACTTGATCCTGGTCCGTTGCGGTCACTTCGGCTTGGAGAATATCTCCCGTTGATAAGGATGAAAGAACCGAATGTGGAACAAAAAGATTCGATGAGGACGAAACGGCATTAACTGATTGAATCTGCATAGGCGCTCCTTTTTGAAACCTGTTTGCTCGGCTCGGTCTTTAATTTTATCGTGGTTTTTCTACAAAGATTAATCTTTATATCGGAAATTACGATATCGTAATTAATAAGCACTATGATCCGCTACCCTTTTTGGAGGCGGAAGGAAGCGGGGGCCAAATATGGCAATCGATCAAATAATGATAGACGTACTTAAGGAAATCGGCAACATTGGCACGGGGAACGCGGCTACAGCCTTGGCTACCATGCTGGATACCAAAGTGGATATTGGCTTGCCCCAGTGCGAAATGGTTCCATTTTCGGAGATCACCCGAGGATTTTGCGATCCGGAGGAGCTGGTTGTTGGCGTTTTGGTGCAGCTTTCCGGGGATATGGACGGCTTCATTATGTTAGTACTCACAGAGGATGCCGCCTTCGAGCTGCTTACGCTAATCACTGGACAGAACGCAGCGCACGTCCGGAACGATTACACCCTCGTATGCCGTGAATTGAAGCCCATCGAGGAAGTGGGGAATATTCTCATCGGCGCGTACCTATCCGCCATCAGCGGCATGACGGGAATGCGCATTATCCCGTCGGTGCCCGTGCTGAGCGTGGATATGGTGATGGCGATGATGAATGTACCGGCCGTAGTTTACGGCCAGGTAGGAGAATCGGTTCTGCATATGGAAACGGAATTTCATAACGATATTTCTTCCGTTACGGGGCGGTATTTTCTTGTGCCCACCATGGATTCCTACGGCCGTTTGATGAAGGCTCTGGGACTATGAATGGGAGATACCCTGTAAGGAAGGAAACCGACGTCGGATGAATACGATACTAATCGGAATCGCGGAGATGAATATAGTAAAAGCGCCGGATAAAATCAGTACACTTGGGCTGGGCTCGTGTTGCGGCGTTACGCTCTATGACAAAAGAAGCAAAATATGCGGGATGGTTCATGTGATGCTCCCGTCGGCTGTCGCCGTGTCGGATAATTCCAACAAGGCCAAGTTTGCGGACAGCGGTATTTTGCTACTGTTGGATCACGTGCAGAAGGCCGGCGCGGGGCGGGTGGGGCTCGTGGCCAAACTGGCAGGCGGGGCCCATATGTTTGCTTCCACGTCGATGCAAAGCAACCTGCTAAAAATTGGCGAACGCAATGTGCAAGTCTGCCGGGAGATGTTGGGTAAGCTTCACATCCCCGTTGTGGCCGAGGATGTTCTGGGCACCTATGGACGGTCTATAACCTTCGACCCCGCCACCGGAATGCTGCGCATCAAAACGGTGGGCATGGGAGAAAAACATATCTGACGCGCGTGCATCGGCACGGCAGCGGCTGTTTGATGCCGGGATAAATCGAAAAAGGAGACACTGGCTTGGCTGAGAATACCATACAATCCATAGGGACGTCGGCCGTCGCCCAATACGCCCCAAGCCAGGCTCTGGGGGAGTCTCAGGGCCTATTTTCTGCCGCTCTGGAAGCGGCCGTTGCCCAGCAAGCGGCTGGGGAGGCACAGGGAAGCGGGACTTCTGACACAGGCAAGGACGGTTCCGTGTCTCTGGCAAACCTGGCGCCGCTGCTGCTCTCCGGCCTTTCTCAAGGTGGGGGGGAAACCGGCCTCATGCTCTTGCTTCTGGTTTTGGTCGCGGGGCAGGACGGGGGCCTTTTGAGCGGCACCGACGGCCTATCGGAGATAGGCGACTTACTCCTGGGCGACACGGAAAGCCTAACGGATCCGGGATCTCTCCTGGGCGACACGGAAAGCCTGACGGATCCGGGAGCTCTTCTGGGCGATATGGGCAGTTCGACGGATATCGGATCCTCGCTTCTGGGCGTCGGTACCGCTGCGCAAGCTACCATGGTTGCCGCCCAATCCTTATTGAAGGCTTATCAGAACGTAGCGCAAAGCAGCCAAGAACCCGCCCCAGAGGCCACCGCCCCAAATGAAGCTGTGGCCAGCGCAAAAGCGGCCGGGCAGAAGACAATCAGCACGGATCTTACGTCTACCGTCGGCAACCGGAGCGCCGCACAATACCGCGCGGTAATCGACCGGTTTGATGTTGAAAACAATTCGCGCTATGCCGTGAACCAAAAGGGCACCGGAGACACCTATTGCAACGTCTTTCTTTTGGACGTCACTTCCGCCATGGGGGCGGGGATTCCCCGCCATACGAACCAGAATACGGGCGAACCTTCTACCTCGCGAGCGGATGGTGCTATAAGCATGAACGCCAACCGGATATCGGATTGGCTCAATACGTACGGATCTCAATACGGCTGGCATGAGGTAAGCGCACAGCAGGCACAGGGCCTAGCCAACCAGGGCTGCCCGGCTGTGACCGTCTGGAAAAACCAGAAAGGGGTACATGGACATGTACAGGTAGTTTCCCCTTCAAAGGACGGCCTTTACGATCCCAGCCGGGGCGTGGCCATTGCCCAGGCCGGGCGGACCCTGAGCAACTATACCTACATCAGAAAGATTTATTCTTCTAGAATGAGCGAGGTGCAGTATTTTGCCCATAAATGATGGCACAAAACATCAATTCGACCTGTACGGCATTAATCCGCGCAAGAAAAATAGCGATATTAGTATTAGAAACAGCAAGACTAAAGGATGTAAATTAGCTTAAAAGGAACGGTGAATAGAATGTCCGTCAATTTATACGGTTATACAACACAAAGAATTAGTGGCCTGACTTCCGGCATAGATACGGAATCCGTTGTTAAGAATATGCTCTCTGCGGAACAGTCCAAAATGGACAAGCTTTTTCAAAAACAGGAAAAAGCACAGTGGAAGTACGACGCCTATACGGAACTTAACACCGCAGTTTCCAATATGCGCAGCACCTATCTGAGCGCGCTGGGCAGTAACAGTCTGATGAAAAGTGCGGCCTATAATTCGTATAAGGTCAACATGGAGGAAAATAGCGCAATATCTATAACGGCAACCACCAGCGCCCTTGCCACCAGCTTTAAAATTCTCTCTACGACAAAAGCTTCCGTCGCTTCCAGTGTGCTACAAGCAAATACCCAGCAAACCGAGCTTACGGGCAAAGCAAGCCGGTTCTTGCAGGCGACCGCGCAGGGCGCTTTGACACTGGCAGAGGGACAAACTGTTTCTCAAAGCACTACCATAGAGGAGTTAGCAGATCAATTCGGCCTAGCGGAGGGGGAGAACCTTTCCTTTGCCGTCAATGGCGAAACCTTCACCTTTGAGCGCACTGATACATTGGCAGATATCGCGCAGGCCGTGAATGACTCCGAAACGGCAGATGCGACCATGACATTTGACTATGAGGCGGGCACCGTATCCTTTGCCAGCGACACCATCGGCGCGGATACCAAGCTTGTGCTTTCCAATACTTCCAGCACCACAGGTACTCCATTTGCCTCGGGCGCGGGCTTTGGTGTAAGCAACGACGATGTGAAAGAGAAGAGCATTGTATCTGATGCGGATTTGGCCACAATCACATTTAAACAAATGGCCGACGCGGCCGGATTGGAACTTGATGGCGATACTTTTGCAATCAATGGCGTAACATTCAGCGGCCTTGAGAGCCAAAGCGTCCAGTCCATTATGGATGAGGTAAACTCGACGCTCACCGACATCACGATGTCTTTTGATGAAAACAAGGGAACTTTCGTTTTGCGTAATAATGCCGACAGCGGAACTCCTACAGCCCCAATTTCGGTTTCCGGCGCCCTGTTTGGGGAGGACAGCGTCTTTGGCGTGGGGGAAGGGACCTACAATGATTCAGGCAGCATACAGCGAGCCGACACCATTGCGGAAGCTGCGCGCAAAATGGGGAAAACCGTGGAAGACGAAATTGCGGTGACGGTCAACGGCAAGGCGTTTACCTTTGATACCAAAAAGACTACCATCTCGGATATGATGTACACCATCGGCAAGGACGTGGATGCCAAGGCTGTGTTCAACTACAGCGAAATGATGGACACCTTTACAATCAGCAGTGCGGATACGGGAAGTTCTTCCGTCCTGTCATTTTCCGGATTTGAAATTTTTGGCCTAGAGGATAAAAGCGGGCTAACCGGAACGGACGCACAAATGGTTGTAAAAAGCGACGGCATGACTAAGACGGTTACACAGTCTTCTAATCTCTTTACATTAGACGGCCTCAGCTTTGAGATTACAGATACCGAAGACTTTGGAGAAGACGGCCTTTCTTTAAGTGTGGAAAGGGACTATCAGCCCACCATTGATTCTATCAAGAGCTTTGTTGAAGCTTATAACAAGGTGGTAGGGGGCTTGACCACCAAGTACTATGAAGAGAGCTATAGCTCCACATATGCGCCCCTTACCGACGAACAAAGAAGTGCCATAACCGAAGATGAGGCGAAGGAATGGGACAAAAAGGCCATGAGCGGGATGTTGCGCAACGATGCTGCTATCGGAGACTTAATCACCGGACTGCGGTCCTCCCTGCTTGCTCAAGTGGGAGATACGGGTATGTCCGCATACGATCTGGGCATTACCACCGTGGCTTGGGGCAACGACAACTGGAAAACGGAACAGGGGAAATTGATCTTGGATGAAGATAAGCTCCTGGACGCTCTAAAGGAGAATCCCAATTCAGTACAGAAAGTTTTCACCAATATTGCCACCACTCAAAGCGGCGCTACGGACACTTCGACCAGCACGGCGAACGGCGTGACAACGGCCAGTTCAGGTTTGCTGGTGCGCATGAACAGCCTGTTCTCTGCGTTCAATACCACCATGCGTACCCAGAAAATTGTAAACGAGGCAAAGGCCGTCGGCGAATATTCTGAAAAGATGTCAGACTTGTCGGATGAAATGGCTACGAAGGAGGAGAGCTATTGGAAAAAATATACGACGATGGAGACCGCGCTTACAAAACTACAATCCCAGCAAAGCTGGCTTTCTTCAATGCTGGGGACGTCTACCAGTTCCTAATGCGTAACGGATTTGGCTTATTATAAAGGAGTGATATTTTTGTACGCAAGCAACAGTGCGACATTGCTTAATAAATACCAGCGCGACAGCGTCTTGACTGCCAGCCCCGTGGATCTGATCATCATGCTCTATGATGCATTGATCAAACAGATTAAATTAGGGGGTATTTTCATAGAGCAAAAGAACTATGAAAGCACGAACCGGCACCTTTCTAAGGCGCAAGATATCGTATCGGAGCTTATGCACAGCTTGGATCTGCGCTACTCCGTCGCTTCGGATTTGATGCGGCTATACGACTTCATTCTTCAGGAACTGGTTCAAATTAATTTGCACAAGGAAAGGGAACGGATTCTTCCTCTTATTGCGGTCATAGACGGCCTTCGGTCTGCCTGGGTGGAGGTGCGCAATGCGGGCGACGGCAGAGCCTATGCCATCGAAAGATGAGGGGGCCTGAGGGAAAGGGTGCCCTATACAACTTGGTGCACCAAAAAGTAAACGCCCTCAGCGCAATGAAAAGTCTTTCGGAAGAGATGGTGTCCCAGCTCGCAAACGCGGGGGAAAACGATGAGCGGTTTTACGGCGCAGTTTCGCTTCTGGAAGCCCGAGGTAAGCAAATGGATACGGTAGATCAGTTGGATCGTCGGATATATTTTCTCCTGCATTCCGGCTATGTGCCTCAGAAGGGGGAAAGCGAACGGATTGCACTGGAGGACAAGACGATACAGGCCTTGATTGCCAGCATCCAGGTTTTGGACGGACAGGGTGTCACATCTTTAGAAGCCGCCAAGAAAAGACTCATGAACAGCATGAAAGAAATCAAAGAGGGGCAAAGGAGCACACTGGCTTATGCAACGGCGCCAAGCGAAGGGGAACCCCATATGGTAAATACCCTTCTTTAGGCAGCGGCAAAGCGGTATTGGCAGAATGAAAATACAAAAAATCAACCAGCACCTTTCAGAGGGCTCCGCGCTGGCAATGCGGGAGGAGGAAATGCAGCAAAGTACCAGTGTCATTTCCTTTTCTAGGCACCTGAGCGAACTCTCGGAGAGCCGCTATCAAGTTTATATCAGCCAACTGGTAGGCACCATTGCAGAGCAGGGTGAGCGCATGGCGAAAAAGGCGGAGTTGAGCGAGTTTCACCGATACCGCGAAATGATCCGCAAGCTTTTGGATGAAACGGTAAGCAACGGCTTTGTGTTCCGAAAATACCGCAAGTTTGATTCCAAAGGCCGCAGCAGAACATTTGCCATCATCCAATGCATCAACGAAGCGCTGGATGAAATATTAGGAAACCTGTTGGCCTCGGAAACAGATCATATTGCCCTGCTCAACACAGTGGATGATATCCGGGGCATGCTGGTGGATGTGCTAATGTAATAGAGAAGAATTGAGGAGATGGAGCCATGGATACGAGAGACCAAACTAAGATGCTGGCGGAACTGGACGCCTTGGAAGACCGTTATTTGGTGTTCACAATCAATGAACAGAGCTATGCGATGGAAATTCACTATGTCACTGAAATTATTGAAATGCTTCCAATTACGATGGTGCCGTTTTTTCCGAAAAGCATCAAAGGTATCATCAATCTGCGGGGCAACATTATTCCGCTGATGGACGTGCGCCTGCGCTTCGGATTGCCGGAACAGGCCTATACAGAGCGCACTTGTATCGTCATATTGAACAACGAGGGGATCCAGCTTGGCTTGATTGTGGACGCGGTGCAGGAGGTCATCAACATTCCCGAAAATCTTCGCATGCCGCCCCCCGATACGCAGATAGGCGAGAGCATCCGTTATATCAAAGGCGTGGGCAATGCATCCGGAGAGATGCAGCTTCTGCTTAACTGTGATATGTTGATGGTCGTACAAGGAGAGTTATGAAAATATCCGATGCGGATTTTATCCGTCTTCGAGACTTCATGTACAACAAGTTCGGCATCAATCTGGCACAAAAGCGAACGCTGATTGAAGGCAGGCTCAACATGATGCTCAATCAGCGCGGCTATACGGACTTTGGCCCCTATATCGACGATGTCATGCGGGATACCACGGGCAGGGAGGTTTCCCTTCTGGTATCCAAGCTCACTACGAATTTTACCTTCTTTTTACGGGAGGAGGGGCATTATAGCTTCCTGACTAAAAGCGTTTTTCCCCTTTGGAAGAGCGACCGGCTTGGAGAAAGCCGGAAGATTTGGAGTGCTGCCTGTTCCTCAGGAGAAGAACCCTATTCGCTGGCTATGGTGGCTTCCGAATTCTTTAAACTTCAATCTCCGCGCATTAAGATTGATGCGTCCGATATTTCTCAACACGTGTTGGATGCAGCCAAAGCTGGGATTTACAATACCGAACGGATATCCAAGCTCCCCCCAGAATGGGTCGCGCGATATTTTACAAAGCGGGATGATGACGAATATATCGTTAAACCTGGTCTGAAATCCATGATTCAATATAAGTATTTCAATCTGAACGATCCTATATACTGGCCATCGCATACATATGACATTATTTTTTGCCGGAATGTAATGATCTATTTCGACCGGGAGACCAGACAAGCTCTTTCTCAACGCCTTTACAAGGCGCTTAAACCCGGAGGATACTTGATTATTGGTATGTCCGAAACACTAGTGAGTCTAAACACAGAATTTAAATACGTACAACCGTCCATCTACAAGTGTGAGGCGTAAACACCCATGGAACGTATATTAAACTGGAGGAATTATAATGAAACGGGTTCTAATCGTGGACGATGCGGCATTTATGCGCATTTCCATCCGCAACATCATATCAAAGAATGGCTTTGAGGTGGCGGGTGAAGCCGAAAATGGCGCCGTTGCGGTACAAAAATTTACGGAGCTGCGGCCTGATGTTGTCACCATGGATATTACCATGCCGGAGATGAACGGTCTGGATGCGCTTAAGGCGATCCGCCAGATTGATTCGGGGGCAGCTGTCATTATGGTTTCCGCGTTGGGTCAGGAGTCTATGGTGCGGGAAGCAGTTCTTGCGGGCGCTAAGGGGTTTGTGGTGAAGCCCTTTAAAGAGGACGCAATTGCGACAGCATTGACGAAGCTGGGTTGACAAAGGGACGAAAGCTTAAATCTGTTTACGAATTTAACAGTGCGGCGCACAACGGGATGTGCGCCGCACTGTTTTATCAAATGGGAATACCGGTCAGCAGGCTGTGCTGCGGGTCAGGCTGCCTGAATCCAAAATGAGGCTGACCGAGCCGTTGCCCAATATGGTGCAGCCGGAGATGTGAGGCACACGCCCCATCATGCGGGAGAGGAAGCTTGGAAGGGGCTTAATAACCGCTTGCTGTTCACCCACGATCTGGTCTACAAACAGACACACGCTTCCGCGGTCACTCTCCACCAATACCATAATACCTTCCTGAAGATCCTGCTTAGCATTGGGTATGCCAAAAAGCTGGTGCAGCCGACGAACCAAGAAGCATTTTCCTCTGATAATGATATTTTCGGTGCCATCCGGCGCTACAATCAAATCCTTGTTTTTCAGCTCAAAGGATTCACGGATATTTAAAATCGGAATGATATAATGCTCCTCGCCGACTTGCACGTCCATGCCGTCGACAATGGCCAATGTGAGGGGAATCTGCATGGTAAAAGTTGTGCCTTTTCCGGGGTCGCTGTCGATAGCTAAAGTCCCGCCCATCTTTTCCACATTGGAGTTTACCACATCCATGCCAACGCCCCGGCCTGAGAATTCAGTAACTTGGTCATTGGTGGAAAAGCCCGGAAGCAAAATGTAATTGAATGCTTCGCGGTCGCTGATTTCGTCTTCGTTCTTTTGAGCGATCCCTTTCTCTTGGGCTTTTTTTATGAGTTTTTCCCGGTCCAAACCCCGGCCGTCATCCGAAACAGTGATGACTACATCGCCGCCGGTGTTGCGGGCTTCCAAGATGATGGTGCCTACTGCGGGCTTGTCCAGGGCTAAACGTTCCTCCGTTGTTTCCAACCCATGATCCATACTGTTGCGAATCATGTGCATGAGGGGATCCGATAGAGTTTCAAGCACATTTTTATCTACTTCGGTTTGCTCGCCCCGAAGTATGAGCTGTGCTTCTTTTCCGGTTTTAATGCTCATATCACGCACGATGCGCTGCATTTTATGGAAAGTGGAAGAAATGGGAACCATACGGATGGACATGACGACATCCTGCAGTTCACCGGTGAGTTGGCGCAGGCGGCGAGACTGCTTATCAAAGGATTCAATATGCAGATCCAGGATTTGGGGGTGCTTAACTACCATGGACTCTGTGGTAACGATTTCACCTACCAGATCCATAAGTCGATCCACTTTCCCCACGTTAACACTCAGAAAATTCTGTGTGATGCTTTTGGATGCGCCGTTTGCCGAGTCCTTAGCCTCCTGTTGCGGCGCGGTTATCTTCGTCGGGCTCTTCTGGACCGCATCCGAAGCAGCCTGAGACGTGGGTTCTTGCGCGGAGGCGGAGAAATGAGGCAGGGCTTCCTCCAAAGACAGCTCGGAAAACTCAAGGTGCTGCAAAAACATCGTATCTGCCAAACGTGATTCAATCTCTTGGCTTGGGCAAGGGGATTCGAGATAGAGTAAAAAGCCGTTGGCTACGATGGCTTCATCACAATTTATATTTAGGTTTTTAGGCTCGTGAGCGATGCGCGTATAGAGACCATCCAGAGAATTCACTACAGCGAAGGCCCGAACGCTTTCCATGGCGCAGCCGGTAATAAAAAATAACCGCGCCTTATAATAATGTGAAGCACTATCCTTGTGACTCTGAGGGACGTAAGGTTCTACCTTCTCGGAAGAGTGCGGACTTTCCGGCGTCGATTCCGGTGGCAACGCATTGCTTCCCTGCCCGCCGGAAATCAAGTGCAGCAAATCCATAGCCCGGTCATGAAGAGAGCTGATCTCTCCATCTGGCAGGAAGCCTTCCTGAACTTTGGAGACTTCGACTTTTATGAAGTCGATGCACTCCAAAACCAGACTGATAATCAATTCCCACGCTTCCCTGGGCGTATCCAAGTTCTGCCGAAGCGCTGCAAACATATCCTCCATGCTATGGGAAAGCTGGGTGAGCCCTTCATACCCCATCATGGCGGAAGAACCTTTAATGGTATGCATTACGCGGAATATTTCATCAATGTCTGCTTTTTTTAGTGCAGCGCTCTTTTCACTGTTCAGGAGCATTTCCTCCAGCTGCTCCAACAGCTGCGTGTTTTCGTAGATGTATACTTCTGTCAGAGAATCACTGGTGCTCATATCATTACTCCTTTGTGACCCAATATTCTAATTTTCCAAAGCGCCGGGGGGCGCTGTTAAACGTTTTATGCAGCGCGCAGGGAACTCATTGGCTTATTAATTTGCGGAGAGTTTCCACGATGATCTCTTCCTTATATGGCTTTACAATAAATCCCTTGGCTCCGTTCATTACGGCCTCGCGTACCATGGCTTCCTGACCCAAGGCGGAAACCATAACAACCTGAGCATTCAGATCTATCTTGCGGATTTCTCGCAGGGCGTCGAGGCCACTCATTTCCGGCATGGTGATATCCATGGTGACCATATCCGGCTTTACTTCGGCGTATCTTTGCACAGCGACAGCGCCATTTTCTGCCTCGCATGCTACGTCAAATCCATTCTTAATCAAGATGTTCCGTATGGAAACGCGCATAAATGCTGCGTCATCTACAATCATAACTCTGGGCATTCTTCAAGTCCTTTCCTCTACGCCGCCAAAGGCCGGCAATATTTTGGCTTTTATAATGGTATAAGACTACATTTACTATATCGACAAAAAATTCTGCGCCATTAGAGGATTGAATATTTTTCAATCATTATTTCTATTATTCGTACTGAAACAGCACATATAAACTTTTGTTGAAAACTGACGATATTACTTTCAAAGAGATTCTGCAGGCAAATTGGGCAGTAAATTTTATTGGGGCCTGCTTTTGAAAACAATAGAGGGGATAGGAAGGAAAACCATGAAAAACTTAAAGGTTCGCGTCAAGTTGATCATCACTTTCGTCATCATAATGGCTCTGTTTGCTTTGTCCGTGGGAGCAAGTGTATATACGTTATCCTCCTTGGCAAAGGAAGTCGATGTTTTATGCAACGGATCATATGCGGCATACACACAGGCATTCATTGCCCAGCAGAAATTTTTAGAGACACAAAATAATATGATGCTCAAGATAAACGGCGCCAGTTCGTATACACTGAAAAGTTATGTGCAGCTTGCCGATGAATCGGCACAAGCCCTCCGTGATGCCCTCAACACCCTTAAGGAAAATCCGCAGTCGGATAAAGAGACTGTGGAAAATGTGCTGGCTTTGTTGGATGATATGAAAGCTACTAGGGAACAGATTATGTCCAAAGCGAGTACGGGAAATTCGACCACGGCGCTTTTGGACTATTTGAAGATATACGTGCCTAAAGTAGAAGAAGCGAGCACCCAGCTGGAACAGATTAAAGTAAAAGCGCAGGAGATGAGCGCGAAAACCATGGAGGGTGTGAGCGAAAGCCAAAAGCAAGCCTTAATCATTCAAGGGGGCATTGCTGCTATATGCCTTGTTATTACGGTTTTGCTATGCGTGATCATTATTCGCAATATTACGATCCCGATCAATGAAATCAAAAGGGTGGCTGCACAGATGGCGGAAGGATCCCTGAGAGCGGATATCAAGTACCGCTCCAAGGATGAGTTGGGAGATTTAGCGCACAGCTTTCGGACAGTGGCCGAGACGCTGGATAGCTATGTGAGCGATATCTCACGTGTGATGGAGTCGTTTGAATCGGGAGACCTGACCACAGCGCCAAGCGTAGAATTCAAAGGCGATTTCATCCCAATGGCGCAAAGCATCACCAATGTTGTAGAAGCCCTCAATTCCATACTTACCCGGATCAAGCACGTAGCGGTTCAGGTCGCCAGCGAATCGAATCAGGTGGCCGGCAACTCCCAGCAAATGGCGCAGGGCGCTACGGAACAAGCCAGCGCCGTGCAGGAACTCGCAGCATCCATTAATCAAATTTCCGAACAGGTCCACAGTACCGCTGATATCTCCAAGGAGCTTGATGTGCGGGCCAGCGATGTGGGGGCTACCGTTACCCGGAGCGACGAACAGATGCAGGAAATGATCCGTGCAATGACCGAGATTAGCCATAGTTCCAGCGAAATCGGCAAAATCATCAAAACCATACAGGATATCGCTTTTCAAACCAATATTTTGGCGCTTAATGCCGCAGTTGAAGCTGCTCGGGCAGGGGAGGCCGGCAAGGGATTTGCCGTTGTAGCAGACGAGGTTCGGAATCTTGCGACCAAGAGCGACGAAGCCGCCAAGAGCACGACTTCTCTGATTGAAAGCACCATCGGTGCTGTACAGAACGGTACCCAGATTGCCAGTGCGACTGCCACATCTTTGCGACAGGTGGTGTCTGAGACACAGATCATCATTAAGAGTATTGGAAAGATATCCCAAGCGTCCGGAGAACAGTCTGAGGCAATTGCCCAGGTTACCCAAGGCGTAGACCAAATTTCTGCGGTGGTACAGACCAACTCGGCAACTGCCGAGGAAAGCGCGGCGACCAGCGAAGAACTCTCCGCCCAGGCGAAGACACTGGATGAACTGCTCTCCAGCTTTAAGTTGGAGAATCAGGATGAGGAAGAAGCGGAATAAACGAAAACCGGCAGTCAGATGCCTCTTGAATTGTTGCATTGGGCTCAGGGTAAGGCCTTCGCCGCTGACAGCGAAGGCCTTACTGGCTAAAACATAGTAGAATGAGCAATGCTTTCTCCGAATCGCAGCGGCAGATGGAAGTGTTGAAGGAGAAATTTCAAACTACGATTACTTCTTCAAATAGTGCTATAGTTTTTAAGGAAATATCACAAGAGCATAGCAGCACCAACTTATTAAGCTTGTGAGGAAAAAATGGAATCGCCTACTCTTATACTTGAAGAAGGGGACCTAGGTTCCCTTTCCGAAATTGTCACAACACACAATAACTTAATAGATTATGCTCGTATCCAGACGATTGGGGAGGGCATCTTGGAATTCAGACCTTGCCGGCCTGGTCAGGAATTACCGGAACTTTATTTTGGTATGCCTGTGAAGATAAACATACATAATTGCCGGATGGGTTTCAAGGTGCTTGGCGGTATCGTATCCCGGTCGGGAAAAGAGCTATTGAAAGTATCCGGCTTAGAGATATTGGCGGCATCAGACAGGAGGCAGTTTCTGCGCATTAAAACCAATGCCGCAGGCGAGGTCTACCTGCTCAATGATGATATGGCCAAGGCTGATGGCCACTCGGTTCGCGTGAATATTGAGGATATCGGATTGGAAGGGCTCCAGTTCTCTACGCCTATGGTGTATGTGCTCCATAGTAATATTCTCGTTATATTGCAGCTTTTTGAGCTTTCCCTAGAACTGCGGTGTGTCATTCGTCGAATTACAAAAGGAGACGGAGAAGGCACTAGCTATTATTACGGTTGCCAGTATGTGACCCTCAATCAAGACGAAGAAGAGAAACTCTACAAAATGCTTTTGCGGCTACAGCAGGATCGGCGAGCCAAGCATAACCGCTAAGTTTTTTGCTCATGTCTCATAGGCGGCGCGATGGATTTTCTTAACTCTTCGTTGAGGGGCGTTAAAAAATATGTAGAATTGCCGATTAAATATATGATGATTGAAATGTAAAGCAAATACATAGAAAAAGCAAATACATACAAAATGGAGCTGTTGAGGAAAATATGACGAAACAATTTTTGCAGGATTTGGTCAATCGCTTTTCATCTGCTTATGCCTGCTACAAAATAGTTTTCGATGATAAAGGGAATACTGAGGATTTCATAATCACTGACTTTAACCGTGCATTCGAAGAGATATCAGGACTGAATGAGAACAAACTTTCGGGCAAGAGCGCGACCGAAGCCCTCTCGTGGCTAAAAAACGACCATTATGACTGGATTGGATTTTTTGAAAAGATAGCGATGAGCAATACGGGGCAGGAAAGCGTCTGCACGATCAAAATCTCGGGCCAGAAGTATAAGATGACGGCCTACTCACCCCAAAGGATGCATATTGTGACGCTTTTGGAGAGAGAAAGCGAAGACCGCATGAAAGCGTACACAATAGATTGTGATGCTCCGTTCCTACGGGGTTACAAATCTCTTCCCCCCGTCCCTCGCGCAAAAAATACAAATAGACGGAAGACAGACATTTTTTCTTCACTTGCGCCATGCGAGGAAACCCATGGCTTTTCTGATATTTTGGGATCTGCAAAACGCGAGAATGATATCAATGATTTGTACCGGCAAAGCGAATTTTTAAGAACCATTTTTGAGTCTATCGGTGACGGTGTAATCGCTGTAGACCGGGAAGGCCTAATTACTCTGTTGAACAAATCTGCGCAGGAGATTACCGGCTGGATAAATGAGGAGGTGCGAGGGAGAAAGTTTATTGACATATTCAAGTTTATGAGTGAAGAAACCAGAAAGCCGTTGGAGGATCCATTTGCTGAAGTGATGCGAACAGGAAAGGTAATCAGCCTTTCCAACCGGGCAGGCTTGATCAATAAACAGGGGTGTTTTGTGCCGGTAGCCCACAGTGTGGCTCCAATTCAAAATGAAAAAGGCGAGATCTTCGGCGTTGTGATGGTTTTGCGCGGTGCAGGCTATGACCTGGAGCAACAGGAGCATATTTTGGACTTGATTTATCATGATTTTCTTACGGGCCTCTATAACCGGAGGTTTCTTTCGGAAAACATCGATCGCCTTGATACGCCGGAAAATTTGCCGCTTTCAGTTATAATTGGCGATGTGAACGGATTGAAGCTGACTAACGAAGCCCTCGGTCCAGCAGAGGGGGACAAACTTTTAATAAAAGTCGCAGAATCATTCCGGGAAAGCTGTCGCGCGGAAGATGTAATCATCCGTTGGGGAAGCGATGAGTTTTTGATCATTCTGCCTAAAACACCACTTGAGACGGTTCATGAAATCGCCGGGAAAATGCAGGATGCTTTTATAGAAAAAAGCGAGGCACCGCTACAGATTAGCGTTGCCCTTGGGTATGAGGTGAAGGAAAAGACGGAGCAAAACCTGGGCGACGTACTAAGCAAGGCAGAAAAATGGATGTATTATAAAAAGCTCCTTGAGGGGAAAAGCCACAGGAATGCCATCGTTAATACACTGCTTTCAATGCTCTGCGAAAACGACATCAGCACGGAAAAACATTCCAAAAGGCTGGGAACCTACTGCCATGGGATCGGTAGGAAAATGGATTTATCTTGCGAAGAGCAATACGAGCTGTCCCTCCTTGCAATCCTTCATGACATCGGCAAGGTTGGAATCCGTAAAGATATACTCCAGAAGCCAGGAAGCCTTTCTTCCGAAGAGTGGAGGGAAATGCGACGGCATCCCGAAATCGGATATCGCATTATGCAGAATATGCCTGAGCTTTCCATTATTTCTGAATATATATTATTACATCATGAGCGCTGGGACGGCAACGGGTATCCCAAGGGTTATAAGGGGGAAAAAATACCATTGCTATGCCGAATTATTTCTATAATTGACGCTTATGACGTCATGACTACTGGACGGGTGTATAAAAGGGCTCGTAGCAACAACGAGGCGATCACGGAACTTAAATTGCATGCCGGCACGCAGTTTGATCCTCTAATCGTTGGACTGTTTACTGAAGTCTTGATGGAGGCGAAACAAGTATCCGTTCAATATGTAGTTTAGTCGGGGTTTTCCCTGCTAAGACACCGGAAATTCTTCTAATAAAATAGATTCTCGGGAGGGGAAATGAGTAATGCTGTACGTTCCTGTAGAACACTTACAGCCTGACATGATAGTAGCTCGGGATATCTGCTCTTATCCTCGGGAGATGCACCGTATCTGCCTACTTTCAGCAGGTCAAAAATTAACGGAGGCCAATGTTAGCCGAATGCAGGCAATTGGGATCGCAGGGGTTTATATCCGCAACTCCCCAAAGGACGACGACGATATAGTGATCCCTGAGCTAATTAGCGAAAACCTGCGGGCAAAGGCAATTGGCGAGATTCGTGCAGTTTATGATGACTTTGGTACAAAGGGTAGCCGAAACTTGCAAAATCAAGTTGAGGTTTTGTCTCAAATTTCAAGGCAATTAGTGGAAAACATTACGAGCAATGCCCATATGATGTTTAATATGATGGATTTAAAAAACTATGACGATTATACTTATCGGCATAGTCTTTCTGTATCGATATACAGTACCATCACGGGAATATCCATGGGTATGGGAATGAATGCGCTGGAAAAACTTGCGCTAAGCGGAATCCTGCACGATATGGGCAAGTCACGCATTCCTAGATGGATCGTAAATAAACCCGGCAAGCTTACCGAAGAAGAATACTCTATTATGCGCCGCCATCCTACACTGGGTGTAGAAATGTTCCCGCGTACCACCGTTCAGATATCCCCTAAAGTCTTGCTTGCTGTGGAGCAGCATCATGAAAGATACGACGGCACAGGTTATCCCAAGGGGATTAAGGGCAAAGAAATAGGCCTGTTTGGCCGCATATTAGCCGCTGCGGATGTTTATGACGCACTCACTTCCAAACGCCCTTACCGAAACGCACTTATGCCCAATGAGGCAATTGAGTACATTGTGGCGAACTGTGGCAACCACTTCGATCCGGAAGTGGTCGAGGCATTTTTTAAAAGCGTTGAGGCGTATCCGCTTGGAGTCTGTGTTAAGCTCAGCAACGGAGCGCAGGCTGTTGTTGCTAAAAACTATAAAGAAAATACCCTTCGTCCTATGGTACGGATTATTTCGCCAGGCTCAGAATTTGGGAAAATATTGGATTTATTATATGATAAGAGTAACCTGAATATCACCATCCTCGGCGTGGATTATGCAGGAAGCGATTGGAAGCCCGGTTAAAAACTGCAGTGAATTAAATTAACATCATAGCACGAATCCGATACTTCGCATTCCCGTTTTTCTCCTTGAGAAGAATTTTTGTTATTTATAGCAGTTTTTAATGGGAAGAATAAAAACATAAGTCACAATGTTATGTTCAGAACAAATGCCCAAAATGCTCTCTTTGTAATTAATTGTGCGTATAATACTCATTTTGCTGCGGCTTATATCTGCGCAAAAGCCGGGCCCCGCTACTGCAGGGCCCGGCTTCGCTTTTCCGGCAATCATGTCTGATCCTTAAGGCAGAGGAACATCTGACTTAAAACAAGGTTTTTTGACTGTCGGGGTTAGCGAATTGCTGATATTTGTAATTTACATCGCTCCGTCCCAAGTACTGATAGTTTTCTTTTTAAGATCTGCCTCGGTAAACCAGCGGGTCGTAACCACCTTGGATTCTGTGTAGAATCTGAGGCCGTCTTTGCCCAGTGCATGTAGATCGCCAAAGAACGAATTCTTGTGGCCTGAGAACGGGAACATGCCAGCAGGTACGGGAATTCCCACGTTTACACCTACCATGCCGCCATGGGTGCGTTTTGCAAACTCTCTTGCATAGTAACCGCTCTGGGTAAATATCACCGAGCCGTTTGCAAAGGGGTTGCTGTTCATGAGCGTAATGCCCTCTTCAAAGTCTTTGACACGCTTGATGCAAAGAACGGGTCCGAATATTTCGCTTTGTCCAACCGTCATTTCCGGCGTCACATGATCAAATACGGTATGTCCAACGTAGAATCCATTCTCGCAGCCCGGTACCACCACGTTCCTGCCGTCCACCAGCAATTTGGCGCCTTCTTCCACACCTTTGTTGATCCAGTCTACAACAAACTTTTTATGCGCCGCAGTCACAACCGGGCCAAGATCCGTAGATTTGTCATACGCGGGGCCAATCTTTTTTGTTTTAATCTGTTTGAGGATCTCTGCCACAACCTCATCCGCAATGCTTTCCTGCACTACGATTGCCGGCAACGCCATGCAGCGTTCCCCCGCGCAGCCAAAAGTGGAATTTAAAATGCCGCTTACCGTTCTTTCGATGGGCGCATCCTCCAAAACCAATGCGTGGTTTTTCGCTTCGCACAGACTCTGCACTCTCTTTCCGTTTGCTGCTGCCGTCGCATAAATATGCAGCCCGATTGCGGTTGAACCCACAAGCGTTACGCCTTTCACATCGGGATGGGTTAGGAAAATTTCAGCTTCTTTGCGCGAACAGGTCACAACATTCACGACGCCGTCCGGAAGCCCGGCTTCCTTAAGCAATTCAACCAGCCGCAGACTTGTCATGGGGGTCATGGAGGCCGCTTTGAGAACCAGCGTATTGCCTGTTGCAATGCACATAGGCATCATCCATCCCATGGGAATCATAGCCGGAAAATTGAACGGCGCAATCCCTGCAAATACGCCAATCGGCTCACGATATAATGTGGAATCGAATCCCTTAGTGACGTCCATCAGTGCTTCTCCCATCATCAAAGACGGTGCGCCGCACGCCACTTCCACAGGCTCTTTCACCTTGAGCAGGTCGCCCTTCGCTTCATCCCAGTTCTTGCCGTTTTCACGGCACAACAAGTAGGTAAGCTCGTCTAAATGCTCGACGAGCAAATCCCTGAACTTATATAAAACTTCCACCCTTTTTGCGCACGGAGTATTGCTCCATGATGGGAAAGCAGCGCTGGCTGCAGCAATTGCAGCCTCGACTTCCCCCACGGTACAACAGGGCGTTTCGGCAATCTGCTCGCCGATGCTGGGATCAAAGATCGGCATATAAGCGGTTGCCTTGGATTCTACGAACTCACCGTTAATAAATGGTTTCAATTTTAACATATCAGAGGACTCCTTTATTTTACTTAATATTGAATTCAATCAATCATCTCTTTTTGTACAATGGAAATGACCTCATCCATTTTCGCCATCTCCTCGCGCAGTTGCCACTCCGTAATAACCAGCGGGGGTGCCACGATGATCATATTTTCATGGGTATAGGTAAGGAATTTCCGCTCCCTGAGCAGCTTGAGAATTCTGCCCATCTTACCCCGGGGGTCCTTGCCATAGGGCACCAGGGGCTCTTTTGTCTCTCTGTCCTTCACCAATTCAATCGCTGAAAACAGGCCGATATACCGGACGTCGCCCACGCATGTATACTTGCGTTTCAAATCCTCAAGTAGTTCGCCCAGCACTTTGCCGACTGCATTTACGTTTTCCAGCACATGATGCTTCGTGAAATAATCAACACATGCCGCACCTGCCGCGCAGGCTAAAGGGTGGCCGCTATAGGTCAGCCCGCAAAGGAGTGTATGATCGTCAAAATATGCCGCAATTTCTTTGGAGACAACTACGCCGCCCAGTTGCACGTAGCCGCAGGTTACACCCTTTGCGAAAGTCACAATATCCGGCTTGATACCCCAATTTTCAAACGCAAACATTTTCCCAGTTCGTCCAAATCCCGCCATGACCTCATCTAAAATCATCAAGATGCCGAACTCGTCGCAGATTTTGCGAACGCCGGGCAAATAGTTGGCCGGCGGAATGATAATGCCATTGGAGCCGGTGACGGTTTCCATTACAATTGCAGCAACATTTTCAGGGCCTTCGTAACAGATCTGCTCGCGCAGCTTTTCCACATAATAGGCACCTGCCGCCACATCGCTTTCAAAGTGGAGCTGTTCACGATACACATACGGGTCAAAGAATTTTACAAAACCGGGAATCCCTGGCTCCGACGGATAGCGCCTCGGCTCGCCTGTAAGATTTGCGGCACCATAGGTGGAGCCATGATAGCTGCGATATCTACTGAAAATTTTATGGCGGCCGGTATACATTCTTGCAATTTTGATGGCATTTTCATTGGCGTCTGCACCGGCGTTGACAAAAAACACCTTGCCCATATGGTCCGGCATAAGGCCGATAATCTTTTGTGCAAGATTTGAACGGCTCTCCACCGCAAAAGAAGGCGCCATATAGCAGAATTGATCTATCTGTGCCTTAATGGCATCCCCGATTTCCTCAACGCCATGCCCCAGATTCATGTTCACCAATTGTGAAGACATATCTGCATAACGATCACCGTTATAATCGTAAAGATAAATGCCTTTTGCCTTTTCAATTACCAGAGGGTTCAAGCCTCTTTGTTTTGACCATGATTGCAGATTATATTGATTATGTCTATTTTTTATTTCTTCTCTCCGGCCCATGAAGCTCCCCCTTTGATGTGATTAACTATATTCTAGCACAATGAAATATTAATTCAATATCATGATAGCCTAAATTTTGCGCCAAATATTAGGCTTGAGCACAATATAATGATCGATACATATTGTGTTTTGTATAGTTAAATGGTATTTTAAAGATACTATACTACATAGGGGATATTTTCGATGATCTTAGAAACAGTCCTTAACGAAACGAAGAAAGCCTATTCCATGGAATTGGTTGCCGGAGTTGCAGGAATTAAGCAGCAAATCTCTTGGTTTCATATCTTAGAAGATAGCGCTATGAGCTCATTCATTCATGGGAATGAATTGGTATTTACCGCAGGCATCGCCTATCAAGGTGAAGCATGGCTTGTTGATTTTGTAAAGAAATTATACGAACATAAGGCCAGCGGAATGGTTGTAAATATTGGCCCGTTTATTCCCCAAATACCGCAGCAGGTCATATCGTTTTGCGATCAGCACGGGTTTCCTCTGTTTACTGTCCCCTGGAAAATCAAGCTTGTTGATGTTACAAGATATTTGTCCCAGCTCATCCTTGATAGTGAGCGTACCCTGGTGCAATCGGTGGCAGCTTTAAATAATTTGATCACATCACCCATAGTGCTGGATTCCTACAAAACGCAGATCACAGAAGTCGGATATGAGCTTGATGCAAAATACTGTGTCGCTGTGATGCCGATCAGCAAAAACATGCGCAATCCTGAAGAAGTCATTCATCGAGCACAGCATGTTTTGCTGCTAAGCGATGAAGAATCAATTGTATTTCGTTTAAACAAAAATATCGTATTCGTTTTTATTGCATCTACGCGTGAAAGAATTTACTCCGCCGTTGATGCGCTCCATCTTACATTGGCGCAAACATTCCCTTCCATTCCGTTTTTTATGGGTGTCAGCGGAAATTTGCAAGGGATTGATACGCTATATAATAGCTACCAACAGGCGAATTGGGCCTTAAGTCTTGCCCGGGCAGAAGCGCGGGATTATTTGTTTTATGAGGAAACCGGCTTATACAGACTCCTGTTTCCCATCCAGAATCGACAGATATTGCAAGGATTTGCCGATGAGGTGCTTGGAGAAATCATAAACTATGATAAAGCGCATAAAACAGATTATTTGGAATGGCTGAAGCTTTATATGAACTGTGATGGCAGTGTGCAAAGGGTTGTTGAAAAAGCGTACTGCCATCGGAATACAGTGAATCATAAACTGAAACGAATCAAGGATTTGTTTCAGCTTGAGATTAGTTCCAATGAGCAAAAAGTACGCATCATAATGGCGTTTCATATTCTTACGCTTCTTAAAATCCAAGAGAATTAGCCCTTTTGACTAGCGCGATGCGCAATGATTCAAGCGAAAAGAGAAAATTTTGTTATAGCATAAAGGATGAAAAAGGAAATGTACGGCTGGCGACATCATCACAAGGGCAGAAGCTTGAGAAACAGGATATTCATGCTGGTGTGTTTCGCGGCCATATTTGTTTTTGTTGCCGGTTGTAATGCGCAACAGCCCACAGAAATAATTGAGATAAAAATTGAAACGCCCAAGATTGAAGCGACGCCGCTTATATCTCCTGCGCCATCTCCGTCCATAGGCCCTGTTGATAATGTGCCCAAGCCGACATCGACAATTGAACCAACGCAAACACCGACGTTGACAATTGAACCAACGCAAACACCGCGTCCCCGGTTATTCGGGATGGCAATAGGCATTGACCCAGGCCATCAGGGGCACGCAAATAGCGATCAAGAGCCGGTCTCACCATCTTCTCCCATAACAAAAAAGAAGGTATCTTCCGGCACGCAAGGTCGGTGGACCGGTGTGGCGGAGTATCAGGTCAATCTGAATGTGGGGCTTTTGCTGCGCGACCTTCTGGAGAAGGAAGGCGCTACCGTAATCATGACCAGAACAAGCAATGACGTTGATATTTCAAATGCCGAACGAGCAATTCTGTTCAATGAATCTAAGACCGATTATGCAATACGATTGCACTGCAATGGATCTGATGATGCACAAAAGCATGGCGCGTTTATGCTGATCCCATCTGATAATCCCTATGCAGATAAATGCAGAACTGCCGCTGAAATCCTCATCCAGGAATATTGTGAAGCGACCGGAATAAAAAACCTCGGAATATCGGTGCGCAGCGATCAAACGGGCTTTAACTGGTGCAATCGAATGATCATCAACATTGAAATGGGGCATATGACAAACAAAGACGAAGACTATTACTTGACCTCTGAGGAAAATCAAGCCGTCATGGCGCAAGGAATTGCCAATGGCATCATTCAATATCTCGCAAAGCAAGGTGAAAGAGAAAACTGAAAAAAAGCTCGCAACTCATTGAATTTCGGGTGGTCCCGGCGATTTGGAGGCGGCAATTCCCCATATTTTATAAGTATGGTTGAAAAACGTTTTAAAGCATGTTACCGTTCAGATATATCAATGAAAAGGAGTGGTAACATGACCTATAAGATTGAAGAAATGCCCATGTGCCGGGTTGCATATATGCGGCGGGTTGGGCCTTATGGTACCGACAATTACGCGCTCATGGAGAAACTTAAGGAATGGGCCAAAGCCAACGGCCCATTCACAAAATCATCGGTCATTTTAGGGATTTCACAGGACAATCCTCAAACAACGCCGCCTGAAAACTGCCGTTATGATGTTTGCGTTATTGTTGCTGATGGTTGCACAATAGCGGATGCTACTGTAAACGAAGCAAAATTATGCGGCGGGAGATATGCCGTTTTTACCATTTCACACACCGCGCAGGCAGTTCAAAAAGCGTGGAGTGAAGCCTTTTCTTTGTTATCAGCGCAAGAACAGCAGATCGATCTTTCCAGACCTATCCTTGAAAGATACATTCCCGCTATGATTGACAATCACCTGTGCGAAATTTGCATCCCCATCTAAGATCGTTCTTCCGAACTTTGGCCGGACACCCTTTTGAGGGAAAAGTTTTAGACGTGGCCTTTGTCGGGCACTATGCTTTGATGCTCATAATCTTCATTCTACAAGATCCAGGCGTCCGGTGACCGGATCCATTAAATATCCGGCGCAAATAACGTCTTTGGGAATCAGCGGATGTTTATTTATAATTTTCATGGTCTCCCTGACCGATTCCGCCGGGTCTTGAAATCCTTTTAACCATTCATCTATGTCGATATTAAAATACTTGATCATTGCCAGATCTTCTTCTTTTACACCGCGCTGCAGCATTTTCTGGGTCATTGCATTGAGATCAATGTTTTGCATTCCGCAATCATAATGACCAATGACAAATATCTCATTGACGCCCAGCTCATAGATACATATGAGCAAACTTCGAACGGCGCTTCCAAACGGATGGCTGATTACGCCTCCGGCATTCTTAATTATTTTTGCGTCACCATTTTTTAAATTTAATGCGGCCGGCAACAATTCGATCAGGCGGGAATCCATACAGGTAAGGATTGCGATTTTCCGTTCTGGATACTTTGTTGCGGTATAGCGTTTATATTCCCCGTTGTTAACGAATTCTTGATTAAACTGCAGCATTTCTTCCTGATATGACATTTGCTTTCCTCCATATATACACAAAATGATTCAAGTGAGGAAGGGCGTCCCCCCTCCTTTTTCGGTTCCTTATGAAATAGTGAATAGAAGCTGCTTGGCTTTAAACTTCTGCCCGGTGCTGACGCAAACGGATCGCAGCTTCCGGACTTGCTCACCACGATGTTGGCCCCCCTCTTCATAGCCTTGATGACACAAAGCACTTGGCCTTTTTCCACGAGGTCGCCCTCGCTTACCATCACTTTGGATACGATGAGTGGGGATGGGTGCGCTCACTTCCCGCTCATCGTTGGGGTTGGTCAACCCGACGCTGCTCACCTGCATGGCAGATGCATGGTCCATCTTGACCGATACAATGCGCTGTGCGCCATTGAGCTCAAACGCCGCGTTCTGTGTACCGCTCCCATTCGCTTCACCCGGGCCGACATATTTGATAATCAGCGTTTTCCCGTCCTCAATGGTGAATTCCGTGGAGTCGCCGGGATCCATGCCGAGCAGGAATACGCTGGTATCCATACCGGGCAGAGCGCCGCTTTCGCTGCGCAAGCCAAGATCGCAGCATGCGCGAAAGACGCGAATGGCGATCTCGCCCCGGTTGGCAACCATCACTTTTTTAATGTCGTTTTGCAAAGCGGCTCCTCCATATTTGCATTTTGATACTACGATCGGCTTATCATAATATATAAAATGCAACTTTTCAATACCGTTCCTGCACATTTTATAAATACTTGCCGTTTGTGGGTCGAAAATCGTTTTATAGAAAGAAGCCCACAGTGTCGAGAAGAGATTATTAGCACAGCCGATAGATATGGTATAATAAAGCAAACCGGGAGGGTGATATTATGATTCGCATCATACTGGCTGATGATGACCCGCGCATACGCGCAATTGTACGGGAATACTCACAGGCGGAAGACTGGACGTTCTTTGAAGCCGGAGACGGAGAAGACGCGTTAAAGCTTTTTCGACAAGAAGAAGTCTCGCTTGTTGTTCTCGATGTCATGATGCCAAAAATGGATGGCTGGGCCGTGCTCAAGGAAATTCGAAAGACAAGCCGGCTTCCCGTGATACTGCTCACCGCCCGGAATGAGGAATATGATAAACTGCTTGGGTTTGAGCTGGGGGTAGATGATTACATAAGCAAGCCATTTAGCCCTCGTGAACTCATCGCGCGGATGAAGGCGCTGTTAAAGCGTGCAGACGCATCATTTTCATCACAGCCGGCGCATTATATCATCGATGGCCTGTCGGTTGATACGCAGGCGCATATCGTCCAAATAGATGGAGATGTTGTTGCGTTGACGCCCAAGGAATATGACCTGCTTGCATTCTTTGTTTCTCGGCCCGGCATTGCTTTTACCAGAGACCAGCTGCTTAATCACGTTTGGGGTTACGACTATTATGGGGATGCGCGAACGGTGGACACGCACATCAAGAGCCTGCGAGATAAGTTGGGAAAATATCGGGAATTGATCGTCACGGTTTGGGGCACGGGATACAGGTTTACGGGAGGCAAAAGTTGAGAACGATTGGATTTAAGATTTTCATCGGATTTCTGTGCATGGCGGTCATCACAATTGGCCTGTTGTGGCTGATACAGGCGGTATTTTTAAAAGACAGCTATCTGAACCGGCGCGTTGAAGGAATAACAGCTTCTCTGGAAAACGCAGGGGATGGAGCGGATGTTGATTATGCAATGCTTGAAACCGATCAGAATATCAGCATCCTTTCTGCGGACGCAGCCGGAAATATGCTCTATATGTCGGAAGACTTTCCCATGCGCGGCCAGCTCACCAAAATGATACCCTCGCTGATCAGTCAAAACACGGACCAACAGGTACAGCTGCTGGAGACGGAATCACAAAACACGCGATATGCGATGATCAGCGAAAAACTTTCGGATGACTTGTATGTGTTCGCCGTTTTTTCCATGGTAGACGTTAACGAAGCATCCCGGCTGTTGCTTCAGCAGCTTTGGATCGTCACGGCAGTACTTGCAGTTGTGTCGGTCCTGCTGGCTGTGACTTTGTCGCGTATGTTTTCAAAGCCCATTATCAGCGTGACGCGCTCTGCGCGCAGGATGGCGGAGGGGAAGACGGACGTGGTTCTTCCCGTGAGATCAAAAGATGAGATCGGACAGCTTACCCAGGCGCTCAATGAGCTTGGTGAAGAATTAAATAAAACAGAAACCTTAAGGCGCGAACTGATCGCAAATGTATCCCATGAGCTGCGATCTCCGCTGTCTGTGATTCAGGGCTTTGCGGAAACCGTACGGGATGTGACATGGCCGATTGAAGAGAAGCGCACGGCGCAGCTGACGATGATATCCGAAGAAGCCGCGCGTCTCAGCCATATCGTAACCGATATACTCGACTATTCGCGAATGCAGTCTGGTGTGAATTCTATCAATGTTGAGACATTCTATCTTCAGCCTGTACTTAAAGACATGAACGATCGGTTTGAAATTGAAGCTGCGAAGAAAGGCCTTAGGTTAGATTTGCACTGTGATGAAATCAGAGTAAGGTTTGATGATAATAAACTCATACAGGTTCTAAGCAATCTATTAAGCAATGCCATCAACTATGCGCCGGAGCATTCCACAGTGACCATACGCGCCGAAGCGCTCAAGGGTAGAGCTAAAGTATCCATTGAGAACACTGGAACGCCGATTCCGGCGGCAGAGCTGGACAGTATATGGGAGAGATACCACCGCGTTCCTCAAACGCAGGGCACAGCGGGCTTGGGTACCGGGCTTGGCCTGTCTATTGTGAAAAGCATACTCAGCCTGCACGACGTTCCTTTCGGCGTCGTTAGCGATGAAAAAGGCACCGTGTTCTGGTTTGAAACGGTGCCCATGGAAGATTAAATGTTTTTGACTCCTTTTGATCACTCGAACAACGCGTGTTTAAAATCGCTGAATTCGATCCCCTTGCTCAGTGCGGCCGATTTTATTGTACTTCCGGCGGGATAATTTTCCCGCAGCCCGAGCTTGCTATAAAGCTCGCTTAGCGGGATCTGCAATGCTTCACTGACCTGCTGCATGGTCATTGATCCTTTGATGTCGCTGGAGGTGTAACCATTTGTTACTGCAGCGCCCGTATCTTCGTTTTCCTCACCGGTTTCAATATGCGTGCTCTCGGCCGCATTGTTAAGGAATCTGTTAGGAAGCAGTTGCATCGCTCCGGCGGCGGTTGCCACGCCGATGGGGACAAAGAACAAAGCCAGTGCCAGAACCGTTGCCAATATGGGGTGGAGATTTTTCTTCTTGCTGAAGCCTGCATTCAAGGCACCCCGGCTTGGGCATACGTTGACACATTCATTGCAGTTGATGCATTCCAGATCCGTAATTTTCTCTTTTTTTGCGTCCATAACCTCTACATTCATCGGGCAGACTTTGTTGCACAGGCCGCACCGAATACACTTCTCCTTATCAATGCGAACTGCGTAGGGGCTTGCTTTGCCGATAGCGCCGTAAAGCGCGCCGACGGGGCAAAGGTACTTGCAGAAGAAGCGGTCGTAGATAACTGAGCCCAAAAGGGTGACCAGCAGGACAATAAACCCGATCAGATATGTTGTGATCAGCGCGTTGAAGTCCGCAAGATGCCCCAGCGCGTTGAACGGATCGTATGGGGTAATCCAAAGTTCCGCTGTGATCCAGGCCATAACGACGGTAACGCCAAGCACAACGAATTTTAAGTACCGAAACACCTTATCGAGCTTCCTTGGTAAAACAGGCTGCTTTTTAAACAGCTTGCGCCCGATTTTTCCAAAGAACTCCTGCAGCCCGCCAAAGGCACATATCTGGCCGCAGAACGAACGGCGCATGCCAACAGCCAGGCCAACGGTAACGAGAAACATAACGAACGTGCCCAGGAATATTTTTTTGACGAACGCGCCAAAAGTGATGAATGAAAGCAGGGATTCCAGCCCGCCGTAAGGGCAGATTGCGTGGATTGAAGGCGCGGCATAGCCCAGAACGTGCAATGTGGTTGCACAGATCACGAAGACAATCAGACATGCGAGCATGACCCATCTGAGAATTCGGGAGAAGATCAGCATGGCTTTTTCTCTTTTGCTATATCGGGGCGCCGGGTTTTCAATATGATTCATCCTATGATTCCTCCTGCAATGCTTTTTATATTAAAGGTGATTACGGAAAGCTGCCAGATGGTTCTCTGATGCTTCCCGCAGGCTTTCAAACGCGGTTCGGACATCATCGGGCAAATCCTGCT
The DNA here is from genome assembly GCA_963666935.1 of Christensenellaceae bacterium. GTDB lineage: Bacteria > Bacillota > Clostridia > Christensenellales > CAG-138. The sequence goes on from OY762936.1 coordinate 737,295, forward strand.
TCAAGAATTCGTCATACATGGCGATGTTGTTCATCTCCGCTTGTTCTCCTGCCTGATAGGACTCAGCTAGGCTGGAAACCGCAACAGCATGCTCGCTTCCTATATCGTCGGGCGCCTGAATACCGTACTCTGTAAACAGCGGAAGAAGTGTGTCAATATGCTGTTCTTCAGCCTTGATGATATTGCTGAAAGGTCTGGTATTGCCGAATGTATCGATGATATACGCGTATTCTGCATGCGCCAGATATTCATCCTGGATGGCGTATGTCAGCATTTCCGCCAATGTAAGGTTTTCATCGGCAATGGCACCGGACGCTCCATACCCCTCAGTGACAACCGCCGCGTTTGCTTCGTTGCTTACCGACTCGGTTGTTGATGCAACCGCCGGGCTGTAGGCTCCGGCCGAATCACAACTTCCGTTGCCCGAACCCACCCGTTGACCATTGCCGTTACCGCCACTATTATTGCCGCGCGTACCGCCGTCAACATTCACATTACTGCCGTTTTGCTTGCCTTCTTGACGAATGGGGTAGGTTGTGCAGCCAACCAGCAGACCCGTTACTGCTATTAACACAACGATTAATAAAATCATTCTTTTTTTCATGATTATCAACTCCTTTTTTCTTTTATTATCCGGGAAAAATGTGTTGAAACGGTGAGAGCTTATTAAAGATATGATGAAACAATTCCGGTTGGTAGTAAACGTAAAATCGGGGAGATAAATTGATCCTCAAATCAGCAAGTGATCAGCAAAAACCATCGTTCCAATCATGATCCTAAGACTGCTTTTTTCGTATTGATTCGCACCCATGACGAGCATGCGCTGTGTGCATGCTCGTTATGTTACCTATAACCTTAACGATGATCCCAATTGCACAGCAGCATGATCTCTTCGGTTTGCAATATCCATTGTAGTTTATATTCTAATGCAATTTTAACCTGTTAATAGTGGTTTTCTGATCTTATGATGAAATACTAATAGAAATAGGTTTTGTTTTAAATAATTGTCTTGACCGGGAAAGGGAAGTATGGATTATCATCGTTATGACAGGCAGCTGAGCGGACAGCGCCATCAAACAGAAGATCATATGCAGGAGCGCAGCGGCGCAGTGAAAAAAGAGCGCAGGAGAAGGATGCACCTTGTGCGAACCTTTGTGGCAGACATTTTTATCGTTGTCTTGATCATGCTGGCATTTTATATTGTCAGCTATGTCATTCATCCTCAACGGTCTGGGGTTGAACTGCCGGCTCCTGTCGATGGATTAACCAGCAAAGCATTCGCATCCACAAATACCAGCGATGCCATTCCGTCAGCCGATCCGTCATCGTGGCGTGTAAAATTCACGGATAAATTTACGAGCGGTGAAGTGGTACAGACAGGGAATTCATACAAAAGCGCAAATATTAATGTAGCCATCAATAAGGTGCAAAAAGGCAGCACAATATACTACATTGCGGACATCTACGTTGTGGATATAAAAAACTTTTTGACTGCGTTTGCAAAGCAACCGGATGTGATGGGGGCGCGCGAACTGACGGAGGTCGTCGCCGGTGAAAATGATGCGATCATTGCAATCAACGGAGACCATTGCGTGGATAACAGCGGACCCGTAATACGTAACGGGAAGCTTTACCGCGATGAACTGTATGCAGATGCATTGGTGATGAACTACGATGGCAGCATGCAGACCTATTCGGCAGACCAGCTTAATATGAGTACCATTGAGGCCAATGGCGCATGGCAGGTTTGGACGTTTGGCCCAATGCTGCTGAAGGACGGCCGGCCAATGAAAGAATTCAACAGCACGCTGCTTCGGGCCAATCCCAGAACAGCCGTTGGATATTATGAACCCGGGCACTATTGCTTTGTCGTGGTGGATGGAAGGCAGCCCGGATACTCGGACGGCATGTCATTGACCGACCTATCCCAGCTTTTTTGCGATCTGGGCTGCAAAGTTGCGTTCAACCTGGACGGCGGTCAGTCATCGGAAATGGTATTTATGGGCAAAGTCATAAACCGACCGTATGACGGAGGAAGAAGCACCACGGACATCCTGTATATCGCTGATCAATAAAGGAGATCCCATGATCAAGAGAATGATTCCCCACGTTTGTTTAATCCTTTCCTTTGTTACGCTGACGTTTTTGATCTTGGATCAATTCAACCCCACGATTTTTGGCAAGCCGTTTTTTCATGTAACGTTGCTGATCTTTTGTATCACAACGGCTGTTGCCTCTGTGATTTCCGCCCTGGACAGCAGAAAGAATTAAGCGGACGATAAAACAAGCCGCTTTGTTTCTGCTATAATTGTTCATGGTTTATCTGGCTCAATAGATTAATCAAAAATGAGCTAGGTCATTTTTTTGGTTTGGACATTCCGTTTCCGTCTTTTCTTCTTGCAAAAACCACATCTAGCACCAATCCCAGGCTGATCGGCCAGGCCCACACGCAAACACTGCCCGTGCGCTTGCGGATTGTGTCAGCCTCATTTGAGGCGATAGAAGGGTAATACCGACTACGCCGGCTGTCATAACAGCTGCATAGCGGAAAGCGCGTTTTAAAATAATACAAGTATCATTTGCGTATCATGAGATTCTCATTTTAGACATGTACGATTATTTTGGCATACCATAAAAGGAAAATATTTTATAATGCACAAGACGGTGTTTCTAAATTATTATTAAATTACTGCGGACAAGGATTAGGTATTTGTTATTCAGTTTTTGTTAATGATTATTAAATATACACAACAAGGGAGTGCGAATGATAAAAAAGAAAAAACAAAACAAATCCAAGATCGTGCATTTCCCCTTCGATATCTCAGATGCAATAAGAAAAATTCTGAGGAGAAATAGGGGGCTTTCCCTATGCGTAAGTCTGGGCCTTGTCTTTGCCGTTATCCTGCTTTTGAGCTTGCTCATACATAATAATGCTTCCGTTTCAAGCCATGAGGTCGTGGAAATTTCGAATGATCCGGGAGGAGTGAACGCACAGGACCCCAGCATGGGAACTCTTGATACCCAATCACAGACAGTTTCCGGGCAGTCCATTGCTTCTGCGACCGATATGATTCTTGTGACGGTACCGCCGACATCCACTCCAACACCTACTCCGAAGCCTACTCCGACGCCTGCTCCGACACCGACGCCGACACCGACTCCAACGCCAATTGATTTTGATGCGTTAATTAACTTTTATAAATTGGAAGCGGATCAATATTATAATGATTGTGGTTATTCTACGAATCGTTATGAGTATACCGATGATGAGCTCAATATGCTTGCGCAGCTGATTTATGGCGAAGCGCGCGGAGAGTCGTTAAAGGGGAAAATTGCGGTGGGGAATGTGGTGATGAATCGCGTGCTTTCCAGGGGATATCCCGGTGATACGATTGAAGCCGTTATTACCGCTCCCGGCCAGTTTACGGGCTATTCCTCATCCATAAAGCCGGACTCAGCGTGCATTTTTGCTGCAAGAGAGGTGTTTGATAAAGAAGTTTGGGTCATACCGCAGAATGTTTACTTCTTCCACTCTGACCAAACTTCCGGAGAAGATTGGGGCAGCCACAATTTTTACACAGAGATTGGGAATCACTGTTTCTATACCGAAAATTACAGCGGGCGAAACAGAAATGGGAAAATACCCCCCGCATTGTATCAGCGCGCCTATAAGTGGCCGCAGTATGGGTGTGAGCCTGGGAAGCGAGTATACAGGATACAATACATGCTCAATAAGCTTGGATACGATGTAAAAGCAGACAGCTACTTTGGAAAAACCACAAAAGAAGCGTTGATTGCATTCCAAACGAAGAAAAAGATGAAAGCCGATGGGGTAGCGGGGCCCATGACGCTCAAAGCGCTGATCAAGGCGTTCGGTGAAAATGAATATTGTACGAAATTCTTGTAAATGGCGGCTCGAATAATACAGCCGGACCGACTGGGGTTGACATTGGGGCCAGTTATCGCATGGAAATCTGGGTTGAATCAAGTGAACAAATCATATTCCTTCGAGCAAAGCAAAAGCCCGAAACCCTAGGGTTTCGGGCTTTCTGGCGTTCCCGGCGCGATTCGAGTGCGCGGCCTTTTGCTTAGGAGTTAGGATAACCGTTTGTTACTGGATACTATATCATAGTGCCTATTCCACAGAACCCGCTATATTACGGGACTTTAAGCGATTGTGTTTTAGACACAGCCTTCCACAACACTATGGATTCCGCAGCGTAGTATGTGCTCCATTTAGCAAATGATTAGCGAGGGGGATTTACGTTGGCGGATGTACTGAATTTATTTTAGGATGATTTGACCTATATCGGCAAAAGAAAAGCACATGACATTGACCGCGAAAGAAGTGTCCATCAGGATGCTTCTTTTCAATATATAGCTAAGAGCAGTTTAACTGAAAAGGTTGTCAAAACAGAAACCATTTTCGATGCTGTATACAAGTTTTCGATCTGAGAACAATAAACATATTATGGAGGTGATAAAATGAGTAAATATTGTGTTGTTGTCTCTAATATTAAAAGGCTTGAAGTTGAAATTGATGCCAAAACCGAAGAAGCGGCGATTGAAGAAATAAAAAAGCAGCTTGAAGAAGGGAAATTAAATCTTAATAGTGTAAATGAGCAAGAACCAATCTATCATATATAGTATTAACATAGATATAATAGCACCATTATTTTATGACTAATTTTTATAGGCTGCATAGATATCAAACTCTCTATCAGTAGCCTTTTTGATGAAATATGTATTTAGTTGGAACTAGTATTATTTGGCTTTGATGAGCTTCAGGTATTATTAATAACTTTACACCAGACAAAGCATTAAAGGGCGAACATATGAACAACTGTAAAGTGTTTACTCCTCAAGATGTAGCTAACCAAATGCTGGATTTAGCATATTATCAAAGAGATTTATATGGCAAAAGGTTTTAGAAAGTGCATGTGGCGAAGGCGACTTGCTTATTTATATTGTGGATAGATATATTGCGGATTGTTTAAATAATAATTATGATAAAACCGCAATAAAGAATGGACTTGAGAACGACATTTGGGATTATGATATTGACAAAGCTTGCTACCAGAAATGCAGGTTGAGGTTGGACAAGATATCTAATAAATATGGAATAGAAGGGGTGGAGTGGAACATAAAAACAGATGATTCATTGCGATTTTGCCCAATTAAACATTTTGACTTTGTTTTTGGAAATCCTCCTTATATTACTTATAGGGATTTGGATGAAGACGATCGCAATGATTTGCGGATAATGTATTTATCCTGTAATGAAGGGGCTTTTGATTATTGTTATGCATTTTTAGAGCATGATCTATCTTGTTTAAAAAGTGATGAAAAATTAGTTTACTTGATACCGAGCAGGCATATTCAAAAACGTTCATACAAATAATCTTCGTAAATTAACTCATCCTTATGTAACTCAAATTATTGATTTCACAACTAAAAAGCTGTTTGGCGCCATATTAACCTCATCAGCAATATTAATCTGTGAAAATGGTAATGATAACAAGCACCTCATGTTTTACTTTAAATATGCTCTCTCGTCTTTTCAGCTTCTTATGACCCTAAATAATTTATTAATTATTAGAATAAATCCCGGTTTTAATTCGCTTACATAATATTGTCTTACAGCCCAATCCCATTCGCTAGAAAATCATAATGCCGTTATTCTTGACCCAATACTAATACAGTGATAGAATTAAGTTAGCATATACTAACCTCAAAGCGGAGGATATCATTATGGAACAAGCGATTTCTACAAACTCAAAGGACGAGTATTTCAGCGATCTCGTGAGCCGCTATGGCTTTTCTTATACACGAAAGCGAAACGTGACCACCCTGACTGTTCCGGAAAGGATGGGAAGCGGATATATCAAAACGGTAAAGGTCAGCGATGACATTGAAATAGGGATAATAGACATGTTTCTTCTACAGCCTATCATATCGTATTATAATGATTATCCGAATACCTGCGAAGCGGCGTATTGCCTCAGCGGACATATTTCCTATTCTGAAACCGGCGTCGGAAAGGCGAACCTGCATAAAAACGAAATAGGATTGTACGCGCTGCCCCGCAGCCGGGGGATGACGATGATACCCTCGGGCGAAAGGGTACATGTTGTGTCAGTGGAATCGCAAAAGCCCTTTCATTATCGATTGCCGTATACAAAGAAGTGTACGCAGTATGATGATGCCGCAGTGAAAAGCGTATTACAGCAACTGGTCAAGCCCATAAAGGTCTATGCAAAGATACATAACTATTTCAGTCAGATAGTAGAAAACGATATCAGCAGTGAATTAAAAGACACATACCTTGATTCGCTGGGCAAGGTGTTGCTGTCCGATCTGTGGCAGGAGAATATCATACTTCCCCTGACCGGAGGAAAACGGACTGTCTGCTCCGGCTTCGAAAAAAAAGCTCTGCGAAAAGCTAAAGAAATCTTATCCGAAAATTACTCCGCCCCCCCAACTATTCCTGAGCTGGCCAGGATGGTTGTACTGAACGAGCATAAGCTAAAGGTCGGTTTCCGTGAAACGTACGGCAAAAGCATATACGAATATGTCCGCAGCTTAAGAATGAAAAACGCAAGTCACCTGCTTGAAAACCTTGATTTGAGCATCGGCGAGATCGCAGGGATGGTGGGCTATGTGAACACCAGTCACTTCGCCCGTGCTTTTAGGAGCGAATATGGTTTAAACCCCAGTAGTTTTCGTCTCGGAGTATAAATAATCCCGATCGGGGCGGCATAAAAGCAAACAAAACGATAGAATGGACATTGAGAAATCAGTGCCCATTTTTTCATACGGGTTCGCTGAAAAGCATAGCTTTTTGGGTAAAAGGAGACAATCGGATGACTAAACAAAACAGAAAAAAAGGGCTTTGGGCTATTATGGCCCCGGTAGGCCGCTATATAAAAGCAGCCATAGGCCTTTCGGCGTTCGGCGGGATAAGCGCTCTTTTCGGATATGTTTTCCTGGCGTACGTGCTTTCAATCGCCGCAGGCGGAAGCATAACGCTTTTTGGGCTGGCATTGCATTTCAATCAAGCGTTTCTGATACTGGCGCTGGTGGTGATACTTTCCTTCGTGATCAAATATTATTCGACTGTCGTATCTCATCTGGGCGCTTTTAAGCTGGAGGAGATATTGAGAACGAATGTCACCGCCCACCTGGCAAAGGTACCTCTGGGATATATCACATCCACAGGTACGGGCGCTTTTAAAAAAGTCCTGCTGGACGACGTCAAAAACCTTCATGCCTTCGTTGCAGACAGCACGCCAATGATCGGCAGGAGCATCGCCACGCCTGCCGCATCCCTCGCCGCCCTTATCATCATTGATTACAGGCTGGCGATTGTCGCACTCTGCGTATTGCTGCTTGGCGCTGCAATCATGTATTTCGTTATGAAGGATGAAGCCAGCCGCAGGAGCAAATATGAGCAGAGCCAGTCGGATATCAACAAGGCGGTGATTGAGTTCGTTCAGGCGATGCTAGTTGTCAGGACGTTTGACGACGGTACAACTTCTTTTAAGCGCTACAATGAAGCACTTCATCGCTACCGCATCCATCTGAAAGCATGGATTACGGCGACAAGCACGCCTGCCAGAATCTCCATGATTATACTAAGCCCGATGCCGACACTGATCGCGGTCACGATAGCGGGTATTCTTCTTGTATCGGGCGGAAGCCTGTCGTTTGCCGTATTCATTGCCGCGTTGCTGGTTAGCACCGGTATGGCAGATGCTTTGATGCCGCTCATGTGGGCAAGTGAGTTTATCAAAAAATCTCAGGCGGCGGCTATCAGGATCCATGAAATCATGGAACTGCCCGAATTAAAAAGCACTTCGGTCTTTCAAAATCCAGCAAAGTATGATGTTGTTTTTGACAACGTCTCATTTAAGTATAATGAAAAAGACCTTTATGCGCTGAAGAATGTCAGCTTCAGCGTCCCGCAAAACACGACCACTGCGCTGGTGGGGCCCAGCGGAGCCGGTAAAAGTACCGTTGCCAAGCTCATCCCCAGGTTCTGGGACGTGACGGAGGGCAGTATAAAAATAGGCGGGATAGATATAAAAAATATGGATGCCACTGCACTCATGGATACCGTTTCGTTCGTTTTTCAGGATACGTTTCTATTCAACGATACGCTGGCCAACAACATCAAAATCGCTAACGACAACGCAACGGACGAAGCCATGACAGAGGCTGCAAAAGCGGCGAAGATTCATGGTTTTATCATGTCATTGCCGGATGGATACGAAACAATGGCCGGCGAGCGGGGTACAAGCTTATCCGGCGGACAGAAGCAAAGGATTACGATTGCACGGGCCATATTAAGAAACGCTCCGGTTGTTGTCCTTGATGAAGCGACGGCCTTTGCCGACCCGGAAAACGAAGAAGAGATCATCAAAGCGCTTTCAAATCTGATGAAAGACAAAACGGTCATCGTTATTGCACATCGGCTGTCCACCATCAAGGACGTTGAGCAGATCGTGGTTTTTGACCGGGGCGAGATAACGGAAATAGGCCGGCATGACGCGCTGCTGAAAAAGCAGGGAATATACGAGAAGCTGTGGCGCAATTTTGAAAAAGCGCAGAATTGGGATCTGCACCATACAGGAGATGCAAAATGAGCAAGCAAAAGTATACGTCCGTTTTTAACATTTACAAATTGACGATAGAGCTGGCGGGGGAAAGAGCGACCAACTTCAAAAAAAGCCTGATTTATTTTGCAGTCGCCTTTGTGCTGCAGGGGCTTGCGTTCGGATTGTTTTACCCGCTTTTGATGCGCCTGTTTGCCGGGTCTGCCGTGATGATGGATGTGCTGCCTTATATTGGGTTGATGGTTGTTCTTTGCGTCATATCCTCTGCAGCAAAATGGAAAGGGTATGACTTTGATTATACGGGCAATATCGTCGATATCACGCACGACTTAAGAACAAAGCTGGGCGCCTGCCTGAGAAGGATGCCTCTGGAAAAATTGTCCGACTATAAAACAGGCGAGCTGAACGCCATTTTTTCGAGCAATGTGGACGATTCCGTGTTGCATATGGGTTCGGTTGCCGCCATGCTTTTAGAGCTGGTGATCGTTCCCGTTACAATCACTACCGTAACATTTTTTGTCGATTGGCGGCTGGCAGTTTTCATGCTACTGCTCTTCCCGCTGTCCATACCGATTTGTCGTTGGATGAGAACGCTTGCTCTTGATGAAAAGACAGAGCTAAATCGTGCAAATGCGGCGCTTGAATCGGGATTCATCGAGTATATTCAAGGTCTGCCGGTGCTAAGAGCCGTCAACAAGACGGGCATCAACGCGCAGAACCTGCAGGGATCAATCAAGTATGTCAGATCGGTGCAAAAGAAAGGACTTTATAAGCAGCAGTTCCCGTTTGTTTTGATGGGCGTTTTGATGGAGGCTATACTCCTCATTATTTTATTGATTGGCGCATGGTTTGTTGGCGGGCATACTCTGGCTCTGGTGACACTGGGCGCCGGTATTGTGATTGTTGCCAGGCTGACAGAGCCTTTATCGTTGTTTCTGGGCGTTGTCACGTTGTTTGATTTGATGGATTCCTCGTTTAAAAGAATCAAGTCGATACTGAAAACAGAGCCGCTCAAAACCGGCAAGCCTGCCGGAACGCCGGGAAATTTTGATATAGCGTTCAGCCATGTGGATTTCACTTACGCCGGGCAGGATATAAAAACGATCAACGATATCAGCTTTTACATCCCAAACCGGACGATGACGGCCATCGTCGGGCATTCGGGCTGCGGCAAGACCACGTTGACCCGGCTGATGATGCGATATGCGGATGTTCAAAAAGGGAATATCAAAATCGGCGGCGTCAATGTCAAGAATATGAACCCTGATGATTTGATGAAATATATATCCGTGGTGTTTCAGGATGTCTATTTGTTTGACGACACAATTTTAAGCAATATCAAGATGGCTAACCCAAATGCAACGGATAAAGAAGTGAAAGCGGCGGCAAACGCGGCTCACTGCCATGAGTTTATATCAAGACTGCCGGATGGATACGATACAAAGGTGGGTGATATCGGAGGAAGCCTGTCCGGCGGGGAGCGGCAAAGAATCAGCATCGCGCGGGCTATCTTAAAGGATGCGCCGATCGTGATTCTGGATGAGCCGACCGCTGCGCTGGATACCGAAAGCGAGGTAGCGGTGCAAAATGCGATCGATAAGCTTGTGGAGGATAAGACCGTTATTGTGATTGCCCACCGGCTGTCAACGATTGCGGGCGCGGATCATATACTGGTCGTCGAAAACGGCACCGTTATCGAAAGCGGGAAACACGGTGAGCTGGTAGCCAAGAGAGGAAAATATTATAATATGTGGTCTGCGCAGCAGAGGGTGAAAGAGTGGCATATAGATGCATAGGCGGACGGCTGCGATTAAGCCTGTTGTTACATAACGACACCTATATCAAATGATACCTCTTTATATCAAAGGCAACGTGGGCTCCCTTTTCAAAAATTTTGTCATCTGGAGTAAATGCCAAAAGTTTTACTCCGCCCGCTTCAATCAGATATTCAGTTCGGTCTCCTTTATAGGATAAGTCTTTAACAACACCCTTGTATGTACCGTCTTCTTTGATTTCGATGTCCTCAGGCCTAACCGTAACAGTCTGCCCTGCCCGGCAGTGTTTAAAGAATTTTGGGCATCCGTGATCGCATGTTTTAAAAATGTTGTTTTTACCAACGAAACGTGCAACAAACAGGTTTTTGCTGTGGTGATAGATGTCCCATGGTGTGCCCTGCTGCATGATGCGGCCGTCCTTCATCACGACGATGCGGTCCGCAATCTCAAATGCTTCGCTTTGATCGTGCGTAACATAGACCATGGTAATGTTAAGCCTCTGCTGGATGTCCTTGATCTCACGAATCAGCGACGTTTTCAAATGGGCATCAAGGTTAGCAAGCGGCTCGTCAAGCAGCAGCATAGACGGATGGTAGATCAGAGACCGTGCCAGCGCAACTCGCTGCTTTTCACCCCCGGAAAGCTCGCCGGGGTAGCGGTGTCCATAACCTTGCATATGCACTGTATCGAGTATTTCGGCGACACTTTGTTGAATTTGGCGCTTGGTATATTTACGGACTTTTAACGGGAAAGCAATATTTTCCGCTACACTCATATGCGGCCAAAGTGCGTAAGACTGAAATACAAAGCCGATATTGCGCTGCTCCGCGGGCAAATTAACATACTCTTTCTGGCTGAAAAAACAGGTGTCACCGGATGCAATGCGGCCATCATTTGGTCTTATGAGGCCGCTGACGGCGGTTAGGAGCGTGCTTTTGCCGCAGCCGCTTGGCCCCAAGATCACGGCGAGCTCGCCGTCATTGATATGCAAATCAAAATGATGCAGCACAGGCGTTGTATTATAGGAGACGCACAGATCGTCAATTATCAAATCATTCATAGGGATCGTATCCTTTCGAGGTGAATCTTCGTAAGATCAAGTTTCCTGCCACACTGAGCGCAATCACCACAACAGAAACGGCGGAGGTCATTTCAAGCCCGTACGAGTTGGACTGTATGGTGAACATCATAACGCCCAGCGTTTGGGTATTCGTTGTATACAGCAGAAGCGATATAGGAATTTCTTTCAACGAGATGAGAAAACAGATGATAACGCCAGCGATCAGACTGCTTTTGATCTGAGGCATAAAAAGCCGGGTATATCGGGTCGTCAGCCCGATCCCCATTGTCTGCGCCGCGTGATCCAACGCGTGGTCAAGGTTCTCCGCCGTGCCCAGCATTTGTTTAATGCATATTGGAATAAACAGTACGACATAGGTAACAATGATGATGGCACCGGTACCGTACAGCTTGAACGGCTCGTTGATCCACGCAAACATGGCGGCAACGGCGAGTATCATGTTGGGGATGGCAATGGGCAGCTGCGCAATGCCCATCAGCCATTTTGCCATACGGCTTTGCTTATACTTATAGAGGTAAACGGTCAGACTGGCAAATACCGCAGCGGCTGTTGCGGCGACGATGCCGAAAAACAGGCTGTTCAAAAGCGGACGTGTAAGTAGGCTTTCATTGGAAAACAGCTTGGTGTAATTGCCAAGTGTGAGATTTTCGATGCTCAGATCGAGCCCCCAGCGTTTGAAAAACGATGAGATGATAATCGTAGCAAAAGGGATGGCGATCGTCAGAACAAAGAATATAATTATAGCGATATTGATCGGTTTGCGCCATTTCCCAAGCTTGATTTGGGATGGACGACCGGTCCGGCTCGGTGTGGATAGATTGTATTTCCGATTTTTGAGGATCCGCTCGGAAAGCAAAAACAACAACAGCGATATTGCGATTAACAGCAAAGAGAGTACGGCAACCACCGGCAGATTGAGGTCGGACATGGCGCTGAAAATCCGCGTGGTCAGCATCGCTTCCCCAACAGTGGATGCCAGCTGTGCGGGCACGCTGAAGTTGGCCATGCTGCGGCTAACCACCAGCAGACCCGTTGAGATAAACGACGGCAGGACAAGTGGCAGAATGACGGTGAAAATGATGCGTGATTTCTTAGCGCCGCAAACTGTGGCGCCTTGTTCCATAACGCCGCCCAAAAGCTTCAGTGCATTGCTCACGCCATAATACACAAGCGGATAAAGATGCAGCACCAATACAAAAGCCGCTGCGCCGATCGAGTAGCCGTTGATATGGTAGGACATCTCCGGGAACACCGCCTGCAGCATCCGGTGAAGGTATCCGCCCCGGCTAACCACTTCGATCCATGATATGGACAATATATATGCCGGGATCGTAAAGGCGAAAAACACACAGGTGTCCAGCAGCTTTTTGCGCTTAAAGTCCGTTTTTTGCCGGATAAACGCCAGTGTGCCGCCGATCAGCCATGTGCCGACCAGTACGCCGAGCACCAGTTTCAACGTGTTCAGCAGCGCTTTGTATGTTGTAGGCGACGAAAATGTCTTTATATAACCCGCCAAGCTGAAAGCTCCGTCGTTACGAAAACTCCCGATAACGAGCATTATAATAGGGTATAGTATAAAAACAGCCGCAATAAAAATCATAATAAACGGGATCACACGGCTTGCGTGCAACCCCGTTCTTTGTCTCAACTTTTGTGTGTTTCTAGTAGAATATCGCCTCATAATCGCTCTTGATCTTGTCCTCGCTTGCACTCGCCTGTTCCCAATCTACTGCATACACTTCGACGCCTTTGGGCAGATAGGTGTTTTCGATATCGGTGCGGACGCTGACAAACCCAAAGTTTGTAGTAATCGTCTGCGTCTTCTTGGAAAGCAGGAAGTTAACAAATTTTTTCGCAATCGCTTCTTGCTCATCGCTTCGTGCATCGCTGACCGGAATCGCTACCGGGCGTTGTATCGCGATCACGCCTTCGCTCGGCCAAACGATTTGCAGCGGTACGTCATAGCCTTCTTTCTTCCCTTTGTTCTGTAGCCGGATTACGCCGTCGTGTGGTGCAATGCCGACGGTAAATTGCCCTTCCATGATTGTGGACGGCACAAGCCCGTTTGATTTTTTAAGCAGCACACCGTTATCGCTGAGCGCTTGGAAGTAGTCGGAACTGTTACCCTCCAGCTCATACAGCGCACATGCAATGGCAAATGCCGTTGAGGACTGGGTGGCGTCCGCCATCACGACCAAATCCTGATACTGCGCATCGGTTAGGTCAGCGAAGCTGGCGGGTGCATCTCCCTCAAGCATATCGGTATTGTACACGATGGTAATATACCGCTCGTTGACAAGTGCATAGTTTTTGTCGCTGACGACGTAGTCCTCGCCGATGCTGTCGATATCGCTGATTTCCAGAGGCTCGAGCAGGTCTTTGCTGTCAAGCAGGTTGTAGACCAAAGGGTCGGAGCCCCAGATGACATCGGCCTGTATGCTTCCGGCTTCGCTTTCCGTCCATACCTTGCTTCTCAGTTCGCCGCAGCTCATGATAACGAAATTGCACACATCGCCGTTTTGTTCTTCAAATGTCTCTTCCAGCTTGTTCAGCATGGCTTCCGGGCCGGACAGATAAACCGTGATTTTTTCATCGGCAACAGTCTCCTTCGCTTCGTCGGTATTTGCCGCTTCATCAGCTTCCCTATCATTTGCAGTATCGTCAATGTCTAAGTTGCCGATGGTTTCTACGGATGTTTGCGCATCCGACGTATTCACCGTCTCTGCACATGCAGCCAGCGCAAACACCAAAACGAGCGACAACGCTATGAATATGATTCTTTTCATTTTCCCCTCCTTTTGTAGTGAGTATAATAAATTGGAAGTTAGCATATGCTAACCGGTATGCATTATACACAACAAAAGATCATATGTCAATAACAAAATTGGAGCCAACAAGAACCCGGTTATACATTATCAGTCGGCCGGCCCTTTCTTTATACAGTTAAGATGCTGTAATTATTGTCATTAAGGTTAATAGCTCATATAATAAGTTAACATTACCTAACTATAAAACCGGAAGGACGAATAAAAAAATGAGACCGGCATATATCGGCCCCACAAGATTTAGTTGTATATGACGGGGATTTATCACGATCTTGTCGCCAGTGTTGTGGCCGCGCTGGAGGCGAAGGATCGCTTTACGGCTGATCATTCCCAGCACGTCAGTGATATGGTGGAGCGGACATGCAATCAGCTTGGTCTCTCAAGCGAACAAACGGAGACAATTCACATGGCCGCCCATGTGCATGATATCGGTAAAATCGGGATTCCCGATGCTGTTCTTGAAAGGCCGGGGCCACTGGCCACTGGACGATGACGAATGGTTTATGATTCGCCAGCACCCACAAATTGGGGCAGTGATTCTAAATAAATCCACTGGGCTATCTGAAATAGCGGCCGTTGTCCTGCATCATCATGAACGATGGGATGGAAAAGGATATCCGGATGGAATAGGCGGATCAGAGATCCCATTGGGAAGCCGAATTATTGCAATACGAATCGATTGATGCAATGATAAGCGAACGGCCTTATCATATAATTCTATCTTACAAAGCATGCAGGGAGGAGATACGGCGCAACAGCGGGGTCATGTATGATCTGGTTATTACGGAAGTTGTTCTGCGGCAATGGGACAAGATCGTACCAATAATATACTAAACACTTATATTACATTGACTTATTAATCGTATAATCCATTATGATCAATGAATTGAGCCTCAATGTTTGTATAATTATTTAATGAGTAATATAATTAGTAGGTAACAAATACAGGAATGGTTGAGGCTGAATGATGGAAGATATAAAAAAAATATATGAAATGATGAGAGCAAGAGGGTGTCGGGTTACAGCTCAAAAAAAGATCATACTGGACGTTTTTTTCGCAAATCAGGATAGAATGCTATCGATTAATGATGTATGTCATAGGCTGCCTGGAAACGTAAGCATTGATAATACAACCGTCTATCGCAACATACAAAGATTTCTTGATTTTGGAATATTGGAATCCATGATTGATGATCATGGTATTAATCGGTACACTGTTTGCGAAAGAGAACATCATCATTATTTGATTTGTACAGAATGTGGACGAATAATTAAATTTCCATGTGAAAATAATTACTGGAAAATATATGCGGCAGAAAAACATTTCAAAGAAACACATCATAAGTTAGAGGTATATGGTAAGTGCGCTGATTGTGTGAACGCGTAAAAAGACAGGAACTTTTTTCAAACTCTTGACAAGCTATGTTGGAATGTGCTAACCTCCTTATTGCAATGGCATTGCAATAAGGAGGTTTTAGAAATGAAAAGATCGTTGTTTATCGTAATATCCGCATTGCTTATGGCATCAATGTGTGCATGCCAAGCGGTAGACGGACAAAGCGAAACCAGTGGATCCAATTCTGGTTCTGCGCTAACCGTGGCTGTGGGTATCGTACCTGAGGCGGCCTTTGTAGAGGCGGTTGCAGGTGACTTGGTTGACGTGGTCACGCTAGTTCCGCCCGGTTCCAGCCCAGCAAACTATCAGCCGACGACTACGGAAATGCAGGCGTTGTCTGACGCTAAAATTTACTTTACGCTGCAAATGCCAACCGAACAGGCCAATATACTTCCTAAGGTTGGAGATTTTAACGAGAGCATTGATATTATCAATCTGCGAGAGGCGGTCAGCGAGGTGTATCCGCTGCTGAACGGTGATGGAGAAGAGATTGAAGGCGAAAGCGATTCCGTTGACCCGCATTTGTGGCTGTCTCCGAAAAACGCGGTTGTTATGGTTCAAACGATTGCGGACAAGCTGTCTGAAATCGACGGAGCCAATAAGGACACTTATCAGGCCAACGCCACTGACTATATCGCTGAGATTAACGCGCTTGACGGCGAGATACAGCAAACCGTGGCTGCGCTGGAGAACAAATCGTTTTTGATTTATCATGCAGCTTATGGGTATTTCGCCCATGATTACGGCCTGACGATGGTGGCGATAGAGATTGAAGGCAAGCAGGCGACTGCGGAAGAATTGCAGGGCGTGATCGACTACGCAGTAGAGAATGATATCAAAACGGTATTCTATCAGGAAGAGTTCGATGACAGCCAAGCCGCAACGATTGCCGAGGAGATTGGTGGAGCCGTTCAAAAGGTAGCGCCACTTTCTTCTGACTATATACAAGGTCTCAAGGATTTTACGAGCGCGTTGGCAAAAGCCGGAGAGTAGCATGGAGAACAAAACGGATATTATATTCGAAAATGTACGGTTCTGTTACGGGGAAGTTTGCGCTGTTAGCAGCGTGAACTTCTCTTTAATGTCTAAAAAAATGACCGTATTTGTTGGCCCGAACGGCGGGGGGAAGAGCACGCTGATTAAGCTTTTGGCAGGTTTGTTAAAACCGGAAGAAGGGTCAATCGTCTACCGCAAGGGCATAGAAGTAGGGTATGTGTCACAGAATTTTGTATTTGATACGTCCTTTCCTTTGACAGTTGAGGAGCTTGTTTTGCAGGGGACGCTTTCTAAGAGGGTCAGACCGTTTCACAGATATATATCTGGGCAGAAGGAGAAAGCGGCGGAAGCCATTTTACGCGTTGGACTCAATGGATATGAGCGGCGTGGTATTAGCCAATTGTCTGGCGGACAGCTAAAGCGCGCAGTTATTGCGCGGGCGTTTGCTTCCGATGCGAATATGATTGTGCTGGATGAACCTGATGCGAGTCTTGACGTTGACGCCGCAAAGGAACTCTACGGCATATTGAGTTTACTGAAAAACGAAAAAACAATCGTCATCGCTAGTCATCACATTGAGACGGTACTGGATATTGCCGACAGGGCGATATACGTGAATAAGACGGTGTCCGAATATATCTCTCCGCATGTTCTTAAAGATGTGCTCAAAGGAGGCATTTCGCTATGATTGATGCAATTATAAATTACGCATTTATGCGCAATGCAGTGCTGGCGGCATTACTGGCCAGCATCGTAACCGGCATTATCGGCACGGTGGCGATCGAGAAAAAGCTGATCAGCATGTCGGGTGGTATTGCACACGCATCTTTTGGGGGGATCGGTTTTGGCTATTTACTGGGCTTTGAGCCGATCTGGGGCGGTCTCTTATTTGCGGTGGGAGCCTCGGGGATCATCTGTAAGCTGCCCAAAAATGCTCGATTAAAGGCCGATACAATGATTGGCATTTTGTGGTCGTTCGGTATGGCGCTGGGGATATTATTCATTACGCTTGCGCCCGGATACATGCCCGATATGACAAGCTATCTGTTCGGAGATATTCTTTCCGTATCAACCGGTTCTATTACTTATATGGCTGGGTTTACCGCTGTCGTCGTATTGCTTTTTGTCATGTTGTACAACCATCTGATGCTCTATTTGTTCGACGAAGAATATGCAACGGCACGAGGCATTAACGTGAAGTTGATGGAATGGGTTGTATATATCATGATTCCCGTTGGCATTATCGTACTGGTTAAAGTTGTAGGGATTATACTAACAATTGCCCTCATGACGATTCCAGTTTCAATCGCGAAGCTATATTTTAAAACCTTTGGCAAGGTTGTGGCTTTTTCAATGGTATTCAGCTTTCTGTTTTGCATGGCCGGGCTCATGGTCGCTTATTATGCAAATATCCCATCCGGTGTTTGTATTGTTATTATCAGCACATTGGCTTATCTGTTGTTGACGTTCACGCGAAACGGATTCCAAAGAAGAAGACACAGACAAAAAATCCATTCGTAATGGATATCTTATCTATACGTAGCTTGATACATTTGAACGGATTAATCCATAATGTAAACTTTTTTGTCCTAATTGACAAAACGGTTAGATGATGCTAACCTTAATTATGCTAAATATACTGTGGTAGTTGATAGGGATACAACCAGTGCGCAAATTGACTTCTAAAGAAAACATACATAAGGGTATAATATTACTCTTTATCATGACCGTGATATTCTGGATCGCGTTTTGCGGCAGTACCGGTGATGTGGAAACCTCAACCGAGGCGGGCATGCGGGGGTTTACGCTGATTCTCTGGTCAATTCTTTTAGAAGCGCTGCCTTTTGTATTGTTAGGTACGATCATATCGTCTCTGATACAGGTGTTTGTTTCTGAAGATATGATCATGAGAATATTGCCAAAGAATAATTTTCTCCGACTCGTGTTTGCTTCATTGATTGGGTTGGTTTTCCCTGTTTGTGAATGCGCAATTATTCCGATTACCAGAGGGCTTATTAAAAAAGGGATGCCAACGGGCCCGGCTATTGCCTTTATGATTGCAACGCCCATTATCAATCCGATCGTTCTGTTATCCACATACAACGCTTTTCCAACAATGCCTCAAATGATGGCGTACCGTGCTGTTTGCGGTTTTTTGGGCGCGGTATTGATAGGAGCATTGGTAAACCGCGCGGAAGGCAAGTCTGTGTTAAGAGACGATGTGGTACCGTCATGCAGCTGCGGATGTGAGCACGATCATGTACATACTCGCAATAAAAATGCCATATATAGCTGTAGTGATAGTTATACCGTCGATCTGCCACGCAATACGGATGAGCCTCATAATCATAGTCATACGGCTGAAAAACATGGGACATTCAAAGCAGTGTTGTCCCATACGAACGCCGAATTGCAAAGCGTGGGAATGTATTTGATATTCGGCGCTATCATTGCGGCATCCATGCAGATGCTTGTGCCCACAGAAGTACTGACCAATGTTGGCGGCGGCAGAATCGTTTCAATAGTGGTCATGATGCTGCTGGCGTTTGTGCTGTCGCTGTGCTCCGAAGCGGATGCGTTTGTGGCCAGTACATTCCTGCTTCAGTTTTCTGGCGCTTCGGTGCTGGCGTTTCTGATTACCGGGCCGATGATCGATATAAAAAACACGCTCATGATGCTGGGAAGCTTTAAGAAAAGGTTTGTTGTCCGGCTTATACTGACGATTCTTCTTGTATGCTTTGCGCTTGCTTTTATCGCAAGCTTTATGATCGGAGGCAGCTATGCGTAAGCTTGGTGCTGAAATCATGTGGTTTCTCGTATTGCTTGCATTGGTAATTACCATGGGGATATTGCTGATCAGCGGCGATATATTGCTATACCTTGCGCCGCGCATGGTTACTATGGTTTGGTTTGGCTTTATTGTATTGGCTGCACTATCGGTATATCAGCTTTGGCACATTGGAAAATGCCTAAACGCTGAGCCCCCCGCAAGAAAGGGTCGGCTGGGTGTCCTGATGTTTTTAATTCCCATTGTTTTGATTTTAACGGTAGCTCCCAATGCAAGCACCTCCGGCACGCTGCCCAATCAGAATGTGAAGATGCTAAGCTTAGCGAGCGAAAGTTCACCGGATGCCGCCAAGACCAGCGAAACGGTTTCATCATCTTCAGAAAAAAGCATGGAAGATATACCGGATGCGATACAAAGTGAACAGCCTTCCGCAACAAGTTCCGTCCAGACGGACGAGAGAACAGAAGAAGTACAGGAGGAGGCAACGGATTCTGTAGAAACAATTGATGTATCCGATGCCTTGCCATGTGTACTCAAGGACGGTGCAGCAAAATTTGATGGATCGGCCGATTTATTCTCAGAGTGTTTATATTACTCGGTTCAAGAGATGGCAGGGCAGAACGTGACGCTCTACGGCTTTGTATATACCGACGATACGTTCCCGGAAAACACGATATTGGTATCCAGACTGTATATCAGCTGCTGCGCCGCGGACGCGTCCATTGTAGGTTTTCATGTAAAGGTGGAGAACGCAGATGATTTTGAGGACAACGAATGGATTTGTGTGACGGGTACTATTGAAGCTGTTTCTATTGTATACTATGGCGATTATCACGATTTTCCTATACTGATTGACGGGACAATTACTCGTTGTAAAGCGCCCGATACAGAAGAAGCTTATATTTATCCTTAAGGATGATTTAAACAGTCTTAAGACGAGCTCTGCTTATTTTTGATGTGCTCTCCCATTTTTTCAAAGGTCTCCTGGCTGATGACATGCTCCATCCGGCATGCGTCTTGGCTTGCGGTCTGCGGATTTACACCAATTGCAGTTAGCCATTCCGTAAGCATAGTGTGGCGACGGTATATCTTTTTTGCGATTTGCAGCCCTGAGTCAGTCAATTCAATAAAACCATCGCCGTCCATATTGATATACCCTCCTTCTTTTAGCAGCGACATGGCGCGGCTGACGCTTGGCTTTGAGAAGGATAATGTGCGGGCAATATCAATTGAACGGACGTTTCCGTTTTTATTTTTTAGAACAAGTATTGTTTCCAGATAATTTTCGCCGGATTCATAAAGTTCCATTCGATTTACCTTCCCTTCAGTACTTGTTCACACGGATATATTACCATTTACCCACATGGCTTGCAATAATAAAAAAACAATAAGGTTACCCGTTGGCAACTATGGTTAGCATCTGAAAACTAATGATGAGAAATAGCTTAGACTAACTCTTTCGTGAAAGCGAGGAAAATATATGCCGTTGACAATGGCAAGGCTGGGCGAATGCGTCACGATCAAAAAGATCACGGGCAAAAATGATACTATTAAATTTCTTAACCGACTAGGGTTTATTGAGGGGCATCAAGTCGCGGTTGTTTTAGGCATTGCGGGGAATCTGATAATCAACATTAAGGATACACAAATTGTACGGGACAAAACTCTTTCCAGCCGTATCGTGGGAAAAGATATTAATGGGACTTTGAAGACGACGCCTAGGAAGATATCCAGCGGTAATACGATTACCGTAAAAAACTTGAGGGGGGGAGCGCGGTGACGCGAAGGATCATGGACATGGGTATAACCAAGGGACGACGGTTCTTATAAGAAAGACAACTCTACTAGGAGATCCAATTGAGGTAACGGGGTGTGACTAAGAGCTTTTAGTTCGTAAGGCAAATGTCAGGAACATTGTAGTGGAATGGTTTTATTTTTTTGAAACGCCAGGTTAGCTATCGCTAACAAGTGTTTGAGGAGGACTGTTAGGAATATTCTTATAGTGCTGGCCGGGAACTCAAATAGTGATTGGGGCCACTAAGCGTGAGATAGGCGGCTGGAATCGGACGTGGATTGTGATTGTATCAGACCGGCTTGGCTTATGTGATGGCGATGCTTGTTAATCTGTTTGGACGTGTGATCTTACCAAACGCGGAAACATCACCAGTATCGCAATACTGGAGAATCCTTTTATTTACATATTGGGCGTTTTGGTTCTTGCGATTATCGTGACCGGAATTGTGAGTTTGTTCAAAAAAGGCGGTGAAAAGAAAGTAGCGGGTAGCGCATATGAGGCATAGCTTGGAAGGGAGAATGGAATGACGGTAGTGGATATTGTCGTCAGTGGAGTCATACTGATTACGCTTACTTTTACGATCATAAGGATCGCGCGGCGAAGCAGGAAGGCGGTTGCAGTAGTTGCGTAGGGTGCAGTGCTTGTTCCGGACATGCAGCTCACGATTTATATAGTAGTTGTAATGTTTTGCGTGAACAGAAGAAATAAGAGGATTTGAAAGAAACCGGTATTGCTTTACACACCGGCTTCTTTCAAGTCTATATCCTAGAAAATGAATTAGTTCTATCATTCGGCTACTGATTTTTAACGGCACTACCTGCCCCTTTTATGGTGTAGAAAATGCATTTGTTAGTGTTATTTGAACCTTATTCTTGTTTGTGTTTCAAAAAAGCGTCAACTGTAGCTTTAATAACCTCTCTCTTGTATGACTTCGTTAATCTATATGGCGTCAGTAAGTGGGCGCTCTCATCATTTGATTCCAAAAAGGGGTTGATCGACAATTACATCAATCCAATCATCGGAGATGTGAAACTCTCGAATGTAACGCCCCGTATGATGGACGCGTATTATCAAAAGCTGTTGAAGGTCAAGAGCGCGCCACGGTATAAAGGGGAGGCCGTGAAGACGTGCGTTTCGCCTCGCAACGTCCGGGAGATTCATAAGATTCTGAACTGTGCCTTTAATCAGGCCATCCGGTGGGAGTACATGGAGCATAACCCCGTGGCAAAAGCAACGCTCCCGGAGTCGGAAGCCAAGCAGCGTGACATTTGGACGGCAGACGACTTGTTTAAAGCGTTATCCGTCTGCGAAGATGACAGGCTGGCGTTGGCCATCAACTTAGCGTTTTCCTGCTCCTTGCGGCTGGGTGAAATAATGGGGTTGACTTGGGACTGCGTGGATATTGAAGAAAGCAGTATCTCAGACAATAATGCCTCTATTTACATCGAGAAAGAACTAATGCGCGTATCTAAGAATGCATTGGAAAAGTTGAGTAACAAGGATGTGATTAAGGTATTCCCCGCTGTATTTACAAGTAACAATACAGTACTGTTGCTCAAAAAGCCTAAAACAAAAAGCAGCATCCGTCGCGTGTGGTTACCAAAGACCGTAGCAGAAATGCTCGTTAAATGGAAACAGGAACAAAATGAACCAAAGGGACTGCTAGGTAAAGAATATCATGATTACAGCCTGGTGGTTTCCTTGCCGAATGGCAGGCCGCTTGAAGGGCAAGTGATATCCCATCCTTTAAGCGATCGATGTGAAAGCATGATCTGCCTGACATTGTATTTCATAGTCTGTGACATACGAGTACAACTTACAAGCTGAAGCTCAATAGGGGCGATATGAAGGCCGTACAGGGCGACGCGGGGCATTCGCAGCTTAAGATGATTACCGACGTATATTCTCACATATTGGATGAGGATAGGCGGAACAACGCAGCGCGTTTTGAAGAAGCGTTCTATCAGCCAGACAAGACTCCTGAAAAGCAGCAGTCCACCCAAAGCAAAAATGAAGATGCTGCGAAAGTCATGGAGTTACTCAATAAGACGCCCGAACTTGCCGCGCAAATGCTACAACTTTTGAGCGTGGCAGCTACCCAAACGACAAGCGTGCTCGTGGCAATTAGCAAGAAATATGACTTGCTAATCGTCCGATTAGCAAAAACGACTGTTTTCTTAGCAAAAGACGGCCGGACATGAAGTCAAATTAGCAGGGCCGACTCGCAGAAATAAACGCTTGCTAATCAAAAGGTGGATGTTCGATATGAATGTCATAATCCGTACCGACTTCGATACGGTTGATCAAATTAGCAACGATTATCTTCATCGCCGGGAGGTCAGCGGCTTCGTACAACTCCGTCCATGAAATGACTTCATCGTACTGCGCCTGTATTTCCTCCATCCGGTATTTGATGCCGTCCAGCTTGGCAGTGTTTCGGACGGCATCAATACCGGTTCAGTTGCTTATAAAATATTGCAATTACACTGCACAAATTGACCATTTGGATTTTCGCAACAAAACCCTGTTCACTATTGTTTATAACAAAATGGAGCATCCGGGAGCGAAACGGAGTAGCGCGCACGAAAGATATAGTGTATTATAACAAAGTGGTTAGATGAAACTAACCTACTGTGCATATGCCGAGGTGTTTTTATGGCGGGAATAGAACAAATTAAAGGATCGTCTTCTTCTCTCGTAAGAACCGATTACGGAAATGACAATTCTCTGGCGTATATTATGAGAAACGAAACAGGAGAGGGCGTTGTTGTCTCCTATGAAATCATGGACGGTGTTTGCGTTCTGTACGGCGATTTTCATATGGAGAGCATGTGCAGTGAAATGGAGCATAATGCCGATTTGCTTTGTTTGGATTATTGCTATGAGGGTAGAATGGAATGGCATTTGCCCGACGGTGTATGCTTTTTTCAGCAGGCACATGATTTGTACGTGGATGACAGGCGGCATACATGCAGCAGCTTTTTTTTGCCGCTAAGACACTATCATTCAATAACCGTAGCATTCTTTCTTCCCGAAGCGCAAGCATCGCTGGAAAAGCATTTCGACGGCTTTCCGGTGGAGATCAGCAGGTTGAAAAAAGAATTTACGAACATTTCTTGTCCGTATTTAATTCGCAATAATCCCGATTTAGACAAAATATTCTATGACATCAGAAATGCAGGTGAAAAAAACAAGCAGACATACATCGAGATGAAGATTTTTGAGTTATTATTGTATTTAGACTCGATAAGCGACTTAAAGTTCGAAGCAAAGAATGAATATTTTTATAAATCGCATGTATCCAAGATAAAACAAATCCACCAGCTGCTCACTGATGATTTGGAGCATCGTTTCACAATTGAGGAGCTATCGCAAAGGTTTGAGATGCCAATAAGCGCAATGACAAGCTGCTTTAAGGGCGTGTACGGGAATACGGTGTACGCATATATGCGAGGGTGTCGTATGGAATATGCCTCGAAAATGCTTCTGCAAACCGATATGTCCGTTGCCAATATTGGGTTGACGGTGGGATATGTTAATCCCAGCAAGTTTTCCGCAGCGTTTAAGCAGGAAGTAGGCTTAACACCTAATGAATATAAGAAACGTAAAATTGATAGTTTAAGGAGCACGCCATGAAAGAACATTGGATTAAAACAATATTTAAGCACGCAAAAGACTGCAAGGGAAAAATGATTGCATCAGTCCTTTTTGCAATTATTGGCGTGTTTGGCGGATTGGTGCCCTACTATGGTGTGTATAACCTTGTGGTCATATTAACTGGGGATTCGCCAACAATTAGCGATGCAATCCCGTGGGTTTTGATTTGTCTCGCGGGCTATGTAATAAAGCTTGTTTTTCATGCCATGTCTACGGCGCTGTCCCACATATCGGCGTATACCATTTTGAATAATCTTCGGCTGAAAATATGTGAAAGGCTGATGGGCGCACCGCTTGGCGTTGTCATTAATGAAAAGGTCGGGCGAATTAAAAATGCCGTAATTGACAGAGTTGAGACTATCGAGCTTCCCATAGCACATATGATACCTGAAGGCTTATCCAATATTTTGCTTGCCCTCAGTGTTGTTGCGTATTTAATCAGCGTTGATTACAGAATGGCGCTTGCGGCGATGATCCCCATCCCTATAGCGCTTGCTATCGGCGTTATCACGCTTAATAACTATACCGAGAAGTACAAAAACGCTATGAAGATAAACGACCATGTCAACAGTGTTATTGTTGAATATGCCGAGGGCATAAAAGAGATAAAAATGTTTAATCAAACCGATATGTCTTATAAAAAATTTGAAAAAGCCGTAAGCGGCTTTAAAAATCACATGCTTGATTGGAGTAAAAGTGTTATGGCACCGCTTGGCCTTATGATGGCGTTGCTGCCCACGACACTGTTGGGGATTGTTCCCATTGGAATTATTCTAAGTCAAAACGGTGCTCTTACTCCGGCGGAATTTGTGCTTTGCGTAGCATTGGGGATCGGCATAGCGCCTCCTCTGATAAATCTTTCTACTTTTGTCAACGACATGAAGATGATCCAATACGCAGTAAACGATACAAGTGAATTCCTGAATGTGGAGCAGCTGCACAACAGCGAAGCAGATGCGGTAATAAAAAATCACAGCATCGAATTTAAAGATGTTTCTTTCTCTTATAACGAGGAAGCACAAGTGCTGAAAAATATAAACTTGAAGCTGTCTCAGAACACGTTTTGCGCATTAGTTGGTCCTTCGGGAAGCGGAAAATCAACCATGGCAAAGCTGATTGCGCGATTTTGGGACGTTTCCTCCGGTGATATCACCATCGGCGGTATAAGCCTTCGGGACATTCCGTTAAAACAGCTGGCGCAGACCGTAAGCTTTGTGACTCAGGATAATTTCCTCTTTGATTGTTCTCTGCTCGAAAATATCCGAATGGGAAATCCGGAGGCCGGTGACGAAGCCGTGATACAGGCGGCAAAGAAGGCGCGCTGCCATGACTTCATAAGTGCGCTTGAAAACGGATATGACACAACAGCCGGAGAGGCGGGGAACCGGCTGTCCGGCGGCGAGAAGCAACGGATCAGTATAGCGCGGGCGATTTTAAAGGATGCCCCTATCGTTATCCTGGATGAAGCAACAACATACACAGATCCTGAAAACGAATGGGAAATACAAAAATCCATTTCAGCTCTGGCAAAGGGAAAAACCTTAGTGGTTATCGCACATCGTCTTTCAACCATTACCCACGCCGATAAAATCATTTTAATCGATAAGGGAGAAATAACGGCAATGGATCGTCACGAAAGGCTTCTTGAAGAAAGCAAAGTTTATCATAGCATGTGGCAAGCGCACATTGATTCAAAATGCTGGACACCCAAGAGAGGTAAGGCATATGTTTAAAACATTAAGAACTGTTATACGCTGGACGGGCAAATATAAGAAAACGATGTACCTAGGCTGTGTAAGCGCGTTTTTCGCCACCATTTTTAAAATTCTTCCGCTTATGCTGGGCGCCTATTCGGTGCATTACATTATACTTGACGCAAAAGGCGTGTCACCACTTTCCGAACACCTGGCGTTGTACATGGCTTTAGGGATAGGTATTGCGATATTGCTTAACGCATTGTTTAATTATTTTCGCTTTTCAACGCTGGACATGGCCGGGTACAAAGCAACTGCAGACGAGCGAATCCATGTGGGAAACGTGCTTAAACGAGTACCGCTAGGATACTTTGAAAAGCATAAAACCGGGGATATTACTGCCACAATCTCCTCGGAGCTTTCATTGCTCGAAGGTGTGGGAATGAAATCGGTAATCGCTGTTGTTGAGGGATATATTACCACAGCTGCAATACTGCTCTGCCTTTTGTTTTTCAATCCTGTCACGGCGTTAATCGGCCTTTTGGGCGTATGCGTGTCCTTTATATTTTTGAATATGGTAAATAAGCTTGGAAAAAGGGTTGTGCCAATGGTTCATAAAGCGCACGAGGATATGACCCGCAGCGTGATTGAATATCTACATGGTCTTAGTCAGATAAAATCATATGGAAATGAAGGCAAGGCGTTAGGCTCCATACGAAAAGCGTTTAGAGATAGTCGTGATACCAACATTAAAGCCGAGATAAGCTATGCACCGATAGATGCCTTGTACGGAGCATCGTTAAAGCTGGCTGCAGGCGGCATAATTTTTGTTGTTTCACTGCTTACGATTGACGGCGGAATGAGTTTGCTCTATTCGGTTATGATGCTGATGTTCACCTTTTCGATTTTTGCCTCCATAGAAGGTGCTGGTGGCTCAATACATATGCTTAACATTATTGAGAGCAATATCAATAAATTGAATAGCTTAAAGCAAAGCGCGTTCATTGACGAAGACGGCAAAGATATAGCGCTTTCCGATTACAGCGTTGAGTTTGAAAATGTCTCATTTGCATATGACTCTACAGAGGTAGTAAAAAATGTATCGTTTGAAATGCCCGAAAACAGTATGACTGCAATTGTAGGTCCCTCCGGCGGCGGCAAAACGACTCTCTGCAATCTGATTGCACGATTTTATGACGTGAAAAGCGGTGCTGTGAAAATCGGCGGACACAATGTACGGGAGCTTACCTGCGACAGTCTTCTGAAAAATATCAGCATGGTGTTTCAAAATGTTTATCTTTTCCATGATACCATAGCGAATAATATTAAACTCGGTAATCCCAATGCCACGGAGGATGAGGTAATGTCGGCAGCAAAAAAGGCGCGCTGCCATGAGTTCATTTCAGAATTGCCGGAGGGCTATGAAACGATAGTCGGCGAAAGCGGCAGCACATTATCCGGCGGAGAAAAACAGCGTATATCAATAGCAAGAGCTATACTCAAGGATGCGCCGATTGTAATGCTGGATGAGGCAACCGCGAGCATTGACCCTGAAAACGAGCACTATATCCAAGGTGCGATCAACGAATTGACGAAGGGTAAGACCGTGATCACGATCGCACATAAGTTATCCACAATCGAAAACGCGGACAATATTATCGTCATGAAAGACGGCAGAGTTTCACAGCAAGGCAAGCATGAAGATTTGGTGAAGACCGAGGGCGTGTATAGGAAATTTATAGAAATCAGGAAAACAGCCGAGGGCTGGAGTATATAATCAGGAGGTCATTAAAATGAGCAAAGTAAATTTAAAGGAAAAAAACAAAAACAAGCTTTCGGTAAGAGACTATATTACAATGGCACTTATATTGGTTCTGGGGTATGTGGTGCGTTCGGTTATCGGCATACCTATGAGTTTGAGCATTGCGGGCAATCTATTTATAGATGCCGTGAGCGCTCTCCTTTTGGGTACAATATTTATGCTGTTTTACACAAAGGTCAACAAAAAGTGGGCAAAAATGATTTTCGGCATAGTTCTTGCCTTGATACAGGCTATGAGTTTTTGGCCAAGCAGTGTATTTCTAGCGTTGGGCGGGATCATCGCGGAAGTAATATGGCAAAAGGCGGGTAAAGAAAAATTCGGTACGCTGGTCGCTTGCTTTACCGTGCAAATCACCGCTTGGTATTTAGGAAATTATGTGCCGCTTATTCTGTTCACGGGTGCAATGAGTACTTTAAGCGAGCAATATGTGGAGATGTATACGGCGGTTCTCGATTTTGCTGCCGGCCCTATGTTTTTCGTTGGGCTTGCCGCAGTAATCATCTGCTGTGTAATTGGCGCTTTCATTGGAAAGCTGCTCCTTAAGAAGCACTTTATCAAAGCGGGAATCGTATAAGTATGTTATTAAACGAGAACCGGGGGAATGTTATCGGAGAATTAGACCCGAGAATGAAACTGCTGATCATGCTCGCGTGTACGGTCTGCACTTTTTTATCAGCCGACCGATATGCGCTTATGCTCAACTACGCGCTGATTTTGGTGCTGTTTTTCGCCGCCGGGCTCTTTAGAAAGGGCGTAAAGGTTTTCATATACGTCGCTGTTTTGCTGCTGCTCGATTTTGTATCCCCGTATATCGCAAATGAGCAATTAAGGAATATTGCAGGAGCTCTGTTATATTTTGTGCAGCGGTTCTCGGCAATTATAATAATGGCAATATGGGTAGCGGGAAAAACGCGGATAGGCGATTTCATAACCGCTATGGAAAATATGCATGCCCCAAAGGGTATAACAATTACTTTGGCGGTTGCTTTCAGATATATTCCCACCGTCAAGCAGGAATTTTATTATATAAAGAACACAATGAAGCTTCGGGGAATTGGAATTACTCCTAAAAATATCGTTTTACGCCCTTTAAAAACCATAGAATACGCAATCGTACCACTCATCATTCGATACTTTACCATAGCGGACGAGCTTTCGGCCTCTGCGATGACAAGAGGCCTTGATTTGGAAACCAAGCGGGTTTCCTATCGCGAGATAAAGCTTAAAGCGGGGGATTATTTATCAGTCGCACTATTTACATGCGCGGCTGTTTCGATAAGCATTTTTTCATAAGGGGAATTTTCTTGATAAAAATAAATAATGTTAATTTTCTATATGCATCGGAGGACGAAGGCGCACTGAAGAATATAAACTTAAACATAAACGCCAATGAATTCGTGCTTCTTCTGGGAAGCAGCGGCTCAGGCAAAACCTCGATTACGCGACTGTTTAATGCCTTGATACCTGATTTTTACGATGGCAATTTGAGCGGAAGTATCACCGTAGACGGCAAAAGCACCGCTGAGTATACAATCCAAGAGTTATCACACACGGTAGGCAGCGTGTTCCAGGACCCCAGAAGTCAGTTCTTTGCAATGGACACAACAGGTGAGCTTGCTTTTTCGTGCGAAAATGCGGGACTTAAGCGAGAGGAAACATTGACAAGAATAAAAGATGCGGTGGAGCTTTTTGAAATCGAACGGCTGCTTGGCAAGTCGGTGCTCAGCCTTTCCAGCGGCGAAAAGCAGATGATTGCAATCGCTTCGGTTTATGCAAGGCGACCAAAGATATTGGTTTTTGACGAGCCGTCAGCCAATCTTGATAATAATTCGGTGGAAAGACTACGGAAGATTCTGCAAAAGCTAAAGGACAAAGGTCATACGATCATTATATCAGAACACCGAATTCATTATTTGGCGGACTTATGCGACAGGGCGGTTATAATTGAAAACGGTAAAATTAAGCAGGAAATGTCAGGCGATATGTTAAGAAGCCAAACCAATGAGGCTCTGCATAAAATCGGTCTTCGTGCTATTCATATGGATTGTTTTCTTAATATGCAAAATGAAGCGAAATCGGGAGAGTCTTTGCTGAAGCTGAAAAATATTAGTTTTCAATATAAAAATGGCAAGAGACTGCTTGAGAATGTGAATATGGATATAGCCCGCGGTGAAGTTTTAGGGATTACAGGGCAAAACGGCACGGGAAAAACCACGCTTTTAGAAATCATCTGTGGAATTAGAAAACAGAATAATGGTGATATATATATTCACAGTAAGAATTGCAAAGCTAAGGAGAGAATTAAAAATACATACCTTGTCATGCAGGACAGCGATTATCAGCTTTTTACCGAAAGCGTGAAAAAAGAAATAGTATTGGGCTGCAAAATGGAAGGTGCTCTTGCGGCAAAAGGCAAAAAGGTTCTGGAGAGCATGAATTTAACCAAGTATTTAGAGCGGCATCCCGCCTCGTTATCCGGCGGACAAAAGCAAAGACTTTGCATCGCGGTTGCCTGCATGAAAGATGCTGATATTATCTGCTTTGACGAACCCACAAGTGGGCTTGACTATAATTCAATGCTTAATGTAGTTGGGCTTCTAAGTGATTTGGCAATGCAGGGCAAAGCCGTTATCGTAACCAGCCATGACCACGAATTTATGTCGTTATGCTGCACAACTGTTTATGCGTTTGATGTTTGACATGTGCACAGCATTGTATAAGCTTTCTTTCCACAAAAAACAGGGAGCTATTTATGAAATCCACAACTCCATCACAGGAAAATTATCTCAGATCAATAATAATGCTTTCACCCGGCAATAACGGCGTCCGTATATCTGATATGGCGGTAAAGCTTGATGTAAGCAAAGCCAGTGTATGCGTTGCGGCAAATAATTTGGAACAGCTTGACCTGATAGAAAGGGATCATAGCCGCCTCGTATACCTTACGCCAAAAGGCAAAGAGTTTGCATACCGGTTGTTGGATAAGCACTCAATAATAAAAGCGTTTTTAATTGAGATATTACAGATTGATGCCGAAACAGCGCAAAAAGATGCTTGTGCAATGGAACATCTGGTAAGCGACGACACCCTTTGCTCAATGTGCAACCGAACACCTCTGACAGTCAAAAAGAACACCTGTCTCCAGTGGCATGTACATTAAAGTAACCTAATTCAGCTATACCCAATAGAAAGGAAAACCGGCTTATCGTCGGCCTCCGCTTTTGCAAAGGCTTCCTCGCACCACGGCCACCAATCCACGGGATTATAGGCATGTTGGAGCAGATAAGGCGATTTCTCGTTTATCAGTCTATTGGGTATTCGTGTTGAATTTGTCACAGGGCATCACCTCCTTTTAATATTAAACTCCTTTGTAGTATGCGCAGAAATGCGGCGGTTATTTGTACTCAATTTCGATACTCGCATCGTTGCCGTTCCTTGTCCAGACGATTTTTTCAATTATGGTTCTGTATAGCTCGTTACGCTCCTTTGGGGTGCCGGCTGTGGCAACCTGTTCCCAGAAGGAGTTGATCCGTTCAAGCCGATCCATTGGGGTTGCAAGCGCCATTGCCTTTAACTGTCGGTTTAGTTCAGTAATCTCACTTTTTGTTTTGGCGATTTCGCCAGTCCATTTGTTGCGCCTGCTTAACCAATCGGTCCGTGTATAATCACCCAACTCATAGCTTTCATTTATGCGCTCAAGTGCCTTTTGCTCTTTTTCGAGCTGCTGCTTTTTTTCTTCCAGTTGTAGCAGCAGCCGCTTTTTCAGCTTTTCCTCGGCTGTGTCATTCTCAATCAAGAATTGGTCTTTGTATTTTTTCACTTCCTCTAAAACCAGATCTTCAATCACGGATGATTTCACACCTTTGTTATCGCACTTGTTACCGTAGGGGTCTTTATACCAACAGGGTTTCATTAGCTCAAGCCCATTCTCTTTTACAAGAAAGCTATGGGTATGCCCACACTTTCCGCATTTTACCAATCCGCTCAATGCGTAAACCCCTTCTCTCGCGCGATAGGTATCTTTTGCCTTGTATTCAATAAATCCTTTATCCTCTCATGTTCCTCAACGGTTTTAACGGCTTCATGGCGATTTTCAACCACAATCCATTCCTCCATTGGAAGCATTTGGGCGGATTTTGCATCAGAATTTTTATGCTTATGATTATCACCAAATGATTTGTTGCTGATGACCTTACCAAGGTGCGTTTCGTCTAACGCCAACCGATAAATCTGCGCCCCGTGCCATAAATCGCCTCGTGCTGATGGGATGTGCTGATTGTTGAGATCCTGAGCGATAGCAGGGCTAGTCGTCCCTGCCAAAATGGCTTCGATGATGTAGCGGTAAGTCTTTAGCTTGACCTCGTTGACCACCAATCCTTTGGGGTTATACTTGTCAAGGTATCGTTGGTATTCATAGGGATACGGGGGGATTCCATTCGTCCAATCACCACGCCGTGCGCCAAATTTTTTCCCCTGTCTTAAGCGTTTTTTTATCATCTTGTATTCCTGCCTTGCGAAAAAGCCCTTAAAATCGGCCATGGTGTCATGCTCGTCATTATTCAGATCCAACTCCGTCTCCGGTGTAATAATTAAAGTATTGGATTTTTGGAAGGTCTTTTTTATTCGGTCTTGTTGCCCTAAATCTCCCCGGCTCAATCTATCATAATCCACAACGCAAACAGCATCGAACATACCATCTTCAACATCCCGCAACAGCTCTATCATTTTAGGGCGCATATCAATGCTATCGGAGGTGCCTACTTCCGCATACTCAGTATAGGTATAGCCCCGTCTATTGCATAAATCGACTAGGGCAGCACGATGCTTCTCTAAGTTCTCATCGCTCTCTGCCCTCGATTTTCTGATATAGTTAGCGACATATTTTACGTCGCACGTCTCCATACGCTTCCCCCCCGTTTAAATGCTGTTGGCTCTTTTGCAGCCCATACCGTCTTGGCTATCAACATAATCTCGATATAGCTGAAAGAGCTTGTTGCTGAAACTGTTTATTGCGGCTCGGCTTGGGGTGTTAGAGGATCAAGTTATAATTAACCCGTCTCTTCTAACGACTCTTTCCCTCGTCGGCTTAGGGAAGCATATCTTGAGTTCTGATTGCCTCATGGTGAATATAGCACCTTCCTTTCATGAAGTATCTGCTGTACTCTATATATAGAGCATCCTGTGAAAAGTGCTTAAAAATGATCTCATGCTTTATGAGCCACCAGTTTCCAGCTCATAACTTATGAATGTGTTGGGCTCAGGCAAGCCTGCGCATGGCCTCAACGCCCGTAATTATTGAGCAATACGCTTTTTACCAGGAATGTAATAATATTAAGCAACAACTGCTAACCCTCGGGTTACTTTCGTTCAATTATTCTGAAGGACATATTTCGTGTTTTTGCCTTTACCTTGTTGGAGTAACAAGTCTTCACATTATTTCCCATATAATTAATGCGTGTTTGTAAAAAGTAATATTCATCATATATGGAGGCTTAGCAAACATAAACTCCGGATTGACAGCAGCATGAAATGTGAGTAAAATTACTAAAGTTTCATTTGAAATGAAGCATCTCAGCTGAAGTTGAAGTATTTGCGTATTTGTTGCGGGATTATGGGCAGTCATGAAGATTGTCTGATTTGTCAGAACGACAGACCAGGCAATTTTTTATTATACAACACGCTTCCTGCCAAAGCTTATGAGAGTCTACAGTATCGCAATTTGCAGATTATACATGATACTGCATTGATAGAAATAGGAGCACAATTATGAAAAAAGCTATCGAAAATAGAGTTGTGGATTATTGGACGGCCAGAATTCCCGAATTTAGCAAGGTAAGAAAAAATGAGCTTACGGATGGTTTGGGCGAGCGCTGGTGCGTAGCATTGGAAGGGCTTCTTCCCAGCGGACACCCTCTTAAAATACTTGATGTAGGCACCGGCACCGGTTTTTTTTGCATTCTGCTTGCCCGACGCGGATATGACATGGCGGGCATCGACCTGACGCCTGTCATGATTGAGGAAGCCCGTGCGCAGGCGGCGGCAGAAGGACTTCCTATCCGCTATGACTTGATGAACGCCCAGGAGCTTTCCTTCGCCGATGAAAGCTTTGATGCCATCATATCCCGCAATCTGACATGGACGCTCCCTGATCCCGAGAAAGCTTACAAAGAGTGGTTCAGGGTGTTGAAAACGGGTGGTACGCTTATCAATTTTGACGCGAATTATGGCAGTGCCGCACGTGCAAGCACCCCAAAAAACCCGGGGCCCGATGCAGAATTGCCATATGGGCACACCGGAATAACCACCGAACTGGCAATCGAAAATAAAGAGATTACGATTTCCATGAATATAAGCCGAGAGGATAGGCCTTCGTGGGACATGGCAGTTCTGCATAGAATCGGCTTTTCATTCTGTACAAGCGATGTCACTGCGGGAACTGCGATTCTGCAGGAGCGCAATGACCCGGCAGCACCCATGTTCCTTGTGATGGCGAGGAAATAAAAAGCGAGGCGGTAAATATGATCCCTGGCACAAAATCACTGATCCATACCATAGAGCAGTACTGGACCCGCCGGGCGGAGAGCTATTCGGAGGTAGTCCAGTATGAAATTACCCACGATAACGAGAGGAACTGGATGGATGTGATCACCCGCGAAATACCCGGTGACAAATTCATGCGTGTTCTGGATATCGGTACGGGCCCTGGCTTTTTTGCGATTGGTCTGGCAAAGCGCGGCTACCACGTAACCGCAATTGATTATACGCAGGCAATGCTGGACACGGCGATGGAAAACGCCGAGAAGTATCGGGGCAGCATATCCTTTTGCCGCATGGATGCCCACTGCCTTGATTTTAAAGATGGGAGCTTCGACGCCATCGTCACCCGAAATTTGACGTGGAATCTTGAGCGTCCTCAGGACGCGTACAGAGACTGGTTTCGCGTTTTGAAAAAGGGAGGGGTGCTCCTGAATTTTGATGCGGCGTGGTACTCGTATCTGTTTGATGCGCATAAGGCCTGCGAATTTGAGCGTGACCGTCAAGCCGTGGCGGAAAATGGCGTGTTTGACTATAATGGCTATTGTGAAAGCGCGGCTATGGAGGATATTTGCCGGAAGCTCATCTTAAGTCGCTGCGAAAGGCCAAAGACCGATATCGAAATGCTCAACAATGCGGGCTTTTGCAGGGTATCCGCAGATATGCACATCGGCGAAAAAGTATGGGACGATGTGGAGAAGATCAACTATAAATCTACGCCCCTGTTTCTTCTAAGGGGAGAAAAATAGACGAGGGAAACACTTTGCTTTGTGTTTTCCTCGCCTTGAAAGTTAAGATTCAGATTGCTTGATCCGGCTTTTATCGCATCTATAAGATGCTGCCGGTATTGTTTTCTCGGAAAATGCCGCACCTATTGTAATTTGACATTATCAATATTCTGCTTGCCCGAATTGAACGCACAGTCGAACCGGTCATAGCGCAACCCGGATAAATCCACCGGGGCAGGTCTCCCCTGTGCCAGCTCGGCCAACGTATATCCCACGGCGGGACCCGGACAGAAGCCATGTCCGCATGCACCAAACGAGATATACAAACCCGGGATTTCATCAACTGCTCCAATAAATGGAACGCCATCGGGGGTATTATCGTTCCACCCGGACCAATGCCGTACTATCTTATACTTAGAGATTTCGGGGAAATCCACGGTAATGGTTCGGGCCGTGTTGCATGCATTGTAAGATGTTGCCAAAGGCGTATCACCAAAGGACATTTCGGCAAAGCAGTTCTCATAGCCTGTATTGTTTCCGAAGACAAAAGATCCGTTCTCGGTCTGATGGCCATAGAATCCAGACATGCCTCCTATCATCATATCAAACATATGAGGCGCAGCTTCTGTAACAATAACTTCAACCAAGCGTTTATATATGGGAACATCTAAACCTACGGTGTTATATATTTTTCTGCTGAAGTATCCAGCTGCAAGAATAACCGCATCTGCCTCATAAATATCGCCATTGTCCACAACGACTTGACGGATTCTTCCCTGCTTGGTAGCCATCCTCACCACGGCTGCGCCTGTCATGAATTTTGCTCCTAGCTGACGGGCACGCTTATAATAACCAAGGGTCGTGGTGAGCGGATTTGCCACGGCATCCTTGGACGTCCACCCGGCACAAGTTACATGTTCCGATACATAAGGATTGATCTGCTTGATGTCATCACCCTCGTAGAGCATTATTTCCAAACCGCATTTGCCTGCTACTTTAATACGGTCTTGAATGCTTTTTTTGTGACCTTCGTTATAACCACAGACCAGATACCCATGCTGCCTCCACTCTACGTCTGTTCCCAATTCTTCCGCAAGTGTAGGCCAGATGTTATTTGTTGCATAGATCGCAAGTTCTATTTCACGGGGGTCACGTCCCGACTGCCGGGCGCAGCCTCCGTTTCTGCTGGAAGCGCCGTGGCCTATCATGGTCTTTTCCAGGCAAATGACCTTGTGGCCTTGCTTCGTCAGGTAATATGTGGCGGCACACCCTACCACGCCAGCCCCGATCACAATGACATCGGCTTTATATGTACTCATTTCGTGGCAACCTCCTTGCCGTATTGCCCCATTTCAATGGGGCGCATGGGGGGGCGGGCTGTAGCATCCTCTAAATCTACGGGCTTTATCCCCAATTCCCGGGCAATGATATTTTTGACGTTTCTGTCGCAGGTCTGCCCCTGGCACAGTCCCATGCCCGCTCGCAAAAATCTTCTTACTTCCGTTACAGTCCACATTCCATCGTGAACCGCTTGGCGGATTTCGCCCTTTGTGATCTCCTCACATCGACATATGATCAAATCATCATCCGGTTGTGTGATAAATTCACCCAATTGATTGGTGCGGTCATTCAAATCTATCATCAATAAGCACCTCCCTTTCTTCTAAATTTTCTTATAGAAACGTGCCTTCGCCGCCATGTCGGAAGGCACCTTGATTGTAAGCAGAGCAGTATGATCATACACCTTTCCAGTTTTGACATCTATGACCTCTGCATCACACACGGATTTGCCGCTGCGATCCAGCCCCTTCCCCCTTTCGCCGATCTTGGGAAGCGGCAAAAACTCGTAAGGCAAGGTTATAGATGCAAAGCCGGGTGCATAATCGTCATTGACCAAAAAAATGGCTTGTCCCGGGCAAGCAGCTACGCACATGCCACAATTCTTACACTCAATATCGGAATTCACCACAGGCAAGGCAGTAATATCACTGCCAATACTGATGCATCCAAATTTACACACATCCTGACAGGGGTTACACGGAATGTTCTGCGTACACTCAATTACCGGGCGTGCGCCTTTCTTCTTGGGTTTTACGGCACCAGGATAGCTTGAGACCTCATCCTCTTTCAAAAAGCCGTTGGTGAAAAGCGACTGCGACAAGGCTATACCCTCAGCGGTCTCAAAAACATCCATACGGCCCTTGTTTTCAGGAGCAAACAATCCTCTGTGAAGTTCATCAAGCGATTCCCGTAACCTTCGATATTCCTTTTTAAAATCGTCCTCTTCCATAAAGCCGCTGCGTCTTGCTGCACAAAGTGCAGCGATCCGCCCACCGATCATGGCGGAGCTGGCCTCCTCAATGCCTGCCACGTCACCCGCCGCAAACAGTCCCTCCACAGAAGTTTGTCCGAACTCATCGCATACGGGAACCAATCCGCCGCGGTCGATCATTTTGCACCCGGCCATTCTGGTTAATTGCGACATTGGAGAAAGGCCAACGGCTATACAGATTGTGTCTACATCGAAATGTTTTTCTGTGCCTGGAATTGGATTCCATTTACTGTCAACCTCGGCAATGACCACGCCTTTTACACAGTCTGTACCTTCTGCTTTTAGAATCGTGTGGGATGTATAGAAGGGAACGCCGGTACGCGCTACTTTGGATGCATGTACACCATAGCCACCCACGCGCGGCGCCGCATCAATCACCGCCACCACTTCACACCCCGCCTGCATCAGCTGGAAGCTTACAACCAATCCAACGTTTCCGGAGCCAACCATCAATATCCTTTGGCCCGGTTTTACGCTATGAAGATTCATCATGGTCTGAGCTGCGCCTGCACCGATTACACCCGGGAGTGTCCACCCATCAAATGGAATCATATTTTCAGAAGCGCCTGTAGCGATTAAAATATTGTCTGCAGAATAGGGAGCAATGCAATCATTTTCATATACCGTTATTTTTAATGGAAAAAACACTCCGTTTACCACACGGTTAAGGTTCACTTTGACACCAAGTCTGGTCGCCTCATCCAAAAGCTCTTTGCCGATGTTAATGCCTCTGATCTTCGCCTTGTGCTCCTTGGCGCCAAAGAACTTGTGTATCTGCTTGAAAAGCTGTCCACCGGGGCGGCTGTTTTCATCGAAAACACCTACGCTCATGCCCTTCTTGGCCGCTTCAATCGCTGCAGATAGACCAGCCGGGCCCGCACCAACCACAATCAAATCATATCGTTTCATTGCCTAGATCTCCTTTGCGTTTACGCCATATTGCGTCTGGACAACCATACCCTCCTTCAGAGGGGTAATACAGGTGCGAATATTGGGTCTTCCATCTACGATCATCACACAGTCGGTGCAACGCCCGATGGCGCAGAAAATCCCTCTGGGTTTATGCAGTTTCCGGGTATAGCGATGGATCATAACACCCGCCGCCTTTAAGGCGGCGGCAATCGGTTCGTCTTCATACCCATTCATCGTTTTCCCATCATAGGTGAAGGTTACTATTTTCCCTTTTGGATGCTCGTCAATAATCGGATGCTCCTGAATCCTCATGTTCATCCTTCGTCTTCCTCCTTATACAATAATTCTTCGAATGGATGACTTTATTCCGGCATCGCGGCGATGATGGTAACCTCAACAGGCCACTTGGCGCTGTATCCGACGCAGGTCAAAGCCGTGCGGGCGGGCTCGCAGCCTTTCGGCATCCATTTTTCCCAAGCCGCGTCGAACTCGGGCTTCTGAGAATAATCTGCGAAATATAATGTGGCAGACAGGATGCGGGATTTATCGGTACCCGCCATGGCAAGATAATGATCAATCCTACGGAATACGTTTTCCGCATGATCGGTCATGGTTTTGCAGTTCTCCGGGCCATCGGTAGCCAAACCCGTCAGATAAACGACTCCATTGTGAATTACAACTTTGCTCAGACGACCGTTGGATTCCATGCGCTTGATATCCATTGACATTTAAATCTTCCTCCAATAAATTAATTAATTTTATAAACAGGAATATGGTTTCCTTTCAGTATTCCTGATGTATAACGCTGACATGGTTGCCTTAATACTTAATGTAGACTGTTTTGTGCCTAGTAAAAAACTCAATGCCCGTACTGCCGGCTTCCGGCAAGCCGAAGCCGGATTCCTTTACGCCTCCAAAGCTCAGTTGAGGCTCTTTGTGGGCCGTCATGATATTGACATGCGCCAAACCCACGTCGGCCTTTTCCATAAAGGTCATGGCCTTGTTCAGGTTGGTTGTAAAGATGGAGGAAGCAAGGCCAAAGGGTACGTCGTTGGCAATCTTAACGGCTTCGTCAAAATTTTCAACTTCAATTACGCTCAGCACGGGCCCAAATATTTCCTCCCTGGCGATGGTCATGTCGGGCGTCACGTTTGTAAAAACGGTAGGCTGAATAAAGCAGCCGTTTTCATATTCGCTGCCCTGAAGGCGTTCGCCGCCAAAGGCGAGGGTTGCACCTTCCCGCTTGCCGATCTCAATGTAATTCAGGATGTTCTTCACCTGTTCGGTTCCGCAAACAGTTCCCATGGTGGATGCCGGATTCATTCCGTTTCCAACCACATATTTTTGAACTTCCGCGAGGAT
Organism: Christensenellaceae bacterium; assembly: GCA_963666935.1. Taxonomy (GTDB): domain Bacteria; phylum Bacillota; class Clostridia; order Christensenellales; family CAG-138. Next base: position 777,607 of record OY762936.1, read on the forward strand.
TAATTCCTTCATTTTCTCGGCTGCTTCTTTTACGACAATCAAGCGGCTTGTGGAGGTACACCATTGTCCAGCGCATGCGAACGTGGCCGTCACAACCGCTTTTGCCGCCTGTACAAGGTCCGCGTCGGCAAGCACCACAGCGGGATTTTTGCCGCCCATCTCCAACTGGGTCTTCGCAAGAATCTTTGCAGCCTTCTCGTGAATTCCCCGCCCAACGCCTGTAGAGCCGGTAAAAGAAATCGCCTTGATCGCCGGGTTTGTAATCAGTTCCTCTCCAACGGTGGATCCCGCGCCCGTAACGAAGTTCAATACGCCTTCGGGCAAGCCGGCTTCAATAAATGCCTCAACAAATTTCAATCCCGTCTGAGGCGTCAGGCTGGAAGGCTTTAGCACACATGTATTGCCCGCGATCAATGCAGGCGTAACCTTGCGTCCGGGGACATTGAACGGGAAATTCCAAGGGCTGATGATGCTTACTACGCCCAAAGGAAAGCGCTTACTGTATGCAAACACGCCCTCGGTAGCGGAAGGCGCAATTTGCCCAAACATCCGCAGCCCTTCATTCACCTGATAATCCATTTCCCGAATTGCTGAATCAACTTCCGCCAAGGATTCTGGATATGTCTTGCCATTTTCGAGCGTGATAACTCCGGCTATTTTCTCTCTTTCCCTCACGATGGCGCTGATTGCTTTTTTTATATACTCAGCCCTCTTATATACCGTCAAACCGCTCCACATGGGAAAGGCTTTTTGCGCGGCCTCTATAGCTTTGCTGGCATCTTCTCGCGTTGACGCCGGCCATATCCCGGTAATTTCTTCAAGATTCGCAGGATTCCTGTGTACAAGGGTCTTTCCGTTGCTGGATGCCGTCCATTTCCCAGAAATGTAGTTTTTAAGTTCGCTTTGCACTAAAACAATCTCCCCTCAGATTTGATTTGAAAAACAAAAAACCACGAAGCGTGCCGTTTTCTAACAGCATCCCTTCATGGTTTATTCCTGAATCTTTTATTGATATCACAGAGCCTTCATGGCTCATTATCCGTGGCTAAATGTAGCATGACAAAGAGTGATGTGTCAACAAATTACATTAGATTCGTGAATTTGTATAATAATATAATTTTTTTAAGTGAAAATTGATATAAACGTGGTGTTCCATTCGCTGCGGCATTCCAGCACAACCTATAAGCTCAAGCTCAATCACGGTGATTTGAAGGCAACGCAGGGCGATACGGGGCATGCGCAGGTGGATATGATTACCCGCGTTTATGCGCACATTCTGGATGAGGACAGAAAGGTGAATGCACAGAAGTTTGAATCCGCATTTTACGCCAATCCAGATCTGCGCGAGGTGTGCCCGCCCAAGCCAACTCAGCCGGCAATAAACCTCGAAGGCTTGATCGAACAGTTAAGGCAGTCCCCGGAGCTTGCGGCGGCTTTGGCGAATATCGTGGCCAAAAAGCCTTGCTAATCGCAAATTAGCAAGATGGCGCTTTTGATTAGCAAAAGTGTGAAAACCGGCCTTCTACCAATTAGCAAGCTGCGAGGGCGAAGAGAGCGTGGCGGATATGAATCAAGCGAACGGAACGAACTGTTTCGGGCAAAGCAAAAGCCCGAAAAACACAGAGCTTATCGGGCTTTTTGGCGTTCCCGGCGCGATTCGAACGCGCGGCCTTTCGCTTAGGAGGCGAACGCTCTATCCAGCTGAGCTACGGGAACAAAATCGTTTTTAGGCTCCGCTCCCTTGTTGCGCTGCTGGCATTGCCGATCCGCCGCAGCCACGGCCTTGCCGAGCGAGGAGAAAACCACAACTTATTATAAAAGCCGATCTATTGTTTGTCAATCGTTGCCGTTCGCAGGAAAAATCTGGATCACAATCTATACATACACCGCTTAAATCGCTATAATATAAATACACAAAAAGCATGATTATAGGATTATCATCTTCATTTCAGGCTATAAAAGCATGGCTTTTTATTGAATAATCCAAGGATGCTGGGGTTCGTTGGAGGAATACGCTTATGCATGAAAAACACAGGGAACGCCTGCGCCAGACCTATCGGGAGGTGGGCATTAAGGGTATGCACGAGCACCAGATTCTGGAGCTTTTGTTGACATACGCGATTCCGGTGAAAGATACCAATGGAACCGCCCACAGGCTGATCGATAGGTTCGGGTGCCTAGAGAATGTGCTTCATGCTGATGTCTATGAGCTGATGAAGCAGGACGGCGTGGGGGAAGTAACGGCGATCCTGCTCCATCTTGTTGGGCGGATTGGAGCAAGCATGAGAAATTCCCGCCCCCGGGGGAACCAGATTAACACGCCGGATGACGCGGTGAAATATTGTCGGTCGGTGATCGGCATAACAAATAAAGAAACGATGTATGTTATATCCATGGACCGCACAAGGCGGGTGCTTCATTGCGATCAAATCAGCACTGGAACGCCCAGCGAAACCACGGTGTATCCGCGCCTGGTGGTGGAGTGCGCCGTCAGGCACGATGCGGAGAATATAATCCTCTGTCACAACCATCCCTCCGGCAACGTAAAGCCTTCCAAGGAAGACTATTTGGCCACAAAATCAATCTTGGCCGCGTTGGAACCAATCGGCATCATGTTGCATGACCATATCATCATCGGCGGAGACAATGCGTACAGCATGACGCGCAATGCGGTGCTGGAGGGCGGCGAAAGCGGAGAAGTCAGGGCCGTTGCGGCGGAAAGCGAAGGAAGTTAAATGCAAAGTTATAAGGAAACTTATATTCGATGGGCCAATGAAAGCCGTCTGGAACCCGCGCTGCGGGAGGAACTAAAAACCATTGCGCATGATAACCGGGAGATCGAAGAGCGATTCTATACGGAGCTTGCCTTTGGTACGGCGGGGCTGCGGGGGATCCTGGGCGCCGGTACGAACCGCATGAACCTCCCCGTCGTCCGCCGCGCAACCCAGGGGCTCGCCGATTATCTGAATACGTTCGAGGGTGCTCGATCCCGGGGCGTGGCAATCGCCTTCGATTCCAGAAACAGGTCCGATGCGTTTGCGCTGGAGGCGGCTCTTGTGCTGGCGGGCAACGGAATCAAGGCCTATCTTTTCAGCACCCTCCATTCCGTGCCACAGCTTTCGTTTGCCGTACGGCATTTGAACTGCGTTGCCGGCATCGTCATCACCGCGAGCCACAATCCGCCGGAATACAACGGATACAAGGTATATTGGGAGGATGGCGGGCAGGTGGGCCCCGAACAGGCGTCGGAGATTCTCAACTATATTCAGCTTGCCAATTACTTCAGCCAAGAATCTTTGGATCGCGGTGAAGCGGAAAAGAAGGGGCTGCTGATCTCCATTGGGCCAGAGGTGGACGAGGCGTATTATCGCGCTGTGGAAACACAGCTTTTAAGCCCGGAGCTGCTCAAGGAAAAAGGGGGAGACGTCAGGCTCGTTTACACGCCCCTCCATGGCAGCGGATACGTGCCTGTGACCATGCTGCTTAAAAGAGTGGGGATCGGCCATGTGGAAGTTGTGCCGGAGCAGCAGGAGCCAAACGGCGATTTCCCAACGGTGACGGCGCCCAACCCGGAAGATCCCAAAGCCTTTGCGCTGGCATCGTTGCTGGCAGATCGGTGCGGAGCCGACGTGATTCTGGCAACCGATCCGGATGCAGACCGGCTGGGCGTGGCGGTTCGCAATCGGGAGGGCCGGTTCATTTTGCTTACGGGAAATCAGATTGGCAGCCTGCTGATCCATTACATCTTAAGCGTCAGGTCGCAGAAAAAAATGCTGCCCAAAGACGGCCTTGTAGTGAAGTCTATTGTCAGTACGCGGATGGCGGATGCCATCTGCGCCGCCTATGGGATTGAAATCCGGGAAGTGCTGACCGGGTTCCGCTTTATTTCCGAACAGATCGTCGAATGCGAACGCACGGGGAAAAATTTTCTGTTTGGGTTTGAGGAGAGTTATGGATTTTTGGCTGGCAGCGCGTGTCGGGATAAGGATGCCATCTGCAGCGCCATGCTAATGGCGGAAGCCTCAGTATATTACCGGGAACAGGGACAAACGCTGTACGACGTGCTGATGAACATGTACGAAAGGTATGAATATTATAAGGAAGCGGTCAAATCCTATACGCTTAGTGGCAAAGCGGGAATCGAGAAGATCGAGGCTGCAATGGAGCGGCTTCGGGGCGGCTGGACGGAGGAGTTCGGCGGAATCCGGGTCCTGTACCGGGAGGATTTCAGCATGAGCGTCCGCCAAAGCCGGGATGGCGGCGAGGAGAGCATCGCGCTGCCCGCTTCCAACGTCCTGCGCTATTCTCTGGAGGGGGGCGGCTGGCTGTGCGTTCGGCCGTCGGGCACGGAGCCGAAACTGAAACTATACATCGGTGCAAACGCTCCGGATGAGAAATCTGTGGATTGTGTGCTGGAGAAAGTTCTAACGTGTGCGGATGGGCGGCTTGCGCGGCTCTTATATGGTTAAGAAGAAGGACGTCCCACAAGATGTGGTGGAGATTTTTGGCAGGTAAAAACGGTGAAAAAACTGTATAAAAATCTTTTCAAAACGCCTTGACAAGGGTAGATTGATTTGGTAAGATTAACGAGCTGTCGCAGAGACGGGGGGAAGCAAAAGCGGCGGAGAATGCACCTTGAAAACTATATAGTGCTAACGAAGAAGAAGAAACGCAAGTAATGAAGAGACAACCGAGCAGTACCGCCTAAAAGGGTACTGCGAAGGGAAGGGCCCGAGAGGGTCCGGCCAGAGAAGAAACGAGTAAGATATCCGAGAGGATATTTTAACAGGAATTAAACTCAAGAGTTTGATCCTGGCTCAGGACGAACGCTGGCGGCGTGCCTAACACATGCAAGTCGAACGGGGATTAGAATTTCGGTTTTGATCCTAGTGGCGAACGGGTGAGTAACGCGTGAATAACCTGCCTTTAAGTGGGGGATAACACCTGGAAACAGATGCTAATACCGCATAAGACCACACCGTGACATCACGGAGAGGTCAAAGATTTATCGCTTAAAGAGGGGTTCGCGTCCCATTAGGTAGTTGGTGAGGTAACGGCCCACCAAGCCGACGATGGGTAGCCGAGCTGAGAGGCTGATCGGCCACACTGGAACTGAGACACGGTCCAGACTCCTACGGGAGGCAGCAGTGGGGAATATTGGGCAATGGGCGCAAGCCTGACCCAGCAACGCCGCGTGAGGGAAGAAGGTTTTCGGATTGTAAACCTCTGTCGCAAGGGACGAAACAAATGACGGTACCTTGTGAGGAAGCCCCGGCTAACTACGTGCCAGCAGCCGCGGTAATACGTAGGGGGCGAGCGTTGTCCGGAATTACTGGGCGTAAAGGGTGCGTAGGCGGTTGCTTAAGTTGGATGTGAAATACCCGGGCTTAACTTGGGGGGTGCATTCAAAACTGGGCAACTAGAGTTCAGGAGAGGGAAGCGGAATTCCTAGTGTAGCGGTGAAATGCGTAGATATTAGGAGGAACACCAGTGGCGAAGGCGGCTTTCTGGACTGACACTGACGCTGAGGCACGAAAGCGTGGGGAGCAAACAGGATTAGATACCCTGGTAGTCCACGCTGTAAACGATGAATACTAGGTGTAGGGGGTATCAACTCCCTCTGTGCCGCAGCTAACGCAATAAGTATTCCGCCTGGGGAGTACGACCGCAAGGTTGAAACTCAAAGGAATTGACGGGGGCCCGCACAAGCAGCGGAGCATGTGGTTTAATTCGACGCAACGCGAAGAACCTTACCAAGGCTTGACATCTACTTAAACTCATGGAAACATGAGGTCCCTTCGGGGGAAGTAAGACAGGTGGTGCATGGTTGTCGTCAGCTCGTGTCGTGAGATGTTGGGTTAAGTCCCGCAACGAGCGCAACCCCTGTTGCCAGTTACCAGCAAGTAAAGTTGGGGACTCTGGTGAGACTGCCGGGGACAACTCGGAGGAAGGTGGGGATGACGTCAAATCATCATGCCCCTTATGTCTTGGGCTACACACGTGCTACAATGGCTGTAACAAAGGGATGCGACCACGCAAGTGGAAGCGAATCTCAGAAAAGCAGTCTCAGTTCGGATTGTGGGCTGCAACCCGCCCACATGAAGTCGGAGTTGCTAGTAATCGCGGATCAGCATGCCGCGGTGAATACGTTCCCGGGCCTTGTACACACCGCCCGTCACACCATGGGAGTTGGGAGCGCCCGAAGCCGGTATTCTAACCGCAAGGAGGAAGCCGTCGAAGGTGAGATCAATGACTAGGGTGAAGTCGTAACAAGGTAGCCGTATCGGAAGGTGCGGCTGGATCACCTCCTTTCTAGGGTGTAAAACCTAAAATAGGAGAGGTTGTCGCAAGGAAAGCGAAGTAAAGGAATCGGAAGCACTATATGGTTTTGAAGGTGCGAACCTTCAAAGGCAGGGTAGGAAGAAGTACTAACGTGCCACAACCAAATAAGGGGGTGTAGCTCAGTTGGGAGAGCGCCTGCCTTGCAAGCAGGAGGCCATCGGTTCGAACCCGTTCATCTCCACCAAATGAGGGCTCATAGCTCAGTTGGTTAGAGCGCGCGCCTGATAAGCGCGAGGTCGGTGGTTCGAGTCCACTTGAGCCCACCAGTTTTCACCGAGCGGCGGGGGAAGACGAAAGCAAGGAGCCGCAAGTGTACCTTGAAAACTGCATAGAGAAGAGTAAAATCGCGGAGAAAAAGAATTTGAAAAACAAAAAGCAGAGGGTAAGTGAACCATCTGCTACAATTTCAAAGGAAAAAGATAAAAAATAGAACTCATGCAATTGAAGAATTGTGTGTGCCTATTCTAACAAGATCAAGCTAATAAGAGCATAGGGAGAATGCCTTGGTACCAAGAGCCGACGAAGGACGTGGCAAGCTGCGAAAAGCCATGGGGAGCTGCAAGCAAGCGCCGATCCATGGATGTCCGAATGGGGAAACCCGGCGGTGGTTATGCGCCGTCACCGTAACATGAATACATAGTGTTACGGAGGGAACCCGGTGAACTGAAACATCTTAGTAGCCGGAGGAAGAGAAAGAAACATCGATTTCCTTAGTAGCGGCGAGCGAAAGGGAATTAGCCCAAACCCTGACTCTACGGAGACAGGGGGTTGTGGACCTGCAGAATCGAAAGATCACATAATCGAATATGGCTGGAAAGCCGAACCGGAGAGGGTAAAAGTCCCGTAGGTGAAATGTGATTGACGTGGCGGGTATCCAGAGTACCACAGGACACGAGTAATCCGGTGGGAAGCAGGGGGGCCCACCCCCCAAGGCTAAATACTACTTGGTGACCGATAGAGAAATAGTACCGTGAGGGAAAGGTGAAAAGAACCCCGGGAGGGGAGTGAAAGAGAACCTGAAACCCTATGTTTACAAGCAGTGGGAGCGAAAGCGACCGCGTACTTTTTGTAGAACGGGCCGGCGAGTTACTGTATGCAGCGAGGTTAAGGTGTAGAGCACTGGAGCCGTAGGGAAACCGAGTCTTAATAGGGCGAATAGTTGTATGTAGTAGACCCGAAACCGGGTGACCTATCCATGGACAGGATGAAGCGGTGGTAAAACACCGTGGAGGTCCGAACCACACGTATGTTGAAAAATGCGGGGATGAGCTGTGGATAGCGGAGAAATTCCAATCGAACTCGGAGATAGCTGGTTCTCCCCGAAATAGCTTTAGGGCTAGCCTCGATTTAGATTCATGGGGGTAGAGCACTGAATGGGCTAGGGGGCCACAAAGCTTACCGAACCCTATCAAACTGCGAATACCATAGAATCGATGATCGGGAGTCAGACGGCGTGAGATAAGTTTCGTCGTCGAAAGGGAAACAGCCCAGATCCACGACTAAGGTCCCAAAATCACAGTTAAGTGGAAAAGGATGTGCAGTTGCACAGACAACCAGGATGTTGGCTTAGAAGCAGCCACTCATTTAAAGAGTGCGTAATAGCTCACTGGTCGAGTGAATGTGCGCCGAAAATGTACCGGGGCTAAACTGTGTACCGAAGTCTGGGGATCGCAAGTTCAACAATATGTTCAGCGTAGAGTGTCTGGAAGGACAAAACTCAGCTGCGGCGAAGCCGTAGCTATAAATGTCTTTAAGAGATAGACAATTGTGTTGAGGATGTTGGTGAACTTGCGATCGGTAGGGGAGCAACGTGTGCGGGCAGAAGCCGAAGCGTAAGCGACGGTGGACCGCACGGGAGAGAGAATGCCGGCATGAGTAGCGAGAGCAAAGTGAGAATCTTTGCCGTCGAAAGCCTAAGGTTTCCTGAGGAAGGCTCGTCCTCTCAGGGTAAGTCAGGACCTAAGCCGAGGACAGACGTCGTAGGCGATGGACAACAGGTTGATATTCCTGTACCACCATAAGCGATTGACAGAAGCAGTGACACAGAAGGATAGACAGAGCGCGTGACTGGTAGAGCGCGTCCAAACGGTGAGGCTGGTTTGTAGTGAAGTACGCAAACTAAGGCTGGGCCGTGATGGGGACCGAAGATCAGTAGGGAAGCTGTCGAATTCACGCTGGCAAGAAAAGCTGCTATGGAGCAAAATGGTGCCTGTACCGCAAACCGACACAGGTAGGCGAGGAGAGAATCCTAAGACGAGCGGGAGAACCCATGTTAAGGAACTCGGCAAAATGACCCTGTAACTTCGGGATAAAGGGAGCCTCGAGAGAGGCCGCAGAGAATAGGCCCAAGCGACTGTTTACCAAAAACACAGGTCTGTGCGAAGTAGAGATACGACGTATACGGGCTGACGCCTGCCCAGTGCCGGAAGGTTAAGGGGAAGTGTTAGGGCAACCGAAGCACGGAACTTAAGCCCCGGTGAACGGCGGCCGTAACTATAACGGTCCTAAGGTAGCGAAATTCCTTGTCGGGTAAGTTCCGACCCGCACGAATGGCGTAACGACTTGGGCACTGTCTCAACATGGGACCCGGCGAAATTGTAGTATGTGTGAAGATGCACATTACCCGCGATAGGACGGAAAGACCCCGTAGAGCTTTACTGTAGTTTAACATTGGATTTTGATAACATATGTACAGGATAGGTGGGAGGCTTAGAAGCGCGGACGCTAGTCTGCGTGGAGCCAACCTTGGGATACCACTCTTGTGTTATTAGAGTTCTAACGAAGTGCCGTAATCCGGGCTTCGGACAGTGTTAGATGGGCAGTTTGACTGGGGCGGTCGCCTCCGAAAGAGTAACGGAGGCGTCCAAAGGTTCCCTCAGAATGGTTGGAAACCATTCGCAGAGTATAAAGGCATAAGGGAGCTTGACTGCGAGACCGACAGGTCGAGCAGGTACGAAAGTAGGGCTTAGTGATCCGGTGGTATGAGAGTGGAATTGCCATCGCTCAACGGATAAAAGCTACCTCGGGGATAACAGGCTTATCTCCCCCAAGAGTCCACATCGACGGGGAGGTTTGGCACCTCGATGTCGGCTCGTCGCATCCTGGGGCTGGAGCAGGTCCCAAGGGTTTGGCTGTTCGCCAATTAAAGCGGCACGCGAGCTGGGTTCAGAACGTCGTGAGACAGTTCGGTCCCTATCCATCGTGGGCGCAGGAGATTTGAGAGGAGCTGTCCTCAGTACGAGAGGACCGGGATGGACGCACCAAGGGTGAATCAGTTGTCACGCCAGTGGCATAGCTGGGTAGCCAAGTGCGGAACGGATAAACGCTGAAGGCATCTAAGCGTGAAGCCGACCTCAAGATAAGATCTCCCATCCGAAAGGAGTAAGACCCCATGTAGACCACATGGTTGATAGGCCGGAGGTGGAAGTGCAGTAATGTATGTAGCTGACCGGTACTAATAGGTCGAGGGCTTGATCAAAGCGAAAGAACTCTTTAATATGCAGTTTTCAAGGTATGCACAACATACCTCACCATACCGGTGGTTAAGCTAAGGGGTCCCACCTGTTCCCATCCCGAACACAGAAGTTAAGCCCTTACACACCGACAATACTTGGCTGGTGACGGCCCGGGAAGATAGGCAGCTGCCGGTTCCATTGACAAAAGCACCCCATTTGGGGTGCTTTTGTTTTGTGCTGGCGCAGGGTTGGCTTCTCGGGCCGAGCGGCAGCCGGGGACTGGGCACGGGAACGGAGGCGAGCGCACAAGCCGGTGGCGAACGAGTGGATTATGGCGCGCCTCTCGCGCCGGAACTTCCTATTTTAGACGATCCAGTGAGACGGAAGGAGGTTTAGGAAGGCGTTCACGCCGACGAGAAATGGCCATACCAAACCGTAAGGGAAGACAAACAGCTAGCCGGTTCCATTGACTAAAAATACCCCGATGGGGGGAAGGTGTTGCTGATGGGCTGTTTTTTGGGGGTTGGGTTGCCGCTTGTCTTGCGTTGGCCTTGGTGTATCTTTTCGGGCCTGGACTCAAGAAGAGGGCTGGAAATGGGAACGGGGTGAGCGCACGGCTCCACCCGCAGGCGGTGGGTAATCACGGTTGAAGCGCTTGTGAACCGCCTTGCGCTATGGTATAGTGTTCTTCGGAACTTGTAAAGATAGGGGCAAATCATGGCAGATCAATCGAAAAGAACAGCTAATTGTAAAATTACCTCCAGCCTTAAAAACGGGTGGGCCGCGACGGATCAAACAAAAAGAATTGCAGCGAGTTTGATGCTTCTTTGCGCCGGCGCCATATGGGGCGGCGGGTTTGTGGTGATGAAAAACGCATTGGAAAGTATGCCGACTAACTATTTGCTGGCATTGCGGTTTTCCATCGGCGCCATTGGACTGGTTTATTTTTTATTCTCAAAAAAGCGTCCGCTGAATCGGAAAACTATACTGCGGGGATTGATGTTGGGGGTGTTACTCTATTCCGCTTTTGCTGCGCAGACGTATGGTCTGATGTTTACCACCGCAGGGAACAATGCGCTGCTCACCGCCTTTTATGTGGTTATTGTTCCCTTTTTAATATGGGGCCTTAAGAAGCGGCGCCCGGAGCGGCGGATTTTTTTTGCGGCCGGGCTGATGCTCTTGGGAATTGGCCTACTCTCTATTCAATATAATTTTTCAATCAATATCGGCGACTTGCTAACCTTGCTTTGCGCCATCCTATATGCAGGGCACATTGTTTGTGTGGACAGGTTTTCGGGAGACTCGGATATCATGCAGCTCACGTGCCTGCAGCTTGCCTTTGCCGCAGTTCTGGCTTGGATTTTTGGGCTATGTTTTGAGAAATTCCCCGCACACTTCTCCCCGCAGATGTTGAGCGAGTTGGCCTATTGCGGCATTGGGGCGACTTTGATTGCGCTGACCATTATGAATGTGGGAATTAAATATGCAGCACCGGAATATGCATCGCTCTTCATGAGCACGGAAGCTGGATTTGGATGCCTGTTTGGCGTGATTTTTCTTGGGGAAACGCTCAGCGGACGCATGTGGGCCGGATGCGCGCTGATTTTGCTGGCGTTGGTGGTATCACAAGTAGATGTTGATCGGATTGCGCGACACAAGGAGAGAGAGAGAGTATGAATCGTTTTAGTGGATTTACGCCGGAGACCTACACATTTTTGATGGAACTGGCGTTTAACAACAATAAGGCGTTCTTCAGTGCAAACCGGGAGCGGTATACGAAAGAGGTAAAGAAGCCCCTATGGGAGTTGGCCGAAATGCTTCTTCCTACCATGCTCTCCATCGACCCGAAGTTTAACCCAAGAATATCCAGCATTGTCTCCCGGATTAACAGGGACACGCGTTACAGCAGGGACAAATCTCCCTACCGCAGCAACCTTTGGCTGGCATATCGATGGCCGGGGCAAAGTTTGAGCGAGAGCCTGTGCATGTACTTTGAGATATCGCCGGAAGGATATGGATACGGGCTGGGGATGTACCACACCAATGCGCCTATGATGCAGAAGCTGCGAGAACATGCGGCGGCGGATCCAGCCGGATTCGAGGCGCTACTTTATGCGCCATGTATGCAACGGTATGCTCCATCCGGCGAGGCATACAAACGTGACCGATTCGCGCTGCCAGACGCTATCAAGCCGTACTTGAACCGCAAGAGCATCAGCTTTTGTTATGAAAATTCCTCGGTGCTGCCCACCATGCGGCCGGAACTATTTGACGAAGTCAAAAGCGCCATGCTGGAGTTGGCGCCTTTGTACCGATATATCGTGGGCGTATAATCGAGGATGCAAAAGGAGGCCTCAACTGAGCTTCTTTCATCATTCGCATACGAAAGCCCGGCAGTTTAACGCCGGGTTTTGTATGCCGACAGATTGAGAACCAAGGGAAAAGGACTTGAAAGCATGACATGCTGAGAAGATGAATGAAGATGATTAAACTTCACGAATTGCCTTCGGAGTAAAGGTGGCATACTAAGCCTGCAAAAGGACAGCTTCTTTTGAATTTACTTTTGGAGGGATGAATATGGAAGAAAGATATTGCCAAAGCTGCGGCATGCCCATGGGAGATGGCGATGAACTGTATGGAACTGAAAAGGATGGTGGCAGAAGTGCCGATTATTGTATGAACTGCTATAGTAACGGCGAGTTTACCTCCGACCTTACCATGGCCGAAATGCTTAACCTCAGTATAAATGATGTGGGGGCAAATAATTCCGGACTCGCAGAAAACGGTGCCTATAATATGATGAAGGAGCTTTTTCCGCAACTGAAACGATGGAGAAAGGATTGAGAGATTCAGGCATCCTGCGCAAGCTTGTGGCATATAGATGCGGGCGAGTGCGAAAGCGGGGCATGACGTTTCAATAAAAACGGATATAAAAAAGAGGCAAAAGAAACTGATGACTGTATTGCGCAGGGGTCAGTTTTTTTTACGATCAGTTATAATTTTAGCTTTGCGATTGAGAGCGAAGTAGTTCAAAGTCATGGTCCGTCACGTTAGCCGGAGCCATTTTTCATTTACCACAAAACCTGACATTTAGTTGTCTGGTTTATATGGTATACTGGTGAAAAATAGAAAAGGCAAAACTGCAATGAAAAATGACCGTTTGTTTCAAATGCTGTATATCCTGCTGGAAAAAGGAAGCGCGACGGCCCCAGAGCTGGCGGGGATTTTGGAGGTTTCGGTGCGCACGGTCTACCGGGACGTGGAGACTTTGTCTATGGCCGGGGTTCCGGTATATACGGCGGCAGGCAAGGGCGGCGGCATTTCCCTGATGCCAGGCTATGCCTTCGGCAAGACCCTCCTCTCAGATGAGGAACAGAACCAAATTTTATTTGCCATCCAGAGCCTGCAGGCCGCAGGCCAGCGGATGGATACGCTGCTCTTTAAGCTGGGCGGCATGTTCCAAAAACAGAATACCAGCTGGATTGAGGTGGATTTCACGCGATGGGGTTCCGGCCGGGTAGATCACGAGAGGTTTGAACTGCTCAAGACCGCCATTTTAGAAAAGCGGATCCTGCACATCTTCTACTGCGGTACGTCGGGTGAGATTTCCGAGCGGGATATTAAGCCCTTCCGGCTGATTTTTAAGGACAAAAACTGGTATTTGCAGGCATTTTGCCTAAAAGCTGAGGATTTCAGGCTGTTTAGGGTGAGCCGTATCTTGGAACCGCGGCTGACCGATGTGCGATTCAGCGAAACATTTGCCGATTCGCCATCCCCAAAAATGGGGCCGCCTTCCATTTTTACAGAAATCAAGCTGTTGCTTTCTCCCGCCGTTGCCTTTCGCGCGTACGACGAGTTTGACCCGGGCAGCATTGAAAAACAGCCGGACGGCTCCATGTTGGTGACGGTGAAATTTCCCATGGATGGGTGGGTTGTGGGGTATCTGCTCTCCTTTGGTACCGAAGTGGAAATTCTAGAGCCTGTAGAGTTGCGGGCGCAAATCGTCGCATACGCGAAAAAGATTTATGAGCACCATAAAACATGACAAACTGTTGTCATGTTTAATATGCTAGGATGAAGCTACAAAAGGCAACGTTCCTTTTGAATTTACCTTTGGAGGAAATAAACATGGAAGAAAAATATTGCCAGAGCTGCGGCATGCCCATGGGGAATACCGACGAGATGTATGGGAGCGAAAAGGATGGCAGCAAGAGCGCCGACTACTGCAAGTACTGTTATGAAAACGGGGCGTTTACCGCCGACGTGGGCATGGAGGAAATGATCGACTACTGTGTGCGGCCCATGGTGGAAAACAATCCCGGAATGACGGAAACTGCTGCACGGGAGATGATGAAAAAGTTTTTTCCCATGCTCAAGCGCTGGAGGGCTTAAGCAAAGCTGACGAGGTGCAGGGTCCATCCTGCACCTCGATTCCGCGAAATTTATAGGATAAGGAGTGCATGATGAAATGGAACGAACAATTTGCAAAGGACTGCCAGCCCGACCTTTTACAGATCAGCGCGCACATCGGCAGAGATTTATGGGCGAAGCTCTGTGCCTATTTGGAACAGACCTATGATGTGCAGCCGCGTATTGAATACAGCCGATGTTTTTGTTCGCCCGGTTGGAATGTGAAATACAAAAAGGGGGGCCGCGCGCTGTGCACCCTTTATCCCAGAGAGGGCTTTTTTACCTGCCTGGTAACGGTGGGCGGTCGGGAAGCTGCACAAGCGGAGCTGACGCTGGGCGCCTGCACTGACTACGTCCAAAAGCTTTACTGGGAAGTAAAGCCTTTTAACGGCGCACGCTGGCTGATGATCGACGTTACGGCGGAAGATATTCTGGAAGACGTAAAAAAGCTCATCGCCCTACGGATCAAGGCGAAATGAAGCCTGAGGTTGTTTGGGATTAAAAAAGATTGTTGCATAGAAGCGGATGGGAGGGCTGTGCTTTGGAAACGATTGCAGATATGGTGGAGTGCCTATTTAGTAAGGACAACGACGCTGCTTATTCCTGCCTGCTGCGGCTGCAGGCACAGAGCGAAGAATCCAATGCCGTCTACGCATATTTTGATACGTTTGCAAAGATGCTGGACAGTGAAAATTCCTATATTCGTACCCGTGGGCTGCTGCTCATTGCAGCCAACGCCAGATGGGACGCCGATCATAAAATTGACGAGGTGATCCACCAATACCTAAAGTGTATAGAGGACGACAAGCCCATTACAGCTAGGAAATGCATCAATGTTTTGCCGGAGATTGCAAAGTATAAGCCGGAACTGGCCGGGGATATCCGCAAGGCACTGCAGTATGCCAACACGGGCAAATACAAAAGCACGATGCAGCCTTTGATTCAAAAGGATATCGCGCAAGCGTTGAAACAAATAGAACTGTAAGGACAGAGGCCTTATTTTTGCTCTCCTAAAGCGTTGAAGGAATTTCCTGAGAGGCTATACAGAGCCCTTTGTGTGTCGGTCACTGCGCCAAGAGCAAGATAAAAATCGATGCTGGGCTGATTCCAGTTGAGACACGTCCACTCCAGACGGCTGCATCCTCTCTCTGCAGCCATGCGCGCCAGCTCTTTGAAGAACGCCTTGCCGTAGCCCTTCCCGCGATATTCCGGAAGCACAAAAAGATCTTCCAGGTGGAGGCCGGCATTGCCCGGGAAGGTGGAGAAGTTATAGTAGAACAGGGAATATCCTATTTCGTGGCCCTCTGACATGGCGAAAATGACCTCGGCCTTCCGCTTTTCAAAGACCCATTCAAAAATCAGCGCTTCGTCGGCCACACCCTCATCCAACAGGTGCTCATATTCGGCCAGCTTCCGGATGAAATCCACAATCAACGCTTCATCACCGGGCACGGCATTGCGAAAAGAAACCGAATTATTCATCAAAGAGGAACCTCCTTACTGTGCGGCGTGCTTCACGGGCAGAAACGGCTTAAATGAAAAAGGGACCTGCATATGCGGATCCCTTAAAATTCTTTTTTTATTGTATGTCGAAGTATTCACCCCGCCTGTAGTCGTATACGGCCCCACCGGAGAATTTATCCAGATTCTCCAGAACTTTTCCCGTGCCGATGGCGACGCAGGAGATGGGGTCTTCCGCAATGTAGCAGGGCACTTTAGTGGCATCGGAAATGAACTTGTCCATCCCATAAAGCAGCGCGCCGCCGCCGGTGAGGCAGATACCGTTTTCCGTAATGTCGCTGGCAAGTTCGGGAGGCGTACGTTCAAAGAGGCTTTTCACGCTCTCTAAAATGGCTTGCAGGGGCTCTTCCAGCGCGTCCACCATCTCATGGGAGCCTACCACCAGAGCCTGTGGCAGGCCGGAAATGAGGTTTCGGCCCTTCACGTCGATAAAGATCTGATCTTTGCGGGGATAGGCGGAGCCGATGCGGATTTTAATTTCCTCCGCCGTGCGCTCACCGATGAGCAGATTATGCTTTTTGCGCATGTAACGTACGATGGCATCATCAAATTTGTCTCCTGCTACTTTGATGGAGTCGGAGAGTACGGAACCGCCCAGCGAAAGGATGGCCACGTCGCTGGTACCGCCGCCGATGTCAAGAATCATACTGCCGCGGGGGGCAGAAATATCGATCCCGGCGCCGATGGCCGCCGCGATGGGTTCTTCGATGAGGTAGGTATGCCTCGCACCGGCCTCTTCCGTGGCATCAATGACAGACCGTTTTTCTACTTCCGTGACCCCGGACGGCACGCAAACTACCACGCGGGGTTTGAAAAAGATCCTTCTGCCTACGACTTTTTTAAGGAAATAACTCAGAAGTCGCTCGGTAATGTCGTAATTGGAAATGACGCCGTCGCGCAGCGGACGCATGGCGATGATGTTGCCCGGCGTACGCCCGATCATGCGGCGCGCTTCTTCGCCCACGGCCAAAATGTTCCCCGTGATCTTTTCCACGGCCACGACCGAGGGTTCGCGCAGCACGATGCCTTTGCCCCGCACATACACAAGCACGCTGGCTGTGCCGAGGTCTATTCCCACATCACTGAACTCAAGAAGATGCATAAATTATTAGGTTCCTTCCACAGCGGGTTTCCCCGGAAAATGCTGTATATTAACGATATACCGACACATTATTTTATCATTCTATCACAATGAGAACAAGTATACATCGAATAAATTTAAACATTTTATAAAATAAGCGAAACGGGCGGATCATCGGTTGCCATGTTAAAACAATGTGCGCTATAATAACCCTATTAAGGAGGGGAAGTTCATGTTTGAATGGAAGCGTCTGTGCGTCCTATTGGTTGTGGCTGTAGCCGCAGCCTCCCTCTGCACCGGCTGCGGGCAGGAAGCGATGCCGGTTGACATTGTACCGGTGGCGGAGGTAACGGCCTCCCCCTCTCCCGCGGTGATCCCCGGAGAATCCCTCCAACCGCAGATCGAAGCTACAACTACGGACCCCTCCTTACAAGGAACAACCAATACGGATGTGTCCTACGGCGTGGCCGGCGACAACGTGCTGCCCAGCTTTGAATCCTATGAAGCCGCAAAGGCGATTAACGACGAAGTCATTGGGTGGATCACCATTGACGGGATGGTGATCGACTATCCTGTGGTTCGCACCGAAAACAACGAGTATTATCTGAATCGAGATGTGGAAAAGAAAAAGAGCAATTACGGCGCCATATTCATGGACTATCGCAACGCGGACCCCAACATGCAAAAGCACATCATTCTATATGGTCACAACATGAAAAACGGAACGATGTTCCACGACCTAATGAACTACAAGCAGAGCGATTTTTTCAGCGACCATAAGACCATTCGTCTGATTTGGGACGGGGTGGAAACAAAATGGGAGGTATTCCTTGCCTATATCGTGATGCCGGATACCATTTACCATATTCACACCATGTTTGCGGACGATCAGAATTTTGCGAATGTGATGAACGAAACCATTCAATACGCCAAGACGGTAAAACCTGCCAATTATGATGCATCGGTGACGATAAGGCCCAGCGACCAGGTGCTGACGCTATCCACCTGCACCTACGAATACGATGGCTCTTACTTCGCGGTGATGGCCCGCAGGGTCAAATAAATGGGGGAAAAGAAAGGCCGCGCTTTGCGCGGCCTTTCTTTTGATGATTGTTACCAGGGCCTCCTACCGCAAACGAAATGGCGCTTCCAGTAGCTGGTGGAAAAGGACCGCTTAACAACCTTGCCGTTGGAGCTGGAGGCGTCGATCATCATGCCGCTGGATATCACGATCCCCACATGTCCCACCTTGGAAAAATTGTTGCTGTAGAAGAAAATTAAATCTCCCTTTTTGAGGCTGTTGATGCTGGTGATTTTTTCCCAGTCGCTGACTTGAGAGTAGCCTGCGGCGCTGAGCCGGCGACGGTTGCTCCCCGCCTCCTTGAGGCAGTAATACACGAGGCCGCTGCAGTCAAATCGATTGGGGCCCGTGGCGCCCAGCACATAAGAACAGCCCAGCTTTTTCTTGGCCATTGCGATCATTTCGTTAATATTGGCAGTGGTTCGTGCCTGTTTTACCTTAGTGGCGCTTTCTCTGGCATCGGGGGAGTACAGCATATTATAAGTTTGAGTACCTGCCAGGCCGTCGACATCCAGCCTGTTGCGGCTTTGGAAGTCCGCGATGGCCGCTTTTGTGACATCTCCATAATATCCTGTGGTCTCTTTCATATATCCTAGGTCTTTAAGCTGAATCTGCATGTTGGTGATATCATCGCCGGACATGCCTACCATCACTACGTACTTAGGCGCATCCTGGCGGTAAAGCAGGGAGAGGGTCTCTTGTCCGGCAACGCCGTCTTCCGCCAAAGTTACGCCTAGGGCTTCGGTGAAGTTTACTTGGCGCTGGAACGACTGCACAGCCTGCTTGGTGGCCGGGCCGAAAAACTGGGTGCTTTCGTCCAGATCCAGATAGCCAAGCTGCATGAGCCGCTCTTGTAGCTTTTGCACCTCGATATTTTCGTCACCACGTTTGAGAGTGGGATCGATGGTGGGCGTGGGCGTAGGGATGGGGGCAGGTGAAGGGGTTACCTTGATTTCGATGAAGGCATCCGTGGTGGGGCTTGCGAACGCAACCGCAGATCGGGCAATCGCGTCGTTTTCCCCGGAATTGAGCGTGGCTAAGAAGATGATGAGCCCGATCAGCCCAACCCCACAGGCTGCAAGCAAAATTTTGGCCCTGCGCGAGGCGTATTTGAATTTGTCGGCAAAAGGACGAATATAAGCCTTGACCCTGCGCGAAAGCAGGTACGTGCGCTTTTGCAGTATTCTCCTTTTCTTGTGAAATCCAGACATACAAGGCCCCTTTTGTAAGCGTTATAAAATGGTTAACTCCCATTTTAATTGGTTTTGGACAAGTTTTCAAGACGCGTTGAAAGATGTGTGCATTTGTTTACAAACATTCATAGACCTCGGGCTTCAAAATGCCGATATACGGAAGATTCCGATAGTGGCCGGCATAATCCAACCCGTACCCAACCACGAACTCATCCTCGATGAAAAAACCGGTGATGCTGCTTCCGCGCAATGGCTTGTGCTTGGCATATTTGTCCAACAGGCATACCGTGCGGATGGAAGCAGGCTTTCTGGAGGAAAAGAGCTCCACCAGATACTGCAGCGTGAGCCCGCTGTCGATGATATCTTCCACAATGATCACGTGCCGGCCCATAATGTTGGTGTCCAAATCCTTGATCAGGCGGACGATGCCGGATGACTGCGCGCTTTCGCCATAGCTGGATATGGCAATAAAATCGAGAAATACGGGACACCCCATACTGCGGCACAGATCGGCGTAAAAAAACACGGCGCCCTTGAGGATACAGACCATCAGCGGGGCCTCATCCTTATACTCTGCGGTGAGCGCGCGGCCCATCTCTTCAACGCGCCGGGCGATCTGTTCTTCGGTAAATAAAATATGGGAAATATCGTTTTGTGCGTTTGTGATTCTCATAGCATGCTTTCCATTCTGATCTAATTGATTGCGGGCAAAAGCCCGGAATCGCAAAATATTATTCGTCGGCGCGAAACACGATGCCGTTTTCGTCTGCGCGCTCAATAATGGCCAGAGAATGCAGGTTCACCCCGGAATCCCGCAGCTTCTTTCCGCCGCCTTGGAAGCCTTTTTCGATGGCCACGCCGATGCCTACAAGATCTGCGCCCGCCTGCTCCACGATTCTACACAGCCCGCCAAGCGCCTCCCCATTTGCCAAAAAGTCATCGATGATGAGCACCTTGTCCGTGGGGTTTAGCCACTCGGAGGAAACCAGCAGTGTCACCTTTTTTTTGTAGGTATAGGAATAGATATCGCTCCAAAACAGCCCGCCCTCGATATTGTCGCTCTTGGCCTTTTTGGCGAAGACCATGGGCAGGCCGTACTTGTATGCGCAGATGGCAGCCAGGGCGATGCCGCTGGCTTCGGCGGTAAGGATTACGGTGACCTTGGAAATGTCAAAATGCTTTGTAAACTCGTCGGCGATGGCGCCCATAAGGAGAGGGTCGATTCGATGGTTCAGGAAACTATCCACTTTGATAATACTGCCGGAAAGAATCCTGCCTTCTTGTACGATGCGGTCTTGTAATAACTGCATGGAAAATTCATCCTCCGTTGATTGGTAGCCGAGATAGCAACATTATCCCTTATTTTTCACAACCTTTCAAGGGAATATATCACAAAACCAAGCAAACAAGACGACAATCATTGCCTTTGAGGGTAAACGATAGAAAAATTTGAAGAAAAAGCAGGCAAACTCGTTGACGAACATTCAAATGTATGGTATAAAAATTAAAGTTAAGTGTTTATGATAGAATGATGTTAAACACAAGAGGAGCGACTGCCGTGTACGAAAAGGCCGCACAACTGTATAACAATACCATGATGATGTGCGGGACCAAAGCTGTGGGCTTTGGTCTGATGGGTATGCAAAATGTGATACGGCGGAATCGAATTGAGCAGTAGATAGATTGTCTGTCAAGACGGCTCCGGTTCACCGGAGCCGCTTTCATTTATGGTTGGAGGTTTTTATGAAAATTACATCCCTGTTTTCTCGGCAGCACCCCACACTTTCCTTTGAGGTGTTTCCGCCAAAGAACGGAGATCATTATAATTCAGTAGAGTATGCGGTATCCCAGATTGCCAAACTCAACCCGGACTTTATGAGCGTCACTTATCGGGCAGGGGGAAGCACTGCGGAATATTCCGTGGCTATCGCGACAACCATTCTTAACCACGGTGTGCTGCCTTTGGCCCATCTGACCTGCGTTGGATCCACCCGAGAGCGCATCACGGAACAACTGCAGGAGATGAAAGAAAAGGGCATCGAAAATATTTTGGCCCTCAGGGGAGACATCCCGGAAGGCATGGAGCACTCCAACAGCTGGTCTTACCGATACGCGGCAGAGCTGATCCGCGACATTCGGGCATACGATGATTTCTGCATCGGCGCGGCCTGTTATCCGGAGGGACATCCGGAATCCCAAAATCAGGGGGAGGACATCAGCCGCCTAAAGGAAAAGGTTGACGCGGGGTGTGACTTTATTACCACGCAGATGTTTTTTGATAACAACATTCTGTACAACTATATTTACAAGATCCGGGAGGCCGGCATCACGGTGCCGGTGATCGCCGGGATCATGCCGGTGACAAACGCCAAGCACATCAAACACATCTGCGAATTATCCGGGACCACGCTGCCTCAGCGCTTTAAAGCTATTGTGGATCGGTTTGGGGACAGTCCCAAGGCCATGATGGACGCGGGCATCGCTTATGCCACGGAGCAGATCATCGACCTGCTGGCAAACGGTCACAATGCGGTGCATGTATACTCCATGAACAAACCCGAGGTGGCGCAGCGCATACACGGGAACTTGGCCCGGATACTGGAGAACTGATATGGAAGAGGGAATTCTTTACATCCACCGCGCCAAAAACCCAAAGCTGGAGATGAACCGCAAAGAGGTGCTCCGGTATATGGGCATGGGCGGGGCTGTGCCGGAAGATTCCCTGGCATTAAGAATCGAAAGCTGTGTTGCTGAAGTCGGGGAAGCGTTGGATCCCCGGGCCTGCTATATGCTACTGCCCCTGAAGCTGCAGGCAAACGGGGCGCTGGACTTTGGCATCGGAGAAGTTTTCAGCAAGGCGTTGCAAAAAAATTTGCGGGGCTGCAGGGCGGTGATCCTTTTCGCGGCTACCGTAGGAGTTGGCGTGGACCGGCTGATTCAGTCGAGCCGGCTTTCTCCGTCAAAAGCGCTGATTTATCAGGCGGCGGGCGCCACGGCCATCGAGGCGTACTGCGACTGCCTTTGCGAGGAAATCAAGGCAGAAGCCGCGCAACAGGGGCTCTGTACGCGGCCGAGATTCAGCCCGGGATATGGGGATTTTGCACTCACCCATCAACGGGAGATCTTTCAAATTCTGGATTGCGCCTGGAAGATCGGGCTTACCCTGACAGACAGCTGCATCATGGCGCCGGCCAAGTCCGTTACGGCAGTGATGGGCCTCAGCGAAGAAAAAACGCCCTGCATCCTTAGCGGATGCGAAGACTGCGGGGTGCAGTGTGCCTATAGGAGAGAAGCATGAAAACGAGTATTCGAGAAAAGATCCGACAGGGAATTGTGTATTTTGACGGCGGCATGGGTACTTTGCTGCAGTCCATGGGTCTTGCCCCGGGCGAGCACCCGGAATGCTGGAACCTGACCTGCCCCGACAACATTGTGGCAGTGCATCGCAGCTACCTGCAGGCGGGCTGTCACATCCTGACCACGAACACCTTCGGGGCCAACGGACTGAAATTCGAGGACGAGGGGGAGTTTTCATTAGAACGGATCATCACTGCGGCCGTGGGGCACGCCAAAGAGGCCATACGGCTGGAGGGAATGGATACGCAGGACCGGTATGTGGCGCTGGACGTGGGCCCTTTGGGCAAGCTGCTTAAGCCTCTGGGCGATCTGGATTTTGAGGACGCAGTGCGGCTTTTTGCCCGGGTGGCGTCAATTGGAAGCGCGGCAGGCGCGGACCTGGTGCTGGTGGAGACCATGAACGACAGCTACGAGACCAAAGCCGCGGTATTGGCGGTGAAGGAAAACTGCGCGCTGCCGGTCTTTGTAACCAACACATATGATCAAAACGGGAAACTCATGACGGGCGCCAGTCCCGCCGCCATGGTGGCGCTGCTGGAAGGCTTAGGCGTGGACGCGCTGGGCATAAACTGTGGCTTGGGCCCAAAGGAAATCAAGCGCTTTTTTCACAAAATGGCCCGATATGCATCGGTGCCGCTGGTTATGACGCCCAACGCGGGTCTGCCCCGCAGCGAAAATGGCAGGACCGTATTCGATGTGGGCCCGGATGAATTTGCAAGCATGATGGCGAAACTGATCCCCATGGGCGCCCGTATCCTTGGAGGGTGCTGCGGCACCACACCGGAGCATATCAAAAAGCTGGTGGAGCGGACGAAGGATATGACGCTGGTTCCGCTGGAGGAAAAAGGCCATACCCTAGTATCCTCCTATGCTCATGCGGTGGTAATCGGGGAAGTGCCGATTCTTATCGGCGAGCGGATCAACCCTACCGGGAAATCCCGCTTCAAGCAGGCGATTCGGGAAAACGATGTGGACTATATTCTTCAGGAGGGCATTCGCCAACAGGAGAACGGCGCCCATATTTTGGACGTGAACGTGGGGCTTCCCGAGATCGACGAAGCCGCCGTGATTCAAACCGTCGTCCAAGAACTGCAGGGCGTGACAGACCTCCCGCTGCAGATTGATACCGCTTCTCCGGAAGCGATGGAACGGGCTATGCGCGTCTATAACGGAAAGCCCATGCTCAACTCCGTGAACGGGAAAGCGGAGAGCATGAAGGCCGTGCTTCCCCTTATGAAGAAATACGGGGGCGTAGTGGTGGCGCTGACGCTGGATGAAACCGGCATTCCGGACACGGCAGAGGGCCGCTTGGAAATCGCCAAAAAGATCTATGCGGAGGCCGAAACGTACGGAATCCGCCCCAAGGACATCGTGGTGGACACGTTGACCATGACCGTCAGTTCGGATAACGAGGCTGCAAAGACCACCCTTGAAACATTGGCGCTGGTTAAAAAAGAACTGGGGGCGAAAACCAGTCTGGGCGTATCCAACGTGTCCTTCGGACTTCCCAACCGGGATTTTATCAACGGAACGTTTTTTGCCATGGCGCTACAGCGGGGCCTGGACGCGGCGATCATGAACCCCAATTCACAAGAGATGATGAAGACCTACTGGAGCTTCCTGACCCTCAGTGGGCAGGATCCCCAGTGCGCCGGATATATCGAATATGCTTCGGGCCGAGAGGTAGAGTCGGCCGTTGCGCCGGCCAGCGCGGCAGTTGCGGACAGCGATCTGGCGGACCCCTTGATCTATGCCATCGTCAAGGGCCTTAAGCAGCAGGCGGTAACGGTGACCAAACGACTGCTGGAGCAGGTGCCGCCTTTGGAGCTGGTGAACAGCCAGATTGTGCCTGCGCTGGACAGGATGGGCCGGGGCTTTGAAGAAAAGCGCGTATACTTGCCGCAGCTCATGATGAGCGCGGAGACGGCGAAGGCTTCTTTCGAGGTGATTAAAGAGGCTATGCACAAAGAGGGCGTCGCGTCAAAGCGGGATGGGAAGATCGTCATCGCAACGGTGTACGGCGACATCCATGACATCGGCAAAAATATCGTTCGGACACTGCTGGAAAACTATAACTTCGACGTGCTGGACCTGGGCAAGGACGTCCCGCCTGAGACCGTGGTGGATGCGGCGCTCAAACACAACGCTAAACTGGTGGGCCTTTCTGCCCTGATGACCACCACGGTTCCCGCAATGGCAAGCACCATTAAGCTGCTGCGCGAAAAAATGCCGGGTTGTCCGGTGATGGTGGGCGGCGCGGTGCTGACCCAGGAATATGCAGATATGATTGGCGCGGACAAATACACCAGGGATGCCATGGGGGCCGTGCGCTACGCGGAGCAGATCATTCAATAAAAAAAGAGGCGGAATCCGCCTCTTTTTTTATTGGCAATTGCTTACTTGAGGAACTTGAAATCCCTGATGATGGCCGGTTCCTTCGCCTCGCCCTTGCAGACTTGAACAAAGGCGATGATGCGGAGCACCAGCAGGATCGTGATAGCGATACCGCCGGCAATAGGGACGATGAAGGTCCAGCAAAGCACTGCGGTGATCAGGGAGAGAAGGACGGAAATCACGGTAAGTTTCAGCGCCTGCCTCAGGTGGAAGCCCACATACTTGGACTGCTGGCTTGCCAAAAGCGCGATGATGATACCCGCAACGCTCAGCAGGTAAGGCAGCATAGCGATGATCTTATTTTCGGAAATATCTTCCGGCGTAAATTCGGCGGTATGATCCGCAGGATCCGGAACCCTGGGCTGGACGACAGGCTGGGCTGTGGCGCCAAGCGGGGTACCGCAGCTGGCACAGAAGGTCGCGTCGTCTTCAGAAGTCGCATGACAGTTCGGACATGTTTTCATAGCTCACCCTCACTTTTATTTTAATTCTATATAATTAATATGAACCAGAAAACGGATTTTGTCAATTGCGGTCAGTTACTTTTTAATTCAAGCGTTAATGCGGTATAATAAGCGAAGACGATACTGTGGCTGTGAGATAGGCCCGCAAAGGATCCCGTCTAAAAAGGAGGGTTGAGGCGATGTCCGTTTTGGCTGCATTTGCTGTGCCCCATCCGCCTATCATACTGCCCGAAGTGGGGCGAGGCGAAGAGGGGAAGATTCAAAAGACCATTGACGCATACCGAGAGGCCATGCGCCGTGCGGCGGCGTATAAGCCGGATACGGTGGTGCTCATAAGCCCCCATTCCATCTTATACGGCGATTATTTTCATGTTTCGCCGGGGGAAGGGGCATCCGGAGATTTCCGGCAGTTTGGCGCGCCCGGCGTGAAGATCCACGCTGCTTACGATGGGGAGTTCGTGGCGGAGCTGGGGCGCTGCGCCCAGCAGGAAGGACTTCCCGCCGGAATTTTGGGCGAGCGGAGCCGGGACTTGGACCATGGAACCATGGTCCCCCTGCGATTTCTCAACGAGGTCGATACAGACTACCGGCTGGTGCGTATTGGCCTTTCCGGTTTGTCTCCGTTGGCACATTACCGGTTGGGTCAGTGCGTGGCGCATACGGCTCAAGCGCTGAACCGACGGGTGGTGATCATCTCCAGCGGCGATTTGTCCCACAAGCTCACACAAGACGGGCCCTATGGGTATGCCCCCGAGGGACCGGACTTTGATCGGCAGGTGACACAGGCGCTTAAAACGGGAGATTTTCTTTCCCTGCTGCGGCTGCTGCCGGATTTTTGCGAGGCTGCGGCCGAATGCGGACTACGGTCTTTTCTTATCATGGCCGGCGCGCTGGACGAAAAAGCGGTGACACATGAACTGCTCTCCTACGAAGGCCCCTTCGGTGTAGGGTACGGCGTGGCGGCGTTTGACGTGACGAGGGATGATGAGACGCGCCGGTTTGGGGAACAGTATGAGCGGGAGGTTCAGGCCAATATGGCAAAGACCAAGGCGGAGGAAGACCCTTGGGTGCAATTGGCCCGGCTGAGCCTGGAAACCTATATCACCACGGGCCGGCGCGCAAAGTTGCCGGGAGATTTGTCCGAGGCTTTGACCAATAACCGGGCGGGGGTATTCGTATCCCTGAAAAAGCACGGGCGGCTGCGGGGCTGCATCGGCACCATTGCGCCCACCAAACCTTCGGTGGCGGAAGAGATCTTTCAAAATGCGGTTTCCGCGGCTGTGGAGGATCCGCGCTTCGACCCGGTGGAACCGGAAGAACTGCTGGAGCTTACATACAGCGTGGACGTGCTGGGAGAGGCGGAGGCCATCGATTCCCCCGACCATCTGGACGTGAAGCGCTACGGCGTCATCGTGCAGGCCGGCGGGAAGCGGGGATTGCTGCTGCCCAATCTGGAAGGCGTCAATACCGTGCAGGAGCAGATCTCCATCTCAAAACAGAAGGCGGGAATCTCACAAGAAACACCGGTAAAGCTTTGGCGCTTTGAGGTGGTGAGGCACAAGTGAAGGCAGTTTGCCCTATATGCCCCCATCACTGTTCGCTGGAGGAAGGCCAAGTTGGGTTGTGTCGGGCCCGGGCCAACGTCCGCGGCACTGTGATTTGCACCAATTACGGCCGCGTCACATCCCTTGCGCTGGATCCCATTGAGAAAAAGCCGCTGGTGCAGTTTTATCCGGGAAGCAATATTCTCTCCGTGGGGAGCTACGGCTGCAATCTGCGCTGCCCCTTTTGTCAGAACAGCGATATCTCCATGGCGGATGCGACGATGCACACGGTATTGATGTCCCCGCAGGCTCTGGTGGAGCGGGCCAAGGTTTTGACGTCCCGGGGAAATATCGGCATTGCGTTTACGTACAACGAGCCCCTTGTGGGGTATGAATTTGTTCGGGACTGCGCCCAGCTAGCGCATGAGGCGGAGCTTAAAACCGTGCTGGTGACCAACGGCATGATATGCCGGGAGCCGCTTTTGAATCTACTGCCGCTCATCGACGCCATGAACATCGACCTCAAGGGATTTTCGCAGAAATTCTATGACCTTGTGGGCGGAGATCTTGCCACCGTGAAGCAGGCCATTGCCCTTTGTGTGCAGCGCTGCCACGTGGAAGTGACCACGCTGATTGTGCCGGGGGAAAACGAAAGCGAAGGTGAAATGGAGGCCGAAGCTGCGTGGCTTGCGGAGGTGGATTCGGACATGGCGCTGCACATCAGCCGATTTTTCCCGCGCTACCGCATGCAAGACCGAAGACCCACGCCTGTGGACACCATATACCGGCTACGGGATGCGGCAAAAAAACATTTGGATAATGTGTATACCGGAAATTGCTGAGAAGAGTTCACGTTTTGCCATCCGGCGGAACAACTTCCAGCTGGCACCTTATTTTAACAAAATCATCCACGCCAAATCCCGCATATTCCACCACATCTTACAGATAATAGAAGCATCAAGCGAGGATTACAGGAGGACAGGATGAAGGCAACCGGTATTGTAAGAAGAATCGATGAATTGGGCCGGGTCGTGATACCAAAGGAAATCAGGCGGACGCTGCGCATCAGAGAGGGCGACCCGCTGGAGATCTTCACGGACCGGGAGGGAGAAGTGATCCTGAAAAAATATTCGCCCATTGGTGAGTTAGGGGACTTTGCCAAGGAGTATGCGGAGGCGCTTGCCCAAGCGCTGGGGCACACAGCCGTCATCTGCGACAAAGATACCGTGGTCGCGGTGGCCGGGGGCAGCAAGCGGGAGATGCTGGAGAAAAACATCCATGTGGATGTGGAACGGTGCATGCATGACCGGGAGCGGGTGGTGATGAACCAAGGCGGCGGCGCGCTGCTGGGGGTCATAGAAGGGGACTCGCCGGATCGCTACACATCGGAAGTGATCGTTCCTATCCTAGCGGCGGGCGACGCCATCGGCGCGGTGATTGTGGTCAGCCGCGAGGCCGGAACCATTATGGGGGATGTGGAACTCAAGAGCTGCGAAACCGCGGCGTACTTTATGGGGAAACAGATGGAAAATTAATAAAAGATGCGGCGAAGGCCGCATCTTTTATTTTTGACGGATTGAAGCCGTTTCCAATATTGTAAACAAACATCACAAATCTACACAATCCGCACAGAATGTGGTAAGATGATTTTAGCTATACAAAATATGCTACAATTTGGCAAGAACTTACACTTGAGGTGACTTATGCAGAGAAGGACCGCTCTGCTGCTGGCGGTAGTTCTGGTACTCAGCCTAATTCCCATTTCCCATGCCGCAGCAGCAAACGACTACAGCTGGATCAAAGTAAAACTGACCACCAACAACGCTACTTCTCTGACCGTATATGCGTCGGGCAGTTATTTCATCAAGGAAAACGGCGCGCAGTTTACGGGCGGAACCATCAGCGTACGGAGCAACGGCGACGGTACGCTGACTTTGTCGCACTCTTCTCTGGGGGATGTGTATACCGGTAGCTCCCTGTCCATCATGCGGGCAGACGTGAGCCGTACGGCAGGTTACCTCAAACTCAACAGGTACTGTTATCTGGGCCATTTTAACCTCAAGTACGTTTCCGGCTATATCCGGGTGGTCAACGAGGTTCCGCTGGCCCAGTATCTTTATGGCGTGGTGGGCCACGAGATGAGCAACACTTTCCCGCTGGAAGCGCTCAAGGCGCAGGCTATCGCGGCGAAATGCTATGTGCTTTCTCAGATTGCCACAACCGGTGACTACTACATTGGCGATACTTCTGCGGAACAGGTTTACAAAGGCTATAATTCCACCTATACCCAAGTAATTCAGGCGGTGGACAGCACCCTTTGCGAAGTGCTTACGGTGAACGGCAACTTGCTACGCACCTATTATGCTGCCTCCAACGGCGGCGAGACGATGCTGCCCACGCAGGCGTGGCCAAGCAAAAGCCTCAACAGCAACGGCTATGCCGTGAGTCTGGATGAGTTCGATCTGTCCAATGCCTACAGCAAGATGGAAATTATCCAGATTCCTGTGGGCACCAGCGGCTCCATCAACCCGGCGCTCATGAACATGCTTCTATATAAGGCCTCGCAGGCCACCGGCATTACCATGACCCAGATCGACCAGATCTACTCAGTCAGCATGGACACGCCCAAATATGCGGGCCAGACCCGCAACCTGTCCCAGTGCAACATCTCCTATTTGACCAGCTGTTCTGGCAGCAATGCGCAGACCATCAACCTAACTTTCTATACGAGCGAGCTGGAGACTTGGGGCGTTGTAAACGACCTGACGTTGCGCATGTACTGGGGTGAGCAAACTTCTTCTGGATATTACAATATTTACCACGTGCGCTACGGCCATGGCGTAGGCTTAAGCCAGCGGGGTGCCCAAGCCCGTGCCAGCGCCGGACACTCTTATAGGGATATTTTAAGCTTCTATTATCCGGGCGCATCCGTTTCTACGATTTCGGTGAGCGCGCCGGAAAATCCGGTGAACAACAAGACAGCCCCCACGGGCAACTACGTTACGGCGCTGACGACCGGCAATGTGCGGATGCGCAGTGGCCCCGGCACAAGCCATGGTAGCATTACTACGGTGCCAAGGGGTTCTGCCATTTACGTATATTACAGCGAAAATGGTTGGGCCTATGCGGTCTATGACAAATACACGGGATATGTTTCTGAAAAATACGTGAGTTATCCCAACGGTACGCCTGCGCCTACGGTGGAGCCCACCGCGACACCTGCGTCACAGGCGCCGGATGGGGTGATCGCCTTTGGAGAGGTCAATGGTTCCGGCGTGAATTTTCGCAGCGGGCCTTCCACCAGCTATACCAGCATTACAAGACTGGGAAAGGGCACGACGCTTGATATCTATGACCAGATCAGCGGATGGTATTTGGCCAAAACCGCAAACGGGACCCAAGGGTACATGATTGCCACCTATGTAAGCATCACGGGATACCCCGCCGCCGCTTCGGACGCTGATGCGGAGCAGGAGGCTACGGCAACGCCTACCCCTGCTGTTTCCCCCACGGCATCGGTTCCCGCGGTTCTGTACTTCGGCAAATGCACGGCTACCGGCGTGAACTTCCGCACCGGCCCCGCCACCAGCTATACTAGCCTTGGCAAGCTGGACCGCAATGATGAGATCCGCATCTACGGCGTCAGCGGAAGCTGGTATTACGGCGAGGTAGAGGGCGTGGTGGGCTACGTCAGCGGCGGATATATTGTCATTACCGCCGCGGCTACCAACACACCGCCGGCCACCGCTACGGCGAGTCCTACGGCTACCGCTACTGCGGATCCCTATACCACGGTACAGACCGGCATCCTGAATGCCGGTAATGTAAAGCTGCGGATCGGGCCTGACACTTCCTATGCCCGGCTCAAGGCACTGGACAAGGATACGGGCGTATATATTCTGGGCTTCAGCGGAGACTGGTACTATGTGCTTACCGGCGGCCAGAAAGGGTATGTTTTCGGCAAATACATCAGCATTACGGGAACCGCCCGCATTGATGCGAGCGGTAACCCACAAAGCACGGCATCACCTTCCTCCGGTTCCGCAGGGGCCGGGGTTACCACGGGCAGCGTGTATCTGCGCAAAGGCCCGGACAAGAGCTATGAAAGCATCAAAATACTGAGAAAGGGTACATCCCTGACGATATACAGCCTGACGGACGGTTGGTATAAGGTGAAGCTTTCCGACGGAACGGCCGGCTACGTAAGCTCCAAGTACGTGAACGTAACCCATGCTTATGTAGCGGCGGAGGGGACGTCGGGCGGAGAAGAGACAAAAACTTCCATCGGGATTGGCATTACCACCAACAGCGTGAACTTCCGGCAGGGCCCTTCCACTTCCGCAAAGAAGTTTTCCCTGCTTTCCAAGGGAGAAAGCGTTACGGTTTTTGCTCTTAAGGATGGCTGGTATGAGGTGGAGTACAAGGGCACCCGCGGGTACCTTTATGCCAAGTACGTGGCCGTCACAAAAGTGGAGATCCCGGCTACCCAGACCAACACGGGTGGCGGTATTACCGCGGGCGACGGGCTTTCCTCCACCGTTACGGTGGCGTCGGGAACCGTGAACAGCAAGGTGAACTTCCGAAACGCCCCCAGCACCGTGACGGGTAATATCCTGGATACTTTGGCTAAGGGAACACCCCTTGAGATATTGGGTCAGTGCGGGGACTGGTACTACGTGTTAAAAAGCGGCACCGTGGGATTTGTAAGCAGTTCTTACGTGAATGTGACTAGCTCCGGCACCGTAGGGGTTCCTGCTGTGAACGCCACCATTAGGCCCCAGAGCTGCGTTACAAGCGCGGCGGTAAACATGCGCACTGGGGTGGGCACGAAAAACCCGGTGATCTCACTGCTCTCCAAAGGCACGTCCCTGACGGTGTACTATGTCAGGGACGGCTGGTGCTTTGTAAAGTGCGGTGGCGCTTACGGATATGTGATTGATACCTATGTGGCCGTAAGCTGAAGAAATTTGCAAATAAAAAAAGCGGTGGAGCTTAGGCTCCGCCGCTTTTGTTTCATGCTTATTCGTATTTTAGAAGCTCTACGCCAGCCTCTTTGAAAATTTCCAGCGCAAAGTCATCTGGATATCCTTCCCCATAGATGACCTTTCCAATTCCGGAGTTGACGATCATCTTGGCGCAGATGACACAGGGCTGGTGGGTGCAGTAGAGTGTGGCGCCCTCAATGGAAAGGCCCAGCTTCGCCGCCTGAATGATGGCATTTTGCTCTGCGTGGATGGCGTAACACAGCTCGTGCTTTGTGCCTGAGGGAATTCCCATTCGCCTGCGCATGCACACTCCCTTTTCGGTGCAGCTTTTGATTCCTGCCGGCGCGCCGTTATAGCCAGTGGTGAGAATACGCTTGTTCCGCACGATGACCGCGCCGATTTTGCGGTTATTCTGATAACAGCTGGACCAGGAGCCGATGGTATTGGCAAGCTGCATGAATCTATCGTCCCATTTTGTCCACTTTTCCATGATGCAAACCTCCAAAAAAACAAGAATCGTATAAAGTATAACATGGATGGTTAAATTATGGCAGGGAAAATAAGGAGTAAATGTGAAAATGTATAATTGCTCTTGAAATCTGAAAATTGATGCGCTATAGTATCATCGTTGTTAGCACTCAGCGAATCCGAGTGCTAACACATCCAAAAAGAAGATTAAATTATCAATAGGAGGCAGTAATAATGAAACTCAAACCTTTACTGGACAGAGTCGTGCTCAAAGCAACGGAAGCGGAAGAAACCACAAAGAGCGGCATCATATTGACAGGCAGTGCCAAGGAAAAGCCCGTCATTTCGGAAGTGGTTGCGGTTGCCCCGGCGGGATGGTTGACGGCAAGGAAGTCGCCATGTACGTGAAGGCGGGCGACCAAGTGGTGCTGTCCAAGTATGCAGGCACGGAAATCAAGCTGGACGGCGAAGAGTATACCATTGTGCGTCAGAGCGACATTCTGGCGATTGTTGAATAATCTAACATAAATTCAGGAGGAAATGAACATGGCAAAGCAGTTGAAATACGGAGAAGACGCACGCCGCGCTTTGGAAGCGGGCATGAACGCGCTGGCGGATACCGTCAAAATTACCCTGGGGCCTAAGGGCCGCAACGTGGTTCTGGAAAAGAAATACGGCGCGCCGTTAATCACCAACGACGGCGTGACCATCGCTAAGGAAATCGAGCTGGATGATTCATTTGAAAATATGGGCGCGCAGCTGGTGAAGGAAGTCGCCACCAAGACCAACGACGTGGCAGGTGACGGCACCACCACCGCAACCCTGCTGGCGCAGGCCGTTATTCGCGAAGGCATGAAGAACGTGGCGGCAGGCGCCAACCCCATGGGCGTTAAGAGGGGCATTGAAGCCGCGGTGGAAGTTGCTGTGGACAGCCTCAAGAATATCTCCAAGCCCGTGGTGAACAAGCAGGCAATTGCGCAGGTGGCTTCCATTTCCGCCAGCGACGAGAAGATCGGCGAGCTTATCAGCGACGCCATGGAGAAGGTCGGCAACGACGGCGTTATCACCGTGGAAGAATCCAAGACCATGAAGACCGAGCTGAATATTGTGGAAGGTATGCAGTTTGACCGCGGTTACGCTTCCGCATACATGGTTACCGATACCGAGAAAATGGAAGCGGTTTTGGATAACCCCTACATCCTCATTACCGAAAAGAAGATCACCAATATTCAGGAGATTCTCCCCGTTCTCGAGCAGGTTGTCCAGCAGGGCGCTAAGCTTTTGATTATCGCAGAGGATGTGGAGGGAGAAGCCCTTGCCACTCTGGTTGTGAATAAGCTCCGCGGCACCTTCACTTGCGTGGCCGTCAAGGCCCCCGGCTTCGGCGACAGGCGCAAGGCCATGCTGCAGGATATTGCGATTCTCACCGGCGGCCAGGTCATCAGCGAGGAACTGGGCATGGCGCTTAAGGATACCACCGTCGACATGCTGGGCCGCGCCCGTCAGGTCAAGGTGGGCAAAGAGAACACCACCATCGTTGAAGGCAGTGGTGATCCTTCCGAGATCCGTGCCCGCGTGAGCGCACTGAAGTCTCAGATCGAGGAGACTACTTCCGATTACGATAAGGAAAAGATGCAGGAGCGTCTGGCCAAGCTGGCCGGCGGCGTTGCTGTCATCTCTGTGGGCGCAGCCACTGAAGTGGAGATGAAGGAAGTCAAACTCCGCATCGAAGACGCGCTCAACGCTACCCGCGCTGCAGTGGAAGAGGGGATCGTCCCCGGCGGCGGCGTTGCGCTGGTGAACGTGATCGACAGCGTAAAGGCGCTGGAAGATCAGAAGGAAGGCGATGAGAAGACCGGCATTAAGATCGTCGTACGCGCATTGGAAGAGCCCGTTCGTCAAATCGCGGCCAACGCAGGGATGGAAGGCTCCGTGATTGTGGAGAACATCAAAAAGAGCGGCAAGCTGGGCTACGGCTATGACGCTCGCAACGACCAGTACTGCATCATGGAGGATCAGGGGATCATCGACCCCACCAAGGTCACCCGTTCCGCGCTGCAGAATGCCGCGTCCATTGCGGCTATGGTGCTTACCACCGAAAGCCTGGTCTGCGACATCCCCACTCCCCCCGCTCCCGTGGCAGCTGGCGGCGGAGACATGGGCGGCATGGGCGGCATGGGCGGCATGTATTGATCCGCTGAAAACCGCACTGTCAATCGAATTGAACAGCAGCCGGAAGGTCTATGCCTTCCGGCTGCTTTCGCTTCAAAAGATATTTGAGAAAACAAAAAAATGGGCGAAAAAAGGATGAAAAACGCAAAAGAAACACTCGGAAGCGTTGACTTTAAAAAAAGACAGACAATTTTTTTAAAAAACCTTGCATTCATGGAATCTTTCGTGTAATATATGTACGTTGCGCGCCTGCGCCTGTGTGTTGGCGTGCATAAAATCACCAGCGTTATACCTGAGCGAGAGGTTGCCGGTTGTTGCCATCCGGGTAATTTTCGCCGGGCGCCCACGTCACGGGCAACGGGCAAAACATGCCCGGGTGAAACATTTTAGAAATGAAACACTCGGAAGCGTGTACCGCCTGAGACAAAAAGGAGGATAAAATAATATGGCAAATCAGAAGATCCGTATCAAGTTAAAGGCCTATGAGCACAATCTGATCGACCAAAGCGCCGAGAAGATCGTGGAAACGGCCAAGAGGACCGGCGCGCGTGTTTCCGGCCCCATCCCCCTGCCCACGGAGAAGGAAATTGTTACCATTCTTCGTTCGCCCCACAAATATAAAGACAGTCGCGAGCAGTTCGAGATGAGAACCCACAAGCGCCTGATCGACATTCTGCAGCCTTCCTCCAAGACGGTGGATGCGCTGATGAAGCTCGATCTTCCCGCTGGTGTGGACATCGAGATCAAGCTTTAAGCCACGGAGGTGTAATGATATGAAAAAAGCTATTTTAGGCACCAAGGTCGGCATGACCCAGATGTTTAGGGAAGATGGAACCATGATTCCCGTAACTGTCGTGCTCGCAGGTCCCTGCCCCGTCGTTCAGAAGAAGAGCGCGGAGCATGACGGCTATGAGGCGATTCAAGTTGCGTTTAAGCCCATCCGCGAGAAGCTCTGCACCAAACCCATTTTGGGCCACCTTAAGAAGGCGGGCATTGCGGCCCACCGTTACACCCGCGAGTTCAAGTTTGATGATACCGCAACCTACGAGGTTGGGCAGGTCATTAAGGCTGATATCTTCGCGGTTGGCGACAAGGTGGATGTGGCAGGCATCAGCAAAGGCAAGGGCTTTGAAGGCAACATCAAGCGCTGGAATCAGGCCCGGGGTCGCAAGACCCACGGTTCTCATTCCTACCGTGTTCCCGGTTCCATGGGTGCATGCACGTATCCCGGCGAGGTCTTCAAGACCAAGCGTCTGCCCGGTCACATGGGCCATGAGCGCATTACCGTGCAGAACCTCGAGGTGGTGCGCGTGGATGCGGAGCGTAACCTACTGCTGGTCAAGGGCGCGATTCCCGGCGCCAACGGCGGCCTGGTCATCGTTCACGAGACCGTGAAGTAAAGGAGGAAGCAAGAATGCCAAGTGTTGCATTGTACAATATTGCCGGAAAAGAGATCGGCAAGCTGGAGCTTAGCGACGGAATCTTCGGACAAGAAGTGAACAAAGCGGTTCTTCACACCGTAGTGAGGGCTTATCTGGCCAACCAGCGTCAGGGCACCCAGAGCACGCTGACCCGTGCGGAAGTTTCCGGCGGTGGAATCAAGCCTTGGAAGCAGAAGGGCAGCGGCCGCGCACGTCAGGGCTCGACCCGCTCTCCCCAGTGGAGACACGGCGGCGTCGTGTTTGCACCCAAGCCCCGAGACTACCGGCTGGACGTCAATAAGAAGGTACGGCGAATTGCCATGAAGAGCGCACTTTCCAGTAAGGTGCAGGACGGCGCAATCCTCGTGTTTGACACGCTGGATATTGCGGCTCCCAAGACCAAGGAAATGATCAAAGTGCTCGACGCGGTCAACGCGAAGAAAGCCTTGATCGTCCTCCCTGAAAAGGATGAAATCGTTGAGCGCGCTGCTGGCAACATCCCCAATGTGAAAACCACGCTGGTCAGCACGCTTAGCGTGTATGAGATTCTCAAGTACGACATGCTGATCCTTACCAAGGACGCGGTCGCCAAGATTGAGGAGGTGTATGTTTAATGAAAGACCCCCGCGATATTATCATTAAGCCTGTACTCACCGAAAAAAGCTACGACCACATGGCCGACAAGCAGTATGCCTTCATCGTAGACAAGAGGGCCAACAAGACGGAAATTCGGCAGGCCATTGAAGCGATTTTCGGCGTTAAGGTAGACAGCGTTAACACCATTAACGTGCTGGGCAAGATGAAGAGGCAGGGCAATACCCAGGGCCGCCGCCCCTCCGTCAAGAAAGCCTACGTGAAGCTCAAGAAGGACTCCAAGGGCATTGAGTTCTTCGACAGCATTGCGCAGTAAGGAGGAACACAATGGCTATAAGAAAGATTAAACCCACCACTCCCGGCCAGCGCGGCATGACGGTTTCCGCCTATGAGGAAATCACTTGCACCACGCCGGAAAGGTCCTTACTTGAAGACCTCAAGTCCAGCGGCGGACGCAACAACCGCGGCCGTATTACAGTAAGGCATCGCGGCGGCGGCGCAAAGCGCAAGTATCGCATCATCGATTTTAAACGCAACAAGGATGGCGTGCCCGCCAAAGTTGCCACCATTGAATATGACCCCAACCGCAGCGCCAACATCGCGCTTCTGCACTACGTGGACGGCGAAAAGCGCTACATCATAGCGCCTCTGGGGCTTACCGTGGGCGATACTCTGGTTTCTGGCGAAGGCGCCGACATCAAAGTGGGCAACGCCCTTCAGATTAAGAACATCCCCGTGGGAACCATGATCCACTGCATCGAGCTCAAGCCTGGAAAGGGCGCCCAGCTGGTGCGTGCCGCCGGCAATGCCGCGCAGCTCATGGCCAAGGAAGGCAAGTACGCGCAGGTGCGTTTGCCCAGCGGCGAGGTTCGTCGGATTCCTATGGACGCCAAGGCAACCATCGGCCAGGTGGGCAACGTGGACTTTGCCAACATCATGTTGGGCAAGGCGGGCCGCACTCGGCATATGGGTTTCCGCCCCACGGTTCGCGGTTCGGTCATGAACCCCTGCGACCATCCCCACGGCGGCGGCGAAGGAAAGAGCCCCGTCGGCCGGCCCGGTCCTGTAACTCCTTGGGGCAAACCCGCTCTGGGATACAAGACTCGGAAGACCAAGAATGTAAACGATAAGTTTATTGTACGCCGTAGAGACGGCAAGTAACGGGAAAGGAGATAACCATGAGCAGGTCAATAAAGAAAGGCCCGTTTATCGAAGAGCGTCTAATCGGGCGTATTGTGAAAATGAACGAGACCGGTAAAAAAGCAGTTGTCAAGACATGGTCCCGCGCATCCACCATCTTCCCCGACATGGTAGGGCATACCATTGCTGTACACGATGGCAGGAAGCACGTTCCGGTATATGTAACCGAGGAAATGGTGGGGCATAAGCTGGGTGAGTTCGCGCCTACCCGTACATTCCGCGGCCACAGG
This sequence comes from Christensenellaceae bacterium, assembly GCA_963666935.1. Lineage (GTDB taxonomy): Bacteria > Bacillota > Clostridia > Christensenellales > CAG-138. The sequence goes on from OY762936.1 coordinate 815,519, forward strand.
GGATCTGAAAGATCCTCAGGCGGCAAATAAGTAAGGAGGAAGCGAGAATATGGCAACCAGAGTAAGAGAAAAGAGTGCGGCGCGCCGCGCGAATGCCGATAAGAGGCCTCACGCGATCGCCCGCTATATAAGAATTTCGTCCCGCAAGGTTAAAGCCGTCATCGACCTGATTCGCGGCAAGAGCGTAGCAGAGGCGAAGGGCATCTTGATGTTCACACCCAAGGCGGCATCCGAGCCCGTGCTCAAGCTGCTCAATTCCGCGGTGGCGAATGCGGAAAACAACTTGGGCCTTTCCGCCGATAGCCTGTATGTGGCGGAAGTCTTCGCAAACCAGGGCCCCACGCTTAAGCGCTTCCGGCCCCGAGCACAGGGCAGGGCGATGCACATTCGCAAGCGTTCGAGCCACATTACTATCATCCTGGATCAGGCGAAGTGAGGAGGTAAAGTATGGGACAAAAAGTTAATCCGAATGGCTTCCGCGTTGGCGTTATCAGGGACTGGAATACTCGCTGGTATGCGCCAAAGAAGGAATTTGCCGACTATCTGATCGAGGATCGCAAGATCCGGGATCACCTCAAGAAGGCTCATTATTCTGCCGGCGTATCCAAGATCGAAATTGAGCGGGCGGCAAACAAAGTGACCGTCAGCATCTTTACGGCCCGTCCCGGTATGCTCATCGGCAAGGGCGGCGTAGGCGTTGAAGCGATTAAAGCGGATGTTTCCAAACTGGTGGGGAAACCCATTAATGTGAACATTATGGAGGTCCGCAACTCCGATACCAACGCGCAGCTTGTGGCCGAGAACATCGCAGCCCAGCTGGAAAAGCGCATCAGCTTCCGTCGTGCCATGAAGCAGGCCATGCAGCGCTCCATGAAGGCCGGCGCTAAGGGAATCAAACTCATGTGCAGCGGCCGCCTTAACGGTGCCGAAATTGCCCGGAGTGAGGGTTACCATGACGGCTCTATCCCCCTGCAGACCATGCGTGCCGATATTGAATACGGCTTCGCCGAGGCGTATACCACTTATGGCCGCATCGGCATCAAGGTTTGGATCTACAAGGGCGAAGTGCTGAACAAGCAGAAGAAAGCGTAAGGAGGCAGATTACTATGTTGATGCCTAAGAGAGTAAAACGCAGAAGAGTACACCGCGGCCGCATGAAGGGTACTGCCCATCGCGGGAACACCATCACTTACGGTGAATACGGCCTTGTGGCGATGCAGCCTGCATGGATTACCAGCAACCAGATTGAGGCGGCCCGTATTGCGATGACCCGTTACATCAAGCGCGGCGGCAAGGTATGGATCAAGATTTTCCCCGACAAGCCCGTAACCGAAAAGCCTGCTGAAACCCGCATGGGCTCCGGCAAAGGTTCCCCGGAATACTGGGTGGCGGTGGTGAAGCCCGGCCGCGTGATGTTTGAGATCGCGGGCGTGGAAGAGCAAGCTGCACACGAGGCGCTTCGCCTTGCAATGCACAAGCTGCCTATCAAGTGCAAGATCGTGAAGAAAGAAGAAGTGGGAGGCGAGAGCAATGAAGGCTAATGAACTAAGAAAACTTTCAACCCAAGAGCTCGCTGCCAAGGAGAAGGAACTCAAAGAAGAACTGTTCAATCTCCGCTTTCAGATGGCCACTGGGCAGGTTAATAATCCCCAGCAGATGCGTGAATGCAAAAAAGACGTTGCCCGAGTGAAGACGCTTCTGTGTGAGCGTCAGCTCAAGGCGGCGGAGTAAGGGTGAAAGGAGGATATCATCATGGAAATCAGAGGTTATCGAAAAACTCGCGCTGGCGTCGTGGTGAGTGACAAGATGGATAAAACCATCGTAGTGGCCATCAAGACAAAGGTACGCCATCCCCTCTACGGCAAGATGGTAAACCGCACCCATAAATTTAAGGCCCATGACGAGGAAAACGCATGTGGCATTGGCGATACAGTCAAGATCATGGAGACCCGTCCCCTCAGCAAGGATAAGCGCTGGAGGCTGGTCGAAATCATACAGAAGGCCAAGTAAGCCTGAAAGGAGGACCCGACAATGATTCAACCGCAAACCAGGTTAAAGGTTGCAGATAACAGCGGCGCAAAAGAGATCATGTGTATCCGCGTACTGGGCGGTTCCATGCGCAAAAGCGCCAACATTGGCGATGTGATCGTCGCTTCCGTCAAGTCGGCGGCACCCGGCGGCACGGTGAAAAAGAAGGACGTTGTCAAGGCGGTTGTCGTGCGCACCGTATCCGGGCTCCACAGGCCGGACGGCAGCCACATTCGCTTCGACGACAACGCAGCGGTCATCATCAATGACCAGAAGCAGCCCAAGGGCACCCGCATCTTTGGGCCCGTCGCAAGAGAGCTTCGCGAAAAGGACTACATGAAAATTGTGTCCCTTGCGCCCGAAGTGCTCTAATGGAGGACAGAGAATGATTAAACTGAATGTCAAAAAAGACGATACCGTAGTGATCATCTCCGGAAAAGAGAAGGGCAAGCAGGGTAAAATTCTGGCCGCTTTTCCCAAGACGGAGCGCGTAGTCGTACAGAATACCAACATGGTTACCCGCCACATCAAGCCCCGCAAGCAGGGCGAGCCGGGCGGACGCATTGAGCAGGAAGGCACCATCAATGTCTCCAACGTAATGCTCGTGTGCCCCAAGTGCGGCAAGGCGACCCGTGTGAGCCACGCTTATGCCGGCGACAAGAAAGTTCGCGTCTGCAAAAAGTGCGGCAAGAACATTGATTAAGGCAGGAGGAACAGAGAATGGCAAAGAATAATGAAGCTTCTCAGGCACCCGCCAAGAAGAAGAAAAACGCAGAAGAAGCCAAGCCCTTTACCGAAGCTGCCCGCCTTCGGGTCAAATACCAGCAGGAAGTTCTTCCCCAGATGAAGGAGAAATTTGGCTACGAAAACGTGATGCAGGTTCCCAAGCTTGAGAAGATCATTCTTAATATGGGTCTAGGTTCCGAGAAGGACAATCCCAAGGGCATGGAAATCGCCCTGACGGAAATGGGGATTATCGCAGGCCAAAGGCCGGTGATCACTAAGGCTAAGAAGTCCGTCGCAAACTTCAAGGTGCGCGAAGGCATGAACATCGGCGCAAAAGTAACCCTGCGGGGCGACCGCATGTACTACTTTGCGGATAAATTCATGAACATCGTGCTCCCCCGGGTGCGCGACTTCCGCGGGGTTTCCGATACCAGTTTTGACGGCCGCGGCAATTATGCCATGGGCGTGAAAGAGCAGCTGATCTTCCCCGAGATCAACTACGATGACGTGGATAAGATCCGCGGCATGGACATCGTGTTCGTCACCAGCGCCAAGACGGACGAAGAAGCGAAGGCTTTGCTCCAGTTTATGGGCATGCCCTTCGCACAGGCTTAATAAGGAGGAAGACACAGTGGCTAAGACAAGCATGAAAATCAAACAGTCCCGTCCTGCTAAGTTCTCGACAAGGGCCTATACGCGCTGCCGCATCTGCGGGCGCCCCCACTCTGTGCTTCGCAAGTATGGTATCTGCCGCATCTGCTTCCGCGAAATGGCCCATAAGGGAGAAATCCCCGGCGTTCGCAAGGCAAGCTGGTAATTCGGCGAAAGGAGGAAATTAGAATGGTTACAACTGATCCCATCGCTGATATGCTCACCCGCATCCGCAATGCCTATATCGCAAGGCATGATGAGGTAAGCATTCCTGCTTCCAACATCAAAAAGGCAATTGCCGAAATCCTGTTGGGGGAAGGTTATATCAAGGGTTATGATTTCTATGAAGAGGGTGTCGCAAAGTATATCCGCATCACGCTCAAGTATGGCGCAAATCGCCAGCGCGTGATTACCGGCCTCAAGCGCATCTCCAAGCCCGGCCTTCGGGTTTATGCGCGCAGGGACAATGTCCCCAAGGTTCTCAACGGTATGGGGATTGCGATCCTCTCCACCTCTCGCGGCGTCATGACTGATCGCGAGGCCCGCAAAACCGGTGTGGGCGGCGAAGTGCTAGCCTACATCTGGTAAAAAGAAGGGCGGAATTTTCGCCACAACATCAACACATAAAAATGGAGGTGTAACACATGTCACGAATCGGAAAACTTCCGATCACCATTCCCGGCGGAGTGACAATCACGGTTGGCGACGATAACACCGTTATCGTAAAAGGCCCCAAGGGTCAGCTGAGTGAGAAGATCTCTTCCGATATACAGCTCTCCGAGGAGAATGGGGTTTTTACGGTCAAGCGTCCCAGTGACGAAAAGCGTTTAAGAGCGCTCCACGGCCTTTCCCGCTCCCTGATCAATAACATGGTCGTCGGCGTCACCAATGGGTTCGAAAAGAACCTGGAGATTGTGGGCGTAGGATACCGCGCGCTCAAGCAGGGCAATAAGCTTGTCATCAACGCCGGTTATTCCCATCCTGTGGAATTTGTTGAGCCAGAGGGCATCACATTCGATGTCCCGGCGCCCAACAAGATCATCGTGAAGGGCATTAGCAAGCAGCAGGTCGGCCAGATTGCGGCAGATATTCGCAAGGTGCGCGAACCAGAGCCCTACAAGGGCAAGGGTATCAAGTATGAAACCGAGCACGTGCGCCGCAAGGAAGGCAAGACCGGTAAATAATGCGTAGAGAAGGAGTGACATTATGATTTCAAGGATCGATAAAAACTCTGTGCGTAAGGCTCGCCATGACCGCACCCGCAGGCATATCATCGGCACCGAGTGCAGGCCCCGGCTGAACGTATATCGCAGCCTTAACAACATCTACGCGCAGATCATCAATGATGAAGCGGGCAATACCATCGTCGCCGCGTCTACGCAGGAAGCGGAAATTAAGGCGCAGTTGGAAGGTAAAACCAAGAAGGAGGCCGCCGGGTTGGTGGGCGAACTCATTGGACGCCGCGCAGTGGAAAAGGGCATTAAAGAGGTCATCTTTGACCGCGGCGGTTATCTATATACCGGCCGTGTGGCAGAGGTAGCCACAGGTGCCCGCAAAGCCGGACTGGAATTCTAAGGAGGTAAACATGCAGAAACGTATTGATGCATCCGCATTGGATCTGAAGGAAAGGCTTGTATCCATCAACCGCGTGGCAAAAACGGTCAAAGGCGGACGTAATATGAGATTTTCCGCGCTGATGGTTGTGGGTGACGGCAACGGCCACGTGGGCGTTGGAATGGGCAAGGCGGTGGAAATCCCCGAAGCGGTTCGCAAGGGAATTGAAGACGCAAAGCGCCATATGATCAAGGTCCCCATCGTGGGCACCAGCATTCCACATGCGGTGGAAGGCAAGTTTGGAAAAGGCTTTGTGCGCATGCTTCCAGCTCAGGAAGGTACCGGCGTTATCGCGGGCGGTCCCGCCCGTGCGGTGCTGGAGATGGTGGGCATCAAAGATATTCGGACCAAAAGCTTTGGTTCCAGTAACCCCGCAAACTGTGTAAAGGCAACTATAGAGGGCCTGCAGCAGCTGCGCACTGCCGAGGAGATCGCAAAACTCCGCGGCAAAACCGTTGAACAAATCCTTAGCTGATAGGAGGATGCAAAATGGCTAATTTAAAAGTTACGCTCGTCAAGAGCACCATTGGCGCCCTCAAGGACCAGAAGGCCACCGTAACGGCGCTGGGTTTGCACAAGACCAACAGCGTGGTGATCAAGCCGGATAACGAAGCGATTCGAGGCATGATCTTTAAGGTGAAACACCTGGTCAAGGTCGAAGAAGTATAGTTGGAGGTGCACTATGAAACTACACGAGTTGAAACCTGTAGAAGGTTCCACAAGCGCGGTTAAGCGCGTTGGTCGAGGCACCGGTTCCGGCATAGGCAAGACTTCCGGTAAGGGGCATAAGGGCCAGAAAGCCCGCAGCGGCAGCAAGAAGAACGGCTTTGAAGGCGGGCAGATGCCCCTAGCACGCCGTTTGCCCAAGCGCGGCTTTACCAATATTTTTGCAAAAGTGTACTCTGTGATCAACATTGAGACGCTCAATAAGCTCGATGATGGTACTGTGGTGACGGCCGAGCTGCTTAAAAGCAGAGGCATAATCGCCAAAATTGAAAAGGACGGGCTCAAGGTTTTGGGCCGCGGCGAACTTACAAAGCGTTTGGACGTTAAGGCTGCAAAGTTTACTCAGACGGCCCAGAAAGCGATTGAAGCCGTGGGCGGAACTGTTGAGGTGGTCTGATGTTCAAAACCCTAGTTAACGCGTGGAAGATCAAGGAAATCCGGGAGAAGATACTGTATACCCTGATGCTCATCGTGATATACAGGTTCGGTTGCTTCATTCCGATTCCTGGCGTGGATGCCACGAAGATCGCAGCGGCGGCGGGTACTTATGACATCCTCAGTTTTCTGAATTTGCTTTCCGGCGGAAGTTTCGGTGATTTCTCCATCTTTGCGATGGGTATCACTCCTTACATCACCGGATCCATTATCATTCAGCTCCTCACAATCGCCATTCCTGCTTTGGAACGGATGCAAAAAGAGGAGGACGGCCGCAAGAAGATCGAAAAGATCAACCGCTATACGGGAATCGGGTTGGCGATGGTGCAGAGCATCGGTATTGTATCGGGCCTGCAGGTCACCTACAACGTGGTCCAAAATCCCGGCTTCCTGTCCTACGCAACCATCGGAATTGTGTGTACCGCAGGTACAGCATTCCTAGTATGGATCGGTGAACGGATTACGGAAAAAGGCATCGGCAACGGCATTTCGCTGCTGATCTTCACGTCCATCTGCTCCCGCATTCCTTCGGTGGCTGTGTCGATTACCAAAGGCGTGTTTGTGATGGGCACCTATCAATGGTGGATCATTCCTGTCCTTTTGGTTCTTTGTATTGTGGTCATTGCGGGCGTGGTGGCGGTGGACCGCGCGATGCGCCGCATCCCGGTTCAGTACGCTAAGCGCGTGGTGGGCCGCAAGCAATACGGCGGCCAGAGCACCCACATTCCCATGAAGGCCAATGCCAACGGTGTAATGCCGTTGATTTTCGCCATGACGCTGATGCAGATTCCAGGCATGATCGGCCAGTTCTGGCCCAACGGGAGCTTTTACAGCTTCTATCGGGAATATCTGGCATCTGGTACGGCCGTCTATTTCGTGGTATACGCACTGCTGATTGTTGGATTCGCCTATTTCTACAGCACCATCACATTCAACCCCATTGAAGTGAGCAAGCAGCTGCAGCAGAATGGCGGTTTTATCCCCGGCATTCGTCCGGGCAAACCCACCGGCGAATATCTGATGAAGATTTCTAACCGCCTTACCCTGTTCGGCGCATTTTTCCTGATGATTCTGGCAGTTGTTCCGACAATCCTTTTGCCTTCTTTTGGCATGGAGTCTGCGTTCGGGCCTACCAGTGTTCTGATTTTGGTGAACGTGGCGCTGGAAACTACCGAACAGCTCAAATCCCAGATGCTTATGCGGCATTATAAGGGATTCTTGGGATAATTTCGAGGTAATGACTGTGAAACTGATATTTTTAGGCCCTCCGGGTGCCGGAAAAGGCACAGTTGCGGTAAAAATACATGAGCTTTTTGACATTGCCCATATTTCCACTGGCGACATGCTCCGCAAGGAGATGCGAGAGGCAACAGAGCTGGGCAAAATAGCAAAGGCTGTAATTGAGACCGGCGGGCTGGTCAATGACGATATTATCATCGACATGGTGGAACGCCGTGTGAAGGAGCCCGACTGCAAGAATGGATTTTTGCTGGACGGCTTCCCCCGCACAGTCGTCCAGGCTGACGCGCTTTCCAAAATTGCGTCAATCGATATGGCGATCAACATCGATGCTCCCGCGCAGGTGCTGGTAGACCGCATCAGCGACAGGCGCATGTGCAGCGGGTGTGGGGCAGGTTACCGTGCTTCCGTATACAAGAAGGATACTTGCGAAAAATGCGGTGCGCCTCTGTACATCCGCGATGACGACAGGCCGGAAACGGTTATGAACCGTATCATGGTCTATAATGAAATGACCCAGCCCCTCATAGAATATTATGAGAAAAAAGGTTTGCTCAAGACTGTAGACGGGGATCGGAAGCCTGACGAGGTGGTGGAAGATGTCAAAGCTCTGGTGGAGACGCTTCGATGATGACTATTAAAAATGCGGCGGACATCCAAAAGATGAAGACCGCGGGTAAGGTTGTGGAGGACGCGCTCGAACTGGTGGGAAAGCTGGCCAAGCCTGGCGTAACCACAAACGAGTTGGACGTAGCGGCTGCGGATCTGATTCGAAGCCGGGGGGCGGAACCATCCTTCCTTCACTACGGCGGATACCCCAAGAGCATTTGCACCTCGGTCAACGAGCAGGTGGTTCACGGGATTCCCGGCAGTTATGTCCTCAAGGACGGAGACATCGTGGGTGTCGATATCGGCGCCAAATTGGATGGATTCCACGGGGATGCGGCAAGGACGCTATTAATCGGCAATGTTGCACCCGAAACCGTGAAGCTGGTGGATGTGACCCGCGCGTGTTTTTACAAAGGTCTTCAGTTCGCGCGAGCCGGATACCACATTTCGGATATCTCCCGGGCGGTCCAACAGCATGCGGAAGCCCATGGATACGGAGTCGTGCGCGAGTTGATTGGGCATGGTGTCGGCAGGGATCTACACGAGCCGCCCGACGTACCTAATTATGTGGGAGGACGCCTTGGCCGAGGAGTTCGGCTGGTGCCCGGAATGACCATTGCGGTAGAGCCCATGATCAACTTGGGGACTGCAGAGATTCGTGTGCTGGGCGACGGATGGACGGTTGTCACCCTAGACGGTAAACCCAGCGCACATTACGAAAACTCCATTGCCATCACCGATGGTGACCCCATTCTGCTTACCTGTACCGAGGTGGAAAATGTCTGAAATCATAGGCAGCATCGTAACGGCAAAGGCAGGACGGGGCAAGGGACGAAGCTTTGTCATCGTCGCCGCATTGGATAGCGAATATATGCTCCTTGCGGATGGTAGCACGCGAAAGATTGAGAAACCAAAGAAAAAGAAGCTCAAACATCTTCGAATGGAGAAGGGCCAACTTAATCTGTGTGAGCTTCCGAGCGATGCGGGAAGCGCGAATGCATACATTCGCAGAGCCCTTGGCGAGTTGGGTTATAACAAAAAAACCGGATTGGAGGAGGGATAGCTTGTCTAAAACGGACGTAGTCGAAGTGGAAGGCGTCGTAACGGATTCCTTTCCCAATGCAATGTTTGAAGTAGAACTGGTAAACGGTCACAAAATATTAGCGCATATTTCCGGCAAGCTGCGCATGAATTTTATTCGTATTCTGCCGGGCGATAAGGTGACAGTAGAACTGTCTCCCTACGATTTAACGCGCGGACGCATTACGTGGCGCACAAAGAACTAAACAGGAGGAAGAAACGATGAAAGTCAGGCCTTCGGTAAAACCCATTTGTGAGAAATGCAAGATCATCAAACGCAAGGGCCATGTCATGGTGATTTGTGAGAACCCAAAGCATAAACAAAAGCAGGGTTGAGTATGCAGGCGCTTAGGGGACTGCCCGACATGTGGCGGGTGGCTTCCCAAGCGGGGATTCCCATGCTGCACGAAAGAGAAACTGTTGACAACGGCAGGGGATTTTTGCTAAAATAGTTAGGTTACAGCGGCATCATCTCGATGCTGCGTGTATCCGTCTTGGAATGAAATATTCGGGCTATGTCCCGGGTATTTTCATGGGTAATTACTTGTCGGTGCGGCTGCCGCGGCTTGCCGCCGCGGAATCCGGCGAGCGGATTATATATCTCCGCGCAAACCTTGTTTGGTTTGCCGAGGCGGGAGGCCAAGAGGCCGCCCCTGCGGTCGGCGCAAGCTGACTGCACGCGGCGCAACGCTGCGAAACCACTATTATTTTTTCGGAGGTAAATGGAATGGCACGTATTTCTGGTGTAGACTTACCCAGAGACAAGCGAGTTGAAATCGGCCTTACCTACATTTTCGGTATTGGTCATAAAACAGCTAGTGAAATTCTGGCTGGAACAGGCATCAGCCCGGACATTCGCGTACGCGATCTGACCGAGGACGATGTGAGCAAACTCAGGGAATATATTGACCGCCACGTAAAGGTTGAGGGCGATCTAAGACGCGAGACTTCTATGAATATCAAGCGTTTGATCGAAATCGGCTGCTACCGCGGTGTGCGTCATCGTAAGGGTCTGCCCGTAAGGGGACAGAGCACGAAGCAAAACGCTCGTACGCGCAAGGGACCCAAGCGTACCATGGGCGGCAAGAAGAAATAAGGAGGGAGAGAGAGAATGGCAGCAGCAAAAGGCAAGGCCAAAAAGGCCGTCAGTCGTAAGCGTCGCGAAAAGAAAAACATCGAAAAGGGTGCAGCACATATCCGCTCTTCCTTTAACAACACCATGGTGACCATCACCGACCTCCAGGGCAACGCGATTTCCTGGGCGTCTTCCGGCGGCCTCGGCTTCCGTGGCAGCAAGAAGAGCACACCCTTTGCGGCTCAGATGGCTTCCGAAACTGCCGCAAAGGCGGCGATGGAGCATGGTCTGCGCACCGTTGAGGTCTATATTAAGGGCCCCGGATCCGGCCGTGAGGCCGCTATCCGCGCCCTGCAGAGCGCAGGCCTTGACGTGATTATGATTAAGGACGTGACACCCATACCGCATAACGGTTGCCGTCCGCCCAAACGCAGAAGAGTTTAAGGAGGCAGACAATGGCTAGATATACAGATTCCGTTTGCAGGCAGTGCCGCCGGGAAGGCGTAAAGCTTTTCCTCAAGGGCGACCGCTGCTACACGGCGAAGTGCGCGGTGGTTAAGCGCCACACCATACCCGGCCAGCACGGTCAGGCAAGGCAGCGCAAACAGTCCGAATACGGCCTTCAGCTGCGTGAGAAGCAGAAGTGCCGCAGAGCCTATGGGGTATTGGAATCCCAATTTCGGAAATACTACGACTTGGCCGCCAACATGCGCGGCGTAACGGGCGAAAATATGCTCTGCCTCTTGGAGCGCAGACTTGATAACGTGGTGTTCCGCCTCGGTTTCGCCAACAGCCGGCCCATGGCGCGCCAAATGGTCAATCATGGTCTTATTCGCGTGGATGGCCAGAAGTTGGATATCGCCAGTTATCTCGTGAAACCCGGTCAGGTTATCTCAATCCGGGATCGCAACCGCGATATGGAACATCTCAAGGAACTTCGGGAGCAGGGCGCTTCTAAGCCCATTTCCAAGTGGCTTGAGCTTAACGCGGAGGAGTTAACCGGCAAGGTTGTCGCAATGCCGCAGCGTGACGATATCGATCTTACCATCGAGGAGCATCTCATCGTCGAGTTTTACTCCAGGTAATCGTAGCGCTTACTGCCCTAATCGATCGACCAGTACTGAAGAGAGGGGATATGTGAATGATAGAAATCGAAAGACCCAAAATCGAATGTGTGGAACTGAACAACAACTACGGCAAGTTTGTGGTAGAGCCCTTGGAGCGTGGCTTCGGCATCACGCTCGGGAACTCCCTGCGCCGTATCCTGTTATCCTCGCTCCCCGGCGTTGCGGTTTCTTCCATCAAAATTGACGGCGTACTGCACGAGTTTTCCACCATCGAAGGTGTCAGAGAAGATGTAACCGAAATTGTCCTCAACCTCAAAGAGCTTTGCATCAAGATGCATGCCGATGGTCAAAAAAAGATCATTGTGGATGCTTCCGGTGCGTGTGAAGTGAAGGCGGGCGACATGATTGTCGACTCCGATGTGGAGATCATTAACCCGGAGCTGCACATCGCATCACTGGATGATGGTGCAAAACTCTACATGGAGATCGTCATTGAAAGCGGTCGCGGCTATGCGACCGCCGATCGAAACAAAAAGCCCGACATGCCCATTGGGCAGGTCGCGGTGGACTCCATCTTTACCCCAATTCGCAAGGTGAATTTCAACGTGGAAGACACGCGCGTGGGCCAAATTACAGACTACGATAAACTGAGCCTAGAGGTCTGGACCGACGGCACGATCAAGCCCGACGAGGCCGTAAGCCTAGCGGCGAAAATCCTCACTGAGCATCTGACGCTGTTTATCAACCTCACTGAAAACGTGCAGAGTGTTGAAATTATGGTGGAAAAGGAAGAGGACAAGAAAGAAAAGATTCTGGAGATGACCATCGAAGAGTTGGATCTTTCCGTCCGTTCCTATAACTGCCTCAAGCGTGCGGGTATCAATACTGTTGACGAACTCGTTCAGCGCAACGAGGAAGAGATGATGAAGGTACGGAACCTGGGCCGTAAATCGCTGGAAGAAGTTCAGCAGAAGCTTACCGCTTTGGGTTTGACTTTGCGCCATACCGAAGATTGATCCTTTATAAGAGTAACAAGGAGGAATGAACATGCCAAACCGTAAGCTGAATATGTCAGGCGACCAGCGCAATGCGTTGCTGCGTAATCTGACCACTGCGCTTCTGTGGAACGGGAAAATCGTTACCACTGAGACGCGTGCCAAAGAAGTGCGCCCCATCGCCGAGAAATTGATTACACTCGCCGTGAGCGAATACAAAAACACCGTAAAGGTTGAGAAGGAGATGCCCAACGCGAAGCAACAGCTGGTCAAGATGGAAAAGGTCAACGACCTACCCTCCAAGCTGCATGCCCGCAGGCAGATCATGGAGTATCTCTATGATATTCCCGAGCCCAAAAAGGAGAAGGAAAGCAAGAGTGAGTATGCTGCCCGCACCAAGGGCCATGCCCATCCCGTGGTTGAGAAGCTTTTCGATGAGATCGCGCCCAAGTATCAAGACCGCAAGGGCGGGTATACTCGCATCATGAAGATGGGTCCCCGTCGGGGCGATGCCACCGAGATGGCAGTAATTGAACTTATCTGACACAAACATAAAAATTCCGAAGCATTGCTTCGGAATTTTTATGCCCATTATTTGCTTAATAGATGTTGGCTAGGCCGTTTGAAACGGTATCTAGGGAAGAGAAGAGCGCTGCGCTGAAAAAGGCGCATGCCACAATGGTCAGCACGCCAAAACAGATTCGGATGGCCAGCCACACCAGTTTTGCCTGAGACCAATGTCTGCGGTTTTCGTTGATGTTCCCGCTGAAACTCCATACCAGATAGAGAACAAGGTTTGCGATGGGGATTTTGGCCAAAAACTCCATAAGGAAAAAATCCCACATGGACAGGGACTTGGTGCCATCGTTCCCGGCCGGTGCATAATAGGCGGGCGCCGGCTGCGCGCTTATGCATTGGGCGGCAAGCTTCGCACCGCATCCGGTGCAGAAGGCGGAGGATTCCAGATTCTCCCGGCCACAATTCGGACATTTCATTTCATCGGTACCTCCTGGAGATTGTTGTTTTCACGCTATTATACCATAAAATGAGGGCAGATGCGGCGAGATTGTGTGCACACGGAACGATATGTGGTATAATCGAACTGCAAATCTAACACTCGGAGGCAATTATGCGGGATAAACTGGATACACTGCGCAATGAACAGACACCTTTCTATCTGTATGACGCCGAGATGATCGAGCGCAATGCAAAACAGCTCATAGATGATTTTCCTTCTGCGAGTATACTCTACTCTGTCAAGGCCAATCCCTTTCCGCCGGTGATGCGGCTGATCGCACAGCAGGGGATCGGCGGGGACGCAGCTTCACGCAATGAGGTGCTGCTGGCGCTGGACTGCGGTATGAAACCCGAGGACATCTTCTATTCTGCGCCTGGCAAAACGGCGGAGGATATCGCGGGGGTGCTGGGCAAGTGCACTGTCATTGCCGATAGTCTGGGCGAAATCCGTAGGATTGAACAAATCGCGGCAGACCTTGGACTTCAGGCAAAAATCGGCATACGCGTCAATCCCGATTTTTCCATGTTTGGCGATGTGGGGGGCAGCAGTAAATTTGGCGTGGATGAGGAAGCACTTATTGAGGCGGCGGAAGAAATTCGCGGGATGAACAACGTCGTAGTCTGCGGCGTTCATGTGCATGTACGCTCTCAGGTGTTGAATACGGAGGCCCTGATGAAGTATCACGCGCGGGTCTATGACCTGGCGGTGCGGCTAAAAGAAACGTGCGAATTTGCGATAGAAACCATAAACTTTGGCAGCGGCATCGGGGTGGTCTACTCCGCCGCGGCGGAGAAGCCGCTGGACTATGCGCGGCTGTCCGAGAATTTTCGAAAGCTGGCCGAGAAAAACGAAAGGGGCCTCAAGGCCCGGCTGCTGATAGAATCCGGACGGTTCCTGACCTGCCACGCCGGAACTTATGTGACCGAAGTGGTAGATATCAAGAAATCCCGGGGCAAGAAATATCTTGTGGTGAAAAACGGCTTAAACGGCTTTTTTAAGCCCGCCATCAAAGAGATGCTGGCCAATGCCGCGCCGGGGCCGAATTTTGGCGCAGAGCCCCTTTATACCTCTGATCATGCCTACGAGATCCACATCCTTACCGATGAAGAAAAAACGGAGGTTGTGGACATCGCGGGGAACCTTTGCACGGCGGTAGACCTGCTGGCGGTGAATTTTGAGGTCCCTGTGGCGAAGATTGGCGATCGGGTCACGATCTCCAACGCGGGGAGCTACGCCTACACGTTAAGCCCCCTGCTCTTTGCGGACAACGGCAGGCCTGAACAGTATCTGGTGAAATAACAGGCAAGGAATGTATAGAATCTTTTGGCGGGCATAGAATGCCCGCCTTTTTCGTTGCAAAGTGGTTTTTTTGTATCTCTGCTCAAAAAAATGAATATTTTTCTTGACATTGAATATAGTATTGTATATATTAAGTATAGTATAGTATACATAATATACTGCATGGAGCAAGGCTTTTGTACATGGAGGCGAATATGAACCTGCGAAACAATATTAGGAAATATCGGTTTGAGCACTGCGAAATGACGCAGCAGGAGCTTGCCAATGAAGTCGGGGTCACAAGACTCACCATACACTCCATTGAAACCGGCAAGTTTATGCCATCTACGCTGTTGGCGCTAAAAATCGCAAAGTTTTTCGGCAAAACCGTGGAAGACATTTTTATGATTGAAGAGGAATGAGGAGGGAAATAAATATGAAAAGGCTGAACCGTTATTCACTGATCGCGGGGATCATGATGCTCTGCTTGGTTTTAGGCAACTTCATACTGCTCTCTGAGATGAAAGGTGCGATTGAGACAGGCACAGCAATGCGTCCATGGGCGGCGGAAACCGTAGCCTGTTTTCTGATCGTGCTCGGACTCTTCCATCTGTGGGGGATTACCGGCCTGATTTTGCAGTTTAGGTACTTAAAAAGCGCGAGCATCCTGAGGGCGATTGCATTTGTAATCGGAATATTATCGCTATTTTTTCTAGCGGTGGACGTGGCGATGCTCGGCGATATCGGAAAGGAATATCCACTTCACTTTGATGTATCCGGTGAGTGGCGAATCGTTTTCATAGGGCATTCTGTTCATGGGCTGTTTGCCGCACTTCTGGGGGTACAAAGCGCCTTAGGATTGACGAAGTTTTCAAAGAACAAAAAAACAGAGGCAGCGATGAAAGATGAAGTCGTATTTCTCACGGTTCAGCAGGTGGGCGTCATATCTGCACTTTTGGGGCTGGCATGCCTGCTTGTGTTGACGCGGGCAGGAATTCCGCAGATATATCTGGGAGGATTGCTATTCCTTTCCTGCATTGTGGTTCTCATTCCCTACGGACTTGCGGCAACATTTTGGTTTTTTACAAAGCGAAAGGAGAAGCCTGCGGACTGGTATGATGAAAAGCAGTTTTCGGACTTGTCGCTGGGGGCGCTCATTGCGCTGATCGTTACAGTATTGCTCACCATCATCTTTTACGCGCTGGCATCCTTTAAAGTCATGGAAGTAACCATGGCGCTCTGGTTTCCTTTCTACTTGCTCCTCACACTGCTGATCTTTTCCGGGAGCATCCTCCGCCGGAACAGCAGATGATTGATATGCTAAACCCAATAAAAAAGCTGAGATATCTGGGATTCCAAATATCTCAGCTTTTTATTGATATCCCCCACGGGGATCGTCTTGCCCCACTGAGCGCTGAGCACGTCCGTGTTCAGGCCCTTGCGGGTGCAGATTTCAATGGAGCGGTTTTCAAAGCATCCGTGGCTGACCACAAACACGTTGTCGCCGCGCTTGGTGCAGTTGGCAATGGCCATCTCCAGCGCGGTGGTGCCGGTACCTGCCAGTGGGAAGGTTTTGCCGGAGCAGTTAAACAGCTCAGCCAAGGCGGAATGCGTTGCAGCCGGCGCCAATCTTTGACGAAGCGGGGATCGCCAAACACCTGAATCTCCCGGGCCATCT
Source organism: Christensenellaceae bacterium (assembly GCA_963666935.1). Lineage (GTDB taxonomy): Bacteria > Bacillota > Clostridia > Christensenellales > CAG-138. The sequence goes on from OY762936.1 coordinate 831,738, forward strand.
GCGCGCGGATAGAATCAATGACGGGGGTGGGGCCGGGAATCATAACCAGCCCCTTGTTATCCATAGTTACATCTCTCTAAGAAATTGCTTAAACGATAACGGAAAGAGGCTGCCAGATTTCAAAAAAAGAAAGCAGTGGCCGCATTTCTGATGTGATTTCCGACCACTATAATGTATCAAAAGAAATTGGCATACAAGCACTAAAACCAATTGTTCAAAATATAGACAATTGACCAAAACGGAATATGCGTGTAAGATCGGGATAGTAATAGATTGCAAACCCAAAGGGCGTTGCGGTAGCGCAGCGCCACCCGGGATACGCAAAAAAATGGAGCATAGCAGGCATATAAAGTGAAGAAGAATGTAATTATTATTGTGGCATCGCTTGCCGCGCTGATCCTTGCCGTGGGGATTTGGGCGGCGGTGAGCTATCACAGAATTGTGGAAAACCCGGCTAGCGTATTTGAGCCGTCGGTGGCTATGGCAACGCCCACACCGACGCCTGTCGTCACGGCGGAACCTACGGCTAAGCCCACGCTGTCCCCGGAGGAACTACAGGCGCAGGCGGAGCAGGAGCTGAAAGATACGGCGGATCCGGGGTTTATGAAGAACCGGGTCAACATTCTTTTGCTGGGCTGGGATCAGAGCCCGGAACGGGAAGACGAGGACAGCAGCTTGTATCGGGACGAGGATAACAACTTCCGCAGCGATGTCATGATGATTCTAAGCGTGGATTTTGAAAACAAGGATGTGCGGCTCATCTCTATCCCCCGGGACACCATGGCAAATGTCTACAATACCACGGGCCATTGGAAGATCAACGCCGCCTTTGCCAAAGGCGGAAGCGTTGAGGGAGAGGGCTTCGACTACGCCATCAAAACGGTGGAAAATCTCATGGGCATTTCCATTTCTTACTACGCCGGCGTAGATATGACGGGCGTGAAGGCCGTGGTGGATGCTATGGGCGGCGTGGATTATAATGTGGATCTGCGAATTGTCCTTAACGGGCGGGTTCTGGAAACCGGATACCAGCATATGAACGGCCAGCAAGTGCTGGATTACTGCCGTGCCCGCAAGGGCTACGGCACGGATATCAACCGTGCGGATCGGCAGCAGCGGATGCTCTTTTCGATTTTTGAACAGTTGCAAAGCCGCAAACAGCTGGTGAATGTACCCAAGATCTTTTTGTCCGTAAAGGATTACGTCCATACCAACCTCTCCGTGGAGCAAATCGCGGCTCTGGCTGTGTTCGGCATGGATATTGATCCACAGACACAGCTGTTCCGCCATACTTTGAAGGGTAAGTACATGAGCAACACGCCGTACAGCGGCGCCGCCTTCTATGTGCTGGATACGAAAGCTCTCAAAGACCTGGTAAAAGAGATTTTCGGCGTCACGCTCAAGCCCGATTATCGGTTTGACTACCGCTATGTGGAGGTGGATATCGCGGCGGCGGATGCATTGGAATATGTGGCAGGCGCGGAATACCTCTGCGGCCTTTTCGGGGTGGACATCACGAATCCCGATTATTTGCAGGCACAGGCATATACGCCGGAGACCTACGGAATTATCGGTCAAGTGGCTGCCTATGCACAAACGGCGCGCAATGTAGCGACGCGGCATATGCCTAAAAACTTAACGGATAAGGAAAAATACGAATTTTTACAGCAGCCTCTGGACGAGGATGCCATCGCCACGGCGCAGGAAGTGCTGATGCAGAACATGTATGCGCTGTGTGCCTCTTACGGCCTGAATAAAACCAACGTGGAAAAAAAACTGCTGCCCAAAGAGTTTTATGATATCCTTAGTGACGGTTCCACATACAATTACGGAGGCTGACAAAAGGAGAGATCAATGAAAAAAGCAGGGATTATCGGTGGGGTTGGCCCGGCGTCCACACTGGATTACTACATCGGCATTATCGAGGGTTATCGGAAAATCAAGGGAGATGCAGTCTATCCACTCATCACCATAGAGAGCATCGATATGTTTGCCATGATTGATGCACTGGAGCAAAGGGATTACGATAAAATGGCGGCTCAGCTCTTAAATGCGGCAGAGAACCTGACAAATGCAGGCGCGGACTTTGTTGCCATTGCCTCCAACACGCCGCATATCATCTGGGACCGATTGCAGGGGAAGACCCGTGTTCCACTCATTAGCATTGTGGAAGCCACCAGCGATGCCATTGTGGCGCATGCGTATAAAAAAGTATTGGTGCTGGGCACGAAATTCACCATGCGCAGCGGGCTTTACGAGATTCCTCTGCGCAAGTGCGGAATTGAAGCCATCGCGCCGGAAGCGGATGATATCGAGCGGCTGGGGAATATTGTGTACCCAAATCTGGAAAATGGCATTGTGATCCCCGAGGACAAGGCGGAAATGATTCGTATCAGTGAGGCGTATATCGCCCGATGCGGCATCGATGCAGTGGTGCTGGGGTGTACGGAAATCCCGCTGATGATTCATGAAGGAGACCTGTCGGTGCCAATCATCGATACAGTTAAGGTTCACGTGGATGCCATTGTGGAGCGCTTGCTGAAGTAAGAAAAATAAAAAAGCGGCCGGGAAACCGGCCGCTTTTGGGCTATTATTGCTTTTTGCGCTTGAAGATGAATTTTCGGAACAGCAATAGATTCATACCGATGAAAAGAACTGCCAGCACACCTAAGGTTAGGAAGGCGTTTGAAATGCCCTGGGGTGCCACGCTGAGCAATAGCAGCATGGGGAAGCCGAATAGAATGGCCCAGGGCTGCTGATACACCAAATTGGTGGAGGCGCGGGTTTCAAACTTGGGATCGATTTCTCTCAGGAGAATGATGCCTGTGCTGGCGGTGCCGGTGAGCATTCCGTAAAGCGCAAGGAAGGATTCATGTCTGTAATCGGGGAAAACTCTTTTACTGATGGGAATTAGATAGAGGTAGGTCACCACGCCGCCCACTACGCAGATAGTCAGCAAAGGAATGATGAACTCTGTGTGCTGGAACGCGGAGAGGTTAATGGCCGCGATAGATGCCACTACCATGAGGTCAAACATGAAGCCCGCCACTCGGGTCTGCATAAAGTTGTTGGTGTATTCCCGGTGCACCAGTTTGCACTTGCGCAGCCCCTTGAGGAAGCCTTTGAGAAGCAGCGCGAAGATGGAACCGAAAAGGAAGTTGAAGCCCCAGATCAGCGGCTGTACGGTATTGTAACCGAAGTCCCCCATGGCGCCCGTCAAAATGATGGCGTTAATGCCGGACATGAAGAGGTAAGCCATGATATAGGCGATGAACATGAGGGCGATCTGAATGGTGAGTTTATCCATGGATTCGGACAGGGGAATCTCATTGTTGCCGGTAATGGTTTCGGCCGTAAGGTGTTCATCCGTTACGTTTTTCCCGATTTCTCCGGCAAACTTGCCTCTGCGCCGAAGCACGTTAAGGTATACGATTCCGCCCACGCTGGCTGCAATAAATCCCATGGCAGCAACCGTGAGGCCGAAGCTGGTTCCGTTTGCAAACCCGTACAGGTTTTCATAAGTGCGGCCCCAGTTATAGGCCTGCCCTGGTCCCTGCCCGTAGCCCATGGGCAGAAGAATGCCGGAGCCCGAAAAACTGCCGATCAGGTAAAACAGGGTAATGGTGATCATTAAACCAAGAATCGCTTGAAAGAGATAGGTGGAAACCACCGCCAAGCCTGTATCGAATGCGTCGGTGTGTTTTTTGTGATCTTTCGGTTTTTCCGTATTTCGAAGGGACATGGCCACAAATCCCAACCCCAAACCATGGTAGGTTAGCGATTCCAGGGTGGAGGTTACGAACATGGAATGGCCGAAGATCTTTTTAAAAGCATAATCTGCCAGCAGTATCAAAAAACCGCCCAGCACTGAGCTTGGGATCATCAGCCGCCGGAGAGGCTTAATGAGGTTACGCAGGGAATTGGCAACCATCATCGCCGCCAGCAGAATGGTGAGGGTGATGACAAAAGACCATACGTTGGCGTCCCAGAAGTTTATCCCGGAAGTCATAGATATTAGGCCCTTTCTTTTTTAGTATGGGAATAATATATACTAATTTACACGTATTGAGCGAAAACCACAAGCGTTTTCTGCAAACGGACAAGATAATCAAGAATATTTTACTTAAGTGATCTGCAGGCAAAATGCAGCTTTTTTTTGGCAGCTGCGCATAATGATATTATGGACACCAAGAAAATTGTACCTGTGCTATCTGGATTTCTCACTGGGCTGTGCAACGGAGTCTTTGGCGCGGGCGGCGGCATGGTGGCGGTGACGGCACTGGAAAAGCTCTGCAAAATGGATGCCAAGCGCGCGCATGCCACAGCCATTTGCGTCATGTTCCCGCTTACCTTTGTCAGCGGGCTCATTTACGCACTCAGCAGCGCCGTAGAGTGGGATGTGCTGCTGTATGTGGCGCCGTCGCTCTTTGTGGGCGGGATACTGGGGGCCAAGCTTACGGGGCGGATAAACTCCGCTTGGCTCAACCGCATTTTTGCGGCGCTGATGATTGCGGCGGGAGTGTGGATGGCGCTATGAAGTGGATCATGGTTCTTGCGGGGTTGCTCTCTGGTGTTATCGCCGGGATGGGCATGGGCGGCGGCACGCTGCTGATCCCGGTTTTGACGTTGCTGCTCTGCGTGCCCCAGCGAGGCGCGCAGGGGGTGAACATGCTCGCCTTTCTGCCGGCAGCGGTTGTCGCTTTATATATCCATTATAAAAGCGGACGCATTGATCTCAAAAGCAGCCTTTCCATTATTTTGGGTGGCATTGTGGGTGCGGTTTTAGGGGCGCTGGCCGCTACGATATTGGACTCGACGCTGTTGAAAAAAGGTTTTGGCCTTTTTTTGGCTGGTCTGGGCGTTTTGCAGCTTAAAAGCAGCCGAAAATCCACAGACTTCGAGAAAAAATAGACATACTTTTCTTCATAAAATTGTCACATTTCTAATGCTTTTTGAAATGTCATGTGCTATAATAAATCGGTGTTTTTTAAAAATAATAAGAAACGGTACAAATTTTTTTGTGCCGCGCATCATTCTGTTTGAAAGGCAGGTGTTGGCTTTGCCAAAACATTCCTTCCGTGGCGGTGTCCATCCTTTGCATGATCAGCACGAGGGAAAACCCGCTACCAGCGGTTCGGCGATTCGAACCTACATCTCGGATTCCGTGGATATTCCCATGTCCATGTGTATCGGAGCGCCCAGCAAGCCCTGTGTTCAGGTGGGAGACAAGGTCAAGATCGGCCAAAAAATCGGCGAGGCGGCGGGTTTTGTGAGTCTTCCGGTTCACGCCAGTATCTCGGGCGAGGTGACTGCTGTCCAGAACAAAATACTCATGGGCGGTGCCCCGATGACGGTTGTCACCATCAAGAACGATTTTCGTGACGAGTGGGCGGAGCGCAAACCTTTGGGCGATGTAGAACAGGTGGATTCCACGCTGATCGTTCCCGCGATTTTGGAAGCCGGAATCTGTGGTATGGGTGGGGCGACGTTCCCTACCCACGTAAAACTCACCGTGGGGGAAGGGAAGTACTGTGACACCCTCATCCTCAACGGCGCGGAATGTGAAACCCATGTGACTTGTGATCACCGTCTGATGCTGGAGCATTCCACCCGCATTGTGGACGGGCTTCGGGCTGCCATGCGTGCGCTGAATGTGGAGCGCGGCATTATCGCCATTGAGGACAACAAGCCGGACGCCATCGCCGCCATGCGGCGCGCGGCCGAGGGGCGTGCGGGCGTTGAAGTGATGACGCTTCATACCAAATACCCCCAAGGCTCTGAAAAGCAGCTTATTTACTCTGTAACCGGGCGAGAAGTTCCCTCCAAGAAGTTGCCATTAGATGCCCATGTGATCGTATTGAACGTCGGTACGGCCAAGGCCATCGCCGATGCCATTATAGATGGGATTCCCCTCATTGAGAGGGTTACAACTATTACTGGCTGCGTCAAGACGCCTTCCAATATGCTGCTGCGCATAGGTACTGTCATTGCGGATGCCATCGGCGAGTGCGGTGGCTATACGGAGGAACCGGGTATGATCGTTCTGGGCGGCTGCATGACGGGATTTGCTGCGCCCAACGATTCCATGGTGATCAACAAGGGCTCCAACGGTATCGTAGTTTTGAGCAAGAAGGATTCAAAAATTCCGGAGGAAGGCCCCTGTATCCGCTGCGGACGCTGCGTCACCGCCTGCCCCATCGGGCTGAATCCTTACCGCCTGAAGTATTTCTGTGATGCGGAAGATCTCAAGGCTGCGGGAGAGAACAACGTTATGGAATGCATTGTATGCGGAAGCTGCTCCTATGTATGCCCCGCAAGACGCTATCTGACCATTTCCTTTAAAAACACAAAGGATGCGATTATGCTGGAAGCAAGGAGGGCAAAGTAATGGATTTGCGTATATCCAACGCGCCGCACATTCGCTGCAAGGAATCCACCCGCACGCTGATGCTTGATGTGCTCATTGCGCTGATGCCTACCACGATCATGGGCGTTTACTACTTCGGTTTAAATGCTGCGATGCTGGTGGCGCTGGGCGTTGTGTCGGCCGTGTTGGCTGAGTATCTGTATCAAAAGATCACAAAACAAGCCGTCCGCGTGGGTGATTTATCCGCTGTCGTCACAGGCTTGCTGCTGGCGTTGAATCTGCCTTCCAGCGCGCCTTGGTGGCTGGTTGTGGTGGGAAGTTTTATCGCTATCGTGCTGGCAAAGCAGATCTTCGGTGGCATTGGGGATAATTTCTTAAACCCCGCGCTGGTTGGCCGCGCCGTGTTGCTGACTAGCTGGCCCGTAAAGATGACCGCTTGGGTGCTGCCCACCTATTGCACCGGTGTGGATGCGGTTTCCACTGCCACCGTGTTGCGGGGATATCCGGCCTCATACATGGATATGTTCTTGGGCAACATTCCCGGAACCATCGGCGAGGTCTGTAAGGCCGCCATCCTTTTGGGTTTATTGTATCTGCTCATCCGCCGGGTAATCTCCTGGCGTATCCCCGTGGTGTATATGGGTGCTGCTGTGATTCTTGCGCTGATCTTCGGGCTAACCAATCCGCTTAGTACGTTGCTCTCCGGCGGACTGATGCTCGGTGCCGTGTTCATGGCTACGGACTATACCACGTCCCCCATGACCAAGATGGGCCAGTATATTTTTGCGGTGGGCTGCGGCATCATCACGGTGGTAATCCGCAAGTGGGGTGGATATCCCGAGGGTGTATCTTACTCCATCCTGCTGATGAATATTGCGACTCCTCTGATTGACAAATACGTGAAACTCAAAACTTATGGGGAGGTAAAGGCAGATGCGTAATTCAAATGCACCTAAAATGAGCAGCGTATTCCTCAACGGCATTGTAACTGAGAACCCCGTGTTCCGGCTGGTTCTTGGCACATGTCCTACCATGGCGGTTACAAGCAGTGCCACCAACGGCATCGGCATGGGCGCCGCCGCCACTTTCGTGCTGGTGGGCTCCAACCTGGTCATTTCCCTGCTGAGGAATTTCATTCCCGATAAGGTTCGTATCCCTGCGTTTATTCTGGTGATCTGTACCTTCGTGACCATGACGCAGATGTTTATGCAGGCCTTTTTGCCCTCTCTGTATCAGAGCTTAGGCATCTTTATCCCGCTGATCGTGGTGAACTGTATCATACTGGCTCGGGCGGAAGCCTTCGCCAGCAAAAATAGTCCTGTAGCCGCCTTAGTGGACGGCATCGGCATGGGCGCAGGATTTACCATAGCCATCACCTTAATCGGCTGTGTGCGTGAGCTCTTGGGCAACGGAACGCTGTTTGGTACAGCCATACTTGGTAGCGGCTATGACCCAATGCTGATTGCCGTTCTCGCTCCCGGTGGATTTATCATCTACGGAACGCTTCTGGGTATTGTAAACCTGATTACACAGCGGGTCACAAGAAAACAAGGAGGTAACTAAACATGAGCGGCATTGCAAAAGTTCTGTTGTTTATGGTCAGCTGCATCCTCACCAATAATTTCATCTTTTCTAGATTTTTGGGGATCTGCCCTTTTCTTGGCGTTTCCAATAAGGTTGAGACTGCCGCCGGAATGGGATTGGCTGTCACCTTCGTTATGGGACTGGCGTCTCTGTTTACGTCCCTGATCCACAATTATATTCTGATCGGTCTGGGTCTGCAGTATCTCGATACTATCGCCTTTATTCTGGTTATCGCCAGTCTGGTGCAGTTCGTCGAAATGTTCATCAAAAAGTCCAGCCCATCTTTGTACAAGGCGCTGGGCATCTACCTCCCGCTGATTACCACCAACTGTGCTGTGCTGGGCGTAGCCACCCTGAGCGTCAACAGCGGCTACAATATCCTGTGGTCTGTGTTTAACGGCGTGTTTAGTGCGGTGGGCTTCCTGCTGGCGATTGTATTGATGGCCGGCGTGCGGGAGCGGCTGGAAACCTCTAATATTTCGAAAATTCTTAAGGGGTTCCCTATCACGCTTATCATCGCGGGCCTGATGTCCATAGCCTTTATGGGCTTCTCCGGCATCGGGGCTTAAGAAGGGGGCAGTAAAAGATGAATTACACTCTTATTATTTTAGCGTTTATCATTCTGGGCGCGCTGGGCGTAGTTTTCGGTATCGTGCTGACCATTGCTGAAAAGAAGTTCGCCGTGGAGGCGGATCCCAGGGTCGCGCAGATCCGCGCGTGTTTGGGCGGTGCAAACTGCGGCGCCTGCGGTTATGCTGGCTGCGACGCGTTCGCGGTTGCGGTGGTGGAAGGCGAAGCAAAGCCTAGCGATTGTCCTCCCGCTGGAGCCAAGGGCGCAGAAGCCATTGCTGCCATTCTGGGTTCTGAGTATAGGGAACCCAGTGAGCGCGTGGTGGCCCGGGTGCTTTGCAATGGTGAGCAGGGCGTTGTTAAGGATCGCTATGAATACGACGGATACCAAAGCTGCGCCGTGGCCGCATCCCTTGCAGGCGGCCCCAAGGCCTGTCGGTTTTCCTGCATCGGTCTAGGAGACTGCGCAAAGGCCTGCGTCTTTGACGCCATCACCATGAAGGATAAGCTGGCGCAAATTGATGAAAATAAGTGTACGGCTTGCGGCATGTGCGTAGAGAAGTGCCCACGGAACGTGATCTCGCTCCTTCCCGTCAAGCAGACCGTATATGTCGCCTGCCGCAATACGGATTCCGGCCGGGAAGCGCGCGCGGCTTGCATGATGGCATGCATCGCCTGCGGACGCTGTGAAAAGACGTGCCCCAGTGGGGCCGTCAAGGTGGTGAACGGCGTCGCCATCATCGACGATTCTAAATGTACCCGTTGCGGTGCCTGCGCAAAAGTATGCCCCTGCAAGTGCATCGAGGATTTATTTGCAGAGGATCATAAGTAAACAAAAACAGTATGGCGGGGCGGTTTTCCACCCCGCTTTTTTGTGGGAAATCCGCGGAGAAAAACAAAAAAAGAGCGTTGACAGTGCAGGTAAGAATAGTGTATACTAATTCTCGCAGTCGTTAAGAAACGACGCTCAGGGAGCATAGCTCAGCTGGGAGAGCACTTGCCTTACAAGCAAGGGGTCACAGGTTCGAGCCCTGTTGCTCCCACCATATACGGCCCGGTAGTTCAGTTGGTTAGAATGCCAGCCTGTCACGCTGGAGGTCAGGGGTTCGAGCCCCCTCCGGGTCGCCATATTTTGCCTCGGTAGCTCAGTTGGTAGAGCAAGGGACTGAAAATCCCTGTGTCGGTGGTTCAAGTCCACTCTGAGGCACCAAATACGCGGGAGTAGCTCATTCGGTAGAGCGCCGCCTTGCCAAGGCGGAGGTGGCGGGTTCGAGCCCCGTCTCCCGCTCCATTTTTTATTAAAGGCAAACGCATCTTGCGTATCTTACATACTATAGATATGGCACCATAGCCAAGCGGTAAGGCAGAGGTCTGCAAAACCTTCATCCCCGGTTCGATTCCGGGTGGTGCCTCCACAATAAAACGCCCCCATAAGGGCGTTTTTTTTATTGCGGTACATTCGGAATCGAACCGCTCTTCACAAGGAAGTTCTGCCGCTGGGTGGTGCCTCCACAAAAACTCCAACAAGCATTTAATTGGGCGGTTCCGGGCTGTTTATTGTGAATTCCATTTCTGGTAACCATTTGGCAACACTGCCGGGAAAGCGTTAGGAAACTTAACCGCGTTGTGCGTAACCTAATTAACTTGCAGTAATTCGCCTTCTCCGTTTGTTTGCATTCCTTTCACCCGCTTTGCGATATATCCTGCAACAGATTGCTTCGGAACATCCAAAGCAATCGAAAATTCACCGTATAACAAGTCTTCCGCATGTTTCAAAAAATTTGTATCGACTGCGCCTATTTTTTTGTTATTATGTTGACGTTCCTGTTTTTTAGTTGAAATCGACATGACCACTTTAATCAAGCTTTCGCAGTTGTGCGCTTGCAATGCAGTCATATAATGCCGCGTCAATTCCTGCAGGTTGGAGCTGTTGTAGGCTTGGGCCTGCATGGAGGGAATTAAATTAATTAATTGCTCCGCTTCTTCCTTTTTCATGACAGGACGCATGAATACTTTTGTATTCACAGGGATATAGATATGCCCATTTTTATCCTGAAGTTCCAGCACATAATACTTCTGATTCTCGCTGGCGCCGCTGAATTTGGATGTCGTAATATCCTTGACTTTACAGACGCCAATACGTCCATATATAATCATTTCTCCAATATTGTACATACTTACACCTCCAATCCGAAAAAATGTGCGGCTTGACGACCGGACTTATGTTCGTCAAAACCGCACGCTGTAATATTATTATAACATTAATTTGAGATAGATGTAAGAAAAAATACAAATATACCGTTTTACTCGCTTTGCTGGTAAATATGAACTTGATTGCCATTCTGGCCAGGCGGAAATAAAAAAAGGCCGTTCCCAAGTTTGGGAGCGGTCCTTTTTGTTACTGTTCAGCGGGGAAAGTTACGGTGATGGAAGTGCCTTTACCCGGCTCGCTGCATAGTTCCAGCGATGCGCCGTGCACCTGTACGCTGTGCTTTACGATGGAAAGTCCAAGCCCCGTGCCGCCGGTTTCCTTCGAGTGACTCTTGTCAACCCGATAAAAACGTTCGAAGATGTGGGGCTGGTGTTCCTTGGGGATACCGATTCCCGTGTCGCTGACCCGAAGAAGCGTCTGGCTGTCCCTGCGAAGAACCTCTAATGCGACGCTGCCGTCCTGGACGTTGTATTTAATAGCGTTGTCAACAAGGTTAAAGACAAGTTCGTTGAGGATCCCTGCAATGCCCCGAATCGTAGCCTGCTCGCCGGAAACGGCAAGGGAGACGCCGTGCTTCTGCGCGGCGGGAAGTAGGCGTGCGCATACGTCCTCGCATACTGCAAGCAGGTCAACCGGTTCTTTTTTCGGGAGGTCAATGCTTTCATCTAGCTGGGACAGGCGCATGATGTCGTTAATGAGGGCAATGAGACGGGTGGCCTCGTCGCAAATCTTGCCGGCGAAGCGCGGAATATCTTCCGCATTTGCCACGCCGTCCCGTATGATTTCCGCATAGCCGGAAATGGAGGTCAGGGGCGTTTTCAGTTCGTGGGATACGTTGGCGGAAAATTCCCGGCGGCTGTGATCCGCCTCCTCTTTATCGGTGACGTCCAATATCAGCAATACGGTGCCAAGAATTGCTTCGTCGCTTTTGACTACGCTGGCCATTACTAGGTAGCTTTTCCCGGACTGGTGCAGCATGGCCTCGCCTGCGCCTTCTTTTCGCGCGGCTTCCATGGTGGATTGAATCTTGGCGCTGCGGCTCAGTGATAAGATGCAGTTGCCCGAAATCTTTTCCGGGGAGGCGTGGAATATATTTGCCGCACTGGGGTTTATGGAAAGAATGTTGTCGGCGCTGTCTAAGAGGATCAGCCCTTCTCTCATACTGTCCGTCACGGCGGAAAATTCCCGCTGTTCCTTTGTCAAGGCAGCCATCTGCTCCCGGATCTTTTTATGCTGGCGGTCCATGCGTAGCAGAAGCGGCGCCAGCTCGTCATAGGCGGTATTGTCCAGGGGGTGATCCAAATCCAAAGCATTGATAGGGGAAACGATACGCCTGGCTAGGCTGCGGGAAAGGAAGAGCGAGGCGAAGGCCAGCAAAAGGAGAATGAGGATTGCCGGTGCCATAGCTGTCTGAATCATGCTCCAAACGCTCTTTTGGGCAACGGAAATTCGCAAAATAGTGCCATCGTCCAGCCTCTGGGCGTAGTAGAGAATCTGGACCATCTGCGTGGCGGAGTAGCGGGTGCTTTTCCCTGTGCCTTGGCTGATGGCTGCGGCAATTTCAGGGCGGGAAGCATGGTTCTCCATCTGGCTTGGATCGGCCGCATTATCGTAGAGCACAGTGCCGTCGGCGGCCACCAGTGTGATACGGTCCCGGGCGGAGAGACTGTCGAAGTATGCGTATGGGTCTTTCGAAACGGCCAAGCTCTCTTGGATCAGGTCGCATTCTGTGGCCAATTCCGTAAAGATGCGGTCCTCCAGAATCCGATACTGCACGGCCAGCACCATACTGGCCATAACGAGAGAGGCCAGCAGTGCCGCTGCAAAAATGCTCCAAAATATGCGCTTTCTCATGAACGGAACCCTCCAAAGCGGTAACCAACGCCGCGGACGGTCTCAATGAATGTGCCGTAACTGCCCAACTTACTGCGAAGGGTCTGCACATGCACGTCTACCGTGCGGGTACCGCCTTCATAGTCGTATCCCCATACCGTTTCAAGCAGGTGGTCTCGTGAAAATGCCTGCCCCGCATTTTCCATCAAAAACGCAAGCAGGGAAAATTCCTTAAAGGTTAAAAGTACTTGTGTGCCATCCACGGATACCGTATGGCTTTTTTTATCCAAACACAGGCCGTCGGCTGCAAGAAAGTCGGCTTCGCTCTTTTTTGCTGTCCGGCGGAGAAGGGCCTTGATCCGCGCTACAAGCTCCGCCATGCCGAAAGGCTTGGCGATATAATCGTCAGCCCCCAAATCCAGTCCCACGACCTTGTCGTATTCCGCGCCTTTGGCAGTTATCATAATCACGGGGATATCGGTTGTTTTCGCGTTGGCTTTGAGCTTTTTGAGGATGTGCAGGCCGTCCTCTTCGGGCAGCATAATATCCAGCAGCACCAGATCGGGGAGTTGATGTTCTACTGCCTTGTAAAAAGGCTCGGCGCAAGAAAACCCCTGAGACGTAAGCCCTGTCTGGCCAAGGGTGTATATCACCAGCTCCCGTATGTTGGGGTCGTCTTCCACATAGTAGATCATATGTATTCTCCCTTGTGTATCCCGGTAATAGAATATTCCACCCATTCCGCGATATTCTGGGCGTGGTCGCCAATGCGTTCGAAGTACTTGGCGATCATCAGAAGGTCGATGGCCTGGCTACCGTTGTTGGCGTCGATGCGAATCAGGTCGATGAGCTCCTTCTTAATTATGTTAAATAGGTCATCGATGATGTCATCCATTCCAATGACCTTTTTCGCCAGCTCTAAATCCCGCTTCACATAGGCGTCGATTGCACTGGTAACCATGCGAATGGCGGCGTTGGCCATCTGGGGCAGATGTTCCAGCTTCTTGATATAGGTCTGGCCCTTGAGGAAGATCACGATTCCGGAAATGTCGGAGGCCTGGTCGCCAATGCGTTCCATGTCCGTAATCATCTTGAGGGCCGCGGAGATCTGCCGCAAGTCTCGGGCCACGGGCTGCTGCTGGAGCAAAAGCTTGATGCACATGGATTCGATCTCCCGTTCCTTTCGGTCCACTTCCTGTTCCAGGATCATGGCCTGATTTGCTGCTTCCAGATCCTGTTTGATCAGCGCCTGGGATGCGGATTGGATGGCGCGCTCAATTAAAGATCCCATCTCCATCATTTCTCTGTGAAGCAGTGTCAGTTGCTCGTCGAATGTTTTTCTCATCATCCGAACCTCCCCGTAATATAGTCCTCTGTGCGCTTGTCCTTGGGTATGGAAAACAGCTTTTCCGTATCGTTGAATTCAATGACTTCGCCCAACAGGAAGAACGCTGTCTTATCGGAGATGCGCGCCGCCTGCTGCATGTTGTGAGTCACGATAATGATAGTATAATTCTCTTTGAGCGTTACAGCAAGGTCTTCAATTTTTGAGGTGGAAATGGGATCCAGCGCGCTGGTGGGCTCATCCATCAGAAGCACTTCGGGTTCAACTGCCAGTGCCCGGGCGATGCAAAGCCGCTGCTGCTGCCCGCCGGAAAGCCCAAGGGCGTCCTTCTTGAGACGATCCTTGAGTTCCTCCCAGGTGGCCGCGTTCCGAAGAGAACGCTCCACGATGTCGTCCAGCTTGGCCTTGCTTTTTATGCCGTGGGTGCGGGGGCCGTATGCGATATTATCGTAAATGCTCATGGGGAAAGGATTGGGTTTTTGGAATACCATTCCCACCCGCTTGCGGAGCAGGGAGGGGTCCATTTCCCCGTAGATATCCTCTTTATCCAGCAGTACCTTACCCGTGATCCTGCAGCCCTCCACCAGGTCATTCATGCGGTTAAGGCTTTTGATCAGGGAGCTCTTGCCGCAGCCCGACGGGCCGATGAAGGCCGTAATCTCTTGAGCCGGAAGGTTCATAGAGACGTTCTTGAGCGCCTGAAAAGATCCATAATACAGGTTCAGGTTTTCAATTTCAATCTTGTTCATCTGCTTGCGATCCTCCTTGCGATGCTTGCGGAAAGGGCGTTAATACCCACCACGATGAATAGAAGCACCACTGCCGTGGCGTAGGTCTGGTTGATATACAGCCCCTCCTGAGACAGCGCATACATATGTACCGATAGGGTGCGGGTGGAGTCCAGAATGCTGCTGGGGACTTCTGCTACTGTGCCTGCGGTATAGATCAGCGCTGCCGTCTCTCCCACAATGCGGCCGATTCCAAGGATTACTCCGGCCAGAATACCGGGCATTGCGGCGGGCAGCACAATCCGAAACACCGTCCGGAGCCGGCCAGCCCCCAGGCCGAAACTCCCCTCCCGGTAGTTGTCGGGCACGGCGAGGAGCGCCTCCTCTGTAGTACGCATGATTAGGGGAAGAATCATGATGGAAAGGGTCATGGCACCAGAAAGCAGGGAAAGACCCATGCTTAGGGTGTTTACGAAGAACAGCATGCCAAACAGGCCATACACGATGGAAGGGATGCCGGAGAGGGTTTCCGCGGTGGTGCGCACCAGCCGCACCAGCTGGTTGCCCCGCTTGGCGTATTCTGCCAGGTAGATGGCGGCGAAAACGCCCAAAGGCACCGCCACCAGCAAGGAGGCCAGTGTCATCAAAAGCGTGTTGATCAATGCGGGCAGGAGGGAGACGTTTTCGCTAGTATACTTCCAGGAGAACAGGTCCCAGGAAAGGTTGGGAATGCCCTTAATCAGGATATAGCTCACGATAAAGAGCAGAACCAGAACGGTGAGCACGGCCGCAGCGTGAACTGCCGTGCGGAGAAGAAAGGCGTTACGGCGGGCGGTTTTCATAGGCTGGACCTCCTCTTCGTCAGGGAGAATAATGCATTAATGGCCAGAATGAATACGAAGAGTACTACGGCGGTGGCGATCAAAGCACCCCTGTGCAGGTCGGCGGAGTACCCCATCTCAATGACAATGTTGCTGGTGAGGGTGCGCACGCCTTGCAGAATGCCCTTGGGCATGCGGGCCTGATTGCCAGCCACCATTACCACGGCCATGGCTTCGCCGATGGCCCTGCCGATGCCCAAAATGATACTGGCGGTGACGCCGGATTTGGCTGCGGGCAGTACGATTTTAAACACGGCGCGCTCGTGGGTGGAGCCTAGGGCCAGCGCGCCCTCATAGTAGCTTGCCGGCACGGCGTTAAGGGCGGATTCGCTTACTGTGATGATGGTGGGCAGGATCATAATGCCCAGTATGGTGCTGGCGGCCAGCATGCTGCCCCGTCCGCTGATGAGGGGGACCAGCACCACCAGCCCAAAGAAACCGTATACCACCGAGGGAATTCCGGCTAAGAGCTGGACCATGGGCCGGATCAACTTCACCATGGGCTTGGAGGCAAACCGGGAAAGGAAGACCGCTGTCAGCACACCGATGGGGACGCCCATGAGCAGCGCGCCGGCGGTTACGTAGAGACTACCCAGAATCATGGGCAGGATCCCATAGATGTCATTGCCGGGCTTCCAGGTCGTGCCCAGCAGGAATTTGAACACGCCGATCTCCCTCAAGGGAGGGAGCCCGTTTACGAAGAGGAAGGCGCATATCAGTGCAACAGCCAAGATACAGACCGAGGCGGCTGTTAAAAACACCGCCTTGGCCGCGCGTTCGCGAAACTGTTTCATATATGATCTCCTTTGCGCGAATACCCCCCTAACAGGGGGGCTACGCTTCGCTTAATTAACCGATTTCGCTCCAGTCGGTGAGCTCGCCCATGTAGATCTTTTGCACCTGTTCTTTGGTGAGTTCCGTGATCGTGCTCTCGTTGTTTACGACGATCGCGATGCCATCCATGGCGATGACCGTGGCAGAGACACCCTTTTCCACTTCGGTGTCCTTGAGTTCACGAGAGGCCATACCGATGTCGCAGCTTCCGTCAACGGCCATATTCACACCGGTGGAAGAATCGCTCTGTTGAACTTCAATTTCCGCGTTGGGGTTGATGGTCAAATAGGCTTCCTTCAGTTTTTCCATCACGGGGGTTACGGAGGAGGAGCCAGCTACCACGACTTTGCCGGCAACGGTGCTTCCACCAAAGGCGGCGGCGTTATCTACGGAAGCGATGTAGCCGTTCTCTTCAATGACTGCCTGTCCTTGGGCGCTGAGGATGAAATCCATGAAAGCCTGGGCTGCTTCGGAAACGGTGGCCTTGGTTGCGATGTTGAAGGGACGCGCAATTTTGTAGCTTCCGTCCTTGATGGTTGCCACGGAAGCTTCAGCACCGTCAATCTTCACGGCTTTAACCGTGTCGTTGAGGGAGCCCAGGGAGATATAGCCAATGGCGTTCGCATTGCCCGCTACGGAAGTCATCACTACGGAAGTGCTGTTTGAGATATCCGCGTCTTCGGTGGTATAGTCCACTTTTTTGCCGCTGGCGTCCTTCTGTTCTACGTCGAACAGCTCAATGAACGCGCCCCGGGTGCCGCTGCCCTCTTCACGGGAGATGACGACGATTTCACCGCTGGTTGCTGCCGCAGCAGGGGCCGTGGTTGCTGCCGCAGCAGGGGCCGTGGTGCTGGTTGCTCCAGTTGCGCCGTTGTTCGCGCAGCCGGCGAACAAACCAAGCGTCATAACAGACGCCAGAAGAATCATTGATAATTTTCTCATTCTCATTTCCTCCTATATTTCATGCTCTCATGATAGTATGAGCATGTACGGAAAAAATATGGAAATTATCTAATCTATGTAAAATGTGCAATCATTGATTTCTCTAAATTTGAAGAAATAACGGCCGGTAAGCCACTTTAGATGGGAATCCATATTAGTCTATATAACGATGCAATGCTTCTGGTTCTTAAAACCACTTCTTTCTCTTGAAAATCAGGATGCAGATTATAAGCGAAACAATGCTCAAACCGATTACGAAAAGGTAGCCGTGTTCCCAGCCGAACTCGGGCATCTTCAAATTCATGCCGTACCAGCCCACAATCAGTGTCAGCGGCAAAAAGATAGCGGTGATGACCGTAAAGAGCCGCATGGTGTTGTTCTGCTCAATGTCAATCTGGGCTTGATAGGCTTCTCTGACCTGTGTGACAAACTCTCTTAAGCCTGTCATGGACAGCAGCGTCCGCTCCATGCGCCGCTGAAAATAGTCAAAGCGTTTTTTCGCTTCCGGCAAAAACAGATTATCCCTGTTTTCCGCCAACTCGCTGGCGATAAACCCCAGCTGCTCGCAATATCGCTTCATTTTAAGTAGCTCCCGCCGTAGGGCAATTATGGAACGGGTGCTCGCCTTCCTAACAAAGGCGCTGGTGAGCATCTGATCTTCCATGTCGGTGATACGGTTCTCATAATCCCCCAGACTGTAGATGTCATCCGCTGTCAGGCGCAGAAAAAATGCGCCCAGCTGTTCAAAATAAGAGCCATTGTCCTCGATCGCCCGGGCATGGGACAGCAACTTTTCGCTGTCGGAAGCGTAAATCAGCTCCTCGTCGCTGCAAAAAATACTGACCCGTACGCTATGCCTTGCAATGTTTTGGACATCGCAGTAGTGGAATACGATCAGGTAACCGCCGCCTACAAATTCACACAAGGCGTTGCGTGAGTGAACCAATCGGGCTTTGCCATCTCCCCCGACACGGTCGATAATCAGATTCTCTTCTAACATCTTTACAATTTTTCTCATATGGCGGCTCCTTTGAAAAGTTGTATGCGCGTTGTAAATGCAATGGATTATTATTTACTTTCTATGTTATAGTATAAACAAAATCTAAAGCGAGAGAAAGAAGATTCTACTTGAATTTGCATGAATGGAGGATCAATTGATGCATTGCACAAAAAAAATCACGGATCATCTTGTATGGGTGGGCGGAAATGACCGTAGGCTTGCCATGTTTGAGGGTGTTTATTCCGTTCCGGACGGGGTTTCATATAACGCATACCTTCTTTCCGATGAGAAGACCGTGCTCTTTGATACGGTGGACAAGGCGGTAAGTAAGGTGTTCTTTGAGAATGTGGAGTATGCGCTTTCGGGCCGGACGCTGGACTATGTGGTGGTACAGCATATGGAGCCGGACCATTCCGCCACGCTCCAAGAGTTGTTCCTGCGCTATCCGAATGTCAAAATCCTTTGCAGCGCCAAGAGTGCGGCCCTGATGAGCCAGTTCTTTGCCAAAGATTACAGCGCCCGAATAACACAGGTAAAGGAAGGGGACACTTTCGATACCGGCGACCGCGTGCTGACGTTTTACATGGCACCCATGGTTCACTGGCCCGAAGTTATGGTCACCTACGACGCAAAAGACAAAATTCTGTTCACTGCGGACGCTTTTGGTGGCTTTGGCGCCCTCAATGGCGCCCTCTTCGCGGACGAGGTGGACTTCATGCGGGACTATCTTGATGAGGCCCGCCGCTACTACGCCAACATTGTGGGCAAGTACGGCCCACAGGTGCAGTCGCTGCTGAAAAAGGTGGCGGCGCTGGAGATCGATCTGCTTTGCCCGCTTCACGGCTTTGTGTGGCGGAAAGACATTGAAAGCTTCATCGATAAATATCAAAAATGGAGCGCCTATGCCCCGGAGGAGGAGGGCGTACTTATCGCCTACGCCTCCATCTATGGCAACACGGAAAACGCGGCGGAGATTCTGGCTTCATACCTCAGGGAGCGGGGAATCAAAACTGCCCTGTTTGACGTTTCGGTGACGGCCGCTTCGGATATCATTGCAGCGGCGTTCCGTTACAGCCATCTGGTGTTTGCCTCGGCCACCTACAACAATGGCGTTTTCGTGACCATGGAGGCCCTGCTCCATGACCTTACGGCCCACAACTTGCAAAACCGCACAGTGTCGCTGATTCAGAACGGCTCTTGGGCGCCGGCCAGCGGCAAGCTCATGCGGGAGATTCTCTCCCCACTCAAGAACCTCACCTTTCTGGAGGAGACGGTGGACATCCGTTCTTCCCTGAAGCCGGATCAGATGGGGCAGATGGAAAAGCTGGCGGATGCCATTGCGGCTACCATGGCGAAACCCTCCATCCCGGAGGACGCCGTGGATCCCATCGCCATGCGCAAGTTCAGCTATGGTCTGTTCGTGATCACTGCCCGGGAGGGAGAGAAGGACAACGGATGCATCAGCAATACCGCAATCCAGATCACAGAGAAACCCAAGCGCGTCAGCCTTGCCCTCAACAAGGCCAACTACACCACAGGAATGATCCGGCGGACTGGGCAGTTCAACATATGCGTTCTCAGCGAGGAAGCTACTATGTCGGTGTTCCAGCGCTTTGGTTTCCGCAGCGGAAGGGACGTGGATAAGTTTGAAAACGATATGGAATCGCCCCGGAGCGCCAACGGCATCCGATATATTCCAACGCTCACCAATGCGTTTCTCTCCTGCCGGGTGTTCTCTACGGTGGACTGCGGTACGCATCTCCTGTTCCTGGCAGATATTACGGAGGCCAAGGCTCTTAGTGACGTTCCTTCCGCCACCTATGCTTATTACTTTGCCCATATTAAGCCCAAGCCGAAGTCCGCTGCGCCTACGCAAAAGCCTGCGCAGGGGAAGAAAAAGCGCTATGTCTGCAAAATCTGCGGCTATGTCTATGAGGGGGAAACCCTGCCGCCGGATTTCATCTGCCCCATCTGCAAGCACGGCGCGGAAGCCTTCGAGCTGATGGCTGATGATGCACCGCAGCCTGCCGCTGCGCCTGCGGTTGTCGCGGAGCCCAAGCTTGCTGCGCCAGAGACTCCCGCAAAGCCTCAGCCCGCGCCGGAAGGTACAACGGAAAAGAAGAAAGGCTATGTCTGCAAAATCTGCGGCTATGTCTATGAGGGGGAAACCCTGCCGCCGGATTTCATCTGCCCCATCTGCAACCACGGGGTAGATGCTTTCGAGCCTCTGCCGTAAACAATACGTATCGGATCATGCTGAGCCGGCGAAATAGTTTTTAGGTTGGGGGGAACTAGCATTTCCCCCCAACTCCTTTTTAAGCGTGCAATCCATAGGCCAACGAAAATGGCTTAATTGGAAGAATCGGTGTTCCCAAAGAGCCCTCCTCGAATTGTCCAAGCCGTTTTTCGTGGCTAGGGGTGCGGGGGGGCAAAGCCCCCTATTATAAAAAAATACTCGTCGACGCCGTAGGCGACGATACAATCTCATGCTTTCCCGTACAAAAAACCTCCTGTCGCTTGTATCCTACGACAGGAGGCCTTTTTTCTCAATGTCCGTTATTTGGGGTGCGGCTGGGTACTTAATTCAACGAAGCCTTGATCAGTCCCATAAACAGGGGATTTGGATGATCCGGCCGGGATTTCAGTTCCGGGTGGAACTGCACGCCGATCATGAAGGGATGCCCCTTAAGTTCCAGTATTTCCACAAGGTCCCGCTTCTCGTTGATTCCCGCCATCATCATGCCGGCGGCTTCAAAGGCGTTCCGGTAAGCATTATTGAATTCGTACCGGTGTCTGTGCCGCTCTCGGATCATGGGTTCTCCGTAAAGCAACTGGGTCAAGGTGCCGTCTTTGAGCCTGCAGTCGTACCCGCCCAGCCGGAGGGTACCGCCGATGTTGTTGAGGTTGTTCACTTGATCCGGCATCAGGTCAATGACGGGATGGGGGGTACTGGGGTTGACCTCTGTGGTGTCTGCGTCTTTTAGCCCCAGTACGTTTCGGGCAAACTCAACAGCCATCATCTGCATGCCTAGGCAAAGGCCCAAAAGGGGCACGTTGTTTTCCCGGGCATATCGAATGGCTTCTTGCTTGCCGGCCAAGCCACGGCTGCCAAATCCGCCTGGGATGATGATGCCGTCTGCCTCCGCCAGCAGTACGGCCACGTTTTCTCGCGTCACTTCCTGCGCCTTGATGTAGCGGATGTTTGCCCTGGCGCCATATGCGGTGGCCGCGTGGCGGATGGATTCCGCAACGGACAAGTATGCGTCCTGCAGTTCCACATATTTCCCCACTACGGCGATGGTGCAGGTCTTGTCTGGGTGCTGTTCATGCTCCACCATGGCGTTCCATGCGCAAAGTTCTGGTTCTCGCTGCTCCATGTGCAGGCTTTTGAGTACTGCTTGGCAAAGCCCCTGCTCTTCCAGCATCAGAGGAACGGCGTAAAGAGAAGGAACGGTCTTGTTTTCGATGACGTTTTCCACGGGGACGTTGCAAAATTGAGAAATTTTTCCCTGAAGCCCATCGCCAAGGGGAAATTCCGTGCGGCATACGATGATGTCCGGCTGAATCCCGATGGAGAGCAACTCCTTCACGCTGTGTTGTGTGGGCTTGGATTTCAGCTCACCCGCCGCGGCAATGTAAGGAACCAGTGTCACGTGAATAAAGGCACAGTTGTCATGGCCTTCGCTCCAGCGCATCTGGCGGATGGCCTCCAAAAACGGAAGACCCTCAATGTCGCCAACTGTGCCGCCGATCTCCACCACCAGCACGTCCGGATGGTTGCGCTCCGCCGCCAGCCTGATCCGCCGCCGAATTTCGTCTGTGATATGGGGAACGATTTGCACGGTACCACCGTCGTATCCGCCCCGGCGTTCCCGCTCGATGACGGAGGAGTAGATTTGGCCCGCGGTGGCATTGTTGGCCTTGGAAAGCTCAACGTCGATAAACCGCTCGTAGTGGCCCACGTCCAGATCGGTTTCCGCCCCGTCGTCCGTCACGTACACCTCCCCGTGCTGATAGGGGTTCATGGTCCCGGGGTCCACGTTCAGATAAGGATCCAGCTTGCATACGCTAACCGTGTATCCTCTGCTCTTGAGCAGCCTGCCCAGGCTGGCCGCCGTGATACCCTTGCCAAGGCTGGATACCACGCCGCCGGTGATAAAGACGAACTTTGTCATGATGAAACCTCCAAAAAATTATCAAAAAATAAAAGCGCCTCCTCTTTCGGGGAGGCGCTGAGCTCATCAGGTGCCCTTACAATTATACCGCGGCGAAAAATCTTCCATCAACAAAAACTATTCATTTCTCCCATATCAAATAGTTTTAGCTACCATAAATTGTGCTTATGAGAAACGTTATAAGTACCACTAATCGGAACATAAGGGATTCATGGGATTCCTTATTGCAAATAATATGATAGAATAATAGCATATAAAAGCATGGAGGTGCAAGCACATGGCAAATTGCGCAATTGTTGGAATCAACTGGGGCGATGAAGGAAAAGGGCGCATGGTGGACCTGATTGCAGACGACTACGATGTGGTGGTTCGTTATCAAGGCGGCAACAACGCGGGGCATACGGTGGTCAACCAGTATGGCAAGTTCGCTCTGCATCTGATTCCTTCCGGGATCTTCCGTCCGGGCGTGGTCAATGTGCTGGGCAACGGAACGGTTGTGGATCTGGAGAAGCTGTGGGAGGAAATGGAAAACCTGCGTCAGGCGGGAATTCCCATCACTCCGGACAATTTCAAAATCAGCGACCGCGCCGCCGTGGTGTTTCCCTATCATCGGGAGCAGGACGCACTGGAAGAAGAGCGGCTTAAGGACGCAAAGTACGGCTCCACAAAGCGTGGCATTGCGCCGGTGTACAGCGATAAATACCAAAAGAAAGCCATTCTCACGGGGGAGATCCTGTATCCGGAATTGGCGAAGGAGCACCTTCGCGGTGTGCTGGAATGGAAGAACTTGACTCTGCAAAAGGTGTACGGTGCAAAGGGGCATACGCTGGAAGAGATGTTTGGCTGGTTCAGCGAGTATGGCGCAAAGCTGGCGCCCTATATCTGCGATACCGGCGTATTTTTGCGGCGGGCAGAGTTGCATGGGAAGAACATCCTCTTCGAAGCCCAACTGGGCGCTTTAAGGGATATCGACTTCGGCATTTACCCCTACACCTCTTCCTCTTCTCCGCTGGCGGCCTATGCGCCCATCGGCGCGGGTATTCCCGGCAGCAGAATTGATGAGGTAGTGGGCATCGTAAAGGCCTATTCCACCTGCGTGGGCGAAGGCCCCTTTGTCACAGAGTGGATGGGTAAGGATGCCGAACTGCTTCGAGAAGCCGGCGCGGAATACGGCGCGTCCACGGGTCGTCCCCGCCGGGTAGGCCCTCTGGACCTTGTGGCCACCAAGTACGGTGTCACCGTGCAGGGCGCCACCTGCCTCGCCCTTACCAAGATGGACATTCTTTCTTATATGGATGAAATCCCCGTCTGCGTCCTCTATGAGGTGAACGGCAAAGAGACGGATGAATTCCCCTTCCCCAATCTGCTGGAATCTGCGAAGCCGGTGTACGTGAACATGCCCGGCTGGAAGCAGGATATCAGCTCAGTGCGTAGCTTCGAGGATCTGCCTCAGGCGGCGCAGGATTATGTGGAGTATGTAGAAGGCGCGCTCGGGACGCATATCACCTACGTTTCCGTAGGCGCGGACCGAGAAGCCATCATTGTGAGGTAAATTTATGGAGCGAATTGTCGTATTGGATTTCGGTGGGCAATATAACCAGCTCATCGCCCGCAGGGTGCGTGAGTGCGGCGTATACAGCGAGCTTTTGCCCCGCACGGCGGACCTCTCCCGGATCAAGGGCGAAGGGCTATCCGGCCTTATTCTTACCGGTGGGCCGGACAGCGTGTACGCTTCCGATGCCAAGTACTGTTCGGACGAGATCTTTGAGCTGGGCGTTCCAGTTTTGGGTGTATGCTACGGTATGCAGTATATTGCCCATCGGCTGGGGGGCAAGGTGGAGGCCACGAAAATCAAGGAATACGGGCGCACCCCCGTGACCTTTGCCGATCATCCCCTGTTCAAGGGGCTGGATAAGGGCGTGGTGTGGATGAATCACAACGACGCCGTCACAAAAATGCCCGAGGGTTTCGTTTCCATCGCCCAAAGCGAGCATTGCCCCATCGCCGCCTTTGCGGATGATCAGCGCAAACTCTACGGCATCCAATTCCACGCGGAAGTTACCCATACGGAAAGCGGAACCGCCATCTATGAGCGGTTTTTAAAGAACATTTGCGGCTGCGAATGCACCTACAATGTCACCAATCTGGCGGAGTCCCTCACGGAGCAGGTACGGGCGCAGGTGGGGGAAGGGAAGGTGCTTGGCGCGCTGTCTGGCGGCGTGGATTCTTCCGTGGCCTCTGTGCTGGTGCATAACGCCGTGGGCGACAGGCTTACCTGCATCTTTGTGGATCACGGCCTGCTGCGCCTCAATGAAAAGGAAGAGGTGCTCGCTTTTTACCGGGACAAGCTGAATCTCAACATCGTGGCCGTGGACGCCCGGGAGCGCTTCCTCAGTAAGCTTGCCGGCGTTACGGAGCCCGAGCACAAGCGCAAGATCATCGGTGAAGAGTTCATCCGTGTTTTCGAAGAAGAGGCCAAAAAGCTGGGCGGCGCGGACTATCTGCTGCAGGGCACCATCTATCCCGATGTCATCGAAAGCGGTACGGACAGCGCCGCCACTATCAAGAGCCATCATAATGTGGGCGGCCTGCCCAAGGACATTGGATTCAAGGGCCTGGTGGAGCCTCTGCGCACCCTGTTCAAGGATGAGGTGCGGGCGCTTGGCGAATATCTGGGCATCGATCATGACCTTGTGTGGCGGCAACCATTCCCGGGCCCCGGCCTTGCCATCCGCGTCCTGGGAGACGTCACAGAACCCAAGCTGGATATCCTCAGGCGCAGCGATTATATCCTGCGGGAGGAAATCGCCGCGGCGGGCCTCAAGGAAAAAATCTGGCAGTATTTCACCGTCTTTACGGGTATGCGCAGCGTGGGTGTCATGGGCGATTTGCGCACCTACGATTATGCAATCGGCGTCCGGGCTGTCACCAGCACCGACGCCATGACCGTGGAGTGGGCAGAAATTCCTTACCCCGTCCTGCGCCGCATTGGTGAGCGCATCATCGCGGAAGTCCCCCACGTAAACCGTGTCGTCTACGACATCACCAGCAAGCCCCCGGGAACCATCGAGTGGGAATAGGTTGCGACAGGTTTGCGGGTCTTCTATGAGGAGGCAAAAATGAGGCTTAGAAACTTTTTATATTTGAACACAAAGATAATCGAGGATTATATTGCCGCGATTGATGGATATACCTATGATGAAGAATCACAGGCAATTGCCACAAGCAGCGAGAACACTATTGGAGGCAAGGTTGGTGCGGCTATCCTTTCTGGGAATGGTGCGCATACGGGAAAACAAGAAGAAGAAATAAAGCGTTCTGTCAGAATTAGTGATGCTGCAAAATTTGACAAAACTTATGCGTATTTACAATCGAGTGATGAGAGCGATAATGGGCTGAAATATTACGAGTTCTTGTCCGAAGATATTTACAACAATTTAAGGCGAGACGACTTTATCGAAGTGCTTGTAACCGCACGCTTTTCTAAAATGAAAGAGCTGACTGACAGTGTGAAAGGAATTGGAGAGTTAGCAGCTGTCTTTCAAGGGATAACAAGCCAGCAAATTCTTGATAAAAAGGCGACGGATGCTATTAGTGGGCTGACAGCTTTGGAGCAGCTGAGATCTGGAAAGGAAATATCCTGTGTTTTTGACTTTGAGGATGGGAAATACCCAATAGTCGCTCATTTAGACGAGAGTTACTTTCGCTGCAGGCAAGATAGCTTTGTTGGACAATCATATATGCTCTGCAAAATAATCCGCAAGATTCAAAAAGGTCAGAGCGAAAAACTTGATGAAATCTTCGATGATATAAAGAATTTACCCTTAAACCGAGAACAGCGAAGAAAAATGCCCAAAAACATGGATAACCCCGATTTGATGCGTGATGTTATTAGGGGCCCGGCCTTGCGGGCGCTTCCCATAGCGGTATATCAATAATAGTAGATGGTAGTAGCGCTATTGATAACACAACTTTGATAGCATTTTGATAACAGAAGATCAGCGAACGCCGTAGAAGGTGGATAACTGGTGTCAAATTGAGTAAAAAGGCATCACGAAATCTAAACATAATTGTTTAGATTTCGTTTTGAGTTTGCGAGTGGGAATAAGAAACGAAAGCCCCATAACTCGTATAAAGAAATGGAATAAAGCAAAGAACAAACGCAAAAGGCCCGCCACGGCGGGCCTACTTTTTATCCCTTTCCGCTAAGTCGATCTTACCGTGTTTTTCTTCAAATTCTCTTATGCAGTTGTTGATGAGGAACATGATCTGGCCGCTGGCGGAACGATCTTCATATTCAGCTACATAATGGAATTTCTGCAATACATCTTCGTCGATCCGGATACTGATATGTTTGTTCTTCTTCAATTCTAATTCACTCCTGTCACTTAAAATACACCTGATATACATTTATTTTAAGTGTATTTTGTGATACAATTTCATTATGCACTAATTATTAGTGCATAATACTTTAAAGAAGGGTGAATTATGAAAGTAGCGATAGTTGGTTCCAGGAACATAGCGGTGCTTTTATCCGAATACATACCGGAAGGGACAACGGAAATCATCAGCGGCGGAGCGAGGGGCGTGGATACCTGCGCCCGCATTTATGCCGAAATAAATGGCATCCCTTACCGTGAATTCCGTCCGGACTACATAAAATACGGAAAAAAGGCGCCGATCATCCGTAATGACTTGATGATTGAGGCGGCGGACCTAGTGCTTGCATTTTGGGACGGCAAATCGAGTGGGACAAAATATGTGATGGATCAGTGCCAAAAAAAGAAAAAACCAATAAGAATGTATGTTGCGCATGTAAGCTCTTGATTGACTTAACAAATTACAACCCAATAACGAAATTATTTCCGCATTATTAGCGACGTCAAAAAAGCTTGCCGTGAAGCGTAATCGTTCGGTTATCAATTTCAATGATTCTCTCATCTTTCATTTTTTTAAGTTCTCTAAACAACGATGGCCTTTGAACGCCCAAATAATCGGCAAGCTGTTTTTACTGATGGGGAGAGTAATTCCCTATATGATGGATTACTGATGCAAGTAGTATGGAAGCTAAGAGGAATTGTATAGAAAGTGCTGAGGGGGCGACTCGCTCAAATTCGCAGGCCTTATGCGCATCAAACAGATACGAGTACCACGCCGCATCAAAATTCAGGAGCACCCCTCCCTTTTTCAAAACGCGAAACCAGTCTCTGTACGCGTCCTGAGGACGCTCAAGATTCCACGTCAAATTTCGGGTGACGATGGCGTCGAAGCTCCCATCTTCAAAGTCAAGGCAGTGGGCATCCATGCGGCAAAAGGATATGCTGCCCCGATATTTCCCGGCGTTTTCCATCGCCGTGTCCAGCATTGCCTGCGTATAATCAATTGCGGTTACGTGGTAGCCGCGCTTTGCCAGACCAATCGCAAAAAAGCCAGGGCCCGTACCGATATCCAGAACACGCATGAATTTGTCACCGGGTATTTCGCGGGTGATCACATCCATCCAGTTCCTCTCGTTATCGTGGGGCATTTCATACTGGACTACCTCCGAATAGCTCTCCGCCCGGCGGGTCCAGTACTGCTCTATGGTATGGATCAGTGATTTTGTGTCAGGGATAATATTTACCGCCTCGCTTTTTATTTCCTCGCCATCACAAGGAACATGGGTGCTGCCGGGTCATTGCGCTCCTGCAGAATCGCAGTTCCCGCAGTGACATCGCTTGTACAGAATGAAAAGCCGATTCTATGCAGAACTGCCATGTCCCACGAAGGCCTATCCTCTCGGCTTATATTCATGGAAATCGTAATCTCTTTATTTTCGATTGCCAGTTCGGTGGTTATTCCGGTGTGCCCATATGGCAATTCTGCATCGGGCCCCGGGTTTTTTGGGGTGCTTGCACGTGCGGCACTGCCATAATTCGCGTCAAAATTGATAAGCGTACCACCCGTTTTCAACACCCTGAACCACTCTTTGTAAGCTTTCTCGGGATCAGGGAGCGTCCATGTCAGATTGCGGGATATGATGGCATCAAAGCTTTCATCGGCGAAGGAAAGCTCCTGGGCGTTCATCAAGTCATAGCGGATAGGAAGTCCTTCTGCCGCCGCCTGCGCACGGGCTTCCTCAATCATGACAGGCGTCAGGTCGATGCCCGCCATGTCATATCCGCGTCGGGCAAGCAGAATGCAAAAAAAACCGGTGCCGGTGCCTACATCAAGTATTTTAAGAGGGTGTCCGCTGGGAAGAAGCCCTTCCAATGCTACGCACCAGCGCTCGCCCAAACCATCCGTAAGCTCATTTTTTCTTACCTTGCTAAATTCGGGAATTCTGGCCGTCCAATAATCCACAACTCTATTTTCCATTGCTTTTTCCATATTTGTGCTCCTGTTAAAAGTCATGCTATTATATCATGTTTCTGGCTAACGTAAAGAAAGATACAAGGCAATGTCATTGTACCGTACCGCCGTATCATCAGAGGCCCCCGTCTTGCCGGGATGAACGGTAAAACGGTGGTTTTTTGTATGGCATTATATTACACTTCATTATTGGTGATAGTTTGACAAATTGGAGTTTGAATGACTACTATATTTCGCATTAGGCGGATAAGGCGAAGTGTAAAACAGCCCGATAAATCGGAATTTGACTTGAAGATAATTTATATTGGCTTGATAGAGAGTTGACTCTATTTGATATAGTTCAGTCGCTTATTATGACGATAATAATTTATTGTATTACAGTAAATTATTATTGACATTACTGTTTTTCTGTATTATACTCAAGGCATAAATTTGAAGGGGGATTTCTGATGAAATCAAAAGCATTGGCTTCACCGATGAAGATTGCCGTCTTTTTTACCACTGTTTGCGGATTGTTCATTTGTGCTTTTGTTATACCGTCATTTGGTGAAAGCATTATTTACTCAAATCCGGAATTTAGCAATTGGTATTGGCCGTGGCTAATTTTTGCATGGCTGTATTCTCTGCCGTGTTTTGTCGTTCTGATTGATATATGGCGTGTTTCAAATTCCGTAAAGAATGAAACTGTATTTTCATTAAAAACGGCAAAATTGGTCAGGTCGGGCGCCATCCTTTTGCTGTCTGATGCGGCGTTCCTATTTGTCGGAAACATTTTCTTTCTGCTGCTCAATATGAATCATCCCGGCGTCGTTCTTATTTCCGTAATTATTGTCATCTTTGAAACAGTAGCGGCGCTTTTTGCGGCGATCCTGTCGCGGTACTTGACAAAAGCATCGGCTTTACAAGAAGAAAGCGACGGTACTTTATGATTGTTATTAATGTAGACGTCATGCTTGCAAAACGCAAAATGAGCGTAACAGAACTTGCAGAGCGAGTTGGCTTTACTATGGCCAATGTGTCCATGATTAAAACAGGTAAAGTAAAAGCCCTGAAAATGTCTACGCTTAACAAGCTATGCGAGGCTCTCAATTGCCAACCGGGAGATATATTAGAGTATAAGTCTGAAGATTTAAGATAGTTGACTCGCAAAATGAGCAGAATCCTCAGCACGTCAAATTCCCGTTTGTCGGGCTGCTTTGCTTCGGCTTTTTGTCCTTTGGAAAACTCACTAACTTCCCGTTTATCGAGGTAGGTTGGCTGTCGAAATAGATCTCAATTTAAGATCTATTTCGGCAGTGCAATAAAGAATATGAAAGCGTTGCAGTTCCTCGTTTTCGGTGATACTATTTTGATACTAAGAAAACAGGCAACCGAAAATAGCAGATGTAATATTAACATGTTTTCGAATGTATTTCTTGTGAAATCACAAGAAATACGCTTTGATACTCTTGAATTTGTCGAGTGGGACTAAATAATCAAATCCCGGAAACCCGCTAAATAAGCGGGTTTTCGGGATTCTTTTTTGCCTTTTGATAACAGGAGCATTTAGGCATTTATTCCGCGTTTGACTGTTTGCTTCTTGAACAGCTTTCTAACCTCAACCTGACTTATGCGGTAAGAAACGCGCCCATAATCAATAATGCCACGATGGAGGACGCACAAGCTTCTGGGTTGGGTCAATATGCCAGAATTGTTTCCACGGGGTGTGATGCGCCGGGTGTGTTGCTTGATGAGTGCAGCGAAGCGTTCTTGGACATCTTTTATGGTGCGGACATCGTGATCAGCAAAGGGCAGGGCAATTACGAAACACTATCGGATTGTGATAGGAATATATACTTTCTGCTGAAAGCCAAATGTCTGGTGCTTGCGGGGCTGCTGGACGTGGGGTTAAACGATTTTTAAGTATAATGAACGTGACAAAGCAAAAGAACAAAGTGAGGTTCCATATGGCAAGACCAACGAAATTGCGGCAAATTGAGCATATTCCAGCAATTGAGCACTTTATACCGTCGGATCAAGGAACAATTCAATTTGATGAAAACGTTTTAAAGCTGGAAGAGCTTGAAGCGATACGGCTGAAAGATCTGGAGGGTCTAGAGCAGGAGGAATGCGCGACAAAGATGCAGGTGTCCCGTCCGACTTTCCAGCGAATACTCCTCTCGGCGCGCGAGAAGGTTGCGGATAGCCTAATCAAAGGAAAAGCAATTCGTATTGAGGGCGGCAATTTTACGCGCAATATATGTCCGGTACGATGCATTAAATGCGGGCACGAATGGACAGAAGGCTTTGAAAACATGGAGAGGATCGGTAATGGAGAATATGTTTGCCCTAAGTGCGGCTCAAAGAATATTATCTGCGGCCGTGGCGGGAGAGGTAAGTTTTGTAAAGGTCATTGCCATCGGTATGGGAGAAACGAATAATAAATTGGCATAGTTTGTGACATTGTTACGGTTCATGATTAGTTACGGGCATATGATTATAAAAAACGTAAAGAGGTGCATCATATGCTTAGCAAAGCTTTTTGGGGTGTTCTTAAATCCCTACAGAAGAAATTAATATTGAGTATTCCAATATCAATGGTTTTAGGACTAGTTGTTGGGTATTTTTTCAATGTGGCTTTTCTAAAAGAGTTGATCATACCGTTTACATTCCTAATGGTCTATCCAATGATGGTGACGATAAAGATTAAAGAACTGGTTCGAATAGGGAATGTTAAACTACAAATTAGCGCACAGATTATTAACTTCCTTGTCATTCCGTTTTTGGGATTTGGAATCGGATTGCTGTTTTTTAAAGATAATCCTTTGGCAATAACCGGATTGCTTCTTACATCTCTTCTGCCGACATCCGGAATGACGATATCATGGACGGGTTTTTCAAAAGGAAACGTATCTGCTGCAATTAATATGACGATAATCGGTCTTATTTTAGGCTCTTTACTAACGCCGATATATATCAAAGTATTAATGGGTACAGAAGTGAATGTTTCGCTTATTGCAGTGTTTAAGCAAATCGCGTTTATCGTGTTTATTCCTTTAATTGCTGGATACCTGACACAATGGCTGATTATTAAAAAAGCCGGAATTGACAAATTTGAAGGGAGCATCAAACAGAAATTTCCGATGGTTTCAACAATTGGCGTTCTCGCAATTGTTTTCATCTCTATGGCGATGAAGGCAAAGAGCATTATCGAGAATCCAGTCATATTATTGTATTACTTGGTGCCGTTGGCAATACTATATTTAATAAATTTCATTATCAGCACTGTATTGGGGAGATGGTTATTTGCCAAAAAAGATGCTATTGCATTGGTGTATGGTACGGTTATGAGGAATCTGTCCATCGCATTGGCAATCGCCATGGGGGTCTTTGGAGAGAACGGTTCCGACATTGCGCTTATCATCGCGCTGGCTTATATCATTCAGGTTCAAGCCGCTGCATGGTATGTTAAGCTTACGAGTACGTTTTTTGCGGAAACGCCTGCGATAAAAAGAACTCATGCAAACTAGTGGTTGTGCACTGTCTGAACGAGAATGATAGGCCCGCAATGATGGAACAAGCGGATTGTCCTTCAAAGATAAATGAATCAATACTGACATATGCTCATTTATTAATAAGTTATGGGTGTTTGCGGCAGCCGTGCTCATCGGGGTTTGCACTATGATCTGTCTTGCAGTAAAAAAGAAATCGATACAACAGCATTAGATTGTAAGACGGATAGGACTGGGTAAAAAGAGCTAATGGATTTTATTTCAATTAGCTTTTTTTATTCTTGAGACACATATTCATTCCCGCTTAGCGACATCTCAAAGCTTGCCGTGAAGGGTAATCGTTCGATTATCAATTTCAATGATTCTCTCATCTTTCATTTTTTTAAATTCTCTAAACAAAGATGGCCTTTGAACGCCCAAATAATCTGCAAGCTGTTTTTTACTGATGGGAAGCGTAATTTTTGATCCTCCCTGTATGATGGATTGCTGTTTTAGGTAATCCCATAGATTTTCCCTGAGCGTTTTTTGCGTCATCATGGTGATTCTTTGGTTCATACCCTGAGAATTCATCGATAAGGATTTGACATATTGCATTACAAAATCATAATTGTGCAATAAGTTCATTACGGCCCTTTGCTCAATACAGAGCAGCTTACAGGCGGTTACGCTGTAGATGTTTAGCGGATAGTCATTTTTGCTTCCGAAAAGCAGGTTCGCTCCGATTATGCTATTTTTTTGAAATTCAAACATATTCATGGCGGAGCCATTTTCACCAAGTGAATATGCAACAAGCCTGCCAGACAGTACAACGTCCAGCGTGGTACAAGACTCATGCTGATGATGGATTGTGATTCCCTTGGCATAATGCTTGATGCGTATTTTGTTGTCCGTGCAAAATCGATCCAAAACAGCGGAATCTATTCCTGCCAGCAATGGTATCTGCCGTATCTCCTTGGTTATCATATAGATCGCACCTCTTGAACTATTGTAGCAAAAAGAAACATTGGTGTCTATTTTCGGTTTGAAATACCGCCTATAATTTTTTTAAATCTGCAGGAGGTATCGTATGGATGTATTGACGTTGGCGATGTGGGTTGGAACCGCTGTTTTTCTGATTTTTTCTATAATTAAAGATAAGAAAAAAACCAAACAAGCGCTTAAGATGGCGATTGGCATGGGGAAGGGAATGTTGAGCAGCATTTTGTCTATTATCTTTCTGATTGGTTTGATCTTAACCATTTTGCCTCCCCAAAGCATAGCTGAATTCATCGGCAATCAGTCGCTGCTGCTTGCAACGGTTGTTTCTGCCATATTCGGCACAATTACGTTGATTCCCGCTTTTATTGCGTTCCCGATGGTGGGTACGCTTGTAAATGCAGGCGTGGGAATCGTTCCAGCCGTTGCTTTTTTGACAACGCTTACAATGGTTGGCATCGTAACTTTTCCGCTTGAAAGGCGTGAATTCGGTCTGAAATTTACCATTGTAAGAAACGGACTCAGTTTTATATTTGCCATAATAATTGCACTTGGCATGGGGGTGATACTATGAAAATCCTTAGGAAAGTAAAAGATAATTTGTTCATCATAGTCATTCTCGTTGCATATATCGTCCTGTTCATTATCAGGCCGAGCATGGGGATCACTTCTGTGAAAAATAGCGTTTATTACATAAAAGAGATGATCATGATTATGCCGGTCATCTTCGTCTTAACCGCGCTTCTGGATACTTGGGTGCCCAAGGAACAGATCATGAAATTTCTTGGAAAAGAAGCCAAGGCAAAAGGCGCCGTTTTTTCCCTTATACTTGGAAGCATATCAGCGGGGCCAATTTATGCGGCATTCCCGTTATGTGTCATGCTCCATAAAAAAGGTGCTTCCACCAGAAATCTGGTCATCATTCTAAGTGCATGGGCAGTTATAAAAGTTCCGATGCTGCTCAATGAGCTGAAGTTTCTGGGGTTTCAATTTATGGCAGTCCGTTGGGTTCTGACTGTCATTGCGATCTTGATTTTTTCCTATATTACAGCAAAAATCGTTAAAGACAGTGATTTGCCGGAAAAAAATCTGGAATCCCATAAAAACAGCGAATCCATTTTAATTAACAAATCTGCCTGTATGGGGTGCTCCCTCTGTGCCCAAAAATATCCTGAATTATTTGAGATGGAAAACAAGCGGGCCTCCCTCAAAAAAAATGAAGGGAGCATAGATCGGGAAAAACTAATGCTGGCAGTGAACGCATGCCCCGTCAAAGCAATCGTTTTGTCTGAAGATTTTCAGTGCCAACAGCCGGCAGCTGCCACAGGGGAGAACATTCACGAGACTATTTAGTGGGGCATGGTGTGATGCAAATGAAGCTTGAAATCGTGGCAAGAATGCCGGTCTAATGCAAGGATAGTGATAGCACCATCATTCATCAATATGTTATAATTTGAAGAAAGGAAGTGATTAAAATGAAAAAGAGCATAACAGTACTGGTGGTTGTAACCTTTCTTTCCATGATTGTTGTGAATGCGCTGGCTAATTTACTTCCGATCAACGGTGTTGATACGGGCGCAGTATCAAATTCTTATCCAAACCTCTTTGCGCCTGCAGCGCTTACTTTCTCAATATGGGGCCTCATTTACTTATTGCTTGCAGGATATACGTTTTATCAGTTGGGGATTATCAATAAAAAAGACAGTATCAGCAAAGCGCTATTAAACAAGATAGGCATCGTGTTCTCCATATCATCTGTGGCAAATGCGTTGTGGATTTTTACCTGGCATTACAAAATGATCTATTTATCTATGGTTCTGATGGCAATTATCTTAATTTGCCTTATTGTGATCGTCGAAGCAACCAGAAAAGAGAGTCTAACCGTAAAAGAAAAAATATTCGTCAAGTTGCCCTTCAGCATATACTTTGGCTGGATCACTGTCGCAACAATTGCAAACATGACCGCATTATTGGTTAGCCTCGGCTGGAATGGTTTTGGCATATCCGAAACCATCTGGACCGTTATCATTGTTGCCGTAGGCGCCATAATCGGCA
The DNA here is from genome assembly GCA_963666935.1 of Christensenellaceae bacterium. GTDB lineage: Bacteria > Bacillota > Clostridia > Christensenellales > CAG-138. The sequence continues at coordinate 867,081 of OY762936.1, forward strand.
TAGCAACCATTCTAAGAAACAAAGACTATGCGTATGGGCTGGTAATCATCTGGGCATACATTGGCATTTTAATGAAACACGTGTCTTCAAGCGGGTTTGCCAGCATGTATCCTGCTATCATAACAACGGTACTGATCGCATTATCGCTTGTGGCTGTTGCGGATGTGTTTGCGATTGTTAAAAAGACATACTGATTCGTAACAAAAGTATACTTAATGACGCGCCAATAAGGTGTAAAGATAGGAGTCCTCCGAAAACTTGTTGTTTTCGGAGGACTTTTATTAACGCGTTAATTGCGACAAAAGATGGAGCCTGTTGCGGCCCCCTTTGCACGTATCTCTGTTTGATTCAGCGGGAAGGCTTGTCGAGATCCGCATCGTTGCTATAGCCGTAGTTTTCCCAATACCCTTTATAGGTATCGTCCGATGAGAGTTCGATACGGTTGACTCATCGGGCCCATTTGTAACCCCACTTCTGCTCAGCGACAAGGATGAATGGATACCCCATCTCCGGCGGCAGCGCGGTACCGTTTGCATCGTAAGCCAATATGAGATTGTTGTCTAATATCTCCTGCAACGGCAACGACGTAGTGTACCCGTCCACGGCGTGAAAGATGATGGTGTTTACTTCCGCCTTCGGGCTTACCCCCTCAATCAGCGTTTTCATAGGGACGCCTTTCCAGAGGATGTTGGCATCCCAGCCTTCCACGCAATACAGTCGGAGCAGCCGCTCTTCGCTGGGTAGATTTATAACGTCATCATAAGTATAGGTTTGCGGCTGATCTGCCAAACCATCGACCGTCAATTGATAGGAAGAAATATCGACGAACTGTATGCCTTTGATCGAATTGTCCCGCGGCCCAACTGCGGGGTCCAGCTTCTCGCCATTATACTCGCGCAGTTCCCCGTCGCGATAGCGCTCCATCGTCGCAGCCGAAACCACGTCTACTTCTGGGGTTGTTTCAGATGGCTGAGCCGGCGCAACACATCCAGTGAGCAGCATGATCGCCATCAAAAGCAATGGAATCTGTTTTTTCATCGGCGATCCTCCCTATAAGACTAAAATTAATTATAACATACAGAAATATCAAGATCAATTTAACCGCTGGGGGGCCGCATCCCCTGGAAATCAAGAAGAAAACACCCTCGCTAAATATTCCCCAAATTTCACACTTTTGCTATAGACACATTCAAATCGGGGTGCTATAATTGCTTTCAGTATTATATTAACACTGTTAGCTAATTGGATAGGGAATAAAGGTGGAATAACAATGGATGTTAAGACTCTGGCAGCTGAAATGCTGCAGAAGACTAGGATGCTGATGAAAGCAAACGGCCCCAAACAGATTGGAGCGATGCTTCACGGCGAAATGTTCATTATGCATTACATTTTGCAAAAGAACGATGATGTGCTCCCCAGTGAGATAGCGGCGGCGATGGGTGTCAGCACGGCGAGGGTGGCGATGGCGCTCAAAAGCATGGAGAAAAAGGGGGTTATTGAACGCAGGCCGGATCAAACCGATCGGAGGAAGGTTCGCGTATCCATCACCGAATACGGCAAAAGTCTCATCCGGGAACGGCACAAAAATTTGGTTCGCAAAATGGAGCAAATCCTGATGGAATTAGGCGAGGCGGACGCACAAGAATATATCCGCATTGTCACACGTATGATCGAAATATCGAAAAAACTCAACGGCGGATCAAACGACGAATGTACCCATTATCATTGTAGTTAGGAGAAATCGCATGATCAAAATTCTAAAATATCTTAAACCAAAGGAATGGCTGCTGATCCTGGTGTGCGTGGGCTTTCTTTTTGCGCAGACCTGGCTGAATCTCAAGCTGCCGGACTATATTACAGACATTACAAAGTATGTCGAAACGCCGGGCAGCACAATGTCCCAAATCTGGGAGACAGGCGGCAAAATGCTACTTTGCACGCTGGGCAGTGCGGCGACGTCCATCATCGTCGGCTTTTTTGCTTCCCGGATCGCGGCGCGCTTTTCGCAGCGGATAAGGGGCAAGCTTTTCCACAAAGTTGAGGATTTCTCCATGGAGGAGATCAACGGCTTCTCCACGGCGAGTCTCATTACGCGCTCCACCAACGACATTACGCAGATCCAAAGGTTCATCGCGATGGGACTGCAGATTATCATTGCCGCGCCGATCATGGCCGTGTGGGCTGTCGCCAAGATATCCACAAAGAGCTGGGAGTGGATGACGATGACGGGTGGTGCGGTGGTCGTTCTCTTGATTTTGATCGTCTCGATTATGATTTACGCCTTGCCAAAATTTAAAAAGATCCAGTGGCTGACAGATAATTTGAACCGCGTAACGCGGGAGAATCTGACGGGGATCCGCGTCGTCCGGGCGTATAACGCCGAAAGCTACGAGCAAGCAAAATTCGAGGGTGCCAACAGTGATATTACAAACAACAATCTCTCCGTTATGCGGGCCATGGCCGTGTTCAATCCGGGCATGCGCCTGATCATGAGCGGCTTGACGCTGGGCATCTATTGGATTGGGGCGTATATTATCAACGCTGCCGTCGGCATGGATAAACTCAGCGCGTTTTCGAACATGGTGGCGTTTTCCGGTTATGCCATGCAGGTTATTATGGCGTTTATGATGCTTACCATGATCTTTATCATGGCGCCGCGGGTTCAGGTGGCGGCCAAGCGCGTCAACGAGGTTCTGGATACGAAGCCAAAGATTCTTGACGGCAAGATAACCGAGTCTCCGGCGGGCGTTGTGGGCGAGGTAGAATTTAAAAATGTAAGCTTTAAATACCCCGATGCCGAAGATTATGTCTTGCATGATATCAGCTTCAAGGCAAAAAAAGGCGAGACGGTCGCCTTCATTGGCTCAACCGGCAGCGGCAAGTCCACGCTGATCAATCTTTTGCCGCGCTTCTATGACGTTACGGAGGGACAGGTGCTGGTGGATGGCGTCGATGTGCGCGACTATACGCAGGAAGCGCTGCGCAACAAGCTGGGCTACGTCCCGCAGCGCGCCGTGCTGTTCACCGGAACGGTGCGCTCCAACGTCAACTTCGGCGACAACGGCAAAGCGCCGGGCACCGAGGAAGAAATCAAGCGCGCCGTTGAAATTGCGCAGGGTAACGGCTTTGTGGAGCAAATGGAGGGCCAATACGATGCCCACATCGCGCAGGGAGGAACGAATGTGTCCGGCGGGCAGAAGCAGCGTTTGGCCATCGCCCGCGCAATCTACAGGGAACCGGAAATCTATATTTTTGATGACTCATTCTCGGCGCTGGACTATAAAACCGACAGAATCCTGAGGTCGGCGCTGAAAAAAGAAACGTCGGGTGTCACGAGCTTTATTGTGGCGCAGCGCATTGGCACCATCCGGGATGCCGATCGAATTATCGTGCTCGAGGATGGGAATATGGTCGGCCAGGGCATCCATGACGAGCTGATGAAAAGCTGTGAGGTGTATCAGCAGATTGCCTACTCTCAACTCTCAAAGGAGGAACTCGGCGCATGAGCAAAAAAGAATACGAAATCGGAGATGCTAAAATCCAGCAGCAGCGGCAACACGGCCCAGGCGGTATGCAGTTTGGCGAGAAGCCAAAGAACTTTAAAAAATCCATGGGCAAGCTGATCGCGTATAGCCGTCCATACTGGACGGTGGCAATCGTCGCGATTGCTTGCGCGGTCGCCGGTTCCATTGTGACGCTGATGGGCCCCGACCGGCTCAAGGAGATCACCGACATCATTATCAAGGGCGTCGAGGCCGCGATGATCCCTGGGGGCAGCGGCGGGATGGATCTCGATAGAATTGCGAATATTTGTTGGACGCTCGCCATCCTATATGTTGGCGGCGCCGTTCTGATCTTTATTCAGGGTTGGATTATGACTACGGTTACGCAGCGGCTGACGAAAGGCTTGCGACGTGGGATTTCGGAAAAAATCAACAGGCTCCCGCTTCGGTACTTCGACAATACCACGGCAGGCAATATTATGAGCCGCGTAACAAACGATGTCGATACTTTGGGGCAGTCGCTTAACCAGAGTCTGGGGCAACTTGTCACTTCGATTGCGATGTTCGTGGGATCAATTGCGATGATGCTGGCGACAAATGTCATTATGGCCCTGACGGCGGTAGGATCCACGCTGATCGGCTTCGTATTGATGAGCATCATTCTCAAAATGTCTCAGAAATATTTCAGGCGCAACCAGAGTAACCTCGGGGCAATTAACGGCCATGTGGAGGAGATTTACGCCGGACATAGCATTGTCAAAGCTTTTAACGGCGAGAAAGAAGCACGCCGGAAGTTCGACGAAATTAATGAGAAAATGTACGAATCCAACTGGAAATCCCAGTTTTTCTCCGGCCTCATGATGCCGTTCATGACTTTTATCGGCAACTTCGGCTATGTGGCCGTCTGCATCGCCGGCGCCATCCTCACGAAGAACGGAACCATCGATTTCGGCGTGATCGTGGCGTTTATGATCTATATCCGGCTCTTTACTCAGCCTTTGGCACAGGTCGCCCAATCGGCAACCATGCTGCAGTCTACGGCAGCCGCGTCGGAGCGTGTTTTCGAGTTCCTGGAAGAGCAGGAGATGGAGGACGAGTCGAAGAAGACCGAAAAACTTTCCTCTATCCGGGGTGATGTTACCTTCGAGCATGTCCATTTCGGCTATAATCCAGAGAAGACAATTATCAAGGACTTTTCTGCTGATGTGAAAGCGGGGCAAAAGGTCGCCATCGTCGGGCCAACGGGCGCCGGCAAGACAACAATTGTGAATCTGCTGATGCGGTTCTATGAGGTGGGCAGCGGCGAAATCCGCATCGATGGCGTGCCGCTTTCCGCACTCAAACGCGAAAACGTCCATGACCTTTTCTGCATGGTGCTTCAGGATACGTGGCTCTTTGAGGGGACCATTCGGGAAAACGTCGTCTATAGTAAAAAAGGCGTCACGGACGAGGAAGTCAAGCAGGCGTGCAAAGCCGTGGGCATGCATCATTTCATAAAAACGCTGCCGCATGGTTATGATACCGTCCTCAACGACAATGCTAACCTGTCCGTGGGGCAGAAACAGCTTCTGACCATCGCCCGTGCCATGATCGAAAACTCGCCGCTCCTCATCTTGGATGAAGCCACGAGTTCGGTGGACACGCGTACAGAGGTTCTGGTGCAAAGGGCCATGGATGAGCTGATGAAGGGGCGCACCTCGTTTGTTATCGCGCACCGCCTCTCAACGATCAAAAATGCCGACACCATCCTCGTGATGCGGGATGGCGACATCGTTGAGAGCGGCCGCCACGAGCAGCTCCTGGCAAAGGGCGGCTTCTATGCGGAGCTCTACAACAGCCAGTTCGAGCAGGCGTCGTAATATTCTTTAAGCCGGGGAGGCGCAATGAGCGCCTCCTTTTTGTTTGGTGAATCCCGCAGGCCGCGCAGGCGGCTGACCGCCTTGAAATGCTTGTGTTCAAGGTCGTTTCGTGATACGATTTTGGTACGATGCTGGTATTCAGAATAACTTGTGGAGCTGGAGTTTGACGATTCGTCAACATGGCGGGGGTATCTGACGATGAGGCGCTTAAAAAGCCTGACCATATCGGGCATGTCGCGGTCATGGTATATGCAAGTAAACTGTTTTCATAGTTCAAGGGTGGAGCGGAATATGCTGGATATGATAACTGGAGACTCCCAAACGTTAAAGAACTGCAAAGCGTATTGGATTATACTAGGAGTCCTGACACGGCTAACAGCGCGGCAATCAATCCGGTATTTGAATGTACCCAAATGATTAACGAAGCATCACAAACGGATTATCCGTTCTTTTGGACGAGTACGAGCTTTAATCCGGGAAAGGATGCGGCTATCGTTTGTTTCGGCAGGGCATTGGGATATTTCAATGCGAATGGCCAAGGCGAACAATTTGTTGATGTTCGTGGAGCCGGGTGCCAAAGAACCGACCTGAAGAAAGGTAAAAGTTCTTACGGCCAAGGGCCGCAGGGTGATGTGCGGCGAGTTTATAACTATGTACGCTTAGTAAGAGATGCCGGTTAAACATGTAAATCGCCGGTAATTAAAAGGATAGCAGTGATGAAAAGCATATTTACAGGGCGGGTTTTCTGCTATATGATACTAAGGCGAGCCCTTAGTAACACTTGTATTCATAATCATTTCAAATATATTAACGATTTGGTCGGGCCTTTGCGCGTGGGAGTAAACTTTTAAGAATCGCACAAACTATATTTAATGTACTATAAGGAGGTAACAGAATGTCTTGTTATTATGTCATTGGCGTACGGATGGACAACAGGGTTGGCAACGCACTAAATTTTCAGGAAACCCTCACAAGAAACGGCTGCAAGATAAAGGCGCGTTTGGGTCTGCATGAAGCAAGCGAAAGCATCTGTGCGAATGATGGACTGATCGTGCTGCAGCCCTGCGGTGAAAAAGCAGAAATCGAGCAGCTGGTTGTGGACTTAAACCGCCTGGAGGGGATCACCGCAAAACTCATCGACTTAAACTAAATAACATGTTTATGAACGAGCATTTTAACCACCAGTAAAACTGGTGGTTCTGATTTTGGAGCGATCGAGGGAAACAAAGCAAGGGCTCGATAAGTGCGAAGATTCCAGATTGACTTTCCGCAAGGGCTTAATTAAAAAAATGTGCAGAATTATAAAAATCACTTAACGTAATCCCTTGCTCATTACGCTGCGTAATGAGCTACAATGCAATCGGCAGATAAAATTTATGTGGACTACCATAACCTGTGGGCCGGTTAACAAGACGGCTGTGATTCACAGCTCATAATAATGAAAAGAAGGAATGAGTATGCTTGAAATCAAGAATCTGACAAAAACCTATCCCGGCAATGTAAAGGCGGTAGACAATCTCTCCCTAACGGTGGAAAATGGGGACCTCTATGGATTTATCGGGCAGAACGGGGCCGGCAAAACCACGACCATCAAGGCCATCGTTGGCATCCACTCCTTTGACGGGGGAGACATCCTAATCGATGGGCTCTCAATAAAGTCGCGCCCCATCGAGTGCAAGAAAGTCATGGCTTATATTCCAGACACGCCGGATCTCTATGAGTTCATGTCCGGGAACCGGTATCTGAACTTCGTTGCGAATATGTATGACGTCCCTATGGCCCCGCGAAAAGAGCGAATTGCGAAATTCAGCAAGGCATTTGAAATTGAGCAGGATCTGTCCGCGTCCATCTCTTCCTACTCCCATGGCATGAAACAAAGGGTCGCGCTGATTGCGGCGCTGATTCATAAGCCGAAACTGCTGATTCTGGATGAGCCGTTTGTGGGGCTGGACCCGAAGGCGGCGTACACCTTAAAAGAGTATTTCCGTGAGATGACCGAAGGGGGCTGCTCGATTTTCTTCTCCACGCACGGGCTGGAGGTCGCGCAGAAACTGTGCAACAAAATCGCCATCATTAAAAACGGCAAACTGCTCGAATGCGGGAAAACGGAAGATGTCGTGGGAAACAAATCTCTGGAGGACGTCTTTTTGGAGTTGACGGAAGGGGTTTTAAAGGATGCGTAAGTTTTTTGAGCTGCTGAAGGTTAACATTTCCCTTTCGATGATGCAGGTCAATATCCGCCGTTTCAGGAGAGGGAAAAAACAAAGCCGCTCCTCGAGTTATGTTCTTTTGCTTGCCGCTGTGCTGATTATGGCATATATGGGCAAAATCTCCTCCATCCTCTATGGCGCGGTGGGCCCGTATGGGTTTGGCTGGCTGCTGGTGGCCATGGGGCTTTTCATGGTATCCATCTTAACCTTGGCTACGGGAATCTATAGCGTTGGCGCCGTGCTTTTCGACGGGCGGGATCTGGATCAGCTTTTTTCCTACCCGCTCCGGCCTTTGCAAATCCTCTTTTCAAAGGTGTTTGGGCTGGTGGTGGAAAACTGGCTGGTGGGCATTGTGTTTTTTCTGCCTTTTGTGGCTGTATACTGTATCAACGTGAGGCCCGGGGCGCTCTTTTATATTCATGCCCTTCTGGGGTTTCTCTGCCTGCCATGTATCCCGGTGTCCCTTTTCATACTGCTTGCATACATTTTGAATTTCATCACAAGCGGAAAGCGCGCGAAAAATACGATCAACGCGATCGTTGCGATTGGGCTGATTGCAGGCACCGTAGTTGGAATGCAAAGCCTTATGTCCGGTTATCAGAATCCTAATATGGATATCTCCGGTTTAATGGAAGGATTCAAGCATATTTATCCCCCCCTTGGCTATCTCACAAGTGGAATTGTTGGCGCCAACCCGGGGGACCTTGGGATCGGCCTGCTATGGAACGTCGCTCCTTTTGCCGTATTGTGCGCTGTTTTATCAGTTGGTTATCGAGCGCTGTGGTCCCGGTCCCGGGCAGTGCGCAAGACCCGGCGTGGCAAACTCTCCTTTGGCATGCGCTCCTCGTTTTCATCTTTACTGCAAAAGGAATTTTCCCGGTATTTCTCCTCGGCTATGTATGTTTTAAATTCCTCAATTGGAATCATCCTTATGACTCTGTTCACGGTGTTTTCCGGAGCGGGAGGGGCAGACATACAAAAGCTGGGGTCGTACTTTCCTGCGGATATGAAAATTCTGTTTATTCTACTGGTCTTCGGTTTTACCCTTATCATCACCAATACAACGGCACCATCCATCTCCTTGGAGGGGAAAAACCTATGGATCATCAAAAGCCTGCCGGTTGAGGAGGGGAAAATCCTGCTGGCAAAATTATGCGTCCATCTGATCGTGACAATTCCGCTGTTGCTTGTCAACTGCGTCATCGCGGGGTTCACCCTGCATCTAAGCGCCGTAAACTGTTGCATCCTTTTCGCCATCTGCGCGCTTTTTGCGGTCTTGGGCGGACTTTTGGGGCTGATTTTTAACCTGTATTATCACCGGTTTGATTTTTACAGTGACATGCAGGTGGTGAAAAACAGCGCCAGCGTATTGCTGACCTATCTGACAATGCTGGTCATTGCCGCGGCCTTTGCCGGCATCTTCTGGCTGCTGCGCACAAATCTTGTGCTGGGCTGGTTTTTATTCGGTGTCGGGGTTGCGCTTGCCGCCCTCGCGGTGGCTGCCGCGGCGTTTGTATTTACCAGGGGTAAGGAAATGCTCAAAAACATTTCATAAAAATTCGGGGGTGATTCTATGTCAAAAAGAAAATGGACAAAAGAAGAGGTTGAACAGTGGCGCGAGAAAAATAGAAGGACTTTATATTTCAACAAGCAGGACAGCAATGTCTTTGTCCCGAAAAGTTACGGAATCGGCATAACCTGCAACTGGGGGAACCCGATCTCCTGGGTTCTTATCGTGGCAATCATCGCTATTATCGTTCTAATAAAAGTCTTCAGGTGAATTTTTGAACTGGTCCGCAACAAAAAACAGCGGGCCATTCATTTTTTCATTCCTTTCTGTATGATGGCAACCTTCCTGATATTGTCTATCTGGTGGCCTTGGAGTAACATAGTAGTGTTGGCAGCATAGCAGGATGAAAAATGTGCGGACATCGGGAGGAGATACGATGCTGAACGAAAATTGGGTCACAGAGAATTTTGAAACGGATCTGGCTGTCGCGTATCAAAGAGAACAGTGCGAAGAAGGAAAAAAGACTTTTGATCTGGAGATGCATTTGCATCTGGCGCATGTGGAAATGCTCTTAAAGCAGGGAATTATCTCCAAAGAGGAGGCAAAACTCCTTCTGGGCGCACTTCTAAACGTGTGGGAGGCCGGGCCAGACATCATCGAAATCCGGGAAGGACGCGTCGATCTATATTCCAATCTGGAAGACTACATCGTTAAGGCGATCGGAATTGACGTGGGTGGGAAATTCCATATCGGGCGCTCGCGTAACGATATGGAGTGCACCATTTCGCGCATGCTTTGCAGGGCCTACCTCATCGACTTCACCCTGTCCGTCTGCGGGCTGATAGAATCTCTGATCAAAAAGGCGTCCGATCATGTGGATACGGTCATGCCGGGGTATACCCACCATTCCCAGCATGCCCAGCCTACCACCATGGGGCATGTCCTGTTGTGGGGTGTGGATAGCTTTCTGCGGGATATCGACCGGGCGGATACCTGTTTTGCGCGCCTGAACAAATCCCCCATGGGCGCTGCGGCTCTTTGTACAACGGGGTTCCCGGTGAGCCGTGCGTATATAGCGGGCCTTCTGGGCTTTTCCGGCGTCGTCGAACATTCCATTGACGCGGCGGGCAGCCGTGATTTTGCGCTGGAAATGGGCAGCGTCCTCTCAATCTTTCTGAGCAATTTAAACCGCCTGAGCGAACTCCTGCTGGTGTGGAACATCCGGGAAGTGGGCATGATCAAGATGGCCGGCAAGCATTGTTCCTACAGCTCTATTATGCCGCAGAAGGTCAATCCCGTGGGGATTGAAATGGTGCGTTTTGCCGGCACATCCGCATATGGCTCCTTATCCGCCATGTTTAATAACCTCAAAGGGACCACTCCCGGCAACGGCCGCGAGCCCGGCCATGAGGACGCGTTTCTCGCGGGCATCATTGAGGCGGCCATCCCTTCGGCTTCGTATATGGGCGATATTGTCGCCGATATGACGGTAAACAAGGAGCGCTGCCTGCAGTTGGCCAAAGAAGGGTTTTCCACTATGACGGAGCTGGCCGACGAAATGGTACGAAGCAAGGGCGTTTCTTTCTATATGGCGCATAAAATCGTATCCAAACTTGCGCTGCTTGCCGTGGATCAAAATATCCCGTGCGAGGGAATCACGCAGGACTTGGTGGACGGCGTGGCGATGGAGCTGTTTAATCGGAAGATCAATATGACAGATACGGAAATCAAACGGGCGATTGATCCCGTGGAGAATGTGAAGCACCACAGTCTTCCCGGCGGCCCGTCCTTTGAGGAAGTGAAGCGCATGCTTGCCAACAGGGTGCAAAAGGTTGCCGAAATCCGCAGCGATTGGGAATCCAGAAAGAAGTATCAGCAAAGCAAGATCGCGCAAGTCAAAGTGCTGGCAAATTCAATTATAAAGGATTGACCGAATCCAAATTAAGATTCATATGCGCCCGGCCATCTTTGGCCGGGCGTTTTTTTCCCTTTTCTTTGCGACAGCCGCGCCAAAAAATAAAAATCCCGTCGAAAACGGGAAAATATAAGAACGATTCATTCTTTTTTGCATTCTTATATTACCATAAATTCAAAGAAATTTCAAGACTTGTAGGGGATAGCACAGGGGGGTATACTGCGAAATGGAGGTGGTATAGATGGATGGCAATTTTTCGCTACAACCCCTCGAAATGCAAAAGCTCGCTGCAATGCAGGAATTGCGCAATTGCAACGAACTGACGGCGCGCTATGGTCTGGCGCTGTCCGAAGCACAGATGCAAGCCCTGGTGGAAGGCCGCTTTGGCGCGCTTATTGATACCGGGCGCGTGGAGTTTGGCGAGGGCGTATTAAAAAAGCTCATATACGCCTTTTGCGATTCTCCCTATGTCATCCAAGACAATTATGAGGAAACCATCTTGGAGCTGCAGGATTCGTTCTACTATTATAAAAACGAATCCATGGGCCTGATCGCTGACGATGAGCTCATTGGGTTCATGAAAATCGTATTTGATGGCAGGGCACAGGGCTCGCTGGAATACCTGACCGGAACCTCTCTGGATGAGCTTTGCCGTTATGCTCGGGACGGCGGCTATGATCCCTTAGACGGCGGCGCTTCCGGCGACCGGTTTTAACGCATTATGGAAAATTTAGATCTGATAATTCCGGGTGATGACACGCTTTCCCCTGAAGAGCTGCAGATCCTGCAGGTCAAGCTCTGGGGGCTTTTGGGGGAGCGCACCGGGCGCTATACCATGGGGGACAGCTCGTCGGTTCCCGTGGAGCTGGCGCAAGAACTTTTAACCTCCATCTGCTTCACGCTAGGCATATATCTGAAGGAAATCGGCGAAACGCAAAAGCTGCTGGTGTCCGCTGATCTGTCCCAGCTGCTCAAGGTGGGAATCAGGATCATAGAATCCCAAATAGAGACGGGCAAGCAACTCTGGCAGGCTGCTTGCCTGAGCGCGCCGGAAATTGAAAACATCGCTTACCGGGACACTCTAAAAAGCATCGGCAAATTTTTCAAACGCTATAACCGTCACTTTCTGGCGCACCAAATCCCCTGCAGCATCGATTATCCGCTGTGTGATCCGGTACCAGAGCAGACCATGGGGATTGAATATATCAACGAATACCTGCGCCGCATTCTCATGGAAAACGATGTCCTGCGCCGCTTCGATCCCTGTTTGACCATCCGCCTTCTGGAAGGATATTGTTCCGATTATAGAGAGCTCCTCATCAATCTCTGTGAGCCGGTTGTAACCAATGCCGTGGGGCTGGTGCTCATTGGCGGTGATCCGCTGCCGCTTGAGATTTTGGATACGCACTGCGCCCGGCTCGCGGAGATCTTCGTGCCGCTGTCAGAGCCGGAGGCGCGCCGCGTGCTTCATGAGGCCGCCGGGCGGCTCTGCCGCATGCTGAACGTTGAAAACACGGTCGAGCAAACATACCTCGTGCACCTTGCGGCGGAACTGGCTCCTCGGATCTTTGCCGCCCTGCCGTATGGGAACCTGAACGGTGTTTTTACTCCGTCCACTGAACCGGAGAACCCATGAGTCAAAATTCTCAGCACAGACTTCAAATCCGCAGGAAATTATGGTAAGATGAAGTGCAAAACAATAAGGAAATCGTTGTGGAAACGAGTGGAATCACAGGAGGATGGATATGAAGAGCCAATACGAAAGCCCGCTGGCGTCCCGGTACGCCTCAGATTATATGTTGTCCCTGTTTTCGCCGGACAAGCGGTATCAAACCTGGCGGGAGCTGTGGGTGGCGCTGGCGGACGCGGAGCGGGAGTTGGGCCTGCCGATTACAAAGGAGCAGGTGAAGCAGCTGGCCGCCCATACTACGGACATCGACTACGACGTGGTGGCAAAGAAGGAAAAGGAAATCCGCCATGACGTCATGGCCCATATCTACGCCTACGGGCTGCTTTGCCCGGAGGCCAAAGGCATCATCCATCTGGGTGCAACCAGCTGCTATGTCACGGACAATGCGGATCTGATCCTCTATCGGGATGCGCTTCGTTACCTTCGGGGCGAGGCGGTCACGGTGATGCAGGGGCTTTCGGATTTCGCGAATCAATATAAAGACCTGCCCACTTTGGGCTATACCCATTATCAGCCGGCCCAGCTTGTGACGGTGGGCAAGCGCGCCTGCCTATGGATTCAGGATTTCATGCTGGATCTGGAGGAGATCGACGCGGTGCTCTCCGATCTGCGCTTTTTGGGCTGCCGGGGCACCACGGGGACCGAGGCCAGCTTTATGGAGCTTTTCGAGGGGGATACGAAAAAGATCGACACCCTCAATGAAAAGCTGGCGGCCAGATTCGGCTTTGACCGCTGCTATCCCGTCTGCGGCCAAACCTATCCAAGGAAGGCGGACAGCCGCATCATGGCGGCCTTGTCCTCCCTGTGCCAAAGCGCATACCGCTTTGCAAACGATATCCGCCTGTTGCAGCATGACCGGCAAGTGGAGGAGCCCTTTGAAACCGAGCAGGTGGGTTCTTCTGCCATGGCTTACAAGCGCAACCCCATGCGCTGCGAGCGGGTCTGTTCCCTTGCCCGCTTTGTGATCGCGGACGCACAAAACGCGCCCATGACCGCCAGCGTCCAGTGGCTGGAGCGCACGCTGGATGATTCCGCCAACCGCCGCATCAGCATTCCCGAGGCCTTCTTGGCTGCGGACGCGGTGCTTCGGATCTGCGCCAACGTGGCAAAGGGATTAAGGGTCAACGAAAAGATTGTGGAGCGCACCGTCATGGAATACCTGCCCTTTATTGCCACGGAAAACCTGTTGATGGAGGCCGTGAAAAAAGGCGGCGACCGGCAGGCCATGCACGAGGTCATCCGGGTGCATTCCATGGCCGCCACTGCCCGCATGAAGGAGGGCCTCCCCTGCGATCTCCTGGAGCGGCTGGCCAAGGACGAAAGCTTCCCCATGGATCAGGGCCAGATCGAATCTCTGCTGAATCCCGCCCTGTATATAGGCCGCTGCGCCGAGCAGGTGGATCGGTTCCTCGCAGGGTTGAACCTCTCCGGCGCTGGAAAGGCGGAGCAGCTCAACGTATAAATGAGCGGCGGAAGTTTTTCTTCCGCCGTTTTTCTTTGTAATAGGGCACTCCCCACTGTGCAGGGCGTACAAATTAGCATTCAGCTATGGTAAAGGGCTTTTAGTTCTGTTTGAAGCTCATTTTTATGCTTAAATCGACAAAACAATGGTGAAACATAGAAACGATAATGAAATACACATAATGCTTGACTTTTTCTATAGCATTCGCTATAACTTAATAAGTTGCTATTTTTTTCAAATTTTGGTTAATGTGGTGTAGGCAGCAAGCAACGAAAAAACTATTTGTTCAATGAGCGTCGTTCAGTAAACGCCGTTGTTTTGTGTCCGCGTTGCGTTTGAGGGGAATTTGTTTTTATGGTCTTTTCGTCGTCGGTGTTTCTCTTTTTGTTTCTGCCTATAGTTCTGCTTTTCTATTATGGCGTATTCCGCAAGAGCAGGCGTTGGCAAAATATCTTACTCACATTTTCAAGTCTGTTTTTCTATGCGTGGGGTGAGCCCCTTTTTGTTCTGGTTATGCTCGGTTCAATTGCCGTTAACTGGTTTCTTGGCCTGCAAGTCAGCCGTTATGCAGACAACCGCAAGGCTCAACGGATATTAGTTGCAATTGCCATTACTGTAAATATCGGTATCTTGTTTGTGTTCAAGTACCTGTCATTTTTTGCAAACATGATAACAAATTCAAAAGTGCTTGATATTGCCTTGCCGATAGGCATTTCGTTTTTTACATTTCAAGCGATGTCATATGTGTTCGACATCCAGCGCGGACGCGGACAGGCGCGGAAGAATCCCCTTGACGTTGCTCTGTATATCTCGTTTTTCCCGCAACTCATAGCCGGACCGATTGTGCGCTATGAAACCATCGCAGAGCAAATTAACAATCGCCGCGAAACACTCTCAGATTTCACGGATGGTATTGAGCGTTTCATGTGTGGGTTTATAAAAAAGGTTTTTATTGCCAACAATATCGCGCCCCTTGCGGGCTTGGCTTTTGATCATGGCATACCGACAACCGTTTTTGCCTGGATGGGTGCCATAGCCTACACCCTGCAAATTTACTATGACTTTTCAGGCTATTCCGATATGGCGATCGGGCTTGGTAAAATGTTCGGGTTCAAATTTAATGAAAACTTCGATTATCCCTATATAGCAAAGTCGATCAGTGAATTTTGGCGGCGTTGGCATATATCGCTCAGTACTTGGTTTCGGGATTATGTCTATTTCCCTCTTGGCGGTAGTCGCGTCAAGACAAAAACCCGCCTTGTATTCAACCTCTTTGTTGTTTGGTTTTTAACAGGCGTATGGCATGGCGCAAACTGGACATTTTTCCTGTGGGGCTTGATGTATTTTGTCTTGATAACGTCCGAAAAGCTGACCGGGTTTTCTCAAAAACTCGGTAAATTCGGTCACATCTATACAATGCTGTTTGTGATTATAGGCTGGGTAATATTCCGCGCGGATAGTCTGCCAGCCGCGTTCTCCTACATATCCGCCATGTTTGGCATAACAGGTGCGGGCTTGTTGACCGTGTCTGATGTGTTTTGGTTAAAAAATAACGCCTTTTTTTTGGTCGCGGGAATTGTCTTTGCCCTGCCCGTGGCAAAAAAGCTTCCACGTGCCATACAAACTGCCGGTATAGCGGCCTGTTTCCTGCTCGCATTTACTTATATGATAAAGGGTAGTTACAATCCATTCATCTATTTCAATTTCTAGGAGCATAGTATCGTGAAAAAATCAGCCGTCATTCTTTCAATCGTATTTGCACTATGCCTTTTGTCTGGAGTAAAAGGCTATGTCAAGCTCGTAACAAGAGGTTACGAAACCTTGACAGGGACAAACAAAATTGAAGCGCTTGAAATAGCGGAAGAAGAGGGAAGCAACATTGAAACGTTCATACTTGAAACCTCCGGGAAATCTGTCGCTGAAACGGTATTCGAAAACGCAAGCATTAGCGACAAAATCCGGCACTTTCAAAACGCGATACAATTATATTTAAATGACGTTCCGTTACAGAATCAAATAGTCAAGGTTAACGGTGGCTTTCAAGCTATGATCGGACGGGATATTATAGCCGATGCGGATGTGGGAAACGACGTGATTAAACTTGATAACGGCTATTTAGTGAGGTTACAATCAGGTGGAGATGCTGATTTTGTATCAAAGGCAGCGCAAATCATTGACTTAAATGTATTTCTGACTGAAAAAGGCATACCACTTGTTTTCGCCCACGCACCATATAAAATTGAATATTCAGATATCCCGTTAGAAAACAAGGCTAAAACCAATTATCAGCTTTTGAATGATATGCTTGTTAACGGCGGCGTTAAAGTGATTGATATAAAAGCGGAAATGGATCGTGCCGGAATGGATTTCTTTTCATCATATTATAAGACGGACCATCATTGGAAAGCCCAAACAGGCTTATGGTGTGCCGGAATGCTCGCTCAAAAGTTTAGTAATGACTACGGCTTTACTTATGATGAAAGCCTGTTGAACCCGCAAAATTACACCTACGAAGTGCTGGAAAATTTTATTGGTACGCAAGGTAAACGCGTCGGAACGCTATACGCTGGTGTAGATGACTTCACAATAATTCACACGAAATTTGAAACAGATCTTGAAAGCGACATACTTCTAGGTAATGGGGAATGGGAATGTCGGTCTGGTACACTTGAAAACGCGATGTACGGGGATAACCAAAGCGACACTTTTGATTGTTTCAGCGACATAAAAATTTTACCGTACTCAATGTATTCTAACGGTAATAACCCAATTCAAGTTATTCGCAATAACAAGGCTAAGAACGACAAAAAAATTATCGTCGTGAGACATAGTTTTGCAAATGTAACAATGCCGTTTTTGTCACTTGCGTTTAGGGAAATAAACGTTGTTGACTTGAGGGCTCCTAACAGGCCGGACAATCTCTATTCCTACATAGAGGAATACCAGCCGGATTTCGTATTGTTTCTGTGGTAGACTGCTCCTTTTTACCTGATAATTGAATGTATCGGCTCATTTTGAGCGGACGAAAATAATTTAATTGGGGGAACTGGCGTTCCCCCAAGGCCCCCACTTAAGGGACAGGGGGTTTACCTCTCTTACACAAGTGTTCCCCCTGAAGAGGTACAGGGGGCTTTCCCCCTCCAATAAAAGAATCTCCGTCGCCGCCGTAGGCGGCAACTCACTATTTCTCCTTGACATTGAAGCTCCGATGTGCTATTTTAATCAAAATAAATCTTGGCAGTTTGATGCCGACAAGATTGTGCATACAGTTTGGGTTTGATGGCCGCACAGCGGCTGTCCGATGGATTGGAATCTTGCCGGCGGCAGGATTTTTTTATGGGAGGTTTTATGGATATCTTGCTGAAGAATGGGTTGATCTGTACCGATGGCGGCGTTTTGCGGGCGGATCTCTCCGTGTCGGAGGGCAGGATCGCCCGAATTGCGGAATCGCTGGAGCCTTCGGCCGGTTCCGCTGTTTATGATTTGTCCAATCAGGTTCTTTTCCCCGGTTTTACAGATGTTCATGTGCATCTGAGAGAACCGGGTTTTTCTTATAAAGAGACCATTGCAAGCGGTACCGCCGCGGCGGCTCGGGGCGGCTACACCACCCTGTGCGCTATGCCAAACCTCAATCCCGTGCCGGATTGTAAGGGAAATCTAGAGGCCGAGCTTCGCATCATCCGGGATACCGCCCGGGTGCGCGTCTATCCCTATGGTGCCCTCACCCGGGGCGAGAAAGGGAAGGAACTGGCTGACCTTGCGGGCATGGGGGAGGCGGTGGCCTTTTCCGACGACGGCAAGGGCGTCCAGACGGATAATATGATGCGCGCCGCCATGCAAAAGGTGAAGGAGCTGGGGAAAATTCTGGTCGCCCACTGCGAGGACGAGAATCTGCTCTTTGGCGGGTACATTCACGATGGTGCCTATGCAAAGCTTCATGGCCATGCGGGTATTCCTTCGGAAAGCGAATGGCGGCAGATAGAAAGGGATATTGCCTTGGCAAAAGAAACCGGCTGCCGCTACCATGTGTGCCATGTCTCCGCCAAAGAGAGCGTTGTGTTGATCCGGAAGGCAAAGGCGCAGGGGGTGGATATCACCTGCGAAACTGCGCCCCATTATCTGCTCCTTCACGATATGGATTTGCAGGAGGATGGCCGGTTCAAAATGAACCCGCCCATCCGGGGGGAGGAAGACCGGCAGGCCCTCATTGAAGGGATCAAAGATGGCACCATCGATATGATCGCTACCGACCACGCGCCCCACGCGGCACAAGAGAAAAACCGGGGGCTCAAAGGCAGCCTCAACGGCGTGGTGGGGCTGGAAGTCGCCTTCCCGGTGCTGTATACGGGGCTGGTCAAAAAGGACATTTTGAGCTTAAATGAGCTGATTGCGCTGCTCCATGGAAACCCCAAACGTCGCTTTGGTATCGGTTCAACCGTGGCGGAAGGGCAGGCCGCCGACCTGACGGTATTTGACCTGAACGCGGAATATGAGATTGCTCCCAATGAATTCCTGTCCAAGGGCAGATCCACGCCCTTTGAGGGCAATAGCGTCTTCGGCCGGTGCCTGCTGACCCTATGCGGCGGCGAAGTGGTTTATCAAGATAAAAGACTGGCGGTGGAACAGTGATGGAACAAAGAGAGTTCACAATCCAATTGAATAAAAAAATCGCGGCGGATACCTTCCGGCTGGAACTGAATGGCGATACCTCGGCCATTCTTCGGCCGGGGCAGTTCGTGGATATTCAGCTGCCGGGCTTTTACCTCCGGCGGCCCCTTTCGGTCTGTGACCGGGAGGAGGGGAAGCTGACCCTCATCTACAAAGTGGTGGGGCAGGGCACCGATTTTTTAAGTGGCCTCACCTCCGGCAAGCTGGATCTGCTGGTAGGGTTGGGCAACGGCTACGATACAAAAAAGAGCGGCGCAAAGCCTCTCTTGGCGGGCGGCGGCGCAGGCGTGCCGCCTCTGTACCTGCTGGCAAAGGAGCTTATAAAAGAAGGAAAGGAAATTACTGCCGTGCTGGGCTTTAACCGGGCGGATGAGGTTTTTCTTCTGGAAGAATTCCGGGCGCTGGGGGTCAGGATGCTGCTGGCCACGGTGGACGGCAGCGCGGGGATCAAGGGCTTCGTCACGGATGCTATGCAGGAGGCGGGGGAGTACACATACTTCTACGCCTGTGGGCCGGAGCCCATGCTCAAAGCGGTGAGCGAAACGGCACCTACTGGCGGGCAGTTGAGCTTTGAGGCCCGGATGGGCTGCGGATTTGGCGCCTGCATGGGCTGTTCCTGCGAAACCAAATACGGAGCCAAGCGCATTTGCAAGGACGGGCCCGTGCTGGAAAAGGAGGAAGTCCTATGGTAAATACCAAAGTCTGTCTCAGCGGCATCGAACTGGATAACCCGGTGATTCCGGCCAGCGGCACCTTCGGGTTTGGCCATGAATTTGCCGAGCTTTACGACATCAACACCCTCGGCGCGATCTCCATTAAAGGCACCACGGTTGAGCCACGCTTCGGCAACCCGCTGCCCCGCATCGCCGAATGTCCTTTCGGGCTCCTCAATTCGGTGGGGCTGCAAAACCCCGGCCTGGAGGCGGTGGTTAAGACCGAAATCCCCAAACTTCGGGCCTGCTATAAGAGGCCCATATTCGCCAACATTAGCGGCTTTTGTGTAGAGGAATTTGCCCACTGCTGCAGGCGGATGGACGAAGTGCAGGATGTGGACATCATAGAGTTGAACATCAGCTGCCCCAACGTGCGTCACGGGGGCATGAGCTTCGGTACTTCGCCGGAGGCGGCGCATGAAGTCACCGCGGCGGCACGGGCAGCAACGAAAAAACCGCTGTATGTGAAGTTGAGCCCCAACGTAAGCGACATTGTGGCCATCGCCAAGGCCTGCGAGGCGGCCGGGGCAGATGGAGTCTGCTTGATCAACACCCTGCTGGGTATGCGCATCGACCTGAAAAAGAGAAGGCCCATCCTCGCCAATACTACGGGAGGACTGTCCGGTCCGGCGGTATTCCCGGTGGCACTGCGAATGGTATGGCAGGTCTATGAGGCGGTGAAAATTCCCATCATCGGGCTGGGAGGGATCTCCACACCGGAGGATGTGATTGAGATGATGCTGGCGGGGGCGGCGGCGGTGCAAGTAGGATCTGCCAATCTGGTGAATCCATGGGCCTGCCAGGATATCATTGTGGGATTGTCCGGCGCTATGGAGCGATACGGAATCCAGACGCTAAGTGAAATTACGGGAGGCGCACACAGATGAATAGAGACGTGATCATAGCCTGCGACTTTAACAGCAGGGAAGAGACGCTGAACTTTCTTGAAAAATTTAAGGACGAAAAGCCCTTTGTGAAGATCGGTATGGAGCTTTTTTACGCAGAGGGGCCGGCCATTGTAAAGGAAATCAAAAAGCGAGGGCATCGGATTTTTCTGGACCTGAAGCTCCATGACATTCCCACCACGGTAAAGAAGGCCATGCGCGTGCTTTCTGCGCTGGACGTGGATATGACCAACCTCCACGCAGGAGGGACTGTCGCCATGATGGAGGCGGCGGTGGAAGGGTTGATGCGCCCGGATGGCACCAGGCCTCTGCTCATTGCGGTGACCCAGCTCACCTCCACCGGCGAGGATGCGCTGAAACGGGACTTGCTTATTGAGCGGCCCATGGAAGAAGTGGTTCTGCACTATGCCCAAAACGCCAAAGCAGCGGGGCTGGACGGCGTAGTCTGCTCCCCCCTGGAGGCAGGGGCGGTGCATAAAGCCTGCGGGAATGGATTTTTGACCGTTACGCCCGGGGTGCGCTTTGCCGAGGCGGGTAAGGACGACCAGAGCCGGGTGGCCACGCCAGAGCGGGCCAGAGGGCTGGGATCGGATTTTATCGTGGTGGGCAGGCCCATCACCCAGGCGGAAGATCCCGTGGCCGCATACCAAAGATGCGTGCGAGAGTTTCTGGGAGAGGGAGAGCAGAAATAGAGGCAGCCGGGCGGCCACGCCGAGTGAGGCGGATAATTTGGGGCGTGACCTGATTGCGGCCAGCAGATCCATCATGCAGGCGAAGGATTCCGTGGCTGCAACCCGCTGTGTGCGAGTGTGTCACGCAGACGGAGAAAAATCAAGGATGAAGGCCCATAAAGTATTGACAAATTTCTTGGGAAATATTGTTTCCGGAAGGAGATTATGAAATGATAGAGAAGATAATTGCACAGGACCTTTTAACCATCGGGGCCGTTTTTCTGCGGCCGGACAAGCCCTTTACTTGGGCCAGCGGCATCAAGAGCCCCATCTACTGCGACAACCGGCTGATTTTGACCGCGCCCGACGCGAGGACCCGGGTGGAACAGGGCCTTTCGGCGCTGATAAAAGAACATTATCCATCCTGTCAGGTGCTGATGGGAACCAGCACAGCGGGAATCGCCCACGCGGCCATCTGCGGACATCTGACGAACTTACCCATGGGCTATGTGCGGGGAGGGAACAAGGATCACGGCCGGGAGAATAAAATTGAAGGAAAACTGAATTCTGGCGACAAAGTGGTGGTGGTGGAAGACCTGATCTCCACCGCAGGCAGTGTGCTGGAAGTGGTGGACGCGCTTCGAGAGGCCGGTGCAGAGGTGCTGGGCATTGCCAGCATCTTCACCTACGGCATGAAGAAGGGTATCGAAAAGTTAAAGAAGGCCAATGTGAAAAACGTGAGCCTCACGGACTTCGACACGGTGGTTACTGTGGCGGCTGAAACCGGGTTTCTGCGCCCTGAGGATGTGAAGCGGCTGCTGACGTTTCGGGACAACCCTTCGGACGAAAGCTGGATCAAAGGAGGAGAAGCATGAGACATCTCATCGACATTAAAGACCTTTCCGTATCCGAGATTGATGCGCTGATCGCGGTGGCGGATGACATCGTTGTAAATCCAGGGAAATACAGGGAAAAGTGCAAATTCAAGAGGCTGGCCACGCTGTTTTATGAGCCCTCCACCCGCACACGGCTGAGTTTTGAATCCGCCATGCTGGATTTGGGCGGCACTGTCATCGGATTTTCCGACGCCGGAAATTCCAGTGTATCCAAGGGGGAGAGCGTGGCGGATACCTCGCGGACCGTAAGCTGCTACGCGGACATTATCGCCATGCGGCATCCCAAGGAAGGCGCGCCCACTGTGGCGGCAGCCAGCGTAAACATCCCCATAATCAACGCGGGAGACGGCGGACACAACCATCCCACCCAGACCCTCACCGACCTGTTGACCATTCACAGGGAGATGGGGCGCATGGACAATTTGACCATCGGTATGTGCGGCGATTTGAAATTTGGCCGTACCGTGCATTCCCTGCTTCTTGCCATGGCTCGCTACCCGGGCGCCCGGTTTGTACTCATCTCTCCGGAAGAGCTGAGAATGCCCGAATACCTCATTGAGGATGTGATCAAGAAGAACAACATCGAGTTTGTGGAAACCACGGACCTGGAACAGGTGATGCCGACGCTGGACATCCTGTACATGACACGGGTGCAGAAGGAGCGGTTCTTTAACGAGGCGGACTACATACGGCTCAAGGACAGCTACATCCTCACCCGGGCAAAACTGGCTACAGCAAAGGACTCCATGCGGGTTCTCCACCCGCTGCCCCGGGTGAACGAGATTTCCGTGGCCGTGGACAAAGATCCCCGGGCGGCCTACTTCCGGCAGGTGAAGAACGGCAAAATCATCCGAATGGCATTGATCATGAAGCTTTTGGAGGTGGATTAAATGATTATAGGAACCATCGTAAACGGCGTGGTTATCGACCATATTCCCGCGGGGCGAGCTATGGAACTGTACCGTTACCTGAATCTGGACCAGCTACAGTGCGAGGTGGCCATCATCGAAAACGCCTTGAGCCAGAAACATGGGAAGAAAGACATCATCAAGATCAACGAGATCATCGACATCGATATGGACGTGCTGGGATATATTGACCCCGACATGACCGTGGACATCATCCGTAACGGGAAGCGGGCTGAAAAGATGCATCCGGACATGCCGGAGCAGGTGGTGGACATGATCTGCTGTAAAAACCCGCGGTGCATTACCTCCGTGGAGCGGGGACTGCCCCAAATCTTCAAGCTCACAGACCGGGAAAAGCGGGTTTATCGCTGCGCCTACTGCGAGGCGCAGGCCAAATAGGGATTTTCGACGCGAAAAGACCGGGCCGTTTTCCAAAATACCAGCGAAAAGGTCGCCGCCTCTCCGCGCGGAGGAAACGGGATACAGGTAGAAGCGAGCCGGCTAATGCACATAAAAAAAGCCACGTCGCGCCCAAAAAGACCACGGGAGGGTTTTTTGTGACTTTCTGCACCCATTCCACGTCGGCAGGATCAGGAGCATACAGGCGGTTGGAGGGCTCGATTTAGCGGGGATGGATGATCATGTGGCTCTCATAGCCCATCTGGATGCCGTGGTGTATGTTCTTTATCAAACGCCTCGATGTTTTTAAAGTTCGTAAAAGGCGTGTCGATGGCGGCGATACCGGCGGCGTGGCAGGCCACGCCCACCTTGAAACGGCCATAAAGCTGCTCGAAGCCGTCGTTGGTCATGCCGGTTCCCCAGTTGTTGAGGCGGACGAACATCTTTGCGCCGCCGGAAGCCGCATGCTGCAGGCTGGCCTGGCGGCCGCGTTTTTTTCGGTGGCGGGCATCGCATCTTCAAGATCCAACGTAATAATATCCGCGGGATACTTGGGGGAATTTCTCTACAAAATCCGCGCGGTGGGCGGGGACGTAAAAAATAGAACGCATGACTGCCATGGCAAAAAACGCCTGTATGCGATGCGCATTTTTGTAATATTACATCAAACTCTAACGGACGCCAACGCACTTTGCTAATTACTTGACAATCATTACTTTCCATCATATAATTCAAACACGATTGTGAAAATATATTTTATCATAAGTAAACAACCCCGGATATTTCAATCCGCGGGAGGTGCGTGTCTGCAAGCAAGTTGACACGTGCGCCCGGGTAGATTATGATATACGCTGAACAATAAAATCGAATCGAAACGATAAACTCCGACAAAATTAAAATAACAATATTATTTAAGGAGATACTGAAATGGATTACGCAAAAGAGTCCCTCAAGAAGCATGAGGAATGGAAAGGCAAGATCGAGGTTATCGCCACTGTCCCCGTTAAAACCAAAGAAGACCTCTCTTTGGCCTATACGCCCGGCGTAGCGCAACCCTGCCTGGAGATTGAGAAGGACGTGAACAAGAGCTATGACCTGACCCGCCGCCACAACCTGTGTGCCGTAGTGACCGACGGCACCGCGGTGCTGGGCCTTGGCGACATCGGCCCCGAGGCGGGCATGCCTGTCATGGAAGGCAAGTGCGTGCTGTTCAAAGCCTTTGGTGACGTGGACGCCTTCCCGCTTTGCGTCAAGAGCAAGGAAGTAGACGATATCGTTAACACCATTTACATGGTCAGCGGCAGCTTCGGCGGCGTGAACCTGGAGGACATTTCCGCGCCCCGCTGCTTTGAGATCGAGCGTAAACTCAAGGAAAAGTGCGACATCCCGATTTTCCATGACGACCAGCACGGCACAGCCATCATCACCCTAGCCGGATTACTCAACGCGCTCAAGGTCGTTGGCAAGAAGAAGGAAAACGTGAAGATTGTGACTTCCGGCGCCGGCGCTGCGGCAATTTCCATCACCAAGCTGCTGCTTTCCGCGGGCTTTACAGATATCACCATGTGCGACCGTACCGGCATCATTTACAAGGGCCGGGAAAAGGGCATGAACTGGATCAAACAGGAAATGGCTGAAATCACTAACAAGAGCGGCAACCAGGGATCCATAGCGGATGCACTCATGGGTGCTGACGTGTTTATCGGCGTATCCGGCCCCGGCACCGTGACTACGGATATGGTGAAGGGCATGGCCAAGGATGCCATCATCTTTGCCTGCGCCAACCCCACGCCGGAAATCTTTCCCGACGAAGCCAAGGCGGGCGGCGCTGCGGTGATTGCCACCGGACGGAGCGACTTCCCCAACCAGATCAACAACGTGCTGGCGTTCCCCGGCGTGTTCCGCGGCACCTTCGACGTGCGCGCATCGGATATCAACGAGGAGATGAAGATGGCCGCCGCCATGGCGCTGGCGAACCTGATTTCGGACGAAGAGCTTTCCCCTGACTACATCATCCCCAAGGCTTTTGACCTGCGAGTGGGCAAGGCCGTGGCGGCAGCGGTTGCAGAGGCGGCAAAGAAGAGCGGTGTAGCGAGAATATAGTCGCAGTTGATCCTTTTTAATGAGACCTTCTTTATGAAGATCATTAGGATTCGTCGCGGCCGGTAGAGAAATCCACGAATATATTGAAGGCTATGGCAAAGAGAGGCCCTATATGGGCCTCTTTGCCGTCTGTGAGGAGGGCGTTCGCGCGACGGTGAAATACCGCTGTGCCAAGCCCGGTGAAACCAAGCTCTTTTTCTCTGTTGAAGAGGCGATGGACAAAGTGGAGATGAAGGATGGTATGACGATATCCTTGCATCATCATCTGCGTAACGGCGACGACGTAATCCGCAAGCCCGAATAGGTAGAAACGATTGAGAATCCGGCAATGCGCCGGATTCTTTTTATTTGCGGAGAAGTGCTCCGCGAAAGTGCCATGAAGCGCCCGGCACAGAGCGATACAGCTTACCCATCAAGGCCGGCGGACAGGAGCAGAGGGGAGAGAAAGAGGAGTGGTTTTGTCAAGCGGAATTATTTCGGGCGACAAAGCACGAGTGAAAAAAGTTTTTCTTGGGCGTGAAGGCAGCTGCGAAAAAAACAACAGCACAAAATTGCGAATGAATTGTAAAAACACTGAAAATTACGTATATATTTGCAAAAATTAGTGTAGAAATTCCGGTGGATTTATGATAAACTACTTGAGGAACTTCTTAGCATGCTGATTTTTTTGATTGGTGTGGCTAACAAAAATATTTTGGAAAAGAGGAGCATGTATGATCGAAATCAGGTGGCATGGCCGCGGCGGACAAGGCGCTAAGACCGCTTCGCTGCTGCTGGCAGATGTTGCGTTCGCCACCGGCATGTATGTTCAGGGATTCCCTGAGTACGGCCCCGAACGCATGGGCGCGCCCATCACGGCTTACAATCGCATAAGCCAGGAGAAGGTGACAGTACACTCTAATATTTACGAACCCGATATGGTGGTCGTTGTGGACGAGACTTTGATCGAGTCCGTAGACGTGACGGCGGGTTTGAAAAAAGGTGGAAGCGTTATCGTAAATTCCCAGCGCAAGCCCGATGAAATTAAGGCTGAGCTGTCGAGCAAAGGCTATAACGGCGACATCTATGTTGTCGATGCCAAAGCCGTTTCCGAGAAAAACCTTGGCCGCTATTTGCCCAATACCCCATTGCTTTCCGCAGTGGTAAAGGTAGCCGGCATTATGGAAAAAGAGGCCTTTTTCAAGAACATGCGCGGCTCTTTTGAACACAAGTTTGCTTCAAAGCCCGAAGTTGTGGAAGGTAACCTAAACGCGATCCGCGATGCATGGGAGGAGGTCAAGAAAATATGAGCAAGAACCTAATGGAAAAAATTAACACCAACAGCACTGCCTCTGAAATGACCCCCGGCGGCATGGTATACGGCAGCGGCAATTCCTTTTACTTTAATACCGGCGAATGGCGTACCCAAACCCCGGTATGGCATCCCGAAAAGTGCAAGCAGTGCCTGCTTTGCTTCCCGGTCTGCCCCGACAGCAGCATTCCCGTGGCAGATGGTAAGCGCGGCGATTTTGACTTTGACCACTGCAAAGGCTGCGGCATTTGCGCGAAGGTTTGCCCGTTTGGCGCAATCACCTTTGAAGAGGAGGCTAAATAAATGAGCAAAAAAGATCGCCTTTCCGGTAACGAAGCGGCTGCGGTGGCAATTCGGCAGATCGACCCCGATGTGGTTGCCGCATTCCCCATTACGCCTTCGACCGAAATCCCCCAGTATGTTTCTATGTTCCAAGCAAACGGCGAACTCACTTCCGAATTTGTGGCGGTGGAGAGCGAACACAGCGCCATAAGCGCCTGCGTGGGCGCCCAGGCTGCCGGTGTGCGTGCCATGACCGCCACCAGTTCCTGCGGCCTTGCCCTCATGCATGAAATTCTTTACGTTGCGTCTTCTTCCCGTCTGCCCATTGTGATGGCGGTGGTGAACCGCGCGCTCTCTGCCCCTATCAACATCAACAACGACCACAGCGATTCCATGGGTTCCCGCGACAGCGGCTGGATTCAGCTTTACAGCGAAAGCGCCCAGGAAGCCTACGACAACATGCTCATGGCGAACCGCATTGCGGAGCACAAGGACGTGCAGCTGCCCATCATGATCTGCCAAGATGGCTTTATTACCAGCCATGCCGTGGAGAATATTGTCCTTGAGGACGACGAGTTTGCAAAGAAATTCGTGGGTCAGTACAAGCCTGAAAAGTATATGCTCAACCCCAAGGAATCCCTGTCCGTTGGCCCCTATGATATTTCTTCCTACTACATGGAACACAAATATCAGCAGACCGAAGCCCTCCGGGAATCCATTAAGGTGATTCGTGAAGTCAGCGCTGCATACGGCAAGGCCACTGGCCGCACCTATGACCTGATCGAGAAGTACAAGATGGAAGATGCGGAATATGCCCTCATGGCCATTGGTTCCTCTGCCGGCACCGGCAAGGCTGCGGTGGACGTGTTGCGCGCGCAGGGCAAGAAGGTGGGCCTGATCAAGGTTCGCTGCTTCAATCCCTTCCCCGTGGATGACATCATTGAGGCTGTCAAGAACGTGAAGGTCTTGGGTCTCATGGACAAGACCGACAGCTTCAACGGCTTCGGCGGCCCCTTGGGCGCTTTGGTGCGCGCTGCTATGTATGGAAAGTGCGACGGCATCAAGACAATCAACTATGTTTATGGCCTTGGCGGACGCGACGTGAGCGTCGATACTTTCTACGGGGCCTACGCAGAGCTTGAAGAGATTGCGAAGGGCAAGGAAGTTCCTGCCTACCGTTATCTCGACACCAGAATTTGAAAGGAGTATCGCAATGGCTTATAATTTGAAAGAACTCGCTAACAGGCCGGAGCGCTTGGCTCCCGGACATCGCATGTGTGCAGGTTGCGGCGGCCCCATTGCCGTTCGTAGCGTCCTGCGTGCGCTGAAACCTGAAGATCGCGCGGTGGTTGCTACCGCAACCGGCTGTCTGGAAGTTTCCACCTGTATGTATCCCTATACTTCATGGACCGATAGCTGGATTCACACCGCCTTTGAAAATGCTTCCGCCACTTTGAGCGGCGCCGAAGCGGCATACTGTGCCATGAAGAAGAAGGGCAAGTTGGACGAGACCTTTAAGTTCATCGCGTTCGGCGGCGACGGCAGCAGCTATGATATCGGCTTCCAGTCCCTGTCCGGCGCTATGGAGCGCAACCATGACATGGTATACGTTTGCTACGACAATGAAGCTTACATGAACACCGGGATTCAGCGGTCCTCTTCCACACCTAAGTATGCCAACACCACGACGTCTGCCATTGGCTCTCAGAGCAACGGTAAGGTTCAGGTGAAGAAGGATCTGACCAAGATCATCGCCATGCATCACGTGCCCTATGTGGCGCAGACCACCTTCATTGGCAATATGAGCGACCTGCACAAGAAAGCGGAAAAGGCCCTCTACACCCCCGGCGCCGCATTCCTGGCCGTTATGGCGCCCTGCCCCCGCGGCTGGCGCTATGAGGCTGCCGACATCATGAAGGTCTGCAAGGCGGCTGTTGAAACTTGCGTTTGGCCCATGTATGAGTACATCGAAGGCAAGTGGATTTTGAGCTACAAGCCCAAGAACAAGCTGCCCGTGGAAGATTACCTCAAGACGCAGGGCCGGTTCAGCCACTTGTTCAAGAAGGGCAACGAAGACCTTATCGCCGAGATTCAGGCTGATGTGGACACCCGTTGGGCAGAGCTGCTGAGGCTTTGCGAAGAGTAAAGACAACGTCTTAAATACTCAACTTTTCAAGAAAGGCCGACTGATGATGAGAATTCAGCCGGCCTTTTTTCGCACAAAAAAAGCAGCTTTTTGCTGCTTTTAATCAAAGCCCTAAAATTTCAGTGAACAAAGATCCCAAATCGGAGGACAATATTTTCTGACCACATAGAACTGCTGCATTAAAAAAAGGGCATTGGAAGCGAATTCCAATGCCCTTTTTTTGAGTTATTTATAGTTGTAGAAATCTGCGCCTTCTGTTGCCATGAGCTTGATAACCATGGCCAGAGTCTTCATATCGCCGACCATGAAGGTTTCCCAAACGTCCAAAGGACGAGGTTCGCCTTGACGGTTAACCCAGCAGGTCTTGTAGCCTAGCTCAGTACCCGGAACGATGTCATATTTGAAGCCGAAGCCCGCATGAAGGATGTCCTTTTCGGTGAGGCCCAGACGCTTCTGGGAGAGGAAGAAACCCTTGTGGCTGGGCTTGTAAGCGCCGGCCATCTCTGCGGTTACGATATCGTCAAACTCGACACCAATCTGCTTTACGGATTCTTTGATGATGTCGTTATCAGTGTTGGTGATCAGGGTGACCTTGGTGTACTTCTTGAGCTCAAGGAGCGCATCGTGAGAATCCGGGAAAGGCTGCCATTTGCCCATGGAATCCGCAAATTCTTCGGCATCCTGGTTGGTGAAGGAGAAGCCGAACTCTTTGCAGGTCATGCCCATGGTATCCTTCAGAACCTGGAAATAGGGGCGGTACTGCTCCTGAATGTAATTGAACTGGAGCTCTTCCCATCTGCGCTGAATAGTCTTAGGCGCAATGCCTTCGATGCCCTTCTTTTCCATAAAGGCTTTAAAGTACTTCTGAATTTCGCCTTCCCAGTCGATTATGGTGCCAAAGTTGTCAAAAGATATTGCTTTCGGTGCTGCCATAGTATACCTCTCATTCTATTTGTATAAATTATTTTGTGAACAAATTTGGGTTTCATTTTCGCAAATCGCTGAAAATGAAGCTTGTCTCAACCAAAACGAGACGGGGGCAAAAGGGGGGGTAAAATAAATACACTACATTATAGTATCCGAACGGACAAAAGTCAACCCTTGCAGCAGCGGGGAAGCGTGGAACCGCCATAAGGCATGGCGAGAATGGATGCGTTCTTGCCCAGTTTGGCAAAGGCTGCGTCCAGCGCGGCCTGCGCGTTGGGATAAGGCGTCAGGAAAATGCTCTTCACAAAATCGGGTGCCATATCGCTTACCAGATAGATGTCGGAATTTTCCAGCACCATGGCAATCGCGGCCGCCTTGTGACCGCCCAGACGAAATTCTTTTTGAATCCGGTCAATGAGACTGCTGGCGGTAGGTGCGCTGGTCATCCATTCTTCAAAGACGTGCTCGCCCATTCCTTCTTTGCAGGAACCGATCAGGATGATGACACCGCCTTTTTTCACAGCATGCTTGGCATTGTCCAGCGCTTTTTGGGTTTGGTAGAGATTCAGATCCTTTGGGGCGCCGCCCTGAGAAACCAGGACGATATCCGCCCGCTCGGGGATTCGCTTCATATAGAGGTCATCCAAAAAGGAACAGCCTTCCCGATGGGCGTATTTGGCATCTCCGGCCACGGCTTTGATGATCTTCTTATGTTCATCCAACACCACATTGAGGAGGAAGTCGATGCCAACCATGGCGGCGGCCTCTTCAATGTCCTCTCGGACTGGATTACCTTTGATGCGGCCGGCGCAGGCGGTTTCCTCCACCATCCGGCTGTGATTGCTCTGGATGGCGTCCCGGGTGGAGACTCCGGGCATGATGGATTTTGCGCCGCCGGAATAACCGGCAAAGTAGTGGTACTCAATATTCGCCAGACAAATGCGGCGGTCCGCTTCCGCCACCACGCGGACGATATCCACCGGCGTGCCCCGGGAAGTGACCCCGATATGCACACAATCGCTGGCATCGCCGTCGATGCATGCAATTTCGGACCAAGCGCGGTCACCTGCCAGCTTATGCCGTTCCGCTTCGGTATGCATTCTATGACTGCCCAGGGCGAACACCAGCGTGATATCCTGTTTGCTGATTCCCGCGGCATAGAGTTCATCCAGTAAAGCGGGCATCACAATATGTGTGGGCATGGGGCGCGTGATGTCGCTGGTGACGATGGCGATTTTTTCGCCCGGCTTGACGATATCCCGAAGGGCGGGGGAGTGAACCGGTGCGGCAAGAGCCCTTTCAACCTCATCCTCGCCGGTGAGACCCACCGGCATGGGGTTGGGCGATAGAATGCCAAGCAGACTCTTTGAGGGAACTTCGACGCATTGGGTACCGGCGCCGAATCCAAATTCCAATTTCATAGTTATCACCCATTTCTATTACAAATTTAGAATTATGTGCATTAAACAACAACTATACAATATATCTTTGCCGGGCGCAACGTCAAGAGATTTAATTTCCAAAAAGACCATGCGATATCTGAAAGGACCAGGACCAGGTATTTTTAACGATGCATGTAAAAAAACACTAGACTTTGCAACAAGAAAGGATTATCCTTAAAAGGACCAAGCGACATAGGGAAGGACCAGAAACGGCGACGGGAATCCCTTGAAGAATCAGAGACCTCATGATAAAATCAGTTAAATATTTAGGGAGAAACATCCCGATATGAGAACCGGATTTTGCAAGGTCCGTAACGCTGCCGAAAAGACGTTTGGCCAGACCATATAACCGGGAAGTGACACTATGCATTTGTTGTATGCAGATGTTGCAGAAAAAATTGAGCGGCAAATCCGTAACTCCGATTGGCCGATTGGAACGCAGTTGCCTTCCGAACGGAAATTGGCGGATCAATACCACGTGAGCCGCAACGTAGTGCGACGGGCCTTGAGCCAGCTTAAAGAGGGCGAACTTATTGAGTTGAAGCCGGGCGATGGCGCATATGTGACTTACCGATGCGACGAGAAGTCGTTGCTGCATATGGTTGCGCTGAAAAACATGATGATAAAAAACGACGTCACTTTTTTACAAGCGCTGGAAGTACGGCAAATGCTGGAAGTGGCCATTGTCAAAAAGTGCGTTCCGTACATGGATGGCGATAAGATGGAGACACTGGAAGACCTTTATGATGAGATGGAGAAATGCCACAATTGCCGGGATATTGATCGGTTCGTCAAGTACGATACCCAGTTTCACGATTCTCTGGCCCGATGCATTCCCAACCCTATGTTCCATCTTCTGCTCAAGACTTATATGGACATTGTGCCGGACTTTACCGTTATGAGTCGGACGCTCAACGCCGTATTTTTTGACATGCAGAGCACGCAAGAGGAGCACCGAACCATACTGGATGCCCTTTATGCCCACGATGAGGCGAAGGCCGAGAAAGCTATGCTGGAGCATATGCGGAAGATCCGCCGGGATTTGGAACAGCTAAAAAACAAGCGAATCCCGGAGGATGAAAAATAGCGAAGGACGCGACAATGCCGCGTGCTAATATATAAATCATTTTTTGTGATAGGAGATGCAACTATGGAAGCAAATGAATACGTAAGTGGGTTGATCGCCAAGGGCCGCGTGGCGCAGAAGGCATTCGAATCCATGACGCAGGAGCAGGTCGACGCTATCGTGCGCGCCATTGCCAAGACGGTGTTTGACAACGCTGAAATGCTGGCCCGCATGGCCGTGGACGAGACCCGCATGGGTGTCTATGAGCACAAGGTCAAAAAGAATCAGGGAAAGGCCCGCATCATCTGGCACGAGCTCAAGGGCAAGAAGAGCATTGGGATTATTAATGAGTATCCCGAGCTGGGTCTGGTTGAGGTGGCGAAGCCCATGGGCGTTATCGGCGCCATCACGCCTACCACCAACCCCATCGTTACCCCCATGTGCAACGCTATGTTTGCGCTCAAGGGACACAACGCCATCGTCATCTGCCCCCATCCCCGCGCCAAGGACTGCAGCACCAAGACCGTTGAGCTGATCAACGAGGCCATTGCCAAGCTGGGCGCTCCCGAAAACCTGATCCAGGTGATCGCCGACCCCACTGTGGAACTTTCTGGCCAGGTTATGAAGCAGGCGGACGTTTGCATTTCCACCGGCGGCATGGGCATGATCCGCGCGGCATACTCTTCCGGAAAGCCCGCCTTTGGCGTAGGCGCCGGCAACGTACAGTGCATGGTGGACGAAGGCGTAAATCTGGAGGAGGCTATCCCCTTGATCATCGCCGGCCGTGAGTTCGATAACGGCATCATCTGCTCTGGCGAACAGACCGCCATTATGCCCGAGAAGGACTACGACAAGGGCGTTGCCATCTTCCAGAAGAACGGCGCTCATTACGTTGATGACCCCAAGGAAATCGACGCGCTGCGCGCCATCCTGTTCCCGGACGGCATCATGAACAAGGACTGCGTTGGCAAGAGCGCCAACCAGATCGCTGCGCTGGCCGGCATCAAGGCGCCCGCCGGTACCCGCGTACTGCTGGTGAAGGCCCCTGGTTACGGCAAGGCTGACATGTATGCCAAGGAGAAGATGTGCCCCGTGATCGCTGCTTATTCCTACAAGACCTGGGAAGAGGCCGTGGCGATTGCCGATGCCAACCTGAACGTAGAGGGTAAAGGCCACAGCGTTTGCATCCATTCTAACAATAAGGCAAACGTGGAATATGCTGCGTTGAAGCTGCCCGTTTCCCGCTTCGTGATCAACCAGATCTGCTCCACCAGCAACGGCGGTAGCTTCTCTAACTCCCTTTCCGCCACCACGACGCTTGGCTGCGGCAGCTGGGGCAACAACTCTATCAGCGAAAACTTGAGCTGGAAGCACCTGTTCAACGTCAGCCGCATCGCCTATGTGCGTCCCGGCAGCAGAGTGCCTTCTGACGAAGAAATCTGGGGGTAATACTGAATGAAATTACTTGAATACAAGGCAAAAGAGCTGTTCGAAAAATACGGCATTCGCACCATGCGGGGCTGTGTTGTGGACAGCGCCGAGGGGATGGAGAAGGTCATCGCCGATGCGAACCTCTCTTACCCAGTGGTGATCAAAGCACAGGTGCAGATCGGCGGCCGCGGCAAGGCCGGCGGAATTCAATTCGCCGACAACGCCAAAGAAGCGGAAGCACACTGCCGCCGCCTTCTGGGCAGCGATTTAAGAGGCCTGACCGTGCGTCAGCTCCTCATTGTGGAAAAAGCTTCCTTTAAAACGGAATGGTACATTTCCATTATGCTGGACAGGCTCACCAAGTGCCCCATGATTATTTTCTCCGCCAACGGCGGTATGGAAATTGAGCAGACGGCGAAGGAAGCTCCTGAAAAGATTGTGAAGGTGGTCATTGACCCCCTGATGGGATTCCGGCCCTACATGGCAGAGTATATGCTCAGCAAGAGCAACCTGCCCCTATCCTATAAAAAGGAGCTCATCAATCTGGTGAGCAAGCTCTACAAAGCGTTTATGGAGTACCACTGCATGCTATGCGAGATCAATCCGCTGGTGATTGCGGATGACGATACCCTGATCGCGTTGGACGGTAAGGTGGACATCGACGACAGCGCACTGTATAAGCTGCCCGACATGATGGCTTTCCGGGAGGAACTTTATGAAGAACCCCTGGTTCGAGAAGCCCGCCACAACGACTTCCTGTATATCCCCGTGGAAGAGGGCGGCACCGTTGCCGTGACCTCCAACGGCTCCGGCATGCTCATGAGCTGCATCGACCTCATCACCAAAGAGGGTATTAAAATCGGCGCGGCGCTTGATCTGGGCGGCGGCGCCACCGCGGAACGCATTGAAAAGGCCATCCGCATTCTGTTCTCCACCCCCGGCGTGAAGGCCGTTCTCATCAACATTTTCGGGGGCATCACCCGCTGTGATGAAGTTGCCGGCGGCGTGAAGCTGGCCATGGAACACGGCTACTGTGAAGGTAAGATCATCGTGGTTCGCATGGAAGGTACCAACAAGGAAAAGGGTCTGGAAATCATCAACTCCCTAGGTGGAGACATCATCAACGTGCCCGGCCTCAGAGAGAGCGTCAAGGCCCTGGTGGACAGGAGGGATCGTCTATGAGCATCATTATCGACCAGAACACCAAGCTCATCGTGCAGGGCATTACCGGCCGCGAGGGCACGTTCCACACGGAGCAGATGCTGGCCTACGGTACCAAAGTTGTGGGCGGCGTAACCCCCGGTAAAGGTGGCCAGAAAGTGCTGGGCGTGCCGGTATTCAACACCGTGCGCGAAGCCGTGGAAGCCACCGGCGCAGACTCCACCGTGGTTTTTGTTCCTGCAAAGTATATGAAGGCTTCTGTTGAAGAAGCGCTGGACGCCGGAGTGAAAAACATCTTTACCATTGCCGAGCATGTGCCGGTGCATGAGATGATGATTTGCTACCATCTGGCACACAAAAAGGGTGCGCGGCTGTTTGGGCCCAACTCTTTCGGCGTGATTTCCCCGGGTAAGACCAAGGCAGGATTTATGGCGCACCGGATATTCTCCCCCGGAAACGTCGGCGTCATGAGCCGCAGCGCCACCAACTGCTACGAGACCGTGTTTATGATGACTAGCAACGGCTTCGGCCAGTCCACTTGCGTGGGCGTGGGTGGCGACATGATCCCCGGATCCACATTTGTGGACCTGCTGCCTGACTTCAACGCAGATCCAGAGACCAAGGCCATTATCATCATCGGCGAAATCGGCGGCAACGAGGAAGAGCTGGCGGCTGCGTACATCAAGGAACACATTAAGAAGCCCGTCATTGCTCTTATCGTGGGCAAGAACGCTCCCAAGGGCCGCAGCATGGGCCACGCGGGTGCCATTGTGAGCGCAGACGGTACTGGCAGCGCGCAGAACAAGGAAAAAGTGCTCAAGGAAGCCGGCGTTATCATCGCCGAGAGCACCCAGCACATTGTCGATATTCTTCAGGATTTGCGCAAAGAGGGAAAGATCTGATTTAATTCTATAACGAAGTAAGCGGCAAAAGGCAGTCAAGAAATTTGTCTGCCTTTTGCTATACAAAGAAAGTTGCCTGCGCTGCAGCTCTTCGGACAGGGCTGCGGGAGAAAGGAGGGAACAAAAATCAAGCAGGATGCTTGCAGGCATTATCAGGTTTTATGGCGTAATGGACTTTTGTTTTATCAATTTGTATGATACGAGAGAGTGCCGCTTGTTTTCCCAAAATAGCGCTTGACAGGCATCCCCGTACGGGGTATACAATAAATTTTGGAGAACCCGTTTCATCTGGAATCGTTTTAATTGGCATCTGTCAATGTAACAATGAATAAGCAGGAGGTAAAAAATGAAACTGTCCGATTTTTCCTACAACACGCAGGTACTTTACAAGGGTGACAAGGTAAAGGGCTGCGAGATTCAGCCTGAATCTGCGGCGATTTTCCTGACTTCCGCCTTTGATCTTCCCGGCGATTTGGATGACGTCAACAAAGTTTACGAATCCAAGGGATATGGATATATTCGCGGACGGAACCCAAACCGCCATATGCTGGCGGACAAGATTACCTTTTTGGAGGGCGGCGAGGACAGCGTGATTTGCTCTGCCGGCATGGGGGTCATTATCACGACGCTGTTCACCTTCTTAAAGGGTGGAGATCACATTTTGGCCAGCGACACCCTTTATGGGGAAAGCTTGGAATTCATCGAGATGCTGGAAGAGTACGGCATCGAGCATACTTTTGTGCGCTTCAGTGACCTTGATGCTATCAAAGCCGCAATCCGGCCCAACACCAAGATGGTTTATAGCGAGACCATCAGCAACCCCAGCATCGACCTGATGGACGTGGAAGAAGTGGCAAAAGTGGCCCATGCCAACGGCGCGCTGCTGGTTCTGGATAACACCTTCGGGACTCCTTTCGCCATGAAAGTGCTGGAAATGGGTGCGGATCTGTCGATCAACAGCATGACCAAGTTCATCAACGGCCACAGCGATGCCCTGCTGGGCTCCGTTACCGGCTCCCATAAGCTCATCGATCAGATTTTGCCCAAGGCGTCGCTTATGGGCACCACCGGCGGCACATTCAGCACTTGGCTGGTGAACCGCAGCATGCTGACCCTTGAACTGCGCATCAAGCGGCAGATGGAGAACGCCGCCAAGATCGCGGCGGCGCTGGAAAAGAACCCACATGTAAACAAAGTGTTTTATCCCACTGCCTCTAATTATGCCAAAAAGGAACTGGTTAAGAAAGTATTTAAGTTCGGTTACTACGGCGCCATGCTCAGCTTCCAGATCAAGGGCGACCGGCCCGAGGTCAATACCTTTATGAAAAATCTGACGCTGGTGCATTATGCGCCCACCCTCGGTGGCGTAAGAACTACCATGGCGAATCCCTATACGTCTTCTCACCGGCATTTACCCCAAGAGATGAAAGATGAGCTGGGCATCACTCCCGGTCTCATTCGCCTCTCTGTGGGCATCGAGGATGCAAACGATCTGATTGCAGATCTGAACTATGCCCTCAATGCCATCGGCTGATTAATAACGTAAAGGACCGGCAATTTGCCGGTCCTTTTTTTTTTGA
Source organism: Christensenellaceae bacterium (assembly GCA_963666935.1). Taxonomy (GTDB): domain Bacteria; phylum Bacillota; class Clostridia; order Christensenellales; family CAG-138. The sequence goes on from OY762936.1 coordinate 904,721, forward strand.
AAAACCGCGATGCGGACGCGGGGAGGCTCCATGCAATCCACGGGTTGTTTTCCGGCGGCAATCCGCAGCGCGATTGCCGCGGGGGAACCAGGTATGATATAATGCTTCCATTATTCGACATAAAAGGAGACGGCGCATGCGAAAAAAACTGCCTGTTTTTCTGCTTTGTGCGCTGCTTGTCCTCTGTACCGCGGGGAAGGCACTTTGTCTGGACCCCCAGGAGGTCTATGCGCAATGCGAGGCGGGGGAGCTATACCGCCTCACGGACGTTTTTCAGGAAGGTTCCTTTTATGGGCCCCAGGATGTGGATACGGCGCCCCAGAGCCGGTTGCTCTTTGCGGTGCCCGACGCGGAGGACCTGCTTTACGCAATCATTGAAAACGGCATGGCGGAGCTTGAAACTATGCTGGATGTTTTCGCGTTGGAGCTGGATGTGGCGACCTATGACAGCGAAACCGGCCCCATTACGGACGTTTTGACCCGGGTTATCAACAACAATCCCCGGTTTTTTATGTATAAGGCGATGTGGCGGCCATACTACGACCCCGAGGATGAGTACATCAGGTACATTGAGCTGTATCAAAACGAGCTGACCATTGACCACGTGGGTGACTACGAGACGGAGATCGCGGCGATGATTGAGCGCGCCGCACCGGTCCGCATGCGGGACAGCATGACTGAGGCGGAAATTGCCCTTGCCCTGCACGACGAGCTTGTGGCCCACGCAGCCTATGATTATGAAGCTTACGCATATGCTGATTCCGGTGCCACCAATTCGGAGGTGGTAAACGCTTTTCCCAACGTGTTTAACGCCTATGGTGCCATCGTGGACAAAAAGGCGGTATGTCAGGGGTTTTCTTTAGGGTATATGGACATGCTCCAAAGGGTAGGTATCAGCGCCGCCGTGGTGGCCACTACCACATACGGACATGCATGGAATATCGTTTGTGCGGACGGGAACTGGTATCATGTGGATTTGACATGGGACAACCCGCTGGTGAGCTGCGGAGAAAGCATTGGCACGGACTGGCTGGGGTATGTGCACCATACATACTTTTTGCTGTCGGATGCGCAAATCAAGACGTATACACACCATTACAGCTGGGATGACCCCGATTTGACCGCCCCCAGCGCATATGACGGGACGTGTTTTTGGAGCGGGATCAACTCTGCGCTTTGCTATGACGGCGGCCTTTGGTATTACAATACGGGTGCTTTGGACGCCGCCAACAGAAAAACCACAGGGAATCTCGCTTACAAAACGTCATCCAACGAAAATGCAGGCACGGCGGTAGAGAACGTTTCCTTTGCCGATCGCTGGGGCGGAAAGCTGATCTACTACAATTATGCCGGCACCGGCCTGTTTGCCTACGACATGGGAATTGGTACTGAACAGAAGCTCATTGACGTTGCAGCTTCCCACGTGGGCGAGCTGACGGTCAACCGGGACTCGCTCAATTATTGGACCTGTCTACCGGATGGCCTGTACAGCCTTGTGCTCAGCGACCTGCTGTCCAAGGGAGATGTGGACGCCGACCGGTTTATGGAGGCGGAGGACGCCATGAGAATTTGCGGGCACATCATGGGAAAAAGCCTGCTTACGGATACGCAGTTTGCCAATGCGGACGTGAACGGCGATTCCGCAGTTACCATTTTGGACATGATTCGGGAGATCCAATACCTTCGGGGCAATATACCGGAATTCCCGGAATAGAGCGCATCATAAATAGTTTGTATCGCCACCTGCGGCGGCGACGAATATTTTTATTATTGGAGGGGGATTTGCCCCCTTGCATCCCTGCGTGAAATTCCAACCGCGTGTTCAAGAGAAAAAGTTGAACCACTTCACCCTAGGAGAGGGCGTGGGGGAACGTAAGTTCCCACAATTAAAAAATATTCTCGCGGGCTCAATTTGAGCCTATACGTTCAGAATATAAAACCTTATATCTATAGCTGAGGGTTCTTTTAACCTTGGTACAGTAGGGGGGTTCTAAGACAATAAAAGCAGGTTCTTTGAAGAACCTGCTTTTTATATTGACTTTGAAGATCAAGCAGCTTACGGCATAACCGCGCCGGTGTTTGCGCTGCTGACCAGCTTTGCGTAGCGCGCTAGCCAGCCGGTTGTGATGTTGGGCGCTTTGGGTACATATGCCGCGCGGCGTGCTGCGAATTCCTCATCGGAAACCAGCGCATCCAGCCGATTGTTGGGGATATCTACGCAGATGGTATCGCCCTCGTGCAGCAGACCGATTTCACCGCCCATGGCTGCTTCGGGACACACATGGCCGATGGAAGCGCCGCGGCTGGCACCGCTAAAACGTCCGTCGGTGATGAGAGCCACATCCTTATCCAGCCGCATGCCGGCCAAGGCAGAGGTGGGGTTAAGCATTTCGCGCATGCCGGGGCCGCCGCGAGGGCCTTCGTAACGAATGACCACCACGTCGCCTTTGCAGATCCGACCGTTGTAGATGGCGTCGATGGCCTCTTCCTCGTTGTCGAACACCCGGGCTGGGCCGGTATGGCAAAGCATGGAGGGATCCACGGCGCTGCGCTTTACCGCACAGCCTTCCCGGGCGATATTGCCCCAGAGGATGGCGATGCCGCCAGTTGTGGAATAAGGCGCGTCGATGGGGCGGATCACGGTTTCATCCAAGATCCGTGCGTCGGCGATGTTTTCACCCATGGTTTTGCCAGTGCTGGTCAAAACACTTGCGTCGATGCAGCCACCCTTTTGCAGCTGGGCAAGCACGGCCGGTATGCCGCCCGCCCTGTGCAGATCCTGAATGTGCGCGGGACCCGCCGGGGCCAGATGGCACAAATTTGGTGTTTTGGCGCTGATGGCGTTGATGGTTTCAAGGTCCAGCTCCAAGCCTGCCTCATGGGCGATTGCCAAGAGGTGAAGCACGCTGTTGGTGCTGCAGCCCAGCGCCATATCGCAGGCTACGGCGTTATGGATTGCCGTGAGCGTGATGATTTTTCGGGCGGTGATGCCTTCCTTCAGCAGGGACATGATCTGCATGCCCGCGTGCTTGGCAAGGCGCAGCCGCGCCGCTTCCACGGCGGGAATGGTGCCGTTGCCGGGGAGGGCGATGCCCAGCACCTCGCAAAGGCAGTTCATGCTATTGGCCGTATACATGCCCGCGCAGGAGCCGCAGCCGGGGCAGGCACTCTGCTCCAAAGCCGTCAGCTCTTCGTCGCCGATGAGGCCGGCCTTCTTTGCGCCTACTGCCTCAAAGAGCTTGGAGAGGCTGATCTCACAGCCGTCGGAAATGCCTGCCATCATGGGGCCGCCGCTGACTACGATGGCGGGGATATTAAGCCGTGCCGCCGCCATGACCATGCCGGGGACGATTTTATCACAGTTGGGTACCAGCACCACCGCATCCAATGCGTGGGCGACGACCATGCTTTCCACACTGTCTGCGATAAGCTCGCGGCTGGCAAGGGAATACTTCATGCCTACATGCCCCATGGCGATGCCGTCGCAAATGCCGATGGAGGGGATGAGGATGGGGGTGCCTCCAGCCGTGCGGACGCCCGCCTTTACCGCATCGGCTACTTTGTCCAGATGCATATGACCGGGCACGATTTCGCTGTATGCACTGACTACGCCTATTAGCGGACGCTCCAGCTCTTCCTGCGTATAGCCCAACGCGTAAAACAGCGACCGGTTTGGTGCGCGCTCTACGCCTTTCTTTACCGAATCACTTCGCATAGCTACCTCACTTCTTGAGCCAGCTCATCATGGAGCGCAGCTCCTTGCCCACCTTTTCCAGAGGATGTTCCGCCTCTTTACGGCGGCTTGCAAGGAACCGGGCCTGACCGCCCGACTTAAACTCGGTGATGAACTCGCTGGCGAAGGTGCCATCCTGAATCTCGGAAAGAACCTGCTTCATAGCCTTGCGGGATTCTTCGCCGATAATGCGCTTGCCGGTGCGGTAATCACCGTATTCGGCAGTGTTGGAGACGGAATAGCGCATCATGGCGAAACCGCCGCTGTTGATCAGGTCTACGATGAGCTTCACCTCGTGGATGCACTCGAAATATGCCATTTCCGGCTCATACCCGGCTTCCACCAGCGTATCGAAGCCCGCCTTCATCAACTCAGTGACGCCGCCGCAAAGTACCGTCTGTTCGCCGAAGAGGTCGGTTTCGGTTTCCTGACGGAATGTGGTTTCCAGAATACCTGCGCGGCCTGCGCCGATGCCGCTGGCGTATGCCAGAGCATAATCCTTCGCTTTGCCGGAAGCGTCCTGATGTACCGCGATGAGACTGGGAACGCCCTTGCCTTCCTGATACTGGCTACGTACGGTATGGCCGGGACCCTTGGGGGCCACCATGATGATGTCTACATAGGAGGGGGGCTGGATCTGGCAGAAATGGATGTTGAAGCCGTGTGCAAACATCAGCACGTTGCCTTCCTTCAGGTTGGGCGCAACTTCTTTGGCATATAAATCCGCTGCAGTTTCGTCCGGAACCAGCATCATGACCAGATCACCGGCCGCCGCCGCTTCGGGAACCGTCATGACATTAAGACCTGCCGCTGTCGCTTCCGCCCAGCGGGCGGAATCACGACGAAGCCCCACGACCACGTTGATGCCGCTTTCGTGAAGGTTCAGCGCGTGTGCATGGCCTTGGCTGCCGTAGCCGATGACCGCTACGGTCTTATTGTCCAGCACTGCGAGATTGCAATCTTTGTCATAGTACTTTTTGATCATTGTTTGTTCCTCCGTAAAATTATAATTGGGTTGAATTGATATCGTCTTCGTTTTCCTTTGCCAGTTCCGCCAGCGTGACTTTTCCGTGGCTGATGGCCGTGACGCCCGTGCGGCACAGCTCAATGATCCGGTACGGGCTCAACACCCGCAGGAAAGCGTCGATTTTGGATGGTTTTCCGGTAAGCTCTACGACGATACTATCCACCGAAAGGTCCACGATGCCGGCCTTATATACTTCGGCAATTTCCTTCACGGCACTGCGTTCTTTTTCTTCCGCTGCAAGCTTTACCAGCAGCAACTCGCGCTGAATCGTATCCTTTTCCGGAAGGATGGCGATAGCGCCGGTATCTTCCAGCTTTTCGGTTTGCAGAAGAATCTGGTCCAGAATTTGCGGATTGCCGCGCACCGTGATGGTGATGCGCGACACCCCCGGGTCATTGGTTTCGGATACCGTCAGGGAGTCGATGTTGTAGCCCCGCCTGCCGAAAAGGCTGGCGACTCGGGCGAGTACGCCGGGGTGATTTTCCACCAGCATGGACAAAATTTCTTTTTCCATTTCCATAACGCACCTCCTTACCGCGTGATCATGTCTCTTACGGTCATGCCGGACGGGATCATGGGAAGAACCCGTTCCTCAGGGTTTATCTCACAGGTGATCCAGACAGGACCGCTGTCTTTTAGGGCCGCCGCGAAGGCGTCCTTAAACTCCGCCAAAGTTTTAACCGTGTATGCCGCCAGACCAAAGCCGTGGCCCACCATCGTAAAGTCCGTTTTGCGGTACGGCTCCGTTTCCATATAGCGCGAATCACAGTATACGGTCTGAAGCTGGCGCACCATGCCCAGAACCTTGTTGTCTATGTTGATGGTGATTACCTTGATTCCGTAGCTGACCGCGGTGCAGGCTTCTGTCATGTTCATGTGGAGTGAGCCGTCACCCGTAATATGAATGACCGTGCTGTCTGGGCAGGCCAGCTTCGCGCCGATGGCCGCGCCGTAACCGAAGCCCATGGCGCCCAGGCCGCCGCTGGTGATAAAGCGCCGCAGTTTTCCGCAGTGTTGCGCCGCCCACATCTGGTGCTGGCCCACGTCGGTGGTCATCATGGTATTTTCATCCGTCATGGAAGAGATGGTTTGCAAAATGCCGCGTGGGCTGAGCATGTTTGGATCGTCGGAGCCGCCGCATGCAAAGTTCTTCCACGCCGCCAGACGCGAGGTCCATTCGGGCCTCTCACCATATTCCACAAGGGGAAGGAGCGCTTCCAGCGTTGCTTTGACATCGCCTACAACACCCGTGGTGATGCTAACGTTTTTGCGCATTTCGCTGGGGTCGATATCTACCTGCACGATCTTTGCGCGCTTGGCAAAAGCCTCCATGTTGAGGGCAACTCTGTCGCTCATGCGGCAGCCAAGCACCAGTACCATATCGGCCGCATCCACAGCCTTGTTGGCCGCTACGCTGCCGTGCATACCTAAAAGGCCCATGTTGTGCGGGTTGTCTTGTTCAAAAAGGCCCGTTGCCATCAAAGTGTTGCAGCAGGGGATTCCGCTTTTCTCTACCAGCGTTGTTAGTGCCTGCTGTGCATCGGCCGCCACGACACCGCCGCCATAGCAGAGGATGGGCCGCTCGGATGCGTTGAGCAGTTCGGCGATGAATTGCACCTGGTCCGGCCGGGGCGCTCTAATCGAAGAAACTTCCATCGGCGGCGCGGGCATAAACTCGCAGGCCGAGGCGAGAATATCTTTGGGGATATCCACCAGCACAGGGCCGCGCCTGCCGCTTTGGGCGATCCGAAAGGCGTTGCGTATCGTTTCCGCCAGTTCATTTAAATCCTGTACGGCATAGTTGTGTTTTGTGATGGGCGTGGTAATGCCCGTGATATAGACTTCCTGGAAGCTGTCGCGGCCGATCAGCTGGGTGCTCACGTTGGCCGTGATGACCACCATGGGAATGCTGTCCATAAAGGCGTTGGCAATGCCCGTTACGGTATTGGTGGCGCCCGGGCCGCTGGTAACGACCACGACCCCCGGCTTGCCGCACGCCCGGGCATACCCGTCCGCAGCGTGGGCTGCGCCCTGCTCATGCGCCGTTAGGTAATGGTGTATTTTGCCGTCCCCGCGGGCATACAGCGCATCATAGATGCCCAGCGCTGCGCCGCCTGGATACCCAAACACGGTGTCGACACCCTGCTCTTCCAACACTTCCAAAAGAATTTCCGCGCCTGTCAGCTTCATTTTTTACCTCCCGCCCCAGCAGGGGCCACGTTCAAAAGTGCTCTAATTATTGACATGAGGTTATAAACATGAAATATACTATATCCAATCTATTTCGTCAACTCTCAATTTACATTTTACCAAGATTCCTCTTACAAATCCTTGGCAAGCACCGAGTCGCCGTGCCCGATGGCCGTGACCCCGGTGCGGCACAATTCCAGAATTTTATAATCTTCCATCACCCGCAAAAAAGCGTCTATCTTTGAGGGCTTACCCGTGAGTTCCAGCACCATGCTGCGGGCGGATAGATCGACAATGGAGGCCTTGTATACTTCGGCGATGTCCCGGATCGCACTGCGGGTGCGCTCGTCCGCTGCAATTTTAATCAACAGCAGCTCCCGCTGGATGGAATCCGTATCGGCTAAAATGGTGACGGCCTGCGTTTCCACCAACTTGCGCGTTTGCATGACAATCTGATCGATGATCTGCTCGCTTCCCTCCGTGGTGATGGTGATGCGGGTAAACGCAGGATTTTCGGTGGTTGAGGCCGCGATGGTTTCAATGTTGTAACCCCGCCGCTCGAACAGGCTCGCAATGCGTGCCAGCACGCCGGACTTGTTTTCAACCAGAATGGAAATGACTTCTCTTCTTGTGGCTTCCATATAGATGCCTCCTTTCTATTGCAGGATGGTTTGATCGACGGTCTGGCCGTTGGGGATCATGGGAAGAACCCGCTCATCCGGGCAAATGGGGCATTCGATCCATACAGGCCCCTGTGCTGCCAGCGCCTCGCAAAACGCCGCTTCAAACGCCTCGGGTGTTTGCGCGCACAATGTCTTTACGCCGAAACCTTCCCCCAGTTTGAGATAGTCCGTTTTGCGGTCCGGCTCCGTGGCCATCCGGCGCTTGTTGAGAAATATATCCTGCCATTGCCGTACCATACCCAAACCGCAGTTGTTCATGATGATAGTAATTACCTTCACACCGTAGGTGACTGCCGTGCAGGCCTCGTTCATGTTCATGTGAAAAGAGCCGTCGCTGGTGATATGCACTACGGTGGCATCCGGGCAGCCCAACTTTGCGCCAATGGCGGCGCCATAGCCGAACCCCATTGTGCCGAAGCCGCCGCTGGTGATGAAGCGCCGCGGCTTTACATTGCGAATATACTGCGCCGCCCAGAGCTGGTGCTGCCCCACATCCGTGACCACGCACAGCGATTCTCTCGCCAAGCGGGAAATAGCATCCATCACGTGGTACGGGCGCAAAACATCCCGATCACAGGGAGGTGTATAATCCTCCGCTTTGAAGCTTTCGATCTGGGCAAGCCAATCCGTGCGCGTCTGCGCCGGGTCGATTTCCTTCGTCAGACCGCACAAAACAGCGCCTATATCGCCCGCGATTCCCATATCCGCTCTCACGTTTTTGCGCATTTCACTGGGGTCGATATCGATCTGGAGCACTTTTGCGCCGGGGGCAAAGCTTTCTGCCCTTTGCGCCACGCGGTCGGAAAAGCGTACGCCCATTGCAATGAGCAGATCCGATTCGGCAATGGCGCGGTTAGCCGCAACGCAGCCGTGCATGCCGGCCATGCCCAGATAGTGCGGGTTGTCGTTTAAAAGTGCCCCGAGCCCCATCATCGTGCTTGCCGCGGGTAGGTTGCCCTTGCTCAGAAAGGCATCGAGCAGCTGTGAAGCGCCGCTACTGATTATGCCGCCGCCGTAGAGAACCACCGGCCTTTCGCTTTCGTTGATGAGTTTTGCCGCCGCGCACAATTCTGCTTCCCCGCAACATGTTGCTTCCTGTTTGGCCTTATTTGCCGCGGGCGTGAACTCGCAAGATTCCAGCAGGATATCCTTGGGAATATCCACCAGCACCGGACCCTTGCGGCCACCGTTTGCGATGGCAAACGCTTCGCGCAAAGAATCAGCGAGCTTATCAATATCCTTGACCATATGGTTGTGCTTCGTAATGGGCATGGTGATGCCCGTAATGTGCGCCTCCTGGAAGCTGTCCCGCCCAATCATATTCCGGCTGACGTTGGCCGTGATGACTACCATGGGGATGCTGTCCAAATGGGCGGTGGCGATGCCGGTTACGGTATTGGTGGCACCGGGGCCGCTGGTGACCGCTACTACACCCGGCTTGCCGGTTGCCCGGGCATAGCCGTCCGCCGCGTGGGTCGCGCCCTGCTCATGGGCCGTCAAATAAAAGTTGATATCGTCCTGCCTGTCGTAAAGCGCATCAAACAGGTGGAGAACTGTTCCGCCGGGATAGCCGAACACCGTATCCACACCCTGTTCAATCAGCACTTCCGTTACGATTTGCGCACCTGTTAATTTCAATTGAAACGACCTCCCTTCAATACAAAAAACCCTTGCCTCCTATTTAAGAGACAAGGGTCAAATCCCCTGCGGTACCACTCTTCTTGCCGTCCATTGTGTTATGACGACCACTTAGCTGCATCCAACAATGCAAATTGCTATAACGGGCGATTCCCGTTCGCGCTTACACAGGCGTTAACCCTTCAGGCGAATGCTCAGGGGTGATTCGTTCCGCAGATCCTGCACCGCCTTGCACCCTCCGGCGGCTCTCTGCAACATTCACAACGGACTTTTCCCCATCAACGCATACAAAAATTTAATTAGGAATTATAGTACCATGAATATGCCGCTTTGTCAAGAAGCGAAACCCTGCAGATCATAAAATATTTTCAGCTGCCTTGTGTTCCACAAATTGTCTTGCGGTGCGGGGCGTGCGCCCACCGGTGCGGATGGCGAAAGCTTCCGCTTCTTTTTCTAGCGTTTCCTGGGGGATTTTAAGCCCATAAGCCTCCGTATAGCGGCGTGCGATCTCCAGATACAGCTCGCGCTCGGGCCTTGAAAAATTCACGATCAGGCCGAAACGCGCGGCGAGGCTGGTGGTTTCCTCCAGCGTGTCGTTCAGGTGCAGCTCGTCGCCTGCGCGCCCGGAAAAACTCTCCCGCACCAGATGGCGGCGGTTGCTAGTGGCGCAGATGATCACATTGCCGGGCCGGGAGCTGATACTGCCTTCCAACACCGCTTTGAGCGCCGTGAAGTTGGCGTCGTTTTCTCCGAAAGAGAGGTCGTCTATAAACAACATGAATTTCAAGGGGTTGTCGGATAGAAAATCCAAAAGCGCGGGAATCAATTGCAGCTGATCCTGCCGCAACTGTACCAGCCGCAGCCCCTTGCCGCACAGTTCGTTGGCAATGGCTTTGATGGTGCTGCTCTTGCCTGTGCCGGCATCGCCGTAGAGCAGCATATTGCTTGCAGGGATTCCGGCAAGCAGGGCCAGCGCGTTATTTAGGATCCGCTCTCGCTCTGCGGCATATCCGCACAGCGCGTCAAGGCGCTGGGGATCCGGATGCGCCACGGGCACAAGGTTTCCCTCGTCGTCCAGCCAAAACATGTGGTATGCGGCAAATATTCCGTAACCGGTTTCCTGTATCTGTGCAAGGCGCTGCCGGAACAGCGTTTTGAAATCTCTCTTTTCAAAAATCCAGTCCAGCGCCGGTGCACCATCGCCCAACTCTTCATAAAAAGGACGGCTGGGCAGTGCGGCCAGCGTGGCAAGGATGTCCAGTTCCCTATCTGCCTGAGCGTAAAGCGCCGCGCAGGGTGCTCTACCCGCCGCCGCTTCCCGAACGAAAAAATTATCATCGAGCAGCACAGCCCGTTCAATCAGGTCCGTCAGGTTGCCGCCCTGTGACCAGATCAGGCGCGCAAGCTCGGCATACGCGGCAATTCGCTCCGCATCAGAAGCGACGAGCATGCGCCGCGCCGCGGCCACCGCTTTTTGGTCAAGCAGGCCCCGGAAGAGAATCAGACCCTCTAGGGATCGATCCAGCGCGATATATGCGGGATAGGACATGGGCTCACCTCAATAAATTTTTGCCTATTATACTGCATTTGTATAGCGATGTACAGGCTCTGAGGCAAATTGTTATATTAATAACTTTTAAAAAAGTATTGACAGCGGAGAATATATAGTGTATATTCGCACAAAATAACTTAAATGCGCCGAAGGGAACAAAGTTACGGTGGAAGCGTTGCAGAGAGCCGCCAAGAGGTGTAAGGCGGTACCTGAACCCGTGACGAACTCTTCCTCGAGCATCTGGCTGAAGGGCACTGCCTGTGTAGGTTCGGACGGAATCCTCCCCGTTAGAAGGAGGCTGTATTCACCGCCATGCGCGGCTGATACGGACTGAGCGGGGCATATTATATGCCCAAGCAGAGTGGTACCGCGGATATACTCCGTCTCTTGCAAATCAAGAGACGGAGTTTTTTTATTTCGTAAGAAAGGATATCAACATGGAGAAAAAGATCATATTCTTCGACACAACGCTCCGGGATGGGGAACAGTCCCCCGGATGCAGCATGAACCTGAAAGAGAAGCTGGAGATGGCGCGGCAGCTCGACCGACTGGGCGTGGACGTCATTGAAGCGGGCTTCCCGATTTCCTCCCCAGACGATGCACAGGCCGTGGCGGCCATTTCCCAAGTGGTGGAGCACGCCAGCATTGCCGCTCTTGCGCGCTGCGTCAAGGTCGATATCGACGCGGCATACGGAAGCTTAAAAAACGCGAAAAGACCCAGAATGCACGTGTTTCTGGCTACCAGCGATATTCATCTGCAATACAAACTGAAAATGACGCGGGAGGAAGCGATTGCCCGCATCGATGAGATGGTCCGCTATGCGGCGTCTTTGGTGCCGGTCATCGAATTTTCCGCGGAGGATGCCTCTCGTTCCGATCCCGCTTTCCTGGCGCAGTGCTATACCACCGCCATTGCCGCGGGCGCCAAGGTGATTAATGTGCCGGATACGGTGGGTTATGCCATGCCGGATGAGATGCGGGATTTGATTCTCTACCTCAAAGCCAACGTGAAGGGGATTGAGAATGTGGATATCTCTGTTCACTGCCACGATGACTTGGGTATGGCGGTGGCCAATTCTCTGGCCTGCATTCGTGCGGGAGCCACGCAGGTGGAATGTACCGTCAGCGGCATCGGTGAGCGGGCGGGCAACGCCAGCCTGGAGGAAATCGTCATGAGCCTCAAAACCCGAAAAGAATACTTTGGCGCGGGGTATGGTATCAATACCCGTGAAATATACCGCTCCAGCAGGCTGCTGTCTACTATCACAGGCGTGCCGGTGGCGCCCAACAAATCCATCGTGGGCAAAAACGCCTTCGCTCACGAAGCCGGCATTCACCAGCACGGTGTGATCTCCAACCCGCTCACCTATGAGATCATGGTGGCGGAAGAGGTTGGGGTATCCCAGCGCAGCATGGTGCTCGGCAAACATTCCGGCAAGCACGCCCTTCGGGAACGGCTGGAATCCTTCGGCCACATACCGGGGAAGGAGGAGATGGAAACAATCTTTGTGCGGTTCAAGGAGCTCTGCGACAAGAAGAAGAACGTGACGGATGCGGATATTGAGGCACTGGCCATGGACGAACGCCACATGGTGCAGACAGTATACAAGCTGGAAGACCATGTGGTGAACACGGGCCGCAACATTTCCAATACCGCCTGCATCAAAATATGCAAGGAGGACACGCTCATCGAGGAAGTCGCCATCGGCGACGGGCCCATTGACGCCGCCTTCAAGGCCATTGACCGCATCACCGGCATTCCCGTGACGCTGGAGAGTTACAGCATTACTGCGGTAACCGAGGGAGAGGACGCCATGGGCGAGGCGGTCATCAAACTCCGCCATGAAGATAGTATTTATACTGGGCGGGGGTTATCTACCGACATCATCGAATCGTCCATACAGGCTTACCTCAACGGCCTGAACAAAATCGTTTCCGTATAGAAAGGGGCTTTCCTATGGCAATGACAATGACGCAAAAAATTCTCGCTGCACACGCGAATCTTCCCGAAGTCCGGGCAGGGCAATTGATCCGTGCCCGACTGGACATGGTGCTGGGCAACGATATCACCACCCCCGTGGCCATCAACGAGATGGAAAAGGCCGGCATCGACAAGGTGTTTGACAAAAATCACATCTCGCTGGTGATGGATCATTTTGTTCCAAACAAGGACATCAAGGCGGCGGCCCAATGCAGCCAGTGCCGCAGTTTTGCCAAGCGCTTCGATATTACCAACTATTACGATGTGGGGGAGATGGGCATTGAGCATGCGCTGCTGCCGGAAAAGGGCCTGATTGCCCCCGGCGAAACCTGCATCGGCGCCGATTCCCACACCTGCACCTACGGCGCGCTGGGCGCTTTCTCCACCGGTGTGGGCAGCACGGATATGGCTGCCGGTATGGCCACGGGCGAATGCTGGTTCAAAGTGCCTGCCGCCATCCGGGTTGAACTGACGGACCAGCCGCGGAGGTGGGTAGGCGGTAAGGACGTTATATTGTACCTGATCGGTTTAATCGGCGTGGACGGTGCGCTGTACCGCTCGCTGGAATTCACGGGCCCGGGAGTCGCGCATCTGTCCATGGACGACCGCTTCACCATCGCCAACATGGCTATCGAGGCTGGGGCGAAAAACGGCATATTCCCCGTGGATGAAAAAACCCTTGAATATGTGGAAGGTCGGGTTAAGCGTCCCTTTACCGTATACGAGGCGGATGCCGACGCAGAATATGAGCGGACAATCCAGTTGGATCTTTCCAAAATTCCGCCCACGGTGGCTTGGCCGCATCTGCCCGAAAACGTGCACCCCGCCGCGCTGGGCGAGGATATCCCCATCGACCAAGTGGTGATCGGCTCCTGCACCAACGGGCGTATCAGCGATATGGAGATTGCCGCGGAGATCCTCAAGGGCCGCAAAGTGGCCAAAGGCGTGCGTGTCATCATTATTCCCGCTACGCAGGCCGTGTACTTGGAGTGTGTTGAACGCGGCTACGCCAAGATATTCATTGAATCCGGCTGCGCCTTGTCCACGCCTACCTGCGGGCCGTGTCTGGGCGGCTATATGGGAATTCTATCGGCCGGCGAACGCTGTGTCGCCACCACGAACCGCAACTTTGTGGGCCGCATGGGCCATACCGAGTCCGAGGTTTATCTCGCTTCTCCCGCTGTGGCGGCGGCTTCCGCCATCACGGGAAAAATCACCGATCCGAAGGAGGTTATGTAATATGGCGGCAATGAATGCGACGGGCCGCGTCCATAAATACGGCAACAACATCGACACCGACGTGATTATTCCCGCGCGTTATCTCAATACGCCGGATGCCGCCGAACTGGCGCGCCACTGCATGGAGGATATTGATGCGGACTTTGTGAAAAACGTTCATGTGGGCGACATCATGGTGGGCGGCAGCAACTTCGGCTGCGGCTCTTCCCGGGAGCATGCACCCCTTTCCATCCGCACTGCGGGCATTTCCTGCGTGATTGCTGCCAGCTTTGCGCGGATCTTCTACCGCAACGCCATCAACATCGGCCTTGCAATTTTGGAATGCCCCACGGCCAGCGCGGCCATTTCGGCGGGGGATATGGTGAGTGTGGACTTTGACACCGGCGTCATCACCGACGAAACCACCGGAGAGACGTTCCAGGCGGAGCCTTTCCCAGAATTCATCAAGGATATGATCAAGCGCGGCGGACTGATGCGCGCTATTGGAGGGGAAAATGCATAAAAGAATTGCAGTGATCGCGGGCGACGGAATCGGCCCGGAAATCACACAGCAGGGCATGCGCGTACTGGAGACCATTGCGCAGCGCTTTGGACATAGCTTTGCCTTTGAACCCGTCCTTTGCGGCGGCGCGGCCGTGGATCAGGAAGATGATCCGCTGCCACCCAAGAGCTTGCAGGCCTGCATGGAAAGCGACAGCGTGCTTTTAGGCGCTGTGGGCGGTCCCAAATGGGATGGCGTGCCCAAGGAAAAGCGCCCCGAAAAGGGATTGCTGCGCCTGCGCAGCGGCATGGGATTGTACGCCAACCTGCGCCCGGCCCGCCTGTTTTCCCAGCTTGCGGGTGCCTGCCCCCTCAAGGATGCGGACGGCATCGACATGCTGGTGGTGCGCGAGCTGACCGGCGGCATCTACTTCGGCGAACATTCCACCCAGACAGTTGGTGGAGAACTGCGCGCCAAGGACGTGATGGAATACTCGCAAAGCGAGATTCTGAGAATTGCGCGCCTTGCCTTCGACGCAGCGCGTAGGCGCCGCAACCACGTGACTTCTGTGGATAAGGCCAATGTGCTGGACACTTCCCGCCTGTGGCGGGCTATCGTTACGGAACTGGCAAAGGAATACCCGGACGTGATTTTAGAGCACATGCTGGTGGACAACGCTGCCATGCAGCTGGTGCAATCACCCCAGCGCTTCGACGTGATGTTGAGTGAAAATATGTTTGGAGACATCCTGTCGGACGAGGCGGGAATGATCACCGGCTCCATCGGCATGCTGCCTTCCGCCAGTATGGGAGACGGGACCCGGGGCTTGTTCGAACCCATCCACGGTTCCGCGCCCGATATCGCCGGGCGCAACATCGCCAATCCCATAGGCACCATCCTTTCCTGCGCTATGATGCTGGAGTATTCCTTCGGCATGGGGGAAGAGGGACGGGCAATCGGAGCGGCGGTGGAAGCTGTGCTCAACGCCGGGTATAGGACCGCCGACATCTGGGTGCAGGGCTGCACCCGTGTCTCCTGCTCTGAGATGGGTGATCGCATTGTCGCCATGGTGGGCGGCCGGGCATAAAGAGCCTGTTCTTACCTATTGTAAATTTTAGTCGTGGCAAAAGTTCCGGCAATCGGTAGTTCGGGCTTTGACCCGGCTCTCCCTATCCGGGAGAAATTGGAACCCAACTCCGCCGACTGTCGTTTCTGCATTTCGCTTTTGGTGGGGATGGAAAATATATTGCGTGCCCCCGAGCCGGAAACCGGCTCGGGGGCACGCGCATTTGGAAAAATTCGGCAGCCGGGGCATATATATAAAATGGCGAGTTTCGAATGATATCCTGTGGATTGTTTCGGAAGCCGCGAATTTATTATTGGGGGGATTTATAAATGGGAACTTTTGTCGAAGCCTTTTTTACCTGGGAAGCCCTTGCGACTTTGGCCGGGGCTGTGGCCGCGACCACTCTGATTACCCAACTGTTTAAGGGGGTTGGCTTTATCGATAAGCTGCCCACCCGGGTATTCGCTTACATCGTGGCTCTTATCGTTCTTTTGGCGGCCACCGCCTTTACCGGGGGTTTGACATGGAACTCGGGGGGGCTGTGCGTCATCAACGCCGTGGTGGTAGCCCTTGCGTCCAACGGCGCGTATGATGCGGTTGTTACAACAAAGACGAGTGCGAACGATAAGAAAGTAAATCAGTAGAATATGAAAAAAAGCCCCCGCTGTCGCAGGGGCTTTTAATTTATGAGGCTGCCATCAAAGGGCTGCTCCTTCATGCGCGAATAAAAAAAACGAAGAACCAGGACATTGGATCAACATCAAGGCTCTTCTATGGTACACCCTCAGGGGCTCGAACCCTGGACACCCTGATTAAGAGTCAGGTGCTCTACCAGCTGAGCTAAGGGTGCATACTGACTGGAGCGGGAGACGGGGCTCGAACCCGCCACCTCCGCCTTGGCAAGGCGGCGCTCTACCGAATGAGCTACTCCCGCATGCCGCCTTTTGGCCAGCGCGCTTGATTATTGTAGCGCAACGATTTAATGTTGTCAATAGTCTGTCCTTCATTTTCAGCCAAAAAAATATGGCGTAAGCAGCCGTATTTGATAATAAATTGCTGGTTCATATATAGTTCATATGAACCCCATATACTTATCATTAATTATATGTTTATAATGGAGTTGTTAAAATGAAGATTAAAATCACAGCCGACAGTACATGCGATCTGCCTCTTGAGATGATTCAGCGCTATGATATCGATATCGTGCCACTTTATATTCAAAAGGGAGATAACGAATACCGTGATAACATCGATATTTTCCCCGAAGATATTTTCGTGCATATGGAGGAGGGGGGAGAACCCTGCAAGACCGCCGCAGTAAGCGTAACGGATTATATGGAGCTGTTCAGCAAGTATGCAGGTAAATACGACGCCGTGATCCACATTAACATCAGTTCGGAATTTTCCTGTTGCTATAACAATGCATGCATCGCCGAAAAGGAGTTCGATAACGTCTACGTTGTGGATTCCAGAAACCTTTCCAGCGGCCACGGGCTCGTGGTGATCGAGGCGTGCGAGCGGGTGAAAGAAGGTATGGACCCAAAGCAGATCTGCGACGAACTCAACGAATTGGCTCCTCGTGTGGACTCCAGCTTCATTTTGTGCAAGCTGGAGTATCTGCGCAAGGGCGGCAGGTGTTCCGCCGTGGCGGAGCTGGGTGCCAATTTGCTACAGCTCAAGCCTTGCATCGAGGTGACGGACGGAAAGATGCACCCCGGAAAAAAATACCGGGGGACCTTTAAGAGCTGTTTGGAAAAATATATCGCTGACCGTCTGGCGGATGGGGAAGAAATTGTCACAGATCGAATTTTCATCACCCATGCTGCGACGCCGGAACTGGAAGAACCGGCAAAAGAACTGATCGCGCAGCACCGTGAGTTCAAGGAAATGATCATCTCCCGGGCGGGATGTACCGTCAGCTGCCACTGCGGACCACAGACGCTGGGAATCCTTTACATCAGAAAATCTCCCAAATAGGGAAAACAAAAGGAACAGGAGAATATCTTCTCCTGTTCCTTTACTTATGCCCGAAATTCGCTTTATAATAACAATATCAAGATGGAGAAAGGGGAAAAACATGCCGGAAGATACAATTTATGGGGTAAAGATGGACAAGAAAAAAATAAAGAGGATCATTACGGCCGTAATTCTGGTTTTCGTTGCGTTATCCATCGGTCTTACCTGTTGGTATACCGTGAACGAAAAGCAGCAGGCAGTTGTTACGACCTTTGGGAAGGTGACCAGTGTGACGGACTCGGGCATCCACTTCAAGTTGCCTTTGGGAATTCAGCAGGCCCACAAGGTGGACGTCAACATCTTTCAAAAGATCGAGATGGGATATCGAACGGACGATTCCGATTTGGGGTATTCGGTGGTGGGGGCCGAAAGCAAGATGATCACAGGGGACTACAACATCGTCAACGTGGATTTCTTTGTGGAATATAAGGTTTCGGATCCTGTGAAATACCTGTATGGTTCCTATGAACCGGAGCTGGTGCTCAAGAACCTTGTGCAGAGCCAGATCCGCAACGTGGTGGGCTCTACCAATGTGGATGCCGTGCTCACCAACGGCAAGGAAGTTATTCAGATGGAGGTGAAGGAACTGATCTCCGGAATGCTGGAACAATATGACATTGGCCTGATGCTTACAGACGTAAAGATTCAGGACAGCGAGCCGCCCACGGAAGATGTGACCTATGCCTTTAAGCAGGTGGAAACCGCCAAGCAGGATGCTGAAACGGTGATTAATGATGCAAAGGCCTACGAGAATGCGAAGCTTCCCGCGGCGCAGGCAGAAGCAGACAAGCTGCTTCAAAACGCGGCATACCTCAAGCAAAAGCGGATTAATCGGGCCGTGGAGCAAGTGGCTATGTTCGAAGCCATGTATGAGGAGTACTCTCTCAATCCCGTGATGACCCGGTCTCGAATGTATTATGAAGCCATTTCCGAAGCGTTGCCGCGCGTGAAGCTGTATCTGGACGTTTCTGATGGTCAGGTGGAAAAGCTGATTCCCCTTGAGAGCTTTTCCGGCGTTTCGGGCAACTAAGAGGAGGGATGAAGATGAAAAAGAAATCATTGAAAACCGTTGTCGTAATCGCCGTTGCGCTTGTGGCATTTGTGGTTATGTTGGGAATGTATACTGTGGCGGAAAATGAACACGTGTGTGTGGTGAGATTTGAAAAGATCATCCGCACCACATCGCAAGCGGGTCTGTATTTTAAAGTGCCCTTTATTGACAGCGTAAAATCCTTCCCCAAGGCGGTTATGCTCTACGACATCCCGCCTTCTGAGGTGCTCACTTCCGATAAGCAAAATATGACGGTGGACAGCTATGTGCTTTGGCAAATTTATGATCCACTGCTATTTTACCGCACCCTGGGCAATACCGTGGTGGCGGAACAGCGGCTGGACGCTTTGACCTATAATGCTCTGAAAAACGTCATGGGTACGATGGCCCAGAGGGACATCATCAACGAGGAACCCGGCTCGGCCCGAAACGATATCTATGCTGGGATTTCGGCCAACGTATCCACGCTGGCCGAAAACTACGGCATCAAAGTGGTAGATGTGAAAATCAAGCGGTTTGATCTGCCGGAGGCCAACGAGGAAGCCGTATACTCCCGCATGATTTCAGAACGGAACCAGATCGCTGAAAAATACAAGGCGGACGGCGAGTATGAAGCTTCCATTATCCGGAACAATGTGGATATGCAAGTGAATATCATCGTATCCAACGCGCAGGCGGAGGCCGCGAAGCTGGAGGCCGAGGGCGAACAGGAATACATGCGCCTGCTGGCGAAAGCCTACGACTCGGACGACAAAAGGAGCTTTTATGAATTTACGCTGGCCCTTGAGGCGCTCAAGTCCTCGCTCACCGGCAGCGAAAAGACCGTGATTCTGGGCACCGATTCCGCTCTCGCCCAAATTCTGACAACCCCCTGATCTAGGAGGATAGAGCATGCTTAACATCCTAGTCGTGGAAGACAACGACGATTTGAGAAGGCTTATGCGCATTCATTTGACGCGCGCCGGATACTCGGTTTTAGAAGCCTGCAACGGCGCGCAGGCCCTGCAGGTTATGGATGCCGCCAATGTCCATCTCATGATCGCTGATGTGATGATGCCCGTCATGGATGGATACGAGCTGGTGGAAGAGTTGCGGGGCGCGTCATATTTTCTGCCTGTGCTGATGGTTACGGCGAAATTTGCCCTGGAGGATAAGCGCGTCGGTTTTCAAAAAGGCGCCGACGACTACATGGTGAAACCCATTGACATGGATGAAATGCTGCTTCGGGTTGAGGCGCTGCTACGCCGCTCCAATATTGTGGGAAACTGCGTGTTGAACGTTGGCAAATGTAGGTTGGATAGCGAAAGATTAACGGTTGATTACGAGGGTAGGGAGGTGGAGCTCCGGCAAAAGGAGTTTGCCCTTTTGTATAAGCTTCTCTCCTACCCCAACAAAATCTTTACCCGGCAGGTGCTGATGGATGAGATTTGGGGATACGAAAGTGAGACGGATTCCAGAAGCGTGGACGTGCATATCAAGCGGCTTCGGGAGAAACTAGCGGACTGCGGCGATTTTGAAATTCAGACCATTCGGGGTCTGGGATACAAGGCGGTGGTGAAGGCATGAGCAAGTTGCTCAAACGTTTTATTCTGATGCTGCTGGCCATCGTCGCGATCTCCTCGTTGCTGGCTTACGGCATCGTGGTGGTACTGAGGCTGGTGGTATACCCCACACTGGAAATCAACTATTCGGCGTTTTTGGAGGCAGTGAAGGACTTTGTCTTTCCTGCGCTGACCATCGGTTTTGCGATGATATTGATCATGTATTTTTCGCCTCGGGCAATTGAACCCTTTTTGAAATTGACGGAGGCAACGAAAAAGATTGCGGCGGGCGATTTTGACGTCCGGGTGGACGAGCTGGGCAAAGATGACGAATTGAGCAACCTACAGCGCAACTTCAACCGCATGGCAAATGAGCTGCAGGGGAACGAACTGTTGAAGAAGGATTTCATCGCCAATATTTCCCATGAAGTTAAAACGCCCCTTGCCGTCATGAAGGGATACGCGAAGCTGTTGGGAGAAGACAAAATTTCGGACGCAGAGAGAACGGAATATGCACAGCTTATCGCGCAGGAGAGCGAGCGCCTTTCCAAGCTTTCTGCTAATATGTTGCGGATGTCCAAACTGGAGAATGAGGCGATTCTCTCAGCGCCGGCCCGTTTTCAACTGGATGAGCAGATCCGGCAGATGGTGCTGATGCTGGAGCCAAAGTGGAGCGAAAAAAACATTGAGTTCAACATCGACCTGCCCAAAATCTATTACATTGGTGACGAGGAGCTTCTAGCCGATGTTTGGATGAACATCATGGAAAACGCTGTGAAGTTTTCTCATATGGGAGGCGAAATCGCCATTGACCTGATTCGGCAGGGAGGAGAGATTCAAATCAGCTTCCGGGACAGCGGAACGGGCATGGATGAGGAGTCGGCGAAGCATGCCTTCGAGCAATTTTACCGGGGCGGTGCCGCCCGCGCCAAAGAGGGTAGCGGATTGGGTCTGTCCATTGTAAAACGCATTGTGGAGCTTCATGGGGGCCGTGTCAGGCTTCAAAGCGAGCCGGACCGCGGCACCGTCGTGGAAGTGATCCTGCCCGTGTCGTGTTGAGCGAAGTTTGTAAAAGACCTCATTTTCAAAACTGAAAATGGGGTCCTTTATTATCTGTGAAAAATATAGCCTTTTTACATCTCCTCATTTTCGGCCGCCATGATTTTTGGAACTACCTGCTTTTTCCGCGAAAGCACACCGGGCAAAAAAACGCAGTTTGTATCCGGGTCCAGTGAGAAAGCCTTGATGACAATATCTTTCCGATCACCCGCAAAAAGTACGTCTGAACCATTCCGATAAAGGTCGGTAATCAGCAAAAGCATCAGCGCAAAGCCGTTTTTGGCGCAATAGGATTGAAGCCTTTCCATGAGCGCTTCTTTGATATCTGCAAGGCTTTCAGAGTTCACGGAATACACCTGTGCCATACCCACTTTATATTTGCCTATGTCGTATTCCTTCAAATCGCCATTGAGGATCTCGTCTACTGTTTTGCCACTTAAATTGGAACCTGCGTTAAAGAGCTTCAGGGCATAATCGTTGATATCGATATCCGCGATTTGCGCGAGCGCTTGCGCCGCATCTCGGTCCTCGGGGGTGGCGGTGGGGGACGCGAAGTTAAGCGTGTCGGATATGATGGCGGAGAGCAAAAGCCCGGCGATTTGGGGCGACAAAAGCTCCTTTTCCGCTAGATACAGCTTGGCGATGATGGTGGACGTGCTTCCCACGGGTTCGTTTCGCACGAGGATCGGCGCGGAGGTCTGAAGGTCTCCCAGCCGATGGTGATCGATGATCTCAATGATCTGCGCGTCTTCTATGCCGGGCGCGGTCTGACTTTTTTCGTTGTGATCCAGAAGCACCGCCTGCTTTTGTTGTTTGGAGATCATATGGTAGCGCGACACCATGCCGATGACATTCATATTTTCATCGATCACGGGATAGTTTCGATATCTTGATTTAAGCATCTTCTCCCGAACGTCGTCGATAAAATCGTCGATACCCACGCTTACGAGGTTCTTGTTGGTCATCACATATCGCACGGGCACGCTTTGATGGATCATACGGGCTGTGGAGAACGTATCATGGGGCGTGGTTAAAATGATGCAGCCGCAGTTTTTGGCGGCGTCCAACGCCTGCTTGCCCGGGAAAATGTTGCAGGTGGCAATGATTACGTTGGCGCCGTTGTGAATGGCCTCAATGATGCTTTCCTCCCGATTGCCGGCGATGACGATGTCGCCCTTTTTCACGAAATCCTTTAGCCGGTCTTTTTCTAAGGCCACCACCAGTACCCTGCCGGTGGGATCAAAATCCTCCTCTCGCCCGCAGACGAGAGTGCCGGTCAGCGTTTCTTTTATGTTTTTTATGGTAGTGTTGCTTTTCTTTAAAATTTGTTCATCCCAAACGTCCATATAGGCGCCGGTGATATCTGAAAGCGTGACAATTCCCATAAGCGCCTGCCCGTCCTCCGCCACCGTTAGCGCCTTGCGCTTGTTTTCGTGCATCGTTAGCCAAGCCATGCGCAGCGACGCGTCGGGACGGATGCTGATGGGGCTATCGATCTCCAAGTCGGAAACCTGCGTTTTAATGGTTTTCAAAAGCTCCGGTTCTTCTACACCGAAAAATTTTAATACGAATTTCGTTTCGTTATTGAGCTCGCCCAAACGCACACCCACGGCTGGAATGCCCTTTTTTCGTTTGTATTCGGCGTAGGCGATGGTAGAGCATATTGTGTCCGTATCGGGGTTTTTATGACCGAAGATATAGATCTGGTTCATACATTATAGGCCATACCTTTCCGTATCAGTATGTTTTATTATAGCATTCCGGCCGCACATTTTCAAACCAATGCCCCTTGAAATGTACGTTCCAAAAGGCGGCACGGCATTGCTCCAAGCCGGGGAACGTGCTATACTCATTTTAGGTTCACCGGGAGGTACGAGTATGCACAACGAAGTATTGGAAGCGATCAAGCAGAGGCGTAGCATTCGCCACTACAAGCCGGAGCAGATTACGGGCGAGGAACTTTATGCGGTGTTGGATGCGGGCACGTACGCGCCCACCGGCAAGAATCTGCAGGATTCCATTATTGTTGTAATTCAGGATAAAGAAGCCATCGCGGATATTTCCCGCATGAATGCTATCGTCTTTGGGAAACCCGGCACCGATCCGTTTTTTGGCGCGCCCACTGTACTGTTGGTCATGGGCGTAAAGGATAACCCCAACCACGTGAAGGATGCCAGCTGTATCATGAGCAACCTCATGCTCGCCGCCTACGCTGTAGGCCTCGGTTCCTGCTGGGTCAACCGGGCAAAGCAGGTGTTTGAGAGCGAAGAGGGCAAGGTCTACCTGCGCAAGTGGGGGATTGACGAAAATAAATATGAGGGCGTGGGACATTGCGTTTTGGGTTATCCGTCCCGTCCGCACCCCAAGGCATTGCCCCGCAACGAGGGCTATATCGTTCGGGTTTGAGGAAATTGTGGGATACGGCATTTTGGAAGTAGACCTGCACGGCATGAACGAGTGGCAGGCAAGGGTGGCCGTCGACGGTGTGCTCAGGCGGGCCAAAGGGGAAACTTACCGCATTCGGGTCATTCATGGTTACCATCATGATACCGTGTTGCGGGACATGGTATGGTATACGTATGCAAAACATCCCAAGGTGTTGCGTCTGGAAAAGGGCTCCAATCCCGGCCAGACAGATCTTGTACTAAGAGAATTGTATTAAAACAGCGGCACATCGTGCCGCTTTTTAATTAGCTAAAATTGACAAATGTACATTCAATCGTGTGCTTTCTTATTATCCGTAATTTGTTTTTGCAGTTTTCGGGTCAATTTTTCAAATACCAGGCGGTAGCTTTCGTCGATCATGCTTTGCATCCGCTCCTGAGGCAAATTACCGCCTAAATCCACCGAGTTCCAGGTTCGCTTGTCGCTGTAAAAGCCCGGCATTACCTCAGGATGTTCTCCCCGCAGTAGCTCGGCCAGCAGGGGATCGCACTTAAGGTTGATGAGGTCTTTCTCTGCATAGGTGGGATCATATTTACTGGAAGGGTGCATGATGGCGGCAAACATCCTGCCGCCTACCATGTAGCGCAGCCAGTCCCATTCCGGCTTATAATCCTTGATTGCGCCCGGCTTTGCGAGCAGGTATTCGTCCAGCCACGGATATTTTCCCATCGTTATTTCTCCTTATTTTACAGCCCGCGGATCCGCACTTCGGTGACCCGGCCAATGATTTCCACGTCCCCGCTGGAGACGATGAGAGGCTCATATTTTGGATTAGAGGGGATGAGGACAAGGTGATTCTGCATCCATTTTACTTTACGCAGCAGGACTTCGTCTCCCAGCCGAACCACGCCGATCTGGCTGTTTTCCACCCGGGGCTGCATCCGTACCAGCACCAGCGCGCCTTCCGGGATAAACTCGCCGGTCATGCAGTCACCCTCCACTTCCATATAGAAGTATTCGCCCGTGGTCACTTCGCTGGCGGGCAGGGGGATGTATTCACTGATGTTCTCGTCGGCCAGTATGGGCAGTCCGGCATGGACCCGCCCCACCAGAGGAACGCCGACGGCCTGCTCAATGGGGATGAATCGATCCGATAGGGAGAGGTTGCTTTTAAATAGAGGCATCACGCTTTCCCGCCCCAGCAGATAATCCGCCGAAACGCGGAAATAATCACAAAGCGTTAGGAGCGCCTCCGGCGGAATTGCCACACGCCCTGTCTCATATTTGCAGATGGCGGCTTTTTGCACGTTCAGCATCTGCCCCATATCCTCTTGGGTAAGGCGATGCTGCTTTCGAAGTTCCCGCAAGCGGTTCATGGGCAAGCTCCTCCTATATATTTTCTTTTTTTATTGTATCTCAAAAAGAAATAATGCGCAAGATTGAAAAAGTCCATATCAGTACCAAAACAGGGATTGACAGTATCCAAATAAGATACTATAATCATAATACGACATAAGCACAGAAATAAAAGTCGGAATAGGAAATAAATATTTCCTAAACAGATATTGCTGAGTACGGAGGTTTATGATGAATTACTTTGGTTTGTTCTTTTCGTTTATGATTCCGGGAATCGTCATGGGAATTATGGCCACAGTGGTGATGATGGAGTCCACGCAGCGCAAAAAGAATCGGTCGCGGCGGGAAAGCATGCCTGCCCAACACGTGTCCGGGCGGAAGCTGTACGTACATTCCATGCAGTAGTTTTCCTTGAAATGGAAATATAAGCAATGGTTTATCCCCGAAAGGATAAAGATAAAACTGAATAAGCGCCACGCAAAAGGCACCGTTTCTTGCGGTGCTTTTTGCTTGTACTGGCACGGGGATTGGGATATAATCAAAAGGAAACAAAAGCATAAGAGGCGGAGAGATGACAAAAAGACGGTACAGAAGAAGGAAAACATCCCACAGAAACGCGATTCCGGTTATGGTATTGATTGTGCTGTTGGCGGCGGTTGTCCTTCTGGCAATTCTGGTATTTGGCAATTCTGGGGCTGAAGGGACGGGCGAGAAATCCTCTTTCTTCAGTCGGCTGTTCGGAAAGGAAAAGACCGAGGGAACGGATTCCGGAAAGACTGGGCTCCTTGACAATCTGTTTGGCAAGGAAACGCCTACGCCGGAGCCTACACTAACCCCGGTGCCGACGATGACCCCGGTGCCGGAGTTTAATCCCAAAAGTGTAGAGGGTACCCGGCCGGAAGATTTCGGCATCAAAACCGATGTGGAAGTGGACGGCGCCGCTGTAACCGATTACAGCGCTCCGGAGAAGATGGACTTCCTAGAGGGAGAAAACTACACCGCCGCACAGGGTATCATTGCCTTTCGGGGCAATAACTTCCGTGACGGCGGGTCTTATGGCACAGTAAAGCTCGTGCAGAAGAAGATCAACACAGATCCGTGGACCTTCTCTGTGGGCAGCCTAAAGAAGATGTATGGCAAAGGCGCTTGGTCAGGAACCGGTTGGACGGGCCAGCCGCTGATCGTTCAGTGGCCGGAAGCGACAAAGAAGGTCATGAATCTCCACGACAGCGCCAAGGCGAAAGCCAATCTGGTGGAAGTGATCTATGCCACTATGGATGGTCATATCTATTTTCTGGATCTTGAAACAGGACAAAAGACCCGGGATCCCATCAACCTTGGGTTCCCCTTTAAGGGCGCAGGCGCGCTGGATCCCAGGGGTTATCCGCTGATGTATGTAGGCGCCGGAGATGACAGCCCCACTGCGGGCAGCGGCTCGGCCCATGCATTCATCATTAGCCTTATCGACGGTTCTATTCTTTATGAGTTTGGGGCAAGTGACTCTTTTGCGCTTCGGGATTGGACGGCTTATGACAGTTCAGCCCTAGTGGATGCAGAAACGGATACTTTGATTTATCCTAGCGAAAACGGCATC
Organism: Christensenellaceae bacterium; assembly: GCA_963666935.1. Taxonomy (GTDB): domain Bacteria; phylum Bacillota; class Clostridia; order Christensenellales; family CAG-138. Next base: position 931,313 of record OY762936.1, read on the forward strand.
GTGTACAAGATAAAGCTCAATACTCAGTACGATACGGCCGCGGGCACCATCTCTGTGAGTCCCTCGCCCGTGGTTAAATGGCGTTATACCAGCACGCGCTCCAACAGTAAGGCCGCGGACGGCAGCACGGGATGGTGGCTGGGAATTGAGGATAGCGCCCTCATCTGGCGGAGCCATGCCATCTTCACTGACAATGGCGGGCTGATGATGTGCCTGGATCTGGATACCCTAAAGTTGGATTGGGCGCAGGATACGCTGGACGATACTAACTGCACGCCGGTGCTGGAGTTGGAGGGTGCGGACCATCATCCTTATATTTATATTTCCACGTCCTTCCATGGCGGATGGCGCGCCAGCGTGAATTCAAAGGCTTCTATTCCCATCTGGAAGATCGATGCTGTGACGGGAGCGCGTGTCTGGACAAACAATGATTATTCCTGTCAGACCATTTCTGGCGTATCCGGCGGCGTGCAAGGGACGCTGGCGGTGGGCAAAAATGCTCTGAGCGACCTGATTTTCGTGCCGATTGCCATGACGGATGGCACTAAAGGGAAATTAGTGGCGCTGAGCAAAGCGGATGGCCACATGGTCTGGGAGTGCGATTTCGCGGGATATCCCTGGAGTTCTCCCGTGGCTATATACGATCAAAACGGCAATGGATATCTGATCCAGTGCAACCAGACTGGTTACATCCACCTGATTGATGGGCTCACGGGAAAGATTCTCGATGAGATGAGCCTGGGCTCCAACGTGGAGGCGACTCCCGCCGTGTTTGGGAATACAGTGGTCATTGGTACCCGGGGCGGGCTGATTTACGGCATTACGCTGGAATAACGTCAGGAGAGTGCATGGCGGAAAATAAGGTAAACGGAAATATCGAAGGCATCAAAAATACTGTCTTAGAGCAGCTTAAAACGCTTTATGACATGAGGCAGGAGCAGCTTGTTTTCGCGTCCCCAGAGCTGGTGCATGCCATGGCGGCGCTTACGGGCATCTTCCATCGGGAGGTCATGGTCTATATCGCCCGGGACGGGCGGATTGTGGACGTATCCGTGGGGGACAGTGGCAAGGTAAACATGCAGAGCATGCGGTTGGTGCGAAACGAAGACCGGCTTTGCGGCGTGCGTTGCATCCATACGCATCCAAATGGGAATCCGGCGCTGTCGGGCGTGGATCGGGGAACGCTTCGAAGCATGCAGCTGGACAGCATGGCTTCCATTGGTGTGGATGAAGCGGGCGGGGCTACAGGTCTTTGCGCGGCTTATCTGGGAGAGTTGGGGGAAAGTGAACGGCAGGTGCTTACCTGCGGGCCGTTCCATCCTTACAAATTGCCCCAAGAGGCCTTGATCCGGGAAATCTATCTGGCGGACGACAGGCTCAAATGCTCCACCCGGGAAGTGGAGGAGTCCCAGCCGGAGCGTGCTGTGCTCATCGGGCTGGAAAATAAAGAAGATTACGATACTATGGCCGAGCTTGCGGAGCTTGCCAAGACCGCGGGCGCGCAGGTGGTCGGGCGGATTACGCAGAAGCGAAACGGCGTGGACAACGCAACTTACGTGGGCAGCGGCAAAGCGGAAGAGCTGTCACTCGCTGCCAGCGAACTCATGGCGGATCTGTTTATTGTGGATGACGAGCTTACGCCGGTTCAGGCGCGGAATTTGGAGCAGGTCACTGGCGTACGGGTTATTGACAGAACCGCGCTGATCTTAGACATTTTTGCCGAGCGGGCCACTTCTCGGGAAGGCAAGTTGCAGGTAGAATTGGCGCAGCAGAAATACCGGCTGCCCCGGCTGATTGGGCAGGGCGGTGCTCTGTCCCGGCAGGGAGGCGGCATCGGGGCCAGGGGCCCCGGAGAAAAGAAGCTGGAAATCGACCGTCGGAGAATCAAGGCGCGGATTGGCGAGCTGGAGCGGGAGCTTAAGGAAATCGAAAAGCAGCGGGGACTTCGGCGTATTAAGCGGGAGAAAAACCCAGTGCCTTTGGTGGCGTTGGTGGGGTATACCAATGTGGGAAAATCCACGCTGCTCAACGCTCTGACCAACGCTGGAGTTATGGCGGAGGATAAGCTCTTTGCAACCCTTGACCCCGTAGTCCGGCAGGCAGAGCTTCCCGGTGGCACGCAAATCCTTCTTTCCGATACCGTGGGCTTTATTAACAAGCTGCCGCACGATTTGGTGGAGGCGTTTCGCTCTACGCTGGAAGAAGTGAAAAACGCGGATTTGATTTTACATGTCATCGACATCTCATCTCCCTACTACGAAAGCCAGAAGAAAGTGGTAGAGGAGGTCATCGCCAGTCTGGGTGCTACGGAAACGCCTAGAATCGACGTTTACAATAAGTGTGACAAGTCAAATGTGCCGACTCTTGGAGAAGGCGTGTTCATCAGCGCAAAGACGCGGGCCGGGTTTGAAGCGCTTTTTGAAAAAATGGAGAAGGCCCTCAGCGGGAGCAGGGTTGAACTGGATCTCTGCGTGCCATACAATAAATACGAGGCCATGTCCCTCCTTCGGGAGGAAGCGAGGATCCTTACGGAAAGTCATGAGGCGGAAGGGGTTCGCGTGCGGGTGCAGATGGATGAATCGACTCTGTGGAAACTCAAAAAGATTATGGGGGCGTAGCATGGGCAAGACGAAGATTATCGCCATCGAAGGCATTGACGGCAGTGGAAAGAGCGTGCAGTTTCAGCTGTTGAGCGATGCGCTTAAAAATCGGGGCTATTGTGTGGCCTGCCGGGAGTATCCGGCCTATTCTTCGTTTTTCGGCAGGGAAATCGGCAAATACCTTGCAGGCTCGGAAGGGATCAAGGCAGACGCCGTGGACGGCAAAAGCATGGCCCTGTGGTTCGCTATGGACCGCTGGGAAAGCTTCCAAGATTATGTGGACGGAGCGGCGGATTTTTTGGTGATCAATCGGTATGTGCTGAGCAATGCGGTATACCAAAGCATTCGGGAGATCGATAAGCAGGATCTGTCTGATTGGGTGTTTGAGCTGGAGTACCGGCGGCTGAAGCTGCCCCAAGCCGATTTGAATTTGTTTTACGACGTGGCGACGGAGCAGGCGGAGAAAAACGTGCTTAAAAAAGCGTCTCGGGACTATACCTGTGGCGCTGCGCAGGATGTGTATGAGGCGTCCCATGACATTCAGCGGCGGGCCCGGGAACAGTATCTGGAAATGGCGCGGCGCCGGAACGACGTGGCGGTCATCTCCTGTATGCAAAACGGAGTATTTCGCAGCGCACAAGAAATTGCGCAAAGTACGCTTCAAACGCTCATCACTCGGGGAATGATTCAATAGACGTGGATGGAAAAGTAAGAAAAGGCGGCGGAGCCGCTTTTTTTGTGCAGCCGATGAGGCGCTGCCAAGTGGTGGCGTCCGCGTAACCCTTGGATGTCAGCTCTTCCATGCTTTGAAATCCCAGTAGCGCCTTGCGGGTGGCATGGGTGAAATGCCCCGTGAGAGGACAAGAGAACCCGCAAAGGGTCAGGGCATCCTGAAGCAGGAAAACGTGTACGCCCCAATCTCCGAGCTCTAGGAACGGGTAACCGGGGAAATAGGAATCCTGCGAGGCGGATTTGACTTCCACATGCACCCAGGACGGTGTTCGGTAATCGGGCTGAACATACGAGAAAAGCTCGCTCTTAATGCAAAAGCCGCGTAGCTCCGCCTGCATCTGGCTGGGCAATCCTTGCCCAATGTCCAGCGCGAGGCCGGCGTAATGGGAGGACTGGCCCCTGTGGATGCCGCTTTTTAGCCGGCGGAATCCAACGCCCGCATAAATAGGGCCATATTCGTCGCACAGGGCGGAAAAGGCCTCAGCCAGCCGCAGATCTGTCCAACCAATGTCGGAATAGGACCTGGCCAGAAACTCGCGGACGGTTAGCCCTCTGCACAAAAACTGCTCCTCAGAGAGGGCGTCAAAATCATTTTTTGCCTCATCAAAAACAAAAAGCGTCGCCATATATTAATGTATGGCGACGCGGGCATGTATGTTCATTTTTTATTCAGAAGGAGAGACCGTAGCCACCGGGTACTCATAGCGGGTTCCACCTGAGTAATAGAAATTATCCTCCTCCAGATAGGGATAGGGATTGTAGTATGTGGGCGCGGGGGTGCGAGGCGGCAGGGACGGGCCGGGCTTGAGGACTTCGGCGGCCTTTGGGGCTTGTGTGCTGTCGAATATAAACGCATGGAGCGCCAAAGCATTGGCGGGCATATCCGTGAAAAGAACGGAACTGCGCTTGTACGTTCCGTTTTTATAGCAGTCGTCCACCGGCAGGCCAAGGTGCAGCAGACCGTTTGCGTCTAGGGAAAGGGCGCTGACGGCGCACTCGATGATTCGGGTGTTGGAAATATTGGTTTCTACCAGCGGAACAATTTTATCCAGTAGAGAATACTGTTTCTTTAGCCCTGCGTGCTTAAACACGGCGAATGCCGCATTGAGAACCTCAAACTGCCGGTTAATCCTGTAGAAATCGCTGTCAATCTTGCGGATGCGGGCATAGCCCAGGGCCTGTTTCCCCGTGAGCTTTACGTTGCCCTCTGCGGCAAATATAAACCCGTCCCACAGATCCGCTACGCCTAGCTGCTTGTTTAGTCCGGCGATGCAGTCGTTGGCCGCGCTGATTTCTTTAGCGGTCATTTCAATGGTGACTCCGCCAAGGGAGTCTATGATCTCCTGGAACATGCCGAAATCCACCAGAACATACTCGCTGATATTCAGATAAAAGGCCTCGTTAATGGTCTGCATCAGTAGGTCGAGGCCCCCCTTGACGGCCGCGGAGTTGAGCTTAGCGTAACCGTATCCGGGGATGTTCACCAGCATATCCCGCATCAGGGAGGTGAGCTTCAGTCGGTTATTTTGCTTGTCGATGGTGGCGATCATCATGGTGTCGGTATTGGTAAGGCCGTTGCCGGTTCGCCGGTCTACGCCGATCAGCAAAATATTGATGTACTGGGCGTTCTTGCGGTCCGCTTCCATTTTTGCAACTTGATCCGCCGTAAGGTTGGTCTGCGAATACACGTCGGAAAGGGGTAGGGGCGTGGGTTCCGGCGTGGGGATTGGCGTGGCGCTGGACGTGGTGCTGGGCGTGGTGGGGGTAAGGGCTGGCGTAGGAGAAGCCGTGGGGTCCGTCAGAACAATATCGTCCTCAGCAGCCGAAAAAGTGGCGGGGTCGTCCCGGTTGAGACGGTTAAGCAAATTAAAAGCAAGGCCAAGAATTATGAGGCCGGCTACGATGACGGCAATGCCCAAGAAGAATATGATCTTCCATACAATGGAATGTTTTTTTGGTGTTTTTTCGTGTTCCATATGCCTTCCTAAAATAAAATACCTCAGCAGCACAGCTGCATTTTGTAGCGTTTTTTGTAAAATTATTATACCATTCGGTATGCGTAGATGCAATCCGATTACACATCGTTCACAAACTTGCGAAAGCTGCGGGTTTGTTGTAACATAACAATATTAAAATGAGAAAATGGGAAAAGTATGGAGTCTTACGGGCGCTTTGCAAAGATATACGATCCCCTGATGAGAGACGTGGACTATGACGAATGGGCTGCGTACCTGCGCAGTTTTTTGCCGGATGGAACAAAGCAGATTGCGGAATGTGCGTGCGGTACCGGCGAAATTACGCTAAGGCTCTCACGTATGGGATATGAGGTAACGGGGATAGATAAATCTGAGGCCATGCTGGAAGTAGCGCAGGAGAAGGCCCGAAGGGCAGGTAGAAAAATTCCATTTATCCGGCAGGATATGCAGGCACTGTCCCTGCATCATCCGGTGGATGCGGTGATTGCTGCCTGCGATGGTGTCAATTACCTCAATTCCCTTAAAGCGGTAAAAGACTTTATCCGCAGCGCCCATTCTGCCCTGAAAGAGGGAGGCGTGCTGCTTTTTGATATTTCCTCCCGCCATAAGATCGAGACCCTCTTGGGGGAGAAGACCTTTGCGCAGGATGAGAAAGCGTGCGCATATATTTGGAAAAATAACTACGATCCGGACAGCCGTCTCATCTGTATGGAACTGGTTTTTTTCAATCGGGTAGGGGAACTGTACGAACGCTTTGAAGAGACGCATATTCAACGGGCCCATTCCGGTGAAGAAATCCTAAAATTGCTCCGGGAGGGCGGATTTGAGGCTGAGGTTTACGAAGCGTTTACTCGGTGTCCGGCGGCAGAACGAAGCGAAAGGCTTCAATTCGCGGCCGAAAAGAAAATCTAATGGAGGCTTATAATGTCTGAAGATATAATGATCCGCGGTCTGCTGGCGGAGAATGCGGCGAAATTTATTGCCATATCCGGCCGGGCGCTGTGTGAAAAGGCCCGTATCACCCATGGGCTTTCCCGGGTATGCACGGCGGCGCTGGGCCGCACGCTGCTCATGTCGGTTATGATGGGGGCGCAGCTGAAAGACGGGCAGGGCCGGGTTACAACCATTATAAGAGGCGGGGGCCCCGCAGGCAATGTGGTCTGTACTGCCAATGCACAGGGACAAGTGAAGGGCTATATCGAAAACCCCGCTCTGGAGCTTCCCTTGGGCCCGGACGGGAAGCTGGATGTTTCCACGGCGGTGGGTTGGTTTGGCGGCCTTACAGTGGTGCGGGATATGGGGCTCAAAGAGCCGTATACGGGAACTTGCAACTTGGTGTCTGGGGAAATCGCGGAGGATTTTGCACAGTATTATGCCATAAGCGAACAACAGCCATCGCTGGTCTATTTGGGCGTGCGGGTCGATTCCGCAAGCGGTGAGGTGCGTTCTGCCGGCGGTTTGGTGATACAACCGCTGCCCCAGTGTCCAGAGGAAGTTCTGGATCAGCTCCAGAACAAGGTGGAGGCCATTCGGGGGCTTGCGGCCATGCTGGAAGAGATGGAGCTTACGGCGGCGCTGGCGCAGCTCTTTTCCGATATGAATATGATACTATTGAAGGACCAACAGCCGGTTTTTCAATGCGATTGCAGCAGAGAAAGGCTGGAACAGGTCATTCTTTCTCTGGGGAAGAGTGAAATTTTGGACATGATGGAAAAGGAACACGGAGCGGAAATTACCTGCCAGTTCTGCAATCAAAAATATGGGTTCAGCGAAGCCCGGCTGGGCGCTCTGCTGGAAGAGGCAGAAAAAAATGATGAATGAGGATAGGATGAAGAACCGAAAAGATATACTGAGAAACAAGGGTGGAAAGGTACTGCCCTTTGCCCAGGACGGCGATTTTTACTACCGTCGGGGTATATCGAAGCTGGATAAGAATAATCTTGTGGGTGCCATAGCGGATTACCGTCTGGCGCTTTCCAGGGACTCCCAAAATGCGGAGATCGTGCTGGGAATCGCGGAGGTCCTCACAGCCATGGAGCGGTTTGAAGAATCCAACCGGATGCTGATGAGCTGGTTCAGCAATGAAAAAACATGCCCCGCAGAATGTTATTTTGGCATGGGCTGCAATTTTGCAGCGCTTCGGGAATTTGACCAGGCGCGGATCAACTTTGAGCGGTATGTGGAGGAAGACCCGGATGGCGACTTCATCTACGACGCCTACGATATGCTGGATGCCCTTGACGAGGATGAGGATTACCTTGCCGAGGAGGAGAAACGGTCTTCTGTTTATGGTGAGAACCGGCTTGGGCATGACCTGATGGAAAAAGAGGACTTTGAGGGCGCCATTGCGGTATTTAAAAAGCTCGTGGAAAAGGACCCGCAAAACGACAGTGCCCGCAACAGCCTTGCGCTGGCGCAGTATTGCGCAAAAAACTACGACGGAGCCACAGAGCAGGTGGGGATCGTGCTCAAGAATGCACCGGGTAACCTACAGGCGCATTGCAATTTGGCTGTATTCATGTCCGGTGCCGGGGATGAGGAGGGCATGCGGCGGGAGATTGAGTTCCTCAAGAGCGCAAAGCCCGAGGATCTGGAAGATTTGAACCGCGTGGCGGTGACGCTGCTGGAATTAAAGGAGTATGCGTCTGCGCTGAAGCATATGAAAAAGCTGGCGCAGAAGCTGCCATACGACTGCGGCGTGGTGCACAGGCTGGCAGCCTGCGCATACGGTCTAGGGGATTATGGGTTGGCGATCCGCTGCTATGATAAGCTGCTTTCTATCGACGAGAGCGACACTATCGCGAAATACTATCGGAGTGCGTGTGTTGCGGCGGAAAAGGGAGAGAAGCGTTTTAAAGAAATACTGCTCAGCTATCAAGTTCCCTTGGATGAAACATTTGCCCGGATCAACACGCTCAATGGGTATATCGCCATGCCCCCGGAAGAACTCAAGGCAAAGTGGTATCCGGGCGGAGAATTGGAAGCCCTGGTGCGGTGGGGGCTGACGCTTCCCGGATCGGGGGTCAAGCGGGCCATCCTGCGGTTTCTTGCCTCTTTTAAGGATGCGCTGGCGGAAATTATTTTGCGGGATTTTGTGTTACAGAGAACCCAGGGCATTGAGGTCAAAAAAGACGCGTTTGGTTTGCTCAAGTACATGGGCGCGTCGGAACCCTATCTGAGCTATGTGGACGGGGAACTCATGGAGAGCCGTGTAAGCCTTGTGGCGGAGATGCCGGAGGATGTTCCCGTGGCATATACAGAGGTGCTGGAGCGGTGCGTGGGTTCTATGAAGAACGTGCGGCCCGATGCGTGTTTGCAGGCCGCCGCAGAGATTTGGGGGACGTTCACCGCCGGGCTCGATGGATTCCCGCCTCTTTCCGGCCAACAGTCCATTGCCCTGTCGGCGGCGCTGGAATATTTGGCGTGCCATAGCAAAGATATTGCCACCACCAAAACGGAGATTTGCGGCAAGTACGCCATCTCCCTGTTGCGGCTCAACGGGGCCATGTCCAAACTTAAGAGAAAGCAATAGGCACATAGAATGAAATGGATCGCTACATGTAAAATCGGCTTGGAATCCGTGGTTTCCACAGAACTCAAGAAACTGGGCATCGAAGTGGAAAGGGTGGAAGACGCCCGGGTATTGTTTTTGGGCGGTTTTGATGTGATGGCCCGTGCATGCCTTTGGCTGCGGACTGCGGAACGCGTGCTGCTCTTGGCGGGCGAATTCGATGCCAAGAGCTTTGAGGCGCTGTACGAGGGGACCAAAGCGCTGCACTGGAAGGAATATCTCAAGAAGGATACCTTCATCCACGTGAAGGGCAAAAGCGCAAAAAGCACGCTGTTCAGCGTTTCGGATTGCCAGAGCATCGTCAAAAAGGCCATTGTGGACAACCTCCTTTCGGCCTATCATACCAACATCCTGCCGGAATCCGGGAACCGCGTCATTGTAGAAGTGGGCATCCTCAAGGATGTGGTCACGCTGGCGCTGGATTGCTGCGGCGCGGGGCTTTCCCGCCGAGGCTATCGGACTTTTAACGTGGCGGCGCCCCTCTCGGAAACGCTGGGCGCGGCCATCGTGCTGCTTTCCCACTACCATCCGGAACAGCCTTTCATCGACCCTATGTGTGGCAGCGGCACCATGCCCATTGAGGCCGCCATGATTGCAAGGAATATGGCACCCGGGCTCAACCGTTCTTTTGCCGCGGAGGAATGGAGCTTTTTAGAGCCGGGCATATTTAAACGCGCTCGAGAAGAAGCGCAGGACGCGGTTACCGAAACCAAACTGAATATTCTGGGCAGCGATATTGATGCGCACAGCATCGACCTGTGCAAAAAACATGCCAAGAAGGCAGGAATCATGGTCAACTGGGCGGTACGTCCTCTCAAAGAGTTTACAAGCGATCAGGCGGGCGGGGTGATCGTGTGCAATCCGCCCTACGGGGAGCGCATGATGGAGCGCCGGGAGGCGGAAAATCTGTACAGGGAGATGAGAGGTGCCGTCGATGCTCTCAATGGCTGGAAAATCAACGTGATTACCTCTCATACGGACTTCGAGCGGGTCTACGGCAAGCGGGCAGACAAGCGCCGCAAGCTCTCCAACGGCGGAATTCCGTGCACCCTCTACCAGTATTTCAGGGAATGAGAATCATGCGAAAAATTGCTTTACAAACCACGTCCCATATAATATAATACCTAGTGTTCGAAATCACACGGGGCATTAGCGCAGCTGGTAGCGCACAACACTGGCAGTGTTGGGGTCAGGAGTTCGAGTCTCCTATGCTCCACCAAAAAGCGAAGGGTATTAAGAATGCCCTTCGCTTTCTTTTTGTATGGAAGGTGATTCGAACCCGAGGGAAAGCAAACGAGTTGGGGGCACGTTTGCCCGAGACGCCCTGAGAGTGGAGCGAAGCGAAACGGTTGGAATCTCCTTATCTACACCGGCCTCAAAACCATGTTATAGTAATGAGGCTTTTTATTTTCAAAGTATCCACTTCATCGCTATAATAAGTCCTTTTCTGGTGCATTGTATCGAATAAACAATAACACTTTTAGCTCTATAATACGACTGGTGGTTTTGCTAGTATTCTGCTAGTTTAAGAAAGTGAAAAAGATGTCATTGGTTGCTGGCGAAAGAACCAAATAAAAGGCATTACTTGAAAGCACATTAATAGAAGTATATAATTATTCATATCCATTATCAATTAATAAGAGAATTTTAACTCTTTTCATATAAAGTGCTATGAAGGGATTTTCCTATGATATGTAATTTCTGTGGAGCTAACAATAAGCCTGAAGCAACTTTTTGTAATAATTGCGGCAAAAAACTAAATAAACAATTCTGCGATAATTGCGGTGCTATTATTTCGGGGAAACAACGATTTTGCGAAAACTGTGGCAACGAAATCGCATATGTACCACATTTGGATCAAAGTGCGGCCCAGGCGCTACCTGTGAAACAGTCTCCAAGTAGAGTCTCTGCTAAAGCAAGAAAAGCGCTTATTATATCTGTGGTAATCATTTCTGTTTTGGCAATTAGTTCTGGGCTGTTCTTTCTTTTGCTTCCTTGGGCAAAAACCAGTCAAGTGCTGGCATCTGATGACAGATCCAGCAACTTATTTGCATTAGGAAAAACAACTTTAGAAGCAGCCGAAACTTTATCTGATGCGGGGGGAGAAATTTTTATTGATAACAATTCTTCGGTAATAGATGGATTGTCTGTTCTCGTTCCAAAAGAAGCCTATTCCCAAACAACGGACTATGAAATTAGCTCGACAGAAATACTATCGCATGGGTATAGTGATCTTTTTAATCCTATCACACCCCTTATCAACATTGATAACGGACACCAATTCGCCAACAAACCAATGACGGTTACGATCCCCATCTCTAAAACAGACGATGAATTCGCAATGGCTTTCTATTATGATGAGGAAACCGGAGAGCTGGAAGGCATTCCTTTTATCGAAATAGAAAACGATTCTATTACAATCATCACCTCGCATTTTTCCAGTATTGTAGTTTCCAAGGTAGTAAAAGAATCAATAATTGAATTGCTCGGCAAGGACGATGAGATCGGATCGGGCTTCAAATCCGGTTTCAACGATTTTCAAATGCCAAATATCGGATCGATTATTTGTCCCAAAGGTCATTGCGCGGGCCAGTCAATAGCAGCCATGTATTATTACAACAACCGAGACCGAATCGGCTGGGATAAATCATTAAATGGTCTTTTTGACAATAACGAATACGACTCAACGCCATATTTTATTTGGGACGATGCATTTGTTATAAGACTGTGTTCCGTGGTACAAAATAAATGTATTAAATGGTCCAGCGTATCAAATGGGCTTCATCAAACAGATGACAATGCTTTTTATGCATTTGCGTATTCCATATTGCTTACAAAGCAGCCTCAGTTCATTGGTATTAAAAGTACAAGTTCTGGCCATGCAATGATTGTATATAATGTTAGCAGTGATGCATTGTATATTTCAGATCCGAATTTTCCGGGAGACACACGCAAAATTAGCTATAAAATCGTAAACGGTTTGGTCGACTTACAACCCTATTTTTCGGGAGACGACTGCGAGCAAGCTACGACGAATAGCAAGGAATATACAGATTTCAATTATTTCGGGCTCTATTCTTTGATCGATAAATCAAAGGTCGCTGAAGTGTGGAATAAAGTTCAGAATGACAAAGACCCAGGCACCTCTGCGTTTCCGGCAGACGTTTCCTTTACGGTGCGGATAGTAAAAGATCAAGAAAAAAATGAATATTATGAAATTCCGCTTGAGGATGGCATGGCAGTATATCAAAGTCAAATTTCAGAAATCGGGAAAAGATTACTGTACATATATCCCTCAGGAACATATAAGGCAGGGGACAAGTTTTACTTTTATATAGGTGAGAGCGATAAGTATTTTGGGTTTTTAGAAAAGGCGAATACTGGAATCCCATTTGATTTGAACAACCTTGTAATGGGCAATAACGATATTGGTATACGCTACATGCGTGAGGTCAGTGTAACGAAAGATGGGCAAACAAAAACAATAGAGAAGTTTGTTAATTTCTATCGTTTTAATATCATCGTAAAGGCAGACCCTATGTTGAGCGTTTCGCCAGAAACAGCAAACGCGTTTGTCGGTGATATCATCCCATTCTCTGCAACGGTTGATAATATGCCGGACGATGCAGTGTATATATGGGATTTCGGAGACGACAATATTATAGCTACTAACGACAGCGACTATCCATATGCATATATGGCAGAGGGCGCTTACAGCGGCGAGGTGTCGATTGTAAATGAAGACAGCCTTGCAGTGTTGGCGACAACATATTTTTCTGTAGTTGTTTCACCAACTGCACCTGAACCTGGGCAAGAATACACAGATTTCCCTGAAGAGTTGATCGGCACGTGGCACCTTGTAGGAAACGCTAAAAAAACCGGCTCGGACTCACCAGAAATATTTGCATATGATCCCAATTACTCAGGAGGATACCGTTTCACCTTTGATGACAACGGCCAGCTGGTCGATTCTGACGGACGACAATATGATTACAACATACTCTCCGGCAGCATGTGGGTTAAGTATCGAGTATTAGAAAGCAGTCAGGAAAGCGATTCAAAAGATGGCCTTTTATATGGTTATGACGGGAGGTTTTACGCATTAGATAATTGGATTGACGAAGATGGCGTAATTGTTGATTACTATTTTGTTTATGAAAAAACAGAGTAGAGCAAACCGGGGGCAATTCTATACCTGAATATTAGATGGCTTTTTATGTAGTGTGATCAATATGGATAACCAGCGTTTACTCATAATTCTTAATCAACTTTTAGGGAGGTTTTCAAGTGAATAGTAATAATGCAAAAAGGAAAAAGCCGGCAGGCAAATTAACAATTATCAGCATTGCTTGTCTGGTAATAGGAATGGTTGTTATGTATTTCCCGTATGAGAATAGACCTTCGGGATATCTAGAATCGCTTGGTATGGGCATGATAGTTGGAGTAGCCCTTATAGCTTTTATAGTATTAGGAATTATAGCAATCGTCTTTTATGCCAGCAATAAGAAGGCAGAAAGAAAAAACAATAACCAGCATGATTTACGATAGTTTGCTTTATATCGAAAAGTAGACCAAAATATTGATATAAATTATAGAATACGGGTACCCAAACTCTCCAAGAAACACAAAATAGTTCTTGTTTAGATTTATATGCTCCACCAATATAAAAGGCACCCACAAGGGGTGCCTTTTATATTGGTGGATGGAAGGGTGGAGGCGAACAGGATGTTAAAAAACGCAACTGTGTTCATTTTGCAGGCCATGCGGCTGAGCCGCTTTTTTTACCTAATATTTGAAATTACTTGGACTTACTGGAATATTGATGTATAATAAAGAAAGAATTAATGTAAAAAGTATAATGCTCAGTGAGCTGTTTCTAAATTAAAGCTATCTGTCAACATACAAAGCATTGTATTACAAGCGGTACTAGAAGGGAACGATTAGCCGATTATTGGCTAATCTCTTAAGATGTCAAGAAATTAGGAGATCCGCTCAAAATTGAATGGGAGGCATAGACAGATGAATAGCAACGGGTATAAACAGATTCTTCAAGAGTCCCCCATAGGATTTGCCTCTTGTAAAATTATCTGTGACGCTGGCGGGACTCCTTGTGACTTTGAGTTTCTTGAGGTTAATGCCGCTTTTGAAGCATTTACTGGGCTAAGGAACGCAGATATCGTTGGAAGAAAAGGGACTGATACTCTGCCTAAAATAAAAACGTCCGATTTTAATTGGATTCAGGCATACGGAGATATCGCAATTAATTATGGTAATAAAATATTCGAACCGTTTGCACAAATTTGGAATAATCGGTACAAAGTGAATGCATATTCTCCGGGAAAGGGCTATTTCATAGCACTGTTTACTGATATAACGAAGGAATTAGATCAAATATCCACGATCGAAAGTACGGTTTCTGAATTATTGCGGGCCGAGCAAGCATTGTCCGTTTCCGAAATGCGCTATCGTCGGCTTTTTGAAACCGCAAAGGATGGGATTCTTATCTTGGATGCAAAAACCGGGCAAATTATGAATGCGAACCCATTTTTGATCCAGATGTTGGGCTATTCAGAAGATGAAATCATTGAAAAAAACATCTGGGACATTGGAGCTTTTAAAGATATTTTAGCAAATCGCGAGAATTTTCTTGAATTACAGAAACAGGAGTATATCCGTTATGAGGATTTGCCGCTTCAAACAGCTGACGGAAGACAGATCGCGGTCGAATTCGTCAGCAATGTTTATTTAGTGGATAATAAAAAAGTGATCCAATGCAATATACGGGAAATATCAGATCGTAAAAGGCTGGAAATTGCGCTCTCGATCGAGAAGAAGATTTTAGAAGCAACACTGAAATCGGTAGGAGATGGAGTAATTTCTTGCGATAAAAAGGGCAATGTAGTGATCATGAATAAAGTGGCTGAAGTCTTTACCGGTTGGACACTAGAAGCGGCAATGGGGAAGCCGATTGACGAAGTGTTTAATGTGGTGGATGAGTTTGATAAGACAAAAAACGAAAAGATAGGGAAAATTGGGTTTATAGATGGAAAAACAATTGAATTTAAAAATCATAGCCTATTGATTTCACTGGATGGTATTGAGCGTTCTATTGAATATAACGCCGCACCTATTATGGAAGAAAAAGACCATGATATTGGCATGGTATTGATATTCAGAGATATTTCCGAAAAAAGGCTTAAACAAAAAGAAATCGAATACATAGGTTATCATGACCTTCTAACCGGGTTATACAACCG
The DNA here is from genome assembly GCA_963666935.1 of Christensenellaceae bacterium. GTDB lineage: Bacteria > Bacillota > Clostridia > Christensenellales > CAG-138. The sequence goes on from OY762936.1 coordinate 946,449, forward strand.
CAGATTTTACGAAGAAGAGTTAATGAGGCTGGATACGGCAAGAAACCTTCCGTTAACAATAGTCATGGGCGATGTAAACGGACTGAAACTGATTAATGATTCGTTTGGTCATACCATGGGGGATGAGCTTCTTGAGAAAGTAGCAGAAGTGATAAAAAAAGGTTGCCGGGCGGATGATATAATCGCCAGACTCGGCGGGGATGAATTTGTTGTTATATTACCCAAAACGGACGCCTTTGAGGCAGCGCAGATTATAAATCGTATAAAGAAGTTGTCCTTGAAAGAAAAAGTAGGCTCGGTTGATATTTCTATTTCATTTGGTTATGAGACAAAGAATCATGTGGATGAGAGCATTCAAGACATATTCAAAAACACCGAAGATCATATGTATAGAAACAAACTTTCCGAAAGTATGAGTACGAGAAACAAGACAATAGATCTGATCATAAAGACCCTTTATGAAAAAAATAAAAGGGAAGAAAGGCATTCTCGGAGGGTAGGCAAGCTTTGCGGAGAAATCGCAGCCGCGCTGGATATGAACACAGATTCTATTAGCGAACTTATAACGACGGGGCTTTTGCATGATATTGGGAAAATAGGGGTTGGCGAAACTATTCTGAATAAACGCCAAAAATTAAGTGTTGATGAATGGGACCAAATCAAGAAGCATCCAGAGATAGGATATCGCATCTTGAGTTCTGTAAATGAATTTTCAGAAATGGCGAATTTCGTTCTTGAACATCATGAAAGATGGGATGGAAAGGGATATCCAAGGGGGATAGCAGGGGAAGATATTTTGTTGCAGGCCCGTATCCTTTCCGTTGCCGACTCATTTGATGCGATGACGAGTGAAAGAACTTATGGTATAAGGTTAAGCGAAGACGACGCCATCAAGGAAATCAGAAGGTGTTCCGGTTCGCAATTTAACCCGGAGATTGCCAGGGTATTTGTGGAAAAGGTTATGAATAGAACTTGGAGTGAAACCGCTAGCCAATTTTGAAACCGCATTGGTCGTTCATTCAATTGTATCAACGGCACGTTCTTTAGACGATAAAAACAGAGGTTCCAAATGGCACCTTTGTTTTTATTGGCAGTTGTTCAGAGGGAGACGAAGCCGCGTCCGACAAACGGACATTACGCGAACCCCCTAACTTCATGTAGCTTTTTCTGTTTTTGAATGATATAGTTATGAACAAGGTCGATTTTTGAAATACCGTGCGGATATTGCGCTGGGAATCTTTGTTTTGTTTCGCCCATGGCATTCATTGGCTTGTGGGGAATTAAATAAAAAAAGGCCGAATATAACAAAAAAAGGGAAAAAAGTATGAACGACCGTTTCGAGAGATTCAATATGCTCAAACCGCCCCTGCGGCAGAAATGGTATCTGCTCCCGCTGGTGTGGGTGCTCAGCTTTCCCGATGTCTGGAGGCACGGCGCGCAAATTGCGAAAGTAAACGCGCAGGGTCTCCAGCCGCCTTATGTGCTGCTGTGCAACCACAACGCGTTTTTGGATTTTAAAGTGGCGACTGCGGCGGTATTCCCCCACCGCGCCAACTATGTCGTGGCAATCGACGGCTTTCTTGGGCGGGAAGGATTGCTGCGGAATGTGGGCTGTTTGTGCAAGCGCAAGTTTACCAACGATATCGTGTTGATTCGCCACCTCCAGCGCGTTATAAACAACGGGGACATCGCCGTGATCTATCCAGAGGCGCGGTATTCCCTTTGCGGCACCACGGCAATACTGCCCGAATCCTTGGGCAAAATGTGTAAACTGCTCAAAGTGCCCGTGGTGACCTTGATCACAAACGGCCATCATATCAATTCGCCCTTCTGGAATCTGCATGATCGTAAGGTCAGGCCGGTTCAATCAACCTTCACGCAGCTGTTCAAAGCAGAAGACCTTGCCAAGGCAAGCGTCGATGAGATCAATGCAAAAATAAAAGAGGCTTTTCAATATGACGATTTTAAATGGCAAAAAGAAAATGGCGTAAAAGTCTGTTATTCAAAGCGTGCAGAAGGGCTTCACAAAGTTCTGTATCAGTGTCCGCACTGCAAAACGGAATACAGAATGTCTTCCAGCGGCGCAACACTGCGCTGTGATGCCTGCGGTAAAACATGGACCATGGGGGTCTATGGAGACTTGTCGGCGGACAGCGGCGAAACTGAATTTTCCCATATCCCCGACTGGTATGAGTGGGAGCGCGCGCAGGTCCGGGCTGAGGTGGAGGCCGGCACTTACTGTTTTCATGGGCCGATCACTGTGGATTCCCTGCCCAACGCCAAGCGCTTCATCCGCTTAGGAGAGGGTACGATGACGCACAATATGGATGGCTTCGCCGTTTGCGGAACAGAGGCGAATGGAACGCCGTTCGAAATGAAAATCGCGGTACCCTTGCTTTACTCCTGTCATATTGAGTACGAGTATTTGGGAAAATTCGGCGATTGTGTGGATCTTAATACCCTGACCGATACATGGTATATCTACCCCCACCACTGCGATTTTTCCGTGACGAAAATCGCCCTTGCCACAGAAGAATTGTTTTTCGCCCATAAGCGCGCGGATGCAGAGCAGAAGACAAGGGCCGCAGAGAAACCGAAAGCCTTCGCGGAACAAGAGGAGGCAAACTGCTGTGGGGAAATCTGCGCTGTCCCTGTCCGTTGATATATCAAAGCGGGTGCTGACGCTCATAAAAGCAAACCAATCCGAACCCAATCTTTTTGGAAGGGCGTTCGGATTGATTTATTTTGAGGGAATTCCACTGTGCCAATCTGCGTTATTCCACTTTCTTTGCGGTGCCGTTTTTCTGCCGCTTCACTTTGATCTCGGCCACGATCCATGTGACAATGGGGATAACAGTCTGCAAGGGAAGAAAAAGCACCCGATATACTTTGAACCAGCTGTTTAAGTGCATGAAGTTTTCGAAAAAATTAAACGAAAAAGCCAGCATGAGTAGCCCCAGCGGAGCGACCAGGTGCTGATCGGAATCAAGCTTGAGCAGCTTGGCGGCTCCTTTGCTGGCCCCCATGAGCAGAACTGTTGTTTTGACTAAGCCGCAGAGAATGAAAATTATGGTTATGATGACCTCGATTCTTTCAACGAAGGAGGAAATCTGAATGATGCTGACGGCGCCTACCGATGTGTTGGCAAGCAGCGCGCTGTTCTCCGCGCCCAGAACCATGATGTTTCGGAACTGCGCCAGCATAATCATAGATACGCATATTGCCAGACTGACGTAGTATACTTTTTTCGATTTTGTACTATCTTTTAACGAGTCAAACAACAAAAGAAACAGCACGCCTTCACCAAGGGGCAATGTAAACGCACTGAAGGTGCTGTCCGCAATCGAAGTGATGCTGCTTTGAAGAATGGGCTTCAAGTTTTGCGGATGAATAATATTGACTGAAAAAATAATGGTAAGCATGAAAACAAAAACAACGATGGGAAGCGAAAACAAACACCATCGCCCAAGGGTCTCGATGCCTGTCTTTACAATATAAATACAGACGACCACCATTATGATTGCGTAAGCGTATTGTGGCGTTTCTGGGAGGCTGCTTTGAAGGAATTCGGTAAAGTGTCTGGGGATCACACAACCCAACATAAAAGCATAATACACATAGGATGCATAAATAAGTGTGCCGGCAATTTTCCCGAACAGCAGCTTTTGAATGTCCAGCAGGTTTTTTTGCGGGAAAAGGGTCAGGATGCGGCTGTATACAAAAAAGATAAAAAGCGTAAATACGGTTACGATCAGGTAGGAAACCCAAAAGTCTCGGCCTGCCTCCGAACTGATCACGTGGGTCAGCGCACCTGCGATCATAAACATGGTCATGATGGCAATTGCCTGTTTTGTTGTAATAACCTCTTTTTGCATATTAACCTTCTACCGAATAGCCGGTCACAAATTTCACGATGATCTCCATGTATTTCGTATGCCTGGGCAGATCCACATCAAAAATAATCAAAACCTGAAATACAAACGCAGCCACAAAGATGCAGGTGCAAATGATGGCAGCCTTTTTGTCTCTGGCTTTATAAACAGGCACAAGGTCTGTGAAAGCCAATGCCGCGTACAATACCAGAAAAATAATCAGCTCACCCAGCATTATCCGCCTCCCCCAATGTTTTGATGGATTCTGCGGTATTTCGTACCATGATTTCAGAGGTCACCTGGAATGTCAGGTTTTTGAATTCGGCATCCCAATTCTCCTTGTATTGCTTCCAAACGCTGGGCATTTCCTGATAAACAAGCTGGCCAAACCCGAAAATATCAGTGTCAAATTCGCTTTGCGCCTTGTGGATGACCCGCAGGATATTTTGATTGAGAAATACCTGCATGTCCGTTTTGATGGCGGTTATTGAGGGCTTATTCGCCACACTCAGATACGGTCCGATTTCCGCGATGGCCACGTCCGTTTTGATCTGAATATGGATACTAATTTTGCCGTCGCTGATAACAGGCACAACCTTGGTCGCGCTGTCGAATATTTCTAGGCTGACGCTCGTGCCTGGCTCATCCTGAACATTTTTCTTAACCACCAGCCCGCCCTGTATTTCGTCTATGACAAACAAAAAATACTTGGTGTCTTCCTCGTCTAAAAACCCCGCCAGCTGATCCCCTTTAAAAACTGCGGTTCCGCAGATTTTCGGCACCGTTATTTCATCCTGCTTTTTCGTTGTGATGCATGGTAGATATGCATATGGTTTCTGGGACCTAAGCATTTGTACGGCCTGATACAGATCTACTCTCGGATATTTTTCAATGTTGTCCGCGTTTTCCAGCATTTTGTCGATCTCGTAAGAACGAATCTTATTGGTGATTCCAGTTGAAGTAAGGACGTCCTTTGCCGAAACGTTGTGGGCAACCAGCAGGCGTAAGGTCAAACGCGGCTCGGCATTCCGGTAAAACCAGTCGAGTAGTTCCAGAATTCCCTCTCTGGCAATCTCTTCGCTGAATATGACAATCTGCGCGTGACTCCAGAATAGGCGCTTCCCGGAGGTGTCAATGGCGCTCCTGACCGCGTCGAATACCGTTTGACCCCTGGATACCACGATTTTGGATTCCATGTTCTGTTCTTGGGTGCTACCGCTCGCCTCAATGATCTCAATGCAAAGAATGATGTCTCCGTTTTTAGGATCGCGTTCCACGGCGATGCCTGCCACAATGGAAAAGGATTCAATTTCCCTGTAATTCCAGCAGCCGGTCAGGGAAAAACACAGCACAATGAGTATTATGAGGGCCGTCCACTTTTTCATGCGCGGTTATCCTTTACTGTCTTTCTTTTTCGGTCCTTGGCGATCATTTTAGGCCGGAGGTTCATATACCACCATGGCATGCGAATGGCGGTGTCCTTTATATTTTCAGAATCAAAGGTCATGATATAGGACATATAGGGAACGCCGAAGGAATGAATGCTGAAGGCGTGCAACATAATGGCCGTCAAAAGAATTAGCAGTCCGTGCAGCCCCAGCATGGATGCAATGAGAATCAAAGTGATCCGCACAATGATGATCGTATTGAGCATCTTGGGCAGCATAAGGCTGGTGATTCCGGAAAATGCAATAATGATCACGATGGGTGCGCTGATAAATCTTGCGTCCACGGCGGCCTGCCCCAATACCAAAGCACCAACGATGGAGAAAGCCTGGCCGATGGAAGTGGGCATGCGTGTTCCAGCTTCCCGTATGATATCGAATATGATTACAAGGCCCAGTAATTCCAGAACACTGGGAAACGGAACGCCCTGCCTCGCCGCGTAAATACTTTCTAAAAGCGGCGTGGGAAGCATCTCCTGATGAAAAGTGATCAGGCTAAGATATATTGCGGGAAGGCAAGTTGTGACCAATAAAGCAATAATACGTATGATTCGGTTAAAGGATGAAGATTGGAATGAAGTATAATAGTCCTCATTGGTTTGAATGTTTTCAATAAACATGCAGGGTAGGGTCAAGGCTACGGGTGTTCCGTCCACAATCAGGGCGATCCTGCCTTCCAGTAGTTTCCCCGCGACGGTATCCGGACGTTCCGTCCGATAGATGGTGCTAAAGATGGAAAGCGGCGCGTCACAAATAAACTCCTTGATGTACTCCGAATCTAGTATCCCGTCCAAATCAATGGAGTCCAACCGGCGTTCCAACTCCTCCAATATGCGCTCCTGGGCAATGCCCTTGATATAGCAGATACATACTTTTGTGTGGGTGCGCGCTCCAAATGTGCGAAATTTAAATTTTAGGTCGCTGGTTAAAATGTATCTGCGTACCATGGATAAATTCTGCATAATGGACTCTGTAAACCCCTCTTTGGGGCCGATAAACACCTTTTCAAGGTCCGGCTCCTCGATACTTCGCGTCTTCCATCCCTTGGTATTGATCGTCAGCGCGCGTTTATATCCCTGCACAAACAGGAGGGTATCGCCGTAGAGGATGGATTCCAGCAGCTGGTTGATATCCTCCGAAACAGTGATGTTGTTGGTTTGAAGCACCTGATTGCACAGCGTCTCAAGCAACTCCCCCCTTCTCGTTTTGCCGGGGAACGTGTTGATGGGCCGTATGATGTTATCGTTGATGATTGTGTGGTCCACCATGCCGGCTAACGACATCAGGCAGCAGCGGATATTCGGATTGTTTCGGTTCTGAACTTCGCGTATCACAAAGGTGTCGTCATCGACGAACAGTTTTTTAAAAAGCGCGATGTTATCCCGAAGGTTAAACGATAACCCGCGCTCTATGATTCTTTCCGCGTTTTCCACCCTGTTTTTCAGAGCCTCTCTATGGTTTTTCCGCCGAATCAAATCCAAAACCTTACCTTTCTGGCATTATTTATCAATAGTATTTGTTGCTGTGGGCAAAATTAAACGCATGGATGAAGAAATGCCTTCAATTGCTCTTGGGCAGCGCCTGCCTTTTTTACTGGATCTTCGGGCAAATCTGGGTTTTGGTTTGTGGTATAATATGAAAATAAGCGTATGGCGCTGATGCAGTGCCCAAGGAGAATATGGAAATGAAAGTGCTCTTGCATACCTGCTGTGCCCCCTGTTCCATCCAGTGCGTCGAGGTTCTTCGAAGCGAAGGGATGGAGCCCACGGCGTTCTGGTTCAATCCCAATATCCATCCGTTTATGGAATACAAAAGCCGAAAGCTCACCTTAACAGACTACGCCAAGCGTATCGGTATGGAGCTGGTTTTTCAGGATGAATACGGGCTTCGCCCATTTGTAAAGGCGGTCGCTTTCGATTTGGAGCGCCGCTGCGAATACTGTTACAGCGTCCGGCTGGACGCGGCGGCCGATTATGCCGCCCAAAACGGATTCAGCTGTTTCTCTACAACGCTGCTCATCAGCCCCTACCAGAAGCACGATTTGATCCACAGAATTGCACAGCAGGCTGCAAAAAAGCACGGGGTGGAATTCGTCTATCGGGACTTTCGCCCCAATTTCCGCACCGGGCAGCAGCAAGCGCGGGAGCTTGGGTTGTATATGCAAAAATACTGCGGCTGTATCTTTAGCGAAGAGGAGCGCTATGTCACACAGAAGTAGTTCTTGTTAAAGGCCAGGCTTGTTTTCTTGCGCTAAAAGTCAGGAATCGCCAAATCTATGGCAATTATTTATAATAACTGTTGCACAGATCCAAAATATGAAATATCATTAGTGTGTTTCAGTATGCAATCAGACTAAAAGCGTTATTGTAGCAGAGGTTAGGGTGAAAGTGCTGAGCTTTTTAAAAAATAATATTGACGAATCCGCGCGCGAGAGCTTTGAAGGGGATGTTGCCTTCAATAATATTTATAGGGGCAGGATTCTTGCGGCTATCGTGATTGGCATTGAATTCATATATCTGTCTATTACTGTTGCGGCTTATCTAATAAAATTCGATAATCGATTTGACTTTACCGCATATTTGGCCATGTATGGCGTCATGATCCTGTTGAACATGGCCTATCTTCTGTTCTTCAAAAACTACACGAAGGAAATCCCGAAAAACAAAAGAAATCAGATCAATATTGTAACAGTCGCATATATCACGTTCATCATGGTCTGGGGCAGCGTGATCTCTCTGATGGATCAAAAACTTTACGGTCATCTAATCACCTTCATGATCAATATGATCGTCTGTTCGGTCATTTATTTGCTGGACAATAAAAAAATACTCATTCCTTATTTTACATCCGTCCTTGTTCTAGCCATCGGGCTGCCCTATGTGCAGCATTCCAGAGATATCTTGATCGGACATTATGCGAATCTGTTTGTCTTTGTTATCGTCACCTGGGTAGGATCCAGAATCATCTACAATAATTATTGTGAGAACTACTACAGTAGAATACTTCTAAACAAAATGAACCTCCTGCTCGAGCAGAATATTGCGGAAAATCGAAAGATCAATGTCAGACTTGCGATTGCAAATAGCCAGCTCAAGGAATGCGCGCTGATGGATGATCTGACTGGCATTCCAAACCGAAGGAGTTTCCGGGAGTTTATCGATCGTGCATTTCAGAATTATATTGTGGAGGATTCCACGTTATCCATAATCATGATTGATATCGATTTCTTCAAGCAATTCAACGATTCTTACGGCCACGAAGAGGGGGACAAGGCATTAATTGCGGTGGCAAATCAAATCAATTCCATCATAGAGGACCCCAGCGAGTTTGCTGTTCGTTGGGGCGGAGAGGAATTCATATACGCCGCGTTCAACAAAAGCGAAGAAGATATTAAAAAAATAGCCAGCGATATCAGGACGAAAATATCGGAGCTTAAAATTCCGCATACCGAATCTTCGGTTCATCCATACATTACCGTCAGCTTAGGTACCAGCACAATCCCCATCGCTGAGAAGAAAGATGTCAACCGGGCGATCAAACTTGCCGATCAAGCGCTGTATTTTGCGAAAAGCTATGGGCGGGACTGCATCCAGTCTATCAATGACGATTTAGTGGAATCATCTGATCCAGTCTTGGATTAGGAGTACTCTTTTTCGTAAAATTTTGGGGCAATCGTATGCCTTATCTTTGATTTTCCCTTTGATAACATAATTTTTCTTATAGCAACTTTATTTATATCATAGAGAGATTTTTGCTGCCTCGTTTCATTTCCATGCATGTAAAACGCCTAAAAAGAGACATACGCATCGTAACATTGTGCTATTTGCTTTTTAACCGACGATTAAGCTTGTGCTTCGTTGGCGATTGCGGTGTCTTTGTATTATCTTTTGTGCGCAAATAATGCGGCCTTTTGGGGTCTGTCGGCAAACTGGTCATCAGGGTTTTCTTAAAGTCGTAGGAATTAAACGGCGCCCAAGGCGCCATATATGGCACACCAAAGCTGTTTAGCGAAACGAGTTCAATCAGAATCATAGAGAGGAACCATGCGAATCCGAAAAATCCAAATAGCCCTGTAATTAATATTAGCCCGAACTTAAGTATCCTGAAGGGACTGACCAAAGAGTAATCGGGAATGACAAAAGACGCGAGCAGAGAAGCCGCAACAATAATGAGCAGCAGCGGGCTGAACATTTGGGCTGATATTGCAGCTTGCCCGATGATGATCGCACCCACAATAGCGACGGCAGAACCGATTTGTTTTGGAACCCTTAGCAGAGCCTCTCTAATCAGCTCAGCAATCAACTCGAGTATTAAAACCGCTACGAGCGCTGGGAAAGGCACATTTGCACGCATTTCAGCAAGCGAAATCGCATATTTGCTTGATAGAATATCTGTATGGAATGAAACCACCGCCACAAATATGCTCGATGTGGTTAAGGATATCCCAAACGCCATATAGCGCAGGATCCTTGAAAAAAGCCCGAAAAACTTATTGTCATATCTGTCGTCGCAGGAATAAAAGAATTCGCTGAATGTTTTAGGCGCCATCAAAACGATCCCGCTTCCATCGACCACCACCAGCACTTTTCCGTCAAGGAGCGAGTGGAACGCCATGTCCGACCGCTCAATCAAACCCATGAGCGGAAACAATTGAAATTTGTTATTCAATAAGAAGGCTTGAAGCTCCCCAGATTCGCCAATGCCGTCAATATCAATGCCCTCGATTCTTTTTTGAATCTCACTTACCACGGTATCGTTGGCAATGTCTTCGATATAGATCACAGCGACACGCGTTTTTGTTCTGACGCCAACCACAAAATTTTTGATCTTCAAGTTCTTATCCTTCATCCGGTATCGGATCAGTGAAAGGTTTGTATCCAGGTTTTCATTAAAGCAGTCTTGCGGCCCACGGATGGTATACGTCAGCCGTGGCTCCGGGATAGGCCTCTGTTCAACTTTTTTTATGTTGGCAACGATATATCGCCTGTCGTTTGAAAATAGTATGACGACATTTCCCAAAAGAATGAACGTTTCAATTTTCCTTACGTCTGTCTCGATTGTGCAATCTTCCACATAGATAACGCCGTCTTTAATCAATTGTGCCTTTGCGGGCCTAAGGGAAGCAGCATAAAACTGCACCAGGGGCTTGATGATATTTTCGGTCAGCGCCGCCTTGTCCGTTAACACCGCGATATAAAACAGCTTAACGCTTCCCCAAGAATATGCAAGCGATCTAACTGAAAAATCCTGGTCATTTGATTCCAGTGAAGCTATAATTTTATCAAAATCATTACCTCTCAAGGGATATCCTCACTTTCATTTCAGCGGGTAAGAACCATAATCCATCATCCATGATGCGCTCATATCCACATTTACTTCAAAATTTATATTGGCGTTAACGAATTCTTTCTGCCAATCCATCCCTTCAAATGCAACCGGATAATTGATCCGGAACTCATCGTCAAATTGAAGGTAATCACATTGAAATTCATTTTGCGCCTGCGAAACCGTGGCTCCAAGCTCTTGCATGAGCATATCTTCAAGCGCTTTACCGATCTGGTCATATTCCGCATCTCCGTAACCATATGGGATTTTTTTATTTCCTGAAATCAACTCTGCTTTAAATTCCATGCTTTCATGAAAGGTGATTGCTTCGCCCTCATAGGATGTCTTTATCCGGCGTTTCGTTAAACTGACGTCAATACTTAAAATATTTTCATTGTACGGCATGGTATAAGAAAGCTTGGGCTGATCTGCCTTTAAAAATACCAAGCCTTTTGCCGGTACGGGTATGAAGCCATCCACTTTCGTGCCATTGACCACCGAATATCCGGTCAGCGCCAGATCCACATTATGTAATCCAACACAGGGAATCAGGATCCCTGTATACTGACTCGAAAGATCATCAATCAATCGAGCATTCGTTCGTGAGAAAGACTTTCCCGTATCATCAAGCGCATTGATTAAATCATCGATGGTAAGCCCCACAGAATTATCATTTGTATGAAGGGCTTTCAATAATTCTTCTGGGGCATCCTGTATGACAACCGTTCTCCCCTTCTTCCGGTAAAATTCATTCGCTCTAAAATAATATAAAAAATCTAATAGGTATGATTTGGCAAAGTTTTCCGACAATATGACTGCGCTAATACTGCTGAGGAATTTTGGTTTGTGCAATTGATTGTCAAGGTCATCCCTTACTTCGTTCAGCGTTTTGCCGTGGCCTTTAATGTAAATATATTTTTCCCCGGAACTGCCTGCTGAAGTGTCGCTTTTATTGCTGCCTTCGATATTCGCCAATTCAATATAGCCCCAGATTTCTCCGTCCTTAAAATCAAAAGCGATAGCCGTTGCGATCTGCTTTTGATCGATATCCTTCGCATCCCAGCAGCCGGATACAAATACAGCCAGAAGGAGCAAGGAGAAATTTAATATAAGAATTTTATGAAATTTCGCCATTAACCTGACTCCTTCCTTGTGTTTTCAGGCCCCTCGTTTTTTCGCTTCCCGGCAGTCCGTGCCTTCACCTTTGCGATCATGAACAATGTTGGTGGGATCAGTATGCCCGATATTAGAACCGGAATGGTTGCGATACGGCCAAATACCTCATCAAAATTGTTTATGCTCAGGCCAAACAAGGTTAAGGCAATGAAAATGAGACCAATCGTGATGACAACATAAATGCGTTTTACTTTTGAGAACAGTCTGCAGGAATACTCAACAACGGTAGTATATAGAATAGTCATGCCGGCAAATAAACTCGTCAGGCCAAAAGTGAGATAAAAGATATCTGTCCTATCTATGACAGGAGCTTCTACGACTTTGATTGCTTCGATGAAGGCGTCATTGAGCGAACTGGAATTATTGATGCCCAAAATCATATATGTGCTTTCCACCAGCAGAACATAAAACAACCCGATAAATAGAAGTGTAAAAAAAGCGATTTTTGGCGCTTTCTTGTTCTGAGCCGTAAATGGTATAACGAGGAGAACCTCAATGCCGCCGTATGGCGTAACCAGATCCTTGCATGTCTTCGCAAATTCTTTTACATCGGAAGGGTTAAAAAATGGCAGCACGTTGTCTTTCATTCCTTGCAGCATCATAAGACCGCATAATCCGACTGTAATCAATGCGAACAGGATTCCTGTTATTTCGAACATTCTTGCAATATTTGTGATTCCCTTATACGCAGCAAATCCAAAAAGTACGATAGCAATGATCAGGGTTGCAAACTCTGGTGTCGAAGGCAAAAAATTGGATTTTAGTAAACCAACCAGTTTCAGCTTTAAATACACAGCAATCATAGCAAAGTATAATAAGTAATAAACGATGATTACGCGGGTAAAAAACTTACCAACAATCTGCTCACCGTAATCAAAGAAGACTTTGCCTGTATACATGTTATTTAGTTTTGTTAAAAAAATGGCGGCAACGCCGAAAATTAAGGATGTTAAAATAATCGGAATCCAGCTTGTTCTGCCTGCATCTTGCGCCATAATTTGCGGTAGGTCAATGGACGAATATGTAGTGAGGTTCAAGAAAATAATAAAGACCATTTGTCTGTTTGTTATACTATTGGTCATGCACATACCTCAAAATGGTTTTATTCTATTATTCCCTTCCCTTTCACAAATATCCGGTGAAGCTGCAAACCGCTTTCCCACTATAAAAAGGACCAAGGATATTTCGGCGTTTTTAGCAGATTCCTCCGTGAGGCACATCGTTTATGATGGACTTGTTGATTGGTATCCCATGCCCTTTTATATTTTTACTTTGCGATTTATGTGTCTCTTCCTATGGCAAAGAAGAAGAGGCAAGGTATTTGCTTCGTCCCCTAGCCAGGCCCATTGCGGTAAGAGTGAGGCAGATTGGGAGCGCTATTTTTAAAGGTAAACCATAACAAAAAACACCACCAAACGTACCCGGTGATGTTTTGTATTGCCCGCTTGAAGGCTGTTCGCAAAAGCTGTTTTTTCAAATCCCTGTGCAAAATCCCATTTTGGGGGCGGCATTTATTCTTTTAGCATTCAAATTGTTCTTTTCGGATGTCCTGGGGCACGGCCGTGGGATACTCGCCGGTAAAGCAGGCGGTGCAGTAGCTGTGACCCGTATTCTCTGAGGGCAGTAGGGGAAGGTATTTCCTGTTGAGATAACCCAAACTGTTCACGCCGATGATTCTGGCAATCTCTTTCACGGGATGGTGGTAGGCGATCAGGTTGTCCCGGGAATCGATGTCGACGCCGTAATAGCAGGGGTTTATGAAGGGCGGCGCGGTAATGCGCATATGCACCTCCGTAGCGCCGGCCTCCCGGAGGAGCCATACGATCCGCTCGCTGGTGGTACCCCGTACGATGGAATCATCCACCAGCACCACCCGCTTGCCCCTTACCACCTCGGCAATGGGGTTGAGCTTGATCTTGACCTTGTCCTCCCGTGATTTTTTCCCAGGGGAGATAAACGTCCTGCCGATATACTTGTTTTTAATGAAGCCCACGCCATAGGGAATGCCGGAGCGTTTGGAATAGCCGATGGCCGCATCGATGCCGCTGTCCGGCACGCCGATGACGATATCCGCGTCCACGGGATGCTCTTCCGCAAGGAAAGCGCCGGCCCGAAGCCGAGCCCGATGGACGGAAAATCCGTCGATGACGGAATCTGGCCGGGCGAAGTAGATGTACTCAAAGATGCACATGCATTCCGGCGCCTTATTGCAGTGATCTGTGATGCTCGTTACACCTTCGGGCCCAAACACCAGAATCTCTCCGGGCCGGACGTCTCGAATGAACTCTGCGCCCACGGCTGTGAGGGCGCAGCTTTCAGATACGACAACGTAACAGCCGTCCGGTGTTTTGCCGTAGCAAAGGGGTCGAAACCCGTGCTCATCCCGGGCAGCAACAAGCATGTTCCGATCCATAAGAACGAGGGAATATGCGCCCTGCAGCTTGTCCGTGGCGCGGTTAATGGCTTCTGGCAGGGAGGCGCCCTTTGCCTGTTCCATGGTAATTACATAGGCGATGATTTCGGTATCGCTGGTGGTGTGAAAAATAGAGCCGTCGGCCTCCAGTGCTTCCCGAAGCTCCAGAGCGTTCGTGAGGTTCCCGTTATGGGCCGTGGCCATGCTGCCCTTCATGCGGTTGATGGTGATGGGCTGTGCGTTGATGCGCCCGGAACCGCCTGTGGTGCCGTAGCGCACGTGCCCCACTGCGATGTCGCCCTGACCCAAGCTGTCCAGCACCTCTTTGGTGAACACCTCATTCACCAGCCCTTCGTCCTTATGGGAGGAAAAAGCCCCGTGATTGTTCACACAAATCCCGCAGCTTTCCTGACCTCGGTGCTGCAGGGCAAACAGCCCGTAATAAGCGGCCGTGGCCACATCCGTAGTACAGGGCGCGTAAATGCCAAATACGCCGCATTCCTCATGAAGCTCGTTTGTCATGCATCATTCCCCTAAGAGTCTCTTCAAAATCTCATGATAGGCGTCTTCCACGTGACCAAGGTCTCTGCGGAAACGGTCCTTATCCAGCTTTTCATGGGTCTTGGAATCCCAGAAGCGGCAGGTATCCGGGGAAATTTCGTCCGCCAGAATGAGGGTGCCGTCAGGCGTCTTCCCAAACTCCAGCTTGAAGTCTACCAGATCGATACCCACGTCTTTCAGGTAGTTGCGAAGAAAGTCGTTGATTCGGAAGGAATAATCCGCGATCAGCGCCAGATCTTCCTTGGTGGCCAGTCCCATGGCGAAGATGTGATAATCGTTTATCATGGGATCGCCCAGAGCGTCGTCTTTGTAGCAGTATTCCAGCACCGTGCTCTTGAGCACCGTGCCCTCTTCCAATCCAAGGCGTTTGGCCAGAGAACCGGCGGCAATATTTCTGACAATGACCTCCAAAGGAACGATCTTGACTTTCTTTACAAGAGTCTCACGGTCGGAAAGCTCTTCCACCAAATGGGTGGGGATTCCGGTTTTCTCAAGCTGCTTCATCAGGTAATTGCTGACTCTGTTGTTGATGGCGCCCTTGCCTAAAATCGTGCCTTTTTTTTGGCCGTTAAAGGCGGTGGCATCGTCCTTGTAGGATACGATGTAGAGGTTCTCATCCTCCGTTGCATACACTTTTTTCGCTTTGCCTTCATAAAGCTGAACGGTTTTTTTCATTGCAGTATCCCTCACGTTCATTTCATTGGATTTTTAACAATTCATTATAACAGAGTTTCCCCCTACATTTCAAATTCATTCTTTTTATGCGCCTAAAATTGACGATAACTAATAAAAATGCTATAAATGAAAGAGAAAATTGACTATTTTCAGCGTGGGAATGCGTCTAAATACGATTGCCTAGGATTATGGCTGCCCGGCGTGAGGCTGTGTCAGGACTTTAAAAGTTTTCTGCGCTGCGAATAGTCCGGCAGGACTGAGGCGACGCAGGCGTAAAAGGCCTTGCCGTGATTTTTGTGGCGGATGTGGGCCAGTTCGTGTACCACTACATAATCGATGGCGTCGTCCGGATACCGCATCAGAAACAGAGAAAAACAAAGGCGGTTTTTTGCGCTGCAGCTGCCGAACCGCTTTTTTGCCCCAGTGATGGCAACGCCCGCGGGAGAAAGCCCCATAATGGTTGCGTAGTATTCCACCCGCGGGGGGATATGCGCTTTTGCCCTTTTTCGGAGATCTTCCTGCTCCGCGTCAGAAAGTGTGGGGCGAACCTGCAGCCGGGCCTGCGCCTGCGAAAGGTGCTTTTCCACCCATGCCTCATGGGTGAGAACAAAGCGCTGGATCTCCGCAGGAGAGGCCTTTAAGGGGGCGCGCACCAGTACCTGCGCTTCCGACGTGATCTCCAGCGCCAGGGTTTTCCGGCCGGAGCGCCGAATGGAGTAGGAAACAGACATAATTCCCTCCAGAGTATAGATCAACCCAATTATAACATGGTATAATAGCGCAAAACAAATCTTTGGCAGGAGCAGTGCATATGAAAGAAAGTTTAGTCGTCGGAATCAAGGGAAATCGGAGTGTTGTGGTGGACGAAACCAATACGGCCAGTTCGTTTTTAAGCGGCAATCTGGATGTGTTCGCCACGCCCGCCATGATCGCTCTTATGGAGAATACGGCGCTTCAAAGCGTAAAAGGTTATCTGGAAGAAGGGCAGGGGACGGTAGGGACGCTGGTAAACGTGACCCACATAGCTGCCACGCCCATGGGAGCCACGGTGTGCTGCGAGAGCGAGCTTGTGGAAATCGACCGGAAGCGACTGGTCTTCAAGGTCAGCGCCTATGACGATGGCGGTATGATCGGCAGCGGCATGCATGAGCGGTTCATTATTGACGTGGAAAAGTTCATGGAAAAGGTTCGGGACAAGTTTTAACTGTACTTGCTACAGCACCATACTGTGGCGCCATAGTTGGTGGCAAGGATTTTGAGTGCTTTTAGGATTGCTTGCCGCAGCGGATATGCTCAGACGCTGTTTCTGCGATGAGTAGATGCTAGAGAATAGACAATTGCATGCTGTGGCATGGCTGCTGCGGCGCCTTAGGGGAAGGAGGGCACATGAAGCGTTTTTTCGTTGCCATTTGGGCCATTGCCTGCGCCTGCACCTGGGGCTGCGCCGCTTCAAGCGCGGCTGAAGCACCGCAGCAGGAAGCAGCCGCCACTACGCCCACCGAAACGGCCATTGTGACGGAGCAAAAACAAGGGGGAACATCCATCCAAACTCCACTTCTCTTCGAGGAAGGCGGGCTGCAGGTTACGGCTACGGATTTGCAGGAAGGAGAGGACGGCGTCTCTCTGAACATCGCTGTGCGTAACGCAGGGGAGAAAGACGTTGCGTTGAGTACCAACTATATCGTGGTCAACGGCTTTATGGTGAGCGGGTGGTTCTACTCGGAAGTGCGATGCGGCAAGGAGACAGAGAGTAGCTTGGAGATTAGCCGAACGGAGCTTACCCGAGCCGGAATTCAAACGGTTTACAGTTTGGAACTGTACCTGTGCGCCTTTGACCCCTATACTTTTGAAACGCTTATGGAATACGAACCCGTTACGCTTCTGATCCCGGGCACAGTGGAAGAGGAGGCAAAACCGGCGGTTGGTCAGGAACTGATCAATGACAGTAGCATTGTCATTTCCTCCTGCGACGGTGGAGATGGCGGATTGTGGATTATTATTGATAACGGCAGTGACAGGGACATTGCTGTCACGGCGGAGGATGTGCGCATAAACGGGCAAACGGTTTCTGCCTGGCTCTGTACGGTGGTGCTCAGCGGGAAGAAGGCTGTTGTACAAGTGGAGCTGGTGGAAGAAGAGAAGGAGATCGCTCCCAAAGACTCTGGCCTTGTTTTAATGACGCTCAAGGTATTGGATTTCGAACCGTATGTCGAGATGTTTTCCAAAGAAGTGGCAGTTTCTCTAGACAACGATACGGCGGGGCAGTAGAAGTAATTTTCGGCCGCCGGGTTAAAGAAAGGGCGGCACCACGGAGAAGGTGCATTGTTTCACAGGCGATACACGTTTCGTGCTCATTTCGTATTTTAGGGGAGAGAAGTGGCGACATCACGAAAAAGTGGAACAGAAACGATTGAATTCAGTCTCTTGGACACAAGAGGGCCCCTGTGCCAAACGGGGGTTGGAGAAGGAGAAGAGCGTGCTGAAAGATTACTATAAGAGGAGCATTGCCGATCGATATGACGGCTGGAGGGTGCGCAACGTGGACGCTGTGTACAACTTGATTCCGTTCATCATGCGCACGAGAATGGACTCCCAGAACCTGTTTGAGGAGAACATTTCCATTGAAGGCATCAAGGATTTTATCCGCGCGCACAGGCAGGATATCCCAGAGCTCTCCATTATGCACGTCATCATGGCCGCGGCGGTGCGGATGATTGCCCATAGACCTTACGTGAATCGATTTGTGGTTTGGAACAGGCTCTATGCTCGCAACGAAATCAGCATTTCCCTGATGATCAAGCGGGCGCAGTCCAACGTGGAGACCACGGTGAAGCCACGGTTCGAGCCAGAAGACACCCTGATGGACGTGACGCGGAAGGTGAGCGCGCTGATCAACGAAAATATACAGGACGATGCCAACAACGGCATGGACAACGCGGCGAAGTTTTTTGGATATATTCCGGCGTTTTTGATCCGCTTTGCTGTTCAATGCCTGTTCGCGCTGGACAACATCGGCCTGCTTCCCAAAGGACTGAATAAGGTCAGCCCCTTCCATTGCAGCCTGTTTTTGACCAATGTGGGCTCTTTGGGCATTGGCCCCATTTACCATCACCTCTATGAGTTTGGAACCTGCTCCATGTTTGTTGCCATGGGGGCCAAGTACAAGGTGCGGACCATTTCTGCGGATGGCACCCACGGGGAGAAGCGGTATATCGGCCTTCGGTTCGTCTGCGACGAGCGCACATGCGACGGCAAGTACTACGCCGGGGCTATGAAGCAGTTCCGCCATTACATGGCCCATCCGGAAGAACTGCTGCTGCCCCCGGAAGCCGTGGCCATGGACGACGGCGTACCGGCGCGCAAGCGCAGAGCGATCCGCTAAAGGAGGATAATGCTATGGAATTAACCACTTTTGACTTTTCTTTGCCCACCCGGATCCTATTCGGCCCCGGAACTGCGGGATCGGCGGGGGAGGAACTGAAAAAATACGGCTGCAGGCGGCCGCTGATCGTGACGGACAAGGGAATCCGGAAGGCCGGAATCGTGGAAAGAATTGCGGATGTTTTCTCTGCGTCGGGCATGGAATGCGCAATCTATGATGGGGTGGAGGCGAACCCCAAGGATGTAAACTGCGAGGAGGGGGCGGAATTCGCCCGCCGGGAGGGGACGGACAGCCTGCTGGCCGTCGGCGGGGGCAGCCCCATTGACTGCGCCAAGTCCATCGGCGTGCTGCTGGCTCACGACGCCCGAAGGATCAAGCCCTACGAGGGAAAGACCGCGGCGACCAGGCCGCTCCCACCCTCGTCGCCATGCCTACCACGGCGGGCACGGGCAGCGAGATCACGTTTTCCTCGGTGATCACCGATACGGTCAAACAGTATAAGATGACGGTGAAGAGCCCGTATACAGCGGCAAAGCTGGCCATCTGCGATCCGGAGCTTACCATCTCCGTGCCGCCGGCGGTAACGGCGGCCACGGGCGTGGACGCGCTGACCCACGCCATTGAGGGCTACACCGCCAACTGAGCCGAGCCCATCGGGGACGCGGCGGCGCTATACGCGGTGGAGCTGATCTGCGGCAGCCTGGTGACCGCCTATCGCCACGGAGAAAACCTTCAGGCCCGTAGCGCCATGCTCATGGGGAGTATCCTGGCCGGGATTTTCTTCAGCCATTCCGATGTGGCATCCGTGCACTACGTGGCAGAGGCGCTGGGGGGCGCATACGACCTGCCACACGGGTTGTGCAACGCCATTTTCCTGCCCTGCGTGATGGAGTACAACATGGCTTACTGCGAAAAAAAGTACGCCCGGATCGCCCGGGCCATGGGTCTCGCTTTTGCGGACGAGGCCGAGGGCGCGTTCCTGGCCGTGCGGAAGGTGCAGGAGCTGACAAGGGAGCTGAACCTGCCGTCCTTTTCCGCCCTGAACGTACCTGAAACCAGCTTCGAAATGCTGGCGGAGCGGTCGGAAAAAAACGGCTCCAACGGCAGCAATCCACGACCCATGACCAAACAGGATTACATGGAAGTGTTACAGCGCGCATATACGGCATAATCTATAAAAAATCTGTTGACAAATAGCAGGAACAAGGATAGTATATTATACAATTATTTGTGAAATGCGCTGACGGAATTATGCAGATTCTTCCTCATTTTTCAGAGAATTGGCGGCCGGTGCAAGCCAGTATGTGAAGTAACTGCAGCCTCACTCTCGAGCAGAGTTCCTGAAATGAAGTAAGGAATTACGGAAAGCCCCGTTATCATGGCTTCGAGCTTGTCTGGGCATTGAGAGGTTCTGCGATATGCAGGGCAAAAAGGGTGGTACCGCGGTTTTATATCGTCCCTGAGGCATAATGGCCTTGGGGCCTTTTTTATTCAATCATTTTGGAGGATTTTATGAAAACAATCAGCATTAGCGATGTGACGCTTCGTAAAGGGGCGCGTGGGGAAGTTCCCTTGAGTTTTCGTGAAAAAATGGAATTTATTAAGCAGCTGGATAGCCTACGGGTGGATGTAATTGAGCTATCGCCCATTGAGGACGTGAAAGCTGATACGCTTCTGATGCACACTATCGCGCCGCTGATCAAAAAGAGCGTGCTTTCCTGCCCCGCGGGAACCACGCGGGAGGAAGCGGAGCTTGCATGGGATGGAATTAAGAAGGCCGCGCATCCGCGGCTGCATGTCATATTGCCCACTTCCACTGTGCAAATGGAGTATACCTGCAACAAAAAGCCAGCGCAGATTTTGGAAATGATCCGGGAGATGGTTGCTCATTGCGCCGCTCTCTGCGGCGACGTGGAGTTTTCGGCTGCGGATGCTACTCGCAGCGAGATGGGATTTTTAAAGGAAGCGTTGTGCGCCGCGGTTGCGGCGGGGGCGAAGACCGTTACCGTATGCGATTCCGCAGGCATTATGCTGCCCGATGAATTTGGGGCGTTCATCGCTTCCATCCGGGAAGAAAAGACGCTCTCGGACGCGAAACTTTGCGTCCAGTGCGGAAGCGAACTGGGGATGGCGATTGCCAATGTGTTCGCGGCGCTCAAGAGTGGGGCTGTGGGCATCAAGACCACCATCACTGAAACGGGGCTGCCGCAGTTGAGCGCGGTTGTTCAGGCCATGCGGACCCGGGGAAATTCTTTAAACCTAAGCTGCAACGTGCAGATCACCGAGATCCACAGTGCCATGAAGAAGATGGAATTCCTTACCGCCGAAAAGAAGGAAAAGACCCTTTATGACAACGGGTTTATACAGACAGCGCAAGAGGAGTTTGTGTTTAACGCGCAGACGGATATCGCCACGGTGAACGGGGCCGTCAAGCAGCTGGGCTATGATATTTCCGACGATGATAAAGCCAAGGTTTACGAGGCATTTTCCAGGGTGGTCAGCCAGAAGCCCGTTACCACCAAAGAGTTGGAAGCGATTATCGCCAGCGTGGCGTTGCAGGTGCCACCCACATACCGGTTGGTGAGCTATGTGGTCAACAGCGGGAACACCATTTCGGCCACCGCAAACATTAGGCTGGAGAAAAACGGCGTGGCCGTCACGGGCCTTGCCACGGGAGACGGCTCTATTGACGCAGCGCTCTTAGCCATTGAGCAGATTATCGGCTGCCACTACGAGCTGGACGATTTCCAGATTCAGGCGGTTACCGAGGGACGGGAGGCCATGGGCGTGACCTTCGTGAAGCTGCGCAGCGGCGGCAAGCTCTACAGCGGCCGGGGCATTTCCACGGACATTATCGGCGCCAGCATTCACGCGTATCTCAGCGCGCTCAACAAAATTGTGTATGAGGAAAACGCAGTATGAAACTCTGCTTTACAACCAACGGCTGGTACGGCCTTTCTTGGGGCGAGTTTGTTTCTTTGGCAAAGGAGATGCACTTTCAGGGCATTGAGATCCACAACCTGAACAGTGCGGCCTTTAGCGGCAAAGACGGCGCGCTGCGGGAAGACCGGGCGGCGCAGACCGCGCGGCGGATGCAGGAGATCGGCCTTTGTATTCCCTGCCTGGATACGTTATGCAATATCGCGGACGCGGGGCTTGCGGCCGAGAACGCAGCGGAGATTGAGCAGCACATCGCCATGGCGGAGCGGATCCGCACGCCTTACATCCGCCTCCACGCCACACATGTTGATACTATGACGGACGAGAGCGAGGATGAGGCGGTGGTCACGTTTTTGCGCAACACCGTTTACGAGGCGGAGCGCGCTAATGTGACGCTTTTGATTGAAACCTCCGGCATTTATGCCGATACCCTGCGGCTTCGAAACATCCTAAACATGTTTTCTTCCGACCATATTGCCGTGCTTTGGGATTTGCACCACCCCTACCGATATCACGGGGAGAGCGCGCAAAAGACCATTGAGAATTTGGGCGCTTACGTGAAACACGTGCATATGCGGGATTCCGAAGTGGTGGACGGCCAAGTGCAGTACCGACTTATGGGCGAGGGGGACATTCCCTTCCACAAGATGGTGGACGCCCTGCGTTCCATTAATTACGACGGGTATTATTCCATGGAATGGGATCCGTCCTGGATGGAAGGCCTTGGAGACGCTCAGATTGTATTCCCGAACTTTGTCCATTACATGAGCCGCTTTGAGGAAAGGCGCAAAAGCAAACTTTACGACAACAATACCCGTACGGGCAAGTTCATTTGGAAAAAGGATGTGCTCATCGACTATACATTTTCACAGGTGCTGGACCGGGTAATCGAGGAATTCCCCGACCAGTATGCCTTTAAATATGCGACGCTGGACTATACCCGCACCTACAGCGAATTCCGCGACGACGTGGATACCTTTGCCCGGGCGCTGATTGCATTGGGAGTTCGGGCGGGAAGCCACGTGACGGTTTGGGCCACCAACGTACCCCAGTGGTACATTACATTTTGGGCCGTGACGAAGATCGGCGCCACATTGGTGACCATGAACACCGCCTATAAGATTTATGAGGCGGAATACCTGCTTAAGCAGTCGGATACCCACACCCTGATCATGACCGACGGATACCGGGATTCCGACTATATTTCCATTATAAAAGAGCTTTGCCCTGAGCTGGCGACCTCTGCGCCCGGAGAGCCGCTCCATTGCAGGCGTCTGCCGTTTTTGCGCAACGTCATTACGGTATCTTCCCGGCAGTCTGGCTGCCTTTCTTGGGACGACGCGCTTTCCTACGCCCAGCAGGTGCCCGTTGAGGAAGTTTACAGGCGGGCGTCGCTGGTAAATCCCCACGACGTTTGCAACATGCAATATACTTCGGGCACCACAGGCTTCCCCAAGGGCGTGATGCTGACCCACTACAACATCGTGAACAACGGCAAGTGCATCGGCGACCGGATGGACCTATCCACGGCGGATCGGATGATGATCCACGTGCCCATGTTCCATTGTTTCGGCATGGTGCTGGCCATGACGGCCTCCATGACCCACGGCTCCACCATGCTGCCGCTGCCTTACTTTTCGCCTAAGCCGGCGCTCACCTGCATCAACCAGGAGCATGTTACAGCCTTCCATGGCGTTCCCACCATGTTTATCGCCATGCTGGAGCATGAGGATTTCAAAAAGACCGATTTCTCTTACATGCGTACGGGTATCATGGCGGGCAGTCCCTGCCCCATTTCGGTGATGAAGGACGTGCTGGACAAAATGCACATGAACGAGATCACCATCGTCTACGGCCAGACGGAAGCCTCGCCGGGCTGCACCATGAGCAGCACGGACGACCCCATTGAGGTTCGGGTGGGCACGGTGGGAAGGCCCCTGCCGGAGATTGAATGCAGAATCGTGAACCCGGAAACCGGCGAGGAACAACCCGTGGACATCACCGGCGAATTCGTGGCCCGGGGCTACAACCTCATGAAGGGCTACTACAAGATGCCGGAGGCCACTGCCGCCGCCATCGACGAGGACGGCTGGTTGCACACCGGCGATTTGGCCTGCAAGACGCCGGAGGGCAATTACAGGATTACCGGGCGGCTTAAAGATATGATCATCCGGGGCGGCGAAAACATCTATCCCAAGGAGATCGAGGATTTTATCTACACCCATCCCAAGGTGAAGGACGTTCAGGTCATCGGCGTGCCCGACCCGCAATACGGAGAAGAGATCATGGCCTGCGTGATTCTCAAGGACGCGGTGGCCATGGATGCCGAGGAATTGAAGACCTTTGTACGGAACAACATGGCGAAGCATAAGGTGCCCAAGTATGTGGATTTCGTAACGGAATTCCCTATGAACGCCGCCGGAAAGATCCTCAAATACAAAATGCGCGAAGCCGCCGTGGAAAAACTGCAGCTAAAAAAGGCCGCAAGCATTGAAACGGCTTGATGATTTAGAATATTTGATTTAGAATTATCCTATAGACACAGAAAAGAGGTAATACAAATGCAGGAAATCAAAATCAATCGCATCGACAACCCCAAGGCCAAACCGGATTATAACAATTTAGGATTCGGTCACTACTTCACAGATCATATGTTCCTGATGAACTATGAGATTGGCAAGGGCTGGTATGATCCCCGCATTGTACCTTACGGCCCCTTTGTGTTGGATCCCTCCTGCATGGTATTTCACTATGCACAGGAGATCTTCGAGGGGCTGAAGGCCTACCGGGACGTAAACGGGCATACTCGGCTGTTCCGACCCCGGGATAATTTCCGGCGCCTGAACCAATCCGGCGAACGGCTGTGCATCCCGGAAGTTGACGTGGAGTTTGCGATTAAGGCGCTAAAAGAGTTGATTGCGCTGGATATTGACTGGGTCCCCACGGCCCCCGATACCTCTTTGTACGTTCGGCCCTTTATCTTCGCGACAGATCAGTATGTAGGCGTACACGCCTCCCATACTTACATTTTTGCCATCATCCTAAGCCCCGTGGGCGCGTATTACGCGGAGGGCATGAACCCCGTGCGCATCATGATCGAAAGCGACGACGTTCGCGCGGTGAAGGGCGGCATGGGCTACACCAAGACCGGCGGTAACTACGCCGCATCACTGCGGGCCGGCGAAAAAGCTACCGCCGCAGGCTTTACGCAGGTGCTTTGGCTGGACGGTGTGGAGCGCAAGTACATTGAGGAAGTGGGCTCCATGAACGTGTTCTTCAAGATCGACGGCAAGGTGATTACGCCTGAACTTTCCGGCAGCATACTGCCCGGCATTACCCGGGATTCCTGCCTACAGGTGCTCAAGGCTTGGGGCATGGAGACGGCGGAGGCCCACATCAGCATTGACGAGCTCATTGCCGCGGCTGAAAGCGGAAAGCTGGAGGAGGCATGGGGCAGCGGCACCGCCGCTGTGATTTCCCCTATCGGCCAGATCAGCTACAAGGGAAAGGACTACGTCATCGGCGGCGGAGAGATCGGCGAAACCACACAGAAGCTCTACGACGAGATCACGGGCATCCAGTGGGGGACCATCCCGGATAAGTACCATTGGATTGAGATCGTAAAATAAATGACACTGAGATACGTTGAGACAGAAGAAACCCGCCGGATAAAAGCGTCCGGCGGGTTTTTGGTTTGCATTCAGGTTGGGTGGGACTGCAGAAATTTAAGAATGCGCGCAGACTGACCCACAACCGCATGGCCAGTGTTGGGCAAGAGCTCCGTTTCCGCGTTTGGAGCGAGCCGCGCAATGCGCGCAATGCTCTGCTCGGCCCGGAGCATGATGTCATGGTCGCCGAAGAGGACGAGGACCGGCATTGTAAGTTTGGTCAGCTCGGCATCGTTGAAAATCGTGAGCTTTGCCATGCGGGGCCTTTCGTGCTTGGCAATGAGCATCATGTATGCAAAAGCTCGCTGCATTCCCTCGGATTCCTCTTTGTTCATGACACCCTGAAGGGTTTTCCCACGTCCCTTGCTGCCCCGCAGCTTTTGCAGCATGGCCTTCCATAGAAAATCGCGCCGCTCCCGGGCAAGGCCCCCCGGGCACAACAGCGCCAGATGCGTCACCTTTTCCGGGAAAACGGTAGCGTAGCGAAGCGCGGTCCAGCCGCCCAGCGAAAGCCCGACGATGGCGCAGGTTTTGACACCCAGCGACTGGAGGATCTCGTCCAGCCATTTTTCATATGCGCCGCTGCCGTATGCCGGGCGGCTTTCTGCGGAAAGCCCCGCTTCGCCAATCAGATCCACGGCGAACACATGGTAATGTTGGCAAAGCTGCGGCGCATCGCCAAACCATGTGAACGAATTCGCCATGCTTCCATGGAGCAGCAGCAAAGCGGGCTTTGTGCTGTCCCCGAACTCGATGACAAAGGTATCGCCGTATGCGGTGTTTACCGTATACTGCCTGCTTGGGACAGGCCATGCCTTGAGGATTTCGGCATAGGTTTCAAGCACGGCTTTTTTACCTATCTCGGACTTATAAATGCTTTTCATTGATGTTCCCTCCAATCAGCCATTGTTCTGCCTGCTCCTCGCTGTCAAAAACGCGGAAGGATTGCCCGCGGTTGGCTTCCAGCATGAAATCTTTAAACTTGCCCTTTATGGCGGCGGTGTCCAGAACCGCCGCGGCACGGATGGAATAGTTGGTGAGCTTTTGGAGCACCAGCCCCGCCACACCCGTCGACAGCCGCAAAAACTCCGGCGCAAGGCACGCAAACGGCAGCATCAGCAGGTTCGTATCGCCTTCGGCACAGAACTGCACCAGCGTACGCCCATCTGATTCAGAGGCCACGAGGCCTTCTTTGGGGATCAGCTTCACATATTTTTGCCCATTGCGGACGATGACTTGATAATTCATTTTTACATGCTCCTTGCGTTTTTCTTCGCCTGCCAGAGGCAGGACAGCCTGCCTTACGCGGCCGACCCAGTCGAGCTCCCGCCGGTATGAATCGGCTATATTTTCATGGATCAGCTTCCAAAGCTCGGATTCTTCCGCCGTGGAACCATGCGAAAAGAATCCATCCTTTTGCTGCTTCTCATTCAGGAACATTGCACCGCGCACCTCCCCCTCGTAGCGGTTGAGCAGCGTTTCCAGATCGGCTCTGGAAAGATTTCCGCAAAAGGCCAGCTGCACCAAAAACGGCTTTTTTACCTCGGGGGCCTCGGGCATGGACAGCGAAAGCCGCCGCAGCTCATCCCGGCCGCTTTCCGTAATGGTATACAGTTTCTTTGTGGGCGCATCATCCTCATGCAGAACCTCGCCCACTACGCAGCCCTCGTCCCGAAGTTGCATAAGTGCCTTGTAAATTTGGTTGTTGTTTCCTGACCAATGCAAAAACGTGGATTCCTGCATGATCTTTTTGATGTCATATCCTGTCAGCGGACGAAGACTTAACAGCCCCAGAACCGCGTGCTGAATCAGCATAATACGAGCCTCCTTTATTTATCATATGTTATTAATAACATATGATGTTTTAAATGTCAATAGTCAGAGCAAAAAAATTCCATAAGCACAAATGAGAAAACAAAAGCCCCGCTTTTAAAGGAAGCGGGGCTTGTCATTGGGGTTGTGTGAGAAGGACTTATTTTTCCAGCCGATCCTGAAAACGTTCCAAGTTTTCGCTCATTTTGGAGATAATAGAGCATGCTTCCTCTTGCTCGTCGCTTCGGAAGCTCTCCAGCATGGTGGTAAAGAACATGTCGTAATCGATCTTGCACCAGCGGGTGTAGTCCTCGCCTTTTTGGGTGAGGGAGATGCGCACGCAGCGGGTGTCCTTTTTATCCCTACTGCGCTTCACGAAGCCGCCGGCTTCCAGCCGCCTGAGAGAAATTCCCACGGAAGCCTTGCCGATGCCAAGGTGAGCGGCCAGTTCGTTTTGGGTGGGTTTTCCCAATTCGGACAAGGCAAAGAGCACCTGAGGCTGGCCCGGGTACAAACCGTACTTGCCCAACATCAGCTGCATGCATATACTATAGGTATGCTGAAGGGATTGAAACGCCGCGCCGAAGTCGGAAGAAAGCTTTTCTTTAGCACGGTTACGTGAAAATTCCATGGCCTGCCCGCCTTCCCTTTTTCTCCTATCATAGCGGTGAAGGGAAATGATGTCAATGGGTAATAAGTCGACATATGATTTTGGAGGTGGGCGAATTTTGACACTTGCTGCGGGGCGGTAGGGGAATCTGTCGAGCCTGGTTGCCAACGGGAAAAAAGCGGTCAACCGGACGGAAAAAGGGAGAAAAATGATGAGGATAGAACCTTCGATGATATTGCGTCGCATGGAAGAAGAATTGAACAACGACTATCAAGTGAGCCTTCGGGAGGCCAGCGCCGTGCAGCTGCACAAGGCGCTGGCAGACGCGGTGATGTACGGCATCGCCGAGCGCTGGCTGGATTCCAGACGGCAGCATGAAACAGTGCGCCGGGCATATTATTTTTCCGCGGAATATCTCATGGGCCGCATGGTGTTTAACAACCTCTACGCGCTGGGGATTCTTCACGAAGTGCAAAGACTCTTAAAAGCCAAAGGCGCGGATCTGAATACACTGGAGGAGATTGAGGACGCTGCGCTGGGCAATGGCGGACTGGGGAGGCTGGCGGCCTGCTTTTTGGACAGCGCGGCCACCCATGAGCTGCCCCTAGACGGCTACGGGCTGCGGTACCGATTTGGCCTGTTTAAACAGGTTTTTTCGGATGGGTTTCAGGAGGAGAAGGCGGACAACTGGCTTAAATACGGAGACCCATGGAGCCGCAGGCGGGACGACCGAACCGTGGAGGTGGAATTCGCGGACGGGAAGGTGCTGGCGGTGCCTTACGACATGCCGGTCATCGGTTACGAGACAGATCAAATCGGCACGTTGCGCCTTTGGCAGAGCGAGCCCATTGAGGAGTTTGACTTCAGCCTGTTCAACGACCAGGAATACGATTTGGCGGTGCGGGAGAAGAACAAGGTAGAGGATATCACCCGGGTGCTTTACCCCAACGACAGCACGGATGAAGGAAAAAAGCTCCGAATCAAGCAGCAGTACTTTCTGGCCAGTGCGTCCCTGCAGGATATCCTCAGGCGATACAAGCGCTTTGGCGGTAATATCACCCGGTTTTCGGACCATTATGTCATACAGCTCAACGACACCCATCCAGTGGTGGCCATTCCCGAGCTGATTCGACTGCTGATGAAGGAGGGCATGGAATTCGAGCGTGCACTGGCTGTGGCCAAGAGCACCTTCTGCTATACCAACCATACCGTGATGCAGGAAGCGCTGGAAAGTTGGGACTACAACCTCTTTGCCGGCGTACTTCCCGAAATTGCGGCGCTCATCTCCCGCATCAACGACGCCATGAACCGGGAGCTTGCTGCCTTAGGCATTTCACAGGAAAAGGTGGAGCGGATGCAGATTGCCTCCCATGGCCGGATTTTTATGGCCCGGCTGGCGGTATACGCGGCGAGCCACGTGAACGGCGTGGCGGAGATTCACACAGAAATCCTGAAAAGGGAACTGTTCCGGGACTGGTATGAAATCGACCCGGAGAAGTTTTCCAACAAGACCAACGGAATTACGCCCCGCAGGTGGCTGGGGCTGTGTAATCCCGAATTGACAAAGCTGGTAGAACAAAAGATCGGCGGCGGATTTATCACCGACCTGAGCAGAATTTCGCGGCTGAAAGAGAAGATTGACGATTCTGCTGCGGAACGGTTCAACGAAATTAAACTGGAGAAGAAGCGGCAGCTGGCAGAAGTGATCCGAAAACAGGAGGGGGTTGCGCTGCCGCCGGAATTTCTTTTCGACGTGCAGGTGAAGCGGCTCCACGAGTACAAGCGGCAGCTGCTCAACGGGCTTTGCATGATGGACATCTACTTTGAGCTCAAGGAGGGAAAACTGCCGGAGTTCATGCCTACCGTATTCCTCTTCGGCGCCAAGGCTGCCCCCGGCTACCGCAGGGCGAAGGGCATCATCAAATTCATCAACGAGGCGGCCAAGCGCATCGAGAGTGACCCAGAGATGAGCGGTAGGATGCGGGCGGTGTTCGTTCAGAATTACAACTGCTCCTATGCCGAGCACATTATCCCTGCCGCGGATGTTTCCGAACAGATTTCCCCTGCGGGAACCGAGGCCAGCGGCACGGGCAACATGAAGTTCATGCTCAACGGCGCGGTGACGCTGGGTACCTACGACGGGGCGAACATCGAAATCGTCCGAGCGGCGGGAGCGGAAAACAACTACATTTTCGGCGCCACAGTGGAGGACCTCGCAAAGATTCGGGAATGTTACGATCCTCGCGCATTGTATGAGACTGAGCCCCGCATTCGGCGGGCTTTGGATACGCTGGTGGACGGGACCCTATGCGACGGTGGCAGCGGTATGTTCCGGGAGCTGTATGATTCCCTGCTGACAGGATCAGATTGGCAGCGGGCCGACCCTTACTACCTGCTGCTGGACTTCATGCCTTATGTGGAAACCAAGCTTCGGGCCAACCGGGACTATCGGGACAGGATTGCCTTTGGCCGCAAGTGCCTGATGAACGTAGCCGGCGCCGCGGGGTTCTCCAGCGACAGAACCGTATTCGAATATGCGGAGGAGCTTTGGAACATCGGCCGGCTGCGGAGATACTAAGCAGCAGGCAATTAAAAAGAGCCGTAAAAGGCTCTTTTCGCATTTCAATTTATTGTGGTTAAGCGGGATATGAGAAAAATATTTTGATGTATCGGCTCATGCTGAGCCGACGGAGATAATTTAATTTAGGGGAACTGATGTTGCCCCAATCCCCCTTTAAGGCAAGGGACACGACACTTCTTTTATAATCTCGAAGTCTATCTGCTGGGTCTCGGATTTCTTATTTCCAACATATCTAACGGACGTGAAACAGGCTTAAATCCAAATTTAGCATAAAAATCATGAGCATCTTTAGTTATAAGAAGCCATTGATATACACCACTCAATTCATAATGTGAAAGCATATGTTGAATCATTTTCTGGCCGATGCCTTTCCTTCTATAATCCTCATCAATACATATATCAAGTATGTATGCAAATCTTGTTTTATCTGAAAGAACTCTTCCGTAGCCTATCTGCTCTCCATCCTCTAAAAATGCACCTACCACCAACGCCGAGTTATTCGCCCCTCTTATTATTTCATCAGTTTTGATCCCCGGACTCCAAAAAGTATTTGAAAGCATTCTTGTTACTTTTTCAAAATCCATATTGCTCATACCATCTAAAATCAAGACGCTTTCCATATCTCAAATTTCCTTTCATTCTGCGCAGGGGACGAAGCCCCTAAATATAAGAAAATATTCGTCGGCGCCGCAGGCGGCGATACGGGTTAGACATCTATTTGCTGGCGGCTACGGTTACTTTGCTGCCGTCGAAAATCAAGTGAATGGTGCCGCTTTCGTCGGTTCGGTAGCAGGGGATGCCTGCGCTTGCAACCTTTTGCAGGGTTTTAGGATCGGGATGCCCATAGGAATTGCCTTCTCCCACGGAGATTACGGCGATTTCCGGGCTTACGGCTTTTAAGAAGGCATCGGATGTGGAGGTGGAGGAGCCGTGGTGCCCCACCTTGAGCACTGTGGAAGAAAAACAGGATTTGGGTAGCCGGGAGAGCATGACTGCTTCCGCGGAACCCTCGTCTTCGCCTTCCGCGTCGCCGGTGAGCAGGATGGAGGTGCCTCCGTAAATCACATGAAGCACCACGCTGTAATCGTTGAGATTGTCCCCGTAATCCGCATCCGAAAAGGGGGAAAGGATTTGGACGGAAACGGCGTCGTCCCAGCGGATGAAGGCGCCGCCGTCCGCCGCTGCGGCCACGGTGGTTACATGATTTTTCTCCAGTGCGTCCAACATATTTTCAAACGTCTTGGATGTATGTTCCTTGTCGGGAAGGTAGAAGGTCCCGATAGGGTAATTTTTGATGATTTCCGCCATGGCCCCGATGTGATCGCTATGGGGATGCGTGGCCACCGCCACGTCCAGCCTTTCAATGCCGAGATCGGAAAGGAGGGCGTCCACGGTGTCAAAATACTTGCTTTCCCCGGCGTCAATCAGCATGGTTTCGCCGGAGGGGGAAACCAGAAGGATGCTGTCGCCCTGCCCCACGTCGATGACGTATACGTTGAGCGCACCCATGAGCTCCTCGGAAGCGGAGGGGGAAGCGGGCGCCTTTGCGCCAGACGGGGTCGCATTTTCCGCTTTCGGATGAAAAACGGCATCCACCCCGCCGGAGTAATGCGCGCCCACGAGGACCAGCGCTACGAGAACGGCGAGCCAGAAGATGATTTTTGCGGCGGAGGATCGTCTTTTTTTCCCGCTGCGCGACTTTCGTCCAGTATATGCCATAATCAATATCCTCTCATTATAAATCACAATATATTGTATTACATTTATACACAAAATACCATAGGTCCTGCCCGGCTTGTTTTGACTTGACAGAAGTATGCAAGGGACATACAATGAGTAGCATATTATTATTATATCAGCAATTCAAAACGGAACCGGAGGAATTATTAATGCTGAAATTTGATCGTGTCCGGGATATGATTCATGATATCTCAGGCGCACCTAAAGAGCTGATTACACCGGATTCTACGGTAACGCAGCTCAGGCTGGACTCGCTGGACATTACGGAGCTGATCATGGATATTGAGGAAGAATTTGATGTGATCATCGAGGATGAAACCAGTATTGGCAAAGTGAGCGATTTGCTCCGCTACATGGAATTATCCGCATGACAAAAGATAAAACAGCGTCTCAATGGACGCTGTTTTGTTATTATAGAAACCTCAATATTGGTTTTACGTATTAGTTTATTTGAACCGATGGAAGAATTTTGTTAGGGGAAACTGTCCTTCCCCCTAAGCCCCCTTATTTAATAAGAAAAGATTCGTCGGCGATGGAGGAAATACATTATATGTCAACCATTGCGACGGCGGTGAATGCACATTAAGGTTTTGCCGGGAGATGTTCTTAGGCTTAAATAAGAAATCCGCCGTTGGGGCTTATGACCTGCCCGGTGAGAAAGGAAGCGGCCGGGGAGGCCAAAAAAAGGATGGATTCTGCGGCTTCCTTCGGCGTGCCCATCCGCCCCATAGGCGTATGCTCATTGAGTGCGCAGACATCCTCAGGGCGCAGGCCTGCGTTCATATCGGTATCGATGACACCGGGCGCAACGCAGTTGACCCGGATGCCGGATGGGCCGGCCTCTTTGGCCAGAGCTTTGGTGAAGCCAATAAGCGCCGCCTTGGAGGCGGAGTAAGCCACCTCGCAGCTCCCGCCTGCAATGCCCCATATGGAGGACACGTTGACGATGGTTCCGCGCTTCTTTTGAATCATTTCGGGCAGCACGGCAGCCGTGCAGTTGTAGGCGCCGCCCATATTCACATCAAAGGTGCGCCGCCAGTCCTCGGGAAGGGTATCGGTAAACAGCTTATCGCAGGCCACGCCCGCATTATTGATCAAAGTATCAATAAACCCGAACTCGCTTTTAAGCGCTTTCACCATGGCTGCGCACGCGGAAAAATCGGACACGTCCGCCTGTAGCGCCAAAGCGTGGCCGCCGTTTACGCGGATTTCGCCTACCAGTGCTTTGGCTGCCTCCCGAGACTGATTGTAGTTCACGCCCACGCAGCTGCCCTGCGCGGCGAAGAGCAGAGCGGCAGCTCTGCCGATTCCCCGGGAAGCGCCGGTAATGAGCACTACGGACATAATCACACCTCATGGATACAAACTTCCCCTATACAATAGCACAGGATTCGCTTTTTTGCCATGAAAACAGCAAAATCACAAGAAGGGCGCGCATTGCTTGATGCGGCAGATCGCGCTATGGTATACTTATACATGCTAAAACCACATGAAAGAGGAAGCGGAATGGAATCCAAATCATTTATCATATTTTCTAAGTGGCAGGGCTGGCTGATTACCGGGCTGGTTCCTGTTGCGGCGAGCCTGATCGCGCTGTGTCCCCAATCATCTTGGGCATCGCTGATGGATTGGCTTAAGCTGTCTTCCATTTTTTACTTTGTTGCGGGCTATGCCACGGCCATCATCTTGGACCGCGTGGTAAAAAAGAGACTGAAGGCATGGAGCTGGGCAATGGATGAAGCACTCACGATATATGGGAAGCGAAAGATCATCAAGCGTGCCGGCCCGGGAATCCCATGCGACAAGGTTATGGAAAACCTGCAGGGGGATCTTGCGTGTGACCAAATCCTCAGCGAGTGCAGGGCAGTTAATGCCATGCTCAACGTAAATATGGCGGCGCCTGTTATAATCCTGCTGTGCCTGGTTTTGTTTTAAGATATTAGGCGAAGCGAAAGATTTAAACGCGCGAACCGCGTGCTGCCACCCCCATTTTAGACCATGGGGAAATTAGACCATGGGGAAATGAGCGGTGATTGGTTTTTAGAGGCACAGGGACAATACGAAAACGAATCAGTGCCGCTTGATACAGCAGATCGGGCTATGGTATACTTGTACATGCGAAAACCATGAGAAACATGAGAAAGAGGAAGAAAAGTGGTAGAATCCAAATCGTTTATCATATTTTCCAAGTGGAAGGGCTGGTTGATCACCGGGCTGCTTCCCGTTGTTGCGGGCCTGTTGGCCTTGTGTGCCAAGTCGTCTTGGACCTCCTTGCTCAACTGGGGTGCGCTGGCTGCCGGCATTTACTTCTTATTTGGATATACTATGGCCCTGATTTTTGATAAAAAGGTAAAGAAGCAACTTAAGGAATACAACCCCAAACTGGATGAAATGCTTAAAAAATTAGGGGAGAAAAAATACATTAGGCGTGCAGGCCCAGAAATTCCAACCCATAAGGTAGAGCAATGCCTACAGCAAGATCCCAGGGGCGATGAGATCCTGAGCGAATGTAAAGCGGCAAACGTCATGATAAACATTAATATGATGACGCCGCCGGCGATTCTTTTGGGGATCATTCTATTTGCCCTTTAAAAGCATGAAGCGCGCAAGTGGCGTGTTGGCGCCCCTGTTTTCGCTGCCATCTTCCCATGGGATCGGAACCATGGGGGCAAGCGCGTATTCATTTGTTGATTTTTTAAAAAAAGCAGGACAGACTTACTGGCAGCTGCTGCCGCTGGGGCCTACCGGCTTTGGCGATTCCCCGTATCAGGCGCTTTCGTCTTTTGCGGGGAATCCTTATTTCATTGACCTGGATCTGCTTGTCAAGGACGGGCTCATCACTCGCACCGAAATGGAGGCGGAGGAATGGGGGCGCGAGGCGGGGAGGATCGATTATGGGAAAATTTTCACCGCCCGGCTGCCACTGCTGAAAAAGGCGTATGCGCGCGGCGGGTATACCCGGGAATGCGCGTGCTTTGCGGAGGAAAACCAGCATTGGCTGCGGACTTACGCCCTATTTATGGCCGCAAAGGAACACTTTGGGATGCGGGCCTGGCCGGACTGGGAAGATGCTACAATCCGCCTGCATGAGAAGCGGGCCGTAGAGAAATATGAGGCACTGCTCAAGGACGAAATCGCATTTGTTCAGTTCGTTCAGTATCTGTTTTTTCGCCAGTGGAACATGCTGCGAGAATACGTGCACGCGGCGGGCATAAAACTCATCGGCGACCTGCCCATCTATGTCGCGCTGGATTCCGCCGACGCGTGGGCTCACCCGGAGTTGTTTCTGCTGGACGAAAATCACCGGCCCTTTGAGGTGGCCGGTGTACCGCCGGACTACTTCAGCAAAAACGGACAGCTTTGGGGGAATCCCCTGTACCGCTGGGATCGGATGCAAGAGGATGGCTACCGCTGGTGGATGGAGCGGATTATGGGGACCGCGGTGCTTTTTGACGGGATACGCTTTGATCATTTTCGGGGACTTTCCAGCTATTGGTGCGTTCCCGCCGGAGAAAAGACGGCGAGAAAGGGTGAATGGCGCAGGGGGCCGGGGCTGGATTTCATTCGGGCGGTACAGGCGCATTTCCCGGAGCTGATACTGATTGCGGAGGATTTGGGTCTCCTTGACGAAGATATTCTGCTTTTGCTTGAACAGTCGGGCTATCCGGGCATGCGGGTGATGGAATTTGCCTTTGATTTTGACGTAAATAACCGCCACTTGCCGCACAATTATATCGAGAACTGCGTTTGCTATATCGGCACCCACGACAACGGGACGCTGCGCGAATGGCCCGAAAAGAAAACGGCCGCCGCGCGGGCGTATTTTAATATGGAAGACGAAGCCTTTCACTGGGGATTAATCCGGGGTGGCATGGCTTCTGAGGCCAACCTTTTTATTGCCCGGATGCAGGATTATTTGGACTCTCCGGCTTCTGCCCGTATCAACACGCCGGGCACCGCGAAGGACAACTGGAGGTGGCGGTTGTACGAGGGCGACGCATCCGAAGCGCTGGCACAAAAAATACAGAAAATGACTGCGCAGTATGGAAGAGCCAGCCTTTGCGCAGGGGAAAGAAAAATAAGCGACTAGAAATTTTGGAGGTCAATATGCAAAACAACAGAAAATGGGCTTTGAAGGATATGCTTTATATCGCCATATGTAGCGCGCTCATTGCGGTATGCGCTTGGATTTCTATTCCCATGACGGTTCCCGTGACGCTGCAGACCTTTGGGGTGTTTGCGACGGTGGGACTCTTAGGCACAAAGCGGGGACTGGCGGCGGTGGCGGTCTATATCCTGCTGGGCGCAATCGGCCTGCCCGTATTTTCGGAGTTTAGGGGCGGGTTTGGCATGTTGGTGGGCGCCACCGGTGGCTATATTATGGGATTTTTGCTTCTGGCGCTGGTGATGGGCTGGATTATGCAAAAGGGCAAAAAGAGTGTTTGGAACATGGTACTGGCCATGGCGGCTGGCTTGCTGGTTTGTTACGCGGCAGGCACCGCGTGGTTTGTTTATGCGTACACCGGCCCCCAAGGCAAGGTCGATGTGGTGACTGCGCTTTCTTGGTGCGTGATTCCGTTTCTGCCGTTTGACGCCGCGAAGATCGCTTTGGCTGTCTTTATTGTCAAGCGGGTGGACAAATACGTCAATGCTGTTCAAAAGGGTTCCTGAAGCGGAGGGGCGGACAGGACACAATGCAAAAAACCGCCGGGGATTTCCCCGGCGGTTTATATTTGTGGCAAGGAGAGATGACCCTCTCCGGCTTTGAAGGCCTTCATGTTGTCT
The DNA here is from genome assembly GCA_963666935.1 of Christensenellaceae bacterium. Taxonomy (GTDB): domain Bacteria; phylum Bacillota; class Clostridia; order Christensenellales; family CAG-138. Next base: position 983,434 of record OY762936.1, read on the forward strand.
TATGTACCGTGGTGCGGTCACTTTTAAAACATAGCGGTTATTTTTATGCCAGAATGGTATGATTCTCTTAGCAAGCGGGCATTGCGTATAGAATATGAGGTGTGGTAAACGGAGGACGGTGGGTTGAGAGGACGCGTGATAATGCTGTTGCTTTTTTCTTTATCTGTGTGCATGGTGTTCCATTCCCGCATCATATTTGATCAAACGATATAATATGTATAGATAAAGAGTATTGTGCCGAAGCACAAGAGTTGGCACAAGATTTTGGGCTATAATGACATTGAATTAATATTTCACTGTGCTAGACTATATTTAGGGTAGTTTTTTTGAACTGAGGAAAAAGATATTAATTATAAAAAGAATCAATATAAACTGCATTTGCTCCGAAAATGCAATGCCTTGTCTGATTGTATTCATGGAACAGGTGCGTTTTTGAACAAAGTATACAATATTTGCTCTGAAAATGTAGCATCTTGACTGATTGTATTCGTGGAACGGGCACGTTATAATTTCTCATAGGACAACGATGCACATGGATTGCTTATCATTTGGGCAATATCTTGTCCAATTACGAAAAGAAGTTCAATAAGCCAAAAGAAATTAGCAGAAACGCCCAGGTGACAAATAATACAACGAGTGGCATGGGGATGGTCTGGGTTAAGCCCGGCTCTGTAACTTTGGATAAGGTTTGCAATGGCCATTAAGTAGCGAGAAACCGTTTAGCGAGTGGCGAACGTAAGGCTCAGTTAGAATTTATTGGTATGCTGGATGAGCTTTATCCCAAGGAACATAATTATACACAAGCCAAAAACGGAAATGGAATGTTGGTTGAGGGCGCTCAACATATTTGTCAGGAAACGGATTGCGAGTTTGGATCGAACGATGTAAATTGGATAAAGGAATACATCAACGAGAACTACATGAAAGGAATCAGCCTTAATACAATTGCGCAACTTTTGAATGTCACCCTAAATTACTCAAGCAAGGTTTTTCACGAACGCATGGGGTGCAAATTCATTGACTATATTTCAGATGTCCGCATCAATCATGCAAAACGTTGCTTATTATTCTACCCGGGAATCAAAGTAATGAAAGAAGTAGCCGGAATGGTAAAATATGCCAGCTACCGGTATTTCGCAAAAATCTTTATACGCTTGACGGGATGCCGGCCTTCGGAATATGCGTCTCGGTATAAAAAAGAAAAGCTCATGTCAAATCTGGGCAGACAGAGCGGAAATATGGAAGCATGATGCCAGTATATCACTTAAAGAGTGTAGAAAAAGACCTATAGTAAAAAGAGTGTGTTTACACCCATGTGTGTGAGGATATATAATAACAGAGCAGAGACCATTCATTGTAGAACCATTTCGAACATTGGGGAAGAACACAAAAAACAAAAAAAAGGAGACATTGAAATGAAAACAAACGTAAGAAGTATACTCTGTCTGATTATGGCCGCCATTATGATGATTGCAGTGGCCGGATGCAGCACTGGTACCTCGACAGACGGTGCAACAGCAACCGCTGCGCCGAATCTCCCCATAATGACCGCCTCACCTGCAAGCACGGCAGCCCCCGCTCCAACAAAAGATACTTTGATTATGGGTATGACGTATGAGTGCTCCAAATTGGATCCGGGCGGTGACTCTACCTCTAATGCCATGGGGGTTATTGCCAACATTTATGACAGTTTGGTATGCCCCAAGGCGGATGACGCGAGCGTTGTGGAACCCGCCATCGCTTCCTCTTGGAAATTCTCCGAAGATGGACAGACACTTACTTTTGAGCTTCGTGATGACGTGACATTCCATGACGGCACCAAAATGACGGCTGATGACGTTGTATATTCCTTGAACTTCGCCCTCGCTCAGCCCCTTAACTCACCTGCGGCCGGAATGATCGATGATGTCACCAAAGTCGATGACTCTCATGTGTCAATTCATCTGATCTATGCCTACAAGCCGATTTTGATGATGCTGTATGGCCCCTCATTCGGGATCATTAGCCAGGCCTTCCATGAAAAATGCATGGAGGACGGCGTCAACTTCAGCAGCGTTGAAAATGGTACTGGCGCGTACATACTCAAGGAATGGGTCAGCGGCAACAAGATGGTCCTGGAAGCCAATGACAATTGGTACAACGGCGAAGTGCCGATTAAAAACCTTGTTTACCAGGTAGTTCCTGATGCCACGACCGGCGCTTTGATGATTGAACAGGGCGAGATTGATGCTTTGTTGGGCATGTCTACCGCTGACAGAGAGCATCTGGTGAAAGCTGAAGGAATCACTGTTGTGGACGTTTTGAGTGCTGGCACGCATTTCATTGCCATGAATAACACCAAAGCTCCTTTCGACGATCCCAAGGTTCGCGAGGCGGTCAGCTATGCTGTTAACCGCGAGGAAGCCCTACAGGGCGGGCTCAACGGCATCGGCATAATTAACCCCTTTATCATCACCCCGGGTTTCTTTGGCTATTATGATGGCTTTGAGCCCAATCCCTATGATCCGGAAAAGGCAAAAGCACTGCTGGCGGAAGCCGGATACCCGGATGGACTGGATGTTACTTGGAAAGCTGCCAGCGATTCCTGGTATGCTACTCCTGCTCAGGTCGTAGCGGAACAGCTGCGTCAGGTTGGATTCAATGTTGATCTTCAACTTATGGAGAGAGCACCTTACCTTGCTGAGGTTCAATCTGATAAGATGGATTATCAACTTACCAACTACCTGACCTGGGGCACCTATCCGGATGCCGATGCATCTATGTATAATAAATTCCACACTTCTATGTGGGGTAAACCACAGCAGAACTATGGGTTTGCCGGCAACGCCGAAACAGATGCTCTTCTGGATAAGGCGAGAACCTCCTTGGACGATCAGGTAAGACTCGATTGCTATAAGGAGCTTGCAGAGATCAATAAGGAAAACAACTGGTATATCATGCTCATGTGCGGTTCTAACGCTATCGTAGTCAGCAATGAAATCCAGGACTTTGCACCGAATTCCTATGCTATTTACCGGGTTTACAACTGGCACTTCTAAAATTGATTTGAACGAATTCGTCGTTCTAAATTAGAAAATGTAATGGGATGGTAACCAGATTCGTCTCAGGTTGCCATCCTGCTACGTTTCAAGAAAGGAAGAAATATGGAAATATGCTAAAAATGGTTATAAAGCGACTTTTAATATTGATCCCGGTATTAGTGGGTATTTCGCTTATATTGTTTTCCATCATGAATCTTACCCCGGGCGATCCAGCTCAATTATTGCTTGGAGACAGCGCTACCGAACAGTCGATAGCGGATCTAAGGGAGGAATTGGGATTAAACGGTAGTTTTGGAGAGAGGTACTTTAATTACCTTAAGAATGTAGTCAAAGGGGATTTTGGAGAGTCTTACCGAACCAGAGGCCCGGTATATGATGAGGTGTTTGCGCGATTCCCCAATACGCTTAAGCTTGCATTTACTGCCATTTTTATCGCTTCAGTCTTCGGCGTACTTTTTGGGATTATCTCGGCAGTGAAGCAGTATTCCCTCGTAGACAATATCACACTTGGGGCCACGCTCTTACTGACATCGGTGCCTGATTTTTGGTTCGGCCTCATGCTGATGCTTCTATTCTCAGTATCGTTGGGCTGGTTGCCATTGTCCGGAGCGGAGTCATGGAAAAGTTTTATTTTGCCTGGTATTACTGCTTCGGCCAATTACCTAGCATATACCATAAGAATGACGCGTTCTTCCATGCTGGACGTCATTCGTATGGACTATGTTCGCACAGCCCGAGCCAAGGGGGCCACAGAAAGATCAGTGGTTTATCATCATGCGCTAAGGAATGCGCTTTTGCCAGTGGTTACGCTTATTGGTGTTAATATGGGATGGCAGCTGGGAGGTACCATTATTATTGAACAGGTGTTTGGAATTCCGGGCATCGGGTCATTGATGATTACTTCTATTAGATTAAAGGATACGCCCGTGGTAATGGCGACCGTATTGTTCATATCCGTCTTATCCAGCCTGATCAATCTGGCAACGGATATACTCTACGGTTACATTGATCCGAGAGTGAAATCCCAATATACCAATAGTCGATAAGGAGATGAGAAAATGAATAAGAAAGCAGGTTGTGCATCTGTCGATACAGCGCCGAAGAGCAAACCTAAATATAAGAAAAAAAGTCAATTAGTTGCAATTGCATTGCGCTTCAAAAAAAACAAATTGGCAGTTTTTGGTCTGTGCCTGTTCGTGTCTCTTTTGCTTGTGTCAGCGGCATCTCCTTTATTTATTGATTATGATACGGATGTTATTACACAACATATTGCGCAAAGACTACAGGGCGGCACTCCGGAGCACATACTGGGGACAGACGCCTATGGCAGGGATATATTAGCCAGAGTTATCTGGGGATCAAGAATCTCTATGTTTGTAGGCGTTGGTGTTATTGCGGCGGCCTTGAGTGCTGGTATCATCATCGGCTCTACTGCGGGATTTTTTGGGGGCAAGCTGGATAATATTATTATGCGTGTTATGGATGTATTTTTAGCCATTCCAAATACATTGCTTGCAATCTCTCTTGTGGCTGCTTTGGGTAATAGCGTAACTAACTTAATTATTGCCCTAAGTATAAGTCTAACACCAAAAATGTCCCGTATTATTCGTTCTTCTGTTATGTCTTTGAAGGAACAGGAGTTTATTGAAGCAGCCAGAGCCTGTGGAACTGGTAATGTCAGAATTATACTGCGGCATATCATTCCCAATGCGATGGGACCTATTATTGTGGAAGGCACACTCACGATTGCCAGAACGATTATTTCCATTGCAAGTTTAAGCTTCATTGGGCTTGGGATACAGCCACCGGCACCGGAATGGGGGGCTATGCTGTCTGAAGCAAAGAAATACATGATCAGTTATCCATATTTGGTTTATGCGCCTGGTATAGCCATTGTGTTGACCGTCATGTCTCTAACACTATTAGGCGACGGATTGAGAGACGCATTGGATCCGAAGCTAAAAAATTAACATGCACGGAGGCAATATAATGTTGGACAGTTTATTGGAAATTAAAGATTTATATGTTGAATACCATACTGACGAGGATGTAGTATACGCAGTCAATGGATTGAATTTAAGCATTTCCAAAGGCGAAACATTGGGTCTGGTAGGCGAAACGGGTGCAGGAAAAACCACCGCGTGCTTGAGTATTCTTAAGCTACTACCGGACAAGGTTGGGTTTATTACAAAAGGTGAGATCCTGCTTAATGGCAAAAACCTTCTGGAATTCCATAATGATAAAATGCGCTCGATTCGTGGCAAAGATATCTCCATGATATTTCAGGATCCTATGACCAGTCTTAACCCGGTTTTTACGGTTGGGGAGCAGATTGCCGAGGTGCTGCAACTGCACTTTCCGGATATTTCGAATGAAAAGATTGAGAAAAAGGTTGATGAAATGTTTAACATGGTGGGATTGCCGCCAGAACGCAAGCGAGAGTATCCTCATCAGTTTTCCGGTGGTATGAAGCAGCGCATTGTCATTGCAATGGCGCTGGCTTGTCAGCCTGCTCTTTTGCTAGCCGATGAGCCGACAACCGCTTTGGATGTTACGATTCAGGCCCAGGTACTCAAGCTGATGAAGAACCTCAAGGAGCAGCTGAATACATCGATGATCCTTGTGACTCATGACTTGGGGGTTGTCGCACAAACCTGCGATAAGGTTGGTATCATGTACGCCGGGGAAATCATTGAAATGGGAACGGCCGAGGATATTTTTGAGTCGAAGAAGCATCATCCTTATACCGTTGGCTTATTTGGGTCCATTCCGGATATGACCAAAAAAAATAAGCGGCTCAATCCGATCGAGGGGCTGATGCCTGATCCTACGAATCTGCCGAAAGGCTGTAAGTTCAATACGCGTTGCCCTCACTGTATGGAGATTTGCCGTGAGAAGGATCCCGCTAACTATGTAGAGGGCACCCATTCGATTAAATGTCATTTGTTCCAGCAGGATTAGGAGGGAAAGCAATGTCTGAACCATTAATTGAAACGATTGGATTAAAAAAGTATTTTAAAACGCCTAGAGGCCAACTACTACATGCCGTCGACAATGTTAATATTAAAATTAATGCTGGTGAGACATTAGGCGTTGTGGGAGAATCAGGATGCGGCAAAAGTACGCTTGGTCGGGTTATGATCAGGTTGCTGGAGGCAACGGGAGGTCAAGTAATTTATAATGGGGAAAATATCCTGGATGCGTCCAAACACCGGATGAAAGAGTTGCGCAAGGAACTGCAGATTATCTTTCAGGATCCCTATGCTTCCCTTAACCCGCGCATGACCGTAAGCGAGCTTATTGCAGAACCAATCAAGGTTTGTAAAACCATTCCCGATTCCCATAAACGGGATCAGCGTATCTTTGAGTTGATGGAGACGGTGGGTTTGGCAGAGAGATATGTCAATGCCTATCCCCATGAGCTGGATGGCGGTCGGCGTCAGAGAATCGGTGTGGCCAGAGCGCTGGCGCTGGATCCTAAGTTTATTGTCTGTGATGAACCGGTTTCCGCGCTTGATGTATCCATTCAGGCTCAAATTCTTAACTTGATGATGGATTTACAAGAGAAGATGGATCTGACCTACATGTTCATTACCCACGACTTAAGCGTGGTCAAGCATATAAGCAATAATATTGTTGTTATGTATTTAGGTGAATGTGTAGAAATGTCGCCATCTGACGAACTGTTTGCAAATCCATGCCACCCCTATACAAAGGCGCTTCTCCATGCCATACCTATACCGAAACTTCATGTAGCTGGCATTGAGGAAGTTATCCGTGGCGAGGTAACCAGCCCGATTAACCCCAAACCTGGCTGCCGTTTTGCCGGAAGGTGCCCCCGTTGTATGCCGGAGTGCACGCAGGCGAATATACCACTCAAAGAAATTAGCAAGGATCATTTTGTGGCGTGCAAACTTTTTGAATAGGGTTTATTCGAAGCTATTTCACCGAAGCAAGAATTATAGTAGCAGAAATTAGAAAAATATCTTGCGGCGGAAATAGTAAGGGCCGATTCTGATTAGTTTTTGGATTAATTCGTTTCCGGTTGCGCAATAAAAAGGCGGATGAGATTTAAAATACCAGCCAATATTTTGCCAACCGGAGACGATATCTGAAATGGCGAAGCCCTTGGATTTGTCACGTGGCAATAAGAGACAGATTCAGTAGTCAATCGTATGAAAGTGCACATAGGATTCAAAGGGATTTTAAGTGGCTTGAAGAAAATGATTATTATAAGCTAAGGAAGCAATACGAGGCAATATATAGCGCATGCCAATGGAAATGATGCTATGCCGGAGTGCTTCTTTTTATTGGCAACGAAGTGATTAAGAGCGCAAAAATTATGGATGTTGCCTTGCTGAAAATGCTTTTGACAAATCATTTGACATTGCAGTACTTCCTCAGGCGATTCCGCCTGAGGAACGAAAGTTTTTGTAAAAACAGCAATGGGCAGGGTTTACTTTTAATCATGCGATAATCTAATTTGAAAAAAGAGGTGTTAAAACAATGGGTGAGGCTGAAAAGCAAAAGGTTTTGCAATGGATTGACTGCAATAAAGAAGAAATCGTTCGTATTGCATCGGATATGATTAAAATCCCGTCTATTTCCGGCAGGCCTGATTCTGCGAAATACTACCGGGAAGCGTCCGACTATTTAGTGAACGAATTCAACAAATTTGGCATTCAGGGCGAGGCTGTTGCGAACTCAACCAATGGCAGTGGACCTAATACCATAGCTACACTAAAAGGATCAGGTGGCGGCAGAACATTGGCAATGGGCGGCCATTATGATGTTGTTGCTGCGGAAGAACCTGATTGGAAGACCGAGGGTGGCTTTGTGCCTGTAATTAAAGATGGCAATCTTATTGGACGTGGTGCGGCTGATATGAAGGGCGGCTTGGCATGCTGCCTAGTAGCAATGAAAGCATTAAAGGAATGTGGCGTATCGTTAAAGGGTGATATTCAGTTTGTTGCAACGATCGATGAGGAGATCGGCGGGCCTGATGGCATGGGTTATCTGGCCGAACAGGGCAAAGTGCTGCCTGATTTCTTTATTAATGCAGAGCAGACTGAGATGGAAATTATTATAGCATATAAAGGTTGTTTCTGGGCTGAAGTTGTTGTTAGTGGAGTTACAGCCCACAGTTCAAAACCTGAATTGGGCATCAATGCAGTAGAAAAGGCAGCCGAATTGATTTGCGCATTCCGCAAACGCGGCTTGAAATGGGAAAAAGATGATTTCTTAGGTGAATGCACAGTCAATTACGGAACAATTGCTGGCGGTACTTTAGCAAATGTAGTTCCTGACGAATGTAAAATAGCGATTGATGTACGTTTGGTACCCGGGCAGACTTATGATGGAGCTTTGGCTGAATTCCAAACAGTAATTGACGAGATGATGGCTAATGATCCACAATTCAAGGCTTCAATAAAATTCTGCAGCCGATGCACCAATGCTGTTAGAATCCCCACAGACAGTGACTTGGTTAAAACGCTGAAGGCGAATACAGGGGTAGTTACCGGCACGCTCGGCAAGCTAAACAGTTTTATTGCTGCAGGTGACAATTGTATCTTCCATAGAAGAGGCATTCCCGCATTGATGATGGGACCAGGTTCCCTTAAGTATATCCATAAATCTAATGAATGGGTCAGCATCCAAGATTTGATCAACACGGCAAAGATTTATGCGCTTACTGCGATTGATTTATGCCAGTGAAGATTTAATAATACATAGGGAATTTGGGAAATCCTGTATTTGGCGCACTGTAAAATCCATGACACTGGCTAGAGGATGAAGTGAAAGCATTTAAGGAAAACCCCGCGCAAAGGGCCTTCTGAAGCGGAGAGCCGGGCGGGACATAATGCAAAAAACCGCTGGGCAATTCCCGGCGGTTTGTAATTAAGGCAAGGGGTTCACTCTCCTTGCCTTAGGGCCTTCGTGCCGGCTTCTGCACGCCGTTGACGTCGATGATGGTATCGCCCGTGAGCAGCAGATCGCCTATGGTTACGAACTGATAGCCGTCCGCTAGGGCCGTTTCTATAAGCGTGGGCAGGTATTCTTTGATTTTATAGCCGTTGTTATGGCAAAGGATGATGCAACCGTCGTGAAGGTAGGGCAGTATGGTATCCAAAATGGTTTTTGCACTACGCTTCTCTTCCCAGTCGATGCGATCGACCATAGATATGGAATGCAAAGTAAACAACATACATCGTTACATTCTTAGTACAAAGAAAAAGCTCGCATAAAATGTGAGCTTTTCTTTAAAGTCACTACAAATTATTGACTATTGGGATAGTGAATGTTAATGTATTTTCCGAAAAACCGTTTTAATAGTTTTTGCTTAAGGTCATATGGAACACTTCTCATGTTGAGGGGTGCAAATCTGCAAACTGGTGATTATTAATATAGAAATCTTCATTGAGGATCGAACTGACCCGAATGTTACCATTGACTTCTCCATAGAATAAATAGTATATAACCTCAGAACTATAGTAGTTTTTTTAAATTAATATCGCCTTCCATATTAATCATCATCTTACAAGCAAATAAAAAACCACGTTTTCTATAAAATATGGAAAACGTGGTCTCTGGTGGTGCATCAAAATGGACAAAATACGAACTTCTCCTGCTCGCCGAATGGTTTTGATTTATGTATTAGGTTATAAAAATAATTATTAAAAAGGCAAATGATTCTTTCCTTAGGAACCAATATTCCCGTGAAGATTAGCCGCTCCCTTGCCGATAAACCCACGCCTAATCAATAAAGCGCTCAGGATCCCAGCTATAGCAAAGATGGATGCGGCTAGGTAGAAAGGCGTAAACCTTTGGCCTCTCAGCAATTCAGTCGTCAGTGCAAAAGCATAAGAAGAAACAAAGTTACCTACGCCCATTGCCGCCACTATAATGGCGGAAGCCATCGCCATCCTGTCGTGTTGAACGCGATGCCCTAGCACCATAAAGACGGTCAAAAATAGAATAATTAGCCCGAATCCAGCGAAAGCCGTAGCTGTATACATCAGTTCAATCTTTTCTCCATAAGCAGCAAGAAATGTAGCTAATGACAAGAATATTAGGGCTACTGAAAAACTGCGCATCTTAAACACCTTGAGAAGCTTTGCAAATACGCTCCCTGCAACCAAACCGCCGACTGAAAACATTGTAAGCACCAATCCGGCATCCCCAGTGCTTCCTATGCCTTTATAGTAGATGTTGGTAGACATATTGACTATAAGAGGATATAGAAGTACTGAAATTATAAAAATGAACAATGCGAAGAAATATACAGAGATAGGCATTCTGATGCCATGCGTTTTAGCCGAATGCACACGATCAGATTCCTGCTTTGGCAAGAACAACACGAGTACCAGCGTGAAAACTCCCAGCCCGTAAAGCAGAAATGAATACTTCCACAGAAATAGTGCTACAGCACCGCTTACTGTTTGAAACACTATCCCTCCTGCGGTCGCAGCCGTATTCCCGAATCCCAACATGCGCGCACGTTCCATGCCTTGAAAGTTATTGATCACAAGCGTCATGCCCAGGGGCATCAATATACCGATAGCGATGCCGGTAGCGGCTCGAAAAACTAGAATCAGATAGAAATTCGAAACAAGAAAAGGTGCAATACCGAATGTTACAAATGTAGTCATAGCAATAATAAGCAGTGTTTTATAACTAATTAACCTGCCTGCAAGTCTTCCGGTTGTAAGCGACACGGGTACTGCAATCAACGTAGGCAGAGTTGATACTAAAAGAATGGTGGGATAAGAAATATTGGGGAAAGACCTAGCTATGCTACCTATGGCTGGGGTGACTATCATATTGCCGGTCTGAAAAAAGAATACTGATAGTATAACCAACTTTAAGTATCTGATGTTTTTCATTACTACCTCTGCATGAATATGATGAGACCCACAGCGACAGCCGCAGGTCTCATCATGCTGACTCAGAAAACTGTAAGCGTTTTGGATTTAGCGTGCGAATTGGATGCAACCATTATTGTGCGTGTATTTCAGACATCAATAGACGTGCCTGAGGACTCTATAGAAGACTAAGCCAAGCTCTCCTTTTCTTCTTCTTCTGACCAGACAGAAGTGTTTACTGCTACGTTTTTATTGTTGGCACGCAACAGAGCGTAAACAGCTGATATTACCAATAATGACACACTGACTATAGCCTGGACTACATTCAATGTAGTCAACGAACGGTAAAAAACGTATAGATTTACCGCAGCAGATGCCGAGACTATAACATAATACAGCCAATTGGGAATATGCAGCTTCGCCTTTTTCCATGCTTCGGGATACTTTTTCGGCAAATTATAAAACGCAATAAAATTCAAGAAGCTGATAGCCGAGATAAAGAGCAAGATGTTTGTTATGATTGTATTTACATTAAAGTTTATTAATTGCGGAACAACACCAAATAAATAGCAGGTCACCAGTATCTTCCACGCGGCACCAAACCGGTTTGTCGTCTGATACGATTTTGGCAGCCAGCCGTCTTTTGCTGCCTGGCCTACGACATACGGATACATCGCTAAAGTCGAGTTGATGGTCGTAGTAAGCGCCATAATAGGGCCGCCGATAATAAATAGATAGAACAGCCACTGTGGGAAAATAGCGCTGGCAACACCCGTCAGCGGTTTTCCGGCCACCTGGTCCAAAGGAAGTACCCCGGCGTTCACGATAGCCACGCCGCAGTATAGCACGATCAGCGAGAAGAAAACGGCAATCATTGCCCACGGTATGTCGCGCCTTGGGACTTTTGCGTCCTTGCCAAAAATTGATACCACAAGATACCCCGTGCAGGAGTAATACAGGATGAATGTAGCGGCGAGGAACCCCGGGAACCCGTTGGATACAAAACCTTGCTGCGAAACGTCTAGCACTGGGTTTTTGACATTGAACAATCCCACGATTACAAATAACATGAGGGAGCCTATCAGTATCCATGTCATCAGTTTCTGGAATCTCGCCATCCATGTAATGCCCATTATGTTGATAAAGAAGATAAGGGTGAAGCCAATAATGCCGAACCATTGTGCGGGAAAAGCAGGAAATAATGAATTGAGATATATTCCAAGTGCGGTACCAAACAGGGCTAATAGAAACATCTGAGGTATAAAGGCTACCCCTACCATCCCGGCAAGCCTTGGCCCTGCAAGTTTCGCAACCAGAGAATATTGGCCTCCGCCCAAACGTAGAGTTGATGTAATAAAGAACCACGGAGCAACAAATATTAATCCTATTACGAGCGCAGCTGCATAAGCAACCCAAGCGGAGTAACCCGTCATGCCTATGGCGGGACCAACTGTGGTAATAACTCCAGCACCTATGACCTGACCCAAGCTGAGTGCATACAACTCCGGCCTCTTAAGAAGTCCTGTTGATGGAGCAGGGGCATTAATAAGCGGGATCTTTTTCATAAAACATTTACACCTTTCTATTTTTTTTATATTATTTAAAATATAAGTTACCCGACCGTCACTTTCTCACAATGTGTCAGCGCATATTCGGAAAACTCGTTACCGATGCCCGGCAGTTCCGGCACCTTGTATTTTCCATTTACAGGCTGATAATCGTAAATACATAGGTTTTTATTGTACCGCATGAGATTAACTACATGATGCTCATGAATTACAAAATTCGGTATCACACATTCCAGATGCAGCGCCACCGCCGTGGAAAAAGGGCTTGCGCAAACATGCGCTTGCACATTCACGTCGTAGGTATATGCCATGTCGCAGATCTTCTTTGCCTCTGTGAGACCACCGCAGTTGCCTATGTCTGGCTGTATCACCTGTACTGACATATTCTCAAAGTATGGCGCATACTGCCACCGTGAATATATTCGTTCTCCATGGGCGATAGGCATTTCAAGCTTGTCACATATGAATTTAGCCGTCTTCGGCGTAGGCGTATTTGGCTCTTCAAAGTAGAATATGTTGTACTTTTGTATGCGGCGACCTAGCTGTACGGCGGATTGCGCGTCCGGATAAGAATGGTTCTCCATGATGATATCGACATTCGGGCCGACCCCTTCGCGCACTGCCGCCACCCGTTCTTCAATTAAATCCACATAATAAGGTTTGAGCAGACGTGTTCTATCTTCATCCGTGAACATTCTGCCGTCTTTGTCAAAGGTGAAAAAATCAAACTTTACGCAGTCGTAGCCTTCAGATACTGCCTTTTTGGCAGCTGCAGCATAATCTTTTGCTGAACACGCAGGTATGATTTCATCACCCCATCCGGCCTGAAGCTGACTTGCATAACTTCTTAAATTGTCACGTCTTTTACCGCCCAACAACTTATAGACTGGGACATTAAAATATTTCCCTTTTATGTCCCAAAGGGCAATATCTAAAGCACTGATACCGGCGAAGACGACCGGCCCGCCATTTTGCCCCCAGAAGGTGGTTTTATAAAGTTTATCCCATATCACCTCATTATCCAGAGGATCCATACCGATGATTAGTGCGGTAAGATCCTTGATCATACCGAAAGCCGCTGGTGCAGCGACGCCATAAGATAGTGCTGCTTCACCATCTCCATATAATCCTTCATCAGTAAAGACGCGACATATCACCGGACGCCAAGGAAAAAGACCTGAATCTGCATTAACCTGCATCACATCTACTTTTGTAATTTTCATAAAACATTTACACCTTTCTATTTTTTTATATTATTTAAAATATAAGTTATCCGACCGTCACTTTCTCACAATGTGTCAGCGCATATTCGGAAAACTCGTTACCGATACCCGGCAGCTCTGGCACCTTGTATTTTCCGTTTACAGGCTGATAATCATGAATGCAAAGTCTCTTGTTCTCTGGTTGCAAATTGCATATATGATGTTCGTGTATAACAAAGTTGGGGATTACACATTCAAGATGCAGCGCCACCGCCGTGGAAAGAGGGCTTGCGCAAACATGCGCTTGCACATTCACATCGTAGGTATATGCCATGTCGCAGATCTTCTTTGCTTCGGTCAAGCCGCCGCAGTTCCCGATATCCGGCTGTATAACCTGTACCGACATGTTTTGAAAATACTGAGCATATTGCCACCGCGAGTATACGCGTTCGCCATGAGCAATTGGCATCTCAAGCTTGTCGCAAATGAATTTAGCCGTCTTCGGGTTAGGCGTATTTGGCTCTTCAAAGTAGAATATGTTGTACTTTTGTATGCGGCGCCCTAACTGAATTGCAGACTGTGCGTCCAGCAAAGAATGGTTCTCCATGATGATATCTACATTGGGGCCGACTGCTTCGCGCACTGCCGCCACCCGTTCTTCAATTAAATCCACATAATAAGGTTTGAGCAGACGTGCTCTATCTTCCTCTGTGAAAGATCTGCAGTCTTTATCAAAGATAAAAAAGTCGATTTTGACGCAATCATACCCTTCTGTCACCGCTTTTTTTACCGCAGTAACATAATCTTTGGTGGCGCACATGGGCTCGTATTTATCTCCCCATCCTAGCATTAACTGGCTTGCATAGGTACGAAGATTGTCGCGCCGCTTTCCACCCAACAGCTTATATATTGGTACATTAAAGTATTTACCCTTTATATCCCAAAGGGCAATATCTAAAGCACTAATACCAGCGAAGACGACCGGCCCGCCATTTTGCCCCCAGAAGGTGGTTTTATAAAGCTTATCCCATATCACCTCATTATCCAGAGGATCCATGCCGATGATTAGTGCAGCAAGGTCCTTAACCATTCCGAATGCTCCGGAAGCCCCAACTCCATATGCCAGTGCCGCTTCTCCATCACCATAAATGCCTTCGTCGGTATATATACGGCATATTATGGGATTCCATGGAAAACCAGAAAGACTGGTTTTCACTTGCATTACGTCTACCTTTGTAATTTTCATAAAATATCTATACCTTTCTGTTTTTTTATTACATTATTTAAAATATAAGCTACTCGACTGTCACTTTCTCACAATGTGTCAGCGCATATTCGGAAAACTCGTTACCAATACCCGGCAGCTCCGGCACCTTGAATTTACCATTTACCGGTTGGTAGTCGTGAGCACAAAGAACTTTGTTTGCCTTCAACAGATTAATCATGTGATGTTCGTGGATGACAAAGTTAGGAATTACACATTCTAGGTGCAGCGCCACCGCCGTGGAAAGAGGGCTTGCGCAAACATGCGCTTGCACATTCACGTCGTAGGTATATGCCATGTCGCAGATCTTCTTTGCTTCGGTCAAGCCGCCGCAGTTCCCGATATCCGGCTGGATAACCTGTACCGACATGTTTTCAAAATACTGAGCATATTGCCACCGCGCGTATACGCGTTCGCCATGAGCAATCGGCATCTCAAGCTTGTCGCAAATGAATTTAGCCGTCTTCGCGTTAGGCGTATTTGGCTCTTCAAAGTAGAATATGTTGTACTTTTGTATGCGGCGGCCCAACTGTACGGCGGATTGCGCGTCCGGGTTGGAATGATTCTCCATGATGATATCTACATTGGGGCCGACCGCTTCGCGCACTGCAGCCACCCGTTCTTCAATTAAATCCACATAATAGGGCTTCAACAGCCGTGTGAAATCTTCTGTTGTAAAACTTCTGCCATCTTTGTCAAAGGTAAAAAAGTCAATTTTTATGCAGTCATACCCTTCAGCCACCGCTTTTTTAGCGAATTTTACATAATCTTCAGTTTTTGTCACTGGTTCGAAGGAATCGCTCCAGGTAAACTGCAACTGGCTTGCATAGGAACGAAGATTGTCGCGCCGCTTCCCACCCAACAGCTTATATATTGGTACATTAAAATATTTACCCTTAATATCCCAAAGGGCAATATCTAGGGCACTGATACCGGCGAAGACGACCGGCCCGCCATTTTGCCCCCAGAAGGTGGTTTTATAAAGCTTATCCCATATCACCTCATTATCCAGAGGATCCATGCCAATGATTAGTGCAGCAAGGTCCTTAACCATTCCGAATGCTCCGGAAGCCCCAATTCCATATGCCAGTGCCGCTTCTCCATCACCATAAATGCCTTCGTCGGTATATATACGACATATAATTGGCCGCCATCCAGGCAATTCACACTCAACCTTCATAACATCGATTTTTGTGATTTTCATAATACATCATCTCCTATTGCTTTGGTTGTATGCCTGTTCGCTACGTAACTATCATACCTCTGTTTTTTATTGAATGCAAGCATTGATTTATCTATAATTTACTTGACAATTAGATAATAATAGATAATAATTTTTTGAAGTTGGATATCTCAACTATCGAACATGCACTAACTGGAGGAAATATGAAAATAATAAGAAAATCACTGCCTGATGAAGTCTGCGAGCGTATTAAAGATAATATAAAAAACGGTACCTGGAAGTTATACGAGAAAATACCATCGGAAAACGATCTTGCGGAGATGTTCGGCGTAAACCGGCTCACGATCCGCATGGCGCTGCAAAAGCTCAATACGCAGGGTATCGTTGAAACACGGGTCGGCGAGGGGACCTATATAAAAAGGTTTAGCTTCAGCAAATATATTGGTGAAATTTCGGATTTCTTTATGCAGCCAAAGCTGCTCGAGAATGTATGCGAGTTCAGGGAACTGCTTGAAATCGAATGTGCGCGTCTCGCAATTGAGCGTGCAACGCCTGACGACATTGCGGCCTTAAAGCAGATACTCGATGAATATTGCGCCGTTAAACTCAAGATATCAAATATGCCGCATATAGATCACAATTTGTTTGAGGAACTCGTGGAGCTCGATCTGCAATTCCATCAGTGCATAGTCAGGATGTCTAAGAATTCGCTGTATTCTTACTCGTTCACTGTAGCGAAGGAACCCATTTTTCAGCACCTTATGCTGAAGCAGCGTGCAGATACCTTTAAGGCCGAATATAAATCGCGCATAACGAACTATAACGAGGACCTTCATCGTGTTATCTACCAAGCTATAGTAGATAGAGACTTTGAAGCCTGCAAGAAAGCTTATCTGGAGATGGTGGATCATTCAGCAGACCTGTGATAAGCAAAAGTGTAAGGCATAATATATGGTACCGGCGTAAAAAACAGCAACGAGCTATGCCTGTATTATGTAATTTATTAATTACATAATACGGACATAGCTATTTTATATTTCAAAAAAATTATAAGGGCTGAAGCCTTGCTTATCGCTTACAATATTAAGGCAAGAGGGGTTCACCCCCTTGCCTTAGGGCTTTCATGCCGGCTTCTGCACGCCGTTGACGTCGATGATGGTATCGCCCGTGAGCAGCAGATCGCCTATGGTTACGAACTGATAGCCGTCCGCTAGGGCCGTTTCTATAAGCGTGGGCAGGTATTCTTTGATTTTATAGCCGTTGTTGTGGCAAAGGATGATGCAACCGTCGTGAAGGTGGGGCAATATGGTATCCAAAATGGTTTTTGCACTACGCTCCTCTTTCCAGTCGATGCTATCGATGTCCCACTGAATGGGCTCGTAGCCCATGCTGCGCACGGTTTTAATCACGGTATCGTTGTATTCGCCATAGGGGGCCCGGAAGACCACGGTGCGTGCCCCGGTGATTTTTTCCACTATGTCGTCAAAACTGTTGAGTTCTTTTTGAATTTCCTTTGTGCCAAGTTTGTTCATGTGCGGGTGCGTGGCCGTGTGGTTGCCAATCTGGTGACCCGCGTCATAGATGGCCTTCACCTGATCCGGGTATTTTTCCACCCAGAACCCGCAGAGGAAGAACGTGGCCTTCACGTCATAGGTCTTGAGCGTATCCAGGATGTACGCCGTCTTGTCATCTTCCCAGGCGGCGTCGATGGTCAGGGCGATCTTCTTGTCGGTCCGGCTGACGCTGTATACGGGCAACTCTTTTTTTCCGGCCGTCAGCGCCGTCACCTCGTATTCTTCCACCACGGCGCCGCTGCTGGCGGCGGCCGCGGCATCAGGCGCAAAGCATAGGTAGAGAATGACAGAAACGGCGACGATTCCTAGGATGATTGCCGCAATGATAAGCGTTCGTTTTGTAATCACAAATATACGCAAAACGGATTCCTCCTCCATGAAAAATTACTCACTTAAGGTATATGCGGTAAAAATACAAACTTTGCAGGATATGGCCATGTATTTATGATAAAATGAGCGCAGAAGGGTAGGGGAGTGCAATGCAGATCAACGGCACCGTAAAGAAAATCATCTTCCGAAGCGAGGACACGGGATTTACCGTGCTTGAGCTTGCGGACGCTTCCGGTGACGAAATTACGGCCGTGGGCGATATGCCGCTTGCCAGCGTGGGCGAACGGATTGAGTTGACCGGAGAATGGGCGGAACATAAGGCGTACGGGACGCAGTTTAAGGCGGAGGAATGCAGCACCCTTGCCCCGGCCACGCTATCTGCTATCTGCGACTATTTGAGCAGCGGGCTGATCAAGGGCGTGGGGGAAAGCACGGCACAGAACATCGTTGCTACCTTCGGCATGGATACGCTTAAAATTTTGGAAGAGGAGCCGGAGCGGCTTACAGAAATTTATGGCATCGGCAAGGTCCGCTCCCATGTGATCGCCGATTCTTTTGCACAGCAGCGGGACATGCGGGATATTATGCTGGCGCTTCAGCAATTTGGGATTACCGTCAACCAGGCCATGAAGCTGTATAAGATTTATGGCCCGCTCTGCCTGCAACGGGTGGAGGAGAACCCTTACCGTCTCATTGACGACGTGGAGAGCATTGGATTTAAAACGGCGGATCGGATTGCGCAAAACGCCGGAGTTGACAGCGACTCGCCTTACAGGGTTCGGGCTGGGCTTAAATACACCCTCCAGTGGGCACGGCAGGAGGGACATACCTACCTGCCTCGGGAAAAGTTGGTAGAGGTGGCATGCAATCTTCTTGAAGCGGAAATTCGACCCGTGGAGGGCGCGCTGGACGACATGATCATTTCGTCCGACCTGGTGTACCAGATTGTGGAGGGCACAGATGCCGTGTTTTTGCCCTACCTCTATGCCATGGAACGGGAGTGTGCCCTGCGGCTGGTTCAGCTGAGCCGGGTGCCTGTGCGCTCCCAGTTCTTTCGCGTTGAGGAGCAGATCGAAGAATTAGAAAAGCAGCTGAAGCTCCAGCTTGCATCCCAGCAGAGAGACGCAGTAAAGTTGGCGCTGACCAACGGAGCAGTAGTGATCACGGGAGGCCCCGGCACCGGGAAAACCACAATACTACAGTTTATTATTCGAATTTTGGAGCAACAGGGGGAAAGCTATGAGCTTTGTGCCCCTACCGGCCGGGCGGCGAAGCGCATGAGCGAGGCCGCTGGCACAGAAGCGCGAACCATCCATCGGCTGCTGGAATACGGATATGGCGATACGGGATTTTTGCGCAATGCGGACAATCCCCTAGATGCCGACGCCATTGTCGTGGACGAGATGAGTATGGTGGACGTGCAGCTGATGGGATCCCTGCTTCGAGCTGTTCGACCTGGGACGCGGCTCATTATGGTGGGGGACGCGGATCAGCTCCCGCCCGTGGGGGCGGGGAATGTGCTCCGGGACGTCATTGCTTCCGGGGCTATCCCTTTGGTAAAGCTTACCGAAATTTACCGACAGGCCGGGCGTAGCTCTATCGTGGTCAACGCCCACAGAATCAATAGCGGCATGCCGCCGATCTTAGACGAAGGGGGAGAATTCTGCTTTGAAAATATAGAAGATGCGGAAGCTGTTTTACGTCGGGTCATCGCCCTTTGCGCTGGCAGAACCGAGAAGCTGGGTACTGCAGATCCCATGAAGGATGTGCAGGTGCTTTCGCCCATGCGCAAGGGCGTCCTGGGCGTGAACAACATCAACCGCCGGATGCAGGAGGCCCTCAACCCTCCCGTGCACAAGAAGTGCGAGCGCAAGTACGGGGACACGGTCTTTCGAGAAGGCGATAAGGTGATGCAGGTGAAGAACAACTACCGTTTGGGCTGGAAACGGGAGAGAAGAGGGATGCCCGAAGAGGTGGGAGAGGGGGTGTTCAACGGCGATTTGGGCACCATCATGCGCGTGGATCTCTATGAGCAGACGGTGGAGGTGCTCTTTGACGATGAGCGCTGCGCACTCTATGAGTTTGGCATGCTGGAGGAAATCGAGCTGGCGTACTGCATCTCCATCCACAAGAGCCAGGGCAGCGAATTTCCTATCGTGCTCTTGCCGCTGTTGGGCGGGCCCCCCATGCTCATGACCCGGAACCTCCTTTATACGGCGGTGACCCGAGCGAGAAAAATGGTATATATCGTTGGAAAAAAAGAATGCTCGGCTCAGATGGTGCGCAACAACCAAGTAAAAAGGCGTTACAGCGCTCTAAAATCCCTGATTCTTCAGCAAAGGGAGCTGCCGCTATGAAGCTATTGGAGGCGTTTTTAAACGCACTTTACCCCAAGCACGTCACCTGCTGCGCCTGCGGAAGGGACGGGATTCTCAACGAGCACGAGGTTTGCGAGGCATGCGAAAAAGAGATTCTTTACGCAGCGCAGATGCCGCAGCTTTCTGGACTAGACGGCATTGCCTGCGGCCTGCTTTATGCGGCGCAGGGGGCGGAGCTGGTGAAGCGGCTCAAATACCGCAACGAAAAATATTTGGGTGAAATTCTGGCGGGGTATATCAAAATTCCAGACGCGTGGCAGATCCACTGCATTGTGCCGGTTCCCCTTCATCCCTCCCGCCGGAGGAAGCGCGGATATAACCAGAGCGAGATTTTGGCGAAGCATCTGGGGAAGTCCCTAGGTGTTCCAGTGGAGAAGCATCTGCTGGTGCGGGTTAAAAATACGCTCCCCCAAGCCAACATTACCGACGCAAAAAAGCGGGCGCAAAATGTAAAGGGCGCGTTTCTTGCCATCCCCGCCAGCGTGGGGAAAAGCGTATTGCTTCTGGACGATGTGATTACAACGGGAAGCACGGTGGAAGAATGCGCCAAAGCGCTGCGGCGCGCGGGGGCGAAAAACGTTTATGCCTGCAGCGTGTGCAGATCCCCGACTTAAGTTTGAGCGCATTCAGTCTCGTTTTCTCATTGATAGAATAGAATAAGCGCCCATTCTCCCACATAAGCTTGTATAAAGCGTGTGGGGGGTGATTGCATGTACGCATATATTGAAGAGCGCGTGATGGACTGCGCCGGGTACATCGTTGAAAACGGAGCGACGGTTCGGAAGACGGCGAAAAAATTCGGAATTTCAAAATCAACGGTACATAAGGACATGGCGGAGCGGCTCATCCAGATCGACCCAGCTATGGCGGGGGCCGTGCGGGAAGTGCTGCAGCGCAACAAAGAGGAACGGCATATTCGGGGCGGTATGGCGACGCATCGGAAGTACAAGGGAGAGATAAATGATTGACGCGCCCTAAAATCAATTCTATACTGGGTAAAGGCGCGCATTGAAGAGCGCCGCATTGCGTACAAAAGAGGAAAAGCACCCGTGAAGGAATTACCGAAGAACACACAAGAGCTGAAAGAAGCATTAAATGAGCGCATCCGCTGGGCCGTGGAAGCTGCCCCCGACTCCGTTTTGGCTATGATCGAACCCAAGGCGGTGGACGCGGATTTTGCGCTGCGTCAGTGGACTGTGGAATACAGAGTGGAACCTTGGATGCGCAACCCCTTCGGCACCATGCACGGCGGGATCATCGCCACTGTGTTTGATAACGCTATGGGGATTTTGGTTCGCGCTTGTACGGGAAGGGAACAATGTCCCACCATCGACCTGAGCGTGAGCTTCATGCGGCCGGTTTCGGTAGAGTCCATGCTGCGGGTCACGGCGCGGATTACTTCAGAGACAAAATCCTTGGTTCACATCTATGCACAGGCACAGGAATTGGGAGCGGAGCACATTTGCGCCACAGCTACAGCCACGTTTTTTTTAAAGCGGGCATGAGATGTGCCGTTGACAAATTTAGAAAGCCATGATATCATACCCTCATGTTTAAGAATTTTGCCGCACTGTGTTGTTGTATGAGGCAGAGGCGCCTGTAAGATCCGAAAGGGTCAGGCGGCTCTCTTGCGCGTCGCCTGTGCTCATACAAAACTTTGTGGTTGGCTATGTGCATAAGGCACATAGCTTTTTTGTTTGCACAAAACCCCAATGGGTCTCAATAGAATGGTATAAGCTCATATTAAAGGAAGGTTGAGTATGAATTTTAAAGGCTTGATCGGAAATACGCCCATGGTGCGTGTTGATTATAAAAAAGACGGCCAAAAACGGTCGGTGTACGCAAAGCTGGAATCCTACAATCTCACCGGCAGCATCAAGGACCGGATGGCTTCTTATGTATTGACTAAGGCAAAAGAGCGGGGAGAACTGCAAAATGGGCAGCCCATTGTGGAAGTGACCAGCGGCAATACGGGAATTGCCATGGCGGCCGTAGGTGCAATGCTGGACAATCCTGTACATATTTTTATGCCGGACTGGGTCAGTGCTGAGCGCAGGACCATACTCGCCATGTATGGCGCCCATCTGCACCTTATCTCCCGGGAAAAAGGCGGATTTACCGGTGCCATCCAGATCGCGGAGCAGATGGCAAAGGAAGAGGGGGCATTTTTGACCGGCCAGTTTAAAAACCCGGACAATCCGCTTGCCCACTATCTGGGCATCGGGACAGAAATTGCGGCGGCGCTGCCTCACATCGACAGCTTTGTGGCCGGCGTTGGCACGGGCGGCACGCTAATGGGCGTGGGCAGGAGGCTGAAGGAAGAGAAGGGGACAAAGGTGATCGCCTTGGAACCCGAGACCATGCCCATGCTATCCAAGGGCGTGATTATCGGCAGCCACGCCATTGAAGGAATTGGAGATGAGTTTGTTCCGGCAGTGATCGACAAAAAGCTCATTGATGGAATTATTGACATCAATGACATGGATTCCGTCAATATGGCACGGAAGCTGGCCCGGGAGCTGGGCCTGGGGGTTGGAATTTCCTCCGGCGCAAATTTCCTGGGGGCCGTTATGTGCAATGACGCTTTAGAGGAGCAGGTGGTTGCCACTGTATTTGCCGACGACAACAAAAAATACGTTTCTACAGCGCTTAGCGGGGATATGCAGACACACCCCAACTTCCTGTCTTCCTGCATTGAGCTCATTGACTATGAGCGCATAAATTAGGATATAATATAACAGCTTCGGCAACCTATGCCGGAGCCGTTTTTTTTGTGCGGACGCTGCGGAAATGGATTTTTGTATTTTTATAACAGACAAATAGGGGGGTTTTCAAAACGTCTTTTTTCATTTATCATAGAGATGTAAAAGATGTGTAAAATGTGAAAAAGACAAAGGGGATACCAAATGGATGTTTTTAAATTCCTGACTCTTTTCGGTGGGTTGGCCATGTTCCTCTACGGGATGGAGGTTATGGGAGACGGGCTGAAGAACACCTCTGGTGATACGCTCAAAAGAGTGATGGAAAAGGTTACGCAGAATGCCTTTGTGGGCATGCTGACCGGCATGCTGATTACGGCCGTCATCCAAAGCTCCATGGCAACCATAGTCCTTGCAGTGGGCCTGATCAGCGCGGGGATATTGAACCTGAGACAGGCGGTAAGCATTGTATTGGGCGCCAACATCGGAACCACGGTGACTGCGCAGATCATACGGCTGATGGACATCAACTCCTCCGGTAACATGTTGCTGGAGTTTTTCAAGCCCTCCACGCTGGCTCCGATTGCGCTGATTATCGGCGTAATTTTGGTGATGTTCATCAGAAAGAGAGGAACCCGATGCCAGGGGCAAATTCTCATAGGATTTGGCATTATATTTGTAGGCCTCCTGAACATGACTTCGTCGGTGGCGCCGCTGGCGCAATCGCCGCTTTTTCTTGAACTGCTGCAAAAATTTTCAGAAGTTCCCGTTCTGGGAATCCTTACGGGTCTTGTGATCACCGTAATCGTACAGAGCTCATCGGCCACGGTGGGTATGATGCAGGCACTGTCCGCAACGGGGGTGCTGACTTTTGGGTTGATATATCCCCTGATTATGGGCATCAACTTGGGCACATGCATCACCACCGCTATGGTCTGCTCCATCGGTTCCTCCAAGGACGCAAAGCGGACAGGCCTTGCGCATATCGTGTTCAACGTGATTGGTACCGTCTTGTTCATGATCATGATGAGTATTATTTTCAAAGTGGGATTTCTAGACAAATTACCGGGGAAAATCGTGAACAGCGGCGATATTGCAAACTTCCAGACCTTCTTCAACCTGATGACGGCTATCGTGCTGCTTCCCTTTACGAGCCTACTGGTGAAGCTGTCCAAGGTGATTATCCGGACGGATGGGGGCGAGGAGGATTACTCCAAGCTGCACATTCTGGACGAAAAACTGTTTGTTTCGCCGGCCATTGCGCTGCAACAGGCGACCAACGCCATTGGCAGGATGGCGGAACTGGCACAGAAGAATATTGAGGAAAGCTTCCGGCAGCTGCTGAAGTTTTCGGTGGAGAGAAGCGCCCAAATGCAAACCCGCGAGGATCAGCTGGACTCGTTTACGGATACTGCCGAGAACTTCCTGGTGAAGCTGTCCAAGGATATAGAGAACAGGGATGATAACCGCCAGCTGAACATGCTGCTGCAGGCGGTTTCGGACTTTGAACGGATCGGAGATTACGCTACCAACATCGACAAAATGGGCGCCAGGCTGGTGGATGAGGGAATTGCCTTTTCGGAGAAGGCTCAACTTGAACTGGGGACTATCCGGGACGCTGCGCTGGAAATTATAGACAACACGGTGCGTGCCTACAAGGAAGACAATATGGATTTGGCTCGGATGGTGGAACCCTTAGAAGAGGTCATTGACGACCTGGTGGCCGCCCTAAGAGACCGGCATATCGCCCGGCTCAAGGAGGGTAAATGCACCATCAGCGCGGGTCTGGTCTTTATTGAAACGCTGACCAACATCGGGCGTGCTGCGGACCAGTGCTCCAGCATCGCTATTTTCCTGCTGGGACGTGAGAATGAGAGAATCATGAACAACCATCACGAATACTTGCGAGAGCTGCATACTGGTCAGGATCCGGAGTATGCGATGGAATTCGAAAGGAAGCGTCAGCAATATCTCAAACCCTTAAATATTATTTAAAACAGAACATAAGATAAGCGCGCGCCAATACGGCGCGCGCTTTGTGTTGGTCAGTTATTTTAGGTATTTTCGCATAGAGCGCAGCGCGTTCTTCTCCAGCCTGGAAATCTGCGCCTGGCTCAGGCCAACCTCGTCTGCTACTTCCATCTGAGTTCTGCCATGGAAAAACCGGAGGGCCAGAATCCGCTGCTCTCGCTCTGAAAGTCGCTCCATGCCCGTTTCGATGGCTACATGATTGAGCCAGTCATCGTCGGAGGTGCGCTCGTCCTTCACCTGATCCATGACATAAATGGCATCGCCGTCGTCGTGATAGATGGGCTCGAACAGGGAGACGGGATCTTGTATGGCATCCATGGCAAAGGCGACCTCATCTTCCTTTAGGCCCATGGCTTCAGCGATTTCCCGCAAATTGGGTTCCTGACCCCGCTGATCCGTAAGCTGGGAACGGGTTTGCAGGGCCTTGTAGGCGGTGTCACGAATGGATCTGCTGACTCGGAGGGAATTGTTGTCACGGAGGTGACGCCGCACTTCCCCGATAATCATCGGCACCGCATACCCTTGGGGAAAATAATATAAAAAGAATTTGGTGCGGGCTGCAAAGCCTTATAACGGAAGAGATTCAGTTTCCATTACGCTACCTGGGTTTGCGTTTTACTTATGGCGAAGGTGTAGAAGATCTCCACCCGGTCGCCGGTGATAATGATTTTGTTCACGCAGTCGCGGATGATGGCCTGCCGCTCCATCCCGCCCAGATGGGGCCAGGACTGGGCCAAAGAGGCTACCTGCAGCCTGATATCCTGGAGCCGCTTGCCGGCCACCTGTGTTTTCTCCTCGGCGCCGTATTCCCGCTTGAGCATGGCGAGGGTATCTTTGTTCTCCTCGATGGCCGATAGCAGCATGTCGTCCGCGGCTTCGGCGTAGAGGTGATACAACCGCTTTAGCTTGGTTTCCGTCTGCATGATGCGGGTTTTGAGTTCTCGAAGCGGGTCAATGAGCATCCGTTCTCCGTCGGACGGTTTGCCATCCAGACTTGCTGAGAGCTTGAACAGGTCACTGAGCACTACGCTTTCGATCTGATCGGCCCATACTGCCTGCGCGCTGCAGCATGCGTCTTTGTGCATATAAGGCTTGGAAGGATCCTGTGAGTAGCAACGAAGTTTGTATCCTGCCTGGCCCCATTGCATATAGCGCATCTTCGCGCCGCATGCGCCGCAGTAGACCAGCCCGGTCAACAGGTGATGGCGCTTGGTGGTAGCCCGTGCCTTTTGGCTCCGCTCTTTCATCTTCTGCATGGCCAGCTCAAAGACCTCCTGTGAGACGATGGGCGCATGTCGCCCCTTATATTCCTCGCCCTTGTAGGAAATCACGCCCAGGTTGCTTTTGCGAGAAAGGATCTGCGTTACCAGCCTGTCATACCGAAGGCCCAGCATATCGGCGATTCTCTGGGCCGAATAGCCCTGGATGTAAAGGTCGTACATCTTACGGACAATGACCGCGTCGGTATTGGGAATGAGGGTTCCCTGCTCCCGATCGTAATCGTATCCGAACGGCGTACAGCCGCCGCCGGGCCAGTATCCCTGCTTCACGCGTTCCAGCATTCCCATGCGTGTGCGGATGAAGATGTTCTCCCGCTCCAATTGAGCGAATGCGGAAAGAATGCCGATCATGGCGCGGCCGTAGGGCGTGGAAGTGTCGATGCTCTCGTTGAGGGAAATAAAGTCCACGTTCTTGGGCATGAACACGTCTTCGATGAGAAACAGCGTGTCCTTCTGGCTTCTGGAAAGACGGTCCAGTTTATACACAATGACCGACCTAATCTTCCCGGCCTCTACATCGGCGATGAGCCGCTGCATTTCCGGCCGGTTGAGGTTGCTGCCGGTAAAACCGCCGTCAATATAGGCCTGGCAGTGATCCCACCCCATGGCCTTGCAATAGGCTGCCAGGCGTTCGCTTTGGGCCTGAATGGAGAATCCTTCTTCCGCCTGCGCCTCGGTGGATACCCTGATATATAGGGCCCGAAATCCACTATCTGATGAATGTCTGTTCATTGTACCTCCTTCCACAGGATTGCCTCTCTGCAAGGCTGCCTTCATTCTAGCATTGGCACAGGGCGAAAGCAAACGAGCGGCCGCGGTCTTATGGCGTCTGCCCGCTGATTTTTCCTGAATTTTCCTGTAAAACTCTCAATTGCAAGTCTCGGACCACGCGCAATACGCCTGAATTTTCAATGGTAGCAACCGGCATTTCGCCCGAGATTTTTACGTCGTTTATATAGCGTATTACTTCCAACAAATCACCTCCATTACGAAGAAAGTCTTTCCAGAATCTACAAAAGGCAAACGCGTTGAGCGCGCACAAACCACTGATACATATTTCACAAGTATGCAAAAAACCTTTTCATGACGAGCAAAAACTGGTATAATATCGGCGACTTAACGTTGGACCAACACATTTTAAGGAGAAATTTGATGGTAAGGATAGTTGAAAAAAAGGAACTGAATCCTACCGTGACGCTCATGAAGGTGGAAGCGCCTTGTATTGCGAAAAAAGCGGAGCCGGGGCAGTTTATTATCCTGCGCGTGGACGAGGGCGGTGAGCGCATTCCGCTGACAGTTGCTGATTACGACCGGGAAACTGGGCTGGTAACCATCATCTTTCAAATTGTGGGGGCTACGACAACGCGGCTGAGCAGACTTAATGTGGGGGATCAAATTCACGACTTTGTGGGTCCGCTTGGAACGCCTTCCGAGTTGAAGGGGCTGAAAAAGGTGGCTGTAGTGGGCGGTGGCGTGGGCTGCGCAATTGCATACCCCGTTGCAAAAAAGCTCTTTGAAATGGGCGCGGAGGTTCACTCGATCGTGGGATTCCGCACAAAAGATCTGGTAATTCTAGAAGATGAGTTTAAGGCAAAGAGCACCAAATACTTTCTTCGCACGGACGACGGTTCCTATGGGGAGAAGGGGTTAGTGACGGATCAGCTGCGGCAGCTCATCGAGTCCGGCGAGAAGTATGACGAAGTAATTGCCATCGGGCCCATGATCATGATGAAATTTGTATCCAAACTCACAAAAGAATTCGGCATCAAAACCGTCGTAAGCATGAACTCGGTGATGGTGGACGGCACAGGCATGTGCGGCTGCTGCCGACTGACGGTGGGCGGGGAAACCAAATTCGCCTGCGTGGACGGCCCCGACTTCGACGGACATCAGGTGGACTTTGACGAGGCCATGGGCCGGGCTAGCATGTATGCGGAATTTGAAAGAGAAGCGTATGAGAAAGAGTGCAACCTCTTTAAACAGGAGGTAAGATAATATGGCCAACATGTCTTTGAAAAAGAACGAAATGCCGGAACAGGATCCTCAAGTTCGCAACAAGAACTACAATGAGGTGGCGCTGGGCTATACCGTTGAGCAGGCGATGGACGAGGCGAACCGCTGCCTGAACTGCAAGAACCGCCCCTGTGTAAAAGGCTGCCCGGTTCAGGTAAACATCCCCGAATTCATTGCCAAAGTAAAAGAAGGCGATATGGACACCGCCTACGAGATACTCACCAGCACGAATTCCCTTCCCGCCGTCTGCGGCCGCGTTTGCCCGCAGGAAACCCAATGCGAGCAGCTTTGCGTCCGGGGAATTAAGGGCGAACCGGTGGCCATTGGCCGGCTAGAGCGCTTTGTGGCCGATTATCACCTTCAAAAGGAAAAGCAGAAAGCTGAGAAGAGAGCGACCTTCAACTCAAACAGCCATAAAGTGGCCATCGTGGGGTCCGGCCCGGCGGGCCTGACCTGCGCGGGCGACCTGGCGAAGATGGGGTACGACGTGACAATTTTTGAGGCGCTGCACAAGGCCGGCGGCGTACTGATCTACGGTATCCCCGAATTCAGACTTCCCAAAGCTATTGTGCAGAAGGAAATCGACGGGCTTGCTGACATGGGAGTTAAGATTGAAACGAACATGGTCATCGGCAAGGTGCTTTCTGTGGACGAACTGTTTAAGCAGGGCTTTGAGGCTGTGTTTATCGGCTCTGGCGCGGGCCTGCCCAGCTTTATGAACATCCCCGGCGAAAACCTAAAGGGCGTATACTCCGCCAACGAGTTTTTAACTCGCATCAATTTGATGAAAGCCTATCAGAAGGGCAGCGATACCCCGGTGCAGAAGGCGCGCCGGGTCGCCGTGGTCGGCGGCGGCAATGTAGCCATGGACGCTGCCCGTTGCGCCAAACGCTTGGGCGCGGAAGAAGTGTATATCGTCTACCGCCGCGGCGAAGAGGAATTGCCTGCCCGGGTGGAAGAAGTGCACCATGCCAAGGAAGAGGGCATCATATTCAAACTTTTGAACAACCCAGTGGAAATTCATGGGGATGACAAGGGCTTCGTTTCCGGCATCACCTGCATCCGCATGGAACTGGGCGAGCCGGACAGTTCCGGCAGGCGCAGGCCCGTACCCATAAAAGGCTCCGAATTTAGGCTGGACGTGGATCAGGTCATCATGGCCATTGGTACCTCCCCCAACCCGTTGATTCGGAACACTACCAAGGGGCTTGAGACAAACCGATGGGGCTGCATCGTGGCAGACGAAGCCACGGGTCAGACATCTCGGGAGGGCGTGTTCGCCGGCGGAGATACCGTGACCGGCGCGGCTACCGTAATCCTCGCCATGGGTGCGGGCAAAGCCGCCGCGGGAGCTATGGACAAGTACATTCGCAGCAAATCATAACGAAAAGCAAAAGAGGCCGCCAAAATGGCGGTCTCTTTATTTTTTCCGTACAATGCGGCGCGAATGGCGCCCAAGTCTCTGATTTTGTCCGGAACCCCGTTTTGCATATCCTGAAACATGTTATTCCCTGCAGAGAATTTTATTTAGTTCCGAGCTTCCTTTTTTCAAAAATTCAGCGCTGGTAAAGCGGCCTGTTTTGGATTGATACGAGAACCGCCGTTCCCATTTCCCCAAGCGATGCCCATCGGCACCGCATAGGTGGAAAAACGGACGTTGTGACCGAGATCAAAGTTATCGATGGCTTTGATCAGGCCGATACAGCCTACCTGAAAAAGGTCATCCATATGTTCGCTGCGTCCTGAAAAACGCTGGATCACGCTGAGCACAAGGCGGAGGTTTTCCTGAATAAATGTATCCCGGGCCGCCTCGTCGCCGTCCTTTATTTTAAGCAGCAATTCCCGGCTGCGCTTTTGTGTCATGAGGGGGAGTTTAGAAGTGTCAAGACCACAGATTTCAACTTTATTGAGCGCCATATTGCACCGTCCTTCAGTTGGGAGTTATTAACTAGCATTGCCCGAACGACGGTTTTCATGCGTGCGTAAAATGGGAGAAAAAACAATTTACGGATTGGAAACGGCGATTTGCGTCAGCGCCTTAAAAGAGTGCTCCAGAACCCGCTCCGCATACGCGCGCACTGCGGGTTTCAGCTCCTCGCGAACCTTTAAGGGCAATATCACCTTTCGCATATCCTCTTGCGGCAGCTGCATCATCCGACGCATGGCCTCCAGCGCCAGCGGCGAAACCACAAGGTCGCCGTGGATGCAATTGACGCAAACTGCGCCCCCCGCTTCCGGCGAAAAGCCGATTTTCGCATCCTGCCGAAGGTCTCTTCCGCATGTTGCGCACCGGGTGATGGTGGGCGCGTAGCCTAAAATATCCAGGCACTTAATTGAAAAGCACAACGCCAAATCCAGCGGGTGCCGCTCGGTGTAGGATAGAAAACTCAAGGTATAGGAAAGGAGCTTGTAAAGCTCTTCGCACTGCTGCCCGCCGGCTACGCAGGCGTCAGTCATGGAAAGGGCATGCATACCAGCCGCGAACCGATCCATGTCTTCTCGGATGGGGTAAAACTGATCCTGGATGCTACAGGAGGTCACGGTATATTTTCCGTTTTTTTCATAGAGCACAAATTCGCCGCATACGAAAAGCTCGCTGCAGGCAAACACGGGATTTTTTGGCGCTCTACATCCCCGGGCGGCGGCGCTTAGCGTGCCGATTTCCCGGGTAAAAAGCGTGAGAATTCGGTCACTTTCTCTATAGTTGGCGTAGCGGGTTACTATGCCGTTTACCGTTATTGCTGGCATTTATTTCCTTACTGTCCTAATTGGCATGAATTGCATGGCATCCGCAAAAGGGCGCTTTCAGATACTATGGAGGATCATATTAATTAAGGAGTTTGCCATGGCCGAAAAACGCGCACGTGAAAAATGGAATGAATTTGAACGCACCGGCAGTGTCGACGCCTATCTCTCCTACCGAAATGAGCTCACAGCACCGCGGCCACACGCGCCGGAGCGCCATCCCCGCGGCGATACTTGAGCGGCAACGCGTAGAACGCCGCCAGCTTTCCATCCAGAGCATCCAAATTGCAGAGATTTTCCACAATGATGCAATCTGCCGCCAGCAGGGCCCGGTGGTTGGGAATTCCCTGTGCAAAGCCGTCAACTGACATGCAGTCAATGCCCACGCCCTTTTTTCCGCCTGCGATGATATAAGCGATCACGTCGCCATTGGGCACAGGAAAATCAAAGTACGGGGGCGTGCCCCAAAGGCGCCAGCGTCCTGTATGAAAAATGAGGAAGTCCGCTTTGTCTGCGATTTCGCGGTATGGCGCGATCTCCTCCATGGTGATTTGATTGGGGCAGGGGATAAAGGCGGCAGAGCCCATGAAACGGGAAATATCCAGCGCGTCCAGCGTCTTCCCCTCTGGAAACACATGCGCCGGCGCATCGATATGGGTGCCGGTATGGGAGGTGAGGGCGATCCGGCACTCTGCGAACCCGCTGCTTATAACGGTGTGCAGCATGTTGAATTCTGGCCCGGGGGTATCCGGGTATAGCGGCATTTCCTCACAGATGGTATGTGTCAGGTCATAGGCCGTCATTTTTGGTCGTACCCCAATTCGGTGAGCATGGAGGCGCTGTTGCGCCAATCCTGCTTGACCTTGACCCAAAGCTGCAAATTGACGCGGGCGCCCAAAAGCCACTCCATATCCTTGCGCGCTTCGGTGCCGATTTTTTTAAGCATGCTTCCGTTTTTGCCGATGATGATGCCCTTATGCCCATCCCGCTCGCAGTAGAGCGTGGCCCAAACGTCCTGCAGAGCACCGTCCTCCCGAAGCTGCATTTTATCAATGCCCACGCCAAGCCCGTGGGGCACTTCCTCCTTGAGCAGAATTAGCGCCTTTTCCCGTATGAGTTCGGCGCAGATGATCCGTTCGGGCTGATCCGTGACCATATCGTCCGGGAAGTACTGGGGCCCCTCGGGAAGGTAACTTTTCAGGACGGAGCTCAGCTTATCCAGCCCCAAACCGCTTAGAGCGGAGATTCCCACAATGTTTTTGATGAATCCAGCCTGCTCCAGCTTTTTGATAAGGGCTTCCACATTTTCCGCCGCCGCGGCATCTACTTTGTTGACAGCCGCTACTACTGGCGCTTTGGCCTCGCTGAGCCGGGCGAGAATGGCTTCATCCCGCTCCCGGATGCCGGCCACAGCGTCTACAATAAAAAGAATGGCCTCCACTTCGTTGATGGAATCGTAGGCCACTTTCAGCATGAATTCGCCCAGCTTGTTTCTGGGCGCTGTTACCCCCGGCGTGTCCAGAAAGATCATCTGGCAGCCGGTATTATGGACCACGCCCATGACTCGGTTGCGGGTGGTTTGTGCCCGGTCCGAAACAATGGACACCTTTTGTCCCACCATGCGGTTCATGAGGGTGCTTTTCCCCACGTTGGGGGAACCTATGATGGAGATAAAGCCTGAACGGTATGCTTGTGTCATTTGAGATCCTCCGGCATAAAAGCCATGGGCAGTAGTTCGTTTAATGGTACGATCTTGTAGGTTCCGTCGCTCTTGGCGCAGATCACAGGCATGTCCGGCG
The DNA here is from genome assembly GCA_963666935.1 of Christensenellaceae bacterium. Taxonomy (GTDB): domain Bacteria; phylum Bacillota; class Clostridia; order Christensenellales; family CAG-138. The sequence goes on from OY762936.1 coordinate 1,016,403, forward strand.
GACAGAACTCCGCCATTACCTGACGGCATACACCGCAGGGCACCGCAAAACGGTTCCCGTCCCAGACGAGGGCCATGGCCTCCAAATTGCGCTCGCCCTCATAAACGGCTTTGTAGATGGCCACCCGTTCCGCACATATGGTGGGGGAAAAGGCTGCGTTTTCAATGTTGCAGCCCATGTAGTATGCGCCACTTCCGGCTTTGAGGCAGGCGCCTACGTGGAATCCAGAGTAAGGGGCGTATGCCCGCTTTTTTGCATCCAAGGCCATGCGCACCATGTTACGTACTTCAAATTCGTGTATTTCAATGCTCATCTAAAAAGCTCCATCTCATTGAGAATTTTTTCCTGCAGGGCGAACATCTCGCTTGCCTCTTGCTCTGATTGATGGTCGTATCCAAGAAGGTGCAGCGTACCGTGTACCGCCAAAAAACTTAATTCCCGCTCTTGGGAATGGCCGTACTCTTCCGCCTGCGCCATCGATCGGGGAAAGGAGATTACGATGTCGCCCAGAAAACCGTCCGGTGGGGCGATGAGCTGCGCGCCTTCTTTGGCAGGAAAGCTGAGCACATCCGTAGGCCGGTCCACATTGCGATAGCCGCGGTTCATGCAGCGGATTGTTTCGTCGTCCACCACCGCGATGGTAACATCGCCCACCGCCTGCCTGTCAGAAAGCGCCGCGGTGCAAGCCGTGCACAAAAGGGCTTCGATATCATATTCACACTGAATGCCCGTCTCTATACAGACCTCAATCATCTTTTTTTTCCTCCGGATACTCAATGCGGTCATGCATTAGCCCTCCGAACGTTCGCAAAAAACTCCGTTCGATTTCCGAAAGCTCCAAGAACGTGAGCGGAGCGCCGGCAAGCAGGTTATCTTCTCCACAAAGCTTACTCCATACGATCTTATGAACCATAGCTTCCCGGGTTTCTTTGGTGCATTCACCCAAGCTCCGGACGCCTGCCTCGCAGCAGTCGGCCAGCATCACCACCGCGCTCTCCTTGGTGGAGGGATTGTTGCCCGGATAGCGGAACCTACGCTTATCCACCTCTTCCGTACCGGCGGCGGCCTTGTGGTAAAAATAGGATACCAAAGAGCTGCCGTGGTGTTCGGACGCAATTCGCACCACCGCGCTGGGCAGCTTGTGTTTGGTCAGGATAGTTGCGCTGTCTTTCTGATGGGAGATGATGATGGAGGCGCTTTCCTCCGGGGAAAGCGTATCGTGAATGTTTTCTCCGTGCTGATTTTCCATGAAGTACAAGGGGCGACGGAGCTTGCCCACATCGTGGTAGAGAGCGCCCACCCGGGCCAGCAGGGGATCGGCGCCGATTCTCTGGGCGGCGCCTTCCGCCAGCGCCGCTACGTTCATGCAGTGCTGGTAGGTTCCGGGGGCTTCGTACATCATCTGCTTGAGCAGCGGATGATTGATATTGAGCAGTTCGTTGAGCCGTGCGGGCGTGGTCAGATCGAAAGCGTTTTCCCATATAGAGAGGGAACCCACAACCAGCATTGTGCTGATAACACCGCTGAGTGCAACCCAGCCCGCGTCCACCAGAATGGATCCGGCCGGGTCCCCACGCATGAAGGAGATTGAAGAAAGCGCAATAGCGCCGGCTATGCTCCCGCCCACACCGGCTGCAATGATGGATCCGCGAGTGGCGGTTTTGCGCAGCGCGTAGATCGCGGCGACCCCTTCGATAAAGATCACTGCCGCCATGACAAAGGCGTCACCTGCGCCTGATGCCAGCAAGCCGGCCTCGCCCGCCAGCAGCACCGCCGCGGCAAGGGCAGCTCGGTCACCCGTCAGCAGTGCAATGAGCATGATGCCGATAAGCATGGGCATCATATGCACATCCCATACGCAGCACAGCGCTGCAAGCCAGGTGACGAGAATCAGCTGAATGGAGATGAGGGTCATTTTCCTGAGATTTATATATGTTTCCCGCTGATACAGGAACATGTATGCAATATAGCCGCCGAAAAGCAGCAGCACGTAGACGGCCGCGCCGACGCTGATCTTAACGTTGGATTGGAGGCCTGCCACAAGGTCGAGCTGACGAAGAATCGTCATCTGCTCTGCGGTAATTACACTGCCCGCCCGTACGACCAAGTCTCCTTTTTTAATCTGCACGGGTTCCACTTTGGCTACGGCTTGTGCCACCGCTTGCGCTGTGGCAGCCTCATCCACGGAATAGGTCGCCTGCAGGTATCGGGTCAGCACGCTTTCGCCCACTTTTTTCAGTCCGCTGTCAATGCTGGTCGTGGCGCTGATTTCCGTAACGCAGGCGGAGAGCACGTTGCTGATATCTTTTTCGTAGAGCCCGGCGGTGAGAGATGTGGTCAATTTGGGGACGACAAGGTCTTCCAAGAGTCCAAGTTCACCGGAATTGGCACACAGTACGCTGATGAGCTGTTCTGTGTTGAGCGCCGGATCTGTGAGCGCGTAAAGGCCGGCGGCATCTTCTTTCGTCAGCAGGGATTCCCATTGTTCCGGCGTGGTTTCGCCTACTTTGGAAAAGGATTCCGCTTGAGCACGTACGTCCGTGAGCTTGTCAAAAAAGCTCTGCGCCCCACCGATGAGCGCCGCAGTTTTGGCTGCGTCCTTAATATACACCGGGGCCACGCCGGCCGCCGTGCTATCCCGGAGCGCTGCCGTGGTGGCGGCGTCATCCACGGTTTTTGTGGCGTAAATATTTTCTGAAATCACTTGGCCTTCCGCAGCCTCATAACGCTTAGGCGTCAGGACTACCATTGCGGAAAAATAAGAGGAGAGCATCGCGGCGATCAGAAGGACTGCCGTTACCATGTTCCTTCGTCCGATGAGCGCGCGCATATTTTTATCACGCTGGGTTGCCATGCATTTACCTCCTGCTGTGTTCAAACCTGTCGTATGCCTTGATGATCTGCTGCACCATCTCGTGGCGCACCACGTCCTTGTGGGTCAGGTAGATCTGGCTGATCCCGTCCACGTCCTTAAGGACATCCAGCGCGTGAATCAGCCCGCTTCTCTTTTCTGTGGGCAGGTCGATTTGCGTGATGTCGCCCGTGACCACCACGCGGGAACCTTCGCCGAACCGCGTGAGGAACATCTTCATCTGTTCGACGGTGCAGTTTTGTGCCTCGTCGAGTATGATGTATGCGTCATTGAGGGTGCGGCCACGCATATAGGCCAGAGGGGCCACCTCGATGACACCGCGCTCGCTGAGACTTTTAAAATTCTCCGTGCCCAGAAAGTCGTAAAGCGCGTCATAGAGGGGACGGAGATAGGGGTCCACTTTATTTTGCAAATCGCCGGGCAAAAAGCCCAGCTTCTCCCCAGCTTCCACAGCAGGCCGGGTCAAAATGATTTTTTCCACTTCTTTGTTTTTGAAGGCCAGCACCGCCATGGCAACCGCAAGGTAGGTCTTTCCGGTTCCAGCGGGACCAACACCGAATACCAAGGTACTGCGTTTAAGCGCGGCAACATACTTCTTTTGCCCCAGGGTCTTGCACTTGACCCGGCGGCCTCGATTGGTGAAGGCCACCACGTCGTCCATCAGTTCCACGATCAGCTCGGCGTTTCCCTCCTTGGCCAGATCCACTGCGTAACGGATTCGACTGCGGTCGATGCTTTCACCCTTACGAAGCATGGTCAACAGCTTGTCCACCACTGTATACGCCAGTTCTGCCGCCTGCGCTTCGCCCGTGATCCGTATGTTGTCCGTATCGGTCTTGATTACGGCGCCGGTTTCCTGCTGGATGATGCTGAGATTTTCGTCGAATACGCCGAAAAGCCGAATAACCTCATCCATGCTTTCCACCGAAACATCGCGCTGCGCCATATTTTCAATTCCCGGCGTTTTCAGTTCGCTCATAAAGTGTGTTTTCTCCGCTTTGTGCAATATTTTCTTCGGCGATGATGTTGATCGTGTAGGTGATCCCATCTTCATCCACCGTGTAGTCGCTCTGCTTTGAAAGGATGACGGCGCTGGTATCCACGCCATGCGCGGCCCGAATTTCTGCTTCGGCCATGACCAGATTCAACAGCAGCGCCTCCTGCGTATTCTGCGTTACCTGTGCCAGTTCGTTGTATTGGACCTTGCGTATGCTAAAGGGCAACAGGTCGGGCATTTCAAAGGTGGAGAGCACTTCTTTTTCCCATCGTTCGAAAGGAACCGTATTGGGCAGAACCTCGCAGTTTTTTAAGAAAAGTTCCATATGCTCCATCGTATTGCCGCTCTTTGCCCACAGGGTTTGTTCCCAGCTTTTGTGCGCTTCAAAGCGGTAAAGCACCCGGGCCATAACATCACCCCGCGCCTGCACAAATATATCATTGCCCAAATCCCCGGTAATCAATAGATCTCCCTTGAGAACGGCGTCTCCCTCATAATGGAGCGGTTTGCCACTAAGCGCGGCGATTTCGGTAATCACGCCATCTTTTGCCGCATAAATGCTGCTAGACGTGCCTTTGCGAATGATTTCCGCGCCCTGCTCAGCCTCGCGAACGGAAACGCTGAGGATAACGCCTGTCAGTTCCGCGCCCGCCCAAGCGATGCGGTCATCGGAAGCCATGATGCCTGCGCCGGCTTTGGCGGCGTCGAAGCTTCCCCGGCGAACGCCTGGAGAGATTCCCATATCGGCAAGGATGGAGCGCACGTCTTCTTCCTTTACCTGATTCAGCCCGTCCACCTGGATCAGCCACAGAAACCGGGAAGCTGCCAGAAGGAGCGCCAGCGCGACGACCCAGCCGTAGAGCATTACCTTGCGGAAGCGCATGTTGGAGAGCCCGATTAAAAGGCCGTGCTTTTGCACAATGCGAATCCTGCACCTTGTTCCGCGCACGATGGAGCGCAAGGCGTAAAACCCGCGCACGCCCACGCACGCGGTGATGCTGCACCGCTCGCGCCGCACGTTCCAAAGGCCGATGCCCTCTTTCACCGCACGGTTCATCACGTGTTCTAGTGACATTCCTTCGATTTTTATAATAACATATCCCGCTAGGGAATTCCATACATCGGCTGTCATGGATATCCTCCCCCGGTTAATTTAACATTTTGTTTACGGTTCATAAATGTAGGGTTCAGGTACCTGTAGATCCCTCTCTATGCGGAGATTAAGAATAAAGAAATCCTTCGATTTTTCCGCAAACGTAGACGCGCTCACTGCTTAGCTCCCGAAGCACCAGGCCACATCCCTTGATCTTTAGGCTTCCACCAGCTGTGAGAAGGCAGATCTCTTTTTCACTGTAGCTGTAAATTTCCGCGTGGTTTTCCACCAGTGCGCACTCCTGCCCCAGCATTGTGATCTTGGTGACGCTTCCAAAGAGCTCTTCGGGAAGGTCTAGCGTCCCCAGAACCCGGCGGCCCAGATGAATTTTCCGTTTGACTTTTTTGCTCATGAGAAAGCGCCTCCATATAGATAGTATGCGTGTTCCCGTGCTATAATGTAGAGAATACGGAGGTGCTTACCTTATGGAGCGGTTTTCCCGTACGCAACGATTGATCGGAAGCGAAAATATGCAAAAGCTGACCGCAATGCGCGTGGCCGTATTTGGCATTGGCGGCGTGGGTAGCTTTGCCGCGGAGGCGCTTTTCCGCAGCGGGATTGGCACGCTGCTTCTGGTGGATGACGACGTGGTGACGGAGAGCAACATCAACAGGCAGCTGATCGCCCTGACTTCCACCCTTGGCCAACCCAAGACGGAGGTGATGCGACAAAGGGGATTGGAGATCAATCCCGCCGTGCACACCCTCACCATGCCCATCCGTTATGAAACGGCGACTGCAGACCAAATCCCTTTGGCTGATTACGACTATATCGTGGATGCCATCGATTCTGTAACCTCAAAGCTTTTGCTTATCGAGCGGGCCCATGCGGCCGGGGTTCCCATCATTTCTGCCATGGGCGCGGGGAATAAGCTGGACCCCACGGCTTTCCGCGTGGCGGACATCAGCAAAACTTCCGTATGTCCTCTGGCCCGGGTCATGCGCCGAGAGTTGAAAAAGCGGGGCATTGAACGGCTGAAGGTGGTCTATTCCACGGAACCGCCCGTTTCCGTCTCCTCCAGCGATCCGAACGAGCATACGCCGGGCAGTATCGCCTTTGTCCCATCGGTGGCGGGACTGATTCTGGCGGGAGAAGTCGTGAAGGATCTATGCGGACTATCTGCGAAATAATCGCTAAATATTAGAGGCGGATACGCTTCCACCACTTTTTGTAATGCGAGAGCCTCGGCTTGCCGAGAGCGCGGGATTCACTTGGGCGCAATGCGTCAAATAGGCGCGGTTTTAAAAAATGTCCGGCGCGCTTAGATGTTGCAATTGTGGTATAATACTCCTATTACAAAGCGAGGGGTGATCAGGATGCCAGAAATGAAACAACTGCGCTGCTTTGTATCCTGTGTACAGGAGGGCAGCTTCAGCCGGGCTGCCGAGGTGCTTTATACGTCCCAGCCCAACGTGAGCAAAATCATCCGCGAGTTGGAGATACAGCTGGAAATGCGTCTGTTTGTGCGCAGCGGACGGGGAATCGTCCCCACGCCGGAGGGAGAGCAGATGTATCAATATGCGTTGGAAATCCTCAGCGGCGACCGCTACATCACCGACCTTGCCAAGAACGCAAACGCCAAAAGCCTGCGTATTTCTCTCAATCCCAGCCGCTCACTTTCCTATTTTCTTACCCACTATTGCGCGGGTCTGAAGGAGGATCTGTCGCTGCAGGTTCTGGAGAGCAATACGGTCACTGTCGTACAGAACGTGGAGCGCTACCGCAGCGACTTAGGCTTCGTCTTTCTGGTGCACAATCAGGAGGCGTCTTTCCAGTATATGCTTTCGCGGAAAGGCCTTTTTTTTGAGAAATTGTGGGAGAGCTATGCATGCCTGTGCGTGGGAAATCAAAACAAGCTATATGAACAAGAGTCCGTTGGCTTAAAGGAGCTTCAGACGCAGCGATTCATTCGGACGGGGGACGATTTCTTTTCTATTGAAAACGGCATCTGCACCATGGAGAAGAGCTTAAAGCGGGTGGTGGATAAAGCAGTGATTACCAACAGCAACCAGGTACTTATACATCTCATTTCCTCGACTTCTATGTGCTGTCTAGCGATCCCCACGTTTTTATCTTCCGATCCCTATGAAAATTTTAAAATGATTCCCGTCGTACCCCCAATTCGAATATTATTCGGCTGCATCTCTCGCGGACGGGATCATCTAAAGGAAGAAGCTGCACGTTTTCTGGATGGAATGATGACGCATTTGTAGGTATAACAATTTGGAATACACACTCCATGTCGTCTTCATGCTACCCACCGAATTCGACGGGTGATAAAATAAAACTATAAGCGGCGCACGGCTATTTTCCGGATGCCGCGCAGCGAAGGGAGAAAAAACGATGCAACAGGGAGTTGCTCTACAGGATGTGCGAGAGGCAGCGGAGCGGATTCGTCCGTATATTCGCCGTACGCCGATTCTGCGTGAAAAAAATATGGATGGTATTGTAAATTGCCAGATGTACCTCAAACCTGAGATGCTTCAGGTAATAGGCGCTTTTAAGCTGAGGGGTGCTACGAGCAAATTTCTTTCTTTGACCCCGGAAGAACAGAAAAAAGGGATTATCACCAGTTCCTCTGGCAATCACGGACAGGCTTGCGCTTATTTAGGGCAAATGTTTGGCGTCCCTGCGACGGTTGTTATGCCGAATGATACACCATCCTTGAAAGTCAACAATGCGCGGGCCATGGGAGCCGAGGTGATTCTGATGGATCGCAGCGGTGAATCCCGCTGGGCAAAGGTACACGAGTTGGTGGCGGAACATGGCTATACCATTATTCACCCTTTTGATGATCCTGCTGTCATGGCCGGACAGGGCACGATTGCATTGGAGATATTGAAAGATTTACCCGATCTTGATACAATCTTAGTACCCATTGGCGGCGGCGGCATAATTTCCGGTATTTCCACCTTTGTCAAAGAGTCGGGGTCCAAGGCACGGGTCATCGGCGTACAGGCCGCGGCTTGCGCTGCCTATTATGTCAGCCGCAAAAATGGATCCCCCACCGAGGTGCCGGGGGCGCCCACTGTGGCTGATGGCCTCTTCTGCCGTCGACCGTGCAACACCACCTATCCCATCATCGAGAAATATGTGGATGACATTGTGGCGGTAGGGGAAGAGGAAATTTTGGAGGCCGTGCGTATCGTGGCAGATAAAGCCAAGCTCGTCGCGGAACCTTCTGCCTGTGTCGGTGTTGCCGCCCTGATATCCGGATTGATCAAGACGCGGCCGGATGAGAAGGTGTGCGCTGTGCTGACCTCCGGCAACTGGGATATTGATAGGATTGGAAGAATTCTAAAGGGCGAAACTGTAGAAGGTATCAAATAGAGCGCAAAGACAAGAAAAAATAAATATTTTAGAAACAGGAAGTGGGGAAAATCTATGCAACAGGAAGTTTCGTTAAAAGGTATTCAGGAGGCAGCGGAGCGAATTCGTCCGTATATTCGCCGTACGCCGATTCTGCGTGAAAAAAATATGGATGGTATTGTAAATTGCCAGATGTACCTCAAACCTGAGATGCTTCAGCTGGTAGGCGCTTTTAAGTTGAGAGGCGCTACGAATAAATATCTTTCTTTGACCCCGGAAGAACAGAAAAAAGGGATTATCACCAGTTCCTCTGGCAATCATGGACAAGCTTGCGCCTATTTGGCACAATTGTTTGGCACCCACGCAACGGTGGTTGTGCCCAATGATACCCCGTCTTTAAAAGTCAACAATGCGCGAGCCATGGGTGCCGAAGTGATTCTTTGGGAGCGCAACTATTTTGCCCGCTGGGCAAAGATAGACGAACTGGTGGCGGAGCATGGCTATACCGTTATTCACCCATATGAGGATCCTGCTGTCATTTGCGGACAGGGCACGATTGCAGTAGAAGTATTGGAGGATTTGCCCGATCTTGATACAATCATTGTGCCCATTGGCGGCGGCGGCTTAATTTCCGGCATTTCCACCTTTGTCAAAGAGTCGGGGTCCAAAGCACGGGTCATTGGCGTACAGGCCGCGGCTTGCGCTACCTATTATGCCAGCCGCAAAAGCGGATCTCCCACCCCGGTGCCGGGAGGTGCCACTGTGGCGGACGGCCTTTCCTGCCTTCAGCCTGGCAACACCCCATACCCTATCATCGAGAAATATGTGGATGATATTGTGGCGGTAGGAGAAGAAGAAATTTTGGAAGCCGTGCGCATCGTGGCAGACAAAGCCAAGCTCGTCGCGGAACCGTCAGCCTGTGTCGGCATTGCCGCCCTGATGACCGGATTGATCAAGACGCGGCCGGATGAGAAGGTGTGCACTGTTTTGACCTCCGGTAACTGGGACATTGAAAAGATCGGAAGGATTCTAAAGGGTGAAGCTATGGAAGGCATTGAAATAAAGTAAGAAATGGAGAAAATTTAATGCAACAGAGAGTTACTTTACAGGATATTCGGGAGGCAGCCGAACGAATTCGCCCTTATATCCGTCGTACACCGATTCTGCGCGAGAAAAACATGGATGGTATTGTGAATTGCCAGATGTATCTCAAGCCTGAGATGCTTCAGGTGATAGGCGCTTTTAAGCTGAGGGGTGCGACAAACAAATTTCTTTCTTTGACCCCGGAAGAGCAGAAAAAAGGGATCATTACCAGTTCCTCCGGCAACCACGGACAAGCTTGCGCTTATTTGGGGCAGATGTTTGGCGTCCCTGTGACGGTTGTTGTGCCGCATGATACACCATCCTTGAAAGTCAACAATGCGCGGGCCATGGGGGCCGAGGTGATTCTGTGGGATCTCGACTATGATGCCCGCTGGGCAAAGATACACGAGTTGGTGGCGGAGCATGGTTATAACATTATTCATCCTTTTGAGGATTCTGCTGTCATGGCCGGACAGGGCACGATTGCATTGGAAGTATTGGAGAATTTGTCAGATCTTGATACAATCGTAGTGCCCATTGGCGGCGGTGGTTTAATTTCCGGCATTTCCACCTTTGTCAAAGAGTCGGGTTCCAAGGCACGGGTCATTGGCGTACAGGCCACGGCTTGCGCTGCCTATTATACGAGTCGCAAAAATGGATCCCCCACCGAGGTGTCGGGTGGTTCCACTGTAGCGGACGGCCTTGCCTGCCATCGGCCGGGCAACCTCCCCTATCCCATCATCGAGAAATATGTGGATGACATTGTGGTGGTAGGGGAAGAGGAAATTTTGGAGGCCGTGCGCATCGTGGCAGACAAAGCCAAACTCATCGGGGAACCCTCGGCCTGCGTCGGCATTGCCGCCCTGATGACCGGATTGATCAAGACGCGACCGGATGAGAAAGTGTGCACTGTGCTGACCTCCGGAAACTGGGGCATTGAAAAAATCGGAAGAATTCTAAAGGGCGAAACTGTGGAAGGCATCACAAGAGTGCAAGACTGTACAAACAATCGATAGCTGTTAGATTTGGAGATATAGAAATTATGCAACAGGGAGTTACTTTACAGGATGTTCGGGAGGCTGCCGAACGAATTCGTCCGTATATTTGCCGCACGCCAATCCTGCGGGAAGAAAACATGGATGAGAAGCTGGGGTGCCAGGTGTACCTCAAGCCCGAAATGCTTCAGATTACCGGTGCGTTTAAGCTCCGAGGTGCCCTGAGCAAAGTGCTAACGCTTACGGAAGAGGAGCGGCAGCGGGGTATTATTTTTAGCTCTTCCGGAAACCATGCCCAAGCCTGCGCTTATGTGGGAAGGCTTTTTGGCTTCCGTTCTGTAGCGGTCATGCCGGAGAACACGCCTAAGATCAAAGTGCAGAACACCTTGGACATGGGTGGGGAAGTGATCCTCTGGGAACGCGACTATCAGAAACGCTGGGTAAAGGTACACGAGGAAATGGCGGAGCATGGCTATACCATGGTGCACGGCTTTGAAGATTACGCCGTGATCGCTGGCCAGGGCACCATTGCGCTGGAAATCCTCGAAGACTTGCCGGAGGTGGAAACGGTGGTCGTGCCCATCGGCGGCGGTGGCCTAATCTCCGGTATTTCTACGGCGATTAAGGGAATTAATCCTAAGGTGCGCGTGGTGGGCGTACAGGCGGCGGCAAGCTGTGGCAATTATTTGAGCCGGCTCAACGGCAGGCCCACCCGCATGACCAGCCAACCCACCTTGGCCGATGGCATTAACTCCCCCTATGTCTCCGATGTCACGTATCCTATCATTGAAAAATACGTGGATGAGATCGTTATCGTGGATGAAAAGTCCATCAAAGAATCTGTGATGCTCATCGGCAAGCATGCCAAGCTGGTGGCGGAGCCCACTTCTGCCGTAGTTATTGCGGCGCTGCTCTCAGGGAAGATCACGACTCGGCGCGACGAAAAGGTTTGCACCCTGTTGACTTCCGGAAACTGGGATATCGATCTGGTAGGAAAGCTTTATAAGGGCGAAGACGTGGAAGGAGAAAATTAATGAAAACATTATTGCTCAACAAGAGTGAAGTAGGAAGCCTGATTGACCTGGATGCGATTCTTGCTGCCGTGGAGGATGGGTACCGCTCCTTCAACAGCGGCCTGGTGTACCAGCCGGAGTTCCTGAACATTAAATTCCCCAAGGAATACCAGGGGGGAATGGACTTCAAGGCCGGGCTGGACATGGGCGGCGGTTATGTCTCCATGAAGGCTTCCACCGGCGGATTTTACAACAATCCCGCCTTGGGTCTTCCGATAGGCATGAATACCGTGCTGCTCTTTGAGGCGAAGACCAGCGCCCTTAGGTGCATTATGGACGGCACATGGATCACCGGGTGCCGTACTGCTGCAGCGGGGGCAATTTCGGTAAAGTACATGGCCAGAAAGGACGCGAAGATTCTGTGCGTCATAGGAGCTGGAAATCAGGCTCGCAGGCAGCTTTTGGCCATGATGCGGGTGCGGAAGTTTGAGGAAGTTCGGGTTTGGGATGCCTTGGAGAATTTCCTGGATCAATATGTAAAAGAGATGAGTGAAGAGACCGGCCTTAAGATGGTCAAATGTGCCACGCTGGAGCAGGCGGTGCGGGGGGCGGACGTCATCGTCAGCACCACCCGGGGCCGAGGCACTCCCAAAGTCAAACGGGAATGGCTCAAGCCCGGCGTGCATATCGCCGCCATCGGTGCGGACGCGCCGGATAAGCAGGAATACGAAGTGGATGTATTCAAAGGTGCCAGGGTGGTCAATGACTCAATTGAGTATTGCGTTCACCACGGAGAGACCCACCATGCGGTAGAGGAGGGCGTTATCCGCAAAGAGGACATTTACGGCGAGATCGGCGAGATCGTTTTGGGCAAAAAAATTGGCCGGGAAAACGATACGGAAATCACGATTTTTGACACCGTGGGTATGTCCATCCAAGACAACGTCATGGGCCAGATGCTCTATAAGGAAGCATTGGAAAAGGGCATGGGAACCTATTACGCGTTCTTTGAATAATTCCGACTAGGCCGAATAACACATTGGATCCATAAAAGGATAGAAATATGGGGGAGAAGCCCCCAAATGACACCGAGAGCATCGAAAGAGGCTCTCGGTTTTTTTGTGAGATTAATTTTATAAATGGATTGACAAATATATCGTGAGACGATATATTGATAATGGCATATATCGAGCGACGATATAACGCGTGCCGACATATGAATTTGATGTGAAAGGGTAGGTCATTTTGAACGAAAGCCTGGCGTTAACGGAAGCAGTATACTATATTCTTTTGTCATTATACACGCCGCAGCATGGCTATGGGATTATGCAGCAGACAGAGAAATTATCAGAGGGACGGGTACGGCTTGCGGCGGGCACGTTGTACGGGGCCTTAAGCAATCTTTGTGAAAAAAGCTGGATAGAGGCATTGCCCGGTACAGACGGTATGCGTCGAAAAGAGTACAAGCTAACTGAAAAAGGAACCTGTGTGCTGAAAAATGAACTGGCACGGCTTCGGCAGCTGGTGGAAAATGGTAATGCAATTATTGGAGGAAGCAAAGAATGAACAGCAAAGCAATCTACAAATGGTTCTGGGTCTGGGACTTTGAGAAGGAAGAGAATTGGCTCAATGAAATGGCGCTTCAGGGGTGGGCGTTGGATAGCGTAGGCTTTTGTACATTTCGTTTCATAGCCAGCGAACCGGGAGAATACACTGTTCGATTGGAAATGCGTGCATATGACCGAGGGTATATTGACTTCATGGCTGAAACCGGCGCGGAATATGTGGGCCGCATGGTCAAGTGGATCTATTTCCGTAAAAAATCGGCAGACGGGGGATTTGACATCTTTTCGGATATTGATTCCCGCATTCTGCATTTAAACCGCATCGGTAGGATGCTGTTGGTGGTTGGCGCCGCCAATTTGGCAATAGGGCTGAGCGTAGTCAATAAAATCAGTTGGGTAAATCTGCTTTGCAGTACACTTTTAATGTATGCGCTGGGGCGCATTCATGGGAAAAAAGAAGCGCTGGAAAAAGAACGAGCTTTGCATGAATAAGCTTTTCAATTGATGGTGTAGGGAATCGAATGCAAGAGATGTTGCAATCATTTTCATCAGTGTGCCTCATCCCATACAGCATTCAGGATGCTGTGTGAAAAGGCCTTGATGCGTTCCTGTATGCCCGGGAGATGCAGGGCTTCGCCGGGGTCGTTCGCCGTTTCCATCATGCAGAAGCGGGAGGGGAGCATAAAGGTTTTGTTGAAGCATAGGGAACCCAAAACCTGCTGCGCTACCAGATCGCTGCCACTATAACCGGAGACCACGATGGCATACAGGTATTTTTCGTACAGGGTGTTGAACACCAGCAGACTGGTGAGTCGATTGATGCAGGCCATGATGTTGGCGCTCACAGAGTCGTTGTAATTTGGGCAGAGTAGGAGCAGTGCGTCGCAGTCCATAATGGCTGGATGCACCTCATTGATGATACTGCCGCCGTAAAAACAGGTGTTTTGGGCAGCGAAGTGGGAACAGGTGGTAAAAGAGCAGCCCCGACAATCGAAAATTGCGCCGTTTTGCAGGGAGATTTCCCGGATGGAGCATACGGGTTCCAGAAGATCACACACCGCGTGGCCCAGCGCCAACGTGTTGGAGGTGCTGCGGTCGGAGGCATGCAGCATGAGGATATTTGGGCGCTTTGTCCGTATGGGTGCAAAGGACACAAGCCGTTGCACCAATTCCGCTGCGGCGAGGCGGTAGGCCTCCAGTAAAGTTACATTCTGGAGCTTCGCCTGCACGTTCCAGTTGGCCAGGGACCCTGTGGCTTCCACCAGAGGTTTCCCCGGAAAGGAACAGCCCGCGCCATTGGCGGCAAGCGCCAATGCTTGAGCTAGCTGTTTGGTATAGAGTTCCCCCGCGCCGTCGATGAGGATTGCACCCATGGCACCCTCCATCATGGCCGGATTCTGGCGCAGATAGCGCAGCAGGGCGCACAGCTCCCCATCAATTCCCGCTTCCCCCAAGGAAAGCGCAAACAGAATCCGGCGGCCCACAAGGGCGGGAAGTGGCTTTCCGGCAGAAACTTCTTCATGGGGTACGCCAAAGAGTGCGGAGGCGAGGACCTCCCGCATGCGCAAATGAGAACCGGCGGTGATTACGATCAATGGCTGCATGACGCATCGAGCTCCTTCAAATGGGTGTAACTTTCCAAGAGGCGGGCAAACAGGGGATCACAAAGGGACCTGCGCAAAACCTCTGGGCCGTTGGATGAAAAGCGCGTGGTACAGCCGAAATAGGAATCGCCTAGAGTGACTGCGCCATCGTGCCATTGCCCCCGCAACGTGCGTAGCAGCGACACGCAGGCCGAGGATAGGCCGGGGGCGATATAGGGCTTGAAGCCTAGCGCCCGGACTTTTTGATTGGCGGCAATGGTCGCCGCCGTCAGCGTGCAGGAAAGCGAATCGTCATATCTTTCGTTCGGTGCGTTGGCGATCACTAGCCCATCGCCGTGAGGGCCGTAGGCGCAAAGTGCGGCTGCGTCAACGCCTATCTTTTCCGCGTAATATAGGGCCCGGGCACGCATGACGCCCAGCCCGTATCCCTGCACCTGCTCCGGCAAAAGGCCCTGCGCGTCAAATTCACCTGCGTCGCTGCGGTTGCTTTGCGCAAACACCCAGCGGGACAGAAGGTCCACAGGGTCGGAAACTTGAGCAAAGAGCCCGGTAAAGCCGGAATCTCGCGCCTGCTTCGCGTAACTTTCAAGCATTTGACGGTTGGCCTCGTATTGGGCCATGCGTACGTCTTTCACCTCGGAATCCAGTGCGGGCACGCCCCGAGAGGCTGTGAATAGCAGGGCATCGCAATCAAACAGCTGCGCGGGATTGCGGATCACAATTTGGGGAAGGGGTTTCTCCTCGTCCACAGGAAGCACCTGATTCAGCTCCATCTCGTAACGGGCACATTGGGCTTCGCTGGGGTCGTAAATGCCGATTTCAAAAATGCCTTCCCCCAGAAGCTTCAGCCCCGCAAGAAGGGCGCCGCCCACATCGCCCAGACCTACAAGCGTAAGGCGCAGTGGGCGGGTTTTTCGGTTATAGTAGTCTTTGAGCACGCTAAAACTGCGGGCAAAGGCCGTATTAAGCACGGTGGCGCCGTTGGTTTTAACAAAGGACACAAGGGGAGAGAGAACATCTTCCCCCGGGGGGGTGCACAAAAGCAGCGGGCCCTCCGGCTCCGTGAGTTCCCACAGGTCGCTTATGGCGAAAAAACCCCGGGAGAAGCAGGGCGGCCGATGTACTAAAAACACCAGCGGCGCAAAGGGAACCTCTACTTTGCATGTCCCCTGTGGCAGATCCCCGCCCATGGGGCAAAGGCAAAAACCATCGTAATGATAGAATTCCGTCATAGGTTGTTCCGCTCCCTGCTCAGGCGTTGCATTAGAAGGATATCGTCTTTCAAATATGCGGAGGCCGCCACGTTCAAATCATATTGCATGTGCGCTCCCTTGTCCGGCAGGCGCGGGGTGAAGATGGCTTCGCCCAACCTTTTTATGGTGAGAGACGTGCCAAAATTTTCCTGATACCGCTCTTCCAGCGCCGTGAGGATATACAGGGCGTTTTTAAGCGAGGCCATGGAGAAATTGCGGATTACGGAATATCCAACCTCCTTAAGAAACAGGGGATACTCATAGGGCAGGATTAGATTGATGGAAGGCAATAGATCCCGCTCTCGGCTACGATCCGACACGCTGTCGCCGCCGATAAAGGGGTAGAGGAGGCTTTCCGTAAACCAGTACCTGAGGTTCGGAATGAAGTATTCGCACTCGACCTCCCGGCCCTGCATCTTCATCAGATCTCTGCCCCGGCCAGAAAGAATGCTTACAATAATGCGATCTACTTCCAGCCCCTCCTGCTTAAACAGAGGATCCAGTTTTTCCAGACGGTAGCCGTTGTGCAGCAGATCATCCACCAATAGGATGGGTCTACGGAAGGATTTTAATGTTTTGATCTGATTGATCAAAAGGGAATACCCAGGGGCTTCTGTAATATCAAACCCCGTCATATCGGAATAGAACATCTTATCCGCGTGAAGAGCTTTCGTGACGGTATGGGGAACGAGGGTATCCGAAAGCACTTTTCCGTAGGGTACGCAGATGGAGCGACCCAATTTGCGGTCGCCGTCCTCCATTCCCCAGACGCTGTTGCAGATTTGCACCTTTTTCAAAAGTGCCGTATTTAAGAGCTCGGAGTCGAAGAAGAGCAACAGTTTGCCGGGGAACATATTTGCGATTGCCCGACGCAGAGCTGGGCGGTTCGCCAAAACTGCCGCCTGAATGACGGGATCGCTGTGAAGAGGCTCCTTGATCTGCTGCAGGGCATCCTGACTTAATACCAGCGGTGCGCGCATATCCACGTAGAGCAGGTCTCCCTGACCCAGCACCGGCGAAAAGCCCATTTGCTCCAGCAACATTGGCATTTCGTCTTTTTCTGGTCCGTAACGATACAGCGCATAGGTATGATCTTCGGCGACGCAGCGTGCCAGCAGGTCGTTAAAGAGCGGGAACAGGATTTCCTCTCCCTCTGCAACCACCTGATCAATGAAAAGTATTCGGCCGGACGCGTTCAGCCGCACATACTCCGCCGTGCGGTAGTTCCCCAGCGCCTCGTATAATTCGGCCACCCCGATGCTGCGCCCGTGGATGCGTCCTAGCTCATTGCCGGTAGAAAGATCAAGATAGCGGACCGTATACGTGTGATCTTCTTTCTGAAGGGTCAGATACCGATCTTTCGGCTTGAATTTACGCTTGTATTGGGGTGTGCGAAGATACAGACCCCGGGAGTAAATAAATTCCTGTACCATGGGAGCTACCAGCATAGTAATTTCCATGTCTTTATCAATGTATTCGCGTATTTGAGTGGAACTGGCGGATTCGTAATAGGCGGGAAGAGAGAGGGTGAGCACTTTACCCTTCAAAATTCCATGCATCCGGCGGTTGCCGCCCGGCCGATTGCTGTCCACTCGGGAAAAGAGAATGTGATCGTAATAGGCCGCGCTGCCTTCCTCGGTGCTTTCATAGGCGGAGGCGTTTTGAATGACGTCGCTACCCGCTACCAGGTACATTTCCCGGCCGGCAAAGAGCTCCCGAAGATGCCTTAAGTCCTTCGGGACTGCAATATTGATCGGGATATCGTCTGGGAAAAGGTATACGTTCCAGAGATTTGAAACGGACATATTTACGATTTCTCGTCGCTGTAGCTTGGGCAGCGTGCGCTTGCTCCAGGAAAATTCGTCGATGGCCAAATAGACTTCAAATCCGTGCCGACAGATTTCCTCCACGATGCGCTTATGCCCCGCAGAAAAGGGATCGAAGGTTCCGGGGAAAAACGCCACTGGCAAAGGCTCCGGGAAGGGGAAGCCATTTAACTCCACTTCACACTGGGTGATGAAACGGTACAGGTGGTTTAGCATGGCGGCCTGGCTAAAGGACAAAAGTTGACCTTCCCGCTTTTCAAAAAGCAGCGTCAGGAGCTTTTTGCCCATATTCAAAAAACTTACCCGCCGGGCTTCCAACGGCACATGGCTGTTGCCGAAAAAATCTCGGCAGAGAATTTCCAGAGCTGTCAAATGGATGCGGTTGTCAAAGTGAGAAATGCCCGAGAGAAAAAGGCCGGAGACCCGCTGGGCCAGATGGGAGTCCTTGTCCGTATGCAGGGAAAGGACGGCGCAGAACGTGGAAAGCACGGCACGGGTGGAGCGCGTGTTAGAAATACGCAGAAGCCCATCCAGAAAATCAATGTTTTCGTCCATTTCCTTTTTTGGCATGCGGCAGATGAGCTGGCCCAAAAACGGCGGGATATAGCTGGAGATTTCGTTTTGCCCCGTTTCCAGCTCCCGGATCAAATCTACGACAATTTCGTTGCACTGGTCAATAGAGAGGAATGAGGCGATTTCCACCAACGCCTGCCCCGCCCGCTCACGGACCGGAAGATGCTCGCTGACGGAGAGCAAATTGGATAGGTGCATGGCAATATGGAAGGCGTCCTCGGCATGATCTGCCACATGCTCAGAGAGCCAATCGATGTGCGCCAGCTTTACCATCCAGTGAACACTGGATTTCAGGTTTGCCAGATAAATTTCGGAAACAGAGAATTTGGGGATCGCCAGGGGTGCAAACCCCTCAGCCTGCCGAATACGGTTGGCCAGATAGAGGGAGGCAGGATCCGCGGCGAAAGGAAGCACGACGACTTTATCCATTTCAGAGTGCGGGAAGCCTGCGCTGCTGGAAAGCGCACTTAGAGCCCTTAGCGTGCAGATGCGCACAGAAACCTCTCTGGAAGAAAGCGCCGAAGAGAGAACCGGAATCAGCGCCCTGATTTCTTCCTGCTCTATGATGAGCGGCGGCACATAGGCCAGGGAATTTATTAGCACAAAAAGATTGCTGGGATGACAGGTTAAAATGCGCCGGTACAGGGGGAGCCAGTATTGACGGCACTCTTCCGGCGCGCAGTTGCTAAACAGACTGCTTGTGATAGTCTTGAGCGAATTGGAGATGCGCATGGCATGCTTGGAGGATATCTTGTAATCCGGGTGCAGGCAAAGCTCGAGGTATTCCTCCCAGAGCGCTGAGGACTCCCTGAGGGTGTCATACATGGCCGGCGCGATATCACCGGCCGCCGCTGCTGCTGCGGGCAATTCCTTGCGGTAGTGAGGCCCGCTGTTGGCCAAAATGGCGCCCATAATGCACCCGGCATGCCTTCGCACATCTCCTTCATGGTGCATCAGTAACTCGTAGAGAAATTTGAGTGTCAGAATTTTATGTGTGCGGGCCATGTAGACGCTGTATTCCTCAAACAGGCTAAGATAGGTGCGGATCTGCTGAAGGTTTTTTTCATTGCGGGCCTGCTCAAGAAGCTCATCGAAGGAGTCATTGGCAGTGATGGTATGCATGAGCCACATATTGTTGTCAAAAACCATACTGCGCAGAGCATTAAGCGCCTCGTCGGGCGTGCACAATGCAGCATCTTTGATTTCAGGATGCAGCGGCGCATCCGAAGAAAGGCTCGTATCGACACCGTTTTTCTGTAGATAGCGCTCAAAGTCCTGCAACTTTAAAAAGACGGTGCGGTAGCTCTGTTCTTTTTCCTTGGTCATATTTGCCAGCTTTGAGAAGACGATGCCGTATGCCTCCTGCAGCGTATAGATTCTGACCTGCTTTACATTATTCTGCTCGCCGCGCACACGAAAATCTGCATAGATCAGCAGAAGGGACTCTATGGGGAGGTTTTCGAACTCCAGATCCCAAGTGGAATGGTTGGCCGCCACGTGAGCGATATCCGGCATATTCCGCTCGGTGAGCCACTGCCAGGTATAATAGTAATGAAAGTACGGAATGCGGCGCGCATCCTCTCCCCGGCAACCAAATTTGCCGATGTCATGAGTCATTGCGGCGGCGCTCACCAGCGCCACATCTACCGGAAGCCCCGAAAGGGCCGCCTGCCGGGCAGCATATACCGCCACATGGTGGACACCAATGGTATGGGAAGCGGGATCGAAGGGCATGATATCTCGGCCGATGCGAAGTAGTTCCCGAAAGTGGACGCTTTGAATTTGGGTTTTTAAGATCTCATATTGACTACGGATCCAGCTCTTTTCTACTTCTTCTTCCGTGGCAAAATAAAGATCCGACAAGGGATCAAAAGGACGGCGCTTGTTTTCCTGATCCAAAAACCACGAAAAGACGAAAAGGAAAAAGTCCATCGCCTGACGTTGGGCCTTGACAGGCTGCGGCTGCCCAGCGTATGGGAAGAGCCCCGCAGAAAGGACCTCGTAAGTGTAAAAAAGCCACCCGTTTTCCGGTTCGTTGCACAAGCACTGCATCACAGGGAGGCAGGCAGAAAGCACGTTTCTACTGCTTATCCGATCGCTTTGGGAAACGCGCGGGAGCTCCGCAGAAAAATTCGTGTGCACGATGTATGATTGCAGACGTTTGCGGGAAACTCCGGCCGCCTTTGTATACTCTGCGTACAGGGCATCGAACAGGGGTTTGAAGCTTTCCTGATTGTGCATATGGATGGCGCCTTTCTTTCATTAATAATATATTATCATACCATATCTGTCCCTATTTGTGAACGGCGTTAATCGATCCGCCCGCTTGCTATTCCATGTTAAATGGGGGAGCTGGGGTTGCACGCAATAAAACCATGGACTATAATGTCAACGTCAAGGAAAAATAGAAAATGACCAAAGGTTGAATATAAATCAAAAATTCACAGGGAGGCTATTGAATGAAAAAGAAATACGTGTATCTTTTCAGCGAAGGCAACGCGCGCATGCGTGAACTGCTGGGAGGTAAAGGCGCAAATCTGGCAGAAATGACAGGGCTTGGCATGCCGGTACCGGACGGTTTTACCGTAACTACAGAGGCCTGTACGAAGTATTATGAAGACGGGCAGATTATCAGCGATGAAATTATAAACGAGATTTACGAGAACATGACTAAGCTGGAAAGGCTCAGCGGAAAGAAATTCGGCGATGTGGAGAATCCCTTGCTGGTTTCCGTTCGCAGCGGTGCGAGAGCATCCATGCCGGGTATGATGGACACCATACTCAACCTAGGCCTTAACGACGAAGTTGTGGAAAGTTTTGCCAAAAAGACTGGGAATCCCCGCTTCGCCTACGATTCCTACCGCCGCTTCATCCAGATGTATTCCGACGTGGTTATGGAAGTGGGCAAGAAGTACTTTGAAGCACACATCGACAGGATGAAGGCGGAGAAAGGTGTTAAGCTGGACACCGAACTCACTGCCGACGACCTGAAGAAACTGGCGGAGCAGTTCAAAGCGGAATATAAGTCAAAGCTGGGGATGAATTTCCCGACAGACCCAAAGGAACAGCTTATGGGCGCCATCAAGGCGGTTTTTCGCAGCTGGGACAACCCCCGCGCGATTTATTACCGCCGCATGAACGACATTCCATCATCTTGGGGTACGGCGGTCAGCGTGCAAATGATGGTATTCGGCAACACCGGCGATACGTCCGGAACCGGCGTGGCTTTTACCCGAAATCCCGCAACCGGCGAAAAGCGGCTGTTCGGCGAATTCTTGATGAATGCCCAAGGCGAAGATGTGGTGGCGGGTGTACGCACACCCCAGACCATTGACCAGTTGGCGCAGATCATGCCTGAGGCATATGCCCAGTTTGTGGATATCTGCGGCAAGCTGGAATCCCGTTACCGTGACATGCAGGACATGGAATTTACCATTGAAGATAAAAAGCTTTACATGCTGCAGACCCGCAACGGCAAACGTACCGCGGCTGCGGCGCTCAAGATTGCCTGTGACCTTGTGGATGAGGGTATGATCAGCAAGGAAGACGCCGTGATGATGGTGGACCCCAAACAGCTGGATGCTTTGCTGCACCCCCAGTTCGAGGCTGCAGCACTCAAAAAAGCGAAGCCCTTGGCCTCGGCGTTGCCTGCTTCTCCCGGCGCTGCCTGCGGCAAGATCGTGTTTACGGCGGAGGATGCCACCGAATGGTCTAAACGCGGCGAAAAGGTGGTACTGGTGCGCCTGGAGACCAGCCCAGAGGACATCGAGGGTATGGCTCATTCCCAGGGTATTTTGACGGTGCGCGGCGGCATGACCTCCCACGCGGCTGTGGTGGCCCGGGGCATGGGTACCTGCTGCGTGTCCGGCTGCGGCGAGATTGCCATGGACGAGGAGCGTAAACGGTTTACTTTAGCCGGGAAAACCTATCAAGAGGGCGACTGGATTTCTTTGGATGGCTCCACCGGCAACATCTACGGCGAGGCGATTCCCACGGTGGAAGCCTCTGTCAGCGGAAATTTCGGTAGACTTATGGGCTGGGCGGACAGCCTCCGCACCCTTAAAGTACGCACCAATGCGGACAACCCAAAGGATTCCGCCGTGGCGGTGAAGTTCGGTGCGGAGGGTATTGGTCTTTGCCGCACTGAGCATATGTTCTTTGAGGAGGACAGAATCCCGGCGGTTCGGGAGATGATCGTGGCCAAAACTGAGGCAGAGCGCCGTAGGGCACTGGATAAGCTTCTTCCCATGCAGCGGATTGACTTCGAAGGCATTTACAAGGCTATGGGCGAGCGCCCGGTCACCATTCGGTTCCTGGATCCACCGCTCCATGAGTTTTTGCCTCACAAGGATGAGGAGATCGCACAGCTGGCAAAGGATATGGGTCTCGGCTTTGACGAACTTAAGGCTACGGTGGAAAGTCTCCATGAGGTTAACCCCATGATGGGTCACCGCGGTTGCCGCTTGGCAGTCACTTACCCCGAGATCACGGAAATGCAGACACGCGCGGTAATCGAGGCAGCCATCAACGTCCGCAGGGAGACCGGCCTTAATATCGTGCCCGAAATCATGATTCCGCTGGTGGGCGAAGTGAAGGAACTGGCCTATGTGAAGAGTTTTGTGGTCAATACTGCCAAAAAGGTAATGGACGAAAACGGCATGGAATTCCCATATTTGGTGGGAACTATGATCGAAATTCCCCGGGCAGCCATCACGGCGGACGAGATCGCCAAAGAGGCAGAGTTCTTCTCCTTTGGCACCAACGATCTGACGCAGATGGTCTTTGGCTTCAGCCGCGACGATGCCGGCAAGTTTTTGGGCGCGTATTATGATAAAAAGATCTATGAAACAGATCCCTTCGCCCGCCTGGATCAGAACGGCGTGGGCAAGCTGATGAAAGTGGCAGTGGATCTGGGCAAGCAGACCCGGCCCGACATCAAGCTGGGCATTTGCGGCGAGCACGGCGGCGATCCTTCCAGCATTGAGTTCTGTTATAGGGTTGGACTGGATTACGTGTCTTGCTCGCCCTACCGCGTGCCCATTGCGCGGTTGGCAGCGGCGCAGGCAGCCATTAAAAAATCCCGCAAATAAAGGATTTCGCACAAATTGAAGCGCAAAAATCCCCGGACACTCCCAATTGGGTAATGTGCGGGGATTCTTTTTTTGTACCCGAATTTTTTATGCCAGCGTTAGCGCTCGCATTGGACAGTACCTGACGCACTTGCCGCAGTGGGTGCACTTATCCTGATCTACTATGGGGGCGTCATAGCCATTCTGGGTGAGCGCATCCACGGGGCACACCCGCACGGAAGGGCAAGGGTGGTTCTGTGGGCAGCGGGATTGAATAACTACAAGCGTCTTTTTTGTGGCTGCTGAGGAATCAACTTCTTTTTTAAAACCAAAAGCCATAATAATTGGCCTCCTTTAATTTATTCTCATGGGATACTATACCTCGCTATAAGAACGCGCTCTGTGATAAACTCACTCTTTCAATGAAACGCAAGAATTTATATTTGGCAGGGATAGGAATAGCGCAAAGAAAACAGGGCGATATAACCGCCCTGTTTTTGTTTATCAGCATAAGACATAACGCATTGATGAAGCAGGTATTGACTATTCTGGCTTAGGATCGTCAAAATAATCCATTCCGTGAATCGGTAAAATGCCCAATGTCTGCTCACGGGACTTTTTGGCAGCTTCCGCGTCCCCGTTGATAATGCTCTGATACATCTGCTCATGGGAATCGGGAATGACTGATGTTGGATATCCCGCAGCCTTGCGGCGGTGGGCACGTGTGGAGATCAGTTGCATGATGTGATCACGGATCAGCTGCTGCACCATGTAGTAGGTATCCATATACAAACGGTTGTGACTTAGTTTGACAATCCCATAATGAAACGCGAAGTCCGCTTCCACCAACTGTTCCAAGTATTCAGGATTGTCGATATCCAGAGCAAAAACGGATGCCTTTTCATAGTAGAAGTCCAGCAGGGCCTTCAAATGCGCCTTCTCCTCGGCGGTGGCTTTCATAATCGCAAGATTCTGACATTCACCTTCCAGAAGATTGCGCAGTTGCTCCACATCCTTGCGCCGATCCGCATCGCTGTAAATCATGGCGATCTCACGGAAGATGGGTTTGAGCGAGAAGTCTTTTACAAAAGAGCCCTCGCCAACCCGCGTTTCAATCAGGCCTAACGTGCTCAATTTTTGCAGCGCCATGCGCACACTGAGCCGGTTAACGCCGAACATTTCCGCAAGTTCGCTTTCGGAGGGCAGTTTGTCGCCTGTGTCCAGAACATGATTCATCATATCCTGCTTAATCGCTTCACACACTTGATCCACGACCGAAAGCCGATTTATTTTAGCCTTGTACATATCTGCCATGAAACTTTACCACCTCTTTGCTGGATGAACCCAGACAATATCCAACTTATGACTTCATTATTCTATAGACAAAAATTTCGCTTGTCAATTTTTGTGATGGTTTCAGCACATATTTCATATGGTAGGAAACAGCCCCCCCCGCGGCTTTCGCCAAAGAGAGGGCCGCTTCCTCAATAGGGTCGGGTACTATGGAGAATGTCAATGAACGGGTCAATCATTGTTTCTTGCGCCGTGCCGCAGATCAAATCGGAATGCAGCACATGCAGGTCTTTTCTACGCGGGAGGACAAGCTTACTTCAAGCCTGCGGGGCCGGGGTTTGGCCCATTGATGACGACCTTCTTTGCCCTTGCCATTTCGGCCTCGCTCATTTCCTGACCGATTCCGGGCAGCTCGGGAATGTCATAGTAGCCACCTACCGGATGGAGATGATACTTGCAGGAATCGATGCAGGCCTTCGTCAGATTGGCGTTGTGCTCCTCATGGATGCAGAAGTTAGGGATGGCGGCTTCCACATGCAGTGCGGCGGCAGTGGCGATGGGGCCGCCGCAGACATGAATTTGCACGCCCATATCATAGACTTGTGCCATATCGCAGATCTTTTTGGTCTCGGTAATGCCGCCCGTATTGCACAGATCGGGCTGTATGATGGCTAGACTGCGATCCTCAAAGAACTGACGGAAGCCCCAGCGGGTATAGCTGCGCTCACCCGTTGCCAGAGGCAGGCTGCAACGGTCCTTGATGTAGTTAAAGGTATCGGGGTTGCAGGGCATGGTGGGCTCTTCATAATACATGATGCGATAGGGCTCCAGTGCCTTGCCCAAATCGGCGGCGGTGTTGGCATCCAGCAGAGAGTGGATTTCCACGATGATGTCCAGATCAGGACCACCGGCCTCTCGGGCGGCGGCGATGCGGTCTACCGCCAGCTGCAGGTCATGCTGCCGCATGGAGCCGCGATGATGGGTTCCCTGCATCGCAAATACTGAGGCCGCGGAAGTCTTCTTGTAAGGGGCGAAGACGGGATCAATCTTTACGGCGTCATACCCATCCTCCATGGCTTCCTTAACGACATCATAGTAGTCCTTTGGATCATACAGCATGCCTAGCCAACCGGTGCTTTCCACCATTTTCTTCCAGCCGAACTGCAGCTGGCTGGCATAGGCGCGCAGTCTCTTGTTGGTTTTGCCGCCGATGAGCTTATAGACCGGCAGACCCAACGCCTTGCCTTTAATATCCCAGCATGCAGTGTCTATGGCAGCCATGGCGGAAGTGACGACCACGCCGCCGCCCATCCCCCAGAACGTATGGCGGTGCAGGTGCTCCCAAATTTCCTCGGTGTTAAACGGATCCATACCAATAACCAACGCGGCAAAGTCCTGACATTGACCAAAGGCGCCCTCGCGGCAATTGCCGTACATAAGACCCGCTTCGCCAAAGCCGCTGATGCCTTCATCTGTGTTGACCTTAACCGTGACAGCATAGCCCAGATAACACTCAACGCTTGTGATTTTCATGAAATAAAACCTCCTTATATGATGTTATAATTTTTTGTCCTCGATTGTTGCATCTTCCGCCCATACAGAGGTATGAACCTCAATGTTGCCCGACTTGGCGCGCCAAATACCCAGCACTGTCGCGAGTATCATTGCAATCACGTTTGCTATGGCCAGACCCGTAGTCATGGACAGAATGGACTTCCAGAATACGATGAGGAAGCCGACAAGGGAGACGCAACAGATTACATAATACAGACCGTCCGAAACGTGATAGCGTGCTTTCTTCCATGCTTCCGGGTATTTCCGGGGCATTTTGATGAATGCGACGAAGTTCAGGATCGCGAAGAACGCCATGACCAACTGCACCATGTTGACGATCGTGGTGATGGTCAAGCCGAAAATAATAGGGATTATGCCCAGAACATACATGAAGGTCAGTATCCAGACGCGGGCGTTGTTCTTGTTACGCTTGCCGAAAATTTTGGGCAGCCAACCATCGTCGCAGGACTGGCCGAGGTTGATGGCATTATAGGCAAAGCTGGAGTTCAGAGTAGACAATAGAGCCATGATCGGGCCGCCAATGATGAATGCATAATAGAGCCAGGCAGGGAAGATGCGTTGTGCTGCAAATACCAGCGTGCTGGAATTGCCATAATCCGCGATCTTTAGAACGCCGGTGCCTGCCATGGCTACGCCCACATACAGAATGGTCAGGGTGGGAACAGCCCAAATCAAAACGGCGGGAATGTCCCTTCGGGCATTCTTGGAATCACGCCCATAGGCGATGGTCATGCTGTAACCCTGACAGGAATAGACGAACAGCAACACTGCGCCCATGAAACCGCCTATGATCTTGCCGTCGGAGAAGGCGATGCCCCAACCTTGGGTCAGGAAGTCTGGATCGGAGAAGTTGAAGATGGGAAGGTTGATCTTGAAGATGCCTACGATAGCAAAAACAAGCAGAGCGGCGATGAGTAACCATGTCATGGCTTTTTGAGCCTTTGCCATGAAATCAACGCCCATCAGGTTGACGACGTAGAAGAACGTCAACAGCGAGGCACCGACGATCATGCGCGCGATGGGTGTGCCCAGAGCGGGGATTACATCGCCCAGATAGGCGGCCGCCGCAACGCCGAACAGGGAGAGAGAGATACACTGCGTCAGGGTTCCAAATGCGAATATGCCGGAATAGGTAGGGCCGGCAAGGTCACAAAGCATGGAATAGTTGCCACCGCCCAGGCGGAGGGTAGAGGAAACAAACACGTTTGGTAAGATCATTATAAAACCCATGATGATTGCGACGAAGTAGGCAAGCCAAGCGGAATAGCCGGTCATTTTGATGGCGGGAACAATCAGCGTGATAACGCCCGCGCCAATGACCTGCCCGATGGCAAGTGCATACAACTCCGGTCTGCCCAGCGTCCCCGGTTTGGGAGCCGCCTCTTTGATTACTTTGATTGCCATATTTTTCTCCTTTCTTATATTACCTGCCTGCGCAGGAATATTACTCGACTACCTTATACAGAGTGGCCCTGTCAATGGCTTCCTGTAAAAATTCATTGCCGATGCCCGGCAGATCAGGCACTGTGAAGTATCCATTCTCGGGCTGGAGATTGTATTTCGTAAGGCCTAGGCAGGTGTCCATGCGGTTACAGGTATGATGCTCGTGGATGATGAAGTTGGGGATGGAACATTCCACATGCAGCGCGGCATTGGTTGCCAACGGGCTGCCTGCCACATGAACCTGAACGCCCGCGTCAAAGGCATGGGCTATATCGCAGATCTTTTTGACTTCGGAAATGCCGCCGCAGTTTCCAATGTCTGGCTGCGCCAACTGGAGCAGATTCCGCTTAAAGTATTCCACATACTGCCAACGGGAGAACAAGCGCTCGCCGTTGGCAATGGGTACGGATGTGTACTTGGCGATATACTCGACGGTCTGTGCGGTGGGGGTATTGGGCTCTTCAAATGCCATGATGCTGTATTTTTCAGCCAGCTTTGCCAGTTGTACCGCGCCCAGCGCATCGGGAAGGGAATGGTTCTCCATGATGATATCCACATTGTCGCCGGCTGCCTCCCGTGCAGCTTTCATACGGGATTCCACCATCTTGAGCTTTTTGGGCGACAATATGCCGGTTGTTTCCAGGAAAGGCAGAGGCTTACCCTCCTCATCACGGTCAAAGAAATCAATTTTAATTGCGTCATAGCCCTCGTCAATTGCCAGCTTAACGTTATGGGCGTAATCTTCCGGCGTTACAGCCCACAGATGATCCGAAACGCCAACCTGACCCCAGCCAAACTGCAGCTGGCTCGCATAGCACCGCAGCTTATCCCGTACCTTTCCGCCAAGGAGCTGATAAACGGGAACATCGAAGTATTTGCCCTTGATATCCCAAAGCGCCACGTCAATCGCGGCAATGCCGGAGAAGATTACGGGACCTCCGTTTTGCCCCCAGAAGGTTTTTTTGTACATGGTTTCCCAGATAAGCTCTGTGCGAAGAGGATCCATGCCGACAATCAGCCCCGCCAGATCGCACACCATGCCATATGCCGCAGTGCCGCCGATGCCATACGCCATGCCCGCTTCGCCATCCCCGCAAATGCCGGCGTCCGTATGGATGCGGCAGCCGATGGGACTGTTTATCTTACTGTTAGCGGTGGGGAGACGGAACACTTCAATCTTCGTGATTTTCATAAAAGTAGCCTCCTTATTAAATTTTTTAATTATATGACAAATATCGACGTGATTAGCTATTCGTTGTCCGGTTGTTCGCTATGTTATGATATATGTAAATATATATCAAATTATTCGCTACCTGTCAACTATCTGCAGCGTCAATTTTAAAAAAATGTGCGTATGGTAAATTGGAGCAGGGAAGCAAATTGCCAATAAATAGAGGACTTTTACGCGTTATAGCGAATTAACATAAGTGAGAAGATTTTTGGAGGGCACTATGGATCTTGAGGGCGGATATCTGCGGGAACTTGTGGAACTGCGGGAAAGGGAAACCCTTTCCAAACACGCGAAGCTGTCTGGGCAAACGCTGGGAAGGGAAACCCCCATAGACCCCTGTCCCATCCGTACCGAGTTTGTGCGGGACCGGGACAGGATCATTCACTGTAAGTCCTTTCGGAGACTGAAGCATAAGACGCAGGTATTTCTTTCGCCCGCGGGGGATCACTATCGGACTCGGCTCACCCATACGTTGGAGGTCAACCAGATCGCACGAACCATTGCCCGTGGGCTGCAGCTTAACGAGGATCTGACCGAAGCCATCGCGTTGGGCCACGATCTGGGCCATACTCCCTTTGGGCACGCAGGTGAAAGCGTGCTTAACCAGCTTGTGCCGGACGGCTTTAAGCACAACGAGCAGAGCCTTCGGGTGGTGGAAAAACTAGAGAACGGCCAAGGGCTCAACTTAACCTTTGAGGTTCGGGACGGGATAAAGAACCATACCATGAGCGATACTCCGGCCACGGTGGAGGGGGCGGTGGTAAGCATTGCAGACCGCATTGCATATATCAACCACGACATTGACGACGCTGTGCGGGCGGAGATTTTGGCCGTTAGCGATCTGCCAAAAAGCTGTACGAAAATTCTTGGAGAAACCCACGGCCAAAGAATTAACACGCTGATTCTAGATGTGCTGAAAAATAGCTATGATTCACAGGATATCCGCATGAGTGACGGAATCGGCAGGGAATTCGACAAGCTGCGGAATTTTATGTTTGAACACGTCTATCTCAACCCGGACGCAAAGCACGAGGAGGAAAAGGGGAAGCACGTGATAGAGCAGCTCTACCTTTATTACCTTGGGCATATTGAACTACTTCCCGTTGAATTTTTCAAGAACGTGGAGGCAGATGGAAAGGAGCGGGTGGCTGCCGACTACATCGCCTGCATGACGGATCGCTATGCCGTTATGGACTATCAGAGGCTATATGTGCCTAGAGAATGGAATTAATAGTAATCTCTTGCAGGATTTTCGGGGTTTTTGGCGAAAAAGGCAGTTATGGCGAAAGGAGGGATTGGTATGCCGCTGTTTCCGGATTCGTGGCTTTCTGAACTGCTCGGCAAGAGCGACCTAGTGGCCATCGCTTCGGAATACACGCAGCTTATGCCCAAGGGTAGAAGGCTGTGGGGTTGCTGTCCCTTTCATAGTGAAAAAACGCCCTCTTTCTCCGTAACGCCGGATAATCAGCTTTACTATTGTTTTGGCTGCCACGCGGGTGGCAGCGTCATTCAGTTCATGATGGAGGCGGAAAAGCTCACCTACACTGAGGCGGTAAAAAGCCTTGCCCAGCGGGCGGGCATGGAACTACCTGAAGAAATGGATGATCAGAAACTTCGCAGCGAGCGAGCCCTCAAGGAACGGATGTACGCTGCCTGTAAGGAGGCCGCGATGTTCTACCACGGCCTGCTTTTGAGCGAAGAGGGAAAGGCGGCGCAGCAATACCTGATCCGGCGGGGTGTGGACTCCCACACGGTAAAGAGCTTCGGCTTGGGGTTTGCCCCGGAGAGCTGGGATCGCCTGACAAACCACATGTTTTCCAAAGACTTTACTAAAGAAGATCTGATCGCGGCGGGGCTGGCGATTCGAGGAAAGTCAAAGGACGGCTGCTACGACGCTTTTCGAAACCGGGTTATTTTTCCCATAATAGCCCAAAATCGCAGGGTGATAGGGTTCGGTGCGCGCACAATGGGGAAAGATATTCCTAAGTATCTTAATACCGGAGATACGCCTATTTTCAACAAACGCAGTCATCTGTACGCGCTCAATATGCAAAAGGGGAAAAAGTTGAGCGACCTGATTATGGTGGAGGGGTATATGGACGTCATCAGCCTCCATCAAAGCGGCATCGACAACGCGGTGGCGAGCCTTGGAACCGCGCTGACCCAGCAGCAGGCCCGGCTGATCAAGCGGTACGCGCCCAAGGTATACATCAGCTATGACGGCGATGCGGCGGGACAAAACGCTACTCTTCGGGGATTGGACATCCTCGCCAAAGAAGGGTTGGACGTGCGGGTGATCCTCATTCCCAACGGGCAGGATCCGGACGATTACGTGCGGCAGAACGGGAAGGAAGCGTATCTTTCGCTGAAAGATAAGGCGTTGACCCTCAACGGATTCAAGCTGGACCACCTGATGTGGGAGCTGGATATGAACTCGCCGGACGACAGGGAAACCTACGCCAAGAAGGCCTGCGCCTTTCTGGGAACGTTGCAGCCGGTGGAGCAGGAGCGCTACACGCCCCTCTTGGCCCGACGGACCGGACTTTCGGAGGCGGCTATACTCAAGCAGTGCGGATTGATAAAAACGCCCCCCGAGAATAGAACCGCGCCGAATAGGAATATTAAGGAAAACAGCCCGGTTTTGAGGGCAGAGGCCAGCAAGGCGGAAAAGGAACTTTTGGCTTGCATGCTAAAATCCGGCGACGCGTTGGTGCTGGCCATAGAAGAGATGACGGAGAAAGGCGTGCGCTTTTGTTACGCCGAGCTTATGGAAGTGGCAGAAAGGCTGCTGGTGGAGCGGACAAGAGGGGAAGAGGCAGACATCCGGCTTCTCATGTGCGGATTCTCACCGCAGACAGCCGAAATCATCAGTGCCGCCGCGGGTCTTTGTGAATCCATTGAAGACCCACAGACTGCGGCGCTGGAATGCGTGAAGGCTATGGGAAAAAGCGCTCTGGACGCGGAAATTAAGGAGCTGGCGGGCCGGATGGCGGTTGGCGAAGACGTGAAAGTGAAATACATGGAGCTGGTAAAAAAGAGAGCTTTATTGTGAAATACATAGAAATAATCCACAAAGGAGGGGCCGGCTTTGGAAAGCAAGGATCCCAAGAAGAATCAGAGTAAAATTGAAGAGCTCGTTGAACTGGGGAAGTCCAAGGGCGTTTTGACCTACAAGGAGGTCATGGATACTCTGGACGAAATGGAGCTGGATTCCGAGCAGATCGAACGGATTTACGATCGGTTTGAAGCGCTTAGCATAGACGTAGTAGAAGAGGTTGAAGTTTCGGAGAATATCGCGGACGACCTTGCGGGTATCGGGACCAACATGGGGGCGGGAGAGGCGGTGGCCATTGACGACCCGGTTCGTATGTACCTCAAGGAAATTGGAAAGGTTTCGCTTTTAACCGCCGCGGAGGAAATTGAAATCGCACAGCGCATGGCGGAGGGAGATCAGGAGGCAAAACGCCAGCTGGCTGAGGCAAACCTGAGGCTGGTGGTGTCCGTAGCAAAGCGCTACGTGGGGCGCGGGATGCTATTCCTCGACTTGATACAAGAGGGAAATCTTGGCCTGATCAAGGCTGTTGAGAAATTTGATTATCGCAAAGGATATAAGTTCTCCACCTATGCAACGTGGTGGATCCGGCAGGCCATTACTCGCGCCATCGCGGACCAGGCGAGAACCATCCGGATTCCCGTACACATGGTGGAGACCATTAATAAATTGATTCGCGTCAACCGGCAGCTGCTGCAGGAATACGGCCGGGAGCCCCGGCCTGATGAGATCGCCCGGGAGATGGGCATCAGCGAGGACAAGGTTCGGGAGATTATCAAAGTGGCGCAGGAGCCCGTTTCTTTGGAAACTCCCATCGGCGAAGAAGAGGACAGCCATCTTGGCGACTTCATTCCCGACGAGGATGCGCCTGCCCCTGCCGAGGTGGCGGCGTTTACACTGCTCAAAGAGCAGCTCATGGAGGTGTTGGACACCTTGACGCCCCGGGAAGAAAAAGTTCTGCGGCTTCGGTTTGGGCTGGACGACGGGAAGGCAAGGACGCTGGAGGAAGTGGGGCGGGAATTTAACGTGACTCGGGAGCGCATCCGGCAGATCGAGGCCAAAGCGCTCCGGAAGCTGCGACACCCATCTCGGAGCAAGAAACTCAAGGATTTTTTGGAATAATTGGCGAAAAGACCTCCTGCCGCAGCCGGCGGGAGGCTTCTTGCAACTGAGCAAAAATATAAGGGGGGTTACCGGAAAGGAGCAGCCATGAATCAATACATTGCAGCTGCAATCCAGATGTGCACCAACGACGATCGGGAAAGAAACCTGAAAAAGGTGGAAGAGCTCGCCGGGGAGGCTGTGGCCAGAGGGGCAAAGCTTGTGGCTCTGCCCGAGGTCATGAACGTCGCCTCCGAGGACCCGATTCTGTTTCCGTCGGAGCGCATCGACGGATATACCATTGGACGCATGCGCAAGTTGGCGGCAAAGCATGGGATCTTTCTGCATTGCGGAAGCATTCGGGAAGTGGGCCCCGGCGGAAAGCGCTACAATACTTCCGTGCTTCTTAACCCAAAGGGGGAGGTGACGGCAGTTTACCGCAAACTTCACCTCTTTGATGTGCAGATCGAAAACGGCCCCTGCGTCCAAGAATCCAAGATGGATCTGCCCGGGCAGGAAATTGTGACCACAGACACGGAGCTGGGGCGGCTTGGATTTACCATTTGCTATGATATGCGTTTCCCCGAACTGTATCGGATTCTCGCTTTGGAGGGTGCGCAGGTAATCTTTGTACCCGCCAACTTTACCAAACCGACCGGGGAAGCACACTGGCATATCCTGCTCCGGGCCCGGGCCATTGAAAATAATTGCTACATCGTAGCGCCGGCCCAAGGCGGGCCGAAACCGCAGTTTGAAGCCTACGGTCACAGCGCTATCATTGATCCTTGGGGCAATATCCTCGCTGAACTGCCTTTTGATGAAGGCGTAATCACCGCAAAAATCGATTTGGACATGGTAAGGAAGATGCGAAACCAGCTGGGCTCTTTGAAGAACCGCCGCTTAGATCTCTACGGCCTCCGTCGGGCAAAAGAATAGGGCAGATCCGAGTACATATCTGAATACGACAAAAGATAGGCCGTCGTTGAATTGGTCATAAAATGTTTTCAAAATCCTTATTTCAGCGTGGTATAATATTAACTGGGATATTCTGAGAAGAGAGGGGATCATTTGAATTTCAGCAGACTGATTCGGCATATGGCATTGCTACTGGCCTGCGTTATGGCGCTTGGCTTGTTTTCCTATGCGTTTGCGGAGCAGGGGTGGGACAGCAACACGCCAGAACCTACGGTACAGCCCACCACTACGCCGGAAGTTACCGCTACGCCGGAAGTTACCGCTACGCCGGAGGTTACCGCTACACCGGAAAGCACGCCTGAAGCATCCCCGACGAATACGCCTGCGGCGAGCAGTACCCCAACTGCCACACCAACCTCCACACAGACCAGCACACCTGCCGCCACCCCTACATCTACACCCGCATACAGCGTGAAGTGGACGGGTGACGCTGCTACAGTGGCATTGGGTACGGAATTCGACTTGCGTGAGGGTGTATCGGCCAAGGATGAAAACGGCAATACGCTTACGGTGACCGTTACCGACAGCGACGATTTTGACGCATATGTGCCGAGCGAGTATAGGATTACATATTCTGCCATCCATCCCGAGACCGGAAAGGCCTTTGCCTATACCCGAACGGTTCTTGTACAAAAAACTGCGGCCCAACAGAAATATACCCTGACCATGGTGCTGGGCGAACTGGTTTACAAACAGGGAGCTAGCAAGTACGATCTGGACAACAACGCTTATGCGCTGGACGAAAATGGCCACAAGGTTTCCGTGAGCCAGATTTCCAATGGGGGCTTTAACATCGGCGTGGCGGGAACATACAGCGTAGCATTTATGGCCCGGCACCCCGTCACCGGAGAGCGGGTATTTGGAACCCGCACGGTCCGGGTGCTATGCGAAAAAGATTACAAGGCGTGGCGAAAACAGCAGAATCGCCTCAGCGGCGACAGCAATGAGCGATACGCCAGGTACCTGAGATACCGCAACGAGATTGCGGCAGAGTTAGCCGCTCAGATGGAAGACTTGACAGGGCAGATGCAACAGCGCATTGCTGCGCTTTGCGGCGTTCTGGGAGCACACGACTATACCCTTGTGCGGGCCGTTCCCGCGTTGTTGGATGATGCGCAAGACGAAACGCAAGCAACGGGTGAAGAAGTGCTTCTTTACGAGATTCCTACAGACGACGCCTCCTTTGAGGTGCTCGACGAGCTTGCCATTGACAATTGGTCGGATATCCTAGCGGTGTTTGTGGCTGAAAACAGCTTGGACGTGGACAAGCCGCTGGACCTGATCAACTTGAGAAAGATCACGTTTGATGGCCTTGCTCAGGTGTTTTTTGAGATGAACCCCATCACATACCACATAGACGAAGAAACCGGAAATCTGCGCATTATGATATGCCCGCGCACAGCCCGGGAGTATTGCGAAATCTGCGGCTGGCTCCAAGAACGCGTCAACGTGCTGGAAGAATTGCTGCAGCCGGAGTTCTTGAGCGTGTTCGCATCCCTGACAGGGGATACAACCTTCAGCGACATGTCCGAGGCGGAGGCGGAAGAGATCCGGAGTGCGTTGCCCAAGGGACTGAACGTGCAGCGGGAATCAATCGTGGTGACTGCCTATTCGCTCGTGGAAAAGGTCAGTTATTTCTGGGGCGGCAAATATAATGAAATCGGCTGGAATCCCCTTTGGGGCATTCCCGCCAGAGTAACTAGTGAGGGGAGTAAGACTACCGGCAAGGTGCGCAACTACGGTCTGGACTGCAGCGGATATGTGGCTTGGGCGTTCATCAACGCTCTGGGTAATATTGCTGTGTTGGACGCCGTCGGCTCCGGCAGCGCCGATCAATGGAGCCATTCCGTTTCACTGGGTTGGGAAGAAGCTCAACCGGGAGATTTGGCCTTTAAAGCCAAGCCCGGCAGCGTGGATATCAACCACGTGGGGATCATTGTATCCAAAGAAGTCGACGGGACTTATATGATTGCCCATTGTTCTTCTTCCTTGGGCGGCGTTGTGGTGAGCGAGGCATGGGAAAGCGGCTTCCGCTATTTGCGCCGGCCTGCCTTGTATGGGGAGGAATAGGGATGAAAAAGATATGCATGGGTTTTGCGGCGGCATTGCTTTTGCTGCCATCGTGCGCGCTGGCGGAGATTGAGGCGCAGCCAGAGGCAGGCGGTGAGGTGGCGGCCGGAGATGTTGTCACATATACTGTGACCGTGGAAGCGGACGACCCCGATGGGCAGGTGCACATTGTACTTTCAGAGGGAATGGAACTACAGCAGGACAGCGTTTTGGTGTCGGAGGGTGACCTGTATTTCGGCAGCGATGGGTTCGTGCTTATGACGGAGCTGGCAAGCGGCGACAAAATTGAGTTTTCGGCAACGGTAGGGGAAGAGGCCAAAGAGGCCATTTGCACTGTAACCGGAAGCGTGGAAGAAACAGTACGTCACACCATTACGCTGCCGTTGGAGGAACCCGTCAACCAGAGTGAACTGGCGCAGGAGACGATGAAGGGAGAAGAGCCAGCCAATATGACATGGGGTTGGATTGCGTTGGCGGGCGCTGCACTTGCGGGCGGAAGCTGCTGGGGCATTTATAAGGTAATTGGAAGAAAGAAAGCCGTTGAGAGTTCGACGGAGGATGGTCCCAATAAGCCCGCCGGAGTATAAAAGACCCCCGCCGCAGAGGAATTCCTCTGCGGCGGTTTTTTGCGTTTTAGCGTTATTTCAGTTGCTGCATGACGGAAAGGAGCTTTTGTTGCTGCTCTGGCGACAGCATGGGTGTAATTCTCCGCGCCACGTTTTCCAGTTCTTCGGCGTTGAAGGCACCGCTGCTGCGCGCGTTTCTCAGCTCATTTAATAGCTCACCGTCACTTTTGCCGCCATAGCGGTTTACGACATCCTGAATGTTGCCTAAAGTACCTTGATCGAGATTGGCGGCCACTCTTGCGGCTTCGTCCATGTTCAGAGGCTGCGCTTTGCTTCCTTTTAAAGTCCGTTTCATTTCAGATCGCCCTTTCTGCCCCGTTATTTGGGCCTATTACTGAATCCCTAAGTTATTACTATGCAGGCGGGGGGACGGAGGTTCACAAGTTTTGGGGTTTGCATAGAATGATAGAGAGGTGATGGTATGCAGAGAATCGCGCCCAAT
The DNA here is from genome assembly GCA_963666935.1 of Christensenellaceae bacterium. GTDB lineage: Bacteria > Bacillota > Clostridia > Christensenellales > CAG-138. Next base: position 1,053,523 of record OY762936.1, read on the forward strand.
ACGCTTCCGCCACGGCGGAACAACAACGGCGGTTACAGTGGGCAGAGCGAATCGCCGGCTTATTCCATGGCAATGCGGATTCGGGCGGAGCAGGGTACGGATTATGCGGCACGGTATCTTTCGGCCATGGAGCCCTTTTTGGCACCCGCGGAAAGGACCCATATTGCCGAGACCCTTGGGATACGGCTGCCGACCCCCGCTCCTGCACAAAACAGCAATAACCCGCCTTCCAACATGCCGAATTTTGAGGGGCATGGAACTGGGAATATGGGCAGCCCGGGAAACATGGGAGGCCTTGGAAATATGATGGGAGGGCCGGGGAACACGGGAAATCAGGGGAACACGGGAAATCAGGGGAACGCGGGAAATCAGGGCAACACGGGAAATCAGGGGAACACGGGAAATCAGGGGAACATGGGAGGCCTGGGGAACATGATGGGAGGCCTTGGGAACATGATGGGAGGCCTTGGAAACATGGGTGGCATGGGAAACATGGGGAACATCATGCAGATGGTGCAAATGCTGGGCGGCTTGCAAAATATGGGCAAGTCTCAAGGCGGAGGAGGGAATCCCATGCAGCTGGCGCAGATGCTCGGAGGTCTGATGGGGAAAAAGTAACTTGCGTCGCTGACTGCTTCGCATGTATAATGAATTGCCAAATCACGGAAGGATTTATGATGATGCGAGAGACCAAGACGGCAAAGGCACAGCGCACGCAAAAGATATTAGAGTCATTGGCCGAAACCTACCCCGACGCGGTGCCGCAGCTGATATTTTCTACTCCGTTCGAGTTGCTTGTAGCCACGGTGCTTTCGGCACAGTGTACGGATCAGCGCGTAAATCAGGTGACAAAAGAGCTCTTCCCCGTATACGGTACGCCGGAAAAGATGGCGGCGGCCACGAAGGAAGAGCTGATTCCTTATATCAAAAGCTGTGGGCTTTATCAAAATAAGAGCAAAAATCTTGCGGCATTGGCTAGAATACTGGTAAAGGAATATGGGGGACAAGTCCCTAGGGACCGGGAAGCGCTCATGGAGCTACCGGGCGTGGGCCGCAAGACCGCCAACGTGGTAATATCCAACGCGTTCGGAATTCCGGCCATAGCCGTGGATACCCACGTGTTCCGGGTGGCAAACCGGACAGGCCTTGCGGAGGCGAAGGACGTATGGAACACGGAGCGCCAGCTCATGCAGGCGATCCCAGAGGAACAGTGGTCCGTCGCACACCATTGGCTGATTTTCCATGGGCGGCGAGTTTGTTTTGCCCGCAATCCAAAATGTGAAATCTGTACGGTTTCCCGGTATTGCAAAAAGAGGATGAGCGAGGAGCAAAAGTAAAATGCAGTTTGTTGATAAGACAAAAATCTTCATTAAGGCCGGAGACGGAGGCGATGGTTGCGTCAGCTTTCACCGGGAGAAATACGTTGCCCGGGGCGGTCCGGACGGAGGCGACGGCGGATTGGGCGGCAGCATCGTATTCGTGGCGGACGAAGGCATGAACACACTGCTGGATTTCCGCTTCACGCGCCATTACCGGGCGGAGCGGGGCGAGAACGGCAAGGCGGCCATGTCCCGGGGGAAGAACGGACAGGATCTATACATCAAGGTGCCGGTGGGAACGCTGGTGCGAGATATTTCTACCGGAAGAATTGTTGCGGATATGAATAAGCCCGGCCGCAGCAGGGTTGTTTTGCACGGAGGACGAGGAGGCAGGGGAAACGCCAGATTTGCCACGCCCACCAGGCAGGCTCCACGGTTTTCACAGCCGGGCCAAAAGACGCTGGAGCACCAAGTGGAACTGGAGCTCAAGACCATTGCAGACGTGGGCCTGCTGGGGCTCCCCAACGTGGGCAAGAGCACGATCCTTTCGATTTTGACCAGCGCCAAGCCCAAGATTGCCAACTATCACTTCACCACTCTTACGCCCAATCTAGGCGTGGTGAGGCGCTATGATACCAGCTTTGTGCTAGCGGATATTCCGGGCCTAATTGAGGGTGCAGCACAAGGCGCTGGACTGGGCCACGATTTTCTCCGACATGTGGAGCGTACACGGATGCTGATTCATGTGGTGGATATTTCGGGCTGCGAAGGCCGCGATCCCCTTACGGATTACCGCCAGATCAACGCGGAACTGGAAATGTTTAGCCCACGGTTGGCTGAGATTCCCCAGATCATAGCTGCAAACAAAATGGATCTGACGGGCGCGGAAGATAACCTTGCGGCTTTTCGGGAAGCGCTAAAGGATGAAAACGTCCCAATTTTCCCGGTTTCGGCGGCAACGGTCAGCGGGTTTGAACCGCTGCTGGATGAAGTGGTTAAAATTCTCGCTCGCCTGCCAAAGCCGTTCGAGTTTGAAGAAGAGGACATGGTGGAGGGCCGCAAGTACGAGCCTGGGTTTGAAATTACTCGGGACGGCGATGTGCTTGTGGTGTCTGGCGGAAGTGTGGACTACCTTATGGATACCACATACGCGGAGGACGAGGACTCCATGCGCCGGTTCCAGCAAATTTTGATTAAAGAAGGCATTATTGATGCGCTTCGGGCGCAGGGCGCCACAGAGGAAAGCACCATTCGCATGGGCGAGTGGGAATTTGATTTTATTGAATAATTGGAGGAAGAAAATGACGGGAAAACAGAGGTCGGCGCTGCGAGCCATGGCAAACACCGTGCAGCCCGTTTTTCAAATCGGGAAGGGCGGTATCGGCGAAGCCATGGTTCAACAGCTGGATCTGGCATTGGAAGCCCGGGAATTGATCAAGATTAGCGTCCTTGAAACGGCGGATGTAACGGCACGGGAGGCACTTGAGCAGCTCGCGGGCGCTTTGGACGCGGAACCGGTTCAGTGCATCGGCCGCAAAATTGCCCTTTACAGGCGTAGCAGAGAGAACCCGAAAATCGAGGTCTAATGGCCCTTTTGTGCGGAACCGGAGATGAAGAAGGAAATCGTTCCGAAGCTGACGCAGGCAGCGGCAACCAGCCGGTAATACAGAGGGTACTTCACGAAAAACGATGCCGCGAATAGTCCGGCGGCGGCCAGCAGGTAATACCAGATCCTTCCCGACGAGAAGGTCAGCGAGGCCGCCTCTTTGCGTTTGGCTTTCTGCAGTCGAAGCTCCTGCAAAACCGACTTGTCAATTTCAGCGTCACTTGGAATTAGGCGACGCTTTTCTTCCTCGGAAAGGATCGCTTCCAGACTGACGAACTGAAAGCGGAGTTCCTGATAGCCGCTGCAGGCCATGGCTGCCCGCTTGTCAATTTCGGAAGTGTGAAAGACAGTGACACAGGTGCATTCGCGATTTTTGGCAGCCCGGCAGGCAGACAGAAGATCATCCTCGCTCACCGGCGCGGCTTTGCAGGCCGTGTAGATCAAATGATTGCCCGAAAACGTATCGGGATGGGCCTTCACAAACCTGCGAATTTGCGCGAGCTGTTTTTCTTTCGTAAAAAGCAGCAGTTTTTTTCTCAGCAGTTCGCCGCCGATTCGGCGGCGTTCCTTTATTAGAAACCGATCCAGTCGAATGCTCTTGATCAGCTCTATGGCTACGCATAAGAATCCAAGCGTCGCCGCGGAAAGCAGCACCGCCATGATGCTGTTGGATACACTGGATTTAAACCACAGGTACATGCAGACAAAAAGAATTAGGCGCAGCGCGATAAAGTCCACAATACGGGCCACCATGCTGCGGCCGCCGTACATTTTCCGCTTGTAATAGTTGATCAGTTTTCGCTTGTCGCTCATGTTATCACCTCAGTGGGTATTATTGACAGGGCTGGATAAGCTATACATAAGGATGAATTTGGTATATAATAATGGCAGTAGAAAGGGACAATCACGATGCGGATTGCCATGTTTGGCGGAAGCTTTAACCCCATCCACAACGGCCATATCGAAATTATCCGGGCGGTAAAAGAAAAGTTCGGGTTAGAAAAAGTGTTCTTCGTTGTTGCAAACGACCCCCCGCATAAGGCAATTGAGGGGCATGTACCGGCAAAAACGCGCTTTGAAATGGTAAAGCTTGCCCTATTCGGGATTGCGGGCATGGAGGAAAGCGATCTGGAGCTTCTACGGGAGGGCAAGAGCTACACCATATTGACGGTGGAAGAGCTGAAGCGGTTGTATCCCAACGACGAGCTGTTTTTGATTATTGGCGCGGACATGGTGTCAACGCTGGATACTTGGCACTGCGCTGGGCGGCTGATACAAAGCGTCGGAGTGATTGCCATTGACCGGCCGGAAGCGCCAGGCACGGCCGAGGCCGTAAAAAGGCTCAACGGTGCGTATGGGGCAAACATTGTCATATCTGGCGTTACGGGTCCCGATCTTTCCTCCACGCAAATCCGTGAGGCTGTTTTCTTGGCGAAACCAATTACGGGTATGGTGCCCGAAGGGGTGGAACGGTTCATTTACGAGAATATGCTTTATATGCCGGAGCAGATCGAATGGATTGCGGCACAGCTAAAAAAAACCATCGGCTTCAAGCGGTATTTTCACACGGCTGGCGTCATGCGTACAGCTGCGGCGCTGGCGCACAGATACGGTGTTGATTTGGAGCAGGCGCGGCTGGCCGCGCTCTTGCACGATTGCGCAAAGGTCTCAAAAGAAGAACAAAAAAAGCTTGCTGATATTTACGGGATTGAGCCAACACGGTATGCCCAATCGGTACTTCATGGTCCATTGGGCGCCCGGCGGGCAAGGGAGGAATACAAGGTCACGGACGAAGCGGTGCTTCAAGCCATCGCTGTGCACACCGTATGCCGGGCTAAAATGTCCGCTTTGGACAAGGTGATTTATCTTGCGGATAAAATCGAACCTGGCAGAGAGTTTGAGGGCGTGGGGAAAATACGGGCTGCAGCGGAAATCGGATTAGACGAGGGAACTCTGGCCTGCATAGAGTACACAATGGAATATTTAAAAGAAAAAGGCTTGGCGGTGGACCCAGAAACCTATGCCGCAAAAGAAGAATTAATTAAAAAAATCAGGAGGTAACAATTTGGAACAGACAGCACGCGAACAAGTCATGAAGATCTGTGAGGTTTTGGACAACAAAAAGGCGCTGGAGATCAAGGCCCTTTATGTTGCGGACAAGACGATCGTGGCCGAGTGGTTTGTCATTTGCTCCGGCCGCGCGGTGACACAGGTTAAGACGTTGTGCGAGGAGCTGAAGGACAAGGCTTTTGAGATGGGCCTTGAGATCAGGCGCATGGAAGGTTATCATGAAGGGCGCTGGATCGTGGTGGATTTCGGACACATTCTCGTGCACATTTTCCATCCCGAAGAGCGGGAATATTTCAAGATGGAGCGGCTCTGGGAAGATGACCCGAGCAACTGTATCGATTATTCCAAAGAGCACGGGGAGTCATAAAATAAACCGGCAAAGCGTCTGCTTTGCCGGTTCTGGTATTTTAAAAAATCAACGGCGCCTGCGGCGTATCTTGCGCATACGGCGCTTTTTGCGTTTGGCCTCCCGTATGGCGATGGCGCGGATCAGCAGGAAGATAGATAGGATCGCAACGGATACCATGACGTAAAAGATCCATGAATTGCCGGAGGACTCCCTTGTTTCTTCTACGGAAAGATCTGGGGTGGAAGAAGCGTTGGTCTGGGATTCTATGCTGCCGATTTCTATGACGTCCCGGGAAGCCACAAGATCCGCGGAAAACAGCTCTGTGCCCTGATAGGTGTATGTGACGGTGCCCACCACGTCTCCCGCCGAGATCGGGGCAGAGAGGGCGCCGCCCTTGAAGCTGCAAGTGTGCTCAATGGAAGCGGCGTTGGCCTTGAGCCCTTCCGTTTTTTCCTTGAGCCCGGCCACAATTTTGCCGGCTAGATCCACATTTAGGGTGAGATTTCCCTCTTCCGCATCGTCAAAGATGGCGTTTGTGACAGGCTCCACCATTGAAGTGGACAGCCCTAATTCCGTGGCGCTGATAGAATAGTAATTGCTGAATCCCCAATCAAAGAATTTTGCAGCATTTTCAAATCGGTAGTTGGTACTTACGGCGTTCTCATAATCGCCAAAGAGCACCAGAATCAGTTCCGTGCCGTCTTTTTTTGCCGCAGCCACCAAACACCTTCCGGCCTGAACGGTGTCGCCGGTTTTTATGCCGATGGCGTAGCGATATTCATAACTGTTATCACCCTCTTTGGTGTAAATCAGCTTATTGGTATTCTGAAGATGATACCCGTCGGAATCCCATTGAGAGGCCGGCACATCGAATGTTTTCGAATTTACGATTTTGCAAAAGGTCTCGTTTTGCATGGCATACCGGGTCAAGAGCGCCATGTCGTAGGCGGTGGTATAATGGTCCTCCCGGTGTAGGCCGTTGGATTTACTGTAATGCGTGTTCACCATGCCGAGTTCTGCGGCCTTTTGATTCATCATTTCTACGAAGGCGGATTCGCTGCCCGCCACATAGGCCGCCAAAGCGCTAGCGGCATCGTTGCCGGATGGAAGCATCGTGCCGTAGAGCAGGTCAAGAACTCGGAACTGTTCGTTTTTGACAAACCCCATCAGGGAGCCTTTTGTGTCAAAATCCGTGCCCACGTCCACCGTTGCGTTCAAATCGCTGCAGTTTTCGAGAACCAGAATGCAAGTCATTATTTTGGTGGTGCTGGCAGGATAAGATTGTTCCGTACTGCTCTTTTCATACAGTACGGTACCCGACGTAGCGTCCATGAGGCAGATGTATGGCGTGGTAACGCTTGGAGGCGTAGTATCTGCCAGGGCGCTGGTACAGAAAAATGAGAAAATTAGGATGCAGATCAGCATCCCTATGGACAATCGCTTCAAAATAAGTGGTCCTTTCCAATTCAAAACAAAATTTTGCGCCTAATTAGTATATCAAATAAAGTCGGTTTTTGTACAGCCCCCAAGGGGGAAAACTACATACATTAACACATAATGTTTACAAATGTGCGTTTTCTTTTATGACACTTATGATATAATGAATAACATAGGTGCGGTATATTTTTTTCTTTGGGAGGTAATTATGGCCAAGCGAATACTGCTTGTAGACGACGAGCCGCTGATTTTAAAAGGGCTGAAGTTCGCATTGGAACAGGACGGATATGAAATCGATTCCGCCCAAGATGGCGAACAAGCTCTGGAAAAGATGCAAAAAGGCGGATATGATCTCGTTTTACTGGACGTGATGCTTCCCAAGATGTCAGGCATTGAGGTGTGCCAAGCCATGCGCGAGAGTAGCGATGTGCCCATCATCATGCTTACGGCCAAGGGCGAGGATATGGATAAGATCCTGGGTCTTGAATATGGTGCCGACGACTACATGACAAAACCGTTCAACATTCTAGAGGTAAAGGCGCGCATCAAGAGCATTCTGCGCCGGGCCGGCAGTAAAAAAGAAGAGACCAGGCTGGTGATGACCACGGGCGATATCACCATCAACATCGGTAGCCGGAACGTGCGGGCCCACGGCGAAAATGTAAGCCTCACTACCAAGGAGTTTGACTTGCTCCACCTGCTCATGACTGAGATCGGCAAAATTTTCAGCAGGGACGAGCTCTTAGAGACGATCTGGGGCGTGGACTACATCGGGGATTTCCGTACGGTGGATGTGCATATCCGCAGGCTGCGGGAGAAGATAGAGGTGGATCCTGCAAATCCGAAGCATATCATGACGAAGTGGGGAGTGGGGTATTACTTTGTGGAGTAAAGTTTTTGGATCCATGCGGGCGCGCATGATCGGGATATACCTGTTTATCACCATATGCGCGCTGTTTTTTATCAGTCAACTGGTTTCAAGATACATGGAGGAGTTTCTGGTTTCTCAAAGGACGCAGACACAGCTTCAGGAAACTACCCGCCTCGCTCTTGAAATTGGTTCGGAAATTACTGTCGCGGACGCCAATACAATTTTTCAGAACATTCAGGAACGCGCCTACTCCATGGGGGGACGCGTTTTGGTGCTGGACACGGATGCTGTCGTGCAGGCTGATTCTGCATCCCAGCAGAACGGATACCTTTTGCCTTATCGCGAGGTTCGGGACGTCCTAATTGGTGGAATGGAATCCTCCTACGGCTTTCATCATATTGTAAGAGGTCCCGAGGTGGGGGGGCTGCTTGCTGCGGGCGACGATTCCGTATGGACCGTTTATTATACGGCACCCATCACCAGCGGGGGTGTCTATGTTGGGGCACTGCTTTTCTCAGCGTCCGTGCAAGATGTTGTGGATAGCGTGGCGGAGGTGACAAGGCAGATCACATTGATATTTGTCATTATGATTGTGACAATTATCATACTGATTTTCCTGTTGTCCGGCTGGCTGACCCGGCCCATCGTGGCGCTCACTGCCGCAATCCGCAAGATGGGCACGCAGGGATACGGTGTCCGGGTTAAGGTTTCGGGGAAAGATGAAATTGCTGAGCTGGGTACGGCATTTAACCGTATGAGCGAACGCATTGAGGATCATGACCGGATACGGGACGAGTTTATCGCAAACGCTTCTCATGAGCTGAAAACGCCGTTGTCTGCCATGAAGATCCTTTCAGAATCCATTCTCTACCAGGAGAATACGAACCCGTCGATTATGCGGGAGTTCTTCCTGGATGTGAACCACGAAGTGGATCGACTCTCACGAATCATTACGGATTTGCTGCGGTTGGTGCAGGAGGACCGGGGAGTGAATGAAATTAAGCCGGAAAAAGTCCGGCTGGATGAGATGGCTGCTCGGGTTTGCGAGAGGTTGGAGCCGCTCAGCGCATATAAAAATATTGAGCTTCTAGCCGACCTGCAGCCGGTGACGGCAAGCGTAGAGCCTCTTCAAATGGAACAGGTGATGACCAATCTGGTGGAAAATTCTATCAAATATACCGACGAGGGCAGCGTGAAGATGTTGGTTTATCAGGATCGTAAGGAGGCCGTCTTCCAAGTAGAGGACACAGGAATTGGCATTCCCGAGGATGCGATCCCGCACCTCTTCGAACGGTTTTACCGGGTAGACAAGGCAAGATCCCGGGGTACGGGCGGAACCGGATTAGGGCTTGCCATTGCCGAAAAGATTGTAGCGCGCCACGGCGGGCACATTGATGTTGAGAGTAAGGTGGGAGAGGGAAGTACATTCTTTGTTCGCCTACCGAACCAAGAGGAGGCGGAGGTATGAGTCGATTCATGAATGGGTATGTCGGCCGCACATTAGCCATCCTCATCGTGCTGTGCCTGATTCTTTCTTTAGCCGCGGGCTGCAGTAACAGCCTGATTGCAGAGGATTCGGTTCAGGAGAATCTGCCGGAGATCGATCCGGAAGGTGGAGTGGGCATGGATATCAGTGCAGTGCTGTACTACCGGCTTGCGGGTGAAAACTACCTTGTGCCCGTGACGCGCAACATCTCCGTGCGGGCCAATGAGAGGGCAGAAACGGCTATTATACGGACATTGCTCGACGGGGTTCCTGCGCTCTCATCCAATGTAAATGCGCTATTTCCATCGGGTGCTTACATGGAGGATGTGACACTGGAGGGAGGGATTCTCTATGTTACGCTATCCGCAGCGTTTATGGATCAGTCAGCATTGGAGGAATTGGAGCGTATGGGCGCTTCCTTTGAAAACGTGGAGGCAACACAGCGGGCGCAGGAAGAACTGTATGCCGCCCGGCGTCTGGCGGTATATTCCCTGGTGAACACGCTGACGAGTTACAGCAAGGATATTCGGGTACAGTTTCTTGTGGATGTGGACAACAATGGAAACGGACAAAGACTGACCCGGGTGGAATTGGGTCTGGAGAGCATGGATGGAGCGGCATCTGATTTGATTGAACCAATGACTTTTGACGCGTCTGTGGTGATAACGGCGGAGAGCATGGTTGCTTGCATGCTGACCCGGATGGTGAATGGCGAGTATGAGCTGGCATATCCCTTGTTTTTGGAGAGCGATAGTTCAGGCGCGCAGAAGCCGACCTATGCGGACTTTGAAACAGAAATGCTTTCCTTGGGAACCATAACCGGCTTTGCAATCCTCGGGAGCAAAACCACAGCCAATATGACGGAAGTAACGGTGAACTTGCATTTCACCAATGCAAAAAATGAAAGTGCGTCGATAGAAGGTGCGGTTATACGACTCAAGCGTGAAGGGGAGTTGGACAAGATCGCCTACGGATCCTTCACAGATATATTGGAGAACAGATGAAAAAGGGCATTTTGCAAAAGAAAATAATAGGCGTAACCGCGGCGCTCATGTTGGGAGCGACGTTGTGCTCCTGTACGACAAATCGGGTATACACGCCGGCGATGACCCTTAGCGACACAATGCCACAACCGGCCGATACCGGTGGCGAGAACCTCGTAAACTATGAGGCACAGCTCTATTTTGTTTCGGAGGATGGAATGCGGCTTTCCGTAGAGAGCCGAACCATAGAGTACGACAGCAGCACCAGCCGCATAGAAGCCGTGATCAACGCGTTGATTGCTGGCCCAGACAGCACGATATACCATGAATCAATCCCCCGCGATATGACACTGCAAAAAGCGGAGGTTTCTACGGATGTATGCAACGTGTATCTGCTGGCATCCTATGCTCCCGATGTGGACGCTTGGCTTACGGCGAGAGCCGCCATTGCGGCGACTGTTTACGAAAGTGAAGGCATTGGGGCTATCAATTTGTATTTAAATGGGATGGAGCCTGGATATTACGGCCGGGCATTGGGTACCATGACACCCCTCTCCGGGAAATTGGATACCTATATCACGAACCTGAAGCAGGAATACGTGGCGCTGGATATCCAGGCGGCCTCAGAGGCGAGCATATACGAGTCTAGAATTGCTACCTTATATTTTACCAACTTTGAAAGCAAGTATTTAATTGCGACAAATGAGGAGATTAACTACGATGGCTTGCAGACCACCGGTCAGATCGCAAAACTTCTTGTCAGCAAGCTGTTGGACGGAAATGAAAGTCTGGAGCCTGTGCTTCCTGCGGACCTGACATTGGCCGTAGACCCGCAGGTAATCCCTGTAAGCGTCATGAATGCCATATACAATCCGGAAGACAGTGATGTACCGCACCCAGGAGCAGCCCCGATCTGGCCGAAGGAACAGGAGTGGACAAAACCGGAAGATGAGGGTGTGCTTGAACTGCTGATCAAAGAACCTTCCTTTGCTTACGATGAGGACATCATGTGCGGCGCCTTAACCTTTACGCTGACGGGCTACCTCCCCAATATTTCTGGGGTTGCCATAGCAATACAAAAGGCGGATGGCACAATTGTGAATCTGTCTCCCAAAGGATACTTTAAGCGGGAAGATTATGCGGACTACATTGGTAGGAGTATCTATCTGGCTTTTCCGGATCCGGAAGGAAGCGTTCTGCACAGGGTTTCCCGCGTGATCTCCAGCGGTAGCGCATATGACCCGCAAACGCGGCTCAAGGAGCTTTTCCAGGGCTCTGCAGATCCGGGCGTGCGTTATCCACTTTTTGAGGAGGATGACGTATTAGACGTGTATGTCACCGGTAATACGGCAGTGGTGAATTGGAGGGCTGGATTTGTGCAAAAGCTCAAAGACGTGATCACCACAGATCAAACGAGCCTGCCGCCAAATCTGCGAGAGCAGTTGTTTGTTTACAGTGTGGTCAATACGCTCACGGAAATTCCAGGTGTGCAGCGGGTTTGGATGCTGGAAAACGGACAGAAGCTTGGAATGGTGGATCATATATATCTGGGCAACGCACTCCTCAGGAATCCGGGGATTATGATCGATGACTGATGGCGGCTTTTGCGTGGGAAACAGAGTCGTTCTTGGAATGTCGGGCGGCGTAGACTCCTCCGTGGCGGCCCTGCTCTTAAAGCGGCAGGGCTATGATGTCGTGGGCGTATTCATGAAGAACTGGGAGGAGACGGACGAGGGCGGGGTCTGTACGGCAGCCGCCGACTATGAGGATGTGCGAAGGGTGGCCCACCAGATCGGCATCCCGTATTACACCGTGAACTTCGCAAAAGAGTACCGCGACCGAGTATTTTCGTATTTTTTAGAGGAGTACAAGGCGGGCAGGACCCCGAATCCGGATGTACTGTGTAACTGTGAGATCAAGTTCAAGGCTTTTTTGGACTTTGCCATGGGGGTGGGTGCGTCTGCGCTGGCGACAGGGCACTATGCAAGGATTCAAAAGGACGGGCAAGCAGTGAAGCTGCTGCGGGCAGCCGATTTGACAAAGGATCAAACCTATTTTTTAGCTGGGCTCACGCAGGCGCAACTCAAACATGCCATGTTTCCCGTCGGAGAGATGCGCAAGACTGAACTGAGAAAGCTAGCGGAAGAAACGGGTCTGGCCACCGCGTTTAAAAAGGACTCCACGGGGATCTGCTTTATCGGAGAGCGCAACTTCAAGAATTTTTTGATGCAATATCTGCCTGCGCAGCCGGGAGACGTAGTGACGCTGGACGGACGGCGCATCGGCAGGCACGACGGGCTGATGTACTATACGTTGGGTCAGCGACGTGGTCTGGGCATAGGAGGCATGAAAGAAGGCAGCGGTGAGAGCTGGTTTGTTATCGGAAAGGATATGGAGAAGAATTTTCTGATCGTTCAGCAGGGGGAGCACGAGGAGCTGTTTTCTTTGGGACTTCGGGTGAATAAGATCAACTTCGTTTCAGGGAAGGCACCGGCCAAAACCTTTGAGTGCACGGCAAAATTCAGATATCGGCAAAGCGACCAGCGGGTTCGGGTTACCATGGATGGCGACGGATGCTGGATGGATTTTGAACAGCCTCAGCGGGCAGTGACCCCGGGGCAATGGGCTGTTTTGTATGACGGTGAAATCTGTCTGGGTGGCGGCCCTATTGATGAAACCAGGCCGATGAAACAGCATTCGGTGCGCTGACTTAAAAAAGAAAGCAAGGAAAAAAATACAAGAGCGGGCAGCTGTGCGGATTGCAGCTGCCCGTATTATGTGATCCGAAGGCTTCTTTAAATCGTCAGGGCTTGGGAGGGAACAGAAGCTCTGCCAGGTGAATTGCGGTCTTTCCTCCGAGTGCCAGCCCTTTTACGCAAGCATGACAGTATGCAACTACCTTGTCAGTCACAATGCCGCTGCAATGTTCCTGCATCAGGCCCGATATTTCTTCCTCTGTGTGGGGAAGAAACTTCCCTTGGGCGTTTATACCATATCTCACCGGGGCAAGAACCTGATTGCGTTTGGGTGCCCGCTGGTAGAGAGTTGTCCCGCAGAACTGCGTTTTCTCATAATTGTCAGGAAGCTCCAGGGTATCCACATTCATGTTCGTCAGCAAGGCGCGCACCGCATCCTGCTCAAAACGATTGTCTCTGCTGCGCCAGCAATCCTGAATCGTCATTTTTTCATGGGCATAGTTCGGGAACGGGAATTCCTTGTCGCTTAAAATCAGTTCCCACAAGGATAAACACGAAATCGGCTTCTCCGCTTCCTGTAGGAATGCTATACAGTTGGGGCAAATACAAATTGCGGTGTCTTCCTGTACAAATTCCTGATGGGTGGGAAGGTCCTTCCATCGGGGACGCATCCATTCCGGCATGCGGTTCTCAAATTCTTGCACCTTATAATTCGGCAAACAGCACCTTGTGATACGCATGTCAAACCGCTCTTTTATGTATTCCTGGATACGTATGCTCAATTGCGGGTAGATTTCTGTGAATATGCAGCTGGCCACGTAAACATATTTGGAATAATCCATTGCGACTCCCTTGCCTTTCGGCATTTCATTTGTACGCCCTATCTATGGATCAACTGGTGGAAGATGGACTCCAACTTTGCTTTGTCGCCGCTGGTATAAAACTCCACTTGCGCCGTACCGGCAAAATTGAGAAGCTGCTTTTCTTTAAGCACTCGCTTGAGTTGGCGGACGGTGCCTTCGTTTCCGTCATAGAGCCGGAAACCGCCGCCGATGCGCAGCAACCGTTCGGCATTGCGAAGAAAGGCATCCTTTATAAAAATGTAGTGCGTGCAGCCCAAGACGATCCCGTCCACATTGAGCCCTGCGTAAGGAGCGAGGTATTCGTCAAACAAGTCATCAAATCCGTCCGTGCCAAAACATCCGCGCTCAATCCGTTGCACCATTTCACCGGAACAGGGGATGTTGATCACCCGTGCCGGATCCGGCATGTGCGACTGCAGCGTGTGATAACGCTCAAGGCGGGTAGTGGCCCGGGTGGCCATCATGAGGATTTTCCCGCTTCCCGGCGCCATGCATGCGGGGCGTATGGCTGGCTCCACGCTGATAACCGGGACATCCAGCTCGTTTCGAATTTGCTCAATGCAAGTGGCGGTGGCGGTGTTGCAGGCAATGACGATGGCCTTGACGCCAAATTCTACCAGTTTTCGAGCGGATGCAAAGGTGTACTCTGCAATTTCCTGTTCCGCGCGGTCACCATATGGTGCGTTGCCATTATCCCCATAGTATATGTAATTTTCCTGTGGTAGAAGTTTCAGCGCAACGCGCAGCACGCTTGCGCCGCCCAGTCCGGAATCGAACACGCCTATGGGCTTTAAAGACATGGCGACCTCCATCAAAATCAATTGCTTTTATTATAAACCAGGGAGGCTATCGATGCAAATTTTGTGTCAGTCGACAGGAACCATTATTTTTTTCAAAACGCCTTGACAAGGGTAGATTGATTTGGTAAGATTAACGAGCTGTCGCAGAGACGGGGGAAGCAAAAGCGGCGGAGAATGCACCTTGAAAACTATATAGTGCTAACGAAGAAGAAGAAACGCAAGTAATAAAGAGACAACCGAGCAGTACCGCCTAAAAGGGTACTGCGAAGGGAAGGGCCCGAGAGGGTCCGGCCAGAGAAGAAACGAGTAAGATATCCGAGAGGATATTTTAACAGGAATTAAACTCAAGAGTTTGATCCTGGCTCAGGACGAACGCTGGCGGCGTGCCTAACACATGCAAGTCGAACGGGGATTAGAATTTCGGTTTTGATCCTAGTGGCGAACGGGTGAGTAACGCGTGAATAACCTGCCTTTAAGTGGGGGATAACACCTGGAAACAGATGCTAATACCGCATAAGACCACACTGTGACATCACGGAGAGGTCAAAGATTTATCGCTTAAAGAGGGGTTCGCGTCCCATTAGGTAGTTGGTGAGGTAACGGCTCACCAAGCCGACGATGGGTAGCCGAGCTGAGAGGCTGATCGGCCACACTGGAACTGAGACACGGTCCAGACTCCTACGGGAGGCAGCAGTGGGGAATATTGGGCAATGGGCGCAAGCCTGACCCAGCAACGCCGCGTGAGGGAAGAAGGTTTTCGGATTGTAAACCTCTGTCG
Organism: Christensenellaceae bacterium; assembly: GCA_963666935.1. Lineage (GTDB taxonomy): Bacteria > Bacillota > Clostridia > Christensenellales > CAG-138. Next base: position 1,068,781 of record OY762936.1, read on the forward strand.
CAAGGGACGAAACAAATGACGGTACCTTGTGAGGAAGCCCCGGCTAACTACGTGCCAGCAGCCGCGGTAATACGTAGGGGGCGAGCGTTGTCCGGAATTACTGGGCGTAAAGGGTGCGTAGGCGGTTGCTTAAGTTGGATGTGAAATACCCGGGCTTAACTTGGGGGGTGCATTCAAAACTGGGCAACTAGAGTTCAGGAGAGGGAAGCGGAATTCCTAGTGTAGCGGTGAAATGCGTAGATATTAGGAGGAACACCAGTGGCGAAGGCGGCTTTCTGGACTGACACTGACGCTGAGGCACGAAAGCGTGGGGAGCAAACAGGATTAGATACCCTGGTAGTCCACGCTGTAAACGATGAATACTAGGTGTAGGGGGTATCAACTCCCTCTGTGCCGCAGCTAACGCAATAAGTATTCCGCCTGGGGAGTACGACCGCAAGGTTGAAACTCAAAGGAATTGACGGGGGCCCGCACAAGCAGCGGAGCATGTGGTTTAATTCGACGCAACGCGAAGAACCTTACCAAGGCTTGACATCTACTTAAACTCATGGAAACATGAGGTCCCTTCGGGGGAAGTAAGACAGGTGGTGCATGGTTGTCGTCAGCTCGTGTCGTGAGATGTTGGGTTAAGTCCCGCAACGAGCGCAACCCCTGTTGCCAGTTACCAGCAAGTAAAGTTGGGGACTCTGGTGAGACTGCCGGGGACAACTCGGAGGAAGGTGGGGATGACGTCAAATCATCATGCCCCTTATGTCTTGGGCTACACACGTGCTACAATGGCTGTAACAAAGGGATGCGACCACGCAAGTGGAAGCGAATCTCAGAAAAGCAGTCTCAGTTCGGATTGTGGGCTGCAACCCGCCCACATGAAGTCGGAGTTGCTAGTAATCGCGGATCAGCATGCCGCGGTGAATACGTTCCCGGGCCTTGTACACACCGCCCGTCACACCATGGGAGTTGGGAGCGCCCGAAGCCGGTATTCTAACCGCAAGGAGGAAGCCGTCGAAGGTGAGATCAATGACTAGGGTGAAGTCGTAACAAGGTAGCCGTATCGGAAGGTGCGGCTGGATCACCTCCTTTCTAGGGTGTAAAACCTAAAATAGGAGAGGTTGTCGCAAGGAAAGCGAAGTAAAGGAATCGGAAGCACTATATGGTTTTGAAGGTGCGAACCTTCAAAGGCAGGGTAGGAAGAAGTACTAACGTGCCACAACCAAATAAGGGGGTGTAGCTCAGTTGGGAGAGCGCCTGCCTTGCAAGCAGGAGGCCATCGGTTCGAACCCGTTCATCTCCACCAAATGAGGGCTCATAGCTCAGTTGGTTAGAGCGCGCGCCTGATAAGCGCGAGGTCGGTGGTTCGAGTCCACTTGAGCCCACCAGTTTTCACCGAGCGGCGGGGGAAGACGAAAGCAAGGAGCCGCAAGTGTACCTTGAAAACTGCATAGAGAAGAGTAAAATCGCGGAGAAAAAGAATTTGAAAAACAAAAAGCAGAGGGTAAGTGAACCATCTGCTACAATTTCAAAGGAAAAAGATAAAAAATAGAACTCATGCAATTGAAGAATTGTGTGTGCCTATTCTAACAAGATCAAGCTAATAAGAGCATAGGGAGAATGCCTTGGTACCAAGAGCCGACGAAGGACGTGGCAAGCTGCGAAAAGCCATGGGGAGCTGCAAGCAAGCGCCGATCCATGGATGTCCGAATGGGGAAACCCGGCGGTGGTTATGCGCCGTCACCGTAACATGAATACATAGTGTTACGGAGGGAACCCGGTGAACTGAAACATCTTAGTAGCCGGAGGAAGAGAAAGAAACATCGATTTCCTTAGTAGCGGCGAGCGAAAGGGAATTAGCCCAAACCCTGACTCTACGGAGACAGGGGGTTGTGGACCTGCAGAATCGAAAGATCACATAATCGAATATGGCTGGAAAGCCGAACCGGAGAGGGTAAAAGTCCCGTAGGTGAAATGTGATTGACGTGGCGGGTATCCAGAGTACCACAGGACACGAGTAATCCGGTGGGAAGCAGGGGGGCCCACCCCCCAAGGCTAAATACTACTTGGTGACCGATAGAGAAATAGTACCGTGAGGGAAAGGTGAAAAGAACCCCGGGAGGGGAGTGAAAGAGAACCTGAAACCCTATGTTTACAAGCAGTGGGAGCGAAAGCGACCGCGTACTTTTTGTAGAACGGGCCGGCGAGTTACTGTATGCAGCGAGGTTAAGGTGTAGAGCACTGGAGCCGTAGGGAAACCGAGTCTTAATAGGGCGAATAGTTGTATGTAGTAGACCCGAAACCGGGTGACCTATCCATGGACAGGATGAAGCGGTGGTAAAACACCGTGGAGGTCCGAACCACACGTATGTTGAAAAATGCGGGGATGAGCTGTGGATAGCGGAGAAATTCCAATCGAACTCGGAGATAGCTGGTTCTCCCCGAAATAGCTTTAGGGCTAGCCTCGATTTAGATTCATGGGGGTAGAGCACTGAATGGGCTAGGGGGCCACAAAGCTTACCGAACCCTATCAAACTGCGAATACCATAGAATCGATGATCGGGAGTCAGACGGCGTGAGATAAGTTTCGTCGTCGAAAGGGAAACAGCCCAGATCCACGACTAAGGTCCCAAAATCACAGTTAAGTGGAAAAGGATGTGCAGTTGCACAGACAACCAGGATGTTGGCTTAGAAGCAGCCACTCATTTAAAGAGTGCGTAATAGCTCACTGGTCGAGTGAATGTGCGCCGAAAATGTACCGGGGCTAAACTGTGTACCGAAGTCTGGGGATCGCAAGTTCAACAATATGTTCAGCGTAGAGTGTCTGGAAGGACAAAACTCAGCTGCGGCGAAGCCGTAGCTATAAATGTCTTTAAGAGATAGACAATTGTGTTGAGGATGTTGGTGAACTTGCGATCGGTAGGGGAGCAACGTGTGCGGGCAGAAGCCGAAGCGTAAGCGACGGTGGACCGCACGGGAGAGAGAATGCCGGCATGAGTAGCGAGAGCAAAGTGAGAATCTTTGCCGTCGAAAGCCTAAGGTTTCCTGAGGAAGGCTCGTCCTCTCAGGGTAAGTCAGGACCTAAGCCGAGGACAGACGTCGTAGGCGATGGACAACAGGTTGATATTCCTGTACCACCATAAGCGATTGACAGAAGCAGTGACACAGAAGGATAGACAGAGCGCGTGACTGGTAGAGCGCGTCCAAACGGTGAGGCTGGTTTGTAGTGAAGTACGCAAACTAAGGCTGGGCCGTGATGGGGACCGAAGATCAGTAGGGAAGCTGTCGAATTCACGCTGGCAAGAAAAGCTGCTATGGAGCAAAATGGTGCCTGTACCGCAAACCGACACAGGTAGGCGAGGAGAGAATCCTAAGACGAGCGGGAGAACCCATGTTAAGGAACTCGGCAAAATGACCCTGTAACTTCGGGATAAAGGGAGCCTCGAGAGAGGCCGCAGAGAATAGGCCCAAGCGACTGTTTACCAAAAACACAGGTCTGTGCGAAGTAGAGATACGACGTATACGGGCTGACGCCTGCCCAGTGCCGGAAGGTTAAGGGGAAGTGTTAGGGCAACCGAAGCACGGAACTTAAGCCCCGGTGAACGGCGGCCGTAACTATAACGGTCCTAAGGTAGCGAAATTCCTTGTCGGGTAAGTTCCGACCCGCACGAATGGCGTAACGACTTGGGCACTGTCTCAACATGGGACCCGGCGAAATTGTAGTATGTGTGAAGATGCACATTACCCGCGATAGGACGGAAAGACCCCGTAGAGCTTTACTGTAGTTTAACATTGGATTTTGATAACATATGTACAGGATAGGTGGGAGGCTTAGAAGCGCGGACGCTAGTCTGCGTGGAGCCAACCTTGGGATACCACTCTTGTGTTATTAGAGTTCTAACGAAGTGCCGTAATCCGGGCTTCGGACAGTGTTAGATGGGCAGTTTGACTGGGGCGGTCGCCTCCGAAAGAGTAACGGAGGCGTCCAAAGGTTCCCTCAGAATGGTTGGAAACCATTCGCAGAGTATAAAGGCATAAGGGAGCTTGACTGCGAGACCGACAGGTCGAGCAGGTACGAAAGTAGGGCTTAGTGATCCGGTGGTATGAGAGTGGAATTGCCATCGCTCAACGGATAAAAGCTACCTCGGGGATAACAGGCTTATCTCCCCCAAGAGTCCACATCGACGGGGAGGTTTGGCACCTCGATGTCGGCTCGTCGCATCCTGGGGCTGGAGCAGGTCCCAAGGGTTTGGCTGTTCGCCAATTAAAGCGGCACGCGAGCTGGGTTCAGAACGTCGTGAGACAGTTCGGTCCCTATCCATCGTGGGCGCAGGAGATTTGAGAGGAGCTGTCCTCAGTACGAGAGGACCGGGATGGACGCACCAAGGGTGAATCAGTTGTCACGCCAGTGGCATAGCTGGGTAGCCAAGTGCGGAACGGATAAACGCTGAAGGCATCTAAGCGTGAAGCCGACCTCAAGATAAGATCTCCCATCCGAAAGGAGTAAGACCCCATGTAGACCACATGGTTGATAGGCCGGAGGTGGAAGTGCAGTAATGTATGTAGCTGACCGGTACTAATAGGTCGAGGGCTTGATCAAAGCGAAAGAACTCTTTAATATGCAGTTTTCAAGGTATGCACAACATACCTCACCATACCGGTGGTTAAGCTAAGGGGTCCCACCTGTTCCCATCCCGAACACAGAAGTTAAGCCCTTACACACCGACAATACTTGGCTGGTGACGGCCCGGGAAGATAGGCAGCTGCCGGTTCCATTGACAAAAGCACCCCATTTGGGGTGCTTTTGTTTTGTGCTGGCGCAGGATTGGCTTCTCGGGCCGAGCGGCAGCCGGGGACTGGGCACGGGAACGGAGGCGAGCGCACAAGCCGGTGGCGAACGAGTGGATTATGGCGCGCCTCTCGCGCCGGAACTTCCTATTTTAGACGATCCAGTGAGACGGAAGGGGGTTTAGGAAGGCGTTCACGCCGACGAGAAATGGCCATACCAAACCGTAAGGGAAGACAAACAGCTAGCCGGTTCCATTGACTAAAAATACCCCGATGGGGGGAGGTTCGATTTTGAGGTGCACAAGACGATATCCTTGGCATGGAAAGAAGCTTGCAGAAAAACAGTTTACAAGCCGCAAAGGGGCTGATACAATACTAATTAGTGTTTTCTCATAAGTATTGTATATTTTATTGCCATTAGGGGGACAGAAATGAAGAACTATACTGCAGCAAATATCCGTAACGTGGGATTATTCGGACACGGCGGCGAAGGCAAGACCACGCTGACTGAAGCGATGCTCTTCAATGCGGGTCTACTGGAACGCATCGGCCGCGTTGAAAATGGTACGACCGCTACCGATTTCGATCCTGAAGAGGTGAAACGTACCATTTCCATTAACGCAGCCTTAGCGCCTTTTGAATGGAAGGACGTCAAAATCAACCTGATCGACGCGCCGGGTTTTTTTGATTTTTATGGAGAAGTCACGGCGGCGATGCAGCTTGCAGATTCTGCTTTGATCGTTGTAGGCGCGGTTTCCGGCCCCGTGGTGGGTACCGAAAAGGCAATGGATATGTGCAAGAAGAGCGGTAAGGCTCGCATGATGGTTGTGAATCAGATGGACCGTGAAAATGCCAATTTTGACAAGGTCCTTAGCGAAGTCAATGCCAAATTCGGCCCCAGCGTGGTTCCCGTTCAGCTCCCCATCATCGATAAGGGCACCTTTGTGGGTTTTGTGGATATCTTAAACATGATTGGCAAAACATTCGATGGCAAGGGCCTTAAGGATGTGCCGATTCCTGACAACCTTCAGGGTCGCGCACAAGAGTTATATGAGGCGCTGACAGAAGCTGCTGCGGAGACAGATGAAGCCTTGATGGAGAAGTTCTTCGAAGATGGCGAACTCTCCCACGAAGAGATTACAAACGGCCTCTCGAAAGGCGTTTTGTCCGGAGATATTACTCCCGTCTGCTGCTGTGCAGCGTTGCCAAATGTTGGCATATATACTTTGATGAACAACATTATTCACTATCTACCTGCAGCGGATGCAGTGCCCGTTCCCAAGGCGATCAACGTCAAAACCGGAGATCCGGTGGAAGTAAAACGGGACGGAAAGTTTGCTGCGCAAGTGGTAAAGACTGTGGTGGATCAGTTTGGAAAATATTCAATTCTTAAGGTCTACAGCGGTGTATTGAGCGCGGATGTCGCTCCATATAATCCCCGAGAAGAGAAGACGGAGAAGTCTTCTGCCCCTGGTATCATGCGCGGGAAAAAGGTGGTTTCCGTGGATAAACTTTGTGCCGGAGATATCGGAACGTTGTCTAAGCTACAGTATACCGCGACCGGAGATACCCTCTGCGATGCTTCCGCTCCTGTGCAGTTCGAGGCCATCAAGTTCCCCAAGCCCTGTATTGGATTGGCCGTTTCTGCCAAGAAACAGGGAGAAGAGGACAAAGTCTTTGCGGGTCTCAACAAGTTGCTGGAAGAAGATCCAACCATGGCGCTGGAAAAGAGCGCGGAGACTGGCGACGTGCTGATCTGCGGTCTGGGCGAAGTGCATCTGGATGTGCTTTGCTCTAAGCTTAAGAATAAGACCGGCGTGGAAGCGCAGATTGCCGATCCCTGCATTCCCTACCGCGAGACCATACGCGCTTCCGCTGAAGCGGAAGGCAAACACAAAAAACAAACCGGCGGCAGCGGACAGTATGGCGTCGTAAACATGAGATTCGAGCCATTGACCAGTGGCGAAGACTTCGAATTCGTCAACGCCATCGTGGGCGGTGTGGTTCCAAGGGAATACATTCCCGCAGTAGAAAAAGGCACCAGGGAAGCTATGAAGAAGGGCGTCCTGGCCGGATATCCCATGGTTGGGATCAAGGCTACACTGTTCTTTGGGAAATACCATCCGGTGGATTCTAAGGAAGTCGCGTTTAAGTCTGCGGCAAGGCTGGCTTATAAAGAGGCCTGCACCCATGCCAGCCCCGCGTTGATCGAGCCAATCTACCAGTATCGGATCGTCATTCCTAACGATTATACTGGTGCCATTATGGGCGACCTGAGCAGCCGCCGTGGCCGCGTTCTGGGCATGAACCCCTGTGATGAGGGCACGGAGATCGTGGCGGAAGCGCCGCTTTCCGAAATGTTCAAATACGCTACCGACCTGCGCAGCATGACGCAGGCCCGGGGCTCCTTCACTAGTGAGTTTATCCGCTATGAGGACGTTCCCGCTCTGGAAGCCAAGAAGATCATTGAAAGCGCCCAGAAGGAAGAGGAAGAAGAAGAATAATCCTTTACAAACAATAGCAAAGGCCTTCTGCCGTGGCAGGAGGCCTTTTTTGCAAGAACGAAAGGAAAAAGAGGGATTATTGGGCACAGCATATACCAACGGTGGGCAGGCAGAGGCCATTAAAAGGAGCTGCAGTTTGGCAGCTCCTTTTTGAATCTGTAATTATGCTTGATATTCATATGTAACTACTTGGCTTACAGCCTGCATGCCCATGGAGCGGTACACCGGCTCTCCAAGTGCCGAAGCCTGCAGCGAAACTAAGTGATAACCCAGCTTTGCTGCGTCTACAAAGGAGCGGGTAAAAAGGGCCTTGCAAAATCCGCGGCCCCGATATTCCTGCAATGTGCCAACTTCATGGATGCCGGCATTCCCCGGCTGTAGAGAGGTTATCGATGTCGCCGCGATAGCACCATCCTGAAGGTAAGCGTAAAAGAGGCAAGTAGGGTCTTGTACAAGTGTACGCATGATCTTTGACATGGATGGCTTGTCGAATGATGCGGAACATGTCTCGGCCCACTCATCAATGCGTTCCGAACCCACCCGGATGACGTTTGAGTTATTATGGCACGAATAATCTGGAGGAAGTTCTATTAGCATACCCATCTGCCGGCGATATGGCGAAAACCCGGCGGCCTGCAGGGCGAGAGGCAGGGCGGAGGTAACTTCTTCTTGGGTGAAGCTCAGGAGACGCGGCGATTTCTCTTCTCGACAAAGTTTCCCAAAGAAGTTGGCCAATTCCTTCTCCCGACCCGGTTCATTGTTCCAAATATGGGTGCGGCAGTACCAGGAAGGTTCAGCAGTGGGCTGGTAGATGCAATACTGATCCGTTTCAATTATATCTGCGTTGAAATGATTGTATAACTTCTTGCATAGGCTCAAGAGGCTTTCCACAGCAAAAAACGAAGAATTTCGATTCATGGGTCTCCTTTTCGGGACTTCATTCTTTCCTAAACTCACACTTTAGGCTTCTACTAAACAGATCTCCCATGAGCTCCATAGCGTCTGCGCTGTTATAAAGAATCTCATAAACTGTTTCACAGATCGGCAGTTCCACGCCGTATTTGCGGCCCAGCTCCACAATCGCCTTAGCTGTATAATAGCCTTCGGCCAGCTGATCGTATTTTTCGCCGCGCATCAGTTTCTCTCCGAATTGCCGGTTATGGCTGAGCTGAGAAAAGACAGTTGCCTGATAATCCCCAAGGTGGCAAAGGCCGTATACCGAGAGCTCCTTACCCCCCATGGCCACGATGAGCCTGGCAATTTCCCGGGTGCCCCGGGACATCAATGCGCCCTTAAGGGCGGAAAGCTGTAAACCATCAAGAATTCCGGCGGCAATGCCTATGACGTTTTTGGAAGCTGCACCCACTTCGTTGCCCAGCAGATCCTCACCGTAATAGAATCGGATCAGCTCGCTGGAAAAAGCGTCCACAAGCTCTTCTTTGATTTTGGAGCTGTCGCTATCCATGACCATACAGTTGGGGATTCCCTGAGAGAATTCTTGTACATGGCCCGGTCCCAGCCATACGGCGATCTCGCAGTTCGCTGGGAGATTGTCCTTCGCAATTTGGGAAGGACGTCTTCCAGTAGAAATCTCCAAGCCCTTCATGCAAAGTACGAATATTTTGTTATGAACTTGAAGTACATTAATTTCGTCCATTAGGCTCTGAAGCCCTTGTACGTTGACGGAGATGATGATAATTTCCGCATCCCGGATACAGGTGAGATCGGTGGAAAGGGCAACGGCATCCGGAAGCTCAATGAAGGAATTCCTTCTTTGTTGAAGAAACTGCTGCATATTCTTTGAGGTTTTTCGCCCGTAAAGGGTTATCTGATGACCGCGTTGATTTAGATACCACGCGATAAATGATCCCCAGCGGCCACAGCCTATGACAGATATTTTCAATGATGCCTCCCACGATTCCGGGTGGATTTTCTGCCTTTGAATATACCATAGAATTCCATGGGCCGCCAATCGATTTTACAATTGTTCACATAAGCTCCACATTGATGGCAACGGCATAAAACTGTGCTATAATCTTGCTATGACGACGAAATATTTCGGTGATAAAAGATTTTGGAAAACCACTGTGTCACTGGCGCTGCCGGTGGCGCTGCAGAACTTGCTGATTAGTTCGTTTGCGCTGGTGGACACGCTAATGGTGAGCCAACTGGGGGACGTAGCGCTTTCATCGGTGGGGATGGCAGCGCAATGGAACTGGATGCTCAGCATGCTGCTTTTTGGCATTTGTTCCGGTGCGGCGGTTTTTATCGCGCAATACTGGGGAATCAAAGACATTGAAGGGATTCAGAAAACCATTGGCATCGCCCAATGCACCGCGGTTTTGGCGGCGGCGATCTTCCTCATCATCGCGGCGCTGGCGCCGCGCGGTGTGATGCGTATTTTTAACCGAGATGCGGCTGTGATATTCACGGGCGCAGAATATCTGAAAATCGCCTGCTTTTCCTATCCTGCCGTGGCAGTCAGCAATGTGATGAGCATATCACTGCGCTGTACTGAGCGGGCAAAGCTCCCCATGTATGTGGCCGCAATTACCACAGCGCTCAACGCTCTGCTTAATTATGGGCTGATTTTCGGCAAGTTTGGTCTCCCGGCCCTAGGGGTTTCGGGTGCAGCCATCGCCACATGCATCTCTGCGTGGGCGGGGCCGTTGATCGTGATGGTGCTGTCCGTCGCAGAGAAGAACATTCTCATCGCCCCTTTGCATCGGATGTATGGCTTCAAACTATCTGAAGTGCGGGACTATTTTAAAAAGGCCGCGCCGGTCATTGTGAACGAGGCATTCTGGGGGCTGGGATCTACCGTGATCAATGTGATTTTGGCCAACCTAGGGTATATGTATTATGCCGCAGTGACGATTCTGCGCACATTTGAAAATGTCGGATTTGTATTTTTTATCGGCCTGTGCAGCGCCTGTAGCATCATGGTGGGGAAATCCGTGGGAGCGGGAGAGATCCGACAGGCAAGGGAAGACTCGGTGCGCTTCGTTATTCTGATGCCGTTGCTAGCGGTAGTGATGGGCGTAATTGTGATTCTGTTCCGTGCGCAACTGGTGCATATCTTTAACCTTTCGGGAAACATTACGGCGGAAACGGTAAAAATCGCAACACAGATTTTGCTGGTATATGCGCTGGAAATGCCAGTGCGGATGCTTTCATACATCCTCATCGTAGGAGTGTTTCGATCCGGAGGAGATACAGTTACGGGCATGAAAATGGATCTTTTCTCGCTCTGGGGACTTTCGATTCCCGTAACGTTTGCGGCGGCATTCCTGCTCAAGCTGCCCTTCGTATTGGTATTCATCATTATGTATGTTCTGGAGGACTATCCCAAAGCCCTGATGTGCATTCGGTATTTTCGTACATTCAAATGGATTCTCCCGGTTACGGAAGCGGGATGCCGGGGGCTTGCGGCATATTCAGAGGATCGGGATGGGGTAAATAATATTGCATGAATTGACAAGTATAAATGGCATGGTCTTTGATCTTGATACGATATAATATTATAATGTGAGTGCAAATACATTGCATTTTTATAGAGAGGTTCGAAGTTTAAAAGATTATGGATCTGGAGTATTATAATTCATACCTGAAAGTCGACCTAGGAATTCTTAAAGAGAACACGCAAAAAATCAAGCAAGCGTTGGAACCTGGGCGTACCGTGATCCCGGTGATTAAGGGAAATGCCCACGGTATGGGCACCGTACCCGTCGCTGCCACATTAATTGAGGATCTGGCTATTAAGACCATCGCCTGCGCACATATTTGCGAGGCAAGAGATATCCGCCTTGCCGGATTTCAGGATGCAAAGATCCTAATTTTGGGCGCTGTTCCCGACCACGCGCTGCCTTATGCCATGGAATATGACCTGCATGTGCCCGTGTTTCGGGAAGAGACGGCACTGCTGCTCAATCAGCTTGCCGCCGACCGTGGTAAACGCCAACCGATTCAAATCAAAGTGGATGTGGGGCTTCATAGAATAGGCGTACTGCCCGGCGAGCCGTTGAAAAAGCTTGTCGCTGTGCTGCACCGCTGTGAAAAACTTGAAATCACGGGGATCTATTCGCATTATGCCAATCCTTATACACCCGGGGACCCCAGAACGTTGAACCAATACGAATGCTTCCATCAGAGCGTGGAACAGGTACGTGCGCTGGGAATCGATCCGCCCATGGTCCATATCGCCTGCAGTGGCGCTGCCGGCTGGGTTCCGGATCCGATCAGCACACATGCTCGTATTGGTTGTATGTACGTTGGGTTTACCGAGGGTCCGAACCTCTTCAATGTGCGGCAGGCCATGACTTGGCGAGCTTTTATTACCAACGTGATGAAACTCGGCCCCGGAGAATATGTGGGCTATGGCCTAAAAAATCCAGTTACCCGCCCCATGCGGGTAGCAACCTTAAGCATCGGCGCCTGCGACGGACTTTGCCGTCCAATGGTGAAGGGTCATGGCCCAGTTCTTTTGCACGGCAAGCGCGCTCCCTTCATTTCCGTCTGCATGGATCAGTCGTGGATTGATGTAACGGATATCCCTTGCAAACCCGGCGACCAAGTGACGCTATTCGGCCAAGACATTGATACGGATGCCTATTTGACCACAACGGAACTTTGCACTTATGGTGACGGGAACCCCGCCTCTTTGCATGAGCTTCTCTCACAAAGGGTGAAGCGTGTCTATGTGAACCGTTGAAGTTAGCACAAAAAGTACAGCGCTCTGGCCTTTTGTTCTCCATCTTAACCGGGGCTCTGGTATACGATGCCGCAGTGACGATTCGTTAGCGGGGTGGCAATATGGCAACCCTCTTAACGCTCTTCATAGTATGGATCTATAACGATCATGCAATCTAAATAAAAAAATTTTAAAAATGATCATCTAACCATGGGATTGGACAAGCCATTGGTTGTTCAGTATGGCGTCTTTATGCAAAATCTCGCTCGATTTGACTTTGCAATTCCTTGCAGTATCAGATTCCCGTTATAGGCCTTTTGAGTAAAAAAATTCTGGTTACCGTGATGCTGACGCTGGTATCCTCCATTTTCCATTGTAGCTCTTTCTTGCAAAAGATCGCATTTTATATTTTTTTCTGACGATAATACGCAGGAAGATTTTGCTGCAAACTGCAAATACTGAGTACTTGCCAAGATAGAAGCTGGCATCCGTGATAATTGGCTAGTAGAAACGCGTGCAAGAAGTATTCAATATAAAAGATGAGTACTTTTTCGTAAATCGAGATTAATCAGGCATCAATATATTTGACAATTTATGTTATAATCAAAGCGAAAAATGATATTCAATCAAAAATGCACACGTTATGGAGAGGACGAAAATAGGCGCTGGCGCAATGCTTGAAAGCAAGGTTCTTTTACCATCCTAATCATAACAAGGTGAAGAAATACCATTTGGTTTTTATAGATAAGACATGAAAGGGCTTTAATATGACTTGTAAAACTGACATTGAAATCGCACAAGCTGCGGAGATAAAACATATCTGCGAGATTGCTAAATTAGCAGGTATACCTGAAAAATATATTGAGCAATATGGGAATAGTAAAGCAAAAGTTGATCTAGAATTTCTGCCTGAAATCGCGAATAGACCGAATGGCAAGCTTGTCCTTGTTACAGCTATCACGCCTACTCCTGCAGGTGAAGGCAAAACAACAACAACGATTGGCCTTGGTGACGGGCTCCGAAAGATTGGGAAAAAGTCCATTATTGCATTACGCGAACCGTCACTTGGGCCGGTTTTTGGCGTAAAGGGTGGGGCGGCCGGTGGCGGATATGCTCAAGTAATACCGATGGAAGATATCAACCTCCATTTCACCGGCGATTTCCATGCCATCGGTGTGGCAAATAACCTGCTCGCCGCCATGCTGGACAACCATATTTATCAGGGAAACGCACTGAATATCGATTCGCGGCGAATCACTTGGCGACGTGCGGTAGATATGAATGACCGTCAGCTGCGCAATATCGTTAATGGGCTTGGCGGCAGGGTTAATGGTATGCCCAGGGAAGACGGGTTTGATATCACAGCTGCCAGCGAAGTGATGGCAGTATTCTGCTTATCTAATAGCCTTGCGGATCTTAAGGTGCGATTGAGCAGAATAATTGTCGGATACACCTATGATGAGAAACCTGTAACTGCGGGAGATTTACATGCGGAAGGGGCGATGGCGGCACTCTTGAAGGATGCACTGAAACCGAATCTCGTGCAGACGCTGGAAGGTACGCCTACATTTGTGCATGGCGGGCCGTTTGCGAACATTGCACATGGCTGCAATAGTGTCATAGCAACTCGTCTTGCGATGAAGCTGGGTGAGTATGCAGTAACAGAAGCAGGTTTCGGAGCTGATCTTGGCGCCGAAAAATTCTTAAATATCAAGTGTCGCACGGCGGGATTTTGGCCATCAGCCGTCGTCATGGTGGCTTCTATTCGTGCGCTTAAGCATCACGGTGGTGTTACAAAAGTAGATTTGAGTAATGAAAATATAAGCGCATTAGAGAAAGGTCTCCCAAATTTGCTACAGCATGTTGAGAATGTTACGAAAGTGTATGGCTTGCCATGTGTTGTGGCCGTTAACGTGTTTCCTACCGATACAGCCGCCGAGTTGAAGCTAGTCAAAGATAAGTGCCATGAGCTTGGTGTAAATGTAGTATTATCTGAAGTTTGGGCAAAAGGTGGGGATGGTGGCAAAAAGTTGGCAGAGGAAGTTGTACGGCTCTGTGAACAGCCCGGAGATTTCCGAAACAGCTACGCATTAGAGGCCCCAATCATTGAGAAACTGGAGAGCATCTGCAAGCGGGTATACCATGCCGACGGAGTCACGCTGACGATGGGAGCAAGCAAGCAAGCTGTGCGTCTCACAGAATTGGGGTTTGGTAATCTGCCGATTTGCATGGCGAAAACACAGTATAGTTTTTCGGATGATGCGATGTTATTAGGTGCGCCGAATGGATTCACGGTGACAGTTCGCAACTTGAAGGTATCAGCAGGGGCAGGATTTATTGTAGCGTTGACGGGAGATGTCATGACTATGCCCGGCTTGCCCAAAGTGCCGTCTGCGGAAAAGATCAATGTGGATGAAAATGGCAAAATTTCAGGCTTATTCTAATTGATGATGAAATGCGATGATGAAGCACAAGGAACAATTGATCAACGGAATAGCTCAAATGCTCCTTGCTGGTGCTGATTGCAAAACCATTTCAGGTTTTGTAGGCATGCTGCAGCACAATTTACTCTGAATCAACACGCACACGTTATGGAAAAGGCAAAAATAAGCGCTGGCGCAATGTTTGAAATCAAGGTTTTTCCATCGACCAAAATGCCTCTTTTTGGGAAATGCGTATGATATGTGTACTGCGCCCCTGCTTATGCTTATTTTCAAAAAGCTCAAATATACAAAAATGCCCTAATATTAGGGCATTTTTTTGGCTCCCCCTGCTGGACTCGAACCAGCGACACTGCGGTTAACAGCCGCATGCTCTACCAACTGAGCTAAGGAGGAACGGAACGAGTGTTATTTTACAACATCCAGGTATGTTTTGCAAGCCCTATTTTGAAAAATGATTGCGTCTCTATAACAGGACGAGGGCGACGCCAATGCCAATAATGCTGCCAATCAAAACTTGGAACGGCGTGTGGCCGATCAATTCCTTTAATTCCTGTCCCTGCAGAATATCTCTGCCATTCTCAATGTTATGTATCAACCTGTTGAGAATTTCCGATTGTTTCCCGGTTTCCAGCCTCACGCCGCGGGCATCGTGCAGCACGACGATGGCAAACAGCAGGCTGAAGGCAAATTCGAAAGAGGCGGGCCCGTATTTAGAACAGGTGGTAATCACCAGTGCGCACACCGTTGCGGAATGGGAACTGGGCATGCCCCCGCTGGCCCACATCCGCTCCCATGAAAGCTTGCGGTGAACAATATAGTGAATCAGCGTTTTGCATATCTGCGCTACCAACCATGCCGCCGCTGAAATGAGAAGTATTTTGTTTGACAAAATCCCGGAAATAAATGCTTGCATTCTACACCTCTTAGGATAGACTTCTCCTATTATAACATGCTAAAATAATAGAATAAAGACCGTATAAAAAATGTGACTTCGGAGATTATTATGAAACAGAAAATGTTGATCGAAACGCCTCTGGGGGAAATTGAGATCGAGGAAGAGGGTGGCTTTATTGTGCGGATTTCTTTTGGCAGTACGGATGACGGCCACGCGGCGGAGTCTCCGCTTTTGCGGTGTGCCGCCTTGCAACTGAAAGAGTATTTTCGCGGCGAACGCCGTCGCTTTGAGTTGCCCGTCGCTTTTTGCGGAACGCAATTCCAAAATGAGGTCTGGAAGAAGCTCTGCGAAACTGAATATGGTGAGGTGAAGAGATATTCAGAGATCGCGGCAGAAATCGGTAGGCCTAAGAGTTGTCGGGCCGTGGGTGGTGCCTGTGGGGGAAACCCTGTAGCAATCGTCGTACCGTGCCACCGCATCCTAGGCAGCAATGGCCTTACCGGTTATGCAGGCGGGTTGTGGCGAAAAGAGTGGCTGCTGAATCACGAAAAAGTTTCCAAATAACTCTTGACATGGTATCAGAAACGCCCTATTATAATATTAATAATCATTATTAATCTTTAAATTCAACGTAAAGGAGAAAAATCCATGGAACTCAAAGGAAGCAAGACAGAAAAGAATCTCATGACCGCATTTGCGGGAGAATCGCAAGCCAGAAATAAGTATACTTATTTTGCGAGCGTTGCCAAGAAGGAGGGTTTTGAGCAGATTTCGGCCATTTTCCTCAAAACCGCCGAAAATGAGAAAGAACATGCGAAGCTGTGGTTTAAAGCGTTGGGTGAGCTGGGTAATACCGAGGCCAATCTGCTTCACGCCGCGCAGGGTGAGAATTACGAATGGACTGATATGTACAGTCAGTTTGCAAAAGAGGCGGACGAGGAGGGCTTCCCCGAGCTGGCGAATAAGTTCCGTGGAGTTGCTGCCATTGAGAAGGAGCATGAGAAGCGTTATCGCGCTCTGCTGAGCAATGTGGAAATGCAGAAGGTGTTTTTAAAGGCGGATGAAACGATTTGGGAATGCCGTAACTGCGGCCATCTGGTGATCGGCAAGAAGGCTCCGGAAATTTGCCCCGTATGTTCACATCCGCAGAGTTACTTTGAGATGAGAAGAGAAAACTATTGATTGCGAGATTTCATTTTTATAGAGGGCAGCGGGAATATTCCCGCTGCCTCTTTTTAAGCAGTTTGTCCGAAAATTTCTAAAAATCTCGCCAGCAGCTTTTGTCAGCGCACAAAGCCCTTTTCTTTTAGGAGATGCCCAAGAATGCGCAGCCGTTCCGAGATCAGCTCATCGTCCTTCGCCATGGCTTCCAGCAGGTGCTTTACATCCTCGTCGATATATTCGTTGTCCGCGCAGATTTCCACCGTCATAGCGTCCCCTTGAAGGCCGATTCGGCCGATTCGGGGATTTTCAGGGTCGTAGTGCTTGGGAAGCCGGTAAGATTCGCTGAAATATTGCCTGGTACGGCAAAATAGTATTGTCAAATCCAGTAGGCGGTGAATGGGGAGCTCCTCGGAAAGCCGAGACCATCGGTCTTTGGATGTGCGCCATATTTTGGCGGGGATATCCACGTTCGCTTGTTGATCCTACTGCGCCAGCCCGATGGAAAGCCCCTGTGTGCTGCTGTTATACACGCTGCGGCCATCAATATCGGAATAGTTCTCCACAACGACCACTGGCCTGCATGTCAGTGTAGTGGCAGTTTTTAATGATCCATAGTGTTCACTTTTTTAATATTTATTAATTACAAAAATTGGGGTGTCAATGAATACGTCAAAAAATAATACCGGCATCAATTGAACCGGCATTTTACAATTTCCTGATGTATGATAAAATTAATAGAAAGAAACAGCGGCGGGAGGAGTGTGGCCATGGCATACAACGCGGTGCAGGCGTCCCCTTTGACCTTGGCGGATAGCGATATTGAATTGCTCAGGCTCTTCAATATGGACGAGCAGATTCAAGGATTTCTCTGCCAGATGCAACGGTATCAGGCGGCAATCAAAGAGGTTAAGACCAAGCTGGAAATTCTGGACGAAGAATTTCAAGTGAAAAGAGATTATAATCCCATTCACCATATCGAAACTAGGCTGAAAACCCCTAAAAGCATTATAGAAAAATTAACAAGAAGAGGATATCCCGTCTCCCTGAATTCTATTCAAAACAACCTTTACGATGTGGCGGGCGTCCGCGTAATCTGCAACTACATTGATGATATTCGGCAAATCGCACAAATGCTTACTTCTCAGGATGACGTAACGCTCATTGAGACCAAGGACTATATAACAAATCCAAAACCGAACGGATACCGTAGCCTTCACGCGATTATTTCTATTCCAGTTTTTCTCTCTAACGAAATGGTGTTTATGATAGTTGAGGTGCAGATCCGTACCGTAGCAATGGACTACTGGGCGAGTTTGGAGCACAGGCTGCGGTACAAAACAAATGAGAATATCCCCGTGGACCTGTATCAGCGCATGAGCCGGTGCGCCGAAGACCTTGCAAGAATTGAGGAAGAGATGCAGGCGATTCACAGTGCGATCCGGTCCAACGGCAACGGAAACCAGCTGAAGTTACAGACGGGGGAGGACAAAGCGGACCAGTAAGGCGGCCACGGCTATGTTGCATACCAGTAGCGCCGGCATGCCGAACTGAAAGGAAGGGTGCCGGGTCTTGTGGCGAAAAAGCAGCATGCCTATAATGGTGCCTGCCGCGCCGCCCAGCGTTGCTACGGCAAACAGGCGCTTTTCCGGAATTCGATGCCTGTGCGTTATAGCCAGCCTTTTATCAATTCCCATGAGCGCGAACCCAGCGAGATTCCATGCCGCCAGATAGAATAATAAAACAATCTCCGCTTCATTGAATGTCATCATACTTCTCTTTTTCCGCACGTTGGCTTTCCAGATCTCGCGGTGGCAGGCGCAGCCTGTCCCACATACCGTATTTATGGGTATCCGCAATAGCATTTATGATCCGCTCTTCCGGATTTAGAACGATTTTGGTGAGGTCTTTGATGATGCCCTTCATGTCTTCCCGTTTGGTGAGACCTGCCACGGGGCAGCTGGGCTTGCAGATGGGAAGCTCAAGCTTTTTGGCAGTGGCAAGGGCGTATTTTTCAGGTAAAAATACCAGTGGGCGGATGATGGTCACCTCTTGCCTATCCAGATAGGTGACGGGGCCAAAGGTGTTGAGCCTGCTTTCGTAAAGCAAACTCAAGAAAAAAGTCTCGATGACGTCCTCGCGGTTGTGCCCCAACGCTACCAGATTGCAGCCATTTTTATGAGCGATGTCGTTGAGTGCGCCGCGACGTAATTTAGCGCATAGGGCGCAGGGGTGGCTTTCCTTGCGAATATGGAAAACAACTTCCCCAATGTCAGTGGGGACAATTTCAAAGGGCACGCCGATTTTTTGGGCAAAGGCTTCCACGGGTGAAAAATCCTGATCGGAAATGCCAAGGTCCAGCATCACGGCCATGAGCTCATAGGGCGTTTTGGAAAATTGCTGATAGAGCTTTAGCCCGTACATTAGCAGAAGGCTGTCCTTTCCTCCGGAAACGCCCACGCAAATCTTGTCGTTGGCACGAATCATATGATAGCGCTCGTCGGCGCGCCGGATGCAGCCCAGAACTCGCTTCATGCTTCACCTCATCCAATCTAATGTCGTTAGCATTATAGACTGAAACAATGGGTTGACGCAATGAAAAATTGATGATAGAATACTTCCGAAAACCGAATATGCCTTATCAAGAGCGGCTGAGGGAACGGCCCGATGAAGCCCGGCAACCTGCCAAGTGGCAAGGTGCCAATTCCGGCAATGCGTTTGCATTGAAAGATGAGAGAAAAATATTGTATTTGACCTCATCTGTGCATGAGGTTTTTTACTTTATTTTGGAGGAACTCAAATGAAAAGGAAGCTTTTTACTTCGGAATCCGTAACCGAAGGGCATCCGGACAAGGTATGCGACTGTATTTCGGACGCGGTGCTGGATGCTATGCTCTCACAGGACAAAAATTCACGCGTGGCCTGCGAGTGTGCGGCCACCACGGGACTTGTGCTGGTGATGGGCGAGGTTACATCTAACGCGGCGGTGGATATCCCCCGACTGGTGAAGCGGGTGGTAAATGAGATAGGCTACAACAAGCCGGAATATGGGTTTGACAGTCATACCCTCAATGTGATAACGGCGCTGGGTATCCAGTCTCCGGATATTGCGCAGGGCGTGGACAAGTCTATGGAAGCGAAGAACGGGCAGGATGTGGATCGGTTTACCACCGGTGCGGGCGACCAGGGCATGATGTTCGGTTACGCCTGCGATGAAACACCGGAGCTGATGCCGTTGCCAATTTCTCTCGCCCATGCGCTGACTCGCCGGCTGACCGCGATGCGGAAGGAAGGAATTTTGAACTACCTGCGCCCAGATGGGAAGAGTCAGGTCACTGTCGAATATGAAGGCGGAATCCCCGTGCGGGTGGATACGGTGGTGATTTCCGCGCAGCATGATCCGAATGTCAGCCTTGAGCAAATTCGTGAGGATCTTATCCACCACGTGATTCTTCCGGTAATCCCGGACCGGCTCAAGGACGCCGATCTAAAAGTGTACGTTAATCCCACAGGCTGGTTTGTGATCGGAGGGCCCCATGGCGACTCCGGGCTGACAGGCAGAAAGATCATCGTGGATACCTATGGCGGATACGCCCGCCACGGCGGCGGTGCGTTTTCTGGCAAAGATCCCACCAAAGTGGATCGGAGCGCCGCATATGCGGCGCGGTATGTGGCCAAGAATGTGGTGGCGGCGGGCTTGGCGAAAAGCTGCGAAATCCAGCTGGCTTATGCCATTGGCGTGGCAAAGCCCGTGTCCGTTTGGATTAATACGCAGGAAACAGGAGCCCTGCCAGATGCCGAGATTCAAAAGCGGGTGCTTGCCAGTATGGATCTGCGCCCCGAAGCCATCATCGAACGGCTAGGACTTCGGAATCCCATTTACAGTAGAACAGCTGCGTATGGGCATTTTGGCCGGATAGACATCGAGCTGCCTTGGGAACGCACGGATCTGATGGGGTTACTGGAATAAAGATTTTGACTTTTTTGCCGACGATTTTGGCCAAAATGTAACTTTGTTGCATTTTCACGAATCCGTCGTTGCCCTTATGGGCGGATAATAGTATAATGAAACCACTCAATTACAGAAGGGAGAGAGAGGACATTGATTCAGATTATCTTCGGAGAAATCGGGACCGGAAAAACCAAGCGCATCATCGACATGGCCAACAAGGCTGTGGATACGGTCGAGGGCAGCATAGTGTTTATCGATGCGGAAGGCCAGAGCATGTTTGATCTCAAAAATGCAATCAGGTTTATTGACGCATCGGAGTATGGAATTGATAGTCCTAAAATGTTTTACGGGTTCATCACGGGAATCGCAGCCCAGGATTATGATCTTGAGTGCTTTTTTGTGGATGGTTTCTTGAAAATTATCAAGCATCCGCTGGATACGTTGGAGGAAATGTTTGCGGACTTGGCGGAGTTTTCCGAAAAGCATAATATGCGTTTTGTGATTAGCATGACCGGCAGTGAAACGAAGATCCCTCCCTTTCTTACTAAGTATGTAGTGTAGTGTTTGTGGATAAAAAATAGGATATTTTTTGTTGTTTTAAGGCAGATGTGGTGTAATATCTGCCTTTTTATGCATCTATGACAATCGTTGGTTTGACGGACATAAATAAAATTGATACAATACGCATAATGTGAAATGATGTAAAGTCAGCACATTTTTTCGGAGGCAGTGAGGGAATATGAAATCTTGGACCAGAACCATAATATATATAACAGCCATTGTTCTGGTTGTTGCTCTCATATCTTCGGCAGTAACGGTGATGGTCATGAACCGAGCAAAAAAAGATACCGTTGTTATGACCACAGAAGAATACAATCAACTCAGCGCTCTTATGGCGCTTAAGGATATCATGAAAAAAATCCAGAGCGACTACTACGAGGCGCCGCCTTCTGAGGCGCAGATGCTGGAGGGAGCCGCCAACGGAATCGTGGATACGCTGGACGATCCCTATGCAAGGTACTATACCAACGAGGAATATGAGGATTACATCTCCACTGTGAATGGTGAATACCAAGGGCTTGGAATTTTGATTGGGCAGCCGGATGATGTGGGGTCCAAGGTGCTGGATGCGTACGAAGGCAATCCGGCAGCCGAGGCGGGTGTATTAACGGGCGATATCATTACGCATGTGAATGGAGAGCTCGTGGCGAACATGATGCTGGAAGACCTTCGGGCACTGGTGAACGTGTCTCCGGGCGAAACCGTGGTCCTTACGGTGCTGCGCGCAGGTGAATCCATGGACTTTTCGGTGGTAAGCGGCACCGTGAACATTAAACGGGTCGAATCTTACCTTTACAATGAGCGAACCGGCTACATTCGGATCAGTATGTTTACGGGAACCTGCGCGGAAGAATTCAATGAGGCCATCAAAGACCTTAAGAGTCGCAACATGAGGTCGCTGGTGATTGACCTGCGGGATAATCCGGGCGGTTCTCTGGATACTGTTGTGTCGGTTGCGGAAAACCTGCTGGGCAAAGGTCAACTGATCGTAAGCGTTGGTTCTGCCGACAGCAAGGATGAAACCGTATACAAAGCCGTTGGCAAAGCAATTGATGTGCCGCTGGCGATTATTGTTAATGAGAATTCGGCATCCGCAAGCGAAATTCTGGCGGCGGCCGTACAGGATAACGGAGTGGGAAAAATTATTGGAACCACTACCTATGGCAAGGGCATCGTACAAACGACCTCCATGCTGGACAACAACGGCGGATGGTTAAAAATCACTACGGATGCCTACTATACGCCTTCGGGCAAAAACATCCATGGCGTCGGTGTTACGCCGAATATTCAGGTGGCGCTTGCGGACGATTTGCAGGGTAAGGCGGTGACGGAAATCGCGCAAGAAGAAGATGCCCAGCTTTGGGCGGCGCTGGACTATGTGCGTGCCGCCGCGAACGGTACTTGGGAAGAGTAAAAGACAATACCACCGGATCGGTCCGGTGGTATTTTTCTTTTGGCGTTCGCCTTGTGTGCATGAATTAATGATTGTCGGTATGCCTTTCACCATCTCTGCGGAATAATAGGGAGATTCCCCATATGCCGGCCAAACCCACCAGAGTGTAAATAATACGGGCAAATGTGCCGTTCATACCGCCGAAAATGCTTGCTACCAGATCAAACTGAAACAGGCCGATGAGTCCCCAGTTCAGTGCACCAATGATCACAAGTATCAATGCAATAGTGTCCATTTGATCCGCTCCTTTGTTTTGATGGGCTTAGCATATGCAGGAATGAGGATCAAATACATGGAAAAAATTACTTTTTCTTTTCGTTGAACAGTTCCACTTCAAATTTTTCGAAGGCGATCGGCTCCATAAAATCCTCTTGCCGGAAGGTGACTCTGGAAAAATTCACGATATCCTGAATGTGTTTATTTAACAGGATCGGAACTGCCAAATCCAGTTCTCGGCACAGGTTGCTGATGGGTATCAACCAGCTCTGAATATCATATCTGGTTTTGAAATCAAGCTCCTGTACCACGTCTTTTTGAATTTTTCCGTCTGAACGGAGGATTCCCCAAATTTTCATTTACGATGTTTCCTTTATAAACAAGCGGCAGTATCATACTGCCGCTTATTTCATTTTTTATTCTTACGAAATCGTAAGGTAATTTGTCGCAACGAACAAGATCTGTTCGTTGTATTCTATCATACTCCAGTCGGAACCCATATCTTTGATGTAGGAAACTTTAGTTCCGTTGGCCAGTTTTGTAACGACGGTCCCAGAGGAAGAGTCAGTGCTTCGGGCGTTCAGGTTGTCGGTGTTCACCGTGGCGGTCTTTGTAATGTAGGTAGTAGGATCGCCCACAGAATTCAGGTATACCTTAGATGCATAAGCCTCGGTGTTGTTGTAGATGATCTTGCTCCAGTCGTTCCCCACGTCAGATTCGATCACATAAACCTTTTGGCACAGCGCAAGGGTTCCCAACTTGGTGCCGTCGGACGAAGGTTCGCTTCTTACGTTGAGTTTATCGGTATTGGCATAGGCGATCAGCGTTGCGGCGGAGGTTGCGGCGCCCGTATTTGTGTTTGTGCTACTGGGTAGATTTGTCTGGGTAGCCGACGCCGTATATGTAATGTCAAACGTCTGACGGGCGATGGCATACCCGTTCTTGCGGGCTTCTACGTTAACCGTATTAGTACCCGCACTCGGTAGAGTATAGGTGCTTTCAAACTTGCCAGTCTCATCCACGGTAAGCTGCACATCGTTTACGTAGACAGACGCAGTGGTATCGTCTATGACACCGGACATGGGAACTTCAAGGCTGTCTGCAGTGAACGACGGTGTGTTGGGGGAAGTGACGGTAAGCGTAAGCGTGGGAACGGTGATGATGATGGGTTCATAGAACACCACGGGATACTCCGTTCCATCCTTTGCGATGACGGTCACGTCCGGATAAATTTCTACCGTGGCCCCGTCTACGGGTTCACTGGGGATCCAAACCTGTTCGGGAATGCACAGTGTTATAGACTTACCGGTCACTGGGGATTCCTTGACGATTGATCCGCCCTCAAAATGAACAGTGCTGTTCTTCTTGGCAAAAACGGTGATGTTGTAAGCGGCCTCGCCCGTGGAGGTGGTCGTGGGTTCCACTACTACGTCTTTGGTGATGGGAGACTTGCTGAACAGGCTGCCGAAGTCCACATTTTTCGCAATGAGCACGCTTCCAAGCACTACAATTGCCACGATGAGCACGCCTGCAACAATCCAAAACAGAGGAGAATTGTTCTTGCGCTTTCTGCTGTGTCCGCGGCTCTTGCCGCTGCTGCGCCGGGGCGGACTTGGCGCATCCTCATCTTGGTCGCTATGGTAGGAGAACATGCTCTCGTCAATCGGGTCCGCATAGCGGATGGCTGCCGCTGGCGAAGGAGTCTGCGCGGGCTGCTCTTGTGCATAGCTGGCCGAAGCGGCCGCGGGCGCAAACGCCAGTTTGGCGCCGCAGGTGTTGCAAAAACGCTGCCCATCCGCCAGAGGGGAACCGCACTTGGGACAAGGGATAACTGCATTTGCATAAGTGCGGACGGAGTTGAGCTTAGCGGCTCCCGG
This sequence comes from Christensenellaceae bacterium, assembly GCA_963666935.1. Classification (GTDB taxonomy): domain Bacteria; phylum Bacillota; class Clostridia; order Christensenellales; family CAG-138. The sequence continues at coordinate 1,093,310 of OY762936.1, forward strand.
TCGGGGAGGCACTGATGCGGGGTTGGAAGCTGAGGCAAGTTCACCAGAAAACCCCGGTTCCGCTTCGTTTGTGAGATATTCTTCCGGCACATCGTCTTCGCTGACACTGTTCGCGCTGAAATCCGGCTTTGACCATGTGGGGGAATTGACAAAACTCCATGCATTCGGAGCCGACGATTTGTCCGCGGCCGCCTTTTCACTGGAGGTGTCTTTCGCATCCGGGGTGAGAGGTTCAGCGCAGTTCTTGCAGTATTCGAGGTAGTCCTCGTTGTACGCGCCGCACACCTTACATTTCATAAAAATTACCCTCCTACGGACTATTCATGGTTATTATAGCAAATACAGGTATTTATGAAAACACTTTTGCAAGTAAATAATTAAAACAAATCATGAATTACACAGAAAACAACCTATTATACTATAAATCATGGGTTAAAAAAATATGGACAGGAAAATGATCTTGGTGTAAACTACGAGGGTAAAAAAGCAGAGTAGGGTATTGCGCGTTTGCGGAATCCGCATTGAGTGCCGTCCGAACGGGGAGTTGTCGGGTGGACGAAAAGCATTATGCTTGCGGTGTGATACTCGAATCCCGCTGCTACATAGGGAGAAAGGCTTCCTTTATGTGGTGCGAGAAATTTTCAAGGAGGCTTTTTATCATGGAGCAAAATGGATCAACGAACGTCAGCCCCTATACGAAAAAAATCGTCGTCTGCGCCCTTTTGATTGCGCTGAGCGTGGTACTGAGTGGAATGCTGAGCGTTCCCGTTATGCCGCTGGGAACCTATTCTTTGAAAATCGGTCTGGGGATGCTCCCGGTTTTGATTGCTTCGGCCCTGTTCGGGCCGCTGTACGGCGGCATGGTGGGCGGGCTTGCCGACCTTCTTCAGGCACTGATATTCCCTAAGGGTGCGTACATGCCTTGGTTCACGGTGGTTGGCACCCTATTTGGCGTCATTCCGGGGCTTTTCTTCCTCAAGAAGCGGCGGGTGACGTTTGGGCGGCTTTTGGGTGCCGTCGCAACAGGACAGGCTATCTGTAGCGTAGGACTCAACACGCTGCTGCTGGTATGGCTCTACGGATCGCCCTGGCAGATCGTTTATACCAGAATGATTAATCAGGCAGTGATGATTCTGCTATATACGGTGCTTGCATATGCAATTATCCGCTTGCTTCGGGACAAAAAAGTTATATAATTGATACATAGGGTGAATACTTCGTACCAAAAGTGAAAAGTGCGGAGGAACCCAAATGAACCATATGCTTGAAATCACGGCGCTTGCGCAGGTAAGGCGCGCGCTGGTGGAATGGAAAAAGACGCAGAATTACTTTGAAAGTGTAAAGGATGAGGATCTCGTCGATTACGCCGTTTACGAAATGGAGGCGGCGCGGCGGAAATATATGCTGCTTTTAAAGCGATATGCGGCAGCAGAGCATCAGTAAGGAGGAACCTATGATTACTTTGGTGACGGCTTTGACCTTCGCGGCGGGAATTTTTGTGATATGGCTTGTCTGCAAACTGCTGGCATGGCCGCTAAGGATCCTTTGGAAGCTTCTGATCAACGCCGTCATCGGCGCTGCGATCCTCCTGTTGGTGAACTTGGTGGGCGGCGTGGTTGGGTTTGCGGTGGCAATTACGCCCATTTCGGCGCTGGTTGCGGGAATTTTCGGAATTCCGGGCGTGATCGTGCTCATCATTCTTGCACTGTTGTTCTAAGTAAATCTTGTTTGAGGTGGAGAAATGAACGAACTGGATGTACTGAAAAAGATGATTCAAACATCCGGGCGTATTGTGTTTTTCGGTGGTGCCGGTGTTTCTACGGAGAGTGGGATCCCCGATTTTCGAAGTGAGAATGGAATCTATGATGCGATACGTAAATTTGGGGAGAGGCCGGAGGCTTTGCTCAGTCGCTCCTTTTTCCTGAGCGAAACCGAGCGGTTTTTTCAGTATTATCGTAGCGCGCTGCTTCGGACGGATCTTTCGCCCAACGATGCTCATAAGGCGTTGGCGAAACTGGAAGCGGGTGGAAGGCTCACCGCCGTGGTGACCCAGAATATCGATGGGCTGCATACCATGGCGGGCAGCAAAAACGTCTATGAGCTTCACGGCAGCATCTATCGCAACCACTGCATGCAGTGCGGCAGGGCATATACGGTGCAGCAGATTCATTCGATGGATAACGTCCCCCGCTGCGATTGCGGCGGAATTATCAAGCCGGACGTAGTGCTCTATGAGGAGGGACTGGACGAAGCAATCCTCACGGGTGCCATCCGGCAGATTGCGCAGGCGGATATGCTCATCGTGGGCGGCACGTCGCTGGCGGTTTATCCGGCGGCGGGGTTGATCAAATACTATCAAGGGAGCAGACTGGCGCTGATCAACAAAAGCGCCACGCCTTATGACAATCGGGTAAACCTGGTGATTCACGCGCCCATCGGCGAGGTGCTCAGGTCTGTGGTTTTGGATACTTGAAGGAGAAGGCTGATTTATGACGAAGCTACTGATTAAACTGTTTATCAAAAACCCGGATGCCGTGCAGAACGCAAAAGTGCGAAAAGCATACGGTGTTCTGGCAGGCTGTGTGGGAATTATCGCCAACATGCTGCTCAGCGCCTCGAAGTTTTTCATTGGGATTCTAAGCGGAAGCATCGCGGTGCAGGCGGATGCGGTGAACAATTTGTCAGATATCGGTTCCAATGTCGTGACCCTCGTGGGGTTCAGAATGGCGGCGAAACCGGCGGATAAGGAGCATCCTTACGGCCATGGGCGGATGGAGTATGTCACCGCGATGGTGATCGCATTTTTAATTCTTGTGGTAGGGTTTGAGCTGGGCAAAGAGTCTTTTTTAAAGATCCTCAATCCCACGCCGGTGGAGTTCAACGTGATGTCCATGGCGGTGCTAGCGCTCTCCATTGTGGCAAAGCTCTGGATGGGTCTGTTCACCGCAGGGATCGGAAAGCGAATCCGTTCATCGGCCATGACTGCAGCCACAAAGGACAGTCTTTTCGATATGATCAGCACGTCTGCCATTTTGATTTCTTCCATGATTGCCTATTTCTTCAAAGTCAATCTGGACGGCTATATTGGCGTCGTGGTAGCTGGATTTGTTCTCTATTCCGGCGCCGGTATTCTCAGGGATGCCGCCAGCCCGCTGATGGGGGAGGTTCCGCCGCCGGAGCTGGTAAAGGAGCTGATTGAGCGGCTTTTGGGCTATGATGGAATCATGGATCTACACGATCTTCTGGTGCATAGCTACGGCCCGGGCAGAACCATTGCCAGCGTCCATGCCGAGGTGCGGGCGGACTGCAATTTTTTGGCGATCCATGAGACCATCGACCGGGCCGAACGGGAAATCGGGAAGGCCATGGGCATGATGCTCACCATTCATATGGACCCCGTGGAGACTGACAACCAGGTGTTGGACAGCGCTAGGGAGAAAATACGCGAAATTATCGCAGCAGTGGATGAGAAGATTATGTTCCATGATTTTCGCATGGTTCCCGGAGAAAAACAGAACAATCTGCTTTTTGATATCGTACTGCCCGCAGGTACCCCGGTCACCGAGCAGGAGCGGATTCTCTCGAGAATCGGCGAGGGCGCGCGGCTGGCGGATCCTACTTATTGCTGCATCATTGAGGTGGATTTTGATTATAGCGGGCGAATTTAACGCATTTTTTATATGAAAATTTAAAACAAACGAGATTACATGCTGCCATGTCGCTTGACTGGCAGTAATTTTTTCACTACAATAGATAAGTACGAAAATTATTAATGACAAGACTGTGTGTAATTTAAATATTAAGAAGGGATATGAAATGAAAGCGATAACTGCAATCCTGCTTGCTGGCGGCAAGGGTACTCGTATGAAGTCGAAAAAGCAGAAAGTTTTGCATGATGTGTGCGGAAGGCCGCTCATATCCTGGGTTATAAAAAGCGTGCAGAAGAGCATTAGGGAGCGCCCTGTGGCGGTGGTGGGTTATGATGCGCAAAGCGTTATGGAGCATCTCGGGAAGAATGCCCGTTATGCCACCCAAAGCCACATTGGCTCTGTTGCGGATGCCGTAAAATGCGCCGTGGATACCATTGAGGATGAGCGAGGCTATGTGCTGGTGCTGGCAGGCAATCTTCCTCTCATCAATTCGGAAACCGTGCATGCGCTGGCGCAGGCGGCGGAGGGCAATGCCGCGTCCCGGCTGATCTATTGCCATGAAGATGGCGAGGTCTGCATCTCCACCGCATATTGTTTTGAGATCCGCAAACTGCGGGAATGCATCGCGAAAAATCCAGAGGCCAAGGATGCCGAGCAGTACATCAAGTACCTGCGCAAAAATGAGGCTGCGGTCATTGATATCTACGGGCAGGATGTGGAATGCATGGATGTGGTGAGCCGGGCGGATCTGTGGGAGTGCAACTGTATCATGCAGCGCTACATCAATCAGCGCCATATGGATTCAGGGGTGTCCTTCATCGACCCCAACGCATCCTATATCGGAGCCGACGTGAGGATTGGCATGGATACCGTGATCTATCCCAACGTGATATTGGAAGGCAGTACTGCAATCGGAGAGAATTGTGTGATCTATCCGGGCTGCAGGTTTACAGATGTGATAGTGGGGAATCGCTGCACACTGCAGGCCGTGGTGGGCCAGGATGCCGTGGTGGATAGCGATTGCAAAATCGGTCCCTATGTGCGGTTGCGTCCCAACGCGCACCTGAAGTCCGGCTGCAAAATCGGAAATTTTGTAGAAATTAAGAATTCCACGCTGGGAAGCAACGGCAAGATCGCACACCTGACTTATGTGGGCGACGCCGACGTCGGCAACAATATCAACATTGGCTGTGGCTGTGTCTTTGCAAACTATGACGACTTTGATAAGCACCGCACCAAGGTGGGGGACAACGTGTTCCTGGGCTGCCAGACGGCATTGGTGGCACCGGTGAAGGTGGGGAACGACGTGTATACCGCGGCCGGGTCCACCATTACCGAGGATGTACCGGACGGGGCGCTGGCCATCGGCCGTTCCCGACAGGTCAACAAGCCGGGGTGGGTGGAGGAATTCCGAGGCAAACATAAAAAATAAACAGTGGTTGCCGTCATACCGACAGGCGAACCGAAGTAGGGGAACCATAAAAAAGTGTGTTGGATAATGCAGCGGCAAAACGTACAATGAATGCGTGGCGTTCATGCGTTGTTTGGTTGCTTAAAAACACGATAAGGAGAGCTTTAATGGCAAAAATTCAAATGAAAACCCCCCTTGTGGAGATGGACGGGGACGAAATGACTCGGATCATCTGGAAGATGATCAAGGTCCATCTTCTGGAGCCCTATGTGGACCTTAAAACCGAATATTACGACCTCGGCCTGCCTCATCGTGATGAGACTAACGACCAGGTTACCGTAGATGCGGCGGAGGCTAATAAGAAGTACGGCGTGGGCGTCAAGTGCGCCACCATCACCCCCAACGCGCAAAGGGTGAAGGAGTATAACCTCAAGACCATGTACAAGAGCCCCAACGGTACCATCCGCGCCATTCTAGATGGAACCGTGTTTCGCGCGCCCATTACCCTCAACTGCATCAAGCCTAGCGTAAGGACGTGGGTAAACCCCATCACCATCGCGCGTCATGCCTACGGCGATATCTACAAGTGCACGGAATACCGCGTGCCGGTTGCGGGTAAGGCGGAGCTGCTATTTACGGATGAGGCGGGAAAAGAAACGTTCCGCCAAACGATCTTCGACTTTGAGGGCCCTGGCGTTCTCATGGGCATGTATAACAGGGATGATTCTATTGAGAGCTTTGCTCGGGCGTGCTTTGACTATGCGCTCTCCACGAAGCAGGACCTCTGGTTTGCCACAAAAGATACCATTTCCAAGCAGTATGACCACACCTTCAAGGATATCTTCGAAGCGATCTTTGAAAGTGAATATAGCAAGAAATTCGAAAAGGCGGGAATCATTTATCTCTATACCCTCATTGATGACGCTGTGGCAAGGGTGATCCGTTCCGACGGCGGCTTTATCTGGGCCTGCAAAAACTACGATGGTGACGTCATGAGCGATATGGTCGCCACGGCCTTTGGCTCTCTGGCCATGATGACAAGTGTTCTGGTTTCTCCGGACGGGAAGTATGAGTATGAGGCCGCCCACGGAACTGTCACGAAGCATTATTATAAACACATGGAAGGCGCGGAGACCTCCACCAACTCTATGGCCACGCTGTTTGCCTGGACGGGCGCCCTTAAGAAGCGTGGTGAGCTGGATGGGCTTGCCGATCTGGCAGCGTTTGCGGATAAGTTGGAAGCCGCATCGTTAAAGACCATTGAGGACGGATATATGACAAAAGATTTGGTTGGTCTGGCCGAACTAGATCAAAAGACTGTGCTCTCTACCGAGCAGTTTATCCTTAAGGTCAGGGAATATCTGGACGTGGCCATGTCCGCCTGACCTTAAAAAGGTAAGAGAACGAATGACGGGAGAAGAAGCATGAGTTTATTTGAAACATGGAAAGCAATCGCGGAGCAGGAGCGATCGAAGGAGGAAGCCGAGCGGTTTTGGAATGCCTATTTTGATCTGGAAACGGGAAACTATAAGAAGATCCTTGAAAATCATACGCAAGTGTATGAGGGGCAGATCAGCGAACTTGCCGGGCAGTTCGGCATGGATGAAACTGAGTTTGCGGGTTTTTTGGATGGGATTAACACCAGCCTCAAAGAAGCGTTGAATCTAGAGTCTCTCGAGGCCGAAAGCAGCGTACGTTTGGATGTGGATTTTGAAAAGCTGTATTTTAATATGTTGGATTGTAAGGCCGAGTGGCTGTATACGCTTCCCCAATGGGATGGTGTGTTGAGCGAAGCGCGGCGCAAGGAAATCGCCAAGGAGTTTCGGACATCCAAGATATTTGTCAAGCCGCAGGAGGCTGGCCGCAACGATCCCTGCCCTTGCGGCAGCGGGAAGAAGTACAAAAAGTGCTGCGGAAAAGAACAATCGTGAACGAATAGAAAACGGCGGGCAAAGTGCTCGCCGTTTTTTGTAATATTAGTTATAATGTGTTAAAATGGTTGAAAATAGATGGAGGTAGATTGTGAAGATCAAGTTTTGTGGTGCGGCCATGGCCGTTACCGGTTCGTGCTATCTGATCAACTTTGAGGGCGGGAACATCTTGGTGGATTGCGGAATGCGTCAGGGTGCTGATGCCAAGAGCGAGTACGGCGCAAGCGAGTTTGCGTTTGATCCTGCTTCCATCAATGCGGTACTTATTACCCATGCCCATATCGATCATACCGGCCTGATTCCACTGTTGGTCAAGCGCGGCTATGCGGGGCCCATATTTGCTACGACCGCTACGGCGAGGCTGGGCACCATCATGCTTCCCGACAGCGCGCACATTCAGGAGCAGGACGCGGAGTACGAAACTCGAAAGAACCTTCGGGCGGGCAAGCCTCCTGCTGAACCTATGTATACCATGCAGGATGCGGAAAATGCGCTCAAATATTTTAAACCGGTGCATTATCAGGAGACTGTGGATGTTTTCCCCGGCATAAAGGCTCGGTTTACGGATGTGGGGCACCTTTTGGGATCATCCGCCATTGAAATCTGGGTGGAGGAGAAGGGAAAGACCACGCATATAGCGTTTTCCGGCGATATCGGCCAGAAAGACCAGCCCATTCTCAATGATCCGCAAAGCGTACAAGGCGCGGACTATCTCATCATGGAAAGCACCTATGGTGATCGGGATCACCAAATCCGCACTGAGACGGAAAAAGAGATGCAGTTTGCCCAGCTGCTCAAAGAGGGAATCGCCCGGGGCGGGAACATCGTCATCCCATCGTTTGCCATTGGCAGGACACAGGAACTGCTCTATTACATTAAGCGCTTCTTGCGTAACGGTACGGTGCCGGGGTTAGAGCGTGTTCCGGTGTATGTGGACAGCCCCTTGGGCATCAGGGCCACGCAAATCTACGCCAGCTGTGAGATGGAGTGTTATGATGATGAAGCGAAGGCGGCTTCCAGAAGCGGGGATATGTTTGAATTCAGCACCCTGCGCATCGCCGAGACGGCGGACGAAAGTAAGCTGATCAATACACAGAAGGAAAGCCACATCGTTATCTCTTCCTCTGGCATGTGTGATGCGGGCAGGATCCGCCATCATTTGAAGCATAATCTGTATCGCGCAGATTCCACGGTGATTTTTGTGGGGTATCAGGCGATAGGTACTTTGGGAAGGCTTTTAGTGGACGGCGCGAAAAAGGTTAAGATGTTCGGCGAGCAAATCATGGTAAATGCCACCATTGAGAGCATCGACGGGTTTTCCGGCCACGCGGATAAGTCTGGAATTCTGGAATGGCTTCAGGGCATTCCAAAAAAACCAGGCAAAATATTTCTTGTACATGGCGAACGCAAGGTGATCAAATCCTTTGCTGTTACCATCCGGGGTCTGGGGTACGACGTGGTAACGCCCGAACCCTATGAGGAATTTGATCTTTTGACCGGCGGCATGCAGCTGCCGGAAACCGTGGGCAGCCCGGTGGTGCTCCGCGACAGGGCCCAGCAGCTCACCGATACGGTTGCAGAATTGCGGCGGCTCATGCATATTCTTGTGGATGCATCTTCGGGGGATGCGAACCGCTTCATGCCGCTGGAGGCCGACATCAAGGCGCTGGCGGACGAGATGGAGGGCGTGCTTAATAAAAAACAGGGGTAAATGCGGATGAAAGTGCTTGTAACCGGCGGAGCCGGATTTATTGGTTCTAATACTGCGGTGGAATTGATTGCCCAAGGCCACGAGGTCGTGGTGGTGGACAATTTTTCCAACAGCAGCCCGGAGGCGGTTCGAAGAATGGAACAAATCGCGGGCAGGCCCATTGTGTTCTACCGCGCCGACGTTCGGGATGAGGCGGCGCTGGGAAGAATTTTTTGTGAGCACGCCATTGATTTAGTGATCCACTTTGCCGGATACAAAGCGGTGGGTGAATCTGTGCAGCAGCCTCTTAAGTACTACGACAACAATATCAATTCCACGATCTCTCTGTGTGCGGCCATGCTCAGGCACGGCGTGAAGAAGCTGGTGTTTTCCTCTTCCGCCACCGTCTACGGCGCGGATCAACCTGTCCCATTGCATGAAGGCTGCCGGGTGGGGGGCTGCTCTAACCCTTATGGATACACAAAGTTCATTTGCGAGCAGATCATAGGCGACGTGGCGCGGGCCAATCCGGGCTTTTCCGTGGCGCTTTTGCGGTATTTTAATCCCGTGGGTGCCCACGAAAGCGGGATCATCGGAGAAAATCCCTCCGGGATTCCAAACAACCTGATGCCCTATATCTCCCAGGTGGCGGTGGGCAGGCGGGAAAAACTGTCGGTATTCGGCAATGACTATGATACGCAGGATGGTACCGGCGTGCGGGATTACATCCACATCACCGACTTAGCCAAAGGACATACTGCGGCCATGGACTACCTGCGGGAGCACGCGGGCTGTTTTGTGTTCAATCTGGGAACGGGCCGGGGCTACAGCGTGCTGGAAGTGATCGCGGCCTTCGAGCGGGCCAGCGGGATGAAAATTCCATACGAGTTCGCACCTCGGCGGGAAGGCGACCTGCCCAAGTGTTACGCAGACACCTCCAAAAGCCAAAAAGAGCTGGACTGGTGTGCAAAGCTGGATTTGGACGCCATGTGCCGAGACGCCTGGCGCTTTCAGAAAATGAATCCCAACGGATATTGAACAATATGGGATCCTGTGGTATACTAATATGCCATAGGCGATGACGGAGAAAAGTCGGGGGAAATGCCAAGAGAGGGCTGCGTTTGCTGCGAGCGGCCTGCATGGGAATCCGGCGCAAGTTCGCTCCTGAGCCGCATCGGGGAAGCCCAAACGGGTGTGTAGTCGGTGCCGGGTAAGCCCGATACAGCGGAAAAGGCTTCGTGATAGCGAAGCGAATTAGGGTGGTACCACGAGCGCGCCTTCGTCCCTGGACGAGGTGCGATTTATTTTATTTCGGAGGTTTTGGCATGTTGGACGCATTGCAAAAAATCAGGCAGGAAACCATGGAACGCCTGGAAAACGCCCGGGAAGAGGCGGATCTTAACGCCGTAGGCGTCTCCGTATTCGGGAAAAACGGTTCTTTGACGGGAATTCTTCGGGGAATGGGCAAGCTGAGCCAGGAAGAACGCGCCCAAATCGGGCAGACCGCAAACACGGTGAAAAAAGAGCTGGAAGAGGAAATGGCGAGGCGCCGGGCGGCACTGGCGGCAAAGATGCAGGAATTGCGCTTTGCGGCGGAAGCGCTGGATGTGACGGAACCGGGCAAATGCGCGCTGCCAAAAGGGCGCCTGCATCCCATGACCCGCACGTACCGGGAAATCCGGGACGCTCTGATCGGCATGGGCTTCACCACCTACGAGGGCCCGGAAGTGGAATATGACGATTATAACTTCACTAAGCTGAACTTGCCCATGGATCATCCGGCCCGGGATATGCAGGATACCTTCTACGTTAGCGATCGCGTGGTGCTGCGCACCCATACCTCTCCGCTGGAGGCCCGTGCGCTTTTGAATCTGAAGCCGCCATTTCGGCTTATCATGCCGGGCCGGGTGTTCCGGGTGGATGAAGTGGATGCCAGCCACAGCCCCGTGTTTATGCAGATGGAGGGTTTTGTGGTGGATCGGAACATCAACTTGGCCGATTTAAAAGGCACGCTGCTTACTTTTGTTCATGCCGTGTTCGGCGAGGATGTGAAAATGCGCTTCCGCCCCAGTTACTTCCCGTTCACGGAACCCTCCGCCGAGGTGGATATATCCTGCACCGTCTGCGGCGGCAAAGGCTGCCGGCTGTGCAAGGGTACGGGATGGCTGGAGATTTTGGGCTGCGGCGTTACCAATCCCCATGAACTGGAAAACTGTGGGCTGGATCCCAATGAGTGGAACGCCATTGCCTTTGGCCTGGGCGTGGATCGCATGACCAGCCTGAAATACGGAATTACGGATATCCGTTTGGAATACGAGAACGACGCTCGCTTCCTGCGGCAATTTTAAAGGGGGGCAATGAAAAATGAAACTGCCGCTTAAATGGTTAAAGGAATATGTGGACTTCAAGGTAACGCCCAAGGAGTTCGTGGAACTCATGATGTGGCGCGGGTTCGAAATCGCGGACATCGAGGATGAATTGCCCGGCATCACCAATACCGTGGTGGGCCGCATCGTGTCCCTGACTAAGCACCCCGACGCGGACAAACTGCAGGTCTGCGCCATCGACGTGGGAAAAGATGAACTTATCACGGTAGTCACTGGCGCGACCAACGTGTTTGAGGGCGCACTGGTGCCCGTGGCGCTGGAGGGAGCCACTTTGGCGGGCGGGATCGTCATCAAGCCTACCGTAATGCGGGGCGTCCACAGCTGCGGCATGCTCTGCTCCGGGGAGGAGCTGGGCATCACAGATGCGGACTATCCCGGCGCAGGCATACACGGCATCCTGATCCTGCAGGGCGAGCATCCTCTGGGCCGGCCTGTTCAGGAGGCCCTTGGCATGGACGATGTGGTGTTCAATATCGAACTGACGCCCAACCGGGCGGATTGCCAGAGCATTGTGGGCATCTGCCGTGAGGCGGCCGCCGCTCTGGGTCAGAAGTTTATTGAGCCGGAAATTAGGGAAATCAAGGGAGTTGGAAACGCTTCCGATTATGCCAAAGTGGATGTGTTGGATCCCGACCTCTGCCCCCGGTATATCGCCCGGGTGGTGACGAATATTAAAATCGAGCCCTCTCCGGCGTGGATGCAGAAAAAGCTCCGCAGTGTGGGGCTTCGGCCAATTAACAATATCGTGGATATCACCAATTACGTCATGGTGGAATATGGCCACCCTATGCACGCCTTCGACCTCTCCTGCGTGGCGGACGGGCACATTGTGGTGCGCCGGGCACACGAGGGGGAAAAGGTGGTGACGTTGGATAGCAAGGAGCGAATCACTACCCCAGAAATGCTGCTCATCGCGGATTCCCATAAGGGGGTTGGAATCGCCGGCGTCATGGGCGGGGAAAACTCCGAGATCACGGAGCAAACCAAGTCCGTGCTGTTCGAGGCCGCCGTGTTCAAGTCCAGCAGCATCCGCCGCACCACAAGGGAGCTTCGCCATGTAACGGACGCTGCAGCGCGCTTCATCAAGGGCGTAGAACCGGGTACTGCCAAAAAGGCCATCGATCGGGCCATCGAGCTGGTGGACGCGCTCAAGGCGGGCAAAGTGGCGGGCACAACCATCGACGCGTGCAATGTGGACCTTCATGACCGCGTGATCCGGGTGGATTACGCTCATGTGAACCGGATTCTCAATACGGACATTCCGGCGCAGCGCATGGTAGAAATGCTTTCCACCATCAACATTCCCGCCGTGGTGGATGGGGACGTGTTGGAAATCGCCGTTCCACACTACCGGGTGGATATTGAAAGCGGTATCGAGTCCGATTGGGATATCGCGGAGGAAATCGGCCGCATTTACGGTTATTACAACATTGAGCCTACGCTGATGCGGGGCAACACTTTCCGCGGCAGGCTGGGTCAGGATACCAAAAACGAGGATCTCATTAAAGATACCGCGGTGGGCTTGGGATGCTATGAGATGTACAACTACAACTTCACAGGCCCGGCCGTGCTGGACGCCCTTCGAATTCCTGAGGGCGATGAAAAGCGTATGGCGGTCAGGCTGATTAATCCCTTTGGTGAAGATCAAAGTTTGATGCGCACCACGCTTCTTTCCGGTATGCTCAATTCTCTTGCCCTTAACTGCAGCCGGAAAACCGGCCACGGCAGGTTCTTCGAGGTGGGGAATGTCCATATCGACAACAATGCCGACCTGCCAGAGGAACGCAAGTTGCTGGGCTTGATTTACAGCGGCGAAGGTGAGGATTTCTTCACCCTCAAGGGCGGCGTAGAAATGATGCTGGGTCAGCTCGGCATCGCTGCCGAATTTGTCTCTGGCGGCGGGGCGTATTTCCAGCCGGGCCAAAAGGCGCTGATCTTGGTAAACGGGAAGATCATCGGTGAAATGGGGGCCATCCATCCCGATACTCAGAAGGCCTTTGACGTCCCGCAAAAGGCGTACGTGGCAGAAATCAATATCGCTGGGATGTGCGCCCATATGGAAACGGCAAAAACCTATAAGCCCTTGCCCCGATATCCCGTGGTGCCAAGGGACATCGCCGTGGTGGTGGACGAGAGCGTCACTTGTGTGCAGGTGGCGAAGGTCATTATGGAAGCAGACGTCAGGGTAATCCTAGAAAATGTGGAGCTCTTCGACGTGTACCGCGGCGCGGGCATTCCCGAAGGCAAGAAGAGCATGGCCTATTCCTACACTCTACGGGCGGAGGATCGGACGCTGACAGACGAGGATATCACATTTGCTATGAATGCGCTGATCAAGGCGCTCAAGGTTGGGCTGGATGCCGACCTGAGGGCATAAGGGAAGGTTCGACTTCCTTGCCTTAAGTAAATATTCATTGAGGGCCGCCGAGGCGGCCCTTTTGTTTTGTCCATATCTATGGTAGAATAAGTATTGATTTATGATTGGTAGGTATACATACATATGGATTTATCGGGATTGAATGAGCAGCAGCGTCTGGCTGTAGAGCAGTTGGAGGGCCCGCTGCTTATCTTGGCTGGCGCTGGTTCGGGTAAGACGAGGGCGCTGACTTACAGGATTGCCAATCTGGTGGAGCACGGGGTAAGCCCTTGGAACATACTGGCGTTGACGTTTACCAACAAGGCAGCGCGGGAAATGCGGGAGCGAACCGAGACCCTTTTGAGCTTTGACGCATCGGACATGTGGGTCACCACGTTTCATTCCGCTTGCGCGCGCATACTGCGAATGGATATGGATAAACTGGGTCGGGAAAGAAATTTCGTCATCTACGATGACGACGATCAGATGTCCCTCATCGGCAATATCATAAAGCGGCTGGGGCTCAATGAAAAAGAAATCCCCAAGCGGGAGATAAAAGAGCGGATCGGTGACGCGAAAAATAAATCGCTGGACCCTGAGCAATACCTTGCCGATGACCTTGGCGCAAACGATACACTTCTGCGCATCTTTCGGGAATATCAAAAAGAACTTTCGGCGTGCAACGCCTTGGATTTTGACGATTTGTTGTGTAAAACGCTGGAACTTTTGGAAAAGAGTTCCGAAACTCTTGGGAAATATCGCGCCAAGTTCCAATATGTGCTGGTGGATGAATATCAGGACACAAACCTGATGCAGTACCGCATCGTGGAAATTCTATGCCGGGAGCATGGGAATCTCTGTGTGGTGGGGGATGACGACCAGAGCATCTACGGCTGGCGAGGCGCAGATATCCGAAACATTCTCGAGTTTGAGAAGGACTTTCCGGGGGCAAAAGTGATCCGGCTGGAGCAGAATTACCGATCAACTGCGCACATATTGGATGCGGCCAACGCCGTCATTGAAAATAACGTGGGCCGCAAGCGCAAAAAACTCTGGACCCAGAATGACGCTGGGGATAAGATTGAGGCTTTCTCTGCGGGAAACGAGCGGGAAGAGGCGGGTTTTGTCTGCCGGAAAATTCTCGAGGGCATTCGGAAGGGAAAAAGCTACAGTGATTATGCAGTGCTGTACCGCATGAATGCCCAGAGCCGCGTGCTGGAAACCACTATGATGAACTATGGCATCCCAAACAAGGTGTATGGTGGCCAGCGCTTCTACGAGCGCAGGGAAATCAAGGATATCCTTGCGTATCTTCGGATTCTCTACAATCCGGCGGATGACGTGGCGCTGCGGCGGATTATCAACGTGCCTAGGCGCGGTATTGGGGATACTACGGTGAGCGAACTCATGCGAGCCGCGGAGAAAAATGGCGTGCCCATGCTGCTTGTGGCCATGGACGGGACCGGCCTCAGCGGTCGGGTGGTGCAAAAGCTCAAGCCCTTTGTGGACAGCATTTTAGAGTTTATGGCGCTGGTGAAACTCTGCCCCCTGTCGGAATTTACCGCGCAGATGATCGCCGCGCTGGAATATGAGCAGCACCTCAAAGCGGAGGATAAGCGGGGGGATGTGGAATCCCGCATGGATAACCTGCGGGAGCTCATCGGAAACATCAAGGAAATTGAGCGGGACGTGCCGCAGGGCGAGGATGCGCTCCGGGTCTTTTTGGAGAACGTGGCGCTGGTGTCGGATATAGACGCTTTGCAGGAAGGCGACGGTGCCGTTGCGCTTATGACGTTGCACAGTGCAAAGGGGCTGGAATTTCCAACCGTGTTCATGGTGGGCATGGAAGAAAATATCTTTCCGACCTCCCGGGCGCGGCAGGCTCTGTCCCAGAGCGCCATGGAGGAAGAACGCAGGCTCTGCTACGTAGGCATGACCCGAGCCAGGCAAACGCTGTATCTGGTCAACGCGTCCATGCGCACGCTTTACGGCAGCGAGTCTTTCAACCATCCCTCCAGATTCTTGAGTGAAGTTCCGGAAGCGCTCATCGCCTGTGAGAATGCAAAAAAAGGAGAATCCGCGGAATTAAGGCCCACGCGTGCGCGCAAGCCGGAGGCGAAGGTTTGGGCTGGAACCCGGGAAACGGCGCCCACACCGCATAGAGTTCAGGCAAAGGATTTTTCTCCGTATCAGAAGGTTCGTCACGAAAAGTTCGGCGAAGGGACCGTCATGGATGTTTCGGGAAGCGGAGCATCCATGCTGATTACCATCGATTTTGGCGGCGCGGGAGTGAAGAAATTTGCCGCGGCGTACGCCCCCATCAACGTTGTGAAATAAGGAGGAATCCGCCGTGCAACAGCGCATGGAAAAGCTGGTGGAAACGCTCAATAAATACGCGAGAGCTTATTACGTCAACGACGCGCCCATGGTCAGCGATAAAGAGTATGACCAGCTCTTTGATGAGCTGCTGCGGCTGGAACGGGAAAACGGGATCATCCTGCCCGATTCACCCTCTCGGCGGGTGGGCGGAGAACCCCTTTCTGCCTTTGTGTCCCATGTGCACATCCGCAGGCTGTGGAGTTTGGACAAAGTGCGGACCAAAGAAGCGCTGGAGGACTGGGGAAACCGGCTGGAACGTCTTTGTGCCCCAAATGGGCTGACCTTGCGCTATGTGCTGGAATACAAGTTCGACGGGCTGACGGTGAACCTGACCTATGAGGGCGGCGCGCTGGTTGGCGGTGCCACCCGGGGCAACGGTGCCGTGGGGGAGGAAATTTTGCCTCAAATCAAAACCGTCAGAACCATCCCTCTCACAATCCCCTTTCAGGGCCGTATAGAAGTGCAGGGCGAATGCTATATGAAATTGTCCGTCCTGGAGGAGTGGAACAAAAGCTCTGAAGAACAGTTGAAAAACGCCCGTAATGCCGCCGCAGGGGCTTTGCGGAATCTGGATCCCAAAGTCACCGCCCAGCGAAAGCTGGATTGCTTCTGCTACAACGTGGGCTATATCGAGGGAAAAGAGCTTGCGGAGCAGATGGAGATGCTAGATTTTCTGCGGGGAAACGGGTTTGCGGTCAATCCCTATGAGAAACCGTGCGATACCATCGAGCAGGTCTATGAGGAAATTCAAAAGGTGGAGTCCTGCCGGGGGCAGTTGGATTATCTCATCGACGGTATGGTGGTCAAAGTGCGGGATTTTGATACCCGCAATGCGCTGGGCACTACGGATCGGTTCCCCCGGTGGGCCATGGCATTTAAATTCGCGGCGGAAGAAACCACCACCGTGGTGAAGGACATCACCTGGGAGGTTGGGCGTACGGGCAAGCTCACGCCCCGGGCACATCTGGAGCCGGTGGAGTTGGCGGGCGCAACGATCAGCCACGCCACGCTGAACAATTGGGATGATATTTTGCGCAAGCGTGTGGGCATCGGCTCCCGGGTATTTCTGCGCCGCAGCAATGATGTGATCCCGGAAATTCTCTCCGCTGTGGAGGGAGATGTGCCACAAAGGCCGGTGGAAAAACCGGTGGTGTGTCCTGCCTGTGGGGCGCATGTGGAAAACCGGGGCGTGCATCTCTACTGCACCAACTCTCTTTCCTGTAAGCCTCAAATCGCGGGCAGGCTCACCCATTACGCATCCCGGGATGCCATGGACATCGAAACCTTTTCGGAAAAGACTGCTGCGCTCTTTGTGGAGGAGTTGCATTTAAACAGCATCCCAGATTTATATGATCTGGCCCCTTCGGATTTTATTGGGCTGGCAGGTTTCGGAAATAAAAAGGCGAGCAACCTGACGCAGGCCATTGAAAAGAGCAAGCACTGCACGCTGGGCACATTTCTCTTTGCCGTAGGAATCCCAAACGTAGGTTCCAAAACCGCGCGGGAATTAGCGCGGCACTTTGGCACGCTGCAGGCCGTACGGGCCGCTTCCCGAGAGGCACTTATGGCCGTTCCGGATATCGGCGGCATCGTGGCGGATAGCATCTTGCAGTTCTTCGGCGATCCGTTCATCGTCAAACAGGTGGACCGGCTTTTAAATCACGGTGTCGCGCCCCTGCCGGAGGAAAGGCCTTATGAAAGCAAAATCAGCGGCAAAACGCTGGTGGTGACCGGCAGTATGGAACGGATGGACCGCCGAGAAATCGAAGCCCTCATTGAAAAGCTGGGAGGTAAGGCCGCGGGCAGCGTCAGTAAAAAGACGGACTTTGTGGTGGCCGGGGAGGGCGCGGGCAGTAAACTCGCCAAAGCACAGGAACTGGGAATCCCCGTTTTAAACGAAGAGGAGTTTTTCGGGCTGATTGCTGATTCTAGAAAGTATTTCTGATTCTGTTGAATTGTGATATAATATTTTCGTTTAATTTCGCTTAAGGAGGCAATTCTTGGTAAACAGTATGACGGGCTTTGGCCGCGCCACCGCAGAGCGCGACGGCAGGGAATGTACGGTCGAACTTAAGAGCGTCAACCATCGGTATCTGGATCTGGGCTTTCGGATGCCCCGCTATATCGGGTTTACAGAGGATGCGATCCGTACGGTGGTTTCAGCTGAGCTTTCAAGAGGCCATGTGGACGTGTACGTGTTCTATAAGAACAACCGGGAAGATGCGCGAACGGTCAAGGTGGATGCGGTGTTGCTGGGAAAATACCTGATCGCCGCCCGGGCGGCCGCCGCAGAATTCTCGATCACGGATGACCTAGGGCTCTCCGCGGTGCTCAAGTTACCCGATGTTACCGAAGTTGTGGAGGCACAAGAGGATCAAGAAGCAGTGTGCGCTTTGGTTAAGGACGCGTGCAAAATGGCTTGTGATCAGCTCAAGACCATGCGGGAAAAGGAAGGCAGGCGGCTTCGGGACGACCTGATGGAAAAGGCGAAGTCCGTGGAATCCCTTGCCGGTCAAATTACTTTGCGGGCACCCAAGGTGGTGGAGGATTACAGGAAAAAGCTCAGCGAGCGCATTGCGGGCCTGCTGCTGGAGGCGGAGATCGACCGGGCGCGGCTGGCTACGGAAGTGGCTTTGTTTGCAGACCGCGCGGGGATCGACGAAGAGCTTGTTCGGCTGCATAGCCATTTGGAGCAGATGCGCCTCGCGTTGGACAGCACGGAACCTGCGGGCAGACGGCTGGACTTCATCGTGCAGGAAATGAACCGAGAATTTAATACTATAGGATCCAAGGCCAACGATGCCGAAATCACCAATCTCGTGATCGCCGGAAAGGGCGAAGTGGAAAAGATCCGGGAACAGGTGCAAAATATCGAATAACCGGGGGATAGCATGGCAGTACGTCTGATTAACATAGGTTTTGGCAATATCATCTCCGCCGGAAGGATTATCACCATCGTCTCTCCGGACAGTGCGCCTGCGAAGCGGATTATGCAAGAGGCGCGGGAAAAGGGGAGGCTCATAGACGCATCTCATGGCAGGAAAACAAGGGCAGTAATTGTAATGGACAGCGCTCACGTGGTGCTTTCGGCCCTGCAGCCGGAAACAGTCGCTGGTAGGGTGATGTCCGATGGTGGGGCGGAGGAATAGTATGTACAATAAGAAAGGATTGTTGCTGGTGGTTTCTGGCCCGTCGGGGGTTGGCAAGGGCACGGTGTGCCGAGAACTCATAAAGAAAAACGACTCCATCAGGATTTCCGTATCCGCCACAACCCGCAAACCCCGGCCCGGGGAGACAGAAGGTGTCAGCTATTTTTTTAGAACGCCGGAAGAATTTGAGCAGATGATCGCAAAGGGCGAGTTTCTCGAGTACATGTGTGTATTCAAAAGCAATTATTATGGCACGCCGCGCAGCTATGTGGATGCCCAGCGCAACGCAGGAAATGACGTCGTATTGGAGATTGATGTGCAAGGAGCACAGTGCATAAAGGAAAAATGCCCGGAGGCTGTGATGGTCTTCGTCGCACCGCCCTCCATGTGTGCGCTGAAAAAAAGGCTTCAAGAGCGCGGAACCGAAACGCCGGAAGCGATGGAGAAGCGGCTTGCGACAGCCCGGGATGAACTTGCACAAATAAGCAAATACGACTATATCGTGGTAAACGATAAATTGGAAGACGCCGTCGCAGCCATGGAGAGCATCATTGCGGCTGAAAAGCTGCGTACGAGGAACAATCCCCAATTATGCGTGGAGTTACAAGGAGGAAACTGATTATGATGAACAACCCGCCGGTCAACGAGCTGCAAAATAAAGTTGGTTGCCGCTATATGCTGGTGACAGCCGTGGCAAAACGGGCGCGCCAGCTCATGGCAGACCCGTCGGTCCTGGGCGATCGGAATACCGTCACCGTGGCCGTGGAAGAGATTTTTTCCGACAAATTGAAGATCCGGTTTCCCGAGGAGGGTGAAAGGTGAAAAAGAACGTGGTGCTGGGCGTGACTGGCTCAATCGCTGCCTATAAGGCCTGCGATATCGTCAGCGCCCTGCGCAAGAAAAACATCAATGTCGATGTCATCCTTTCAAAGGCCGGCAGTGCGTTTGTTACGCCGCTGGCGTTAGAAGCGCTGAGCCAAAATCCAGTCACCGTGGATATGTTTGATCGGGAAACGCCTTGGGAAGTCGGGCATATCGCCTTGGCGAAAAAGGCCGATGTTTTTCTGATTGCGCCCGCCACTGCCAACTTTTTGGGCAAGGCGGCCTATGGCGTCGCCGACGACATGTTGACCACTACCATTCTGGCTGCAAAAGCGCCCGTGCTTGTGGCGCCCGCCATGAATACGAATATGTACAAGAGCGCCGCCGTACAGGAGAATATCAAAAAACTGGAGGAGCGGGGATATTCCTTCCTTACGCCGGGGAGCGGCCGCCTGGCCTGCGGCGACGAGGGAATCGGAAAGCTGGCGCCGGTGGAGGATATCGTGGCGGCGGTATTGGAAAAGCTTCAACTCCGGCAGGATTTTGCGGGGATTAGGCTGCTGGTGAGTGCCGGCCCGACCCAAGAAAAAATCGACCCCGTGCGCTATATCACAAACCATTCTTCCGGGAAAATGGGCTATGCTATTGCTCAGGCCGCGCAGGAGCGGGGCGCAGAGGTCACGTTAATCAGCGGGCCTGTATCGCTTCCAACGCCGGATGGGGTCAGGCGCATCGATGTGATTTCCTCTTTGGAAATGCAGCAAGCGGTGAGTGCACACTTTGCGCATTGCGATGGGTTGATTATGGCGGCGGCCCCGGCGGATTTTACGCCGGAGGAGTGCGCGGACCAGAAGATCAAAAAAGACAGAAAAGAAACGTTGCAGCTGTCCCTTCGGGCTACGGAGGATATCCTCAAAAGCGTTGGCGATAAAAAAGGTAGCCGCGTGGTGATGGGCTTTGCCGCGGAAACGGAAAATCTGGCGCAAAACGCCAAGGACAAGCTGATCAATAAAAACCTTGACTTCATTGCCGCCAACGACGTGGGGCGCAAGGATGCGGGCTTTGAGGTGAATACCAACTGCGTGACCCTGTATGTGAAAGATGGAACCAGTGAGCATAGTGGGGATATGACCAAGCTGGAACTGGCTCACTGGCTGTTGGACCGGCTCAAGACGAAGCTGCGCTGACCAAAACGGGGTTTATTTTTTGAGAGGACGGCAACCGCCCTCTCTTTCTTTTATGATATAATGTGCTAAAAGTATAATGACAGGGGAGGTGAGCCGCTTGTACGCGCAGGTGATCGTGGATATTGCCCATTCCAATGTGGACAAGCTGTTTACCTATATGGTTCCGGAGGATATGGAGCTTGGCGTGGGCCGGCGGGTGATGGTGCCCTTTGGGGCCGGAAACAAGGCTGTGGAAGGGTTCGTGCTGGCGCTTATGGAAACTTTTGACCAAAGCGGCGTTCAGATCAAACGTATTTCCCGGGGGTTGGAGCCGTACAACGTGCTTTCAGGGGAGCAGATCAGTTTGGCGTATTGGATCAAATCCAGCTATCACTGCCTGTTGGTGGACGCGCTTCGGCTTATGATTCCTGCCCAGCTCAGAGGCGGAAGGGTGAAGGAAAAAACCATTCGCACGGTTAAGGTCTCAGAAGGGGTCGACGGTGTGGCCATCCTTCAGAGTATGATGAAAAAGGATGGAACGCCCCGGTCGCCCCGGCAGTACGAAGTGCTGGAGCTGCTGCTCAATTCCGGCGTTCCCATGAGCGTACCGGATATCACACAGTTTATTCCCGGCGCGGCTTGTGCCATCAAGGCACTCTTAGAAAAAGGCTATCTGTGCGAAGAGGACCGGGAAGTGTACCGCAAGCCCTTCGGGAGCAAAAAAATAAAGCGCAGCGAGCCGTTGCTCCTGACAACCACCCAGCAGTTGGCCTGCGACGCCATCTGCGAGGGGTTACATAAGCGCGAAGGCGCGTTTCTGCTGCATGGCGTTACGGGCAGCGGCAAAACCGAAGTCTATATGCAGGCCATCGCAAAGGCGGTGGAGGATGGCGGCGCCGCAATTGTGCTGGTTCCCGAAATCTCTCTGACGCCTCAGGCCGTGGATCGGTTTCGCAGTCGGTTTGGTGACCGGGTGGCGGTGCTGCATAGTCACCTCTCCGCAGGGGAGCGCTACGATGAGTGGCGGCGAATTCTTATGGGCAAGGTGGACGTGGTGGTGGGCGCACGCAGCGCCGTATTTGCGCCGCTGAAAAACATCCGTTTGATCGTGGTGGACGAGGAACATGAACCTTCCTACCAATCCGGGATCATGCCTCGCTACAGTGCGGTGGAGGTAGCCGAAAAACGCTGTAAGCTCAACGGAGCCGTGCTTGTTTTGGGCAGCGCAACGCCCTCTATCGCCAGCTATATGCGAGCGAAACGGGGCCGATATACGCTGCTTGCAATCGAAGAGCGGGTGCAGGATTTACCCATGCCGGAAGTGGTGGTGGCGGATATGCGCAGGGAGTTGGCCGCGGGCAACAAGAGCATCTTCAGCGCGGAGCTTTACGGTCGGCTCAAGGTGTGTTTTGAGACGGGAAAACAGGCCATCCTGTTTGTGAACCGCAGGGGCTATTCTACGTTTATTTCCTGCAGGGGCTGCGGGTACGTGATTGAATGCGACAACTGCGACGTGTCTATGACCTATCATAAAATCGACGGCCTTATGAAATGTCACTATTGCGGCGCGGTAAAAAAAATCCCGGAGGTTTGTCCGGTCTGCAAAAAACCATACCTCAAGAGCTTTGGCGTAGGTACGCAGCAGGTGGAAGAGCAGTTCAAAGCACATTTTCCGGGGGTCGATACCCTGCGAATGGATACGGACACTACTAGGGGAAAAAATTCCCATGATGAACTGCTGAGCACCTTCGCTCGGGGCGAGGCCCAAGTACTCATTGGCACCCAGATGGTGGCAAAGGGGCTGGATATGCCAAACGTCACTGTGGTGGGCGTCATCGCCGCCGATTCCTCATTATACATCCCCGATTACCGCAGCAACGAGCGCACCTTCCAGCTGTTGACACAGGTGGCAGGGAGGGCAGGTCGGGCGGCGGGAAACGGGCATGTGGTGATTCAGACCTATTCGCCGGACCATCCGGTGATCGCCCTGGCCGCAAAGCACGATTACAGGACCTTTTACGAGCGGGAATCAGCGGCCCGCAGGAACGCCATGTTCCCGCCTTACGCCATATTCTTGCGGATCCTTTTTGCGGATGCCGAAGAACAAAAGGCGCGGGAGGCCGCAGAGAAATTCACGGCGGGCCTGCGTGCGTGCATCCTGGAAACGCTTCGGCGATCCTGCGCGGACGAACGGGAGTTGCTGTTTCTGTCGTGTTCTCCTGCTCCCGTGAAGCGCAAGGAGGGCCAGTACCGGTATCAGGTCTTAATCAAGCTGGCGCGAACCAAAACTGCCGGCGGCGTGATTGGGGAGATCTATCGGTATGCGGACGACCACAGGAGCAATAGCTTTGCCGCGCTGGAGGTCAATCCCGGGGACATGTTTTGACAGAAATAAGGAAAACAGGGTATAATAAATAGATATTTTTTTGGAGGAAATCCATGGCAAAAAGGACCATTTTTAAAGATGAGGCCGCGTGCCTTTACAAGGAATGTAGACCCGTGGAAAAATTTAACGGCAAACTTGCACAGCTCATCGACGACCTTGCGGAAACCATGTACGAGGCGGAAGGCTGTGGCCTAGCCGCATCGCAAATCGGAATCTTGCGCCGGGTATTCGTCATGGACTGTGGCGATGGTTTGATGGAAATGGTAAATCCCGAAATAGTGGAAGTTTCCGGCGAACAGGGCTGCTTTGAGGCCTGCCTATCTTTCCCGGGGAAAAGAGGTTATGTGGTGCGCCCCAACTTTGTAACCATGCGGGCCTATGACCGTCACGGCGATCTCTACGAGTATAAGGGCGAAGGGCTATCAGCCCGGGCTATGCTGCATGAAAACGACCATCTGGACGGTAAGGTGTATACTCGGCTCATTACCGAGCCGCCAGAGGGATACAGCGAGGAGAAAGAAGAAGGGGAGGAAGAGAAGGAATGAGGATCGCGTTTCTCGGAACGCCGGATTTCGCCATTCCTTCTTTGCAGATGCTGGTGGATAGTGGCCATGATCTGGCTGTGTTCACCCAGCCGGACCGGCCCAAGGGCAGGCACGGAACCCTGACGCCTCCGCCGGTGAAGGAACTGGCGCAAAAGTATGGAATAGAGGTTTTTCAATTTGAAAAAATCAGCGCTTTAGACGGGGTTCAAGCGCTTCGCAACTTCGCCCCGGAGCTTATGGTCACCGCTGCTTTCGGCCAGATTCTCTCTCGGGAAAATCTGGAGATTCCCACCCATGGCTGCATCAACGTGCATGCTAGCCTCCTGCCAAAATACCGTGGCGCCGCGCCCATTCAATGGGCCGTCATAGAGGGCGGAAAAGTGACGGGTGTCACCACAATGCTTACCGACGTGGGGCTGGATACGGGGGATATCCTGCTGTTTCAAGAAACGGAGATCGGTGAAAACGAAACTGCGGGTGCGCTCTTTGACCGGCTGGCCATATTGGGCGCGCAGGTGCTCAAGGATACCATTTTTGCGCTGCAGGCGGGAACGCTAACAAGAACGCCGCAGGATAACACCCTTGCCACCAAGTGCAGGATGATCAAAAAGGAACTGGGTAAAATTGACTTCAATCAGCCTTCTTGTGTCATACACAATCTGGTGCGGGGCCTGAATCCATGGCCTGTTGCATATGCGAAGATGGATGGGGAGGCGGTAAAAATATGGGAAACTCGCAAAACCGAACGGCGGGAAGAAGGCCAATCGGGCGCGTGCGTCATTGCGGACCCAAAAGAGGGTCTTTTCGTAAAGACCGGGGACGGGCTCATTGAGATTGCCGAGCTGCAGTTTCCTGGCGCAAAGCGGATGCCCGCAAAGGCGGCTCTGTTGGGGCGTCCCATGCAGGGCAAGGTATTCGATTGATGAGCGCGCGGCGGGTGGCGTTCAACGTACTTTTGGAAGTCGGCGCGGGCGCCTATGCCAATCTTAGCTTAAAGCAGGCGCTTAGTAAGCTGGACCCTCGGGAGGCGGCATGGGTGAGCGCCGCAGTGTATACCGTGCTGGATCACCGCATGTATTTGGACTATGTAATTGACCATTTCGCCAATGGCAGGCTTAAGCTGCAAATCCGTGAAATTCTCAGGCTGGGCGTTTGCCAGTTGCTCTATATGAATGTGCCGGACAGCGCTGCCTGCAACGAGAGCGTGCAGCTGGCCAAAGAGATCGGGAAGGGTGCGCTTAGTGGATATGTGAACGGCATCATGCGAAACATCTGCCGGAATCGGGATCACCTGCCCCCGCTGCCCGAAGACACCAAACAGAGGCTGATCCTTCAATACAGTTATCCTGAATATATCGTGGAAGAGTACCTTTTTGAATATGGTGAGGCCTTTACAGAGGCGATGCTTTCCCATACCGAGGGGCACGGTATGACGGTGCGCGCGCAGCATCCGTACACTTCCGAAGCGCTGGAAGCGGAATTGGAACGGCGGAATCTTGGCTATGAACGGGGAAAGTTGGCAAAGGACGCTTTTAAGCTGACAAAGGGCTTCGACGTTTCTCAAGAACCGCTATTTTTTGAGGGGAAGATCGCGGTGCAGAGCGAAAGCGCCATGCTGGTCTGCAGAGCGCTGAATGTCCGGCCGGGCATGCGCGTGCTGGACGCGTGCGCGGCGCCCGGCGGCAAGACTGCTTACCTTGCCGACCTTATGCAAAACACGGGTGAAATTGCAGCATGGGAACTGCATGAGCACCGGGCGGAGCTAATGAAAAAAACGTTTGAACGTCTGGGTGTGTGCAATGCGGAAATCGTGGTGCGGGACGCTTCGGAATATGTGGAAACGTATGAAGGAAAATTTGACGTCGTACTGATCGACGCGCCCTGCTCCGGGTTGGGCGTTCTCGGGAAACCGGACGCCCGGTATGCCAAGAGCGGCGCTATTATCGAGGAACTTTCTAAGCTGCAGAGCGCGATTTTAAACGCCTGCTGTCGCTATGTGAAACCCGGCGGCGTCCTAGTCTATGCCACGTGCACCATTTCCAAACGTGAAAACGAGGCCGTAGTACGGCGGTTTTTAGATAGCCACGGGGAATTTATACCCGCCGATCTCGCGCCGGTTGTGCCCTCGGAAATGGAAGCGCGAGCCAAAGAGGGAATGATACAGCTCTTTCCTCACTTGGATGGTACAGAGGGGTTCTTTTTCGCAAAAATGGAGAGGAGTGCGCAGGCGTGACGCTGACATCGCTGACAATTCAAGAGCTGGAGCGGCTGATGCAGGAATGGAAAGAGCCTAAATTTCGCGCGCGCCAAATCTTTGAATGGATCGCAAGAGGCGCGTGCCCTGATGAGATGACCAACCTTCCCAGACCGCTTCGCGTGAAGCTTACGGAGATCGGTTATGGCGGCGCTACGATTCGCGAAAAACGGACTTCACAAAAGGATGGAACCGTTAAGTACCTCTTCGAACTGGAGGACGGCAATGTCGTCGAAGGGGTGCTGATGAAATACAACTACGGAAACACCCTTTGCATTTCTACCCAGGTGGGATGCCGCATGGGATGCACCTTTTGCGCCTCCACACTGGAAGGCTGCGTGCGAAACCTCACGGCAGGAGAAATGTTGAGCTTTATATCCTGCGTGGAGAAGGATGTGCCAACCGAGGAAGGCAAAGTGCGAACCGTAACCAACGTGGTGCTCATGGGCAGCGGAGAGCCCCTGGATAATTACGACGAGGTGGTGAAGTTTCTCAGGCTGGTATCTGTGCCGGAAGGCATGAACATCAGCCCCCGGAACATCTCTCTGTCCACCTGTGGGCTGGTGCCCCAGCTGCTGCGCTTCATGGAGGAGGCACCCCACGTTACCCTTTCCGTTTCGCTTCACGCGCCCAATGATGTGGTGCGGGATCAGATTATGCCTGTGAACAAGGCGTATCGGATGCAGGAACTGTTAAACGCCGCCAAGTTATATGCGCAGTCCACCGGGAGAAGGGTGATCTTTGAGTACGCGCTGATCAAGGGCCTCAATGCATCGGAGGCAGATGCGGCAGAACTGGCAAAAAAGCTCAAGGGGATCAATTGCCATGTGAACCTGATTCCACTCAATCAGGTGAAGGAACGCAATCTTTCCGGTGTCACTCGGAAAGATGCGGAACAGTTTGCGGCGTGGCTGAGTACGCGGGGCATTTCCGCAACGGTGCGCCGTGAGATGGGAGCGGATATTGAAGGCGCATGCGGACAGCTGCGCCGCCGGGTACTTGCGCAAGGGGAGGAAGGCAAATGATTTACGCTGCAATCTCTGAATGTGGGCGGCGGGAACGAAACGAAGACTGCGTTTTCATTCCCCAGCATAAGGAAATCTCCCTGGCTTTGGTGGCTGACGGAATGGGAGGGCACAGTTCCGGAAACGTGGCCAGCAGGCTGGCGGCGGAATCTGTGGTGAAAGAGCTGAAAAAAGGCGGAAGTGCGCCGCTTGTCACCCGGATCGAAAATGCGGTAAAAAACAGCAATCAGACACTGATCTCATACGTAGCGGAGCACCCGGAATGCCATGGAATGGGAACCACCATGACGCTGGCCATGGTGTTCCATTCCTATTATATCGCGGCCAACATCGGGGACAGTCGCCTCTATCACTATGATGGGCTGAGGCTGAAGCAAATTACGGCGGACCACTCTTATGTGGCGGAGCTTCTGGCGGCCAACTACATCACCAAAGAGCAGGCGCAAAGCCATCCAAAAAGGAATGTAATCACCCGTGCCATCGGCATTTCGTCGGCGGTAAAGGTGGATCTGTTTGAAAGGCCATGGAACGAAGGGGATATTCTGCTGCTATGTACGGACGGCCTGTATACGGCGGTGGACGAGCGGGAGATTGAGCGGGTTTTGTGGGAGGAAGCGGATTTGAACCGGGCGTGCAAAACACTGTATAGCATCGCCTCGCTGGGTGGTTCCATGGACAACATCAGTGTAGTGCTGGTGAAGAATCAGGAGGAAGTATGATCGGAAGGATCATTGCGGGAAGATATGAAATAAAAAGCCTGATCGGCACCGGCGGAATGGCCAATGTCTACATGGCTTACGATATGCAAAACGACTGCATTGTGGCGCTCAAAATGCTTAAGGATGAGCACAAGAACGATGGGGAATTTTTGCGCCGCTTTGAACGAGAGGCGCAGGCCGTGCTTATGCTCTCTCATCCTAACATCGTGAGTTCCTACGATGTGGGCTCTGACGGGAACCTCCATTATATTGCGCTGGAGTACGTGGAGGGCGACACGCTCAAGGAAATCATCAAAAAACAAGGAACGCTCTCCCCAAAGGTGGCGATAGGGATCGCCTGTCAGGTTTTGGACGCTTTGCAGCGCGCCCATGAATGTGGGATCATTCACAGGGATGTGAAGCCTCAAAATGTGATTATCACGCTGGCTGGAAAAGCAAAACTCACTGACTTCGGAATTGCCCGAGACGCCTCGTCCACCACGCGCACCTTCGCGGGAACCAGTGTAATCGGCTCGGTGCACTATATTTCTCCTGAGCAGGCGAAAGGTGACAACGTGACAGAGGAGAGCGATGTTTACTCCTGCGCGATCATGCTCTACGAGATGCTTACGGGCGAAGTGCCCTTCTCCGGGGACAATTCCGTAGCTATCGCCATCAAGCACCTGCAGGAAGAAATCGCGCAACCAATCAGAATGAATCCAAAAATCCCCCGGTCACTTTCCGACGTGATCGTAAAGGCGGCTTCCAAGGCGCCGGGCGAAAGGTATCAGAGCGCCGCCCAGATGAAGCGGGATCTGATGCGTTCCCTACGGGATCCCTATGGAAGGTTTGCTAGAAAGGGAGCCTCTGCCCGTGAAAAGAAGAACAGTCATACCAAAGGAATCTTTCGAATTGCCATGGCGATTATTATAATTCTTGGAATTTTCTCGGCTATGTTCCTGATGATGAGCTCCCGCAGGGAAGCGGAGCAGAGCACGTCGGATTATATTGTGCCCATGTTTGTCGGAAAAACATTGGATGCCGCACAAGAGCTCGCAGAGCTTCGCGGGTTCAAACTGTCGGTATTGGATTATGTGGAAAACGACGAGTATCCGGCGGGTCAGATAGCGAGCCAAACTCCTGTATCCGGTACCATTGGCAAAGAATGGGACGTAATTACGGTAGAGGTAAGTAGCGGAACCGGTTATCTAATCGTACCCAAGTTGGTAGGATCAACGCTGAAGGACGCGCTGGTGGCGCTTTCAGAAGGGGGGTTAAATGTGGGAGAAATTCAATATTGTGTCAGCGACCTTTATGCGGACGGGCAAATCATCAAGCAGGAGCCGGAATTCGGGACGCAGGCTTATGATGGGGATAAAGTGGATATCTGGATTTGCGGCACGGAAAGCAAGACCATCGATATGCCGTTGGTTACAGATTCCGCATACGATGATGCGCTGGAGACACTTTCATCCTATGGCTTCGAAAACATCTTGGTACGGGTGGTCACGCCCGAGAAGAGCAACAACGAAGAGATCGTTCAAAAGCAGTCTCCGGCGGCGGGCATGTCTGTGAGCAGAGAAGAGCATATAGAGCTTTGGGTGGCGCGCACATACCTTGGCAGATACGCTTCGGATATCGCCATCAATCTGGAGACCAAGCAAAACAATCAGGATGTGGTGGTCACGGCGCTGACAAAGGACGGGGCCGAGCTTGTGCTCTACGAAACGACGATTCAAACGGCGGCGCAAACCACCGTTTCCTTCACCGGATACATGCAGACTGAGGGAGAATATACCTGCAAGGTCTACGTGGGGGGAGAAGAAGTCAAGCAGATTACCGCATCATTTACTGTCCACTGATCTATGGAAAAGGGAATTATTTTAAAAGGTATCGGTGGTTTTTACACTGTGCTCGCCGAAAGCGGCGAAAGCTGTGTGTGCAAAGCGCGGGGAAGGTTCCGGAAGGATGGCATAACGCCGGTTCCGGGAGACCGCGTTGAATTTGACATGGAACCCGACGGAAACGGACTGCTTCTTGATATTCTGCCTCGGGAAAACATCCTGATCCGGCCGGCGGTAGCCAACGTGGATAAGCTGATGATCGTGCTGTCCGCTTCTTTGCCCCGGCCAGATTTTATGCTGGTGGATAAGCTTCTGGTCCAATGCGAAGTTCTAGGAATCACGCCGGTGCTCATTTTCAATAAATGTGATGATTGCCCCGAGACGCTGTATCAGGCGATGGTGGGGCAGTATGCTGCGACGGGATACAGAGTCATCACCGCTTCTGCCCGCACTTGGCTGGGCACAGGAGAGATCCGCGATGAAATCCGGGGTAACGTATGCTGCTTTGCGGGGCAGTCGGCGGTGGGGAAGTCGTCGCTTTTAAATGCATTGCTGCCGGAGTTGAACCTGCCGGTGGGCGGGTTGTCCCAAAAGACGGAGCGCGGGAAGCATACCACCCGGCACGCGGAACTATGGCATGCCTGCGGCGGCGTTCTGGCGGATACCCCGGGATTCAGTCTATTGGATCTGGTGGAGTTGGAACCGCAGGCGCTGGGAAAATACTATCCCGAAATGCGGCAATGCCTTGGCGAATGCAGGTTTGCCGAATGCCTGCACCTATCGGAGCCCGGCTGCGCGGTAAAAGAACTGTTGGGGCAGGGTGGGCTGTCTCGGGAACGGTACGAGCGGTACAAGGCGTTTGTACAGGAGTTAAAAGAAATCAAGAAGCATCGGTATGATTAGCAAGAATTCACAGGCAGGAATCTATTAAAATCATTGGGAGCCGTAGGAGCCACAGCAGACGAGAATTCTCTTTTGCGTTTCTCTTGTAGCAATATACATCTCAAAGAAAACAAATTGAAAGGAAGTATTTTGGAATGGATGTAAAAGCATTGGCGGAAAGCTACCAAAAAGATACGGTAGCAGCGCGCCGCCTTCTGCATGCCTGCCCGGAAGTTGGCTGGCAGGAAGTTAAAACGACGGAGCAGATTAAAAAATACCTTGATGCATACGGTATCCCCTACATTTCCCCTCTGAAAACCGGTGCAGTTGCCGTCATTGAGGGAACCCGTCAAGGCAAAACCATTGGCCTTTGTGCGGATATCGACGCGTTGCCGATTGCCGAACAGACCGGCGCTCCCTATGCTTCGAAAAACGAAGGCTTCATGCACGCCTGCGGCCATGACGGCCATGCTGCGGCGATGCTTACCTCTGCGCGAATCCTATGGCAGCTTCGAGATACGTTTGCCGGTACGATAAAAATCATATTTCAGCCCTGTGAAGAGTATCTCCCCAGTGGTTCCCAGGCGATGGCCCAATCCGGCGCATTGGATGACTGCGATGCCTTCTTTAAGATCCACGTGAATCCAAGCATACCCTGCGGCTGCGTAGTGGCTGACTCCGGTCCGCGAATGGCGGCTTCCGCCGGAATCGATATCCGCGTGATCGGCCGTGGCGGGCATGGCGGCAACCCTCATGAGGCTGTGGATGCGACGCTGGTGGCGGCTTCCATCCTTCAAAACCTTCAGACAATCGCAAGCCGAGAGCTGTCCATTGAGGACGCCGCGGTGATTTCCATCGGCACGCTGACCTCCGGGACTGCCAGAAATGTGATTTCCGGTGAGGCGAAAATGAGCGGAACCTGTCGCTATTTCAATCCAGACCAAGCCGAAATCCTCCGGGAGGCCATTACCAGAATTGCGCAAAACACTGCCCGTGCGTTTCGCGCGGAGGCTGAAGTTCAAGTCGTTCCCTCGGGTTGCGGCGCCGTCATCAATGATCCGGAACTTGCTTCAATCGCAAGGCGGGCGGCAGCCGGTTTGTGGGGCGAATCGTCGATCGTCGGCCTGCCACGAACCGGTCTGAACGAAGATTTTTCAAACTATTCCAGCATCGCGCCAATCATGTTCGCCCTTGTCGGCACATGCTCAGGGGAAACGACCGGGCATACGCTTCATAGCCCCTTCTTTGATCTGGATGAAAAGGCGTTGACGTATGCCGCATGCTTAAACGTGCAGTTCGCGCTGGACTTTTTAAACGACGTTTGATCATTTTGCGATCATAAATATTTGCCCAAAAATCCCTGAGACTGTTGAGTTTCAGGGATTTTTGCTTGATAATTAATTGCCTTCTATGATAGGCTCTTTGGCTTTATCCCCACGTTTTTGAGCATTTTGTAAAGCTGGGGCAGGGGCAGACCGACGATGGTGAAGTAGCAACCTTCGATGCGGCGGACGAACACGGCTGCGGTACCCTGTATGCCGTAGGCCCCCGCCTTATCCATAGGCTCGCCGGAATCGATATAGCGCCAAATTTCCTCATCGGTGAGTGTTTCGAATGTAACTTGGGCAACATCGTGGCAAAGCTGGACGCCGCCGTCGGTGAGCACCGCGAGGCCTGTATATACGGTATGGGTATGACCGGAGAGTTTTTTTAAAATCCGGTATGCGTCCTGCCGGTCTTGCGGCTTGCCTAGGATCTCGCCGTTTAGGTAAACCACGGTGTCCGAACCTACCACGCAGCAGTTTTCGCGTCCCGCCTTCACCGCCTGGGCTTTGCGCAGCGAGAGCTGCTCTACAAGCTCTGCGGGATCGCTAAAATCGACGGCCTCGTCCGTATCGCTTTGGACGACGGAAAAATCCAGCCCGATGAGTTTAAAAAGCTCCCTGCGCCGCGGGGATTGGGAAGCGAGCAAAAGTTCCATAAATGCCTCGCGTAATGTTTTCTTGTATTATAACATGCTTCAGCCGCAACAACAGGATGTATATTTGTTCACAACATGGAAAAACTTCCATTAAAACCAAAATGGAGGTTATTATCGTGTTTGGATTCAAGATCGGGAGTCTTTTGGGCGGCGGAATCGCCCTAGATTTGGGTACGGTGAATACGCTGGCGGCTATGCAGAACCGGGGGATCGTCATGCGGGAACCCAGCGCGGTGGCCGTTACCGTGGACGAAAAAAGTCAGGTGGTATCTGTGGGGATGGAGGCGGAAATCATGTTGGGCCGCTGCCCCGGGGGAGTCACAGTGAGCTACCCCATGCGAGATGGCGTCGTTGCCGATTTACACATGGCCGAGGCGATGCTTGGATATTGCATCGAAAGATGTATCGGGCATAAACCCGGGCCATTAGGGGTAAAAATGGTTTTGTGCCTGCCCCTGTGCACCACGAGCATCGAGCAGCGGGCGCTGACTGAGGCGGCGAAAAATTCCGGGGCCCGGGAAGTGATATTTATGAACGAGGCGTGTGCGGCCGCTCTGGGAGCTGGCATCGCATACGACGATCCCTATGGAAACATGGTGGTGGACATTGGCGGTGGAACTACGGACGCGGCCGTAATCGCTATGGGCGGCATCGCGGCGTTTAAATCCATACGAACTGGCGGAACGCATCTCGACGAAGCCATCGCGGAATATGTGTGCAAAGAGCACGGCGTGATGATTGGCATCAAGACGGCGGAGCAGATCAAGTGCACCATAGGCAGGGCGGTGGTAGGGGGTTCCGAAAAAATGCAGATCCGAGGCAGAAGCGTGGAAAACGGGCTCCCCATATGCCTCGTGGTGGAGCAGGGCGAAATCAGCCACGCGATTGTGCCGGTTGTGCGGCGCATCGTAAACGCGGTGAAAGAGACGCTGGCGGAAACACCGCCCGAACTGGCGGGTGATCTTTATGAGCGCGGCATATGGCTTACCGGCGGCGGCGCGAAGCTGGAGGGGCTGGCAGAGTTGATCGTCTCAGAGACAGGGGTGCCGGCGGCGGTGGCAGATTGCCCGGAAGACTGTGTGGTTGTGGGCGCGCTAAAGGCGTTGGAACTTCACAACGGCAATTCGGAATGGTTGTTCGATCGTATTGTGGCGGAGGCATAAGGCGGGGGCCAGCTTTTCTTAAGGATTAACAGAATGTTACGATTTGTCGCCCCTTCTTGCACAGAATACAGGTTGCTATTATAATGACTTCAGGGTAGAGTGTTCTTTATGAGAGGAGGCAGGCCGTGCGAAAGTTTTTTCAAAGCCGGGGATCTATTGTGATCCTTGCGACAATTGCCGTGCTTGCGATTCTTGCAGCGGTAACATACAGCGGCCGTTCTTCCGTAACATGGATGGAAGACGCGGTCAATACGGTAACAAGCCCCGTTCAAACCGTGGCGGTAAGCGTATCAGACGGCATCGTGAATTTTTTCAAACGCGTCTTTAAGACCACGGACGCAGACTTGGAAAATGCGCAGCTGAAGGTTAAGATCGCCCAATATGAAAATGTGGAGGAAGAGATCAAGGTGCTGCAGGATGAAAACCAGCGCCTGAAAGAACTTCTGAACTTTACGGATATTACGAACGAATATGATTATGTGACCGGTACCGTAATCGGGAAGAGTCAGGGAATCTGGTTTAGCGAATTTACAGTAAACGCCGGCCGTAACGATGGCGTGGAAGAGAACATGGCAGTGGTCAACGCCGGCGGGTTGGTGGGCTGCGTCTCTTCCGTAAGCGCAAGTACCTGCAAAATCACCACCATCATCGACTCCGCTTCAGACATCAGCGTCATGGTGGAGCGCACCAGAGACTATGGGTTTGTGCGGGGGACATTGGCCGTTAGCAGCAAGGATATGCTGGAGCTATATTACCTACCAAGCGGATATGATCTGGTCCCCGGCGACCTTGTGGTGACCAGCGGGATTGGGGACGAGTTCCCGAAGAACATCACCGTGGGAAAGGTGACGGAGGTTTCCCGCGCCAATGAGGACGCGCAGGATCATAACGCCATCATACAGCCCTCTGTGGATTTTCGACATCTGGAAGAAGTTATGATCGTCCTCGGCGAGAAGGGGGAATAGGTATGTATAGGACCTCCGTGTTCCTCTATCTCGTCGCCGCGGCGTTTTTAGATTCCGTGGTCTTCGCAAAATACAATCTTTACGGCATCTGTCCGGACAGCATGCTTGTGGTTATCGTATGCCTGGGGATCCTGTTGGGATCGGGGCAGGCCGCTGTGGCGGGCTGCATTGCAGGCCTTTTTATGGACATCCTTTTCGGCAAGGCAATCGGCATCAGCGCGATTCCATACATGCTTTGCGGCCTTGTGGGGGGTATATTCTATAAAAAATACTATGCGGATAATTTCATTATTCCCGCGGTGACCGTAGCGGCGTGCGCGTTCATGAAGGAAAACATGACGGCAATCATCGCTAGATCGGCCGGGGGGAATTTTTCCTATTTGGGCATGCTGGTCACCTATATCATCCCCAGCATGCTTATGAGCACGGTGCTGTGCATTCCTGTTCACCTGCTGCTTAAACCCACGCTTCATCGGCAGGTAAAGAAACGCTATGAGCGCAGTACGGGAGGCGTGAGATGAAGCGGAAAACCTCAAGATTCGTATTAATATTTTTGGTGCTGCTGTCGCTAATGACCGCGCTGATCTATCAGCTCAGCGTGGTAACCTTGCAGCAGGGCGAGAATTATTCTGAGCAGGCGGAGGATCGGAGTACCAGCACCGTCGCCATCGAAGGTACGCGCGGCAGAATATTGGATCGCAACGGTGTGGTTTTGGCGTACAGCCGCAATAGCTACAACGTGGAGTTCCTGCGGGATGCAGATAACCGGGAAAGTTACGATTCTGCCGTGTACACCGATGCACTGCTCAAAGCCATCCAGATCATCGAGGATGGCGGCGGCAAAACCATTGACACGTCCTATATCTGCATGGATGAGAACGGCCAGTTTTACTATGATTGGGGTGTGACCACCGAGGCTTCAAAGGTGGCCAGATATAAGAATTTCTGTGAGGCTATGGGGTTCTCCATTACTTACGACAGCACCATTAAGGATAAGGGCCAGTGGGACACTAGCACTTGGCCTACGGCAGAAACGTCATACCTTAAGCTCCGTGCCCTCTGGTATATTCCGGAGGACCTGACATTTGAAGAGGCAAACAAGGTGATTTCCATCCGGCAGGAGGTCAACCTCAACAACTACCGTGCCTATGAGCCCATTACCATCGCTTACGACGTGAGTATGGAAGTGGTGGCACAAATCAAGCTGCACGCGGACGAGCTGCCCGGGTTGCAGACTTCCCAGAGCACTACGCGGGTATATCCACGGGGAACCGCTGCGGCGCATATTGTGGGCTACTTGGGCCGGACAGCTACCGAGGAGATGGTGGAAGAGCAGGGGTACTCTTACAATGATTACATCGGCGTATCCGGCATTGAAGCGACCATGGAAAGATACCTCACGGGTTCCACCAACGAACATAAGGGGCAACTCACTCTGGAAGTCAACAAAAACGGAAGCACCATTCGGGAGCTGGACTCAACTCCGGCTACAGACGGTGACGATGTCATGCTTACCATCGACATCGGCCTTCAAGGCGTGGTGGAAAAAGCACTGGAGGATTTGATCAGCGAAATTGATGCCAAAGAGCAGAACCTGATCGTTGACGACGCAAACGGTACTTATGCGAAAGAGACCGACGGAGATACCAGCAAAATCCACACGGCTCAGACGGGCGCCGCCATCGTGATGGATGTTTCAAACGGGCAGGTGCTGGCCATGGCCTCCTATCCTTCCTTTGATCCAAACTTGTTTATCTCTGGCCTGACCACGGAGCAGAGCAACGCGCTGTTTGAAAGCGACGAGGCGAAAGCTACAACGCCTACCCGGAACAAGGCGATCTCCATTAAGCTGGCGCCGGGTTCTATCTTTAAGATGGTTACCGGCATCGCTGGCGTGGCGGAAGGCGCCATTACGCTGGACGAGCAGATCAGCTGCCAGTATGAATACATCATCGTGAATCCGGATGGCAGTAAGATTACCGCCAACGCGCCCCACTGCCATATCCGCCCAAGCCAGATTGACAAGCATGCCGACCAGACGCTGTCCGACGCCATTACCAACTCTTGTAACTATTACTTTTGCGAAGTGGCTTACCGGCTGGGCATCGACAAGCTGAATGCGTGGGCGGCTAAATTCGGCCTGACCTCAAAGACCAACATTGAACTTACCGGGGAGTCGGAGGGGGTTGTGGGCAGTCAGAGCGTCTTGTTTGACAATACCCTTATGACGCAGGACGGCATTCTGGACATCAAGAACCAAAAGACGAGTCTGCCCGGGCTCATCTACCGGAAGCTTCGGGAGGCGCTTACCGACTATGTAACCCTCCGGCGTATGGAAGTGGACGAAGCGGCCATCAAGACCTGCGCGCTACGGCTCATGGAGCTGCAGGACGGCTCACTGGCCAACAAGGGCCCAGAGATCCGCAAGATCATCAGCGAAGAACTCGGAATCCCGGAAGGCATTACGCAGGAGCGCGATGATTGGATCAACAACATTACTTCTCTGCTCAATGAAATCCAATGGAAGGCCACCCAGACCATCCGCTCCGGTTTCGGTCAGGGCGTGACGTTGGTGACGCCCATCTCCGTAGCCCGCTATATCAGCACCATTGCCAACGAGGGCACCGTATATGATGCACATGTGGTGGACCGCATTCTCGACAGCGACGGCAATTTGGTGCAAAAGGTGGAGCCTAGTGTGTACAGCCAAATCGATCTGCCGGGAACAGTATGGGCAGCGGTAAAGGACGGTATGCAGGGCGTGGTGTCCCCGGAGGATCACGGCACCGCGGCGGATAAGTTCAGCGTGGAATTTCAGGCAAAATATCTAGATCGATTGGCTGGAAAAACAGGCACGGCACAGGTGAGTTCCGGTACCCAGATCGACATCGAGAATACTTCTTGGTTTGTTACCTTCGCTCCCAGAGACAACCCGGAAATCGCTGTGGTCATCTGCGTTCCCTACGGGTATTCCGGCTCTTCCAGCGCGTCTGCCGTCGAGGATATTATGTCCTACTATTTCCAAAAGCAGGAAAACGCCGCCCCGGAAAACCTAGTGGCGGTCAATGGGCTGGTACCATAATCGTTCAGCAGGACGACGCGGGGGCTGAAAAAGCCCCTGCGTTTTTTATGGGAAATTTTGCTGTTTACACTTCAGGAATCCTGTGGTATCATACAAATAGAACAAATGTTCTAGTGGCGCGGAAAGGGCATATGATATTGCACGTGGACCTCAACGCATTTTACGCCAACTGCGCGGTGGTGGACAGCGGGGGAAAATATAAATTTGATACACCGCTGATGGTGGCGGGCGATCCGGCGAAACGCCATGGAATCATTCTGGCGGCTACCTATCCGGTGAAGCGGCTGGGGGTGCGGGCCGGCATGGCACTTTGGGAGGCGAAGGCGCTGTGCCCCAAGGCCGTGGTGGTGCCGCCCACATATCGTCGGTATATGGAGGTTTCCGGCACCTTTATGCGGATCATCTCTAGCTATTCTCCTTTGATCATGCGTTACGGAATTGACGAAGCGTATCTGGATTATTCCGGCTGTGAACATATTTTCGGTCCGCCGATTATAGTAGCCGAAACCATCCGCCGGCGGGTAAAAGAGGAGCTGGGGCTCACCGTTTCGGTGGGCGTGGGTGGAAATATGATCCGGGCGAAGATGGGGAGTGAGTATAAAAAGCCGGATGCGGTAACCTATCTGGATGATGCGGCCTGGCGCGAGCTGATATGGCCTCAGCCGGTGGAAGCCCTCATGTATGTGGGTCGATCCACTGGAAAGCGCTTGCGGGCCTTAGGGATCGGTAGCATTGAGCGGTTGGCCCGAACCTCTCCGCAGCTGCTCAAAAGCGTGTTCGGGAAGGCGGGCGGCGACATGTGGCTGCACGCCAACGGCATGGACGATCAACGCATCGCCGCCGAATCGGAGCCGCAGAAAGGGATCGGCCATTCCATGACGCTTCCGGGCGACCTGATTCAGCAGGAAGAGATCCTCCGGGGGCTGCTGTTTCAAACCGAACGCGTGGCGTTTCGGCTCAGGGAGGCCAAAATGCGGGCCCGGGTCGTGGCGGTCTCTTTGCGGTATGCGGATCTGCAGGGGAGTTGCCGGCAGATGACGCTTTCAAGGCCTACGGATATCACCCAGGAACTCTACCGGGCGGGCAGCGCGCTGATGCTTTCCATGCTGTGCGGGAAGCCGGTGCGGCAGCTGGGAATCCGCGTGGGTAGGCTGACGGAGGAGAGCGAGCAGATGGAGCTTTTCGGAGAGGAAGCGCGCGAGCGGCAGCGGCGGTTGGATTGTGCGGTGGATGAAATCCGCAGAATATACGGTTCCCATGCGATGATGCGGGGCGGAACCATGCGCTTTGAATACGATGAGAAGGAAGATTTCATGCCATTTGTCCGATCGTGAGGGGCTCAAAATTCCAATTCATGGTATGCTTAATTTACCTTATAGCTTTTATTGCCGGGAGGATTGGAGTATAATAAAATTGTTTTTATACATAACCAAAGATTGCAGGAGGAGCGGAGAAAATGACAAATCCAAGCCGGGTGGCGTTTACCTTGTTCGGCAAAGACATCTACTGGTATGGAATTTTGATGGCGGCAGGCATCATCATCGCCATCTTTCTCACGTTGAAGGAAGGGAAGCGAAAAAAGCTCACTGAGGATAATATCTTAGACATGTGCCTGGTGATCATCCCAAGCGGCATTGTGGGGGCGCGGCTGTTCTACGTGCTTTTTGAGCTGCAATATTATCTACAAAATCCCATCAAAATGCTGTATGTATGGGAAGGCGGGCTAGCCATTTACGGCGCAGTCATTGGCGGGCTAGTAGGCCTGTTTTTCTACGCAAGGCATCAGAAAATCCGCTTTTTAAAGCTGACCGACTGTTTGGCGCCTGGGTTGGTGCTGGCGCAGGCCATTGGCCGCTGGGGCAACTTCTTCAATCAAGAAGCATACGGCAGGGCAATTACGAACCCCCATTGGATGTGGTTCCCCTTTGCCGTGCGCATTGACGGCACACACTATTTTGACGGGCAGATCTGTACGAATCCCTATCACATGGCAACCTTCTTTTACGAATCCATGTGGTGCTTACTGGTGTTTGTATTCCTTTGGCTGCGACGCAAGAAATTCAAGCACGATGGCGACGCCCTTTTTACCTACGCGCTACTCTACGGCATTGAGCGCATGTTTGTGGAAGGCTTGCGGGGAGACAGCCTGTGGCTTATAAAACCAGATACCTTCGCGTTATTCTCGGGCGGCATTCGGGTTTCCCAGATGATCAGCTTTTTGGCGGTGCTGGCCGTCGCGGTGTTCTTCTTGGTGCGAAGAAGCCGGGAAAAGAAGCTGGGCAGGTTGATCTGGCCGGCGCCGGAAACAGAAGAAGAGAAAGCTGCGGAAGTTGTGGAAACTGCGGAGGAAGTGCCGGACGCAATCGCGGATGAATTAAAGGACACGGAGGCGGCAAAAGAAGCCAAAGAAGCACGGGATGATTTAGAGAAAACGCCGGATATACCGGATGAATGGACAAGTACGAAAGGAGAGCAAAAACCAATGAAAAAAGAAGAATCGTTTAAAGTGGCGGAAGAAGAATCAAGTGCGGTAGCAAATGAATTCAAGGATATTCTGGAGGAGGAAAAGGCTGAAGAAAAGGCTGAAGGAGTGCCGGATGCACCAGTCTGGTCGGACATTAAAGAAAAGCTGGATTGATAGAAGTGACACAATGAGATCCGTTTGCGGTCGCAGACGGGTCCTAGGAAAAAGGAATACAAACACTAGCAAGCACCACGTGGATTCGTACAGATCTGCCCGTCAAAATAGTGTGTGCCGTCAATGCGCATGGCAAATACAGAAGAGAAAAAGGGAAGCCCCCGCCGGTTAAGCGGCGCGGAAAGAGGAGCATAATGAGAAACCTTACCATGATGACGGACCTGTACCAGCTTACCATGATGTACGGGTATTATAAGCATGGCATGTCTGGCAACGAGGCCGTGTTTGACCTGTTTTACCGCACACCTATGCCCAATAGCGAGTATGCGGTCATGGCAGGAATTCAGTCCGTCATCAAGTATATTAACAACCTGCATTTTGGCGAGGAGGATATTGAATACCTGCGGACGCTGAACCTCTTTGATGACGCGTTTTTGGAGCTGCTGCGCAGTTTCCACTTTACCGGCGAAATCTATGGAATGCCGGAAGGGACGTTGGTATTCCCTTATGAGCCGTTACTGCGGGTACGTGCGCCCATTATGGAGGCGCAGATGGTAGAGACCACGCTTTTAAATTTGGTGAATCACCAAACCCTTATCGCAACCAAGGCCGGCCGTGTGGTACACGCGGCAGATGGCGATGCCGTTTTGGAATTCGGCCTCAGGCGGGCACAGGGGCCGGATGCGGGCACGCTGGGGGCCCGGGCTGCCGTTGTGGGCGGCTGTGATTCCACAAGCAACGTGCTTGCGGGGCAGTGGTTCGGTCTGGCCGTGAAGGGCACCCATGCCCACAGCTGGGTCATGAGCTTTCCAAGTGAGCTGGACGCCTTTCGCGCCTATGCGGAAACATTCCCGTCTTCCTGCATGTTGCTGGTGGACACTTACGATACCCTGGGCAGCGGGGTGCCCAACGCCATCCGGGTATTTGATGAACTGCGGGAAAAGGGATATAGCCCCGTGGGAATTCGTCTGGACAGCGGGGACTTGGCCTACTTTTCCAAAGAGGCGCGGAAGATGCTGGATGCCGCCGGCTATCAGGAAGCGAAAATTTTCGCCTCCGGCGATCTGGATGAATACGTGATCCGTGAGTTGAAAGCGCAGGGCGCAAGGATCGACGTATGGGGCGTGGGCACGCGGATGATCACCTGTTACGACTGGCCCGCGCTGGGCGGGGTATACAAGATGTCCGCGGAAATCGTAGATGGGAAGATGGTGCCTAAGATCAAAATCAGCGAAAACAGCGAAAAGGTTACCAACCCCGGCTATAAAAAAGTCATGCGGCTTTACAGTAACTCTACCGGCAAGGCGCTGGCGGATCTGATCATGCTGGGGGAGGAAACTCTGGACGAAACAAAGCCCCTGAAGCTGTATCACCCCGAGCAGACCTACAAAACCAAAACCATTTATGACTTTTACGTCCGGGAACTGCTTGTTCCTCTGTTTGTAGGCGGCCGTCAGGTTTACGAATGCCCCCATGTGCATGAAATCCGCGCGTACAGCCGGCGCGAATTGGATTCCTTTTGGGACGAGTATAAGCGCATTCTCAATCCCCATCAGTATAAGGTGGATATTTCGGACGCGCTTTACAATCTCAAGCAAAAGCTCATTGTGCAAAACATAGGAGAGAACAGATGAGGCATATGAAGCGCGCGCACGTTGCTGCAATCCTGCTTACAATCTGCCTTTTGACCTGCGGCTGCGTCCATACCGGGGCGGAGCTCATACCAAGCAGCACGCTTGCGCCGACGCCGTCTCCGACGCCGGAACCCACGCCGGAGCCAACGCCCGAGCCGACGATGGAGGTTATCGCGTCACAGGCGGCATCGCAATACGATGCCACGGGCGCGTATATTTCCGGGCTGGACCACTTCCGCAGGTACCTGACGTTTAACAACATTCAGGTGTATGAGCAATGCGAGGATACTTTTATGGACGCGGTGGTTACCAACAGCTATTCAGAAACCATTGTTTGCGCGCTCTCCATTGTGTTTTACGATGACGACGGCAATGCCATGGCGGAAGGCAGGGTGCAAACCAGGGACGGACAGTACGTTTTAAAGCTAAAACCGGGAGAAACTACGCTTTTTGCCCAGATCGATACGGATACATCCCTGACGGATGTGGATTTCAAGTTCATGTTCAGCGAAACGCTGGGCGTCCTTCCGGAATAGGGGATAATTCATATGGTCATGGACGGATTGAACCTGTACGCCTCCATTTGCGAGATCAAGGCGCTGATCGGCGGCAGGATTGAAAAGGTACAACAGCCGGAAAAGGA
Source organism: Christensenellaceae bacterium (assembly GCA_963666935.1). GTDB lineage: Bacteria > Bacillota > Clostridia > Christensenellales > CAG-138. Next base: position 1,135,991 of record OY762936.1, read on the forward strand.
TGCGCTCGTCCTTACCGTACGCGGCGGCGGAGAAAATTACAGGCTCTTGTTATGTGCCTCTCCAAACCAATGCAGAGCGCAGCTTACGGGCGTTAAGCGGGCGAATCCCACGGAAGCGCCCGCGTTTTGTATGCTTTTAAGAAAACGGTTGACCGGCGGCAGAATCCTTAATGTGGAGCAGCGGGGCCTCGACAGAATTTTGTTCCTTGACGTGGAGGCGAAAAACGACCTAGGCGACTTGGTGACCTATCGGCTTTGCGCGGAGATTATGGGTAAGCACTCCAACGTAATTCTCATGGATGAAAAGGGTATTGTGGTGGATGCCATCCGCAGGGTGGGAATCGGTATGTCCAACGTGCGCGTGGTGGTGCCCGGCGTCCCGTATGAGCTTCCGCCACAGCAGGATAAAGAAAATCCACTGATGGCATCCCAAGATGATTTTATTCGGGTGCTGCAAGCGGGTATTCGGATTGACAAGACGCTCTCCGGCGCCTTTTTCGGCCTATCTCCCGCCGTGGCCGCCGTACTGGCGGAGCAGGTTACAGAGAAACAATTCATTGCGGAGTTGACCCATGAGGAGGTAGAGCATATGGCCGCATATCTCCATGCGCTCTATGAAGAACTGGGTCTGGGCACCTTTCATCCTACGCTGGCACTCAACGAGTACGGAGAGCCCATCGCCGTGTATCCCTTTACTCCCGCAGGCGTGCCTGCGCAGGCCGCGAATTCCATGTGGGAAGCGTTTGACCGCTATTACGAGGAGCGTGAAATCCGCGAACGGATGCGCAGGCAAAGCGCAACCATCCGGCGCGTCCTATTAAACAACATTGAGCGGTGTGAAAAGAAGCTGTCACTCTATCAAGATGCCCTGGAGTCGGAGGGAGAAATTGAGCGGCTACGGCTGTTTGGTGAGCTTATCACCGCCAATTTGCATGGGCTGCGGCAGGGCCAAAGTGCCGCAAAGCTCGAAAACTATTACGCCGACCCGCCGGAACCGGTGGAGGTTTCTATGGATCCCCGCTATTCCCCCGGCGACAACGCGCAACGGTATTTTAAAAAATACCAAAAAGCCAAAGCGGCCCGGGAGATGGCATGGGTGCACCGGCAGCAGACGCTGGAAGAACTGAACTATTTGGAAGGCCAGCTGGACAATCTGGATAAATGCACCACGGATGCGGAAATTCGGGAACTGGAAGAGGAGCTGAAACAGGAAGGCTATGTCAGGCGCGAAAAGGGCAGAACGAAGCCGCAAAAGTTGCCGGCTTCCAGCCCCCTGTGTTTTGTCTCTTGTGATGGGATCGAAATTCTGGTGGGGAAAAACAACCGCCAGAATGATGAATTGACCTTGCGCACGGCGAAGCCGGAGCATATCTGGATGCATACTAAAGAAATTCCCGGGTCCCACGTGATCGTAGCCTCGGCGCAGCCGCCAAACAGCACCTTGTATCAGGCGGCGATTCTGGCGGCCTGGTACAGCAAGGCCCGGGGCGGGTCGCAAGTGCCGGTGGATTACACTCCAAGAAAGTACGTGAAAAAACCCGCCGGGGCGAAGCCCGGCATGGTAATCTACACCACCAACAAAACGGCCTACGTGACGCCGGAAGAATCGGAAGTTAAAAAGATCCAACAAAAGTAAACGCCGTCTATGGCGCAGGGGTTCGACTCCCCTTGCCTTGCGCGGGAAGGGACATAAACTGTCTCTTTCCGTTATTTTTTTGTCCCCAAGCGAATAGTTTATACAAAAAACCGAAAGGCGGGAGAGATATGCTCAAAAGGCTTGTTACGATGGGGATTTGCTGTGCGCTGATCTTCTTCATGGCCGGATGCGGCGCCAAAGAAGAGGAGAATTACGAAGAACAGGCCGCCAATTCTGAGGCGGGATACAGGAGGACCGTCCTGTATTATCAGGCGGATAGCGGGCATATCGTTCCTGTCATGAAGCTCATCCCCTGGGAAGAGGGGATTGGCAAGGCGGCGCTGAGCTATCTGGTGGGGACGGAGGGAAACGAACTCGCAGCTTCCGCCATGGGGCTGAAAACGGTATTGCCACAGGGCGTGGAGTTTTCGCTGCGGATCGGCAATGGGGATGCAACACTAGACATTGCAAACCTTCCGGATTTTGAGGATGCAAAATCCGAGCAGGCGATGGTGACGGCCGTGGTAAACACCCTGACGGAATTTTCCACCATCAATACGGTGCAAATTACGCTGGACGGCAAGCATGTGCGCAAAATGGCAAACGGAACAGACCTGTCAAAAAGCATGAGCGCCATCGCCCTGAATGTAGAGGATGGGGAAGTTTCTGTATCCTCGGGAAACGCACATGCCATGACGCTGTATTTTTCCAATGCCCGGGCGACGCTCAACGTGCCGGTGACCCGATATGTAGAGGCGGAGCCTACCTTTGCAGACTCTGTCAGCGCGCTGATGCAGGGCCCGCAGGACGAGACACTCATGAATTGCTTCCCGGAGGGCACGGTGCTTAACAGCGCGTGCATCAGCGAGGGAATCGCCAGCATTGATCTGTCCAAGGAGTTCTGCGGCGTGGAAGATACGGAAGGGCTACTTCAGGTCGCGCAGGATACCCTCTATCTGACGGCAAACGCCTTTGAGGAAGTCTACGGCGTGGACATCTATGTGGATGGCGAGGCGTATAGCACGCACGTGGAGGCGGCCAGCGCTCCGGTCTACGTTAACCAGTTCAGGTAAGGATTTCTCAGCGAAAGGCCAAGTAAGTTCTTGTGGAAAGGCCTTCGGTTAAGGATAGATTTCCAAAGATAGCTATGTTAAAATAAAAGTTAAGGGTGTCGGATCTGTGCCGCGTGTCGGCGCCCGTGTCCGATGCCTTTTCCTTGTTTGTTTAATGGGGAAAAACGGCGCTTTCCAACCGATGACAACAAAAAACGCCCAAATCCTTACAGGCGAGTTTGGATGATATGTGGGCGGCTACACAAAGGAGAGATGCATGAAGCTGATCATCGCGTCAAACAATGCCAACAAGGTACGGGAGATCAAGGCGATTCTTGGCTCATTTTATGAGCAGATCCTCTCGCTTCGGGATGCGGGTATCGACATCGACGTGGTGGAAGACGGGGATACTTTCCTAGAGAATGCGCTGAAAAAGGCCCGGGAAGTTCTGGCCGTGTGCGATGCGGATGCGGCGCTTTCCGACGACAGTGGGCTTATGGTGGATGCTCTGGATGGTGCGCCGGGGGTATATAGTGCCCGTTTTGCCGGCGATGGCCACAACGACGCGCAGAACAACGTTAAACTTCTTCAGGTCATGGAGAGCGTGCCTGCGGAGAAGCGCACGTGCCGGTTTGTCAGTGCTGTGGCGCTGGTGAGAAAGAGCATGGAGCCGGTAACGGCCATCGGAACGGTGGAAGGCGTCCTGCTTAAGGCGCCCCGGGGAGAAAACGGGTTTGGTTACGATCCCCTGTTTTACTACGAGCCATTTCAAAAGTCCTTTGCAGAACTCTCCGCTGAGGAAAAAAACAGCATCAGCCATAGAAAGCGCGCACTTTCCCTGCTGTTTGAGAAGCTGAACAGCGAACCCAAATGAAAATAGGAGTCATCAGCGATACCCATGGGGATCTCTTCGCGCTCAAACGCGCCGTGGAGCGCGTGGGTGAGGCGGACGCGTGGATCCACTTGGGCGACCATGTTACGGATAGCATCCCGCTCAAGCGTCTGACCCCAAGGGTGTATTCCGTAAGGGGGAACTGCGATCCTTGCCCGGGGCCGCAGGAAATCGTCGTCGAGTTTGCAGGGGTCAAGGTCTTTGCCGCCCACGGTCATACCTACGGCGTGAAGGATGGCTTGAGCCGCCTGTATTATAAGGCGCTGGAACTTGGCTGCAGTGCCGCGCTGTACGGGCATACCCATGTGCCGAACTTGGAGCGCAACGGCAACTTTTTTCTGCTGAATCCGGGTAGCCCGTCTCGGCCAAGAATGTGGTCGAAGCCCTCTGTGGGTATTCTCACGGTGCAGGACGGCGTACTGGATGCCGAAATCTTAACACTATAAAAAAAGGGCGCGTAAGCGCCTTTTTTTTTGCTTCGTCATGCGTGGGTACGCCATTTGACGAAGCGTTTTTCGCAGTATGCTACCCCGTAGTACATCAGCGCCGCCAGCACGCACAGGATCACGATGCTGGCCATCACAAGATCCAGTTTAAATACCTGACTGCCGTAGACGATTAAATAGCCCAGCCCCGCCTTAGATACCAGATATTCGCCCACGATTACGCCAACCCAGCTCATACCCACGTTGATCTTGAGTGCGTTCATGATGGTGGGAATGGAGGAGGGAAGCACGATCATGGTGAGGATCTGCAACTTGGTAGCGCCAAGCGTACGCATCAGCAGCTGCTTTTCGGTGGTGATTTCATGAAAGCCGGACAACACGCTCATGATGGTGACAATCAGCGAAATCAGCAGCCCCATAATGATGATGCTCTTCATTCCGGCCCCGAACCATACGATGAGGATGGGGCCCAAGGCAATTTTGGGAAGCGCGTTGAGGATCACAAGGTAGGGGTCCGAAATTCGGGCAAGGGTGGAGCTCCACCATAAGAGGATGGCGATGAGCGTTCCTCCGGCGGTGCCCAGCAGAAACCCTACAATGGTTTCATACAGCGTGATCCCGATGTGCCGAAACAGGCTGCCGTCCGCATAGAGGTGAGCGATGATACCGGTGAGTCTGGAGGGGGAACTGAAGATAAAGGGATCAATCACGTCCCAACGCGCCAACAGTTCCCATATTAAAATGAACGCCACAAGTATGATGTAGCGGGAAGCGGTAATGAATCGGTCTTTGCGGCGCAGGGCGTTGAGGTATGCCCGGTGTTCCGGGGAATGGTATTCAGGTCGGCTCATTGCGGTCCAGCTCCTTCCATATCATGTCAAAGTAATTCTTGAATTCGGGTGCGTTGCGCCGCTTTAAAGGCGTGTCCCCAATGGACAGCTCCACGGCGTGCTCTTTTTTTATTTTGGCGGGACGGGAAGAAAAGACCAGAATTCGGTCACTCATGGAAATGGCTTCCGAAATATCATGTGTAACGAGTATGGCGGTTTTCCGCTCGCGGCGGATAATTTCATAGATTTCGTCCTCAACGGCTAGCCGTGTCTGGTAGTCCAGCGCGGAGAACGGCTCGTCGAGCAGCAACAGGTCAGGCGAGCAGGCAAGGGTGCGGATCAAAGCCACTTTCTGGCGCATGCCGCCGGAAAGTTGGCGCGGAAAACTGTCCTTAAAATCCCACAGCCCATATTTTTTCAGCAGGGCCATGGCCTGCTGACGGGTGGAATCATTGAGCATTTTCTTCACCTGAAGGCCCAGCAACACGTTTCCTTCAATGGTGCGCCAATCCAGCAGGTGGTCGTGCTGAAGCATGTATCCGGGCCGGTTACCTCCGTAAACCCGTATGGTGCCGGAAGAGGGGGGCATCAGGCTGGCTAGCAGGGAAAGGATGCTGGTTTTCCCACAGCCGGAAGGCCCCACGATGGAGATGAACTCCCGCTCTTTTACGTCAAAACTAAGGTCTTCTATCGCTTGCGTTTCACCGCTGCGCTCATGGTAAATAAGGCTAACATGATGGACTTCTACAACGGATTCTGCCATTGGGGTTCTCCCTCCTGAAGTAAGTGCGCCTAAGACAGTGTATTCTAATCCTTGCCCATGAGTGCGAAGTAACAACCATGCCCCGGGCTGTATATATTGAATAGAGGGGGGCGTATTTATGCAAACAAGGCCGTCACTAATCTGCTTCAGAAGAAGGTGCAGATGTAGGAGAAGAAGCTTCCGCTGCCTAATTGTGTACCTTCTGTGCTTTATATTCTTTTTGCTTTGCGAATGCAACTTTGTATGGTCTCTGTTCCTATCCCTGCTGAGCTTGGTTATCATTCGGCTCTTTCTGTGGAACAGGCTGTTTTAGAGAACGCAAAAAAAGCGAACCGCGGTGCGGTTCGCCTGATGTTGCGAATTCGTTTATACGCTGCGTTCCACCTTGCCGGAACGAAGGCAGCGAGTGCAGACGTTCATCTTGCGTGCAGTACCTCCTACGACCACGTTTACGCGCTGGACGTTGGGTGCCCAAGCGTGCTTGGTCTTCCGGTTAGAATGGCTTACCAAATTACCGGACATCATGCCCTTATTGCAAACTTCACAGAACTTTCCCATTGATTACACCTCCTTACCAGCTGTAAGTACGTCATGTTTTAAATCAAACAGTGCCATTTTATCATGCCTCCACGCGTTTTGCAAGGGAAAAAATTAAGGATTCGCCGGAACTTTGCATTGTCATCCGGCGCTGTATAAAAGTGTCTCGCTTCCGGATGCGTCCACGGTATAGTAGCTGCCGCCTTTTTGGACGACGGCGTAGTCCTCGCAGAAGGGCTGCGCTTCGGAATACTGGAAATCAATCTTCATGGTACCGGCTGTGTCGACATATCCCCAAAGCCCCTGCGCGTTCATGACTGCGGCATATCCCTCAAAAAAAGACTGCGCACCGGCGTATTGGGCGGGTATGGCGATTACGCCGCTCTTATTGATGTATCCCCATTGCCCGTCTGTCTTGACGGCGGCGAACCCATTTGAAAAAGGTAAAGCATCTTCATAGCTGGTTTTAAAAGCGCGCTTAGCATAGCTGTTGATAAAATAATAGCTGCCGCCGTCTGCAATCAGCGCAAACCTGCCTGAAAACGCCGTCCCCTTTGCTCCGGAATCTAGCGTGATCAAGGGTTCTCCCAGTTTGTTGATAATATAGCCAGTGTCTTTTGTAGAGGAGTAGGCGAAGGCCAGATCTTCGGAGAAGGCGTAGGCGGTTCTCCATTTTTCACTGATCACCATGTTCCCCATGATGTCAATATAGCCGTAGTTGGACGCAGTGCGGGCCAGGGCCCGTCCACAGCAAAAGCTGCCCACTTCCCGGTATTTATAGTCGATGACCACAGTTCCCTTGGTGTCGATAAAACCCCATTTCTCATTGTATTCCACGGCAGCAAGGTTTTCGGAATAGGGAAGTGCGTCGGTCCATATAGGATCCACGAGCCATGCGCCTGCCCGGGAAATAAGGCCGTAAAGGCCGCCCTGTGCGGCAAAGGCAACATCGTCCTCAAACGCACGCGCATCGGAGTATCGGGGTGAAATAACGATCTCTCCGGCAGTGTTCTTATACCCCCAAAGCCCGCCCTCCATGTAAGGTAGCAGCCGGCCTGCGGTGGAGGCGACGGTGGCGTGAGAAGTCGCGGAGGCCTGTGCCAGCGCCAGCTCTTCCGCCTCAGCCTGCTCTTTTGCCAGTGCGTCTTTTTCCGCCTGATCTTTTTGTAAGACAATTGCGCCGCCGGCATCGTAAAGAAAGCCGAAGAGAATTACGCAGGCTGCCAGCAGCCCCATAATCAGAAGATATAGCTTTGAAAGCGGCATCCTTGCCGGAACGGGTTGTTTTTGAGGCATCGTTGCCACCTCACTTTTATTCTATCAATGATTTTAACAGATCTTTTGTCGAAAGAAAACTGTTGTGGCAAAATAAAAGGGTGCCTGCGCACCCTTGATAAAAACACATTACTGGTTTTCCATGACAATATTGATAAAGCGCTCCGCTGCGGCGGAAAGGGGCATCCCTTCCAGAGAGATCAGGCCGATGCTGCGCGGCGGCATGGGCGGTTCAAGTTCAACCTTAAAGAGATCACCGCTCGAAATGGCCTGTGCGGCAAATTCAGAGGTGACGCAAGCGATGCCAAGGCCGATCTTGGCGAACTCTACAAGCAGGCTGTGGGCACCCAGCTCAATCTCAGGGTGCAGGGTAATCCCGGACATAGAGGCGAAGTCGTCCAGATATTTTCGGGAATTGGAGGCCTGCTCCAGCAACACCAGCGGTTCGCGCGAAAGCTCCATGAGAGAAATGGGGTGATCCTTTAGGTGGTTGAAACGCTCGGAAGCCACGAACACGTCGTGAATATTAAGTACCTCGCGCACGCAAAGCGCCGCGTTGTCAATGGGCAGGTTTACAATGGCGATATCCACTTTTCCCACTTTGAGCAGTTCTACCGTATCAGGCGTGGTGCGGTTTGTTACCTGCAGCTGTACTTCCGGATATTCCATGTGGAATTTTTCCAGATAGGGCAACAGAAAATACTGGCAAAGGGTGTCGCTGGCGCCGATCATAAGGCCGCCGGATTGCAGGGTGCGCATGCGGTTGAGCTTGTCCTCGGCGGCAGTGATGAGGCTAATGGCTTTGTCAGCATAGCTGTACAAAATCCGGCCCTCGTTGGTCAACGTAATGCCGCGGCTGGTGCGCGTAAAAAGCGTGCAGCCCAGCATATACTCCAACCGGTGCATGGACTGGCTGATGGCAGGCTGGCTCACGTAGAGTTCGCGTGCGGCGTGCGAAAGACTTCCGCATCGCGCAACGGTGCAAAAGATACTGTATAAGTCAAGATCGGCTGCCATGAATACCTCCCGCTTTGTGGTTATGGCAAGGAGTTGGCTCCCCTTGTCTCAGCAAACGATGGTTGCTGCTCATTTCCGCTAGTTTGCAGAATACGCCTTGAAAAAGGCCAAAAAAAGAAATATAATAAATAATTATATAATAACACTGAGCGTTTTGCAACATGATCTTGCAAGGGATGCAAAAATAGGGGAATCAACTTTTTTCACTTTGAATTTTTTGTGCAAAATGAAATAATTAGATAAAAATCCTTCAATGTTGTTTTTTGGATAACCGAATTGCGAGAACCAAAATTTATAGCTTGGAACGAGACTGTTTATGAGTGAACATTTTGAATGGAAAGATTTGTACGGGGAACTGCATGCGTGCGAAAAATGCGCGCTTTCTTCGGGGCGCAGCAACGTGGTGGTGGGCGAAGGAAATCCCAACGCCACTATCCTGTTCGTGGGCGAGGGCCCGGGGCGGGACGAGGACCTCACCGGGCGGCCATTCGTGGGTGCGGCTGGGCAGTTGCTGGATAAGATGCTTGGCGCTATTGGCTTACGCCGGGAAGACGTGTATATTGCAAATATCGTAAAGTGCCGGCCTCCCGGCAACCGTGTGCCGCGGGAGGAGGAAGCAAAGACTTGCCTGCCTTATCTGCGGGCGCAGTTTGCGCTGATCCGCCCCAAGATCATCGTGTGTCTGGGTGCCACGGCAGCAAAGTACGTATACGATCCGGATGTGCGCATTACCCGGGATCGGGGCGTGTGGAAGTGTAGCAGGGGCGTATGGATTCTTCCTACCTATCATCCGGCGGCGCTGCTGCGGGATCCGGGCAAAAAGCGCGACGCTTGGGCGGATATGCAGGCGCTGCGCGAAAAATACCAAGAACTGACTGCACCTCTTGAACAAAACGAATCGTTGATGCTATAATGGAACGTCGATTGATACTTAGGAGGAAGCGAATATGTCCGGACATTCCAAATGGGCCAATATAAAGAATAAAAAAGAGAAAACGGATTCCCAGCGCGGGAAGATTTTTACCAAGATCGGCCGCGAAATCGCTATTGCCGTAAAGGAAGGCGGTGGGGATCCGGCCAACAATTCAAAGCTGCGGGATGTGATCGCCAAAGCGAAGGCGAACAACATGCCTAATGACAATATCTCCCGCTCCATTAAAAAAGCTGCCGGAGAGATGGGAAGCGTAAACTACGAAGAGATTACATATGAAGGCTACGGTCCCGGCGGCACGGCGGTGATTGTGGAGATCGTGACGGACAACCGTAACCGCACGGCCGCGGAGATTCGCCATATCTTTGACAAGAGCGGTGGCAGCCTGGGTGCCACGGGATGTGTCAGCTGGATGTTCGATAAAAAGGGCCTTCTGGTCATTGAGCGCAGCGCCTCTATCGGGGAGGACGAGGTGATGATGGCCGCTCTGGATGCGGGCGCCGAGGATTTCAATCCTTTGGACGACGTCTATGAGATCTACACGGCCCCCACCGATTTCTCTGCTGTTCGCGAGGCTTTGGAGCAGGCGGGGTATAGCTTCCTTTCCGCGGAAGTCACCATGCTTCCCCAGAATACGGTGGACGCCACAAAAGATGTCGAGCTGGTGGAAAAGATTGAGCGGATGCTGGAGCGCTTCGACGACAACGACGACGTGCAGGAAGTGTACCACAACGCGGATATGCCGATTGAGGAAGAAGACTAAGAGAATAAAAAATAGGCGGGTCGTATCCGATGGGGAATCGGCCAGCCGTTACAGTTTTTAAAGGAGAACGCAACATGGCAAATATCAACACCAATTATCTCAAACTACCCGGCAGTTACCTGTTTTCCCAGATTGCCCGTAGGGTGGCTACGTATACGGCCGCGCATCCCCATGTCAATATGATCAAGCTGGGAATCGGCGATGCCACGCGCCCGCTGCCCGCCGCGTCCATTTCCGCTATGCATACTGCTGTGGACGAGATGGCTACCTTGGAAGGCTTCCGGGGCTATGGGCCGGAGCAGGGCTATGAATTTCTTCGGGAGGCCGTGTCTTCTCAGGATTATGCAGCTCGGGGCGTGGAAATCGCTCCGGACGAGATCTTCGTCAGCGATGGTGCCAAAAGCGACTGCGGCAACATTGGGGATATCTTCGGCATTGACAACCGCGTGGCGGTTTGCGATCCTGTATATCCAGTGTATGTGGATACCAACGCTATGGCCGGCCGTGCGGGGGATTACGACGCCGCCACAGGGAAATGGTCGAATTTGATCTATATGCCCTGCGTGGCGGAGAACGGCTTTGTGCCGGAGATTCCAAAGAGCAAAGCGGATATGATCTACCTTTGCTTCCCCAATAATCCCACCGGTGCTGTGGCTACCAAGGCGCAGCTCAAGGCGTGGGTTGACTATGCCAACGCCAACGATTCCGTCATCCTCTTTGATTCGGCTTATGAGGCCTATGTTACCGATCCGGCGCTTCCCCATTCCATTTTCGAAATTGAAGGGGCCAAGACCTGTGCCATTGAGCTTCGCTCTTTCTCCAAGACGGCGGGGTTCACCGGCACCCGCTGCGCTTATACCGTGGTGCCCAAGGCACTGAAACGGGGCGGAACGGATTTGAATTCCCTCTGGAATCGGCGTCAGTGCACCAAGTTTAACGGGGTGCCCTATATCATCCAGCGGGGTGCTGAGGCGGTCTATACGCCTGAGGGCAACAAGCAAATCATGAGCATTATTGGCTACTATATGAATAACGCTCGGATGATACGGGAGGGACTTGCCGCTGCGGGCCTCACCGCTTTCGGCGGGGAAAATGCCCCATATATCTGGCTCAAGACGCCGGAGGGCATCACTTCCTGGGATTTCTTCGACTTGCTGCTGGAAAAGGCGAATGTGGTCGCCACACCCGGCGCGGGCTTCGGCCCCAGCGGCGAAGGTTATATCCGCCTCACTGCGTTCGGAGATGCCGGGGAAACTGAACGGGCCCTGGAACGAATCCGCAAAGCGTTGTAATCAAACATCCCGGCTCTATGAGCCGGGATGTTTTTTGTATCTTATAAATTAATTGCCACAGCGGGAACCGCCATAAGCGGTTCTTTTTATTGTGCGCTATCCTTTTCGGCGTGCGCCTTGTCGGTCCATTCCTGAATCTGCGCGTCGGTAAAGCCGAATTCGGATTGCAGGTATTTGATGGCGTAGGATTTGCGCTTTGTAAGGCATCCCCTGAGGGCATCGACTGAGCTTTCCCAGGAGGAAACGCTGCGGGGGTGCTTCCAGCGGGCGATGTGCCGGGCCATTTCCGGTTCGAGGGTGCGTTCCATCTCATCTAAAATAGAGGTAAGTCGGTCTGCGTTGAAGTAGTTTTCCACCACGTAAATGTACCGCTCGCCGAACTGCAGGCACCAGTTCTTGTTCCTGCGCAATCCGCAATAGATGTCCATATTGGTCAGGGAGCCATCCTGGGATGGAACGCCTTCGGCCTTGAAGTATTCGGGGAGAACGTTTCGGGATGGGCTGGATGAGCTCAACGCTAAATCCAGATCATAGTAAACGGGCCGCCATTTGACAGTGTAGTCCTGAGACCGCCAGTATTTCTGGTTGAACATGTCCGCATTGGTGAAAAACGTCTGCGCAATCAGATAGTCGTTGAAGTAATCCACGTCTATCCACTGGCACAGCTTTTCGTAGTTGGCGTCGTTGGAGGTGTCCGTATTGAGGGCGTATTCCCGAACGCTCTTAAATTCGTAACGCTTGCCCGCGAGCTCGGTGGTGTTGCGGCGGATGATGTCCACTGCGTTCGGGTTCACGCCGTAGTGGGCGGCCAAATAATCTTCGTTCTGGTTTTCGTTGAGGTCATAGATGCCCCAATACTTTCCGTTAATGTAAACTACCGTCACGCGTGTCTCAATGCTTTCGATGTTGAGCCCCTTTGCCACAGTCTGAAAGAAGGAATCCCGAAGCCGGGCCTTGGCATGATCCTGCCCGGAGGCCCGGACCACCAGCGAACTGTAGGAGGATATGTCATCCTCTCCGAAAAAAGGGTATGCTGTCTTGCTCTGGCCGTATCCGCCCCGCAAAAAGATAGAAAGGGACTTTTGGGGGTCCATAAGGGTGGAGGCGCCGTTGGCCCGATAGCCGCAGGGGAAGGCGGTACCCAGCTTGCCGTCGGTTTCGTAATATTCAAAATAACCTTCCCGTTCTACTTTCAGCCAGCGGTCCGTGACGGAGTAAACCTGGTCAAAAGACTCACTGTCCATCGTGATGCAGATCACCGGTACGGTATGGGGCTTTTCAAACAGGAATGTGGAAGTGACGACGTCGCTCTCAAGGCGTCCCTCCAGCATGGCCGCGGCCCGCACGGCGGTGTTGGCGGAAATGGAAACAGGCCCGGTATAGGGCGTGGATGCGGATGTGGGTGCGCTGCCGTCTAGGGTGTAATAAATCATTGCGTCCGGGGTGGGGCAGGTGATTTTGAGTTCAAAGGTCTTATCGTGATATAGTGAGGTGTCGGAGAACACGGGAGCGGCCACAAAACTGTCAAAGGACGCGGCCGCATTGGCGGTGCCTTTGGTGGCGGAGGTGAAAAACACTCGTTCCACGCTGCCCTTTATTCGGCCGGCGGTCACGCCAGCGCGCAGAGCGCCGGTCTCAAAGACGTCGCGGATTTCGTCTCCGCTGTCATAGAGCAGCAGCGTGTTCCCGGAAGCGGATATGCTAAAGGGCGCCGTAACGCCCTGTTCTGCTTCGGTTGTGGAAGCATTGATCACCGCATATCCCCCCGGGGAAATGGGAAAGGAGGGGAAGGTGAACAGGTCCGGCACGTCTGCGTCATCCGTAAGATGCCAGCCCTCCAGATTGACTTCCGAAGAGGAGCCGTTGTAAAGCTCGATCCAGTCCGCCTTTCCGCTCTTGGCGGCCGACACGGAACTGACTTCGCTGATGGATACGCTCTGCGTATTTGTGATGGATACGTCCGCCAGTATTTCAGAGCCGTGGGTGGTGTTGGCGGCGCCTGGCGTGGGCGTGGCGTAGTAGTACAGCCCGTCGTCCGTCCCTTTTCCAATCGAAATGTTGTTGCCGATGGACGGGTCCATCTCCATTAGATCACAGCGCATGGTCCGCATGTCCGTGAGCATAAGCGCGTTTTCGCTGCCGCCTAGGCTGAAGGAAGCGTGAAGCTCATCGGCGGTAGATTTCTGACCTGTGAGGAAAATAACCAAATATCCGTCTGCGTCCAGCGTTACGGCGGGTATTGCCCATTTAAAGGGGCTTTTCTGGTCGTCGGTGAGGTAGTAGCCCTCCAAAGAAACGGGAGCGGCGGAGGCGTTGTGCAGCTCCACCCAGGGCGAGCGGTCGCCGTAGGAATCCCGAACGCTGTACTTGTTTACCTTGAGTATTTCGCTCATCCGCACCGGGTCGGTGTTGTCCATAGCGGAAAACTCAATCGTGCTGAAGGTGAGAGCTGAATTTTCCGCAAGCGGCGTGGCTTCTGCGGTATAAACTCTATCTGCCACAACGGAAACGTCGTCAAAAATTCCCGTGTCCCAGGTCATGATGGAGATCACGTTGCCTGCGGCGCCGGAAAGGCAAAGGGTGTTGTCGGCGCTGCTGAGTTTGAAGCCTGCGTGGATTTCTGTGTCCCCACGGTCTTTGCCGGAGAAGTAGACCACGGCATATCCGCCGGGTTGCAGCGCCGTGGCCGGAAGCTTCCATTTCAGCGTATCTCCTGCGGAGTCGGAAAGGGAATAGTCGGAAAGCATGATAGCGCTCTCCCCGGTGTTATACAGTTCCGCCCAGGGAACGTAGGAGCCGTCTGCGCAGGCTAGCGTCCCCTTGTTGCGGGGCATGATTTCAGAAATCACCAGTGCGTCCGACGTATGGGAAACGTAGGAACCGGCGGCGGAGGTGAATACGATTTCAGTGGTGTTTGCGGCGCCCGGCGTGGGTGCGTTGCAATAGCCGTAGTCGCCGTTGGCGTCTTGGGCGTAGGAAACGTCCGTAACGAGCTCGGGAATGTCTAGCCGCTGGATCAAATTATAATAAGGGTCGGAGAGGAACAGAGATTCCCCGGCCTTGGAAAGGCCGAGATTGGCGCAAAGCGCGGTGGATTTCACAGCGTTTTTCGCCGCATAAACCACAAGATATTCTCCGGCCTTGATGGTAACGGAGGGAAAAGCCCACTTGTGGGGCTCTTTTACATTGTCACTTAAACCGTAGCCGGTTAGGTCAATGTCCTGCTCGGAAGCATTGTAAAGCTCGATCCAGTCTGGCGAACCCAGCGTGGGGTCCGTCAGGGATAGGGCGTTGGATGTTACCACTTCGCTAATGGTAAGCTCCGCATGGGAATCCGCGTTGAGTGTAACGCTGTTGCAGGCCGTGCAGAAAAAAAGCGCGGCACAAAGGCAGAGAAAGATCAGTTTTTTAGCAAGTTTGATCATGGAGCTATTATAGCATAATGCGACAAGAAACGACAGCCATTTTGCGCGTGTACAGGAAGACATTATGTCACAATTGCGTACAATTATGGCAATGCCATAACCCCCTTGCGCATGAAAAACTTAGATATTATAATCAAAATAAGAGAGGTGATCAAAATGTCGAAAACGCAGCAGATTCTGATCTGTGACGATCAGGCAATCATACACGAGACCTTGGGAGCATATCTCGCCAACGAGGGCTTTGAATACTTATCTGCGAAAGATGGTCAGGAAGCGGTGGACATGGCCGAATCAAAGCATCCCGATTTGATCATACTCGATCTGATGATGCCCAAAAAGTCAGGCATTGACGTATGTCGGGAAGTCCGGGCAAAGAGCCGCGTGCCCATCATTATGCTCACGGCCAAGGGCGAGGAAATCGACCGCATTCTGGGGTTGGAGCTTGGGGCCGACGACTATATCGTCAAGCCCTTCAGCGCAAGGGAAGTGGTGGCCCGGGTCAAGGCAGTGCTGCGGCGGTTTAGCGCGGCCAAAGAAGAGCCGGAAAAAGTTCTGCGCTTTGCGCATTTGGAAATCAATATTGGCAATTACGACGTGAGGGTGGATGGTCAGGCGCTGACCTTTACGCCTAAGGAAGTGGAAATATTGTATTTGCTAGCCTCTCATCCCGGTCGGGTTTTCGATCGAGAGCAGATTCTATCCAACGTATGGGGATATGATTTCTTCGGCGACACCCGCGCGGTGGATACCCAAATCAAACGCATCCGGCAGAAGCTGCCGCAGGAAGGCGTGGATTGGGGCGTAAAGACGGTGTACGGGGTTGGTTATAAATTCGAGGCGGGTGTATGAAGAAAAACACAATTCTCACAAAAGTACTTGCCATCAGCCTGCTCACAATCATATTGAGTGCTGCCCTTACAGCACTCGTTTTTAACTATTACGGAAAACTGGTGTTCAGCAATATCAAGGCGGAGGAAATCGAGCCTAGGGCGCAGTATATCGCCGGGGTTACGGCGGATTACCTTGAGGGCTATATCGCCCGGAGCGAATATGAGCGGGCCATCGGCGCGGGCTATCTCATCTGGGATGCGGAAGTCTATGTGTTCGATGCGGACGGAGAACTCTTTGTGTATCCTGCCATGCCCAGCAGCGTAGGGAACGCCGATGCGCTTATTTCCTATCTGAAGGGCGTCCTCTCGGGAGAATCCCTGGTTTCCCCAAACACGAAAAACAGTTTGGGTGTTATCGTGGGCGAACCGGTGGTAAGTCAGTACGGCAATGTTTTGGGCGCTGTGTTCATGATTAAGCCGCTGGACGAAGTGCGCACAGCCATGAATAGCCTCTTGGTGGCCCTGCTCATCAGTATGGTGGCCGTTTCGCTGATCCTGATTGTGCCGGTCTACTTGTGGTCAAAGAATCTCGCCCGCCCCATTCAGGAGATGAACCGCGTGGCAAAGGCTATGGCGGACGGCGACTTCAATGCCCGAGCCCCATCGGGGGGAACGGTGGAGATGCTGGAGCTGGGCAGTTCACTCAACTACCTGTCGGCGGCCCTTAGTGCCACCATAGACGATCTCACCTTTGAGAAAAACCGGCTGAGCGCCGTGATCAACGGCATGGGAGAGGGCATCATCGCCGTGAATGCCTCTGGTGATATCACAACCTGCAACCCCGCTGCCTATCGGTTAATGGACGGCAAGGATGGGGACAGCATTTATGAAAGCCCTCTGTACGGCCAGCTCAGGACAGAAGTTGAAGTCGTGCTTGCGGGCGGGGAAACTGCCATTCGGGAACTCGACCACAGGGGCAGGATTCTTCGCGTGACCATTACCGCGCTGCGCTGGGAAGAAGCAGTGGAGGGTGCGGTCATGCTGATTCAGGATGTGACAGAGGCCGCCCGGCTGGAGCAGACCCGTATGGAATATGTGGCCAACGTTTCCCACGAGCTGCGCACGCCCATCGCGTCCATCCGTAGCCTTGCGGACGCGCTCAACGATGGGCTCATCAAAAAAGAAGAAGATCGGTGCCGTTACTACGGCTATATTCTCCATGAGTCTATTCGGCTTTCCCGGCTCATCGACGACCTGCTGGAATTGAGCAGGCTGCAGTCGGGTGCCGTGGCGCTGACAAAACAGAAGATGAGCGTAGGCGAACTGATCTATGACGTGGCAGATCGGTACGCGGTCGGCGCAGAAGAACAGGGCCTTGCGATTCAGGTGGACGTCCCCGTGGATTGCCCGCCAGTGTATACAAATCCCGATCGGGCGGAGCAGGTTTTAATCGCGCTTATCGATAATGCCATCAAGCATGCGGACGGTGACAAAGGCGGCGTCATTCATATCAGGGCGGTGGATCAGCCGGATCATGTGGAAATCCTTGTGCAGAATCCCGGCGAAATCGATCTTGTGGATATGGAGCACCTATTTGACCGCTTCTACAAGGTGGATAAATCCCATTCGGGCAAGGGAACGGGGCTGGGCCTGTCCATCGCCAAGGAAGTCATGCGCCTGATGGATGAGGAAATCACCGCGTCCTATCGGGATGAAATCGTCACCTTCCTTTTTACGCTGGGAAAATTTCTGAATAAGGACAGGGTGTGAAATAAGGGCGCGCTGGTTTGAAAAATCAAGAAAATGTGATATAATTTTCACTGATAATGGCGGGAGGTATTACGAATGAGCGCTAATAAAATTTTGATTGCCGATGATGATCGTGTGGTGCATGAGTCGCTGGGCATCTATCTCAAGGCGGAAGGATACGAGGTCGTCGATGTGTATGACGGCAAAGCCGCCATTGCGGCGCTCAATGCCGATATCGCGCTTTGTGTTTTGGATATCATGATGCCGGAAATGTCGGGGTTGGACGTCTGCAAGGAAATCCGAAAAACTTCCCGGATCCCCGTGATCATGCTCACGGCTAAGGGCGAGGAAATCGATCGGATTCTGGGGTTGGAACTGGGGGCGGACGACTATATTGTCAAGCCTTTCAGCCCCCGTGAAGTGGTGGCCCGGATCAAAGCGGTGCTGCGCCGCACCAGCGAGCAGCAGCAGGGCACAGACGACGGCTGCGTGGTTTACGATCAGCTTGTAATTGATATCAAGAGCTATACGGTAACGCTTCGGGGTCAGTCCATTATCTGCACGCCCAAGGAAATCGAGATTCTCTACATGCTTGCCTCCAACCCGGGGCAGGTCTTTACAAGAGAACAGCTGCTCAACCGGGTGTGGGGGTATGACTTCGCCGGTGAAACCCGCACGGTGGATACGCACATCAAGCGCATTCGTGCCAAGCTGGATAACACGGGTCTGAACTGGAGCATCAAAACCATCTACGGTGTTGGATACAAGTTCGAGGTAGAATAGAGTATGAAAAGCATTTTTTTCCGCCGCCTGCTTCTGGTCATGGTGGCGGTTATGCTATTTTCGTCCATTTCCATGTCCGTGGCGTACGGCGTGTTCAGCAACGACCTCTATGTGAATATGAAGCTAGAGGAAATGCTTCCAAAGGTGGAAGCGATTACCCAGCTGGAAGAAGAGCATCGAAACCGGGAAATCTCGGATGCTGCCTTTGTGCGCATGGCGGAAGCATATATGAAGACGATCGGCGCTGTTTCCGTGATTGCGGACAGTGCCGGCAATGTACAATACATGAAAGATCTCACATACGGCGTAAGCGAAGACGCGGTGAGCGGGGTCGTTTCTCTCTATGCGGGCAGGTTGGTTGCCGGAGAAACGGTTCGCGCGTCGGGTGTATATGTGGAAGGGATCGGTTACACCATCGTGGTAGGCATGCCCATGCAGGACGGGACAGGGAATGTCATCGGCAGCGTGCTGGTACTAAAGGATATCAAAGAGATTACGGACAGCATACGGCCCATGCGCCTGATGATGTACAGCTTCGTGGCGGCGTCGTTTGCCCTGATCATCGTGATCCTTTCCTGGAGCGTGTCGAGGACGACCAGCCCCCTGCACGACATGTCCGAAGCGGCAATCAAAATCTCAAAGGGCAATTTTGAGATCCGCATGAACGAAACCCAGGCGGGAGAAATCGGTGTGTTGGCCCGGGCGCTCAATAAGTTGTGTGAAACGCTCTCCAGCACCATCTATCAGCTCCGCTTCGAGAAAAGCCAGCTGGATCAGGTGCTGCAGGGCCTTACGGATGGTGTCGCGGCCATGGACGGCACGGGGGAGCTGACCCATTGTAATTCCGCGCTTTTGCGCATGTTCGGCGTAGTCAACGTGACACGGCGGGAGGATATCATTTCCGACGGCATGGTTTGGCGCACATTTGACGAGGTGTTTGACGACGGCGCCCCCCAGACCATCACCTATCCCCTTCCGGGAGATAAGACCATATGGATCACCATTTCACCGGTGGTGACGGATGATGGTATCCGCACCGGCGTGGTGGGCCTGTTTAAGGACATGACGGAAATGGAGCGGCTGGAGAATACGCGTCGGGAGTATGTAGCAAACGTTTCCCATGAGCTGCGCACGCCGCTCACCGCAGTTCGAGGCTTATTGGAGCCCCTTGCGGATGGCATGGTGCAACAAGAAGAGGACCGGATGCGGTATTATAAAATCATGCTGCATGAGGTGGAGCGGCTTTCCCGGCTTATTTCCGACATGCTCATACTCAGTCGGCTGCAGTCGGGCACGGAATATATGGAGGCCTCCCGGGTAAATCTCTGTGAGCTGCTGGACGATCTGGTGAACAGCTATATCCGTGCGGCGGAGCAGAAGGGAATTCATCTGGTAAAAGACTGCCGTACGGCTGTGGTGGATGCGCTAACGGATCCGGACCGAATTGAGCAGGTGTTGGTGATTCTTCTGGACAATGCCATGCGTTATACCCCCGAGGGGGGCACCATTACATTGCGTCTTCGGAGCGGGGAAAAGTTCCTCATCAGCGTGGAGGACAATGGCTGCGGCATCCCCGAAAAGGACCTGCCCCATATCTTTGAGCGGTTCTATAAAGTGGACAAGTCCCGGGGCGAGGGCGGAACGGGCCTTGGGCTCTCCATTGCAAAGTACATTATGGATAAGCTGGGGGAGGAGATCAGCGTGGACAGCGAGCTGGGCAGAGGAACCCTCTTCACGCTCACTGTGAAGCGCTATGTATCCAACGCCATTGAGTTGGGGCCCGCCAGAGAGTCCGTCCATGCCGCAGGAGCGAAAAACATCCCCGTCCGAGACGAAGCGCAGGAGGATCATGGCGGCGTGGTGGATGCGGACTACGAGATCGTTCCCGGTTCCGCTGAGCCCATGGCGTCGAAACCGCCCAAGCCGGTGAAATCGGCGGACAAGCATTCCGGCAAGAGAAAGAAATGGAAAAGATGAGTGAATGCGATCTTTGTCCCCGGCAGTGCGGTGCAGACAGGGCCGCGGGGCCGGGGGTCTGCGGTGCGTGGATGTTTCCGTACGTGGCGAAGGCGGCGCTTCACATGTGGGAGGAGCCCTGTATCAGTGGGACAGGAGGCTCCGGCACCCTCTTCTTGTGTGGCTGTAACCTCAATTGCGTCTTCTGCCAGAATTTCGATATTAGCCATGGAACGGTGGGGAAACCGGCGGACGCAAAAAGGCTTGCCGGCCTGATGCTGCGGTTGCAGGAAAAGGGCGCCCACAACGTCAATCTAGTGACCCCCGCGCCACATGTACACGTGGTTATTCCCGCAATTCAAGAGGCCCGGCGAAGAGGGTTAACCATTCCCATCGTCTACAATACTAACGCTTATGAGCGGGTAGAGACGCTAAAACGGTTGGAGGGGCATATAGAAATCTACCTGCCGGATTTCAAGTATATAGACGGGCGTATATCCGAAAAGTATTCCGGGGCCGGCGACTACTTTGCATACGCCCTGCCGGCGATTCAAGAGATGGTGCGGCAATGCGGCGAACTGGCGGTGGACGCGCGGGGAATCGCCCAAAGGGGCGTAATCATACGACATTTGGTGCTGCCGGGTTCCGTGGATGAAACTCGCCGCGTGCTTCAATGCATTGCACAGGAGTTTTCAAAAACAACCGCCATTTCCCTTATGAGCCAGTATGTTCCGGCCTATCGGGCGGATTTTTCGCCGCTGAATCGGAAACTACTCAAACGGGAATACGAACGTGCGGTGGGCTGCTGTCTGGCTCTGGGGCTTCAAAACGTGATGATTCAGGAGCTGTCTTCCGCAAAATCCGAATATACGCCGGCTTTCGACGGAAGCATCCTATAAGGCTCAAATGTTTACAATTCACATACAATCGGAGTATAATGGACCCGATTTATAAGGAGTGAAAAACGGATTATTATGATGGAAAATGACGAAAAACAGGTACGCAGCAAAAAAAAATGGATCCTGTGGGCCGTAATTCTTACTGTAGTGGCGGCCCTTTTGGCGATCACTCTTTATTTAGCCGACTTTTATCGGGATATTCAGTCTGGAAGCGATCTGTTCACGCAGGAAATGCCGGCGCAAACCCCGCAGCCGACCGCTTCGGCGCCGCTTGAGGCGATAGAAACAGCCGTGCCGACGCCTTCACCCTCGCCCACGCCGGATCCGGAGTTGGTGCTGGGCGCGGAGGCAGATATTGATTTCATGAAAAAACGGGTCAATATCTTGCTGTTGGGCATCGACGAGAGCGCTGAGCGTGAGGATTGGGGCGTATTCCGTACGGATACCATGTTGCTTTTAACCATCAACTTCGCCGAAAACGACGTGGATATGATCTCCATCCCCCGGGACAGCTATGTGAAAATATACGATGGGAAAGGAATGCTCTATAACGAGCTTGCTCCTTTTAATAAGATCAATGCTGCTTTTGCCTTTGGCGGCGGCGCCAAGAAAAAGGGCTTTGATTATTCAATGACCACTGTGAGCGAGCTTTTGCAGGTGCCCGTAAACTACTATGTGGGGTTCAACATGAACGTGGTCAAGGACGTGGTAGATGCCATGGGCGGCGTGGATTATGATGTAGATACCGAGGTTTCCATGAACGGGCGGGCGCTGCACCCCGGCCAACAGCATCTGGACGGTCAAGGCGTGCTGGACTATTGCCGCATGCGCAAGGGTTCTTCGGACATCGCCCGGATTGACCGGCAGCAGAGGATGCTTACTGCCATCTTTGAGCAGATGAAATCCACGGGGCAGCTGGTGAATATTCCCGACATTTATCAGGCCTTGGAAACCAATATCATGACCAACCTGACGTTTAAGCAGATCTGTGCGCTCTCGCTGGTGGCGGTGCGTATGGATCCCGCGCAGCTGGAGCGACATATGGTGGAGGGATCTCCCTTTACGGCGTATCGGCGCTCCTGTTGGGGGATCAATGCACGCAAGCTGCAGAAGCTGATCAAGGAGGTCTTCAACAAGGACGTAACCATTGACCCGGAGGTGGATGGGACGGCGATCCAGCTGCAGATTCAGCAGTACCTGCAACAGCTCGCTCCGGAGCTGAACCGGGCCGCCCAAGCCATTACTCAGGCAGAGGCGCTGATGACCTACAAGAATCAACTGGATTCAGATGTGTACAAAACTTTAAAAGCGTATTACAATAATGTGGAAGATGCCGTTGAGCAACCCGACAAGACAATGCTGGATACCTACACCCCCGTGCTGGAGCAATACTGCGCCTACGTTACGTCGCTGCTGCAGTCCAGCGGTGTTGCGGCTGGTATGGCTGGTACGGAGGGCGGTTCCCTTCCGGGGTAAAAAGCCAGGCTCAGCGGGCAAATTAATTTTCATGGAGGGTTGATACCATGACCGAATTATCTTCCGCGACCCTTTTTGCAATCATCGTTCAAATCATACTCTGTTTGGGAATCCCCATTGCATTACTTCTGATCTGGAAGAAAAAGACTAAGGCAAAGCTTGCACCGTTCTTTGTGGGCGTGGGGATGTTCATCCTTTTTGCCCTGATTTTGGAGTCCACCCTCCATCAGTTTGTGCTGGTGAAGGATTCGCCGCTTCAAAGGACGATAAATGGAAACGTATGGCTTTACGCCCTTTACGGCTGCTTGGCCGCCGGGATCTTTGAAGAGTGCGGACGCTTTTTCGGCTACAAGGTGCTTTTAAGGAAGTACACCCGCCGGGAGACGGCCATCACCTACGGAATTGGCCACGGCGGCATTGAGATGATGATCCTGGTGGGCGTGGGGATGATTTCCAACCTTGCGCTGTACTTTGCTGCCAAAGCCATGGGGGTAGAAAGTTACCTGGCCCTGATCCCGGACGCGCAGCGGGACACTGTTGCTGCTGTCCTTAACGGCATCGGCGCTATTCAACCCATTACCATCATGTGGTCGGTGATCGAACGGCTTTCGGCGCTGGTGATTCAGATTTCGCTGTCGGTGCTGGTGTTTGTGGCCTGCCGGAACAGTAAAAAGTGGTATCTGTTTCCAACCGCGATATTGCTCCACGCGCTGGTCGACTTTCCGGCGGTGCTGTACCAGCGGGGAATGATTCCCAACGTTGCCATAATCGAAGGGATTGTCGCCGTACTGGCTGTGATTTTCGCACTAATTGCGGTGCCCCTGTACAAAAAACTGGAGAAAGAACCTGCCGAGGAAAGCCCGGAGCCCCAGCAATAACCGCAGGGACGATGAATTGGCTCAGCGCTGGGCGCAATGGTTCTACGTCCCCAAAAAGCTCACCGGCTATCTTGCCCGTTATGCAGCCATAGTTCGCTCCGCCGACAAAGGCGGTGTTCTCGACTGGCAAAAATAAATAAGTAATATGCAAATGAAATAGGGGAAAGGCCGAGATTTATTTTCAGTAGATTTCGGGCCTTTCCTGCCTGTTAATCTGAAGAAGGTTTTTGAATGTCTGGAATAGTGAAACTTGTGAGCCATCTATAATTACCGTGATTTATACGAGTAAGAGCTTACAATCGTTGGGGAGATGATATTATAATAGGAGGGAAACATATGATTTTAGCTTTGGCACCAATACCGACCGATTTATTGGAAATGGTTGAAAACGAAACCGGTGAAAAAATTATAGTTCATAGTTTGAGCCAGGACAGAGACGGAGCCTTGAAGGCATTGTCTGAAGCTGAAATAGTACTTACCTGGACCTCACCTATTAAAAACGGTGTTTTTAATAATTGCAAAGACTTCAAATTGAAATGGCTGGTTTCTTTTTCTGTCGGAGTTGAAAGTCTCCCTTTTGCCGAGTTCATTGACAAAGGAATTATTGTCACAAACACTAGGGACCTACTCGGGTCCCATATGGCTGAACAGACAATAGGCATGATGATTGCCTTCAGTCGCCGGTTCAAACGGTATTATAAAAATCAACTTCAGAAGGTTTGGGAGCCAGGTATCCCGATTGATGAATTGTCTGAGAAGACATTGTGTATTATCGGAGCAGGAAGTATAGGTTCAGAAATAGCCAGGAAGGCCCAAGCATTCGATATGAAAGTTATTGGCCTAAAAAAACGTGCTGAAGCTTTAAAGAATTTTGACGAAGTATGGGGTATGGAAAAGCTTGAGGAAGCTTTAGGACTGGCCGACTATACGGTGTTAACCGTTCCCCTGACGGAAGAAACCTATCATCTGATCGGGCCGCGGGAATTCAAACTCATGAAACAAAGCAGTATACTGATAAACATGTCCCGCGGCGATACTGTAGATGAGACAGCTTTGATCGCTGCGCTTTACGAAGGGCGCATTGCAGGAGCCGGCCTGGATGTATTTCATAAAGAACCGCTGCCCTCCGAAAGCCCTTTGTGGGACATGGAAAATGTAATTATTACACCACATTGTGCGGGAGATAGCCCGTACTTACAGAGTAGAGCTTTGAAGCTATTTGCCGAAAATCTTATCCTATTTAGGCAGGGCAAACCGATGAAGAACATTGTAAACTTGGAAAGAAAGTATTAGGTAATATTCAAGAAGTTAAAGGAAGTGGCCCCAAAGCAGCGGGCATACCGCAGTGTAAGCCTTCGCGCTCATAGAGGAAGATGAGGAAGCAGGCTGAAAATTCGTGGGAACCTCCCTGCCACAGGAAATCAAGCGGGCAAGGGGGCTTATGCGTTTCGGTTGAGCAGGTGTGCCTCATAGTCGAAGACGGGGGAGAGGAGCCCTGTTTCTTCCAGTTTTGCATGGATGATATCCAGCGTATCTTCAGAAGAAGCCTCTACCGTATGGAAATGATAGCCAGACGTCATATGCAGCAATAGGGTGGATTTTCCAGACTGTATACCGTCCATCAGCCGGTCGATATCCAGCCGCGAACGGATGGACAGTGGGGCGGAGATCACGCCGTAAACCTTATGATTGACAAACACATCCAGCACCGCGCCGCCACAATCCACGATGGCCTGCAACTCTTCCCGGGTATTGAGATCGGAATGAAATACTTTGAAAACTCGCCTGTGAGCGGGGCGCTGCTCCACGAGATAACCACGGTTTGTCGCCAGAATGCCGTGATTACATGCGCGCAGCAGGGCGATATCCTGTACGATCACCTGACGGCTGACGGAAAAAAGCGCCGCCAGCGCCGTTGCCGATACAGGCTGGCGCGCGCTTTTGATATGTGCAAGGATCTTTTGCCGCCTTAATTCGCCGCTCATGGCAACCTCCTTATCAGATCGCGTGCAGATGCTTGAGTGAAACATCCAAGATCGGCGCCGAATGTGTCAACGCACCGCAGGAAAGATAATCGACGCCTGTTTCGATGTACCGGCTGATATTCTCTTTTGTGACGTTGCCGGAGCACTCGGTTTTTGCACGCCCGGCGATGAGAACCACCGCTTCTTTCATGGTCTCTGGCGGCATGTTGTCCAGCATGATGATATCCGCGCCCGCCTCCACGGCTTCTTTGACCATATCGAGATTCTCCACCTCCACCTCGATTTGATGCATAAAGGGGGCATAGCTTTTAGCCATTGCAACGGCCTCTTTCACTCCGCCTGCCGCCGCGATATGGTTATCTTTTAAAAGAATGCCATCGGAAAGATTGAAGCGGTGGTTGACGCCGCCTCCCATTTTGACGGCATATTTTTCAAAGACGCGCATTGTGGGCGCTGTCTTTCGGGTATCCAGCAGCCGGATTCCGCTGCCTGCCAGAAGTTCAGCCATGGCGTGGGTATAGGTGGCGATGCCGCTCATATGCTGCAGGTAGTTGAGCGCGGTGCGTTCTCCGCTGAGCAGAGCGCGCATATCACCCCTGACAGATGCCAGAAACTGGCCTTTTTTCACGGATTCGCCGTCCCTTACATGAAAGAGGAATTCCATACCCGGATCCAGCAGCTCAAATACCATGCGGAATACAAAAAGCCCTGCAATCACGCCATCCTGCTTACAAATCAGCTCCACTTCGCCCCGTTGTTCGCTGGGGATTACCGAATTGGTACTCAAATCCTCACTGGTGATGTCCTCCCGAAGTGCCATGAGGATATGGTTGTCGATATTCAGGTTGGACGCAAATCCGTTATTCATGTTCTTTTACCTCGATTTTCTTTAATACCAAGTCCTTGTAATGTGCCATCAGCTGGTCCACATTAGAGTATTTTACGTCCTGCCCATGCAAAAACTCCATTTCCGGCGTCCTTGTTTGCAGAGAGTCGACGATGTTTTGGGCTGCGCGCTTGGCAAAAACTAGACTTTCCAGCAGGGAATTGCTGGCCAGCCGGTTCGCGCCGTGCACGCCGTTACAGCTGGTTTCCCCAATGGCATACAGGCGTTGCATGGATGAGGCGCTGTTCATATCCACCTTGATTCCACCCATCATGTAATGCTGCGCGGGAACCACGGGAATGCAATCCTTGCGTACGTCGATTCCCTTCTCCAGGCAGAATTCGTAAATATGGGGAAAGTGCGCTTTGATTTTCTCTTCGCCCAAATGCTGCATGGCCAAGCGGACATAGGGCATTTTGTCCTTTTCCATCTGCGCTAAAATCGCCTTTGTCACCACGTCCCGGGGCTGCAGCTCGTCCACAAACCGCTCACCGCCGGCGCTGAGCAGATACGCACCTTCCCCTCGGACGGATTCTGAAATCAGCATGCACCGCCTTGAGGCAGGATCGTAAAAGGCGGTAGGGTGGATTTGGATGTAATCCACATGCTCCGTCAAAATACCATGTTCCAAGGCGATGGCAATGGCATCTCCCGTGAGATGCCTGAAATTTGTGGAAAACTGGAACAGGCCGCCCACGCCGCCGCAGGCAAAAACGGTATACTTCGCGCTGTAATGGTTGATTGTACCGCTGTTGTCGCATGTGACCACGCCGTAGCAGGTGTTGTCTTTTTCCATGATGTCGATCATGGTTTCATACTCGCGGATTTCGATATTCTTGCGCGTGAAAACCTGTTGGAGCAGCTTACTCATGATCTCTTCGCCGGTGATGTCTTCATGGAAGAGAATCCGGGGCTTGGAATGCCCGCCTTCCTTTGTATATAGGTATTCGCCGCCGCTCTGTGCAAACTCAACGTCATAGCCGATGAGATCCCCGACGACCTCACGGGAGGAGCGAATCATGATATCCACGGCATCCGGATTGTTTTCATAATGGCCGGCCTTCAAGGTATCCTCAAAGTAACTTTCATAATCGCAGTCGTCCGCTTCCACGCAGATGCCGCCCTGGGCCAAAAAGGAATCACTGCGCCTAGCTTTATCTTTGGTCAGCACGGTGACTTTGAGATTTGCGGGGAGATTGAGCGCGCAAAACAGGCCGGCGACGCCGCTGCCCACGATCATAATATCTGTCGTATAATCCATTTTAAGTACCCCCTTATTTGGCGAGCTGCATCATTCGGCTCAGACATACGGCCGCCTTATCTTTCAGGGCATCGTCAAGCACAACTTCATTTTCACCCGTTTGCAGAACATGCTTGATTTTTTCAAGGGTGACCTTTTTCATGCTGTTGCACAGCTGCCGTTCCGAGGGAATGTAAAACGACTTATTCGGATTTTTCAGCTGCAAATCATAGAGAATGCCAACCTCCGTGCCGACAATGAATTCATCCGCATCGCTGGCGGTGGCGTAATTGATGATGCCGGAGGTGCTGCCCACGTAGTCCGCTAGAGCGATGACATCTTCCGTACATTCAGGGTGAACTAATACTTTTGCGTTTGGATGCGCCTGCTTGGCAGCTTCCATGTCCTGCGCGGTGATGCCCACATGCACGCAGCAGTATCCGTTGCTGAGGATAAAGTGCTTTTCGGGGAGCTTTGAGGCAATATACCTTCCCAGATTCTCATCCGGCGTAAAGAAAATATTTCGATTGGGCAGCGCCTGGATGACCCGGAGCGCGTTGGACGACGTGACGCACACATCCGAGTAACTTTTCAACTCCGCTGTGGAATTGATATAGCAGACCACGGCAAGATCTTCATACTGTCGCCGGGCCTCTTCGATTTGCCGGATGCTGTACATTTCCGCCATGGGGCAGCCCGCCGTTTGATCCGGCATCAGCACGGTCTTTTGTGGGTTGAGCAGCTTTGCGCTTTCTCCCATAAACGTGACGCCACATAAAACAATAGTATTTTGCGGAGCTTTTGTGGCCACTTTCGCCAGGTAATAGGAATCGCCGATAAGATCAGCCACTTGTTTCACTTCGCCGCTTACGTAATAATGCGCCAGAATAACGGCGTTCTTTTGCTTTTTTAGCAGGTTGATTTCTTCTATTAATTGATTCATCTGTACGCTCCAGTTCCCAAATGGGATTGCATTTTCTCCCTTATGAGGATGTGATTTTATGCGAACAATTATGTCACAGCAAAACGCGACTGTCAAGCTATGTGTCAAGACATATATGAAGATACAAAAGGCGCCGTTATGGCGCCTGATCCGGTGATGATTAATTTGGGGTTGGCAAAAGCAAATCTGCGTTTTCGGGATGGGATGCAAACCATTTTTCGGCATATGAGCACGTGGCCACAGCCCGATACCCCTTTGTACGGATCTCCTCTACGGCGGCGCACATGAGTTCATCGGCGATACCTTGGCCGCGCAGAGACGGATCCACGAAAGTATGGTTGATATCCACAGTTGAGGGGTTGATCAGGGGGAATGTGATTTCCGCAAGGACCGTGCCATTGCCGCTTTGGGCGTAGATTCTGCCAAGCATTCGTGTATAATCCATTTTCATCACCTCCATAGCATTGTATCACAAAAAAGCTTGTGTGGATTCGAAAATCGTGCATTTAGCCTTATTATGGAGCAAAACCCCCCACATGATTCATCTCCATGCGAGGGGCTATTTTTCATTTTCAAAGAGACTCCGGCACCTAGAAGCAACTGTCTGGCGGCATGATTAAGGCTGTACCCATATTCGGCTGTGCGTTAAGGAAATCCAAGACAGCCTGACGATATGCGGGATTCGACGATTGCTTGCCGTCAAGTATAATTGACTTCTCGATTCCGTCAAACATTGTTTGAGGGCCCATAAAGCCTGCCACATCCAATATGAAATTCCCCGATGCCTTTCCGACTTTGTAGCCCGGCTGCACCGAATTATATTTCAGAATTTTAGATGCCACCGCAGGGGCGGCCAGGGGAGGGATGCGGGTAGCGTCACCCGGCAGCGTTCCCACTGCAAACGCAGTCGTAGTCAGAGATAACAACAGAGCGATTACCAGAATTGTTCCAACTATTTTCTTCATTTTGCGCCTCTCTTTCATTGTGTTTTGATCATGACTTGTTTGTATCACATGCTTAGATAAAAAAGACCGTCCCACAATAAGCCGGCCGATTACACTACTCGCTCCTTCTGGGAAAAGTGTCCATCTACTTCCCAGAAATCATTATTCCTATTTGTATTATATATCCAGCATTTTGAAATAGTCAAGTTATCTTAAACTATATGCTTTGAGCGGGGCAGGTAGGGCGACGTGTTAATCTTTTTTGTCTTTGTCATCGGCGCAAAGTCCGAGATAGATGGACGTGGAGATCATTGTTTTGCTCAGTTCGCGCAAAATAATGCTCAAGCAAACAAAATCCTCTTTTGAGAGGGTGGTATAAAAATAGTTTGTGATTGCCGTAATCATAACATTGACTTCACGCGGGTCCAAATCCAAAATCATCACCCCGAATATTATATGCGCGAAAAGAACGCAAAGGGACGGAGACATAATAAACCCGCCCATGCAAACGCATGGACGGGATAGAACACATCAGGAAAGCTTGCAGAAAATCTGGCTTACCAGAAACGGCGACGGAAATTTCTGCAGCGGCGGGGCCAATTGATGGGTCCGCCAAAGAAAGGCCGCCTAAAGCGACGGAAATTAAACATGCGATGACCTCCTAATGATATTTGGCCCAAGATTGCGCCAATATAAATTATGTTTAAAAGGGGGAGTGTGTGCGGAGGGGGGAGATGGTTTGGACAAAGAAAAAAGCCGGAGAATATCCGACTTTTTCTTTGGTGGGGATGGAGGGACTCGAACCCACGACCTCTTCGATGTGAGCGAAGCGCTCTAACCGGCTGGGCTACATCCCCGAAACAAATAGTATTTTACAACAAGGCGCCCTCTTTTGCAATACCGGATTTTAAAACGGGGGGACATTCTGTTTTCACGGTATGTTCACGCGGCGCAAATTGCAAAAGGACGCTGCTTATGCTATTTTATTATACAGAAGAGTAAATTGGACGGAGGCGGCGCTTTTGAAACGATTGATTGCGATTGACGGAAACAGCCTGATGCACAGGGCGTATTATGCGTTGCCGCCCATGGTGACCAAGGACGGGACCCCTACCGGGGCCGTTTATGGCTTTATCAGTATGCTGTTAAAGCTGCTGTCCTACGAACCCGACTACCTGCTGGTGGCCTTCGACATGCACGGCCCCACATTCCGGCACGAACAGTATGCTGAATACAAGGCGGGCCGGCGGGAGACGCCTGAAGATTTGCGCCCGCAGTTCCCTCTGCTTAAAAAGGTACTCACCGCTATGGGGATCGCCGTTTACGAGTGCGAACGCTATGAGGCGGATGACATTTTGGGCACGTTTTCCAGAATCGCCAATGAAAAGGGCGTGGATGCGCTGCTGGTGACGGGAGACCGGGACGCACTGCAGCTCATCGGCGAGCATACCCACGTATTGATGACCAAAAAGGGCATTACCGATACGGTGGAATACGACGAGGCGGCGCTGACGGAGCAGTACGGCCTTACGCCGGCGCGGATGCCGGACCTCAAGGGGCTGATGGGCGATGGTTCGGACAACATTCCGGGAATCCCGGGCGTGGGGGAAAAGACGGCACTCAAGCTCCTGAAAAAGTACGGGAGCATGGAAGAGGTGCTTCACCACGCAGAAGAAGAAAAGGGTGCGCTGCGGGAAAAGCTGATAGGATACGCGGATCTTGCCCGGATGAGCTACAAGCTGGGGGTTATCGACACCGCGGCGCCGGTAGATGAAGGGCTGGAGCAGTGCAGGCTGGACGTTTCAAAAATGAAAAACGCCGTGCCCGTCATGATGGAGCTGGAATTGAGAAGCCTCATCGGTAGGCTGCCCGCGGGAAAAGTCCCGGAATTGAGCCGGGAGGCAAAAAGGGATGTGTCTTCTGTGCGGGTCGCGGATAAAAACGGGCTTGAGAAAATGATGGAAGACATCGCCGGTGCAAAGCACATTGCCGTTCACATGGGGGATGGCATGCAGATTGCAGTACAGCCGGATTTGCAATATGAAATTATGGCGGGACATACACTGCTGGATGCGGGGTTAAGCGCACAAGAGGCGCTGCTTGCGCTGAAAGGAACGTTGGAAGACTCAAAGGTCCAAAAATACATGTTCGATTCCAAACGGCACCGGCATGTGCTTTCGCAGTACGGGATCGAACTTCGGGGCGTGAATTTTGACGGGATGCTGGCGGATTATTTGCTACATGCCATTCACCCCGCGCCGTCCCTGGAGATCCTCTGTACGGAACGGGGATTGACACCGGGCGCGGCGGCGTTGCTGCAAATCGCGGACGGCATGGAGGTGGAGATGCGGGAAAAGGGTATGGATGCGCTTTACCGCAACGTGGAATTACCTCTGGCCGGGGTGCTGTTTGACATGGAAAAGACGGGATTCCGCGTGGACCGCGAGATACTAAAAGACCTTTCGGGACAGTTTGCAAAACGGCTGGCCGATTTGGAAAAGGAGATTTATGGGCTTTGCGACGGGGCGTTTAACATCCTGTCTCCCAAACAGCTGGGGACGGTACTATTTGAAAAACTGAAACTTCCGGCGCAGAAAAAGACTAAGTCCGGCTATTCTACAGACGCGGAAGTGCTGGACAAGCTGATGGAGCTGCACCCCGTGGTGCCGCTGATTGTGGGATATAGATTTTTATCCAAACTCAAGAGTACGTTTTTGGACGCCATGTTCGCCCTGATCCGGGCGGATGGGAAGATCCACACCAGCTTTAATCAGAACGTGACGGCCACAGGCCGTATTTCCAGCGCGGAGCCGAATTTGCAGAATATACCCGTGCGGACGGAGCTGGGGCGGGAGGTCCGCCGGGCGTTTATTGCGAGCGCAGGATGCGCTTTGGTGGGCGCAGACTACTCCCAGATCGAGCTGCGGCTGCTGGCGCATATGAGCGGGGACGAGGTCATGATCGAGGCTTTCCGCTCCGGTGAGGACATTCACGCGCACACGGCGGCAGAGGTGTTTGGTGTGCCGCAAGACCAGGTGACTTCTGCCCAGCGGAGTGCTGCGAAAGCCGTTAACTTTGGCATCGTGTACGGCATCAGTGACTTTGGCCTTGCACGGAACATCGGAGTATCCCGCCACGAGGCGGGGGAGTTCATTAAACGGTATTTGGACCGCTTTGCGGGGGTGAACCGGTTTATGAAGGAATGCGTGGAAGAGGGCAGACGAAAGGGGTATGCCCAAACGCTGCTGGGAAGGCGGCGGGAGTTGCCGGAGATCACATCCCCCAACTACAATACCCGGAGCTTCGGGGAACGGGTAGCCATGAATATGCCCATTCAGGGCACTGCGGCGGATATTATTAAACTAGCCATGGTGCACGTCCAAAGCGCGCTGTTAGAGGGCGGATACAAGGCGAAGCTCATTTTACAGGTCCACGACGAACTGATCATCGACACGCCGCTTGACGAAGTGGGGCAGGTGAAGGAAATACTGCTCAACTGCATGCAAAACGCCATGGAACTGCGCGTTCCGCTCTTGGCAGAGGTGAAGAGTGGCAGAAGCTGGTTTGATACCAAGTAGAGGATACGCATATGATCAAAGTAGGGCTTACCGGCGGGATCGCCTCTGGAAAGTCGGCAGTATCGGAAATATTGAGAGAATTGGGCGCTTACGTGCTGGACGCGGACCAGATCGCCAGAAAGGCGACGGAGCCGGGAACACCCGGACTTACGGCCATTGTGCGGCAGTTTGGCCAGGAAGTTCTCAAAGCGGACGGCTCGCTGAACCGAAAGGCGCTGGGGGAAATTGTGTTCGCGGACGCAAAGAAGCGGAAGATGCTCGAAGAGATCCTGCATCCGCAGGTTCTTGCCGAACTCTTAGACCGAGCACGGGAAATTGGACGGGAAAACCCCAAGGCCATTGTGGTCTTTGACGTGCCGCTGCTCATCGAGAGCGGGATGCAGGGGATTGCGGATATGGTATGGCTGGTGACCGCCCCGGAGAAAACCCGCATTGAGCGCATTATGAGGCGGGACGGCGTAGACCGCGGCGAGGCATTGCTTAGGATCCGAGCCCAAATGCCGCAGGAGGAAAAGATCGCATACGCGGACGTGATCATCGACAATTCCCGAAGCAAGGAAGTGCTGTACCAAACGGTATCTGAAAAATTTGAAGCGCTGGAGAAGAAATGAAAAATAAGCTAGTGCGTATTATCGCGCTCATCGTCATGCTGGCGATTATCATTGTTGCCGCGTTCTGGATTAATCGGGCTCTGGAAAAGCACACATACAAGCTGCTTTACGTGGAACAGATCAAGGCGAATGCAGAAGCGTGCGGACTCGATCCGTTTCTTGTGGCCGCGGTGATTCATTGTGAAAGCGGATATGACGTGGACGCCGTTTCTCCCGCGGGCGCAGTGGGGCTGATGCAGATTATGCCCGATACGGGGGCATGGATCGCGGACAAACTTAAAATAGAGGGATATTGTGACCAGCAGCTCTGCGATCCCGACACCAACATTCAATTGGGATGCTGGTATCTTCAATACCTGACCGAGCGGTTTGGCGGCGCACACAAGCACATGCTGGCCGCCTATAACGCAGGGCCGAACAATGTGCAGAAGTGGCTCGCGGACGAGACGTACAGTACAGAGGGGAACCTGACCGAAATTCCCTTTTTGGAGACACGAAATTTCGTGGAACGGGTGACGCGAGCCTATGAGAAATACAGGGAGCTTTATGAAAAAGAATTGGCTTAAAAGAGCGATGGCAATGCTTTTGGCCGCACTTTTCGCCTTTGGCGCGGCGGCCTGCGGCAATGCGGCGCACACAGAGGAGAAAGAAATTGCATTCCCGGAGCCGACGCCGGAGATTCAGCCTGCAACCGGCGGTGAGATTCGGATGCCCATACCCATCAACGCGGACATCACTGATCCACTGAAGGTCAATACGGAGGAGATGCTTTCTTTCTTTTCGCTGGTTTTCGAGAGCTTGATCAGCATCAATGAAAGCGGAAAGCTTGTAGCTATGCTGGCGGAAAACTGGAGCGTGGATGATACCGGAAAAATTTGGACGGTAAACCTCAGAAGCGGGATTTTTTGGTCCGACGGAACGCCGCTTACCGCCAGCGATGTGAAACTAACGTTTTCCCGGCTCAAGACGATGGGGGAAGACTCATACTATGATTATTGCGCACAGAGGATCGATTCCATTGAGATTGTGGATTCAAAAACCCTGAAGGTCACCATGGCGGAAAAGGGATATTGCGCGCTTTACACGCTGACATTCCCCATCATGAAGGCCGGAACGGCGGCCCCAACGCCCATCGGCACGGGCCCCTATTGCGTCACTGCCGTTGCTTCCCAGCGCGTGACCCTGACTGCAAACGAAGACTGGTGGAAGCAGAGGCCCTACATTGACACCATTGTGTTTCTGGAGCGGGACAGCAATGAAACTGCGCTGGCATCCTACAGCGCGGGCCAGCTGACTATGGTGCACACTTCCTCCACCAACGCAGGTAAATTCCGGCAAGAGGGCGTAACCACCGTGCTAGACATCATGACACAGAATGCGGAGCTGATGCTTCTCAACAGCAATACGTCGGCGCTGCAGAACGTTAACGTCCGCAAGGCCATCGCCTATGCGCTGGATCGCGGCAAGATCATATCTAACGTCTACATGAACCGGGCACAAGCCTGCGACGTGCCGGTTCCGCCGGATTCCTGGGTTTATGACGTGAAGTCAAAGGTGTATGACTACAACCTCGCCAAAGCCCAGACCCTTCTAGAAGAGGCGGGATGGGCCGACATGGATGGAGATGGAGTTCTGGAAAAGGATGGCAACCAGTACAACAAATTCAAGCTGACGCTGCTGGTGAATGAGTCCTCCACGGATACCACCCGGAAGGACGCCGCCAACCTGATCGCGGCGCAGTTGGCAGAGCTGGGAATCCAGACGGAAGTGGTGATGGCTGCGTATTCTGCAACGGATACGCAGAGCGAATTCCTCACAAAACTCCAGGGTGGAGAATACGACCTTGCGCTTATCGGCATCAAACTGGGCCGCGACGTTGACCTGATGGGCCTGATGACCTATAAGGGCAAGAGCAATTACGGGAACTATTCCAGCGGAACGCTGCTTACGCTGGCCTCCGGCATTGTGGAAGCGACCGATGAAACCGCGTATCAGGCGGCAGCATCCCAATTTCAGCTGAAATTTGTGGAGGAACTTCCGTTTATCACCCTGTATTTTAGGCTAAACAGCCTCATCTACGCCTCCAAGATCCAGAAGGTGACGGGTGCGCGGGACCCGAGCCCCATGCGCAATGTGGACAAGTGGTACATCAATACCGTGGAGGATGACGTTTTGGCAAAATAAAGAAACAGTCCTGAATAGTGACTACTCCGCAAATGCGGGATAAGATACCGTTTTTCAGACAGCTGTTTCCAACAATCTATGCAAAAACGCTGTACACTGCAATAGAAAATAAAAAATATTGCAGACGAAGGAGGAAATCATTTGATTGCGATTTTGATTGTGACGGTCCTTGTGGTGGCCGATCAGTTATTTAAGAGTGTATGTGCGAACTGGCTGACTGCGCTGCCTGGCAACACCTACGCGCTTTGGCCGGGGGTGTTCCAGCTTACGTATGTGGAGAATCGGGGGGCCGCTTTTAGCATGCTGCAAAACGCGCGGTGGTTTTTTGTGGGCATCACTGTGATCGCCTGTGTGGCCATGGTGTGGTTTTTAATCAAGGAGCGCAAGCACATGCATTTGCTCATGAAGATCTCCATTGCGCTGATACTGGCCGGCGCGCTTGGGAATATGATCGACAGGATTTTTTTTGGGTATGTGCGGGATATGTTCTACCTAGTGATCGTGAACTTTGCCATTTTCAACATTGCGGACAGCGCGGTGAGCGTGGGCTGCGTTTTGCTGGGAATCGATATCTGTTTCCTGAAAGGGCGGCGGTATTTGGAAGGGAAGCCGAACAAGGAACCGGAGGCACAGGAGTGAAGGGCCCCACCTGGGAAACTGAAGAGCTCGTTGAAATACAGCCGCTTCACTTAGCCGCGGACAGGACGGGGGAACGGCTGGACGTATTTTGCGCCCGGGCCAGCGGAGAGACCCGCTCTATGATCCAACGGCTGATAGGCGAGGGCGCTGTGGAAGTGGACGGCAAAAAGGCTAAGGCCAACCACAAGCTCCGGGGCGGCGAGGACGTATCCATTGTGTTTGCACCGCCGGAGGAGACGGACATATTGCCCGAAGACATTCCCATCCGCATCGTATACGAGGACGCGGACATCGCCGTGATCGACAAGGAACAGGGCATGGTGGTGCATCCGGCACCGGGAAACCCCACAGGTACGCTGGTCAACGCGCTGATGTATCAGCTGAAGGATCTTTCCGGCATCGGCGGTGCGCTGCGCCCGGGGATCGTCCATCGAATCGACAAAATGACTTCCGGTCTTATTGTGGTGGCAAAGAACGACAGCGCACACCATTCGCTGGCGGAGCAGATCAAAAACCATACCGCGGGGCGAACCTATGTGGCCATTGTGGAAGGGAACATCAAAGAGGGCGCGGGCACCGTAAATGCACCCATCGGCCGGCACCCGGTGGACCGCAAGAAAATGGCGGTGGTTTTTAATGGCAGGGAAGCGACTACCTACTGGAAAGTGCTGGAACGCTATGGCGACTATACGCTGATTGAAGCCCGGCTCTTAACCGGGCGCACCCACCAGATTCGGGTCCACGTAGCAAGCCTGAAACACCCGGTGGCCGGCGACACGGTTTACGGGGCGGCCAAGCCCAAACTAGGGCTTAGGGGACAGGCACTTCACGCAGCGCGGCTGACGCTTCGGCACCCGACAACGGGAGAGACGATGGTTTTTTCTGCGCCGTTGCCGGATTATTTCATGCGGGCGCTGACACTGGCGGGAAGAACGGAAGCAGAGGACATTGAAACGGTTTTAATAAGGAGCCTCACTTGCGAAAATAATGAGGAATAAACCTGACATATCATAACATATTGTGCATTTTTTTGTTTACAAAGGCTATATGATGTGGTAGCCTAGTATCGACCAAGAGTGCTTTTTTTCGACACGAGGATGCCGAGAAGGACTGGTAATTACACATCAATGAGCAAGAAAAAGTGTGTTATTCACAACCTTTTCGGAAACGAAAGGGTATTTTTTTATATGAGAAGCCCTCACGGTCAAGAAATTAGCTTGCATCAAAGGAGGATAACAAATGAAAGACAAAAAAATTGGCACGGAAGAGATTCATGACGCAAGAGAACTAGGTAAGCCCAGAATGCTGGTGCTAGGACTTCAGCACTTGTTTGCCATGTTTGGCGCAACGGTCCTTGTTCCGGTAATTACTGGTCTAAGCGTTACTACGACACTGCTGTTCGCCGGCATTGGCACGCTGCTGTTTCATCTCCTGTCCAAGGGAAAAGTCCCCGCGTTCCTGGGATCTTCATTTGCCTTCTTGGCGGCTTACGGAGTGATTTCCGCCAACGGCGACGCCATCCCCCTGAGCTACGCTTCCTTCGGCGTGGCCTGCGCAGGCCTTGTATACGTGATCGTCACGATCTTGATCAAGGGGTTCGGCGTCAAGAAGGTTTTGCGCTACGTGCCGCCCATCGTCACTGGCCCCATTATCATCGCCATTGGCCTTTGCCTGTCCGGCTGGGCGCTTTCCAATTGCGTAACCAACTGGGGTATTGCCTTGATCGCCATTGCGGTGATCCTTGCTTGCAATATCTGGGGAAAAGGGATGATCAGGATCATCCCCATACTCCTTGGCGTGATCGTTTCCTACGCGGTTGCCGCATTCACGGGCAACGTGGACTTTACCGCGGTAAAGGAAGCGGCGTGGATTGGCATCCCCATCGTATGGGATAATACTGCGTTTGCCGTGTTTAAGGATTTTGACCCTTCCATGCTCATTACCGCGATTGTCGCCATTGTCCCCCTATCCATCGCTACTATCATGGAACACATCGGCGACATTTCCGCCATTTCCTCCACAACCAATAAAAACTTTATTGCGGACCCCGGCCTGCACCGCACTCTGTTGGGTGACGGCCTGGCCACCACCCTCGCGGCCCTGTTCGGCGCTCCGGCCAACACCACATACGGCGAGAACACCAGCGTTTTGACCCTCACGCGGGTATACGACCCCCGTGTCATTCGCATTGCCGCCTGTATCGCTGCCGTCCTCGCATTCTGCCCCAAGTTTGGCGCGCTGGTAACCGCCATGCCCCAAGCCACTTTGGGCGGCGTTTCTCTGGTGCTTTACGGCATGATTTCCGCCGTTGGCGTGCGCAACGTGGTGGAAAACAAGGTGGACCTCACAAAGAGCCGCAACGTAATTATTGCGGCGCTGATCCTGGTGCTTTCAGTGGGAATCAAATACGGAACCGGCGCCGCTGAGGCCGTTGTATTCAAGCTCGGCACCATTACCATTTCCCTGTCCGGTCTTGCCACTGCCGCCATCGTGGGCATTCTTCTCAACGCCATACTTCCCGGCAAGGATTACGAGTTTGGTGCGGACCCGCAGGGGGATACTAGCGTAAGCTTTAAAGTGTAATCTTTTAACCAAAAACAATCATAATGGCGGCAGCGGAGCGTTTCCGTGCCGCCATTATGGTCTAATTCTAAAAAAAAAAGTAAAAACCTGTAATATTTAGGGGAATTCTATTGCGCGATGACACAAGTTATTGTATAATTAACCCAATAGAATAACTATATGTATTGGTGGTGCAACATATGGACAAGACGCATGCGAAAATTAACATCGCCGGCCAGGAGTTTCGGATTTCATGCGACGACAATGAAATTTATGTCAGCAAGATTTCCGCCTACGTCAACCGGAAGGTAGACGAAGTGCAGAAACTGTATCCGACGCTGAGCACTGGAAACTGCGTGCTGCTGGCGGCACTAAACCTTGCGGACGAGCTCCACAAACTCAAAGAGGACTATGAGGCATTGGACTCCCGCATTTCCCAGCTTCGGGAGATGCCCCGACAAACGCCGGTGAAGCGTCCCTTTGAAAATAAGATCGTCACAACAAAATAATTTTGAAGCATTGATTGAGTGCGGCTGGGGACCCTTGTCCTTTGGCCGCTTTTTTTTGAGGTGAGATATGGAACTTCTTTCCCCTGCCGGCAGTTATCTTAGCATGGTGGCCGCAGTTCAAAACGGTGCGGACGCCGTATATATGGGCGGGAGCGCATTTAACGCCAGACGCTTTGCCGCCAACTTTGATGATGCGGCGCTTCTTGACGCACTGGATTATTGCCACGCTCGGGGCGTGAAGGCGTATGTCACGTTTAACACGCTGGTGCTGGACAAGGAGATGGGACGCGCCGTTGCATACGGGGAGTTTCTCTGCCGCGCTGGGGCAGACGCCGCATTGGTGCAGGATTTGGGACTGGCCGCGCTGCTGCGTGCACGGGTGCCGGAGCTGCCGTTGCATGCCAGTACACAGATGGGTATTCACAACGTTGCGGGTGCTTTGGCGGCGGAGCAGATGGGGCTGACCCGAGGGGTGCTGGCCCGGGAAGTATCGCTAAAAGACATCCGCACCATACGGGATAATACCCGCATAGAGCTGGAGGCGTTTGTGCACGGCGCGCTGTGCATGAGCTTTTCGGGCGGGTGCTTATATTCTTCCATGTCCGGCGAGCGGAGCGGAAACCGAGGCACCTGTGCGCAGCCCTGCCGCAAGCGGGCTTGTTGGAACAAATTACCGGGGCCTGAAGATTACCAGCTGAGTCCTGCGGATCTTTGCATGATCGAGCACCTGAAAGATTTGGAGAACACTGGAGTTTCCTGCATCAAGATCGAGGGCAGGATGAAGCGGGCAGAATACGTGGCCGTGGTGACCCGGGCATATAAAAAGGCCCTTTCGGGGGCGGACGGTGCGGAACTCGCCGAAGAAAAGCGGCGGATGCTGGCGCTGTTCGACCGGGGCGGCGGCAGCACGGGCTATTACTACGGCGACGGCGTGCACACGAACTGTGTGGCGTCAAGCGAACCCGCCCAGAAGCTGCTTGCGGAGGCGGCGGCTACTTACGCAAAGGAAACGCGCAAGCGTCCCGTGGATATGCACCTGATTATGGAGGTTGGACAGGCCGCCCGATTGGAGCTTGCCTGCGGTGGCACGAAAGCGGCCGTGGCAGGGGATGCGGCGCAAGTGGCCCAAAAGGCGCAGGATCCGCAGCGGTATTTGGAGCAGATCATAAAGCTGGGGAATACGCCCTTTGCGCCGGGTGAGATTACCCTCCAAATTGCACCGGACGCTTTTTTGCCCACTGGGGTTGTAAATGAGCTGCGACGTCAGGGGTGCCAAGCGCTGCTTGCGGCCATGAAAGTGCGCAGGACGGTGCCCGAGTTGGCCTACCGCTCTCCAATTCTTCCCCCGACGGCAGAGCGCACGGTGATCACCGCCGTGACGGTTACTACGGCACAGGCGGCGTCCGCCTTTAAGGCGGGGGCGGAAGAGGTTGCGCTTGAGCCTTTTGTTTATAGGGCGGACGTTTTTGAAGGCTTGCAAAAATACAGGGGGGAAAAGAAACTACTGCTCTCATTGCCCACGGTGATTTTGAGCCGGGAGGAACATCGACACATCGCAAGCCTTTTGCGCTCCGGACTGGTAGACGGCGCCATTGCCGCCAACTTGGGGCAGCTGCCACTGATGGAAGGACTGCCGCTGAAAGTGGCGGGAACCCAGATGAATGCCATGAACGGGGAGACGGTAATTGCCCTTAAAGCCATGGGGTTTGACAGGATTACACTTTCGCAGGAACTGACAAAGCCGCAGATGCGTGATATAATTTCAAGAGATACGGCGATTTGCATCTACGGCAGGACGCAGCTGATGCAGCTTCGCCATTGTCCTATTCGGGAACATGCCGGATGCCAAAACTGCCGGGACATTCCCGGGAGCATGGTGGACGAGGCGGGACGGCGATTTCCGCTTGTCCCCATCAAGCAGAGCGACGGCTGTTTGCTGCGGGTGTTAAACTGCTTCCCTACGGACATTATAGATCTGTACCCGACGCTGCCACGGCCCGCGGCGGTACAGCTTTCCTTTTACGATGAGTCACAAGAGGCGGTAGCGGAGCGCGTCCAGACGGCAATTATGTCCCGGGACGGCGATGACGTAACGCCTACAGAAAACAGCACCCGCGGCCATTGGTCCCGGGTGGTGGAATAATCGGAGTACTCTATGCAGGAAAAAAGCTTAAAGACCCTTGAATATCACAAGATCATAGAAATTCTAAAATCCGGCATACTGACCTGCGTGGGTGGGGAGCTGGCGGATGCGCTGCACCCTTTTGACAACATTAGCACGGTGACCAATGCATTGAACCTTACGGCGGAGGCGGAAAGTCTGTACATCCGAATTGGGCGGTCGCCTTTAGAGGGGTTCCCGGATATGCGACGGTGTCTCAAACAGATGCACGCGGTGTTATTCCTTTCCCCGGGAGAACTCTTGCACTTGTGTCGGTGCCTTCGAATTGCCCGGCTGGCCAAAGAAGCGATTCAGCGGGAGCAGGGCTGCCCTCTTCTAAACAACATGGCGGGGTATCTTTCTACCTACCGCAGCGTGGAGGAGGAAATCGAACGCTGCATTTTGGGCGAAGAGGAGATTTTTGACGGAGCGTCGGGCGAATTGGCTCGAATTCGGCGCGCCATGCGGCTGACCAACGAGCGGGTGCGGGAAAAGCTTAACACCATGATCCGATCCGCCACATACGCCAAATACTTGCAGGAACCCATCATTACCGTGCGCAACGGCAGGTTTGTGGTGCCTGTGAAGCAAGAGTATCGCCAGTGTGTCCCCGGGCTGATCCACGACCAGTCCGGCAGCGGCGCCACGCTGTTCATAGAACCCTCTGCGGTGGTGGAGTTAGGAAACGAGTATAAGAAACTGCTGGCCGAAGAGGAGAGGGAAATTGAGCGCATCCTATCCGAACTGACCGCACTTATTGCCCCCCATGCAGACGAAATTGCTGAGAACCTGCAAATTTTGGGTGAGCTGGATTTGGCCTTTGCCAAGGCCAAGATGGCAAAGGCCATGCGCTGCGTGATGCCCAAGCTCAACGACACAGGATACATACGTATTGTGCAGGGGAGGCATCCCCTCATTTCCCGTGAGACGGTGGTACCGGTGGACATATGGCTGGGGAAGGAATATAAAACACTGATCATTACCGGGCCCAACACGGGCGGCAAGACCGTGACCCTTAAGACCGTAGGCCTGTTTGTGCTTATGGCCCAGAGCGGCATGATGATTCCGGCTGGCGAGGGAAGCGAGATCTCGATCTTTTCCAACGTCTTTGCGGACATCGGCGATGAGCAGTCTATCGAGCAGAGCCTTTCCACCTTTTCTTCCCATATGACTAACATCGTTGAGATTTTGTCTTTGGCGGGAGAAGATTCGCTGGTGCTACTGGATGAGCTGGGGGCGGGGACTGACCCCGTGGAGGGCGCGGCGCTGGCTATGAGCATATTAGATGAGCTGCACAGCCGAAAAGCCGTGACGGTGGCCACTACCCATTACAGCGAGGTGAAGGCCTTTGCATTGACCCGGGAGGGGATGGAAAATGCTTCCATGCAGTTTGACGTGGACAGGCTTTGCCCTACGTATAAGCTGTTTATCGGCATACCGGGCAAATCCAATGCCTTCGAGATTTCCCACAGACTGGGCCTAAGCGAGCGGGTGATTGGGGAAGCAAAAAAATATTTAAAGCAGGATGACCTTAGCTTTGAGGATGTTATTTCCAGCGCCCAGTCTCGCTACCAGCTGGCGGAGGAGGAGCGGCGCATGGCGGCGGAGACCCGGCAGGAGCTGGACAGACTCCGGGAGGAAGTGAAAGGCGAGCGGCACAAGCTGGAAGAAGAACGCGCACGGCTGCGGGCCAAGGCAAAAGAAGAATCCAAGAAGATCATTGCGGATACCCGGCATGAAATGGACAGGCTGATTGTGGAGATCCGCAATCTCATGGGACTGGACCAGAGCGCGGCGGATCGGGTGATCCAAAATTCCCGCGACAAAATAAGAAAGCGGGAAGACGAACTAGCGGAGCCCATGACGATGGCCGCCGCAGGTGATTCCAAACCGCCCCGAACGGTGCGTCCCGGGGAAACGGTGCGGATTGTGACGCTCAACCAGAAGGCCACGGTGCTCTCTGCGCCGGATGCCAAGGGCGATGTGGCCGTGCAGGCGGGCATCATGAAGATGACGGTGAAACTATCGGACCTGCGGCTGGAAAAGGATGAAAGCCAGGCGCGAGGGGCGGGAAAGATACGGCTGGAGACGGACCGGAAGGCGGGAATGGAGCTGGATATCCGCGGCATGCTGGTGGACGACGCAATTCTTGTGGTGGACAGGTACATCGACAGCGCCTGCATGAGCGGCCTCGGCGAAATCAACATCATCCACGGCAAGGGGACAGGCGCCCTACGAGAAGGAGTCCAGAGGTTTTTGAAACGCCACAAGCGGGTGAAGAGCTTCCGGTTGGGTAACTACGGAGAAGGAGATGCCGGGGTTACGGTGGTGACGCTCAATACAGGGAAATAACCCCCAAAAGTAGCCTGTTTATATTCATATGGAGTTCATAATTTGATGGTATGATGACAGTGGCAGTTTCACAATGCCTTGCAGGGATTCCTTGCCGGTATGATGGCAAGGCAAGCAGGGATACTTGCATCGAAGCGCTTGTCCAAAGGGGCGAAGCTCTTTGCGTTTGCCCAGAACTCTTAGGCGGAATGACGACGCCGAGACGCCCCAGCGAAATCATCGGCGGAGACGGGTATGACGTGCTGGACGGCAGGGCGCGGGTGATTGACAGCGCCGGCAAAGACGTGACCGAATTCTTCATTCGGGGTGCGCAGGCCACGCTTTTGGCCTGCAGAGAGCATGGTATTTGTCATGCCGTCCTCAAGGCGAAAAGTCCATCCTGCGGCGCGGGAGAAATCTACGACGGAAGCTTTACCGGCAGCCTGAAACCGGGAGA
This sequence comes from Christensenellaceae bacterium, assembly GCA_963666935.1. GTDB lineage: Bacteria > Bacillota > Clostridia > Christensenellales > CAG-138. The sequence continues at coordinate 1,180,451 of OY762936.1, forward strand.
TGGAGTCACTGCAGCGCTTCTTAAGCGCAACGGAATTTCCGTTGAAGTGAGATGATTGAGAAAGGTTGGATTCCATATGGAAAATAAGAGTATGATCCTTGTCGTTGACGACGACCGAAATATTTTGGCGATACTGGAGATGTACCTAAAGAAGGCCGGGTACGATGTCGTTACCGGAGAACGGGGCGACACGGCGCTGGAGCTGTTCAAAAAGACGCAGCCAGCGCTGGTGGTACTGGATGTCATGCTTCCGGGCATGGATGGCTGGAAGGTACTGGAAAAAATTCGGGCGGAAAGCGCGATTCCCGTGATTATGCTTACGGCAAAGGGTGATACGTTGGATAGGATTCAGGGCCTGGAACTGGGGGCGGACGACTATATGGTCAAGCCCTTTGAGGCTAAGGAATTGGTGGCGCGGATCAAGGCGGTACTTCGGCGGAGCGCCGGGTCGGAGCCTGAAAAGATGGTAACTTTTGACGGACTCACCATTTCTCTGGATAACTATACTGTGATCCTCGACGGAAAGCAGGTTGAAATGCCGCCCAAGGAAATTGAGTTGCTGTTTTTCTTGGCGGTCCGAGAAGGAAAGGTGTTCACCCGAGAACAGCTTTTGGAACAGGTATGGGGATTCGACTTTTTCGGAGATTCCCGCACCGTGGACGTGCACGTGAAGCGCATCCGGGAAAAGCTTGGAGAGCGCGAGGCATGGCAGCTGAAAACCGTATGGGGTGTGGGATATAAATTCGAAGTTTTTTAAACTGGGATGACGGAATGTTCAAAACGCTGTTTTCAAAAATGTTGGTCACATATCTGTCCGTGATACTCGGCTTGCTTTTGCTGTTGGGAATCACGATTGGCAGTATGTTTCAGAGCCAGTACATTTTCGAAAAAGAGCAGGAGCTTAACCGGCAGGCGGAGCAGATTGCGGATACTGTGATCAACCGTTACATGGACGACGAGAAGCGGGCAGTGGCGGAGCGGGAGCTTTTGACCATTGCCAGCAAGTATGACGCCATGATCGTGCTGCGCTTTGCGGACGATACTTACGGCAAATGCGTGTTCATCGACGAGAAATCCAAGGATAAGTGGGCCGGATACGCGGAAGTGGATATTAGCGCTTCCGCTGCGGAAATTTTGAGCGGCGCTTCTTCCGGAGGTCTGCGGGAAAACCCTTTTGGTGACATTGTGGATATTCCTGTGCTGACGCTTGTAACGCCCATTGAAGATGAAACCGGAAACAGGGTTGCGGCGCTCTTCCTCCATACGGATATGAGCCACGTTAATGCTTCCATTCGCCAGGTATGGATGGATGTGGTACTATATTGCTGCGTGGCGGTGATTTTGGCTATGTTTGCCGTATCCTACATTACCGGAAAGATGGCCAAGCCCATCGTGGGCATGAACAGCATTGTCCGCAGGTTTTCCAAGGGAGAGTTCGACCTTCGGGCAGAGGTTAACGGTACGGACGAAGTAGCGCAGCTGGCCCAAAGTTTTAATGTGATGGCGAACGAACTCAACGCCCTGGAAGGGGCACGTAGGAGCTTTGTGGCCAACGTTTCCCACGAGTTGCGCTCACCGTTGACTTCTATGCGCGGATTTCTGGAGGCTATGCAGGATGGGACGATTCCCCCGGAAGAGCATGGTAAGTATCTGGACATCGTGGTAAGCGAGAACAAGCGCATGATTAAGATGGTGAACGGTTTATTGGATCTGGCGCGCATTGAATCTGGGGAATATGCGGTAAAACGCGGGAACATAGATATCAACGAGCTGATTGCGCGCACGCTCATCACCTTTGAGGCGAGGATCGATACGAAGAAGATCAATGTTGATCTGGAACTTGGCGGGGAACGGCTATTTGTGGAGGCGGACGCGGACCAAATTGCGCATGTGCTTAGAAATCTTATTGACAACGCCATTAAGTTCACCGACGAAGGCGGCAGAATTTCATTGAAAACGACGGCAGAAAAACGACTGGTGAAGGTATTCATAACGGATTCCGGAACCGGAATTGCCAAAGAGGATATTCCGCATCTATTTGACCGGTTTTACAAGGCGGAGAAGGCGCATACGCCCTGCAACGATTCAGGAACCGGGCTGGGTCTTTCTATCGTAAAGCGGATTGTCGACCAGCACGGCCAGACCATCAGCGTGACGTCGGAACTGGGCCGGGGAACCACATTTTGCTTTACACTCAAACGCGCAGGCGATTCCCAAGGCAAGGGGAGCCGAACCCTTACGGTTTAGTGTGCGGAAAACCACAGCTTTTATTTAAGAAAAGATACTTCTCGCCAGGCGGGGAAAAAGAATATGGAGGCAGTACATGGAAGACAGGTTTACACCAGACGCAAAGAAGGCCCAGGGGACAGAGCCCGGACTGACCGAATGGCAGACGGGTGAGAATTCAGCGGATCGGAACACGGGTTCCGTGGACGCTCCCGCGAATCTTCCTCAAGGACAGCCCCGAAAGGCAAAAAAACAAAGGCGGGGAAACGGCGGGTATATCGCACTGGCCATCGCCTGCCTATTCATAGGAATCGCCATTGGCAGTGCCATCACTGCTGTCATTGCCTTTACCGGGCAGGGGATGCTTGACGATACCCGGAAAGAGGCCGGCATTGAAGACTTTTTTGGAGACTATTTTGACCGGGGCAATGAGCCGGCACAGACCCCGCAGCCCAGCCAGTACGAGGAACCGGCAGAGACGCCTCGGGAATACGTTTCCCGCGCGCTGCCTGTATTTGACGGCGCCCCGCCAACGATATATGATGCGGCCAACCCTATTCCTGACATTGTAGAGCAGGCAACGGACGGCGTTGTGGGTGTGACCAGCTATGCGAGTCAGGAAGATTACGATAGCAAGCAGTACAGTAGCTATGGCAGCGGATTTGTCATTTCCAGCGAAGGCTATATTGTGACAAATGCACACGTCATAGAGGACATGGAATATGTCACAATCAACCTCACCAGCGGTGAGGAAGTGAATGCGGAGATCGTGGGATCGGACTCTAAACTGGACGTGGCTGTGCTGAAAATTGAAGCGGACGAGCTAAATTCACTGGCCATCGGCGATTCTTCCAACGTGCGGGTGGGGGAATTCATCATTGCCATCGGCAACCCCACGGGCGACGAACTGGCCGGAACCACCACTTTCGGTATTATCAGCGCGACGGCGCGAACCACCAACATCGAAGGCGTAAGCAACGATTACCTGCAGACCGATGCGGCGATTAACCCAGGCAACAGTGGCGGCCCGCTGCTCAACCTCCAAGGTGAGGTCATCGGCATTACCACCGCAAAGGCGCTGTATGCCGGCTATGACGAGTACGGCAACGCCATCAACGCAGAGGGGCTTGGGTTTGCCATTCCTCTGGATGAGGCTATGAAAGTGGTGAAACAGCTTATTTCGCAGGGACATGTGATCCGGCCCGGCATCGGCATTTCTGTTTACGAGGTAAACGCGGCTATTGCGCAGGAGTATAACGTTCCCACCGGGATTCTGGTGTATACGGTGACCAAAAACGGTCCCGCACACAAGGCGGACCTTCGGATTAACGACATCATCGTGGAATGCGACAGCCAGCCGGTGGAAAACCAGGAAGACTTTGTCAGATACGTGCAGGCCAAGGGCGTGGGCGAAGTTCTCGCGTTTAAGGTATGGCGCGACGGAGAATATATGGAGATTCCGCTTACCGTAGGCGACCTGAACGAAATGGGCAACGAAATACTTGATAACGCTTCCGCGGATTTGTTTGACTGATCCTGAATTATTGAATTAAAACAGGGCGGCGATTGCCGCCCTGTTTTTGATTTGAATCAGATGGCCTTTGTGTGGAAATAATAACCGTAAGAGATTTCGATGAGAGATCCATATCATTAAAAACGGAGGAGATAACGGTGAAAAGAAGGGTAACGTTAATCGTTACGCTCGCGATATTGGCGGGGCTGCTTACCTTGGGGATACTCGTGGGATCAAAACTGTGGATGAAGCAGGAGGCGCAAACGGGCGAAACCATTACAGTGGCGCTGCAACCGTCCGAAACTGTGACGCCTACAGACCAGACGGAATCTCGGGAGATCACGCTGATCTGTAGGTACAGTTTTCAGTGTGGTCACACGGCGGAAGTTTCAAAGACCATTACAGTGCAACCCGGAGAGGAAGACAAGATACTCGAAGGATATCCCGGCTTTTTGGTGGAAGAGATTTCCGACGACCGGATCATACTTTCGACCCAGCGGGACTGCTATTGCCCGGATCATTACGTGCTTGTGGCCCAAGACCAGCGCGTTGTTGTGCTCAAAACGGATAGCGAGACCATGGAGCCTGTAGTGCTGATGCAACTTGACGAGGGCTACCTCCACGAAAACTTGAAGGCGTATAGCGACGGCATGGCTTTCGATAGCCTAGAGGATATCAATTTGTATCTGGAAGGGGTTGACGAATAGTTGTTTAATTCCCATGTACATGTTAAAATATGTTTAGCATGGACATGAGGTAACAGCTTTGATCATCATCGGCATTGACCCGGGGTATGCAATTCTGGGCTATGGTATCCTTGAAACGGACGGAAGAAAGTCGCGGGCCATCGACTACGGCGTGATTGAAACAAAGCCGCAGGAACCGTTCCCGCAACGCTTGGAACGGCTCTACATGGGCATGTGCCAGCTTATAAAAACGTACCGGCCGGACTGTGTGGCTTTTGAGGAACTGTTTTTTTATAGAAACGTGACTACGGCGCTGCAGGTGGGCGCAGGGCGGGGCGTGGCTCTGCTCTCGGCGCAGCAGAGCGGGCTTCCGCTTTACGAATATACGCCCATGCAGATTAAACTCGCCGTAACCGGCAACGGGCATGCGGATAAAAAGCAGGTGCAGCAGATGGTTAAGCTACTTTTAGGCCTCAAGGAGGTTCCAAAGCCCGACGACGCAGCGGATGCGCTTGGCGCGGCCATATGCCACGCCAATACCATGGGACCTGCCGCGGAGGAATTTCGGATCAAATAATTACATTTAAGGGGTTATCATGTACGCACACATCCGCGGAACCGTGGAGGAAAAGGGGATTGACCGGGCGGTGATTGAGGCCGCCGGGGTGGGGTATGAGCTGCTTTGTTCCGAAGCCACGCTTAGGCAGCTTGGTGTCGGCAATCAGGCAAAGCTTTTGGTTCACTTTCACATTTCCCAGGATAACGTGGCGCTGTACGGCTTTTATACCAGCGAGGAGCGGGCGATGTTCCGCAAACTCATCGGAGTGACGCGGGTTGGGCCAAAGTTGGCGCTGGCGGTGCTTGGGAAGCTGAGCGTTTTGGATATTGCCACCGCCATTCTGACCGAAAACGCCGCCGCCTTTGACCGGGTGCCGGGCATGGGCAGGAAAACGGCTGCCCGGGTGCTACTGGAGCTCAAAGAAAAGGTCTCCGGCGACGAGATGCTTTCCGCGGGTGTTGTCCCCGGTACTGGATTGGATATGCGCGGGGAAGCCATCGCGGCGCTTTTGGCGCTGGGGTATGACGGCGTGACCGCTGGCAGGGCGGTGAATTCCGTGGAAGAATGCACCAAGGTTGAGGAAATAATCACAAGGGCGCTGAGAGAAATTGGAAAGAGGAACAGCTTATGATGGATGACAGGCTCGTTACGTCTTCCATGATTCAGGAAGACGAGCAGGTGGAATACAGTCTGCGTCCTCGTTTTTTAAACGAATACATCGGGCAGCATGGTGTGAAGGAACACATGCGCGTCTATATTGAGGCGGCGAAACATCGGGATGAGTCGCTGGATCATTCCTTGTTTTACGGCCCGCCAGGGCTTGGGAAAACCACGCTTGCCGCCATTGTAGCCAACGAGATGGGCGGGAACCTTAGGGTAACATCCGGCCCTGCCATCAGCCATGCCGGGGATCTGGCGGCGATTTTAACCAACCTGGCACCGGGAGATGTACTCTTCATTGATGAGATCCACAGGCTAAATGCCAATGTGGAGGAGGTTCTCTACCCGGCCATGGAGGACTTTGCGCTGGACATTATCATCGGGAAAGGCCCTTCGGCCCATTCGATCCGGTTGGATCTGCCAAAGTTTACGCTAATCGGAGCAACAACCCGTATGGGGCTTTTAACATCGCCGCTTCGGGATCGGTTTGGCATCAAGGAACAATTGGAGCTGTACGCAACCCCGGACCTGCAGGAAATTATCCGGCGCAGTGCCAATATCCTGAACATAGAAATCGACGCGCAGGGCGCAAATGAAATTGCATCCCGGTCCAGGGGCACGCCGCGTGTGGTCAACAGGCTACTCAAGCGCGTGCGGGATTACGCCCAAGTGCGCGGGAATGGAATTATAGACCTGGCAACTGCGCAGGCGGGATTGGAAATGCTGGCCATTGATGAGATGGGGCTGGACGCCATGGACCGGCGTATGCTGCGCACGATGATTGAAAAATTTGGAGGAAGGGCCGTGGGCGTGGATACCATCGCAGCGGCTACCGGCGAGGACGCTACGACCATTGAGGATGTTTACGAACCCTATCTTTTGCAACTGGGATTCATCGCACGGACGCCGCGGGGAAGAATCGTACTGCCGGGCGGTTATGTGCATATGGGGTATGCGCCCCCTGCGGAAATACTGCAGCAGAAAATGGAATTATAGATTTTAGTGTACGGGAGGCTAAACATGTTCGGCAAGGCAAAAAAACTTCAGGAAAAGCTGGAGCTGTGCGAGCAGGAAAAGCTCGCGCTTACTAGACGCAATGTGGAACTGAGCTCGGAAGTGGAAGAATTCCGCAAAAAAAGCGAGGCCATTGTCAAGGCCCTTACGGAGGCACAGAACATTGCGGATCGGGTGGTAAAAGAGGCGGAGGAAAAGCATCAGGAAATTCTGGATGCTGCCGAACAGGAACGGCTTGCCATAGAACGGGACTGCGAGCGAATGAAAGAGGAGACCCGGGAAAAGGCAGAGTGTATTGTGGTGCTGGCAGAGAAGCGGGCAGCGGAAATCCGGCAGGATGCGGCAAAGAAGATGGAAGAGACTGAACAGCGCGTGGCATATTTCAGAAGCTACGTCAAGGAATCCGCCGAGGCCATACGGATGCAGGCTACCGCGTTCGGCGCGTTTGTATCGGACGTGGATTCGTCCGGCGCCGGCGCTGCGCTTAAAGGACAGGAAGTCCCCGATCTGCCGGAAAATTACGAAAACCCCGCCGAACTGATGAAAAACATATACGCGTTGCAGGGCCGAGAACTTCCCAATAGCGATGTGCCGGAAAAGAAAGAGCCCATAAACACGGCCAACATTCCCGAAGAAAACGGGGAATGCCATATTTGGACCGTGGATGAAATTGTGGCGGATCCAAAAGCCGAAGGGACGGATCTGGGCGGGGACGATAATCTCAATACCCTCATCGATAGCCTGTTGGATCAGGTCGATTGACATTCGGTTTGCGGAATGGTAAAATAACAACTTGAAAGGCGATTGTGAAGACAATGCCCGTAATTCCGGCAAGAGATTCCGCCCCGTGGCTGGGAGGGTGGATCCGGGAAGCGCGCAGTCCCACTTCACATGCCGCGGGGAGGAAATGCCCCGACGCGGGAGCGCGTTACAGCCATGCGAGAACCAATTAAGGTGGTACCGCGGAAACACATCCGCCCTTATAGATAAGGGCGGATTTTTAATTCAGCAATCTGGAGGCGGCTATGGCAAACAAAGACAGGGAGCAATTTGTACAGGAGATCACATCCCGGGAGGAGAACTTCGCCCGGTGGTATACGGATGTCATCCTGAAAAACGACATGTGCGACTATTCCAGCGTAAAGGGATGCATGGTGATCAAGCCCTATGGGTATGGGGTATGGGAGCTGATGCAAAAAGAGATGGACCAGCGGTTCAAGGATACAGGGCATGAAAATGCTTATTTTCCGCTACTGATCCCTGAAAGTACCCTCATGCGGGAGGCAGAGCATGTAGAGGGATTTGCCCCGGAGGTGGCATGGGTCACCCAGGGTGGCGGCGAGGAACTGCCGGAGCGGCTGGCCATTCGCCCCACCAGCGAGACCATCTTCGGCGCCATGTACGCCAAGTGGATCCAATCTTACCGCGATTTGCCGGTGCTCATGAACCAATGGTGCAACGTGATGAGATGGGAAAAGAGCACCCGCCCATTTTTGCGCACCAGCGAGTTCCTCTGGCAGGAAGGACACACCGCCCACGAGACCTTTGAGGAAGCACAGGAAGAGACCATAAAGATGATGGGCGTTTACTGTGAGTTCGCAAAGAATGTGCTGGCGATTCCCGTGATCCGCGGATGCAAGAGCGAAAGCGAAAAATTTGCGGGCGCTTCCGAGACCTACACCATGGAAGCCATGATGCAGGATGGAAAGGCGCTGCAGATGGGGACCTCACACAACATGGCGGACAACTTTGCAAAGAGCTATGACATTCAGTACCTCAGCAGGGAGGGCAGGCTGGAATATTGTTATACCACGTCTTGGGGTACTTCCACACGCATGATTGGCGGCGTGATCATGGTGCACGGCGACGACCGCGGTCTGGTGCTGCCGCCTAAAATTGCGCCCATTCAGGTTGTAATTCTTCCCATCGCACAGCACAAGCCGGGGGTTTTGGAAAAAGCCAACGAACTGTTCCGGGAACTGAAAGCCGCAGGGCTTAGGGTAAAGGTGGACGACAGCGAACAGAGCGCGGGCTGGAAATTCAACCAATGGGAGATGAAGGGCGTACCGGTTCGCCTTGAGGTGGGTCCCCGTGATATCGAAAAGAATCAGGTGATGGCTGTGCGTAGGGACAACCTTGAAAAGACAGCGCTGCCCATGGAAGGGCTTACGGATACCCTCAAAGACCTTTTGGACAAGATTCACTGGGGACTTTACGAAAAGGCTTTGAAGATGCGCACGGAGCATACCACCGACGCCTGCACCTTTGCGGAGCTGGCCGAAGGTGTGAAGCACGGTTTTGTGCGGGCCAATTGGTGCGGCGACCCAGACTGCGAGACAGAGATCAAGGTCGAAACCGGCGCCACCACACGCTGTATGCCGCTGGATGAAGAATGCCCCGAAGGGCTTGGGGATAAGTGCATCTACTGCGGGAAACCGGCAAAGGCCATGATGTACTTTGCCCGGGCATATTGATTTTCTACAGAGGTTTGGCCAACTGAACGCGGCGCCTGAATTTCAGGCGCCGTTTTCTATTTGTCAAAGTCCGCTCTACCCGTTATAATCGACAGTAGAATTCTTGTTTGATTACGGAGGCGGCGTGAAGAAGTTTTGTTTGGTTGCACTGTTCCTTGGATTGGCGGTTCTCCTGTGTGGGTGTGTTCCCACGCGAGAGCAACTGCTCCTAGAGGGCGTCGCGGTTGTGAATTTTGACGCCGGAGAGTTTGCGCAGCAAATCGAGGAGGAGGCGCTTTGGGGAAGGGATTCTTTTGAGGAAGACTATTACGGCAGCTACAGAGACGTGTACACAGCCGTGGAAGGCGGACTTCATGCGCTTGACCGCAGCGGATATGTATGCGGCCGGTTTGTACAGGGCGTTCGTGTGGAATATGAATCGCACCGAGGGTATGTCCATGCGATATGCGCCATTGAGTACCGGGACAGGGATATCTTGGATGCGATGGAACGGACGGGCGATGCACTGCGCATCAGCGCACTGTCTGAAGAACAGATGGAAGAAGAGCTTATGGCGCTTATGTGGGACAAAAAGGAGCAGGCGGTGCTCCTCTACGAAAGCGACGGCGGGGATTTGGACCAGCGAATGCATGACACGATTCTAGCGGTGGAAAAGGTCAACTATGCCTTTGACATGATGCTGGACTCAGTGGAATGGTACACTACAGATTACGGCGACATCGTGGAAGCACAGATCAAACTGAAATACAAGGAAGAGGCTGTTCCGCTTCGGGAGCTTGTTGTGGTGGAAACACCGCTGGAGCTGACAAATACGCTGACGGAACAATGGGCCGATGACCCGCAGGACGGGGGATTCTTGCTGCTGCAGGGACTAGATCCAGAAAGCGACGAAGTATTGGGCGCCATCAATACGGCGGAAATAAACTGTGCGCTGCTCCCCTGTGAGGCGGAGGATATTTGGCATGGGGAGTACACCTCGGAGGAAGGCCGGCAGATCGTGGAGACATGGCTGGAATTCCCTTTGAACGATGCGGAATTCCAGCGGATGCAGCAAGAGCTTTACGCGGCTGCGGAGGCCATCGCCCAAGAGGCAAGGGACGAGGGCGGGGGAGAACGGGCCATGTACGAGCGCATTTACTTGGCGGTAATCGCGGCCACGGAATACGACCAGGAGATCTACGAGGCCACGCTGGACGGCGATGTGACAGACCAGATGCAGGTGGACCGCACGGCCTACGGCGCGCTGGTGAACGGCTCTACGGTTTGTACCGGCTATGCCCGGGCATTTAAGGCGATATGTGATTTGGCGGGGTTACCCTGCTGGGTTATCACCGGCACGCAGGACAAAGTGGGACATGCATGGAATGCGGTGCTGCTGGACGGAGACGTGCGCTATGTGGATTGTACCTTCGCGGATACGGGCGGGAAAACCGGAGCACAGTTATTATTTAATCAGGATAAAATGGAAGCGCGGGGATATAAAGTGGACGCTAACTTAGTGATGCCATGGTAAAGGAGCGGTACGGATTTCATCCGTACCGCTGTTGCATGGATTGAGGCCCTTCTGCAAAGGATAAAGGAAGAAAAAGACAGGAGGGCGCCATGGCGGAATTTTTGGTTCCAAGACATATACATTACGGGCGCGGCTGCATTTGTGCGCTGGAAGCACTCACGGGGAAACGGGCGATCGTGATTACGGGAGGCGAGCCTGACGAAGGAGGAACGGGAAAAGTGCGACAGGCGCTGGGCCACACGGGAATGGCGGTGCGCACCCATTTTGGGGTGCCCAGATATCCGGGCCTTCGCATGATTCTTGACGGGGCAAAGGCCATGCGCGAGTTTAAGCCGGATTGGATTGTTGGCGTGGGCGACGGCTCCGTCATCGACGCTGCAAAGATCATGTGGATCTTCTACGAGCATCCGGAGGCCCGCTTGAACCAGCTCGCGCCGGGCGCGATTCCACCGCTGAGAAGGGCAGCAGGCTTTGCCGCCGTTCCGGGTAGATGGGGGACGGGAGGCGAAGTGGGGATGTTCGCCTCAGTGACCGACGAAGATACGGGGACCCAGAGGATACTTTGGGATCAGAGCCTGACACCCGACATTGCCGTGATCGATCCAGATCTTGGCGGCTCTAGCGCCGCCGCCCCTGTGTGTATGGAGGCGTTGGGAAGCGCACTGGATGCTTACCTTTCAAAAAATGGATCCTGCTTTACGGAGCCTATGGCACGGGATGCCACGATTATGATTCTTAAGAATTTTTCGGATGCATGCGACGGGAAGCCCGCCGCTATGGAGCGAATGTGCTACGCAAAAAGTATGGGGGGAATCGCTGCCAGCAATACGGGGGCAGGACTTTTACAGGCGATGGGAAGCCGCCTGCGCGGGGTTATTGATATTCCTGTTGGAGAAATTTGCGGTCTGCTTTTGCCCAACCTGATCCGCCTTGGTACAGAAAGTTGTACTTCTAGGTATGCGGAACTGGTGAGCGCGCTGGAGGAAAAGAACTGCGAGGGTGAAAACTGCGGCGAAATGCTGGCTAAGGCAGTGGAGAAAATAAGGTTCAAGGCGGGGATGCCCGGCAAACTCGCGGATCTAGGAGTAACGGAAGAGGCAGTCGGCAAAAGGCTGCCCATGATGGCACAAGAGATTATTAAAGAGGACGCGGCAGCCCGCAGCTCCGTTTCTTTGGACGAAAAAGAAATGACCGCTCTGATTCGAGCGGCCTGTCATGGCAAGGCTGTGGAATTGCGGCGGGATTCTCGCACGTAGTGGAAAACATACTGTTGTATGATTCCGCTGTGTTCGCCCAGATCCGCGATGGCACGGTCCAGCGCTTTTTTATCCGGATCCACGCCGTTGAAAAGCATTTCGCGCACGGCTCGCTTCATCCAAACATCCATGGGAAAAGCGTTGGCATGGCGGAGGGAGAAGAGGAGGATGCAGTCAGCCACCTTGGGCCCCACGCCGGGGAACGCCGTTAGTCTGTGGCGCGCCTCTTCAAGGGGAAGTTCGCAAAGCGCGGCGAGGTTGAAGCCCTCGGCTACAATCTGTGCGCTCTTTTTTACATAGGGCGCACGGTAACCTGCGCCGATTTCATACAGCTGTGCCTCGCTCATGCAGGCAATTGCTTCAGGGGTGGGGAAAGCATAGACGGGAAGATTCCCTTCGATGCGCGCTCCGGCAGCGGTGCAGAGGCGGTCGACGATGCCGCCGATACGCTTTATGTTGTTGTTGGCGGAGAGGATGAAGCTGATCATCGTTTCAAAGGGATCCTGGTTAAAAATGCGAATGCCGCTGGCGGAGGGAAGACAGCAGCGCAGGCTGTCGCAACCCGCGATTTGATGCTCAATGGCGGCATAATCCCGCTTGAGGTCAAAATAATCCATCCACATTTCCGCGTCTGATTCTTTCGCGCCGGAAAGAACCAGGCGGCCACCGTCGCAATTCGCCAACACGGCCTTATCTTTTGCCACGCCAAACCACCCACCGCCGCAGGGCTGCCAGCGAAAGGACTGGCCGCAGGCGCAGGAGCGGGAAAGGCTAAAGTTTGATACGCCGCCGATGATCAGGGCGCCTTTTTTATCATCTACAATCATACCTGTAAGAAAACACAAGCCCGGTCCATACGGAACGGGCTTGCTGCTCGATCAAAACACAATTTAGTTTGCAGCTTCCTCAACCGCATAAACACTGACCTGCTTGCGGCCAAGATGCTTCTGCTCGAAGCGGACAACGCCGTCAATCTTTGCAAATAACGTATCGTCTTTTCCAATTCCCACGTTGTTTCCCGGATGAAAATGCGTGCCGCGCTGCCGGACCAGTATGTTGCCGGCGAGGGCGAATTGGCCGTCCGCACGCTTGGGTCCGAGACGCTTGGATTCGCTGTCACGGCCGTTGCGGGTGCTGCCCATGCCCTTTTTATGCGCAAAGAGCTGAAGATTCATGTTCATCATCGTGCTACACCTCCCTTTCAACTATCTTGATGTAACTGCCATAGGTAGTGGCGGCTGAGCGCAGGCTCAGTGCCATCGTTTTCAAAATGAGATCCGCCTTTTCAAAGTCGCTTTCCGAAACACCGTTCAGCCTGCAGGAAAAACCTGCGTCGCCTGTGCGGACTGCCGGATGTAGCCCTAACACTTCGGTGAGGCCGATGAGCGCTCCCTGCGTGAGTGCGGAGACCGCGCTGCACACGATGTCGCTGCCTTCCTCGGAATATCCGGTATGGCCGGAGGCCTCAAAGCCGACGATTCGGCCCTTGCTGCGGAAAATAGTTACAGTGGTCATAAGGATCAGCCAATGGATTCAATCTGAACCTTGGTATATGGCTGGCGATGGCCTTGCTTTTTGCGGATGTTTTTCTTGGCCTTGTAGTGGAAAATCACAACTTTTTGGCCCTTGCCGTGCTCAATGACCTTGGCTTTGGCGCAGACGCCTTCTACTAAGGGCCTGCCGACCACGACTTCATCTCCGCATAGCATCAATACTTCAAAGGCAACTTCAGCACCAACTTCGGCGTCCAGCTTTTCGACGAGGATTTCGTCGCCTGCTGCTACCTTATACTGCTTGCCACCGGTACGAATGATAGCGTACATGTTTTGTACCTCCTTTTTCCAGTCTCGCCCGAATGCGGCGGCGGTTTTACCCACACTTACCAAGCCGAAACGGAGCGGCTCACCGAAACATAATAGCATAAACAAAATGTACTGTCAACAAAGAGAATCCCAGTAACTGCGGCATTTTTTTAACCTCCATTGACAAACGACGGCGAATACAATATTTTTAAAGCAAACGGCACATACTTTCCATAGAGAGGCGATAATTATGAAAGTTACAATTTTGGGGCGGGGCGGCCCTTTTCCGGAGCCCGGCGGAGCCTGTTCCAGTTACCTTGTGGAAAACGGCAACGTGTCCATCGTGATGGATCTTGGAAGCGGGTCCTTAAGTCGTTTGTTCCAAATAAAGCCCCATATGAACGTGAATGCCATTTTGCTTTCGCACCTGCACAGCGACCACATGGCGGACATGTTGGTGCTGCGCTATGCCCTGCAGCAGTTTCGAGAACGCGGAATTGAGACGCCCATGCCTCTGACGGTCATCGCGCCGGATAAACCCGACAATGAATTTCGGGAGCTGACCTCATCCGGCGTTTTTGATCTGATCCCCGCCCGGGAAGGCATGCGCGTCAGGTTCGACGAAATTACCGTTACGCTATTTAAGGCGGCCCACCCCGTGCCGGCATATTCCTTTGACGTGGAGTGCGAGGGGAGAAGACTTTTTTATACGGGAGACACCGGCATGCACGCGAAACTGCTGGAAAACTGTATGGGTGCGCACGTGCTGTTGGCGGACAGTTGCTTTTTAAACCGGGAAAAGACCACGGAAGCAGCCCCGCACCTGACGGCTGGAGAAACTGGGAAATTGGCCCACGACGCTGGGGCGCAGCAGCTCATCTGCACCCATCTGTGGGGCGGCGGAGGAACGGAAGAGGCGGTTTTGGCGGAAGCCAGCGAGCACTTCAACGACGTTCTGATTGCGGAAGAGATGCATGAATATCAAATATAAATACCGCTAAGCCACATCTTGACTTTGCTACCCGGGAAAACATATAATAATCTGTGCCCGTGTTGCGCGGATGTGGTGGAACGGCATACACAGCAGACTTAAAATCTGCCAGCGAAAGCTTGCGGGTTCAAATCCCGCCATCCGCACCACTACGAGGAGCCCTTGAGTGCTCATAACGACAAAAACAGGCCGACGCATGCGAGGAGCCCTTGAGTGCTCATAACGACAAAAACAGGCCGACGCATCGTCAGCCTGTTTTTGTTTACAGATGTTTTATTCCACTTTTTGGTCTTATATAAGATATAATGTGATCGGCAAAGCACACAGGTGAGGAATAAATTTATCAGACGATGAAAGCGAGCTTGGCAAAATGAATGATTTAATCCTAAAAGGATATGAGTTTTTAACCGTCATATTGCCCATTGTGATTGCATATGTGATTGTGAATATAAAGTCCCCAAAAATCAAAGGGTATTTCATAAAAATATTTATATTCTCTGTTTATATTTTTGCAGTTTTCTATTTCACAGGTGCGGGCACCATATTCGATTTACAGCGGTACGGGATTGAGCTGCATAACGAGCACATTAATCTGCTGCCATTTTCCAATGAGATTGAAATGGTATCCTATGCGTTAAACATCCTGCTGTTTGTTCCTTTTGGGGTTCTATTGCCTTTCATTTGGCCCAATACGGACAAGCTTAAGTCCATTGCGCTTTCCGCTTTCTCCTTTTCGTTATTGATAGAAGCTAGCCAGCTATTTAACAACAGGGCGACAGATGTTGATGATTTGATGCTTAACACGTTTGGGGCTCTGGTGGGGTATCTGCTGTTTAAATTGTTTATGCACATGGTGAAATGGACCTACAGACCCGTTAAAAACATCAAATGGGAACCGGCGATTTACATCATTGTCATGTTTTTGGGCCATTTTTTGCTGTTCGATATGTTAGGGATGGCAAAAATACTCTATGGTTTTTAAGCACTCGCATGACTGCGAATGAACTTCGAGTGTTTATAGTCACAAAGCAGGCTGATTGATCAGCTTGCTTAAATATTGAATTGTGTAAAGGGGCCAGTCTGCTAGGGAATCTTGAGGAAGGATGGGCGGCAGATTTGCACTAACATCGCCGATTGATTAGACTTCACAACCACCGCAAATGCTTTCTTCCCACTAGCCGAACGCAATTCTTCCATCGGCGGGAATCTGGCAACCATCCTCAAGGGAGAGGAATACAAGTTACTGAAGCAAAAATCTAATACAGTATATGGAAATCATGTGAGGCGGTTTTTGGATTAATTAGGAAATCAGATTGATTTTGATGGATGTGTATTATATCATATAAACTAAGTTTCTATGATGGGAGTGAGGATTCCTTGGGCAATATCATCGAAGTATCCAATCTGCATAAATCTTATGGGGATGTACACGCGGTAAAAGGCATAGATTTTTACGTGGAGCGCGGGAAGATTTTCGCATTCCTCGGCCCCAACGGCGCGGGAAAATCCACGACCATTGACATCATCTGTACCTTCTTAAAGCTAGACAGCGGCAAGGTGATGGTGGACGGATTTATGCTAGGTCACAACGACTACGACATACGCTCCATGATAGGCGCGGTATTTCAAGATGGGTTGCTGGACAACCTGCTCACAGTGCAGGAAAATCTGAAAATCCGGGGCGGTTTCTACGGCTTGAAGGGCAGGGAATTGGACGACATCATTGAAGACGTCGCTCGGATTACGGGCATTTCCGATATTTTAAAGCGGCCGTATGGGAAACTTTCGGGCGGGCAGCGGCGCAGGTGTGACATTGCGCGGGCGCTGGTGAACAAGCCTAAAATTCTGTTTTTGGATGAGCCGACCACGGGGTTGGATCCGCAGACGCGAAAGAGCGTTTGGGAAACCATCATCGCGCTGCAGAAAAAAACGGGCATGACGATTTTCCTTACCACGCACTACATGGAGGAAGCGGCGGGGGCCGACTTTGTGATCGTCATTGACGATGGCAGAATCGCAGCGAAAGGGACCCCTTCCGAATTGAAAGAAAAATATACGAGCGATAAACTTGCGTTAATCTGCAACGACGTGCAGAAAGTTAGCGCAATGCTGGAGGCGAAAAACATCGCATGCACCGTTCAGGCAAACCGGGTAATTGCTGCAATCACATCCACCTTGGCCGCCCTGCCGGTGATCCAGCAGGTTGAGGGCTTCATTTCGGGCTTTGAAGTGACCACCGGCACAATGGACGAAGCATTTATCGCAATAACGGGAAAGGAAATGCGGGAATGATTGGATTTGCAAAGCGGAACCTGCTCGTATTCTTTAAAGACAAAACAGCGGTATTTTTTTCACTTTTGGCTGTTTTTATCATCATTGGGCTGTATGCTTTGTTTATAGGGGACGTCTGGGTCAGTAGTTTCAAAGATATGACCGGCGTGCGCTACCTGATGGATAGCTGGATCATGGCAGGGCTTTTGGCCGTAACTTCTGTGACTACTACCATGGGCGCTTTCGGCATCATGGTGGAAGACAAGGTGGGCAAGATCATCAAAGACATCACGGTTACGCCGCTGAAACGAAACAGCATCGCGGGCGGATACATTTTCAGCGCATACCTTATTGGTGTGATCATGAGCCTGGTGGCGCTGGTTTTGATCGAGATCTATGTGGTGGCGGATGGCGGAAAATTAATGAGCGCGATCACACTATGTAAGGTGATTGCGCTGATCCTGCTTTCAACGTTTACAAATACAGCCTTAGTCTTGTTTATGGTCACTTTTTTCAAAAGCACCAATGCGTTTTCCACGGCAAGCACCATTATCGGCACGATGATCGGTTTCTTGACGGGCATTTATTTGCCCATTGGCCAACTGCCAGATTCGGTGCAGTGGGTGATAAAATTATTCCCGGTTTCTCATTCGGCGGCACTGTTTAGGCAAATCATGATGGCCGATCCCATGTCCGCTACCTTTGCGGGCATTCCCGCAGAATATGCGCAGCAGTTTAAAGAGACAATGGGCGTAATCTTCAAGTTTGGCGACACAACAATTTCTCCGTTTATAAGTGTGGCGATCCTAGTTTTGACTGCGGCCGTGTTTTATGGCCTGTCAATTCTCAGCCTTTCGAGAAAAGACTAACCGGATCCTGTTCACTGAGCCGCTGTTTTATAAGGTTAGCGAACTGCGTATGACGGGTTTGCTTTTCTTTATACATCTGGCTGTCGGCTGCTTTTATCAGATCTTCCATATCCTTATAGGTTTGTGGAATTCCAGTCGACCAGCCAATGGAAATGCTGATAGGAGCTGTTTCGTTTTTCAGGTTATGCTCGGCCATAGCACCGCGCAGCCGCTGGCATGCCGCCTGTACGACTTCGCTGCTGCTCAAAGGCAGCAGCACTAAAAACTCATCGCCTCCAACCCGCGCGGCAACATCACTTCCACGGAAACAACGTAAAATTATTTTACTTACAGTGGTGATCAAAATATCCCCGGCGCTGTGCCCTAGGCTGTCGTTTACCAGCTTGAGACCGTCGATGTCGCATGAAATAACCCCAATGGGATTAAAGCGGCCGGTGGATAAACGAACTATTTCCTGCATCATATAGGTGCGGTTATAAAGCCCGGTCATCATATCATGAAAGCTCATGATCTTAAGCTGCTCCTCGTTTTTCTTGCGCTCTGTGATATCCGTGAATATGACGATGGTTCCCTCAAATTTATTGCTGACATCAAGCATGCGATGCAACTTAACGATCAAAACCCGCTTCCCTAAAATAGGGGAATGGTATATTCGCTCCATTGTGGCTTCCAGAGTCTCGTTATTATAAAATTCATCAATATCATCGGCTAACCATGGCAAAACGCTCCTAGCTTCTTCGAATTGCTCTGATGCATTGTAGTAAATGTACCCGGGAGACTTCAGATGCTGATGAAAAAGCTGTTGCGCGGCATAATTCATGTTTTGGAGGTTCTTTTTTGCATCCAGCAGTATGATGGGGGTGGGGATACTTTCAAAAATCGTCAGGTATTTGTTCTTCTCGTTGGCAAGATCCCGATTTGCGGACTGAAGTTTCGCGTCTACCATATCTTGGGAAGAGCTGCACCATTCCGCGCAAAAGGCGATCTCGTTGCAGTCAAAGAAACGATTAACCATCAGCAGATAGCGGCTTTTCTGCTCCCCCGGCGGAACCATTTTATCGATCAAATCCAGATAAGCTTGCCGGTAGTATTTCATCAATCCCATGAACATTTCCAGCGTGATCCCTCGGTGCATGTGCAGTTTTGCTTCAATGACGCCAAATGACGCAATCGAATCATGCCGGATGTCTTGATCCACTTCCATCTCCGGAAATTCACCCATCTCAATACAGGTCAAGAGCGCTTCCGATAAACCCGAGATCGATTTTACCCATGCCTCTTCCAGCGTAGAGGTATACTTGACATAGTTATGAAGCTTGGCATAATGGAGCGTCCTTTTTACTAAAAAAGACTGGTTATTCAGAATCAGGTCTTTCAATGCTTTCATTTTATTAGGGCTCCTATGAATAATGGAGTTTTACAAATTTTAAATTTAGTCAATGCCTGCCTGAACATAGAAATGAATAAGTATATTACAACTATACTGTATATCATACTATATTTATCGACAAAACTCAACAGAATATGAAGTGCACCGATTGAGTCGTCGACACGGGCTGTCTCCTATTCTCTATGGGGGGGCCGGAATATTCTCCCGCGGGAAAGAGGCTAGTATAAAAGAATTCGTTGTTGTTCAATTCGGTATTGACTTATTTAAAACCACGTGCTACTGTTTGATTTAGTTATTACTTAAATGAATTTCGAGGAAGCAAAATGAATCAACAGACAGCACTCAAAGCGATTGCCGATGAAACGAGAATGAAGATTCTCGTGCTTCTGCTTGAGCGTAGTTACTGTGTCCGGGCATTGGCGCGTAAGCTAGATATTTCGCAGGCGGCGGCCTCTCAGCACTTGAAGGTTCTGCGGGAAGCAGGGCTGCTAGCGGGGGAAAAGAAGGGGTACTTCATGTACTATGATGTGGATAGGGCTGCACTGTGTGCGTTGGCGGAGAACATCGAAGCGCTGGCCTCCATTAAACACGAAGCTTGCACACCGAAACATGGCGGCTGTGGGCAGGGGGAATACAAAAACTGCCACTGCTGCAGGGACGGCGGGGGAACCGGCCGCGGCAGGGGGCACGTACACCATCAAAAAGAAGACCGATGTAGGCATCGTGAGGAAAGCGAGGACTAAACCATGTTTACGTATATCCTTTATGGCGCGGCGGGAGGACTGCTGCTTTTATCTTGGATTAATGACAGAAAAAAGACGAAAATGGCACTGAAAAAGGCATGGAAGTCTGTGGAAAACATACTTCCACAGCTGCTCTCCGTGATACTATTGGTTGGCATGATGCTTGCTGTTTTAGATCAGGAAACGATATCGCGGCTGCTGGGCAAGGAATCCGGCATCATTGGCGTTGCCATTGCGGCGGCTGTCGGCTCCATTACGCTGATTCCGGGGTTTGTGGCGTTCCCGCTGGCGGCGTCTCTGCTCAAAGCGGGGGCAGGCTATACGCAGATTACGATGTTTATCACAACGCTTATGATGGTGGGTGTGGTGACACTTCCGGTGGAAATCAAATATTTTGGGCGCAAAACGACGATCAAACGCAATGTGTTTGCGCTTCTCTACGCCATTTGTATTTCGCTGATTATTGGGGGTATTATGGGATGAAAAAAATTCTTCAGCTGGCGGTGCGCTATAAATTTTTCCTCATATTTCTCGCTGTCAATGTTGTACTGCTCTTTGCCGCTCCGGAAATCGGGAAAAGCTCATTTGCGCTTACAAAGGATAATTTCCTAGAGATGCTCTCGGTGCTGCCGCCCATTTTTATTTTACTTGGCCTGCTGGATGTTTGGGTGGAACGCGAGACTATGATGAAGTACATGGGAGAGAATTCGGGAATCAAAGGTGGCCTGATTGCCTTCGTCATGGGTTCCGCCGCCGCGGGGCCACTGTATGCGGCATTTCCCATCGCTGGGATTTTGCTGAAAAAGGGCGTTAAGCTGACCAACGTGTTTATATTCATCGGCGCGTGGTCTACCACAAAGATACCGCTGATCCTTTTTGAGGCGTCCAGCCTCGGCTGGCGTTATACGCTTTTGCGCCTCGCGTGTAATGTTATCGGGATCGCGCTGATCGCATTCGTTCTGGAAAAAAGCACGTCCGCTGGGGAAAAGCAGGCCATCTATGATAATGCGGAGACTTTGTAAGCCCGGGGATCGCCTTTGTGCGTTGCGTTGGTAAATCAAAAATGGATTTAGCCCTTGCATTTTCCGTAAATCCATGTTATCTTATATAAAATCAACTGGAAGGAAACTGGCATGTTAAAAGTCAGCCATGCAAATGAGTACCGCTACTTTAGCTTTACCTACTATTATTTTGGTAAGGCTTGTTCTGGTTTGGCTGATTGCGTGTAAGTGGAGTTTCCAGGAATAACGCATCAATTCCGCAGCCGAACCGGCTGCGGTTTTTTTGTACAAATGGAGGTTAAATCGTATGATTGTCATTTTAAAAAAGAACCCGAATCAGGAACAGCTCGATAGCCTGATCAGTTGGCTACAGGGCAAGGGCATCCAAATCCACACCAGCTTGGGAGTATCCCACATGATCTTAGGATTGGTGGGCGATACATCCACGCTTGACATCGACTTGATCGCGGCGCTGGACATCGTGGAAGACGTCAAGCGCGTACAGGAACCGTACAAAAACGCAAATCGCAAGTTCCATCCCGACGACTCCGTGATTAAGGTTGGTAATACCCGGATCGGCGGCGGAAACCTTACGATTATGGCTGGCCCCTGCTCCGTGGAAACCGAGGAACAGGTGGTAACTGTGGCGAAGGCCGTCAAGGCAAGCGGTGCAACCATGCTCCGGGGCGGAGCGTTCAAGCCCAGAACATCCCCATACTCCTTCCAGGGGCTGGGGGCGGAAGGAATCCGCCTGTTGCTGCTCGCCAAGGCGGAAACCGGGCTGCCAATCGTGACCGAAATTATGGATCTTTCACAGCTTCCGCTTTTCGACGAAGTGGACGTAATTCAGGTTGGCGCGCGCAACATGCAGAACTTCAACCTGCTCAAGGCATTGGGCGGGCAGAAAAAGCCCGTCATGATTAAGCGGGGGCTTTCTTCTACCTACGAGGAGTGGCTCATGAGCGCAGAATACGTGATGTCGGAGGGAAATAAGAACGTGATCCTTTGCGAGCGCGGCATCCGAACATTCGAGACATATACGCGCAATACATTGGATCTTTCTGCAATTCCCGTACTGCGGCAGCTCACGCATCTGCCCGTTATCGTAGACCCGAGCCATGCCACAGGAAAGGCTTTCCTAGTGCCGGCGCTGGCAACGGCTGCGGTTGCGGCGGGGGCCGACGGGCTTTTGATCGAGGTGCATAACGATCCTGCGCACGCGCTGTGTGACGGGTCTCAGTCTCTTCGTCCCGAAGCCTTCGACCAGCTTGCGCGCCGTATGCTTGCAATGCACAAATTCCTCAAAGAGCAGGAGGCGCTGGTATGAACGTCGGGATCGTGGGACTTGGCCTCATCGGCGGCTCCATGGCAAAGAGCATCAAGGCCCGCACTTCACATACGGTCTGGGGCATCGATACGAACCCGGAGACGATGACGCTCTCGCGCCTCAGTGGGGCAATCGACGCGCCATTGACCGACGAAAATCTCAATCAGTGCGATTTGGTGATGGTGGCAATCCGGCCGCAGGCAACGGTGGATTGGGTGCGCGCCCATGCCGTGCTGATCAACAAAAGCGCTATCGTTATAGACCTGTGTGGCGTGAAGCGGGCAGTGTGCACCCAGATTGCTCCCATCGCGAAGGAATACGGTTTCTCCTATATTGGCGGGCATCCCATGGCCGGCAGGGAACGCAGCGGCTTTGTCAGCGCTTCAGACGACCTTTTTTCCGGCGCTTCCATGATCCTTACGCCGGATGAGCGGACGGATATGGCCATGCTGGAGGCCCTCAAACGGTTTTTTACAGACATCGGCTTTGCGGGGCTTACCTTCTCCGATCCAGAGGAACATGACCGCATCATCGCCTATACGTCCCAGCTGGCGCACATCACTTCCAGCGCATATGTGAAATCGCCGGAGGCACAGCGCAGGCGCGGCTTTTCTGCGGGAAGCTTCCGGGATATGACCCGGGTGGCGAAACTGGATGAGGATATGTGGACCGAACTGTTTTTGGATGACGCAGATTACCTCACCGAACAGCTGGAGATCTTCATCGACAATCTGAACGAATACCTTGACGCGCTTAAGGCGCAGGATGCGCAAAGGCTGCGCACACTTTTAAAAGAAGGGCGCGAAAAAAAGGCTGCGGCGGGAGGAAATTGATTTGGAACCCAAGACTGTTCGCGTAAACACCCCAAAGAGCTATGATGTGACCATAGGCGCAGGGCTACTAAATAACTGCGGTGAGCGGATAATATCCGCGGTGAGGCCTTGCCATATGGCGGTTATCACGGACAGCACGGTGGAGACGCTGTACCTTTCGGCCGTGCGGCGCAGTCTGGAGCGCGCGGGCTTTGCTGTGAGCGTGTTTTCCTTCCCGGCCGGAGAAAAATCAAAGAACATGCGCACGCTTTCGGATATTCTGGAGTTTTTGGCGGAAAGCCATCTGACGCGGACGGACTGCATTGCGGCATTGGGCGGCGGCGTGGTGGGAGATACGGCGGGCTTTGCGGCGGGCTGTTATTTGCGGGGAATCCGCTTTGTGCAGCTGCCCACAACTCTGCTGGCGGCGGTGGACTCTTCGGTGGGCGGGAAAACGGCGATTGACCTCACTGCCGGGAAGAACTTGGCCGGCGTGTTCCATCAGCCCTCGGCGGTGATCTGCGACGCCGATTGCCTTAAAACGTTGCCCGGCGAGGTTTTTGCGGACGGTATGGCTGAGGTGATCAAGACGGGTATCCTGGCTGGCGGAACGCTGTTTTCCTTGCTCGAGCAGGGAAATATACAAGACAATTTAACCGATATCATTGCGCAGTGCGTCGCTTATAAGGGGAACGTGGTAGAGGCGGACGAGTTGGAAAACGGGCCGCGCCGCACGCTCAATTTGGGCCATACCGTGGGTCACGCTGTGGAGAAGTGCAGCGGTTACTCGATTTCCCACGGCCATGCTGTGGCCATCGGTACGGCGGTAATCGCTCGGGCCGCGGCAAAGCTGGGCTACTGTGAAAAGAGCTGCGCCGAGCGCATTGAAGGTGTTCTCATGCGAAACGGGCTCCCGACAAAGGCCTCTTTTACTGCAGAACAGCTTGCGGGTGCGGCGCTTTCCGATAAAAAACGTGCGGGGGATGGAATTACGCTTGTGATTCCCAGAGCCATCGGTGCGTGCATACTGGAAAAGTTTCCTGTGTCTGGGCTATTGGATATTGTACGCGCCGGCATGGAAGACCCGGCGTAAGTTGAGAAATCGAAATATTTTGATGACTTTATGAGAATCGGAGGAAGGGGAAATGGCATCTGAATTTGGAAAACGCTTGCGGGTTTCCGTATTCGGGCAGTCTCACGGGAAGGCGATCGGTGTGGTCGTGGACGGCCTGCCGACGGGCGAGCAAATCAATCTGAGCGAGCTGATGCGATTTTTGGAACGCCGCCGCCCGGGCGGCCCGCTATCCACAGCCCGCAGGGAAGAGGACGCGCCCGTGTTCCTATCCGGCGTAGTGGAGGGCAGAACGTGCGGTAGCCCGCTTTGCGCCATCATAGAGAACCATGACGTCCGTTCCGAGGATTATGAGGAATTGGCCGATAAGCCGCGGCCGTCCCATGCGGATTACACTGCGTATATGAAGTGGGGCAAAAGCGTGGATATGCGCGGCGGCGGACATTTTTCAGGGCGGCTTACGGCGCCGCTGTGCATTGCCGGAGGAATTGCCAAGCAGATCCTTGAACGGCAGGGTATCAGCGTCGGCGCACACCTTTGGGAAGCGGGGGGAGAGAAGGACGTTCCTTTTCCGCTATATCCCACGCGGGAACTGTTTTGTGCAATTGCCGATAAGGAATTCCCGGTAATTGACGATGCAGGCGGAATGCGCATGCGGCAGACCATCGCCGCCGCGGCGCAAGAGGCGGATTCCGTGGGCGGAATTGTGGAATGCGCCGCAATCGGGATTCCTGCCGGGCTGGGCGCTCCTATGTTCGACGGCGTTGAGAACCGACTTGCCGCCGCGTTGTTCGGCATTCCGGCGGCAAAAGGCGTAGAATTCGGGGCGGGATTTGACAGCGCCCGGAAGCGGGGCAGCGAAAATAACGATCCCTTCTGCATCGGGCAGGATGGAGGAATCGTCACCGAGAAGAACGACAGCGGCGGCATCCTGGGTGGCATCACAAACGGCATGCCCGTGGTGGTGCGCGTGGCATTCAAGCCAACCCCGTCCATCGGCAAACCGCAGCGAACGGTGAGCCTTTCTAAAAGAGTACTCACTGAACTTACAATACAGGGGCGGCACGACCCGTGCATCGCCCATAGAGCCGTACCCGTGGTGGAAGCTGTAACGGCGCTGGTGTTGCTGGATATGATATTGGAGGGAAAATAATATGGATTTATCGGAAATCAGAAACAAAATTGATGGCGTGGACGAACAAATGCTCAAGCTGTTCCTTGCGCGCATGGACCTTTCTGAACAGGTAGCCGCATACAAAACTGAGCGCGCATTGCCCGTGCTCAACAGGGAGCGGGAGCGTGAAATCCTGGCAAAGGTACAAGAAAATTCGGGCGAGATGGAACAGTATGCGTACTATTTGTTTTCCATGCTGGTCGAGCTTTCCAAGGCAAGGCAGAATGAGCTTTTTTCCAGCCCTTCTAAAGTGGGTGAGCAGATTGAAAAGGCGCTCGCGGCCGGGGAAGAGGTGTTCCCCTGCACGGGAACCGTTGCTTGCCAGGGCGTGGAAGGCGGGAATTCTCAGGTGGCATGCGACAAACTGCTGCCTCGGGGCCGGATCATGTATGTGAAAACCTTCGAGGCGGTGTTCGACGCTGTGGGGTCGGGCCTTTGCAAATATGGCGTGCTGCCCATCGAAAATAGCTCCAATGGCTCCGTGCGGGCGGTCTACGAACTTTTGCAGCGGAAGCATTTTTCCATTGTGCGCGCCACGAGCCTCTGCATCCGGCATGAACTGCTGGCGAAACCGGGCACAAAGCTGTCGGACATTCGCGAGATATATTCCCATGAACAGGCGCTGGGGCAGTGCAGCAAGTTTTTGGCGTCTTTGGGCAGCGGGGTAAAGGTGATTCCATGCAGCAATACCGCTGTGGCGGCAAAGATGGTAGCGGAGTCTGATCGGTCGGATTGCGCGGCGATTTCCTCCCATGCGTGCGCGGAGCTCTACGGCCTTGCGGTGATTAATGGGGATATTCAGGACAGCGACAACAACTACACCCGCTTCATCTGCATCACAAAGGAACCCGTGATCTACGCGGGGGCAAACCATATAAGCCTCATCACTTCTTGCGACAACAAGCCGGGTTCCCTTTACGGCATCCTCTCCAAGCTTTCGGTGCGCGGTATCAACATGAGCAAGCTGGAAAGCTGCCCGGTGACGGGACGCAATTTTGAATTTGTTTTTTTCCTCGAACTGGATGCGTCGGTGAAGGAACCCAAAGTACTCGCCATGCTGGAGGAGCTCGAGAAAAGCTGTGAAGGGTTTACTTTCCTGGGCAGCTATGCAACGGTTTAAGTATATGGGCGGGAAGGTTTACGGGCTGATCGGGCGCACCTTAAAACACAGCTATTCCGTGCGCATTCATCAGGAACTTGGCAACAGTGCATATCGGCTTTTTGAGCTTGAGTCGGAGGCGCTTTCCGAGTTTTTGAGTCGTGAGGATATTGGAGGGCTCAACGTGACCATTCCGTACAAGCGGGATGTCATGCGGTTTTGCGCCGTGCTTTCGCCGGAGGCGCAGGCAATCGGCAGCGTGAACACCATCGTTCGGAAAGCGGACGGCCTGCATGGATACAATACCGACGCCTACGGCTTTAAGTACATGGCACAACGCGCCCATATCGAATTTGCGGGCAGGAAGGTCGTGATCTTCGGCAGCGGCGGTGCGTCATTGACCGCACAGGCGGTGGCGAAGGCGCAGGGCGCTTCTGAAGTGGTGGTCGTCTCCCGCAACGGCACGGATAACTACGGCAACCTTCGCCGCCATCGTGACGGGGAGATTCTCATCAATGCGACGCCTATGGGTATGCATCCTCATGCCGGCGAGTGTGTGGCTGATCCCAAGGACTTCGGCCGTTGCAAAGGCGTGCTGGACTTAATTTACAACCCGCACAGGACAACGTTTATTATACGTGCCGAGCAGCTTGGAATTCCGTGCTCGGGCGGGCTCTCCATGTTGGTCGCTCAAGCGAAGGCGGCGGCGGAGCTGTTTTTTGGGACACCAATTCCAGATTGTGAAACTGAGCGCATCCTTGCGCTCATTGGCAGGGAAACCTCCAACATAGTGATCACAGGCATGCCCGGCTCCGGCAAGAGCATCGTCGGGAAAGCGCTGGGGAAAATCACGGGGCGTGAGGTTGTGGATGTGGATGCCGAAATTGTTCGCTGCGCGGGGAAATCCATCGAAGAGATTTTCCGGGAAGATGGTGAGGAAGAATTCCGTCGCCTAGAGCATGAGCAGACGGCGTTGGCGGGGGCCAGAGGCGGCAGGATCATCACTACAGGGGGCGGCGTGGTAAAAGACATGCGCAATTACGCACCGCTACATCAGAACGGACGGATTTACCACATTGTCCGGGATTTGAAACTTTTGGACCGGGCGGGCAGGCCCCTTTCCGCAGGAGCCGACCTTGCGCAGATGAACCGAGAACGGCTGCCCCTGTACGAATACTTCCGCGACGCCGTTATAGAAAACGACGGCACGCCGGAGGAAGCTGCGGATCGGATATGGAGGGATTTTTGTGAAAATACTTGTGATTAACGGACCAAACCTGAATCTCTTAGGTACGCGTGAGCCGGAAATCTATGGACGTGGCACTTATACCGACCTTGTGAAAATGATTCAAAACGAGGCGAAAAAGGTGGGGGCGGAAGTGCACTTTTTTCAGTCCAACAGCGAAGGTGCGCTAGTGGACGCGATTCAAAGCACCATGGGTAATGTGGAGGGGATTATCATCAACCCGGCGGCCTATACGCATACGAGCATCGCGCTTTTAGACGCGGTCAAGTCAGTGGGTATCCCAACCGTAGAGGTACATCTATCCGATCCCGAAACGCGCGAGGAATTCAGGAAGATTTCTTACATCCGCGCCGCGTGCGTCGCCACGGTAAAAGGCCGCGGCTTTGCTGGTTATCTTGAGGCGCTGCATATTCTGTGTGAGAGATCATACTAAAGCGCAAAGCAGCACAGGTTTACAATCTTTGTCACCTTTCCCGGATGAACGCATATTTTGTTGATACGGGAGGGATGAAAAATTGAAGGAGCATTATCCGTTTGCCAATACGTCTCTGCCTTATGCCTATGATGCGTTGGAGCCATATATTGATACGTTAACCATGCATCTGCATCACGACAGGCATCTGCAGGGATACATCAACAATTTGAATGTGGCACTGAAGGACCAGCCCAAATTGCAGCAGCTGACGCTGGAGCAATTGATGCAGACCGCCGGCAAGCTGCCGGACAGCGTGGGCATCCCCATTGCGCGCAACGCCGGCGGCGTGTATAATCATCGGTTTTATTTTAATGAGATGACTCCAATCGCCAACGGGCGTCCGACGGGCGCGCTGGCCGAAGCAATCATCGGCGCCTATGGGAGTTACGATGCCTTTATGAAAGAATTCAAGGCCGCAGCAATGTCGGTTTTCGGCTCAGGCTATGCCTGGCTGGTTGCCGATCAGCGGGGGAAACTGCGCATTATTACCACCGCCAATCAGGATACGCCGCTTACATCTCCCCATTGTCCTATCCTCAACATTGACGTATGGGAGCATTCCTATTATCTTTTGCACTACAACAAGCGCGATGACTACATCAGAAACTGGTTTAACATCATCGACTGGCCCGGGGCAAACGACCGCTATTTGGCCTGCCGCAGCCGTAAAAATCCATAGAATTGTCTATATTCGCGCAATCAGCGCATGAATATAACAAAACGCCTTAAATACTAAAATTTAAGGCGTTATCTTTTCTCGATTTAGGAAAAGCGCTTAGGGTAAATCACAAAAGAGTGATTTACTTCTTCTTAACCGGCATTGCTCTGGGTAAACTGATCCGCTGGAATTTGGTGGATCTGTGATTTTGTGCATCGCATAATATTCTTAAGACGTGTCATGTCGGCATAATTCGATATAAACGTATACGAAATTCCATGCCTTTTTGCCCGCCCCGTTCGTCCGATCCGATGCGTATAGTATTCGTTTTCCTTCGGAATGTCGTAATTGAACACGGTATCAATTCCTTCTACGTCGATTCCACGTGCCGCCACATCCGTTGCGACCAGAATATTCAAAGCGCCCCTACGGAACGTCTGCAAAACTCTTTCGCGCGTGTTCTGACGGATATCGCCATGGATGCAATCGACTGCAAATCCTTCGCGTTTGAGCAGCTTTGATACCTTTTCAACCCGATGCTTTGTATTGCAGAACACCAGCACGCGTTGATAACCCTCCGCATTTATAATGCTGGAAAGCAGCCCCATTTTTTCCGCTTCGGATGCGTTCAGGCTGTATTGGAGGATGTCCGGCTTGTTGCTGGTATCTTCTAAAACTTCTACCTCAGCCGCGTCACGCTGATACGTCCAGCCAATTGTCATCACTTCGCGCGAAATGGTGGCGGACAAAAGCACCAGGTTTTTCCGATTCGGCATCAGATCGAGAATGCCGGTAACGTCTTTGTAAAAGCCCATGTCCAGCATGCGGTCGGCCTCGTCAAGCACTGCCGTCTGGACGCTGTCGATCCGGATCGTGCCCCGGTTAAGATGATCTTTCAATCTACCGGGTGTGGCAACGATGATCTGCGGATGCCTTTTTAACGCCATCATTTGCTGATTCATGGGCTGCCCACCATAAACGCACAGTGATCGAATACCAGGCTTGAATGCCGCAAGGTCCTTGAGCTCGGCGCATATCTGTATAGCCAACTCACGGGTCGGGGCAAGAATCAAAGCCTGTACATGTTCATTTTTCGGATCGATATGCTCAATAATCGGGATGCCGAAAGCCAGTGTTTTCCCTGTGCCCGTCGGCGCCTTTGCAATCAGATCCCGATAGTTCATCAACTGAGGGATCGACTCGGCCTGCACAGGGGTGCAGTATTGATAGCCCCTTTTCTGGATTGCTTTCAAAACCGCGGGGGATAGATTTAGTTGTTTAAATTCCGTAATATTCATTATTTCCTCTTAACTTTTTTCTGTTTGCTTAACAAAAGGAGAAAGCATTAAAAGCTTTCTCCCATAAGCTCCTTTTATCTACGGTACGTGCTGTTGCCGTGGTATGAGTCGTTGCCCTGCTGTTTACGAAGCTTGTTCGCTCTGCGGCATTCCACGCAACGGGTGGGTTCGTTATCAAACCCCTTTTCCTTGTAAAACTCCTGCTCCTTCACGGTAAACATGAAGTCTGCGCCGCAATCTTTGCATTTTAACGTTTTATCCTGTAACATAACAAAAAACCTCCTTATAAAATTTGGATATATCCTCGACCAACTTCTCCAAATTCAAAAAAGAGATTTAAGTTAAGAAAATTCCATTCGTTTTTTTGCCAGCAGATGGAGTATAGCACAATCCATTGACATAAGCAATAAAAATATTTCAAGTCAATTTTTAGCATCGCCTATAGAATTTTAATCATGCGGCAAATATAAACCTTTTTGTACCATGTGTTTTTTCTGCTATAATGAATACAATGCAGCTTCAAAAAGGAGAGGTCAGATGAAACTGAACATTGTGAATTTAGGGCGCGTTGAATACGGACAGGCGCTAAAGATACAGGAAACACTACTGGCGAAAAGTCAAAAGCAGGAGGTGGACGATACCCTCTTGCTTTTGGAGCACCCGCCTGTTCTGACCATGGGCGTTCGGGCAGACAAAAAAAATATATTCTTGTCCCAGGAAGTGCTGGAGGCATACAGCGTACCCGTCTATGAAGTGAAACGCGGCGGAGATGTCACATACCATGGCCCGGGTCAAATTGTAGGCTATTCGATCTTCAATTTAGCGCGACATGGGAAAAGCATCAAGGATTTTGTCGGGAAAATGCAGGAGGTGTTTGTTCGCCTGTTGATGGACGAATACGGCATTTATGCCCATAAGAAGGATGGCACGCATACGGGCGTATGGGTCGGGAACGATAAAATTGCGGCCATCGGCATTGCCGTGCAGCGCTGGGTCACAATGCATGGGTTTGCGTTTAATATCAACACAGACCTGTCGCATTTTACATGGATCAATCCCTGTGGATTAACGGGCAGGGGCGTGACTTCCTTGCAGAAGCTCACGGGGAAGGCGCAGGATATGGATCGGTTATACCGATTAACTGCGCAATATTTCTGCATGGTTTTTAATATGGAGGAGAACGCATGTACACTAGAAAGCCTGATTGGCTGAGAATCAAAATTCAAAACAGCCCAAACAGCAAAAAAGTCAACGCGCTTTTAGAGGGGTTGTCGCTTAATACAATCTGCGAGCATGCCAACTGCCCCAACAGAATGGAATGCTATTGCAATAAAACGGCCGCCTTTATGATTTTGGGGAAGGTCTGCACGCGCAACTGTACTTTTTGTAATGTACAGAAAAATGCCGCAACAGAGCCGGTAGACCTCGAGGAACCGCTGCATGTGGCGCAGGCCGTGCAGGCATTGGAGCTTTCCCACGTGGTTGTCACTTCCGTAACCCGGGACGATCTGCCGGACGGGGGCGCTATGCACTTTGCAAAAGTGATCGCGGAAGTGCAAAAGCTGACGCCACAGGTAACCATTGAAGTGCTGATTCCGGATTTTTCGGGGAATGAAGGCGCGCTACAAACGGTGATTGCCGCGAATCCCAAGGTGATCAATCATAATGTGGAAACCGTTACCCGCCTATATCCGAGTGTGCGCCCCATGGCAGAGTATGCCCGCTCCCTGAACTTATTGCGCCGGGTAAAGGAGAAAGCCCCGGCCATCCATACCAAGTCGGGAATCATGGTCGGTCTGGGAGAAACACAAGCTGAAGTCATAGAAGCCATGCGGGATTTGCGGGATGCCGGGTGCGATTTTTTGACCATCGGGCAATATCTGGCCCCATCCAAAAACCATCATCCTGTGATAGAGTATATTCATCCTGATATTTTCTCGATGTACCAAAACGAAGCGGGCGAAATGGGGTTCCGCCATGTGGCCTCCGGGCCGTTTGTTCGCAGTTCCTATCATGCAGGTCAAGCTTTGAAATAAATGCGGCATTCTTAGCCGTGGCCGAAAAAGATATTAGATGGAATATGGCGTACAAGATTGCCCATGAGTATTTATTCATCAAAAAACAAAATTCATTCGCTTTACTTTTCAATCAGAATATATAATACTTAATTTGAAGCCAAGTTGCTTCCTATCTTCCTGACTTTTAGTTGATTGTAGATAGTATTTTGGAAAAGGAAGAACAAACAAGGGCAATTCAAAAAATAGGTTGTAGAAACGTGCAGAACAGAAGGGAGAATAAAATGAAAACACTGATATTAACCCATGAGGATGTCAAATCTCTATTGAACATGAAGAGCACAATAGAAGAGGTGGAGGAGGCATACAAAAGTTTTAACTCGGGTGAAGTTACGCAGCCTCCTATTATGTCAATTATTCTGCCGGAGCTGAATTCGGAAACGGATGTTAAGGCCAGTTATTCGGCTGCGACTGGAATGATATGCATCAAGTCCGCGCCGGGGTTTTGGGATAACATGAAAAAGTACAATTTGCCCACTCTTTTTGCCACGATCAATCTATTTGACGGCACGAATGGTTTTCCGCTTTGTATTATGGAGGCAACACTCATTACTGGGATTCGCACCGGAGCGGCAGGAGGAGTTTCCGTAAAGGCCCTTGCACGAAAAGATTCTCGAATTGTTGGTGTCATCGGCGCCGGTACCCAGGCTAGGATGCAGGTAAGGGCGATCAAAGAGGTGCTGCCGATTACAACCGTAAAGGTGTGGTCGCAATTTCCCAGTGAACTGGATAGCTACAAGAAAGATATTGAAGGTGAACTGGGCGTAGAAGTTATTCCTTGCGATAGTGCACAAAAGGCGGTTGTTGGTTCGGATATCATTGTAACGGCGACACCGGGAAAAGAGCCATTCGTCAAGGATGAATGGGTAAAACCCGGCACACATATTTGTGCAATCGGCGCAGATTTTGAGGGCAAACAAGAATTGGATGTAAAACTATTTGCTCGGGCGAAGATTGTAGTGGATAGCATAAAGCAGTGCACCACCGGAGGAGAAACGCTCAACCCCATTAAGGCAGGCATCATTACTGCGGACGATATTCATGCGGAGATTGGCGAAGTGGTATTGGGTAAAAAAGCAGGACGAACAAATGATGAAGAAATAACCATATTCGATACAACCGGGATGTCGGTTCAGGATAATGCAACTGCCACGGGAATTTATAAAAGGGCGCTAGAGAGATCTATCGGCCAGAGCATAAACTTCGTCTGATAATGGGGTTTAGCCTTAAAGAAAAGGGGAATATATTATGATTCAACCAAACGTATTGACCATACAAGATGTATGGGCTGCCCGCAAAATGATAAACAACCATGTTAGGAAAACGCCGTTATTCCAGTCGACTCATTTGTCGAAGCAGTTTGATGCTTCCGTGTTTCTCAAACTGGAGACGATGCATGAGGTTGGCTCGTTTAAAATCCGAGGGGCTACGAATAAAATTTTAAATTTGTCCGCTGAGGAAAAGAAACGTGGTGTAATCACTTTTTCCACCGGTAACCATGGTATGGCTGTGACGTATGCGGCACAACGCCTGAATATTCCCGCCGTGGTGTGTTTATCAAACCGGGTGCCTGAAGCCAAAGTTAATGTTTTGTCTAGTTTGGGTGCTACAGTGAAACAGGTTGGAGATAGCCAAGATGATGCCGAAGCTTATTGCTACAAACTGGCGGACGAGGAAGGCCTTACGGTCATAAAGCCATTTGATGATTCTCACGTAATCGCCGGACAAGGAACGATTGGCTTGGAGCTGCTGGACGATTGCCCACAGATCAATACAGTCGTCATTCCGGTTTCCGGTGGCGGACTATTCTCCGGCATCGCCTTGGCCTTGAAATCCTGCAATTCTAAAATACGAGTGATCGGTGTGTCCATGGAGCGCAGTGCGGTCATGTATCATAGTCTTCAGGCCGGCCATCCTGTTGTTCTTAATGAGGAAGCAACCTTGGCCGACAGTTTGCTGGGGGGCATTGGTGAAGATAATAAATATACTTTTGATATGGTGAAGAAATACATTGATGATTTTGTTTTGGTATCCGAAGAGGAGATCGCAGCGGCGATGGCCTATCTCTTCATGAATCATCGGCTTGTGTCCGAAGGGGCAGGCGTTACGGGAATCGCGGCGCTGCTGGCTAAGCATAAGAATTTAGTGCTGCCGGGTGACAATATCGCGGTAATCATTTCAGGCAGCAATATAGGGGCATCACCTTATATTAAGGCGATCCAAAACTATCTCTAAGAATTACACTTGGCAGCATCTATGAGATGATCGCTGAAGGTGAAGCTAATTTGCAAACTGGAAGATTGTATCTGAAATCAATGAATGGTACTTTTTTCCAGTTTTCATTTTTATAATGGTGACATAGATCCAATCCCACGAAAAGGGTAACGCCTCAGGACGTTGCATTTTCTTGGCGATGAATCGGGGACTCGAAGCCCCGGCCAAAAGTCGAACACCATGCTAAGCTTTTGGTATATATGCCAGGCCCACACAACCTGGCCCGCTATGAGTTCCGATAACGCACCCTATTTCACAGATAATAGGGGCCTTTATTTCTATGGAATATATGTAATGAACTCACATGATTCTAATGCTGTCTTTCCGTACTAATTAGCACCATGATGAGCATGCACTTCGTGCATGCTCGGTTTTATATATTTTCTCCATCAAACGAATTTCCAGGGAGCTGTTGTTTTAAGTCAATGCCATTATACCCGTTTCCCCCGCATGGAAGTGATGCTTATGTATTTGGAGTAATCTGATACATCAGTGCGTTCACGATGGCTGCGGCAACAGTGCTGCCGCCTTTGCGTCCCCGTGCCACGATATAGGGTGCATTTGTCTGCATGATGAGTTCTTTTGCCTGTACTACGTTCACGAACCCAACCGGCACGCCGATGATAAGCGCAGGCGTAAGCCTTTTTTCCTCCATCAGTTCGTACAAACGGATTAGCGCCGTAGGCGCGTTGCCGATGGCAAAAATCAACGGCCCCTTCAGATCTGCTGCTTTCTCCATAGAGACCGCAGCACGGGTGGTGCCGTTTTGTTTTGCGGCTGCCGCTACGTCTTCGTCTGCCATGAAACAGTGGGTATCACAGCCCAGCTTAAGAAGGGCGGTCCGGTTAATCCCAGACTTGGCCATATTGGTATCGGTGATGATATGGGCTCTGATTCTGAGCGCTTCCAATGCAAAGCCCACGGCGTTGGGCGAAAAGAAAAGGGAATCCGCATAGTCAAAATCGGCTGTGGTGTGGATTACACGCTTGATGATGGGTGCAAGTTGCGGATCAAGGGAATGTGGAAGTCCACTTTCAATGATTTCAAAGCTGCGGCGCTCAATATTTTCAGGCAATACGGTTTCCAGTTTTGTTTTCATATTCCTGCCTCCAAAATGCGATAGATCAGTGTGGTGTCAATATGCTCCCGCACGCTCTGCGCTAACACATCATACTGCTTCTCCTTATACTCTTTGAGATTAAAGGATGCTTGCTCCAGCGACACACCTTTTAATTTGCCCAGAGCGCCCAATATCGCTTCGCGACAGGCGGCCGTATCAAAAAAACCGTGCAGGTAGCTTCCGTAAACATTGTCTTTCTGGCAGCCGTCTAGGGTACCGTTATCTAATAATATAAATGGTTTTGCGCCGGAGAACAGCGTCGTTTGTCCCATATGGATCTCATAGCCATCTACTTCGGCGCTCGCAAGGGAGGAAAGCGGCCCCTCGGTGCTTAATACACACCCACTCACGCGGGAGCGGCACTTTTCCAACGCAAACTTCGTTGCAATCGGAAGCAGTCCCATGCCCCTGATTTTGCCGCCACCCTCCGCGCCTTCGGCATCGGTGATGCATTGTCCCAGCATTTGATACCCGCCGCAGATTCCTACGATGGGTGTTCCGCTAGCCGCAAGTTTTTTAATCGCTGCCTCCAAGCCTCTCTGCCGAAGCCAGGAAAGGTCTGATATCGTGCTTTTTGTGCCCGGCAGGATCACCAGATCCGGCAAGCCTAGGGGTCCCGGCGCGCTCACATACCTTACTCCGACACCCGGTGTGGCTTCCAGCGCAGAAAAGTCGGTGAAGTTTGAAATGCGGGGCAGCCTAATTACTGCGATGTCGATGATTACATCCTGTCTGTTTCGGTAAAACCGTTCCGACAAGCTGTCCTCGTCCTCGATATCCACGTCAAGATAGGGCAGAACGCCCGCTACAGGCTTCTTTACCAAATTTTCAAGTATCACAAGACCACTTTGCAGCAGATTTACATCTCCTCGGAACTTGTTGATTACCAATGCCTTCACCAGATCGCGCTCTCCTTCGTCCAACAGAGCAACAGTGCCGTAAAGCTGCGCAAAAACCCCGCCCCGGTCAATATCACCTACCAGCAGCACAGGTGCCCCGGCCAACCTCGCCATCCCCATATTGACGAAATCTCCTTCTTTCAGGTTGATTTCCACAGGGCTTCCAGCGCCCTCAATGACAATGACGTCATTGTCAGCAGCAAGGGAATCGTAGGCGCGCATGATGTCGGGCACGAGGGTATGCTTTATGCTGTAGTATTCTGCCGCGCTCATATTACCACGCACCTCGCCGTTTACGATTACCTGAGAACCCACATTAGAAACGGGTTTAAGCAAGATTGGGTTCATGCATACCCTTGGTTCAATGCCACAGGCCTCGGCCTGCACTACCTGCGCACGGCCCATTTCCAAACCTTCTCGGGTAATAAAGGAATTCAAGGCCATATTCTGGCTCTTGAAGGGGGCAACCCGGTAGCCATCCTGTCGGAACATGCGACAAAGCCCCGTACACAGCATGCTTTTCCCCGCGTTTGACATGGTTCCCTGTACCATAATCGCCTTAGCCATGAAGTACCTCCCGTATGGCACAAAGCAGCGCCGTGTTTTTCTCGCGGGTTTTAATTCCGATCCGGATAAAAAATTCGTCCAGCCCGGTGAAGTTATCGCAGCCGCGCACGAGGATGCTTCGCTTTTTTAGCGGATCGTACAGAGGTATAGAGCATTTGAGGAGCAAGAAGTTGGCCTCGCCGGGAAACACCGTAAGGCCGAGTTTTGTAAGCTCCGTATTCAAATATGTTCGCTCCTCTTCCACGACAGAGCGTGTCTTTTCTGCCCAGTCCGGTTCCGAAAGCGCGCCAAGGCCCGCCGCCTGCGCCGCCGTAGATACGCTCCATTCGGAGCCGAAGGAGGCAATGCGTGCGAGAAGTGCCGGATCTCCCATCAGGTACCCCAGCCGCAGTCCCGCTAGGCCATAAAACTTGGTAAATGCGTTGAGAACCAGAAGCTTTGGAAATGAAGAAAGCATTGAAACCATGGACTGCCCCATCGAAAATTCCATAAAACACTCGTCTACCACCAAAAGGACATCATTTGCCGCGCATGCCGCAGCGATTCGGCATAGAAACTCCATAGAGGCTAATCTTGCTGTTGGGTTGTTGGGATTGCAAAGAAAGAAGACGCCCGTATCCGGCGTGAGCATACGGATAACTTCATCCGTCAGCTCAAAGCCATTCGTCTCCCGCAGAAGGAAATACCGCATTTCGCCGCCAAAGCACCTCACCGCTCGCTCGTATTCCGAGAATGTGGGCGAAAGGGTAAGAGCGGTTTTCGGTTGAAAACAGGCGCAGATTCTAAAAATTAGATCCGCCGCGCCGTTTCCGCAAAGGATCATATTCTCTTTTACACCATGCTTTTTTGAAAGAGCTGCCCGAAGTGCCCGGCATTTGCAATCGGGATAGCGTTCGAAGGTATCTATGAAATCGACAACGGCAAATTTTGCTGCCTCCGGCATGCCCAGAGGATTGGTGTTTACGGAAAAATCCAGTTGAATCCCGGCGTTTTCATAAATATCGCCGCCGTGTTCATAGCGCTGCATAAAAACACCCCCTGAACACTAGCACAGCCAGCAGCATCAATGCCGCGGTGGCGTAAAGAAGCCGGTGAGCGCGAAGAATGTCATCCGGCTCTATGGACCGCGTATCGTCGCCAATATATGGCTTTTCATGCAATGAGCCAAAGTAGTATGCATTCCCTGCAAGCTGGACGCCCAGCGCCCCCGCCATAACGGCTTCGGTTTGGGCGGAATTAGGGCTTTCGTGCTTGCAACGGTCGCGTGCCCAAATGCGCCGGGCGTTTTTCGCGTTCATTTTGCACAGTCTGCTTGCCAAGATCATAAGCAGGGCACATAGCCGAGATGGAAGGAAATTTAGCACATCGTCCAGTTTAGCCGCAGCGCGGCCAAAGTTCAGATACCGGGGAGTTTTGTAGCCGATCATGGAATCCATGGTGTTCACCGACTTGTAGAGGCAGCCCAGTGCTGCGCCACCCAACGCTATGTAGAACAGCGGCGCAATCACGCCGTCCGAGGCGTTTTCTGCCACGGTTTCCAACGTGGCCCTAGTTACGTCAGCCGCATCCAGTGCTGCCGTGTCCCGCCCCACAATCATGGATACGGTCTTTCGGGCCTCAGACAAATCTTCTTTTATAAGGGCGTCGCATACCTTCCGGCTTT
Organism: Christensenellaceae bacterium; assembly: GCA_963666935.1. Taxonomy (GTDB): domain Bacteria; phylum Bacillota; class Clostridia; order Christensenellales; family CAG-138. Next base: position 1,219,178 of record OY762936.1, read on the forward strand.
CGTCTTTGAGACTTTTCACCGCCAACAGCTGCCAGCACAACAGCGTTTCTAGCGCAAAATACGCCCAGGGTGATAGCCGCCATGCAAAATACAGGAGAACAGCAGGCAAAATCGTGCAAAAGCACAGGACGCAAATCACCAGCAGGGCCCCGCCAAAGCGCTTGTTTTTGATAGGGTAAAGCGGTTTTTCAAGTGAGGAAATCAATCGTCCGAATCCGCGCACCATATGGGGCCAGCCCTGGGGATCGCCGATGAGGAGATCCAAAAGGAATCCTGCACACAGTGCAATTATAGATAGCGTCAGCATTGCGCACCTCCGGTGATGGTCAGCACGGAGCCTGCAAGGGTGCAGGATATCAGGCCGCAGGGTTCGATATGGTATTCGTAAAACGTCTTGTGGGGCTGGGCGTATTCTTCCAGAATCCCCATAATGCAGCCTCCATGAATCACAAACGCCGCAGTGCTGCCTTCCGATATTCCCTGCACCGCGCGGACAAACGCTTCACAGCAGCGCGCTTTGAAGCCCAATACGCTTTCTCCGCCGGGAATCGGCCCGGTGCAGCCGGACGTTAGCCATGCAGTGTACTTCGGATTGTGGGCAAGCTCATCTGCTGTTTTACCTTCAAAACTGCCGAAGTCGCATTCCCGAAGGCCCTCGATGACCACCAAAGGGTGTCCGGGGAACAAGGTATCTGCGGTTTGCCTGCAGCGCAGGTACGGGCTTGCAAACACGAAATCGCAGCTTGGCAACTTGCGCAAATATAGCGTGTTCGTCTGCGCAATTCCTTCGTTGCACAAGGGCTCGTCTGTTCGTCCGGCATAGCGTTTCGCCTTGTTACTAAGCGTCATGCCGTGGCGGATTAAAAGTATTTTTTTCACAGCAAGCCTCCGATCCAAGTGCCCCAAAGTAACATCAGTTCGCAGACCTGCAAAAAAAACCCAGACGTGTCTCCGGTTGCGCCGCCGAACTGCCGCTTTGCCATGGATCGATACCATAACAGCGTCAGCACGGCAAAGGCAGAGGATGTGCTGCCCACCGCTGGGCAGGCCCATACCATGCACCCTATGCAGACCGCCGCCGTAAGTAGTGCGATTGTCGCGGACCACCGTCCGGCGTTCTCGGTAAAAGAATAAAGCATCCCCTCACCACGGGCGTTGGGAAACGTAAAAGCAGCAAATGCAGTGACGGCTCGGGATAGAACAAACCCTAGGCATATCATCGGAATCAAGGCCGTTTGATAAAGCGCATGATAAAGGCCAAAAGCAAGCAACAGATATAAACAGCAATACATTACCGCAAAAGCCCCACAGTGGGAATCCTTCATAATGGCCAGCTTTTTCTCCCGTCTCTGATGGGAAGCAAGCGCGTCTATCGTGTCCATAAAGCCGTCCATATGGATACCGCCGGTAAGCAGCAGCGGCAGCACCGCAGCAACTGCTGCGAACAGTATCCCGTCCGCCAAAAGTGCCCTGCAAACCCAATGCCATAACAGCAGCGCTCCGCCCAAAAAGACGCCTACCACAGGCAAAAAACAAACAGAATATCTCATATTCACCTCGTTCCATTTGGTGCGTGGCGAGGGAAGTATGCTATATGTGCTTATAGCAATCCACATGGATTTAAAGAATGCCATCCGTTTCTCCTTTTATGATTTCAGGCGCTTTATGCTGCATTTGCACCACAAGGTCGGCCTCTTGAAAAAGTGCATTATTGAGTAAGCGCAGGGCATCGATATACGTCTGGGTTTCTCCTTGGTATTTCTCCGCCAACAACCCCTGTATGGTTACGGCCACAAGGATGCGGCAGCGTGCGCGCAGCGCTATAATATCCGTTTTCACATCTTGCCATATATAACCCCGTTCGAACATGCCGTTGGCCAGCAGATTGGACACGTCCTCCAAAAGCACTGTGGAATCAGGCGAAACCTCCGCATCCTTCGCTACATAGGGCAATTCCAACGTAACGAAGCCGCAATCCTTGCGCTGGGCCAAGTGCTTTTTTACCCGCTTTGCGCCTTCCGTGCCATACGGGATCATGGTGGCGATGTAGTATTTTGGCCCGCCCAGATGTTCTACGAGTTTTTCAGCATAGGCACTCTTGCCGCTTCCGTTTTCTCCAAGAATTAGAATCAGCATGGCGGCCTTTTGTAAGCGTCTACCTCGATATCCGCAAAAGTAGCGGCATCATGGTATATCGCTGCCGCCATATCGAGAAGCGGGAACAGCGCCACTGCTCCTGTTCCTTCTCCCAACCGCATGTCGGCATGCAGAATAGGCTTGAGGGAAAGCTCTTGGCAAAGTAGCGGTGCCGCAGGTTCGGTGCTGAGATGGGAGGGCAGAATGAAATCTCGAACCGCTCCATGAAGTCGCACTGCGCAAAGGGCTGCAACAGTGGAAATCACTCCGTCCATCACAACTGGAACGCGGTATATCGCCCCTCCCAAAAAAGCCCCTGTCATTGCGGCGATATCCAGACCTCCCACCTTGGTGAGTACGTCTATGGGGTCGCAGGGGTCAGGCTCGGTAACTCGAATGGCCTCGGCAATGGCGCGGCGCTTGCGAAGGAGCCCCTCGTCGGAAAGGCCGGCGCCCCGCCCGGACAGCAGTTCGGGTGGCCGATGGAGAAGAATGCAGGCCATGGCAGTGGCAGTGGTGGTGTTTCCGATGCCCGCCTCTCCTGTGGCGATCAGTCGGTACCCCAGCTCTTTTTTCTCCTTTACCAGTGCCAAACCGACCTCAATGGCCTTGATAGCGGTCTCCCGGTTCATGGCAGGACCTTTGGATATGTCGTCCGTGCCGCGGGCAAGCTTGTTGGGAAGAAGCCCCTTAATGGTATCGGCCATCCCTATGTCCACGGGGAACACATCCGCCCCGCAGGCCCGGGCCATAACGCAAACACTAGCTTTTCCCTCGGCAAGCATCCTTGCGATGGCCGTGGTGACCTGGCTGTCGCTTTGGGCAACGCCCTGCGCCGTTACGCCGTTGTCCGCGCAGAATACCAGCACGCATTTCTTAGTAATGTCGATGTGGGCGCTGCCGTAGATTCCTGCGATTTTCGCAAGCAGCGTTTCTAACGCTCCGAGGCTTCCCAAAGGCTTGGCCACTCGGTCAAATCGGGCGATGCAGGCGCCATAGACTGCCTGATCTGCCGGACGAATATCTTTAAGCATGTTTTTTAGCATATTCTATCGCCTTTTGCACAAAATTCTTTGTAAATTCGGGATTTGCGGGAAAATACAGGTGCGGAAACCCAGCGAATAAGGTATCCGAAGCATGGCAGCAGGCGTAAGTGCTTGTGCCTGAAGCCTTGTGTGCCGCAAAATCCTCGCCGCAGTTTTCACTTTCATAATAGTGAAATTCATGAACGCGGATGCTCTTTCCAGTGTTGCAGAGCAGATTGTCCCGTTTCGCCGTCAGCGTCGCATAGCCGAAGCGTTGGAGTTTTTCAGTCCTGTATGCAGCGCCGCATATGACCCCGGTCATAGGGAATCCGTCCAACATATCGTGCAGGTACAAAAAACCGCCACATTCCGCAATGGTAGGGAGGCCGTTACCTATAGCGTCTTTTATGGTCTGACGCATGGACGTATTGCCGCAAAGCCCATCAAGGTATAACTCGGGATATCCCCCCGGCAAGTACAACCCACCGATATGCTGAGGCAGGGCAACGTGGCGCAGTGGGCTGAAAAAACAAAGATCACATCCTAGTTCCTGCAAAAGTTCCAGATTCTCTTGATACAAAAAGCAAAAGGCTTCGTCCTGCGCAATCGCTACCCGCACCCCTAAAAGCGGTTTTGCTCGTTTCGGCACAACCGTAATAGGCTGTGCTTTTGCAGCAATGGCCAGCACTTCGTCCAGATCGATATACTGCTGGGCAAGTTCACCGAGGCAACATAGTCTTTGTTGAATATTTTGTATTTCACCTGCTGTTAGCAGCCCCAAATGGCGGCTGGGGATAGACAGTTCCGGCACTTTTGGCAAAAATCCCATTGGAATTATGTTGGCATCCCGCGCCACCTGCCGCAGCCCTTCATAGAGAATGGGGGACGCACCGTTGAAAATCACGCCCTGGATGCGGCTGTCGGACCGGAACTTTAAAAAGCCCTTGAGCACCGCTCCGGCAGAGGCGTACATCCCTTTTACGTCAATCACAAGGATCGCTGACGCATCCGTGGCCTTTGCTACGTGGTAGCTGCTGGATTGGCCTTTGGGGCCAATGCCGTCGTAATAGCCCATGGCGCCCTCGATTATGGAAAGCCCTTTGGCGCGTGCCGCAAACAGCTTTCGAAGTTGTTTCTCCGTGCAAAAGAACGGATCCAGGTTATGGCTGGGAATGCCGATGGCCACTCGGTGGAACATGGGGTCAATGTAGTCCGGGCCGCATTTAAAGGCGGTCAGTTCCAACCCACGGGCCTTCAGCGCCGCAAGCAGGGCACAGGTGACTGTAGTCTTGCCACAGCCGGAGTGGGTTCCGGCAATCAGTATCCTATCTTGCATAATTGCCTCCGCTGATGACGAAAATAGGGTTTTGTGCCTTCATCATGTGCAAGCGCCCAGCGGACTCGGCTTTTGAGATGCCGAGCTGTACTACCTCCGCCGGAATGCCGTGGACGTCCAAAGCCTCCAGTGCGGCATGAAGGGTCTCCAGTGCAATGGCATTAATCACGATGCGCATGCTGGGGTTGTTTTTTATCAACGCAGAAACGATCCCTTTCAAATGGCCACTACTGCCCCCAATAAACGCCGCATCCAAGGTGGGCAAATTATCTAAGGCTTCCGGTGCGCCGCGTGGTATGGCTGTCACATTGCTCAGGTGAAATTTGCGGCAGTTCTGGCGGATCAGCGCCGTAGCCGCTTCGTTTTGTTCCACGGCGTAAACATGGCCCCGGTAGGCGGCCAGCGCCATCTCCACCGCCACCGAACCCGTGCCCGCACCGATGTCGCAGCAGACCGAATTCGGGGAAAGGCCCAGCTTGCTCAGGCTTACCGCCCGCACTTCGGCTTTGGTCATGGGCACGTTCCCACGAATGAATTCTTCGTCAGGGATGCCTAAGCGAACCCGGCTGTCACAGTTGGGATTTTCGATCAGCAGCACGCAAAGTGCATCGGCGCCCAACGCCTGTATTTCAGCGACTGGGCAAGTTAACAAGCGCTCCGTCTCCATACTCAGGTTTTCTCCCACATGGGCCGCAAGCCCGCCAAAGCCTGCATCCGCAAGTGTCTGCGCAAGTTCTATAAGGTTTCCGCCGGTCAGGGCGAAGGTCAGGCGGTTTCGACGTACCATATCAACAAGATTGGTGCTGCGGCCATGACAGCTCAAGAGCGCCGCGTCCTGCCAGGGTCGCTTCAATTTGGCAAAGAAATAATTCAGGGAGGAAATCCCGGGGATCAGGCTGACCTCACAGTTTGCAAGCGCCATGCAAAGATCTTCTGCCGCGCTAAAAAAGCCGGTGTCTCCTGAAACCAGAACCGCAAAGAGGGCTGCTTCACTTGTATCCACGATGTGGCATACACCCTTTGGCGTATATTCGGGATACGACTTTTTGCCCAGGTAAGAAAATGCGTGCAACATCCGTGGTGCGCCTAGTAAAATGTCTGCTTTTTGTATGGCTTCAAGTCCTTCCTGTGTCACAGTGTCCGGTCCCATGCCGATTCCCACAATGGTTACACGCTTCATAAACGCTTGTCCTCGATTCTTGCTTTGAGTTCTTCCAAAGTAAAGCCGTTTTCATTTCGGGGCCGCTTAAGTACCGCCACTGCCATTCCGCAGTTCCGTGCCGCCGCCAGTTTTTCCGGAAATCCTCCCGCACTGCCCGACTCCTTGGTCACAAGGATCAAAGCCCCGGTTTCCTTGAACATGCCGACGTTCAGCTCCCGGGAAAAAGGCCCCTGCATGCAGATGATATGATTTGCAGGGAATCCGGCGCTCAGACAATCGGCCAGTCCCTCCATCGAGGGTAAAATGCGCAGCCATATCCGGTTTTTAAAGTCTCGCACTTTGCACAGTGCCGCCGCTTCCTTTGCGCCTAAAGTGGAAAAAATGATCCCTTTTTGGTGGTTCAACCAGGCGGCAAGTGAAAGCATATCTTCAAATTCGGCGCAGCCTTTTTCAGGTGAAGGCTCCCGGTGCACGCGGATATAAGCTGTGAAAGTGGCAATACAGGCATTTTTGATGTTAACGCTAACCTCAGTGGCATAGGGGTGCGTCGCATCGATAACAAGGCTGGGTTTCTCAGATAAAAGCAGCGCGGCCATGGACAATGTATCCAGCCTTCCAGTGTGCACTCGAAGTGTGCCCCCGGCTTCAAGCAGCGATTGCCCGTGCTCCGTCGCCACGCATACAAGGGTCGGTATTCCTTTGATTTGCAGCAGAGCCGCCAGCTCCCGTCCCTCGGTGGTGCCGCCAAACAATACGATCTCAGTCAAGTCGATACCCCCTGGGAGTAATCATGCGGCCTTGAATCAGCTTTGTTTGGCTGTTCCCGATGAACACAGTTGTAAACATATCGACCTTCGCGTTTTTCAGCTCCGCAAGGGAAAGGGTCTCTGTGCATTCTTCCGCGCGGCCAATATTTCGAGCGAAGCCGCAAATGGTGTCGGGAGCCTTGTGCCTAAGGACGATGCCGCAGGCCTTTTCCAGATAATCCGCCCGCTTTTTGCTGGCAGGATTGTATAGCGCCATGCAGAAATCCGCCATTGAGGCACAGACTAAACGTTTTTCGATGGCCGCCCAAGGCGTCAGTAAATCCGACAGGCTGACGACGGCAAAATCGCAGGACAGCGGCGCGCCCAGAAGGGCGGCCCCCCCAAGGGCCGCGGTTACGCCGGGAACGATCTCAATGTCCAACGGAGGGTATTCCTGCGCCAGCTCAAAGATCAGACTCGCCATGCCATATACACCTGCGTCACCGCTGCAAACCACCCCCACGGTTTTTCCTTGGGCGGCCAGCATAAGCGCATTTTTGCAGCGCGCTACCTCTCCCATCATGGGCGTGGCAAATACAGCTTTTTTTGGGTGCAGAGGCCTGATCAAATCGATGTATACCGTATAGCCTACCAGCACGTCCGACTGCTCCAGGGCGGCGCGGCAGGCGATGGTCATGCCCTCCGGGTTTCCAGGGCCAATGCCGATTACAAACAGCTTGCTCATTCACGGTCTCCTTCCGCGTTAAAGCGCAGGGTATAAGGCTCCATTGCCAGCGCCATGGTTACGCTTAAGACCGCGCTCTTACCGGCAAGAAGCCTCCCGCCGCCGCTGCCCAGCACTGCGCTGCGTTCACATATGTTGTCCACCCCAGTGACGGACTTAACAAAGTCCGAACCGGAAAAAATCCCCGGCAATGCGGCAAGCTCTGCTGGTGAATATGTATAGTAGGGGAAAGAGTGGCGTCGGCAGAATTCCAAAATTCCGGGCTCTCGGGCCTTTAGATCAATGCTGCATACCCGCTTGACGGCAGATGGATGGACGTTTAGCTTATTTAAAATAAGATCATAGGCTTGCTCAAGTTTCTCTGCCTTCGTGTTTCTTTTGCAGCCTACCCCCAGAGTAATCACAGGCGGCACCAGTTGCAAAGCTTCTGCCCTGACATGGGCTTGATACGATACAAGGATGTCATATTGGTCGGCGGTTCCTACCGTCAAACCCACCGGCAGTTTATCGGATATCAGGAAACTGCTTTGCAGTTTAAGTGGTTGCCCATCAAGCAAACGTGAGGAAACCCATTTGATGCGCTCTGGGTTTACAATGAATAGCCCCTGTTTCTCTGCCCAAAGGTCTACAGCGAATACACTATTCAAGTCTGTGGCCGTGGTTATGACGGGGCAGGCCGAAATAAGGTGCGATATTTCTTCGGCAAGGCGGTTCGCACCGCCTAAATGCCCCGAAAGCAATGAAATGCAGTAGGTCCCCAACTCGTCCACCACGACAACGGCGGGATCTTTGGTTTTGCTTTGTACATATGGGGCGATGGCCCGCACCGCGATGCCGCAGGAGCTTATGAATATAAGGCCGTCGCAGGAAGCGAAACGTGCCTTTGTCCAACAGTTTAGACCTCCGCTTTTACAGCGGGTTAACTTTGCCGCATTGCCCTTTCCGCGCAGAAGCAGCTGAAGCCGTTCCCCCAAAGCCATGCCCTTTTCACTGAATGCAATAATGCCAAGCTTCATTTTTTCATTCCCTCTCGGAAGGCGGTGGTAAAGGCGGGATCATAGAGGCAGGACAGCTGGTAAACATCGCCCAAAAAATCCCCAACTACAATCAATGCCAGGCTCTTAATGCCGCTACTCACGGCCACCTGGTGGAGCGTGCCTATTGTGCAACGAATGACCTTTTCGTCCGGCCAGCTCGCCTTATAGACGATGGCGCTGGGAGTTTTCGGCCCGTAGCCGCCCTCAAGCAATTGGGTCTGCAACGCCTCGGTCATTCCTGCGCTTAAAAAAATTACCATGGTGGCCCCGTGGGCCGCAAAACCTCGGATGCTCTCGTTTTCTGGCACAGGGGTTTTTCCCGCCATTCGGGTGATGATTACGCTTTGGCTGACGCCGGGCAGCGTATACTCCGCTCGCAGTGCCGCTGCTGCACCGGAAAAGCTGGATACGCCTGGGCAAATGTCGTACGGTATATGCAGCCTATCCAGCCTGTTTATCTGCTCCCGGATGGCGCCGTAAAGGGAGGGGTCGCCCGTATGCAGCCGCACAGTGGCTTTTCCCTCTGCTTCCATGCGTTTCATTACGAAAATTACCTCATCAAGGGTCATCTTCGCGCTGTTGAATATTTCACAGCCCGGTTTTGTATTTGCAAGCAGCGCGGGATTCACCAGCGAACCCGCGTAGATGACTGCGTCGGCGATTTTTAGAAGCTCTGAGCCACGCAATGTAATCAAATCTGGTGCGCCGCATCCCGCGCCCACAAAGTGGATCATGGATTTTCCCTCCAAATCCGCATCAACTCCTCGGCGCCGTCGCTTTGCGCAAGGACGCCTCCGGATTTTTCCGCATTGGCAAAACATACGTACCCGATGGTAACGTTGTCCGGCACACGCCTTTTGAGGCAACCGTCTATACGTCCTCCCAATACGGCCATTGTCTCTTTCAGCAGTCTGGCATTGCTTAAGAGCGCCAGCGCCCCGTCGGTGGTAACCGAGGCTACAATCCCCCGCAGCAGGGGAAGCTCCGCACCCGCGGTAAGCGCACAGGCGAGCAGCGTTTCCATCCGTCCGTCTCCGTTTAAGGAATGGGTATTGGTGATGCCGATGCCCAGCTTCACTAGCTTCCCGATATGCCCAACGAAAAGAATATGAGAGAATCCGTTTTCTACGGCCGCATCGACGGCATCTCCAATGAAGTTGGAGCAAGAAATATGGTTTTTCATGGACAGTCCCAGCGTTTCCCTCGCAAAGGCTTCGCCGTAATTGCCCGGCGTAAGCAGAATGCTTTTTGTATTTGTGGCGGCGAGCTGGCGTATTTCCAGCCGGATGGTGTCGATCAGGGCAGCGTTGCTCATTGGCTCAACGATGCCCGTGGTGCCGATCACCGATAGCCCGCCCTCGATTCCAATGCGCGGATTGAAAGTTCGATTGGCCAATTTGTCGCCCCCGGGGATATAGATGCAGACGCGTACGCCACCCGTATAACCGTACGCTTCGCAAACGCCTGAGACAGAATCAACAATCATACGACGGGGCGTAGAATTGATGGCGGATTCCCCTACAGGCTGATCCAGTCCGGGTTTCGTGATCCGTCCCACGCCTTCACCGCCCGTAATCTCAATCCCTTCAGCCGTGCGGCTTACTCGAGCATACACTAAAATGCCGTCCGTTACGTCCGGATCGTCCCCGGCGTCCTTTTGGATGGCGCAGCTGGCACTGTCCGGGCTCATTTGGACATCCAGAACGTCCAGCGAAAGCTTTAAACCCTTTGGTATCTCCAGCGTGATGGTATGCATCTCTTTTTCGCTCAGAAGCATTGTCGCCGCTGCCTTCGCCGCAGCGGCGGCACAGGAGCCTGTGGTATAGCCGCACCGCAGCAATTTTCCGTTGATACTTCTCGTAAATTCCATACAAAAAACCCCGGTGGCGGCCGGGGTTGGTTTCACAAAAGACAAAGCGAAAAAACCTCGTCTTAAAAACCATATCCTCCGGTGTTCGCAAAGGAATATGAACCATGGTAATCCGGCTATAACGGCAACGCACTTGCGAGGGAATTTCACCCTACTTCCCCATACAATTGTCTTTCATACAAGCGTCTTGCGGGCGTTTGCACTACTTTACCCTAATGATACTGTCGTTGTGCGGATCGTGTCAAGCAAATACAATCGCTTTTTGACATACTTGACATTGTGAATACGGGAATGATATGCTTTGTCCAACCGAATACCGGAAACAGGTCATGGAAGCGGGTGTGAATCCCGCGCAAGGCCGTTGCTGTGATTCGTCAATGCTTTTGGCCCAATGTCACTGGGAGCGATTCCGGGAAGACGTCAAAGGCGGCGCCTCTTTTGAAGGAGCGCGGGCGATCAGTCAGAATACTTACCTGTTTACTTGCCGCAATTTTGCGGCGCATTCAGCTCTGCGGACTTCCGGAGTAATGGATATTAAAAGGCGCATGGTTATTCCATGCGGTTTCAGTATACCTCCGCCGTCCGCGCAGCTTGCGGGCGGTTTTTTTATGCTCCTTAAGGTTTCTTGGCCGAAACGCAAGCAAAGTGTTTAGTGGAGGAAAAAACAATGGAATCATGCAATATTGCGTCTGCGATCTTCATAAAAGCGGCGAGAAAATCCGCAAAAATGTTATCCTTGGCAACAAAAGCTGTAAAAGCGGCGAATCCGGTATTGCTGGTTGTGAGCTTCGGCACCAGCTACAGTAACAACCGGAACCTTACCATAGGCGCAATTGAAACCGCACTTGCTACGGCCTATCCTTGCTATGAGGTGCGTCGCGCCTTCACCAGCGGAATTATCATCGACAAGCTCAAAACCCGCGACGGCCTTGAAATCGACAACGTAACCGAGGCTATGAACCGCCTTGTTGCCGACGGCGTGAAGGATGCAGTTGTCCAGCCCACCCACGTAATGAGCGGGTACGAGTACGACGACGCCATCAGCGAAGTGACCGCCTACAAGTATCAGTTTAGCAGCTTAAAGGTAGGGTTGCCGCTGCTTTCCTCGGATGAAGATTATGACAAGGTCATTTCCATTGTTACGGAGGAAACTGTATCCTACAATACCGAGGGCACGGCGATGGTATTTATGGGCCACGGCACGGAGCATGCAGCCAACGCAACGTATACCAAACTTCAGCAGAAACTCACGGGTGCGGGCTATGCCAATTACTTTGTAGGTACAGTTGAAGCTACACCCTCCGTGGGCGACGTACTGAAACTGGTTAAGGGAAGCGGCGCGAAAAAGGTTGTACTGTTGCCGCTCATGATTGTTGCGGGAGATCATGCCAATAACGATATGGCGGGCGATGGGGATGATTCCTGGAAATCAGTCTTTGAGTCAGCTGGGTTTGAGGTCAAGTGTCTGATGCAGGGGCTGGGCCAATACGCGGGCATTCGGCAGATGTATGTGGGGCACGTGGGTGCGGCTCTGACCCTGTGATCAGGGATAACTGCCAGGGCCGCGAATCCTATCTTAATGAGTCGGCCCAAAGCCGCAGAAGGAAACAAATGAAAAAATTACTCTCATCGATCCTTATGTTAGGGGTTGTGTTCTCAAGCATTTCAGGATGTGCTGTTCAGCCCGCCAATTCAGTGGCGGGCAGTGGATGGGAGCCGCAGGACAGCATGGAATTGCAGTACGCTCAAAATTTTAGCGTGGACTATTTTGAAGGCGGCTACAAACTGATTTCCATTTGTGACGGCAGCCGGTTTTTATTGGTGCCCGAAGGAATGGAGGCGCCAAAGGGCATAGATTCGGATATTACGGTACTGTATCAGCCTGTGGATCATATCTACATGGCGGCCACATCTGCCATGTGTCTGTTCGACGCGGTGAATTGTCTTAGCAGCATCAGCTTGTCCGGAACGAAGGCGGAGGGTTGGTATAACCACAACGCCCAGGTGGCAATGGAGAAAGGCACCATTCGGTTTGCTGGAAAATACAGTGAGCCGGATTATGAGCTTATTCTTTCAGATGGCTGCAAGCTGGCAGTGGAATCCACTATGATTGAACGCGCGCCAGAGGTAAAAGAAAAACTCATGGAATTGGGAATCCCGGTTTTTGTGGATCAGTCGAGTTACGAGCCCCACCCTTTAGGACACACGGAATGGATCAAGCTATATGCCGCGCTCTTCAATAAGGAGGCTGTAGCGCAGGAGCTTTTTGATGAGCAGGTTGCCTTTTTGAAGGAGATCGCGAATATGGAACCCACAGGGAAACCCGTTGCTTTTTTCTATATCAACACTTCCGGCAACGCCATTGTGAGAAGGCCCGGCGATTATGTAACCAAGATGATTGAGCTGGCGGGTGGAGATTCTGTTTTTGACGACGCAGGTGATTCTCAAAGCGATTCGACCACCCTTGAAATGGAGGCGTTTTATGCCGTCGCAAAGGACGCTGACTTCATAATATATAACTGCACTGTAGGGGGAGAATTGGAAACTATTAACGAGTTGGTTTCGAAGAACGCATTGTTAAAGGATTTCAAAGCGGTCCAGAGAGGAAACGTCTGGTGTACGAGGCAAAACTTGTTTCAGGAAACAACCCGGTTGGGCCAAATGATACTGGACATCAACCGTATGCTCACAGTCCCGGATCCATCCCTGACCAAGTTTGTATTTTTATACAAGCTACAATAATCTGGAAAGGGCTGCGCCATGGAAACCTGTGAAAAAAAACGCCTAATGCGGTTTGGACTCGTTTGTGCTCTGCTTGTGGCGGCGCTTCTATTGTTGATCTGTCTGAATATCAGATTGGGCAGCATTAAGGCGTCTGCTTCCGATATCGTTGGAATTCTCTTTGGCGGGGATGATGCCGATACGCTGTTTAACGTGATCTGGAAGATTCGGCTTCCACGCATATTTGAAGGAATTCTACTGGGCGGTGCATTGGCGCTTTCGGGGTTTTTATTGCAGACATTTTTTAATAATCCCATCGCTGGGCCTTATGTGCTGGGTATATCTTCCGGCGCAAAGCTAATGGTGGCGGTAACTACAGTGCTGATGGTTGGAAGCCGCAAAAGCGTAAGCTCGGCCCTGCTGATCGTTGCGGCCTTTACGGGAGCGATGCTCTCTATGGGCCTCGTCATGCTCATGGCACGCAGGGCATCGCGTTCTTCTCGGCTCATCGTGGGTGGGGTGATGATCAGCTATATTTGCGCTGCCATCACTGACATTATTGTAACCTTTGCGGACGACGCAAGCATCATCAACCTGTATAGTTGGTCTCGGGGCAGCTTTTCAGGAGCATCTTGGGATGATGTGGCTGTGATGGCTATTGTTGTGCTAGACACTGCGTTTATCGTGTTCCTCCTTTCCAAGCCCATCGGGGCATATCAACTGGGAGAAAACTACGCGCAGAACATGGGGGTTAATGTTAGGGCATTTCGTGCGGTGCTGGTGCTGCTTTCCAGCCTACTCTCCGCTTGCGTTACCGCGTTCGCGGGGCCCATTTCCTTTGTGGGAATCGCCGTACCCCATCTTATGAAAGCCCTTCTAAAAACCTCCAGACCGCTACTGGTGATTCCCGCCTGCTTTCTGGGTGGCGCTGTTTTCTGTCTCATGTGTGATTTGCTGGCCAGAACCGTGTTTTCGCCACTGGAGCTTTCTATCAGCTCGGTCACCGCGCTGTTTGGGGCACCGGTGGTGATTGTCGTGATGATCCGAAAACGCACGAGGGAATGAACATGGATTACTTTTTCTCTACAAAACAGCTGGCTGTGGGGTATGAGGGCAAGCCGCTAATCCGGGATATCGAGATACGCCTGCAAAAGGGCCGCATTCTCACGCTCATTGGCCCGAATGGGTCGGGCAAATCCACCATACTCAAAACCATTGCGAAATACCTTCAAAGCATCTATGGAGCGGTCTTCATCGACGGCCGTTCCGTCGGCGGCATGACGGAAAAGGATTTATCCCGAAAGCTGTCTGTGGTGCTCACCCAGCGGCCGAAAACGGAGCTGATGACCTGTGAGGCAGTGGTAGAAACCGGACGCTATCCCTACACGGGATGGCTGGGGATTCTTTCTTCTAAAGATAAGGCGCAGGTGCGGTCGGCCATGGAGTCGGTGGACGCATGGGAATTGCGACGACAGGACTTTATGCAGGTCAGCGACGGACAGCGGCAGCGGGTGCTTTTAGCGCGCGCCATCTGTCAGCAGCCGCAAATCATCTTGCTGGACGAGCCCACATCTTTTCTCGATATCCACTACCAACTGGAATTCTTGGGGACCCTGCGGGATATGGCCAGGGAATGGGGCATCGCTGTGATTTTATCTCTGCACGAGTTGCAGCTTGCCCAGCGGATTACAGACGACGTACTGTGTGTGAAAGGAGAGACTGTCACCCATTACGGTAGCGCCCGGGAGATTTTTAAGCGGGAGTTGATCCGAGAATTGTATGGTTTAAAGGATGGAAGCTACAATCCCCTTTTCGGTAGCCTAGAAATGAAGCGTACGGAAGGGATACCACGCCTTTTTGTCATCGCAGGTGGCGGCACGGGGATCGAGGCCTATCGGGTACTGCAAAGAGAGCGGATTCCATTTATAACCGGTATCTTGCATGAAAATGATGTGGATTACCAAGTTGCGGGGGATCTTGCCAATGAAGTGGTGATGGAACACAGCTTTGTGCGCATCACAGATGCTGTTTATCATAATGCCGTGGAAAAGCTTAAAGGCTGCAATGAGGTTCTGAATTGCCTGAGCGAGTATGGGGAGATCAATGGAAAAAACAGGGACCTGTTTGAAGCGGCAAAAGCCATGGGCTGTAGGATCGTAGAAATTGAAGAATTTACTTAAGCGTGCGCATTGGGTGCCCTTAGAAATGCAGGGACATGGCTATGTGTTTCTGCATGCACGTTTATATCAATTCCAATTTAACAAAGAATTCTGGAACAAGCCAATAAGGGATGCTGTTAGAAAACGGCACGCTTGGGGTTTTTATTTTTCCAAACTATTTTTTTTGAGGGGATCGTTTCGATGCAAAACAGGTCGAAAAGGGCTACACATCTAGCTTTTATACGCTTGTGTGAACCGTTAGTGGGTTTAGGGGGTGTTCAGAGCACTTGGCCTTAAGCCCAACACATTCTATAAGCTTGTAAAGGAATATGAGTTGGAAACTGGCGGCGCATAAAGCATGAGCTCATTTTTGAGCACTTTTCATAGGATGCTCTATATATAGAGTATAGCAATATAGAGTATAGCAGACATGCATGGAAGGACTAAGCAATATTGTCCATTACATGCATGTGGTGCCACGAATATTATAGTAACCTGTAAATAACCCCGCCAGGAGGCTGGAACCCCCCCGCAATTCTTAAGAAGTCACAAAAGTGCTCGTACTCACGCATTATGCGATCTAAACCGACAGCCAGCCCTATACGAACCTAAAAGTACCCAGCTAGTCTCCAACTCTGAGGACCGAAGGTTCGAATTCTTTCAGACACACCACAAGCTTCCGAAAACATGCTGTTTTCGGAAGTTTGTGTTTTTGTTGAAATCCCTCATGATGGCCACTATACCACATTTACCACATTGTTATCAGGAAATAGGCAGATCTTCAGATATAAGTTTATCGATTTGCAAAAGTCAAGCAGTTGAATAAGGGCAGACGTATTATTCATAAAACTAAGCAGGTGACAGCGGGGGAGTATATTGATGGAAGGCAATGATCGACTCGATGCGCTGATAGAGGTCTTGAGCTGCATAACCGCAGCGACTAAGGCAGAGGCAGAGCAACTCATATTGGAATACGGCAAGATACCCTCTTTTGAAAGCTTTATTGAAAGAGCTAAAAGTGAAGTAGAGGTTCTCTGTGCTATGCAAAACCAGCGGGAGTAACTTCACTGGTTTTTAATAATATAAAAACTTTAAAAAACATGACAGATTTTCCAATTTGTATGTGTCATAATAAAAGAAATCAATTCTCATTTTTTGGGATTTATTTTGCTGACAGATTTTTTGCTGCTGTGGTGTCTATAATAGTAACGGAAAAACCGCTGGAATCCATTATGCCCCGCATAGCATCAAACAAGCATAAACCGGAGGGCATTTACTTGGATAAGGAAACGATTCTCGAGTATTTTGAGAGAGAGTATCGCAGTTTGCTAAAATTGGCGGTCATGATGGTGAAGGATGTGGATGCAGCGCAGGATGTACTGCACAATGTTGCGGTGGTTTTGCTGAAAAAGCAGTATGAGCTTGAGGATGTGGAGAATTATCCTGCGTTTCTGGCAGTATGCATTCGTCGGGCCGCGTTAAACTACTTCCGCAAGAATGCGCGCTATGATGTTCAAGATCCCGACGTTTTGGCCGAGATATGCGTACATCCGGAATCGTATGCCTGTTACGACTATGTGGAGTGGGTTGTTTCCTTAGAGAAATGTCTAACAAGCTTTAGCCCGGAAATGCGCAAGGCGTTTGTGGAGCACTATTTGGACAACATGCCAATCGAGATTATTTCCGAAAGACTGGGGATTACGGCGAATGCGCTGTCTCTCCGTTTTATGAGAATGCGTGAGACCCTTGCAGGTGACTCTCCCCGCATGCTGCGGCATTTGAATATCATTGCTCTGCTATGAGCGGATGGGGAATTATGATAAGCTTTTTGAAAGAGAAAATCGAATGGCATCGCATGAAGATGGTTGCGTTTGACCATCCGTATTTTGATATCAAAAAACATGCCTTATCTGAGCGTGCCGCGGAGCAGCTTTTGCGGGAACATCGGGTCCTCGATGTAAAAGAAGTTTTGCGCAGGGCGCGAATTGAATGCGGCATTCCTCAGCCTACCGGTGCGGAGGGCAATCACGATCCATATATTGATTGGCTTCAGCAGACGCATCAGCCAATATTCCTGTTCCGCAGATTCGCGATTGTCGTGATAGCGGCATTGTTGCTAGCCGGCTTTTTAACCTTAACAAAACCGGGAATCGCATTGGCACAGGAGCTTTATGAAGTTATTGTCAGTGTAGTTGACGGTACGCTGAGGGCTCAAAATCGAGGGATACCGGAGGAGGTTGATCCAATTGACTTCTCAAAGCTGCCCGCTGAATTCTCCAGCATGGAAGAGATTGCGCAGCTTACGGGGAGAGTGATCTTTGTTCCGGCGGAGGGCGACGGTATGCTGATTGGGTTTTCAACGACTCTCATGAATTCGGAGATGATGGCAATCAGTTCGAACTATATACGGGAGGATGGAACATCTTACCGCATTGCTCAAACAATCTATAACAGCGATACGTATTGGGCTGATGCAAGCAGTTCGGTGACGGATGAAATGATGATACTCTCTCTTCCAGTGGGTATCACTGTTTACTTGAGCCAAATGGAGGATGGAACGGTCTATGCTGCCGCCTTCGACGTAGGCTATGACCTGAACATAGCCAGTACGGATCTAACGCTGGAAGAATTGCAGGAGCTGGTGAAAGGAATCCAACTGATTGGATAAGAGTTATAAAACGCATAAGGCGATAAGGCCGTTGGCCTTATCGCCTTATGCTTAGCTCTAATCGATTAAGCAATCCATTGGGCTGAAGTTTCGGATGTTACTGAATACGAAGTACCGTTCTTTTTTGAATAGTGGGCGCCGGTAACCTTATAATAGTGTCCGCCTCCAACTGTGTATGAACTCGCTACTGATACAAAACTGGCATTTAGGGCCTCGTTACTTGCCCGGGCAACGGCGTACCAGACCGACCCCCGCAGTTCCCACAGAATGACGGTGATTCGAATGATATCCTCTGTTTGCGCGGATGTGGAATAACCGGAATATGAAACCGTCCGTCCCGATACAGACATGGCAATAGAGCCGCTTGCCTGTCTGGTGGTTATTGGGGCGGCTGCGGTGAGGGGGGGTGCTGTGGCCGCTAACGCTGTTGAAGCAACCGACAAGCACAAAACAAGGGCCAATGCCAGACAAAAGATCCGCTTTTTCATTAGTACATCCTCCGTTAATTTAGATTGTGGCTTTAACCACTTTTAATATGACATCCCAACATTGAAAAATCTTTCATAAAAATCAAAAATATATTCTCGAGAATTTTAGGTAATTTTGAAAGATTACCTCTTTCTCCGCGTGTCTATTTGCTAAGAACGAAGAGCCCAATGCCGGGAAGGAGGGATGCTTATGATTGCGGACAAAGACTTTGTGGACCTTGAGTGGCTGGCCATCACTATACAGCGACGCAAAAGGATGAGAACAGTATATTTGTTTTTTATCTCAAAACTATACGAAGTCGGAAGGAGAAAATTATGAAAAAGACGCTATCTTTGTTTGTCGTGGCATGTATGCTTTTAAGCATAACGCAATTAGCATTTGCTAAAGAAGCTGAGTATGGGCCGAGAGCGGAATCGTCATACAGCATTCCAATAAGTGAAAACGAGGAGAATGTTGAGGTTGTGTACGATAAAGTGTTAAGAGGTAATAACCCTCCCACTGAATCAACGACTCTGCCCTACACTCTGTCGGGGAATATACAAAACTATACATATGGATCAAAATATTTTAAGCCAAGCTCTATCGGGAAGATTCATACGCAGCTCACAGGTACAACCTATTATGCAGGAGATGTAAGGGTTATTATTGAATTGTATGATTCAGCGGGCAATTTCCAAACGGATTATGATTGCGGGAGAGATTACACATTTGATATGGGTATCAGTTGGTATAATCTTAATCCGAATACCTACTACTATTACAAAGTGAGGATTACAAACAAAACTTTTACGAATGAATCCTTTAGATTTACGTTAAAATGTACAGCGCAAAACTGATGACACTATTATAGCCTTCAACAATAGATGGATAGGAGTAAAGATCCTTTACTCCTATCCACATACAAAATGAGCACGAAAGGAAAAAGAGATGAAAACTAAATTAATAACGATTATTTTCCTTATTGGCTGCATAGGCAGTATGATGATATCCTGCAATAATTCAGCGAATAGAATATTAGAGGAAACTCTAAACATTTCTAATGATCAAGCTCTAGAAATTGAAAATCAATTTTCTGATCGAAAAATCAGTATTGCTGCGATTAACCCTTCTGAAAATCCTATTGTTAGAGAATTGGATCAAGCGTTTGAAGCATATGATGTTACTTCGGACGATGCCACACAATATTTGCTTATTGTAACAACGGAAGACAAAAGCTACTGTGCGATTCTTGATGAGAATCTTGGAATAATAGATGGAGCCATAGACAATACAATGTTCCCAATAAATGAAATGTTAAAAGAGACTTTGAATATTCCTGCTGATCAAGCTTTAGAAATTGAAAAACATTTTTTTGATCGAGAAATTAGTATTGCTTCTATTAACCCATCGGAAAATCCTATTGTTAGAAAGTTAGATCAAGCGTTTGAAGCATATGATGTTACTTCGGACGATGCCACACAATATTTGCTTATTGTAACAACGGAAGACAAAAGCTATTGTGCGATTCTTGATGAGAATCTTGGAATAATAGATGGAGCCATAGACAATACAATGTTCCCAATAAATGAAATGTTAAAAGAGACTTTGAATATTCCTGCTGATCAAGCTTTAGAAATTGAAAAACATTTTTTTGATCGAGAAATTAGTATTGCTTCTATTAACCCATCGGAAAATCCTATTGTTAGAAAGTTAGATCAAGCGTTTGAAGTATATGATATTATTTCGGATGACACTACACAATATTTGCTTATTGTAACAACGGAAGACAAAAGCTATTGTGCGATCCTTGATGAGAATCTTGGGATAATAGATGGAGCTATAGACAATACAATGTTCCCAAGTTTGTCAAAGTTGTTTTAAGAATGTGTTCCAATTCACTCATATATTTGTCCATTTAAGATATTAAGTAATCCTAAAAATATTCGTTGATAGATTTTTCTGATGGGATACTTTAATGAAAGGGAAACCATAGCGACTTATGTTATGGGGCTATGGTTTGAGCATATCATAATGATCCATTTGTTGTCACAGTTTTGGATTCCAATGGTGATCGTTCATTGCGATCTGCATGGGCGGGAAGTTTGCGGGGCTATGTACATATGAACTATTTGAAGCTGGAAAATGATTAAGAAATTCTAATAGGAGGAGTTTGCTATCGTGTCAGATAAATTTCTTACCCACTGCGTCGCGAGGATAATATCCTTTATACTGCTTATCGTTTGCGCCTACATGGTATTCTGGGAGGGTACGATATGCATTGGTATTTTGAATGGAGAGGTGGAAATGCGGTTTGAGAACGGCGAAAGGGGCTTTTTGTGCGGAGAGAAGCCTGCCGCTTGGGTCGCGCTTCCCGAGACAGTATACCTTGATGGGGAGGTGGACGGCGCCGTGTACGCCGGCGTGTGTGCTATGGGGCTTGACCGGCAGTTGCCTTTTATCGCGGTATATGCCATGCTGTGCGTGCTGCTGTTCAACGGTGTAAGGGGCCGGCTAATCTCCAAACAAAATGAAACGCTGCTCATGATATGTGGCGTTGTAACGGTTCTTGCCGCAGTGCTTATTCCGTTGATCAACTACTACGCCATTCCGGCGATGCTTGCCCCAAGGAGAGTGGATGTAAGTCTGGATATCAGCAAGGGCCCGCACGTATGGCAAGGTTTAGCGCTGGTGCTGGCGGCGGATGTGATAAAGCAGGGCAGAAAGGCAAAGGAGATGAGCCAGACTTAGCGTGCCGTATTATTGGGTACATTCCGAATTTTATGCAAACGCGAGAATCGCATAAGACAGAGCGACTTTTCATTTGGCGGGAAAGCTGGAAACGGCATTCCCGCCTTAGTTGTATCGATGGTATGCCAAAGGACGGCCGGCCATGCCGATAATAAGGCCTCGTGCGTTGTCATAGCTTTTTTAGTGATCCCTCATGAAAGGTCGAAAGTATATTGTCAAAAATTTTAGGTAAATAGAGTATAGAAGACATGCATGGAAGGACTAAGCAATATTGCCCATTACATGCATGTGGCGCCACGAATATTGTAGTAACCTGCAAATAACCCCACCATGGGGTTGAAAAATCTCCGCATTTTTTAAGATTTTCTCAATCAAGAGGGATAAAGGCGGTCTTGCACAACCCTCCCTATACGGCCCTTAAAAGGGCTGGATAGACTCAATATGTAACGAGCTTTTCGCGCGAGTCAGAACGACGGAACAATGCCTCGCAGAGATTGCCGTTTTGAAATCACATATCATCAATTATGTAAAAACCCGTGAGGCTTACATCTCATATGGAAGGGTCGGGTACTCAAAAAAGTTTTTATTCCAGCATGAAGGCGGCATCCTCTTGTATAAGGAGGCGAAGAAAGCATTCGACGAGCTGGGTACAAAAAGCTGCCCACCGTCAAGGGCTTGCAGACTGAGTAGCTTCTCTGCTATCCGAAAAAAAGACGCCTAACTATGCTGAGTATCGTATGGCTCGAGATGCGATGAAAGAACTTCTGGCGGTCAAAGCCAATGTTGATCGTCTGCTCGGCAACTATGAGCACGATTACGAGAAAGAAAAGGTTCTGGAACAACGATAAGGCTGTTATGGCCTCCATGGGCTTTTATTGACCCTCTATACCCCTAGGCGTAAATTTATTTTGTAGGTTTAACACTTCCAATATGACACCCAAACTTTGGAAAATCTTTTATGAATATCTAAAATATATTCTTGGAAATTTTAGATAATTTTGAAAGATTATCTCTTTTTCGCGGCGTCTATATAGCAGGAACAAAGAGATCAATGCCGCAATATGCTGCGGGTTGCGATTATATATACAAACTGTAGTGAAAATCCCAAGAACTATCCGAACAAAGAAAGGACAGGGGATAATGTCTAGAATCAAATTATTTTGGAGCAAGAATCTTATGCGTAGGCGAGTTTATCTTATACTTATTCTCTTACTGCAATTAACCCTATTAAATGGTTGCCTGCCAATCCCACACAATGTGCAGAACGTTGATTATGGGAAATATATGGTACCTTTGAGTGAGCTGAGCCTTAGCGAAAATCGGATCGAATTACAAATAAATGATTCATATGCAATTGATACCACTATCAATATGCAATTTTTAAACCCCAACATCATAAGCGAATATGAAGTCCGATCAAAATGTTTTACAGAGGAAGCGATCCGCCATATTTTAAATGATTACAGTAATTGGGAGGTTCTTGATGGTGCACTTTTATCTTCGGGGGACCTAAATGAAGATACCTATATCCCTTTTATATGCAAAAGCAATTACTATAGCATATATGTCAATGAAAAACGAGGCATTCTTACATGTGCAAGTAAATCTTATGCCGCATCAGATCTTAGTAATATAGTTGATATATCTCAGGTTGACAACAAGGATTTTAATGATGCCTGCAAACTTGCGAATGGATTTATTGAGAGAATTGATTGTGAACTGATTCCAACATTCAGTGAAGCATACTGTAATGATGGTACATATTATTGGTGCTTCGATTACGCTCAAGCTATTGATGGGATTAGGATAGTACAAGATGCCGTCGGTGTAAAAAACGAAAACGCCCCTTACTTGCCAGAAGTTGAGATTATAATTAAAGACAAGGAGTTGTACTTTTTTTCTGCCGTACTTATGGAAAAGATAAACTCAATCAATGATTATGAGAATGTAATATCGTTGGATGGCGCAATACAAATAATTTCGGATAAGAGCAACTTGCTATTTAAAACTGGTCGAAACTATATGCGGAGCAATGGTCAAGTCGTAGAGAACGGTCTTATTATAGCCAAGGAAATTTACATTGCCTATTATCCTTTAAAGCTTGATAAGAGCGTTAGTAAGAATAAACTTGTTCCGATATGGTTTTTTTGGTCAGGGGATAATATTGATACAGATGCTTACCTTAACATTAAGGTCAATGCTATTACAGGCGAGATATTATAGGTGAGACATGTTTACTTTAGTGAAGTGGGAAATTAAAAAAATATTTAATGCCAAATTCATACTAGCAGTTGGCGCTATATTACTTGTACTAATGCAAGAGACATTTCCAATGATACATGATCGTAATCTTAATCTTAATACGATTTATGTATTCATTATATCATGCGATCTGGGGCTTATTGGCATTTTGGGCGCAAGTCTGTGCGTAATTCCCTATGGTTTTCAGTTCTGTGATGAGCTAAACAGCCACTATTATCGGTTTATTTTAACAAGAAAAACTAAGCGCCAATATATATGCTCACGCTTTATTTCTTCCGGTTTTGCATCAATGATAAGTATAGTGACCCCGACCCTTATATATATCATAATTTTGAATACGTTCTTTTGTCGCCCTGAGAATTGTCAGACTTTTGGTTTGTCCGATACTATATGGGGACCAATTTTGAAATCATATGGGGATATTGGCTTTTTTGTCGGGCAGTTACTAATTGCATCCATCTACGCTTTCACTATGGGATCAATATCGGCTGCTACCGCTGCATTTACACGAGATAGATATGCAACGATTGCTTCCCCGTTTATCGTAAGTTATTTTTCTATATATATATCACAAAGGCTGGGTTTATCGTTTATGGATTTTTCATTTGGGTTTTTCCCAACGGATGTTTCTATGCCTACATATATTTCATTATTTGCTTATTGTCTCCTCATAATCTCGCTGTCATTTATGCTTTTCTTTGCGAGAACTGGAAGGAACATTGAAAATGAATAAACGAAGAAGAACCGCCAATTTAGGATTTGACCTTATAGAGCACTTCAAGCAGATCAGGGTTATTATTGTGCTGATTCTTATCGTAATCATTTGTATAATGTATAGTTCGGACTTGCTATTCTCAGCAAGCTTTACTCAGAGTCCGCTTAATGCAATAGATTGTTTTCTACTTATGCTCAACAATTCCTATACAGTTCTTTGCCTAACTGCTGGAATCTTGTTGATAAATAGTAACGCTCCATTCTTTACAAATACGCAGCCCTATGTTTTTGTAAGATTAGGTCGAAGAAACTGGTTAATTAGTAAGCTTATGCTATTGAGTTTTAACACGCTAGTCTTTTTAATTTTTGTGCTGGCCGTATCGATAATTACTACAGCTGGGCATGCTTATTTGGGAAATCTATGGAGCATTCCTTTAATGTCAATCGCATCAGGTGCGAATTCATTTATTCCCAATGGTTTCCCAGCAGATGCTATAAGCTTATATTCTCCGTTTGAATATTTATTTCACTCCTTTGCGTTAATGTTGTTATATTACGTATTTCTTTCTTTAATCATACTGTTTATAAACATGAACTATAATAGAAATTACGGTTTTCAAGCAGCGCTATTTATTACATTCATCGGGTGGGTAATGGATTTTTTAGCAGCTAAGCAATGGACAATTATTTCCCCCATTCATAACAGCATGCTTATTGACCATAACTATGGCTTTACTTACGGTCCGTCAATAACGTTTTCCTATGCATATTTTGTTTTTTTAATAGGATTACTTATATTCTTTATGTTTAAAAATATTGAGAAGTATGATTTTTAGTAAGGAGCTTTTTTTATGATTAAGGTTGAGCTAAAAGATGTAAGTAAGGAATTTAAGGGCCACAAGGTGCTAACTAATATTAATGTCAGTTTTAAAAGTGGCAACATATATGGGATTGTAGGTCGGAATGGTTCCGGAAAAACAGTTCTATTTAAGCTCATATGTAACATGATGCAGCCAAGTTCAGGAATTATCACATGCAACGGCATACCAATTTCCCATAAGGACGTTTTATGCGGCAATCTAGGTGTTGTCATAGAGAGAACAGATTTCATAGGAAATTTTTCTGCTGTAAAAAATCTAAAATACTTGACTTCCCTAAATCAAAAAGTAGGGTTAAATACAATAGTGGCTACCTTAGAAATGATTGGTCTAGACCCTAACAGCAGGCAAAAATACAAAAACTATTCATTTGGGATGAAGCAAAAGCTCGCACTTGCTCAGGCGCTATATGAAGACCCTGAAATTCTTGTACTGGACGAACCATTTAACTCATTAGATAGTGAAAGTATAGTAAGAGTAAAAACGTTGCTTAGAGTGGCACAAAACGAAGGGAAGCTTATACTTCTTGCGACACATAGCCAAAGTGATTTAAATGAATTATGCGATAAGCAATTCACGATAGAAGATTGCTATTTGGTAGAAAAATCATAGCTGGATTAGTACCCTGGTGTTTCTCAAATTCTAGTATTAGGGCCCAATGCTAGATACGGTGGAATCGGTAGGATGCTTCCAAATAAAAACAAGGAGAACTAAGATGTTTAAGAAAATGGTTGCTTTCCTTTTTGTGGCTCTCATGGTGCTTGCGGTTCCATTGCAAGCGTTCGCTACGGACTATAAATTTTACGACATTCAAGCGACAGGCACCGACCGTGGTTATGTAACAACGCCAGGAACCCCAGGAGTTTATCGAGGGTGTGGAAGCTTTTCGCTTGAATACATGACGAACAGACTGCTCATAAATAGCAGTACGCATCAACTGTATTTTATGGGTGCACAGGTTGATCCATGGACTGTAGCAACCCAGAAAAGATGGCAATCCACAGGTAGTGGTACTCTATACTATAACTACAACGCACCCAGCTTTACTGATAAGCAGGGTTACTACACAATGTTCTTCCGTAGGAATACAGATGATACGTATGCTGGTGGAAGGCATGTAAAGGGCTGGTTCTTTGTTGAATAAAACGTTGTTGGCCAGCCCATCATCTCTAGTAGTCAGGCTAGCACTATATCGTTCTAGTCAAGGGAAATAAACCAAACCGTAACAAACGGAGGGCTTAAAGCGTCGCTTTGTGATAGCCTGACTGCAAGAAAACAAAAGCATGCCTTTTCTGAACCACACTCTGTTAAATAGACAGATGAAGATTTGCCGGGCTCCGTCACTGACAGAGCCCTTAGGCTTAAAATCCGCGCAGCGCTTCCTCGGCCACAGCGATATAGAAACCACTTTGGGGATTTATACGCATTTGACAAGGCATAAGGAGGGCGAAGCGGCTAAGTCAATCAGCAAGAACTTTGAAGAAAGGTTTATCAATCAATAAAACCTGAGACAGCATGATACGGATCCGGAAGGATAGCAGCTCATCTTATCTGTGGAAAAAGTTATTGCGCTTGGTTAGACTTGTTTCGCTAGCCTCATATGCAGGTATACACCAATGGTTGCCTAGTTTTGTTCTACCCAATCGGTTGACGAGAATAGTTGAGCGGTTAGAACATGGTTAGAATTCTGTGTTGAACTATTTTCGGTGCGGCGTTTTAAAAGCTGTTTATTTAATATCAAAAACCGATTAACCTGATTATTGCTCTGTTACTTGTTTATTGTGCGGTTTTACTGTTCTTATAAGTTATTATCATAAAAATAATCTGCTGTGAACAGGTCGAAAATGGGCCAGACATCTAGATTTTATACGCTTGTTTGAACCGTTAGTAGGTGGAGGGGCCGGGCACTTGGCCTTAAGCCCAACACATTCTATAAGTTCGTAGGGGAATATGAGTTGGAAACTGGTGGCTCATAAAGCATGAGATCATTTTTAAGCACTTTTCGTAGGATGCTTTATATATAGAGTATAGCAATATAGATTATTGCAGACATGTATGGAAGGACATCAATGTTGTCCATTACATGCATGTGGTGCCACGAACATTATAGTAACCTGCAAATAACCCCGTTGGGGGGGCCGGAAACCCCCAGGAATTCTTAAGATTTTCAATTATGAGGGACAAAAGTGGTCGCGCTTACGCATCCATGTATCTAAACCGACAGCCCTCCCTATACGACCCTTAAAGGGGCTGTATAGACTCAATATATAACGAGCTTTCCGCGCGAGTCATGACGACGGAACAATGCCTCGCAGAGATTGCTGTTTTGAAATCGCATATCATCAATTACGCAAAAATCCGTGAGGGTTACTCTAATATCACACCCAAACTTTGAAAAATCTTTCATGAATATCTAAAATATATTTTTGGAATTTTTTGAAAATTTAGAAAGATTTCTTCTTTTTCCCGGCGTCTATATGGCAGGAACAAGACATCAATGACGGGAAGGAAGGTGCAGTATTATGAGAGTATAGATAATCCATACAAAACAATGATGCAAAAACCCTGTTGCAGTGCTACAGAAACTAGTTCAGCAAGACTATAAACTTGATAGCACATTAAAAATTTATGTAATCGTAAAAAAGATGTTAATAATGAAAGGGGTTATTTCAAATGAGAAAAAAGTTTATTGCTGCCATATTAGTGATCACATTAATTTTGTTATCGACTAATGCAGCTGTTGCAAGTGCCGAATCTATAACAACGGATTCATTAGTTGCTACCGATTTAGATAGTGCATGCCAAAAAGCATTATATAAATTAGTGGCGGCTGAAAATAGTCAGGACTGGGAAACATTCTGCAACATGTTCACAAAAGATCAGGTTGAGCATGAGAAAGAGTACTTTAAGAGCGATAAAGAGAGTGGCGTTAAAAGTGTAAAATCAGCACAAATAGTAGAAATTCAATTTTTGGATACCGACATATATATTTCGAATAATACCAATTCAAGAAGTTATATTATTGGTGTTGATTATACCGTTACTCAAGAAGATAAATACTACATAAATGGGGTTAATTACCACATTATCACTCTACAACTTGAAAATAATGAATGGAAAGTACTCGAATACCAAGACGCTCCGCTGGAGATTTTTATAACTGATAACAAGTCGACCAATGAAACGAGGGCGGAAGCGATTGTTAAAGTATTACCAGGTCTGCATTCACAGAATGTTAAAACAATGCTTGATATTATTGATGCCAGAGCGGCAGGAATTATCATCAATGCAAAGGGTGAATATTTAAGCTCAAATAGTGAAAGCATAAATAGCGCGGAAGAAGCTCAAGAGATGCTTGAATTGGTTAAGACTGAAAGAGCTACCGCACAAACATTAAGCCAAACACGACCATCCTGGATTGTGGTTTATACAGTAGATGAAACCGACATTGGAGATATGGGAGTTCAATTTACGTCATATTGTAAGTGGGTGCTGCCAAATGAATGGTATAGTTCGTGGCCTACTCAAAGTCTAAGAGCTGGTGCAATGGTAATTGCGCAATATGGCGCTTATCATGTTCTTCATCCACGGCACACTAGCGTTGGATGTGATGTATGTGACAGTTCTCACTGTCAAGTTTTTAGGTATGATTCAGGAGTTAGTTCGTGTGATAATGCAGTGGAGGCTACTAAAAGTTATTACTATACAACTTCTGGGGGTACTTTCTTTGAAACTTGCTATGCGGCGGGATCATACAGCTCTGCATATGGACACACGGGAAGAATGAGACAGAACGGATCTCATTATTGGGCAGATTATGGAAATACGTGGACATGGATGATGGATTATTACTATAGTGATTCAAGTTATAATATAACAATAACGGATATTGTTAGACATACGTGGTAACATATTAAAAAGGATGGGGCGCAAGCGATGAAAATCAAGAAAAGAATATTGTTCTCTTTGATCCTTATCATCAGCATTACTATCTGTGGATGCAAATCCGAGGACAGGAACAATACATCGAATTTATTAACTACCGATAATTTAATTGATATTGTCGTTAGCGCCCCAGAAGGTTCAGGCACATTAAGGACAGTAACAATAAATTATATGCAGAATGGCGAAGAAAAATCAGATAAACTTTATGAAATAAAGCGGATTGACAACGGAAACTATAACGATGAGGAAAAAGAGCAAACTTTTACTGCGTCCGACTATAATAGTGATGGGATTGTTGATATTACCGTTTTTCGAGAATTCTGGTTTCCTGATATAGAGGTGGCGCATGCGGAAATCCCGGATTGGCCGACGGTATATGAATATAATCTCAGCAGCGGATTTGTAATAGCTTCCTCAAAATATCATGATTATTTTAATACGTATGCTGAATCATTAAAAGAACAATTATCCATGGGAGAAGCATATATGAGCGACAATGCTAAACTGGCCTTAAAAAGACTAATTTATGCTGCCGAGAACATCTCGAATGGGAGCTTTGCACCTGATAGCTCATATAACAGTCTTTATTATGAAGATGTATATGAACTATCCAAAGGCATAAAAGAGTAGTTGAGTGAATTATTGTGTGGATAGAACCTATCGCAAAGACAGGAGGATGCCATAAGAAAAACGATAGTTATTAACATGATACATTGTATAGGTAGGTTGACAGAATTCCTCACCGATTGGTATGGGGTTCGGATTTGCTTGTTTTGGCGGGGAGAAAGGGATTCGAACTCTTGTAAGAGTTTCTCTTAAACACGATTTACAGAGTCAAAACGGAATGTTAGCAGTTGTTGTTTAATATTATTACTACCTAATTAAAAGCATATTGCTCGATAATTATGGACGTTGGGGCCATGCGCAGGCTTGGCCTTAAGCCCAACACATACTATAAGTTCGTAGGGGAATATGAGTTGGAAACGGTGGTTCATAAAGCATGAGATCATTTTTAAGCACTTTTCACAGGATGCTCTATATATAGAGTATAGAAATATAGAGTAAAGAAGACATTCATGGAATGACATCAATATGTCCATTACATGCATGTGGTGCCACGAATATTATAGTAACCTGTAAATAACCCCGCCAGGGGGCCGGAAAACCCCCGCAATTCTTAGGATTTTCAATTAAAAGGGCAGAAGTGGCCATGAAATGAGGACTCGAAGCCCCGGCCAAAAGTCGAACACCACGCTAAGCTTTTGGTATATATGCTAGGCCCACACAACCTGGCCCGCTATGAGTTCCGATAACGCACCCTATTTCACAGATAATAGGGGCCTTTATTTCTATGGATGAGGTAATATATGTAATAAACTCATCAATTGTTTTAAGTGCATTCGAATGTCCTAAAACAAATGGGTATTGCATATCAGGTTCATCTTTTTTTAGTTTTTCCAATATCCAGGAGAATGCCGCCTTTTGGCCCCTTTCTTTAGCGACAGATTTAACTTCGCCATCAATAATAGAGACCAGCGGTTTGATGTGAAGTACGCCTCCAAGAATAGCAGCAGAAGAAGACAAGCGCCCACCCATTTTAAGATACTTCAATGTATTAACGACCCCATAAAATTTGATTTTGCTACTAAGCAATATCAAGGTTTTATATATTTCCTCAGCGCTGATGCCATTATCTCTTAGCTTAATTGCCTCATACACTAAAAGCGCCAGACCAAAAGTCGCACTTTTTGAATCAACAATGAAGATTCGATCTGAACCTAACGCTTCCTTTGCGATGATTGCGGATTGATAGGTACCACTGAGTTTACTGGATATAAATATACCGATCACGGTATCTCCTGCATCAATATAGCCCTTAAAGAGCGGTTCGAATTCAGCCGGATTGACTTGTGACGTTGTTGGCAGGCTTGTGCATTTGTCGAGCATTTCATAAAACTGTTCTTTTTTTAAGTCGATACCATCTGTAAATATCTTATCTTCAAAGATAACTCTAAGTGGTACAATATCGATACCAAGAAGCTCTTGCTGCTCAATCGGGATATCACTGGTGCTGTCTGTAATGATTCTAATAGCCATAATCCATCCTCCAAAGTATTATTTGTTGCTGTTAAAAAACGTTTCTAAGCTCTTTAAGCCATTAATTAAAATAATAAGTTCGTAGGGGAATATGAGTTGGAAACTGGTGGCTCATAAAGCATGAGATCATTTTTAAGTATTTTTCACAGGATGCTCTGTATATAGAGTTCAGCAAATTATAGCATATCCTTTCTATAAAAAATAGGACGAAAGCGGCATTTGCGCCGCTAATCGCCTATTTTATTATTATGCCGCAATCTCGCTTGACGGCGTCGTCATAATCCTGTAAAGTATGCGAATTTGCAATCTACTGAATATTGATAATGCACCTGCATTTCGGATAACTGCTGCAGCCATAGAATTCTTTCCCGGCATTCGGACCCTTTGCGGCTTTGCGCTTTATCATTACTGCACCGCATTTGGGGCATATAATCTCTGTTGCCTTTTCCACATAGGCCGGTTGGGCCTCTTCAACTTGTGTTTCGACCGTGGTGTTAGCTGTTTCCACAGCAGCACGAAATCTGTCAGTGTAGTCGATCTTGGGTGCTTTGTGAATGCTGATGAAGAACCTCGCTAATTCTTCCATGCTTTTTTCACTTGTGGCTTCTACAATTACGCAAAAATCCGTGAGGGTTACTCTAATATCACACCCAAACTTTGAAAAATCTTTCATGAATATCTAAAATATATTCTTGGAAATTTTTGAAAATCTAGAAAGATTTCTTCTTTTTCCCGGCGTCTATATGGCAGGAACAAGACATCAATGACAGGAAGGAGGGATGCTTATGATTGCTCATAATGAAAGCCCTTGCATACCATGAGCTGGCGGCTCCATCGCCTTTGGCGATGCTGATTTACAAGGGCATAGGACAAGTATACCTACTTTTTATGCAAACTTCAACTTACGACTTTGAAAGGAAGAAAAAAATGAAAAAGACTATCTCTTTGGTGCTCATTTTTGTCATGGTAATTTCTATAGCCTCGGTGGCCTTTGCCGTAAAAACTACTTATACTCCAAATGGATATACCGTTGTACACGATTCTGGGAAAGCTTTCTCAGGTGGATATATGTCCGGGTGGTCTTCAACAAATGTGTATAAAACTAACAACCCAAGCGAAACGAAATATCATTACACACGTGTTTGGATTATTAAGGATGGTGGAGGGACAATTACTGATTCTGATCGAGTATGGGGTTACAATACGGTAACAGCAAATACAAGTTGGGTTGATAATGTTGCATCATATTACTTGCGTTCCGCTTGGGGCGGGGTCTACTAATACACATTTGGTTTTGCTGGGGCTGCGTTTATCGTAGTCCCAAATACAGAAAAAGGAATTTGCGTGTTATATGGGAAAAAGCAATCAGCTTAAAGCCGTCATATCTCTATTTATACTAACAATTGTGACTGTTTTTGGAACGTCTCTATCAAATATTGCGTTCTTCACAATCAAAGACCATATCACAATAGAAGGTGATAACAGTGTTTACATAAAGCTTTTTGATCAACTTCGAGATGAAGACTTATCCATATGCGTACATAACAACCTCAAGCGCAAGAACTTGATGCAAATGGTTGAAGAAATGAGCAATCAAAAGAATTATCTATACTATGAAATGATTAACCAACCATTGCTGGTTAATGGCGCGTGGTTCCCACAAAGAGATTTTCTTTATACTTCAGAACAAGAAAATGAATCTATCCAGGGAAATAGTATTAGCGATAACACATGGATTAAGGCCATACAGTTGAGCCAAAACTCATTTGATTTGTTTGGGTTGAGTTTAGAAGAAGGTAATTTATTTGATAACCGGGATTTTACCTGGAAGGAACATCAAGATTCTATGAAATGCTTAGTTGGATATAACTATTCTCAGTATTTGTCGATTGGAGATAAGTTCTGTGTTACCTACTTAAACCAAAATATTGAAATGACTGTTATAGGGATACTAAAGCCATATAGTGCAATCCGTCATTATAATAAACAAGTAATTCTCGACAACTCTCTCATCATGCCAGCTGCTAATGTGAATTTTGAAACTAATAGCACTCAGGAAGCTATATTTCAAGTGTCGATACTTTCCCAAAAGGTAAATGGTTTATATAAGCTGGATGATAGCGCTAAAATAGGAGATTTTATACTCTTCATAAGGAATTTAGAAGATAAATATGGTTTTCCCAGTGCTTTGTTAAGTAATGTTGAGAATAAAGAAAAGGCGATTTTAATTGCTACAAAGCTCAATTCTGTATTGGAAAGTATAATGTTGAAGACAACTGTTATAATTCTGGATTTGTTTATGTTGCTTAGTATAACCTTAATTCTCACATGGTTGAAAAATAAAATATTCGATTCTATAATCAACTTTATAAGATTGCTTATATTAGTCAGCGTCATAGGCTCAATTAGTGTTTTGCAATATTTCCTCCAAGCACACCTTTTTCCGGGACTTCCATATTCAATTGTTGGGAAAATGTTTATTGCAATTAATACATTGTTGCCTTTATTTATTATATATAATTCCCAGATAAATAAGAAAAGAGAGGAGCCCATATGAAATGCAATTTAAATATCAATGATAAGCATTGGAAATTAAAAGTATCTTTTTCAGCTGCCCTATATGTAATTGCTTTTGCGGGGGCACTAAGAACATGTTGTGTCTTTTATCAGATTGGACCTTTTGTCGCATATACAAGAATTATTAAGA
Source organism: Christensenellaceae bacterium (assembly GCA_963666935.1). GTDB lineage: Bacteria > Bacillota > Clostridia > Christensenellales > CAG-138. The sequence continues at coordinate 1,252,602 of OY762936.1, forward strand.
CATTACTTATGGTACCGTTGCCTATGTTGGCGGCAACAATTATTATGTATAAATTAAGTGCCGATCATATTACGAAGGAAAAAACTATTGATCTGTGCTGGTGGTATTTATTTGTTGTGTATTCAATAATTTTAGGATTTATCTTATTGGGTGGGGGGAGGCGTGATTATGATTATTCACATATGCTTCCCAACTTTATTCCCTTTGCATCACTTTCAAAAGACATTGCATCGGCAATGGGCATAAATAATGGCAGAATCGATTTGCGCTGTTTGTTTGATCTTGCCGGAAATGTAGCATTGTTTGTTCCCCTTGCATTTTTGCTCCCATATAAGATAAAAAGGAAGCGTAAACTAATCCTACTATGTTCTATACTTATGCCGACCATAGTTATGATCGAGATCCTGCAGCAAGTATTGGCTGCGGGTGTATTTGATATTGATGATATTGTGCTAAATTCTCTGGGAATACCATTGGGCCTTCTATTATATAGCGCCGTAAAAAGAATCCGTATGAGCCATCAGAGGATGCAAAACAATTGATAATACCCATGAGTTAGGGAACCATCGTCAGCACGGATTAGTGTCTTCTTCATATTCTGTGTAAACGCAGAAAACCGCATAAGACAGAGCGATTTTATTTAGGCGGGGAAGCCATAAAAATAATCTGTTGTGAACAGGTCGAAAAAAGGGCTACACATCTAACTTTTATACGCTTGTGTGAACCGTTAGTGGGGAGGGGGTGTTCAAGGCACTTGGCCTTAAGCCCAACACATTCTATATGTTCGTAAGGGAATATGAGTTGGGAATTGGGTTCATAAAGCCTGGGATCATTTTCAAGTATTTTTTACAGGATGCTCTGTATATAGAGTTCAGCAAATTATAGCATATCCTTTCTATAAAAAATAGGACGAAAGCGGCATTTGCGCCGCTAATCGCCTATTTTATTATTATGCCGCAATCTCGCTTGACGGCGTCGTCATAATCCTGTAAAGTATGCGAATTTGCAATCTACTGAATATTGATAATGCACCTGCATTTCGGATAACTGCTGCAGCCATAGAATTCTTTCCCGGCATTCGGACCCTTTGCGGCTTTGCGCTTTATCATTACTGCACCGCATTTGGGGCATATAATCTCTGTTGCCTTTTCCACATAGGCCGGTTGGGCCTCTTCAACTTGTGTTTCGACCGTGGTGTTAGCTGTTTCCACAGCAGCACGAAATCTGTCAGTGTAGTCGATCTTGGGTGCTTTGTGAATGCTGATGAAGAACCTCGCTAATTCTTCCATGCTTTTTTCACTTGTGGCTTCTACATTCGCATCGGAATCTATTTTTCGGATGTACTGGGCAAGCTGATCCGCCTTAATAACCTGTGCCCGCACTTCCTTTTTGGCATATCGGTCGAATAGAACGGTTTTGGGGTTTGAGAGGACAACGATTGAACGATAGCCATCATAAAAATACTTCTCAAAAAGTGCCTTGGTGAGGATGTTCCTTTTTTCTGCAATGCGGATCTGTTTAATTAGCTCTAGATGACGCCGGTTTTGCGTAATGGGGGAATAGATGCCCTCTTTCTTCGTGTGGCGGCCGTAGGAAAACGTACGAATAAAATCCCCCAAGCCGTTGATCTCAATTTTCTGAGGGTATTCTTTTGTTTCTGCTTTGGGCAGTCTCATCATGTCCTCGATCTGAGATTTTTGACTTGGATTTTCTAGACGCAACTGAAACAGTTACATGTGATATTATATGCTATATCAGCACGAATTGAAAGAAAAGGCAACCGTGGAGATGTTTGGAATGTCATTAGTCTTGGCATTTTCCGCGCATACTACAAAGGAGTTTATATTAAAAGGCGGTGATGCCCTGTGACAAATTCAACTCGAATACCCAATAGACTGATAAATGAGAAATCTCCGTACCTCCTCCAGCATGCATACAATCCCGTGGATTGGTTCCCTTGGGGTGAGGAGGCTTTTGAAAAAGCCGTGCGAGAGGACAAGCCCGTGTTCCTCTCTATCGGCTATTCCACCTGCCATTGGTGCCACGTGATGGCCCATGAAAGCTTTGAGGATGCCGCAGTGGCGGAGCGCCTTAATAGGGAGTTTATCTCCGTGAAAGTGGACAGGGAAGAAAGACCGGATATCGACGGGGTTTATATGCGCGCCTGCCAGACGCTAACCGGCAGCGGCGGCTGGCCCACGAGCATTTTTATGACTGCCGAAGGTAAGCCCTTTTATGCAGGCACCTATTTCCCCAAGGATAACTTTCTGAGTCTGCTGGAGGCCGTTGCCGACGCGTGGCAAAATGACCGGCAGTCGCTGCTCAAAAGTGGCGATCGGCTCGCCGCGATGCTGGCGCAACGCGTCGGGAATGGAGCCGCTTCGGATGATGCGTCCATCGACGGGGCAGTGGAGACATTCCGTCAGACATTTGACGCCCAATACGGCGGCTTTGGTGGCGCGCCGAAGTTTCCTTCGCCCCATAATCTGATGTTTCTGTTATATACCGCGCCGGAGCTAGCCGAAAAAACACTGCAACAGATGTTTTTGGGCGGCATTTTCGACCACGTGGGCGGCGGATTTTCTCGCTACTCTACTGATCGGTACTGGCTGGTTCCGCACTTTGAAAAGATGCTTTACGACAATGTTCTGTTGGCAATGACTTACCTAATGGCCTATGAAAACACAGGTAAAGAGCTGTATCGTTCGGTGCCGGAGCGGATATTCCAATATCTAAAGCGCGAGATGCGCGCCCCCGACGGCGGCCTATTTTCGGCGCAGGACGCAGATTCGGAGGGGGTTGAGGGGAAATATTACGTCTTTGTGCCCGAGGAGATCAAAGACCTGTTGGGCGAAGTGGACGGCGAACGGTTTTGCCGGCGTTACGGCATCACATACGAGGGAAATTTTGAAGGCAAAAGCATCCCAAACCTGCTTCACGCGACGGAACGGGATGACGAAGTGGATGCGTTTTTGCTCAGGGTGTATGAGTATCGGAAGCGCAGGATTCCGCCGCATACGGATACAAAGGAGCTTACCGCCTGGAATGCACTGGCGGCCGCTGCCTATGCAATGGCAGCCCGGATTTTGAAGGACGAGGCCGCCCTGCATACAGCGTGCGATCTGGTGGATTGGATTGAGCGAGAGCTGACGGAGGGAGATGCTGTTTTTGCTGGAGTGACTGACGGTAAACGCTCTGGCTCGGGCTTTTTGGACGATTACGCGTTTTATGTGTTTGCGCTGATTCAACTGCATCAGGCCACGCTGGAGGAAAAGTATCTTTCCCGCGCAGCCGGCCTAATGGAGCGGGCATGGGGCTTATTTTGGGATGAGGAGCACGGTGGGTTCTTCTTTTCGGGAGCCGGGAATGAGATGTTGATTGCGCGTCCCAAGGAGAGTTGGGACGGTGCCATTCCGTCTGGCAATTCCGTTATGGCGTACAATCTTTCCCGGCTGGCGCTGCTTACCCAAGATGGGCGGTTTGAGGAGCGGGCAAAACAGCAGCGCCGGTATATGAACGGCGAGGCGGCCGAATATCCGGCGGGATATGGCTTTTACCTCTACGCGGCGCTGCCTGTGAAAAAGGTTGTATGCGTTTTGAAGAACCCGGAGGAGATTCAATCTCTGCGCATTCGTTCAAACTGGGCCTTTCGGGTCACGAACGATCCAGCATATCCACTTTTAAACGACAAAACCACCTATTACGTCTGCGAAAACGAAACCTGCCAGCCCCCGGTGAGCGAAATTTAAACGCGGGCGTTTTTCGTGGCGGGATTGTCGATGAGCTTCCCGTTTTCGTCAAATCTGGAGCCGTGGCAGGGGCAGTCCCAGGTATGTTCTGTCGGGTTCCACTTTAGCGTGCAGCCCAAGTGTGGGCAGCGCTTAACGGTGGGCAGGACAAAATTGAAAAGTGTTACGCCGAGGTTTGCAAAAAGCTGTGCGTGCAGCATGCTTCGATCCGGCGCGAACACTGAGGCAAACTCATTTTTGCGCCCGGTTATCATGTCCGCGAGGATGGATGCAGCGGCCATGGAAGAGGTCATGCCCCATTCATTAAATCCCGTGGCCACGTAAATATTCGGTGTCGCCGGGCTGTATGGCCCGATATAAGGCACTCCGTCCAAACTCATGCAGTCCTGCGCCGCCCAGGCGTATCGTTCCCGGGGATTTTGGAAGTATTTGCGGATAAATTCGCGAACTGCGGGAAATCCGCCGCCTTTGGTACCGGTGCGATGGTCCCCGCCGCCTACTAGCAGCAGCCCCTTGTAGTTGCGAAAATACATCTCGTCCCCCGCGGCGCCCACATAAGTTCCGCCTAAATCCGCGGCATTTTCCAGCGCTACCACATAGGAACGCGTCTGGTGCATCTTCATGAAGTACAGCCCGCGTTTGTTGAGAATTGGGAAATGGGTGGCGACGATGACCTTGCGTGCCCGGATTTTGCCGCCGTCGGTATACGCGGTGGTGCCGTCGATGCGGCGCACAAGGGTGTGTTCCAGGATGTTTAAGCCTTCCACTGCGCCATACAGGAATTTTAGCGGGTGAAATTCAGCCATGCCCGGGTAAACCACGGCTCCGATTACCGGGAAGGGAAGGGGTATCTGTCGGATAAATTTTGCGTCGAAGCCAAGACTCTGCACCGCTTCGGCTTCCTGTTCCAGTTTTTTTGCATCCATGGTTGAATACATGTACGAGGGCTTTTCTTCAAAATCGCATGGAATACCCTTGGCAAGCGAACGGAATTCCGCAATGGCCTGGAGATTCGCGTCAAGGTACTGCTTGGCTTTGGCACTTCCAAAGTCTCTTATTAGGTCTTGATAAAGCGTATCGTGCTGCGCGCTGAGCACGGCTGTGGTACCCTTCGTAGTTCCGCTGCCGATTGTGCTGGCTTCCGCGATCAGGCAGTCTATTCCGCGCTCCTTCAGCTTTCGGGCGCAAAGCACGCCAGCCATTCCGCCGCCGATGACCAGCACGTCTGTCGTGACGTCGCCGGAAAGCGATGGGTAGGCGGGGGGTGTTCGGTCTTTTTCCCATAGAGTATTCATGTAATCACCTCCATGGTCAATAGTATCCGCAGTCGGCGTGAGATCTATGTCAAAAGTGGCAGATCCGAAGGGGGCATAGAATTAAAAACCACGTGTTACGCGGTTTCTGAGATGGCACATTCATGGATTATCGAACACTCAACAGATCTTTTACCCTGTGAGAATCCTCTCTGCAAACATAGAGATTATATTAATAGATGAAGTCGGAATTGATACTAAAAGCGCCGTGATACCGTCTCGGATTTGTGATGTTGTTTGTGCAACATAGGCATTCAATGCCGTTAGAGCGCAGCTTGTCTGCGGTTTGTATCGCTTTTTCAGAAGATTGAGTGATTCACACTTCCCATCGATTGAATAAGGAGATCATGACTGCTCAACTTTTCGATATTGCGCAAGCGCCGTTTCCAGCAAATCCATAGCCCGGGCGATGTCGGCGCAGTTTAGGACATAGGCGAAACGGGCTTCATTGAGGCCCATGCCTGGGGTAGCGTAGAAGCCGGAGCCGGGGGCAAACATGATGGTTTCATTATTGTGTGAAAAATCCGTCAAAAGCCAAGTCTGGAAATCATCTGCATTTTTGACAGGCAACTTGGCCATCAGGTAGAAAGCGCCTTGGGGGACAACACAAGAAACGCCGGGCATGCTGCTGAGGCGGGCCTGAATCAAATCCCTGCGGGCTTTGTACTCTATGCGCACTGCTTCAAAATAGGTGGGATCCACGCTGTAAAGAGCCGCAGAGGCTAGCTGGTCGATGGTTGCTACGGAGAGCCGGGCCTGAAGCAACTTGATGACGTTAGCCTGAAATTCACGGTTTCTGGTGATGAGCGCGCCGATGCGGGCGCCACAGGCGCTGAAACGCTTGGAAACGGAATCGATGATGACCACATTTTGCGCAATGTCGGTAAACTCAGCCATGGAGGAAATCTGCACGCCGTCGTCGTAGATGAACTCGCGGTACACTTCATCGCTAATGAGGAAGAGGTCATATTCTTTTGCAATGTCGGCCAGTGTGCGCATCTCTTCTTTGGTAAGCACTGAACCAGTGGGATTGCCGGGATTTGTAACGAGAATTGCCCGTGTGCGCTTGTTGATGAGGGGGACAATCTGTTCCCGGGAGGCGTAGTTGTATCCATCCTCCATATATGTGGGAAGTGGACAAATATGCCCGCTGGCCACATTCACAAAAGTAGTGTAATTAGGATAGAAGGGCTCGGGCACGATCACCTCGTCCCCGTCGTCTAAAATGCAGGCCAGGGCCAAGGAAAGGGCCTCACTGCCCCCGGTGGTGATCAGAATGTCGTCGGACGTAAGGGATATGCCGAAGCCGGCGTAATAATCCTTGGTGGCCTCTATCAGCTTGGGAATGCCGGGAGAGGGGGCATACTCCAAAACAGGCTTGTCAAAGCTGTGAATGACATCAAAATAAGCCTCAGGCGTGGCAATATCAGGCTGGCCGATGTTGAGATGATACATCTTAATGCCCCGCTTGAGACACTCCACCTGATATGGATAATATTTCCGAATGGGCGATGCCTTACATCGCTGAGCTTTCGCGGATAAATTCACGGGAACCTCCTGAAACCGAAAACTAAAATCGAATTTCATTATATAAACTCAAAGAAGTATACCTTCATGAAATTTGAACAAGTATAACCTGCTTAGTCCAAAGTTACAAGAGCAAAAACAACGATACAGTATGCAAAATCTACGTGCTGTTAGGAGGGCTTGGGCAAAGAGGGGTCGCCTGTGCCTACGGTGATCTCTCCTTGAATTGCGCGGTAGGTATCGGTGTAAAGCAAAGTGCTCGATTTTATTTCGTCGTTTACGTATTGCTCCCGGTACACATCGGCCACATACCCGTTCCGGGTGGTGATGGTCTTCTTCTGGTAGCCGGCGGGCCATTCGGGATTTTCAATGGTAGTGGGCGTGGCGGGAGTGAGGGTTTCAACGATTTCGCTGCGGAGATTATAGGTGATGCCATCTTCCAAGGGTTTGCCATAGATATAGATGGTCATGGTGTAATCTTTTTGGTCACAATAGGCAAAAATATAAAGGGGAGCGCCGGTGTTGTTGATGAAATTCAGGCTCTTGCCGCTCTGTGCGGTTCCGGTTACCGTAGCGTCCAGACCGACGTCCGCATAGCTGGAAGGCCAGGAATGATGATAGCGCTCTGTGATTTCTGTTTCGCTGCCGCATCGGAGCAGGGCGTTGTAAAGGGTGGTGGAAACTTGGCAGATTCCGCCCCCGGGTTCCATTTGGTAGGTATTGCCGTTCACAATGCCCGGAGCCAGTGGCCAGCCGCCCCGTTCGGTGCGCGGGCCGATGAAGGCGTTGAAGTTAAACTCCTCTCCGTCTTCCACCATGCAGCCGTTAAGCAGCGTGGTGGCCTTCTGGATATTGCCCACGCGGTTTACGTTATGTAGACTGCTGCTGCCGCCAAAGCTCGTCTGCCAGGTGGCGCGGAGTTGGGTGTTTTCTTTGAGCCAGCTCAGATCACGCTCCGGAGAGGTGAGCTTCAGTTCAGGGGTAAGAATGGCCTGGTAATCTCCGCTTGCAAGGCAGGCTGCGATGGCATCCTTGAGGGCGGATTCGTCCAGCATATAGCCATTTTCCCCTTCGGCATACTCAAACGCGGGCATTTCGGCCCATACGTCAGGCTCCGCCGTGGGTTCCATAGGTGGGGTATCGATTGCCGAACCGATCTCAGACAAACGGCCGGTAAGGAGCCCGGTATCGGGGAGTAGGGTGATCGCAAAGGCCTGGCCCTCTTCCTTTGAGGCTTTTACGGCTTTCCCATTCTGGTATCCGGTCCCGCTGCGTCCATAGAGCATGGCTTCCGCCAGCACGGTATCAATGTCGGAAGTTACGTTCATATCCGCCGCAGTAAATACCCAAATGGAGGAATTATAACTTACAACAATGTTGATGCTGTTGGCTTCCTGCTCGACCATGGGCAAGAGCAGCGCACGGGCCTCCTCGATTGTCATACCAGCCACATTCTTGCCGCCTATGGTGATGCCATTAAAAAAGGTGCCGTTTTCCAGGTATTCGGAAAGGACTTCGGGCTTGGGAAGCTTCACATATCTTTCGCGGATAAAAAGCGCAATAAGGAATGTGAGAACCAGGCAAGCCAGAACGTACATTATTCGCCTTGCCGTGCGGCGAAGGCGATGGATGCGCTTCTTATACGGATCCGCGTGCCGCTTCTTTGCGTTATTTTGGGCGGCAGATGCGGATGAAACAGAATTCGGCTGCATAATTACAAACACTCCCTAGGCAAATTAAAACATCATTATAAACCAGATTGTGCAAACGATCAACACAATCGACGGGAGAAACAGAAACAATTGCCCGGATCCGAGGATTGTTTACACATTCCGCCGCTTGTTATTGGAAGCGACGAATAGTATAATAAACTCGTTGAATTGTAAATTGACCTCCGCAAAAGCGGGGTTAGAATAGAGAGGAAAGAAATTTGGCAACCAAAAAACTGAGGATCATACCGCTGGGCGGCATGGGTGAAATTGGGAAAAATATGACCGTGATCGAATATGGAAAAGATATGATCGTAGTGGATTGTGGGCTGTGCTTCCCCGACGACGATCAACCCGGCATCGACATGGTAATTCCGGACATGACCTATGTGGAAAAGAACATTGACAAACTTAAGGGCATGTTTATCACCCACGGACACGAGGACCACATCGGTGGCATTCCCTTCGCGCTGCAGAAGTTCATCACGCCCATCTACGGCACGCGCCTGACGATGGCCCTCGTCCGGCACAAGCTAGCGGAGCAGAAGATCAATTCTGCCCCCCTGAATCCGGTGAATCCCGGCGATACCATTCGAGCAGGATGTTTTTCCGTGGAATTCATCAAGACCAGCCACTCCATTGCGGATGCATGTGCGTTGGCGATCACTACCCCCATCGGTACGCTGATTCACACCGGCGACTTCAAGGTGGATTATACGCCCATCGATGGTGAACCCATCGACCTGGCCCGGTTTGCAACACATGGGGCCAAAGGCGTACTGGCGCTGATGAGCGACAGCACCAATGTAGAGTGCGAGGGCTATACTCCTTCGGAAAAGGGCATCGGCAAGACGTTTGAACACTACTTTGAAAAAGCAAAAGGCCGGGTGATCGTGGCCACGTTTGCGTCCAATATTTACCGTATTCAGCAGATTGCCGATACGGCCATCGCTTTTGGCCGTGTGGTCTGCTTCCAGGGCCGTAGCATGGTGAATATTTACGCGACGGCCTCCGAGTTGGGATACCTGAACCTTCCTGCAGAGAAGGTTGTTGAGGTGGATAAACTCAAGAATTACAGGGTTGATCAAATTTGCGTCATTACGACGGGTTCTCAGGGTGAACCCATGAGCGGGTTGTCCCGCATGGCGAACTCTTCCCATAGGCTCAACGTGGGCAAAGGAGATCTGGTGATGATCTCCGCCTCCTCAATCCCTGGCAACGAGCGGAGCGTATCTCGGGTGATCGACCAGCTTTACCAGAATGGCGCCAGCGTGGTGTATGACCGGATGGCGGACGTCCATGTTTCCGGGCATGCCCGGAAAGAAGAACTCAAACTCATGTTAGCGTTGACCAAGCCCCGCTTTTTCGTTCCCGTGCACGGTGAGATCCGGCACCTGTGCCAGCATGCGGAGCTGGCGGAGGAGATGGGAATTCCCCGGGAGAATATTTTCGTGACGTATATCGGAAGTGTGGTGGAGATTTCCCGGAACAAGGGACAGGTCAATGGCACGGTGCCTTCGGGTAGCGTCATGGTGGACGGAAGCGGCGTGGGCGATATCGGCAGCGTGGTGCTCAGGGACAGGAAGCTTCTGTCTGAAGACGGGCTGTTCACGGTGGTGGTTACGCTGAACCGGCAGACGGGTGCGCTTTTGGCAAGCCCGGAGATTCTATCGCGTGGATTTGTATATATGCGGGATTCTGAGGAGTTGATCAATGAGGCGAAAAAGCTGGTGCGTGAAATTGCCGCGCGGTTTGAGGCCAGTAACAAGAGCGAATGGTCTTCCATAAAAACTTCCATTCGCACCGAGCTTAAGAATTACCTGTACGTGAAGACTAAACGCAATCCCATGGTGATGCCTGTTATTATTGAAATTTAGGAGGTAATGGTAATGACAATTCATGATAAGGCGAGAGACCTCTCCAACATGCTCAAGGAGAGTGAAGAATACAAGAGCTACAAGACAACTAGAGAAAAGGCATTTGCCAATGAGACCACGGCGGGGCTGATCAAGCAGTACCATAAAGAACGAATTGCGGCGCAGGCGGCCATGGTGGCGGGAAACGAAGATAAGGATACCATGGAGCGGCTTCAGAAGATAGGTGAGCTGCTTCAGCTCAATGTGGATGCTTCGGATTTTCTTATTGCGGAATATCGGCTGAACGTCATTATTAGCGACATCTACAAGATCCTTGCGGAAGCCATCGACGTGGACTTGAGCATGCTGGAGAACTGAGAGGAAGGGAATCATGGCAGACTGGGACGAAAGCACGGAAAAGCGGGTGTGTGAGAAGCACCGGCGAATCCGAAGGCGAAAGGTTTGGAAAATCCTCCGGCCTATCCTGATTGGTTTGATCAGCTTGGGGCTCTGTGCGGGCTGCCTGTATGTCACGGGGAATTATCTGCTGGATAAATTCGTGCGGCCAGTGAACAAAAATGACCCCACGCCCATCACCGTTACCATCACCAAAGGCAGCGGCGCTTCCGCCATCGCTAAACTTCTTTACGAAGCTTGCGGCGATGGGGAGCAGGGGTTGATCAACAGCAAAGCGGCGTTCAAAGTATATGTGGACTTTACGGGCAAATCTAGCATACTTAAAGCCGGTACCTATGTGCTGAGCAAGAATATGGACATTCCCGAAATGGTGGATATCATCTGTATGGGGAATCCACCCAAGGCGACGATAAAGTTCACCATTCCCGAAGGATTGAGTGTGGAAGGGATTGCGGACAAGCTCATGGCGCTTGGCCTCTTGAAGGATACGACGGATTTTCTGGCCCTATGTAAGAATGGAGAGGACTTCGGCCAGTATAGCTTTGTCACATCCATCCTTAGTGGAGAAGATGCAAAAGACCGGGATTATGTGTTGGAGGGCTATCTATTCCCAGATACTTATGAAGTCTATGCGGACGCCTCGCCGGAGACGATTATCACCAAGATGCTCATCCGCTTCAATGAAGTATTCGACGACGATTGTATCGCCAGAGCCCAAGAACTGAATATGAGCATCGACGATGTCGTCATCATGGCCTCCATGATCGAAAAAGAGGCGAAGACGGATGATTTCGCCAAGGTTTCCGCCGTGTTTCATAACCGGCTGGATCAGGGCATGAAGCTGGAGAGCGACGCGCCGTTGCAGTACATCTGGAAGACGGAAAGCATCCTGAACTTTACCCAGGAACAGATGAGCGCCAACTCTCCCTACAACACGTATGTGGTGGGCGGCCTGCCGGTTGGTGCCATTGGCAATCCCGGCAAGGACGCCATCGATGCCGCCCTCTATCCCAATGAGGAATTCGTGAAGGAAGGTTATCTCTATTTTGTACTCAAATCCAAGGATTCCACAGAACTGGTGTTCGCAAAGACCTATGAGGAACACTTAGTCAACAAGGAAGCCTACCAGGGAAGCTGATATGACGCTGCCGGAACTTTTGGTGCCCGCGGGGAATATGGAGCGATTCATGGCGGCGTTGCGCTACGGCGCGGACGCAGTGTATCTGGGCGCGGAAAAGATGAGCCTTCGCAATTATGCGGATAATTTCACGCAGGCGGAACTGAACGAGGCTTGCGCCATGGCGCATGGTCTGGGGAAAAAAGTATACGTTGCGGTAAACGCCTTCGCCCGGGATATGGATATTTCGGGTCTGGAGGCGCTTTTAATATCCATATGCGACGCCGGGGCGGACGCCCTCATTGTCAACGATCCCGGGGTGATCCGTCTTGCCCGCCGCGTGGCAACCCAGATGCCCCTGCATTTGAGCACCCAGGCCAACACCCTCAATACGGAAGCGGCTCTCTTTTGGATGGAGCAGGGCATTAAGCGCATCATATTGGCTCGAGAACTCTCCATTTCAGAGATCATACAAATGCGAAAACGGCTTCCCGAGGAACTGGAGCTGGAGATGTTTGTGCATGGAGCCATGTGTATTTCCTACTCTGGGCGGTGCCTTTTAAGCAACTACATCGCCGCGCGAGATGCCAACCGTGGGGAGTGTGCCCAGCCCTGCCGCTGGACATATGAGTTGCGGGAGCGGGGGACGAACGGGGCGTATTATGAAATCGACCAGCAGGATACAGGCACGTTCCTTCTCAATTCCAGAGATCTTCGGCTCATTGAGTACCTGCCGGAGATCATTGCGGCGGGGGTAACGAGCCTCAAGATTGAAGGGCGGATGAAGTCCCTTGCGTACGTGGCTACGGTTACTAATGCTTATCGAATGGCGCTGGACGAATACGAGCGGGCGGGGGAGAATTATCAAACGCCGGAGGCCGTGCTGCGTGAGCTGGAATATGCGTCGCACAGACCATATACCACCGGGTTCGCCCTAGGCGATCCGGGGCCAGACGGACAGAATCCGCGAAGCGCCGCATACGTTTCCGATGCAACCATCTCCGCCGTAGTGGAATCCTATGACCCTTTAACAGGCAGGGCGCTGGTAACCCAAAGAAACAAGTTTTGCGATGGGGAAGAGCTGCTGATCCTCTCGCCGCGTGATATTGGAAGGCGATTTTTTGTTTCAGGGATTCAGGCAGAGGATGGAACACAGCGGCAAAGCGCACCGCATCCCAAGGAGCGGCTGTGGATTGGTTCCAGCGAACCTCTCCAGCCCGGGGATATTCTCAGGAAAATGCCATGAAGCTCAATACTCTCTTTTTTGAACACTATGCGCGGATCACACTGGCGGATTTGCTGGGCGGCAGATACAGAACTCTGGTCAATCGGGATAAGCCGGATCTTCAGGACAAGGTGGGAGATTTGGGTATCGAAGTTACGCGGGCCATGGAGGAAAGCCGGTCTGAAATGGACGCTCTGGAAAGTGAGCTCATGCGGCAGCCGGTGGAAACCGGGGCGCAAAACCGGCTCCGCGCCTATCTGGAGCCGGGAGAGGATTATCTCCTCTACGATGGAAAGGAAGTCAGCTTCGGTGCGGATGAGCTAAAGACCGGAAACGACGCCCTGCTTTCTTCTGTTCGCGCCAAGATCGAATTGTTGCCCCAGTATGCCCCCTTTCGGGAATATGGGCTCTACGTCTTTTCTTTTGGTGACATCTCCGATGGCGAACTTCATTCGGCCATGGAAACCATTCGGCGGGAGCAGGTGGGGCTGCCGCGCCGATATCGTATGCTTTTTGTTAACGACCTGCCGGGCTTTCATATGTGTGATCTTGCGGAAAACACAATCCAGACCCATATTGTTTCACCTCAAAAGCTTAGGGTGTACAGGCGCGCGGCCCTTTTGGCGGAGGCGCGGTATCTGCGTTTTTGATTGCAGTTTTTTCATAAAATTATAGGCTGGAATTCGAGCGGTTCTCGGCCTTTTTTGTCGTTGACAATCCCCACAAAATGGTATAATTTATTATACAAGTATAACTTTTCCAATAAAAGGGGGCTAAAAATGAAAGATAATAACCTTGGTAAGTTTATGTCCTCTGTAAAGGTGGGACCTAAAGGGCAGATCGTGATCCCGAAGGAAGTCCGGGATATGTTGGGAATCGAGCCGGGGCATACCTTACTGTTGCTGGCCGATGAAAACCGGGGCATTGCCATCAACCGGCTGAGTTTTTTCAGCAAACTGGCAGATGCGGCGCTTTCGGCAACCCAGCCTTCTGTAATCCCGGAAGAACAGGCGGCACAAAAGTTCTTTTATGAGGAAGTAAAACGGCTGGGGGAGGAAAAGTTATGATAGCCATCGCAACCAGAAACCTGAAGAAAAAATACGGGAAAAAGATCGCCGTGGCGGATCTGAATTTGACGGTAGCGAAGGGGGAACTGCTTTCTCTGCTAGGTATCAATGGCGCTGGGAAAACCACGACCATCAAGATGCTTTCCTGCCTGGTCCGACCCACGGAAGGAGATGCGGAGCTGCTGGGAGACAGTATCTTGAATAACCCGCAGGCGGTTAAGGCGAAAATTAATGTCTCCCCACAGGAGACGGCGGTAGCACCCAACCTGACGGTGCGGGAAAACCTTATGACCATAGCGGAGATCTACGGTTATGACAAGGAAGAGGCAGGGCGCCGGGCAAAAAATATGATGGAGAAATTCGGGTTGGATGAGGTGGATAAAAGCAGGGCAAAAACCCTTTCGGGGGGTTATATGCGGCGGTTGAGCATTGCCATGGCGCTCATTACGGATCCGAAGATTTTGTTTCTGGATGAACCCACGCTTGGGCTGGATGTGATCGCTCGACGAGAACTGTGGCGTCTCCTGCGGGAACTCAAAGGGAAGATGACCATTATCCTGACGACCCACTATATGGAAGAGGCGGAGGCCCTTTCCGACCGGATCGCCGTGCTGTCCAAGGGCAGGCTGGTGGCGGTTGGTACGGCGCAGGAGCTTTTGGAAAAGACAGGCACGGGCAATATTGAGGACGCGTTTATCGCCCTATCAGGAGAAGGGGGGAAGGGAATATGAGAAAAACGCATGCGTTCGCGTCTCGAAATTCTAAGGAGATCCTGCGGGATCCGCTGAATCTGGCATTTGGGTTGGGGTTTCCCTTGGTCGTTTTGTTGTTGCTCACTGCCATTCAAAGAAATATTCCGGTATCTCTTTTCGAGTTGGATCAGTTAACCCCGGGCATTGCGGTATTCGGGCTTTCGTTTGTGTCCCTATTTTCAGGTACCCTCATCGCCAAGGATCGGAGCACTTCCTTTTTGATGCGGCTGTTTTCCTCGCCGCTGACGGCGTCCAATTTTATATGGGGCTATATTTTACCGCTGCTGCCCATGGCCCTGTGCCAGAGCGCAATCTGTTTTCTGGTGGCGTTTGCTTTGGGGCTGCCGGTTACGGCGAATGCGGTGATGGTGCTTGTGGTCCTGATCCCGGTAGCGGTGTTGTTTATCGCCATCGGGTTGCTGGCGGGGAGCATGCTGACAGATAAACAAGTGGGCGGCATCTGCGGGGCGCTACTTACAAACCTTACTGCTTGGCTTTCGGGCACCTGGTTTGATTTAAATCTGGTGGGCGGGGCATTTATGACCATCGCCTATGCGTTGCCCTTCGCTCATGCGGTGGATGCCGGAAAAGCAGCGTTAAGAGGTAATTTTCACGGGATTTTTCCGCATCTGTGGTGGGTAATTGGCTATGCAGCGGTCATCATGATGCTGGCGGTTTTGGCCTTTGGCGGGAAGATGAAGAATGACGCGAAATAGGCATAAAAAAACGCGGCAAAAGAGCGCTGATCATTGAAATAGCGATATCACAACCTTATATTCGACGAGGCAAAACAATTTAATGAAATATGCAAAGAAAATACAGCCAACAGATAAAAACTTAAGCGAACGGATGATGAATGATGGATGGAAAAAAATAAAAGAGCCACCAAATTTATGGAGCGCAGTTCTGTTTTCAATGCCCATTGCTTTTTTCTTAGGTAGCATTAGTTTAGGGGTCGGTTATCTTCTAAACCCCTCATTATTTGACTTTTTAACAGTAGATTCGTTTGAAATTGTTGTTAACATCAACATAAAAACAGTACTGTACATTATTATATTGTTTGTATTCATGATGATTCACGAATTGATCCACGCAGTATGGATCCCGAATTTTTCAAAATCAGATAAGACTTATTTCGGAATCAACGGGTTGTTTGGCTTTGTTTTCACAAGGGAGCCTTTAAAAAAGAGCCGCTTCATCCTTATATCGATTATGCCGTTTATCATCCTGTCCGTGATATTGCCGATGGTCCTTAATCTGTTTCAATTGCTTAACGGATATACGATGTTCTTGTGTATGCTAAACGCAATGGGTTCGTGTGTGGACTTTTTTAATGCCATACTGATTGGCGTCCAAGTTCCAAATGGGAGAACGATTGTCAACAACGGGTTCGAAACCTATTACAAGTAACGAAAAGCAAGCAACATAACAAGCGGCGGAAAGCGTACACTGCTTTCCGCCGCTTGCGTTTTTTCAGGTTGAAAATGATGCCGATCAATGGGGGCTCAGGGTTAAGCGGGACGTCGTCAGTCCGTTCTTCCATGCATATCACATCTCTTTATTCAGTTCTAGGATTGTTACGATTGGTATATAATATAAAATGCAACAAGTCAACAGATGGGTTACAATTTTTTTGTAAATAAAAATGCAAAGCCAAACACGGGCATAATGTGTCGAAAAAAAGCATAGTCTGTTACTCCGAGGGGGTGAAGAACTATGCTTTCACTGTTCCGTATCATAGGGGATATTTTCTTTTTTGCGGGATATGTCAACGACGGCGGCTCGTTCCCGGAACCCTTGAGCCGGGAAGAGGAGGAGAGCTGCATACTGCGTCTGAAAAAGGGAGACCCGGAGGCGCGGCGGCTGCTTATCGAACACAATCTGCGACTGGTGGCCCATATCGCTAAAAAGTACACGAGTCCCAAGCGAGAGGCGGACGACATCATATCCATCGGCACCGTAGGGCTGATCAAGGCCGTTTCCACCTTCAATGTCACGCGGGGAAACACGCTGGCAACTTATGCGGCGCGGTGCATTGAAAACGAGATTCTCATGTCCCTGCGAGCAGAGAAAAAGCAGGCCGGCGAGGTATCCCTTTCAGAGCCAATCGGCAAGGATAAGGATGGGAATGAAATCTCTTTGGCGGAAGTGTTGGGGTCTGATCCGGAAGATATCTACCGGCGGGTGGAGCTCTCTATTGCGGGGGAGCAAATACGCAAACTTATGGAAACGATGCTTACGGAGCGGGAGCAGGTGGTGCTCGAGCTGCGGTATGGCCTTCGCGAGGGGCGGGTCCTGCCGCAGCGGGAAATCGCGAAAATACTGGGGATCTCACGCAGCTATGTAAGCCGTCTGGAGAAAAAGGCGTTGAAAAAACTGGATTGTGAGCTGCTCAAACTATAATGAAATTTGTGTGATGGAAATAAAAAGACGGAGCCCGGCATCTGCCGGGCTCCACGCTGTTGTTAAAACCGTTAAAACTTATTTGGAACACTTTGCGATAGCGGCCTCAAAGATTTTCAGGCCGGCTTCCGTCTGAGCGTCGGTCATAACCAAGGGTGCCAGGAAGCGGATCACGCTGCCGTGCTTGCCGGCGGATTCCACCAACAGGCCGTTCTTGGCGCATTCCTGAACGATGTCGGAAACCAGTTGGCTGGCGGGTTCCTTGCCGGCTTTGGTCTTAACGAACTCAATGCCGATCATGCTGCCCAGGCCGCGCGCGTCGCCTACGCACTCATATTTTTCTTTCCACTGCTCATATCTGCCGAGCACCTTCTTGCCGATTTCCAGTGCTCGCTCTCCCAGCTTATCCCGCTCCATGATCTCGATGATCTTAAGGGCGGAGGCACAGGCAAGGGGGTTGCCGCAGTAAGTGCCGCCGATAACGCCCACGGGTACGGATTCAATAATCTCTTCCCGGGCCACGATGGCGGAAATCGGAATACCGCCCGCAATGGACTTGGCGGTGCAGATAATATCCGGGGCTGCACCGGCTTCCTGCCAGTAGTTGGAAACGAACCATTTGCCGGAGCGGCACCAGCCGGACTGAACTTCGTCGGCGATGAACATGATGCCATAGTCGTCGCAGATCTTGCGAACTTTCTTTACCCATTCGATGGGTGCGCCGGCGAATCCGCCGTCGCCCAGGATGGGCTCAATGATGATGGCCGCGGTAGATTCAGGCAGCGTACTGTCTTCAAACCTGCGCTTCAGATCATCAATAAACCAGTCGATCTTTTCTTCATAGGTAAGACCTTCGGGTGCATGATACATATAAGGATATTCCGCACGGGCAACGCCGTTCGGGAAGGGTCCCATGCCTCTGGCCAGTCCCTTTTTTGCGGAAAGCGCCATGGTCAGGTTGGTCCTGCCGTGGAATCCGGAAGTGAAGGCGATAATGTTGGGACGCTTGGTGAACGCCTTGGCGATCTTAATGGCGTTTTCCACGGATTCTGCGCCGCTGTTGGCGAAGAATGTACGCTTCTTTTCGCCGCGCA
Organism: Christensenellaceae bacterium; assembly: GCA_963666935.1. Taxonomy (GTDB): domain Bacteria; phylum Bacillota; class Clostridia; order Christensenellales; family CAG-138. The sequence continues at coordinate 1,270,831 of OY762936.1, forward strand.
CGGGAGCGATCGCGCTGATCTTTTCAGACAGTGCCACGTATCCTTCCTGGGTCATCATGTTAAACATGGCATGGAAGTATTTGTCGGCCTGATCTTTAACCGCCTGAACGACTTCAGGGTGGGAGAAGCCGATGTTTAAAACACCGACGCCGCCGATCCAGTCGAGGAAATAGTTGCCATCCAGGTCTTCAATCATGGCGCCTTCGCCCCGGGCGATGGTCACGGGATAGATGCACTTGATGGCGGAAGGAATGGTTTTTTCGCGCCGCGCGATGAGGGCCGCTGATTTGGGGCCGGGCAGCTGCGGCGTTACAATTTTTGGCAGTTCGTTTCTAAGCATAAGAATGGAATCCTCCTTTGGATTAAATAATTCAGTTTTTTATGAAGTTGCCTAAAATGGCAGTTATGAGTTTATCAGGATTTTCAACGTTTTTCAAGCTGGTGGTTCAAAAAAAGCCACTGCTGCTCAAAAAAGCCCATGTATTTATGGGAAAAACAGCACGCCCCGCTCTTTTCGCAAAAAAAACGAAGCAAATAGTAATGAAAAACTGAGAGACAAAGTTCGCAAGTGTTAAAGTCGGAAAAAACGGGATGTATGATGCTGTGGCTGTGGTACAATAAAAGAAATAAGTGTTTGGAGAATGAAATGATTTATTTTGGGCCGGCGGGTAACAGCGACAGCTTTTATGCGCAGGGGCATGCCTCTACGGTGGAAATGCCAAAGTGGCTGTGGGAGCGCGGACTCAACGCGTTTGAATATTCCTTTGGCAGAGGCGTGCGGCTTTCGGAGGCAAAGGGAGCAGAGATCAGGAGGGAAGCGGAAGCCTGCGGAATTCGTCTCAGCGTCCATCTGCCGTATTTCGTGAATCTGGCGGTCACGGAGGAAGAAAAACGTCAAAAGAATATCGGCTACTTTGTAGAGTCCCTGCGCGTTGCGCGGGCCATGGGCGCCAGCCGGGCGGTGTTTCACCCGGGGTCCGCTTGTGGAGGGGAGCGGGGTGAAATCCTCCTGGTGGCAACGGCCTTTTTCAAGGAAATATTGGCCATTTTGGATGAGCAGGGCCTTGGCGAGGTAACGCTCTGCCCGGAGACCATGGGGAAAATGAACCAGCTGGGAAACCTACAAGAGGTCGTCGCCCTGTGTCGGGTGGATGAGCGGGTTTGGCCGGCGGTGGATTTCGGGCATCTGCACTGCCGGGGTCTGGGGGCCATTAAGGGCAAGGAGGACTATGCGGCTATATTGGACGCGCTGGAAAACGGGGTGGGGAAAGAGCGGACCCGCACCATGCACGTTCACTTTTCCCGTATAGAATTCACGCGGGGCGGGGAGAAGATGCATCATACATTTGCCGATACCCAATACGGTCCGGAGTTTGCGCCTTTGGCGGAATTAACCGCACAGCGGGGTTATGAGCCGGTTTTTATCTGTGAATCCAGAGGAACCCAGGCGGAGGACGCTGTTTGCATGAGAAAACTGTACGAAACTGCCAGAAATAGCTTGTTGAACGGGCGGAGAATATGATACAATACGCTGTAGTATGCATGGACGGCACGAATAACCGATTTTCGTGTCATTATTAATAGCTTTGGAGGTAATCCCCATATGATTATGGCTGGCGATTTCAGGAAGGGCGTCACTGTGGAAATTGACGGGCAGGTGTGGTCCATTGCGGATTTTCAGCATGTTAAGCCCGGCAAAGGCGCTGCCTTTGTGCGCACCAGACTTAAGAATGTCATGACCGGCGCGGTGCTGGAGAAAACATTCAGTCCCACCGACAAATACGAAAAGGCACACATCGAAACAAAAGAGATGCAGTATCTTTATAACGACGGCGAACTCTATTACTTCATGGATACGGAAACCTTCGAGCAATTGCCTTTAAACCTTGAAAAGGTGGAAGAAGCCATCAACTTCATCGTCGAGAATGACAATGTCACAGTGCGCTTTTTTAAGGGCAATCCCTTCTCTGTGGACGCCCCCAATTTCGTGAACCTTACCATTACCGAGTGCGAGCCGGGCGTCCGCGGCGATACCGCCACTGGTGCGTCCAAGCCCGCTATGTTGGAAACTGGCTACAAAATCAACGTGCCACTCTTTGTCAACGAGGGAGACAAAGTTCGAATCGACACGCGCACCGGCGAATATATGGAGCGCGTATAACAAATCCTAATAAAAATGCAGGAGGTACAACCATGGGTTACATGAAAGAAAAAGTCGCGTATCTGCGCGGTTTGGCTGAAGGTATGGAAATCGGCGGCGATCCACAAGGGAAACTCGTAAATGCCATCATTGCCGTTATGGATGAAATGGCGGATTCAGTTGACGATTTGGAAGTTGCCGCTCAGGAAGTGGATGAATGCCTGGACGAGCTTTACGAAGAAGTGGATAGCATCGAGGAAGATCTCTACGGCGATGAAGACGATGACGATGAGGACTTCGTGGAAATCGAATGCCCCAATTGTGGCGAAACGGTCTATTTTGACCAGAGCATGCTGGAATCCGACGAGGATCTCATCTGCCCTAACTGCAACGAGCCCATTGTCCCCGCTTTCTCGGACGACGAAGAATAAAGTTCTTACAGAAGTGAAGAATGTGCATTATAGGCGAAGGTTAAGGTGCGCATGAACAAAGAAGCCATTCTGCAGTGCCCCCGCCTATGCGGCGGAGGCACTTTTGCAGATAGCAAAGGGGGACGCATGCCTGTTATAGTTAAATACATCCTGGCCGTGGTGCTGGGTTATTTTTGGGGCAACTTGCAGTTTGCGGTGATCTTTTCTCGTATCATTCACAATGATGATGTGCGCAGGCACGGCAGCAGCAATGCTGGGGCCACAAACATGTTTCGCGTATACGGGGTGGGAGAGGGCGTTTTAACGTTTGTCGGGGACCTCGTCAAGGGCGCTGCGGGATACGGGGTCGGCTACGCTCTGGGCGGTGAGAATATGGCCTATACGGTGGTTCTGTCCCTGATAATCGGCCATTGCTATCCCGTTCTTTTTAGCTTCAAGGGCGGTAAAGGCGCCGCGGCCATGCTGGGTTCGGTATGGATAGCCAATCCCATCTGGGCAATTGTTGTCACGGTGTCCAGCATCGTCACGGTATTGATTACCGGCATCGTGTCTGCGGCCACACTGGTGGGTATCACGCTGTTTATGTTTATGGCTCTCATCTGGGGCGAAGGTGTCTACATCAAGCTGGTGGTCGCGGCCATATGGCTTCTGATGATCTGGCGGCACCGGGATAACATCCGCCGCATGCTCAACGGAACGGAAAGTAAAGTGGGAAAAAGCAAGTAAAGCAAAGTATATTTGACCGCAGCAATCGCTGCGGTCTTTTGTTTTGCGCCCAATCCATTAATAGTGGCTTTCTTATGAATAAATATGGCGCGAAAGTATATAAAAGTGGATGAAAGTGTTGCAAAGTGGTGAATAGAATGGTATAATTACCCTAAAGATGGAGCAAGGGTGTCCGCGAGGCTGCGGAAGTGCGATTGAAGGAGGCATCCGCGTTGTTAATTGGTTCTTATGAGCATGGCGTGGACGCCAAAGGCCGGGTGTTTATACCGGCCAAGTGGCGCGAAGATCTGGGAGACACAATCATCCTCACCCGGGATCTGCTGGGAAGCGGGGAGAGTAAGTGTCTTTTCGGTATGTCGCTAGCTACGTGGAATGAGATGTTGGAGCGCTTCAAGAAGGTGGCAATTTCCGATGTAAAGGCGCAAAACGCTATGCGGATGCTTTTCGCCAATGCCGGCGACTGCGAATTGGACAAGCAGGGAAGGGCCCTAGTCGGCGCATCGCTTCGCAACTATGCGGGCATCGAGAAGGACGTGGTGCTGGTGGGCATGGGCAGCCGAATTGAGATTTGGAGCGCCGAACAGTGGAAGGCCCGCTGCGAGGCAGAGGATGAAATCAACGTGGAATCCCTCCATTATCTGACGGACCTTGGCATATGACCAACGAATTCAAACATGTCCCCATACTGTTGCCGGAAGTATTGGCTCTTTTAAAACCGGAGCGGGGTGGGATTTTCGTAGATGGAACTCTAGGAGGCGGCGGTCACGCGGAAGCGGTACTGCAACGGCTCCGGGCGGGACGGCTCTACGGCATTGACCGGGACGGAGCTGCTATCGTGGCGGCAAGCGAGAGGCTTCGGCCGTTTGGAGAAAAGTTCGTGGCCGTTCGAGGGAACTTTTTTCAGATGAAGGAGCTTCTGGCCGGGGAAGGCATCCAAAAGGCGGATGGAATTTTGCTAGATTTGGGAGTCTCCTCTTATCAGCTGGATACGCCGCAGCGGGGCTTTTCCTATCACGAGGAAGCGCCTCTGGATATGAGAATGGATGATCGGGCGGCACTGTCTGCCTATGATGTGGCAAACGGATACACCAGCGAGGCGCTCTTTCACTTGATTCGGGATTATGGCGAGGAACGTTTCGCTTCCCGAATCGCCAACGCAATCGTAAGGGCGCGGGAAACAGGCCCGATCAAAACCACCACGGAGTTGGCAGAAATCGTCAAAAAAGCCATTCCGGCGCCGACCCGGCGGGAAGGCCCACATCCGGCACGCAGAACCTTTCAGGCCATCCGTATCGAAGTGAACGGCGAACTTGCCGGTTTGGCAAAGGCCTTAGAAAATGCCCACGACCTGCTCAATGATAACGGCGTGCTTGCAGTCATCACATTCCATTCTCTGGAAGACCGCATTGTAAAACAGTTGTTTAGAAAGTTTGAAAAGCCCTGTATCTGTGATCCCAAAGCGCCGATCTGTGTCTGTGGGAAAAAGCCTACGGCGCAGATCCTGACAAAAAAGCCGCTGACGGCGGATGAGCAAGAACTGATGGAAAATCCTCGGGCAAGAAGCGCGAAGCTTCGGGCAATCAGAAAATTAAGTGAGAATACTGAGGAGTAAGGTTGAATAACATGGCAGTAGCGGCAAAGAAAATTGAGCGCGAATACGTCTGCATAGACGCTCCTGGAGCCCGGGTTTATGCCCGGAACCGGGCAGCAACGATGGAGGCCGCGGTTCATGAACCCGTCTACGTGCATCGGGGAACGAGAGAAACGTCGAATCCAGCCGTTCGGCCGAAAATAGCGCCGGCACCTCAGGTCTGGAAGAAGCTGCTTTGCACCTTTGGTATCATGGCTGTTGCCGCGGTGCTGTTGCTGATGCTGGTGCGTTATGCGGCGATTACGGAGCAGTATTCCGTGATCAACGATATGAAAACCACCATCGTGGAGAGCCAGCGGAATCTGGCGGAGCTGAAAGTGAAGCTCAATTCCGCGGTAACGTTGGAAGAAGCCCGGGACGCGGCGCTCTCGGCGGGGATGAGCTACCCTGCCGCAGACCAGATCGTAAAGATAAAGTAAAATCGCTGGGCGCCGGAGGTTGCAATAGATGGGAAAACCCGCCGTATCCACAAAGAGAAGAATGGCCTTTGCGCTGGTGGGCATGGTAATGATTTTCCTCCTGCTTATCACTAGGTTGTTTTGGCTTCAAGTCATTCAGGGGAAAGAGCTCAGCGAAAAAGCGCTTTCCCAGCAAACGCAGGATACTTCCCTTTCCGCCACTCGTGGCTCCATACTGGACTGCACGGGGACGGTGCTGGCCCAAAGCGGTACGGCCTACAAGGTATTGATCAACCCCAACGTCATCACGCAGAGCGAACGCAATAGAATCGCAAGCGAGCTTTCCGAAATCCTGAATATGGATTATAATAACGTGTTGACTAAAGTCAGCGACGTAACCAAGCAGGAGATTGTGCTCAAGCGTCAGGTGGAGCGGGGTGTGGTGGACGAGATTCTTTCCCGCAAATTGGGCGGCGGCGTGTATACGGCCATTGATTCCAAACGATACTATCCTTCCGGTAGCCTGTTCTCTCAACTTTTGGGGTTTACCACCATAGACGGCATAGGACAGGCGGGGCTGGAGCAGAAATACGAAAAGTACCTTGCGGGGGAAGACGGGCGGATGATCACGGAAGTGGATCGCAAGGGAAATGCCATCGCCTATGGTGCGCAGGAGATCATTGAGCCGGAGAACGGATGCGACGTGGTGCTTACCGCAGACAGCGTGGTGGAATCGTTTCTGGAGAAAGCCTTAAAAGAAGCGCTGGAGGTCAATGGTGCCGAAACTGCGCAAGGCATCGTTATGAACTGCAAAACCGGCGAAATCCTCGCAATGTCCACCCAGCCGGACTACGATCCCAACGAACCGCCACGAAGCGATATAAAAATTCTCAACAGCCTGTCCCGAAACCGGATCGTGGCGGATACCTATGAACCGGGCTCCACATTCAAGATCGTAACCCTCTCATCGTCGCTGGACAGCGGTGCGGTGGATCTGAACACCAGTTACTACTGCAACGGCGGCATCGTGGTAAACGGGGAGAGAATCAAGTGCTGGAAAAGCGGAGGCCATGGGTCCCAAACCCTGATCGAAGCGGTGCAAAACTCCTGTAACCCTGCATTTGTTAGCATGGCTCTGTCCATGGGCACGGAAACCTTTTACGATTACATCTACGCCTATGGCATGGGCTCTTCCACGGGAAGCGGAATCCCTGGCGAAACCGGCGGAATCGTGACCCATCAGAAGTACATGACCCAGAACACCCTTGCTCGCATCGGTTTTGGCCAGAGCATCGCGGTCACGCCCATTCAGCTCTGTACGGCGGTTTGCGCGGCAGTCAACGGTGGAGAGTTGATGCAGCCCTATATGCTGGAGCGGATCATTTCCCCAAGCGGAGAGGTTCTGGTGCAAAACAGTCCTACCGTGGTGCGAAGGGTGATCAGCGCCGAAACCAGCCGGACCGTGCGGGAAATTCTGGAATCCGTTGTCACCAATGGCAGCGGCAGGAATGCCCAGATCCCGGGCTACCGGGTGGGCGGCAAAACCGGTACAGCCCAGAAGTATGATGAAACCGGGGCCGTGGACAGCGGCAAGCTCATCGCATCCTTTGTTGGGTTCGCCCCGGCGGACGATCCTGAGTTTGTGTGTCTGATCCTAGTGGATGAGCCCAAGGTGGGCGTCATCTTCGGCAGCACTGTGGCCGCTCCCTTCGTTAAGCAGGTCATGGAGGAAACCCTCCGTCATTATGGTTTCCTTCCCACGCAAAATGCAGAGACTGTCAGCGTACCGGATGTATCAGGAATGACCGTCGAAGAGGCCAAGGCGGCATTGAAAGAAGTGAATCTTGATGTGGTGTACCAAGATCAGTTAACGGATGTGGTGGTGGCACAGGTGCCGGCTGCCAACGAAAGCGTGAACAGCAATACGGAAGTGCTGTTGTATACGGAAAACACTTCTGCGGAGGATACTGCGGAAGACCCGGAAATGGTAAAGGTGCCCAATGTGGTGGGGATGAGCCGGCTTGCGGCCAGCGATGCCTTGGACAGCAAAGGGCTGCAGATAAAGATCGATCCGGAGGACCAAACCGGGACTGCCATCCGGCAGGTACCCGAAAAGGATACGTTGGTCCAGGAAGGCACGCAGGTGCTGGTGGAATTTTCAAACGTGAATCTGGAATGAACGGAGGTAGCGCAATGTTGCTGAGCGAGTTGATCCGCGGAATCGACCATAAGCTGATGGGCGGGGATACTGAAATCCGTGAATTGCAATACAATTCCCGCAAAGTGGAAAAGGGAGACTTGTTTTTCTGCGTGGTCGGCATGCTTTTTGATGGTCATCAGTACGCACAGGCTGCGGTGGACGCGGGCGCGGCGGCGCTGGTGGTGGAGCGGGAGCTGCCCATCGATATCCCGCAGGTGCTTGTGCCGAATACCCGTATCGCCATGGCCGAAATTGCCTGCGTGTACTATGGAAACCCATCGCGTGAGATGATCATGATCGGCATCACCGGTACCAACGGCAAGACCAGCACCACCTATATGCTCAAAGCCGTTGCGGAGCGCATGGGCAAAAAAGTCGGGCTTATCGGTACCATACGCAATATGATCGGCGATATCATCATCGACACAGAGCGCACCACACCGGAAAGCGTGGATTTGCAGCGCATCCTGCGGCAAATGCGGGATGAAAACGTGGATGTGGTGATCATGGAGGTTTCGTCCCATTCTCTGGATCAACAGCGCGTGCATGGCATTGTGTACGATGTGGGAGAGTTTACGAACCTTACGCAGGATCATCTGGATTATCACAAGACTTTTGAAAATTACATTGCGGCAAAGCGTCTGTTGTTTTTGCAGAGCAAATTCGCGGTGGTAAACGCGGATGATCGCCATGTGGATAAAGTGATGGAAGGTATCGACCTTCCCACCCTTACGTTTGGAATTCGGGAACAGGCGGATGTCACGGCCAGCGATATCGATATCACAACAAAAGGCGTGCAGTTCCAGTTTCGCTACAAAAATATCACTTCCGGGTTCAACCTGCCCATTCCGGGCCTCTTCACGGTATTTAACGCCATGGGCGCCGCCGCTATCGCCATTGCGCTGGGGTGGACGCTGGATTCCATCAAGTACGGCCTAGAGCACATGGTGAGCGTCAGCGGAAGGTTGGAGCCTTTGCCTACGGGGAAAAACGAGTTCACGGTCCTGCTGGATTACGCCCATACCCCCGACGCGCTGGAAAACGTGCTCAAGACCATTCGTGGTTTTGCCACAGGCAGGGTGGTGACGCTGTTCGGCTGCGGAGGAGACCGGGATAAGATGAAACGTCCCATCATGGGCGAGATCGCGGGCAGGTATTCCGATTATATCGTTCTCACATCGGATAATCCCCGGAAAGAGGAGCCCATGTCCATCATTGATGCCATCGAAGAAGGCGTGAAAAAGTCCGGCTGCGAGTACATCGTGATTGAAAACCGGCGCAAAGCCATTGAATATGTGCTGCACAACGCACATAAAAACGATATCATACTTCTCGCGGGCAAAGGCCATGAGAATTATCAGGAGATAAACGGCGACAAGCATCATTTTGATGAGAAGGAAATCGTGGCGGAGATTCTGGAACTGCCGCGGTAATACGGAGGATTGAGGATGGAGTATGCCATATACGCGCTGATTCTCAGCGCAGTGGTAACGATACTGTTGGGGCCAGTGGCGATTCCCCTGCTGCGGCGGCTTAAATTTGGTCAAACGGAACGGGAGCTGGGGCCCCGGAGCCACCTGAAAAAGGCAGGCACACCCACTATGGGCGGGTTGATGTTCATAAGTGGGATCATAGCTGCAACGATGGTATTTGCGGTATCGGCATACGAGATGGTGCTTCCGGCGCTGTTGGTAACGGTGGGGTTTGCCTTGGTGGGATTCTTGGATGACTTTCTCAAGGTACAGCATAAAAACACTGTGGGGCTCAGGGGTTATCAAAAGATTATCGCTCAATTTTTCATCGCTGCGATCTTGGCGGTCTACGCTTACAAAAGCCCCTTTATCGGGTCTGCCATCTACCTACCCTTTCTCAACGTGGAGCTGGAATTGGGGATCTTCTACATCCCGGCCATGATTTTTGTGGTGGTGTCCATGGTAAATGCCGTGAACCTTACGGACGGGCTGGACGGACTCGCCTCGGGCGTTTCCCTGATCTACTCGGTATCCATGACGGTGATTTTTCTCTACATGTCCTATGTTGTGGCCAACCCCGCGGACATGGGACAAGCAGCCCAAACCCAATACGCCGGCGAGCTGAGCTCCATGTCGGTGTTCGCGGCGGCGGTGGCGGGCGGATGTCTGGGCTTTCTCAAGAACAACAGCTATCCCGCCAAAGTGTTCATGGGGGATACGGGTTCCATGGCGCTGGGAGGCGCCATCGCGGTGATGGGGATCTTCTCTCGGGCGGTGTTGCTGCTGCCCATTATGGGCGGATGTTTTGTGGCAAGTGCTGCAAGTGTGGTTCTCCAGGTTGGGTCTTATAAGATCCGGGGAAAGCGCGTTTTTAAAATGGCGCCGCTGCATCATCACTTTGAATTGCTGGGCCATTCGGAGACCTCAATCGTATCGGGTTATATGATCATAACGACGCTTCTTTGTCTCCTATGCCTGCTGGCATATTTGTAAACCGGCTTTGGCCGTAAGATCGTTATTTTTGCCGTTCGGTGGCAATGACCGTGACGCCGTGATTCTTTGGCGCTTGGCGCGGCAGCGGGGTTAAGGGGTTTGAGGCAAGGCGCGGCCCTTCCCTCAAACGTCTTGACATCACCGAACGGCTTTTTTTACAATATTGGCGAGAACTCGCCTGCGGATAGAGAGTGGATAGAGAAAGGGAACGGGAGGCATGACGGAAGAAAAAAAAACGGCGTTGATCTGCGGCATGGCCAGAAGCGGAATTTCCAGCGCGAAACTTTTGTATCAAAACGGCTGGAACGTTATCATCAATGATCAGAAGCCGGAGATTGAAGGTCTTAAAGAAGCCCTTCGTGGCATAGAGTATACCGACGCTTTGGGCAAAGAGCCAGAAACGCTCTTTGCCGGGGTAGATCGGATTGTGTTAAGTCCGGTGATCCCCATTTTTGCGCCTTTTGTGAAGAAGGCGAAGAGCCTTGGCATCGAGGTGATTGGAGAAATCGAGCTGGGCTATCGGTTTACCGCACCCGGTGCGGAATTTGTGTGCATAAGCGGAACCAACGGAAAAACCACTACTACTGCGCTCACTGGGGAACTTTTTTCCACTGCGGGAAAAACGACATACGTGTTGGGCAACATCGGCGTACCCATCAGTGAGTACGCCATGGAAATCCGGCCTGGCGATACCGTGGTGGCCGAGGTGGCCGCGCTGCAGCTGGAGAGCATCCGAAGCTTTCGGGCCAATGCCATCGGGATGCTCAACATTACCGAGGATCATCTTAACCGCTTTGAAAACAAAATGGAAAACTACATCGCGGCCAAATGCCGGGTGTTTGAAAATCAGAGGGAAGAGGACTTCGCGGTCCTCAATTACGATGATCCCATTGTGCGGGATATGGCGAAGCTCACCCGGGCAAAGGTAGTCTATTTCTCCCGGAAGGAAAAGCTCATGGAGGGCATGATCCTTAAAAACGGGGGCATGGTCTGGCGCTGGGGCGGGGATGAAACGGAACTGATCCATCTCTGTGAACTGCAGATTCCAGGGGTCCATAATGTGGAAAATGCCATGTGCGCCGCATCGCTGGGCCTTTGCATGGGTCTTAATCCGGAGATGGTGTGCGAGGGACTTGTAAGGTTTACCGGCGTGGAGCACCGCATCGAATTTGTCCGTGAAGTGGATGGCATCCGCTTCATCAACGATTCTAAGGGTACCAACCCGGATTCTACCATTAAGGCCGTGGAAGCCATGGATCGTCCCACCGTGCTGATGTTGGGCGTGGGGGATTATGATAAACACAGCGACTTTGCGCCGCTGTTTCGCGCCTTTGACGGCAAGGTCAAGTCAGTGATCGCTTCGGGCTGTAACATTCCCGCCATCAAAAATGCGGCAGAGGAAACGGGATTTACCTCGGTGGAGGAGTGGCATGGGGACTTTGTGGGAATGATTCGTGCCGCAAAGGCCATGGCGAAATCCGGGGATGCAATATTGCTCTCGCCGGCAGCTGCCAGTTGGGGCCAGTTTGAGGATTATGAGCAGAGGGGACGCATTTTTAAAGAGATTGTAATGGGCCTTTGAGATTAAGCACGGTGTGTTTATGAAAAAATGGCGGAAGGAGGACGCTCGGTGGCGAAAAAAAAAGAAAAAAGGGTTGGCCAAATGGACTTTGCCCTGTACATAGCCGTGATTCTCCTTTGTGCGTTCGGGTTGGTTATGGTGTTTTCCGCCAGCTATTACTACGCCCAAAATAAATTCGGCGACGGCATGTATTACTTGCGGAGCCAGGCGGTGTTTATGGCAGGGGGCCTGGCGGTGATGTACCTTGTGTCCTGGGTGGACTACCATAAGCTGGAAAAGTATAAAACGCTGGCGTTGATCCTCATCGTGGTGCTGATGACGGCTACAGTGTTCTGGGGCGTGGAGATCAACGGCGCGAAGCGCTGGCTTGATCTGAAAGTTTTCAGGTTTCAACCATCGGAGCTGGCGAAGTTCATCCTCATTTTGTATATGTCTTCCTTTATGGCCCAAAGGCAGCATCTGATGAAGGATTTTGTCCACGGCGTGATTCCGCAGCTGGCGGTGACATTCCTTATCTGCCTGCTGTTGCTTTTGCAGAAAAACATGTCCATGATGATGATCGTGTTGCTCATTGGGTTCGCGATGCTTTTCATCGGTGGCGCAGATATCAAACACCTGCTGGGATTGTGTCTTTTGGCGGTGCCGATGTTTTTTCTGCTGGCCTATATTGAGCCCTACCGCTGGGAGCGGCTCACCATATTTACAAACCCGTGGAAAGACCCACTGGATAGCGGGTATCAGCTGATCCAGTCCCTCTATGCCTTGGGAAGTGGCGGCCTTTTTGGAAAGGGGCTGAACTTTTCCACCCAGAAACTTCTGTTTCTTACCTATGGGGAGAGTGACTTTATATTTTCCATCATTGGGGAAGAACTGGGGCTGCTGGGTTGTACTGGGGTAATAGGGGCATATATGTTCGTCATCTATCGAGGTATGCGCACCGCCATGCGGTGTAAGGATCGTTTCGGGAGTTTGCTGGCTGCGGGGATCACCAGCGTGCTGGCTCTTCAGGTGGCAGTCAACATCGGGGTGGTAACCAGCACCGTTCCGCCTACCGGCCAAACGCTGCCGTTCGTCAGTGCCGGCGGCACGTCGCTGATGATATTTATGGCCGCAACGGGGATTATTCTGAATGTTTCCCGGCAAACGGATCCGGTGTAGCGGAACGAAAGCGCGCCCTCCTGCATAAGATAAACTGTACCGTCCGAAGAGCGGCGGCGGGAGGAATCGTGCATGACAAGGTTCGTAATCACCGGAGGCAAACCTCTCCGGGGCACTGTGCGGGTGCCCGGCGCCAAAAATGCGGCGTTGCCTATATTGGCGGCCTGCCTTATGAGTGGTGAGGATATGGTGCTCAGGAACTGCCCACGGATTCGGGATGTGGACAACATGTTGGCGATTCTCGGGGGATTGGGCGTAAAAAGCGAGTTTGGCGAAGTGCTTGCGCTACATACCGGTGGTATTACAAGCCATGTGATGCCGCAGGGCATCTCAAAGGAATTGCGTTCGTCCATCTTTATGCTGGGGCCGCTCTTGGCTCGCTGTGGCAAGGCGGTATGTACATATCCGGGCGGTTGCGAAATCGGCAGCCGCCCCATCGACTTGCACCTCAAGGGTCTCTCGGCGCTGGGTGTGGATATCACCGAGGAGTACGGGCAAATTGTCTGCACGGGGAAGGATATGCGCGGCGCGGATATTCATCTGGACTATCCCAGTGTGGGTGCTACCGAAAATATCATGATGGCGGCTACGGCGGCAAGAGGTATAACCTGGATTCACAACGTGGCTAGGGAACCAGAAATCGAGGATCTGCAGGATTTTTTAAATGGCATCGGCTGCCGGGTGGAAGGGGCGGGTACTTCGGACCTCTGCATTACGGGCGGCCGTAGCGGAGGGAAAATTCGAGAGCATACCGTGATCCCGGATCGGATTGTGGCAGGAACCCTCCTGGCAGGGGCAGCCATCACGGGGGGAACCATCACGCTGGAAAATGCCTGTCCGGCGTATATGGGGAGCGTGCTTGCCAAACTGGCAGAGACCGGCTCCCAAATCGAGGTCTCAAAAGATCGAATCACCATAAAAGCGCCGGCGAGGCCGAGCGAAATCAAGCTCATTGAAACAATGCCCTATCCGGGCTTTCCCACAGATATGCAGGCACAGTTTTTTGCCCTGCTGACTGTGGCAGAAGGCACGTCGGTGGTGGTGGAAAACCTGTTTGAAAACCGGTTTAAGCATGGGGCGGAGATGCTGCGCATGGGCGCAAAGTTCACCCTCAAGGACCGCGCGGCTGTGATTCGGGGCGTAAGGCAGCTCCGTGGTGCCCGGGTCCATGCGCAAGATCTTCGCGGCGGTGCAGCGTTGGTGCTGGCAGGGCTTTGCGCCAAAGGCGTCACTGTGGTAGAAAACGCGGAGCATGTGGACCGGGGCTACGAAAGGCTCGAGGAGATGTTGGGCTCTTTGGGCGCCCAAATTACGAGAGAAGAAGATGAAGAAGACACGGAAGAAAGAGAATAGTGCCGGGACAAAGCGCCCCGGTGCAAAAAAGAATGCAAGGCACGGTGAAAGAAAAACCATCGGGTCTTCCAGAAGTTCTTCTGTGGATATTGGCCGGGCGATCGAGCGCTATGGGGCGGTTGAGGTGATGCCCACGCTGGATGAAGCAACGCCGGAAACGGTAAAGCGGACAAGCCCGGGGAAAAAGCGCGCCCCCAAAAAGGCAAAAAAAGAGCTAAACATTTTTGGGGAGGCCGAAGAGCGTATCAGTGACTTCGAGGAAAAGGAAGAAGCGAAGGAGCCGATGCACAAAAGGGCAGTGATCGGTTTGGCTATTCTGGCATTTGTCGTCATTTTCGTGGGTGCGCTGGTGGCGCTCAACGAGATGCTGATCGTTCAAACAATTGAGGTTTCCGGAAACGTGAATCTTGAACGGGCGGAAATTCTGACCACTTCTGGAATCAATGTGGGAGAACATATGTGGCTTATAAATCTGCGCGGCACCAAGGAAGCGCTGCAGGCAGATCCGCATATCAAAAGTGCAGCCATTAAGCGGGTGTACCCAGATACGCTGCGCATCGCCATCGTGGAGCGTGTCCCGCTGGCGGCCATCGTGGGAGCCGCTTCCACTACGCTCATTGACAAAGAGGGTTACGTGCTGGACATTGAGGGCAAGGGTGAGGCGCTGGATTTGATTCAGATCTATGGGATGGGCGCGCTGGCCTACAGTGTGGGCCGAAAGATTGATACCGAGGATGAATTCAACAGCGCGACGTTGCTCACCATTCTTTCCGCCCTCGAGAGCGAAGGACTCCTTGAAAACATAAAAAGTATGGATGTCTCCCAGCCCCTGAGCATTTTGCTTTATACTCACTCTGGTTATTGTGTGCACCTGGGTCAGCCGGAGGACGTGGGAGGGAAGCTTAAAAACCTTTCAAAAGTATTGCAAACGGCGGACTCCCTGGGGCTTGCGGGTGGGACGATCGACGTGGCGGTTCTGGGCGATCCGGTGTATTCTCCGCCCGAGAATCTGGTGCCGGAAACGTCCAGCGATCTTGCAGCAACGCCTTCCAATCTCCCCGGGGAAACCCCAAATCAGGAGGCCACGCCGGGAGATCTGAACGCCCAGGGCACGCCGGCTCCGGTCACGAGTACGGGCGAGGAAACCAGCGGATTCAGCGGATGAACAGAATGGAACCGATTGTGGGATATCTTGTAAAAATATAGCAGGGGATATTGCACAAAATATAGTGGTGTGGTATCCTAAAATTACTAGTTAAAGTATGCAAAGTTGCGTGCGGAACAGGAAGGAAGAATGAGTCAGTCTACTGCTGTGCTGGATATTGGCAGCACCAAGGTTATTTGCCTCATTTGCAGTCCGGATCACCGAGGCGGCATTCTTGTTCATGGCGCGGGAATTCACGAATATGACGGCTATAAAGAAGGCGAATTTCTCTCAGAACAGAAGCTTGGTGACGCGGTAACGGATGCAGTCGCCGTTGCAGAGGGAGAGGCCAAGACGCGCATTCGCGATCTTTCCGTGGGCGTGCCCGCGGCTTTTTCGAAACTGGTGTTAAGTCAGGGCAGCGCGGCGGTGGAAAACCGCAAAGGAAAAATTGACCGACGCACGGTGGACGAGCTCATCGGCAATTCGCTCAACTTTGAAACGCCGGATGGTTATGCGCCGATGCATTCGACGCCTTTGGAATTCCAGATCAATGATGCAAAGTTTCGGGAGGTCCCTCTGGGGCATCCTGCGGAACGGCTGGATGCCACGGTATCGCATCTCTTCGTGGCGGAAAGCTTCAGGACGGTAATCTGTAAGGTTTTGGAGCGAACGGGTCTGGAGCCGGACTTATATATCTCGGTTCCGCTCTCGGAGGCCATGTTCATCATTCCAAAAGAGGAGCGAGAGGATTGCGCAGTTCTGATCGATGTGGGCGGAAAACAGACAGATATCAGCCTGATTCGGGGCTCTGCGCTCATCGCAATGGAAACTCTGCCGCTGGGAGGAAGTCATTTCGCGTCGGATTTGGCCTACGGGCTGAACCTGCCGGTACAAGCCGGTGAAAGCGTGAAACGGCGATATGTTTATTCCCTGGATGATCAGGACAGCATAGATACTATACGTACGCCTGACGGTGCCATGGCGGTAGAGCATTCGGTCATACAATACATTATCGAGGCCCGCACAAAGGAACTGGGCAGCATGATCCTCACCTCCCTTCAGGGAATGGGGGTGCGGATTCATGGTAGCCTGCCGGTGTATCTGACGGGAGGCGGCGTCTCGCTTATGCGGGGGAGTTGCGAGTGCCTGGAAAAGCTCACGGGGTTGAATATCAAGGTGCGTATGCCCTGGATGCCGCGGCTTTCCTCGCCCAATTACGCGAGTGCCTTTTCGGTGATCAACTTCGTAATGCATATGGAAGATGACGAAAGCATTGTACCCGCTGCACTTACCGGCGGATTATGGAAGCAACTATTGGATTTTTTTCGATAAGCTGAAGGAGGATATTACATGCCTATCGGTCTGGAACTGGATTTTGAAAGCGGACAACTTGCCCAACTGAAAGTAGTTGGCGTGGGTGGCGCAGGTAACAACGCGGTGAACCGTATGATTCAATACGGCATACGCGGCGTTGAGTTTATTTCGGTGAATACGGATAAGCAGGCGCTGTATTTGTCCCGGGCCAACCAGAAAATACAGATCGGCGAGAAGCTCACCAAGGGCCTGGGCGCCGGAGCGGATCCGGAAATGGGCCGCAAGGCGGCGGAAGAGAGCCGAGATGCCATTACGGAAGCGTTACGCGGATCCGATATGGTCTTTATTACCGCGGGTATGGGCGGCGGCACCGGAACAGGCGCGGCGCCCGTTGTGGCAGAGTGCGCCAAAGAGTTGGGAATTCTCACAATCGGCGTGGTGACCAAGCCCTTCTCCTTCGAGGGCAAGGTTCGCATGAGCAATGCGGTAAACGGAATCATCAGCCTTAAGAACAACGTGGATACCCTTATCACCATTCCCAATGACAAATTGCTTGATACGGTAGGCAAAGTGAGCATGGTGGAGGCGTTCCGCATCGCGGATGACGTGTTGCGTCAGGGCATTCAGGGCATCAGCGATCTCATCGCGGTGCCTGCGCTGATCAATCTGGATTTCGCGGATGTGCGCACTATCATGAAGGAACGGGGCATGGCCCATATGGGCATTGGTACCGCCACAGGCGAAAAGCGCGCGTCGGAAGCAGCCCGGCAGGCAGTGGTAAGCCCGCTACTGGAAACCACCATCAACGGCGCCCGGGGCGTGCTCTTAAATATTACCGGCGGCAGCGATCTGGGCATTCACGAGGTGTCCGAAGCGGCGGAAATCATCCAGCAGTACGCGGATCCTGAAGCAAACATCATCTGGGGCGCCGGAATCGACGAAGAAATGGGCGAAGGCGTGCGCATTACCGTCATTGCCACGGGCTTTGATTCCGACTATGCGCCGGGTAAGGATAAGAATAATAGCATCAAAAAGGATGTCAAAGCGTCTCCTTCCAATTCCGTGCGTAAAGAGCTCAAATTTGGGAATTTCTGGGAGCAGCCCAGAAGCAATAAAGTGCCCGAATACAAGGATTCCGATCCTGTGGAGGAAAGTGTTTCGAAGCCCTATACCAAGGACGACCTGCCCAAGACTGATTATAATCCCAAAGATCGCAGCAATTTGGATCTCCCTGCGTTTTTAAGGAATAAAGACTAAAAAGCGGGCAGGCCCGCTATGGATTGACCGAAAGTTTTCAAGGGGGCGGTAGTATGATTTACCGTCCCCCGTTTTCAAATAACTGCCGGGAGCGCGGGCTTGCGTGGGAACAGGCCGATAGGGTATAATACCTGCAAGGCCCCTCATGTTGGAAATATGAGGGCTTGCGTGCGTGGAGGAAAATAAAGGATGTACATTATCGTAGGTCTGGGTAATCCCGGCAAGGAGTATGTGAATACCCGGCACAACGCGGGTTTCATGACGCTGGACATTCTGGCGGACCGATGGAGCATAGAAATAAAGAGGCACAACTTCCGTTCGGTGTTCGGGGAAGGCATTGTGGACGGAAAAAAAGTGGTATTGGCCAAGCCGGAGACCTTTATGAATCTTTCTGGCTTTGCGGTCATGGATTTGGTGAACTGGTATAAGCCGGAGCATCATGAACTCATCGTGCTCTACGACGATGCGGATATTCCGCTGGGCACAGTGCGGATTCGGAGCGGCGGTTCTTCCGGAACCCACAACGGTATGAAAAGCATCATCTACCAGCTTGGATTCGACGATTTTCCGCGGGTTCGCGTGGGCATTGGCGAGGCAGGTCAAAGGGGCATGATTGCCCATGTGCTGGGGGCGGTTTCCGGTTCAGACCGGGAAACCCTGGTCAAAGCCATGGAGGATGCTGCAACTGCGGCACAGATGATTGCTTCAGGAAAGCTAATGGAAGCACAGGCACGCTTCAATCAGCGGCCCCCCAAAGAAAAAGGGGAGCGGGAAGAGGAGAACGAGGTTTGACAGAACCGATATTGCGAATACTGGAAACCCATCCGGAATATCTGCGGCTGCGGGAAGCACTGCAGCGGGGCGAGGGCCCTGTAAGCATATTCGGGCTGGGAGAGGGAAACAAGGGGCACGTGGCTGCCGCGCTAGCGGAAAGCACAGGAATGCCTCTTGTTGTGGTGGAGCCAAACGAGGTGAGCGCTGCCCGGTTTGCCGATGATTTTCCAGGGAAGGCGCTGCATTTCCCTGCCCGTGAGCTTCTGCTCTCTGAGCGGAGCTATGCCGTGAGCGACAACCTTCAGGCTCGGCGAGTGGCCGTGCTGTCCGCCTTGGCGGAAGGGGCCAAGCCGGTACTGGTGGTGTCGATTGAGGCGCTGCTGCAAAGGGTGGCACCGCCGGAAGCGTTCGCGGCGGCCACTAAAAGCGTTGCGCCGGGGGATGTATTACAGCCTCAGGCGCTCCTTCGAGGGCTGGTGGCGGCGGGCTACGAGCGCACGGAGCAGTGCGAGGATCGGGGGCAGGTCTGCCTTCGGGGCGGCTATGTGGATGTGTTCCCCATAAATGCGGAAAATCCGGTGCGGGTCGAGTTCTTTGATGATGAGGTGGATACGCTTCGCAGCTATGATCCCCTTACCCAACGTTCCCTTGAAACCCTTTCGGGGGTGGTAATTCCTCCGGCCACGGAGCTTCCTTTGGACGAAGGTGCCCGGCGCCGGGGCCTAGCGGCCATAGATGATAGGAAAAATTTGGAGGAAGAGGCCGAACGAATCCGGGCGGGCGGCGGGCCGAAAAATCCGGCGTTGCTGCTACCCTTCTTTTATCCGGAGGAATATACGCTTTTAAACTATCTCTCCGGGGCAATCATCTTGCTGGATGAGCCCTCCCGCATCGAGGAGAGTGCCAAAGTAATCTACGGAGAGTTTCTGGAAACCCTGTCCGCTCTCATCCGGGCGGGCGAAGCGGAAAACGAGCAGGCAACGCTCATGTTCAGTCCGTTGGAAACCATCTCCGCCCTAGGCACGAGGCGTACGGCGGTGCTCTCAGCGCTGAGCCGCACCTACGGGCTTATTGCACCAAAGGTGGTATGCCGGTTTGAAACCAGGTCGATCTCAAACTATGTGGGCCGGGAAGATCTGTTGGTAGAAGATATCGCGGCCTGGCGCAGAGCGGGCGTCACGGTGTTGCTTTACGCGGGCCCCCACGCCCAAAGGCTGCAGGATGGGCTTGCGGATGCGGGCGTAATTGCGCCGGTTAAAGAGCGGCTGGATCGGGAAATCGTAAAGGGCGAGCTTCTGATTTTAGGAGAAAGCCTGAGCCGGGGTATGGAATATCCGGAGCTTTCTCTTTCGGTGGTTACGGAAAGGGAGCTGTATGGCGCGGAGCGCAAGCGGCCGGAAGGTAAGCGGCGCAAGCGGCCGCAACTGGCCTTTTCCGAACTGGCAGAGGGGGACCTCGTGGTCCATGAGCTCTACGGCGTCGGTCGGTTCAAGGGCATTAAAACTCTGACGGTAGGCGGTGTGCAAAAGGATTATCTACATCTGGTCTACGCCGGTGGCGATAAGCTCTATATCCCTACGGATCAGCTGGATCGGGTGCAAAAGTACATCGGCGGCGAGGAAGCGGATACGAGGCTTTCCAAGCTGGGCAGCGGGGAATGGCAAAAGACGGTCTCAAAAACCCGGGAGAGCGTTAAGAAACTGGCCATCGACCTTGCGAAGCTCTACGGAGAGCGAAAAAAGCAAAAGGGCTTTGCGTTTGCGCCGGACAATGCATGGCAGCGGCGCATGGAGGAAACCTTCCCCTACGAGGAAACGCCCGATCAGCTTACCTGTATCGAGCAAATCAAGGAGGATATGGAAAGCGGCAAAGTGATGGATCGGCTGCTCTGCGGGGACGTAGGCTATGGGAAGACCGAGGTGGCGCTTCGGGCGGCCTTCAAAGCGGTGCTTTCGGGCAAACAGGTGGCAATTCTGGTACCCACCACCATTCTTGCCCAGCAGCATTACAGCACCATTGCCGCTCGATTTACAGGATTCCCAGTAAACGTGGAAATACTCTCACGATTCAAGAGCAATAAGGAACAGAAAGTTATTCTAGACGGGCTAAAAAAGGGTACGGTGGATGTGGTGGTGGGGACCCATAAGCTCCTATCCCCATCGGTTAAGTTCAAGGATTTGGGTCTACTCGTCGTGGATGAGGAACAGCGCTTCGGCGTGGGTCACAAGGAGCAAATCAAAAATATCAAACAGAATGTGGACGTGCTGACGCTTTCGGCAACGCCGATTCCGCGCACATTACATATGTCTATGACCCGTATTCGGGATATGTCCGTCATCGAAACGCCGCCGGCCCAACGGTATCCGGTGCAGACGTATGTGATGGAATATAGCAACGCCATCGTGCGTGAGGCCATTTTGAAGGAACTTGGCCGGGGCGGGCAAGTGTATTATGTTTACAATCATGTGCGTAAAATGGAGCACTTTGCCGCAGCCCTTCGGGAATTGGTGCCAGAGGCTCGAATTGCCTTTGCGCATGGGCAGATGAACGAACGGGTACTGGAAAAAACCATGTTGGAGTTCATGGATAAGCAGTATGACGTGCTGCTGTGCAGCACCATTATCGAAAGCGGACTGGATATTCAGAACGTGAACACTATCATCATTTACGATGCGGATGCTATGGGCCTCTCCCAGCTTTACCAGCTTCGGGGCCGCGTGGGCAGAGGCATACGGCTGGGCTATGCGTACCTCATGTTCCGCAGGGATAAAGTGCTCAATGAGAATGCGGAAAAGCGGCTGACGGCCATTGGGGAAATGACCCAGTTCGGCTCAGGCTTCAAAATCGCCATGCGGGATCTGGAAATCCGCGGCGCGGGAAACATTCTGGGGCCGGAGCAGCATGGTCACATGGCGGCGGTTGGATATGATTTTTATTGTAAAATCGTTGACAGCGCAGTGAAAGAGGCGCAGGGCGAGCCCGCCAGAAAAGAAGTGGATACCGTAATGGACGTTCCAATCCCTGCCAGCATACCAAGGATGTATATCCCGCGGGAAGCGGATCGGCTGGCCATGTATAAACGCATTGCCATGATTGGGGAAAAAACGGATCTTTACGACGTGCAGGATGAGCTGATCGACCGTTACGGCGAAATCCCGGCGGAGGTGGAAAACCTGCTGTACATCGCCCTTTTAAAGGTGGATGCATCCCGCGCCTATGTCAGCCAGCTTCTGGTGAAGGATGGGGAGGTGCGCCTAACGTTTCAGCCGGACGCGCCCATGGACGGCGGCAAGCTTTTGCAAACGGCGCAAAAAATTCCAGGCGCGCAGTTCCTGTTCAATGCCGAAATGCCCGCGCTGGTAATCCGCCGGAAAGCGGAAATCAAGGATTTCTTAGGGGAGTTGCCACAGATTGTTAACATGCTGTGCAATTGCATTGACTCGCAATCATGTTATAATGAGTCGAGATTAAAATCGGACACAGTCCGGGAGATGGAGAATATTGAATGAAAAGAACCGTTGCTCTGCTGCTTACTCTCATCATGTCGCTGTCCCTCCTTGCGGGGGGCTGCAGCATCTTGAAAAATGGGGAAGCAGCTCTGTCTGAATTGTCGAAGGGCACCCCTTCTAATGCATCCACCGCCAGTGATGACCAGCTTATTGTGGCCCAAGTGGGTGATGAAGTGGTGACCTATGACGAATATGCGGAAAAGTTCAACATGTACGTGGCCTATTCCCAAAGCTACGGATATGATATCCTTTCCGATCCGAATAAGCTTGCGGCTACAGAAGATTCCATTATTGATATTCTAGTGGAGGAAAAAGTTCTGGCGTACCAGACTGCGCAGGCAGGCGTCGATGTCTTGGATGCCGCGCATGCCGTGGAGGTTGAGCAGAATGTAAACAATGAAATCGAGACTTTCCACGATCTCTATTTGGAGGAGGCGCAGGCTCGGGTTGCGGAGGATGCCACGCTGGATCTGGAGGAAACCATCAAAACCGTCGTGGCGGAGAATAGCGCCATCTATACCGGGCAACTGATGTCCTATGACGCATTCATCCAATGGATTACGGACTATTACACAGATGTGTCTCTGCAGGATATGTTCCGGGAGCAATACCTTGCCGACGAGATCAATGTTACCATCAGTGATGAAGACATTCAGGCGTGGTATGAAACCGCGCTTGTGAGCACGCAGGCAAACTATGACGAGGACGGTGGCCTATATAAAGACGATCAGGAGTATGTAGAAATGTACGGCGGAGAGCCAGTGGTTTATGTGCCCGAAGGATACAGCCGCGTGCTTCATATTCTCATTGCCCCCCAGGGGGAAATGCCTGCGGAATACACCGAGAAACTCAACGCCATGGAGAATCTCAAGACTGAGTATGGCGAACTGGCCTTTAATGCCAAGTTGAGCGGTGCAGATAACGCGGCCCGCATGGATGCGGTCTTAAAGGAATATGTGCAGCTGCAAAAAGAGGCGCTGGCGATTGAGGATGCTCACTATGCCGATGCAAATGCCCGCGCACAAGAGGCTCACGACAAGCTGGAGGCCGGAGAGGACTTTGCCTCCGTCATGGCGGAATATACCGAGGATGATTATATGCTCTCCTACGACACTCTGGCCAAAAAGGGCCTGCTGATCAGCAACAAGTATGTGAGCGGCCTAGATTGGTCCGATGCCGTCAAGCTCGCCTTTGCGGCGCTGCGCCCGGGTGAATACTCGAATATTATCATGGACGTTGATGGCTGCCATATCCTCTATTATCTATCCGATGAAACAGCGGGGAAAGTTTCGCTGGAGGACATTCGATCCGAGATCACTCCTGTGCTTCTCGCAGAAGCACAGGATGCCGCTTGGAGTGAGGCTGTCGACGAGTGGAAGAATGCTGACAACGTGGTTATCAACGAAGAACTGGTGCGCAGCATCGGCGAAGTGAAGTAATTCGGAAAAGAAAAAGGGGCGGGCTATCCGCCCTCTTTGTTTTTTTGGATACATATGGTATGCTGTTTTTAACAATGCGCAAGGAGGAATTGCATGCGTCTTGACAAATATCTGAAGGTATCCCGCATCATCAAGCGCCGCACGGTGGCAAACGAAGCCTGCGGCTTGGGCCGGGTGCAGATTAACGGGCGGCCGGCCAAAGCCGGTGCTGAAGTCAAAGAAGGCGATGAACTGGATATTCTCATGGCCGGCAAACATTTTACGGTACGGATCACTTCCGTGCGGGAATATGCGGGCAAGGCCGACGCTTCTGAGATGTATGAAGTGATCTCAAAGGGGGAATAGGCATGAAAGTGGCGGCCGTATTACTCGCCGCGGGTTCTTCTTCACGGATGGGTCGGGATAAGCTTACTTTAATCATCGGGGGCGAGAGCGTGCTCTCTCGTTCCTTTATGGCCCTGCGTGCGGCGGGGATTTTGGATGTTGTGATCGTGGTGTCACAAACCACGCAAAAAGAGGCACAGCGGCTGCAAAGGGAATGCGGTGCCCAGCTGGCGCAAGGCGGGGCGACCCGCGGTGAGTCCGTGCTCAATGGCCTTCGTGCCGTGGACCATGCGGATGTGGTGGTGATTCACGACGGTGCTCGGTGCCTTGTAAGCCCTGAAATCATCAAAGCAAGCGTGGATTCTGCCGCAGTGTGCGGCAGCGGTGTGGCGGCGCTGGACGTCCGAGATACCATCAGGGATCGGGAGGGCGAAAGCCCAGATCGGAGCCGGCTACTGGTAATGCAGACCCCACAGTCCTTTGATTATCAAAAAATACTTGCCGCTTATGAATATGCCTTCGCGCAGGGGTTGGAGGCGACCGATGACTGTACCCTTTATGAGCGCATGTGGGGCGCGCCGCAATTTACGCCGGGAGGGCTGCTGAATCAAAAGCTAACCTGTCTGGAAGATCTGAATTTTTTCGAAGCCGTATTGGAAAAGAAGTGTATGAGAACGGGATATGGAGAAGACACCCATCGCCTGGTTGCCGGGCGGAAGCTGATCTTAGGTGGCATGGAACTACCATATGAAAAAGGGCTAGAGGGCCATTCGGATGCGGATGTGCTGACCCATGCGGTGATTGATGCGCTGTTGGGCGCGGCGGCGCTGGGGGATATCGGCAGGCTGTTTCCGGATAGCGACATGGCATATCAAGATATCTGCTCCCTGCTGCTGCTCAAGCGCGTGGGGCAGATGGTGCGGGAAAAGGGCTATGAAATAGCCAATGTGGACGTCACCGTCGTGGCCCAGGAGCCCAAACTCGCGCCGCATATGGAAAAGATGCAAAGCAATTTGGCGGCAGTTCTGGGCCTTTTGCCGGATCAGGTGAGCGTCAAGGCCACCACTCCGGAACATATGGGCCCAGAAGGAAATCTGGAATGCATCACCGCTCGGAGCGTGTGCTTGTTGGAGCAGTAAAAAAAAGCGCCTCGGGCGCTTTTAAGGGGTTTCTTTTGAGAGAATGGCTGGCTTTTTCTTTCGTTCCCGAATGATGAGGTCGGCGCTGTAAATCACAAGGGCTGCCAGCGTGAAAATAAAGGGCAGTATCTTCTCCGGCGTGAGGGTCTCTCCGCTCAGAAGCCCGCACAGCAGGGTCAGCGTGGGCGAAATGTACATCACCATGGAGATGGATAGATAGGGCGCCTTGTTCACACCGTTTGAAAAGAGGATCAGGGGAATCGCTGTGGCCGGGCCGGTTATCAGGAGCAGAACCAGCTGACCTCCCGAGAGGGAGTGTATAGTATCCATGTGAAAGATCAGTGCATATAGAATGGCAAATGGCACAGCAATGAGGCATTCGATGGCAGTTCCGGCTATGGGATCCACGGAAACACATTTTTTAACCGCGCCATAGGCGGTGAATGTGATTGGCAGTAACATTGAGAGAATCGGGAAGGTGCCATAGCGCAAAATTGTGAGAATTATGCCAATTGCGATGATGCCCAAAGCAACCACCTGCATTGCGGTTCCCTTTTCTTTGAAGATGAGAAGGCTTATGACAAACACCATAAGCGGATTGATGTAATAGCCCAAACTTGCGTCCAAAGTGTGCCCGGAAGATATGGCATAGATGTAGAGGCCCCAGTTGAGCGTCACCAGAACGGAAGCAAGTACAAGCTGTTTCATGGCGGCTCTGTCCTTTAACACATCGAAGAACACCTTCAGCCGTTTCTGCAGGAAGAGCACCAAAAGCGCAAATATAAGCCCCCATAGGATGCGGTTGCAGAGCACAAATATGGAAGAAAAGCCTGCGAGGAAATGCCAATACAGAGGCAAAAGCCCCCATATGATGTAGCCGAGCGCAACGGACGCAATGCCATTATTTTTCAATCGTTCAAGATTCATAACGCGCACCCTACCAAGAAGATTCAAGATCCAGCCTATCATAACACATTTTGCGCCGCTTTGTAACCTGGATTCGATCTTTTCAAAGAAAACAATGCTTGGTATAATGATCAATAAGCAGTCTGCAACCATTTCTCCCCCCGCTTCGTATATAGAGTAAACTGTCAGGTAAAAAGAGGCAATAAAAAACGGAGGTAAGTCCCTATGAAAAAGAGTATTTGCATTCTAATCGTACTTTTGATGACTACTGCGGTGTTTGGCTGCGCTGCAATAAGCAAAAATGAAACAAGCTCCGTGGCACCCGCGCCTTATGAACAGCCCGGTACGGCTGTCGGGGCTGCTGATTATGCCGGGGAGCAAAAATATGCGGCTGAAGACAGCAGCACGTCTGGGGCTCCCGTAAATGACGAAGGCTCCAATCTGGGATCGGATGTCAATTATGGCAACCATAAGATCATTTCCACCTACACCATGGAGATGAACACCGATGAGTTCGATACGCATTATCAGATGCTCAAAGATAAGTGCACTGAGTTGGGCGGCTATGTGCAATCTTCCAGCATCAACGGAACCAAACCCGAGGCGTATGGCGATCCTGGCCGGCGTGCCAGCATTACCTTCCGCGTTCCTTCGGATAAGGCGGAGGAGTTCGTAGCGATTACCGGCGGCACGGGCACCATTACGTACAGCAACAACAATACTCAGGATGTTTCGTTGGAGTATTTCGACAGCGAAACCCGGCTTGCGGTGCTAAAAACCCAGCTCTCTAGGCTAGAGAACATTCTGGTGAAGACGGATAACCTAGCGGATATCATCGAGCTGGAAAAGGAAATTGCGCGGGTCACCACCGAAATCGAGGGGATGACCACGCAGCTCCGCAAATATGACGACCTGATCGACTATACCACCGTATATGTGAACATCAATGAAAACCAGCTTTCGCAGGGCCCCGCGGCTATGATGACCATGGGCGAGCGCATTTCCAAGGGCTTTGCGGATACCATGAATGGGCTGGGCGTGTTCTTTGAGAACTTTGCGGTGGGCTTCATCGTGGCGTTGCCCGTCATCCTTGTGGTACTGATCTTCATTGCGGCAGCGGCATTCATCGTCTGGTGGATTGTGCTGCTGATTCGGGGCATCAGTAGGACGATGAAGAAAAACGGGGAAAAACGCCGGGCGGCCCGGGCACTTCGGGATGCGCAAAGGATACGGAAATAAGGCACACAAGGAGAATAATTAGTTATGAAGTTAAAGCAAATCATGATATTGCTCTTGGCTTTGGCGCTGGGGCTTGGTGTGGCCGGTTGTAAGAGCGAAGAGCAGATTCAGCAGGCGCAGAGCCAATCCAATCTCACCGAACAGGGAGACACCTATATCAACGTGGATATGCGCAGTACCTTGTCCATTGCGGGTGAGGGTACAATCGAAGTAACGCCACAGGAGGCAACTGTGACCTTTGGGGTATCTGCTTATGCTGAAAGTGCGGAGGAAGCCCAGCAGAAAAACGCGGAAACTCTCACTGCAGTCACAACGTGTGTCAAGGGCTATAGCATCGGCGAGAAGGATATTTCTACCGGGGAGATCAGCGTACGCGAGCAGTATGACTACAAAGCGAATCCGCCTAAGCTGACAGGATATGAGGTTTATGCCGATCTTAAGGTTACCGTTCGGGATATGACTATTTTGGGAGACCTCATCAGCGATGCCTTTGCCGCAGGCGCTACGAACATCAACGGCCCGGAGTATTCCGCCGGGGATACAAATGTGCTGTATCAGCAAGCGCTTGCACAGGCGGTAGAAAACGCCAAGCAGAAGGCGGACATCATTGCCCAGAGTGCTGGCGTCGTCCTCTCCGTCGTGCCTATTTCCATTACGGAGCAAAGCGCCCAGAACAATCCAATTCTTTATTCCACCAGAGCAGTTGGCGAAACTTCCGATGTAAATGCGTCTGTGTCGGCGCCCATCGAGGTGCCTGAAATGGAAGTCACCGCTCAGGTGAATGTTGTGTACGAGATTACAAAATAGCTATACTGAAAGGGCGCGTTAACGCGCCCTTTTGTGTTGCAAAAAATGGGAAAAGCACATACAATACAAGAATGAGTATTTTATTTAAAGATGTGAATTTGAGCCTGAAGGAAACTGTTCAGAAATATACAAAAGCTCTGAGAATACAGAATTCCGAATATACGTTTACTAGTATGCTGATGTGGGGCGGCGACGGCAAGATTGCCATTGCAGAAGAAGAAAATACGCTTTTTATCCGCTACACATACCCTAAATTTCCCCTATTTGTGCTTTCCCCGCTGACTTTTGGGCCGCTTGAACCGGCGGTGAAGCAGGCGGAAGCGGAAATGAAACGTCAGGGGGCAACACCTCAGTTTCGCGGCATTCAAAAGAAGGACAAAGGTGTTTACGAGGCACTGGGGTATGCGGTTCGACCGGACCGCAGCAATTTCGACTATGTGTACAGCGAGGAGAAACTAAGGACGCTGGCAGGCAAGAAACTCCATGGCAAGCGCAACCACATCAACCGATTTTTGGGAGAAAACCCCAGCTGGGAATACGTGAAAATTGACGAAAGAATGCTGGAAGAATGCCTGGCCGTTTACAACGAATGGTGCCAGGGAAAGAGTGAAGACGACCCGGACTGCGTGGGGGAGGCGTACGCGATTCGCATGGGGATCACCCATATGAAAGCGTTGGGGCTTGTGGGTGGCGGCATCCGCATCGATGGGAAGCTGGCGGCGTTCACCTTGGCAGAGCGCATTGATTCGGAGATGGCGGTGGTACACATTGAAAAGGCGGACGGCAAGTTCAATGGGCTTTATCCTTTTATCAACCAGCAGTTTGTCACCCGTGAGCTTTCCGATGTGTTATGGATCAACCGTGAGGAAGATATGGGCATCGAGGGCCTCAGAACTGCGAAACTTTCTTACCGCCCGGATAGAATGATTGAAAAATATGAGGCGATTTTTGAAAATTAGACACATCGAAAGAGAGGAATATGCGGCGGCCCAAACAGTATGGGATGTCTGCTTTCCGGAAGACGCAGATGGGTTTTCCGCTTATTACTTTCAAAAGCGGACATGCTTCCAAAACGTGATCGCCGCCTTTGACAGGGACGTGATGGCGGCATGCTTGCATGTCTTGCCTCAGCAGATTTGGGTAGGTGATAAGGCGCAATCGGTGGGATTCATCGCGGGTGTGGGCACGCTGCCCCGTTACCGGATGCAGGGCCTGGCCAAGGAGCTTCTTCGCTTTGCCGCGCAGGAGGGGAAAGAGAGAAACGATTACGCGCTGATGCTCAAACCGGTGGATCCACGGTATTACACCGGCTTCGGCTTTGTGCCCTATGTGGTGAAAAATCGCTTTGAGGCGACGGACGCCTTCTGCCCCGGGACGGAGCTTCTGTCGCCAACGGTCGAGGCGCTTCATGGGTTTTATTCTGCCTTTGCGCAGCAATTCGACGGGATGCGGCTGCGGAGCCTTGCGGATATGGAGTTGCTCCTGGAGGAATGGAACATGGTGGGCGCGCGGGTGTTTATGAGCAGGCGCGGCTATGTGGTTTGCGCCGTGGAAGGGGGAGACCTTTTGGAAGTGGAAGCTGCCGGCGATAGCCTGCCGATTCTGTCCGATTTGGCCAAAAAAGAGGGAAAAGTGACTTTCTATGCCATGGACGGAGGCGGGGCGGCCGAGATGGGCGGCGAGGTGTTTACCATGATTTACCATCTGGCTTCGCCGGAGGAAAAACGACCGGCGTGGTCGCTGGAGTATTACTAAAGCAAGATGGTTACCATTCTATTCCTTTTGGCTTTGCCGGATGGAAAAAGGCCGGTATAGCCGCACGTATTGCTAAAAAAAACTTGACGGACAAGTGGATGTAAGCTAATATGGTTATACGTATTATATAAAAAGGATGGTAGGATTGAATGAGTTCTGATGCACTGTCTGGAATTTCCAGCTTTTTTTCCAACGGCGGGCTTTTGATTCTTCTTCTGGTGGCCATGTTCGCCATCATGATTATTCCCCAGCGTAGGCGGGACAAGAAAATTAAGAACATGCTTAGTGCCCTTAAGGTTGGCGACCGTGTTCGTACCATCGGTGGCATCTACGGCACCGTATCCACGATTAAGGATGACATTCTGACCCTTTCCGTGGGACCCGATAAAGTGCGTTTGGTATTTGCCCGCGGCGCCATCGCCACTGTGGAGAATGTTGCGCAGGAGGGTGCGGCGGTGGAAAACACCATCGAAGACCAGAAATAATCTAGAATCCAACAATGCCCGCGAAAGATCGCGGGCATATTTTTTTGGGGTGACGCATATATATACCCATGATGGGGGGGGATGATGGTGCGCACTGCAAGAGCTGTGGAAAAAAATCCGGTGATGCCGGTGGAAATGATCAAGGCGGGATTTTTAGCGTCTCTGGTAAGTTTGGGGCTGGTGATCCTTTACGCCGTGGCGCTTAAGGAACAGATCCTACAGGCGTCTACCATGAGCGTGTTCACTTCGGTGATTAAAGTGCTCAGCGGTTTTGTGGCGGGACTTTTGGCGTCCCGGAAATCCAAGAGCAGAGGATGGCTTTGGGGGATGTGCGGCGGCGCTGTTTACGCACTGATGGCATTTGTGATTTTTTCTATCATTGCAGGCGCGTTCAGTTTTTCTGCGGCATTGCTGTCGGATGTGGGGATGTGTGCCGCTGCGGGAGCACTGGCGGCCATGGTGAGGCGGATGCTCAAATAGTCCTTGTACAGCACCTGGTTTTGATGTATAATATTCGCAATCGTTAGTTCAATATGGAGGATTATGAATATGAAGCACATTGAAACCATCCAGAAGCCTTGTATAAATACAAAGAGCAATTCAGGCTGTGGCGAATGCCAGGCATCCTGCCAGTCAGCCTGCAAGACTTCCTGTACTGTCGCAAACCAGAAGTGCAAGAGGGAAGGAAAATAATTTCGATTCAAAATGCGCATGAGCAGTATTCCCTCAAGGGAGTTACTGCTCATGTTTTGTTCATATAGGAGCCGAATTTGATACATGCATTTAAGTTTAAAGAACTCAACCTGGTGCTGGACGTGGAAACCTCCGCGCTGCATCTGGTGGACGATACAGCGTTTGAAGTGATTTCTATGATGGAGCGGGGCGGCGACATCTATGCGTTGCCGTATCCCGAGCGCCAGATCCGGGAGATCGAAGAGGAGGCAAAAATCCTTCAAAACGAGGGTAGCCTGAATACGCCCGAGGCAGAGGTGCCCACGGGCATTTCAAAAGAGCAGGTGATCAAATCTATGTGCCTGCACATCGCCCACGACTGCAACTTGCGCTGCCGTTACTGCTTCGCAGACAGCGGAGAGTACCAGCAGGGCCATCGAGCGCTGATGAGCGCCGAAGTAGGGAAAAAAGCGCTGGAATTCCTGATAGAGCACGCTGGACGACGGCACAATCTGGAGGTTGACCTCTTTGGCGGGGAGCCGCTGATGAACTTTGCCGTTGTGCAGGAAATCGTTGCCTATGGCCGAGAGCTGGAGAAACGATACGACAAGCAAATTCATTTTACGATTACCACCAACGGGTTAGGACTTTCGCCGGACGTGATTCAATACCTTAACAAGGAAATGTCCAATATTGTGCTGAGTTTGGATGGACGGAAAGCGGTGCACGATTTCATGCGCCCCGCCCCCAACGGCAAGGGTTCTTACGACTTGTGCGTTGACAAGTTCAAACGGCTGGTCCAGTCCCGGGACAAGGATAAGGATTATTATGTTCGAGGCACCTATACCAACCGGAACTTAGATTTTACCGAAGATGTAAAGCACTTTGTTGAACTTGGATTCGACCAGCTTTCAATGGAACCGGTGGTGCTGCCAGAGGAAAGCCCCTATGCCATTGTCGAAGAGCACGTGCAGGCGGTGCTAGAAGAGTACGACCGACTGGCGGACTACATCATCGAGAGCCGAGAGAATGGGAAATGGTTCAACTTCTTTCATTTTATGATCGACCTTTCCGGCGGCCCGTGCTTGAAAAAGCGTATCGCGGGATGCGGAGCGGGCGTGGAGTATGTGGCAGTGACCCCAGAGGGCGACATCTATCCCTGCCATCAGTTTGTGGGAATGCCACAGATGAAGATGGGGTCCGTGCTCAGCGGAGAACTTGATCAGAGCATCCGAGAAAAATTCGAAGCCTGTACGGTGCTTTCAAAACCCATATGCCGGAATTGCTGGGCGAAATACTTCTGTTCCGGCGGCTGCGCAGCCAATGCCTACAAGTACAACGGAGATATTGCCATACCATACGAGATGACTTGTAAGTTTTTAAAGAAACGGACGGAGATCGCGGTGGGTCTCTATGCGAAAGAAACCATGGAAGGCGAATGAAAATTGCGGATTTACCAGGCAACCAGACAACAATATGACGACGTGCCGCGAGCTGAGGGGATGACTCCGCGGCTGGCGGCGCTTCTGTATAACAGGGGCTGCAAAACCGCACAGGAGATGGAGCGGTTTTTAAACCCATCGGAAGAACAACTCTTTGACGCGACACGCTTCCTCGACATGGACAAGGCGGTGGAGCGGATTCGCACTGCGATCGACAAAGGGGAACGGATCTGCATCTTTGGCGACTATGATACGGACGGCGTTGCCGCCACGGCGATCCTCTACGACTCCATGAGGAAAGCGGGGGCAACGGTTGCTTACCGAATTCCCTCCCGCCGTGGCGACGGCTACGGGCTGAGCAAAAACGCGGTTGAGGAGCTGGCACAAGAGGGGACTGCCCTCGTCATTACGGTGGATAATGGTGTGAAAGCCAACGAGGAGATCGCGCTGGCAAAAACATATGAAATTGATGTGGTGGTGACGGATCACCACCAGTGCGGGGAGAGCCTGCCCGTTTGCGCGGCAGTGCTTTGCGCTACACGGGGAGACAACACATACCCCAACCGGGACTTGGCGGGGGCGGGCGTGGCTCTAAAACTATGCGAAGCCCTTTTCGGCCGGGAGACGGCACGAAAATACATTCCGCTGGCGGGGCTTGCCACGGTAGCGGACATGGTGCCGCTGCTGGGGGAGAACCGGGCGCTGGCCGCGCTGGCCCTTAAAATGATTAATCGGGAAGAATGCCCGCTAGGCCTTACTGTATTGGGAAACCACGTAAACGACGGCAGCCGGGCCTTTGGTTCCCGGGATTTTTCCTTTGGCTTTGCGCCGCGGATCAACGCAGCGGGACGCATGGAAGAGGCGGGAATTTGCGTGGAACTTCTTTGTACGGACGATGGGGCACGGGCCTTTGAAATTGCAGAAAAATTGGAAGAATTCAACCGACTGCGCCAAGCTGAGGAGAGCCGGATCACGGAGGAAGCCGTTGCACGCATTGAGGAGACGGACCTGACCGAGAGGCGATCCATCGTTCTTTTTGACCAGAGCTGGAACGTGGGAGTGGTGGGTATCGCCGCCAGCCGGATTGCGACACGGTATTTCCGCCCCACCCTCCTTCTGACACAGCGGGACGGGCTTCTTACGGGCAGCGCCCGGAGCATCGAAGGGGTAGACCTCTACGGGGCGCTTGCCACCAATGCTGCACACTTCGTCCGCTTCGGCGGCCATGCATATGCCGCCGGCGTCACTTTGGAACCGGACAGGCTAAAAGACTTTCAGACAGACTTGGAAACTACCCTTTCGGATTTGCCGGCGGAGTTTTTTCTGCCGCGGACGTTTTATGAGTGTGAGGCAGAACTTGAGGAACTGACGCTGGATCTGGCGGATGAGCTGGCATTGCTTGCACCCTTCGGGGAAGGCAACCCCCTGCCCACATTCCGAACGGACGGCTTGCTAATGAGCGGGCTGCGCAGGATCGGAAGCGACGCCACCCATCTGAAAGCCAAGGCCTCGAAGGGCGGCCGCTTTGGGGAAGTGATTGCCTTCGGTATGGGGTACCGATTTGAGGAGATCAGCGACATGGAGCGTTGCGACATGGTTTATGCTGTGGACGTGAACGAGTGGAACGGCATGCGCAGCCTGCAGATGCGCGCGCAGGAGATCCGAGGCACGCTTATTGCGGACTCTCGCCAATACGTTCTGCGGCACGGCGAAAAATTTGCGGATGCATTTTGCCGTAACTTGGCGTATAATAGTTGCGGTGTGCGAGTAGAAACCGACGAAAGGGAAACACTAGCCGCGTTTTTACAGCCCTGCGCGGGGACGCTGATTCTGGCGTTTACACCGCAAGGCGCGCAGGACCTGCTGGACGCACTGGCTGATAAGGCGATGAGCGGACTACCGGTGAGCTTTTTTAAAACCCATAAAAGCCCCGCCGCTTACCATGAGGTCGTGCTGGCTCCGGCACTGGATGCGCTTGACATCAGCCGGTTTCGGCGGATTTTGCTTTACGACTGCGCAGATTCCGGCGTGATTGCGCGGCTCCAAGAACTGGCCCCTGGGGCGAAGATCGCAGCGGGGCGCCACCGTCAATTCAAAGTCGCTTTTTCCAGAGAAGACGCCGCTGTCTTTTACCGGGCCGTTGCCGCAACAGGGCGGAGCTTTCACAGCCTTGAGGAGCTATTGGACTATCTGGCCCGAGTTACCGGGCGCCCACGCCACGAGGCAAAGCTTTCGGCAGATATATTTATGGAACTGGGATTGATGCGATTGGAAGGGGACGTTGCCTTGCTTTCGAGCGAAGAACGGCGCGACCTCATGGACAGCCCCACCTTTGCGAAGCTAAAAGAGGTTGCGGGCATATAGTGTGATTTAAATTGCGGGAAGGGAGGGAAAGTGTATGGAACATCTGTTGGAGCTGTGCAGGCCGCGGTTCTCCGAAGAAGAGATGCAAAGCCTGGTTAAAGCATGTGAATTTGCGCAAAAAGTGCACGAAGGGCAGCGTAGACAAAGCGGCGAACCATACATTACCCATCCTATTAAAGTGGCTGAGATGCTGGCGGAGATGGGAATGGATCCCAGCACCATCATTGCGGGGCTGCTCCACGATACCGTGGAGGACGGCAAAGACATTACCACGCAGATACTGGAGGACCAGTTCGGCAAAGACATTGCCGAGATGGTGGATGGCGTCACCAAGCTGACGCAGTCCAGCAACAAAAGCGCCGTGAACCGCGAAGAGGTTCAGGCAGAAAACATGCGCAAGATGTTCCTTGCAACTGCCAACGACGTGCGGGTGGTGATCATCAAGCTTACGGATCGGCTGCATAACATGCGCACGCTGCAATACTGCAGCGAAGAAAAACGAATTCGAAAAGCCCGGGAAACACTGGAGGTCTATGCGCCGCTGGCCCACCGCTTTGGCATGGGTGCGATGAAGTGCGAGCTGGAAGACCTTTGCTTCATGTATTTGTACCCGGACGATTACAAAAAGCTGAAAGACGCCATGATCCCCTACCAGCAGCAACGGATGCAGCTGTTGGAATCTGCCATTAAAACCATTAATGAGAAGCTTAATGAGGCGGGAATCGAAGCCACCATTAACGGACGACCAAAGCACCTTTTCAGCGTATATAGAAAGACCATTAGGCTCAATACCAGCATTGATGAGATCTACGACCTCGTCGCCATTCGCGTCATCGTCAACACCATCAACGACTGTTACGCGGCCTTGGGCATTATCCATTCTGTTTGGAAGCCCATGCCCGGCCGGTTTAAGGATTATATCGCCATGCCCAAGCCCAATATGTACCGCTCCCTGCATACGACCTTGTTTGCCGGGGAGGGCGGGATGCCCTTCGAGGTGCAGATTCGCACGCCGGACATGCACCGGGCGGCGGAATATGGCATTGCGGCCCACTGGATGTATAAAGAGGGCCGAAAAGACCAAGATGAGCTGGATAACAAAATGGCATGGCTCCGGGAAGCGTTGGAGATGGAGCACTACACCGACAATACTCGCGAATTCATTGAGAACGTTCGTAAAGACTTTTTCGGAGACTACGTGTATGTGCTCACACCGCAGGGGAAGATTATCGACCTGCCTACGGGCTCCACGCCGCTGGACTTTGCCTACCGCATCCATTCCAACATCGGCAACCGCACCCAGCACGCCAAGGTGAACGGCGCCATCGTGCGGCTGGATTATAAGCTTAAGACCAACGATGTGGTGGAAATTATTACATCCTCTAACGCCGCACCCAGCTTGGACTGGCTTAAGGTGGTCAAGACCCAACAAGCCAAGGCGAAGATACGCCAGTGGTTCAAAAAGACAAACCGGGAGGAAAACATTCAGCGGGGCCGCGACATGCTCAGCGAGTCCATCCGGCGTCAGGGCTTTCAGCTTTCTGACTTGGACAAGGACTGCTTTGCGGATTTGATCAAACGGTTCAATATGTCCGAGGTGGAGGATGTGTACGCAGCCATCGGCTACGGCGGGATTACCACGGCACAGGTTACCCACAGGCTGCTGGAGAATGTACGCAAGGTCCAGCGGGAGGCGGAACTCAAGGAAAAGCTGGATAAGCTGAGCAAGGGAGAGGAAGAACCCCAGCCAGCAAGGAGCGCAAACACCGACGTTGGGAACGGCGTGATCGTGAAGGGCTGCCCCAATATCGCGGTTCGTTTCGCTCGGTGCTGCAGCCCGCTGCCCGGGGATGCCATTATCGGCTACCTGACCAGAGGTCGGGGCGTTTCCGTTCACAGGAAGGATTGCCCCAATATTGGGAATTTGATGATGGAACCGGATCGGGTGGTGGAGGCACAGTGGGCGGAGCACGTGAAGAGCTCCTACTTGGCCACCATACAGGTGGTGGCGAGCGAGCGCACGGGACTGCTCATGGAGATTTCCCAGGTACTGGTGGGCATGAATATCTCCATTACATCCATGACCGCGAAGACGGATCCCAACAGTATGGTATATACCCAGTTGTCCTTCGAGGTGAAGGACGCAAATCAGCTGGATTCCATCACAAAGAGCATTCGGAAGATACACTCGGTGAAGGACGTATTCAGAATAAAGGCATAAGGACAAGAAATGCGAGCGGTTGTACAGCGGGTTGCCGGTGCTTCGGTGACTATTGACGGGAAAATAGCGGGGGAAATTGACAAGGGCTGCATGGTGCTTCTGGGCGTTGAGGACATTGACGAACAGGAGGACTTGGATTATATCTGCGACAAACTCATTGGGCTGAGGATTTTTGAAGATTCTGACGGCAAGATGAATCTTGATATCCAGGACGTGGGGGGCGGCATATTGCTCATTTCTCAGTTCACCCTCTTGGGGGATGCCCGTAAGGGTCGGCGGCCGGGCTTTACAAAGGCGGCGAGGCCGGAGAAGGCGATCCCTATGTATGAGGCGGCCGTTGCGAGGCTCCGCGCAAGCGTTTCGGTAGAAACCGGGCGGTTTGGGGCGGATATGAAGGTGGCGCTGGTGAATGATGGGCCTGTCACAATACTTTTGGATAGCAAGAGGACGTTTTAAATGGAATTGGTTACAATGATCACAGGACCGCTGGAAGTGAACACGTATATCCTGAGCAACAAGGTGGGGGAATGCGTGGTGATCGATCCGGCAGATGCGAAAAGAACTCGGGAATTGCTCAAAGAGCATGGCCTGATCTGTACGCACGTGCTGCTGACCCACTGTCATTTCGATCACATCACAGGTGCTGCGGAGATGCAGCGGCAGGGGGCCAAGATTTGCATTTCAGCCATCGACGCGCCGGGCTTGGAAAACGACAATTTCAACCTGAGCTTGGGCAACATGTTTCGGGTTGAGCACTGCGTGGCGGATGTTCTATTGCATGACGGGGATATTTTGGAGGCGGCGGGGGTAAAGATTCACGTCATTGCCACGCCGGGACATACCAGAGGAAGTCTGTGTTTTCTTTTGGAAGAGCAGCGCATACTCTTTTCCGGGGACACTCTATTTTTCCAAAGCGTAGGGCGCTGTGATTTCCCAAGCGGGAGCGCCTCGGATTTGATGACCTCCATCCAGAATCGGCTTATGACCTTAGAGGGAGATTATAAGGTGTATCCCGGCCACGGGGAAGAGACTATGCTCCAAAGAGAAAAGAAGTTTAACCCGTATTTGAAGGTAGATGTTTCGCAATGGTAACCCTCTTCACAAATCACGCTGAATTTGCAAACGACATTGCGGAGGAGATTCGGCTGTTTACGGACACATCGCAAGCCGTGACCGTATCTCCCTTACCCGCGGTATGCAAAGATGGCATGACTGTGACGGCGGAACTCGTGGAAAATGCTGATGTCTGGACCGCACGGGCAAGGGCGGCCGCAAACGGAAAAATCGGAGACTATACTTATGTTTGCAAAGCGGTGGAGGGCGGCGATCTTTTGAAAAAGCGCTACCGGAAACGTGCTCTTAAGATTGCGGTATTCCGCGCCATGCGGCAGGTGTTTGATGCGTTTACCCCATGGGGTTCTTTGACGGGAATCCGGCCCACGCGGCTGCTTCGGGAACTTTCCGAACAGATGGGGGAGCAGGAGGCCCTTCGTTTTCTGGAGGAGGAATTCGACGTCGCTCCCGAAAAGCTGGCTCTGGCTCGGGAAATTGCGCAGATTCAGCGGCCCATACTGGCACAAGGCCACTGGCGGAGGGATTTAGATGTTTACATTGGCATTCCCTTCTGCAAAACCCGGTGCCTTTACTGTTCCTTTGCATCGGAAGTGCGAAGGAAGGATACGGATATGGCGACGTACATTGCCGCGCTAAAAGAGGATATCCGACTGGGCGCGGCGGCGGCGCAGGAGAACGGATACCGCATTCGGAGTATGTACATGGGCGGCGGCACGCCCACCGTGCTCACCGAGGAAGAACTTACGGATGTGCTTTCCTGCGCGCTGGCAGCTTACGGCGGCTTTGGGCGGGAACTGACGGTGGAGGCGGGCAGACCGGATACCATTACGAGGGGCAAGTTGAGAGCAATCAGAGAACTGGGCGCCGGGCGGATTTCCATAAACCCCCAGACCATGAACCCTTTTACCTTAGAGATCATCGGCAGAAATCACGGCCCCGAGGAAGTGCATACGGCGTATCAGACCGCCCGGGACATGGGATTTTGCATTAATATGGACCTCATCGCGGGGCTCCCCGGCGAGGATGCGGAAGACGTGAAACGCACGCTGGATGAGATTGTGCGTTTGGCTCCGGACAACATGACCATGCATACCCTGGCATTGAAGCGATCTTCTGTACTCAAAGAGCGGCTGAGCGAATTCCAGCCGGCACCCGCCGAAACGGCGGACGAAATGGTGCGGCTGGGTGCGGCGGCGGCGGAACGTATGGGTATGCGGCCCTATTACATGTACCGGCAAAAGTACATGCGGGGCAATCTGGAAAACGTGGGTTACGCGCTGCCGGGGAAGGAATGCCTCTACAATATCGACATGATGGAAGAGACTACGTCCATTATGGCGCATGGGGCAGGATCTATGACAAAACGCATCTTTGGCGGCGAACAGCGGGTGGAACGGATCCCCAGCCCCAAGGATATCGGGACCTATATCGCCAAGGTGGAGACACTTTCAGCGCACAAGCGGGCGTTGTTTGGCGCAGGGGATGCTCTTGCCCCGTAGGCGGTTTTAGGGTATGATAATAGGATCGAACGGACGAGGTGAACTATGGCAATACAGGCGCCGAAAGGCACAAAGGACGTAACCCCGGCGGAGAGCTACAAGTGGCAGTACATTGAAAAGCTGGCTCGGGAGATTTGCGATGATTTTGGATACAGCGAGACCCGTACGCCGGTAATCGAGCATACGGAGCTCTTTTTGCGGGGCGTGGGAGATACCACCGATATCGTGCAGAAGGAGATGTACACCTTCGACGATAAGGGAGGACGGTCCATTACGCTCAAGCCGGAAGGCACCGCGGGCGCAGCCCGAATGTTTTTGGAAAACAGCCTTTTTAACGAACCGCAACCCACGAAGATGTATTACCTTTACTGCCCGGTATTCCGCTACGACAAGCCCCAGGCGGGAAGACTTCGGGAGCACCACCAGTTCGGCGTGGAAGTTTACGGTGCACCTTTGGCCAGTGCGGACGCGGAGTGCATCCAATTGGCGCTGACTCTGCTCAACCGGGCCGGGGTCAAAGGCCTTAGTGTGAACATAAACAGTATCGGCTGCCCCAGCTGCAGACCTAAATATAACGACAGGCTCAAGGAATACCTCGGGAGCAATTTTGACGGGCTGTGCGCGACCTGCAAAAGCCGCTTCGAGAAGAATCCGCTGCGGATACTGGATTGCAAGGAAGAGAAATGCAAGACCATCTGCAAGGGTGCGCCCACCATACTGGATTGTCTGTGCGACACATGTGCCGCGCATTTTGAGGAACTCAAAGCATGCCTTGCGGGCATCGACGTGGAGTATCAGGTGGATCCCTTTATCGTGCGAGGGCTGGACTACTACACCAAGACGGTATTTGAGATCATCGCGCAGAGCGAAAGCTATTCGGGCACGGTTTGCGGCGGCGGCCGGTATGACGGTTTGTTGGAACAGCTGGGCGGCCCAGAGATGCCGGGCATAGGCTTCGGCATGGGCATGGAACGGCTGCTGCTCATTGCTGAACTTTCCGGAGCGCATTTCCCGCTGCCCCGGCAGACGGAGGTCTATATTGCGACGATGGGCGAAGAGGCCCGAAAGGTGGGGTTCACCCTTGTGAACAACCTTCGGGTAAAGGGCGTGAAGGCGGAATTTGACCATGTGGGTAGGAGCTTTAAGGCCCAGTTCAAGTATGCAAACAAACTGGGGGCCCGGTTCGTGGCCGTGCTAGGCGACGATGAACTTGACCGAGGTGCCGTAAAACTCAAAGATATGAATACCAGTGAGGAAGAATATGTCAACATTCCCGCCCTCGCGAAAACCATAAAAGAACGATTAGACTGACGAAGGACGGTATCAGATATGGCAGAACTGCTTAAAGGCTGGAAACGCACTCATTACTGCGCGGATCCCTCACAGGCCCAGGTAGGACAAGAGCTGCTGCTCATGGGATGGGCGGGAACATGGCGCAATCTTGGTGCGTTGATTTTCATTGGCCTGCGGGACCGCACCGGCGTCATGCAGGTGACCTTTGACGAGAGCACGCTCCCCAAAGAGACATTCGCTCTTGCGGAAACCATTCGCAGCGAATATGTGATTGCGGTCAAGGGCGTTTTGCAGCGGCGCGCGGAAAATATGGTCAACCCCAACATGAAAACCGGTGCCTATGAACTTTTGGCCACAGAGCTAAAGATTTTGAGCGCGGCGCAGACGCCGCCCATCTATATAGAGGA
Source organism: Christensenellaceae bacterium (assembly GCA_963666935.1). GTDB lineage: Bacteria > Bacillota > Clostridia > Christensenellales > CAG-138. The sequence goes on from OY762936.1 coordinate 1,312,002, forward strand.
TGATTTAGATACGCAGGAGCAGGTGCGATTAAAGTACCGCTATTTGGATCTGCGCCGGCCCTGCATGCAAAAAAACCTGATTATACGGGACAAGGTGGCGCGGATTGCCCGCAATTACTTTGCGGAAAACGGGTTCCTTGAGATTGAAACTCCTATGCTCCAGAAATCCACCCCCGAAGGCGCTCGGGACTACCTTGTGCCCAGCCGGGTGCATCCAGGGAAATTTTATGCGCTGCCCCAAAGCCCGCAGCTCTTTAAACAGCTTTTAATGCTTTCGGGCTACGACCGCTATATACAGATTGCCCGGTGTTTTCGGGATGAGGACCTTCGGGCGGATCGCCAGCCGGAATTCACCCAGATCGACCTGGAGATGGCCTTTGTGGACCGGGAAGACGTGATGGCGGTAAACGAGGGGTTCATGGTCCGGCTGCTCAAAGAGACGCTGGACGTGGACGTGAAGCTGCCCCTTAGGCGGCTTACATGGCAGGAGGCCATGGACCGGTTTGGCAGCGACAAACCGGACACCCGCTTCGGCCTTGAGCTTACGAATATTTCTGACATCGTAAAGGACTGTGGCTTTGGCGTGTTTACCGGCGCGCTGGCGCAGGGCGGCAGCGTCCGCTGCATCAACGTAAAAGGTGGCGTGGACAGACTGCCCCGCAAGAAGATCGACGAACTTACAGAGTTTGTAAAAACATATCGCGCCAAGGGATTGGCCTGGATGAGCATGAAGCCGGAAGGCATGCAGTGCTCCTTTGCCAAGTTCCTGACGGAAGACCAGCTTGCGGGCATTGTGAAGCGGACCAACGCCGAAACGGGCGACATCCTGTTTTTCGTGGCGGACGCCGACAATGTGGTTTATGCTTCTTTGGGCGCGCTGCGTTTGGAAGTGGCAAAACGGCTGGAGCTGATCCCCAAGGATTCCTATGACCTGCTTTGGATCACGGAATTTCCGCTCTTGGAATACAACGAGGACGAACGCCGCTTTGTAGCCATGCACCACCCCTTCACCAGCCCCATGGATGAAGACATCGAATATTTGGATTCCGATCCGGGTAAGGTTCGAGCCAAGGCATACGACATGGTGATGAACGGCAGCGAGATTGGCGGCGGTTCCATCCGTATCCATTCGGCAGAGCTGCAGGAAAAGATGTTTGAGACGCTGGGCTTTACAAAAGAGGAAGCATGGAAGCGCTTCGGATTCCTTATGAACGCCTTCCAGTACGGTACGCCGCCCCACGGCGGCCTTGCATACGGGCTGGACAGGCTGGTGATGCTTATTTGCGGCGCAAGTAGCATTCGCGACGTGATCGCGTTCCCCAAAGTGCAAACCGCGGCCTGCCTCATGAGCGGCGCACCCGACGAGGTGGATGACAAGCAGCTGGATGAGCTGAGCATTGCCTGCACCCGGCGGGAAGAATAAAGAGGACCCACAGGAGGAAAACTATGAAAGACGATGTTTGCCAGACGGGAAAAGTGATGGAACTCAAGGGCGATATAGCGGTGATCCGTTTCCACCGTAGCGACGCCTGTGGACACTGCAACGCTTGCTTCCGCTTCGGATCCAACGAGGCGGACATTGAGATTGAAAACCGTGCCAACGCGGAAGCGGGCGATACCGTTGTGATTGAGCTTTACGGCGGCAGCATGTTTAAGGCCAGCGCCATTATGTACGGCGTTCCCCTGATCGGTTTGGTTGTGGGAGTGGCTATCGGCAGTACGCTGGGTGACGTGTATGCGGCGGTGGGCGGCATTCTCTTATGTGCGGGGGCGTTTTTCATCATCCGGGCTTTTGAACCCAAGTTCCGCCGCATGAACGAATTTAAGCCCCGGATGGTAGAGGTTGTGAAACCGACAGAAGGACAGAAGAAAGAGGAGGAGTGAATATGCTGATCCACGTAACCCAGAAAGACTTTGATGAGAAAGTACTCAAGAGCAAAATCCCAGTGCTGGTGGACTTTTGGGCACCCTGGTGCGGCCCCTGCCGTTCGTTGGGCCCTGTGATGGAGAAACTGGCGGAAAAGTACGATGGCAAGGCGCTTGTCGCTAAGGTGAATGTAGATGAGAATACAGAACTTGCCTCCCAATACCGGATCATGAGCATCCCTGCGGTGTACCTGTTCCAAGGCGGAAGTTCTGTAAACAAGCTGGTGGGTGCTTATCCCATTGAAGCTTACTCTGAGATGATTGATGGAATCAAATAAAACTTGGGGTAAAATATGGGCGCGGCGGTTGTAATTCCGCCGCGTTTTCATTATAATGAAGGCTGTGAATATAACCTTTTGAGGGATTTTCAATAAAATATGCCTAAAGGAGTGAAAAAATGATTCAATTTGATCTCATTCGCGCTACGGCACCCGACGTGGCGGAAGCAATGGAGCTGGAGCTTAAGCGCCAGCGCACCAACATTGAGCTGATCGCATCGGAAAACTTTGTTTCAGAAGCAGTGATGGCGGCCATGGGCAGCCATTTGACCAACAAGTATGCGGAGGGCTACCCAGGGAAGCGGTATTACGGCGGCTGCGAATACGTGGATATCGTGGAAAACATTGCCCGGGACCGCGCTTGCGCACTTTTCGGTGCGGAGCATGCCAACGTGCAGCCCCATTCAGGCGCCAGTGCCAACGTTGCCGTATATTTCGCCCTACTCAATCCTGGAGATACCGTGATGGGAATGAACCTCTCCCATGGCGGACACCTAACCCACGGCAGCCCCGTAAACCTTTCCGGAAAATACTTTAACTTTGTGCCTTACGGCGTCATGCCCGACACAGAGATGATTGATTACGATAACATCCGCGCCATTGCCAAAGAGTGCAAGCCCAAGATGATCGTGGCGGGCGCCAGCGCCTATGCCAGATCTTTGGATTTTACCAAGTTCCGTGAAATTGCTGACGAGGTGGGCGCACTCTTAGTGGTGGATATGGCTCACATTGCGGGCCTCGTGGCCACGGGTCAGCACATGAATCCCGTGCCCTATTCCGATATTGTCACCTCCACCACCCATAAGACTTTGCGCGGGCCTCGGGGCGGATTGATCCTTTGCAAGGAGCAATATGCCAAGGCCATCGACAAGGCCATATTCCCCGGCATTCAGGGCGGTCCGCTCATGCACGTCATCGCCGCAAAAGCCGTATGTTTTGAGGAAGCGCAAAAACCTGAGTTCCAGGCTTATGGCGCGCAGGTTCGCGAGAACGCCGTTGCTCTTTCCCAGAGCCTGATGGAAAACGGCGTCAAGCTGGTTTCCAACGGCACCGACAACCACCTGATGCTTGTTGACCTTGGTGCCGACGGCCTCACCGGCAAGGAGCTGGAGAACCTGATGGACGAGGCGCATATCACCGCCAACAAGAATACCGTTCCCAACGAGACCCGCAGTCCCTTTGTGACCAGCGGCGTTCGGCTGGGCACGCCTGCTGCGACCTCCCGGGGCCTTCAGGAAGATGATTTCAGGCAGGTGGGCAAGTTCATCGCAAAAATCATTCACGAAGGGGAGGCTGCCGTTCCTGCAGTGCGGGCCGGCGTCGCAAAGATTGCGGAGAAATATCCTATGTACCCCAATTCCTGAGCAAGGACAAAAGAGGCGCGTATGCGCCTCTTTTTTTGCGGAAAAAATAATTCCAAGTAATATAGTAGGAATTATTGACAAGCCACTTAGGGTATGCTATAGTGTGCGAGGAAATCCGAGCAATCAAGTTGGAATTGGAGGAAAGCGCGTGCGGTTATCGACTCGAGGCAGATACGGGCTGAAGGCTATGGTAGACCTGGCGATGGCCTACGGCGACGGAAACATGAACATTGGCGCACTGGCGACCCAACAGGGAATTAGCGACGCTTATCTGGAACAGCTGGTTGCCTCCTTAAAAAGGGCAGGCTTGGTGAGTTCGGTGCGGGGTGCCCAAGGCGGATACTCCCTTTCCCGGGAGCCTTCACAGATCAACGCAGGGGATATTCTGCGGGCGCTGGAAGGCAGCACAGACATCATGGATTGCGTTGGTACGACCCATGTGGGCTGCGATTCCGCATGCACCTGTTCCGCGCGGCCTCTTTGGCTCAAGCTGCAAAAGCGCATCGACGAAGTATTGGACAACACGTCTTTGGCCGACATGGCCGAGGATTATAAAATACAGAAGAATCGAGGTAACGTATGAGAAAAGTATACATGGACAACGCCGCCACCACGGCGTTGATGCCACAAGTGCTTGAAAAGATGATGCCGTATTTTACCCTGTTTTACGGCAACCCTTCCAGTGTGCATGAGTTCGGCCGCAAGGCGAAGGAAGGGCTGGATTTGGCCCGAGAGCAGGTTGCCAAGGCGTTGAACGCTTCCGCTGACGAAATTATTTTTACGGGCTGCGGCACGGAGAGTGACAACACGGCGCTTATTGGCTGCGTGGAGAAATATAAGGGAAAGGGAAATCACATCATCACCACCGCGGTGGAGCACCACGCCATTCTTCACACCTGCGAATATTTGGAGAAGCGTGGGGTGGAAGTAACCTACTTACCGGTGGACGAATACGGCATGGTAACGGCGGCGCAGGTGGAAAATGCCATACGGGACAACACGATTCTGGTATCGGTGATGTTTGCCAACAACGAGATCGGCAGCATCAACCCCATCGCGGAAATCGGAGCCGTATGCCACGAAAAGGGCGTACTATTCCACACCGATGCGGTACAGGCCGTGGGCCACGTGCCCGTGGACGTGAAGGCCATGAACATCGACATGCTTTCCCTGTCTGCCCATAAGTTCCATGGCCCAAAGGGCGTGGGCGCACTGTATGTGAAGAAGGGACTGCGCCTTCCCAGCTATATCATGGGAGGGGGACAGGAGAAGGGTCGCCGGGCCGGCACGGAAAACACCGCAGGTATTGTGGGCCTTGGCGGGGCCATTGAGCTGGCAGTTTCTCATATGGAAGAAAACGCCAAGAAGATGATCATATTGCGGGACCGGCTTATGGCGGGTATTGAAAAGATTCCAGAAGTGAAGCTCAATGGTCACCCGACCAAACGGCTTCCCAACAACGTGAATTACAGCATCAAATACATCGAGGGCGAGTCCATACTGCTGATGTTGGACCTTAATGGCATTGCGGCATCCTCGGGTTCCGCCTGTACCTCGGGATCCTTGGATCCTTCCCACGTGCTGCTGGCCATAGGGCTCTCTCACGAGATTGCCCACGGCTCTCTTCGCCTGACGCTGGGAGACGAGACGACGCAGGAAGATGTAGATTATGTGCTGGAAGTACTTTATCAGACCACAGACCGGCTTCGCGCCATGAGCCCCCTATACAAAGGTTAAGGAGAAAACGCATATGTATACAGAGAAAGTATTGGATCACTTCAAGAATCCCCGCAACATGGGGGAAGTGGAAGGCGCCAACGGGGTTGGTATGGTCGGCAATGCCAAATGCGGCGATATTATGCAGATGTTTTTAAAGATTAATGACGACGGCGTGATCGAGGATGTGGGATTCAAAACATTTGGCTGTGGCGCGGCCATTGCCACCAGTTCCATTGCCACTGAGATGGTTAAGGGGAAAACGGTGGACGAAGCGCTCAAGCTTACCAATGCCGCTGTGGTAGAGGCGCTGGAAGGCTTGCCGCCTGCGAAGATTCACTGCTCCGTACTGGCCGAAGAGGCCATTAAGGCGGCGCTGGAAGATTATGTGAAACGCAAGGCGGAGAAATAACTGAAGGAAAAAGAAGAAAATAAAAAGGCGCGACTGCGCCTTTTTAATATGTTGTTTCTATTAGCGCTTGCTTTTTTCTTCCCGGGAGGCAAGCCAGAAATCCAAAAAACGCAGCGCATCCAACTGGGTCTGCGCCTGACAGTCTTCTGCAGTGATATATCGGATGGCACTGTTCCAAGCCCCGAGAGGAAAGCTGGATGGATCCATTTTTTTGATTGCGGAACGGATCTCTTTGGCATAACGTGCCAGGTGCAGGTCTGAAATATATGAACAGCCGGATAAAGATTGTAACTGATCTAGAAGGTCGGACATATCATGGAGCGCCATTCAACTCTTACTCCTTTGCAAGCTGTTCGTATATAACTAATGTTAATATTACATGGATGGATTACAATAAAAAAAGACAAAATTCGCCAAAAACAATCAAAATAACTACTGCTTTTAATTATAAACGACCGCTATATCCTTGTCTACTATTTTGCATAGTTTTTTTAAAATTATGAATAGTATTATGGGAGCCGGTGGAAAAAAGAGCTGAAATTGGCATCTCGCTCAAGAAAGATTTCGGGCAAACTATGCATAAAGGATTGTGAAAGGAGCGATACCCATGAAAAAAATGGCATTTGTTGTAGGGCTTGCTGCAGGCATGGCAGCCGCGGGCGCGGTACTTACATCCATGTATCCCGACGTATCCCGCCGTCTCGTGAAGGACACTCGCAAGGCCGTGCGCGGCGGGCGCAAAGTGTTTGGCGGCATGTTTGGCGGCTGAAAAAAGAGAATTCAGAGCGGCGCCGCCCTGAAAAAATTGAAGCGTAGAGGCCCCCTTGGTTAAAAGGGGGATTCTCTATTTACAAAGGATACGTGTCGGTTTATACTAAGGATAAAAGAGGATGGAGGTGGGGGCCGTGACAGATGATACCAGCAGAACCGTACACTTTCAAATCAAGAAAGAGCGCACACATGCGGGGGATGTGCTCATGCGCGTTTATCAGGCCATGGCGGAAAAGGGATACGATCCTATCAACCAGATCGTAGGATACCTTATTTCTGGCGATCCTACCTATATCACAAGCTATAATAACGCCCGATATCTGATCCGCATGATCGAGCGGGACGAGCTTATTGAGGAGCTGGTTCGGTTTTTCGTGGAGGAAAACGGAGAAGAGAGCAAAGTAGAAGTTTAAAAAGCGTTGAAATCCTGCGCCGCGCTCCGTGCGCGGCCTTTTTCTGGAGGAAGATAATATGAAGCGAGTACTGGCTCTTGACGTGGGCGACAGACGAATCGGAATTGCGGTAAGCGACCCGCTGGGGTTCACGGCGCAGCCGCTGGAGACCTATACACGCACGGGAGAAATAGAAAAAGACACGGCCTATATTTTGCGCATGGCGGAGGGGTATAAACCCGTTCGGTTGCTGTTCGGAATGCCCCGAAATATGGACGGTAGTTATGGCTTCCAGAGTGAAAAGGTGAAGGAGTTCGCCGAGGCGGTTCTGGAGAACTGGGATGGAGAGCATGTATACTACGACGAGAGGCTCACTACCGCAGCGGCAGAACGGGTGCTTATGGAAGCGGAGCTGGATTGGAGAAAACGCCGCAAGGTGGTAGATAAGGTGGCGGCCGTGGTCATCCTGCAGGGATACCTAGCCACCAATCCTAAACTGTAAAAAGGTGGTAGATAAGGTGGCGGCCGTGGTCATCCTGCAGGGATACCTAGCCACCAATCCTAAACTGTAAAGAGGAGAAGATAAGATATGGAAGAAGTGCTCAACGATATTGTATTGCTGGACGAGGACGGCCAGCCCAGCCGCTTTAAGCACCTGCTGACCTTCGATTACGAAGGCGCGCGGTTCATCGCCCTCACGCCGTTTTCGGAGCAGGAGGACGTGGAGGAAGAAGTGATCATCCTTCAGGTGAAGCAGAAAGACGGCGAGGATGTTTATACGACGGTGGAGAGCGAAGTGCTGCTGGAGGAAGTGTTTGATCAGTTTCTGGAGCTGATGGACGAAATCGAGGAAGAGAGCGACGACTGAATTCAAGGGCGTGATTTTTCACTTTTTCCCTGATAAATAGGCAAATAATGTCTTGCAACAGCAAAGACGTTGTGTTATAATTCCATGCGTATGGGTATGCGTATGGAACGCATAAATCACACACCCGTGTGGATCCGCCGGTTCGTGCCTTTGACATGGGTCTCCGGCAGGAGAAGAAGCGCGGGGAGGAATAAAAACGAGGAGGATATTGTTATGTCAGTTATTTCCATGAAGCAACTATTGGAGGCCGGCGTACACTTCGGCCACCAGACCCGCCGTTGGAACCCCAAGATGAAGGAATACATCTTCACCGAGCGCAACGGCATCTACATCATCGATCTGCAGAAGACGGTGAAAAAGGCGGAAGAAGCATATAACTTCGTTCGCGAGCTCTCCGAAAACGGGGAAGATCTCTTGTTTATCGGTACAAAGAAGCAGGCGCAGGAGTCCATTGAGCAGGAAGCTCGGCGCTGCGGCATGTACTTCGTAAGCCAGCGCTGGCTGGGCGGCATGCTCACCAACTTCAAGACCATCCAAGCCCGCATTGGACGGCTGCGCAGGATCGAGAAGATGGAAGCAGACGGCGACTTTGCCCTGCTGCCCAAGAAGGAAGTTATCAAGCTTAAGGCCGAGCAGGCAAAGCTGGAAAAGAACCTTTCCGGTATCAAGGAAATGAAAAAGATTCCGGGTGCAGTATTTATCGTGGATCCCCGCAAGGAGCATATCGCCATACAAGAGGCTCGTACACTGGGAATTCCCGTGGTGGCCATCGTGGATACCAACTGCGATCCCGACGAGGTGGATTACCCTATCCCCGGCAATGACGACGCTATCCGCGCGGTGAAGCTCATCTCTTCCAAGATGGCGGACGCCATTATTGAGGGCCGTCAGGGCGAACAGATGGAAGCGGCTGCCGCCAACGAAGCGGAAGAAGCAGACGAGTTTTAATATTGACTGTATCTGATCAGGAGGTTTATGCATAGATGTTTACTGCGAAAGACGTAATGACGCTGCGCGAAATGAGCGGAGCTGGCATGATGGACTGTAAAAAGGCCCTCGTAGAGTGCGATGGCGACATGGATAAGGCCATGGATTATCTCCGGGAAAAGAGCCTGGCCGCTTCCGCTAAGAAGGCTGCCCGCATCGCCGCGGAAGGCATTGTATCCGGATATGTATCCGACGATGCCAAGCTGGGCGTGATCGTGGAAGTGAATTGTGAGACCGACTTTGTGGCCAATACCGACGACTTTAAGGCTTTGGTGGCCTCTGTGGCTAAGTTGATTGCACAAAAGAACCCTGCGGATGTGGACGCTCTGATGGCGACCGACTGCGGTGACGGCACCGTTTCCGACATGATTACCCGCGCTGTGGCCAAGATCGGCGAAAAGATTAGCATCCGCCGCTTTGCCCGTGGTGAAGTGCAAAACGGCTGCGTGGATACTTATATCCACTTGGGCGGCAAAATTGGCGTTCTCCTAGAGGTTGCTACGCCCGATCCCGAAAAGGTCAAGGCTGTTATCCACGACGTTTCCATGCACATTGCAGCGGCGAAGCCCACTTGCCTCAACCGCGACAACGTGAATCAGGAGGATCTGGAGAAAGAAAAAGAGATCCTTAAGGCGCAGGCGCTCAACGAGCCTAAGCCCAAGCCCATTAACATCATTGAAAAAATGGTGGAAGGCCGCATCGCCAAGTATCTTAAGGAAGTATGCCTGCTGGAGCAGCCTTTTGTAAAGGACCCTGACCAGAGCGTCGGCCAGATGCTGAAGGCTGCCGGCGACGTGGAGATCATCCGGTTCTATCGCTTTGAGATGGGCGAAGGCCTTGAAAAGCGTCAGGATAACTTTGCCGATGAAGTAATGGGACAGATGAATAAATAAAAGAAGACAAATAAGACGGTATAAAAAATCCCTCGGCGACGCCGGGGGATTTTTAATCTCGAAAAGCGAAGAAGCGCTGACCTAGGTAATTGACGACGGAGGAGAGGAACATTCCCGCCATCATGGCGAGGTCGTCCCGCATAGTCAGCGTGAGATCGGAGAGGATCCAGCGGACCAGCGGCTTTGCAAAGCCGAACCCCACGAAATACGCCGCTACGGTTACAATGAGGTAGGGTACTACCTGCTTGATGAAACGGCCCTTACTTTTAAAGGTGAAGTATTTGTTGAGAATAAAGTCGCATATGCACATCACCACATAATTGGCCGCTGTGGAAAACCAATAGCTCAGGTGCAGCAAGTTATAGAGCACAAACATAATGGCGGCACCGAGAACGGTGTTAAAGAGCCCAACCATAGCAAAGCGAAAAATTGAGGAATCCAACCATTTTTTTGCGGGCTCTTTCATGCAGTCACTCTCCTTACACGCCTTCTATTGTATGAAAAATTGCGGCGTTCGTCAATAAGTTTGAGTAGAAGCGTATCGGTAAATATGATACAATACAGAAAAACAAAAGGAAAGAAATGAATATGACGAATGGATTGCGATACAGGCGAATCTCCCTGAAGCTTTCTGGCGAGGCCATGGGCGGCAACGGGGAAACGCTGGACTTTTTAAAGGTTGAGGAGATCGCGCTCCAGCTCCTTCGGCTACAGGAATACGGTGTGGAGATGGGCGTTACCATTGGCGGTGGAAATATATGGCGCGGCCGCTCCGGCGGAAAGATGGAGCGAAACCGGGCCGACCATATGGGAATGTTGGCCACGGTGATCAACGCCCTTGCGTTGCAGGACTGCCTTTTGCAGCTAGGTGCTCCAACACTTGTGCTTTCCTCGGTGGACATGCCTCGCGTTGCGGACAATTATTCTTCTCGGGCGGCCAGGGCCGCGCTGGGTATGGGCAAGATTGTGATTTTCGCGGGCGGGAGCGGCCTCCCTTTCTTTTCTACGGACACCGCGGCGGCGCTTAAGGCTGCGGAAATCGACGCGGATGTGCTGCTTCTCGCCAAGAACGTGGATGCGATTTACTCAGCGGATCCCAAAGTGGATCCAAATGCCGTGCGCTACAGCCACCTAAGCTACGACCAAGTTATAAAAAACGAACTGAAAGCCGCGGATCTTACTGCCATTACGATTTGCAGGGGGCAAAACATTCCCATTTTGGCGTTTGCCATGGCGGGAAACGACAACATCCTGCGTGCGGTGAAAGGTGAACAAATTGGCACGCTGATTGACAACCAAGGATGAGGTTTAGTAAAATAAATTCGATGCACAAAGGGAATGAAAGTTCAAAACAGGAGGCAAGACGATGGATACTGTTGCAATTGCAAAGGATAAAATGATGAAGACCATTGGAGTGCTGGAACGGGAACTGGCCGGGCTTCGTGCGGGTCGGGCTAATCCTCAGGCGCTGGATCGCATTATGGCGAATTATTACGGTACACCCACCCCCATTAACCAGATGGGCAACATTTCCTCACCAGAGCCAAGACTGCTAACGATCACTCCATATGATGCATCCATGATCAAGGAGATTGAGAAGGCGATCCAGAAATCGGATCTGGGCATCAACCCCGCCAATGACGGCAAGTTTATCCGGCTGGTGTTCCCTGAACTCACGGAAGAGCGCCGCAGAGAACTTGTGAAGGTTGTGCACAAGAAAGGTGAAGAGGTCAAGGTAGCCATTCGTTCTATTCGCCGGGATGCGAACGACCACATCGACAAGCAGAAAAAGGACGGAGAGCTTACCGAGGACGACCAGAAACAGATGAAGGATCAGGTGCAGAAGGTTACAGATTCTTACATCAAGGACATCGACAAGATCCTCGCCGACAAGGAAAAGGAGATACTTGCGGTTTGATTTCCGTATTGGGATATGAGCTTGCCCACGCCATTGAACTGCTGGAAGCGGAAGGCTATACGGTGACCTGTGTGGAAACCCGCAGCCGCAAAGGGGTGGAAGGCAACGAAGCGCGGGTGGTGCGGGAACGTATTTCACACGGCCAAGCTGAACTGGTTTACGCGGTCTTTTTGACCGAAATTGGGGGATAGGGGAAAGCTATCCCTCTTTTCATCATAGAATAGGGACTGGAGCATTATGGCGAGAATTGATCCGAAGACGCTGGGTTTGGCACCGTCGCTACCCGGGCATGTTGGCATCATCATGGACGGCAACGGACGCTGGGCCACAAAACGCGGACTCCCCCGTAAACTGGGGCACCGGGCAGGCTTGGAGCGGCTTCGCGGTCTGATTCGGCTGTCCTCAGACATGGGCATTGAGGTGCTTTCGCTTTACGCTTTTTCCACGGAAAACTGGAAACGGGGTGAGATGGAGCTTCGCGCGCTGTTCGCCCTGTTTATGGAGTACTTCCTTTCTGAGCTGGAGGAGCTACACAAAGAGAACGTATGCATCCGTATTTTGGGAGACATGAGCGCCTTTTCACAAAATATGCAGCGGGCCATGGCGGAGGCCGAGGCAAAGACCCGGGCGAACACGGGGCTGAAGCTGAACATTGCCCTCAATTATGGCAGTCGGGCGGAAGTTGTGCGGGCGGTGAACCTGCTGATAAAAAAGGGAGAAGAGGCGGACGATGCGGCGCTTATGGGAGCGCTATACACCGCAGGACTTCCCGATGTGGATCTAGTGATCCGCACAGCGGGAGAGCAGCGCCTCTCCAATTTTATGCTGCTGCAGGCAGCCTACGCGGAGCTTGTGTTTGCCCCGGAGACCTTTCCGGATTTTTCGGACGAAGCGTATATCCGCTGCATCAAGGAATTTCAGACGCGCACACGAAGGTTTGGCGCGGTGGTGGAGTAAACTATGAAAAGAATTGCGGTGCTAGGTTCCACAGGCTCCATCGGAAGGCAAACGCTGGACGTGGTGCGGGCGAACCCGGATGAATTTAAAATCATTGCCCTTTGCGCGGGTACCAACGCGGCGCTCCTCGCCCGGCAGGCGGAGGAATTTTGCCCTGTGTACCTCGGCATGACGGAGGAAACGGCCCATAGTGCGCTTATGGCCAACCATGTGCGGGGCGAGCTGATTGTTGGCCCCATGGCGGCGGAAACCATTGCGTCGCTGCCAGAGGCGGATTTGATCGTAAACGGCATCAGCGGGTTTTCCGGCATGGCACCGCTGCTTGCGGCGCTGGAGGCGGAAAAGACCGTTGCGCTGGCCAACAAGGAGAGCATCGTTTGCGCCCACGCGCTGGTGGATGAAGCCCTGAAGCGGGGCGGGCAGATTTTGCCAGTGGACAGCGAGCAGAGCGCCATCTTCCAGTGCCTGCAGGCGGGAAGGAAAGAGGACATTGCGCGGCTGATTCTCACCGCTTCCGGCGGCCCTTTCTGGAACCTTACCAAAGAACAGCTTCGAGAAGTTTCGCCTGAGCAGGCGGGAAAGCACCCCACTTGGAACATGGGGAAAAAGATTACTATCGACTCGGCCAGTCTCTTCAACAAGGGGCTGGAGATTATGGAGGCCAGCTATCTTTTCGGCATCGGCGGCGAACGGATTTCCGTACTGGTACATCCGGAATCCATCGTACATTCTCTGGTAGAATATCAGGACGGCAGTACGCTGGCACAGCTGTCACGGCCGGATATGCGCTTAGCCATCCAGTACGCGCTGACCTATCCGCACAGGCAGCCTTCCGATTTTGGCAGGCTGCGGTTGGAGGAGGCGGGAACGCTCACCTTCTTCGCGCCGGATAGAGACCGATTCCCGGCGATTCCGCTGGCTTATGAAGCACTCCGGGAAGGAGCGGTGCTGCCCATCGTATACAACGGCGCCAACGAGGCGGCGGTGGCGGCATTTTTAAGGGGGGAAATACGCTTTACGGACATTTCCGTATGCGTGGAATATGCTATGGCGCACATCCGGGCACAGAGGCCCAAATGCGCAGGCGACATCTATGAAATTGACAGACAGGCGAGGGAGCTCGCCGGAAAGGCAAACCATTGACAAGCGTAATTTCAATTATTGGCGCACTGCTGGTGCTGACGGCACTGGTATTCGTGCATGAACTGGGACATTATACGGCGGGCCGGATCCTTGGGTTCCGGATTCTTGAATTTGCCATCGGCATGGGGCCCGTGATCCTGCACAAGGAAGTGGGCGGGATCAGCTATGCTGTGCGGCTGCTCCCCATCGGCGGGAGCTGCAAGTTCCACGGGGAGGACGAGGGCGTTTCAGATTCCACCTCCTTCAATGCGCAGAAGGTTTGGAAGCGCATGATCGTGGTGCTGGCGGGACCGTTTATGAACGTGGTATTCGCCGTGCTCATCGCCATGGCTATTTTGATGAGTTATGGGGATTACATGGGCGAGATTCTGGAATTTAACAAGGAGAACGCCCCGGCGCAGGAGGCCGGAATGCAGGTGGGGGATGTGATTGTGGCCATAGATGGCAAGGAGATCATGTACTACGCCTTGACCATTGACGCCATTATGGCTGCGGACAGCGACGAGGCGCGCATTACCGTGCTGCGGGATGGGGAGCGGCTTACCTTCACAGCACACAACATCTACGACCAGACACAAGGGAAAAACGTGCTGGGCATCACCATATCGCCCGTGCGCATCAGCTACGGATTTTTTGGCGCTGCAAAACACTCGGTGGCTTACGTTTGGGCCATGCTGCAAGAGATGCTTCGCTTTTTGGGCAGCATATTCACCCAAGGCATAAGCCGGGGAGAAATTGCGGGTCCAGTGGGAACCATCAGCATCATCGGCCAGGCGGTGCGGGATGGGGTTGAAACGGTACTTCGCATCGGCGTGCTCATCAGCGCAAACCTGGCGCTGATCAATGTGCTACCTCTGCCTGCGCTGGACGGGGGCCGGTTTATATTTATGGTGGTGGAGCTCATACGGGGCAAACCGGTGCCGCCGGAAGCGGAAGGCAAAATTCACTTCGCGGGGCTGATGCTGCTTTTTGCGGTGCTCATCTTGCTGACGGTGCAGGATATTTCCACGATCATAGGAGGATTCAGATGACCAAACGCGTGATGGTGGGGGCTGTGCCCATCGGAGGAGGCGCACCCGTTAGCATCCAATCCATGACTAATACAGATATGGCGGATGTTGCCGCTACCGTAAACCAGATCCTGGGCCTGGAGGCAGCTGGCTGCGAGATCGTACGCGCATCGGTATACGACGAGGCCTGTGCCAAAGCCATCGGTGAAATCAAAAGACAGATTCACATTCCCCTCGTAGCGGATATCCATTTTGATTACCGTCTGGCAATTGCCGCCGTGGAAAACGGCGCGGACAAGCTGCGGTTCAACCCGGGGAACATCGGGGGTGAGGCAAAGGTGCGGGAACTGACGGCCGCGGCAAAAGAGCATGGCGTGCCCATTCGCATCGGTGTCAACGCGGGCTCACTGGAAAAGGACCTTCTGCGGCGCTATGGGGGGCCTACACCGGAGGCCATGGTAGAAAGCGCTCTAAACCACACGGCGATTTTAGAGCGGGAGAATTTTGAAGAGATCATCATCTCCCTCAAGGCATCCAACGTGCGTGATACGGTTTCGGCCAATCGGCTGATTCGAACCCGGTGCAGCTACCCGTTACACATCGGCATTACAGAGGCGGGAGCGGGGGAAAGCGCTGTGGTGAAATCCGCCTGCGGCCTGGGCGCCCTGCTGATGGACGGCATTGGCGATACCATACGGGTTTCCATTACCGGAGATCCTGTACAGGAAGTAGAGGCCGCAAAGCTGATCCTCAAATCCATGGGCCTTCGCAAAAAGGGCTTAGAGGTGATTTCCTGCCCCACCTGCGGACGAACCTGCATAGACCTTCTTGCCGCGGTGCAAAAGGTGGAACGGGAGCTTCATGTGGAAGAAGGATATTTGAAGGTGGCGGTGATGGGGTGCGTGGTAAACGGCCCCGGCGAGGCTAGAGAAGCGGATATCGGTGTGGCATTCGGCAAAAGCGGCTGCGCCATGTTCAAGAACGGGGCACAGTACCGGACGGTGCCCATGGAGACTGCTGTGGACGAACTGATTCAAGATGCAAAGGAGCTGCTCAAAGAGCGTTAATCGGAATAGATGGAAGAGGGATTGAAAGAACTGTTTGAACGTGCGGGCATCGTGGGGGCGGAATTGCTGGATGCTCGGCTCATCAAATCAGAACAAAAGCTCGCGGTGACAATTAGAACCAGCGGGCTTGTGTCAATGCAGAAAATTGAGGCGGCCAAGGCCGCCGTGAAAGAGGCATCCGGTTTTGAGGCGGAGCTGCACCTATGTTGCGAGGGCGTGGAAGAGAAGCTATGCATGAACGACAAGGCTACGCTTAACGTGCTGAAGGACGCATGGGGGAGAATTCTACCTGTGGCGCGGCCCGCGCTTGCTTCTTCTTGCTGGCAATGGCAGGAGGGCGTGCTTATGGTATCCGTGGCGAAGGGATTTTCTGCGCTGGCGGACAAGCCGGAATGGGTGCGTGCGGCGGAGAAGCTTTTTGCATCCGCTTATGGCATGAACCTCAAAATACGGGTGATCGAGGATGCGCAGATCCAACCGGAGCTGCCTCAAAGCCAGCCGGAGCCGAAACCTGTTCAAAGGAAAAAGGCCGAGCGACAGCCGGCCGACGCGGAGAAGGCCAAAGTGATATTGGGTAAGGCGATCAAGAAATCCGCGATACACAAGCAGCATGAGCTTGTAGAGAGCATGGGCACGGTTACCATTTCTGGCGAGGTGCTCTCCATAGAGACCATGGCGCGAAAGGGCGGTGGAAACATCCTCACCGTCATCATCAGCGATCATACCGGCACGCTACCCTGCAAGCTGTTTTTGGAAGTTTCCGATACAAAGACGGCCAAGGCACTTCAAAGCGTAAAGGAGCGGGGAGATTACCTTGTGGTTTCCGGCCGCTATGGCATGGATCAATGGCTCAAGCGCATGTGTGTCTATCCCAAAGATATCGGATATATGGCGGTTCTTCCCAGAATGGACAGGGCTACGGAGAAACGGGTGGAACTGCACTTGCATACCAAGATGTCCGCCATGGACGGGTTGCTGAATGTGAAGGAGGCGGTGAAGACCGCTGCCCGGTGGGGGCATAAAGCCGTAGCCATTACCGACCACGGCGTAGTGCACGCCTTTCCGGACGCGGTGAACGCCGCCAAAAAGTGTGGAATCAAGGCGCTTCTGGGTGTGGAGGGATACCTGCTGCCGGACAGCGAACTCATTGAAAGACCCCGGGAATACACGGCGATTTACGTAACCATGGCAGACGGAATCAAGCTGCCGGAGGTATTCGAGATTGCCGCATGTCGCTTTACGGAAAACGAAATCCTCGACGCCATGGATGTGCTGGTGGATACTGGCGCGCTGCTGTCGCAGTCGCTGGCGACGGAAACAGGCCTTACCATAGAAATGCTGCATACGGGGGTGCCCATAGCGGAGGCGCTTGGAACGCTTATACAATTCGCCGGAGAGTCCGTGAAAGTGCTCCATGACGCACAGCAGCTTAAGGCCCTTTATGAATACGGCCTGCGCTTCAACATGGAGCTGAACTCCAAGTTGGTGAGCACGGGTATGCTTTCGCACTACCTTCACAGAGAAGTGAAGGAGCCCACGCTTTTAGCCATGTGCAAAAAGGACGGAATACTTTGCGGCGGCCGGGCGAAGGATCGGGCGGCGGCTACGGCCAGACTGATGCAGAATCTTTTGCGCACGCTCGACGGCAAAGGTGTTACGACATTACCCCTGACGAATGCGGTTCCTGCGGAAAAGGTTAAGGGAAAGCGGGGCAACTACCATATCATACTGCTGGCGAAGAATCCGGAAGGATTGAAAAACCTATACCGTCTGGTATCTTACGCCCATATGGAATATCTGAAAAAAGTTCCGCAGATTCCACGAAGCCTTCTTTCGGTGTACCGAGAAGGGCTGATTGTGGGCTCGGCATGCGAGGCAGGGGAGTTGTTCCGCGCGCTGCTTTCCGGCGCAGGGGAAGAGCGGCTCATGCAAGTGGCGCAGATGTACGACTTCTTAGAGATACAACCTATCGCCAACAATGGATTTTTGATGCGCAACGGTACCGTTGCGGACGACGATGGCCTTAGGGAACTGAACCGCCGGATTGTGGCGCTTGGAGAGCGGATGGGCAAACCTGTGGTGGCCACGGGCGATGTGCATTTTTTGGAGCCGGATCACGCAATTTTCCGCAGCATTATCATGCATGCGAGGGGATTTGAGGACGCGGAGGAACAGGCGCCGCTGTACTTTAAAACCACGGATGAGATGCTGGAAGAGTTTTCCTATCTGGGAGAGGAGAAGGCCATGGAAGTCGTGGTCGAGAATCCCGGCCACATTGCGGACAGCTGCGAGAATCTCAAACCGTTCCTTTCGGAGAAAAGCACCTATGCGCCCACCTTTCCGGGCGCCAACGAGGAGCTGCGAGATATGGCCCTTGTACGTGCCCATGAGATCTACGGCGACACGCTGCCTGATGTGGTGCAAAAGCGGCTGGACAAGGAGCTCAATTCCATCATCGGCAACGGATACGCTTCCCTTTACCTCATGGCCCAGCGGCTGGTATACAAATCCTTAAACGACGGGTATCTTGTGGGGTCTCGGGGTTCCGTTGGGTCTTCCTTAGTGGCGCATTTGGCGGGTATTACCGAGGTGAATGCTTTGCAGCCCCACTACGTTTGCCCCAGCTGTCGCCACAGCGACTTTGACGTGGATCGCAGCAAATACGCCTGCGGCGTGGACATGCCGGACAAAGATTGCCCAGTATGTGGTGCAAAATACAAAAAGCTGGGGTATGAGATTCCCTTTGAGGTCTTTTTAGGCTTCAAGGGCGACAAGACTCCGGATATTGACTTGAATTTTTCCGGCGAGTATCAGCCAGTGGCCCATAAATTTACGGAAACAATGTTTGGCGAGGGGCATGCCTTCCGGGCGGGCACTATTTCCGGCGTGAAGGACAAAACCGTATACGGCTACGTAAAGGCCTACTGCGAGGACAACGGAATTCAGATCACCAAGGACGAGATGGAGCGGCTTGTGAGCAACTGCGCGGGGGTTAAAAAGACCACGGGTCAGCACCCCGGCGGCATTGTCATTGTGCCGGAGGAAAACGACATTATGGAATTCACCCCCATTCAGTACCCGGCGGATCGGTCGGAGGGGAAGACCGTTACCACCCACTTTGACTTCCACGCCATGGACGACCGGCTGGTGAAGCTGGACATACTGGGTCACGACGACCCCACGGCTTTGCGCATGCTTCAGGACATCACGGGGCTGGACCCCCGGTCCATTTCGCTGGATGACCCCGATACCATGAAGCTTTTCTCCAGTAGCGAGCCTTTAGGTGTGAGCCTCCCGGAATTGGACTGCGACGTGGGCAGCATCGCGATTCCGGAATTTGGCACCACCTTTGTGCGACAGATTCTGAAAGATACGCGGCCTACCACCATGGAGGAGCTGGTACGGATTTCCGGCATTTCTCACGGCACAGACGTTTGGGTGGGAAACGCACAGGATCTGATTTTAAGCGGCACGGCCAGCCTTTCAGAGGTGATCTGTACCCGGGACGACATTATGAATTACCTGATTCTCCGAGGCGGCGACCCCTCTATGTCCTTTAAAACCATGGAGAATGTGCGCAAAGGCAAGGGCGTTACGGAGGAGATGGAGACGCATATGGCGTCCATTGCCACGCCAAAGTGGTTTGTGGCTTCCTGCAAGAAGATCAAATACATGTTCCCCCGGGCGCATGCCGCGGCCTACGTGATGATGGCGTTTCGGGTAGCGTATTATAAGGTGCATATGCCGCTGGCGTTTTATACCGTATACTTTACCGTTCGCGCCGACGCCTTCGACATTGCGGCGGCGGAAGGCGGCGCCGACAGGGTGCTCAAAAACATCAAAGACCTCAAGAAAAAGGGTAACGATATGGATAACAAGGAAGCCGATCTGCTTACCATTCTGGAGGTTGTGTATGAGATGAACAAACGGGGAATCGAACTGCTGCCCATCGACCTTTACAAGTCCGAAGCCCGGGAATTCAAAATCGAAGACGGAAAGATCCGGCCGCCATATTCTTCCATCGCGGGGGTGGGTGCGGCGGCGGCGGAGGGGATCGCACAGGCTGCCCGGGAAGGCGCTTACTCCTCGAAAGAAGATTTTAGGCGCAGGAGCGGCGCAAACAGCGCCGTTGTGAAAGCGTTGGAGGAGCTGGGCTGCATGGAAGGAATTCCTGAAACCGACCAGCTTTGCCTGTTTTAGCCGCTTTCGCCGAATAATGCTTGCATTGTTTCGGATTTCTGTGATATAATTTAGCCGTTGGGCAGCGTGAAACTGCAGAAGTGTAAAAAGAGTGGGGCAAAACCTCGCTCTTTTGTTTTGAAGGGGACATGGAAAAGAGAAAGAATGAAACTTGCGGATAGGATTGACGCGCTGCTCCGCCCGGTAATCAAGTCGCTTGGCTACGAGCTGGACGAAGTGGAATATAGTAAGGAATACGGCAGCTGGGTGCTGACAGTGTACATCGAGCGCGAGGATGGCGCCAGTGCGGATTTGGACGACTGCGAAAAGGTAAGCAGGGCCGTGGATCCGGTGCTGGATGAAGCGGATCCCATAGAACAGGAATATTTTTTGAGTGTGTCCTCCATTGGACTGGACCGCCCCATAAAAAAAGACAAAGACTTTCAGCGAAATCTGGGCAAAATGGTGACAGTTAAGCTCTATGCGCCTTTGGATGGGAAGAAGGAATACATGGGAACGCTTAGGGCATTTGATGATGATACATTTACCATTTTTGTCGAAGACAAAGAACGAGTGATTGGCCGCAAGGATGCCGCCGGCATCAGGCCTCACATTGATTTCGACGGTCTTGAAAAGCAAAATTAATGGAATTATTTATGAAGTTAGAAGTTAAGGGAGAGAGAGAATGAACGCCGAATTCATTGAGGCACTGAACGCCATTGAAAAAGAACGGGGAATCAACAAAGACCTCCTCATAGAAGCTTTTGAGTCCGCTTTGGTGGCGGCATATAAACGGAATTGCGGCGGCGTGGGCAACGTGCGCGCCATCGTGGACCGCGAAACCGGCGAGGTACAGATTTTTGCCTCCAAGAGCGTGGTGGAAAATGTGGAAAACCCCAATTTGGAGATTTCCGTGGCCGACGCAAAAAAGGTGAACGCCCTTTTCGAAGAGGGTGACGTTTTGGAAGAGGAAGTGGATCCCCGCAAATTCGGCCGCATTGCCGCGCAGACGGCAAAACAGGTTGTTGTGCAGCGCATTCGCGAGGCAGAGCGCGGCGTGATATTCGATGAATTTGTGGAGAAAGAAAACGAGGTACTTACAGCGATCGTTCAGCGTACGGAGAAAAACGGCGTGTACGTGGAGCTGGGCAAGACTGACGGACTTTTGGCGACATCGGAGACCATAGCAGGAGAGACATACAACAATTCCGACCGCATTAAAGTTTATGTGCTGGAAGTGCGCAAGACCAGCAAGGGACTGCAGGTTATGGTATCCAGAACCCACCCCGGGTTGGTGAAGCGGCTCTTTGAGCTGGAAGTCCCGGAAATTCAGTCAGGCATAGTGCAGATTAAGTCCATTGCCCGGGAAGCCGGCTTTCGGACTAAGGTGGCGGTATTTTCCACCGATCCCCAGGTGGACGCCGTTGGCGCATGCGTGGGCCAGAAGGGAATCCGTGTGGAACGGATCGTAAACGAGCTGCACAATGAAAAAATCGACATTATCGAATGGGATTCCGATCCCGCTGTATATATTGCCAAGGCGCTGAGCCCTGCCCGAGTCATGATGGTATACATCAACGAGCAGGAGAAGGCGGCAAAGGTCATTGTGCCGGACAATCAGCTTTCTTTGGCAATCGGCAAGGAGGGGCAGAACGTACGCCTGGCGGCTAAGCTGACTGGCTGGAAGATCGACATCAAGAACCAGACACAGGCGGAGCGGGACATCGATATCAACGCCGCCAACGAGCAGGAAGCGTATGCAGATGAGGATGAGTATCAGGAGCAGGACGAGGCACGTTCGGAGGAATAACCCATGAAGAAGATACCGATGCGCATGTGCGTGGGCTGTCGGGAGATGCGCCCTAAGAAGGAACTGCTGCGCATTGTCCGCACGCCGGACGGGAATATTATTGTGGATAGAACCGGGAAGGCGTCAGGCCGCGGGGCGTATATTTGCCCGTCGGTAGCCTGTTTGGAGAAGGCGGAGAAAATTCGGGCATTGGAGCGGGCGCTGGAGCATAGCGTTGATTCCCAAGTGTTTGCAAGGCTTCGCTCCGAAATCCAGCCGGACGACGGCTGAACGAGAAATGCCTATGAATGAAATAAAACTCTTAGCCGCACTGGGATTCGCCATGAAGGCAGGGAAATGCCTTTGCGGAGATTTTATCAGTGAGAAGGCATTGAAGGGCGGAAGGGCAAAGCTGATTATCCTGGATGATTCCGCCTCACAAAATACCCGGGAACGCTACCAAGGCATGTGCGCGAGGGAGAACACCCCGTTGCTATGCATCAAGGAATTGGACGCCGCCATCGGCAAAGAAGGCCGAAAGGTCGCGGCGATAACGGACGGCGGATTTGCCCGCCTGATTATTGAAGCACGGGAGTGCTGACAACGCTAATACACACGGGGGTATGATAAATGGCAAAAGCAAAGGCATTGGATACGGCAAAGGAGCTTGAAGCACAGGCAAAAGATTTGTCTGAGCGAATTATAGGCTTGCAGGAAACGCTTTCTGAGACGCTCAACGCAGTGCGAAGCGCCGAAGGCAGGCTTGCAGAAAAAGAAAAAACCGAGGAGAGAACCCGGGCGGAACGTGAAAAAGCGGAACGCCTCCGGGATATTCTTGCTTCGGAAGAGAATCTGGCGTTTCACGTTGGTGAAGATCAGCCGGAGGAAACGGCGACACCGGCTTTTGAGGAACCTCGGGCTAAGGAGACCCAGCCCGCTGAGGCAAAGGAAAAAGCTCCTGAGTATGCTGCCCAAAAGTCAGAGGAAACGGCACAGAAATCTGCGGCTACAAAAGCGGAAAAAAGCGCCGAAGTACCGTCGGAAACACCCCCCGTTTCATCGGTTCAAAACCGCACCGTTCAGGGCGCAGGCCGGCCCTCGCCGCGTGGTGAGCAGCCGCAGGGACAACAGCCCCAGAGATTCAACGACCGTCCGCAGGGACAACAGCCCCAGAGATTTGGCGACCGTCCCCAGGGACAACAGCCCCAGAGATTCAACGACCGTCCCCAGGGACAACAGCCCCAGCGATTCGGCGACCGTCCGCAGGGACAACAGCCCCAGAGATTCAACGACCGTCCCCAGGGACAACAACCTCAAAGATTCGGCGACCGTCCCCAGGGGCAACAGCCCCAAAGATTCGGCAACCGTCCGCAGGGACAACAGCCCCAGAGATTTGGCGACCGTCCGCAAAGCAATCAATTCCAGCAGAGGCCTGGCATGCCCGCCGGCCAGGATAAATTCGACAGGCCAAAGACGGGCTATCAGGCCCATCCTGCCGCTCGAACCGTGGCGGGACCTTTGGGGAAGGATAAAGATAGACGCCCTGTCAGCCCTGTTAGCAACAACAATAACAATAATAGTAACAAGAGCCGGGAAGAAGAGCGGAAGGCAAAGGCGCGCAAGAGCCTCATCAAGGAAGAACGCCTGAGACCTGATGACGATTCGCCTATGGGCCGCAGGATTCGGAGGCAGAAGCAGCAGGTGGTCCGTCGGCCGGAGCCTATAAAAATTGAAAAGGCCATTCTTACAGCGGAGAACACCACTGTAAAGGAACTTTCGGAAAAGATTGGAAAGCCTGCGGCGGAAATCATCAAGAAACTATTTATTCTTGGGATTATGGCCACCATCAATCAGGAGCTTGATTTTGATACCTGCTCCCTGGTGGCGTCAGATTATAATATCGAGCTGGAATTGAACGTGGCCAAGACAGCGGAAGATGTGCTGCAAGAGAGCATAGATGAAGAGGACGTGAAGGAGAGCCTAGTGCCTCGTCCGCCTGTGGTGACCATCATGGGCCATGTAGACCACGGCAAGACCTCCCTGCTGGATGCCATCCGGCAGAGTAGCATCACTGATGGAGAAGCCGGCGGTATTACCCAGCATATCGGCGCCTATACCGTGACTTGCCACGACCAGCTGATTACGTTCATCGACACGCCGGGCCACGAGGCATTTACTTCCATGCGTGCTCGCGGCGCACAGGTGACGGACATTATCATTCTGGTGGTGGCGGCGGACGACGGCATTATGCCCCAGACCGTTGAGGCCATCAACCATGCCAAAGCGGCAAAGGTTCCAATTATCGTGGCCATTAATAAGATGGATCGAGAAACCGCCAATCCCGACAGGGTGAAGCAGCAGCTCACCGAGCATGGTTTGGTATCCGAAGAATGGGGCGGCGAGACAATTTGCGTCCCGGTTTCTGCGAAGACCAGGGCCAATTTGGATACATTGTTGGAGATGGTCCTTTTGCAGGCGGACGTACTGGAGCTCCGCGCTAATCCCAATCGCAGCGCGAAGGGTACCATTATTGAGGCGGAGCTGGACAAAGGCAGAGGCCCCATCGCTACCGTATTGGTGCAGAACGGAACATTGAAGGTAGGCGATCCCATTGTGGCAGGAATGACTTACGGGCGAGTACGCGCCATGATGGACGATAAGGGAAAGCGCGTTATGGAAGCTGGCCCCAGCCAGCCGGTAGAGGTATTGGGCTTCTCTGAAGTTCCAGCGGCCGGCGATATGATGAACGTTTCAGAGGTCGACAAGCTATCCCGCCAGGTTGCCGAGGAGCGCCGTGACAAGCAGAAAGCGGAGCAGCTGAAGAATATGTCCAAGGTTTCTTTGGACGATTTATTCACCCAGATTGCGGCGGGCAATGTGAAGGATCTGAACGTCATCGTCAAGGCAGACGTGCAGGGCTCCGTGGAAGCGGTCAAGCAGGCGCTGGAGAAGCTTTCCAACGAGGAAGTGCATGTGCGCTGCATTCATGGCGGCGTGGGAGCAATCACCGGCTCCGATATCATGTTTGCGTCCGTGTCCAACGCCATCGTCATAGGCTTCAACGTGCGCCCGGATAACATGGCGAGGGAGATGGCGGAGCGCGAAAAGGTGGATGTACGTATGTATCGGATTATCTACACCGCTATCGAAGACATCGAAAAGGCCATGAAAGGCATGTTCGCTCCGGTATTCAAGGAAACGGAGCTGGGCCACGCGGAAGTGCGCAATACCTTTAAGGTCAGCGGCGTCGGCACCATTGCCGGTTGCTACGTTCAAGACGGTAAAGTTAACCGCAATGCCAAGGTGCGCGTGGTGCGCGGTGGCATAGTGGTCCACGAGGGGAAAATCGCTTCCCTCAAGCGCTTTAAGGACGACGCAAAGGAAGTGGCGGCCGGTTACGAGTGCGGCATCGGGGTTGAAGGCTTTAACGAAATTCGCGAGGGCGACGTGATTGAAGCCTTCGTAATGGAAGAAGTAGAAAGGTAACTGTTATGTCCATTCGCTATGACAGGATGAGCGAGGAGATTAGAAAGACCATTTCCGAAATCATCCGCGACATGAAGGACCCCAGGCTTTCGGACATGACCACCATCTTATCGGTGGATGTGGCTAGCGATCTGAAGCTGGCAAAGGTGAAGGTCAGCGTCTACGACAAGGACGACGCAGTGCGGGAGGCCTCCGTGGAGGCCCTGAACCATGGCAGCGGGTTCATCACCCGGGAACTGGGCAGACGCATGGATCTGCGCTCGCTCCCCAAATTTAAGTTCGTCTTAGACACTTCTAGTGAATACAGCGTGCGGATCGCCGAGATCATAGACTCACTGCACAAGGACGATTAGGGAACAGAGGCGATGAAGTTCTCATCGCCTTTTTGATCAGATCAGGATATAGGGAGATGCGCATGCGGAAAGAAATATGTGATTTTTTAATGGGCGACGGATTTACCATCCTATGCCATTCCCTGCCGGACGGCGATACGCTGGGCAGTGGGATGGCACTGTTCCTTGCATTGGGGAATCAGGGGAAAAGGGTGGAACTCCTATGCCATGACGCTGTCCCCTCGGCTTATTACTGCATGCCCGGCACAGAACGAATTTTAAAGCCGCAAGCAGCTGTTGGCTATAAAAACGTCATCACTGTGGACTGCGCGGATGCAGAGCGGGTGGGAGACGGGCTGCCGATGCTTCAAAGGGCTATACACACCCTAAACATCGACCATCATATGACCAACACCTCCTATGCAGAGATCAACCTTGTGGACCCATCGGCCGCGGCCACCGCGGAGATCGTGTACCATGTGTTGCGGGAAACCGGAATGGAAATCGACCGACCCATTGCCGCCTGCCTCTATGTGGGCATGATGACGGATACCGGTTCCTTCGCCTATGCCAATACTACGCCGAAAACCATGCGTGCAGCGGCGGATATGATGGCGACAGGGATTAATCACAACGCATTGAATACGGCAATATTCCGCAACGTGCCCGTGGGGAAAAAACGGCTGTTGGCTTTGGCGCTTACGAACATGACGCTGTTCGCGCAGGGCAAAGGAGCCATTACCCATATATCGTTGGAGGAAATGCGGCACGTGGGCGCTATGGAGGAATACACAGAGGGTATTATCGACCACCTTCGGGATATCGACACGGTGGAAGTGGCGATTATGGTTCGCGAGAGCGAAGAAGGGACCAAGGTAAGCCTGCGCTCCAAAGGCGCAGTGGACGTGGCGCAAATTGCGGCGCGGCAAAATGGCGGCGGCCATATGCGAGCGTCGGGATATACCGCTTCGGGCGGTCTGGATGAGGTTTTCTTGGAAGCGCAGAGGGTGGCCGAGGCATGCTTGAAGGAGTCGTAAATGTATTGAAGCCGCCCGGCCTCACGTCCAGCGATGTTGTGACGGATTTGCGGCACATATTTTCTATGAAAAGGGTGGGACATACTGGCACGCTGGACCCCGGCGCGGCTGGCGTGCTGCCTGTTTGCATTGGCCGCGCCACCCGGCTCTTTGATTATCTGGTGGACAAGGATAAAGAGTACCTCGCCGAAATCCACTTTGGCGCCGCCACGGACACACAGGATTCCTATGGCCAAATCACGCAGCGCTTGGAAAAAACGGTGACGGAAAAGCAATTTTTAGAGTTGCTGTGCACTTTTCAGGGAGAGCAGGATCAGGAAGCGCCAGTGTATTCCGCGGTGAAGCAGGACGGCAAAAAGCTCTATCAGTTGGCGCGGGAGGGCAAGGAAATCATACCAAAAATCCGGCGCATCAACCTACATAGCTTGGAATTGGTCAAAGGCGAGGGAGAGCGCAGTTTTTTATTTCGGGTTTGCTGTTCAAGGGGCACTTATGTACGGACCTTATGCCATGATATTGGAAGGGCGGCCGGTGTGCCGGCTCATCTGTCTTTTCTGCTACGAACCAGATCCGGAAACTTCAGAATTCAGGACGCTTACACGATTGGAGAGCTGCAGAAATTGAAGGAAGCGGGGACGCTTGCTTCGGCCGTAACCTCTATGGAACAGGCGTTATCGGGATTAGACGAACTGCGGCTTGCGCTGCCCGAGCGGGAGGGAACACTGCTGAAAAATGGCGTTTCACTGGCGGTTCCGGAGGCAAAGGCGGGAATTCCTTACAGGCTTTACTGCAACGGCAGCTTTCTCGGAATCGGGAAAGTGGGGGTTGAGGGCGTGCACATCTGCGCGTATTTATGCGATGATCAAGGATAGCGTGGTGGCTCTTGGTACATTTGATGGGGTTCACCGGGGGCACAGAAAACTCATATGTCAGGCCATAGCGCTGGCTTCCCAGCGCGGTTTTGCGCCGCTCATCTACACATTTTCCAACCATCCCATGGAGGCTTTCGGCAGGGCACCGGTGCGGCTAATGCCGGACGCGGTGCGCTTAGCGGCACTTTCGGAATTCTGTACAGTGAGTACGGATGTGTTTGACCTACGGTTCGCGGCAATGTCGCCGGAGGGCTTTGTCCGCATGCTTATCGCCCGGTTCAATATGCGCGTGGCGGTGGCGGGATTCAATTATACCTTCGGGAAGAGTGGCATTGGGAATATGGAAACCCTTCGCTACTACGGGGAGAAATACGGCTTTGAAGTAGTGGAGATTCCGCCGGTTCGATATGGCGTCTCTCCCATTTCCAGCACCCGCATCCGTACGGCCATAGAGGCGGGAAACGTGGCAGATGCCGCCGAGATGCTGGGGCGGGAATACCGGCTGTCTGGTCCGGTTGTTATGAACCGACGGTTCGGGCACACCCTTGGTTTCCCCACGGCAAATATAGACCCACCTGCTTCCCTTGTGATGCCCCGTTTTGGCGTGTATGCTACTTGGGCGGAAGTGGGAGATGCGATCTACCCCGCGGTGACGAATATCGGAGAGAACCCCACGGTTCAAGGAGACAAGGTGACCATCGAAACCCATCTGCTTGGGTTTAACGGAGATATTTACGGCGAGAAGCTGTCGGTGCGTTTTATGACCAGACTTCGGGGAGATGTGAAGTTCTCCAGCACCCACGAGCTGGTGCAACAGATCCATCAGGATGTGAGCCGGGCGAAGAGCCTGTTGAACGTATCCGGCCAAATCCCTGCAAAATCAGGAAGGAAATAACTGTTTACAGGGGAATTGTCATATGATATAGTGTATAAGAACCAAGGGCTGTGTTTTGCGATTTGCCAACGCATGGCGTGGTCTTTTGGCGATTATATTAAGTTTTTAGGAGGCAATACCATGAAAACAAAGGCGGAAATTATCGAGGAATATAAGGTTCATGACGGTGATACGGGTTCTCCCGAAGTTCAGATCGCCCTCTTGACCGAGCGGATCAACCACCTTAACGAGCACCTCAAGGAGAACAAAAAGGACTTTCATTCCCGCAGGGGCTTGCTGAAGATGGTCGGGCGCCGTCGTGGTCTGCTCAACTATCTCAAAGAAAAAGATATTGAGCGTTACCGCTCTATTATTGCGAGATTGGGCCTGCGCAAATAACAGCATCAAGAGCCTTTCGCGGAAGTGCAAAACACTTCCGCGCTTTTTTTATTTTGGCAAAGGGAGGATGGATTGTCAGATTTTCGTTGCGGCGAATTCTATAATAATGTATAATAAACTGATTTAGAATGATTATAAGAGAAAGTAAAGGAGCATGTGAACGTGCAGGGAAGAACTTACAAAATGGAAGTGGCGGGCAAAGATCTCGTCATTGAAACTGGGAAGTACTGCGAACAGGCCGGCGGTAGCGTCGTTGTCCGCAGCGGCGATGCGGTGGTTCTGGTAAGCGCCACCGTAGCGAAAGAAGCGAGGGCGGGCACGGATTTTCTTCCGCTGTCCATTGAATTTGAGGAGAAGATGTATGCCGCAGGCAAGATCCCCGGCGGATTTATCAAACGGGAAGGCCGCCCGTCCGAAAAGGCGGTTCTTGCTTGCCGGTTGATTGACAGGCCTCTTCGTCCGCTGTTTCCCAAGGGCTTTTACAACGACATTCAGGTGATTGCTACCGTGCTGAGCATGGATCCTGACGTGCAGCCGGAGATTCTGGGCATGATTGGCTCTTCGGTAGCCTTGTGTATCAGCAATGCGCCCTTTGCCGGCCCCACGGCAGCTGTGGCGATTGGTTACGTGGACGGAAAGTATATCATTAACCCCACCGCAAGTGAGCGGGAGCAAAGTCGCCTGCAGCTGACGGTGGCGGGCACCCGGGATGCTGTGATGATGGTGGAAGCCGGCGCCAACGAAATTTCCGAGAAAGAAATGCTGGATGCCATCCTTCTGGCGCATGAAGAAATCAAGAAAATTGTGGACTTTATCAATGAAATTGTGGCGGCGGAAGGCAAGCCCAAGCTGGAAGTGAACATCTATAAGCCTGACGCAGCGTTTACGGAATTGGTTCGAGCGTATGCCAGAGACAAAGTGGAATGGCAGCTGGATACCTTTGACCGCAAGGAACGGGAAGCCCGTTCCGAGCAGGTTAAGAAAGAAACCATTGAGTATTTTGCAGAAACGTATCCCGACAGCGCATCGGATATTGACGCGATTTTATATACCCTTACGAAGGAGATCGTGCGGGACAAGATCATCAACCGCAAGATCCGCCCTGACGGACGCGCACAAGACGAGATCCGCCCCATTTGGAGCGAAGTGGGAATTTTGCCCCGGGTTCACGGCAGCGCCGTATTCACCCGCGGCCAGACCCAGGTGATGAGCATTGTTACGCTGGGCTCCCTCAGAGAGGGACAAACCCTTGACGGTATTGATAGCGCGACGTTCAAGCGCTATATGCACCAGTACAACATGCCGCCTTACAGCGTGGGCGAAGTGCGCCGCGTTGGTAGCCCCGGACGCCGGGAAATCGGCCATGGCGCGCTGGCGGAGCGGGCGATTTTACCTATGCTGCCCAGCGAGGAAGAATTCCCCTATGCCATCCGTGCGGTGTCGGAGGTGGTCAGCTCCAACGGTTCTACCTCACAGGCCTCTGTGTGCGCTTCCGCCATGTCACTCATGGATGCCGGCGTACCGCTGAAAAAGCCCGTGGCCGGCGTGGCGATGGGTCTGATCAAGGATGAGGCTAACGGCAATATCGCTGTTCTGACGGATATTCAGGGTCTTGAGGACTTCTTGGGTGATATGGACTTTAAGGTGGCGGGTACCCGGGAGGGCATTACCGCTATTCAGATGGATATCAAGATCAAGGGCATTAACGAGGAGATCCTCACCCGGGCGCTGGACCAGGCCCGACGCGGACGCATGTTCATTTTGGACAAGATGATGGAGACTATCAGCGCGCCCAAACCCGAGCTTTCCCCTTACGCGCCCCGGATTCTGCAGTTTACGATCCATCCGGACAAGATCCGCGAGGTTATCGGCAGCGGCGGGAAGACCATCAACCAGATTATTGCCGATACCGGCGTAAAGATTGACATCGAGGACGATGGACGGGTATTCATTGCATCACCGGATCAGGAAGCGGCCGCCCACGCAAAGCAGATGATCGAGACCATCTGCCACGACATCGAGATGGGAGAGGTCTTCTTGGGCAAAGTGGTGAATATATTGCCTATCGGCGCGCAGGTTGAGCTGAAACCCGGCAAAAAGGGCCTTGTACACATCAGCCGCCTGGCCAACCACAGGGTAGAAAAGGTGGAGGACGAAGTCAAGATCGGCGATGAAATTCTGGTGCGCGTAATTGCCATTAAGCCCGACGGAAAGATCGACCTCACCCGTAAAGAGCTTTTGCCAGACGCGAAAAATTAATTTTTCAAAGATTTTATCCGGCAAAGCATAACCCAAAGGTTATGCTTTGCTTGTATAATTGGTGGACAGGACGAATACCCATATACTAACACGCGAGCGATTCGGAGGTTGGGTTATGGGGATTCGAAGGATTATCCGGGGAATCATTACAAACGTACTGTTGGCGCTGCTTATTTTGGGGCTGTATATCGGAACCACGGAGCCCAAAGTGATTAGCGTATTCGCGCCGATATACCGCGGGCAAGCAGAGGACAAGGTAGCCCTGCAGTTTGCGGTAAGCTGGAACGCCGCCGCGCTTGGCGAAATATTGGACACGCTAAAGGAAAACGGCGTGACCGCTACCTTTGCTGTGAGCGGACAATGGGCAAAGGACAACCCAGATCTGCTCAGGCGCATGGTGTCAGAAGGGCATGAGATCGCTACCATGGGTCAATATCCGGACATGGAGGGAAACCTCTCCTGGACCATGGAGGACATTTCTGCGGCGGCAGAAACCATTGAGACTCTGTGCGGCCAAAGACCACAACTCTACTATGCGGGCAGCCGTAGCATGCTGATTTCTTCCTGGGCGGCAAAAAAGCTGGGAATGACGCATGTATCCTGCACCTTGGATTTGTTAAGCGCAAAAGGGACTGCGGAGGATATTATTAATCGAGCTGCACAGCCTATTGACGGCGGCATCTTTCTACTGCTGCCCACGGCGGCCTGCAACGAGGCGCTTCCTGGGCTGCTGAAACTTTTAAACGGGAAAGGATTACAGGTCACATCCGTAGGAGATGTGCTGGAATTATGAAATGACGATTGTTAGGAAACTGAAAAATGGGATCACGGTGGTAGCGGAACATATGCCATCTTTCCGCTCCCTTGCCATCAATGTATGGTCCGGTGCGGGGGCGATCTACGAGACTGCCGAAGAGGCCGGGATTTCGCATTTTATTGAACATATGGTCTTCAAAGGCACAAAAAAGCGCACTGCGTCTCAGATTGCGTCGGAAATGGATGCGGTTGGCGGAAACGTCAACGCCTTTACCGCCAAAGAATGCACCTGCTTTTACGCCAAAGTGCTGGGCGAGGACATGGAACTAGCCTGTGATATTCTCAGCGATATGGTCTATGCGCCCCTTCTCGCGAAGGCAGATATTGAGAAGGAAAAAGGCGTGGTGACGGAGGAGATTCTCATGCTTCAAGACAACCCGGAGGACCTGGTTCACGAAACACTGTGCGAGACGATTTATGGCGGCGCGCCTCTGGCCAGCCCCATTCTGGGCACGGAAGCCACGGTTCGCTCGTTTACCCGGGATAAGATAATAAACTATATGGGCAGCCATTATGCTCCGGAAAACATGGTGATTTCCTGTGCGGGTAACTTCGATGTGGACAAGCTGGAGAATGTTTTGGAGCGGTGGTTTTCCGCCCATTGTCCCGGAGAGAAGCGGCAGGCACCCGGGAGCAAGTTGATTGGGCAGCGCGCTTTCAAGGCGGTGGAGCGGGACGTGGAGCAGGTACATATCTGTATAGGCTTTCCGGGCTTTGCTACCGATACCCCGGAACAGTTTCCCCTGTATGTGCTCAACAACGCCCTTGGCGGCAGCATGAGTTCACGGCTGTTTCAGAGCATCCGGGAGGAAAAGGGACTGGCGTATTCTGTTTATTCTTATCCGGCCTGTTACGGTGACACGGGCTATTTTGCCATGTATGCCGGCACAGGGGAAAAGCAGGCAGCCCAAGTGGTGGAAATGATGCTCGACGAGGTGGACAAGTTCAAGAAGAACGGGCTTACCGTCGAAGAGTTTCAAAGGAGCAAGGATCAGCTTAAAGGGGGATACCTTCTTGGCAGGAGAGCACGGCTTCCCGGAGCAGTGCCATTGGCAAGGCGCAACTTTTGACGGGCAAGATCCGCAGCGAGCAGGAGGTCCTGAAGAAGATCGAGAGCGTTACCATGGAGGATGTGGCGGCCATCGCGCCCTATATTCTGAATTATGACCGCATGGCAGGTGCTTTTGTGGGGCGGATCAACAAGCGGGAAAAAGAAGTGAAGAAAGTATTTGAGGGCAGATAATATGGACAAGCTGGATCGGATATTTGAACTGCAGGAAATGCTGGATACGGACATTGCCACTCGGCGGCATTTGAATTATACGCCGGAAGAATGGATCCAAAAGGACGTGTTGGCTATTACCGCGGAGTTGGGCGAGCTGCTCAATGAAGTAAACTTCAAATGGTGGAAAAATCCTAAGGAAATGGACGCCGCCGCCATCAAGGAAGAACTCATCGATGTACTGCACTTTTTTGTGAGCATGTGCATCCGCGCCGGTATGAGTGCCGAGGAGATGTATCAGATCTACTGCGGCAAGAATCAGGAGAATTTCGACCGTCAGTACGGACGATCCGAAAAAAAGGGCTACGAAGTAACGGAGTAAGACATGGCGAGAAGAAGAAAACGCAGAGAGGATGCATATGGTAGGCTGGTCGCGCTCAGTGCGCTGGCTTTTTTGGCAGTAGCTGGCGTCATTGCGATAATTGTTGCCGGCAACGGCACATCCCGGGCGGCGGAGGGTAGCATGAAGGCCGCCATCTCAGCCTCTGCGGTCATTATACGGGATGAGGTCAGCATGACTGTGGAAAAATTCGATCATATCGTATACGAGGTCAACGAGGGCGCTCAAGTGAATGCGGAAATGCCGGTAGCCGTGGTGTACAAGTGGGGTTACAGCGACGACGTCACACAATCCCTGCTTGACATTCAGCAGCAGATCTATGATAAACAGGTGGCGATTATGGACGGTGTGGAGAGTGCGGAGCTCACCTCCCTCAACACCCAAATTTCGGACGTGCAGCAGCGCATCCGCGGCAGTATTTCTGGAAATAACCAGGAAAACCTGCTGACGCTGGAAAACAATTTGATAACCTTGTTGGGCCAGCGTATCACCCTCCTAAAAAATAGCGTTCAGGCGGATGCAGAACTCACGGCGCTTTACGCGGAGGAAGTGACCAAACAGGCGCAAATCGCGGAATACACCAGCGAGGTCTCTGTCAAAAGCACGGGTATCGTCAGCTTTTACTTCGATGGGTATGAGGATGTACTTTCGGTGGATAAGCTGGACGTAGTCAATGCGGATTTGGTGAACAGAATTGCCGGCGGGGCGGATGGAAGCACCGTGGCGATCTCTGAAAACGGCCTGTACAGGCTCGTGAATCCCGACAGGTGGTACGCTGCGTTCGTTTCCTCCACTTCCGATCCGCTTGTGCTGGCCGAAGGGGAGAGCTACAGCGTTGTGTTTGAAGGGTACCCGAATACCGTGTATACCGGCAAGGCCGTAAAGAGCACTGCCTCGGATTCCAAAGTGCTCAATATGTTTGAGTTCAATGAAAACATCGGCGAGCTGATTGACGTTCGCACGGCAAAGGCTACAATTACCGCGGAGCTGACGGGGTTTAAGGTTGCTGTTTCGGCCATTAATACCAAGAATGGCGTCTCCACCGTCAAATCCGCAGAAACGGGTGAAAATGTGGAGGTCCGGGTTCTTGCTATAGAAAATGATCTTGCCCTGGTGCGCGCTGTAGACGGCAGCAGCGTATACGCGGGAATGCGGTATAAAAAGGGCTGATCGTGATGAGATGGAGGCTTGATTATGTGCATACGTGATAACTACTTTTGTATTTTGGAAGGCATGGCGGACGCTTGCGCTAAGGCTAACCGCCGGATGGAGGACGTTGAGCTGGTTGCGGTTACAAAATTCATACCGGTGGAGCGGATCGATGAGGCGGTGAAACTGGGCATAAAGAGCGTGGGGGAAAACCGGGTTCAGGAGCTTAGGGAAAAGCTGGAGTATTTCAATGCGCAGGATTTAAATGTGCATTTGATTGGACAACTGCAAACAAATAAGGTAAAATATGTAATAGGCAAGGTCAAGCTGATCCAGTCCGTGGATCGGGAAGAATTGGCTGCGGAAATCAGCCGCCTTGCGGTGCGAAACGGCGTCGTGCAGGATGTGCTCGTTGAGGTGAACATCGGCGACGAATCGCAAAAGGGCGGTGTTCCGGTTTCGGAACTTTCGCATTTTCTACAGTTGATGTCCGGCATGCCCAATGTGAACACAAAGGGGCTGATGTGCATTCCGCCTGCAGTGGGTGCCGACGAAGCACGTCCCTACTTTGCGAAGATGCGCAAGCTTTTCGACGATTTGGGAAGGGCAAACCTTTCAAACGTGGAGATGCGGGTGCTTTCCATGGGTATGAGCGGGGATTATACAGCCGCAATTCAGGAGGGCGCAACGATGGTCCGAGTGGGAACGGCGCTGTTCGGAGCGCGCAAGTGAAGCGGCAGCGGAGCGGGCGTAGATAGATAGAAGCCTGACCGTAGATGGAAAAAGGCAAATGCAGTGTTTTCTCCAAGCGCCAAGTTAAAATTATTTTAATGAATTGGAGGAAAAAAGCATGGCAGGAATTTTGGACAAGCTCATGGGATTTATCGGTTTTGAGGAAGTGGATGAAGGGTACGAAGAGGATTACTTTGACGGCCCTACTGCGGAAGATACCGATCATGTTTTAAACCTGAGCAATCGCGGCAGGAAAAAAGCCGCCGGCAGCAATGTGGTAAGCCTTCCCACCGTGGCGCAGAACAAGATGATCGTCTACCATCCTGTAAGCTATGAGGATACGCAGAACATCATCGACAATCTGAAAGCCCGTAAACCCGTTATCGTCAACATGGAAGAGCTTGAGATCGATTGTGCCCAGCGCATACTGGACTTTATGGCAGGCGCAATTTACGCGCTCAACGGCACGATCTACAAGATCTCCCGGGGTATTTTCGTCGTGGCACCCGCGAACTACGATGTAATCGGCAACGAAGAAAGTGATTCTGTTGGCGTAATGTAATGGCCGCATTGAAACCAAAGGATACGGAGCCGTTTTTGCGGCTCCGTATCCTTAAGGCGAGGGGAACGCAATATGAAGAAGCAGGATATTATTCAAAAACAATTCAGCCGCGCTTTTCGTGGGTATGAAATCGGCGAAGTGGACGCGTTTCTGGATGAAGTCATCCGGGATATGGAACGGATCGAGCAGGATATGCAGCTGATGAAGCTGAAGAACAAAATGCTTCAGGAGCAAATCGACAAGCTGACCGCAAAAGCGACGGATTCCATAGAAGAATAGATCATAATGCTCCGCAGGCGGACGTGAAGGACACGTCCGCCTCTTATTTTTTGGGTGCATAACGGCCATACTAAATCGAAAAAGACGATTCGGAGGCAATAATGCAGCCAAACAGGACATACAGCGGATTGAGAGACGTCTACCTTTCGGCGGATGGAATGCGGGAACAGGCGGCAGTTTTGGCTGCCATGAACGTTCGGCGGGGGAAAACGACGTTTCCTAAAATCGGTGGAGAAAAAAAGATCTTCGCAAGCGTTTGTCGCGGGATTGAGCGGGAGCTGCTTTCGGGCAGAGAGCTGAGCCGGGCCATGGAGCTATTCTACGATGACTTCTATATCGCAGAAAAGGCTATAATTCAGCTGGAAAATTCACAATACAAGCGGCTGCCTGTAATGGCGGAGGGCACCTTTGCGGGGCTGCCCCGGGTATATGCCATTTCCCTTTCCATCGTGGGGCATCGGGACGGCAGGGTGGACGAAGGCATTTTGGAGAAATACCTGGGCAGTTTTCAACAGCGCACGCCGCTTTCTATGGCGGAGCTCTGGGCGTTGCCGGATATGCTTCGGACGGCGCTGATCAAGCTCATTTGTATAGAAAGCGCCGGCGGCATGGAGCGCATTCGACAGTGCGCGGCGGCGGAGGACGCCACGGACCAGCTTTTGAAAGCAAAAGACCGGGGAAGGCGCGCTGTGGTGCTGGAAAAACTGGCGCTGCCCGGGCGAATGGCCTTTACCGAGCGGCTTTGCTCCTTGCTCCTTGAACGCGACGGGCAGGAAGTGATCAGGGAGATTGGGCAAAAATTGGGCGTGGGGGATATGGATTTAGAGTGTATCTGCGTTTCCTGCCGGGAAGATGAAAACCTTTCCCAAATGCGTATGGGCAACGCACTGCGGAGTCTTTCGACGCTGGACGCTACGGATTACCAGAGTGCCTTTGAAAAATACAGTCGGGTGCACGAGGAATTGATGCGGGATCAAACCTATCCCCAGATGGACGAAAAAAGCCGCGCCTATTACAGGGACTGCGTGGAAAGAATTTCCACCCGGCTCTCCGTAGCTGAGCCGGTGGCCGCACGGCAGGCGGCGGAGCTGGCATTGGGCCGGGAAGGGAAGCGGGGCGAAGCGGGATATTACCTCTATTTGGAAGGAATGGAGGAGCTTTTTACCAGGCTGCGTCCGGACAGGCGTTTTGCCATCCGCAAAGACGGGGAAAAACTGGCGGGCTTTCTTTTTTTGCAGGCGGCTATCGCCGCGCTGTTGATCTATTTTGCCGCCTGGGGGGGTGCTGCCGATTTGATTTTGGCACTGTTTCCGGCATGGAGCATCGGCGCAGTGATCTCCGTCCGGCTTTATTTGCGCGCCGCATCTCCGCATATGATTCCAAGATTGAAGCTGGAGGATGGCGTACCGCTTACAATCGTAACCATCCCCGTATTGCTCATTGGCGAGCGGGAAATACGAGATGCCGTTACGCAGATGGAAAATCACTTTCTTGCCAGCCGCACGGGAAATTGCCTGTATACGCTGCTGGGAGATTTCCCAGATTCGGATGCCGAAGAGCGAAGCGAAGAGGCGGGGCTGCTTCGGCTTGGGAAAAAGCTGGTGCGGGCGCTTAATGAAAAGTATTCCCAAGGCGGCGAGGACTTATTTTTTTACTTGCACAGAAAACGCGTCTACAATGAGCACGACAAGGTTTACATGGGCCGGGAGCGCAAGCGCGGCGCGTTGGGGGATTTGGTGGAGCTCTTGGTTTCCGGTCAGGAGGAGCCATTCCTTCTGCTGAGCGGGAAACTACCAAAGGGAATTCGCTACTGTGTGACGCTGGACGCGGACACGGTAATGCCGCCGGAGGCACTCAAAAAGCTCATCGGCGCTATGGTGCATCCTCTTTCGGAGCCGGAGTTGGAGGGCGGCGTGGTAAAGCGCGGATACGGCATTATTTCGCCCCGGATGAGCCCCCTGCCTTCCGGTGCGGCAAAGAGCAGGTTTGCCCGACTCTTTTCGGGTGACTGCGGCATGGGCACCTATTTCCCGGTTTCAGGCGAGTTTTATCAGGACGTGTTCGGCACGGGCCTGTTCGGGGGGAAAGGGATTTTCAGTGTGAAAGCGTTTCATGAAGCAGGAATGCCTTGGATTCCGGACAACACGGTGCTTAGCCACGACATGCTGGAAGGTTGTTTCCTCCGGGCGGGATTTGCCGGAGACGTGGTGCTTTATGACAGCGAGCCGTCCTCTTTCTTATCCTGGTGGAAGCGCCAGCACCGATGGGCCAGAGGGGACTGGCAGCTGGTACCCTTTTTGTTTCAGGGTATTAAAGTTGCGGATGGTTCCATTCGTTCCAACCCACTTTCGCTGCTGTCCCGGTATAAAATCTTGGATAATCTCCGGCGCAGCCTGCTGCCGGGTGCAATTCTATATGCGTTTGTACTGGTGCCGCTTACCGGGATTGGCTGGCATTTCTACCTTTCGCTCTTCGCGCTGCTGGAAGGATTGGGGCCGGATTTGCTGACGCTGCCTTTTCAAATGGCGTTTTCTAAAAACAAAAACCCTTTGGGCATGTTGGTGGATAGGGGAATCCCGCTCTACCGCGTACTGATTGAGGCAATGACACTACCGTTTTCCGCGCTGGCCCATTCCAGCGCCCGGAATCTGTCCCTGTACCGCATGCTGATAACCCGGCGAAAAATGCTTCAGTGGCAAACGGCGGCACAAGCGGCAAAAAAGCCTAAAAGCATACTGAGTTATTACAGGGCACTTTATAGTCAGGTGATTTACGGTGGAATTATGGTGTTTCTCCTGTTTATCGTGCGGAGGCCGGCTTATGCGGCGATATTTGCCGCCCTGTGGCTGGCGGCGCCCGCTGTTGTGATGGTGCTGGATAGGAAAAAGCGGGAATATCGGCTGAATCGGGAGCAGGAGGAGCTTCTGCTGGAGATTGCAAACAGGACATGGAAGTTTTTTGAAGAATTCTCAAACGAAAAGTCATCCTTTCTGCCTCCGGATAACTTTCAAGAGTTCCCTTATAGGCCGCCGGTGCCCAATACCTCTCCCACAAACATTGGCATGGGATATATGGCCTGCCTGTGCGCCCATGATCTGGAACTGATCGACGGCAAAGAGATGTGCGCGCGCATGGAGCGCATGACGGATGCGGTAGAACGGATGGAAAAATGGAACGGGCACTTGTATAACTGGTACCGAACGGACAGCCTGTGCGTTTTGCGTCCTGCCTATGTATCCTCCGTGGACAGCGGAAATTTTGCGGCTTGTCTGCTTTGTGCGGCGGAAGGCCTTATTGAGCTGGATATGCCGGAGGGGGAGAGGCTGGCCCAGCGGCTGAGAAGCTTGGTTGGCGCCATGGACTTTGATGCTCTGTATGACCGAAGCCGGAAACTCTTTTATATCGGCTTTGACCCTGAGTCGGACAGCCTCTCTAAGGCCTGGTACGACCTTTTGGCGTCGGAGGCGAGGACTACGGGGCTGGTGGCAACGGCGCTGGGTCAGGCGAAAGGCAACTGGTTTAGCCTGAGCCGCATGATGGTCCCCGTATCGGGTCGGACACTGGTAAGCTGGGGAGGAACCATGTTTGAATACCTGATGCCGGCACTCTTTACAGGGATGGTTCCCTATACGCTCCTTTGGGAGAGTTGCCGGGGCGCTGTGCGGGCGCAGATGCAGGGAGGCGGACTTTGGGGCGTATCGGAATCCGGTTACTATGCCTTTGACCGGGCCATGTACTATCAGTATCGGGCATTCGGGATTCCAAAGCTTTCGCTGACCGCAAGGCAAAAAGAGCGGGTTATTTCCCCTTATTCCACTCTGCTGGCATTGATGATCTTTCGACAGGCTGCTTTAGACAATCTTACTTCCCTTTGCAAGCACGGGGCTTTGGGGGAATACGGCATGTATGAGGCGCTGGACTTTCATAAGCCCCGGGTGCAGGAAGGCAGAGAATATGAGATGGTGCAGAGCTATATGGCGCATCATCAGGGCATGGGACTGTGTGCACTGACCAATGTCCTTAAAGACAATGTGTTGGTGAAGCGGTTCCTCTCGGTGCCGGAAGTGCGGGCGGTGAAGGTACTGCTGGAGGAAAAACCGCCCCAGCGGGCGATTTTAATCCGGGAACTACAGCATTCGGGGAACGGCGAGAAGAAGCGCACAATGCGGCACGCGAAGCCGCGGCGAATTTTGGGGCAGTATAAGGTTCCTGAAACGCAGCTTTTAAGCAACGGCAGCTATACTGTGTTTGTTACGGATTCCGGGAAGGGATTTTCCAAGCGCGGCGATATCATGCTTACGCGATTCCGGCCGGATCTTGCCCAAGATAGCGGAATACACATCCTACTCCGGCATGGCAGCGAGGTTATGGACGTCTGCGAGGGCGGCGAGTGCATCCTCCATATTTACAAGGCAGAATTTTTGCAGAGGATGGGATTCATTTCCTGTAAAACTGAGATCTGCGTATCCGCCCGCCACGAAGCGGAACTTCGTTCCGTGACGGTGACAAACCATGCGCAGGAGGCGCAGACGCTGGAGTTGGGAGCTTTTTTTGACGTTTGCCTCACGGACCAGGCGGATGATCTGTCTTCCGGCATTACAAAGCTTACCATTGAAGCAAAAGAGGAAAACGGAGTGTTGTATTTCAAAAAGCGGCCGAAGCCCGGCGAAGAGGAACGCTGTTTGTTCCTGCAGCTTACGGGCGCAACACCCCGCTACCTTTCGGATCGGCTTTCCGCACAGGGCAGAGGACGTTCTTTGAAAGAAGCCATGTTGCAGCCGGTGGGTGGGGAAGTGAAGGCTGCGCCCATCGATCCTTTTGCGGCCGCACGGTCGGTGTTTATGTTAAACCCCGGAGAGACCGCAGTGCTCAATGTGATAGTAGGGTACGCCAATGGGCTGAAAAGGGCGGCGGCCGTGGCCGAAGAGGCGGCATCCGAACGTGCAGATTGCTTTGACCTTGCGTGGGCGCACGCCGCCAGCGCACTGCGGATGGAAAAGGTGGATGAGGGAAAGGCGGAGCTTTTTGAGCGCATCATCGCCAGAATAGCTTTGGGCATCCCCGAAAAACCCAGAGATGGGAAAAAGGACAGCATCGGTATACGGGGCATATGGGAGCTGGGTATCTCCGGGGACGATCCTATTACCTTGATTTCCGTGGGCTACCTGACGGAACTGCGCATGGCCCGCACAACTGTTGCCGTACAGGCTTATGCCGCCGCCCGGGGGATCAAAAACGATCTGGTGATTCTGGGCACCTATCCCAACGAGTATCGGAACGAAATGCGGACACGGCTTTTTGAGATGGCGGCCTCGCGGCCTGGCGTGCATCTGATTAATCGGTACGATATCAACGCGGCGCAGGAAGCACTGCTATTTGCCGCGGCGACTGTGGTCATGGATACCTCCGTAAGCCCGGATCGGCAGTTCATGCCCCAAAGGGTGCAGGAAAAGGCCCAGTTAACGCCTTCGCACCGGGAGGAGCTGATTTTGCAGGAAGAGAAGCTGCTCTTCGACAACGGGCTGGGCGGCTTCCGTCAAAACGGAGAGTATGTAATCATGCTGGGCAAAGGAGAATGTACGCCGTTGCCCTGGAGTAACATCATGGCCAACGATAAATTCGGTACGCTGGTTACGGAAAGCGGCGGAGGCTATACTTGGTACCAAAACAGCAGAGAAAACAAGCTCACGCCCTGGCGGCATGCCCCAATTACCGACCCGCCTTCCGAGATGCTGTATCTGGAAGATGTGGAGGATGGCACGCTTTGGTCTGTGGCAGCAGGCAAGTTTCAGGGAGGGGCGGTCAAAGTATGCCATGGGTATGGATACACCCGTTTTACCACCGGCGCTGAAGGACTTTTATCGGAGCTGACGGTATTCGCGGACGCAGAGGAATCGAAAAAGTATCTGCTGCTCTGTGTGAAAAATTCTATGTTACGCAAGCGCAGGCTGAAGGCGACCTATGCCCTTCAGTGGGTGCTGGGTGATTTCCCGCACCCCGAATCGGTGTACACGTGGGAGGAAGACGGCCGGCTATGTGCGGACAACCTTCGCTACTGCAGCGAGGACGGCTACGCCTTTTTGGAATGCAGCGAGGAGGCGGAGTCCACGTCGGAGCGCGGGGAGAAGG
Organism: Christensenellaceae bacterium; assembly: GCA_963666935.1. Lineage (GTDB taxonomy): Bacteria > Bacillota > Clostridia > Christensenellales > CAG-138. Next base: position 1,354,220 of record OY762936.1, read on the forward strand.
CGCTGCAGGGGGAGCCCGGGCTGGCGTTTTCGGAAACTCATGGGTTGGGGTCTGCAACGAGTGCGCTGCGAGCGGAACTGGAGCTCCGGCCGGGCGAAACTAAAAAAATCGCGTTTTCTTTAGGCTGGGCTTTGGAGGATGAGTATAAGCCCCTAAAGGTGGAATGGGTAGAGGAGCGGCTTGAGCAAGTGCAGGTGGTTTGGAAAAAGCGGCTGGGGTGCATTCAGGTGCATACCCCAAATGCCTCCATGGATATGCTGCTTAACGGCAGGCTTTCCTACCAGACTTGGGCTTCCCGGATTCTCTCTCGCACCGCATACTACCAGTGCGGCGGCGCCATCGGCTTTCGGGATCAGCTTCAGGATATGCTATCTATTATGCACGCCGATTCTGGCCGGGCCCGGGCGCATATCCTCTTATGTGCGCAGCGGCAGTTTAAGGCAGGGGATGTGCTCCACTGGTGGCATGAGCCCATCCGCGGCGTGCGGACCCGGGTGCAGGACGATAAGCTGTTCCTGCCCTATGTGACGACCGAATATGTGCAGATTACCGGCGATGTGGGTATCTGGGAGGAGCAGGTTCCCTATTTAAAGGATCGGGAGATTCCGGAGGGGAAAAAAGATCTCTATGAGCATATGGAGCTTTCCAATAAGAAAGAATCTCTCTACCAGCATTGTACCCGGGCAATCGACAGTATAAAGCTTGGCAGCCACGGCTTGCCCCTGATGCAAGGGGGAGATTGGAACGATGGTATGGAGCTGGTGGGAAAAGACGGGGGAGAAAGCGTGTGGCTGGGATGGTTCTACCTGAAAGTTTTAGAACGGTTTGATGCAGCCATGCCAAACGAAAGAAATTATAAGGAACAGATCGGCGCGCTGAAAAAAGCGCTGGAAGAGGCATGGGACGGTGCCTGGTACCGCCGGGCGTACTTCGGGGACGGAACGCCCTTGGGTTCCCGGGGAAATACCCAGTGCGCCATTGACTGCATCTCCCAGTGCTGGGCGGCCATCTGCGGCGGTGAAAAGGCAGCGGAGGCCATGGATGCCGTGGCGGGCATGCTGCTGGACGAACAGAACGGCATATTAAAGCTGTTGTCCCCGCCCTTTTCGGATGAGCAGGAGACCCACCCCGTGGGCTATATTTCCGCCTACCTTCCCGGCGTGCGGGAAAATGGCGGGCAGTATAGCCATGCGGCGGCATGGGCAGTGCTGGCCTGCTGCCACCTTGGCAGGGCGGCGCAGGCTCAGCGGTTTTTCGATTTAATGAACCCTATCGAGCATGCGCTTACCCGAACGCAGACGATGAAATACAAGGCGGAGCCGTATGCATTGGCGGGGGATACCTATGCGCTGGAAAATGTGGGCCGGGGCGGCTGGAGCTGGTATACCGGCGCTGCGGCCTGGCTCTATAAGACGGGGCTGGAGGAGATGCTGGGGATTAAAAAACGGGGGGACACGCTGGAAATTTCGCCTTGTACCATCTACGAATCCTATACCGTGGAATACCGGTATAAAAGCACTCTGTACCGCATCCGGCTCCGACGGGAGCACGGGGCGGAGGAAAATAAAAAGAAAACCATACTGCTCACGGACGACGGGCTTGTGCACGAGGTGGATTTGCTGTACAGTTAAGTCATGTTTGACGTGAACAACAAATTCATCCCCATGACCATGGCTGAGTGCAGGGCGCGCGGCATCGAGCAGCTTGACTTTGTGTTCGTCATAGGGGACGCATACATTGATCACCCCAGCTTTGGTCCCGCCGTCATTGGCCGGGTGCTGGAGGATCACGGCTATACCGTGGGCATCATTGCCCAGCCGGATTGGCACACCTGCCAGGAATTCAAGCGGTTGGGCCGGCCACGGCTGGCCTTTTTAATCGGCCCCGGAAATATCGACTCCATGGTGAACCATTATACCGTAGCTAAAAAACGCAGAAGCACCGACGCATACACAGAGGGTGGGGAGAGGGGTAAGCGTCCGGACAGGGCCGCTATCGTCTATGCCAACCGGGCGCGGGAGGCATATCGTGGGGTGCCGGTGGTGCTGGGCGGAATTGAGGCCAGCCTCCGGCGATTTGCCCATTACGACTATTGGGACGACAAAGTGCGCCGGAGTATCCTTTGGGATTCTGGTGCGGACCTCATCATCTATGGCATGGGTGAGCGGCAGGTCGTAGAAATCGCGGATGCACTGGATGGCGGGTTGCCGGCAGAACAGGTTACCTATGTAAATGGCACCTGCTACCGGGCTTCAAATCTGGAGCTGGTATACGATTATGAGCTGATTCCCTCCTATGAGGAAGTGGCATCGGATAAGGAGGCCTATTGCCGCGCGTTCATGGCCCAATACCGGGAGCAGGACCCCATTCGGGGGAAGCGGCTGGTACAACCCCATGAAGGAGGCTTTCTGGTGCAAAATCCTCCAGCACAGCCCCTAAGTGCACAGGAGCTGGACGCGGTTTATGAGTTGCCGTATACGCGGATGCCGCATCCCAGTTATAAAAAGCCCATTCCCGCTTTGGACGAGATTCTGTTTTCCCTGACATCCAGCCGGGGCTGTTTCGGCGGCTGTTCTTTCTGCGCGCTCAACTTCCATCAGGGGCGGATTGTGCAGGCCCGAAGCCATGAATCCCTGCTGCGGGAGGCACAGACGCTTACCAAGCTTGCGGATTTCAAGGGCTATATCCACGACGTGGGCGGGCCAACGGCAAATTTCAGAAAGCCCGCGTGCAAAATGCAGCGCAAGCAGGGCGCCTGCAAAGACCGCCAGTGTCTGGGCTTTTCTCCATGTCCCAAGTTGGAGGTGGACCATTCGGATTATATCGCCCTTCTGCGGAAGCTCCGGCAGGTACCGGGCATCAAGAAGGTGTTTGTCCGCAGCGGAATCCGCTATGATTACGCCATGTATGATAAAAGCGACGCGTTTTTGAGAGAGCTTGTGGCACATCACATCAGCGGAAGGCTGAAGGTTGCGCCGGAGCATGTGGATGACCGGGTGCTGCAGCTCATGGGCAAACCCTCTTGCGCGCTTTACGATCGCTTTGCCACAAAGTATGCGCAACTCAATAAAAAGGCGGGGAAGGAGCAGTTTATCGTTCCCTATTTAATCAGCTCGCATCCCGGTAGTGATATGAATAGCGCGGTGGCGCTGGCGGAATACCTTCATCGCACGGGCCAGCGGCCCGAGCAGGTGCAAGACTTCTATCCCACGCCCGGTACGCTCTCCACCTGCATGTACTATACCGGGTTGGACCCGCACACCATGAAGCGGGTCTATGTGTCCAAAAGCTCCAAAGAGAAGGAGTTGCAGCGTGCGCTGATGCAGTATTTTCTGCCACAGTACAGGAGCAAGGCCCGAGAAGCGCTTCGTCTGGCGGGGCGGGAGGATTTGATCGGGCGTTCCAAGGACTGTCTGATCCCTCCGGAAATCAAAAGGGAATTCCCCCCCAAAACCTCGAATGGCAAAGGGAAAAAGCAGATACGCAAAAGAAAAAATAAAAAATAGCGAATTGCGTCGAGTCATTTCATGAAAATCAGAGCCGTTCCGAATGGAACGGCCTTTTTTTACCCATACTATGTTCATGGCAAAGAGACGATGCATTTTAATTCTTTTCATCACGGCGGTGTTGCTGGGACTATTGATCTGGTATACGGCCCAGAGGCAATATGTGCCCTCCAACAACAGTAAGTTCGTCTGCGCCGAGGTCTTCCATGAATAATCGGCAGCAGTTCCCTGCTCCCGGGGATAGCCCTCCCGCCGAGCGGGAAATCAGGTACAAGCCGTATACGGAAAAAGTCTATGAAGAACGAGAGACGCCGCGCCAGAATCCATAGGCGCGGCGTCTTTTATACGTCCTGCAACAAAAATTCCGTCACCATTTCCGGACTGTGCATGATATAAGTGGGACCAGCGCGCCGGATTTCTTCTAAATTGCCATACCCGTAGGTGACGGCGATGCTGTCGATCCCCACATCCGCTGCCGCCTGCAGGTCGAATTTCCGGTCGCCCACCATGACGCTGCGCCTACCATGAAGATCGCAGCATTCACGCACAAGCTGGCCTTTTGGAATGTGCCTGCCGTCTACGGCAAAGATCTGGCAAAAGTATTTTTCCAATCCGCTTCGGGATAAGTTTTCCCGGACGGTGATCTCCTGATTGGCGGTGACAATAAAAAGCTTCATCCCGCGTTTGCAAAGCGCCTGCAGCATTTCCTTTACACCAGGATAGGGCTGTATCACAGATTTATCCATATCCGTCTTGTATTTCACGTAGCCTGCGATCACTGCGCCAACGTGTTCCTCGGGCACGCCGATCTCGGGAAGGCCAAGGCGAAAGGACGGGCCGATAAGGTAGGTAAGTGCCTCACGTGATGGAACCTGCATTTCCAGATCCCGAAAAGCGGTTTCAAGAATCGACAGGATGTACGGCCCGGATTCCATCAGCGTGCCGTCCATGTCAAAGAGGATGTTGTCGTAACGGTTCATTCCCGATCAAGAGCCCGAAGGGCGGCGTCCACTACGTTTTGGGCGGTGAAACCGAATTCTTTAAAAAGAATTTTTGCGGGAGCCGAGGCACCGAAGTGATCGATGGTGACAAGCTCGCCGTCAAGCCCCACGTATTTGTACCAGCCGAAGGAAGACCCGGCTTCCACGGCAACCCTTGCCCGGATGGCGGAGGGCAGTATGCTTTCCTTGTATTCCGCACTCTGCTGATCAAAGAGATCCATGCAGGGCATAGATATCAACCGCGCGCCGATGCCCATTTCCTCGAGAATTTCTGCGGCTTTATAGATCAACTCTACCTCGGAGCCGGAGGCCATGAGGATGGCTTGGGGCGCTTTTGCATCTTTGAGAATATAGGCGCCTTTGGAAACATCCCTGGCAGTTTCGGCATATTGGGGCAAATTCTGGCGGGTCAACGCCATAACAGAAGGGCAGTGGTTGGTAAGCGCCGCAAGATAGCAGGCGGAGGTTTCCTTTGCGTCCGCAGGGCGGAAGACCAGCACGTCCGGCGTGGCCCGAAGGGAAGCCAAATGCTCAATGGGCTCGTGGGTGGGGCCGTCTTCGCCCACGCCGATGCTGTCATGGGTGAGAACATAAATTACCGGGAGTTTCATCAGGGCGCTGAGGCGCAGGGCGGGTTTAAGATAATCCGCGAACACCAAAAATGTAGCGCAATACCCCCGAAGACCGCCGTAGAGGAGAATGCCGTTGCAGGCGCAGGCCATGGCCAGCTCCCGGATGCCGAAATGGATGTTCGCGCCTTCCCGGTTTTCAGCGGAGAAGAATCCGCGGCCCTTCATTTCGGTTTTGGTGGAAGGCGCCAGATCTGCGCTACCGCCGAACAGATTGGGCAGGTATTCCGCAAATATGTTCAGCACATTTCCGCTGGCGGCGCGGGTGGCCATGGGCTTGTCTGCGTTCCAAAGGCGTTCATCCTGCAATAGAGCTTCCGGCAGCCGATCGTTGTGCCAAGCGTCCCATTGCGCGCCCAGCTCAGGATAAGCATTGCAATAGGCGTCAAACATTTTCGTGTATTGTGCCCGGGTTGCGGCACCTTCTGCTGCAAGTGCGGTGAAGTGGGCTTTTACATCCTCCGGCACGGTAAAAGGCTCGTATTCCCAATGGTAAAACTCTCGCATGGCCGCAATGTTTTCTTCGCCCAGAGGTTCGCCGTGGGCACTGTTTTTATCCTGCTTTGGAGTGCCGTGGGCGATATGCGTGTGAACAATGATGAGGGAGGGGGCGTCCGTTGTTTTCGCCTGCGCAATGGCGTTGCCCACGGCATCGATGTCTTCGCCGTCCGCTACTTCCTGCACATCCCAGCCAAAGGCCGCGAACTTCGCGCCCACGTCTTCGGTAAAGGCCAGATCAATGCCGCCCTCAATGGTGATTCGGTTGCGGTCATAAAAGACAATGAGCTTGCCCAGCTTCAGTGCGCCGGCCAAAGAGGCGGCCTCGTTGGATGCGCCTTCCATTAGGCAACCGTCGCCGGTTAGGGCATAGGTGTAATTGTTCACCACGGGGAATCCTTCGCGGTTGAAGTGAGAGGCGAGATGGGCCTCTGCCATGGCCATGCCCACGGCGGTGGCAACGCCCTGTCCAAGGGGACCGCTGGTGGTTTCCACACCAATGGTGTGGCCGAACTCAGGGTGTCCCGGGGTTTTGCTTCCCCACTGGCGGAATTGCTTGATATCGTCAATCGTAAGGCCATATCCGAAAAGATGCAGAAGAGAATATTCCAGCATGGAGGCATGGCCGGCGCTGAGCACAAACCGATCGCGCGCTTGCCATGTAGGGCAGGCGGGGTCATGTTTCATCTGCTTCCAAAGTGCGTATGCCAGGGGAGCAGCTCCGATGGGCATGCCCGGATGACCGCTGTTTGCCTTTTGAACGGCTTCTGCGGCCAACATGCGCATGGTGGTGATGGCCTTTGTGTCGATGGATTGCATTTTATTGATTCCTTTCGGCTTTTGTATTCATGACATTATATCATATCGTCTTCGAGTTTTACAAAATTTATGTGCATATGAGGACCGAATTTGGAAAATGATAAGCCTACAAAGGAGATGAAGATATGGGAAAGCCAGAGAATGCGCAGCAGCGGGAATACCAGAAGAAAGTCAGCCAAAAAATGCCCCGCAGCCATACCTTCTCACAGTGCGTCAGGGCGTTTGTGGTCGGCGGCATTATCTGCTGCATTGGTCAGGCAATCAGCCAGTTCGGGCAAGAAGTTCTGACGCTCAGCAAAGATGATAACTCTGCCTTTACCGCCATCGTGCTCGTCTTTTTGGGTGCCACGCTTACAGGTCTGGGTATCTATGACAAAATCGGAACATGGGCGGGGGCCGGGTCGATCGTACCCATCACAGGTTTTGCGAATTCTATTGTGGCGCCGGCCATGGAATTCAAGCGGGAGGGCTATGTGTTGGGTACGGGTGCAAAGTTATTCACTCTCGCTGGCCCGGTGCTGGTATATGGGTTTAGCGCTTCTATTATCGTAGGCCTGGTCACATGTCTTTTGAGGTGAGACTATGAAGAACAAATGTGCGGGGAAGCAAACGGTTTTGTTCAGCAATCCGCCGCGGATCATTTCTTCAGCGGCAATTGTTGGGGATATGGAAGGCGCAGGGCCACTGGGAACGTATTTCGACGCTGTGCTCAAGGACGATACCTGGGGGGAAAGCAGTTGGGAAAAGGCGGAACGAAAGATGTTTGAAAGCGCGGTACGCACTGCGCTTTTAAAGACGGGGCTGGAGATCGGGAATCTGGATTGCCTGCTGGGCGGGGATTTGCTTAACCAAATCATCTCCGCAAATTTCGCCGCCCGTGAGCTGCAAACGCCGTTTTTGGGGCTGTACGGCGCATGTTCCACAATGGCGGAATCGTTGCTCATCGGCAGTATGCTCGTGGACGGCGGTTACGCAAATGCCATTGCCTGTGCGGCAACCAGCCATTTTTCGACGGCTGAGCGCCAGTATCGTTCTCCTTTGGAGATGGGGAATCAAACCACACCTACGGCCCAAAGGACGGTAACGGGTGCGGGCTGCAGCATTTTGGCGGATAGCGGATACAGTGGGAAAATGTTTTTTCAAAACATATATGTCACGGCGGGTACTATTGGAAAAGTTGTGGATTTGGGGATCAAGGACGCCAGCAACATGGGCGCAGCGATGGCGCCTGCAGCGGCAAATACCTTGACCGCGCATTTGAGCGACATTGGCAGGGGAGTTATAGATTATGACCTGATCGTTACAGGAGATCTGGGACGATTTGGAAGCGAGATGTTTTTGGAGCTTTGCTCCAATAATGGGATTGACGTCGGAACGCGGCATTTGGATTGTGGCAACATCATCTTTTCGGGGGAGCAGAAGGTGGATTGCGGTGGCAGCGGTTGCGGCTGTAGCGCAGCCGTATTGAACGCATACCTTCTTGACCGCCTCGAAAAAGGAGAGATCCGCCGCATTTTCTTCATGGCGACGGGCGCGCTGATGAGCCCTACCAGCGGCATGCAGAGCGAAAGCATTCCTGGAATTGCCCATGGGCTGGTGCTGGAGAGGAGATAGGATAGGATGGATTATCTGTGGGCCTTTATCATAGGTGGCGGGATTTGCGTGGTAGGGCAGCTTCTCATTAGCTATACCAGGATGACACCTGCCAGAATTCTGGTGCTTTTCGTGACCATAGGCGTAATCCTGACGGCCTTGGACCTCTATGGGCCCCTTGTGGAGCTGGGGGGTGCCGGAGCTACTGTGCCCTTGACGGGCTTTGGCTATGCCTTGGGTAAGGGTGCCATTGAGGGCGCGATGGAAAATGGCGTAATTGGCGCATTTACCGGCGGAATCAGGGCGACGGCCGGCGGCGTGGCGGCAGCGGTGTTTTTCGGGTATCTCAATGCTTTGATCTTTACGCCAAAGACGAAAAAGTAAGAATTGAACGGGAACAAAGTAGCTAATTCCTCATATTATATGTGTATGGATGAGAGGCAAGTTTGCTCCAAGCGAGCCCGGTACAGAATGGCGGCGCCGATAACATAAATATGACGGCGACCGTCATTTATCATATAAAGTATACACCTTTTGTAGGCAGTGCCGATATCAGCGCGGCCGATGCGGCGCATGGCGCCTTTTTTTAATCGCGTTGAGGACTGACACGTCGCGTCGTTTATTGTTATGCATGATGATGCAATCCCCAAAATTGATATAAATGTATGAAGAATGAGGAGATAAATTCATACATTTGATGAATTGTATTAACTTCAAAACAAAATATAATAAAACCGTTAATGCATGTGAGACTACGTATCGATAAACCCCAAAACAAAAGTAGTTTTATGGCATGCAATTAGTAGTATGAACATGCATCCATATTATTTTCAGGTTTTGTACACGAATTGTTTGCCCTATAACCGCTCTATCCTCAACACAAAAAATTAACCGCTTGACAATACTTAGCAGTGCCCGGAGCGTGAAAGCGCACCGGGGCAGATACAAAAGGATAGATGCTGCTGCGGCAGCGGGCATGCATTCGGGTCAATAATAAAATTTTTTAATCGCGGGAGCAAAAAATGTCTGATTTCAGAATTTGTCACCATCATCACAGCGAAAAGAAACATAGCAAGAAAGAAGCGCATGATCATCAGCAAGGCTATCAATACAAGCCCAGCAATGAAGTGAAAGCGGCCTCGGACGATCATAATAGCAATTACGCAAAAGAAGCCATTCGTGTGGAAGTAATTGGCGTAACCACTAATTTAGGTTTATTTGTACTCAAGCTGATTGCGGGTATTGTCGGAAAGTCCGGTGCTATGATTTCTGACGCTATTCATACCGGGTCCGACGTGTTCGCGGATCTCATCGCCATTATGGGGCTACAGCTTTCTAAGAAAGCCGAGGATAAGCAGCATCCCTACGGTCATGAAAAGATCGAGTGCATTTTCACGATCATCCTTGGTCTGGTGCTCCTTGTTGTGGGTGGCGAAGTGGGGTACAAGGCGCTTGTGGGCATCTGGGCCTTCATTCAAGGCGACGTGACTTCTATCGCACAGCCCGGCCTCATTGCCATCGTGGCGGCTGTGGTTTCCATTATAATGAAAGAGGGCCTTTTCCAGTATGTGATCCGCAAAGCGAAGAAGCTTAACTCTCCCACGCTTAAAGCCACTGCCTGGCATCATCGGTCCGATTCTCTTTCTTCTATCGGCGCGCTGATCGGTATCGTGGGCGCGAGGTTTGGTATCACGGTTATGGATGCGGCGGCTAGCCTTATCATCTGTGTAATCGTTATCAAGATTGGACTGGAGGTCTTGACCACCTCCGTCAAGAATTTGATCGACACATCTGTTGACGATGAGGTCGTTAATGAAATCTATGAAACCAGCAGGAATTTTGAAGGCGTGGAAGATGTCATCGATATCAAAACCCGTCACTTTGGCCATCGGTTCTATGCCGAAATTGTAATCGGATGTAAACATACCCTTTCTCTGGAAGAAGGGCACCAGATTGCGGAAGCGCTGCATGAACAGCTGGAAGAAGATTTACCGAATGTCAAGCACGTCTTTGTCCACGTGGATCCAATCTGCATTGAAAACTGAGAACGCACGATGAGGGGTTTGCCTCAGGCAACTTAAATCATTGTACAAATTGACATACAATTACTAAGCTAATATATACTTGACAGAAATTGATTACCAGTATAGGACAACCCAATGCTGGGGGGATAAAATCCTCCGCCACCCCGAAAAAGTAAGTAAATGTTACTTGTTCCAAGCTATGACTCTCTCCTAAAACAATACCAAATGTCAGTTTAGAATTTTGGCTTCACGAAAAGAAAATTAGTTTAATTGAATAAACGAACAAACTTCAGTGCGTTTGAATAAACGAACAACTTCAGTGCTTTTAACAAAATATTAGGATGGTTTACCTGAATAAGGTTAATCATAAATAAACCAATTATTAAATTAGGAGGAACATCAAATGAAAAAGAGAGTTGCTATCATAGCGCTGTGCCTACTGTTGGTGGCCACAGGCGTGCTGAGCGCTTGCTCCCAGCCCGCCGCAACCCCTACTGGCACGGCTGCAGCAACAACTGCACCGGCTACTCAGGCCCCGGAAGCAACATCCGCCGAGCCCAAAATCTTCAAGACGGTTGAATCGTTCCCGTATGCAACCCTTGATCTACAAATTGACTATAATGCATGGCATAACCAGTTCTACGGTCTTTCAGAGTCCTTGTTCAAGATTAACGAGGATCTCTCCATCACTCCCTGGCTGGCTGAAGGCATGGATATCGCCGAGAATGTTGCTACGATAACTTTGAAGGATGGCATCTGCTTCTCCACCGGTGACCCTGTCACATCTGAAAAGGTTGTGAAGAGCCTTCAGAGGCTTATGGAAAAGAACAGCAGATTTGCATTTATGGCGGATTGGACCTTCGAAACCCCGGATGACAAAACTCTGGTAATTACCACTCCCACCGCGTATCCGGCGATTCTTAACGATCTTGCGAACGCCGAAACGGGCATTGTTGACGTTGATGCCACAACCGATTTCGACAACAACCCGATTTGCACCGGACCTTTCGTAGTGGACACGTTTGTTCCCAAGGGCGATCTTTCCGTCAAGCGCAATGACAATTATTGGGGCGGAGAAGTCAAACTCGATGGCGCTGTGTTCTATGCGATGGGCGATGAAGCGGCAAAGCTCCTTGCAATGCAGAACGGCGAAATCGACGGTTATGTTGATATCGCTATCGCTTCTAAAGAAATCTATGAGGCTGAACCCGATAAGTACGTGGTCACTACAGTTCCCACCCAGAGAAGGACGTTTGCCCTTATTAATTCGGAAAAAGTTCCGGACAGCGTTCGTGAAGCTATCTGCCTTGGCGTTGACAGGGATACCATCGCGGCGTATTTGGGCGGCCTCGTGTCCCCCGCAACCGGAGCCTTTAATACAGATGCTCCCTACGGCAAAGCGACTGGCCCGGCCACTGATGTTGCAAAGGCCAAACAGGTGCTTGAAGCGGATGGGTATACCCTTAACACTGCAACTAAGCTTTACGAGAAGGATGGCAAGCCTCTCTCCGTCACCATTTCCTGCTATGCAAAGCGTTCCATTGATACGATTGCGGTTGTTATGCAGGAACAGCTGATCGCATTGGGCATCGGCGCAGAGATAGCTCTTGTGGATGATCCGGAAGCTACCTACATTACCAACAAGGATTTCGATATCGGTTTCTATAGCATGATTACCGATAAGACCGGCGAATCCTTCACCTTCATGAGTGGCGCGATTCGGGAGGGTTCGTACCTTGATGTCTGCGGATTTAACGATCCGGATACGGATGCTATGATTCAGCAGGTCAGAGTTGAGGTTGATGCTGCGAAGCGTGCCGAACTCACGAATCAGATCATGGAAAAATATTACGCGTCTTATGATTGCATGTTCCTCGTAACCTACAACAAGAACTGTGTTCTCAGAGTCGGTGCTTCCGGGCTGAATGAGATGCACCCGCTGGGATTCTATGGTATCAGTGCTATCACTGACGTGCAGTAAGATCTGCTGATCACCGTCGTTTGTAACGACAAGAGTTTAATAGGGGCGGTATAATCATACCGCCCCATACAATATGAAAGAACGGAGTGCCGAAAAGTGCTTAAATACATTGGGAAAAGACTGCTAAACCTAATACCGATTCTTCTCATACTAACATTTCTTGTCTATGTACTCGTTTATCTGACGCCTGGAGATCCGGCTCTCAAAAAGCTTACATCACAGGGAACGATTATTACTGAGGAAATATTGGAAAAAGAGCGTGAAAGTATGGGGCTTAACAGACCGTTTATGGTCCGTTATATTGATTGGTTAATAAATGTTGTGCAGGGAGATTTTGGCAATTCTTATGTCGATAATACGCCAATTCTGCCTAAGATTATGCTAGGACTCGGGTATACACTAACGCTGGCGTCTGCAAGTCTTGTTGTGGCAATCGTGATAGCCATTCCGATTGGAATTTTGACAGCGGTCAGGAAAGATGGATTATTTGATAATATCACGAAGGTCTTGACCTTTACCGGTAATGCATTGCCACACTTCCTTCTTTCACTGGCTCTTATGTACTTTTTCTGCATAAAAATGAGGCTGTTCCCGGTAATCGCACAAGGAAGTGTCCAAGGACTATTCCTGCCGACCATGGCTTTGGCGATCCCTATGGCATCCAAATTTACGCGTCAGACGCGAGCAGACGTTTTGTGTCAGCTCAATGAAGAATACGTGATCGGCATGCATGCGCGCGGCGTCAAACAGCGTTTGATCATGTATAATAACGTGTTGCATAATGCCTTAGGAGCCATCATTACGATTATTTCTCTACAGGTCAGGACGCTCATAGGCGGCAGCATTGTTATCGAAACGATATTCCGTTGGCCCGGTGTGGGTTCTTTGATAATGGGTTCAATAAACACGCAAGACTTCCCGGCTATTCAAGGTACAGTCCTTATTCTGGCAACACTCCAGGTTCTTGTCAACCTGGTTACAGATATAAGCTATTGTATGATTGACCATCGTATTGAACTGGAGTAGGTGATAACATGAAAAAAAAGAAGATTTCGTTAACTACAAAATTAAAAAGGAAAATGATGGTGTTCGCGGTATTGACGGCGATAATCATTCTGATCAGCTTGCTCGCTCCGGTTCTCATGCCGCATGATCCTTATAAAACAAACCCGCTTACAATGAAACAGGCTCCAAGCGCCGAACACATATTTGGTACGGATTATCTTGGCCGCGATGTTTTTTCACGCGTATTGCTAGGTGCACGAACCTCAATATTCGCAACGCTGTTATTGATTGTAATTTCATTTGTAGTAGGAACTACGATCGGTATCATCTGCGGATATTACGGCGGTGTAGTTGATAATATTCTGATGCGAATCACAGATATACTTCTTTCGCTCCCTCAGCTGGTTGTTGCCATCGCGGTGGCCGGCATCCTGGGCGGAAGTCTAAGAAACGCATTGATCGCGATCGGTATTACCAGCTGGACGACTTACGCGAGGCTTGCACGAAGCCATACCATGAGAATCAAGAATTTACCATATATTGGTTCTGTAAGAATGACCGGATGCGGAGATTTGCATATTCTTCTGAAGCATGTCTTCCCAAACCTGATCGGATCAATGCTGGTAAATGCAACGCTTGAACTTGGTATTACCATGATCAGTATTGCCGGCCTTTCCTTCCTTGGTCTTGGCGTAGCGCCGCCTGCTGCAGAGTGGGGTTCCATGGTAAGCGAAGGCAGAGCATATCTGCAGTTGGCGCCCTGGACCGTGTTCGCGCCGGCCGGAGCCATGCTTCTGACAGTTATGCTGTTCAACTATTTTGGCGAATGTGTTTGCGACTGGGCAAACAAAAATGAGGTGTGATTATGGCAGATAAATTACTTGAAATAAACAACCTCACTGTTACCTATGGTGCTTTTAAGATCATAACCGAAGTGTCAATTTCATTGAAGCCCGGCGAAATCGTATGTATCGCGGGCGAATCAGGCTGCGGCAAATCCACGCTTATCAAGGCCATCCTCGGGATCAAGCAGCTGGGTGCACAGATTACAGAAGGCAAAGTTATCCTTGATGGCAGAGATATTACAAGGATCGGAGTCGAAGAAAGGCGTCAGATACTCGGTACACAGATCAGTTATGTGCCACAGAATACCAGAGGCTCCTTCAATAACATCAGATCCTATGACGCGCAGTACAGGGAATCAATGGTCAGCCACGGAATTACATTCGATCGTGAAGCTGCGAAAAAGATGTTTAAACGGCTGAACTTCCCGGACACAGATAGACTGCTGCAATATCAGCCTTGGGAGATGTCGGGCGGCATGAACCAGCGTATGGCGGTAGGCTTGGCAGTTCTGCAGAAGCCAAAGCTTATGCTTTGTGATGAAGCGACATCCGTGCTTGATGTGACGTCACAAAAGGAAGTTATTGACGAGCTGTCGTTGCTGAGAAATGAATTAGGGTGGTCAATCCTGTTTATCACCCACAACCTTGGAGTTGCCTCGCATATTGCCGATAAACTGGGCGTTATGTATGCCGGCAGAATGGTGGAATATGGAGATATCAGAAAGGTTCTGGATGACCCCATTCATCCCTATACGAGAAACCTTCTCGCCGCCATTCCGGGCAAAGATAGGAAACTGCCTACTGGCCTCGAAGGCCGTCCTCCTCTCGATGGCGCAGAGTGGACAGGTTGTAACTTTGTACCGAGGTGCAAATACGCTTGCGAAGCCTGCAAGACAAAGAAGTACAGCCTCGATGAGATTGAACCCGGCCATTGGGTAAGCTGTGCGGAAGGGAGGGGACAGAAATGAGCGAAACTCCTTTGTTGGAATTAAGAAATATTGCCAAGTCCTATGGCAAGAGAAAGCAACGCAGAGAGATCATGAGCGATATCAATATCTCCCTTAACGAAGGTGAAGTTTTAGGGCTGATTGGAGAGTCGGGCTGCGGGAAGTCGGTGCTTTTAAACCTCATTGCCTGCCTTGAACCTGTTGACAGAGGCCAGCTCCTCTTCAAGGGAGAGGATTACACGGGCAAAAAGCCTAGGGATATCTGCCGCTGGTTCCAGGTGATTTTTCAGGATTCAGAGGCGGCATTCGATCCTCGAATGACCATCAGGCAGTCCATGCATGAAAACCTCAAGCTGTTGGCAGGCGATACGTCCGATGCGGATCGAAGGATCAATGAAATGGTGCAGCTGATGGGCCTTGCGTCTGAGCTGGCAGACAGATATCCAAGGCAGCTTTCGGGCGGTCAGGTTCAGCGTATGGCCATAGCCCGCGGCCTTGTTACCGAGCCGAATATGATACTTTGCGATGAAATCACGTCGGCTCTGGATGTTTCGGCGCAGGCAATGATTCTTCAGTATCTGTATAAGCTGCGCATCAAGCGCGGATTGACTATGATATTCGTCTCTCATGATATGGCGCTGTGTTCTACGTTCTGTGACAGAATGGCCATTATGAAGGATGGTAAGATCGTTGAGATCGGAACGCCCGATCAAATTATGGATCACCCGCAACATGACTATACAAAACTGCTGCTGGATGCCGTACTTTATGTAAAGTAAAAAAACCACATAATATGGAACAGGCTAAGAATCTATAACAGCCTGTTCCATTTTTATTTAACAGAAAGGACGATAACAACATGAAAGACAAGAAAGAGAAAAAGAAAAACGAAGTAGAGTGTGAATTATGCGAAAAGTTCAGGAAAGGCATTAATGAAGCGACAGATATTGATTCTATATTTGGAACAGATGAAGAAAAAGACCATGAGACGTCCGAGACGGTAGAGGACCATGGTGATGAATAAAGGCCAAATCGCCTACATTGGACGACAATGAGATGAATGCCCCTAAAGGGCAGAAGTAGCTTTTACCATTGTCCGGGTCGCCTCTGGATTCGTCTATGCCTTGGCATTGCGCACAGGCTCACCACCATCCAGAATGCCGATTGTATTCTGGTAATGCAGGGTGACCACATTGTGCGGGGAACCAATTACGAGCTGCTTAATGAGCACGGCGCGTACCGTTTTATGTATTGTGCTCAATTTTCCGGCAATGACGGGGGAGAAGGATGCAAGGCAAAATGGGGAGGCAATTTATAATACGCACATTTTATTCACGAACAATTGGGATTCACTTAAAAAAGATGGAATCAGTAATCTATATAGCAAAATGTGAGGATGTCTCTTGATTCGCGCTCCTGTTTGGGTTAAAATGATCGTTGGATCGGTGCTCCGGTACCAACCTAAATCCATACGGAGGCGAAAACATGGAACAGGAATATATCATTGCTCACGCGGATAAGTCTGTGCTGAAAATATCGGGATTGCACGTGAAGGGCTTGAATACCAAAGAGCTTGAGCAGATTCTCATGAAAAAGCTGCATACCACGGTGCGTGTCATTGGCGTTACCGGTGACGGCGTGGAAATGGACGTTTATGATATTGAGCCGGAAAATGTTCGCAAGAATGCGCAAGGATTGATTGAAATAGCCTCCCTTGCGGAAGGAATTACTGTAACAGATATTGTAAAGCTTTCTTGCAGCGAGAAAATCGTAGATGTTGAATATTCACAGATTCCGGATCAGCCGATTTCCGACTGTGCACGGGAAAGGTGGATGAAGCGCCCATGAACGCAGTCTATATACTGCCCACTGGGGATGAAATTCAAAATGGTGTAGTACTGGATCTGGACTCGCCCGAAATCATGGGCCAAATCGTCCGCGCATATCCAAAGGCTCAGGTAACCCGGCTCTGCCCGCTGGTGGATGAAGAGGACGCGATTCTCAACAAAATACAGGAGATTGCCGCGCTTTCGCCCGATCTCATCGTGCTGATCGGCGGAAGCGGCGGCGGCCATAGGTTCAGCAGCACGTTGGGCAAGGACTTTACCCATTCTGCGCTGGAGCGCTATCTGGATCAAAAGTGCTCCCGTGAAATTTACGGCAAGAACGGGCATCTGTGGTGCAAGCTCATCTGTGGCAAAAAAGGCGATACATTGATCGTCAATGTCCCAGGACCCTATCAGGAAGCCAAGGCGGCTGCAGAGGCCTGCTTGAAAGCGCTGACGGAAGGCTGTGGCGTGGAAGAAATCAGCCGGGCCATGGCAGAAGCGGTCTACGCCCAATATCCTGCCGGCGCGGTCAAAACACTGTGAATACCACCTATGAAAGCGTTGCCGTCCGGCTGGCCACGGAAGAAGGAATTCCAATGGCCGTGGGCGGCATCTGCCGCTTTGGGGCCGGTGCATATTGGCGGGAGCGGTTTCTTGCGCTTAAAACACTGCGGATGTCAGGTGACGATCTTTATACCATCGATTATAATTTGGCCTGTGCAATACAGGCGCTTGCCGAAGATTCGCTGCTCATTGCCGGCGGAACACTTAATACGATGGCAGATCTTTCTTTAGGGGAAAGCACTGGCGGCGTGTTAGGTTCCCCGCGGGAGACGATTGGTTCGTCCCCCAATACCTCGGAGAAACTGCCCGAAGGTTTCTCTCTTTATACGGTTCCGGGCGGGCCTGGTCTTGCAGCGCTGGCGGATGAAGCGGCTACAATGCGCGCCGCAATGGCCGTCAAAGCGCTGGGTAAAAACCTGTCGAACGCTGCAATTCTCAATTGCATGCGTGCCGAGGGCATCGATACTTTCCTCCTGGTCTTTGACGGCAGCGGTCCACAGGCGATAGGATTGCTGGTCGCGGGAAGCCGGGGGAAAACAGAGGCCATCTCTTTAAAATAGGAGTAAATTTTCGGCCATTTGATCGATTTTGTGGAAGAGGTATAAATGTCTGGCATTACGGAACTTGTCAATCATATCCGGCTGCCGCGCTTTGTAAAAGCGCATCAGTACTTTCCGCACACCGAGCTGAGTCCGGAACAAATCATCTCCGTTCTGGATGAGGCGTTCGCCAAATCGGAAATTGCAGGACGGATCAAGCCTGCTCAGCGCATCTGTATCACAGCCGGAAGCCGGGGCGTATCCAATATGCCACTGGTAACCAAGTATCTCGTGGATCGCATCCGTGCTTTGGGCGCCCATCCTTTTCTGGTACCCGCCATGGGAAGCCATGGCGGCGCAAAAGCGGATGGACAGCGTGCCATATTGGAGAGTCTGGGCATAGCTGAGGAAAGCATGGGCTGCCCAATCCTCTCCTCTATGGAAACGGTGGAAATTGACCGTACGGAAGATCTTTGTGTGCGGATCGATAAAAACGCCTATGAAGCGGATGGCATCATCGTGCTCAACCGGGTGAAGGCGCATACGAGCTTTCAGGGACCATATGAAAGCGGCCTCATGAAGATGATGGCCATTGGTCTGGGCAAGCAGCACGGCGCCCATATTTGCCATGCGAAGGGGGATGACTTTATGTCTGCCCGAATTGCGGCAATCGGCAGCAGCGTCATTCAAAACGCCAATGTACTTTTTGGCGTGGCCCTGATGGAGAACGCATATGAGCGCACCTATCGCGTGGAAGTGCTTCCGGCCGAACGCATTCCAGAGGAGGAGTCCAAGCTCCTTGCGGAGGCAAAGACCGCCATGGGCAGGCTATGGCTAGATACCTGCGATGTGTTGATTGTGCGGGAGCTGGGGAAGAACTTCAGCGGCGCCGGCATGGATCCCAATATAACGGGCCGCTGTGCCAATCCAAAGCTGAAGATGGGGATAGAAGCCCAGCGCATCGGCATTTTGGATATCAGCGAAGAATCTCACGGCAATGCCACAGGTATGGGCCGCGCGGACTTGGCGCCCCGGCGGTTTTTTGAAAAAATCAGCTTTGAGAACACCTATCCAAACTTTATTACCAGCTACGTGCCCTCTGCCTTCATGATGCCAATCATCGTGGATAGTGATGAGGAAGTGTTTAAAACCGCTGTGGCCAGCTGCCTGGATATCAATTATGAAAATCCCCGTGTCATCGTGATCCGCAACTCATTAGAAATTGAGGAGATTCTCGTTTCCGAAGCCATGGTGAAAGAGGTGGAGGGAAATTCCTGCCTTACTGTAAAGGGCGACCCTTTCTCTCTGAGCTTTGACAGGGAAGGGAATCTGATCACTGCATTTTGATTCAAACTAACGCGCATCCTTTATATGAAGGGAAGAAAAGCATGGCCTCAACGGAACTCATTCGCCGCCTCGGTATTCTAGGCGGAACCTTCAATCCGCCACATGTCGCGCATTTGGCCATGGCTTGTGCCGTTAAAAAGGCCATGGGGCTTGATTTGGTGCTTTTGATGACGGCCGGGGACCCGCCGCACAAGCTTTTGGAAGTGCCCGGCAAGGCACGCCATGCCATGGTTGCTTTGGCTGCCAAGTCCTATGACGGCCTCTGCGCCAGCGACATCGAGCTTTCTCGTTCGGGCAGAAGCTATACGGTGGATACATTGCGATATTTAAAGGAACAGTATCCAGACACGCGCCTTTTCTATATCATAGGCGGAGATATGCTGGAGGGCCTTTCTTATTGGCGTAGGGCGGCGGAGATCTTCCAATTGGCTGAAATTGTGGCCGTACCCCGCCGGGGAGCGCTGTGGGTGGATGAGGCGGTGACACACCTTAAGGAGCGCTGCGGTGCAATGCTGACCCTTCTGCCCGATGCCGTGGAGGATGTTTCCTCAACGCAGGTGCGTGCGCTTGTCCGTGACGCTCTTCCGGTGGGTCATGTGCTTTTGCCCGCCGTGGAGGCGTACATTTATGAACAGGGATTTTATTTCCCGCCGGGAATCCGATCCATCCAAAACGAGGTACGCGCCGCGCTGACCCAGCACGAATACATACATGCTATGCGCGTGGTTCAAACAGCGGTAAGGCTTGCAGCTCGCCATAGCATCGACGGTCCGCAGACTCGTCTTGCCGCGCTCCTTTATGCCAAAGAGCCGGGGGAAGCGGCAGCGGAAAAAGCGTTTGCGGAAAACAAATACGGCACCGCGGATGAAACCGCAATGCCGTATCATGAACTTTATCAGTTGGTCCGTCTTGCAGATATGGTCGAACCCGGCCGGAATTATCCGGGTGTGGAAGCGCTCCGGGCGCTGGCGGATACGGATCTGAACGCCGCATTGAAACTGGTGCTCCAATCCTGATTTACCATGCATACCGATTTGAACGCCACTTTTGCAGGCGTTCTGTTTTATTTTGCGTTTATCAAATCTATCGCTTCCGCAAAGGAGCAATTCTGATCCAAAGCGATTTTTGCGATATCCTCATATTCGAGCTTTTCCCGCTTCACGCCCCAGCCTGATACCTCTTTGATCCGTGCGGAACCGTATGCGGTCTCAATAACGCGCTCTCTGCGCGCAAGCGTATACCGCCTGCAAACGTATTCCCGCACCCCCAGCGTGGTGGTATGGCGGAAGATCAGCTGCACTATGGCGTCTTGGTGCTCGTGGCGGCACATACAGGTCAGCATCACGGCGGGCCGGTTTTTCTTCATTCCAATGGCGGTGGTGTATACGTCCAGCGCGCCGGCCTCGAAGAGACGTTCCTGAGCAAAGCCAATGGCCTCCGGCGTCATGTCGTCCAGATTGCAGCACAGCTCAACAATTTCATCGCCTTTGCTGTCATTTTCACCTAAGAGGGCGCGAATGCAGTTTGCTGCCTTAAAGTCCTTTGTCCCAAAACCGTAGCCAATCTGCGCAACCCGCATCACTGGCATCACGCCGAATTTGGAAGCGAAGTGCTTAACGAGCGCTGCGCCCGTAGGCGTACATAGTTCTCCTTTGATGGCGCCACCGTAAGTGGGGATGCCGCGCAAAATATTGGCTGTGGCTGGCGCAGGCACCGGTAAAATCCCGTGGGCGCAGTATACATGTCCACTTCCCACATGGATGGGGGAAGAAAGAATCCGATCCGGCGCAAGCTCTTCCATCAGTAGGCAAACGCCAACGATATCCGCAACAGCGTCCAGCGCACCAACTTCATGGAAGTGCACCTGATCTACAGGCTTCCCGTGTACTTCGCTTTCCGCTTGTGCAATCAAGCCATATACAGCCAGTACGTCCTTCTTTGCTTGATCGGAGATCGCCAAATGCGAAATTATATGGCTTATTTCCTGCATCCCGGAATGATGGTGCTCGTGCCCGTGGTCGTGGTCATGTTCGTGGGCATGCCCATGTTCGTGTCCGTGATCGTGGTCGTGTCCGTGATCGTGGTCGTGTCCGTGATCGTGGTCGTGTCCGTGATCGTGTTCGTGGTCGTGGTCGTGTCCGTGATCGTGTTCGTGATCGTGTTCGTGGTCGTGTTCGTGCGCATGGCTATGTTCATGCCCATGCACATCAAGACTTTCTTCTTCCATCCCATGCACCGTAACGGTCACGTGTGTGCCGGTGATGCCGCATTTCTCGGAAGGTTCCGCTTTTACCGCAACGCTGGGAATGTTCAAGGCGTTCAGTTTGCGAATAAAGCCTTCCGGATCAGGATGCAGTTCCAGCAATGCGGCCATGAGCATATCGCCCGCCGCACCCATATTACATTCAAGGTATAAAGTCTTCATTTTGTCCCCTCCATATGATTGATCATGCTTGCCAGATATCCGGCCCCGAAGCCGTTGTCAATGTTGACCACGCTTACCCCGCTGGCGCAGGAATTAAGCATGGAAAGCAGCGCGGAAAGTCCTCCGAAAGAAGCGCCATAGCCGACGCTGGTGGGCACGGCGATCACGGGGCAGTCCGCAAGGCCCCCGATTACGCTGGCAAGTGCGCCCTCCATGCCTGCAATGGCGATGATGACCCGGGCGCTCATGACGTCCTCCATGTATGCGAGCAGCCTGTGCATGCCCGCTACGCCCACATCGTAAAGCCGGGTCACGGAATTGCCCAATGCTTCGGCGGTAAGCGCTGCCTCTTCGGCCACCGGCATATCGCTGGTGCCACCCGTTGCCACGACGATCTTTCCGAAGCCATCCGGCTTGGGCATTTCGCCTACGATCCCAATGTGGCTCAGCTCGTCGTATTTGAGCGGGAGATCTTCTTTCAGGCTCTGTGCGGCCTGTGGGGAGAGGCGGGTGATCAAAATCGTGCGCTGCCCGCGCTCTAATATGGTGGAGGCGATTTTACGCATCTGTTCCGGCGTCTTGCTTGCGCCGTAAACCACTTCGGCCGCGCCCTGACGCAGGCTTCTATGGTGATCCAGCTTCGCAAAGCCCAAGTCTTCAAAAGGCTCCATCTTCAGTTTCAGCACTGCTTCTTCCACTGTCATGGACTGGTTTGCCACCAGTTCCAACAACTGCCTGATTTCTTGTTTTCCCATCGGTTACCTCCCAGCCAAATCTAAAAAAATCATATTGAAATATGGCGCAATGCCGCGGCGGATCTCCTCGCGCAGTTCGACCGCTTTTGTCATTTGCGTTGGCAGAAACTGCAGTCGCGCCGCATCCCCGTATATCCGGACGCGGAAATCCGAAAATCCAAATGAGAACAGAACGTTTTCCGAAGCCTCCACCTGCTGCAGCAGCTCCGCCGTAATGGGTCTGCCAGTGGGGATCCGTGTGGCAAGGCAGGCATAGGCCGGCTTGTCCCATGTGAAGAGCCCGGCCTCTTTGGACAGCCGCCGTATTTCGTCCTTGGTTAATCCGCATTCCCGCAGGGGAGAGCGTACCGAAAGCTCATTAAGCGCCCGAATGCCCGGCCTGTCGCTGGCGTCGTCGGAGGCGTTTGTGCCGTCGATCAGCAAAGGATACCCATCCTTAACGGCCTGCTCCCGCAATGCGCCAAACAGCGCCCGTTTGCAGTAATAACACCGATCTGTGGAGTTGGCCGCAATGGCGGGAGAAAGGGCGTCCCGTTCTAATATCGTGAGTTCTACACCCAGCTGTTTTGCCAGCCGCAGCGCATCCTCCAGCTCAAACTGAGGCTGGAAAGCGGTTTTAACGTAATAGGGCCGAATATCCGCGCCGCATTGTAGCCCGGCATACAGCAGATAGGCGGAATCCGTTCCGCCGGAAAAAGCCAGTGCGGCACGTTTGTTCTCATGGAAAAAAGCCCAAAGTGTCATAGATTAATTTCCTCTCTAATAATCCTGTGACTTTAATGTTTCATATGAGTGTGCCCATCATACGCCTTACACCAAAGCTCTCATAAAAAAAGTGCCATAAGGAGCTGCTGGCTTCAGCCGGCACAATCACCTTCTTGGCAACAAATCATTAAAATAATATTGTTTAAAACCTAGATATCGCGGCACTTTTGCGCCAAAGCCGCATCTTCTGATGCAGTTTCATTATTATATCAAAGAAATTTCCTTAGTACAAGGCCGGAATTCCAAAAAAATTAAGAATATCCGACAATTCTTTTACATTGGATTCAGTTGCCGTGGCCAACTCAAAAAAACGGAGAAAAGAGCTTCTGCGCCGTTCGGCCGAACGGCGCAGATATAATTAAGATGATTGTATCGTTACATTTTCAGAAAATAACGTACTTATCTACATTAACCGCAGCAGATAGGTCCGCAGCAGCAACGCCAGCAACGGCAACCGGGATCCCAAACCAAACCGCAACGACAACGCCTACAGCACATACTCACATCTCCTTTCTTAAGGGGTTAATACATAATATGGCGATTCTTGCGATTTTGCTTATTTTAATTCCAGCCGCCTTTTACGCACAACGCACATCGGTGCAAAACGTGTGGGGGGAAGGAATCGCATCTGGCCTAGAAACGACATAGCAAGCACACGTCATAAATTAATATAATCAATAATATAATTAATATTAATAATAAAAACATTAAATATATCAATTATTGTGTTGACATTATTACTTAACGCGTGTATATTAAAGATACAAAAAATTCTTAGGCGGTGCAGTATGAAATATAAAGCTCCGGGAAAATGCCCTGTATGTGGTGAAAGGCTTTCCATTACAAAACTTAGCTGTCCCAAATGCACGTCGTCCATTGAGGGCGATTTTCAGCCGTGTGAATTTTGCCGCCTTCCGGAAGAGGACCTTGAGTTCGTGAAGGTGTTCATTAAATGCCGCGGCAATATCAAGGATGTTGAAAAAGAACTTGGAATTTCATATCCCACGGTTCGTGGGAAACTGGATGCGGTGATTCGCAGCCTCGGCTTTGAGGTTTCCGCAAAAGAAGCGATGCAGGAACGGGAAATCAAGGATACTGCCAGAAACGAAATTCTGGACTGTCTCTCAAAAGGCGAAATCACGGCCAAAGAAGCGACAGAAAAGCTAAAAAATCTATAATTCATGGGGGACAAAAAAATGAATGAGCAGCTAAAAATTCTGGAAATGATTCAAAATGGTCAAATCACCGCGGCGGAGGGTCTGGAGCTTCTGGATGCGCTCAAGGCAAACGGCGGGGCTTCCTCCTGGGAAACCGGCGTAGCTCCTTCTGTCGCTGCCAGGTCAAAGTACAAGTTCTTCAAAATCAAGGTAACGTCTGACAACAAGTCCGTGAACGTCAATGTGAATATTCCCATTCGACTGCTGACGACAATCGGCGAAGTCGCAGGCAAGGTAAACGCTTTTATCCCACAAGATGCTAGGGCGCAGATGGAAGCTAAAGGCGTCGATATCTCCAGCATCGATTATGGCAAGATTATTGAAGAAGTGTTGGACGGCACGCTGGACGATCCCAGCATCATCGATGTGGAAGCCTGGGATGAAGAGCACAATGCGATGGTCTATGTGAAGATCTATGTGGAATAAGAGTATGCGAATCATCTGGTTCAGACTGCGCACGGAAAACAACAAGCGCATTTGCTTGCCTATTTCCTGCAATGTCTTTCGGGAGCTGCTGGATAGCATTCACGACGTATTGACATTTCTGTGCATTTTTGCGCCGAAATCACATATCGCTCCCAAGGCGTTCACCCGGCTTTTTATGGAGTTTTTCGGCTCAATCAGCGAGGATGGACCTTATGACCTAATCGATGTTACTGCCGATAAAGTGCAGTTTTCGATCAAAGTCATGTAGCGGTAAGTGGGGGGTAAATATGGAAAAGCTGTTTTACAAATATTGTTTTTCGGTATTGTCGATCTACCTTGTTTCATTGCTGATCAGCACGGTGTATCTCAAAAGCGTTTATTCTCTGCTTTTCGTAGGGCTGATCCTGTTGATCATAAATCTGGTGCTTAGGCCGATCTTGCTTATAATCGTCTTGCCGATCAACCTTTTGACCTTTGGGCTTTGCAGTGTGGTGGTGAACGCGCTGACGGTCATGATTGCAGATGCCATCGTTCCAGGCGTGGACATGGGTGGTTTTTTTAATTCACTGCTTGTGGCGCTTCTCATCGTGGGCTTCAACGGCCTGCTCATGGATTTGAATCAGGTCGCTCACCAGCCAAAATGCAACTAAAATCAAAAAACCAAACGCAAAGGGCATCCCTTTTGGGATGCCCTTTGCGTTTGGTACGAGTGTTCATAAGAACAAACACGGAATACCGCATAAAATAATGGTTTTTGGCATCAGGCAAACGAGTATTGCAGATTGAGAGCAATCGAAAGCGGTCTTACCTTTGCGACAGATTGATGGATTATTTTCTTACGGGTACCCAAATCCAACAGGTATAATCACTCGATGATGGGTCGCCATCTGGATAGATTTCAATGTCTGGGGCATCCGCATATTGGTATCCACTACCGGGGAGCCATTCAGTCATAACGCGTTGCTGCATTGCCTGAATGGCGGTTGGCATCGGCCCTTTACATTCAAAAATTGCCCATGTGCAGTCAGGGACCTGATATTCATACATCCCATCGGGCACAGGCTGATTACTGGACACTGCGATATAGTAGTCAAATTTGCCTGTGTGCTGCCAATCGCCCACGCTGATGCCCAGAATCCCTGTGAGCTTGTTGTCCATTAGTTTACATAACTGCGGAATTGTGCCTTTTTGTCCATGTTCCGCCCAGAACTTGGGAACCTCTGTAAACCCTTCCTGCTTTTCCGGAGTCCAACTTGATTCCAGCTTTACACCAATAATGCGGAACGCTTCTTTTTTCTCAACGCGATAATTCATTCCAGCTTCACCTCGTATGGTAATTTTGAAGCTGATGGGATGGTAGGCTTTCAGGTTAACCCCTTCCTTCCGAGCGGCGGAAGGCGTTACACCATGGATGCTTTGAAACGCACGGTTAAATGCCGTTGGGGAATCGTATCCATAACGGAGCGCAATATCAATTATCTTCTCATCGCTGTTTTGCAGATCAAATGCGGCTCTTGTCATTCTCCGTCTGCGGATATATTCCGAAAGTGGTACATTTGCCATGTATGAGAACATCCGCTGAAAGTGGAAATTGGAGCAACAGGCAAGTTTAGCAACATGGTTAAGATCAATTTCCCCGTCTAAATGATCCTCGATATAACGTAGTGCGTCGTTTAATTGTCCTAGCCAATCCATACCATCATCCTCTTACCGATACTTTACCTCATTTGATTCTCGCTGACCTCTTATTCCTTGCCGGATCTGGAGAGCTTTGAATATTCTCATATTCTGCCGTTTTGTCCAGTCTCTCAATAAATAATTTTGAATAACCGATTATTGATATTATTAAACCATGTTTTGCGTTTTGCTTCATTATATCATCTTTATCCATGCTCAAAACCCATTTTCAAAATAAAAATCGTTTCTACAGAACGATTCCTTAATTCCTGTAGAAACGATTTTGGTACGAGTGGTGATACAGCATTTACGAGAAAAGCCCCATTTCATCGGGGTTTTGGCGATCAAAAGGCAGTGTTTATCTCTAACAATTGAATAAAACCGAGGCGTTTTCTCCTCCTCTTTGAGAGGTTTATACCGTAACGAGGACGAGATCGTTAAACGTATTAATTTCTTACTCAATTCTGTTTAGCTTGTGGCAAATCGCCATTTTATGTGCAAAATTGCGTAGAATGGCGATTGCATTTTTAAAAAATAAAATACTGTGCTAGAATTTAATTTGGTATATAATGATTGTTAAATTTTATATTGTGGAGGACATAGTGGAAGAAATAATAATTGAGTCCTTTTTGGATACATATAATAATACAGTCTGCAACATCGAAAGATACACATTTTCACCAGCAATTATATTAGAATTTTCCCAACTGAATTCGAAAGATAATGCGGAAGAAACGCACAAAGGGATGAATCAATTCCGAATTGATTATACGAGAATAGGGCGATTTGAATGTGAATTTCCAGATCGCACCTTTTCTTATCGTGGAAAGAATGAGATTACACTCCTTGCCACACCAAAAAGGCCGGATTGGGTTTCGAATGCAAGTATTCCAACCGGCATATACCATGGTTGCGCATTGATAGTTATGATGGATAAGCTGGATGACAGCGATGGTGCTCTTTTAAGGAAATTGGGAGTATCTGTCAATGAACTAACTAAAAAAACGGATATCGATCAGCGTTGGCAGAAGCTTGTTAACGCTGATCGTCTTGTGGAACTCTTTGATGATATTTACAGCGCACATTCGGTGTCTAACTGCGAAATTTTGTATCTAAGGTCGTTAGAGATATTAGTGTACATTTCTCAAAACAATTGTTGTGACTTAAAAAACAGAGGTAAAACCGACTTTTATTCTGCCAAACAGGTAAGAAATGTAAAGGGTGTACATGATTTTATATTACTCAACTATGCGCAGAGCATTTCCTTTGAGGCGCTTGTCCATGATTATAACATCGGCTACTCTGTTTTCAATAAGGTTTTTAAAACAATATATGGTGAATCACCATATCAATATCTAAAAAAGATTCGTATCAATTTGGCGGCGCAGAAACTATTAGAAACGAAATTGAGTATCTTAGAAATTTCAAGTTCTGTAGGTTATGATAATCCAAGCAAATTTTCAAACGCTTTTAAATCGGTTATTGGTGTTCTCCCGCGCACATTTCGAAAAGAAAAAAACGGAATGGAGCATTTAAGAACGTAACGGGGTAGAAATCTAATCTGATGCGTTTTAGAATGCTGTGGTAGTTAGTCGATGCTAACTACCACAGTTTTTTATTAAGTAATTTTTAAGAGAGGTAAGAATAAATGAAAAAAGTTTTAACTATGATTGTGGCACTAGTATTGGTCTTAGGGCTTGCCGCATGCAGCTCGGGGATCACGGAAGCGACTTCTTCGGATCCCACCATCAACGTTTCCGATGAAACGCCAAGTATTTCTATGGAGACTGAGGGTACCTCTGCAGAAGCTGAAAAGACGACGCTGCGTTTAGGAGTGGTAAGTGATTTCAAAGCTCGTCAGGAAGCGCTTACATTGATAAGCGACCCCTTAGTTGGCTTGGATGATACTTACAGCGCGACGCCGTGGCTGATCAAAGACTGGACGATCAATGAAGACGCAACGGAATATACGCTTTATCTTCAGGAAGGCGTAACCTTTTCCGATGGAACTCCGTTTAATGCCGAAGTATGCAAGTATAATCTTGAGGCCTTAGGCGCTTTGTATTACTGCTCCTACGTTTATGCATTAGACTCCATTGAAGTGGTTGACGACTATACACTAACTGTTCATTTCACCTCTACAACTCTGTCCTTTATGGAGCAGATATTCAAGATTTGCGCTTTGCCGATTGATAGCGTTGACGAAAATGGAAACATTATTAACTTCATTGGCACGGGTCCTTTTATACTGACGGATTATGAAGAAAACGTTGAAGCTACGTTAGAGCGGAATGATGAATACTGGTATGCGGAAAGAATGCCCAAAGTCACTAAGGTGAAGTGGCTCGTTATCGGCGACGCAGACGCACGGGTTTTGGCTTTGGAAAGTGATCAGGTGGATGTAATCGGGTATACGGAACACTCCAGCGATCTTCCGCATTCGAGTATTGCCTCTTTTGAGGGCAAAGATGGGTATAACCTTACAGAAGAAGATCCAGAAGCTTATATTTCTGTTATTTCGATCGGTATGAATTGGACACGCGAGCCCTTAAAAGATCAGGCTCTTCGTTCCGCTATGGAATATGCCGTGAACAGAGAAGAACTGGCGGAAACGGTCTTCTTCGGCGCGGCGAACGCCTGTGGTCATATGACGAATCCGACGTTCACCGACGGCTCCGATCAAGTGGACGCGTTTACATACGACGTTGATAAGGCAATGGAAATTCTGGACGAAGCCGGGTATGTGCTGGAAAACGGTATTCTCAAAAAAGACGGAACGCCTATTGAGTTGGAGTATGTAACGACGACAAGCACCGAAGACAAAGACTTTGCGGTGTATATTCAATCAAACCTTAAAGAAATCGGTATTACCGTTAATATTACGGCTCTGGAGAACGAACAAGCGGCAGAACGCATGAAGAGTGGTGATTATAATTTGGCCAAGGGAGCTTATTGGTTTGAACCGACAGTCAATGCTTTGTCGTTTTATGGTCTGGAAGATGAACACAATCCCATGGGCTCTTACGGAGGACTGGGTTACGGTGTAAACAGTGAAGTCACAACACTTGGACAAACGCTACTGATCGCAAAAAACAGTGAAGAACTTCAAAAAGCAGCAAATGACTTCTGGCAGGCGAATTATGAGGCGTGCCCCACGATTCCTATCGTTACCTGGTATCGGACCGCTATCTATAACGATAACTTTGCAGGATTTAATTACAATAATAACTATTTTGTAATCGACCTTTCAGAAGTAACGGTGAAGTAACAATGGGTCGTAAAACGATCCGGCGTGTCATTCTTATTATTCCGACAATCATTCTGGTGTCTCTGCTATCATTTGCTCTGCTATACTTAGCGCCGGGTGATACAGCCATGTTAGTTCTGCGGGAAAAAGGCAATACCATCCTTGTGCCTGAGCAAGAAGCAGAGGCGTTCGCGGAGAGTCAGGGGCTAAATGCAGGCTTTTTTGAACAGTATCTAAGCTGGTTTGGCGGAGTGGCACAAGGGGATTTGGGGACTTCTTTCTTAGATGGTCAAAACATCAACGGAAGAATTGCATCTGCAATGGGAAAGACACTACTCATGACATTGGTCGCTTTAGGAATCTATATTGTTTTCGGAGTGGCGACAGGCGTTCTTTCGGCGGTGTACAACAATGGTATTGTGGACAGGATTGCAAAATACTGGGCGGTTCTGTCCACCGCTATCCCGGTTTTTTGGATTGCTTTATTTATTGTGTGGATTTTTAGCGTTAAGCTGGGTATTTTACACACTGTTGGAAGCAGGGACAACAGCAGTCTGATTTTACCTGGCGTACTAATGGGGCTTGTCTATGCCGGTAATCTAATCGTAATTGTCAAAGAGAAAACTTTGCTTGTATTAGAGGAACCTTTCGTATTGAATGCACGGGCACTGGGAGTAAAAAGGATAGTCATTCTACGAAGTCATGTGCTGAAAAGCATCCTCGCTCCTGTTATTGCGACCGCAACACTTGCATTTTCAAACTTCATTGGTTCAAGTGTGTTGATGGAAAACATTTTTTCACTATCGGGGTACGGAACGCTATTAATGGATGCGATTAACATAAAGGATTACATGATCGTCGCCAGTGCAACATTGATCCTCGGAATTTTAGTATGCGTCTCAAATATGATTGCAGACATCATCTATGGTTTAATAGATCGGAGAGAGGTGCCGGATGAGAGTTAGTAACAAAAGGAATCGTGCAAGAATATCCATATTCCTTACGGCTATCTTCCTTCTGATTATTTTGGCTTCGGGGATCATTTTTCCTAAAGCCAATGCTTTTAATACTGCGGAAAAATTGTCTTCTCCTTCCTATCAGCATCTTTTTGGGACAGACCAATTTGGACGAGATGTATTTATTCGCACCATACATGGTTTCAGGTATACTTTTGTGCTTGCCGTAATAGCGCAGGTGATTTCTTTTTCGCTTGGGTTGGTTTTAGGGGTGATCTTAGGTTACTATGGGGGCTGTTTTGACGAAATATTCTTTCAATTATCAAACGTAGTGCTTAGTTTCCCCATGATTATCATCGCAATACTTCTGGCCGGTCTTACCGGGGCAAATATGGGATGCCTGATGATATTGATTGCTACTTACGGCATAATAACGAACTCCAAAATTGTCCGAAGTGAAGTGAAAGTTATTAAGAATGCAGATTATATCAAAACGCTTCGTATACTTGGGGCCAGTGATTTTTTAATTATTACAAAGCACTTGATCCGCAAAAGCCTCCGGGTACTGCTGCCGTCCTTTGGTCTGCTTATTGGCCATGTTATCATTTCCATATCGACGTATTCATTTATGGGGTTTGGTGTTCAACCGCCTCAGCCGGAAATCGGCAATATGCTTCAGGAGTCTGTACGCTTTATGGGCAGTGCACCATGGCTGATGATTTTACCTGGACTGTTTCAATTTGTGGCCGTACTTTTGATGTTGAATCTATCTCGCAATATCAAGCTGCTTGCTCTGGAATCAGGGGGGATGGTCAATGGGTAATGAATTACTGAAAATAAAAAATCTAAAAATAACCATCAAAGAGAGTAATGCAGAAGAACATCTGGTGGATGGCGTTGATCTATCTGTGAAAAAAAACTCCATTTGTGCCCTTGTGGGTAACAGTGGATGTGGGAAAAGTTTGATTGCATCCTCAATCGTGGGTGTCTTAGCCGAAAATTTGTATACAGAAGGCGACGTTATATATCGCGGAGAAAATTTGCTCACACTGACGGAAAAACAACTGAATTCTATTCGCGGGAAACAAATTGGCATTGTTATGCAGAATTGCGCGGGATCTCTTAACCCACTGATTAAAAACGGAAAACAGTTGTCGTTGGTCATACGGGCGCACGGTTATCATGGCGAAAGCCCAAAGAAAATCGCTCTGCGAGTCTTGGAACAGGTAAAACTGGAATGCCCTGAGCGAATTTTAAGAGAATACCCTCATCAACTAAGCGGAGGGATGAAGCAGCGTCTTTTGACGGCGATTGGAATGTGCAGCTCTCCGAAACTCCTTATTATGGACGAGCCTACAAAGGGCATGGATGTTATTTTGCGCAATCAGGTTGTCGGTATGATCGGCAGACTGCACAGGGAAACGGGCGTTACAATTTTGCTCATTACTCACGATTTGAATATGGCTCACAAGCTATCAGATTATTGTTATGTAATGAATAAGGGGCGTATCGTTACCCATGGGGAGACGAACGTGCTTTTTGCATCTAATAAAGACCCGAATTTGGTCGGCCTGCTGGCTGCCGAACATCAATTGACCCGATTCTTTACAGAAGCGGAAAAGGAAGAAGCATGCTTGAAATAAGGAATGTCCATGTAAGCGTGGACAATGGATTGTTTGTATCTAAGAAAAAAGAAATCCTGTCAGGTATCAGCTTTTCTCTGCCGGATGGAGAAACCCTTGGTATCGTTGGGAAAAGCGGAAGCGGGAAAACGACGATTGCTAATGTGATTTTCGGGTTGGTTCGTTGTCGTTCAGGGGAGTTGCTGATTGACGGAAAGGAGGCACGTACGGAGTACAGCCGACTGGAACTGGCAAAAAGGGTGCAAATGGTTACCCAAAATCCCGAAACCAGCTTCGACACTGACCTATCAATTCGCAAAAGTTTTGTTGAAATCCTAAAAATACACAGTCAACCGGCAAAGGATACCGCGCTGGAGAATGCAGTCAGACCGTTGCTTATGGATGTTGGGTTGGCGGAAGCAGACTTAAACAAACCACCCGGACATTTCAGCGGTGGTGAACTCCAAAGGCTGAGTATTGTCAGGGCGTTGCTAGTCGCACCCAAAATTATAATTTTTGACGAAGCAGATTCCATGTTGGATACCGCGATTAGAATCAAACTGTTCGATACAATTAATCAACTCAGGCAGAAATACGGACTAAGTTACATTTATATTACCCATGATATCCGGGTTTTGCCTCATCTCGTAAAAAACGTTTTGGTTATTGATTCCGGTAAGACGGTGGGATATGGACCGGTGACACTGCTTAAAACCTCTGAGGATCCCTTTATTAAGTCGCTCAGGGATTCCCTTGTCATGGAGCCACAGAGTTAAAAGATTTTCAGAAAGGTTGGGTGATCAAATGACAGAAAAAAAAATAAATTTTAAGGATTTTGTCAAACCAAAGAGGGGGAAGTATGCGGCATCCGTATTGCTGGCGATTTGCGGAGTGCTTTTTGGACTCGTTCCATATGTTGCCGTATACAAGCTTCTCATGTGTCTGACAAAACCGCAATGCACAATCAATGACGTCATAATATACGCCGCAATCACATTGCTTTCGCTGCTTTTACAGATCGTATGCAATATCTGCTCCACTACTATTTCCCATAAGACAGCGTTTTCTATTCTTGAGCAGATACAAATCGCCGTTACGAAAAAAATCATGCGAATGCCATTAGGATATACCCAAAGCAAAGGTAGCGGCTATTTTAAGGATATGATCATTGACCAAATTGGAAAGTTAGAGTACCCATTGGCCCACGCCCTTC
The DNA here is from genome assembly GCA_963666935.1 of Christensenellaceae bacterium. GTDB lineage: Bacteria > Bacillota > Clostridia > Christensenellales > CAG-138. The sequence goes on from OY762936.1 coordinate 1,387,650, forward strand.
CCGAGACCACATCGGGGGTGCTGCTGCCCATTGCAGTGGTAAGCTTTTTGTTTTCTGTAGACTGGCGTATTGCCTTGGCCGCCGCTGTTCCCGCTGTGATAACGCTGATGTTTTATCTGCCCATGTATATGGGCATTATGAATGAATTTGCCAAAACCTACTATCGTACGCTTGCTGTGATGAACGGCAAGGTGATTGAGTATATCATCGGGATTAAGGAAATCAAAATATTTGGGCGCGCCAGAGATGCCTATGGAAAGTATGAGACATCCATTGATGACTACAGAGATTCGACTCTGCGTCTTTATAACAAAATGTATTTTGTTACTTCACCAGCTTTTATTTTACTCTCATCTATATTAGTCAGTGTCCTGTGTGTAGGTGGCCTTCTCTATTCTGCGGGGACTCTTGATGCTTACCTCTATCTCTTCGCTATCATTGTTTCCTTGGGTATCGGCCTGCCCCTGTTAAAATTTACTGAGTTTATGGATAACTTCTTTCACATCAAAAACGGGGCTCATTTAATCCATGAGGTTTTATCCGCACCTGAGCTTCCGCAAAATAAGGTTGAAAGCACCGACTTTAAGGGGCATGAGATCGAGTTCCATAATGTGTTTTTTGGCTATGAGGATAAAACAGTCTTGAAGAATATTTCTCTAGTGTTCCGGGAGCATCAGAAGACTGCTCTGGTGGGCCCGTCGGGCGCTGGAAAGACCACTGTTGCTAATCTCATCGCTCGCTTTTGGGACGTGAGCGATGGCAGCATTACGATTGACGGCATTGATTATCGAGATATTCCTTTAAACCAACTCATGAAAAATATAAACTATGTCACGCAGGATCCCTTCTTGTTTAACATGTCCATGCGTGAAAACATATTAGTTGGAAAGCCGAATGCCTCCAAAGAAGAGGTTGTTTCGGCCGCACGGGCAGCCCAGTGCGAGGAGTTTATATCCAAGTTGGAACATGGATACGATACCATTGCCGGTGACGCAGGAGCAAAGCTGTCAGGAGGACAACGACAGCGGATTATTATCGCCCGGGCCATCTTACGCAATGCCCCTGTGCTAATTTTGGACGAAGCCACCGCTTTTGCGGATATGGAAAATCAACAGAAGCTTCAAGCGTCGCTAAGCGTGCTATGCAAGGACAAAACACTGATTCTCATCGCCCATAGGTTATCCACGGTGGTCGATTGTGATCAAATTGCGGTCATTAATGACGGGAAGGTGGATTGTGTTGGAACTCATGAAACCCTGCTGGAACATTCAACATTGTATCGGAATATGTGGAGTACCTACTGCGAGAGCGCAAATTGGAGCATAAATAGGAATATGGAGGAGCGGTCATGCTAAAAACACTCAAAAACCTACTCAATTTGATGGGGCGTCGTAAAAACCAGCTCTGCATATCCATGGTTCTCAGTTTTTTCGACGGTTTTTTAATCGTTGTGCCGATCTTGATAGGATTTCAAATCGTCGGCTCTATTCCCGAGCTATTTCCACATGCTACAACGCCGCTCACAACTGAAATGGTGATTAAGGATACTATTATTATGGTTATTTGTGTATTCGTACGGATCATCCTGCGATATTGCACACTTCGGCAGCGCTCCGGCGTAGGCTACGAGGTCATGTGCGATCAAAGAAAGCAGTTGGGGCAGGAGCTTCGCGGCGTGTCAATGGGTTATTTTAATCGAAAAAATCTTGGAGACATGGTGGCAACAGTCACTTCCGACGCCAGTTTTATCGAGTTAGAGGGGCTAGGCGTAGTGGAAAAAATGTCGATTGGCATTCCGTCCATCGCTATCGGTCTTTTGGTTCTGCTCTATTTTGATTACAGGATCGCCTTGGCTGCAGCACTCTTATTAATTCCTACATGGTTCGCCTACCGCCGTCTGGCATCGACCCAAGATAGGCTGGATTTGGATCGACAGCGTCAGATTGCCGAAGTCACGGAAGATACTGTGGAATTCGTCAACGGATTGCCCGTGCTTAAAACATACAATATGACGGATAAATTATTTGACAGAACAAAAGTCGCCTTTGAGAGACTTAGAGAGTTTTCTGTAAAAACAGAGCTTTCCCACTTGCCGCCGACTGCTGCCTTTCAAGCGTGTTTTCGCGTTATCACTGTAGCTATTATGTTAATGGCAGGTATTTTTACTGTCAACGGAGAAATGGCATGGCCTTCCGCGTTTCTTTTAATGTTAGCATCACTCACTCTATTCTCGGGCGCGGAGATGATGGGGATTTACAGCATTTTCTTTAAAATGACGCAGAAATCAATTGATCGAATAAATCAAATAAAGGATACCCCAAAGATGGACGATGATGTAGGTGGCGAGACTTTAAACCACTTCGATGTAGCCTTTGACCATGTATCTTTTGCATACGAGACAGTACCCATACTAAAGAATATAAGTTTTATCGTTCCGGAAAAGACCATGATAGCACTGGTGGGGCTCTCAGGAAGCGGAAAGACGACCATTGCTAACCTCATTGCTCGTTTCTGGGATGTTACAGATGGCAGGGTGCTTGTGGGCGGCAAGGATGTCAAATCTCTTTCATATGAGAACTTACTGAAAAACCTAAGTTTTGTATTTCAGGACGTGTTCCTCTTTGACGACACTGCGGCAAACAATATCCGTATCGGTCGGCCGGAAGCCAGTATGGAGGAAGTTGTAGGGGTCGCTCGCAGGGCTGGTTGCCACGAATTCATCTCCAAGATGGATCAGGGCTATGAAACAATGATTGGGGAAGATGGAGCCAGACTTTCTGGCGGCGAAAAACAGCGAATTTCTATCGCTCGTGCGCTTCTGAAAGACGCTCCTATCATTTTGCTGGACGAAGTAACGGCCAACGTAGATGTAGAAAATGAGCAAAAAATCCAATTGGCTCTTCAGGAACTTTTGAAGGATAGAACGGTTATTATGATTGCGCATAAGCTATCCACGCTTCGCAATGTCGATCAAATACTTGTTATTGAAAATGGTGATATAAGCCAACGGGGTATCCACAGCGAGCTTGTTACTCAGGATGGCCTTTACAAAAGGCTTTGGGGAATACAATATGGGACCAGTAATTGGAAAGTTTAAACCAAACAAAACAAGAGAAGAAGGGGGGTGTTTTGATCGTGAAAAGTTCTATCACTCGCACCTTGAACGCGAGCGGTCGTACAGCATTTACAGGTTCACAACCCGCATAAATTCAAGTAAAATGAAAGACCAGCGATTCAAAATCGCCGGTCTTTCGGTGGTGCGGCCGAGGGGACTTGATTTCGGTCATCGGCATCGCCTTGCTTGCGCTCCGCGCTGCGCGCGGCGGCCTGGCACGAAATCCCAGCCGCCAAAAACGCGTCGCAGGCGCATTTTTTTCACGCGGCTTCAAGTTCCCTCGATCAAAAAACCAAACACAAAAGGCATCCCCGTTGGGATGCCCGTTGTATTTGGTGCGGCCGATGGGACTTGAACCCATATGGTCTCCCATACGCCCCTCAAACGTACGCGTCTGCCAGTTCCGCCACGGCCGCACGGTAAAATAAACCGCAGGATTTATTATACTTTTATCAAATGGGAATGTCAATACGAAAAATCTAACTGGCAAGCGCAATTTGTGATTGTAATACATATTATGAATTAGTGTTATACCGCGAATATATGCGGTGCAAGAAAAGGAGAAATTTCAATGAGTGCAAGGATAAACTATGGTGACAGACGTATGCCTAATTCCGCTGAAAATGCGGCGGTGGCGGCGCCTGATTGCGAAAAAAGCTGTCCCTGCTGTGATCCGGAAAACGGCTGCCATCGCCCGTGTAGCAGGTGCGTGGAGTTCTGCGAAACGGTGACTCTGCCTGAGATGTTTACTGCAAACATTTCGCCGAGCTCAACGCGTATCGCTTACGATACAAGTTTTTTGGGATACACAGTGGAAGAGGAGACCATGCATGCCAAGCTGCCCTGTGGCGGCAGCTGCCCAGTGACTGTCTATAAGATCAATCTTACCGGCGCAATTCCCTATATCGTCAATTGCGGAACAGTAAGCAGCGGCTGTGGCTCGCCGGTATGCTTGTCGGTTCAGGGAACCTGCATGGTGGATGAACCGGTGGGCTATTCCTGCAATGAGCCAGACCTTGACGAGCTGTCCTGCAGCAACGTCACGCCTCATGTGGAAGTGCTCAGCGATCAGTGCGGATGCAGCGAAAAGACCAACATTACATGCTGTGGAACGTTTACGTTCTCAAATCTTCCGGCCCTTATGTAAGGCGGAAAAATGGTGAATCCCCCCGGCAAAGCCGGGGGGATTTCATATGCGGCCCCTTAGCACAGATGGTGCCCAAATACCGTGCATACAATAAAGTTCCCTGTCAAGTTAAAAACCAGCATATGTTATTGTGGCTTGATATCCAATAAACCCTGTATTATTATATGTATATGGGTTTTAGGAGGTTTGCTGATTATGATGGTATCAACAAAAGGCCGCTACGCACTGCGCGTGCTGGTGGATCTTGCTGAACATAGCAATGGGGCTTATATTCCCCTAAAGGACATTGCGGCGCGTCAGGAGATTTCGGAGAAATATCTCGAAAACATTATTGCGACCCTTTCCAAGGCAAATTTCCTTGACGGGCTTCGCGGAAAAGGCGGGGGATATAAGCTGACAAAGGCACCGGAAAAGTATACGGTAGGCAGCATATTGAAGCTGGTGGAAGGCTCGCTTTCACCAGTCTCGTGCTTGGGAAATGAGCAAAATCATTGCAAGCGTATCGCGGAATGCAGAACGCTGCAGATGTGGAGCGAATTTCATAATCTGGCCGATCAATTTTTTGAAAGTATTACGTTAGCGGATCTTATGAAAAGTGATCTCACCGGCAGCAATTTCGTGATTTAACCCCTTTTTTGCGACGGCAAAGCGATTTCGGGCGATCGTACGAATATCCCCCATCTGCGCATATGGAAGAGAATTTGCAATCTTGGCTGTCTGTTACATATTACTGTATTACAATACCTATAAAACAATTCGAAATATAGGAATATCCGGTACGGCTTTCTGTTAGCACCAAACGCACTGTATTTTGGCGAATCGGGCCAATAGGAATCAAAGCCGGCAAAGAAAGGAGCCATTCACGTGGCGAACATTTATTCATCCGTAGACCAGCTGATCGGGAGAACCCCGCTGCTCGAACTCTCGAATATCGAGAAAAAATATGCCCTAAAGGCAAAGGTTATCGCAAAACTGGAGTATTTCAATCCCGGGGGAAGCGTCAAGGACCGCATCGCAAAATCTATGCTTGACGACGCAGAAAAATGGGGTCTTCTGAAACCGGATTCCGTAATCATTGAGCCAACTTCCGGCAATACGGGCATCGGCCTTGCCTCGGTTGCCGCTGCGCGGGGATACCGCATTATCATCGTAATGCCGGAAACCATGTCGATGGAACGCCGGCAGCTAATGAAAGCATACGGCGCGGAACTGGTGCTTACCGATGGCGCCAGCGGCATGAAAGGCGCAATCGCCAAAGCCGACGCGCTGGCAAAGGAGATCCCAAACAGTTTCATCCCGGGCCAGTTCGTCAATCTGGCTAACCCGGCAATTCACAGAGAAACTACGGGCCCCGAGATTTATAAAGATACCGATGGCAAGGTCGATATTTTCGTTGCGGGCGTCGGAACCGGCGGTACTATAACCGGCGTTGGCGAATACCTGAAATCCAAAAACCAAGATATCCAGATTGTGGCCGTCGAGCCCGCGTCATCTCCTGTGCTTTCGAAGGACGTGGCCGGCAGCCATAAAATTCAGGGTATTGGCGCAGGGTTCATTCCAGCCGTGCTTAATACTAAGATCTATGATGATATTATTGCCGTGGCAAATGAGGATGCCTTTGAAACCGGAAAACTGATCGGAAAGCTGGAAGGAATTCTTGTGGGCATCTCTTCTGGAGCGGCGGCCTGGGCGGCAATTGAACTGGCAAAGCGTCCCGAAAACGTAGGAAAAAACATCGTTACTCTGCTTCCGGATACTGGGGAGCGGTATCTTTCAACCCCCCTTTTCGCAGACTGAAGAAATCTGAAAATCGGTGATAGCACGTCATATGCTATCGCCGTTTTTACTGCTGGCAGAAACATCCGAACGAGCATATTCCAATTTGCCACGATATCGCGCAGATTTTCTATTGACTGAATTCGTTTATATGCGATATAATTCATACTAAAATGATAGGAATTAGGTGATTCGATGGAACCTCTTGATGCTGGACGCAAGGCTGTCAGCCGCTGCATACAAGCTGCCGCAGAGCAGCTGTTATCCATGAATTTATCGAGGCCGGAGGAGATAGCGACCCATTCCAGGTTAAAAAGCCAAACGTCGCGGCTTTTGCATCTGCTCCGAAGCGTAATGTATCCGCAGATATTTGATCCGTCTCTGGGCAATCAGGGGCTTTCCGCAGACGCAGTTCGCGATTATCTGCAGCAGATAGCAGTTCTTTTGCGGGATATGCTGGATTCCCTGTTGGATAAAAAAGAGGAAGCGGATGGAGTTGTGTGCGCTTTTATCGGCCACCTTCCAGCAATTGTAAAAACTCTTGAAACAGATATACAGGCAGCTTATACGGGTGACCCTGCAGCGAAATCCCGGGAAGAGATTATGCTGGCGTATCCTGCGTTTGAAGCCATCAGTATTTTCCGTCTCGCGCACTGCCTGTATGAGCTGAACATCCCGCTGATTCCGCGAATCATGACCGAGTATGCGCACCAAAGCACTGGAATTGATATTCATCCCGGTGCGACTATCAGCGGGTATTTCTTTATCGACCATGGCACCGGCGTCGTGATTGGGGAAACCTGTACAATTGGGGAGCATGTGAAGCTGTATCAGGGCGTCACCCTAGGCGCGAAGAGTTTTGAACTCGATGAAAGCGGGAATCCCATCAAGGGAATTAAGCGGCATCCGGATATAGGAAACCATGTGGTGATCTATTCCGGCGCAACCATTCTGGGTGGGAACACCGTAATCGGGGATCACTGCATCATCGGCGGAAATGTCTGGCTGACGCATTCCGTAGAGCCGGGCAATACTGTATATAATTGTCAGGGGGCGCAAAAGAAAGCGTCCGGCTGCGGCGCAGACGCTTACTTATACGGAGAAGGCATATAGCCCGCCGGGCAGCGCAAAATTCCAGAAATAATAAAAAGGCCGCGAACTCGCGGCCTTTTTTGTTATGTGGCTGGCGGATTTTAGATGTACCGCCTGCAATGGCCTATTAAACCGCGCATCCCATGCGTTTCACGGCAATAAGCGCGCCGGTCAGTCGTGGGATTTGCTCATGATTTCTGCTGTGAGATCTTTCACAAACTGCTCCAATGTCATAGTACCCAAATCGCCGTTCTTGCGGGAGCGGACGGCAACGACGCCGTTCTCCAGCTCCTTGTCTCCAATCACCAGCATATAGGGGATTTTCTGCATCTGGGCCTCGCGGATCTTAAAGCCGATCTTTTCATTGCGCAAATCGCACTCCGCGCGTATGCCGTACTTTTCCAGCTCGCCATTGATGCGCTCAGATTCCTCGCTGGTGCGGTCCGTGATGGGCAGTATCTTAACCTGAACGGGAGCAAGCCATGTGGGCAGTGCGCCGGCATACTTTTCGATCAGCAGAGCAAGGGTGCGCTCATAGCAACCGATGCTGGTGCGGTGGATAACCACGGGATGCTTCTTTTCGCCGTCGCTGTCGGTATAAACCATGCCGAAGCGCTCCGCCAGCTGGAAGTCGATCTGGATGGTGATAAGGGTATCTTCCTTGCCGTGCACGTTCTTAAACTGAATATCCAGTTTGGGGCCGTAGAAGGCGGCTTCGCCGTCGGCTTCATAGAAGTCCACGCCCAAGTCATTGAGTATCTCACGCATCTCGTTTTGGGTGGATTCCCATTTTTCCTTCTCGCCGATATATTTGTTCTTATTGTTCTCATCCCATTTGGAGAAGCGGTAGGACACATCGTCTTCAAAGCCCAGCGTGTTGATCATGAACTTGGCCAGGTCCAGACAACCCTTGAATTCTGCCTCTACCTGATCGGGGCGGCAGGCCAAGTGCCCTTCGGAGATGGTGAACTGGCGCACGCGAAGCAATCCGTGCATTTCGCCGCTGGCCTCGTTGCGGAACAGAGTGGAAGTTTCGTTGTAGCGCATGGGTAGGTCGCGGTAGGAGCGGCTGCGGTTAAGGTATGCCATAAACTGGAAGGGGCAGGTCATGGGGCGGAGGGCGAAAATCTCCGCTTCGGGGTCATCCTGATCCTGCTTATCACCCATGACGAACATACCGTCGCGGTAGTGGTCCCAGTGGCCGCTGATCTTGTAAAGATCTCGCTTCGCCATAAATGGCGTCTTGGTAAGCATGTATCCGCGCTTTTGCTCCTCGTCCTCCACGAAGCGCTGGAGAAGCTGTATCACCCGCGCGCCCTTGGGCAGCAGAATGGGTAGCCCTTGGCCGATGATGTCCACGGTGGTAAAGAGCTCCAGCTCGCGGCCCAGCTTGTTGTGGTCTCGCTTTTTGGCCTCTTCCAATTGGGCGATATATGCGTCCAAATCGGCCTTTTTTTCAAAGGCGGTGCCATAAATGCGCTGGAGCATCTTATTTTTCTCGTTGCCGCGCCAGTAGGCGCCGGCCACGTTAAGGAGCTTTACGTTCTTCACCTTTCTGGTGTTTTCCACGTGCGGGCCGGCGCAAAGGTCAGTGAAATCCCCCTGTCGGTAAAGGCTGATGACGGCGCCTTCAGGCAGGTCGTTGATGAGTTCGACCTTATACGGTTCTCCCAGCTTCTGGAAAAATGCAATGGCCTCATTTTGGGGCAGTTCAAAGCGTTCCAAAGGAAGCGCCTCGGCGATGATCTTCTCCATTTCTTTTTCAATGGCCGTTAGATCTTCGGGGGCGAAGGGCTCTGCGTCGAAGTCGTAATAAAAGCCGTTTTCGATGGCCGGGCCAATGGCAAGCTTCGCCTCGGGATGCACTCTTTGTACAGCCTGGGCAAGCACGTGGGATGCGGTGTGGCGAAGTGCCCAGCGGCCGCCCTCATCCTCAAAGGTCAGTAGCTTCAGAGTATGGTCTCCATTAATAGGCGCAAACGCGTCTCTGCGCGCGCCGTCAAGCTCGGCGGCCAAGGTCGCCTTGCGAAGGCGGGGGCTGATGGATTCCGCAATTTCAAGCGCGGTCACGCCGTCGGCATACTGATGTACCGAACCGTCCGGGAATTTGATGTTCATAGAATTACCTCCAAGCAATTGATTCTGTTTAATAAAAAACGCCCCTTGCAAAAGCAAGGGACGGACGACTTATTGTCCGCGGTTCCACCCTAATTTGGTCAAAACCCACTCTTTGGATTTAACGCATGCCTAACGTTTGCAGTAGCGGGGTGGTCAAGTACCTTTGTTTTTCGTACCACGCTTACAGCCTGAGGCGCGGCTCTCTGGAACGATTTCACGAGGCAAAAACCCGTATCAATCCGCAATGATATTCATCCACATTATAGCTGCGTAATATTTTTCTGTCAAGCTCTGTGGAAAAAATTACAGCGGAACGGGGGCAGAATTATACGCATAATACAAAAGAAGATCTAAAAGCGCGGGGATCAGCGCATTTGGCGCCGAGAACCGATGCGGAGCGCGGTGCATATTCTGCTATTAAGGCGAAGGCAAGGAAAACCGGATTAAAGGGCTGGAAAGTACGCCGCCGCCGTGCTGCCGGTACTGCGGCGACTGACGATGACGTGCGCCAAAACAGCAGTTTTCAGGCGCAGGGGTTTAACTCCCCTTGCCTTAGCAATTGGCAAAGGAGAAATAAAAATGCACATATATTCCATAAGCACGTGGGAATATGACGCGGATATTAGAAAGCTGCTGACCCGCAGGCTCAAAAGGCTGGGCAGCGAAATCGAAGTTTGCGGCGAGGATGAGAAGTGTGCGAAAGCTGAAATAGAGGGCACTGTACAAACAGAAGAGTGGTGTGCGGCAATCGCCGGGCTACTTTTACGGGATCTGGCGCATTTTGAAATGGCGCGTCTGGTCAACGCACTGCCCATTACATTGGAAGAGAAGCAAATGGTGTTGCCGGAGGCCGTGAAGATGTCCAGAGACGTCGGATCAGAAACCTCAATATTTAAAGAACTGATGCAGTATTTTGAAGGCAAGGAAGATCTCAATTTGGAAGGATATCTGCGCTTTCGGATGCGGGAAGTGCAAAAGGATTGGGAAATGTGCGTCATGCGGGCTGCAGAGGAAATCTTGCTCAAAAGTGAGTATATGGAGCTGATGCAGGTGCTCTCCGCCTTTGTCCAAATTCGCCCTCCCCAAATTAAGGATGTCTATGTCATCCTGAATCCGGATGGAAGCTGTACCCTTACGGACGATCAGGATTCCCGCATCGACTATGAGCGCTGTACAGGCGACGGCGTCATGAGCGTTCTGGTGGGTTTGTCTCCGGAGCGGATTACCGTATACGACCTGTCGGGCGGGAAAAGCAACGAATTGGCGGCAACCCTCATCAAGGTATTTGAGGACCGCGTCCGGTTTTTCAAATAGACGGCAAAATTAAATCATGATATACTTGATTGCGGGACAAAACTGTCCCGCAATCATGCTTTTTCGGTGAAATATGAATCAGGAGATCGCGGAAAAACTTAAGCTTTTGCCGGATAGCCCGGGCGTGTATCAGATGTATGACGCCGGGGGTCATGTCATTTATGTGGGAAAAGCCGTGAACCTGAAAAACCGCGTCCGACAGTATTTTCAAAATTCGGCGAAGCCGCCCAAAGTGGCCGCCATGGTGTCGCACATCGGAGATTTCGAATATATTCTCACTGCCAACGAAACCGAAGCGCTTACGCTGGAAAGCAACCTGATCAAGGCCATGCAGCCCAGGTATAACATCCTGCTTAAGGACGATAAACATTTTCCCTATGTGCGGCTGGATATCAGGCAGGATTTTCCGCGCTTTGAAGTGGTCCGAAAGGTGAAAAAAGACGGCGCGAAATACTTCGGGCCATACCTTTCCGCACTGGCTCTTCGGGATTCCATGGAGATGATCCGGGACGTGTTTCCCGTGCGGCATTGCAAAAAGGACATCAAGCGGGCCATCGCCCGGAGGGAACGCCCCTGTCTGATGTATCATCTTGGAAAATGCTGCGCGCCCTGCAAAGGCGACGTCTCCCGGGAAGCGTACCATGCGTTGCTCAACAATGTGTGTAAGTTTCTGGATGGGCAAACACAGCCTATGATCGATATGCTTACGGGCGAAATGCGGGCTGCATCGGAAAACATGGAATATGAGAAGGCTGCTACGTTCAGGGATAAAATCGCCTCGGTGCAAAATTTAGGCGAACGGCAGCAGGCGATCTCTGCAAAAGGGCGGGAGTGTGATGTGTTCGCCTATGTTAGGGACGGGCAGGATTCCGTGGTCTTCGCGCTTTTTGTCCGGGGCGGTAAGGTCGTGGGCACCCAGCGCTATAAAATGGAGTGCGGCGACGAAAGCCCGGGCGAGGTGGTCGCGTCTTTCTTGAAACAGTATTATGCCGACAGCGGTCTGATCCCCGGGGAGGTAGTGGTGCGGGAACTTCCCGATGAATCCCATGCCATCGCCGTTTGGCTTAGTGAGCTGCGAGGCAAAAAGGTGGAAATCTTCCGTCCGCAGCGGGGCGAAAAGCGCCGTCTCACGGAAATGGCCTATGAAAACGGTCTGGATTCCATTAAAAAGGCCCGGGAGCTGGAGCACAGGAGTTGGGAGAAGGGCGAGGGCGCCATGCTCAGGCTGTGTGGACTCATCGGGCTAGCGGAGATTCCCCGCCGAATGGAGTGCTACGACAATTCCCATATCCGGGGCAGGGATACGGTTTCCGGCATGGTGGTGTTTATAGATGGAGAACGCGCACCCAAAGAATACCGCAGGTTTAAAATCAAGGCCGAAGCAGGGGGAGACGACTACCTCGCAATGCGGGAAGTGCTCACGAGGCGGTTCCAAAAGGCCGCGGATGGAGATGGAAAGTTTTGTGACCTGCCAGATCTGCTGGTGGTGGATGGAGGCCGGGGGCAGCTCAATGTAGCGCTTCAAGTGCTCGGGGAATTCGGCCTTGGGGATATCCCGGCAATCGGCCTTGCGGAGCGGCACGAGGATATCATTCTTCCGGACCAACCCGAAGCACTGTCCCTTGCGGATCATGATCCGGCGCTGCACGTACTCCAACGCATCCGGGATGAGGCACATCGGTTCGCCATCACCTATCACAGGAGTCTTCGAGCGAAGAACACGCTCTATTCAGAGTTGGATTCGGTGGCGGGTGTAGGTCCCAAGCGCAAAAAGGCGCTCTTTGACGCACTGGTCTCGGCGGAGGCCATCCGGGAAGCGAATCTTGAGGCGCTGGCGAAGATCAAGGGCATGGACAGGCGGTCCGCCCAGGCGGTCTACGATCATTTTCATCCACATGATTAAGGAGGAATCCCTTTTGTATAAGCTTCTGGCATTGGACATTGACGATACATTGACGCAGGAACCCCGGCATGTGCCGCAGCGGAACGTGGAAGCCGTAAGGCGGGCACAGGAGGCGGGCTTCATCGTGACCCTGGCCACCGGCAGGGGCTATTACGCTTCTTCCGACATATGGCGGCAGCTGGAGATTCAGGGCCCCGTCATCAACTACGGAGGCGCCTTAATCCATGACACCCAAACGGGAAGCGCGATCTACAGCACGGAGATTTCCAACGAGTTGGTGCAGTCCGTGCTGTCCGACGCGGCGGAACGCAAGATTCACGCCCACCTTTATCAGGGAGATACCATCGTCTACGAAAAGGAAAACGATTACGCCCAAAGGTATTCGGCAGTTCTGGGGCTGCCAAAGCGGATGGACTCGGATATTCGGCATAAAGTGTGGCACAGCGTGCCCAAAGTGCTGCTGATGACTACCGAGGAGCAGGCGCTGGAATTGATTCCGCAGTTTCAAAAAAAATACGAAAATGTCTTAAAAGTATCCGGCTCCAGCAAGGGGTTTATAGAATTCAACCATCCTGACGCCCATAAGGGTTCGGCGGTAAAGTGGCTGGCGGATCGGTTGGGGATTCCCCGGGAGGAAGTGGCGGCCGTGGGGGATAATACGCTGGATGCGGAAATGATTCAGTGGGCGGGGCTGGGCTGCGCCATGGGCAATGCAAAGGAAGATGTCAAGGTCCTGTCGGATCTGGTGCTTCCGTCCTGCAGCGAGCATGGTGTGGCGTGGCTGATTGATCATGTTTTGCTTGAGAGGGAGGCGCAAGGATGACAGTTACCGTAAGCGTAAAGGAAATCAGCGAGCAGCTGAATTTCGAAGTGCTGGAAGAGGCGGGCAGCGTCGTAGAATTCTCTACCGATGAAATCAATCGGCCGGGTCTGCAGCTGGCAGGATATTATGAGCAGTTTGCGAAAGACCGGGTGCAGGTGTTCGGCGGCGCAGAACTGCAATATCTGAGCGACATCCCCAAAGGCGTTTTTGAACAGCGCATGGAGAACTTCCTGTGCCAGAACATTCCCTGCATCGTGTGCACTAGGGACATGCTTCCCCCAGCGGAATTGCTGGATTTCGCGGTGCGCTACGGCATTCCGGTGTTTAAAACTCCGTTGATTCCAGATGCGGCCAGCCATGAGATCTCAAAATACATCCGCCATAAAATGGCGCCTAAAATTCTCATTCATGGTGTGTTGGTGGACCTTTTCGGAATCGGCATGCTCCTTCGTGGCGAAAGCGGAATGGGCAAAAGCGAGATCGCGCTGGAACTTATCCACAGCGGACACAGGCTGGTGGCGGACGACGTGGTGGAGGTGCGCAAGGTGGGCGGTAGGCTGATCGGGCGTGCGCCCCATCCCACGCAGTATCTGCTGGAAGTCCGCGGCATTGGCATCGTGGACGTACGCTGCCTCTATGGGGTGGGCGTAGTGATTCAGGAAAAAAACATCGAGCTGATTGTAGATCTGGAATATATCGAAACGTACAACAGGCGGGAGATTCGTGACAGCGAGGAACAGTATGCCGAAATATTGGGCACAAACGTGCGCAGCACGGTGCTTCCGGTGAGTCCGGGCAGAAATATTGCGGTGCTCATTGAGGTGCTTGCTAGGAATTATAGGCTTCGGGGAATCGACCGTAGCCCCGCAAGTCAACTGCGGTTTAAGTAAAAATGGTTACCATAGGTGTAGACATCGGCGGAACGAATATTAAGACGGGGCTTGTGGACGATACCATGTGCATTGTCCGGCAAAGCGTCGTTCCTTTTCCCGCACATGGGGGGGAAGCGGCGCAGGTGGTGGCGTGGCAGATTCAAGGCCTCTTGTCCCGGAAAGGGCTGAATGAAACAGCGCTTGCGGGGATCGGCTTGGCCGTGCCGGGCAGCATTGACAAAGCGGGGGAAATGGTTCTAAAGGCCGGGAACCTTGGGTTTTACCATGAGCCGCTGATAAGCAAATTCCGCCCGTACTTTCCGAATGTGGATGTTCGCATGCTTAACGATGCCGATGCCGCGACGCTGGCGGAATGGAAACTGGGCGCACTGCAGGGATTAACCACCGCCGCACTGCTCACATTGGGAACCGGGGTGGGCGGAGGTCTGATCCTGGACGGAAAGCTCTTTCGGGGCGGCAACGGCAGCGGCACGGAGATTGGCCATATGATTTTGCGGCAGGGCGGGCGGCGCTGTTCCTGCGGAAACAGCGGGTGCGCTGAACCCTATGCCTCGGCAGGAGCGCTAGAGCAGGAAGCGCTGGCGGAGCCCGGGTTTATCTTCTCCAATGCGAAGGAGATCGTGGACCGCGCGAAGGCGGGCGATCCCGGGGCCCTGCGGGCATTTAATCGGTATATCAACTCTCTGGGCTCGCTGGTGGCGTCCCTCATCAATCTGCTGGACCCCGAAGCCGTGGCCATTGGCGGGGGCATAAGCTGTGCGGGAGATTTCCTGTTCGATGCTCTGAGGAAAAATGTGCTGCCCAAGGTCTATTTTGAGCAATGCGGCAGCATCCTACCCGCGGCGCTGGGGAACGAAGCAGGAATGCTGGGTGCTGCACTATGGGTCAAAACATAAAAAAACGGTCATTTGACCGATTTTTTACATAAGCATAAGGAATTATAGAAACCGCATGTGCGTCACGTCGAAGAACCCTTCATCCGTGACTCTGGCTTCTGGGATGACGGGTAAGGCCAGAAAACTCAGAGAATGCAGCGGATCGCAGTCTGTGGGAACGCCAATGGAATGTGCTGCTTCCAAAACTCGCTTTTGCAGGCCAAGGACTTCGTCAATGGGTGCGTCGGACATCAGCCCCGCGATGGGCAGCGGCAGCAAAGCTGCAACTTCGCCGTGACGCACAACTGCGTACCCGCCGCCGCAGGCGGTGAGCGCGTGGATAGCAACGAGCATGTCCCGGTCGTTGTCTCCGGCCACTACAATATTATGAGAGTCATGGGCCACGGTGGAGGCAATGGCGCCGTCCGTTATGGAAAGACCCTCCACAATTCCCAGCCCTACGTTGCCCAATGCGTGGTGCCGCTCAATGACAGCCAGCTTGTTCAATCCGTTTCGGGATCCAAACAGGCCGTCTTGTGTGGGTACAGGAAGGAATTCCAGCTTGTTGACCAGCTGGTGTCGGATCATGCGGATCACCGGCATTTTTTCTTTTACGGGCAGGGCAAGGTCGCTTTCCTTTATTGGGGCGTGGTTGACGCTAAAAAGCATGTGTTCCGGCGCGCTTCGCTCATAGGGGAAATCACCTGTATACAGCTTGCCTCCCGTAAACACGCCTGTGACTTCAAAATCTTTCAAATCGCGGAACAGCACGAAGTCTGCCCTGTAGCCGGGCGCAATGGCGCCGGTGCGGCGGATGCCGTAGGCCCGGGCCGGGTTAATTGTGGCCATCCGCACCGCGTCCATGGGATCGATGCCCATGGCCACTGCCCGCTTCAGAATGTAGTTGATATGCCCCTGCGCATAAATGCTTTCAATGTGTTTGTCGTCGGTGCAGAACATGATCCTGTCCGTGGGGAGCCCCTCTTTTGCGATGCGACGGAGAATGTCTTCCACGCCGTGTGCCTCCGAGCCCATGCGCAGTAGGAGGTACATACCGCAGCGGAGTTTTTCAAGCGCTTCGTCATAGTTGGAACACTCATGGTCGGAACAGGGGCCGGCAGCGCAGTAGGCGTTGAGAACGTTGCCGCTCAAAAGCGGCGCGTGGCCGTCGATGGGGAAATGGTCAAAAAGATCCAGTTTGTCCATCATGGTCCTTTCCGCCGTGGTTACGGACACATAGTCCATCACTTCGCCCAGTCCCAAAATACGGTCTCTCCCCACGAATTCTCGCATATCTTCCGCCCGCAGCACCGCACCGCTGTGCTCAAAGGGTGTGGCAGGCACGCAGGAAGGGATCATGAAAAGGACATTGAGCGGAAGACCCTCAGACATGGAGTACATCGCTTCGATGCCGCTTGAACCGCAGACGTTGGCAATTTCGTGGGGATCTGCGATGACCGTGGTGGTTCCTGTAGGGAGGATTACCCTTGCAAACGATGCCGGGGTTACCAGCGAGGATTCAATGTGCACATGGGCGTCAATGAGCCCGGGCGCCAAATAAGCGCCCGCCGCATCGTATTCGTTTTCACAGTAATTGCTGTCCACGCCATGGCGGGAATAACTGCCCACGCCGATGACCGTACGGTCGCAGACCGCCACGTCACCGTGAAAAATCTCCTTTGTAAAAACATTAACCACGTTGGCGTTTTTTATGACCAGTGTGGGAGTTCTTTCCATTGCGGCCTTGATGCATGCGGCTCTTTCCAAATGGTGCATTCTCGTTCCCTCCATGATGCAAATCGTAAAACGTAACGATTGCAAAATCTAAACAATGAAAGCTGTCAGTTCCATTATTTTGCAAGCCGGTGCGTTTGTCAAGCTGATGCCGTATGCATTGACGTGTCAGCCGTACGCGAAAGTGCTTATGACTCTTACGGTTTGCGTGCATACTATCCGCTGAGGTGATGCATATGTCGGCCGACTGTATGGAAATAAGCAAAAATTGGCAGCGATCCGCAACAAGTAAAAATGGGAAACTGTCTGCATGGATATGCGGCTGCGGGCTTTTGGATTTGGTTAGGGGGTGTCGATGAAACACTGGTTTGAGGGTTGGTATTTCAAGCACCAATCGGAACAGGGGACTGTCGCGTTTATCCCAGCCCAGCATGTGGATGAAAAAGGCGTGCGCTCGGTATCGTTGCAGATTGTGACCGAGTCCGGCGCACACACCATATCGTATCCTTATGATGCACTGTGGGCGGACAGGAAAAATGTGTGCATTGCGCTGGGCGGCAGTGTGTTTTCTAAGCACGGAATACACTTGAGTGTGGAAGCGGAAGGTGTGTCGGCCTATGGGGATATTCACTACGGCGAGATTACGCCGCTTCGCTACGACATCATGGGGCCTTTTTGCTGTGTGCCGGGTATGGAATGCCGCCACAAGGTATACAGTATGACGCATTCCGTCTGGGGGGATGTGGCCATAAACGGCAAAAAGCTGAATTTAACAGGTGGAGTAGGCTATATGGAAGGCGACAGCGGTCGATCCTTCCCCCGAAAGTATCTCTGGACGCAGTGCGGTTTTTGGGATGAATCGCCCTGTTCGCTGATGCTGTCCGTGGCTCAAATTCCATTTTGCGGCCGCACGTTTACCGGCGTGATTGCCGTTGTTTACTGGCGCGGCAGGGAATACCGCTTGGCGACCTATTTGGGCGCAAAGGTATTCGGTGTCTCAGGGTGCAAAGTGATCGTGCGGCAGGGGCAATGGACACTGATAGCGGAACTGCTCTCCAGCAACGATACAGAACTTGATGCTCCGGTATGCGGCGGTATGACACGGCGGATTCGCGAAAGCCTTTCGTGCCACGCGCATTACCGATTCTGTGACGGTGATCGGACGCTGTTTCAATTCACTTCCGACCGGGCGAGCTTCGAATTTGAATATGGATTGGATAAATGATTCCAAAGCAGTGGAACACAAAAATGAGCCGGCACGCCGACCCATTTTTATTTGCGGTAGACTCGCATCAGCAATTCGATGTCTGCGCGGCACAAAGATTGGTTCCGTTTAGGTCCTTCAAGATTTCATAGCACTCGCCGAACCGCTGGAAGTGCACGATTTCGCGTTCCCGCAGGAAGCGAAGGGGATTGAGTAGCGCGGGATCGTCGGTTAGGGACATAAGGTGCTCATAGGCGGCGCGGGCTTTTTGCTCCGCTGCCATATCCTCTACAATATCCGCCATCGGGTCGCCGGTGCATTGGATGTAGGCGGCGGTAAACGGAACACCGTTTGGGTCTGCGGGGAAAACGCCCTTGGAATGCATGGTGTAATAGCCGATCATGCCGGCCGCCTCAATTTCCTTGAGGGATGCGCCTCGGATGCATTGATAGATCATGGTGCCGATCATTTCCCAATGGGCAAGTTCTTCCGTGCCGATGTCATTACAGGTGGCCCGAACCCGATTGTCCGGCATGGAGAAGCGCTGGGTAAGGTATCGTACGGCAGCTCCCAATTCGCTGTCGGGACCGCCATACTGTGCCATCAGCGCCTTTGCCATACGGGGGTTGGGACAGACGATGTTGACGGGATATTCAAGCTTTTTTTGATAGATCCACATAATTTACCTCCTTATCATTCCCAGGGCCATTCGCTGCAAACATAACAGCCCACTTCGGTGGGTGAGTGGCCGAAGTTCATAAGAGGACCATATTGTGCTTCATATGCCGAAATCAGTTCCATCAGCTTTTCGGAATAAAAAAGGTAATCGTCCCGCGCATCGGCGTCCTGCGGATGGGTATCCAGATAGAGATTCAGCTCAACGGCGATAAATTGGTACTCGCTGATTTTTCGCATGAGTTCGCATTGGGTCATTTCGTTCATGACGGCCTCCTCTACATGACGAGTTCTGGGAAAAGAGTGCCGCACTCCAGCGCCTCACAGGGGCACAGGCCGTACTCATATTCCTGAACCGGAAAATTGATGGTTGCCAGTTGGGCGCCTTCGACATTCCAGCTATCACAGGGCTGTGTGCCGGCCGCACCCGCAGGCACTGTCGACTGTATGTTGCAGCCGCAGTTTTTGTTGCTTGGCATCTTCACGATAAAAACCTCCTTGTATCCCCTTTGCCGCACAGAGGGGTTATACGTCATAATATGCGTGTGTCATTGTAACGGTGTGATGTTTTTTTGGCGCAAATCAGGGAAACACTGGATCACAGAAAAGAAAAGCGAATGTGAAAATGCTGATAACTCGGGGAATTATTGATTGCAAAACATTTGGCGGTATGGTAACATATTCTGACGTGGTATGGCCGGATACTGGTTATGCCCTAAAATGTATAACATAAATTTTCGGAGGTTTAGAATGGCGACTTTGGAAAAACTCGAGGACAGCAAGATTAAGCTGAAAATCGAGGTATCTGCAGAACAGTTTGAAGAGGCTACGCAAAAGGCATACCGCACCGCAGCGCATAAATTTGCGGTTCCGGGATTTCGCAAGGGCAAGGCGCCCCGCAGAGTGATTGAAAACATGTACGGCCCCATGGCGTTTTTTGACGATGCTTTTGACGTGGTATACCCCGAAGCCTATGAAGCTGCCATTCGTGAACACAACATTACTCCCGTGGACCGCCCGGAGGTTTCCATTTCCGACTTTTCGCAGGAAAACGGCCTTGTGTTCGAGGTGGAAGTCGCCGTTAAGCCTGAGGTGAAGCTGGGCGTGTACAAGGGTATAGAAGTCGAGAAGCGTGAGTATAATGTTACGGACGAAGAAGTGGACGCGGCCTTGGAAAACGAGCGCACTAAAGTTGCCCGCATGATTGACATTGACCGCCCTGCCCAGAATGGTGACAGTGTAAATCTGGATTATTCGGGAAGCGTGGACGGCGTTAAATTCGAAGGCGGCACCGCGGAGAATCAGACACTGATCCTGGGAAGCAATCAGTTTATTCCCGGGTTTGAAGATCAGGTGATCGGTTTGAAAGCGGGCGACGAGAAAGATATTGAGGTGACGTTCCCTGAAAAATACCATGCCGAAGCGCTGGCCGGAAAGCCTGCCGTATTCCATGTTAAGGTGAACATGATTCAAGTGAAGGAACTGCCCGCTTTAGACGATGAGTTCGCCAAGGACGTTTCTGAATTCGACAGCCTCAAAGCATTCCGGGAGGCCAAGAAGGCCGAACTGCTGGAACGGGCGCAGGCGGACGCTGCCACGCAGAAGGAAAACGAGGTGATCGGCAAAGCGGTGGAAAATGCCGAGCTGGTGATTCCCGAGGCCATGGTACTGCGCGGAATTGATCAGGTGATGAGCGATATGTCCTATCGGCTGAGCTCACAGGGAATCTCCATAGAAGATTATTATAAGTACGTGGATACCACTGCGGAGGCTTTTCGGGAGAAATGCCGCCCCGAGGCGGAGATGCGCGTGAAGAGCCAGCTGGTGATTGAGGCAATCATTAAGGCTGAAAATATTGAAGCCACAAAGGAAGAGATCGACGAAAAGGCTGCTGCCTTTGCTTCCCAGTACGGCGACAAGGGCGACGAGCTGCTCAAGCGTTTTACGGAGGAAGATAAGCGGTACTTCGAAGATCAGATCGTAACCGAAAAGGTGATCAAGATCATGGTAGATAGTGCCAAGGAAACTGGAAAGAAGAAGGCGCCCGCTAAGGCGCCCGCTAAGACGCCCGCCAAGAAGGCCGCCGATAAGAGCGCGGCAGAGAAGAAAGAGGCGGAAAAGAAGCCGGATGAGAAGGCGCAACCCGCTAAAAAACCACGGAAGACGGCTGCGGTAAAGACGGAAGAAGCCGCGCAGGACAATGCGGCGCCCGCTAAGAAACCCGCGGCTAAGAAACCCGCGGCCAAGAAACCCGCGGCTAAGAAACCCACAAAGAAAACGGAAGAAAAAGAAGAAGCGTAAGAATTTGTCATCAAGCTGCGCCGATCTTTGCGACGCGGCATAACATGAACAGTGAGCATAAGTGAAAGGGAGAACAGGCATGAATCTGATACCAATGGTCGTCGAGCAATCCAATCGAGGCGAAAGGTCATACGACATTTACTCAAGGCTGCTTAAGGACCGCATTGTTTTTCTGGGCGGCGAAATTGACGACGATACAGCCAATCTGGTGGTGGCGCAGCTGCTGTTCTTAGAAGCGGATGACCCGGATAAGGATATCAACCTTTACATCAACAGCCCGGGAGGATCCGTGACCGCGGGCATGGCTATTTACGATACTATGCAGCACGTAAAATGCGAGGTTTCCACGATTTGCATTGGCATGGCCGCCAGCATGGGCGCATTCCTACTGGCGTCGGGCGCCCCCGGAAAACGCCGCGCGCTGCCCAACTGCGAGGTCATGATCCATCAACCAAGCGGCGGCGCCCGGGGCCAGGTAACGGATATTACCATACAGGCTGAGCAGCTTTTAAAAATTAAGAAGAAGATGAACACAATCCTGGCGGAGCGTACAGGGCAGCCCATTGAAAAAATTTCCGTGGATACGGAGCGGGACAATTATATGGATGCCGAAGCGGCGAAGCAATATGGGATTGTGGATGAAATTTATCCCCCAAGGAGATAATTGAATGGCAAACCATGAAGAAAAAGACATAATCCGGTGCTCGTTTTGCGGAAAGGCCAAGGACGAGGTCAACAGGGTCGTCGCTGGGCCTGGCGTATATATCTGCAACGAGTGTATAGAACTCTGCCAGGAGATCATTGAGGAGGACTTTGCGGCTACCCCCGTAGAGCTCTCTGATATTCCCAAGCCCAAAGAGATTTCGGATATACTGGACCAATACGTGATTGGGCAGCCGCTTGCAAAGCGCGCCCTTTCCGTTGCGGTTTACAACCACTACAAGCGCATTAATGCCGGCGTGCAGGTTGATGACGTCGAGTTGCAGAAGAGCAACATCATCATGCTGGGGCCCACGGGCTGCGGCAAGACCATGCTTGCGCAGACGCTGGCGAAAATACTCAACGTACCCTTTGCCGTTGCGGACGCCACGTCTCTGACAGAAGCGGGATACGTGGGAGAAGATGTGGAAAACATCCTTTTGAAGCTGATTCAGGCCGCAGATTACGACGTGGAACGGGCTGAAAAAGGGATTATCTACATCGACGAAATCGACAAGATCGCGCGCAAGAGTGAGAACCCCTCTATCACCCGGGATGTTTCGGGTGAAGGCGTTCAGCAGGCGCTATTAAAGATACTTGAAGGTACGGTGGCCAGCGTGCCGCCTCAGGGCGGGCGCAAGCACCCGCATCAGGAGTTTATTCAGATTGACACCACTAGTATCCTATTCATTTGTGGTGGGGCGTTTTCGGGGATTGAAGATATCATCACCAAGCGCACCGGCAATAAGTCCATGGGCTTTGGCGCGGATGTGCAAAGCAAGGTGGAGAAGGACATTGGAGCGATTCTCAAGGATATTCTTCCGGAGGATCTCCTTAAATACGGCTTGATTCCTGAATTTGTAGGCCGTATGCCCGTGATCGTAACCCTGCATCAGCTGGATGAAAAGGCGCTGACGGATATTCTCGTGCGGCCTAAAAACGCGCTGGTACGCCAGTACAAGCGCATGTTTGAGATGGACAGCGTGGAGCTTAAGTTTGATGATGCAGCTATTGCCGCCGTGGCCAACATGGCCATGGAGCGCAAAACGGGCGCAAGGGGACTTCGATCCATACTCGAGGACGTGATGCTGGATATCATGTTTGACATTCCGTCGCGCAGCGACATCGAAAGTTGCACCATTACAAAGGCTGTCATTGAAAAGAAAGCCAAGCCGCTGCTTACGTTTAGGGAGAAGCCTGCCGAACTTCCGCCCTCTAAACTGGAAGACGTGAGCACATTTTAAACGAGAACAATAATAAGTCGGCAAGGCCATTTAAGGCCTTGCCGATGTAATTCTATGGAGGCAACCGCAAATGAAAAGAGACGTCGTGATCATTGGCGCGGGACCCGCAGGAATATTTACTGCACTAGAGATGATCCGCAGAAACAGCACCAAGAGCATTATGATTGTGGAGAAGGGACAAGCCATTGAAAAGAGGCATTGCCCCAAAGCCACCACGAACAAATGCATGAACTGCAAACCTTACTGCCATATCACCACGGGGTTTTCCGGTGCGGGCGCATTTTCAGACGGCAAGCTTTCGCTCAGTTCGGAAGTGGGCGGCGACCTGCCCAAGCTCATCGGCGAATCCCTGGCGCAGGAAATGATCGAATACGCGGACGGCATCTATCTGGAATTCGGCGCTACCAAACAGGTGGAAGGCATCCATAACAGCGAAGAGGTTAAGAACATCAGAAGGCGGGCCATACAAGCCGGCCTGCGCCTCGTGGATTGTCCCATTCGCCATTTGGGGACCGAAAAGGCCCAGAAGCTCTATCACGAAATTGAAAAGTATCTTCTCGAAAAAGGCGTCGAGATCCGCTTTGGATATGAATGCTCCGACCTCATTTTAGAGGGGGGCGAATGCAGGGGCGTCAGCGTTACCGACGGCAAAGAAGAACTGCAGGTATACGCTGACCACACGGTGGTGGCCACAGGACGAAGGGGCGCGGACTGGCTGGAGAAGATTTGCGCGGAATACAGCATCGCGCATCAGCCCGGAACGGTAGACATCGGGGTACGGGTGGAAGTACGCAACGAGATCATGGAGGTCATCAATGACGTTTTATATGAATCCAAACTCATCGGGTATCCGCAGCCGTTTAAAAACAAGGTGCGTACGTTTTGCCAAAATCCGGGCGGGTTTGTGAGTCAGGAAAACTATGACAACGATCTGGCGGTAGTAAACGGGCATTCCTATAAGGACCTGAAATCTAACAATACCAACATCGCCATACTGTGTTCCCACAACTTCAGCGAGCCCTTCAACCAGCCAATCGCTTATGCGCAGAAGGTGGGAGAGCTTACAAACATGTTGGGAGCGGGCCATATCTTGGTACAGCGGTTTGGAGACATATTGGATGGGAAGCGCACTTGGCAGAAAGAGTTGGCGCAATCCAACGTACAGCCTACGCTTAAGGATGCGGTTGCCGGCGACATTACGGCGGCAATGCCCTATCGGTCTATGATCAACATCATCAATTTCATCAAGGCAGTGGATGAAGTGGTTCCGGGGTTTGCCGCCAGTGAAACGCTGCTTTATTCGCCGGAGCTGAAATTTTACAGCAACCGTGTGAAGATGGACGCTGACCTTAACACCAACGTGAAGAGGCTGCATTGTTTGGGCGACTCCAGCGGCTGGACACGCGGGCTCATGATGGCTTCCGTGATGGGCGTGCTGATGGGTAGGAAGATCGTGGAAGAATAAAAATAGGGAAAATCGGGCAGATGCCCGATTTTTTATACAGTTTTATCATATTTTACCGAATTTGTTTCAAGCTGTTTCTCTGACCGATTGCACATACTAAGTTCGGAAAAGTGCAAGGAGGTTACGATCGATTTGATTTGGGCATGGCTGGCAATACAGGCAATTATGATTGGGATATTCCTATGGAAGACGGGACGGCTGAAAAAACAGAAGGTTGCTACACCCGGCCGTATCTATGGAGGCAGGCAGCAACGGGATGAATCAAAGGAGATGCGTGAGCTGCGGCTCATGCGGGCGAAATCGCTCATGTGCCTCTTTCCGAAAGGGCGCGGCCTGCCGTCATGGAAGATATCGTGGGACAGCAGGACGGAATTATGGCGCTTCGGGCGGCCCTGTGCGGTCCCAACCCCCAGCACGTGATCATTTACGGACCTCCCGGCTGCGGGAAAACCTGCGCGGCGCGCCTGATCCTTGAGGAAGCGAAGCGGCAGAAGGCATCCCCCTTTAACGCGGACTCGAAATTTGTGGAGGTGGACGCCACTTGCGTGCGTTTTGACGAGCGCGCCATTGCCGACCCACTGATGGGTTCTGTGCACGACCCTATCTATCAGGGGGCGGGGCCCATGGGAACCCAAGGCGTTCCGCAGCCCAAGCCCGGGGCAGTCAGCCGGGCGCACTGCGGAGTGCTGTTTCTGGATGAGATTGGTGAGCTTCACCCCGTTCAAATGAACAAACTATTGAAGGTGCTGGAGGATCGGAAGGTATTCTTTGACAGCGCTTATTACTCGCCGGATAACCAGACGATTCCGCCGCATATTCACGACATTTTTAGAAACGGAATGCCCGCGGATTTCAGACTGGTGGGGGCGACCACCCGGCAGCCTGAGGAGCTGCCTGCGGCGCTCAGGTCCCGGTGCGTAGAGCTGTTTTTCCGGCCGCTCTCCGTTGAGAGCCTGGAAAAGATCGCACTAGATGCCGCCAGCAGGCTGGGATATCAGATGGACGAGCGGGCACAGGAAGCCTGCGCAATCTTCTGTAGCTCTGGCAGAGAAGTGGTGAATATGATCCAGATTGCCGGAGGCGCCGCCTACGCGGAAAACCGTGGGAACATTGCCCTACGGGATATTGAATGGGTGACGGAGATCACCAACTGCAGCCGAAGGTACACCTATAAAATGCCCGAGAAGATGAAAGCCGGAACGGCAGTGGGGCTTGCTGTGGCCAACGGCTGGACGGGCGTGGCCATGGAGATCGAATGCGTGACCGAGCCAACGGAAAAGGGGAGGGGGACGCTTTTCATCGGCGGCGCCGCGGACTACGAGGAATTTGATTTGCGTGGACGGAAGCTGGGCCGGAAGAGTACCGCCTATGTTTCTGCGGAAAACGTGTGCTGCGCCTTTAAAAAAAGGTTTTGTGTGGACTGTTCTGACTATCATATTCGATTCAATGTGCCGGGCGGGATCCCCTTGGACGGCCCCAGCGCAGGCATCGCCTTCGCGGTGGCGCTGATGAGTGCGTTTACGGGAAAGGCTGCGGAGCGGGGTATCGCCCTGACGGGGGAAATCACGGTATATGGCGAGGTGCGGGCCGTGGGGGGCGTGCGGGAAAAGATCCTGGCGGCAAAGGCGGCCGGGGCAGATACCGTGGTGATTCCAAAAGCGAACTGGGAAAGCGGGTATGAGACCATGGGGATCAGCGTGGTGGCTGCGGAAGACGTCAGCGAAGTGATGCGCACCGCGTTCCGCGTACCTTATGACACCAGAAACGAAGCGGTACTGCCATTTTTGTGCACCACGGCATAGGTGGGTAAGGCACGAAACGCGCATGAGAAAAACCGAAAGCGATGAAAGCGAAAGACGCTTCGATACAAAAACCAGCCCTTCGGCTGTTTTTTGATAACTGCGGTTAAAACTTATTGAGAACGTTTGAGCAGCCCGGATAATCTTGCGCGCATTTGTGCCCGGCGGGCGACGGTGGCTTCTGCGTCGATGGAAAAGCCCTCTTTTCCTTGCACAATTACATCCCCCTCTTTCGCATATTCCGGAAGGGATGCTCTGTCGATCACGGTGCCGTCGTCCATGACGGCGGCATTTAATTCAAACCGATCCAAAACCATATTGTCACCTCACTACAATCCTATCATTAACGATGCAATTCTACAACAATTTAAAAACTAAGAAGGATACCCTGTTTTTTTCTTGGATAATCTATGTTAAAATACAAAGGGATGCTATCAAACGGCCGGATACCCGAGAAAGAGATTCCGAATATGAAAGAATATAACAACAAATCAATCAACCGGGAATTGCTGGGGCAGAAAAAAGCCGAGGCTCAGCTTCTTCAGGATGAGTTTAACGATGAATGTTCCAGAGAATTCAGGGAAAAAGGTTCGCTAAGCAGCGTTAAGCTGTCTGAAATGAGCAACGAACTCGAAAATTACATGCTTGACATCAAGACAATGGAAGACCGCTTGCGCGAAATGGATACATCACAACAAAAATAAGGGATGTAAAAATTCGATTAACACTTGTTTTATAGCATGAGAGAATGTTTTAATTGTAGTATAATTAAATACAGGAATGCGAAAGGCTGGTAGGCAAACTTGGCGTATGACGTTCTCGTAAAAACCATAACCGGAGGACTGGAACAGTTCAGATGGACGGATGCGATAGACATTCTGATTATCGCCGCGCTGCTCTATCGGCTGATCGTGCTGACAAAGGAAACAAGGGCCTATCAGGTGCTTAAGGGGACTGGCATCCTTTTCGTTGCTGCTATCGTCAGCGATACCCTGCAACTCTCCACATTGAGCTGGATTCTTAGCTCGCTTTTGTCTGCGGGGCTCATACTTGCCGTTATCCTGTTCCAACCTGAAATTCGCCGTGCTTTGGAGCATATCGGACGGGGTAAAATTTTTTCCAAGGACAATTACGCTCCGCGCCTTGAGGCGCAATCAAAGGAAATCGTGCGGGAAATGCATATGGCGATTACAAACCTGGCCAGGCGCCGGGTTGGAGCATTGATCGTAATCGAAATGCGCACGGGTCTGGCGGATATCATCGGCACGGGAACACGGATCAACGGGCGAATCTCCGCGCCGCTCATTGAGAACATATTTGAACCCAATACGCCGCTGCACGATGGAGCGATGATCATTCGGGATCGCGAGATCGTGGCCGCGGCTTGTTTCCTCCCTTTGGCGGATAATATTTCTGTGGCCCGGGAATTGGGCACACGGCATCGCGCGGCGCTGGGCATTTCTATGGTGACCGACAGCATCACCATTGTGGTGTCTGAAGAAACGGGAGTTGTTTCTATTGCGCGGGACGGAAAACTGATCCGCTATATTGATAAAAAAGCGCTGTTGGATCTGCTAGAGTCCGTTTTCCAAAAGGAACACGAAACTGCGATCATGAATCTGTTTAAACGGAGGGCCAAAGATGCGTAACTTTAAGGAGTATTTTGGACCCGCCCTGTGGAAACATCTGAAGCGTTTTTTGACGAAAAATGTCGCACTGAAAATCATTTCGCTTCTTTTTGCAACGCTCCTTTGGGGATATGTCATGATGGAAACCAACCCCAGCCGGATTAAAACGCTGACAGACATCCCGGTGAGTTTTAGCGGCGAGTCGGATTTGTTGCAGCAGAATTTGGTGGTTCGGGGAGATCATGAGGAGATACTTAAGGACGTTACGGTTCGCGTGAGCACGGAGTTAACAAAGTACAGCTCTTTGGATCCTTCTGATGTGACGGTGACGGCGAGCCTCAGGGCTATTTCAAAAGAGGGTACCTATAAATTAAAACTAAACGCCACTGCCGACGATGGCGCGGTGGTAAGCATTTCACCCAGCGAAATACTCGTGGAAGTGGATGAGATGGCCTCCCGCACGGTTCCAATTGAAGTGAAATACAGCGGATCATTGCCGGATAATTATTGGTGTGACACCCCCATATTGGGCAATCAGAACTACACGGTGAGCGGAGCGCAAGAGGATGTGGCCTCCATTGTCAAGGCCGTTTGCACCATTGATCTGGACAACAGGACCACAAACATTAACCAATCCATGGATTTGGTATTGAAGGATATTGACGGAAACGATATCAATAACGCGCTGTTTCTAGATCGCCTGCCTACGGTGACTGTGAAGCTGGATGTGCTTAAGACGGCAACGCTTAACGTGAATGCGCAAGACGCGATTCTGGGCGCGGATGCGCTTGGAACCAACTATGAACTTGTAAACACAGTCGCTACGCCGCCTTCGATATTAGTTGCGGGCCCGGAGGACGTGATCAATGCAATGACGGGAATCGACATTGATCAAGTTGACATTTCCGGAAAGACGGAAAGTGTAGTCAGCGCCGTGGGCATTATCCTTCCGGAGAATGTACAGATTTTAGGTGAGACAAAGACGGTTAGCGTCTATGCGGATATTCGAGAGATGGACGAAACCCGCATATTCGAGGGGATGACGATTCATATCACAGGCCTTGGCCGAAAGCAAAAAGCAACGCTTTCCTTAGAAACCGACAATTTGTCAATCAGCGGCCGAATCAGCCTGATCCGCCAGTTGGACCGGGGAGACATCAACCTTTATGTGGATGTAACAGGGCTTGCGGCCGGACAATATGAACTGGATGTCATGGTGGGATTGCCCAAAGAGGAAATGACTACGGAACTCACCGCGGAACTTGCGTCACCTACGGTTACTGTGACGATTGAGGATTAGGAAAGAATGTCGCTAGCAGTTACAGATTTAAAATTGCCGATTACGGCGGACGAGTCCTCGCTGGCAAATGTTGCGGCGAGGGCTCTTGGTATATCGGAACGGGACGTTCTATCTTTGCACATTAAGCGGATTTCCCTTGACGCGAGAAAGAAAGACGACCTTTTTTTCCTGTATACGGTTGAGATCAGCCTGACCCGGGAGCAGGAGGCGTTCCTGTTGAAACGGCAGCTGAAGAACGTATTTTTAGCCGAAGGAGAAGTCCCGCGCGAGATCCGCATCGGGAAGAGAAAATTGGAACAACCCGTGGTCGTGGTCGGACTTGGCCCGGCCGGACTTTTTGCCGCCTATATGCTGGCGAAATACGGGTACCATCCCATTGCGATTGAGCGGGGAAAGCCCGTGGAGGAACGGCGGCTGGATGTGGAGCGGTTCTGGAAGGAAGGAAATCTTCTGCCACAGAGCAACGTGATGTTCGGCGAAGGGGGCGCAGGGACCTTTTCGGATGGGAAACTGACCACTCGGATCAAGGACGCCCGTGCCCGAGAAGTTGTGGAACTGCTGGTTGAATTTGGCGCGCCACAACGGATCAAACTGCTGGCGAAACCGCATATCGGCACGGATCATTTGATCAATACCGTGGGGAACATGCGACGGGCCGTTGAAAATCTGGGCGGCAGCGTGCTGTTTGAAACAAAGCTGACGGGGCTTCAAAAGGATGCGGATGGAAACCTGACCGCTGTGCAGATCGTTCGCAACGGAAATGCACAAAAACTGGAATGCTGTGCCTGCGTTCTTGCCATCGGACAGGGGGCAAGGGACACCTACAGAATGCTGCATAAAGCGGGGCTGGAACTGCGTCCCAAAGCCTTTGCCGTTGGTGTTCGAATTGAGCACCCACGCGAGCTTATCGACCGATCTCAATTCGGGAAATTTGCGGGGCATCCCCGGCTGGGCGCTGCGGAATACCGGCTTGCGGGCCGATCGGGCGACCGGGGTGTTTATACCTTCTGCATGTGCCCGGGAGGCAGCGTTGTGGCTTCCTCTTCTGATATGGAGCAGGTGGTCACAAACGGCATGAGCAACTATGCGCGGGACGGCGCCAATTCCAACGCGGCCATTGTTGTGCAGGTGGATCCCCGAGATTTTGGAGAAAACCCGCTTTCGGGGATGCTGTTTCAGGAAAAACTGGAACGTGACGCTTATCTGCTGGGAGGATCCACGTTTGAGGCGCCCGCTGAACGCGTGGGTGATTTTTTAAAGCGGTTGGCGCCAAAGGCTTTTGGCGACGTCAGTCCAACTTACCGGCCGGGTGTGGTAAAGCGCGATTTATTCGGTTGCCTGCCCGAATTTGTAGCAATGGGGATCCGGGACGGCATTTCTACGTTCGGGAGAAAGCTAAAAGGATTTGATTTTTATGATGCGGTGCTTACGGCAGTGGAAAGCCGGACAAGCTCGCCTGTGCGCATTGAACGGGATGAAACCACAGAGGCTACCCGCATGCATGGCCTTTATCCTGTGGGGGAAGGCGCGGGCTATGCGGGAGGCATTGTAAGCGCGGCTGTGGACGGCATGCGTGCCGCACAGTGCATCATTGAGACTTACAAACCGGTTTAAGGAGCTACTATGAAGAAAATCGTCGTAATCGCCATGATGGCGCTGCTTTTGATGATGTCCGCCTGTTCCGGCCAGGCAGAAGAAGGGGAGAAGGTTGAGATTATGGATCCCGTGGGAGGGTCCTCAATTTTGACGGCGGCTACGCTGGAGGCATTCATCAACGCTGGTGAATCCAACGTGGCGACCCTTTCCGCTTCCATCAGCATGGAAGACACCATGCTTTGCATAACGAAGGAACGGGGCGACATCACAATTGAGGGCAACGGATTCACGTTGGACGGGATGGGGGAATGCGTCATACGGTTGGAAGAGGGATGCAGCCTAACCCTGAATAGCGTGACGATATACGGGGGCTCCGATGCCATCGGATGTTTGGGAGATGCACAGCTGGGAGGGACAGACGCTATCGTCAAAGGGGTCAGCCATGCGCTGCAGAGCAACGGCGCCCTGCGCTTTATGCCCGGCAGTGATTATGAGATTGCGGGCACCAACGGCTGTGGAATCTTGGCGAAAGAGCTGACGCTGGAAGAAGGGGCGGCAGTTTCCGCCACAGGGGCGCTGGGTGGCGTGGATATTGAGGACTATGACATTACCCTTTTTGCAGGTTCCACGCTTAAGGCATATACCGATAAAAGCTACAACGCGCTTAAATGCAACGGAACGCTGTATATGAAGGACGGCTCTACGCTGATTGTGGGGAACAGCGGTGCGTACCAGGGCGCGTCCGTGACGGCCATAAACATTGAGGGCGTGGTGAACATCCACGCAAAAGGCGGAGAGAATGCCACTGGGCTTTTCATTTATGAGCATACCGACAATATATCCGTTGTGGGAAGCTGCGAGCCCCCCACCAGATTTGAAAGCGGGAAGGGCAGCATTGCCTTTGTGAGCGATGCATCCAAAATTACGGCCACGGAGACGAATGGGTGACATGATTAGAAGGGTTAAAAAACGCAGGGTGATGAGAAGATATCGGGGAGGCAAATACGCGGCAAGGCGGTTTTTACTGACGCTGATACTGCTTGCATTTATCGCGGGCGGGATTTATTTGCTCATGCGGCTTTCCGAGGGCGATGAAGGAGAAATTGCGGCGCAGCAGCCACAAGAGGTTGTTACCGAAACCGAATTGCAGCCTACGCCCATTCCAGAGCTTTCCGATATGCTGACGGTGCAGAAAATGGACACCGCGAAGCTCAACGCATTTGGGATTGTGACCGGGAAGATGATAAACCGGGAAATTGTGGACAGCTTTGTCCGCCCAGACAGCATTCGCTTTAAAAAGGGTGAAGAATATACGGACGTAAAGGGGATTATCACCTTCGCGGGGAATAATTATCGCAACTCATTTACTTACGGAACGCAGATCATTGCCCAAAAGCGCCTTGCCCGAACGTGGGAAGTGCCCACGGGTTCACTGACCTCTGAGCAAAACGGCACATGGACGGGCACGGGCTGGACCGGGCAGTCCCTAATCATTCAATGGGACGACGACGTGCGAAGCATGCTGGGCGTTTACGACCAGTTTAAGAATAAGGCAGGTTTCACCGAAGTCATTTATCCGGCCATGGATGGGTATATTTATTTTCTGGAGCTGGGTACAGGCGCTGCCACAAGAGACCCGCTGTACCTTGGCGTGGTGACAAAGGGAACCGCTTCCATTGATCCCCGGGGATATCCGCTGCTTTACACCGGGCAGGGCATTCCCGGGACACAGGACGGGGTTTTTGGTTCCTGGTTTCGAATTATATCACTCATCGACAATAAGGTTATATGGAGCTTCGGCGGGCAGGACCCCTTCTCCTACCGGGAATGGCAGGCCTATGACAGCAGCCCGCTGATTGACGCGGAAACCGACACTCTGATTACAGGTGGGGAAAACGGCATTTTCTACACCGTAAAGCTCAACACCACATTCAACAGGGCCGCGGGCACGGTGAGCGTCAATCCGGGCGATTTGGAAAAGTACCGGTATACTGCCAGCGGATATGGCGAGGGCGACACCCAAAAATGGTGGGGGATTGAGAACTCAATTGCTATTTTTCGAAATTACGCGTTTTTTACCGACAACGGCGGGGCTCTGCAGTGCGTAGATCTCAATACTATGGAACTGCAATATGTGGTAGATGTGTTGGATGACAGCGATACAAGCATTGTCATTGAAGAGGATCCTGATAATGGTACGTTTTACCTGTATACCGCCAACGAGGTGGATAAGCAGAACGTGACCGACGGGATGGGAAAAAGCGTGCACCGCAAAATTGACGGCCTTACGGGAGAGATCCTCTGGCAGGCGGAATGGGACGCTTCCGTGGGAAATACTTCCTCCAACGGGGGCACGTTGACCACGCCGCATGTGGGGCACGGCAGCATTGAAAACGTGGTCATCTACAACTCCACACTGGTTTCCGTTACCGTGAACGGGGAGACGCAATATGGCGGAAGGATTGTCGCATATGATAAGGAGACGGGAGCGGAGCTTTGGCGTTACGAGCAGGCCGCCGGCTATTGGAGCTCCCCGGTTGTGATCTACGATGAAAACGAAACAGCATATCTCATTCAATGCGACCGAAGCGGCATCATGCGCCTGCAGGACCCTCTGACGGGAAAAGCGCTTTATGAGTTGGATATGGGCTCCCGGATCGAATCTACCCCGGCGGTGTTTAACAACGTATTGGTAGTGGGTACGAGAGGACAATACGGAAGCGGAGAAAGCCAGAAAATAATTGGCGTTGTGATCAATTAACGGGAGAGGGAGTGGGGACATGGCATACATCTCGCTGAGAAATGTGACGAAACGGTATATTATGGGCGAAGTCGTCATCAACGCCCTTTCCGGCGTGAATCTGGAGCTGGAAAAGGGGCAGCTTTGCGTGGTGGTGGGTCCTTCCGGCGCGGGGAAAACTACGCTACTGAATATTCTGGGCGGCATGGATACCTGTACGACGGGGGAGATCGTGGTGGACACAGAGCACATTGAGCAGTACAACCGGCGTGCCCTCACAAAATACAGGCGGGAAATGGTTGGATTTGTATTCCAGTTTTACAATCTGGTGCAGAATCTTACCGCTCTGGAAAACGTAGAGTTGGCTTCGCAAATCTGCAAAAATCCGCTGCCGGCTGCAGAGGCGCTTTGCGGCGTAGGGTTAGAGGAACGTACGAAGAACTTCCCAGCGCAGCTCTCCGGTGGCGAGCAGCAGCGGGTGGCGATTGCGCGTGCATTGGCCAAAAATCCAAAGCTCATGCTCTGCGACGAACCGACGGGCGCTTTGGACTATCAGACGGGAAAGCAGGTGCTTCAGCTTTTGCAGGATACCTGCCGCCGTGACGGCATGACGGTGATCATCATCACACATAATTCTGCGCTGGCGCCTATGGCGGACAAAGTGATACAGATAAAAAATGGAGTGGTAGAAAGCACAGAAATCAACAAGATTCCCATGCCCATAGAAGAGATTGAATGGTAGGATGAACAGACTGCTCCTGAAAAATCTGATGCGGGAAATAAAGGAAAACGCGGCGAGATTTTTTTCAATCTTTGCGGTGTCTGCGCTGGGCGTGGCTTTTTTTGTCGGTATCCGGGCGACCAGCCCTGATATGCAGGAGGCTGGGGACCGACTTTTCCAGAGCACGCATCTTTCCGACCTTACGGTTATGTGTTCAGAAGGGCTGAGCACGGACGACATCAAAGCACTGCGCGCCATTGAGGGCGTCAAAGTCGTGCAGCCCCAGCTCACACTCGATACGCTCATGCTGGCGGAGGACGGCACGGAGAAAAACATCAAGCTGATCTCCCTGCCCATCAAAGAGAAGATGGAAAAGGGCGCGGGGCTTAACCTACTTGCGGATTATGGGATAGACCCGCAGCCGCAGGATGCGATCAATACGCTGGAGCTGATCTCAGGCAGGCTACCGCAAAAAGACAGCGAAGTTGCCGTTGACAATTTGGCCATTGAGAAGTACGGCCTTATCCTAGGAGAATATGCAAAATTTTCTACGGACAGCGGAAGCATATCGCTTCGAGTGGTGGGCAGTGTATACTGCCCAAAATACCTTGGGATCTATGAACGCGGCAACAGCACCATCGGCAACGGCAGTTCGGATGGGTTTGCCTACGCATCGGGGAATGCCATCGCCAAACTGGAAAGCCGACTACCGCTTCAGGCCCTTATGAATGTGACCTATACCCAGGCGGAAATTGAGATCGACGGAAAAGAAAGCATTTCGACTTTTTCCGACAAATACGATGAGCTGGTGACTGCGGTATCGGACCGGATCGAGGCATATGGCGATACCCAGAGCGGAACCTGGTACGTCGACGACCGCACGGGAAACGCCGGGTATTCCGATTACTGCGACAATACGGAGCGCATTGCGGCAGTTGGCGATGTTTTCCCGATTATATTCTTTATTGTTGCAACCTTGGTTAGCCTTACGACCATGACGCGGATGGTGGATGAAAAGCGCACGGAGATGGGAACGCTCAAGGCCTTGGGTGTCGGGGGATGGAGCATTGCCTCGCAATACATGTTTTATTCCATCAGCGCGTGTATCCTGGGCGGTCTGTTTGGCTGCATTGTGGGATTCAAGCTGTTTCCCTACGTCATCTTGAACGCCTATTCCATTCTATACAAGATTCCGGATATCCGGCTCCCTTTCCGCAACGACATTGCGACTACGGCAATTATCACCATCGCATGCTGCACCTGTGCGGCGACCATCGGGGCGGTTTGGGTATCGCTGCGGGAGGTTCCGGCGTCCATGATGCGCCCCAAGGCACCCAGACCGGGCAAGCGCGTGATTCTTGAGCGGATTGGCTTCATTTGGAACAAGCTGAATTTTACGGAAAAGGTTACGGTGCGGAACCTGCTTCGGTATAAGAAGCGGTTTTTTATGAGCATCGTGGGGATTGCCGGAAGCTGTGCACTGCTGGTGACGGGGTTTGGAATCAAATATTCCATATTTGGGATTATGGACGTTCAGTTTAGCACAATATGGAAAATGGATATTCAGGCGTACACCTATGATTCCATGAGCAGTGAAGAAATCGAGAACTTGCTGCAGGAAAACCCTGCGGCCGTGGATATCGCCTCTGTCATGTACTGTTCGGATACGCTGTGCGACGCCGAGCACGAGAGCGTGCGGGTAAGCAACGTGCATGTGCTGGGCGTTCGGGACGACGCCGAGCTACAGGGGAAAATCGTTCTTATGAGCGACGGCAGGCAATTGACTTTGGATGACAGCGGGGCGATCATCACATACAAGCTGGCGGAACTATACAATGTGAAGCCCGGCGATACCATTTCGGTCATCATGGGAAACACGCGATACAGCGTGAAAGTCGCAGCCATTGCGGACAACTACGTGCATCATTACGTGTACATGAGCGAGAATTACTACAACAGCGTGTTTGACACGCCCATGGAGTACAATGGCTTCATGCTGAACCTCGACGAATCCCTCAGCGCGGAGAAACGTGATGAGGTGAAGTCCCTGCTTCTGTCGGATAAACGCATGTACATGGTCAAGGAGATGGCCAGTATGTATGAAACCATGAATCAGACGCTGGGGATCCTCAATTATATCACCCTTGTGTTGATTGGCGGATCTGCCATACTGATTTTTGTAGTGATGCTCAACCTTACGAATATCAACTTGGGGGAACGGAAGCGGGAGCTTGCGACGCTGCGAGTTTTGGGCTTTTATGACAAAGAGATGTATGACTACGTGTTTAGGGAAAACAATACGCTGGCAGTCATTGGTGCCGCCTTGGGGCTTTTGCTGGGGAAATACCTGCATTCCTTCGTGATACGAACGTGCGAGGTGGATATTGTGATGTTCATCCGCACTGCGGGGGCCACATGTTACATCTACTCGTTTATACTGACCATCCTGTTTTCGCTACTGGTTAATTTGATGATGCGAAGGCATGTGCGGTCCATCGATATGGTGGAATCTCTCAAGAGTGCCGAATGATAAAAAGTTGTAGGAGGGATTGGATATGAAAAAAATTATTGCGCTGATTCTTGCTGCGCTGTTTGTGTTTTTTCTGGTGCTATCGGTGGTGATGTCCATTGCTTATGCGGCTGACCACGGAAGCCGGGATGAGACCGTGTACGTGGATATGGACGCTGATGGGAATATTACCGGGATTGTATCCAGCGTATATCTAAGCAACCCGTCGAATTTTGACGAAATCTCCGACCATACGATACTCACCAATATTAAGTGCCTTTCCAGCAATGATTCGCCCGCCATTGACGGTGATCAGGCGACCTTCCACGCAGACGGAAAGGACGTAATATATCAGGGAACTGTGGAGAAAGAGTTGCCTTTTTCTGTTTCCGTTGCATACACGCTGGACGGCAAAAAAATGAGTGCGCAGGAGATGGCGGGAAAGAGCGGGCACGTGACCATCACGCTTAGGACGGTGAACCATTTGGCCGTAGAGCAAGAGGTGGACGGAGAGACTGTGACGCTTTATACACCCTTTACCGTTATATGTATGTACCCGCTCAACGACAGCTTTCGCAATATCACGACCGATGGAAAGCTTAACACGCAGTCCGGCAGCGTCAGCGTGATGGCATCGCTGATGCCAGGGCTCGCCGAGAGCCTGGATGACCAAAGCGGGGATATTCATGACACCTTGACCATTGAGGCGGATGTATCCGCATTTAGGCTGGATGAGGCGACGCTGATCGGCGTGGTGGGGCTGGTGGACGAGAGTGATTTGGGTGGAATTGACGATGTACAGGACCTCTTTGACGCTTTGGATAAGGTCGAGGAGGCCACTGGAAAACTGGCTGACGGCGCCAAAGAACTTTACAGCGCCACAGGCGATTTTGCGGCCGGCACGGCGGATTTGACGGAGGGGGCATGGGATCTTGCCGCGGCTACCAATTCTGCGGCGGAAGGGGCTTCCAAATTAACAATTGGGCTTGGGGAAGTGGACGGGAATCTCGACGCATTGTACCGGTCGTTGTCAAATGGCGCATCTTCCGGCCAACTGACACAGGAAGAAGTGGGCACGATTTATGCCGTGCTGGTCAGCAGTACAAATTTGGAATTGGCGAATAAGTTCCTTGCTCAAATGCAGAGCATGAGCGTACAGTCGGCCTCCCTCACAGATGCGGTCTATCAATTGAACCAAGGTACGAGCGCACTTTGCGGCGGTGCGAATGAACTGATGTATGGCCTGTTCGACCTAGCGGGAGGAGCTGACGATCTTGCGGATGGAGCATATGAGCTGTCAGGGGGCGCAAACGACATTAGAGACGGCGTATACGACCTTTATAAGGGCATCCGTAAGGTAAATCAGGACGGGATGCAAAAAATACTAGACGAAACCAGCGGGTATGAAGTTTCGCTGTCGCGCAAGGATGCACTCTTGGCGCTTTCCGATGCATATACCTCATATTCGAGCACGCAGGAGCAGGGGAACGGGAGCGTACAGTTCATGTTTACCATCGACGGAGCCGAGGAGGAAACGCCCCTTGAACCGGCAGAGACCGCTGTGCCGGCTCAGGATACGGAAGGGATCAAAGAGCCTGACTTCGGACAGAGAATCATACAGTGGTTTAAGGATCTGTTTCAATGAAGTATTGCAAAAGAGACGGCTGACGCCGTCTCTTTTGCCAGGTATTACCTGCAGATGGTTGGGGGGTATGTCATCGGCAGAAGTGGGGGCTTTTGCCGCAATGACTAATGTTAAGACCTTTCACCCAAGGTCAGGGGGATATCCTGGCTTTCGCTGCCTCTCAATACTGTTATTGTTACCGTATCGCCCACTTTGTATTCATAGAGGAGCGACGCAAATTGTGACGAACCGGTAATCTCCGTGCCGTTAATTGCAGTCAGGATATCATTGGCCATAATGCCGGCTTTATTTGCCGCACTGCCTTCCACAACCTTCATGACCTGAACCCGGGTCACATAGTCGTATTGATTGAAGGGATTGAAGGAATTCTGATTGTTCCCATAGCGCAAAGACACATCCTGCATTTCAATGCCAATATACGGACGCCCTGTAACATAGCCCAGATCGATCAGATTCTTGATGATGGGTTTGGCCGTATTGACGGGAATTGCGAAGCCCAAGCCCTCCACATCAATGCTGGCGCTCTTGGCATTCACGATGCCGATGAGCTCACCGATGCTGTTAAAGAGGCCGCCGCCGGAATTACCGGGGTTGACGGCTGCGTCAGTCTGCATCAGAGTCATGCTCACATCATCAATGGTAATGGTGCGGTCAAGCCCACTGATGATGCCCCTGGAGACGCTGCTGGTCAGCACGCCCAGCGGATTGCCGATGGCGTAAACTTCGTCGCCCACCTTGGCGCTGCCGGAATCACCCAGCGTTGCCGCGGGGAGGTTGTCCGCATTGATTTTGATGATGGCGATATCGCTATAGGTATCGGCGCCCACTACGGTTGCATCGTACTCGGTGCCGTCCTGAAGATAGACGCGGATGTGTCCCGCTCCACCGACCACGTGGTTATTGGTGACAATATAACCGTCCTTGGTGATAATGACGCCAGAGCCGGAGCCGGTATCCTCTTGCGAAGTCGTTCCGGAGAAAGTCGTAGTAGTCTGGCTAATATAAATGCCGACTACGCTGGCCATGCAGTTGTGGATAACATTGCTTCCCGCAGTATTTCCTGAGGCGTTGGAGCCGCCAATGATAAGACCTCGAGAAGGATGGGAAGTGCCGTTTTGTGCCCCGCCGTTGTCCGGAATGGCATCGCTAGGGGTTGCGGCTTTGGAATTGTCCATGATCACAGAGCCATTGTTTTGTGGCAGGAGCGCGGACTGATCCGAGTTGTGATGGAGTCCATCAGAAAAATATGCGCCGGCAACTCCGCTTAAAAGGGCGACGATCAGCATGCATACCACAAGCTGTGTGAGGGTAACTCCGTTCCGCCTTTTTTTATTTTTAGAATAGCCCTCGTCCGAACTGTAACTCCCGTTGGACGAATATGACGCATCGTGTTCATGCCAATTATTGTTTTCCATAGACCAAGATCTCCTTTCGTTTTATTGAATTTAGTTTAGTATAAGAATTTGGAGTTAAAATATCATTGATGCGCCATTATTATGTAGAATGGTGAACAAATTATGGCAGTTGCGTTTGACGAACTTACCAAATGAGCATATAATGCAATTTGGCTAAGGTAAAAAAGCCGAATGCTGCCTTAACTACAAAACATGCAGGAAGGAAAGAGCCAAATGGAGTGTACGAATGATTGCAACAGCTGCAACGTCAGTGACTGCAGCTCGAGAAACGAGATTGAGAAGGAGAAGCTGAACGATTACAGCAGTGTTAAGAAGGTCATTGGCGTAGTAAGCGGAAAAGGCGGCGTCGGGAAATCGATGGTTACGGCGCTTCTGGCTTCGGCAATGAACGCCGCAGGGAAGAGAACAGCTGTTTTGGACGCAGATATCACGGGCCCTTCGATTCCCCGGATTTTTGGCATTCAGGAGAAGGCGCAAGGCATTGAAGACGAGAAGCTGCTGCCAGTTATGAGCCGAAAAGGCGTGGAAATCATGTCCATCAACCTGCTTTTAGAGCGCGATACCGATCCCGTGGTCTGGCGGGGGCCTATCATTGCGGGCGTGATCAAGCAGTTCTGGACACAAGTGATTTGGAATGATATTGACTATATGTTTGTGGATATGCCTCCGGGAACCGGCGACGTACCGCTTACGGTGTTTCAAAGCCTCCCGGTTGACGGCATTATTGTTGTGACCTCGCCCCAGAGCCTTGTGGCCATGGTTGTGGAAAAGGCGGTACGTATGGCGGAGATGATGAACGTGCCCATCCTCGGCATTGTAGAAAATATGAGCTATTTGAACTGCCCGGACTGCGGCAAAGAGATTAAAGTATTTGGCGAAAGTCATGCAGAGGAAATTGCCGCGCGGTATAATATTCCGCTGCTGGCCAGGCTTCCCATCGACCCGATTGCCGCCGAAGCCTGCGACACGGGAAAGATCGAAACGGTTGACACCGCAAATCTGCGGGGGGCAATCGAGCGTATTCTGGAAATCTAATTCGTATTTTTAAAGGCCCGGGTGTAACCGGGCCTTTTTTTTATCGCAAATGTCGATGGTTAGCCGACCTCTCGAGTGAGGGAGGAAGTTTCTTCAGAATAGAACAGGCTGATTTGTGCGCAACTGGAGTAATCCTTCAGGATTTGATCAACGGTTGTGCCGGAGTTGACCGGATTGGGAACAGAGGCGGGGCAGAACCCCGTCAGCAACCGAATATCCGACTGGAAGCAAAGCAGAGTAAAAACGCCATCGAATTCCGTAAGGGAAAGCCAGGCGCCTTCGTTTCCCAAAACAGTCACCTGCTGCAAGATATTGCCATCCGGAGTATAGCAGGTATAGGTGAGACAGCTGTCCCGCAGGGTGCCCGCCGCAGATTTGCCGTTCACATAGCTGTAATGCAGCTGATCTGCCCCGCTTTTTTCCGCTATGACGCCGCTTCCGGCAAGCGTGCCGGTGATAGTGGAGGCATAGGTTCCGTCGTCCGCGGGAAGAAGCCAGCCCAAAGTGAGCAAGCCTTCGAAAAGAATTGCCCTGTGCTCGCTCAGGTGGAGAGACGCCTCCGTGCATGTCCGGGACATATCGCCATTGAGCGCATCCTGAAACAACACAAAGCGATCCTCTGTATCATCCGAATATTTTTTATAAAGGGAGCGCACGGGGTTGCCGGAATCTTCCGCTACCGAATCAGTTTCGGATATCACGGAATTTTCGGACATTTGGGTGCCGGAAGATGCTCTGTTTTGAACACTGTCAGGGACGAAACAGCCGCTTACATAGAAAAGAAGGGAGAACGCTAACACTGCCAAGAGCGCAGATCGTATCATTTTTATCCCCTTATTTGTACGCATTAAAATAGATGAGAATGCCATTGTAAATTCCCATGGCACAGGAGGTTTGGTAAGAATCACTGCAAAGCTTGAGGTCATCTTTTGGGTTTGACAGATACCCCATTTCAATGGTGATGACGGGACTTTGGGACCAATTAAACCCGGTTTGAGATGACACTGCGTTTACGGATCCTTTGGCGGCATCGGTAGCTTTGCAGAAGGAATGAAGCACAATGGTCCCCAGCGCGAGGCTGTCGTCATAGATCTTCGCATTGCTGGAGGAGGAAGGGATCAGCACGTTTGCGCCGGATTTTGAGGAGGAGGTTGATGCATCGCAGTGAATGCGAATCCAAAAATCCACATTCTCATTGTTCATATACATTGAGCGATCCAGATTGGAAAGAGAAACGCTGTTTTCCTGCCGAGACATGATGACGGTGGCACCGGCGGACTCTAAAAGATCCTCCAATTTTTTGCCGACAAGCAGATTAATTTTGTATTCGGGCATGCCGGTTTTAATCCCAATCGAGCCGCGGCTCGTGCGGTATTTGGTCCAATTGCCACTGGGAGACATCAATTCCAGCCCGAAATCGGCCTTTTCCTGGTGGCCAGGGTCGATTCCGATCACAGCATTAGCTAGGGGAAGTTTCTGTATGGAGACCATGGATTTTTTTGGTTGTTCAGAGATGAACCGACGGCATGCTTCCGCAGTCAGCGGACCATATTTCCCGTCGGGAACCGTGCCCAGAAGATATTGCAGACGTATGACTGCAACTTTCGTCTGTGTGTCATATACGCCGGTCATGCCGCCACTGTAAAGACCCAATTCCAGCAAAAGCCGCTGCACAGCCTCCACATCCGGACCATAATCGCCCAGAGAAAGTGTAGGTTCCAGCATATTAACATTATAGTTATAATAGGACGGCAAAGCGGAGGCGGTGCCGCAAAGCAACGTCACTGAAACCAATATCGCGAGGGGAAGTATTATTTTTTTCAATCTATTACGCATAGTTAACGCATCCATTCTGGGAACATCTATTTACATTGTAACGCAAATTCATCTCGGCACCTTAAAATAATTTGTAAATTATGACGAAGTCGGGCGCCGAGAGATTGCGTGCGCTGGTTCTTTTAAGAAAGAATCAGGATTTCGAGAATACGAGCTTGCCATCCCGAATTCCTGCGGTAACTTGATCACCCAGTTTAATGTTCCCTGCCAGCATCTCTTCGCTCAGGCTATCCTCAACCTGATGCTGGATGGCGCGCCGTAGCGGACGGGCGCCATAGATGGGATCAAACCCGTTTTGGGCAAGGTGCTTTTCCGCTTCATCGGATACAGTAAGGGAGATGCCCCGTTCTGCCAGTCGATCAACCACACTGCGCAGCATCAGGCGCACGATTTGTAGCGTTTGATTTTCCTCAAGCTGGTGGAAGATGATGATTTCGTCCACGCGGTTGAGAAACTCCGGCCGGAACGCCTTTTTCAGCTCTTCCAACATGCTTGCACGCATGCGCTCATAGGTGAGGGCTGTATTTTCCGCGCCGAAGCCGACTGCATTCTGCTTACCGACGTTGCGGGCCCCTACGTTGGAAGTCATAATAATGATCGTATTGCGGAAGCTGACCGTGCGGCCCTTGGCATCGGTTAGCCGACCATCCTCTAAAACCTGCAGAAGCGTATTAAAAACATCCGGATGCGCTTTTTCAATCTCGTCCAGAAGGATGACGCAGTATGGCTTGCGCCGGACTTTTTCTGTGAGCTGACCGCCGTCGTCATATCCCACATAGCCCGGGGGAGAACCCATGAGCTTACTGACGCTATGCGGTTCCATGTACTCGGACATATCCAGACGAACTATGGCGTCCTCGTCTCCGAAGATCGCTTCAGCCAGCGCCTTGGAAAGCTCGGTTTTCCCTACGCCGGTGGGGCCCAGGAAGATGTAGGAACCGATGGGCCGCTTAGGATCCTTGAGCCCCGCACGAGCGCGCCTGATTGCCCTTGAAACGGCGGATATCGCCTCATCCTGCCCAATTACCCGCTTGTGAAGCGTATCCTCCAGATGCAGGAGTTTTTCACTTTCGTCTTCCGTCAGCTGTTTAACGGGGATTCCCGTCCAAGCATTTACCACTTCCGCGATGTCGTTTTCCGTGACACTGCACTGTGTGTCCTCCCGTTGGTGCTCCCATATGGACTTTTTATTTTCCATCTCCTTGCGGACGCTGTGCTCCTCATCTCGGATAGCGGCCGCGCGCTCAAAGTTCTGGTTGTTGACGGCCTCTTCTTTTTCCTTGAGCAGCGCATCCAGCTTGTCCTCTAGAATTTTCATATCCGGCGGAGAAACATAGGTGGAGAGGCGAACGCGGCTGGCGGCCTCATCCATTAGGTCGATGGCCTTGTCGGGCAGGAAGCGGTCAGAGATATAGCGATCGGAAAGATCCACAGCGGCGATAATCGCTTCGTCTGTAATGCGCGCCTTATGGTGCGCCTCATATCGATCCCGCAGACCGAACAGAATCTTGATGGCTTCGTCGCGGGTGGGTTCGCCTACGGTTACGGGCTGAAACCTGCGCTCCAAAGCCGCGTCTTT
This sequence comes from Christensenellaceae bacterium, assembly GCA_963666935.1. Classification (GTDB taxonomy): domain Bacteria; phylum Bacillota; class Clostridia; order Christensenellales; family CAG-138. The sequence goes on from OY762936.1 coordinate 1,431,831, forward strand.
TTCGATATACCGTCGGTATTCATCTAGCGTAGTGGCACCAATGACCTGAATTTCGCCACGGGCCAGCGCAGGCTTTAAGATGCTGGAAGCATCGATGCTTCCCTCGGCAGCACCTGCACCCACGATGGCATGCAGCTCGTCAATAAACAGGATTGTGCTGCCGCTCTGCTTCAGTTCACTGATGGCAGACTCCATGCGCTCTTCAAATTCACCTCGGTATTTTGTGCCCGCTACCATGCTGCCCATATCCAGTGTAATGACGCGCTTATTCTTAAGTAATTCGGGAATATTACCGCCGGCAATCCGTTGTGCCAGCCCTTCAATGATCGCACTTTTGCCGACGCCGGGATCTCCGATCAGGACGGGGTTGTTTTTTGTGCGCCGGGACAGAATCTGGACAATGCGCTGAATTTCGGCCTCTCGGCCGATTACGGGATCCAACTCGCCATCTCGGGCCATCATGGTGAGATCTTTGCCGTATTTATCTAAAACAGGTGTATCGGATTCCCCATTAGATTGGTCGGACGGATCGTTTTTATGGACGGCGGTGGTGCCGGAAAGCATCTGGCGCAGAAGCACAAAGTCGGTATTGAGGTCGGCAAGAATCCGAACGGCGATGCAGTCCCGCTCGCGCAGAATGGCAAGGAGGATATGCTCCGTACCGATGTAGCTGTTTTTCAGGGACTTCGCCTCATAGAGGCTGAGCTCCAGAATCTTTTTTGTTCGCGGTGTATAGCCGAAACTATCGGTAAAATGGTAATCGCCGCGGCCCACCAGTTCATCTGCACGGGTGGATACATCGGCTTGCGTGATGCCTAGCTGCGTCAGAGCTTTGGCGGCGGCGCCGGTTCCCTCCTGAATCAATCCCAGAAGCAGGTGCTCGCTGCCCACGTAGTTATGGCCCATGCCTTTGGCAATTTCCTGAGCGAGCGCCATCGCGTGGCGCGCGCCCTCCGTGAAACGCTCCAAAAAGTCCATATTATATCTCCTTTAAGATCTTTTTCACATGTTGTGCCCGGGCGACATTCTCCGAGGTTTCGTCCGAAATGTCCCCCAAAACGGAAAGGGAGGCGTGCTGGCTTGTAAGTAGCAGGTCGTCCGCCAACCGCATAGTGATTTGGTTCAAAATCCCGAGGCTGATTCCGAGCTTGATGTTGGAAATATGCTGCATAAATTCCTGAAAACTCATTTTTTCTGCATGAAGGCAGATCCCTAGGGAGCGGCCGATCCGGTCCTTGATTTCGGTTTTGTTGCCCTGAAGAAGCAGGGATCTGGTGCTGATTTCCTGCTCCGCGATTTTTGCGAGGAAATCGCTAAGCATGGTGATGGTTTCCTGTTCGCTAAGGCCTAGCGTATGCTGGTTTGAGATTTGGTAGAAATATCCCGGCGCACTGCTACCCTCGCCAAAAAACCCACGAACCGCCATGCCCAGCTTCACAATTTGCTGCAGCAGCGATTCCAACTGCCCGGACAAGCCAATCCCCACAAGGTGCAGCATGGCGGAAGCCCGCATGCCGGTGCCGAGATTGGTGGGGCAGGCGGTCAGATATCCCAAACGGGAATCAAAGGCGTAACCGAGTTTTTGTGACAACTGGCGGTCAACCTTTGCACACATATCGTAAGCGGCGGGCAAATCCAGCGAGGAAATAAAACTTTGGATCCGAAGATGATCCTCTTCGTTGACCATAATGGCGACGCTGTTGTCCGCATTGGTCAAAAGGGCGGTATTGGGGGATTCGATTAGTTCAGGGCTGGCCAAATGACGCTCAACAAGAAGCTGCCGGTCGTTTTGGGGCAGTTTGTCGATGCGGTAAAGGCGGTAAGATGCGGGATCCAGCGCAGATGCTACCGATTCGATCACCTGATTTGCATCTTCAGGGCTTTGCCGGTTCACAAACCAGCTCCCCGCAAGATTGCGGGCGAGACGCACGCGGCAGCTGAGAACCACGTCGGAAGTTTTCATTGTTTTTCCTCCCCGGCGAGGGCTTTGATGCGGTCCCGAAGTACGGCGGCCTGCTCGTAATCCTCGTTTTTGATGGCGGCAGCCAGCTCTCCGCGCAGCGCTTTTAAATTATTTGCAGGAACGTCATCCGGGCAGTGGGGCTGTTCGCCCACATGCTGAGTTCTTCCGCCCTGCGCCCGCTTGATGATGGGCGTGAGCGCATCACAAAACGTTTTATAGCATTCGGGACAACCCATCAGACCGTCTTCTTTGAAATCCTTAAGCGTCATTCCGCACACACAAGTCAAATTGGGCTGCTGTGCTTTGAAGGAAACGTTGGTAAGGTCTGCCAAAGAAGGCAGTTTAAAGGATATTGTAGTCGCTTTCTGTGCGCACTGGGTGCACAGGTGCTGTTCGTGTTTCACGCCGTTGATGATCATGATACGGTGCACGACAGCCTCGTTTTGTTTACAAGCATCACACAGCATAAAATCACCTCCAATTTGATCTTAAACATACCATGCGTATCCGAACCCGCCCAAAACATGCGTGTCTAGGTCCAAAGCGACTGCGTACGACGGGCCGAATTCGGATGTGCACGGTATGCTTAGGCACTATTCTATAGCAAAATCTGCCCTGCTTCAATCTTATCATATTATTCGATGTTAGTTTATGAAAAATAAGTGAAAAAACGGACCTTTTTGTGGTATGATAGTCAACATCAATGGCAGGAGCGAAAGTTGATACATATATGTGTAGTATAAGCGCAAGCTTATATTATGATATAAATGGAGTGAAAACATGATATATCTGGACAATAGCGCCACAACGCGCACGCTGCGGGAAGCCGCCGACGCTGCGTATCAATATATGACTGAAGATTTTTTTAATGCAGCCGCTGCGTATTCGCCGGCTGCGGCAAACGAGCGAGCTGTGAATACGGCCCGCAGTTCAACGGCGGCCGCCATTGTGGCGGCGCCGGAAGAGATGATCTTTACGTCCGGCGGAACAGAGAGCAATAACATGGCGATTTTCGGTTCGTTGGGTGCCATGCATGGGAGTGGAAAAATCATTGCGAGTGCGGTGGAACACCCGTCGGTATTTGAGGTGTTCCGCAGCCTAGAACAAGAATACGATGTGAGATATGCTCCTGTAACCCCAACGGGAGAGGTGAACCTCGACGCGCTGGAAGAACAGGTGACGGCGGATACCAGGTTGGTTTCCCTGATGCAGGTGAACAACGAAGTGGGTGCCATTAACGACGCGGAAGCAATCTATAAGATGCTCAAGAAAAAAGCGCCCGGTGCGCTGCTGCATATGGACGGTGTGCAGGGATACCTGAAGGTACCTTTTGACGCCAGATGGTGCGACCTGTATTCCATCAGCGGCCATAAATTCCATGCACCCAAAGGGGTGGGCGCGCTTTATGTGAAGCAAGGCACCCGGTTTCTAGGCGGCCTGCTGGGCGGCGGGCAGGAGAAAAATTTGCGTTCCGGCACCACCAACACGCCTGGAATTATGGGCATGAAAACGGCGGTGGACCATTACCTGGAAAACGCTGTGCAATTTCGGCAGAATATGCGCCAATGCAAAGTGCGCCTTGCCGAGAACCTTCGTGCCATTCCTGATGTGTTCATCAATGGGCCGAGGCCTGAAGCCGGTGCGCCGCACATCCTCAACGTTTCGTTTATGGGGATAAGAGGCGAGGTGCTTCTGCATGCATTGGAGGAAAATGAAATTTACGTATCCACAGGATCCGCATGTTCTGCCCACAAGCGGGGAAAAAACCGAATTCTCAACGCCATGGGCATTGTGGGCGAACGTCAGGATGGCGCTATCCGTTTCAGCCTTTGCCCTTTTAATACGGCCAAGGAGATGGACGAGACCGCCAACGCGATTGCGGACATTCTGCCTACGCTGAGAAAATTCAAAAGAAGATAGGGAAATACTGGAGGTATAGGAGGTACAATGGAACAGGTCATTTTGATCCGCATTGGAGAAATCCACCTGAAGGGACTTAACCGCCCTTTTTTTGAGCATAAGCTCATCGAAGGCATCTACCGTGCGCTTGCAGGAATTGACGCGCAAGTAAAACGCGATCAGGGAAGATTTTTTGTATGGGGCGTGAGCCAAGACCGAGTTGACGAAGCGGTGCGACGGTTGACCAAAGTCTTCGGCATCCATTCCATCAGCCCCGCTGTGGCGGTAGAAAAGGACTGGGATGCCATTGTAAAGGCCATGTACCAGTGTATGGAACGCACGCTGGAAGGGCGTGGGAATACCACGTTCAAGTGCTTTGCGCGCCGCTCCGATAAGCGCTTTCCCATGAGCAGCGATGAAATCAACCGCGAGATGGGGCATGCGCTTTTGGAGCGGTTTCCCGCGCTTCGCGTGGATATTCATAACCCCCAGATCAATGTTTGCACGGAGATCCGGGAGGTGGCCTTCCTATACACGGATGAGATCATGGGCTGCGGCGGCATGCCCACCGGCACGTCCGGGCGGGCGGCGCTGCTCATTTCGGGCGGCATCGACAGCCCTGTGGCCGGGTACCTCATGGCAAAGCGGGGGCTGGAGCTTTCTGCCGTACACTTCTACAGTTATCCCTATACAAGCCAGAGGGCGCGGGATAAAGTGGTGGAGCTGACAAAGCTGGTTTCAGCGTATTCCGGCCCCATCAAACTGCACCTTGTGCCCTTTACGGATATTCAGCTCACCATCTATGAGAAATGCCCACCCAAAGAGACCACAGTGCTCATGCGGCGGCTTATGATGCGTATCGCGGAGAGGCTGGCCAAAGGCGATGGTGCATCGGCGCTGATAACCGGCGAGTCCTTGGGGCAGGTGGCAAGCCAGACGCTTGAAAGTTTGTGCGTTACGGATGATGCGGTGCAAATGCCTGTATTCCGCCCGCTGATCAGCTTTGACAAGGAAGAAATTGTGACTATCGCAAAAAAGATCGGCACGTATGAAACATCCATTCTGCCCTATGAGGACTGCTGCACGGTTTTTGTGCCGCAACACCCCGTGACCCGGCCCAAAGTGCAGGCCTTGCGGGAGAGCGAGGCAGCTGTGGATTTTAGCGAGCTCATTGAAAAGGCCATTGAGAATACGGAGTCAATGGTAGTGAGTTTCGCGTAATGGCGCTGAATTTAACCATTTATTTACACATAGCTTGACGCGCCAATGATATAATAGCTGCGAAATGGTGAGATGAGAGAGGAGGCGTGGCTGTGAAAAGAGTTGCTCGGATGGTTGTAATCGCTGTGGTGTGGATTACACTTACCGTATACGGGTGCGCCAGCTCAAATATGGCCGAGCTTACCACAACATCTCGCGACGTGATCCCGAACGAGATTGGCACAGGGTACGAAACTTTCGCTGTGGGCCGCACTGCGGGAGTAAGCGCGCCTGTCAGTGTGGTGCGTGGGATTTCTCCCTATAACGGCGGTTATATTCTCTACCCGCAGGTTCAAAGCGTTAGCGCGGCACAGAGAATCAATGATTCCATGTGCGATGCGGTGGCGGAGAAGGCCCGAAGGCTGGACGCTCCGGTTTTTACGAATTATCGAGTGGAACACAACCACGACGGCATTTTTTCCGTTCGAATTTATCTTTACAATCTGTATGGTACCCAGGAAAGTTGCCTGGACAGCGTTTCTTTAAATTACGATGTAAACAACGGCGAGCTTTGCAGCATCAGCGATATTTTTGACGGCAGCAACGACCGCTGGAGGGGCTTGCTTCCGGATATTGTAACGGCGCAGGCACAAGACCGGGATATGACGCTGCTTAATGATTTGATGCCTGTGGATGATAACCAGGAGTTTTATGTTACGGATGATTCCGTGGTTCTGCTTTACGATGTATATGAAATTGCGACTTATCCGGCCGGAGCGCCGGAATTCTCCATCCCCATTCGTCAATTGGATGAATTTATTGATGACAATGGACCGCTTGGTGAGATGAAAGTCGAAAATATGGCGAAGCCCGAAGCTGTGGATGCCGCCATGGAGGCAAAATAATATGAGATGCAGCTGCAAGCATTGCGGAACCTATATGGTCCAGACGGAACGTGGCTTATTTAGCGGATGTAAATGCCCCGAGTGCGGCAACATGTGCCGGGATTGCATGGGAAGCGCAGAAGCTCCCCTTGCGCTCGACCAGCTCAAGGATCGTTTTATGGCCGGCACGGTGTATGATGAGATCCTAGAGGAAGCACAAGAGCCTACAAATTGGAGCGAGCCTTCGGTTAACTGGAGAAAAATGCTTTGAGCATTGAAATAAAAAGGGCCAAACGCGGCCCTTTTATGCTATACTGTTTAAAACCCGGTTTGCTGTTTGAGTTGCTGTACGGACTGCTGCGTGGCCTGTACGTCGGTTTGTTGGGCTTTCTTGGTTTGGTACATGTTCCGCTGACGCATCAGGTCAAATACGGCATACTGGTCTGTGGAGCACTCGGTCATGTTGTTGAGTAGAAGCTGCCGAAGATTCGTGCAGGACGATTCGGTAATATCGCCCGCGTAATCCTTGATAAGCTGCTTTTCCTGGCTGAGCATGTCCGTCAAAACTTCCTGCTGGTTCATACTGGTATTATGGTTCATTGTGTTAACCTCCTTGCTTACTGGTGACTGTTCAGGTAGTTCTGCAGCGCATCGAAATGCTGCTTGTGGTGCTGGGCGAAGGTGTTCGCCATATCCTTGAGCGGCTGTTCATTGAGAAGTTCGGAATACACCGTGCACTTTTTATATGCAAGGGCTTCATGGAACATCTGGTCCTTGATGATATCCAAGTTTTTGCTGTCAATGGGTGCTGTTTGGGTTTGACCAAAGGGATCGTACATAATTATCCTCCTAAACGTTTTTTTTCGGGATTGCCCGCAGGAATAGTATTGCGCGGGAGACACATTATTATTAAAGGAAAAGTGTATATGGCAAAAAAAAGAATCGGGAAATCGGCCAAGGAGGCCGCCTGCGATTTTCTTGCGTACAAGGCGCGGACGATACGGGAAACGGAACGATATCTGGACGAGCAGAATTATGGGGAATATGAAATCTATGAGGCGGTGGAACGCTTAAAAGAGCTCAATTATCTTAACGACCAAAAATTTGCCGCTGATTTTATCAATTCCAGGCTGGCGACCAAGCCGGTAAGCCGCCGCAAACTAAAGGAACAGCTGTATTCCCACAGCATTGCTCCCGAGGAAATTGAAACGGCGATTGCGGGAATTTCGGATGAGACGGAAATGAAAAACGCCATGGCGGTGGCCAAAAAGTATTGGAATCAGATGGCAGCGCTGGAAGATGCGCAGCGAAAGCAAAGAACGGCGCGCAGGCTTGTGAGTCGCGGCTACGATTTTGACCATATCAAAGCCTGCATTGCGCTGCTGGGGGAAGATGTAGAAGATCTGGATTTCTCCCAGATGGAGCAGGATACCGACGAATAGGAGCAGGATATGAGCGGAAGTATCACGGAGCTGGCCGGAATTGAAGTTGGGCATTATACAGACCCAGAGGCAAAAACCGGGTGTACTGTTATACTATGTAAAAAAGGGGCGGTTGCGGGCGTGGATGTCCGAGGGAGCGCCCCGGGCACCCGGGAAACGGATCTCCTGCGGGGATATAATCTTGTGGAGCGCATTCAAGCCATCATGCTTTGCGGCGGGAGCGCCTATGGACTGGATGCGGCTTCCGGGGCCATGCAGTATTTGGAGGAAAATGGAATTGGACAAGATGTGGGCGTAGGCGTGGTACCCATCGTACCCGCGGCTGTCATCTTTGACCTTGGCGTGGGGGATCCCCATGTTCGCCCCGGAAAGGCGGAGGGCTATCTGGCCTGCAAAAATGCCGGAAGCGGTTCCGTTGAAACCGGAAGTGTGGGCGCGGGAACTGGGGCTACGGTGGCAAAAGCCTTTGGTGGTGTGCACGCGCAGCCGGGAGGATTCGGCACGTGCTGCGTCGAGCTAAAGGGCGGTGTGAAGGTGGCCGCGGCTGTGGTTGTGAATGCGCTGGGCGACATCTACAATCCTGAAACCGGGGCGATCGTTCGCGCGGCGAAAATCAATGGCAAGCTGGTTCCTTGCATGACCGCCACAGAGCTAATGGGCGCCGGGCTTGGAAACACCACCATCGGCGTGCTTGCCACCAATGCGAAGCTGACACGGGAGGAAGCGAACAAGCTCGCCTCCATGGCGCATGACGGTTTGGCGCTTACCATCCGCCCTGTGCATACCCCGTTTGACGGCGATACATTTTTCGGTATTTCTACGGGAGAAAAAGAATACCCGTTGCTGCCCGTCCTCGTCGCCGGGGTGAAAGCTGTTTGCGGGGCGGTGCTCAACGCGGTAGGGGAATGAAGACAAATTAGCGGGTGATACATATGATGGAAACCGTGGTTCTTACCAGTGAACAAATCAGCAAGATCCTTGGGGCCCGGAAGAAAAACTCCAACAAGGGGGATTTCGGAAAAGGTCTACTGTTGGCTGGCAGCCCGGGGTTTTCGGGCGCTGCTGTGATGGCTGCGGCAAGTGCGCTGCGCAGCGGGATCGGCACGCTGAAGGTCTTATCTCCGCTCTCCATACGGGGCGCGTTTTTCGTGCTGCCGGAAGCGATGGTATGCGTTTTCCCCTCCGAGAACTGGGATCATTATGACGAAATTCAGCTTGAAAAGTTACTACATGCCTCCACCTGTGTGGGAATTGGCCCTGGAATCGGCAGGGCAAACGGTGTGGAAGGGGCCTTAAAGGCTATAATAATGAGCAAAATGCCGGCGATCATCGACGCCGACGGGCTCAACGTTCTTTCGCAATCCCAACCGCTCCTTGACCGGCTCCACAGAAATATCGTGCTAACGCCGCATCCGGGGGAAATGGCCAGACTGTGCAGATGCAGCATGGAAAGCGTGCTGGAACAGCCCGCGGAGATCGCCACGGAAAAAGCTAACGAATGGGGATGCACGGTTTTGCTCAAGGGCGCGGAAAGCATCATTGCCTCGCCGGGGGAGCGAATTGCCGTTAACCAGACTGGGAATCCCGGCCTTGCCAAGGGCGGCAGCGGCGACGTGCTGACGGGGATTATATTGGCCATGCTTGGGCAGGGACTGAAGCCTTATGATGCGGCGTGCGCAGGCGCATACCTCTTGGGCGCATCGGCAGACCAGGCAATCAAGCTGCTGAAGGAGCGGATGCTTATGGCCCGGGATGTAACCGACGTGGTTTCCGCCACCATCAGCGGACTGGCGGGAAAGTTCACGCCCGGAAAACCCGCACTGCGCAGGTGGATCCGGGATCGGCTGCAAACGATGGAAAACAAAGAAATTACCGTGCAGTCGGCTGCTGTGTGCCACAGGATCGCGGGCATGTGCACCTATGCCGACGCATATACCATATTGGCCTACAAGGCCATGGAACGTGAGTGTGATCCCGCCCCGCTTGTTCGATTGGCCCGGGCAGAAGGGAAGCGAGTCGCCTTCCCGTTGTGCGTTTCGGACAAACGGCTGAATTTATACGTTCCGGATCACGAATCCGCATTTGTGAGGGGAAAATATGGCATTTGGGAGCCTGATACATCAAAGAGCACGCTCATCGCGCCGGAAGAGCTGGATCTGGTTTTGGTGCCGGGCGTAGCATTTGACAGGACGTGTAACAGGATGGGACACGGCGCAGGCTACTACGATCGGCTTCTGAAAAACTCGGATGCGGTCAAGATCGGGCTTTCTTTTGATGAACAGATTGTGGATGTTGTTCCCATGGATTTAACGGATGTGCATATGGATTATGTGGTCACGCAAAAGTGTATTTATTGTAAATAAGGATTTTTTTGCTTGTAGCGAATGAGTATTTGATGCTACAATATATAGTGGTATTACTGTTTGACGCGATGGAGGTCGGATGCGCATCATTGCCGGAGAAAAAAGGGGTTGCCAGATTGTGGCTCCCAAAGGGCGGGATACGCGGCCCACTTTGGACAGGATCAAGGAATCCCTCTTCGGGATCATACAGTTTGACGTGGCCAAAAGCAGGGTTCTGGATTTATTCGCGGGCTCTGGGAACCTTGGACTGGAAGCTCTGTCCAGGGGTGCGCAATATGCGGCATTCTGCGATGTGTCCCGGGAAAGCATTCGAGTGATCCGGGCCAACATTGAGAAACTCGGGGTTGAATCCGATTCGGAAGTCTTCGCCTGCGACTGTATGACGGCGCTGAGCGCGCTTATGGCCGCAGAAAAGAAGTTTGACATTGTATTTTTGGATCCGCCCTATGCGTCCGCTCTAGCGGAAAAGGCCATTGCGCGGATTCTGGAGCTTGACCTGCTTGCGCGGGACGGCATGATTGTGGCGGAACACGCGGCTAATCTTCCGCCGGCAGTGCCGGAAGCGATGGAAGTTTACGATGTGCGAAAGTACGGCGATATTGCCATTTCCTTTATGAGGAGAAGAACGTGATGATGAGAACGGCTGTGCTGTCAGGAAGCTTTGACCCTTTTACCATAGGGCATATGGATCTTTTAACCCGCTCCGCGGGCCTGTTTGACAAGATCTGTGTGGCGGTACTAGTGAATCCTTCAAAGGTTCCCTGTTTTTCCGCAGAGGAGCGGATTGAGATGATATCCTGTGCCGCGAAGGCCGCGGGCCTGGCGAACATTGAAGTTGAGGGGTTCAACGGGCTGCTGGCGGACTTTGTGGTGACGAAGAAGGCATGTGCTGTGGTGCGGGGAGTTCGCGATGGAACCGACTATGCGTATGAAACCCGAATGGCGTCGGCAAACCGATATCTTTCAGGCGGCATGGATACCATTTTTCTGCCGGCAAAGACGGAGTATTCGTTCATCAGTTCTGCAACCGTCAAAGAATTCGCCGCATTTGGACGCGATATCACCGGGCTGGTGCCCGATTCTATCTATAAAATAATCGCAGAAAGGTTGATAAAGCGATGAGCAACAGCGTACAAAACCTTAAAATCTACGACATCATTGAGCAATTTGAAGACTTGATGGAAAACAGCCCCAAGCCCAAACTGGGCGGGAGCGCCACAAAGCGCATTGTTGACGTCGAAGAGGTTTTCGATCTGATGGGCGATCTGAAAACGACCATCCCGGAAGATATACGCCGCGCCAACAGCATCATGACAGAATCCCAATCCATGGTGGTCAATGCCGAGGAGCATGCGCGGGATATCGTTCAGTGCGCGGAAGTACAGGCGGCAAGAATTGAGCAGGAGGCCAAAGAAAAGGCAGATCAAACCATCCGGCAAGCCAGAGAAGAGTATGAGCGGCTGGTAGTGGAGGATGAGATATACCAGGAGGCGCAGAGGCGGGCAAAGTTGCTTGCGGCGAAAGCGGAGTATAATGCCACAGAAGTGTACGAAAACGCCAAGGTCTATGCGGATAATATTCTGGCGGATCTGGAGCGCTTCATCGGGGAATATAGACGGCTGGTAGAGGTCAACCGCAAGGATCTGGGAGCGCGGGCTCGCGTATCGCATGCCGTGATACAGCAGCCGAGTCCACAGCCTGTGCAGCCGATTTCACAGCCTGTGCAGCCGATTTCACAGCCTGTGCAGCCGATTTCACAGCCCGTGCAGCCTATACAGCAACCAGCTCAGCCTCTGCAGCAGCCAGCAGTGTCTCGGGTAATGGAGCAACAGGCTGCGCCAACTGCGGCGATGCCTGTGAAGAAAAATGCGGTTCAAACCGTGCGGCAGGCGCCTATCATTGATGATGACGATGACGATTTTGACGAAGAGGAAGAACACAGCGGCTTCCTGTTTGGGCTTTTCAAGAAGAAAAAGAAGATTTTTGACGAGGAAGATTTTGAAGACGAGGACATTTGAGCGTGAAAGTCATGCGGGCCGCACAAGCGGCTCGCATGTTTTTTATAGCCTTCGCTTGTGCACCGCCGCCCCCATCAGCAGAATCACGGAAATTCCTACTGTGCAGGCAAAAAGAAGCGCAACAATGGATACCGTATTGGCAGCCATTTGCGCAGCGGGAATGGAGGAAAACACCGGCGTGGAAGGTTCGACTACGAAGAGCGGGGTGAGTAGAAAGGCGATCAGGGCAGCTACGCCTCCCTGAATGAATTTTACTTTCAAATATTTTGCGGGCGAGAGCTTTAAAAAGGTCATGGACTGTGTCATAATGCAGATTCCACCGAACGCGAAGAAAAACGCCGCGACAGCGGAAGTGGTGCGCAAGGACAGACCGGCATCTATGAGGGCGCTGCACCCGCTTACCATTTCAAGGATGCCTTTTACGAGGATCAGGGGCAGGACTGGATCAAGCCCGACAACGTCAAAAAACAGGCAAATGGGTTTGAGAATAAAAGTGAGGATGTTTTCCGATACGCTGATGACGGTAGTGAAGAAAATGATGGACGCGCCGATGTTAAGCAGCGCCTGCATTGAGAATTTAATCCCGTTCGTCAAAATTGTTCCAAAACTTTCTGTGGAATTAAGAGTTGCTGTGCGGGCTGTGGGCTTCAGGGGGAAAAGAAGCAGCATCAGGGCCGTGGAAAGCGCCTGGGCGATGAGAAGCGGCCAGGCGAGCACAGGCTGGTTCAGCATGCTACGGCAGAAGGAGGCGTAGATGAACATGGGGCCGATAACGCTCAGCGCAGCTATGGATTCGGAGGAATCACAATAGCCATTGCGGTAAGATAAAAGCCGCGCTCCGGACGGGGCTCCGGAAACCATGCTTAAAAAGATCAGGGACACATTGCCCGTTAAAATGCCGCAGTTTTGCAGGACGTACGTGCAAATAAAAAAAGGAAGCAAAGCGGGAAGCACAGAGTCGCGCCAGAGGGCAAAGCCGTATCTGGCAGCAGTCACAGCCTGATTGCTGAAGAAAAAGAGCAGGCCGCATAAAAGTAGCATAATGGCAGAAACGGCATATTTTTTCATAAAGCCTCGAAATAGTAGATTATACCTAATTATATGCCGCATGCGTGAATTAAACGATGATCAGTGGAGCGGAATAATCAAAAACTGCCGGGGTGCGTGAGCCCAAGCAGGCGATTTCTGTCACCCGCATATCTAAATCGTGCAGCGCTTTTTGGGCGGGATTAAGCTTTTGAAGGTCGGCATAGTTGACGACCACGGGAAAAGCGGCGACTTTGCTCAGTTGGGAAAGGAAAGAGACGGAGGATTTCCGAACTCCAAGAACCCGAAGATACATCCCGGGAAGGTAGGAACTGGAATCCCCAGAAATGCCCAAGAGCGCCCGCATACAGATCCGCTTCAACCTAGAAAGAGGATAGCGCCGCGTCTTGACAATTGCAAGCAGCTGCTCTAGATTTGCGGCTTCGCGGCAGGCGCGATAAAACACGTTTTCCAACCCCTCACCAACGTCGCTCAATTGTCGCAGCTGATCCCGGTCCATACGCCTTAGCGCATAGAGGATGGTGTCGGAAAGCTGCGAAAGGAAAATGGGCGGGGTGGATGCGATATCACAGGCCACGTCCTGTGGGACGAAAGCGCTTATGTCTTCCCCTTGGATGATTCTATTGCGAATGGAAGAGGCGCTGGCCGTGCTTTTGACAGGGGACAAACTATCGTGCCCCGCGCCCGCGCGCTGAATGGCGCAAGGGGAGAGCGGGGAATGCAGGTGCGACAATGCCCGGAGGTATTCGATTCCCAATATGTCGTTGGGACTGCCCAGCAGACCGGAGAGATCCGGCCGGAGCTCACTTGCAGCTTTGCTTCTGGCGTCTGGAAAAGAAAGCCCTTTTCTTAGATAATCATCAATGGAATTCCAAAGAGCTTGTGAGTTCTCGCTTAAAAAATCTGCGGCGGAACGAAGCGCGTCGATGTCTCCGGACTCGCTGCCAAAGGAGAGAAAATTTGCAAGGCCGCAGCCGGTCAGAAGGGCAACTGCACCCCTTGCGAAGCCTTCCGCACTGCTTAACGAGAAGGGGGTGGGGAGCTCAAAAACCACGTCTGCGCCGTTTTGAAGCGCCCATTTGGCCCGAAGGTGTTTGGGAAACATCGCCGGTTCGCCCCGCTGCACAAAGCTGCCGCTCATGGCGACAACAGCATGCGAAGCACCGCATTGCGCCTTGGATGCTTCAATGTGGTACTTATGCCCGTTATGAAAAGGATTATATTCTGTTATGATTCCAACGACGTGCAAAGCCGCCTCCAAAATTCAAAAACTATTAAATCATTATACCATACGAAAATTAAGGGAAAAAGCGGATTTATTTATAAAACTTACTACACGAAGTAAAAATCCTGTGATATAATAATTTGGTTGAAGATTTTCTATCATATTGCAACACAAGTTTTACATATTGAAAGGAGTTCGAGCCCATGTCCCTTATCGATGAAATCAAAGCAAAGGCAAAAGCCGACGTAAAGCACATCGTGCTGCCTGAAGGAAAGGAGGAACGCACGGTACAGGCCGCCCGCATCATTGTGGATCAAGGTCTTGCGAAGGTGACCCTGCTCGGCGATCCGAATGACATTAAAGCAGTCGCTGAGAAGTTCCATGTTTCCCTCGACGGCATTAACATCATAGATCCCGGGAAATCCGAGCTTTATCCACGGTACTGCGAGATTTTTGCAGAAATGCGCGCCAAGAAGGGCATAACGCTGGAGCAGGCAAAAGAGACCATGCTGGATCCGCTGTTCTTTGCCGCCATGATGGTTCATGAAGATGTGGCGGACGGATTTGTTTCCGGCGCCATCAACACCACAGCCAACACGCTGCGCCCCGGCCTTCAAATTATAAAAACCGCAAAGGGCGTTTCCACCATATCCAGTGCATTTATTATGGTCACCCCGAACAAGAACATCGGCGAAAACGGTATGTTCGTTTGCGGCGACTGTGCCATCAACATTGAGCCGAACGCGGAAGAACTCGCAGCTATTGCCATCGCCTCCGCTCATACCGCAAAAGCGCTTTGCGGCATGGATCCCCGGGTGGCGATGCTTTCTTTTTCCACGAAAGGCAGCGGCAAGCACGAATTGGTAGACAAAGTGGTGGAGGCGACCAGAATCGCCAAGGAACTGGCGCCTGATTTGACCGTGGACGGCGAACTTCAGGCTGATGCGGCGCTGGTGGAAAAAGTAGGACAGCTCAAGTGCCCGGGCAGCCCCGTCGCCGGCAAGGCGAACGTGCTAATCTTCCCGGACCTTCAGTCCGGCAACATCGGATATAAGCTGGTCCAGCGCATCGCTTGCGCAGAGGCCATTGGTCCTGTTTCTCAGGGATTTGCAAAGCCCATCAACGACCTGTCCCGTGGCTGCAGCATTGAAGATATCGTATCCTTGGTTTCGATTACGGCGGTTCAGGCACAGGGAATGAAAAATTAGGGGGAAGAATTAATAATGAAAGTACTCGTTATCAACGCAGGGAGTTCATCCGTAAAATATCAGCTGATCGATTCCGATTCCAGCAACGTAATCGCGAAGGGATTGTGCGAGCGTATCGGCATCGGTGGTGCCATGACGTACAAGCCCACCGGCAAGGGCGTCCACAAGTTCGACCAACCTCTCAAGAGCCATACTGACGCCATCAAGCTGTTGTTGGAAGCATTACTAGATCCGAAAATCGGTGTGGTCAAGAGCATGGATGAAATCGACGCGGTGGGTCACCGCATAGCGCACGGTGGAGAGAAGTTCTGCAAATCCGCGCTCATTACGGACGAGCTTATTGAGACGCTGGTAAGCATTTCCGGTTTGGCACCGCTACATAATCCTGCCAACATCATGGGCATCAACGCCTGCCGGGCGATCATGCCCAATACGCCCATGGTGGGGGTGTTCGATACTGCGTTCCATCAGACGATGCCCAAGGAAGCATATATTTATCCAATTCCCTATGAAGCCTATACCGAGCATATGATTCGCCGCTATGGCTTTCATGGGACCTCGCATCTCTATGTATCCGGCCGCATCATCAACAAGCTGGGCAAGCCCGCAGAAGAGACACGCATCATCACATGCCATCTCGGGAACGGATCCAGCATCGCGGCGATCAAGGGTGGGAAATCCATCGATACTTCTATGGGTTTCACGCCTTTGGAAGGTGTCCCCATGGGTACCCGCTGCGGCGATATCGATCCGGCCATGGTGACCTACCTCATGGAAAATCTGAATATGGATATTGCTGGAGTCACTAATTATCTAAATAAAAAGAGTGGCGTGCAGGGTATTTCCGGCGTATCCAGTGACTTCCGTGACCTGTGGGAAGCCGCCAACAGCGGAAATGAGCGCGCGAAGCTGGCACTGAATGTCTTCTGTTACAGGGTAAAGAAGTATATTGGCGCTTATTCTGCGGCACTGGGCGGCGTGGATGCAATCATATTCACCGCAGGCATTGGCGAGAACGACCCGGATGTGCGCGCCCTTTGTGTATCGGGTCTGGAATATCTGGGCGTAGACTTTGACAACGAACGCAACCAAACTTGCCCCCGCGGTTGTAACGAGGAAAGGGAACTCACCAAACCGGGCAGCAAAGTAAAGGTATTTATGGTTCCCACCGACGAAGAGCGGGTTATTGCGCAGGATACCGCGCGGCTGGCGTCCAAATAATGTGTTGACAAAATCCTATCCGGCGTATAAAATGTTCAAGGTATATTGCCGAGGTATTGGTTATGAAACTCAATGTGGCCGCTGAACTAAAACAACCGGGGAAATCCGGAAAATTTCAGTCGGAATTCAATTTGGAAGATCAGGAGTATCTGGGAGTTGAAATCCACTTTTTGCAGCCGTTAAGAGTTTCCGGCGAGTTCCTCTGCGATGGAGCCGGAATCGACATCCGTGGCATCGTTTGCGCAGTCATTCGTTCTCAATGTGTGCGCTGTACCAAGGTTTTCGGTCAGCCGTTCTCTTTTGAATATGAGGAACGGTTCGTGCGAAATCCGCAGCCGGATGATGAGTGTTACCCTTTCGAGGGCGACGAACTTGACTTAAGTCAAATGATTCTGGACAATCTTTTCCTCAACCTTCCTGTTTATAGCGTATGCAGGGAAGATTGCAAAGGTCTTTGCCCCATATGCGGGTGTGATTTGAATGCAAGCCAGTGCTCCTGCGCGCCTGCAGACAATAAGGAAAACCCTTTTGCGGCGCTGGAAATGCTGTTGTATCACGATAAGGAGGTGTAATCATGGCGGTCCCAAAGAGAAAAACATCCAAGGCAAAGCGCGATTCGCGCAGAGCCAACTGGAAGCTGTCCGTTCCCGGTATCGTGGAATGCCCGCAGTGTCACGAGCCCAAGCTGGCGCATCGTGTATGTAAGAAGTGTGGCTATTACGATAGCAGGCAGGCGATCAGCGTTGACGAAAAAGCCAAGGCCTAATAACGTAGGAAATAGGGCTCTTCATGCGGAGGGCCCTTTTGCTTTGCCAAATCAATTTGGGTACTGTATAATTGCAATATCAAAAAATGAAAGCAGGGTACTATGAATATAGCGATTGACGTCTTTGGTGGGGACCATGCGCCCCATGAGATTTTGGCGGGATGTGTGGAAGCGCTGTGGCGCTTTGACGATATCCGGTTGATTCTGAGCGGAGATGAGGAAATAATAAAAGAATCGCTCTCCCGCTTTGACTATGATTCTAAGCGCATTGAAATCCTTCACGCCCCGGAAATCATTACCTGTGAAGAGCAGCCCACGCTGGCCGTGAAACGGAAGAAGGAGTCTTCCCTGGTCAAAGCGATGGAGGAGGTGCGGGACGGCAAAGCTGATTGCGTTGTGTCTGCCGGAAGTACAGGCGCAATCCTAGCGGGCGCAACATTAGTGATACGGAGAATCAAGGGCGTGAAGCGGCCCGCGTTGGGCGTGGTGATTCCCACGGCAAAAGGCTGTGTTATGCTGATGGACTGTGGCGCCAACGTGGACTGCCGGCCTTCCTACCTGCAGCAGTTTTCCGTGATGGCTTCCGCATATATGAAAGAGGTGCGGGAAGTCGAAAATCCCAGAATCGGCCTGCTGAACATTGGCGCCGAGGAAGAAAAGGGAAATGAGCTGACAAAGGCGACATACCAGCTTCTCAAGGAGACGCCTATTAATTTTGCGGGGAACTGTGAGGCCCGGGAAGTCCTCTCCGGCGACTTTGACGCGGTGATTTGCGATGGCTTTGACGGGAACGTGATCTTGAAATATACGGAGGGGATCGCCGTTACGTTTATGAGCATGCTGAAAAAGGAATTGCTCGCGGACAGCAGGAGCAAGCTTGGTGCCATTCTGGCCAAATCCGCGTTTAAGCGGTTTAAAAAAACCATGGATTATACAGAATACGGCGGAGCCCCGCTACTGGGGATCGACGGAGGTGTCATAAAAGCCCATGGAAGTTCGGACGCCAAAGCGATTGCTTCGGCAATCGGCCAGGCGAGAAGCTACGTGAAAGGAAATATGACCGATACCATTCGGCAGGCAATTGCGGCTTTGCCGGAGATAGAGGATTGACATTGTTTTTTGCTAGGAATAAACTAGATGAAGGTATCATTCAATTAAATTGATTAGGGAATTTGAAAGGCGGTAAAACCAATGGTGTTTGAAAAAATTCAAGCGATGATAGGCAAACAGATGGATGTTTCTCCACAGAGCATCACGATGGAATCCCGGCTGATCGAGGATCTTAAAGCGGACTCCCTTGATGTAGTAGAATTGATTATGGATATTGAGCAGGAGTTTTCCATTCAGGTCCCCGAAGAGGATCTGACCAATGTGCATACGGTAGGCGACATCGTCAAGTTTATTGAAAAATAAATGTCCATGATGATACCCGCATCTTAAGGTGCGGGTATTTTAGTGTATTTGGAGGGAATATGGAATTGGATTTTGCGCGGGCGAACAGCCTACAAAAATTGCAGGACAGACTGGGGTATTCCTTTCGGGATATAGAACTAATGGATGTGGCGCTTACACATACCTCCTTTGCCAAGGGTGACGGCAAAGCGAAAAAACATAACGAGAGGCTGGAATACCTTGGGGATGCGGTATTGGAGCTGATTGTGAGTGACTACATCTACAAAAATTACCCAAAGCTGAACGAGGGAACCATGACGCGTGTCCGCGCGCTGGTGGTCTGTGAAAACGCGCTGTACCAGTCTGCTGTTCAATACGGCTTGGGCGAATGCCTCATGCTAAGCCGGGGTGAAGAGCATACGGGCGGAAAAGAAAAGCCGTCGATTCTTTCGGATGCCGTGGAAGCCGTGATTGGTGCGGTGTATCTGGACGGCGGGCTAGAAGAGGCCAGAAAGCTGGTTTTAAACATGGTGACAGAGTATATCAAAAACGCCGTTCACAGTGTCAATACCAAGGATTACAAAACTATTTTACAAGAATATTCTCAAAAGCAGCACATGGGCAATGTAACATACAATATCCTTTCCGAGAAGGGCCCGGAGCATAAGAAGGTATTTACCCTTCAGGCGGTTGTGGACGGGAAGCCCATGGGAATCGGCAGCGGGGGCACAAAACAGGAAGCGGGCCAGCAGGCCGCCCGCGAAACGCTGGAAAGTCTCCAAATCGGATAGATTGCTTGGCGCGTCCCCTTATGGTAGAATAAAAATGGTATTATTGTGAGAGGCATGGTGTGCTGGATTGCGACTTACAAAGATTGAAATCAATGGCTTCAAATCCTTTGCGAAAAAAACTGAAATTGAAATTGAAGAGGGCATAACGGCCATTATTGGCCCCAACGGATGCGGCAAAAGCAATATTGCGGATGCCGTTCGTTGGGTTTTGGGCGAGCAGAGCGCAAGAGTGCTCCGTGGAACCAAAATGGAGGATGTGATCTTCAATGGAACGGAAAACAGAAAGGCGCAGTCTTTTTGTGAGGTCACGCTTACCTTTGATAATATGGATGGCCAGCTTCCAACGGAATTTACCGAGGTGAGCATCACTAGGCGAGTCTATCGCTCGGGCGAAAGCGAATACCTTATCAACCGACGGCCCTGCAGGCTGAAAGATATTCAGGGGCTTTTCAGGGATACGGGCATCGGGCGGGAGGGCTATTCTGTCATTGGGCAGGGGAAGGTGGAAGAAATCCTTTCCAACAAATCCAGCGACAGGCGCAGCGCTTTCGAAGAGGCCGCTGGCGTCATGAAATATCGCGTGCGAAAGGAAGAAGCTGAACGCAAACTTGAAAACACGGCAAAGAATTTGGTTCGGCTCAATGATATTTTAGAAGAACTGGAAAATCAGATCGGTCCGCTGGAAGAGCAAAGCGCCGTGGCGAGGGAATTCCTGCAGCTGCGGGACGAACTGAAGGAAACCGAGGTCAACGTATTCCTCTACCAATATGATAGGCTTACGGAGAGGATCAAAACATCCTCCGAAGCGATGGAGCAGTTCGAACGGGAGATCGAAATGTCATCCGGCGTGGAGGCTGCGCTGCAGTCGGATTGCGCTGCCGGAGAAGAGGAAGAGCGAAAACTTGGCGCCGCCATCGGCGAGGTTCAAAACAGGCTTTTGTCCATGTCGTCCGGTGTAGAGAGCCGCTCGGGCGAGGCCAAAGTGGTGCAGGAGCGCATGGCGAACCTTGGGAAGGATCGGGAGCGGCTGGAATCGCAGGTTGCCGACAGCGACAGGCAATGCCAAAGCCTTGAGGAAGAGATTCGCCATTCTTTTGCCGGCATGGAGGGAAATAAAAAGAACTTTGAAGACGCATCCGCTGTGTTGTCTATCACTGAAGAGCAGCTGCGTGGATTTGAAAAGGAGATTTCTGAGAAAGAGGAGCAGCTGGAAAATGAAAAGAGCCGGATGATCGAGGCCATGAACCGGCTTTCGGATGCCAAGAGCCGGATTTCCCGTCTGGAGGCCATAAAATCAACCCTGCTCACCCGTCAGGAGGCCATAGGGGCGGAGCAAAAGGCCATTGAGGCGGAGGCGGAAAAGCTGAATGCCGAGTATGCGGATGCGAACGTGCAGTTTTTGGCCATTCGTGAGAAGTATGAGGGCGCGAGCGGAAGGCAAAAAGCAGCCATAGAAGCGCGCAACGAGCGCAATGCTTTGCTGTTGCAGTGCGCCGAAGAGGTGCGAAAACTCGAACAGCTCATGGAGTCTGGCAAATCCAGAATCAAAGTTCTGCAGGAAATGAAGCAGGCTTACGAGGGCTATTATTCCAGCGTCCGCAACGTGCTGCGGGATGCCCATCGGGATCCCACTCTTGGGCATAAGCTGGAAGGCGTGGTGGCGGAGCTGGTACGCGTTCCGCAACAATATGAGGCCGCAATTGAGATGGCAATGGGCTCTGCGCTGCAGAATATCGTTACGCCCACAGAGCAGGACGCCAAAGAAATCATCGAATACATCAGGCAAAAGCAATACGGCCGTGTGACACTGCTTCCGGTGTCCGCTATGCGCTCGCGTTTGCTGAGTAAAGAGGAGCTCGGCCTTTGCCGGGTAAAGGGGTTCCTCGGCGTGGCGTCGGATCTTTTGAAATATGATGCACGGTACCGGGGGGTTGTGGAAAATCTGCTGGGTCGAACCATCGTAGTAGAAAATCTTGACGTGGGCATTGAAATCAACCGACGGGCGCGTTTTGCATTTCGGATCGCCACCCTTCAGGGCGATATCATCAACCCTGGTGGCTCCATGACCGGCGGCAGCATGCAGAAACGCGAGTTTAGCCTCATCGGCCGGGAGCGGGAAATCGCCGAGCTGGAAGGCAAGCTTGTAAAGGCGGCGGAGAAGCTAGCGGAAAAACAGAAAGAATCCAAAACACGAAAAATAGAAATCTCTGCCGCAACGGAAGTACTGGAGCAGATTGGCCAGGAGGTCCATCAACGGGATATGGAGATGGCCACCCAGCGGGAAAAGCTGGACGTCATCCGCAAATACGTGGAGGAAAATCAGCAAGAGCTTCAAAATTCTAAACTGGAATCCAGCCAGATTGTGGACAACATCGAAAACATTGACGAGCAGTGTCGGGCCGCGGATGCCGATCGCTCCAATTGGGAGCAGGGGAATGTGGCCAGTCAGGATGATATCCGCAGTTTGCAGGAGGCGCTTATCGCTTTGCGTACACAGAGCGCAATGGTTAACGGCGAGGTCACACAACAGAAGGTGGCGCTCATGGCCCTGGAAAAAGAGCTGGGTGCTTCACAAAATGAGCACAAGCGTCTGCAGCGGGATCGGGACGCGCTTTTGGTTGCCATTGCCAAAAACAAAAAAGAAATTGAAGAGAGCGTGCGGCAGTTCGACGCGCTGCGAGCGACACTTTTAGAGCTTGGTTCCCGCATAGACGTGGAGCGCAAAGACGTGGATGATGCCACGGATGAGTTGCGTGCCATGGAAGAGGAACGGGCAAAATATCTGGTAGCACTGGATGAAATGCGTGGGCGGCGAGAAGCGACTGCTCTTGAATTAAGTGAACTGCGTGAGCGCAGGCACAAGGCGGAGCTGAGCCTCAACCGTTCCCAGCTGGAGCTGCAGAACATGCAGGATAAGATATGGGACGAATACCAGCTCACCTATGAAAACGCGCTGCCCATGCGCCGGGAAATTGCCATCACCGCTTCGCACATCAAAGTGGACGAGCTCCGTACGGCCATCAAGGAGTTGGGCGACGTCAACGTGAATTCCATCGAGGATTACAGAAACGTCAAAGAGCGGTTTGATTCCCTGCGCGTGCAGTGCGAGGATCTCGAAAAAGCGGAAACGGACCTCAAGGAGCTAATCAGCGGGCTAGTGGCAACCATGGAGCAGGAGTTCAAGCGCCGGTTTATCCAGATTCAGCAGAATTTTTCGGAAGTATTTTCAGAGTTGTTCAGTGGTGGACGGGCGGAGCTTGTGCTTTCCGACGCTGGGGATATCCTGAACTGCGATATTGACATCATCGCGCAGCCTCCCGGGAAGAAGCTGCAGCTGCTCTCCCTGCTCTCCGGCGGGGAGCGAGCGCTTACGGCAATTGCGCTGCTGTTCGCCATGCTCAAGCTGAAGCCCACGGCATTCTGCATACTGGATGAGATTGAGGCGGCGCTGGATGAGGTGAACGTAACCAGTTTTGCGCAGTATGTCCGCAATTATTCCAAGGATACCCAATTCATCCTCATTACCCACCATAAGGGGAGCATGCAGGTCTGTGATTCCCTTTACGGCGTGGCTATGGAGGAGCGGGGCGTATCAAAAGTGGTTTCCGCGCGGTTTTCCGATATTGCATAATGGGAGAAAATAATGTCAGGTTTTTTTGAGAAACTTAAAAAGGGATTGTCCAGAACCAGCGGAGCTCTGCTCGCTGGGATTTTCGCGGGCGGCGGTATAAACGACGCGTTCTACGAAGAGTTGGAAGAGGCGCTCATCTCCGCGGACGTGGGCATGGCAACAACCGAAAGGCTACTGGACCGGCTTCGGGATGCGATAGACGAAAATAGAATTAAAGACCGGGTAGAGGCCAGGGAAAAGCTGGCGAAAATCCTTGCGGACTCCATGCGCCCGGCGGATGCGTTTATCGGTCAACCGCCCGAAAAATCCGTATTACTTATCGTTGGTGTTAACGGCGTCGGAAAAACCACGTCCATTGGCAAAATCGCATATTATTATAAGGAACGTGGCTATGACCTTCTGATGGCGGCAGCGGATACCTTCCGTGCGGCGGCGGCGGAGCAGTTGGCGGTCTGGGCGCAGCGTGCCGGTGTGCAAATCGTAAAGCACGGGGAAGGCGCGGATCCCGCTGCGGTGGTTTTTGACGCCATCGCTTCCTTTCAGGCAAAGGGGAAAAATCTACTCATCTGCGATACCGCAGGCAGGCTTCACAATAAGAAAAATTTAATGAGCGAGTTGGAAAAGATGCGGCGCATCATCGCCCGGGAGCTGCCGGAAGTGCGCGCTGAGGTGCTTATGGTGCTGGACGCCACCACGGGGCAAAATGCAATCGCACAGGCGAAGGCCTTCGGGGACGCGGCCGGAATCACCGGCATCATCCTTACAAAGCTGGACGGTACAGCCAAGGGCGGCGTGGCGCTGGCCGTGAAGGAAGAGCTTGGCGTACCCGTGCGCTTTGTGGGCGTGGGCGAAGGCATCGACGATTTGCAGCCCTTTGATCCGGATGAATTTGCGCAGGCGCTGCTTGGATAACGGCGGAATATATCTGTCTTTATTTTTTTGCTTGACAGAAAGCATATTTTCCGCAATAATAGTACGAGTGTAAAGCAAATTACCTTTACAGGGTGGTGATTCGGTGGAAAAACATGTGGAATTAGGCTATCTGCTGGATTGCTATGGAGCGTTACTCACCGAGCGGCAGCGTTCGCTGATTGCTCAATCCGTGAACGAAGACTACTCGCTTTCGGAAATTGCCGAGCAGGAGGGAATTTCGCGGCAGGGCGTACGGGATTCTATCAAGCGCGGCGAGGATCAGCTCTATGAACTGGAGGAAAAGCTGGGGATTTTAGCAAGCAGAAGTGCGCTTGTGGCAGGGCTCAATGAGTTGATGGCCGTTGCCGGCAGCGTGCCGGAAGACGAGATAAAGCGCAGGATTTATAGCCTGCTGGAGATTTGCGAATATGGCGTTTGAAGGCCTGTCCACAAAACTGCAAACGGTATTTAAAAAGCTTTCCGGCAGAGGAAAGCTTACCGAAAAGGACGTCAAAGAGGCAATGCGCGAGGTGAAGCTGGCGCTGCTGGAGGCGGACGTCAACTTTGCGGTGGTCAAAAAGTTTATTAATGTTGTAACTGAGCGGGCGGTAGGTGCAGGCGTTCTTGAAAGCCTGACGCCGGGCCAGCAGGTCATAAAAATTGTGAATGAAGAGCTCGCCGGCCTCATGGGGGGAACCAACGCCAAGTTGGAGCTGGGCTCGGCTAATCCTTCAGTGGTGTTGCTGGCTGGCCTGCAGGGCGCAGGTAAAACCACTATGGCGGGCAAGCTGGGTGCATACCTGAAAAAGAACTTTGGGAAATCCCCGCTGCTGGTGGCATGCGATATTTACCGCCCAGCGGCCATTAAACAGCTTCAGGTCGTGGGAGAAAAGCTGGACCTCCCCGTGTTTGAGCGGGGCCAGCAGGACCCGGTGGCCACGGCCCGGGAATCCATTGAATATGCGAAGAACCATTTCAACGATCTGGTGATTCTCGATACGGCGGGCCGGCTGCATATCGATGATGATATGATGGCAGAGATCGCCGCCGTTAAAAGCACTGTAAACCCCGCCGAAGTACTCTTCGTGGTGGACGCCATGACGGGCCAGGATGCGGTCAATGTTGCAAAGGCATTCAACGAAAAGCTGGAGCTTACCGGCGTGATCATTACCAAGCTGGATGGCGATACCCGGGGCGGCGCGGCGCTTTCCGTGCGGGAAATTACGGGCAAACCTATCAAGCTCTGCGGAACCGGCGAAAAACTTACGGATATCGAGCCGTTTTATCCTGACAGAATGGCCAGTCGCATTCTGGGGATGGGGGACGTGCTTACGCTGATCGAAAAGGCGCAAACGGTCTTCGACGAAAAAAAGGCGGCGGAGCTGGAGTCCCGAATTCGTAAAAACGAATTTACGCTGGAAGATTTTGTTGCGCAAATGGAGCAAATGAAAAACATGGGTTCCATGCAGGATATCCTAGGCATGATGCCGGGCATGGGCGGCAAGCTGAACAACGTGGAAATTGACGAGAAGCAGATGGAACGGACGCTGGCCATCGCCAAGTCCATGACGCCACAGGAGCGGAGAAGGCCGGAAATTTTAAACGCTGGCCGCAGGCGGCGCATTGCGCAGGGCAGCGGAAACAGTGTACAGGATGTCAACCGCTTGCTCAACCAGTTTGAAGCCTCCAAAAAGCTCATGAAGCAGCTTACCGGCGGCAAGATGAAAAAGGGGAAGTTTCGCTTCCCGTTTTAAATGACGATTACGGCAAACCGTTTTCGAAATATAGAGTTATAATATTTAGGAGGATTTTCCAATGTTAAAGATCAGGCTACGCAGAATGGGCGCCAAGAAAGCACCTTTCTATCGTATCATCGTCGCAGATTCCCGCGCTCCCCGCAACGGCGCCTTTATTGAGGAACTGGGCTATTACAACCCCCTCACGAATCCTGCCGACATTCATGTAGATGGTGAGAAGGCGGCGGAATGGATCAAAAACGGCGCACAACCTACCGATACTGTTCGCGCCCTTCTTAAGAAGTCCGGCGCGATTCAGTAATTGTTGGGAGATCAGCCATGGGAGACCTGGTGAAATACATCGCTATGAACCTCGTTGACAAGCCGGAAGAAGTCCGGGTTGAAGAAAAGGAAGGCGAGAACTCCACGATTATTGAACTTTACGTTGCCCGTGAGGACATGGGAAAGGTTATCGGCAAGCAGGGCCGCATCGCCAAGGCGATCCGTACTGTTGTTAAGGCCGCGTCTGTCAAAGAGAATAAAAAATACATTGTTGAAATTATGTGATGCAGTCAAAAAAGTGGAAAAATCCACTTTTTTGCCTTAAAAAGGAAGAGTATGGAATATCTGCGCATTGGCATTATTACGCGCCCCCATGGAGTGCAGGGGGCGGTAAAGATCGAGCCGCTTACAGCGGACGTCGAACGGTTCCGGGAACTGCGGGACGCTTATCTTGAGCGCAACGGCGCATATGAACCTATCGTTTTATCGGACGTGCGGATTCAGCCGGACGCCGTACTTGCATTTCTTTCCTGCGCAGAAGACAGAGCCGAGGCCGAAGCGTTGAAGAACCGCTATCTCTGTGTGGACAGGGAACACGCCATCAAACTACCGGAGGGGGAATATTTCGTCGTGGATCTCATGGGCTGCAGGGTATTTGATACCGACGGAAGGGACTATGGGATTCTTGCCGACATATACGAGACGGGTGCAAACGATGTGTACGTGATTCAGGGCGAAAAAAAACTGCAAATTCCGGCCATCAAAAAGCTGTTGAGCGATGTTGACGTGGCGGAAAAGCGAATCGTGCTGGATGCCGGCGTGCTGGAGGAGGTGGGTTTGTTTGAGGATTGATATTCTAACGCTTTTTCCGGAGATGTTTCCCGGCGTATTGGGCGCCAGCATGCTGGGTCGCGCGGCGGAAAGCGGAATTCTTCAATACCATCTGCACAACATCCGGGATTATTCACAGAGCAAACACATGAATACGGACGATTATCCCTTCGGCGGCGGTGCGGGTATGGTGATGATGCCGCAGCCCATCTATTCCTGCTTGGATGCCGTGGATCCGGGTCGGGAGGCGCTGCGAATTGTATTGACGCCCCGGGGAGAGCCTCTCAGCCCGGCAATGGCGCGTGAGCTGGCGGGGTATGACCGCATCCTTTTGCTCTGCGGCCGATATGAAGGGATCGATGAGCGGGCTATGGCCTGCATGGATAGGGAGGTTTCCATCGGCGACTACGTGCTCACCGGGGGAGAACTGCCGGCGATGGTGCTTATTGACTGCTTGAGCCGGTTTATTCCGGGGGTATTGGGCAGCAGAGAATCCGCCGAGTATGAGTCCTTTTCCGACGGCCTGCTGGAATACCCTCAGTATACCCGGCCTGCCGAATTTCAGGGAATAGCTGTGCCGGAGGTGCTGCTCAATGGGAACCATGCCCACATCGCCCGCTGGCGCAGGGAGCAGTCGCTTAAAATCACTTTGCGCGTCCGGCCGGAGCTGATTGAAACGGCTGCGCTGGACAAAAAAGATCGCAGCTATTTGGAAACACTGAAAAATCAAGATAAATAGGCAAAATGTGCCTTGCAATTGCGCGAAACCCATGTTATAATGCAATCCGTGATTACGGGCGGTCCAATACAGGCTTATGAGTTTGCAAGAACGTCTATGAAATGAGGAGAAAAAAATGTCCAACATCATCAAGGAACTCGAAAAAGAACAGATCCGTACAGACCTGCCCAAGCTGGAGATCGGTGATACCGTGCGCGTATTCGTAAAGGTTATTGAAGGTACCCGTGAACGCCTCCAGAATTTTGAAGGGATCGTCATCAAAATGCAGGGCGGCGGACTCCGCAAAACCTTCACTGTGCGTCGCGTATCTTACGGCGTGGGCGTGGAGCGGACCTTCCCCTACAGCAGCCCCCGCATCGGTCGCATCGAAGTGGTGCGCCACGGCGTAGTCCGCAGGGCGAAGCTGTACTATCTGCGTGACCGCGTGGGTAAGGCGGCCAAGGTTGTAGAGCGTATGGGCAAAAAATAATTACATTTTTACCGAGTGATACCCCCGTTGCCAATTTACTGTTGGCATGCGGGGGTTTCTCATATAGAATAGATTTATGAAAATAGGAGGTTAGGCCAATGATCATTCAATGGTATCCGGGGCACATGGCAAAGGCGCGCCGCATGCTGCTGGAAAATCTGAAGCTGATCGATGTGGTTGTGGAGATCGTCGACGCCCGTGCGCCGGCGGCAACGCGTAACCCGGACTTTGACGACCTCTTTTGTGAAAAGCAGCGCGTTATCATACTGAACAAAAGCGACCTTGCGTCCCACAGGGAAACGAAGCGATGGATCGAGTTTTATGGCAAAAAAGGAATTTCGGCGGCGGCATATGTGGCCACCAGTACCGCAAAGCGCGGCGCGGCGCTGGAGTTGATCCAGCGGGCGGCCCAAGAGCGGGTGAAGAGGCAACGGGAACGCGGCATTCATAAGACGGTGCGGGTCATGGTTGTTGGAATCCCCAACGTGGGAAAATCCACGTTTATCAATGGAATTGCGGGCGCGGGACGCGCGCAGGTGGGGGATAGGCCGGGTGTCACAAAAGCCAAACAGTGGGTGAAGATTACTCCTTATCTGGAACTTATGGATACGCCGGGCCTGCTCTGGCCCAAACTGGAGAATGAAGTGTACGCCAAGCACTTGGCTTATATCGGTTCCATCAAAGACGACATCATGGACGTGGAGCAGCTGGCAAGTGACTTGCTTTTGGAGCTGATGCAACTTTGTCCGAATGAGTTAAAAGCGCGCTACAAGAAGTTGGACGAGAGCCGCAAGCCGGAGGATTTACTTACCGGCGTCTGCGAGAGCCGAGGCTTTATGCTCACCGGCGCACGCTGGGATACGGAGCGCGCCGCCCGAATCGTGCTGGACGAATTCCGGGCGAGAAAAATTGCTGCTGTCACGCTGGAAACGGTGGATACTCAATGAAAAATGGGGAAGCGGAACGGCTGTGCCAAATTACCAAATATGAGCACGAGTTTTGGGCGAAGGGTATTTTACCTGGAGGGATGGACGAAGTGGGGCGCGGACCTTTGGCAGGGCCGGTGGTGGCCGCCTGCGTAGTGCTTCCCGCAGAACCCCTGATTGAATATATCAACGACTCAAAAAAACTCACGGAGCTTCGGCGTGAAAGGCTGTGCCCGCAAATTCTGGAACAGGCGGCGGGGTATGGTGTGGGTTGGGTGGAGGAAGGCGTCATCGACGAAGTCAATATTCTTAACGCTACAAAGCTGGCGTTTCAGCGGGCATATGAGAATATGTCAAACCGGCCTGAGCACGTTTTGGTGGATGCGATAAAAGGGCTGCCTATCGCCGCTCGGCAGTATCCACTGATTCATGGCGACGCGCTCAGTTATTTGATTGCGGCCGCGTCCATCGTTGCCAAGGTGCAGCGGGACCGCTACATGATCAAAATGCACAGCCTGTATCCTCATTATGGCTTCGACCGCAACAAAGGATATGGCACTGCGGAGCATATTGCAGCGCTCAAAACGTACGGCCCCTGCCCGATTCACAGGAAAACGTTTATAAAAAACTTTGTGGACGGTAAAATATGAGCAATGCAGACCGGGGAAAACTGGGAGAGAACCTTGCGGCGGCTTACCTTGAAAGGCACGGATACAGGGTGCTAGAAAGAAATTACCGGCGGTTGCGGTGCGAAATCGACATCGTGGCAAATCAGGGAGAAACGCTGGTTTTTGCGGAGGTCAAGGCTCGGTCAGGGGACCGCTATGGGCTTGGGCGGGAAGCGGTTACCCATACAAAGCAAGGGAATCTGGTTCGTGCGGCGCAGGCCTATATTCTTGAAAATAGTCGACATGGATGTAACGCTAGGTTCGACGTGCTGGAGGTGGACTTAAGAACCGGTACAGTGAATCATATTATCAACGCATTTCAACTTTGCTAAAAACGCTTCCTTTTTGTGTGGTTAATGGAAATTTGTGTTACAATACAAAAAAAGAACATCAGGAGAAGGTTGTGAAGAGATTCCTATTCCTTGTTGCGATTGGGCTTGTCTGCCTGCTACCGCTGCATTCGGCTTTTGCCGACACCGCTGTCGCGCTTGAAAATTCGGATTTTTCCATTGGAGACGGCCAAATTCCCGCAGGCTGGTATTCGGAATCCTGGTATGATACCGACGAGGATTTCCATATCGAAACCGTCAAAATCGACGGGCAATTCTGCATACATATCATAAATTATAATCAGAACGATTCCCGGGTATGTCAAAGCGTACCCGTGGAAGGCAATGCATACTACCGGATCTCCTGCGACATCAAAACGCAGAATATAACCGGTGGCGCGGGGGCCAACGTTTCGGCGGTGGATACACTGGCAACTTCTTCTCCCGTCACTGGTTCTGCCGACTGGACACACGTCGACCTTCAGGGGAAGACGGAGAAGGGTATGAAGAAGTTAACAGTCTGCATGCGCGTGGGCGGTTACGGCGCACTGTCTTCCGGGGAAGCCTGGTTTAAAAATTTCAGCGTCACAAAGCTAGACTCCCGCCCTCAGGGTGAAGTGGCGAACTTCTCTATTGCTTCTGCCGAGGGAGCCGAAGGGGATCACAATGTCAACGAGCTGCACAGCGGCGCCATCTATCTGACCGCATTTCTCACGGTGGTCATCGGCATGCTATGTTACAACCGATATATCCTGCCAACCGAAAACGGAATCGGCTCAAATAAGAGCGACAAAAAACGAGGTATCATTTTCCTGCTGATCGCCGCCTTCTTTATACGTTGCATCCTTTCGGTTCTGTTTTTCGGCCATTCGACCGATATTGTCTGCTTCATGGCGTGGTCCAATGCACTAGCGGAGCATGGATTGGCATCTTTCTATACCTCCGGCATGTTCGCCGATTATCCGCCGGGATACATGTATGTGCTTTGGATGACAGGCAGCATTGCGAAGTTGCTGGGGTTTTCATACGGAACAACGGGGTATGTGCTGCTTACGAAGATGCCCGGCATTCTGGCGGATCTTGCCGCTGCATATCTGCTTTATGAGATGGGGAAAAAGCATTTTTCTCAGCAAACCGCGCTCTTTTTGGCGTGTACTGTGGCGCTCAACCCCGTGGTAGCGTTTATTTCAGGCGGTTGGGGGCAGGTGGATCAAATTCTGACGCTGCTTCTCGTGGGCGCCATGTTCCTGCTTACCCGGGAGAAGCTTATTTGGGCTGGCGTGGTGTACGGATTCGCCATTCTCATCAAGCCGCAGGCACTGATGGCGGGACCGCTATTCATGGTCGTATATTTTACGAAAATTTTCGACGCCAAGAAAAAGCTCCTGGCCGTGGCCCATACTGCGGCGGCTGTGCTTGCGGCGGCGGCGGTGATCTTTCTGGCGTCGCTTCCCTTCAAATCCGACCAGAGTTTATTCTGGGTGTTGGATAAGTACTTCGGAACGGCAACGTCTTATCCCTATGCCAGCATCGAGGCTTTTAACCTCTTTGCGCTCTTCGGCGGAAACTGGAAGCCTGTGGGCGAGACCTTCCTGATTTTTACTTACCAGCAGTGGGGCACAGCGCTGATCGGCCTCTCCTGTGTTATCGCCGCAATCTTCTATCTGAAATCCAGAAAAGAATCCTGGGGATTGCCGCTTGCGCTTTCGTTCCTGTTTGCCGCCGTGTTTACGTTGGGGCAGTATATGCACGAACGTTATCTGTTCCCTGTTTTGCTCCTGCTCTCCATCAGCTTTATCATTGCCAAAGACCAAAGGCTGTTCCTTTCGCTGCTGTGGTTTAGCTGCGGTATGTTGATCAATGCTTTAGCCGCGTTCATCGTAACAGGAAATACAGAACTGCGGGGAACGGAATATACGGTAATCGAACGGATCGGCTCCGCCGTGAACGTGCTGGGCTTTGTGTATTTCACCCATGTCTGTTATGATCTTGCGATCAAAAAGCGCAGAAATCCAGCGTTTGTAGAGGCGCCGAAGGATAGGGGCCAGGAATGTTCAGTTCCTGAACTTTCCATTAAAAGCGGCAAAATGACGAAGCGGGACCGGCTGATCTGCTTAGTGCTTACGGCGGTATATGCCGTGGTGGCGCTGGTGAACCTCGGGTCGCTGCAGGCGCCGGAAACGGCGTGGAAGGCCACTGTGGGACAGCCTGCCCACATTCAGTTCGACGGCGAACACACGGTATCCAAAATATGGATCTACGGCGGACTCAATACGGGAACGCTGGCTCTTACAACGGACGATCAAACCGAGATTACCTATGAGCAGACCAACAACGCCATGTTCCGGTGGGATTCTGTTCCCATGGAGGAATTTACTGCCTCTTCCGTTGATCTGGGTGTCATGAGCGGCAGCATTTGGATCAACGAGATCGCTTTCTTTGACGAGGAGGGGAAATTGATTCCGCTGTCTGCGCAGGGTGAGGCCGCCTGCATGACAGATGAACAAAATACGATTCCAGACCATGCTTCCAACATGAATGGGATGTACTTTGACGAGCTGTATCATGCCAGAACTGCCTATGAGCATCTCCATGGGCTTTCGCCCTATGAAAATTCACATCCGCCTCTTGGCAAGGTTTTCATCATGCTTGGAATCGCCCTGTTTGGGATGAACACCTTTGGGTGGCGCATTGTCGGAACGCTGTTCGGTATCGGAATGATTCCCATCCTGTACGTGTTTGCAAAGCGCCTGTTTAAGCGAACGGATTTCGCGCTGATCGCCTCAGCGGTGTTTGCGTTCGATTTTATGCATTACGTCCAAACCCGCATCGCCACGGTGGACGTATACGGTGTGTTCTTCATCCTGCTGATGTATTATTTCATGTATGAATATT
This sequence comes from Christensenellaceae bacterium, assembly GCA_963666935.1. GTDB lineage: Bacteria > Bacillota > Clostridia > Christensenellales > CAG-138. The sequence continues at coordinate 1,464,668 of OY762936.1, forward strand.
ACTGCAGGAACTTTTATCAGGAGGGCCTGTGGAGTACACTCAAGCCACTGGCTTGGGCGGGCGTCTTTTTCGGGTTGGGGGCGGCCAGTAAGTGGATCTGCATCTATGCGGGCGGGGGGCTGGCGGTGATCCTCTTCACGTCCCTGATACAGCGTTATCTGGAATATAAAAAGGATGGGAATCTGAACTTCTGGAAGAATACGCTGCTTACGCTGCTGTGGTGTATGCTGTTTTTCATCGTGGTGCCCGTGGCCATCTACGTGGCATCCTACCTGCCCTATATGCTCTCGGTGGACAAATATGATCTGAAGGGCATTTGGGAGATTCAGAAGTTCATGTACAATTATCATAGCGGCCTGACGGCAACCCACCCGTTTGAATCCCCGTGGTGGAAGTGGCCGCTGGATATAAGGCCCGTATGGTATTATGTGAGCTACGATGTGCCGGAGGGAATGGTATCTACTATATCGGCCTTTGGGAACCCGGCGGTCTGGTGGACCTGCTCCATTGGCACAATTGTGCTCCTTACGCGTCTTCTGGCCGGCAAAATCAAGGGTGACCGGGGAATTTTGGTGCTGCTGGTTGGAGTGGCAGCGAATTACCTGCCCTGGGTACTTGTAACGCGCTGCACATTCGCCTACCATTATTTTGCAACGGTTCCGTTTGTCATTCTGTGCACCATGTATTTGTGGGCGGAGTTTGAAAGAAAGCACGTGGATAGGGCATGGATGAAGTGGGCGTGGGTGGGGCTTGTGCTCCTGTTATTTGCCCTGTTTTATCCGGCGTTGTCTGGCGTGACATGCAGTAAGGCGTATATTCAGGCGCTGGAGTGGCTGCCGTCGTGGACTTTTGTGGGGTACTAATCATGCTTTCAAGAATTCAAAGCTATGGGTTAAATGGATTGGAAGGGTTTTGCGTGGCGGTGGAGGTAGACGTGTCCAACGGCCTGCCTTCTTTTGACATGGTGGGGCTTCCGGATGCCGCCGTACGCGAATCCAAAGAGCGCGTGCGCGCGGCCATCAAGAACAGCGGCTTTGATTTTCCGCTGGGCCGCATTACGGTGAACCTCGCGCCTGCGGACATGAAAAAAGAGGGGACGCTGTATGATTTGCCCATTGCCATGGGCATCCTCTGTGCCACTGGCCAAATCCCCCAGCAGGCCGTGGAACCCTATCTCTTTCTGGGAGAGCTGGGGTTGGATGGAATGGTGCGGGGCGTAAGTGGAATCCTGCCTATGATGATTAGTGCCCTTCGAGCAGGGCAGCCCAAAATCGTTTTATCCCGCGGCAATGCCAATGAGGCCGCTTATATCGAGGGACTGGACGCTGTGGCTGTAGAGAGCCTGCGGCAGGCTGTAGAGAGCATTTTGGACGAGCGCGCGCCCAATCGCGTACCCCGTCGGGTTTGGGATGCGAAAGAGCTGGAATATACCAGTGATTTTAAGGAGATCCGGGGCCAGCAGGGGGCAAAGCGGGCGGCTGAAATTGCCGTGGCGGGGGGCCACAATATACTATTGGTGGGCACCCCGGGTTCCGGTAAGACCATGCTTGCAAAAAGCATCCCGTCCATTATGCCGGAGCTCACCTTTGACGAAGCACTGGATATCACAAAAATCTATTCCATTATGGGGATGCTCAAAGAAGGCGGCGGCATCGCCTGTGAACGCCCGTTTCGTGCGCCCCATCATTCCGCCTCCGTGGCGGCGATTGTGGGTGGTGGCCAAAAGGCCATGCCCGGGGAAATCAGCCTTGCGCATCGTGGCGTCCTCTTTTTAGATGAACTGCCGGAATTTGACAAGGACGCATTGGAATCTTTGCGGCAGCCGCTGGAAGATGGAAGCGTCATCGTGTCGCGGGCAAACTACAAGGCCTCCTATCCGGCGGATTTTATTCTTGTTGCGGCAATGAATCCATGCCCATGCGGCAATTACGGGTCCAGAATCAACCAATGCAGATGCACGCCCTATCAGATCAAGCGGTATCAGAATCGGATCAGCGGTCCCTTTCTGGATCGGATCGACCTCCATGTGGAGATGACGGAAGTGGGCTATTCTGACATTTCGTCCAAATCCGAAGGCGAAAGTTCCGCCGATATCCGCAGGCGGGTCAACGAGGCAAGGCGGCGGCAGGCAGAACGATATCGTGAGGACGGAATTTTATGCAACGCGCAGCTGAACAGCAAACTGATTCGAAAGTATTGCTGCCTTGATCCGCAGGCGGAAAAGCTGCTGAAGCGGGCGTTTGAAGTGATGAAGCTCAGCGCCCGGGCATACGGCAGAACGCTGAAGGTGGCGCGCACCATCGCGGATGTAGAGGATGCCGAAACCATCCGGGAAGCGCATGTTGCCGAAGCGATCCAATATAGAAGCTTGGACAACAAGTATTGGGGGGCCTGATATGATGCAGCGCAGGCGTTACCTCATGTGGATGAACTTTACAATGGAATCCCACGCACGGTCTTTTTACAGGCTGCTGGAGTCCTATTCCGGCGATCCTATGGCGGTTTTTGAGGCTGCACGGGATGGAAAATTGTGCCCGCACGGCAGCAGGGAAGAAGAGCTCTTCCATCTTATGAAAAGCAAGGCAAGCGAGTGGTACATCGATCGCTGCCTTCGTTTTTTGGAACAAAACGCAATCGACATGGTACTGTTTGAGGATGAAAATTATCCGGCGCTGCTCAAGGAAATCCATCTGCCGCCTGCGGCGCTTTATGTGAAGGGGGTTCTGCCTGTGGAAATCCCTCTGCCAATCGCTATGATCGGCTCACGCAACTGTTCAAACTACGGGCGGGAAGTGGCAATGCGGATCGCCGAAGAGCTGGGGAAATACGATGTGTGCGTCGTTTCCGGCATGGCCAGTGGAATCGACTGTACCAGTGCGACGGGGGCCTTAAAAAACGATTCCAATCTATTTCCAACCATTGCCGTGCTGGGCTGCGGCGTGGATGTGATCTATCCTGCGGAGAACAGGGGGTTGTATGAGCAGATCGCCGAACGGGGAGCTGTGGTTTCCGAGTTCGCGCCGGGCGTAAAGCCGAAACCGACCAATTTCCCCCAAAGAAATCGAATTATCAGCGGGCTTTCCCGGGGCGTGGTGGTGGTGGAAGCTGCCCGTAAAAGCGGAACCCGCATTACGGTCAACTATGCGCTGGAACAAAACCGGGATGTGTTTGCAGTGCCCGGAAGAATTACGGATACATTGAGCCAGGGGCCGGACGATATGATCCGCGAAGGAATCGCCAAGCCGGTTTTTGATGTTGCCGATATTCTTGAGGAATATGGGATCACGGTGGAAAAAACGTCAAAGCCGTCAAAAGCGAATTTCGGGGAACTTGATTTGGACCAGCAACTTGTTGTAAGATTGCTACAAGTATCTGAGCGAGACTTTGACGAGTTGTGCGCCATGACCAGCTGGAGTGCGTCAAAGCTGAATTCGGTCTTGACAGCAATGGAAATATCGGGAATAATTAAACAATTATCCGGGAGAGTATATACTGTGTAACCGGATTTGTATTTGGAGGTAAGAGGAATGTCCGAAATGTTGGTTATTGTGGAATCACCGGCGAAAGCGAAAACCATCGGAAAATTTTTAGGAAACAAGTACAAGGTGATTGCATCCAATGGCCATGTGCGCGATTTGCCCAAAAGTCAGTTGGGCGTTGATATAGAGAACAACTTTGAGCCCCGATATATTACATTGCGGGGGAGGGGCGATGTTTTGGAGGCGATTCGGCGGGAGGCCAAGCAGGCAAAAAAGATATATCTGGCAACCGACCCGGATATGGAAGGCGAGGCGATTTCCTGGCACCTTGCGCAGATTCTCAAACTGGACCTCAGTTCGTCCTGCCGGATCGAATTCAACGAGATCACGGCAAAAACGGTGAAAAAGTCCATCACTTCCGCGCGCAGCATTGATATGGATCTTGTGAATGCGCAGCAGGCCCGGCGCGTTTTGGATCGGCTTGTGGGCTATAAAATCAGCCCGCTACTGTGGGCAAAGGTCCGCAGAGGCCTTTCGGCGGGGCGCGTGCAGTCTGTGGCCGTTCGAATTCTGTGCGACCGGGAGCAAGAAATCAATGACTTCGTGCCGGAAGAATCATGGAATGTAACCGCGAAACTACGGATCAAGGGCCAGCGCAAACCCGTGGAGGCCAGATTCTACGGGTATGACGGCAAGAAATTCGATTTGCATAAAGAGGCAGAGGCAAATGAAGCAGTGGCGCGCTCTACCGGCGCTCCCTTTGTCGTGCAGGATATCAAGGTTGCGGATAAGAAGCGGCACGCTCCCGCCCCTTTTACCACCAGCAGTCTCCAGCAGGAGGCTGCCAGGAAGCTTGGATTTACCACAAAGCTCACCATGTTGCTGGCACAGCAGCTTTATGAGGGAATCGACCTGAAGGGCAAGGGAACGACAGGTTTGATTACCTATATTCGCACGGACTCCGTTCGCATTTCGGAGGAGGCCCAGCAACAAGCGCTGGAATATATCGGCAAACAGTACGGCGCGGACTACGTCCCCGAAAAACCCAATGTGTACAAGGGCCGTAAGGGTGCGCAGGATGCCCACGAGGCAATCCGTCCGTCCAACGTGGAATACACACCCCAGACGATCAAGGAATCGCTTAACAGCAATCAATATAAGCTTTACAAGCTCATTTATGAACGGTTTCTGGCAAGCCAGATGACAGACGCCAAATATGAAACCACTGCCGTCACGTTTGACGCAAACCACTGCACCTATCGCGCCACAGGCACGAAGGTGATTTTCAACGGCTACACAGTGCTTTACACGGAGGGTAGCGACGAAAAGGAAGAGAGTGAGTCGGTTCTGCCAAAGTTGGAGGCCGGCAACGAGTTCAGCGCCGAGGCGCTGGAAAAAGAGCAGAAGTTTTCCCAGCCGCCGCCGCGCTATACGGAGGCTTCGCTGGTAAAAATGCTGGAGGAAAAAGGAATTGGCAGGCCCAGCACCTATGCGCCTACGATTTCTACTATCATCGACCGCGGCTATGTGCAGCGGGAAAAGAAACAGCTGATTCCAACGGATCTAGGCGTTGTGGTCACTCATTTGATGAAGGAAAACTTCGGGGATATTGTGGACGTTCGCTTTACGGCTGACATGGAAGGCAAGTTGGATCTGATCAAGGACGGGGAAGAGGAATGGCGCCATGTAGTGAAAGACTTCTACGGCCCCTTTGAAAAGGACGTTGAGAAGGCTTCATCCACCATTGAAAAAGTGGTGATTCAAGACGAGGTGTCTGATATCCAATGCGAAAAGTGTGGGGCGATGATGGTCTACAAGATGGGGCGGTTTGGAAAGTTTCTCGCATGCCCCAGCTTCCCCAACTGCCGCAACACCAAGGCAATTGTGGAAAAAATCGATGTTCCCTGCCCGGAATGTGGCGCGGGCCTTATTAAGCGCAGATCTAAAAAGGGAAAGATCTTTTACGGATGCGAGCGTTATCCGGAATGCAACTTTGTGTCCTGGGATAAGCCATCCACGGAAAAATGCCCCAAGTGTGGGAGCATGATGGTGCACAAGATCGGCCAAAACGGCGCTTATACCACCTGTTCCAGCAAGGAGTGTGGATTTGTGGCGCGCACCAAGAAGGGAAACGAAGAATGACGAATGGCCGCATCACGGTAATCGGTGCCGGACTTGCGGGTTGTGAGGCCGCGTTCCAGCTTGCGGAACGCGGCCTGCCTGTTGCGCTTTATGAGATGAAACCCCAGAAAAAATCGCCGGCGCACCATAGGGATAGCTTTGCCGAACTGGTCTGCTCCAATTCGCTCAGGTCGGACAGAATCCAAAACGGCGCAGGGCTGATGAAGGAGGAAATGCGCAAGCTGAATTCCTTGATTCTATCTTGTACCGATGTTACCCGGGTTCCCGCAGGCGGCGCGCTGGCGGTGGACCGAGAAGGGTTTACCGCTCTGGTTACGGAAAGGATCCGCTCCCATCCTCAGATTGAGGTTATCTCAGAGGAAGCGGAAGAGCTACCAGATTCTCCGGCCATCGTCGCCACGGGCCCGCTAACGGAAGGGAAGCTCTTGCGCGCCATCGAAGAATTCTTCGGCGAGGGGCTGCATTTCTACGATGCTGCCGCGCCTGTGGTGCGGGCGGATTCGCTGGATATGAGCAAGGTGTTTCGCGCCTCCCGGTATGAGCGGGGGAGCGACTACCTCAACTGCCCTATGACCCGAGAGGAGTATTTCGATTTTGTGCGCGCGCTGGTGCAGGCGCAAACGGCGCCCCTGAAAGAATTCGAGACGTTGAAGGTCTTCGAGGGCTGCATGCCGGTTGAAGCGATGGCTAAGCGAGGGGAAATGACGCTGGCCTTTGGGCCGCTGAAGCCTGTGGGACTTATGGATGAGAGGACGGGGGCAAAGCCCTTTGCCGTGGTGCAGCTTCGGCAGGACGACGCGGAGGGCACGCTCTATAATATTGTTGGATTTCAAACAAATCTGAAATTCGGTGAGCAGAGGCGCGTGTTCGGCATGATCCCGGGCCTAGAAAACGCAGAGTATGCGCGGTATGGGGTGATGCACCGCAACACGTTTATTCAATCCCCTGGAAAGCTGGACTGGAAGTATGAGACCAAAGCAAAAGAGGGGCTGTACTTTGCGGGCCAAATTACGGGCGTGGAGGGCTATATTGAAAGCGCCGGAAGCGGACTGGTGGCGGGCATCAACTTGGCACATCAGATTTTGGGCAAGCCGGCGGTAGACTTTACGAGAGCTACGGCGCTGGGAGCCATGGCCCATTATGTTTCAGAATATGCGGGCGGGAATTTCCAACCCATGAACATCAACTTCGGTATCATGGAATCCATAGCGGATGCGCCACGCAGTAAGCAGGAGCGGTATACGCGAATTGCCCACCGGGCCTTGTGTACGATTGATGAAATCATTTCGAAGAAATTGTAAAAGACAATTGGATTGACACATGGGATCTGTTGCATATGATATGATGAGTGCAACTGAAATGTGAGGTAATATATATGGCTTTGATGGGAACAACAATTGTTGCCGTTCGCAAGGATGGAAAATGCGCGATCGCCGGCGACGGCCAAGTTACGATGGGTGAAAAAACCATCATGAAAAGCAGCGCAAAAAAAGTGCGTCGCCTCTATGAAGATAAGGTGGTTGTGGGGTTTGCGGGTTCCGTTGCGGACGCGTTTTCCCTTTGTGATCGGTTTGAGTCGAAACTGGTTCAGCACAGCGGCAGCATGAAGCGCGCCGCAGTATCTTTGGCGCAGGAGTGGCGGGGCGACAAAGTCCTTCGCCACCTTGAAGCGCTGTTGATCGCGGCAGACAAAGAAGAACTGCTGATCATATCGGGCACCGGTGAAGTGATCGACCCAGACGACGGCGTCGCCGCCATCGGGTCCGGTGGTATGTTCGCATTGGCGGCCGCACGGGCGCTCAAACAGAACACGGATTTTTCGGCGCGTGAAATTGCGGAAAAGTCCATCCGGATCGCTTCGGAAATTTGTGTTTTCACCAACGGAAATATCACAGTGGAGGAAGTCTAATATGATGACGCCAAGAGAAACGGTGGAGGCGCTGGACAGATATATCGTGGGACAGGATAAGGCAAAACGGGCCGTGGCCATTGCCCTTCGGAACCGCTATCGGCGCAGCAGGCTTTCTGAGGAACTGCGAGAAGAGATCACCCCAAAAAACATCCTCATGATCGGGCCTACCGGCGTGGGTAAAACCGAGATTGCCAGACGCCTAGCAAAATTAGTGGACGCTCCCTTTATCAAAGTGGAAGCTACCAAATTCACGGAAGTGGGCTATGTGGGCCGCGACGTGGAGTCCATGGTGCGAGACCTTGTGGAGGCATCCATTCGCATCTGCAAAGACAAAGTAACGCAGCGCGTGCATGTGGCGGCTGACGCGGCGGCGGAGCAACGGCTAATTGATATTCTGATGCCCGTTCATGCCACAAAGCCCAAACAGAACATCAATCCGCTGCAGCTGCTTTTGGGTGCGTCCAAGGACGAGGAAGAACCCGTGCTGACGGAGGAGGAGAGGCATAGTTATACCCAGAAGCGGGATGAGGTGGCCCATGCCCTGCGCAGCGGTGCGTTGGAAAATGAAATCGTGGAGATTGAGGTGGAGCAGAGCGCACAGGGCAACGACACCATGATTGCCATGGGAATCGACATCAACCTCAACGATATGATGGGGTCTCTACTGCCTACTAAAAAGAAAAATCGCAAGGTTAAGGTCTCCGAGGCACGGCGGATTCTTGCCCAGGACGAGAGCGAGAAGCTCATCGACATGGACGAGGTTATTCATGTGGCCGTTGAGAAGGCGGAGCAAGACGGTATCATCTTTATTGACGAAATCGATAAAATCGCGGGCTCGGAACACAGTGGTGGCATGGACGTATCCCGAGAAGGCGTACAGAGGGACATCCTGCCCATCGTGGAAGGGTCTACGGTGAATACCAAGTACGGCCCCGTAAAAACTGATTTTATTCTCTTTATCGCGGCCGGGGCGTTCCATATTTCCAAGGTCAGCGATCTGATCCCAGAGTTGCAGGGCCGGTTCCCTATTCGCGTGAAGCTAAGTGCGCTGAACGTAGAGGATTACAAGTGTATTTTGACACAGCCGGAACATGCCATCACCAAGCAGTATACGGCGCTGCTCAAAACGGATAACATTTTGCTGAGCTTTACGGACGACGCGTTGGACGCCATTGCAAAATACGCCTACAATGCCAACGAGAGCACAGAAAACATTGGGGCCAGAAGGCTACATACCATTGTGGAAAACCTGCTGGACGATATCTCCTTCAATGCAGGCGGAGATCATCCACTCATCAAGGTTGAAGTTGATGAGCAGTACGTGAAAGAGCATATTTCAAAGGAGTACGAAGAAGAGGATTTGCGCAAGTTTATTCTCTAAAGGCCGCAAATGAAAAGACTTATTTGCCTTTTGACATCAATAAGCCTGATTTTATGCGTATTCGCTGGCTGCGTTTCTGTAGCGGCCACGGCGAATACGCTGATTCCAGCAGAACCGGAAGCGGCAACGCTTGCAGCGGGTTCCGCCGCCACAGACACTGTTCTGCTTGCCGCAGTGCCTGAAACGCTTGCAGCGGGTTCCGCCGGGACAAGCTCTTCATTGACGCCCGCAAGCCAAATCGATAATTTGGCTACCGCATCCAACAGCGAGTTCACAACCGCCACGCCTTCTTCGACGCCCAGCCCCAGCCCGACGCCATCCGCTACGCCGTCTCCGACGCCGTCCTATACAGTTAGCAAAGTGGATTCCACAGCGGCTTATGTCAATGCCAAAACGATCAACCTCCGATCAGGTCCCGGAACGGACTACGAGGTGCTTGGAGAGTATGCGCGGTACGATACGCTGAATGTTACGGGCAAGACCGGGGAATGGTATCGAGTGAAGATCGAAGGTGAAACGGGCTTCATGCTCAAGGCATATGTGACGATTGGCATCTACGCGACCCCGTCGCCCACGCCCAAGGCAACCCCCAAAGCGACCGCCACGCCAAAACCTTCGGCGTCGCCGTCTCCCACGGCAACAGCGGTTTTCGCGTCGGTGGGAAACTACAGCGAAAGCGAGTTGCTCACGCTGGCAAGACTGGTGCACGAGGAAGCCTACGGCACCTCGCTGGAGGCACAGATGGCGGTTGCCAATGTGATTCTCAACCGCATCAACAGCAGTAAATTCCCCAATACGGTGGACGGCGTGGTCTACCAATCGGGACAGTTCTCACCTGCCCAAGATTCTGGATTTGAGAGCGTGGCTCCGTCTTCCCGCTCGGTGGAGGCCGTAACGGAAATTTTTGTGAATGGAAATTTGATTCTTCCGGCCAATATTCTTTATTTCAGAGCGGCGAGTCTTGGTACCTCGCGGTCCGGATACACGTATTACGCCACCTACGGAGGGAACGCGTTCTTTTCAAAAGATTAAGACTATTTGAAGTTCATACGGGAATACTAATACCGCATTTTCAATGGAAAGGCGGTATTTTTTATGAAGGCGATCATCATGGCCGGAGGGCAGGGGAAGCGGCTGCGTCCCCTCACCTGCACGATGCCAAAACCTCTGGTTCCCCTTCTAAACAAGCCCGTAATGGATTACGGCATCGAACTTTTGAGGCAGCACGGGGTAACGGACATCACGGCTACGCTCTGGTATTTGCCCAATATGATTATGAAGCGGTATGGAGACGGGCGGTTTATGGGTGTAAGAATGACGTACTCTGTGGAAACAGTGCCGCTGGGCACGGCGGGAAGCGTCAGAAAGGCCGCGGGGAAGGCGGATGACCGATACTTGATCCTCAGCGGGGATGCGCTGACCGATTTGGATATTACGGCGGCGCTTCGGGAGCATGAGGCCAATCAAGCCAAAGTGACGATTGTATTAAAACGGGTGGATGCGCCGACCGAATATGGGGTCGCGCTAATGGACAAGGACGGAAAAATCAGGCAGTTTTTGGAAAAGCCCATGCTTTCAGAAGTATTCAGCGACCTTGCCAACACCGGAATCTACATTTTAGAGCCGGAGATTATTGAACGCATTCCAGAAGATACGGAATTCGACTTCAGCAAAGACCTCTTCCCGCTGTTGCTTAAAGAAAACATTCCAATATTCGGCCATGTGACCGAAAAATATTGGTGCGACATCGGCGATCTGGAGCAGTACATTTCCGCACAGAAGGACATGCTGGATGGGAAGTGCGACTTTTGCACCATTGCGGAAAAGCGAAACGGCATTTTTGTTGAGCCGGGGGCAAAGCTTTCCGAGCGCTGCGTGATCATGCCGCCGTGCTACATTGGTAGCAACGCGGAAATCGCAGACGGTGCCATTTTGGCGGATCATTCGGTCATAGGCACATCGGTGCGGATTGGAAGGAGCAGCAGCGCAAAGCGATCCATTTTGATGGAGGACGTATTGGTGCGGGAAAATGTGGAGATACGGGGCGCCATTTTGTGCGAGGGGGCACATGTAAACAGCGGAGCGTCGTTGTTTGCTCATGCCGCAGTTGGCGCAGGGAGTAATATTGGAAAAAACTGCTCCGTTGCCAGCGGCGTTTCCATATGGCCAGAAAAAAACCTAGAGGACGACAGCCAATGCTGTGAAAATCTCATCTGGGATGAAGGGAAGAAAAAACCGGAATCCACCATGGCCCTAAGGGGATTTGCGGATTTTGATATCACCCCCGAATACGCGGCCCGGGTGGGCGCCGCTTTTGCTGCCACCATGCGCATCCCCGCGGAGATCGCCATTGTTACCGACGGCAGCCAGCAGGCGGTTATGCTGAAATATGCGGTAATTTCCGGCGTAATCTCTCAGGGCGTGGATCTTTACGACATGGGGCTATGCGGATATTCCGCTTTTGAAAACGGCATACGCACCCTGAACCTCGCGGGCGGCATTTATATTCGCCACAGCGGCGCGGAGCCCCACGCGGCGGAAATCATACTCTGCGATAAGAGTGGGGCGGAGATCACAGGCGGTGCGTTCCGCAGCTTTAAGCAGGAGCTGGGATTGGGTGCAAGACTGCCGGTGACTGGGAGCAGGCTGGGAATTTTACAGCGGGTGAGCAGCATTGAAAAGGTGTATGAGGCCAATCTTGCGAGAACTGCCCGCAAAACAAATCCCAGTGGCGGCAGGGGCAGCGTGATTATCGGGGGATCGGGAGAGGTGTATGATTCTGTGGCCCGGATTCTTTTGCCCTGTGGTTACGATGTTCGATATTCTTCGGAGAAGAAAAAATCCGTTTTGATGAGCGCCGTGGCGCATGAGCGGGCAGACGTCGGGTTTTTGATCGACGATGAAAACAACACGCTGGAATCCGTGATATTCGAAGACGAGGAAGTTAACGCAAACAAGCTGGCAGCCATACTCATGCTATTGGCTTTGCGGGAAGGCCGGATGAAGGCGTTTTTCGCGCCGGTAAGCCTCCCCGAAGAGTACGTCAAGTACTTGGAAGCCAATGGTGCCAAGGTGAAGCGTGCGCCCAAAGAACGTGCAAAGTGGATGCGGGCAGCCCTGAGCGAGGAGGGATATTTGCCGGAGCTTTTTGAGCCGGAGGCATGCATTATACGCATTGCGCACTGTGCTGTAAATGGCGAGTTGAAGGAACTGCTCAACGGCCTGCCATACGTGGCCACCGAAGAGAAGAGCGTGGGATGTTCTTGGAAGGATATGGGGAGGATTTTGCGAAACATCGTGGATACAGAGCAGTATGAGCGCATTGAGCTGATGGATGGGGTCAAGGTGAAGGACGACAAGGGATGGATCCTCGTAAGCCCCGAAAAAGACCTTAACGCCTGCCGCGTGATTGCCGGGAGCTTTGATTCGGAGTATTCAAAAGAGCTGACGGACCTTTACATCGAAAAAATTCGAGGTATGACGGAAGAAAACGGAAAATCCTGAAAAGACGCGCAGATATTTGACCGTTGCTTTTCGGCTTTGGCGTGATAAAATAAATGAGCATGGCTTTTTGCGATGCTCATTTGCTTATGGAGGTGAGCCCTTTGTTCCATATCGTACTGGTGGAGCCGGAGATCCCGCCCAATACGGGGAATATTTCGCGCACCTGCGCCATCACAGGAACCACTTTGCACATGGTGCGCCCGTTTGGGTTTGAAATCAGCGACAGGACGTTGAAGCGCGCGGGGTTGGACTATTGGCGGGACCTTGACGTGCATTATTACGATTCCTTTGAGGAGGTAGAGGCGGCATATCCATTAGCGCGCTTCTTTTTGACTTCTACCCATGCAAAGCGAAACTATTGCGATGTTGCATACAGGGATGGAGACTTTCTTGTGTTTGGGAAAGAGACTGCGGGCCTTGGGGCCAAGCTGCTTGCGCGCAGGGCGGAGGATACTATTCGGATTCCCATGCGAAGCGGGCAGCGCTCGCTGAATCTATCCAATTCGGCCGCTATCGTGCTTTATGAGGCGCTGCGGCAGACAGGATTTGCCGGACTTTCATGAGAGCATCAAGAAAGTAGCCGTTTTTTGGGATTTTTATGCTTGACATGGGGAAGGATATTGATTACAATATCACCTGTGTGTTCATTAAGAATGGGTGCGTACGGCCCGCCCCGGCACGTACAAGGTCATCTTGATTGCATTCAAGTCAATTTACTACTTATTAGGAGGATTCGCCATGAAAACCTATATGGCAAAGGGCGAGACCGTCGAACGGAAGTGGTATGTTGTGGATGCTGACGGAATGGTGCTCGGCCGTCTCGCTTCACAGGTAGCCGCTATTCTTCGCGGGAAAAACAAGCCCATATATACCCCCCATTGCGATACCGGTGATCACGTCATCATTATCAATGCGGGGAAAATTGCATTGACCGGCGATAAGCTGGATAAGAAAAAGTACATTCATCATACCGGCTATCCGGGCGGAATTCGGGAAATCACTTACCGTGACCTTTTGGCCAAGAAGCCGGAATTTGCGGTTTATGAGGCCATTCGCAGGATGATGCCCAAGGGCCCTCTTGGCCGCAAAATGCTCAAAAAAGTCCGTATTTATGCGGGCAGTGAGCATGAAAACGCTGCCCAGATGCCCGAAGTGCTCGTATTGAAATATGGGAAGGGAGGAACAAATTAATGGCAACTGTTACTCAGTATCTTGGTACCGGAAGGCGTAAAAAGTCTGTTGCTCGTGTTCGTCTGCTTCCCGGCACAGGCAATATTACCATCAACAAGCGCGAAATCGATGATTATTTTGGCTACGAAACCCTGAAAATGATCGTGCGCGCTCCTATGACGCTCACGGATACGCTGAGCAAGTTCGACGTCATTGTTAACGTATACGGAGGCGGAACTACCGGCCAGGCCGGCGCCATTCGTCATGGCATCGCCCGCGCGCTGCTTAGTGTGGACCCCGCGCTGCGCGGATCCCTCAAAAAAGCCGGATTCCTTACGCGTGATCCTCGCATGAAGGAAAGAAAGAAGTACGGCCTCAAAGCCGCGCGCCGCGCGCCCCAGTTCTCCAAGAGATAAAAACTGTATTACATACACAAACAAAAGCGCCTTTCATGGCGCTTTTGTTATGTGATGTTTATTTTGATTATTGAGCGATCTGATATTTAGGCTCGCTTTCGTATGTTAAGCATTACGGCCAATATACTTGCTTCACTTCAACCACGTTTCCCGCGCTGTTGACATCAATATGATAAAACAAATAGCAGTCAACCTTGTCTGGATGATTCGTATAAAGCGTGACAAAATCTTGATAGCTGAATGATATGCCATTGAGGCTGTAATCCTCATCACCGTTGGGATAGCAGAGCATTTTGATAGCCGGGCCGTTCATATCAATCGAACGCAGCTGAGAATTGTGGTTTTTGACAATACACTCCGAATCAGCCCAATTTTCGACGATATCCTGCGCTTCTTGAAGCGTCTTACCCTGATATGTAACCATATACTGCACCGCATCGTTGCCCTGTAAAATCTCAATATAATCGAACTGTGCAATACCCGTGCCGGGATCAAAGCTGACAAAAAGCGCATCGCTATCATACATCGCTGGGGTTGACGGTGCCGGTAAAAGAGAAGGTGTAGGCGACGGAGTTGCACTTGCGACGGGTGCCTCGCTCTGATCTGGCAACGCCTGCGTCGGTACATTCTCTGTTTGTGCATCCAACTGCGCCTGAAGATCTTCCACCTGGTTTTGCAAATCTTTAATTATTTCTGCATCTGATGATCTGCTCCTGACGCATCCCACGAGAAAAACAGGGATACAAATAAAGCACACAAGTACTACAAAAGCTTTCCTCATTAAAATCAGCCCCCGTTATTTTTTGTTTGCGAAAGAATCATGCGGTAGATCAGCAAAGTGCCATAATGATATTTGTATATTAATAGTATATAGCTAAAAAGTTCCTGATACAAGAAACCAACATCAAAACTTCTCTATACCCCTTTTTTCAGGAGCGTTTTTCTTATAAATAAATAGCCTGTCTACAGAAACACCACTGCGATCAAAGAGATTTAACGAGTTTAAAAAAGCAAATAATTAGGCGTGGTGTTTTTCTAGATAGGCTGCTTATTTAATAATTAAAACGTTCCCCAAATTGAAAAATCTACTTTTAATGAAGTGAACCTAAAAATTAGGCTATCACAAGTTGAGCACCATACATTCCCTAGATTCAACAAAATTACATTTCTTATACAGAGGTTTTCCCATCTCTGTTGTATCCAAACTAATCTCTGTAACACCTTCTTCTTTTGCTTTCTCAATTAGCATTTTCATCATATGTAATCCAATACCTTGTCTACGATACTCGAATCTTGTATACACATTCATCAAATGTGCTCTTTTTCCTGTAGGATGTGAAAAGGTAGGCATTGTTTCAATATAACAAATTGTTGCGCAACCAACAACATCACTGTCCAATGCCAAAACAGTGGTTTGATTACCATGTTTAAAATATTCAGTACTATGGTCCAATAGGTCTTTGCTGAACTTATATTCATAAGGCAACTCATTTACCACTCTCAACATTTCCAATCTGATCTGCATCAATAATTCAATATCATCCTGCGTTGCAACAACATACTTAATCATTATTATCTTCCTTCCTAATCAAAAGCTATTAATCAAATTTTTTATTATATCAAACAATTTCTTATACTTCTACGTTAGTTTGACATGGTAAAAAGAATATAAAAAAGGTATCAGGTTTTTGCATTATCTGTATTTTAACAGCTTGGCAGCATGATATTCTGTTGGTAGAGATATAACCATACGGCGCGCTAATTTGTTTTTATAAACTCCATGCTGTCAAAATACAGTTTCCCATCATCGTAGTCAATGTATCCTCCGTACCCATCTTCAAATTCTATACCTCCTAGAGACCCAAGGGACCCCTCCGCTTTATTATAGATTCCATATTCTCCGCTATGGCTTTCATTCTCCAATGGTTTTCCGCCTATTGCATCATACGGCGGTATGGTCGCATACGGGTCGGGGTCTTCCGAACGATCGTACAGAATCGTGACATGAAAATCGTAGCGGCATGTTTTGTCTTCATTCAATATCAATGTCGCATCCCAACACCAAGTATTCATGCTTTGCATATCATACAAAACTCCGCTGGTTGCTTTCCACGTTCCATATAGATAGGAGTAATCCTGAATTTCCGCTGTCGCGTACGGCTCCGATTCCGTCGTTTCAGGTATCGCTTCAACTGCCGAAACCGAAATAGTCTGTTTCGCTGTACCATATACGCTTCCATCCACATTCAGTACAGTCACTTCCGCAATATATGTACCAGGCTTGATAAATATATGGTCGATCTGCGGCATATACGTGGTATCCTTCTGCCCATCGCCGAAATTCCACTGGTATGAATACGCTGCATTGGAAATATTCGTATTCAATTGAACCGATTCGCCCAACATCACCGGGCTGGGGTTAGCCGATAGGATTACCGCTTCACCCTTTGTGAGCGGAATTGCCAATTGGCTAATCAATGTCTTGCCTCCCCCGGATATATCGTACATCGAGAAGGTTATCGCATCTTCGGTAATTTCGCCAAACGTATGCGTGATGTTTCCGCTGATCGCACCCGTCTCATTTGCTTTTGAGAAACGTTTGACCGTTCCGTCACCGAAATCGACCTTAACTTCCACCTCTTTAACGTATGAAAAAATATCTTTAAATGCAACTTCTATTTCTTGTTCCATGCCCGGTATAGCATCAATGATTTTCTGAGGGCTGCACTGCGCTTGGATTTCACTCACTTTTACACTGTACAGTGTATTTGCCTGCACGGCCTCTAACAGCATAATCACCATATCATCTTTGCCTTGTTCAAGATAATAAAGCTGATTTGTTTCTCCGATTGTGCTATTCGCATAGATTGGATCCCAAATAAAACCCTCCGGTACACGCAAATCGTTGAGCATGTTCGGCGTTTTGATACCAGATAGCTTTGCGCAGACAGCACTGCTGCCGACGCATTCAACATTAAAAATCCGAATCGGTATATTGGGGGAAAAAGCTTTGGCAGCAAACAGATTAAACGCCGTGGTCGATGCCTTGCCTGACTGATATGAAAATGTTACCATGTGCTGATTCGGTTGAAGCATCATCATGCGTTTATAAAACAACGTGCCAATACTATCGTGCAAAGGAGCGTCTGAATCACCGGCAACCGCTCGCCAAAAG
This sequence comes from Christensenellaceae bacterium, assembly GCA_963666935.1. Lineage (GTDB taxonomy): Bacteria > Bacillota > Clostridia > Christensenellales > CAG-138. Next base: position 1,481,847 of record OY762936.1, read on the forward strand.
TCGATATATGACACATCCATTGAGATAAAGCTGGCCGATTTGGATTTGAAGAAATCATTTAGGCTAACTTCTAGGTTTGCCTTGTTGCTGGACGCAACAAATACCCACAGTTCATCAAATGCAGCGCCGGTTTCCCGCAGAAGATACCGCAGAAAACAAGACATGCTGTATTCGTGCACTTCATCAAAAGTATAAAATGAATCCTGTGATGAAACACCGCCGCTAATATGACGCTCGCGGCTCTTTTCGGGGAAAGCTAGCTCATAAGCTGCCAGCTCGGTAATTGCTTCAACGGCCCACATATTGCTTGCATTGCCCATCGTGCCGATCCCTTTGAGCTCGTTCCAAACCGCATCCTGATATGAATGAAATAACTCATGCGCCGACATTGTCTCAAAATCGTCTATACTTGGAAAACTCGTTGGCAACAAAATATTGTTGGTCATCGCGTTATAGGTTCCCTTGCTGTATCCGCTGTCAAGATACACGTCCATCGCATCTGTTATTCCGAGATACGTAAAATTTTCGCGATACGCCGCGGGTATTTTTTCTTCATAGTCTTTGCGCGCTTCCTCCAGCGCTATGCCGATCTGCTGTGCCAAATCGTCCATGCTACTGGCGTTTGCATATGAAAAGTTATCATTTTCCTGATAGTAAATCTTGAAACACCCATCTGGTGAGTAGATTGCCTTGCCCCAATAAAATACAAAAAAGTCAGTTAAATGATCCGTGTATATATACAGTCTCCCATCCACTACCTCGGAAGGCAAAGTATCCCACAACGACGTCGACTCGTCGAAATATGCAGCGGATGGTTCACCCGGCATATCCGTAGGAAGCGTCAAATCGATCAGTATAATGTCATCGAATTCATGAACATCGCCCACTGTGATGGAAAATGCTGTTCCTGTGATTGTCTCGGGCAGATTGATTGGCTGGGGGTCGGCAATCGACTCGATTTGCACGGTCTGTGCCTGCGTCAATGTGCCGCCGGGGACAGTAACAGATACCGTATCCGTTGATATCGTCTGAGCGTCAGCACTGGGTTGAACAACGCTTTCGGCAAGCAGCTGCTTTTGCTGAGGTATTACCTCAAACGCCCCGGCGTCCAGAGTATGATCGGCATATACAATCGAAATATCTCCGGACTGTGCATCGAATGGCACGACCGCCTCAATCACGTCATCCGATACTGTATAGAGATTCATCTCCGTCTTGCCAATCATCACGGAAGTCAATCTAATATTGATTAGATTGCTACCGTTAATACGCACTTTCGTGCCAATACTCCCCGTTGCCGGCGCGATCCCACTGACTGTCGGTGTTAGCACGGGCTCACCCGATATTACAATTGGTTCAGTGCCATCGAATACGAACCCGGACGGAATTTCAGTTGAAAACGATGTAAAATCGTTTTTTATCACTAAATCGGGGACCGGTTGTTTCTCAAAATCAACCATAATCAATATGGCTACCGCAACAAGCGCAGTGATAGATAAAATGATACTAATAACCCACGGCGATTTTTTTTGCCGGGGGTTTGGCGGTACAGCTATCGGGGGAGATCCAGACGCACCCTGAATATTTAAACCGCATATGTTGCAAAACCGACTTCCGGTTTTGATTTTATTGCCGCATCTTGGACAATACATAAGCCAGTGCCTCCCTTCGTACGCTCGTACGCTGTTGCTGTATTTATCTTATCACGTATGATCTATGAAGCAAAGATACGATGTTTCTTAAAAAACTTGCTGGAATTGACACTAGGTCGATTTCAATATACAATCTATTGTGTTTGGTTGATGGGCTTTTGTTTTTTGAAAGGGACTTTATATGCAAGCTTTGACAGCATCAATATCGGCTATCTTGATCCTTATCGGTATCAGTGCGATCGGGTTTTTTGTGTCCGCGAAAAAGATTATTCCGACGGAATCGCTGCAGTTTTTATCTGCGCTGGCAGTCGAGGTGGCGACACCTTTGTACGTTTTTTCAAACATCGTCGACAAATTCAATCCGTCAAGTTCTCCGCAATGGTGGATTCTTCCGCTCTCATGGGTCGTCTTCGCCGTGATCACGCTTGGGCTGTCGCTCCTTTTTGGACGGCTGTTTAAAACCAGTATTCGCAGCGAAGCGTCCATGTCCCTCTTTATTTACAACCCTATTTTTGTGCCGCTTGCTGTCATCATCGGTGTATTTGGCACAAATTCCCCATATATTGCCGATCTGTTCCTATTTACGACATTTGCCGTAGCATTCTTTTTTAACTTCTATAAATTCTTTTTTAGACAAAAGGGCAATATACCGCAGAGCAAAACACCGCTTGATTGGAAAAAAGCCTTCAATCCGCTTGTACGCGTCACACTGCTCGCCCTTGTAATTATGTTGACCGGTGTGAATCAATATATTCCCAAATTTTTAATTGATATTACGCGCTATGTGGGCAGCATGGCGTTCCCGCTCATCATGTTTATCCTCGGCGGATACATCTACATCGATATGAAAGACGCGGGCCGCGTTTATTTTCTCGAGATTATTAAATTCGTGGCAATAAAGAATCTTTTATTTCCGCTTATCATGCTTGGCATATTGTATTTTGTGCCACTGAGTTACAACGTGGCGCTCATCCTTGTTTTGTCGGCCGCTGCGCCGCCGCTGAGCACAATCCCGATTCTCGTCAAGCGCCAGAATGGCAATACGCAGATCACCAATCAATTTCTCGTGGGCAGTTTCCTGTTTTCCATTATATCCATGCCGCTGATGATCATGCTTCTTGGGTTAGTGATCAAGCCTTGATAGAAAGTATTGATTGTAATCTCAAAATTATCTGAACGCAGTATGCGGTATTTTGATCAATAAAAAAACCCCGTATTTAGCTTATTGCAAGCTGTATACGGGCTTTTTCTATGTTTCTATTTGTCAACAAAATCTCTAAATGCCCATCGCATGATTTAAATGTGACCTTTATTGGTTCTATTTATATGGGGAAGACTTAGAGGAAATGGTTATCACGGCGCGAAATATTTTTAAAATGATTGATTATTGCCGGATGGTCGCTGATGTGATACACTATGTTGGCTATAAAAGAACAGAAGCAAACGGGAGTAGTAAATGAAAGATATAATTAACAGAAAACGAATCAAAGTTAATGTCAACGGCAGGGAAACCGAAGTCTACGAAGGCCTTACGATTCTTCAGGCGCTGCTGCAGGAAGATATTGAGATTCCGCATTTGTGCTATGATATTCGGCTCGAAAGGGCGAATGGCAATTGCGGGCTCTGTGTCGTCGAGCTTGGTGAAAAAGATAAGAGGGACGTCAAAGCCTGCCAGACGCCGATCAAAGAAGGTATGGTGATCTGCACCAACAGTCCCAGGCTTGAGTACTATCGCAAAATCCGCTTGGAGCAGCTTCTCTCGGACCATAATGCGGACTGCGTAGCTCCCTGCGTTACCACTTGCCCCGCAAATATTGACATCCAGCGCTATGTAAGACATGTGAGCTATGGCAATTTTGAAGAGGCTTTAAGAGTTATCAAGAAAAGCAATCCGTTCCCCGTGGTTTGTGGACGCGTATGTCCCCATCCCTGCGAGGCTACGTGCCGCCGTAATTTGGTGGATACTCCGGTTGCAATCAACAATATCAAACGGTTTGTTGCAGATTGGGATATGGCAATGGAAGAGCCGTGGCTGCCCAAGAAGAACGAGCCCACAGGCAAAAAAATTGCCATTGTTGGCGCGGGACCTTCCGGGCTTTCCGCTGCCTATTATAGTGCCATAAACGGCCATGACGTGACCGTCTTCGAACATCAGCGCAAAGCGGGCGGAATGATGCGTTACGGCATCCCGGAATACCGCCTGCCAAAGGCAACGCTGGATAATGAAATTAATACCATTGAGAAGCTTGGCGTAAAGATCATGACCGGCAAGACGTTGGGTACCCACATCATGTTGGATGATCTGCATAAGGATTTTGATGCCGTATATCTTGCCATCGGCTCCTGGCGGGCAACCCCCATGCGCATTGAAGGTGAAAACCTTCCGGGCGTTTGGCTTGGAATTGAATATCTAGAGCAAGTGGTCAAAGGAACAAAGATTGACCTTGGCGATACCGTGGTGGTTATCGGGGGCGGGAACACCGCCATCGATTGCGCGCGCACGGCGCTTCGTGGCGGCGCAAAGAGCGTTAAGCTTCTTTACCGCCGTACCCAGGAAGAGATGCCCGCAGAACCATATGAGGTGGAAGAAGCCATTCACGAGGGCGTGGAAATGATCTTCCTGATGGCTCCCACAAAAATTACAAAGGAGAACGGTAACAAAAAACTCCGTTGCATAAAAATGGAGCTGGGTGAACCTGACCGTTCTGGCCGCCGCAGGCCCATTCCGGTTGAGGGCAGTGAATTCGATATTGAAGCGGACACAATCATTGGAGCCATTGGTCAAAGCACTAATACGCAGTTCCTGTATAATGACCTACCGGTGCAGCTGAATAAGTGGGGCGATATAGAGATTAATGGGAAGACCTCCCAAACCTCGGAAGTGAATATTTTTGCCGGTGGCGACTGCGTAACCGGCCCTGCCACCGTCGTCCAAGCAGTGGGCGCCGGCAGACGCGCTGCCGAGGCTATGGATCAATTCCTGCTCAAGGGTTATGTCAAGGAATCTACGACGGATTACAGATGCAGTAGAGGATCCCTTGAGGACATCCCCAAATGGGAATACGAGCATCTGCCGAAGCTGTCACGTGCGGGCATGCCCGCTCTTTCTGTGAATGAGCGCGTACACAATCAGGCGGAAGTTGAGCTGGGTTACGATGCGGAAACCGCTATCAAAGAGGCAAAGAGATGCCTGAAATGCGGCTGCTCGCAACGTTATAAATGTGAGTTAAGGGAAGAAGCTACAAATCACGAGATTACATTTAAAATGCCTGATCACGAGCGGGAATATATCCCCATCGTGGAGGACCATCCATATATCATCCGCGATCACAACAAGTGTATCTCCTGCGGGCGCTGTATCGTGGCCTGTTCGGAAATTGAGGGGCCGGATGTGCTGGCTTATTATATCAAACATGGACGCATGCTGGTGGGTACAAAGAGCGCGTTGCCCTTAAGCGAAACAGATTGCGTCAACTGTGGCCAGTGCGCCAATGCATGCCCCTGTGGAGCACTGACCGTCAAGAGCGACAAAGCAAAAACGTTCCGCGCCATTAATGATCCCGATAAAACAGTTGCCGCGTTCGTGGCTCCTGCCGTTCGCAGCGTTGTTTCAGCTCACTTCGGGATTTCCAGTGACCAGGCGTCTTCATTTATGGCGGGTATGCTCAAAAACTTGGCTTTGATAAAGTGTTTGATTTTACGTTTGCCGCAGATTTGACCATTGTGGAAGAGACGACGGAGTTTTTGACTCGTTATAATAAAGGGGGCGTTTTGCCGCAGTTTACCTCCTGCTGTCCCGGCTGGGTGACCTTTGTGGAGAAGCGGTATCCCGAGTTGATCCCGCATCTATCCAGCTGTAAATCTCCGCAGATGATGATGGGCGCAACCGTTAAGAATCACTTTGCAAAGAAAGCCAATATTAAAGCAGAGGATTTGTTTGTAGTTTCTATTGTGCCCTGCATCGCGAAGAAGTACGAAGCGGCGCGTCCGGAATTTTGCCACGACGGCACCCGGGATGTTGACGCCGTGATCACTTCAAAAGAAATGATCGATATGCTTGCGCTTACCAATACGGATGTAGCGGATATCGTTCCCTGCGAATTTGACGAGCCGTATAAACAGGTTTCGGGTGCCGGAATCTTATTTGGCGCTTCCGGAGGCGTTGCCGAAGCCGCTTTGCGCATGGCCGTTGAAAAAATTACGGGGGAGCCAATAACAGAGCATCTTGAGTTTGAAGAGATTCGCGGCTTTGAGGGCGTTAAAGAGGCGATGGTTGACTTTGGCGATATCAAGCTGAATGTTGCGGTTGTAAGTGGTCTGCAGAATGCCGAGCCTATTATTGATAAGATCCTCAAGGGCGAAGAAGTAGGGTATGACATGATCGAAGTAATGGCTTGCCCTGGTGGATGTATCTGCGGAGCCGGACACCCAGTGCCGGAAAAAATCGATGTTCTCGGAAAGCGTCAACAGGTTCTCGTGAACATCGATATGGCTTCCAAATACCGAAAATCACAGGAGAATCCGGATGTTCTGAGCCTGTATGAGGACTTTTACGGCGAAGCCAATTCGCCGCTCGCCCATGCGCTGCTTCATACGCATTATGCTCCATATGAAAAGAAAGCCACTCCTTTCCGCAGAAAGCGGGATTCGGCATATGTAACGCAGCAGGTGACCATATGCGTTTGCGACAGCTGCAAACATAAAGGCGCAAACGAGCTATACCGTGGGTTGACGGATCGAATCCGCAAGTTGGGCATGGATCCCTTTTTCAACGTAAAAACGATCCGCTTAAAAGAAACGCATTCAACTGACGGCATCTATATCACTTTTAATGGCAATCGCATAGAAGAGCAGGAGCTCGATTTGGTGTTAAAAGCGAAGGTTTTCAATTAAGAGGAATCATAAGCATCCATCCGCTTGGCGGGTGGATGCTTCGCTGATGGTTCAAATTATAATCCGTCAATATTTTCAAGCCGATGAACCTTTGATGTCGGAGGCTTTTTTACATACCGGAACTGGCCTTGCCGGAAAACATGTTAACAGCGTCTGAACATATTCGCCAAAAACCTTCAAATTTATACAAAAGCGAAATTTATCTTATAAAGAGGTTGCGCGCATTGAGGGGAAATGATATCATGCTAAAGGTTAAACCTGCGGGGCCCTTTTGTGCGGAAGAATCGTACGGCTTACTTCAGAAGAAGTGGTGAAGTGTTAAAGCGGCGCAGTATATAGTCAAATCAAAGAATAATGAAATGTATACCAGAAGGTATATTGCCAGAAAAATTGGCGATATACCTTTTTTTATTTTCGGACATAGGAGGATTAAGTAATGAGCACGTTATTGAACGATATGGAGCAATACTGGGACAGGCGCGCCCAATCCTACTCGGAAAGCATCTGGAATGACCTTGGCGACGAGGGGGAGACCCGCTGGGGGAACGTGATTCTGAGCCATATTCCGAAGGGGAAAGGACTGAAGGTTCTGGATATCGGCACAGGCCCAGGCTTTTTTGCCATTGCCCTTGCCCGGCGCAATTATGATGTAACGGCTGTCGATTATACATCCGCCATGCTGGAGAAGGCGCGAGAGAACGCCGCCGCTTTAGATTTAAGAAAGCGAATCATGTTTAAACAAATGGACGCTCAGTCGCTTACGTTTGCGGACAATACATTTGACGCAATCGTAACCAGAGACCTGACGTGGAATCTGGAGCATCCGGATGTCGCATATAAAGAATGGTATCGGGTATTAAAAAAGGGCGGTGTTTTGCTGAATTTTGACGCAGGCTGGTACGAATACCTGTTCGATGAGACGAAGGCGGAGGCGTTCAGGCAGGATCGAGAAAACGTCGCCGAAGAAGGTTTGGCGGACGGAAATTACTACTGCGAGGGACATATTATGGAAGAATTTGCGCAGAAGCTGATTCTGAGCCGCTGCCGCAGACCAAGCGCGGACATACAAATGCTGCTGGATGCCGGTTTCCCTAAAATCAGCGTGGATTGCGAGATCTGGAAAACGACATGGGACCATAGCAGACAGGTCAGTTTTGCCTCGACTCCCGGCTTTATGATCCGCGCCCAGAAATAGAAATATCTCTGTCCTTGACAGGATATTATATCATTCAATATTTTAAGGAGGAAGAAATGAAAAAAATCATCGCATTGTTCTTGGTGCTGGCACTGGCGTTAAGCCTGGCCGCCTGCAGCGCCAACCAAACGACAGGTACAGTTCAGAATAATCAGGGACAGGGGGCAACCGCTGCGCCTGAAAACACGGAAACTCCCGCCGAGGAAAAGGTTCTGCATATTGGTTCAACCTGGCTTTACGCTTCTTTGAATCCGCATGTGTCCTACCAGGGCTGGGAAACTTACGGCTATGGATTGACGGAAACACTGTTCTATGTAGACGACAACGCCGTGCTGCAGGGTCTGCTGGCTGAGAGTGGAAGCGTGTCGGCCGACGGCTTAACATGGACCATCGTTTTGCGTGACGGCATTTGCTTTTCAGATGGTGATCCCTTGACGGCTGAAACCGTGGTCGCAAATTTGCAGGATCTGAGTAAGGTCGGTGAACGCTATACATATTTGGCCGATTACACGATTCAGGCTGTCGATGAGAAAACGCTGACCATTACAACACCAGCCCCCAATCCCATCCTGCTCAATGAGCTGGCTGATCCCGACGTTGCGGTTGTAAAACTGGACAGCGATTTGGACAACGCGCCTATCGGCACGGGCCCCTTTGAGGTTGCATCCTTTGAGCCCAAAGTGAAAGTTATGCTGACAAAAAATGCGAACTATTGGGGCGGTAAGGTGCTGCTTGATGGCGCTGAGTTTACATACATCCCCGATGCGGATACCATGATGATGGCTCTGCAGAACGGGGAAATCGACGCGTATTCCGGCCCGACTTCTGATGCGCTGGAAATCTTCAGCGCGGATCCCGACAACTATACGGTCACTTTCGTGCCCACGACCCGGTGCTACTTCTATTACCTTAATTGTAAAACGCTGGATGCCAATGTTCGTGCGGCGATCAACATGGCTGTCAATCCGGACGAAATTGTGACTATGATGGAGGGCATGGTGGAACCCACCGTGGGCCCGTTTAATTCCGGCTGCGCGTATGGCAAAGTGGCCAAGGCGGGCTACAATCCTGAGGCCGCCAAGACAAAGCTGGAGGAGGGCGGCTATATGATCAACGGCGACGGTTACTACGAAAAGAACGGCAAGATTCTAACCGTGTCCCTTTGGTATTATGCTGCGCGTTCCATTGACAAGATTTCCGCCCTTATGCAGGAACAGCTTAAGGCGGTCGGTATTTTGGCTGAACTGAACTGCTCCGAAGACGCGGACGGCACGTACCTTTCCACCGGCGATTTCGATATCGGAATGTACAACATGATTGCAGCCCCCACCGGCGACCCTTATTATTGCCTCAACGCCTTGATGGGCGAGGACAAGCACGGTAACCGCAACGGCTATGTAAACGCTGAAGTTCAACAGCTCCTTGGCCAGCTTTCCACGGAATCCGATGCTTCCGTGCGGGCAGACTTGGCCAACCAGATTCAGCAGATTGCCTTAAACGACAACGCCTTCGGCTTCATTGCTTTATTGAAAAAAGTGACCGTTATGAAAAAGGGCGTGAACAATATTGGAGAAACCAATGGTACACACGGCGCGCTGACAAAAGACAGCGCAATAGGCTAAACTGTTAAGCGCCAGAGCGAGAGCAGGCTATGCCTGTTCTCGTTTCTGTGCTGATAAGGAATAACACGCCATGAGTAAATACATTATTAAACGTATGCTTCAGCTGATCCCGATCTCTCTGGTGCTGACCTTTTTGACCTTTGCGCTGATGTATCTTGCGCCTGGTGATCCCGCGGAGATGAAGCTGAAGGCGCAGGGGATCGTGCCGTCCATGGAATTGTTGGAGACAACCAGAGAAAACATGGGGTTAAACAAACCCTTTTTGCAGCAGTATGGGGAATGGCTGTGGAATCTTTTGCACGGGGATTTTGGCACGTCCTATAAAGACGGTCAACCCGTTTTCACGCAGCTGTGCAAAGCGACGAGATATACCGTCGTTCTTGCGTCGAGCGCAATTATCGTAAGTTTGTTGATCTCTTTTCCGCTTGGGTTATTAACGGCATTGCACAAAAATCGGTTTTCCGATTATCTGATACGTTTTTTAACATTTATCGGTAATTCCGTGCCGAATTTTTTTATTGCATTGCTGCTAATATTTTTCCTGTGCCTGAAATTCAAAGTGCTCCCGGTGATTGCCGCCAACTCGATAAGGGGTCTGATTCTTCCTACCCTTGCCATGTCTTCGCACATGAGCTGCAGCTTTATCCGCCAGTTTCGGGCGGAAATTCTGGAGCAGCTGGGGAGCGACTATGTTGTGGGCGAGCGTGCCAGAGGAGATCTGGAAATGGTCATTTTGATTAAAAATGTGCTACATAACTCCATGATTACAATTTTGACCGTAGTCGGTCTTTATGCGGCCGTACTGATGTGCGGCAGCGTCATCATTGAGACGATATTTATGTGGCCTGGCCTGGGAAAGCTTGTTATGGATTCGATTTCAAATCGGGATTACCCCATTATTCAAGGATTTGTGCTTTGGATGTCCATGATCTATCTGATTGTGAACCTGTTGACGGATATCAGCTACCGATGGTTTGATCCCAGAATCAAGGACATTTAGGAGGGAGAACGATATGGCTTTTGAGAAAATGCGTTTGTCGGCGGTTTCTGTTCCCCGTAAAAAGCTTATAGCAAGATTTCTGGTGTATTTGTTTTTTGCTTGCGCGCTGATTACAATCAGCATTTTTTCGCCGCACCTTGCGCCAAACGACCCGTATAAAACCAACGTTCTTATCATGAAGCAAGCGCCTAATGCGCAATACCCCTGCGGCACGGATTCGCTGGGGCGCTGCGTGCTTTCCCGGGTTTTGTACGGAGCGAAGACCTCCATATTTTCTGCGCTGGTACTGGTGGCCGTTATGTTTACTACCGGAACATTGCTGGGTATTCTTTGTGGCTATTTCGGTGGAGCGCTGGATTCGGCCATTATGCGAATTGCGGATACATTGCTCGCCTTCCCGCAAATGGTAATCGCAATTGCGGTTGCAGGTATTCTGGGGGGGAGTTTGCTCAATGCCATGATCTCTCTTGGCGCGACTGGTTGGACCTCATATGCGAGAATTGCCCGAAGCCGCGTGGTTGCAATGAAGAACGAGTCCTATATTCACGCGGCGCGCCTGTCCGGAAACAAAACGCCGCGAATCCTAATCTTCTATATATTGCCTAATGTACTTGGTCCGTTGGTCGTGAACGCCACCCTCCAGATCAGCGCAACAATGCTGAATTTGGCCGGTATGTCATTCCTTGGCCTTGGCGTGCAGGTTCCTTTGGCCGAGTGGGGATCAATGATAAACGAAAGCCGCGGCGCACTGCAGTTGGCACCTTGGGCAGTGCTCGCACCCGGCTGCGCGATTCTAATCACGGTTATGGTATTCAATCTTCTAGGTGATACCACCAGGGATTTGTTGGACGTAAACAGCACCCGTACTACAGCAAAGTGAGGTGTGGCGAATGAAAGACTTATTGACCGTAAACCGCCTATGCGTAGGCTATGGCAAAATAAAAGCGGTTGCAGATGCGACGTTCGCTCTGAAGCCAGGAGAAATCCTAGGGATTGTGGGCGAGAGTGGCTGCGGTAAAAGCACCCTGCTCAAAGCCATTATGAATCAAAGGGAACTTGGTATCCGCATTTTGGGCGGCTCTGTGGTTTTTGACGGCAGGGATATTGAAGATCTTTCGGTTGGAGAGATGCGGGAACTGCGGGGCACAAAAATAGGGATGATTTTTCAGAACCCGGAAACAACCTTCAATACCATTCGCAAATACCGCAGCCAGTTCTACGATACTCTTAAAAGCCACGATCGGTATCGGAAAAACGAGGCCGAAGGGCAAATTTTGACAATACTGGAACGGCTGAACCTTGACGATGGAAAGCGGATTATTGACAGCTGCCCGTATGAAATGAGCGGTGGAATGAATCAGCGCGTTGCCGTTGCCATGGCAATGCTGATGGGGCCGAAGCTTCTTTTGGCCGACGAGCCAACCAGCGCGTTGGACGTAACGGTGCAAAAGCAGGTTGTGGAAGAGCTCCTCCGGCTGCGGGACAGCTTTGGAACCGCCATTATCCTTGTAACCCACAACATCGGTGTCGTCCGGCGCATGGCGGATCAGATCGCCATCATGTATGCCGGACGCATTGTGGAACAAGGTCCCTGCGGCGAAGTGTTGAAAAATCCGGATCATCCGTATACGCGCGCGCTTCTTAACGCCGTTCCAAAGTTGAACGGAGCGATGCCGAAGGGCCTTGATGGCCGCCCGCCCACGGATGGCGCGTCCATGAAAACTTGTGCTTTCGCGGAGCGTTGCCCGCTACGCCATAAAGACTGCGAAAACAGCAGCAATGCGCTTTTGATGGTTGGTGAAAACCATTTTTGTAGCTGCACGAGGGGAAATTGGATCTCAAAGGAGCAAATTGATGAATAGCGCGGTTTTGCAGGTTAATAAACTTTTCAAACAGTTTAAAGCAGGTGCCGTTGCGGTAAGGGCGGTGGACCATCTGTCATTTTCCCTGATGCGCGGCGAGATTCTCGGAATCGTTGGGGAAAGCGGCAGCGGAAAGAGCACCATCGCCAGGCTGATTACAGGAATTGAGCAACCAGACAAGGGCGAAATGCTGCTGGACGGCATTCGTTATGAAGCTCGAAAATGGGTGCAGCCCCGAACAGTATGCAAAAGAATGCAGATGGTATTCCAAAGCGCCCAGGGCTCATTTAATCCGAGAATTAATATTCGGGACACGCTGACACACAGTATTTTCAACTTCAAAGTAGCGTCCGGCGGAAAGAACGCGAATTTTGCCGTTGATTCCTATATGCAGATGGTGGGACTAAAACTTGAGCTGGCGGATCGCTACCCAAGCGAACTGAGCGGCGGCCAGTGCCAAAGGGCAGCAATTGCCCGGGCGTTGATCGCATCGCCGCAAATTCTGATCTGCGATGAGGCTACCAGTGCACTGGATGTTTCTGCACAGGCGCAGATTGTGGAGCTTCTCTATGACATTCAGCAAAGATCCAAGATGAGCATATTGTTTATCTCTCACGATCTTGCGCTGGTTAGCAGCATCTGCGACCGCGTACTAGTCATGCGTGGAGGTGTATGCGTGGAAAGCGGCCCGGTGAAAGAGATCATTTCCAACCCTAAAGAGGAGTATACAAAAACTCTGATCGACAGTATTTTGTAAACGGACACCCGTATTGGCGATTGGAAAATGCGCTTTTTGATTAGTTCAGACCAGACAATATGCCCTGCATATTGCGCGATTAATTTGAGAGAAAACCTGTATCTGGGCGGCATTCCGCTCGCATACAACTCTTTTCCAATCTTACAAGACATTTATCCATTGCATATTCCAAAACACTATTGTATTGTATGCATAAGCGTATGCTGGGCGCACGGGCAAAAAATGTGCGAAGAACGGTATCGCTATTTTATATGTGTATGTGCATAGGTACATAGGTTTCAGTGGAGGATTATGACAAACAGGAAGAGCATAAACGTAGACATACTAAGAGTACTGATTCCCGTGATACTGGAAAGCGTTTTGGTGTTTTCAGCTACCATTGTAACGTCTGCTATGATCGGAAGACTTACCGCCATCGATATTTCTGCGCAGGGGATTGGCGGACGGCTGATAAGTATCTATTTATCGTTGTTTAAGGGGTTGGCCATCGGCCTTACCGTCACTGGCGCGCTTCGGCTAGGGGAAGGGGATTTGCAGCGGTGGCTACGGACGGTGAATCAGGCCTTTTTGACTGGCGTTCCTATAGGGTTGATATTCTGCGCGGCCGTTTTTTTATTCCCTGCGTGGTTTATTCAGCTGTTTACCAACGACGTTCAGATTATGGATGCTTGCGTTCCTTATATGCGCCTGACTGCTATATGTTATCCCTTCCTTGCCATAAGCGCATTTGTAACCGGCGCTTTTCAATCACAGAAAGATACGAAAACGCCCATGATCATTGCCGGCATTGTTAATGTGCTGAACATCCTGCTGGGCTGGATGTTGATTTTTGGGAAATTGGGCGCTCCGGAATTGGGCCTTATGGGCGCTGGAATCGCATTCGTTACCGCCCAGACCATAGGCGCCAGTATAGGGCTTGTTTTATTATTCAACAAGAAAATCAGATTGGTACAGGGCACAGGATTGAATGTGCCTTTCTTCAAATTTGATTGGCAGTGCGTCAGAGATATTTACACGATGGGCCTTCCCGCCGCAGGCGAGTATCTGCAGTGGCAGCTTTCCACCATTTTGTTGAGCCGTGTCATACTGCTCTATGGCGTGAATAGCTACGCGGCTTATCAGCTGGGCCTGCAGGCAGAGTTGATCCTGGTTGCATTCGGCACTGGCTTCATCGTTGCATCTACAACTTTGACGGCTAACGCCATTGGTATGCGCGACGAAGCGCTTTATCGCACATACTTCTGGCAACTGATAAAATTCTGCCTTGGAATAAGCCTAGTGGGGAGTTGTGTGTTGTTTTTCGCCCCCGATATGCTCATGCGGCTGCTAACGGATAAGGAGGAACTGATTAAGATCGGCGTAAAATATCTTGTGATTATGACGGCCGCACAGATCCCGCAGAACATATACAAGGTACTGGCCGGCACTATCCGCGCTGCCGGTTATAAAAATACGCCGCTGATCATTACTGCTACGGGAGTTTGGGGTGTGCGGGTTTTTCTGTGCATCTTGATCGGATATGTATTCAAACTGGATATCATCTATATCTGGTGGGCGTTTAATGCAGATAAAATCATGTGCATGCTGCTGAGCATTTATGTAATGATTCGCAAGCGGGTATTGGGGGTCATCAGACGGCTGCCGCCCGTGGAGATTGGCCGTGCGTCTGTTGAATAGCGGGATTTTATAAAATAAGGCGTTCGGTGAGGTTCCATGACAAGCAAAAAAATTATCAACGCGAGTGTTTTCGCGATTCTTGTCCCCATCGTATTGGAAAACATTCTTGTATACTCGGCCTCAGCCGTAAGCGCGGCGATGGTGGGGAGACTCACCGCCATCGACATCTCCACACAGGGGATCTGTGGGAGGGCAATAAGCATCTATCTGGCCCTGTTCAAGGGGTTTGCCATCGGCCTTACCATTACCGGCGCCCTTCGATTTGGCGAGGGGAATTTGAAACAGTGGCGCAAAACGATAGAACAGGCGTTTCTTACCGGCGTTCCCGTTGGGCTCTTAATCTGTGCGTTGGTTATTGCATTCCCGGCATGGTTTATCCGGCTATTTACGGATGATGCGGAAATATTGCGAATCGGGTGTACCTACCTGCGCCTGATCGCCATTTGTTTCCCCTTTCTCGCGATAAGTGCTTTTGTAACCAGCGCATTTCAATCCAGAAATAATACAAAAGTGCCCATGGTTATTGCCGGCATTGTGAATGTGGTCAATATTCTGTTGGGCTGGGTGCTGATATTCGGGAAGTGGGGCGCGCCGGCCATGGGGCTGATGGGCGCCGGCATTGCGCTTGTAGTGGCATACATTACGGGTGCCGTCATTGGCCTTTTCCTGCTATTCAATAAGAAGATTGGCTTGGCTGGAGATGTGCGGCCGGATACCAAAGCGCTTGCTTTAGACCGGGCATGTATTCGGGATATCTATGCCACGGGACTTCCTGCCGCCGGCGAAAACCTGCAATGGCAGCTTTCTACCATCGTACTGAGCCGGGTAATTCTGCTCTATGGTGTGAATTCATACGCTGCATATCAGCTGGGCCTGCAATCGGAGTGCGTTTTTGACGCGTTTGCGTCCGGATTTATTGTGGCTTCCGCCACGCTGGCGGCCACGGCTATTGGGAAGCGTGACGAACAGCTGTATCACGGGTATTTCTGGCAGCTGGTGAAAATATGCCTTGTCATAAGCATTGTGGTAGGCGGTATCATTTTGGCCTGGCCCCAATTCCTGATGCGGCTGTTTACGAACAACGAAATACTGGTGGAAATCGGCGTAAAATACCTTGTAGTGATTACGCTGGTGCAGGTGCCGCAAAACCTGTCCAAGTTGCTCAACGGCACGATACGCGCTGCCGGGTATAAAAAGACGCCGCTTATGATCACCGTTGTGGGCATCTGGGGCGTGCGAATTCCGCTTTGCTGCCTGATCGGATACGTGCTGAAGCTGGACCTTACACTCATCTGGTGGGTGATTTGTCTCGACCTGGTAATTCGGATGCTTTTGAGCATTATCGTTATGGTCCGCAGGCGGGTGTTAGAGGTCATCAGACGAATGCCGCCCGTGGAAGCCGGCTGCCCATCCGGCGATTAACTGGATTTTTAATTACCTTTTCGATATAATAGAAGGACAGTAGCAAAGAAAGGGTAAATGGAAGAAGCATGAAATATGATATGGCGATTGTCGGCGGCGGCCCCGCCGGGCTGACGGCCGGACTCTACGGCTCCCGCGGCGGCTTAAACTGCCTGCTCTTGGAAGAGGCCTTTGTGGGCGGTCAGATCACGAAGACCATACAGGTAGATAATTACCCCGGATTTGATCAGGGGATCGACGGCTTTACGCTTACGGAAAAGATGCAGCGGCAGGCGGAAAAATTCGGCCTTCAGGTCCGGGACGCTGCGGTTGCAGGCATGGAGCTTTCTGGCGACATGAAAAGGATTCATTTGCGCTCCGAAGCGATTGAGGTTCCCACGGTGATTTTGGCAACGGGCGCTACCCCGCGTAAGCTGGGATTGGAGCACGAGGATACAATGATCGGTGCCGGTATTTCCTATTGTGCCACATGTGACGGCGCTTTTTTCCGTGGAATGGATGTGGCGGTAGTCGGCGGCGGGGATACCGCGCTGGTTGATGCGCTTTACCTTTCGAAATTCGCGAACAAGGTATACCTGATCCATCGAAGAGATCAGCTTCGCGGGGCGGTTGCGCTTCAAAGGACCGTCTTTGCAGAGCCTAAAATCAAATTTATTCCATCTGTCATACCCAAAGCTATTATCGGAAAAGAAAAAGTGGCGGGGTTAAAGATTCAGAATGTAAAAACCGGAGAAAACCGGATTCTCGATCTGCAGGGCTTATTTGTAGCGGTGGGAACAATTCCCAACACGACGCTTTTAAAGGGGCAGGTAGAGCTGGATCCCACTGGGTATATCGTAACGGATCAGGCTATGCGCACCTCGCAGCCCGGTGTTTTCGCGGCTGGTGACGCACGTGATACGGCGCTGCGGCAGGTTGTGACTGCCGCAGCCGACGGTGCAGTGGCAGCGACAAGCGCCATTGAATATCTGATGCGGTAGGGGTGAGAGGTTATATGGCAACGTTATTTGGAACGGACGGCGTGCGCGGCATCGCAAATAGGGAATTAAGCTGCGAGCTTGCGCTGAATATCGGTATCGCTGGGGCGTATGTGCTTACAAATGAGGTACATAATCCCCGTATCCTGATCGGGACGGACACGCGCAAGTCCGGAGATATGCTCATTGCGGCGCTGACTGCGGGAATCTGCTCCGTAGGAGGAGACGTGATTCAGGTTGGCGTCGTGCCCACACCGGCTATGGCATATTTGGTTCGGCTCTACAAGGCGGACGCGGCTGTGATGGTGAGCGCCTCCCACAATAGCATGGAATACAACGGAATCAAATGGTTTGACGCCCGGGGTCTTAAACTCCCGGATGCGATCGAAGACCAAATTGAGCAGTTTATCCGTGACGGGCTACGCTTCGAGCGCCCCGTTGGGGAAGGCGTGGGACATGTGATTTTTGCGAAGCGGGCGGTAGAGGAATACAAAGAGTTTTTAAAATCCACTGCGGAATACAGGCTGGACGGATTGAAAATCGTGCTGGACTGCGCCAACGGGGCGGCCTCGGGAATTGCCAGCGAAGTATTTGCCGAACTGGGTGCGCAAGTGATATCCAGCGCTGATGAACCGGACGGCAGCAATATCAACGACAACTGCGGCTCCACCAATCCCCAGCGTCTTCAGGAGCTGGTGGAGGAGATTGGGGCTGATGTTGGATTTGCCTTCGACGGCGACGCGGACCGTATGATTGCCACAGATGAGCATGGTAACATTGTGGATGGCGACAGGATATTAGGCATCTGTGCCGAGGCACTGCAGGCTCAAGGGAAGCTGAAAAACAACACATTGGTCGTTACCGTCATGTCCAACATCGGTCTCAAGAAGCGCATGGGAGAGCTGGATATCAATATCGCTGAAACGGCGGTAGGCGACCGGTATGTGCTGGAGAAGATGATGGAAGAAGGATATTGCATCGGCGGCGAGCAATCGGGGCATGTGATTTTTTTGGAAATGAACACCACCGGGGATGGCCTGCTTACGGCAGTTCAAATTCTCAACGTCATGAAGGCATCGGGCAGGCGCATGTCGGCGCTAGCAGCCAAGATTCCCATCTATCCACAGGTGCTGGTCAACATCGTCATAAACAATGCATTAAAGGCTAAGGCCATGGAGGATCGCGAGATGTGGGACCGCGTTCAGGAGGTGGAAGATGCGCTGGGTGACGGCGGCCGCGTGCTGGTTCGCGCTTCCGGCACCGAGCCGCTGATCCGCGTAATGATCGAGGGAGAAAATGAAGGCGAAATCAGCAGGTATGCCATCAGCATTGCGAAGATTATTGAGAAGAATTATGATGGGAAAATAAAAAACTGATTAAATATAAAAAAAGAGGCGGAGAAACCGCCTCTTTTTATGCTCGTTAGAAATCCGTCTTTTGCTGAATGTAATCTGCAAGGGCGCAAATCGGAAGGCGGATCTGATCCATGGTATCCCGGTCGCGCACGGTGACGGTGTCGTCCTCCAGCGTATCGAAGTCGATGGTGACGCAAAGCGGTGTCCCGATTTCATCCTCGCGGCGGTAGCGCTTGCCGATGGCCCCGGTTTCGTCGTAATCAACCATGAAGCGCTTGGAGAGCATTGCGTAGACCTCTTGCGCCTTGTCGCCAAGCTTGTTCTTCTGAAGGGGCAGCACGGCGGCCTTAAAGGGCGCAAGGGCGGGGTGGAGGTGTAATATATTGCGGATATCACCATTTTCTAAGGTTTCCTCGTCGTAGGCATCGCAAAGGAACGCCAGCACAACCCGGTCGGCGCCCAGAGAGGGCTCCACGCAAAATGGGGTATACCGCTCGTTGGTAAAGGGATCCTGATATTCCAGACTGGCTCCAGAATGCTGAGCGTGGGCCTTGAGATCGTAATCGGTGCGGCTGGCAACACCCCAAAGCTCGCCCCAGCCGAATGGGAACCTGAATTCGATATCGGTGGTGCCGTTGGAATAGTGGCAAAGTTCCTCTTGGGAATGCTCACGAAGGCTGATGCTGTCCTCTTTGATCCCCAAAGAAAGCAGCCAGTTCTTACAGAACGCTTTCCAATAGGAGTACCATTCAATCTCAGTTCCAGGGGCGCAGAAGAACTCAAGCTCCATCTGCTCAAACTCCCGGGTGCGGAAGGTAAAATTGCCCGGTGTGATTTCGTTGCGGAAGGATTTGCCAACCTGAGCGATTCCAAATGGCAGCTTTTTGCGGGTGGTACGCTGCACATTGCGGAAATTCACAAAAATGCCCTGTGCTGTTTCTGGCCGGAGGTAGATTTCGCTTGCGGAATCTTCGGTGACGCCCTGAAAGGTTTTGAACATCATGTTAAACTTCCGAATGCCGGTGAAATCAGACTTGCCGCATTCGGGGCAGGGGATTTTATTATCCAAGATATATTGATGCATCTGTTCGTGGCTCCATCCGTCAGGGCGAATATCAAGGCCGTTTTTTGCAGAATAGTCTTCAATAAGCTTATCGGCCCGGAAGCGCGCCTTGCAGGACTTGCAGTCCATAAGCGGGTCGTTAAAATTGACCACATGCCCGGAGGCCACCCACGTTTCGGGGTTCATTAGGATCGCCGCGTCCATTCCCACATTATGCGGGGATTCCTGCACGAATTTCCGCCACCAAGCTTTTTTCACGTTATTTTTGAGCTCTACGCCCAGCGGGCCATAATCCCACGTGTTTGCCAAGCCGCCGTAGATCTCGGAACCGGCGAAGATAAACCCGCGGTTCTTACATAGGGCGACAATTTTGTCCATGGTCACTTCAGTCATTATATGTGCTCCTTTCGGCATGAAATCACATTTGATTGCAATAGCAGTATCATAGCACAGCGATTATCTTTCATCAAGGGCGACCGGTGCTGATGCACACATTTTCGTCAAATTGCGTACTATATCGTAGCAAGCGCATAGCGCTATTAGGCTGATTAAATAAGGAGGCTAATTTATGTGGAATTTCGGGAACGGTAGCTGGTGGATTATAATCCTGTTGCTCCTCGTCGGCGGTGGCTGTGGTGGCTGTGGTGGCTTCGGCAATATCGGTGGATGCGGCTGCAATGATCCCTGCGGCGGCGGCTGTGACAACATTCTGTGGATCATTGTTCTGCTGTGCATCTTCGGCAGCTGCTGCGGTAACAACGATGCATGCGGCTGCGGGAACCCCTGCGGCAACAACTGTGGCTGCGGCTGCAACTGACGCACCAGCGGCAAAGAGCCAAGAGGCGGTCATGGTGCCGCCTCTAAGCTTTTTATGAGCTGATCTTTCTGTGCGTGGGTGAGCTTCTTGATTGCCGCTTCCCGGCACATTGCTTCGCTCTTTGTAGAAAAATTTTCCCAATAGACCAGTTGAACGGGAATGCGGGCGCGGGTGTATTTCGCGCCCTTTTTATTGTTGTGTGCCGCCGTGCGCGAAATGGGATCCCGCGCATAGCCGGTATAATAGGTCCCGTCCGCGCAAAGGAGAATATAGGCGCAATACTCAATATCCAAGGTCTTCATCCACCAAAACCAGGTGCATTTCTTTTATAAGCCCGGGTGGGCAGTCGATGACGGTCGTGATTTTGCATATCCGTTGAGGAGAGCTGCAGTCCTCGCATTTTCCTGTGATGGTGCACGGTGTAGAAAGCTTGAGCCTCTTTGCGTTGGCGGGGGCGGCGCAGTTCTTTACCCTTGAAATGGCGCTATCCAGATCGGCAGACAGCTTGTTCTTTCCGATCATCATCAGCACCTTTTTCGGCCCACCGAACATCCCTGCCACGCGGTTGCCGTTGCCGTCAATGTTCACTAGTTTTCCGTCCAGCGTAATGGCATTGGTGGAGCAGAGGTACCAATCCGCCCGCATCGCGGCGGCAAAAACTTCCGCGCGCTGCTCTTTGGGGACGTTGCCGTGGTAATATACCGTGTTGCCCCTCTCGCAAAGCGCCTCGCGCAGGCCCATGGTATCGAGGGTGACGGAGCCGCCGGAACCCGCGGACTCCTTGCCGATTAGAGAAAGCGCGATCTCCTTGGCCGCCGCAGAATCCGCTGCCGGGTGAACGACATAACCCAGCCGTGAAAGTTTGGCAACAAACCCTTCAAAATTCTCGCAAAACATAAGCTTTACCTCACAAATTGTTTTATACATAAAATAGCACATTCCCATAATGCTTGCAATTTGTCTTTTCATAAAGTATGATTCATTTGAAATACGAAGCACGGAGGAACGCTATGGCTTATCGCCGAGAACTTATCAGGAATTTCTGCATTATCGCTCATATCGATCACGGAAAATCTACCCTCGCGGACCGTATGATGCAGCTCACGGATACAGTGGCGCTTCGGGATATGTCGGAGCAGATGTTAGACACTATGGACATTGAGCGCGAGCGCGGTATTACCATTAAATCCACCGCCGTGCGCATGTTCTACCGCTATAAAGACGGAAATATCTATATGTTCAACCTCATCGACACGCCGGGGCATGTGGACTTTACCTATGAAGTTTCCAGGAGCCTTGCTGCGTGCGAAGGAGCGGTTCTTGTGGTGGACGCCACCCAGGGGATCGAGGCACAGACGCTGGCCAATGTCTATCTGGCGCTGGAGAGCAATTTGGAGATATTGCCCGTCATTAATAAGATCGACCTGCCCAGCGCACAGCCCGAATTTGTGATGAAGGAGATTGAGGACGTAATCGGCCTTTCGGCCGAAAACGCGCCACTAATTTCGGCAAAGAACGGCGTGAACATTGATCAGGTGCTCGAACAGATCGTAGCACTGGTTCCGCCGCCTTCAGGAGATTCGGAAGCGCCTCTTCAGGCGCTAATTTTCGACAGCATCTACGATAACTATAAAGGTGCAATCAGCTATGTGCGGGTGAAGCAGGGCCGGGTAAAAGCGGGAATGAACATCCGCTTTATGGCTACGGGGAACGAATACGAAGTGACGGAGGTGGGCACCTTTGCGCCGTTGCCAAGGCCCATTGACGAGCTTGTGGCAGGCGAAGTGGGATACATTGCCGCCTCCATAAAAAGCGTATCGGAGACGAAGGCGGGCGATACCATTACGGACGTCGAAAACCCTGCCGCAAATGCGCTGCCGGGATACAAGCATGCGAACCCTATGGTGTTTTGCGGTATTTATCCGGCGGACGGCGCGGATTACGAGACATTGCGCGAAGCGCTGGATAAGCTGGCCCTTAACGATGCTGCTCTCTCCTACGAGCCGGAAACCTCTATGGCGCTTGGCTTCGGATTCCGCTGCGGATTTTTGGGCCTACTTCACATGGAGATCGTTCAGGAACGGTTAGAACGGGAGTTCGATCTAGATCTGGTTACAACCGCTCCCAGCGTTATCTACCGCATCAAGCGCACCGATGGGCAAGAGCTTATGATTGACAACCCCAGCAACCTTCCGCCCGTTACGGAAATCCAGTACATGGAAGAGCCCATGGTGGAGGCGCATATCATTACGCCCTCGGAATATGTGGGTACGATCATGGAGCTTTGTCAAGAGAAGCGCGGCATTTTTAAAGATATGACCTACCTTGAGGAAACCCGGGTCAACATCAAATACGAGTTGCCGCTCAATGAAATTATTTACGACTTTTTTGACCAACTGAAATCTCGCAGCCGTGGGTATGCTTCCTTTGACTATGAGCTGAAAGAATACGTCCGTTCGGAGCTAGTTAAGTTGGATTTCTTGCTCAACGGGGATATATGCGATGCGCTTTCCACCATTGTGCACAGTGACAAGGCCTACGCCAAAGGGCGGGCAGTGGCGGAAAAGCTGCAGGAGGTCATTCCGCGCCAGCAGTTTGAAATCCCCATACAGGCCGCCATCGGTGGGAAGATCATCGCCCGGGAGACGGTTCGTGCCGTGCGTAAGGACGTTTTGGCAAAATGCTACGGCGGTGATATTTCGCGAAAGAAAAAGCTCTTAGAAAAGCAGAAAGAGGGCAAGAAGCGCATGCGGCAGGTGGGTACCGTATCCCTGCCCAGCGAAGCATTCATGAGCGTACTGCGGATCAACTGAGGGGAAATCTTCATGCCTGGCATTTACTTGCATATCCCTTTTTGCGTCAGAAAATGCGGCTACTGCGACTTTGTTTCGTTGGAGGATAGGAGCTGCATGGAGGCCTATGCCGAGGCGCTGAAGCGGGAAATCAAACTCTGTTTGAAAAAATACCCATATAGGCGGTACGATACTGTGTTCATTGGCGGAGGCACACCCACGGTGATGCCCTCCGCCCTTTTGTGTGGCATCTTATCGGAAGTAAAAGACTGTTTTGACATTGCGCCTATGGCAGAAATTACCATGGAAGCAAATCCTGGCACCATTGATAAAGAAAAGCTTTGGGCTTGCCGGGAAGCCGGCGTCAACCGTATTTCCCTTGGCGTACAGAGCCTTGACGATGGGATATTGAAAAAAATTGGTCGCATCCACAGCCAAAAAGAAGCTCTCGCCGCCATTTCGCTTGCGCGAGATGCCGGGTTTTTGAATATCGGGGCGGATTTAATGTATGGCTTGCCGGGCCAGAACGCCGCCGCCTATTTGCGCGCCGTTGAGGGGGTCGCGGCGGCAGGGGTGACCCATGTTTCCGCATATTCCCTGATTCTGGAAGACGGCACTCCAATGCACGCGGCTGTAAAGGCCGGACTTTTGACGCTGCCAGACGAGGACGAGATATGGGAGATGGAAGAGCGGGGAACCCACAGGTTGGGCAAACTGGGCTATGAGCGGTACGAGATTTCGAATTATGCAAAAGGAAGGCTTTATTGTGCACACAACGTGAATTACTGGGATAACGGGGAATACTTAGGGTTGGGACTGAATTCCCATTCCGCCATGCGGATTGCGGGAGCATGGACTCGGTGGAACAATACAAGTGAGCTGCAGAGATATATGGATTATCTCCAGAACGGGCGACAGCCCGTGGAAGAGTGCGCCCCCATCAATAAAAAAGAGGAAATGTTCGAAAGCGTGATGTTGGGACTTCGAAAGATAGAAGGGATCTCGATGGAGGGCTTTTCTCACCGATTTGGCATTGAAATTCAGGACGCATATGCGGGCGCAATCGAGACGCTGACGGACAAAGGATGGCTTACTGTGCTGGAAGGGCGCTTGCGATTAACTGTCGACGGGCTGGATATGCTAAACCGCGCGCTGCTTTACTTTTTGGACGCATAACAAATTTATCAAGCTGATGTTTCCGTTTTGTCACATTATTGTGCGCCTTTTTTGCTTGACAATGATTTGGTAGGATGCTATTTTATTCCTGTTGATTAGCACTCTGTTTTCATGAGTGCTAACGGCGGAAAGGGGGAATTGACGTGGAACTGGATATGCGCAAAATGCGCATTCTACAGGCAATCATTGATGATTACATCCTTACGGCTACGCCTGTAGGTTCCAGAGTTATTTCCCTGAACCCGGAAATCGCCCTTTCTTCTGCCACCATCCGCAACGTGATGTCGGAGCTGGAAGGCATGGGGTATTTGGAGCAGCCGCACACGTCTGCCGGAAGAATTCCATCGGAAAAGGCATACAGGTTTTATGTCAACCGCATTATGCACCGTGCCATGCTGACCGAAGCGGAGAAGCAGTTCATTCGAACCTGCTATTCCACCACCCTCGATAAAGTGGACGAGGTTATAAAGCAGACTGCTTGGGCAATTTCCAGCATGACGCGCTACACGTCTATGGTGCTGGCACCCCAGCTCTCCGCCGTAAAGCTAAAGCGCATTCAACTGGTGCCTGTTGCGGAGGAAAAGGCATTGGCGGTTATCGTGACCGATGCCGGTATCGCCCGAGATGCTATGATCCGCATCCCACGGGATATGGATTCGCTGCATCTTGAGCAGGTTTCTCATACTCTCACAGAGCGGTTGAAGAATCATCGGCTGGATGAAATCAACGCCTTGCTCATTCCCGAAATGTACGAGGAACTCAAAGAACATCGGGACTTTTTGAATCAGATGCTGGAATCGGTTAAGCGGAGCATCGACAAAGGCCCGGCGGCCGTGGAACTCTCCGGTACTACCAATATTCTGAACTATCCAGAATACAGCGATATGGAAAAGGCGCGCAATTTTCTTGCGGCCGTGGAATCCAAAGATGTGCTCTATAAGCTGCTGACGGAGGCAACCGATTTGGAATTCTCTGTCCGAATTGGCGGAGAAAACGAAACGGGCAATATGAAAGGGTGCAGCGTGGTCACGGCGACGTACCGGGTTGGAGAGCAGCCGTTGGGGTCTCTGGGCGTGATCGGCCCCATCCGCATGAACTACGCGAGAGTTCTTGCGATTCTGGGTCATATGGGCAAGAGCCTGAGCGAAGTGCTCACCACAATGTATGAAGAGGAGCGGAAGTAAATTGACTAAAAAGAAAGAGTTTGACGACATCAAAAAAGGTGATACGCAGAAGGAACCCACCGTCGATCCGGCGCCTGGGGTGCCGGAGATGGAATCGGATAATGAATTGCCACAGACCATTAGCCTTTCAAAAGAGGAATTTGAAAAGGTTAAGGAGCGCCTTGACCAGCTTCAGACTGAAAGGGACAATACCATAGCCGTTGCGCAGAGGGTACAGGCGGATTTCGATAATTTCCGCAGACGCAATGCTTGCATCTATGCGGATAGCGTAGAGGAGGGCGCGCGAAGCGTCATCAAGGAGCTGTTGCCAGTGCTAGACAATCTCGACAGAGCGCTGCAGAGCGCAGATGGAATCGATGAAAACTGGCTGGGCGGCATTCGGATGGTAGAGCGTCAGTTTGTTGAGTCTCTCCACAAGTGTGGACTTTCGGAAATCCCCACGGACGGTGTGTTTGATCCCGAGCTTCACAACGCAGTGATGCAAGAGGAGGCAGAGGGCAAGGATTCGGGAACCATCCTTGAGGTTCTGCAAAAGGGGTATTCAGTAAAAAATCGCATTATTCGCCATAGTATGGTGAAGGTTGCGAAATAATATAATTAATCAGTCATATAGGAGGATATAGATTATGGCAAAGATCATTGGTATTGACCTTGGTACAACGAATTCCTGCGTTGCTGTGCTTGAAGGCGGCGAGCCGGTAGTTATCCCAAATTCCGAGGGCGCGCGCACAACCCCTTCTGTGGTAGCGTTCAAGGGCAGCGAACGCATTGTGGGCAGCGCTGCGAAGCGGCAGGCAATCACAAACCCCGACCGAACTATCAGCTCCATCAAGCGCGAGATGGGTACGGCGTATAAAAAGAATATCGACGGTAAGGAGTACACTCCTCAGGAGATTTCTGCCATGATTCTACAGAAGCTTAAGAGCGATGCAGAAGCCTATTTGGGCGAGAAGATCACACAGGCCGTGATTACCGTCCCTGCCTATTTCAGCGACAGCCAGCGGCAGGCCACCAAAGACGCCGGCAAGATCGCGGGCTTGGAAGTGCTCCGCATCATCAACGAGCCAACGGCGGCCGCGCTTGCCTACGGCATGGACAAAGAAGTCAACCAGAAGATTTTGGTGTACGACTTGGGCGGCGGCACGTTCGATGTCTCCATTCTGGAGATCGGCGACGGCGTCTTCGAGGTTCTGGCTACCAACGGCAACAACCGTCTGGGCGGCGACGATTTGGATCAGAGGGTTATGGATTATATCGTCAGCGAATTCAAGAAGGACAGTGGCATTGACCTTTCCAAGGATCGCATGGCGCTTCAGAGGCTAAAGGAAGCGTCTGAAAAAGCGAAGATTGAGCTTTCCAGCATGGTGCAAACCAATATTAACCTGCCCTTTATTACCGCAGACAGCACAGGTCCTAAGCATCTGGACATCACGCTCACCCGCGCCAAGTTCAACGAACTTACGTCGGACCTTATCGATAAGACCAAGGGCTGCATGCAGATTGCCATGAAGGATGCCGGGCTTACCAACGCTCAGATTGATAAGGTGATTCTTGTGGGCGGATCCACGCGTATCCCCGCTGTGCAGGAGCTGGTGAAGAACATTACGGGCAAAGATCCCTTCAAGGGGATCAACCCTGATGAATGCGTGGCCGTTGGCGCAGCAATTCAGGCGGGCGTACTGGGCGGCGAAGTGAAGGATATTCTTTTGCTGGACGTCACTCCACTTTCTTTGGGTATCGAAACCGTGGGTGGTGTGTTCACCCGGCTGATCGACCGGAATACCACCATACCCGCCAAGAAGAGCCAGATATTCTCTACCGCGGCGGACGGCCAGACCAGCGTTGAGGTACACGTGCTTCAGGGCGAGCGTGAATTTGCGCAGTACAACAAAACGTTGGGTCGCTTCCAGCTTGCCGGAATTGCGCCGGCTCCCCGCGGCGTGCCACAGGTTGAAGTAACCTTTGACATCGATGCGAACGGCATCGTGCACGTTTCCGCGAAGGATATGGGCACCGGCAACGAACAGAAAGTTACCATCACCGCCTCTTCCAACCTCAGCGACGACGAAATTAAAAAGGCGGTTCATGATGCGGAACAATTCGCCAACGAGGATAAGACCCGCAAGGAGGAGGTCGAAAATCGCAACCATGCCGACAGTATGGTATACTCCACGGAAAAGACCCTCAAGGAGCTGGGGGATAAGATTGACGCGGCAGATAAAGCCCGAGTGGAAGCGGAAATCGAAAATGTGAAGAACGCTATGGCCGGCACGGACACGTCGGCGATCAAGAGCGCCAGCGAAAAGCTGACTGAGGTTTCCTACGAGGTCTTCGGCAAGATTTATCAGCAGACCGCGGAGCAGAATTCGGATGCAGGAGCGGGGTTTGATCCCTCCCAGGCGGCCGACGAAAACCAAGGTGGCGGCGACGACAACGTGGTCGATGCAGACTATGAAGTTGTAGATGACGATCAAAAATAAAAAAACATTATTGACAGCTGTCATGTTCCGTACGAGCCAAAGCGACGCTTTGGCTCGTGCGGAGTAATTGAAGATAAGGAGCGTTGGGGAATTGGCAAAAGCAGATTATTATGAATCGCTAGGGGTGAGCAAAAACGCATCGGATGCGGAGATCAAGGCTGCGTTCCGCAAGGCAGCGAAGCAGCATCATCCCGACCTCCGTCCCGACGACAAGGAGGCGGAAAAGAAATTTAAAGTGATCAACGAAGCATACGAAGTGCTTTCAGATCCCAAGAAAAGGGCACAATATGACCAGTTTGGGCATGCTGCGTTTGATCCTGCCGCCGGGGCAGGTGGTGCTGGCGGCGGATTTGGCGGGTTCAGCGGTTTTGATGATATTTTCTCCGTCTTTACAGGCGGCGGGTTTGGTGGGTTTGATTTCGGCGGCGGCAGCCGCAACGGCCCCATGGCGGGCAACGATTTAAGGTACAACCTTTCAATCACCTTCGAAGAGGCGGCGTTTGGAGTAAAAAAGGAAATACTCGTTCCCCGGGAGGAAGACTGCACAGCATGTGGGGGCAGCGGCGCAAAGCCGGGAACCCAGCCAGTGAAGTGCTCGGTTTGCGGCGGCACGGGACAGGTCCGGGTGCAGCAGAATACCATGTTCGGCTCTTTTTCCACTGTCCGTACCTGTGACAACTGCAATGGCCGGGGGAAGATCATTCAGGAGCCCTGCCACGAATGTAAGGGGAGGGGAAGGGTCAATAAGTCCAAGCGCATCGCGGTGAATATTCCCGCGGGAATTGATAACGGGCAGATATTGACCATGCGTGGCGAGGGCGAAGCTGGCCTCCGTGGCGGCCCAAGCGGAGATCTGTACATTAGCATTGCCGTAAAGCCGCATAAGCTGTTTACGCGTAAGGGCTACGATCTGTACCTTGATATGGATATTCCCTTTACCATAGCTGCGCTGGGAGGCGAAATTCAAGTGCCAACCTTGCAGGGAACGCTGAAATACAATGTGCCTGTGGGCACACAGCCGGGTACAACGTTCAGGCTGCGCGGTCAGGGGATCAAAAAATTGAACACGCAAACCACAGGCGACCTGCTGATCCGGGCAAACGTGGGGATCCCCAAGCATTTGACCGATGAACAGAGGGAGCTTTTCAAAAAATTGGCCGACTCCTTGGGTGATAAGGTTTCCGAGGCAAAGGCCACCCGGAAGACGATATTCGGCAAAGTGAAAGACGTATGGAATTAACGGGCAAAAAAGCGCCGACCGGCGCTTTTTTGTTGCTCAAAGGGTTAAAATGTAATATATTGATAAGGTCAAACTGATAGGGAATGGGAATGTGCAAATGAAGTGGATTGAAATCACGGTTTTTACAACGGATCAGGGGCTGGATGCCGTCTGCGCCCGGCTGGATATGCTGGGTATCGCCCAGACAGTGGTGGAGCAGAGCCGGGAGAGCATTGAGGCCTTTTTGAAAGATACTGCAAAATACTGGGACTATGCGGATTTGGATGAACTGGTCTCAGGGAATTGTCCCTGCGTAAAGGCTTATGTGGCGGATGTGGCGGAAAACAAGGGAATCGTGGAGGCTGTTGCGCAATCTTTTGCGAAACTGAAGCAGGAGGACGTAGGGATTGACCTAGGATCACTGCTGGTGGTGACGCGCATGACCGATGATGAAGATTGGGCAAACAATTGGAAGCTCTATTATAAGCCGCTGAAAATTGGGGACAAGCTTCTGATCCGGCCATCCTGGGAGGAAGCAGAGCCGGATGGACGCATCGTGCTGTCGCTAGATCCCGGTATGGCCTTTGGCACAGGTTCCCACCATACGACCCGCATGTGTCTAGAGCTTCTGGAGCGGGCTGTGAGGCCCGGGATCAAGGCGATGGACCTTGGCTGTGGCAGTGGGATTCTCTCCATTGCTGCCCTGCTGCTGGGTGCCAGAGAGGCCGTGGGTGTGGATATCGACCCCATTGCCGAAAAGATCGTTTGTGAAAACGCGGCCATGAACGGAATCGGCACGGACCGCTACCGGGTTTTGATCGGGAACTTGCTGGAGGATGCTCAATTGGTGGAAGAGATCTGCAAAAGCCGATATGAGGTCGTCACTGCGAATATCGTGGCCTCCGTGATCGTGGAGCTGTGCAAAACAGTTCAAAGGCTCATTGCGCCGGGCGGCAGGTTCATCGCCTCCGGCATCATCCGTAACCGGCTGGACGACGTTTTGACGGCGCTTGGGGCGCACGGGTTCACGGTTTTCGAAGTCCGCTATGCGGAAGACTGGTGCGCCGTACTGGCAGAACCCAGGGGAACGTGCCTATGAACCGGTTTTTTGCGGACGCAGAAAATATTAGCGGCGGCGAGGCTCGCATTGGCGGCGAGGATGTGCGTCACATCTCGAAGGTTTTGCGGCTTTCTCCGGGAGATCCCATTGCAATTTGCGACGGAGAAGGCCATGAGTATGCCGCTCGGATTGTGCGCATCGAAAAAGATGTGGTCATTGCTTCCCTTGAAGAAAAAATCACCTGTACATCCGAGCCGCGCTGCAAAGTCACCCTCTTTCAATGCCTGCCAAAGGCCGGCAAAATGGAACTGATCATCCAAAAGTGCGTTGAGCTTGGCATTTATAGCGTAAAGCCCGTGGCTTCGGAGCGCTGTGTCGTGCGGATCAACGAACGTGAATGGGAACAAAAGAAGAAGCGCTATCAGCGGGTAGCTTACGAGGCGGCCAAGCAGTCAAGAAGGGGAATCATCCCAGAAATCGGCCAACTGACCGATTTCTGCAAAGCCGACTTTTCTCCGTATGATCTCGTGTTGGTTGCTTATGAGGAAGAGCGCGGGTGTACGCTGAAAAGTGCGCTGCATGGCGCTGCGCCAAAAGAGATTGCGCTGGTGATTGGGCCGGAAGGCGGTCTTGATGCCGCCGAGGTCGAATGCCTGAAAAATATAGGCTGCGTGTGCGTTTCGCTGGGAGAAAGGATTCTCCGTACGGAAACGGCAGGGATGGCCGCGCTGGCTATGATCCTGTATGAGCTTGAAGGATAACGAAGGAATGAAAGCGGCGTTTTACACTCTTGGGTGCAAAGTAAATCAATACGATACCCAGGCGATGCGGGAACTGTTTGAGGACGCGGGATATCAGATCGTGGCTTTTGACCAGCTTGCGGATGTCTACGTGATCAATACTTGCACCGTCACCCAGATGGGGGATAAAAAATCCCGGCAAATGGTCTCCCGCGCCCATGCGCAAAATCCGACCGGAAAGATCATCGTCGCAGGCTGTTATTCTCAGCGCGTGCCGGAAGAGGTTCGTATGCTTCCCGGGGTCAATCTGGTGGTTGGCACCGGGGACCGCGGAAATATCGTAGCCCTGGCGAAGTCCATTGAACCGGATGCTTACGGCGTGAACCACGTGCACGACGTACGGAAGGAAGCAGTTTTTGAGCCCATCGCAACTTCCCGAGAAGGACGCACCCGGGCGCACCTAAAAATTCAAGATGGCTGTAACCGATATTGTGCGTATTGTATTATTCCATATACCCGGGGGCCGCTGCGCTCACGACCGCTTGGCGATGTGCAGGCGCAGATGAAACGCCTTGCGCAAAACGGATATTGCGAAATCGTGCTTACAGGAATACATCTGATGTCCTACGGCGTGGATTTTGCGGACGGTACAACCCTTTTAGATGCAATCGCGCAGGCGGAAGGGGTTGATGGAATTCAACGCATCCGTCTGGGGTCGCTGGAGCCGGAGCCCCAGCTGCTTTCCGAACGTTTTATATGGGCCCTGCGGGACAATTCCCGCATTTGCCGCCAGTTTCATCTTTCCCTTCAAAGCGGAAGCAAGGCAGTGCTTGCGCGCATGAACCGGCGCTATACCCCAGAAGAATACGCGCTGTGCTTGAAAAATCTAAGGTCGGCAATCCCCGGCTGCGCCGTTACCACAGACATCATCGTGGGGTTCCCCGGGGAAACGGAAGAAGAGTTTTCGGAAACCATGGATTTTGCTCGTCGCATGGAATTCTCAAGAATTCACGTATTCCCGTATTCTAAAAGGGCGGGAACCGCCGCCTACGGCATGCCCGTTCAGGTTCCAAGGAAAGTAAAGGTCGAACGGGCGGCAAGGCTGATTGCGTTGGGGGAAGAATTGGAGCGGGCGTATATGTGCTCCATGCTTGGCTCGGTGCAATCCGTGTTGTTTGAAGAGGAAGCGGACGGTAAAATTCAGGGGTATACAGATACCTATGTGCATGTGCGCGCAAATGGTTTTCTTGTGGATTTGGCGGGGAAGGTATGTAATGTCAAAATCACCGGAATGTGCGAAACGCATCTTTCGGGTGAAGTGATAAATGAATAGGAGGAATTAAGTATGGCGGACTGTATTTTTTGCATGATTGCAAACGGCGAAATTCCAAGCAAGGTAGCTTATGAGGATGATCAAGTGCTGGCGTTTCACGATATTGATCCCAAAGCGCCGGTTCATGTGTTGATCATTCCCAAAAAACATTTTTCCAGCATATTGGAGATTAATGAGGGAGAAAGCGGAACTCTTGCGCATATGTTCCTGGTTGCCAACAGGCTCGCTCATGAGCTGGGCGTGGCGGAAAGCGGCTTCCGGCTGGTGGTCAACACGGGCAAAGACGGCGGCCAGACGGTTCCACATTTGCACCTGCATCTTACCGGCGGCCGCGCTTTCGGGTGGCCTGCGGGTTAAAGAAATATCCGATAATTGTGTTGACTTGCAAAAATGGTTCAAGTATAATGTCTTTGTGTTTTGTTCCGATGCAACGACGACAGGATGACATGCTATGTTGCATTTAGAGGGGAGGGATATAGATGGAAATTCGCGTAGGTGAAAATGAGTCCCTGGAAAGTGCTCTCAAACGGTTTAAGCGTAAATGCGCCCGTAGCGGCGTGTTAGCGGAAGTGCGCAGGCGGGAACATTATGAGAAGCCCAGCGTAAAGCGCAAGAAAAAGGCCGAGGCAGCCAGAAAGCGCAAGTATTGATTCAACGAATCACTGTTGTTCGGGATAATGCAAGGTCCTTCCCGACAAACTGCCAGGCAGTCAGTCATGCCGTATGGGAACACGAAGACACAAACTTATTTGCATAGCGAAGGGCTCGGTTTTACCGGGCCTTTTCATTATATAAAACGACATGAAACGGCATATCATAGTATGGAGGTGATACTATGGCATTTTCGAGCTTTGTGGAGTTTAGGCGGAAAGAGGTGATCAACCTGCGCGACGGTGCACGCTTGGGCTGTATTTGCGACTGTGAAATCGACATTTGCAGCGGAATGATTCATTCCATTGTGGTGCCGGGGCCTCCGCGGTTCTTCGGGCTTTTGAGAAGTGATGAAGAGATTGTAATCCCTTTCAATAAGATCAACAAGATCGGAGACGACGTGATTTTGGTTGATATTGTCCTTTGAACTAAAAAAGATTAGAAACTATGCGATATATGTGGTATAGTAAACTCACAGAATATACTTTAGCTGGGAGGCCGTCCTATGAAATGTCGCTATTGTTCGAGTACAGAGAGCAAAGTGGTGGATTCACGTCCGACGGATGACGGTACGTCCATTCGCAGGAGGCGCGAATGCATCAATTGCGGCAAACGATTTACAACCTACGAGAAAATTGAAGAGATCCCCATTATGGTAATCAAAAAGGACGGCCGGAGAGAACCTTTCGACAGCGAGAAAATTCTCGCGGGTGTGCGAAAGGCCTGTGAAAAGCGGCCCGTTTCTCTAACGGATCAGGAGTCGCTGGTTGATGATGTGGTACGGGAGGTATTTAACTCTCTCGAGCAGGAAGTCAAAAGCGAAACCATCGGTGAGTTTGTCATGCAACGGCTCAAAACGCTGGATGAAGTTGCTTATGTGCGGTTTGCCTCCGTCTATCGTCAGTTTAAGGACATCAATACCTTTATGAACGAGGTAAAGCTGTTGCTGGGGGAAAAGTAGAGTTGCAAGTGGAATATTCCAAATTGGCCGCGCTGTGTAAGCACGGCTTTCTTTTAAAGCAAACGGAGGCAGGAACGGACCTGTATGCGTCAGAGGCTCTTGTCAATATGCCGGGGGTGCTGCATGGTTTTTCTACCCGGCGCGGCGGCATGAGCGTCGGGCCGTATACCGCGCTGAACCTGAGCTGGCGGCGCAATGCCTCCAGAGAGGAAACTGTTGAGAACTTTCATATTTTTGCCAGAGGCGCCGGTGTTGCCTACGACAGCATGGCCCGCATCAACCACGCGCACGGAGATACGATTCTTCGCTTAAGCACCGTCCATTGCGGACGCGGTTTTTATAAAGAGGAGTTGCCGCTGTGCGACGGATTGATTACCAACGATCCGGGCGTTACGTTAGTGACTGCCCATGCAGATTGCTGCGCATACTTTCTTTATGATCCGGTTACGCGTTCCGCGGGGATTGTCCATGCCGGGTGGAAGGGAACGCTCGCAAGGATCGGCGGAAAAACCGTTGCGCGGATGCAGCAGGAGTTCGGAGCCGATCCGAAGGACTTGATCGTGGCGGTGGGTCCTTGTATCTGCAAAGACTGTTTCGAAGTAGACGAAGAGCTTGCGGAAAAATTCATTGCAGAGTTCCAGTTCAATGGGCTTAGTAAAAAAGGCTGCCCGGGTAAAGCGTTCGTGGATCTTGAAATGGCCGCTGCCATCCAGTTTCTGGATGCAGGCATTATCCCTTCCAATATGACACTGATGCACGCCTGCACCTATGAGGCACCCGATGTGTTTTTCTCTCACAGGCGAGACAAGGGCATTACGGGCGCAATGGCAGCATTTATAAAAATCATTCCATAATTACCAACTTTCATACAGAATAACCCTTTTGCCGCAGGAGAAACTGAGTGTATATGCGGGCTGAAGGGTTTTTTTATGGAGATTTATGTAGTTATCGCGGTTTGCGCGATTATAGCGCTTTGCACGTCGGAGCGGGCCAATGTGGTTGCTGTACTTGGCGTCAACCGTTTTTTTGCGATCTTTGTACTGCTGTGTGTGCTATGCCTCTCACGATTTGAAATTGATATTGCTCCCGAACTGCGGTTGAATCCGGGGCTTTTTGTGCTGCCCATTGCAGTAACGAAATTTCGACCGAATTCGGGCAAATGGCTGATTATGTGGAGCTGTGTTTTGATTTTTGCCGTACTGTCTTTTTTGGCGGAGCGGCTGGGCTGGTTGTATGGCTCGGAAAACGGCCTGTTGTGCGGAATGCTGGCGGGCGCTGCCATCATACTTCTGGATGAGAATCAATTTACCGCTTTTTTGGGCATATCCATTGTGCCTTTGATGAAGACGATGCTTGACATGTTTTACAATGAGTATTCCATTGGATACAGCGCTCTGGATTTTTCAAGCTCAGCGCTGCTCAACGCGCAAATTTTGGCTGTTACAATGGCGGCATTTCTGGTATTTATACGCAAATCTAAAGGAGAAACGGCGAAGAATTAACAGGCGATTCAGTATTATTTAAAACATGTGCTTCATAGTTATATACAAATAACAGGAGGACATGCCGAATGGATGCGCAATGCAGCTGGAAAAACTACATCATGCCAATCCTGTCGGAGAAAATACGTGAAGAAATCCATGATTGCGATTGCGACATAGAGGAGATTCGCGTCTGCGTCAACCGCGAGGTGCGGCTGAGAAAAAGCGGGCAGGAAATCCTGACGGGATGTATCGCCTCTTTGGAGGATTGCCGAATCCTTTTTGAAAACATCTGCAGGCATTCACTTTATGCGTTTGAAGAAGAGCTTCGCGAATGTTATGTGACGCTGGATGGCGGGTATCGGGTAGGGATTGCGGGCATGATGCTTCCGGATAAAAAGGGGAGTTTCCGCATGGTTGCGCCTAGTGGGTTCAATATCCGCATCGCACGAGAGATCATAGGGAGCGCGCAAGGAATTATGCCGCATCTGGATCGGGGTGGCACATCAATCAACTCCGTATTGCTGATCTCGCCGCCTGGAGCCGGTAAAACGACGGTGCTCCGGGATGCGGCGCGCCAGCTGTCGAACCGGGGACACAAGGTATGCATCGCCGATGAGCGCAATGAGCTTTCGGGAAGCGTGAATGGGATTCCCACGCTGGATGTGGGGAAACGGACGGATGTGATGTCGGGGTGCAGCAAAGCGGTGGCCATGGGGCTCATGATCCGAATGATGTCCCCCGAGATTATAGTCACCGATGAAATCTCCGGGCCTGAGGATGCGAGCGCGATTTTGGACGCCGCCGGATGCGGGGTTAAAATTCTAGCCAGTGCCCATGCCGACGGCTACCAGCAACTAAAAAAGCGGCAAAACATCCGCCTACTCCTGTCGGAAGGATGCTTCGATCAAGTAATTCTCATGAACCGGAAGCGGGAAAACGTAACGTTCAAGGCGGTGGGAGAATCATGAAGCTGGCAATATCGGTGCTTATCATACTCATTACGTCTTATCTTGGGTATTCGAAGGGATATAGTATCAAGCGAAGAATCCGCGTTCTGGAAGATATGGCAAATGACATCGTGCAGCTTGGGAAACTGGTAGAATACAAGTCGCTGCCCATCAGCGAACTGCTCACAAAAGCGCAGATGTCCACACCGGAATTCTGGGACCTCTTTGCGGAGGGCATCGTCGGAGGGAAAAGCGCGGAGAAGGCTTGGGTTGAGGCGGTTGAACGCGCATCCCCGTTGGCTGCGCTCAAAGAGGATGAGAAAAGCCTTTTAAAGGAATACGGGCTAGGGCTGGGGCTGCTGGATCGATATACGCTCAACGCAAACGCCGGCTATGTATCGGGCCGTATTCGGGATTATGCAGAGCAATTCAGGCGCGAGGAGATAAAAAAATGCAAAATGTACGGTATATTGGGAATGCTCTCGGGAATGGCAATCTCGCTGATGGTATGGTGAGGGTTTGGATATGAATATTGAAATGATTCTAAAAGTCGCGGGGGTGGGGATGTTGGTGGCGGTCATCTGCCAGCTGCTCAAGCAAACCGGAAGGGACGATATGGCTATGCTTGCGGCGCTGGCGGGGCTGATTATCACTATCAGCATGGTCATCAGCGAAGTGGGGGCGCTCTTTAACGAAGTAAAGCAGATCTTTGGCCTGTACTAAAAGAGGAACAGATATGACGGTGATGCAAATTGCGGGCGTGGCGCTCATTTCTATTGCAGCGCTTGCCATAATCAGAACGTATCGACCGGATCTCGCCCTTGCGCTGAGCATCACGGTATGCGTTGTGATCCTAATCGCCGTAGTGGGCAACATTGCCGAAATCAAGGGCGTTGTGGACCAAATGCTGACCGGTTACGGGCTGGATGCGCTGCACATTAAGGTTATCTTCAAAGTCATAGGCATTGCCTATATCGCGCAGTTTGCCGCCGATGCCTGCCGCGATGCGGGCGAGGGCGCCATCGCGTCCAAGGTAGAGCTGGCTGGACGGGTTTTGATTGTTGCAACTGCCATGCCGGCCATGATCTCTATCCTCTCGTTGCTTCAAAGCCTGCTGGTGTCCACATGAAACGGTTGATTCTGGTGGCGGCTCTGCTGATTCTGCTTGTGATTCCCTGCGCAGCGTACGGCGAGCCGGTGGACGACGCGGGGCTCAAAGACGCAATGTCGGCTTATGACTTTTCGAGTTGGCAGAATTATATGGATGCGCTGCCCGACGAGGTTCAGAGCATTTGGGACAATGCAGGGATTGATGAAATTCTCAGCGGCCTTTCAAACGGTACGGCGGATTATACAATCGACCTCAATGATATTTCTCATGTATTTACGGCCGCGTTGCGCAGCGAGGCACAGCAATACCGCCTTGTTGTGGCAATCATGATCCTCTCCGGCGTGGCGATTGCGCTTCTGGGCGAGGAACAGAAAAACCCGGCCGCGATTGCGAAATTTCTCTGCAGTGGTGTCTGTGCTCTGGTGATCGCTTCTTCGATGGTCTCTCAGGTCCGCAGCACTTCCCGGGCCATTGAAACTCTTGGCAGCTGGATTGAGCTGGTAATGCCCGTAACCGTGGTGGCGATGAGCGCACTGGGTGCTGCCGCCTCGTCCGGAGCATTGCAAACGGTGATGGTCTTTTTGACGGGCACAGTGTTCAAGATTTTTACGGGGATCCTTCTCCCGTGGATCCTATGCGGCGGGGTAATCGCCATCGCTGGCGGCATATCGGGTAGAAGCGAAACCGATCAGATCCTTAAACTCGTCAAGTCCTCAGTAAAGTGGACAATCGGCATCATATTTACCGTGTTCCTAAGCACCTTGAGCGTTAAGGGATTAAGCGCGGCGGGAGTGGACAGTGTGAGCATAAAGACCCTGAAATATGCGCTGGATAAATCGGTTCCCGTGGTAGGAAGCATGCTCTCCGGAACTTATGATACGGTGCGGGCCTATACGCTGCTCATCAAAAATGCCGCGGGAATTACGGCGTCCATGGTAGTGGTGGGAAGCCTGCTTGCGCCGGCATGCGATATTATCATAACAGCCATTGCGCTGCGCATTTTATCCGCTGTGGGCGCGCTGGTGTCAAACCCGGAAATTTCTCGGATGTTCTCAAGCCTAGCGGATATATACACCTATATATTCGGCGCGCTGGTTACCGTTGCGGTTATGAGTATCATTTTGCTGGGCGCTATGATGGCGATGGGAGGGGGGCTTTGATGCTGGAACAGGTGTATCGGGTCGTGGGAGCCATCACGGTGCTTTATGTGGTCTCGTGCATCCTAAAATATCTGCTTCCGCAGGGAAATTTAAAGAAAAATGCAGAAAAAGTTTTGGATCTCCTTTTGCTTTTCATCATTGCTGACATCGTTTTTAAGTGGTTTTAAGGAGAAGAATATGAATTTAAAGGAATTGATCAAAGCATACTCGGGCAAGCTCGCCGATAAAATGAAAACAGACAGACGCGTAGAACTTATCGTCTACGGGGCACTGATCCTACTGGTTCTTCTGTTGTTTGTCTCCAGCACAAAAGGCAGTGAGAAGGCTAATGTAAATACGGAAGCCGCTTCGGTAATGCAACCGGAAACGGCGGAGAATTACGCAGATGTTGAAACCAGGCTGGAAGAAATATTAAGCTGCATTCGGGGCGCGGGCAAAATCAAGGTAATGATCACTTATGATACGGGCACGCAGATCGTACCGGCCATGAGTACGAACGCCCAGACCAATACCTCCGAAACCACCAGCGAATCCTCATCTACGCTCAATGAAAGCCAAACGGAGTCTAAAGAACCCGTGACGATATCTCAAAGTGGAAGCAATCAGGTGATCGTACTGACGGAGCGCATGCCCGAAATCCGCGGTGTGATCGTCATTGCGCAGGGGGCGGCGGATATAGCCGTAAGAATGAAACTGGAAGATGCTGTCGAAACTGTACTGGGCGTGGACGCCTCGTGCATAAATGTATTTGAAATGAGTTCAAACTATTATAACAGTGAGGAGTAATTGTATGAAAAAATTATTTTCTAGGTATGGCGTGCTAATCGTAACAGCTCTTCTACTCATTGGCGCATTTATTGTGAACATGAATACAAGTTCCGATGCCGATGATGTGGTGGAGACCGTGGCTGGTTCTGCTGAGAAAATGGAAGAGAAGGCGGCAGTGGGTCAGGCTGAAGCCACAAATACGCAGGAGAATTATTTTGAGGCGTTCCGGCAAGAAAGAAGCGACACACGGGCAATTGAAATCGAGTGTCTGGATGAAGTCATCGCGACTTCGGGAAGTGATGCAGAGACGCTTGCGGACGCCCAGGAGCAAAAACTTGCCCTGGTAGAAAATATGGAAAAAGAATTTACCGTGGAAAGCCTGATCAAGGCAAAGGGCTTTCATGACGTCGCGGTCACCTTTCACGCGGGTTCCGTAAACGTGATTGTGGATAGCGAAGCGCTGGATGATAGACAGGTTGCGCAGATTCTGGATATTGTCATGCGGGAAACCGGTGAAAGCGCCGACAATATTAAAATCCAAACCGGGAATTGAATGTGACAGAAATTTCAACAAATGGGTAAGATGCTATGCAGAGAGCCAGAAATCTGATATAATGCACTCATATACTATTGAATAAGGAGGCGTTAACTATGGCAAACGAGCGTGACATGATTGCCGATGTCGGCGAAATTGAAGGCGGCAAGATTATATTTGCCCCAGACGTGATTGCGACCATATCAACCCTTGCGGCAACAGAAGTCGACGGCGTTGAAAGCATGAGCGGTACGGTTGTAGACGGCATTACCGGGATGCTGAGCAAAAAAAGCCTGACAAAAGGCGTCCGCGTCGATCTTTCCGAGCAGGGCGCATCCATTGATCTGAGTGTGGTGATCAGGTATGGCTATAAAATTCATGAAGTGGCCGCCAACGTTCAAAAGAAAGTGAAGTCTACTCTGGAAACCATGACAGGGCTCAACGTGATTGCAATTAATGTGATGGTTGCGTCAGTCAGTTTTGAGAAGCCAGAGAAAAACCACACCGTTATAGAAGAGGATTCGGCCGAGATATAATGCTCTTCAATCTTTGGCGGCCGTGCTTTGTCCGGTCGCTGTTTGATATGGGTTCATGTTGACTGAGAAAGAGGTGTATTTATGAAGCCTACTATTTTTGATCGTATCCTGCTTGTGCTTTTTATGTTCGTTGGTGTGGCGATTGGCATTGTAATGCTCATGATCGCCATTAATTTCCTTACTGTGGACATGCTACCCCCTGTGTTCGCACTGCCGTACGGGAGCGTGATCAACCATATTCTGACCGGCGTTATTGGCATACTGCTGATGATTTTTTCGTTTAGGATCATGATTTCCTTTAACCGTGGAAAAGGGAGGGGAGCCGCCGCCGCTAGCACTGTTATTACCCGCGGTGAGCTAGGGACATCCCGTATTACGCTGGCTGCCATCGACGCCATGGTGCAGCGGCACTGCCGCGCAAATCCTACGGTCATGGACTGCAGTAGCCTGATCTCAACCAAGGCAAGCGCGGTTTCCGTTAACCTTAAAGTGGTGTTGACGGAAGAGGCAAACGTGGCGGAAACCACAGCGGCGCTGCAAAGTTCCCTTCGTGAGTATATTCAGAACTTGACAGGGATCGCTGTGAATGATATAAGCATATTGGTCGTTTCTGCGCCGACATCGGGATTGAAAAAAACATAGGATAAGGAGAACGGGAACGATGGAAGAGTTTCTGCAATTTATAAGGGAATATAAGTGGCGCATCGTGGGCATTGTGGGTGGTATCGTGTTCACAATCCTGATTTTCACCATCAACTTATGGCGCACACTGCTGTTGACCCTGATTGTGGGGATCTGCTACCTGATCGGATATTTGTTGGATCAGGGGGGCAGAGAAGCGGTGTCAGAATTTATTTCAGATATTTTCGGCAAAAAGAGCTGATTGCTGCTGAAATTGGAGGTATGCAATGAGCAGAAAAACAGCGCGCGAAGTTTCAGTTAAGCTGGCGTTTGCCAGGCTTTTAGACGGGGAAGACACCTATGATGCGGTGTTGGACAAGTCCGGAATTACCGAGCAGCCCAGTGAGGAAGATATCGCCTATTCGCAGCAGGTGCTGGATGGAATTGCCGAGCACAATGCAGAGATCAATTCCGCCATCAATGAGATCGCCATCGGCTGGCGCATAGAGCGCATGCCGCGGGTTGACCTGTCTATTCTGCGCGTTGCCATCTTTGAAATGCTGTACCGGGAAGATATCCCGTTGAGTGTTTCCATCAACGAGGCCGTGGAACTTGCCAAAGAATTTGGAGGAGAGCGTTCTTCCGCTTACATCAACGGCATGCTTGGAACCCTGGCAAAAAGCATGGAATCAAAGGAACAGTAATGGGCCTGTACATCGGGATCGATACCAGCTGCTATACGACTTCGGCGGCCTGTGTGGGTCCTGCGGGAATCCTCGTGGATCTACGAAAACTGCTGGAGGTCAGCTCCGGAGAAAGAGGCCTTCGCCAAAGCGACGGCGTTTTTCAACATGTGCGCAATCTGGCCGTGCTGTTGCCGGAACTGTTGCAGGACATAGATAAAACGAGCATCCAAGGCATATGCGTCAGCGCGCAGCCCAGGCCGGCGGCGGATTCCTACATGCCGGTTTTTGCGGCGGGCATCCTTACGGCACGGACGCTGGCGGCAGCGTTCAATGTGCCCTTGATCGAGTCCTCCCATCAGCAAGGTCATATTCGTGCTGCTCTGTACGGCAACGAGCCGCTGCAGAGCCAAAGTTTTCTTGGGCTGCATATTTCCGGCGGCACCACTGAAATCGTGGGTGTGGAACCATCGCTTAAAATTAGACGCTTGGGCGGTACCGGCGATCTGCACGCGGGCCAGTTTGTGGACCGCGTGGGAGTGACATTGGGACTTCGGTTTCCTGCGGGCAAGGAACTGGAGCAGCTTGCCGGCCACGCCGTTAAGCGTGACATCAAACTGCCTGCCAGCGTGGATGGGTTAACATGTTCCTTTTCCGGCGTGGAAACTAGAGCGCAGTCGCTTTTAGGATGCGCGCCGAATGATGAAATCGCTTACGCAGTCTACGACTGCATGGCCCGCACATTTGCCAAGATGATTCAGAACGCTTCTGCCGCATGGGATGGAGATGGCGCACCGCATGTACTTCTAGCCGGTGGCGTTGCGTCTAGCGCTTTGCTTAGGAGTCTTCTGGTGCACAGGCTCAAAGACTCCGACGTCAAGCTGTTTTTTGCGAATCCAAAGCTTTCCTCGGACAACGCGGTGGGCACAGCCCTGATCGCAATGGACTTATTGAATGGGAGTAGCCTGAATTGACGGATACGGAATATACTCTTTCGGTGACGCAGCTCAATGAATACGTAAACACCCTGCTCAAACGCGATGCGCTGCTTGGCAAGCTTTCCGTGCGCGGTGAAATCAGCGGATTCAAGCGCCATTCCTCTGGACATCTCTACTTTTCACTGAAGGATGAAGGCGCGCTTATACGTTGCGTCATGTTCCGGCAGAGCGCAATCGCTCTGAATTTTTCACCTCAGGACGGCCAATCTGTCAAGGTAAGCGGCAGTGTTTCCCTATATGCAAAAGACGGTCAGTACCAGATGTATGTCACCCAGATAGAGCGGGAAGGCGAGGGAGAACTCTTTCGCCGATTTCTGCTGCTTCGCACAAAACTGGAGGCCCGGGGCTACTTTGAGGAAAGCCACAAAAAGCAAATTCCGTTGCTGCCCAGATGCGTAGGCGTTATTACGTCTCCCACTGGCGCTGCGATTCAGGATATCGTAAATATTACAAAGCGACGTTTTCCATCCATGAAATTACTACTCTATCCCGTAAAAGTGCAGGGAGAGGGCGCAGCGGAAGAAATAGCGAACGCGATTTACGAGATGAACTGCAAAAATGAGGCCGACGTCCTGATTGTGGGTAGAGGCGGAGGCAGTTTGGAAGACCTTTGGGCCTTTAATGAAGAAGCAGTGGCAGAATCAATTTACAAGAGCGAGATTCCGGTTGTAAGCGCCGTGGGGCACGAGATTGATTTCACGATTGCTGATTTTGTGGCGGACTTGCGGGCACCCACGCCGTCGTCGGCGGCGGAGCTTTGCGTCCCGGAATATGTGAAACTGCGAGGGGAAATACTGGGTTTGCGCGGCGCACTTAGAGACACTGTGAATTTTCAGATCGCAAATGATCGCTCTGTGCTCAAGGGCACTGTGAATTCCGGCGCTTTTGTGCAAACTAAGCATAGGATCGCGCAGGCACGCACGATGGTACAAGCACAGCGGGAATCGCTGTCCGCCGCCGTGAATGCCGAGCTAATTAACCAGTGTGGCGCTGTGGATCAGCTGCGCGCCGCCCTTTGTGCGATGGATCCCGGAAACGTGCTTAAGCGTGGCTATGCGATGGTGCGCATCCCTTCCGGCGGTTATGTGGACAGCGCGTCAAAACTGCATCCCGGAGACCGCGCACAGGTGCTTTGGCACGACGGCAGTGCCGAGGTAGAGGTAAAATCAAC
Source organism: Christensenellaceae bacterium (assembly GCA_963666935.1). GTDB lineage: Bacteria > Bacillota > Clostridia > Christensenellales > CAG-138. The sequence goes on from OY762936.1 coordinate 1,525,749, forward strand.
GAAGCGGGGAATAAATGATGGAAGATAAGCTTACCTTTGAAATGGCCCGGGCGCAGCTGGATGAAACCGTGTCAAAGCTGCAGAGTGGGAAAGATTCCTTGGATGAAATGGTCCGGCTGTATGAGCAGGGAGCCGAACTTTCGGCTTATTGCCTGAAACTGCTGGACGGTTATGCCGACAGGGTGGAAGCAGTGGATCAGAAAGCAACGACGGAGGAATAATGGAATACATTGAGGCAGCGAATCGGTACCGTGCATCGGTTGAAGAGGCGCTGAAGCGGCATTTTGCTAATCCTGAAATTCCGCAGTACCTACTGGAGACCATGAAATACAGTGTGGACGCGGGCGGAAAGCGGCTGCGCCCTTGCATGCTGCTAGCCTGCTGCGACATGCTGGGCGGAGACCTTGCGGCGGCTATGCCGCTGGCCTGCGGCATTGAACTGATTCATACCTATTCCCTGATCCACGACGATCTGCCCTGCATGGATAACGACGATTTTCGACGGGGAAAGCCCTCCAACCACAAGGTGTTCGGCGAGGGACAAGCTGTGCTGGCAGGTGACGGGTTGCTGAACTACGCGTTTGAGATTATGCTTGACGGAATTCCGCATACCGCGGCCGAAGATTATATTCGGGGCGTGGGCGTCATTGCAAAGGGCGCCGGCGTAACCGGTATGATTGCCGGCCAATCGGCCGATTTATTGTGCGAGGAGGATCTTGCGGCAGGGGAACAGGAATTGCAATTTATTCATTCCAGGAAAACCGCGGCGATGATCAGGGCTTCCCTGTTGGCGGGCGCGCATGTAGCGGGAGCCGGAGAAAAGCAGCTTCGTGCCATTGACGAATACGGTAGGCAATACGGCCTGTTGTTCCAGATCACAGACGACATTATGGATTTAGAGGGCGACTTCGCTACCCTCGGAAAGACACCGGGAAAAGACCTGAAAGAAAACAAATTGACCTATCCCCGGCTGTACGGACTGGAGACGTCCCGCCGCATGGCACTGGAAGCCGCCGAAAAGGCAAAGGTCGCGCTGGAGGTTTTTGGAACCGAAGTTGATTTTTTTATAGATTTGACACAGATAACCTTAACGCGCAGGGATTGAGCGCGGGGCAGTAGATCAGTTCACTTTGGATTGGGGAGCAGCAGCTCCAAATGGTTCATGGTGCGGAGGATTCCACATGTACTGAGACTCATCTCATCAGTGCGGCAGTCGGCTCTTTAAATGGCCTGTGGTGCGGAGGACACACTCCCATTGGTACGGGTTCAAGGGCTTTGTGGGGCGCTGGGCGCGGCAAAAAGCAAATGTGCGCCGTGAATTTGGTAGGACGGTTTTTGATTACAACCGGGAATGCGGCATATACTTCGCATGGCGGTTGGCAAGCGGAAAAAATGTAAGGAGGCACCGAAGCGCCCGGAGTCAGGATGGGCTGTTTAAGGCCCTAGAGGACCTGATGCACCGATGTCGTACTCGAACCAATGGATGATTTCCGGGTGCGGGTTTGCGGCATTGCAGGAAGGGTGCGTGGATATGGACCATGGATCAATATAAAATGATTGAAAAGATACACAGCCTTACGGATTTTAAGCAAATTGCCGATTCCGATCTGGATGGCCTTGCTGCTGAAATCCGCGGGTTTTTGGTGGATAAAGTGGCCCAATGCGGTGGGCATCTGGCTTCAAACCTCGGCATTGTTGAGCTTACCATTGCGCTGGACCGGGTTTTCGACAGCCCCCAGGACAAAATTCTCTTTGACGTAGGGCATCAGAGTTATGTACACAAGATCCTAACGGGGCGGGGCGGGGAGTTCGACTCTCTCCGGAAGCAGAACGGGCTGTTTGGGTTTCCCAAGCGCGAGGAGAGCGTCCACGATGTATTCAATACGGGTCATTCCAGTACGTCGATTTCAGGCGGGCTGGGAATGCTGCGCGCTTTGCGCCTTCAGGGTACAGATTCCAGCGTGGTTGCGGTGATCGGCGATGGTGCGCTTACCGGCGGTATGTGCTTTGAGGCGCTCAACGATGCCGGGGAAAGCGAACTCCCCTTAATCGTGGTGCTCAACGACAACGATATGTCCATTGCTCGCAATGTGGGCGCCATTACGAAGCAGCTTTCCAAAATGCGCGTCAGCCGCGGATACATCGCGCTTAAGCGCCGCACGGCTGCACTGCTGCTTAAATATCCCCGGGTGTACAAGCGCATTTTTGGGCTGAAATCTCGCATCAAGTATTTCATTCTTCCGCACAATGCCTTTTTTGAGGAGATGGGATTCACGTATCTAGGACCCATCGATGGACACAACATCCGCGACCTTACAGAGGTACTGCGCAGGGCAAAGACTATGGTCTATCCCGTGATCATCCATACGGTTACCAAAAAAGGGAAGGGATACCGCTTTGCCGAGGAGAACCCCTGCAAGTTCCACGGAATTGGCGCGTTTGATCCATCCACAGGAATCGCCCATTCCAACGGGAAACTTTCCAACTCCATTCTTTTCGGCAGGGCAATATGCGACATTGCGGCTAAAGATAACAAGGTTGTGGCCGTTGCGGCAGCCATGGCGGACGGAACGGGGCTGGAGGAATTCGCAGCCAAATACCCGCAGCGGTTTTTCGACGTGGGCATTGCGGAGCAGCATGCCGTGACCATGGCAGCGGGTATGGCAGCCTGTGGAATGAAACCTGTTGTGGCCATATATTCTACCTTTCTGCAGCGTGCATATGACCAGATGATCCACGATGTGGCACTGCAGAACCTTAACGTGATCTTTGCCATCGACCGGGCCGGGCTGGTGGGAGAGGATGGGGAAACCCATCAAGGGGTTTACGACATCGCCTACTTACAGACAGTGCCGGGCATTGACATATACTCGCCGGCCACACAGGAAGAGCTGACTTATATGCTCGCCATGGCCGCCGAAAGAGGTTGCCTTGCCGCCGTTCGCTACAACCGCGGATTGCTTTGGGACCGGAAGACCGAAGCGCCGATTGAATACGGAAAATGGGAAATTATGAAAGAAATAAGACCGGTTACGGTGGTTGCCACCGGGCACATGGTTGAAATTGCGCATCAAGCCTGCGTTGGTTTGGACGTGGGTCTGATTAATGCACGATTCGTCCGCCCAGCGGATTTGGAAATGACACAACGGCTGAAAACAGAGTGCCGCATCGCCATTTCTGTGGAGGACGGGGTTTGTGACGGCGGTTTTGGCAGTATGCTTGCGAACTTGCTCTCCGGCTACACTGCCGTACGGCGTATGGGTGTGGGAAGTGCGCCTGTGCCCCAGGCGACTGTAGAGCAGCAGATGGAATGCAACCATATGGATGCCGCGTCCTTGAAGGAAAAGATTCTTGCCGCTCTTGAGAGGATACAGGAATGAAGATGCGAGCTGATATACGGATGGTTGAACTGGGGCTTGCTCCCAGCAGGGAGAAAGCCCGTTCGCTGATTATGGAAGGCTTGGTGAGCGCGGACGGCAGGCGCATCGACAAGCCCGGCGCCCCCGTTTCAGAGGAACAGACGCTTGCCGTAAAGGAACATGTACGGCCTTTTGTGAGCCGTGGCGGGCTGAAACTGGACAAAGCGGTAAAAAAATATAACCTAAATCTCGCAGGCGCAGTTGCCGTTGACATTGGCGCTTCCACAGGCGGGTTTACGGACTGTATGCTGCAAAGCGGCGCAAAGAAGGTATACGCCGTTGACGTGGGGTACGGTCAGCTGGACTGGCGGCTGCGCAACGACGAACGTGTGGTTGTGATGGAGCGCACCAACGCCCGCAACATCGCCCCGGAGTGGTTTGCGGAAGTTGTGAACTTCGCTTCTATCGACGTATCATTTATCTCCGTTAAGCTGATTCTGCCCGGACTGTATCGCTGCCTTGCGTCGGACGCAAAAGCCGTTGTGCTGGTGAAACCGCAGTTTGAGGCAGGGCGCGACAAGGTGGGGAAAAACGGTGTTGTGCGCGCTGCACAGGTTCATGAGCAGGTGGTTTGCGAGATCGCCGACTTCGCGCAGAACCTTGGATTCCACGTGGCACAGATCGATTATTCGCCCATTACGGGCCCAAAAGGAAACATGGAATTCCTTCTTGTTTTGGATAAAAACGGTGGCAGGGACGAACCTTGTGTTTTTATTCATCAGCTGACACATCATGTTGTGGAGGAAGCACATCTCAATTTATGATTTGCATAATTTTGCAGAATTTCAACTAAAATTCTTGAAATAACTATATTTATATGCATATAATGTTTGTATATTAACTTTTTGGAGCTGAATATGCGCTTTCATTCCATTGGTATTTTTGCGAATATGAGTAAATGCGGTGCGTCCGAAGCTGTCCAAAAAATTCTGGAAGTTGCGGAAAAGGCATCTATTCCCTGTTGTATTCTCAGCGAATCTGTGCAACCGGATACACAAACTCCATATTACGCAGAGCAGTCCGAACAGATTCCGGATTTAATGATTGCCCTTGGCGGCGACGGCACCATACTTCGGGCCGCCGACATTGCGGCGAGGCTTGATATTCCCATTCTTGGTATCAATATGGGTAGAGTGGGATTTATGAGTGAAATTACGGTGGACGAGTTCCCTGCCGCGTTGTGTTCCATTGAGAACGACACATATTTTGAGGAGACTGGGATGATGCTCCAATGTCAGGTGGACGAGGAGGGGCCGCAGCATTGCGTGAATGAAGCGATCCTTTATAAGCAGGATTTTTCTGGGATTGTGGACATCAGCGTAGAAATTGACGGAATCGACGCGGGATCGGTGCATTGTGACGGATTGATTATCAGCACACCCATCGGATCGACAGGTTATTCCATATCGGCCGGCGGTCCCATTATCGCGCCGAAGCTGGACGTAGCCATTATTACGCCAATTTGCCCCCACACGCTGGGGTTCCGCCCGATTATCGTATCTTCGGAATCTCAGATGAAATTTTCCATGAAAAGCTCCGGGTATCTGGCAGTTGACGGCATTTTTACGCAGCCAATTCACCTACATACCACAGTGCGCATTTGCCGTAGCAATCGGACCATCCGCTTTATACGGCTCCATGAACGCAACCTTTATGAACTCATAAAGACAAAGCTGTCATAAAAACATTATTTCATTGGAGGGCATTATGAAATCGTCACGGCACGCAATGATACTCGATCTCATCGACAAATACAGCATTGATACCCAGGATGAGCTTGCTGCGCGGCTGCGAATGCAGGGCGTGAAGGTTACCCAAGCCACAGTTTCACGGGATATCAAGGAACTCCGCCTGATCAAAGTGCTTGCCGAGGATGGTACATACAAATATGCCACGGTGGACAAAGCGGAAGCAGGCCTGAAAGAGCGGTTTATCAATATATTTGCCCATTCGGTGATGTCTTTTGCGGCGACTGGAAATTTTATTGTGGTAAAGACAATTTCCGGCACGGCCAACGCCGCAAGCGAGGCAATCGATTCGCTCAAGTGGGACGAGATCGTCGGGACAATTGCCGGTGACAACACAATTTTTATCGCGGTCCGGGACATATCGGAAGTAGACGAACTGATACGGCGCTTTCAGAGTATGCTGAAGCTGTCACAATAAACGGATATTATGCTCAAAAGGCTTTTCGTTCAAAACGTAGCTCTCATTGAAAAACTTTGCATTGAATTCAACAGTGGGTTTAACGTGCTCACCGGGGAAACCGGCGCTGGGAAATCCATTTTAATTGACGCTGTCAATTTGGCACTGGGCGAACGCGCAAGCAAGGAGCTCATTATGAGCGGCGCGGAACGGGCTGTGGTTGAGGCGTCCTTTGATATTGCGGGCCAAGATGAAATTCAGGCGATGCTCCAGGAGAATGAACTGGAAATTGATGGCGAACTGATCCTTTCCCGGGAGCTTTCGGCTTCCGGAAAGAATGTATGCAGGATCAACGGTACCCTGGTAACGCTAAATTATCTCAAGGCACTGACCGACAGGCTGGTGGATGTACACGGCCAGCATGAGCATCAGTCCCTGATTTCCCAGTCAAACCACATCCGCTTTTTGGACGCATTCGGCGGCGAGGCGATTTTTATAGCGAAAGAGCGGACGGCAGCCGTTTACGCAGAATATAATCAGCTTAAAAAAACTAGGCTCAGCGGGTTTTCTTCTGAGGATGAACGGGCGCGGCAGATCGATATTCTCACCTATCAGATTCGTGAGATCGAAGGCGCGCTGCTTTGCGAGGGGGAAGAGGCGCAACTGACAGAGGAGCGCTTAAAGCTTATGAACGCTGAGCGCATACTTTCCGCGCTGCACAACTGTACCGAGCTTATCAGCGGCGACGCGGGCGCAGCCTCGGCCACCAGCTCAGCATTGGGCGAACTGCGCGTCATCCGCACACTGGCCTCGGAATACGAAGAGCTTTACGGAAAGCTGGAAAGCGCCCACTACGTGCTGGAAGATATGGGCTATACATTGCGAGAAATGAAGGATTCCTTTGAATATGACCCCGCAAGGCTGGATATGGTGGAGCAGAGACTGGAGACCTATGCCGTTCTCAAGCGGAAATACGGGGCCGACTATTCGGAAGTCATGGCGTTTTTGACGGACGCAAAAGCAAAATTGAAAGAATTGGTGGATTCGGAAGCTGCGCGGGCGGAATTGGACAAAAAAATCCAGGCATGCACAGCGCAATACACCAGCGAGGCAAGTCAACTTACGGGCCTGCGGATACAGGCTGCAAAGGAGCTTGAAGCAAGCCTTGTCAATCAGCTGCGTGACTTGGGCATGGAATGGACTGTATTTCAGGTGGTTTTTTCACAACTGGGCGGATTGTCCGCCAATGGAACGGACCGGGTGGACTTCATGCTCAGCGCAAACCCGGGAGAGCCGCTGAAACCTTTGGAAAAGGTGGCGTCGGGCGGCGAGCTTTCTCGGATTATGTTGGCGTTTAAGGCGGTCGCATCCGCTGCGTATGGAATTCCGACGCTGATTTTCGACGAAATTGACGTAGGCGTCAGCGGGCGGATTGCGACCATTGTTGGCGAAAAAATGGTGCAGATCGCTGACACGCACCAGGTGATCTGCATCACACATTTGCCTCAGATCGCAGCCCAAGCAGATGCACATTATCTGGTGGAGAAGACTTCGGATTTGATTTCTACAAGAACAAGCTTGCGGCTACTAGACGAGGAGGAACACTGCCGCAGCATCGCCGCCATGATGAGCGGAAGTGAAAACACGGCCATCGGGCTGACTCACGCCCGGGAGCTTATTGAGGAATGTAATTTAAAAAAGCAAAAACGGCGCGGGAATTAACTGCCAGTATAGCATGACCGCCAAGCGTAAAACATAACCACTGTGCACAATTTGTGCGCGGTGGTTTTATTTGTTTTTAAGGTGGTGGTGGTCATGCGCCGCAGGATAGTCAGCTGTATCGGATTTATATTGTGCACATTGGTGGTGTGCTTTAGTCTTAGCGAGCCCATGAGGATCGTTCGGGAATTACCGGAATATTCCGAACTGTCAGCCATTGCGGACGCGCTGGAAGTGCCGTTTTCTATTGCATACCAAAAACGTCAGGTTGCAGGCGTATCTTCCGATCTGTCCGAAAGCCTGAGCGATGAGCCGGATGTAGCGAACCTTGACATCATGCTTTTCGGCGTCATCCCTGTTCGGCAGATTGTAATGGTAAAAAATACCCGTACGGTTGTAATGCCGGGCGGAGAGTCCGTCGGTGTTACGCTTTACACAAAAGGTGCGCTGGTGGTGGGGCTTGGTGGCATTGCCAATAGCGAGGGGATTCAGGAAAGCCCCGCGAAAACAGCCGGGATCAGGGCCGGGGATGTTGTAACTTCCGTTAACGACATTACCATTGAGGATTCGGACGACTTTCTAAAAATATACAGCACCACACAGGGTGAGATCAAAGTGACAGTGGAACGGAACGGTGAAGTGAAAGACTTTTTTGTGACGCCGGTGCTGGACGCTACTGACAACACCTATAAAATCGGCATGTGGGTCAGGGATAGCACGGCGGGCGTGGGCACCCTTTCATTTTACGACTCTAATACGCTGCAATACTGCGCGTTGGGACATCCCATTACCGACGTGGATACGGGCGTGACGTTAAACGTAAAGAACGGCGAAATCATTCAATCAAAGATACTTGGAATTTCACAGGGTGAAAACGGGCAGCCCGGGGAAATTCACGGTTCCTTCGGGAGCGGAAGCCAGCGACTGGGAAGTATCGAGAAGAATTACGATTACGGAATTAGTGGCCAGCTGTATTCAAAAATTGAGAACTCTCTATACCCGGACGGGTTGCTTTTGGGATTCCCCGAAGAGGCCCAGCTGGGGGAGGCCACTATCCTCACATCCATTAACTCCAGCGGCGTGCAGAAGTTTACCTGCGAGGTCATTAAGCTGTATCCACAGAGGGAGGCCGGTTCAAAAGGTATGGTGATCAAAATTACCGACCAGCGCCTGATCGAGCAGACCGGCGGAATTATTCAGGGAATGAGCGGTAGCCCGATTATCCAGAACCGCCTGTTGATTGGTGTGGTGACCCACGTTTTTGTTAACGATCCACTAAAAGGTTACTGTATCTATGCTTACTGGATGAAAGAATCTTATACTGACACTTTAAATAAGTAGCAAAGTTTGGTAATATAAATGTAACTCTATATTGGATGTGATGATTACATGAGAAGATACCAGCTGCTGGTTGTTGGGGATAACAAATCGCTTTGCAAAAATCTGGAGAATTACTTTTCTCAAATTGAATTGTTTGAGGTTTTGCCGCCGGTATATGACGGAGAGACGGCATTGGCCACAATTAGAGAAAAAGCGCCGGACATCGTGCTTCTGGACATGATTATGCCCGTGATTGACGGACTGGAAGTGCTCCATCGGATGCGCGATGAAAAAATTGGAAACAACGCAAAGGTATTTGCGTTGTCTGCTTTTGTGGACGACGATATGATACGGATTTCTACAGAGCTTGGCGCAACCTATTTTATTCGTTTGCCAATGAGTGAATCGGCAATTTTTAGCCGCATTATGGATTTTATCAACATCAAGGAGGAAGAACGCAGCAGATATGACACATTCGCAAAGAAAAATGACATGAATCTGGTGCGCGACGAAATTGTTACAAACTACTTAAGGGGAATCGGAATACCCGTTAACTTGGAAGGATACCACTTGCTTAAAGCCTGCATCATCTATTGCATTATTATGTATGGCAAGCCAATTAGTATTACAACTGAAGTGTACCCGCACGTAGCAAAACAGTTTGGCACCAACGTGAGCTGTGTGGAACGAAATATCCGAAACGCCATCGACGTGGCTTGGAACCGCGGAAACATCGAATGGCAGCACAAGCTGTTCGGCTATACGGTCAGTAAAAACAAAGGAAGACCTACTAATAAGGAGTTCATCGCTATGATCGCCGAGCGCTCAGTGATTCGATTGAGAAAGTATTGATTCATTCAGTCTAATCATCGCCGGATCCCCGTATATATTGATATAACACAAGGGGAGATGAAAGCACCATGAAGTACGGCCGTCTGTTGTATTTGCACATTATCAAATATCCATTTCTTTTTCTACTTTGCCTGTTTCTCACCGTTGCCGGCATTACGGCCGGAATTGCCTCCAGCAAGTATATTGGGGGTTCAATGGATTATCTGTCTGTGGTCACCAGCTACGGATTTAATGATAACCTCGAAATATTCCCGGCGCTTCTTCGCGCGGTCTCTTTGAATTTGCTTTTGTTCGCCGCGGCGTCGCTGCCCATTTCCGGGCTTGCCTTCGCGCCCATTTCTATGATTGCCCTGTCGCTGAAAAGTTTTGTAATGGGTTTTACATTTGCCTGCATTGCGGCCAGCTACGTGGGATTAGCGTTGAAAGCAGGGTTGCTCATCCTTTTGGCGGTATCTGGGTTTTCCGCATGTTTTTCCGTGTTGCTGCGATCCTTGTACTGCTTTATGCTGCGCATACCGAACGCGGAACCTGCGCCATGCCTTGTAGTTAAACGCTACGCTATCCTGACGATTTTACTTTCAATTCTTTTAGAAGGCGTTATAATGCCCATATTTTTCTCAATTTAAAATGTAAGCGCACCTTTTCGTCATTTATTCCTCCAAACTTAATAAAATTTAGTAAAAGTGTTGGAGGTTGGCTATGAAAAGGAACTATGCGATTATTTTACTTGTGTTGACGTTAATGTTTGTTCCTATGGTTAGCGCATATGCGGATGACCCACCCATTGAAATGAAAACTGCGCAGGCACTGCTTGTGGTGGAGCAAAATGCCGGAACAACGGTAATTAACCATAACGGAGATACAAAGATGGAGATCTGCGGATTATCCAGACTGCCGGCGCTGCTGGTGGTTTGCGAGGAGATTGACCGTGGAGCTTTTGCGATGGACACAGACGTGACTGTGAGCCAGACAGCGTCCGAAGTGCCGGGCCCCACTGCGTTTGTGGCTCCTTATGAGGTTATCGATGCGGCGTCTCTCTTAAAAGCTGCTGCGATGATTTGCGCAGGAGACGCCATTTATGCGCTGGCGGAGGCTTCCTTCGGATCCGCAGGCGCGTGCCTGGGAGCGCTCAACTCCAGACTGGAGCAGCTGGGGATTGATGCAAAGTTTCCGGACATCATGGGGAAGGACGTCACACTGTCTGCCAGCGACCTTTCCGCGCTGGGCGTGGCACTGATGAAAAGCCCATCTTATACGTCCATGTGTAGCATCTTCTACGACAGAATCTATCATGCGGATGGAAGGGAGACGGAGCTTGCCAGCGCAAACAAGTTACTAAAAAACTGCCCAGGGTGTAACGGATTGGCAACAGGTTCTTCCGCAACCGCCGGATATTGTGGTGTTTTTTCCGTGACTCGGTCAGGCGAATCTTACATCTGCGTGATACTCGGGGCCCAAAACGCGGCAGACCGCTTTACGGCGGCCCAGAATGCCATTGAATACACATTTGCCACCTTTGACACAATAAGCGTGGCACAGGCGGGAGAAGTGGTTGCAGAGGCTGATGTATTTGGAGGCAAAACCAACCGCGTTGCGCTGATGGCACGGGAGGACGCATCCTTGGTAAGTGACCGCAACATGAACTGCAAGACGGAATTTGAATATCCGGACGTTCTTACCGCGCCGCTGTATGCAAATCAGCCGATCGGCCGAATCGTGTGTAAAGATGATGCGGGAGCCATACTTTGCGAGGTGGAGCTCTATCCCGCCACAGATGTTGCAGCTGCCACGATCACGGATACCATACGCAGCGTGCTGGTTTGGTGGATTCACGCGTAAGCTTGCATACGGCCGCCCAATGACGTATAATATTTTCATCTTTTTGATGTGGGAGTACAATTGTTTTGCTTACAAGCCTATTTTCAAGATCCGGCATATTGGGGATGCTGTACGCACTGCCTGGAATCCTGATCGCCCTGTCTTTCCATGAGTTTGCGCATGCGTACGCGGCTAATCGTTTGGGGGACCCCACCGCGAGAAACTTGGGGCGAATGACAATCAACCCCCTTGCCCACATTGACTTATGGGGATTTATTATGCTGTTGCTGGTGCGATTCGGATGGGCAAAACCCGTCCCCATCAACCCTAGGAATTTCAAGCATCCCCGCAGAGACGAACTCATTGTCTCGCTGGCCGGCGTGGTAACCAATTTCCTGCTGGCATTTGTGACTATGTTTTTGTATGACATTATCGTGATTATCGCAGGCGGAGCTCAGTTCATTAATGAGGCGCTCAACAGCATCATATTCTCGTTTTTCTACATCAACTTGGGTCTGTTTGTGTTTAACCTGTTGCCCATTCCGCCGCTGGACGGATTCCACGTGGCCCAATGCCTGTTCATGCGAAAGCTGGGAACCCGACCGTTTGAATTTCTGGAGCGATATGGATTCCTGCTGTTAATCGTGTTGCTCATGAGTGGCGTGCTGACGTGGGTACTATCCTACGCAGTTTCGGGCATCTTTTCTGGCATGACGGCAGTTCTCGATCTCCTGTTCTCGGCGATCGGTGTAATTTAATATGACCTATGAGGTACACCTAAAACAATTCGAAGGACCACTCGATCTCCTGCTGCACCTGATTGAGCAGGCGGAAGTCGACATTAAAGACATCTTTGTATCTGAGATTACCGCCCAGTATTTGACGTACATGCAGGAACTTGAGGATTTGGATATGGATACCGCCAGCGAGTTTATCGCCATGGCGGCGACGCTTTTATATATCAAATCGCGCACACTACTTCCCAGACCGCCCAAGGAGGTAGAAGAGGAAGAGGACCCCGCAGAGGTGCTGATCCGTCAGTTACGGGATTACAAGGCCGTCAAGGAGGCAGGGGGCCGATTGAGCGAACTTTTGGGCCACATGCAGGGGATCTACACAAAATTGCCGGAAGAGTTTGCGCTTCCGCCTCAGGAGATCACATGGACTGAGTCGGCACCGGATGGGCTCTTTGCCGCCTTTGCCGAGCTGCTTTTAAGGCGCTGCGACGCGCAGAAGACCATTGCAGCTGTTCAGGAAGTACATGCCGACCCCTTTACGGTGCGCCGACAGCTTATTAAAATACGAGCAGTTTTGCAGGACCGGCAGAAGGTCGTTTTTGAAGAACTGTTTGAGCCAGGTGCCTCTAAAATAGAGATGATCGTCACCTTCATGGCGCTGTTGGACATGATTATGCGCACAGAGGTAATTTTGCAGCAGAAGTGCCCTTACGACAAAATTACGATTACGGCAACCAATCTTTCCAACGAGGATGAGGACGCTGAATACATGGATGAGCAACAGGAGTAGTGAAGTATGCAGGACGAAAAGTTTTCGGCGATTGAATGTATCCTGTTTGTATCCGGAGAGCCCGTTTCGGTTTCGCAGCTGCGACGGGTGCTTGATGTTACAGATGAGGAGATTCATTCCATCCTTAGCAGGATGAAAGAACAGTTCGCACAGGAGGAGAGGGGAATCCAACTTTTTTGTACCGAGGAAACCGTGCAGCTGGTATCCAACCCCCAATACGCCCAGTATGTACAAGACCTACTGCAGCCGGCGCAGACTAAGAGCTTTTCTCAAGCCATGCTGGAGACGCTTTCCGTTGTGGCATACAAGCAGCCCGTGACCCGCTCCGACATTGAGACCATACGTGGCGTGCGTTGCGATTATTCCGTGAGCCAGCTGCTCAAACTTGGGCTGATTAAAGAACTGGGGAGAAAAGACGCTGTGGGACGGCCAATGCTATTCGGCACCACAGATGCCTTTTTGCGGCAGTTCGGGCTGCATACCCTGGAGGAGCTGCCGGAGTTCGGACGCTTCGCCGCCCCTTCCGACGCCGGAGAGGAAGCGAGCTGACATATAATTGACTGAATTGGAAAAAATAGGGCCATATGCTACCAAAGGGGAGGAGCTATGGCCCTTTTATTGTTGCTTGCCGTTCTTACGGCCTTGATACTTTTCCTGCTTGCCGGTGTGTCGGTTCGATTCGCGATTACATTTTCCAACATGTGCGTCGAATCCGCGATCACAATACCACTTTGGGGATTCATCAAAATACACTCACACTTGCGGATCAGCCTTACGCCGTTGCGCTTTTATTTGAATGAGAAACTTCTCAATAGAGTAAAAAAAACAGGACGAAAAATATCTCCCAGTGGAAAATGGATATGGTTTTTAAAGAACGGAGGAGTTCATTTGCAGAGCCTGCATATTGATGGGGTGATGGGAGTTGAAAACGATGCCGCGGCAACCCTGCTGGCTACGGGAACTGTAGAAGCGATTGTTTCCGCTTTAATTTGTAGTGTCTTGCATACCCGGCAAACCGGCGTTCAGTTCAGGCCACAGGTCAATGTTGGAATTTTTTCCCTTGCCATTTATGGAATAGTGCAGATAAAACCCACGCAAATTATAGCTGCCGCCCTTTGGCGGCTAATTCATAAAAAAAGAGGTAATTCACATGTCTCATCCCGTTGAAAATATTATGCGTACTACCATGGAACAGCTTAAAAGAATGGTTGATGTGGATACGGTCGTTGGGAACCCCATTTCGGCCGAAGACGAAACCATGATACTGCCCGTTTCCAAAGTGAGCATGGGGTTTCTTTCCGGCGGCGGGGAATATTCACTCCCCGACGGAAACAAGAGGCAGGGGCCGGTTAAATCCAGCGGCACCACGATGGACCAGGAAGAGGGGCGGTATCCCTTTGCCGGGACTTCTGTAGCCGGGCTGACCGTTACGCCTGTGGCGTTCGTATCTGTGACCCGGGGTTCAGTGCGGGTGATTCCCACACAGTACAATGATACGCTTGATCGGCTTGTGGAGATGATTCCCGAAGCGATTTCCTCCATTAAACAGGCGGTTTTGGAAATTTGCACACATACGAAAGAGGACGGAGAATATCAATGATTTTTCAGAGAAAAGCGGCGGCGTTGATATTAGCCTGCTTAACAGTGCTTTCATCCAACATCGCCTATGCGCAAGCAAGCCCGTCAACGGGCGCGCAGGCCGCGGCGCTGGTTGAGGTTTCCACCGACAAGGTGCTATATGCCAACAACGCCCACGCGAAGTTGCCCATGGCCAGCACAACAAAAATTATGACCGCCCTGCTCGCCATTGAGTATGGAGATCTGGATGAAATCGTTACCACCGATGCCTCCGCCTATGGCACAGAGGGCTCCAGCATCTATTTGCAGCTGGAGGAACAGATGTCCCTGCGGGATTTGCTCTACGGGCTGATGCTTTCCTCGGGCAATGACGCAGCGGTTGCCATCGCCATTTATATCGGCAAGGGCGTGGAGCGCTTTACCCAAATGATGAATGCTCGCGCAAAAGAAATCGGTGCAAACAATACAAACTTTGTGACGCCAAACGGTTTGCCGGATGAGAATCACTATACGACGGCCTACGATTTGGCCCTCATTGCGGCGGAAGCCATGAAAAACGAAATGTTTGGCGAGATTGTAGGCACGCAATACTACAAAACCACCACGGGAAACTATGTTCGCACTTTTAAAAATAAAAACAAAATCCTATGGCAGTATGACGGCGGAACAGGGATTAAGACCGGGTATACAAAAGCGGCAGGCAGGTGCCTAGTATTCTCTGCGGAACGCGATGGGATGGAACTGGTTGGCGTCGTTTTGAACTGCTCGGATATGTTCAACGATGCCATGCGGATTCTCGACTACGGTATGGACACCTATGAAATGGCAAGTCTGGTGACTCCGGATCAGATCGTGAGCCGCGTTGCGGTACAAAGCGGGACAAAAAATGTGTTGGAACTTGTACCCATAAAAGATATAATGGTACCGGTGACACAGGGAGAGAGCATTTCCTACCGAACCGTTGTCACGATTTATGACGATTTGACCGCGCCCGTTGAGGCCGGAGATGTTTGCGGATATGTGGACGTGCTGGACGGGGATGCGCTTTTGGTACGGTTTGATTTGGCGGCTGCAGAGCGCATCGATGCTGCTCAGGTTGACTACTTTTTAGGCAGAATAATTCGGCGCTTCGCTTTCAGCTGAGCATAGATTAGGATGTGGGGGACGGAATGAGATTACAGAAATTCATGGCGGAAGCCGGTGTCGCTTCCCGACGCAAGTGCGAAGAGTACATTGCTGCGGGACAGGTCAAAGTCAATGGAGGCACGGCAAGCCTTGGATGTGTCATAGACCCGGAGCATGACACGGTGGAATTTGCGGGGAAAATACTTCGCCCGCAAAGTAGCCGCGTCATTTTAATGTTTCACAAGCCCCGGGGCGTCGTTTGCACATCACAGGACCCCCAGGGCCGCAAAACTGTACTGGACTGCGTTCGCGAGATCCCTCTGCGGCTGTACAGCGTGGGAAGGCTGGATATTGACTCAGAGGGGCTGATCCTCATCACCAACGACGGAGAATTGGCATATCGGCTTACACATCCTAAATTCGCGCTGAACAAGACCTATTTTGTGATTTGTGGGGGTGCAGTGTCGCCGGAGCAGATACAAAAGCTGGAGGATGGAGTTCTCCTTGACGACGGGATGACAGCCCCGGCCCATGTGCGGCATGTGACGCGGCTGAAAAGTGGGGACACTTCCCTTGAAATTACTATTCACGAAGGGCGAAACCGGCAGATCCGACGAATGCTGAAAGCCTTGGGACACGATACCCAGCTGCTGCGGCGGGTGCAGATTGGCCCGCTGAAACTAGGCGATCTACAGCGGGGAATATGGCGGTATCTGACAGATTCAGAGAGCCATTCACTGATGGAAGCGGCGGGATGCACTGCCCAAACTGCAATGGAATAATGGATTTTTGCGCAGGCAGCACAGTCTGCGCTTTATGTATCAAATCCTGCAAATGAATTTTTTGATGAATTTATTGCACAATTCATAGAAGTAATAGTAAAATATAGGTGCTTTTACAAGAATGATGCACTGTGCCTTGACACAGCCGCCATGAACTGAAGGAGGAAGTTTTTCATGCGCATTTTGCTGACCAATGACGATGGCGTGCACGCGCCGGGAATGAACGCTTTGGCAGAATTGTTGCGCGTCGATCATTCCGTGGTGATTGTGGCCCCTGACGCTGAGCGCAGCGGTGCGGGACACTCCATTACGCTTAACGCACCTCTACGGGTTAAACGCGTATCCGTTCCCTCCGATGTAACGGCCTATTGTGTAAGCGGGAGCCCGGCGGATTGCGTAAAAATCGCCTGTGACTACCTTGAAATCGAGCCGGAGCTTATTGTTTCCGGCATAAACCACGGCTATAACACGGGGATTGACACACACTATTCCGGCACAGTATCCGCTGCTGCGGAAGGCGCGTTGCATGGAATCCCATCCATTGCAGCCTCCATGGGAGCGGTCAATCCTTCAGACTGCACAAAACAGGCGGCCATTATTGCAAAGCTTATCCCCCAATTGCTTAAAACAGGAGGCCGGTTCTTCAACATCAATATTCCGGCCCGGCCCTTTGAAATGCTTAAGGGCGTACGGTGTACAAAGCTTTCCTCCTACGCTTATCAATCGGAGTTCATTGAACGCAACGACCCGCGGGGTAGATCTTACCTTTGGATGTCTGTGCGGGATGGCAAAATCTCCAATGATGATATTGATACGGATGAAAAGTGGATTACTGAGAACTACGTGACGGTGACTCCACTGGCGGTAAATGCAACGGATATCGATATGCTCAAGACGCTTCAATCAGAAATAGAATTCAGCTTGTGAGGTAAAAAATGGATCATGCAGATTTGCTGAAAATAATCGGCCAGAACTTCTCCAAATTCAGCAAGGGACAAAAGGCCATCGCCAATTATATTGCGGAAAACTACGACAAAGCTGCGTTTGTCACTGCTGCGAAGATGGGAAGGATCGTAGGCGTCAGCGAGTCCACTGTGGTTCGCTTTGCCTATGCGCTGGGCTATGACGGATACCCGGAATTGCAGCGCAATTTGCAGGAGCTGATAAGAAATAAGCTGACGACCGTACAGCGGATCCAGATGACCTCCGAACTGCCCCAGGACGAGGTGCTGACCGCTGTTATGAAGGCGGACATTTCAAACATCAGGGCTACCATTGAATCCAATGACACCAAGACATTCAATGCGTTTATCGATGAGATTTTTGCCGCAAAAAAGGTTTACATCATGGGCGTAAAGAGCGCCGCGCCGTTGGCGCAGTTCATGGGATATTATTTGAGCTTTATTCTGGATAATGTATGCGTTGTGAGCTCACTGCTCATGGACGTTTATGATAGCATGATTCGAATCGGCAAAGATGACCTATGCATTGGAATCAGCTTTCCCCGGTATTCCACCCGCACGGCGGAGGCGCTTGCTTTTGCCAAAACCAGAAAGGCCAAAGTAGTGGCCATTACCGACAGCCCATTTGCACCCATTGCGGAGATTGCAGATAATATTCTCATCGCAAAGAGCGATATGGCTTCCTTCGCGGATTCGCTAGCGGCTCCGCTGAGCCTGATCAATGCCATCATCGTGGCCGCAAGCCTGCGAAACAAGGAAGAGGTCTACGACTGCTTCAACCAATTGGAGGGTATTTGGAAGGACCACAATGTCTATACCGCCGCAAGGGAGCAAAAATGAAGCTGATTCTAATTCGCCATGGACAGACGGACTGGAACGCCCGGCATATGGTCCAGGGAAGAAACGACCTTCCGCTGAACCCTGTGGGGCTGCAGCAAGCGGAAGAAATCGGGAGTTTTTTAAAGGATACAAAAATATCGGCAATTTACAGCAGCCCGCTTCAACGGGCATACCAGACTGCTAGACACATTGCGCACAGTGGTGAGGTGATTGTGGATGACCGGCTCATTGAGCGTGACTTTGGGCTTTGGGACGGTATGTCATTTTCGCAAATTGCCGAAAAATACCCGGATCTTTGGAAAATCTGGCGCACGGCACCGGCTGATACTGAAATCCCGGGGGCAGAACGGATCCCTGATGTGGCAAATCGATGCCTGCCGTTTTTGGAAGAGATCGTAGATCACCACTGCCCAGCAGGAGAGACGGCAGCCATTGTGAGCCATACCATACCGCTCAAAATCATTGTGGCGCACTTTATGAAACTGCCGCTTAATTCGATCCATGAGATTGGCATGCACAACTGCGGCTATAATGAAATTATGGTAGATTCTTTTGAAAGCGGCGTCGTTACCGTAACAAACGACGTTTGCTTCCAACATAAGGGAGATACGCTATGAGCCGCGTTGCAGTGATCGGCGGTGGGGCGGCGGGCATGGTGGCAGCTGCGGCAGCCGCCCAGCGAGGCCACGAGGCCGTACTGATTGAGAAGAACGAGAAGCTGGGGAAGAAGCTGTTCATCACCGGCAAGGGGCGGTGCAATGTCACCAACGCTGCCGATTTGGAAGAGTTCTTTCGGAACATTCCCCGGAACCCAAAGTTCCTCTACAGCGCGCTCTACGGATTTTCCAACGACGATACGGTATCGCTGCTTCATGAGATGGGTACCCCCACTAAAGTGGAACGTGGCAACCGCGTTTTCCCGGCATCGGATAAATCCAGCGACGTGATTCGGGCGCTAAGCACGAACGTCAGACGTTCCGGCGCGGAAATTCGGCTGAACACCCGAATGGAGCGCATTTTTCGCGAGGGTGAAGGGTTTTGCCTGACCTTGAACGGGAAACAAGAGTTTTTTGACGCCGTGATTCTTTGCACCGGCGGAATGAGTTACCCTGCCACCGGATCCACGGGCGACGGATTCGCCTTCGCACAGAGTTTAGGACATAGCATCACGCAGACACAGCCCTCGTTAATTCCGTTGGAGACGGCGGAGGCGTGGCCCAAGGAGCTGATGGGACTGTCCCTTCGGAATGTGACGCTCTCGGTGATTTGCGGCAAGAAAACCGTTTATAGTGAGCTAGGAGAGATGCTCTTTACCCATTTTGGCGTTTCGGGGCCACTGGTTTTAAGCGCCAGCAGCCGAATCCCAAATGATCCTGCCGGCACAGTCTTGAAAATCGACCTCAAACCGGGACTTACATTGGAGGAGTTGGATCGGCGGATTCTTCGGGATTTCGACAAGAATATACGGCGGCAATTCTCCAATGCTCTTGACGAGCTTTTGCCGTCAAAGCTGATTCCTGTGATCGTTGCGCTCAGCGGAATTGCGCCGAACATGCCTGTGAATTCCATTACGCGACAACAGCGGGAGGCCCTTGGACGCCTGCTTAAGGAACTGACCATGACCGTGCGCTGCGCTAGACCCATTGAAGAAGCGCTGGTGACCCGGGGCGGCGTTTTCGTAAAGGAAATCAATTCCTCTACAATGGAATCAAAGCTGGTCCCAAACCTCTATTTCGCCGGTGAGATGATTGACGTAGACGGATACACCGGCGGGTACAACCTGCAGATCGCGTTTTCCACCGGTGTATGCGCCGGAAGATCCGTTCGATAAAGGAGAGAAAATATGGACGACTACCTGAACATTGCCATTGACGGCCCCGCGGGGGCGGGGAAGAGCACCATTGCCAAGGCTATTGCCAACAAGCTGGGAATTTTATATCTGGATACCGGCGCCATGTACCGCGCCATGGCATTCAAAGCGCTTCAGATGGGAATCGTGCCGGGCGACCGGGACGCCGTGCTGCCGATTCTGCAGGATACCGACATTATGGCTGTCAATGAGGCCGGCGTGCAGCATACCTATCTCGACGGAAAGGATGTGTCCGGCCTTATCCGCACGCAGGAGGTCGCAAAAGGGGCGTCGGATATCAGCGCCATTCCCGAGGTTCGCATCAAGCTGGTGGAACTTCAACGGAAGGTGGCTACATCCTCGCACGTGGTGATGGATGGAAGAGACATTGGCTCCTATGTAATTCCCCACACAAAATACAAATTTTATGTCACGGCGTCTGCGGAAGAGCGGGCGAAGCGCAGGCTTTTGGAACTGCAGGAAAAGGGCCAGTATCTAGACCGTGATTTGCAGTTTGTGATTGACGAAATCGTACAGCGAGATAAAAACGACTCTACGCGCAAGTTTGCGCCTTTGACCCGCGTTGCCGACGCAGCTTTGATCGATACTACTGCCATGGATATTCCCACTGCGGTGAACGCCGTTCTATCCCTTCTACCTTCGGAGGTCAAGCAATAGCAGATGTTGTACTATTTTATTAAATATGTATTGGGTCCATTTGTGCTTCTTTACTATCGGCCCAAGGTGTATGGGCGAAAAAATCTGAGTTTCAAGGGGCCCGGTATCGTTGTATGCAACCATCTTTCAGCAATGGATCCCTTTTTGCTAGCTTTTATTGCAAAGCGCACGATTCGCTATATGGCAAAATCAGAGCTATTTCAGTCGCCCTTGGGAAAATTCTTTTTTAAGTCGATCCTTGCCTTTCCTATCAACCGCCATATGGCTGATCTCTCATCGCTTAAAAAGGCCGTGGGCGTTTTAGAACGTGGAGGGGTTTTTGGAATATTCCCGGAAGGAACGCGCTCCGCTACCCGAGAACTGGGCACATTGGAAAATGGCGCGGCGTTTTTGGCGCTGCGCACCGGCGTACCTGTGATCCCCGCCTATTTTCACCCGGAAAGTTACGTTAAGACCCGCCCGCGCATCATCATTGGAACGCCCATCGAATTTCATCTGGATGAAGCCCACGGCAGGTCAGCACAGATGGCGATGGCAACGGCCCAAATCGGCGACGCATTTATGGCGCTGAGGGCAAAACTGGAGGAAATTGAACATGCAGATCATCGCGGCGCATAATATTGGGTTCTGCTTCGGCGTGGAACGTGCGATCCGAATTGCTAAGGAAGAAGCGAAACGGCACGGCGGCGCCGTATACACTTATGGAGAATTGATTCACAACGCGGCCGTGATCCGGGAACTGGAAGAAGAGGGGATACGGGCAGCCGAATCATTAGAGGATATTCCGCAAGGCAGCCCTGTGATTCTCCGTTCCCACGGCGTGACCCCACAGGAAATTGAAAGATGCCATGAAAAATCCTTTCTGCTCACCGATGCCACATGCCCTTTTGTAAAAAAAATTCACGGGATTGTGGGTGAATACTGCGAGAGAGGTTACCATATTGTGATCTTTGGCAGCTCAGATCACCCGGAAGTGAAGGGCATCGCGGGCTGGTGCCGAAATGCGCGGGTCGTCAGTTCCGCGCAGGAGGCGGAATCGCTGCCCTTTGTTGAGAAGCTTTGCCTTGTTTCTCAGACCACTGCGTCCTATGAGCCATTTCTCGAGGTGACCGACATTTTGAGCAAAAAGGCGGGGGAGTTTCTTTTCTTCAACACGATTTGTGAAACGACGGCCACGCGTCAGTTTGAGGCGGAGGCACTTAGCAAAAAATGCACAAAAATGATTGTCGTGGGTAGCCCTCACAGCTCGAATACGCAAAAGTTGGTTCAGATATGCGAAAAATACTGTAATTATGTGTTGCCCGTATCAAAAGATTGTGAACTTTCGCTTGAAAATATTGCTACAAATGATATAATAGGGGTTGTTGGAGGCGCTTCGACGCCGATATGGATTATTATGGAGGTTATTACAAGAATGAGCGAACTGGAAAAGACGATGGCTGAAAGCCCCGAAGTTGAAAAGGTAGAGGCTGAAGTTGCAGCTACCGTCGAACAACCCATTCCGGCAGAAAGTGAGCATGCTGCTGCCCAAGATGCATCAGAACCCAGCTTTGAAGAAGTTTTTGAGAAGACGCTGGTGCGTATTAAAAACGGACAAATTATCAAAGGGTCCGTAGTCCAAATCGTGGATGGCGAAGTATGCGTAAACATCGGCTACAAATCCGATGGGTTTATTCCTCGCAATGAGTTTTCCACAGATACAGATGTCAACCCGTCCGATGTGGTTAAGGTTGGCGATGAAATAGAAGTCGAAGTCATTAAGGTCAATGACGGCGAAGGCAACGTGCTTCTTTCCCGCAAGAATGTCGAAGGCAAAAAAATATGGGACGAACTAATGCAGGACGAGGCAATTCAGGACAAGGTTTTTACCGGCATCGGCAAAGAGGTTGTCAAGGGAGGCATGATCGCCACCATCAACGGCATTCGTGCATTTGTTCCAGCCTCCCAGCTTTCTACCAAGTATGTTGAAAACATTGGCGATTTTGTGGGTGAGGAAATCAGCCTCAAGGTGATCGAGGTTGACAAGTCCCGCAAGCGCATTGTTGCTTCTCACAAGGCTGTAATGCAGGCCGAAGCGGAGATTGTCAGGAAAGAACTTTGGGCCAAACTTGAAGTGGGCGCAAAGGTCAATGGCATTGTGCGCAGGCTCACCGATTTTGGCGCCTTTGTGGATATTGGTGGCATCGATGGTTTGGTTCACGTGACCGACGTGGCGTGGGGCAGGGTGAAGCATCCTTCCGACGTACTTTCCATCGGTCAGGAGATCGAAGTTCTGATTCGGGACGTGGATATCGAAAAGCAGAGGGTGTCCCTTGGCTATAAGCAGCTGCAACCCAAGCCCTGGACCATGGCGAACGAGAAGTATCCCGTGGGCTCCATTGTTGAGGGACGGGTTGTTCGCATTGTGCCTTTCGGCGCTTTTGTGGCTCTTGAACCTACAATTGATGGTCTGATCCACATCTCCCAGGTAGGCGTACGGCGCATCGAAAAGGTTGAGGATGAGATCAACGTGGGCGATATCGTCCGCTGTAAGGTGCTGGATGTGAATACGGAAGCCAAGCGCATTAGTCTCAGCCGCCGGGAAGTGGTGTTGGAAGAGAATCCCGAGGTTGCGGAAGAGCTGGCAAAGGAAAAGGCAGACCGCGAACAGCAGGCTGCCGACCGCGCCGCAGAGCGCGCCGCCGCTATGGAATCGGCGAAGGCAACGCGGGAAAACTCACCTGCAGCACGCACTGATAAGCGCCGCACACGCCGTGAAGACTCTGAATATGAGCTGCCTCCGGTACAATCAGCCACCACATCGCTTGCAGATCTCTTCTCCAATTTCAGCGAAGAGAACGAAAACTAAATTGACATGACAAAAAGGCTATCGCATGATAGCCTTTTTTCTTTTTTCGCTTCAAAAAGACAGGCGGATTTGTTATAATCAATTTATTGAGGTGAATTATGGCCAATCGATCCGTTAAAAGCAAAAAGCAGATAAAAAAGCGCGACCAGGAACTTCACGAGCAGGGAAATCGTGAAATACTGGGCGTGATCTTTATCGCAATCGGCCTTTTTATCGCCGCCACCATGTATACGGATGCAGTGGGCATAATCGGACGGCACATTGCCGACTTTTGCTTTGGAATGTTCGGCATTGTCGGCTATGGAATTCCCGTGTTGCTTTTTGTATGCGGCGTTGTGGCAATTGCCATGTCGAAAACCAGCTTTCCGCCTTCCACTTTCTTCTTGCTGTTTATCGGCATCGTCTGCCTGTTGGTAGTTATCCATACCTATGTGCGAAACAACCTTGAAGGCGTGAAATTATTTTCCTATTATGCAGACGCCTATACTTATGGCGAGCTATACGGTAAGGGCGGGGGAGTGCTTGGCGCACTTTTGGCGTATCCCTCCATCTTGCTCATCGGCGCCGTGGGAACTTATATCTTTTTCTCCGCCGCCATCCTGATTGTATTTCTGCTGATCACCCGAATGTCTATTCGGGCAGTGGGTGAGATGGTTGGAAAAACCATTATGGCCGGAGTTGATACCGTTACGGAGCGCGTTTCGAACCGGCAACTATACATTGATTCTATGGAAAATATGCCTAAACCCAAGCGAACCTCCCGAAGAAAACCGGCGCATACAATAAAAATTTCGCGCCAGGAAGAGGATAAGGCCCCTAGCTACCTTGACGAGCTGAATCTTTTGCCAAATAGCGGCATCTTGAGCAAGAAGGCAAAAAACGAAGACGACCCGTTCGATCTACTGGCTAACGTGTCAGAAACGCACAGATCCGGCGACACCGGCATCCCTCAAAATTTTGATAAGGTATCCCATATCTCCGATAAGGCAGCAATTAAGAGCGCGCCTGTACCCGCAGTGGTTCCGGAGCAGAGTTCAGAGTCAACCAGAATTTTTGAGTACCAGCGTCCGCCATATTCGCTATTGAAGAGCCCCTCCAGGAAGAGGCCTTCCGGCTCCGAATCGCCAGCTGAACGAAGCAGACTTTTAATTGAGACGCTGGCGAGCTTCAATATCAACGCCAAGGTCATCAATTACAGCGTTGGGCCCGTTATCACGCGATTTGAACTTCAGCCGGCCCAAGGCGTGCGCGTGAATCGGATCACCACGCTCTCTGACGATATCGCATTGGCGCTGGCCGCACCTCGCGTTCGAATTGAGGCCCCGATTCCCGGTAAATCCGCCATCGGAATTGAAATCCCCAACAGGGAAACCGCACCGGTGCTTTTGCGGGAAGTGATTGAGTCTTCCTTGTTTGTTTCGTCGAAATCGCCGCTGAGTTTCGCGCTTGGTAAGGATATCACAGGGAATGTTGTATGCGCAGATCTGGATAAAATGCCCCATCTGTTAATTGCAGGTTCCACGGGCTCCGGCAAGAGCGTGTGTATCAACGACATTATATTGAGTTTTGTATACCATACCGATCCTCATCAGCTTCATATGATCCTCATTGATCCTAAAAAGGTAGAGCTGAAGGTTTATGGTGCGCTGCCGCATTTGCACACGCCGGTTGTCACGGACGCGAAAAAAGCCGCTGGCGTGCTGAAATGGGCAGTTATGGAGATGGAACAGCGTTACCAGAAGATGTCACAGTTTAACGCCCGGGATCTGAGCCGCTATAATTCTCTTCAGGCGGACCCGGCGGATATTTTGCCGCGACTGGTCATTATCATTGACGAACTGGCAGATCTGATTATGGTGGCGGCAAAAGAAGTGGAAGACTCCATCTGCCGTATCGCCCAGCTTGGTCGAGCATGCGGAATCCACCTGATCGTTGCTACCCAAAGACCTTCTGCCGACATTATTACAGGCTTGATTAAAGCCAATATTCCTTCCCGGATCGCCCTTGCAGTTTCCTCCTCTGTAGATTCAAGGGTCATACTGGACTGTAGCGGCGCTGAGAAACTTCTTGGGCGCGGAGATATGCTTTTCCACGCAAACGGCGCTAGCAAGCCCATACGGGCGCAGGCTGCGTTTGTGAGCGACGAGGAAGTAGAACGGGTAACCGCATTTATTGCCCGGCAGAATACCAGCGACCAGGCAAACCGCCCCGAAGTAACGCTGGAAGAGATTGCTGTGAGCACCACGACGGCCCAGGGCAACGGGAAGCAGGAAGATGACCTGCTGCCCGATGCGGTGAAAATTGTACTTGAGAGCGGACAAGCCTCCATTTCCATGATTCAGAGGCGACTGCGGGTCGGGTATGCGCGGGCTGCTAGGCTCATCGACATTATGGAACAGATGAAGATCGTCAGCGGTTTTGACGGGAGCAAACCGCGGAAACTACTGATCGGCCCAGCGGAATATGAGCGAATGTTCGGCGATTCCTCCGGCGGCGAGGTGGATTGATGGCGAGGACCGTAGGGATTATTTCACTGGGCTGCTCAAAAAACAGAGTGGATACAGAAAATTTATTAGGTTACCTGAAAGACGTAGGGTTTTCCATTACGCCGGAAGCCTCGGAGGCTGAGGTTATTATCGTCAATACCTGCGGCTTTATTATGCCCGCCAAGGAAGAGTCCATCAACGCTATTTTGGAAATGGCGCAATTCAAGAAAGTGGGGACGTGCAGGCTGCTGGTGGTAACCGGATGCTTGAGCCAACGATACCCTGCGGAACTGAAAGAGGAAATGCCTGAAGTGGATCTCCTGTGGGGAGTGAAAGACCAGCGGGGGCTGGTGGAAAGAATATGTGCGCTGCTGGGAGATAAAAGTCTGCAATGCGGTACTAACGCAAACAGAATCCTCACCACGCCGTCATACAGCGCCTATTTGCGCATTGCGGACGGCTGCGACAATCGCTGCAGCTATTGCGCGATTCCCCTAATCCGCGGCGGACGTGTTAGCGTCCCCATGGATCAGCTGCTTCGCGAGGCGAACGACCTTGCCGACCGCGGCGTGAAGGAGCTTACGGTCATTGCCCAAGACACTTCCGCATATGGGATTGATCTGTACGGAAAGCCCATGCTTGTGGAGTTGCTCACTGCGCTCACCCAAATCGACCGTCTGTATTGGATTCGCGTGCTCTACACCTACCCGAACACCGTAGACGCACACCTGATCGACACGATGCTTTCCAATCCCAAGCTGGTGCGGTACATTGATATGCCCATCCAGCATATCGCTCCGGAAATGCTCAAAGCCATGAACCGACACGGCAGCAGCGAGCACATCAAAAAGATGATGCAATATATACGTAGTGCGGCGAACGACTTCATAATTCGCTCTACGGTTATCGTAGGATTTCCAGGGGAGACAGAGGAACAATTCGTACAATTGACTGATTTTATGCAAAATCAGCCGTTCGACCGCCTAGGTGCATTTGCGTTTTCACCGGAAGAGGGTACGGCGGCGGCGGAACTGACGGATCAGGTTGGCGAGGCCGTGAAACTGCAGCGATTGGATGCGGTAATGCGGCTGCAGCGGCGAATTTCCAGAGAAAGAAACCTGCGGCGCATAGGTTCACGCGTGGAACTGCTGGTGGAACGGGTTGAGGGCGGCGTGGCCTACGGCCGATCTTATGCGGAAGCGCCGGAAGTGGATGGAACCATTCGAGTTCGATATCACTCGCCGTCGGTTCGGCCGGGCGAGTTTATACATATTAAAATAACGTCTGCGGACGATTATGATTTAGATGGAGAAGAACTATGAACCTGCCAAACAAACTTACCTTAATTCGCATGGCTCTGGTGCCTGTTTTTATTGCCTGCTTTTACATGCCCCTGAAGGCCTGGAATTATATTGCACTGATCGTATTCTCGTTGGCGTATATCACGGACGTTCTGGACGGATACTATGCGCGCAAGTATAACCTGATCACTGATTTCGGAAAGCTGATGGACCCCATTGCCGACAAGCTGATTGCTGCCAGCGCGCTCATTATGCTTACGTCTATGGGCATGATCAACCCACTGGCCGTGACCATTATGGTCGCAAGGGAATTTCTCATCAGTGGATTTCGGATGGTGTCTGCCGGCAAGGGAAAGGTCATTGCTGCAGACCGCTTCGGAAAGCTGAAAACCTTGTCGCAGGTAGTGGCCATTATCCTTACGCTGCTGCAGGAGGATGTTTTCCGGATCCTTGGATTCCCGCTGGACAAATATGTAGTTTGGATCGCCGTGTTTTTCACTGTATTTTCAGCGGCACGTTACCTTGTGAATAACAGGGGTTGCATTGATTTAAAATAGAGGAGCATTTATGACAGCTGAAATCATTTCCGTTGGAACGGAAATTTTAATGGGACAAATTGTAAACACCAATGCGCAATATATCTCCACACGCCTGACTGAAGTTGGGATTAATCAATATTATCAAACCGTTGTGGGTGACAACGCAGAGCGGCTGCACACAGCGATTTTACATGGGCTGGAACGATCGGATCTCGTGATTTTGACAGGAGGCCTTGGCCCTACGGGCGATGATCTTACCAAAGAGACCGCAGCGGAAGCGATGGACAAGCGCCTCGAACTCAACGCAGATTGCCTTGCAATTCTCAAAGAACGCTTTATGAAGTTCAACAGAAGCATGACGGAAAACAACCTTAAGCAGGCCATGTTCCCCCCAGACAGCATCATTTTACCCAATCCAAACGGAACGGCGCCGGGCTGCATCATGGAGAAAGACGGCAAGGCGGTCATTCTGCTTCCCGGCCCTCCCCGAGAAATGATGCCCATGTTCGACGTTTCTGTTATGCCTTATTTGAAAGCTCTCAGTAACAGCGAATTTTACTCACGAGTGGTACGTATTTTCGGAATGGGCGAGTCTGCCGTGGAAAGCTGTTTAAAGGATCTGCTGGATTCCCAGAGCAATCCCACCATCGCGCCCTACGCACTCACCGGCGAAACGACACTGCGTGTCACGGCCCGGTGTAAGGATGACGGGGAAGGGGAGAAGCTAGTGGCGCCCACGCTGAATGAGATTTGCAGGCGGCTGGGACTGGTTGCCTACTCCACCCACAACCGTAAACTTGAAGAGGTCTGTGCCATGCTGTTGATTGATGCTAAACTGCGGCTTTCCGTGGCGGAGAGCTGCACCGGCGGTATGCTTTCCTCAACGCTCGTTTCCGTTCCCGGAAGCTCCGGCTGGTTTTATGAAGGCGTCGTATGTTATTCCAATGCGGCTAAGATCGCGCGGCTGGGCGTTAAGGAAGAGACGTTGAAAAGGTTTGGCGCAGTAAGCGCCGAGGCCGCCACGGAAATGGCAGAAGGACTTTTATGCTCCGGTGGCTGCGACCTCGCGCTTTCCACCACTGGGATTGCAGGCCCAGACGGCGGGACTGCAGAAAACCCCGTGGGGCTCGTATACGTAGCACTGGCTCATGCGGCTGGCACCGAGGTGACTGAGCTTCGCTTGACTGGCGACAGGGAGCGGATTAGAAATACTGCGGTATTGAACGCGATGGATCTTGTTAGGAAATTTATATTAAATAATGCGTGCAATTTGGTTTTGAATCTGTTATAATCTATCTTGACAAGAAATTATGGGGGATTTGAGTATGATGGAAAAAGAAAAGGCCTTGGAAATGGCGCTGGCGCAAATCGAAAAGCAGTTTGGCAAGGGCTCTGTTATGAAGCTAGGCGACGCGACATGCAGAATCACCGTTTCCACAATCCCGTCCGGATGTCTTGCTTTAGATTTCGCGCTGGGGGTGGGAGGAATTCCGCGAGGCCGGGTTGTAGAGATCTACGGGCCGGAGGCCTCAGGCAAGACCACCATTGCGCTCCACATCATAGCAGAGGCGCAAAAGAAAGGCGGTACGGCGGCCTTTATTGACGCGGAACATGCTTTAGATCCTGTTTATGCAGGAAATCTTGGGGTCAACGTGGATGAGCTGTACATATCACAGCCGGATACGGGCGAACAGGCCCTTGAAATTACTGAGGCGCTGGTTCGCAGCGGCGCTATGGATGTGCTGGTCATCGACTCTGTGGCCGCCCTTGTACCCAAGGCGGAAATTGAGGGCGACATGGGTGATTCCCATGTGGGCTTGCAGGCCAGGCTCATGTCTCAGGCACTGCGCAAGCTAACGGGCGTGATCAGCAAATCCAACACCATTGTTATTTTTATCAATCAACTGCGCGAAAAAGTCGGCGTCATGTTCGGCAATCCGGAGACCACTACCGGAGGCAAGGCTCTGAAATTTTATGCCTCTGTTCGTCTGGATGTGCGCAAGATAGACACTTTAAAAAACGGTACAGATATCGTCGGGAACAGAACTCGCATCAAGGTCGTAAAAAATAAAGTGGCTCCACCTTTTAAGCTGGCGGAATGCGATATTATCTACGGTGAAGGTATTTCCAAGGAAGGATCAATCCTGGATATGGCCGTGGAACGGAAGATTATATCAAAGACGGGTGCATGGTACACTTATGGAGATATGCGTATAGCGCAGGGAAGGGATAATGCCCGGCTTTTCCTTAAAGACAACAAAGAGTTGTGCGATGAGATCGAATGCAAGGTTCGAGCGGAGATCGACGTGGGCAAGGTTGCAGCGCAATCGTCCGGAAACGACGAAAACATGGATGAATGATTTATAAGAGAACTAAAAAGTCAGGGGAGCGGGGTACCGTTGCCTTGACTTTTGCTATATAAAGGTATAAAATCAACGTGAGAAACTATACCTAGTATGTTGCTTCATGGGTATTTATAATCTCCATGCATGCTGAGTAAAAGAGCTCGGATACATTTAATTTATAGATTTATGGAGGTGCAACTTTTTTCGTGCAAGTATTTATTCCTATATTAGTTGGTGTTTTAAGTCTGGCTGCGGGTGTGGCCGTTGGTTATATTTACAGGCGGAGTATTGCAGAAGCAAAAGTCGCAAAAGCAGAAGATGCAGTACAGAAGATGATCAGCGATGCGCAAAAGCGAGCGGAGACGATTAAGAAAGAAACTGTGCTTGAGGCCAAAGAGGAAGCTTATCGAATCAAAAGTGAAAGCGAGAAGGATCTCCGCGAAAGAAGAAACGAACTGCAACGCACTGAACGGCGTCTTCTTCAGCGGGAAGAGACGCTGGATAAAAAAATTGACGGTGTAGAGCAGCGCGAAGAGCAGATCGCTGGGCGGATAAAGGAAGTGGATGAATTAGAGGCTTCCATCAAGGACCTCTATAACCGCCAACTGAAAGAGCTCGAATCTATTTCCTGCCTTTCCATGGATGAGGCGCGTCAAATTCTATTGAGCAATGTGGAACGTGACGCCCGTCATGATGCAGCCATCATGCTGCGCGATATTGAAACAAAAACAAAAGAAGAAGCTGATAAGCGTGCGCGTAACATTATATCCCTTGCGGTGCAGCGCTGCGCGGCTGATCATGTTGCTGAAACCACGGTTTCCGTTGTTCCATTGCCAAATGATGAAATGAAGGGGCGCATCATCGGACGTGAGGGTCGCAACATTCGCACGCTGGAGACCGCCACTGGGGTGGATCTAATTATTGACGATACACCTGAAGCGGTGATCCTTTCCGGGTTTGACCCCGTTCGACGCGAAGTCGCGCGCATCGCCCTTGAAAGATTAATTTTGGATGGCCGCATCCACCCTGCACGTATCGAAGAAATGGTAGAAAAAGCTCGCAAGGAAGTGGACACGCAAATCCGCGAGGCGGGGGAGCAGGCGATCTTCCAGGTTGGGATTCATGGATTGCATCATGAGGTTGTTAGGCTGCTAGGACGGTTGCGGTACCGCACCAGCTACGGCCAGAACGTGCTCAAGCACTCCCTTGAAGTAGCACATCTAGCTGGAATTATGGCCGCCGAGATTGGCGCAAACATTGCACTGGCAAAGCGCGCGGGGTTGCTGCATGACCTTGGCAAAGCCGTAGATCACGAGGTAGAAGGCCCCCATGCACAGATCGGCGCAGATTTGGCAAAGAAGTACCGGGAAAACAATCAGGTAATTCATGCCATTATGGCGCATCATGGGGACGTCGAGCCCAGCACCGTGGAAGCGGTTCTGGTGCAGGCTGCTGACGCCATATCCGCCGCAAGGCCGGGTGCACGCCGTGAAACATTGGAAAATTACATTAGGCGGCTTGAGAAACTTGAAGAAATCGCGAACTCCTTTGAAGGGGTAGAAAAATCCTTCGCGATTCAGGCCGGCCGTGAGGTTCGCATCATTGTGAAACCTGAAAACGTCAACGACGCGGACACCATCATCATGGCCAGAGACATTGTCAAGCGCATTGAGACCGAGCTTGAATATCCGGGCCAGATTAAGGTAAACGTAATAAGGGAAACACGTGCCGTTGAATTTGCAAAATAATGACGGTAATCGAAATTAAGGATATGCAAATTGCATATCCTTAATGTTTTGGAGGAGCTATGGAAGGTCCTATCTACGTGGCTGACGCCCACTGTGACTTCCTGTATTTTATGGTGAATGCAGGCTGGAATATTCGCGTTCCCACTGCGCATCAGGCAATTGCGCTGCCTCAAATGATAGCGGGGAATATTGCGCTACAACTTTTCGCCGCCTGGGTGGACTCGGATTCTAGGACATCCTGCCTGCAGCAATGCCTGAATATGATTGACGCTTATAATCGGATGTTGACTGAAAACTCGATTTTCCAACCGCTTACCAAAAATTTTGACCCATCAGATGGCAAAATCGCCTCGGTGCTCACCGTAGAGGGCGGAGAGGCCATTCACGGTTCCCTGGAAAATCTCAGGCTTTTTCACCGCCTCGGCGTGCGCGCAATGACACTTACTTGGAATCATTCCAATGAACTCGCGTCTCCGGCAATGCGCCGTACCAACAAAGGACTGACCAAACTGGGGCGCAGCGTAGTTATAGAAATGAACCGGATTGGTATGGCGATTGATACCGCGCACTTGAGCGACGCAGGCATCGACGAGCTACTAGAGCTTTCCACTGCGCCTATCTTTTCATCTCATACCAATGCCCGCGAGGTTTTATTCCACAAACGGTCACTTACAGACGCGCATATTCGGGCCATAGGGGAGCAGGGCGGCGTGGTTTGCGTGAACTATTACCCGCCTCAGCTTTGTAAGGAAGACGCAGGCATCGACGATATTGTCCGTCACATTGAGCACATTGCAAACGTGGGTGGCATTGATCATGTGGCGTTGGGATCCGACTTCGATGGCATGGTTCATTATCCCAAGGGGGTCGAGAATTCCGCAGATGTGCCCCAAATATTGCTGGAACTGAAGGACCATGGCTTTTCTGAAAGTGAAATTAAAAAAATCGCTTATGATAATCTGTATGGCTATATCATTCAATTTTGCCAATAAAAAAGCATCCAAAGATGCTCGTGGATAAACAGGGCCCCCATAAAGCCTTCCGGCTTTATGGGGAAGAGGCGGAGTAGCGGAGCGGGACGAAAAATCCCCCATCGCAAAGCGATAAGGGATTTTGAGCGGAGCGTAGCTTGCTACGACGATGTGGCAGGGGCAGAAGGACTCGAACCCTCAAGAACGGTTTTGGAGACCGCTATGTTACCATTACATCATGCCCCTAAATTGCCGCCTTGATGATTATAGCATCGCAAATTGCCATTGTCAATTGTGTTTCAGTGAAGGGATGTATGGAATAGTATGAATGTTAAAAAAATAACAATTTACACAGATGGGGCATGCTCTGGCAATCCCGGGCCCGGCGGATGGGGCGCAATCTTGATCTATGGAAGCCATAAGAAGGAGCTTTCAGGCTCAGAAGCGGCCACAACCAACAACCGCATGGAGCTGACGGCAGCAATTGCGGCGCTTGACGCGCTGAAAGAGCCTTGTCAAGTAGATTTATATACCGACAGCGCATATCTGTGCAATAGCTTTACAAACGGATGGATTTACAACTGGCAAAGGAACGGCTGGATGACCAGCAAAAACCAGCCCGTTGAAAACCGCGACCTATGGGAACAGCTGATTGCACACGCAAGGACGCATAAGATTCATTGGCACAAGGTTAAAGGCCACAGTGACAATCAATACAACAATCAGTGTGATGCACTTGCGCGGGCTGCGATACGGCCAAATTAATGCTTTTTTGGTATATCTATTCGTTAAACTTGTCTTTTGCGAATAGATATGATATGATGATTCTGGATACCCCACTCCAGCGAAAGGTGCAGATTTGCCATGCCTGAAGATTATGCCGGTTCCGAATATAAAAAATACACACTGAAAATCCGTGAGGTTCAACAGGAACTTCCTGCGTACTGCGGCGAGTTCTTCCATGGTATTGAAAATGATACCTTAGTGCGTACGCGATATGCCTACGCCTGCGATCTAAAGATCTTCTTTAAGTACTTGATTTCACAAGAGCCTGAATTCATCCGGAAGGACTTGGGCTTCCTCACCCTGTCGGATATTGACAAGGTAACCGTATCTATGATCGAAAACTTTGTCAGTTATATTTCATATTACAAAGACGAGGCAGAAACCGAGATTTGCAACGGCGAACAAGCCAAGGCACGAAAGCTCTCCGCGCTACGCTCTTTTTACAAGTATTTTTGCAAAAAAGGTAAACTGCAGAACAATGCGCCCTCGTTGGTTGACTTGCCCACGATCCACGAAAAGGCAATTATACGCTTAGAGCCGGATGAAGTTGCCAACCTTCTGGACATTGTGCAAAGCGGCAGTGGCCTCTCTGAACGCGAGCAAAAATTCCACAAACTGACTCAAAGTCGCGATCTGGCGATTCTGACACTGTTTTTAGGCACGGGGATTCGGATCAGCGAACTGGTGGGCATCGACATGGATGACATCAACTTCTCCGCCAATGAGTTTTCCATCATTCGCAAGGGCGGAAATCAAGACATTCTCGTATTTGGCGAAGAAGCACGGTCGGCGCTACTCAATTATATGCTGGACCGCGAACGCATTGCCACGCAGCCCGGGCACGAGAATGCACTGTTTCTTTCCTTACAGAACAGACGCATTACTGTGCGTGCAGTTGAAAACCTTGTAAAAAAATACAGCCGCATCGCTACGCCACTAAAGAACATTTCGCCGCATAAACTTCGCAGTACCTATGGTACTGCGCTCTATCGGGAAACCGGCGACATCTATCTGGTTGCTGACGTTCTCGGCCACAAGGACGTGAATACCACGCGCAAGCACTATGCCGCCGTATCTGAAGACCGGCGCAGGCTTGCGGCCAAGGTGATCAAACTGCGGGAAGACTAGAGGTCGACATCCGCGTTGATTTCGAAGCCCTCTTCCCCTTCCTCCTGCTCTTCCTCGTATTCCTCATAATCGCGTAGCTTTGCCTCCCATTCCGCCATAAGCTTTGGGTCGATATCCAGAGGAGCCACGTTGGCAGAATCCACATCATCATCGCAGTCTGAATCTGTCTCTTCCCAATTAAATGGCAGTACGACCTCCTCCAGATCTTCGATTTTGTCTGTCAACTCGATGTTGTATTCGGAATACTCTTCCCCACTCTCGATACACTTGCAGCAGCTATCACAAATTTTTGTGGGATCTAAATCACAATAATCATCAAATTCATCTGTTTTCGCCATCATAATCACCTCGCAAATCGAACAAATGTTTACAAACGTACGTTCGCTATGTTATACTATCCTTGACTATATTATATCACGTTCTGGGCACAAATGAGGCAGGAGGTAATATGAAAAATTTAGGGAAATCGCAGCAGGCCGTTTATTCGTTTATTTGTGAGCACATTAGGCAAAAGTCTTTTCCGCCCACCGTGCGGGAAATTTGCGCAGCCGTGGGCTTAAAATCCACATCCACGGTACATATGCATTTAAAATCGCTGGAAGAAAAAGGGTACATTACCTTCGATCCCGCCAAGCAGCGCACGATTGCCCTCATAAAAAGCGCAGTGCCCAGCGATTTGCGTAACATTGCCCATATCGGAACGGTTGCGGCGGGTGAACCAATCTACGCCTTCGACAACATACAGGAGCGGTTCCCTCTACCCGTTGGGTTTGTGCACGGTGCAGCGGAAGAGGATCTATTTATCCTTGACGTGAAAGGCGATAGTATGATTGATGCCGGAATTCACAGCGGAGATATGTTGGTGGTCGCAAAAGACATCCATGTAGAAAATGGGGATGTGGTGATAGCCCGGATTCACGGGGACACGGCCACGGTAAAGCGTGTATATTTTGAAAAAGAACAAATCAGGCTCCAGCCGGATAATTCCCAGATGGAGCCCATTTTTGCAAGCTATTCGGATGTAGAAATTGTGGGGAAGGTTGTATCACTCCTGCGCAGGTATTAAAGTTTGACTTCACCTATTTTGACCAGATCCTCCAGCGCAAACATGGCCCCGATCCGTCCGTGAGCGTATGTGATGCCGCCCTGCACATAGGCAGTATATGGCTCCAATAAAGGCGCATCTGCGCTCAGTTCGATGGAGGCTCCCTGTGTAAATGCGCCGGCGGCCATGATGACCTGGCTGGTATATCCCGGCATATCCCACGGCTCCGGTACGACAAAACTGTCTACCGGGGCCGCTTTTTGTATGCTGCGGCAAAAGGAGATCAGCGCATCGGCACTTTGAAAGCGCAGGGACTGCACAATATCGGACCGGGGTGCTGCACTATTTGGTAAGCTTTCAATTCCCACCTCTTCAAAAATCTTCGCAAATAACACCGCGGTTTTCAGGCTTTGTGCCGTTACATGGGGTGCTAAAAAAATCCCCTGATAAAATGGAGTGTAGCTTCCCGCGTAGGAGCCCACCTCCCTGCCCATGCCCGGCACCGTCAGCCGCTGAGCGATTCTTTCAACTGCATCGTGTTTCCCCGCAATATAACCGCCGGTGGGAGCAATTCCGCCGCCCGGATTTTTGATGAGCGAGCCTACAATCACGTCCGCACCATAATATGTGGGTTCGTGAAGGCCGGTAAACTCACCGTAACAGTTATCCACCAGCACCACGGTTTGTGGGCTTTTTTCATGAATCTGTGCGATAATTCGTTCCATATCTTCGGGTAATATTGCGTTGCGCCAAGAATAACCCCGGGATCTCTGAATATAGGCAATCTTTACGGTATCATCCAGCGCATTTAAAATCGCCATCTCGTCAAACCCGCCGTTCGATGCGAAATCAACCTGATGATATTGAATTCCAAGGCTCTTTAAGGAACCGAATTCGCTGCCGGAAATGCCGATGGCTTTCACAAGGGTGTCGTAAGGCTTTCCGGTGATAGAAAGCATGGAATCGCCTGCGGCCAAAAGGCCACTAAGGGCGACGAATATCGCATGGGTGCCCGAGGTGATCTGCGGGCGCACCAAAGCGTCCTCTGCTTCCAGTGCGCAGGCGAATACGCGGTCCAGCGCATCTCGGCCGATGTCGTCATAGCCGTACCCGCTGGTAGGCGCAAAGTGCCGCTGTGCAATTTTCTCCTGTTGGAAGGCCTTTAGGACGCGTGCCTGATTGGCTGCCTCCACAGCGTCAATATAGCGAAAAGGCGCGACAATCGCATGCTCGCATCGCAATACGAATTCCGCTGTCTGCGCGGAAATACCCAGCTGTTGGGCGCCAAGATTCAACTCGCTCATAATTCTCCCTGCTGCTCTTTAGATAAACTCATCTCAACCTTTTCTGCGGGTGAGATGGTGGAAACGGCGTGCTTGTAAATAAGCATCTGTTTCCCGCCGCATTCCGCCATAATCACAAAATTATCATATCCCAGTATGGTGGCATGGTTGATTTGATAGCCGTTGGTCACATGGATTGTAACTTCCAGCTTTTGCTTTCTGACCTGATTCAAAAAGGCATCTTGTAAATTCATCATTTTACTGGACTCCCCTTCCCCCATGCTATGGAGATATTCTCGGCAAGTTGTTCAGAACCTTCGTATTGTGTGACATCAAACCATTGGATGCGTGGGTCACGCTTAAACCAAGTGATCTGCCGCTTGGCAAAGCGGCGCGTTTCACGCTTGATGGCCTCCACGGCCTGTGCAATAGTACATTCTCCCCGAAAATACTGAAACAATTGTTTATACCCAAGCCCCTGAAGCGCGGGCAAATCAAGGCTGTATCCGCTTTTGAAAATGCCCTCTGCTTCCTCCCGCAGTCCTAAACGCATCATGGCGTCAACCCGTTCCTCGATGCGTGCGTATAGCATCTCCCGGGGCATTGCAAGGCCCGCGATTTGGGGATTATACGGGATTTCCGCCTTCGCTTCGTTTGAAAAGTCGCCGCCGTGCTCCCCAATGGTGTTTCCCGTGGTTTTGACCACTTCCAGCGCCCGAATGATCCGTTTTATATCATTCGGATGCAGCCGATCGGCCGAATTTGGATCTAGCGCGCGCAGCATTTCGTAGAGTTTTCCCGGTGAGGCAGTCTCCAGCCCGGTAAGTTCCTGACGAAGCAACGGATCCGATGCCACCGCGGTAAACGCCAGAGGATAGGTCAGCGCGTTCACATAAAGCCCGGTTCCCCCCACCACCAATGGGAACTTCCCCCGGCCGTGAACATCCGCAATGCACTCACCAGCCATCTTTTGATACTCCGCCACGCTAAACTTAGGTGCGTCGATCTCAATGGTATCCAGAAGATGATGGGGTATGCCTGCCTGCTCCTCTACGGTGGGTTTTGCAGATCCGATGTCCAGCCCCTTATAGATCTGGATGGAATCCGCGGATATAATCTCCGCATTAAGCCGCCTCGCCAGCGCGATAGATACTGCCGTCTTGCCGCTGGCCGTAGGGCCCACAATCATGCCGATTTCGATTTTTTCAATTTCTGCCATCAAACAATCCTTTTGAACATTTTTTCAAACTCCAGCTTTGTCATGTACACCATCACGGGCCTGCCGTGTGGGCAAGTCATGGGCACGCCGCTCTCCACATATTGCTGCAGCAGCGCTTCTATTTCCTTTTGATCCAGCACATCGCCTGCCTTGATTGCATGCTTGCAGGCGGCCTGAATCAGTGCGGCGCGCTTCATTTCCTCTGCCGTGACCCGCTTCTTTTGATCCAACATGACGATGGCTTCATGGAAAAAGGCCGTGGTTTCCGGCTGCCCGAAGAGATCCGGAACCGCCCGAATGCTAACCGTCAGCATGCCGAAATCCTCAATGTCAAATCCAAGCTCCGAAAATCTGTCCAGATTATCCGTAAGCGTCATATATTCCTGAGCCGTTAGCTTCATAATGATGGGAACCAGCAGAACCTGAGAGTTTGCACGAAGCCCGTGCTGCATCATCTGCTCATACAGCCTGCGCTCGTGTGCAGCATGCTGGTCAATAAAAAACACAATATTCCCCTGCTGTACCACCCAGTAACAGTCAAACAGCTGCCCGACGATTCGATAGGGTTCCAGTCCAAAAGAAAGCCCTTCCTGACACGGCGCCTCGGGTTGATTGGCTGGCCGCTCTAAAGGCACCGACACCGTCGGCGACTTGTACAAGGGGGACTTTTGCAGCTCTTCCTTACGATCCAGAGGGACAAGGGCGTCAAAAGGAGAACCCTGCCGAATCGGTGCGTTCCCCTCCCGCATCACCTGCCGCTCGTGAGTTTCCTGATTTTTCCCCAGCCGCTCTCGTACAGATGCGCGCAACGCGCTTTCGTCCACGATCGGCCGTTCCACAGGCTTTTTGCTCAGATCTTCAAAATGCAGAACGGGGGCAACCGGATCACCCAGCGCCTTTCGAACCGCGATTGTAAAAGCTCTTGTCACATATTCTTCGTTTTTAAAACGCACATCCATTTTATTGGGGTGCACATTGACGTCAATCTCTTCAAAACCGATTGTGAGGTTTAGCGCATAAAACGGAAACCTTCCTGTCATAAGCCTAGTATCAAACGCGCGCTGTACCGCATAGGATATTTTCTGGGACCTGATATATCGTTCATTCACATATAAAGATTGCTGCATGCGATTTGCTCTTGCAATGCTTTCCATACCCACAAAGCCCGTGATAACAATGCGCCCATCCGCAAAGTCCACTTCTTTGAGGTAGGGTAGCATATCTCCCCCATAGACGCAAAACAGCGCATTTTTCAGGTTGCCGTCACCCCGGCTCTGGTACATTTGTTTGCCGTTGCTGATAAACTTAAATGAAATTCCCGGGTTCCCTATGATCGCGCGCTCCATATAATCGCTGATTCTCGACGCTTCCGCCCGGGAAGACTTTAAGAATTTGAGCCGGGCAGGGACGTTGTAGAAGACACTGCGGACCTCAATGGACGTGCCCTCCGTACAGCCAGCAGGTACGCATTCCACGACCTTGTCGCCTTCGATTTTGATTAACATACCCAGCTCCGCATCTTTTGTGCGCGTGCGCATAGACAGCTGGGATACCGCCGCAATGGAAGCCAGCGCCTCTCCACGGAATCCAAGGGTTTCAATATGCTCCAAGTCATCTGTGGTAAAAATTTTGCTGGTAGCATGGCGCAAAAATGCCGTTGGAACATCCTGTGCTAGAATCCCGCTACCATTGTCCGTAACGCGAATGTATTCAATTCCTCCACCAGTGATTTCAACCGAAATGGACGTGCTACCGGCATCAATGGAGTTTTCCACCAGCTCCTTCACGATGGAAGCCGGCCGTTCTACCACTTCGCCCGCAGCGATCTGATTTGCCGTCTGTTTGGAAAGTATTTGGATTCGTTTCATCTTTCACCTCAGCTTTGCCCGAAGATGCAGATCATACAGTTTATTGAGTGCATCCATGGGCGTTAATGCGTTAACATCCATCTCCTTGAGCTCTTTCATGACTTCATTTGGAGCCGTGGGGCCAAAGAGGGTCATCTGCTGGGAAATTGCCGCCTCGTCCGCGCCTTCATCTAGTATGACATCGTGATTGATATCGGAGGCCTCCAGCTGTGCCAAAATTTGCTTTGCGCGCTGTATAATCTCATCCGGCAACCCCGCCAGCTTTGCTACCTGAATGCCGAAGCTCTTGTCCGCACCGCCCCGGACGATTTTACGCAAGAAGATGATGTCGTCCCCAACCTCCTTGACGGAGATGCGGTAGTTTTTGATGCCCGCCAGCTTGCCTTCCAGTTCGGTGAGCTCATGATAGTGTGTAGCGAAGAGCGCCTTTGCGCCGCATTTCTGCCGGTCCGCGATATGTTCCAGCACCGCCCAGGCAATGCTTAACCCATCAAACGTGCTGGTACCACGCCCTATTTCATCAATAATCAAAAGGCTACTGTCCGTGGCATTGTTGAGGATGTTGGACATTTCACTCATCTCCACCATAAAGGTGCTCTGCCCGGATGCCAAGTTATCCGAAGCACCCACGCGGGTAAAAATTTTGTCCGTGATACATACAGTGGCGCTTGTCGCGGGAACAAAGCTACCGATATGCGCCATAAGTACAATGAGCGCCACCTGACGCATATAGGTGCTCTTCCCCGCCATGTTAGGACCCGTAATAATCAGCAGACGATCGTGCTTATTGTCCATCACGGTATTGTTGGGAATAAATCCATCCTTCATGCCCTTTTCCACTACGGGATGACGGCCGTCAGCAATTTCTATTTTTCCATTGCCGGTGAGTTTTGGTCTACAATAGCCATTGGAATCTGCTACGCCGGAAAATGTCCTGTATACATCCAGCTTGGCGATCAGCGCCGCATCTCCCTGCAGCCGGTCGATGCATTCAAGCAACACTTGACGAATCTCGCCAAAAAGCTTGTATTCTAGCTGGATGATCTTTTCCTCGGCGCCTAAAATCGTCGACTCGATCTCCTTGAGTTCCGGGGTGATATAGCGCTCGCAGTTGGCCAGCGTTTGTTTCCGCTGATAATTATATGGAACAAGGTGCTGATATGCGTTTGTAACTTCGATATAATATCCGAATACCTTGTTATAGCCTACCTTAAGGTTCTTGATACCCGTTTGGGTACGCTCGTCAGATTCCAGCCGGGCGATCCAGTCCTTGCCGTTGCAAGAAATATCTCGAAGCTGATCCAGCTCTTCATTGTAGCCGTCTTTGATAATGCCCCCATCCTTCACGCTCAAGGGTGGGTTTTCCATGATGGCTCCGGTGAGCAGCTGGCAAATATCTTCCATGGGATCCAGCGACTTTTGAATTTCCATGAACTCGGCAGCGTTCAGCCGCCCAACCGCCTCAATAATTCCGGGAATCCGGGTAAGAGACAGCCGAAGTGACTCGCAGTCACGGGCGCTGACCGTACCATACGCAATTTTGCTGCAGAGGCGTTCGATATCGTAAATAGATAGAAGCGATTTGCTTAACGCCTCGCGCTCTACGGGATTATTCAGCAGGTCCTCCACAGCATTTAGCCTTGTGTTGATCTCTTCAAGGTCTTGCAGCGGCTGGTCCACCCAGCTGCGCAGCAACCTTCCACCCATGGCCGTTCCGCTTTGATCCAGCAGGTAGAGCAGCGTGTTTTTCTTGCTCCCGTCCGCACGAATGGGCATTGTAAGCTCCAAATTGCGTCGCGAATTAGCGTCAATCTGCATATATTTGCTGCGTACCAGCACGCGGATGCTCCGTATGTGAGAAAGGGAATTTTTTTGGGTATCCTCCAGATATGCCAGCAGCGCACCGGCGGCAGAGATGGCACAGGGCATGTCCTCGCAGCCATAGCAATTCAGCGAAGCTACATTAAAATGCCGCATCAGCCGCGCACGAGCGCCCTCCAATTCATAGGCCCAGTTTCCGTAGCACTGCGTGTAATATGAACTCTGTAGCCGCCTGATGAGAAGCTCCTGCAAAAATAACGCGTCGTTGGCCACAATTTCCGAAGGCCCTATGCGCGCCAACTCATCGGTAAGTTCGTTAAGCCAGTTCTCCTGCGTGCTTTCGAATACGGTAAAGCTGCCGGTGGACACGTCGCAATATGCAAAGCCAAACCTGTTTTCATGTAAAAAAATAGAAACGATATAGTTATTGCGCCGTTCGCTGAGCATACTATCTTCAATGACAGTTCCGGGCGTGATAATGCGGATCACATCCCGCTCCACAAGCCCCTTTGACTCGCGGGGATCGGTCATTTGTTCGCAAATCGCTACTTTATATCCTTTTTCAATAAGCTTGTTGATATAGATTTCAACCGCGTGGTAGGGCACACCGCACATGGGAGCGCGTTCATCCAGGCCACAGTCACGACCGGTGAGTACGATTTCGAGCTCTTTGGAGGCAATGACCGCATCCTCAAAAAACATCTCGTAAAAATCGCCCAGCCGATACATGACAATACAGTCGGAATGCGCTTCTTTGATATCAATATATTGGCGCATCATTGGCGTAAGATCTGCAGGCATAGATTTCCTTTCCTGATCAGTGAAGCCACTGCGTGCAACTAGAAATTTCGGAAGCTTCGGCGGCGTCCGTGGGCCCCACATGGG
This sequence comes from Christensenellaceae bacterium, assembly GCA_963666935.1. Classification (GTDB taxonomy): domain Bacteria; phylum Bacillota; class Clostridia; order Christensenellales; family CAG-138. Next base: position 1,568,636 of record OY762936.1, read on the forward strand.
CCTCAACGAGAGCGCTGACTTGCAGCATCAGATCTTTAAAGGCCATCTGCGCCGAAACCATTTCAATAAACAGAGAAGAGCGTAAAAGCTGCGATTGAATCTCTCCAATCTCCAAAGAAAAATCCTGCTCCGAAGCGCATGCTTCGCCATCTCCCGCCATGACCTGCATCATCTCGTCCTGCTTTTTTATGTATTCTCTCAGCAGTCGACTGACATCCGCGTCTTTCTCAATTTCAGCCTTGGCGCATTGCAGACGTTTAAACTCCGCGGTTTCGCTTAGGGCGACGCCGAGTTCATTTGCTTTTTGTTTCAACATGTGTATCCCCTTCCCCCGTTGCAATCAGTCTTCCGATCAACGAATTATTCTGCGTATCATTTACTTCAACCTCGTACAACCCACCCACAGTACAGGCTCCCCGCGGAAAATAGACCATTTTAAAATTGGAAAACTTTCCAAATGCCATGGGTTCGCCTCGGTTGTCATATCCTTCCACCAGCACTTCGCCCCGAAGGCCGAGAAACTTCTGGTTGTTTTTCTTTTGCAGAGATGCCTGCAGGTCATTTAGGGCCTTGAGTCGCTGCTCCTTGACCTCTTTGGAGATTTGATCCAGCATTTGTGATGCTTTCGTTCCCCTGCGCGGCGAGTACTTAAAGGTGTATGCGGCCGCGTAGTTGACCTGCTTCATCAGCGAAAGCGTATCCGCAAAGTCCGCGTCCGTTTCGCCTGGGAAGCCCACAATCATATCTGTGGTGAGTTCAATGCCGGGTACACGGCTTTTAAGCGCATCCACAAGGTTGAGATACTCTGCTCTGGTGTACCTGCGATTCATGGCGGTAAGGATCGCATCGCTGCCGGATTGAACGGGCAAATGGATATGTTTACAGACCTTTGGAAGCTCCGCCATAGCCTGAATCAGGCCGTCGGAGAGGTCCTTTGGGTGGGAGGTCATGAAGCGTACGCGCCGGATGCCGTTGATGTCGTTTACCTTATAAAGCAGCCCGGGAAAGTCCAACTTGCCCTCGTCGCCGGCATAGGAATTAACGTTTTGGCCCAGCATCGTGATCTCCTTGTATCCGGCGTCCGCCAGCTCCTGAATCTCTTTTACGATGCTTTCCGACGCCCTGGAGCGTTCACGACCACGCACATAGGGAACAATGCAGTATGTGCAGTAATTATTGCAGCCATATATGATATTGACGCTGGCAGAAAATGTGCTGCCCCGAAGAACAGGAAGCCCTTCAGTGATTTCGCCATCCATCTCCCGTACGGAAAACTGCCGATCTCCGCGGAACACACCCTCCAGCAGAACCGGAAAACGGTGCAAATCGTGGGTGCCGAAAATCAGATCCACATATGGAAATCGCTTGTACAGCTTTTCGGCCACGTCTTTTTGCTGCATCATGCAGCCACAGATGACAACAATCAGGCCAGGATTCTCATCTTTTAGCTTTTTCAGAGCGCCTACGTTCCCGAAGACGCGCAGCTCCGCATGCTCTCGTACACAACAGGTATTAAAAAGAAAGATGTCAGCCGTCTTTTTAGATTCCGCCTGCTCATACCCGAATTCATGAAGCATTCCGGCCAGTTTCTCCGAATCATGGTCGTTCATCTGACAGCCGTAGGATTCAATATGATATTTAAGACCGCGCCCTGCGATTTCATCCCGCAGCCGTAGCGAAGCATTTTTGGTTTCCGCGAGCTCCGTCGCGCTTACGAGTACAGTAGACCGCATGAAAATACCTCAGCTTACAACATAAATCAATTTGTATTATACCGATTCTGAAGGAATAGTGCAAGCACAGCGGCCCGGGAACAGCTGTGTTAGGCCAATTTCCTAGTACAAAAAAAGCATTGACATTACCCTCAAAATGCAGTATCATAACATTCGTCGCGTAGCGCGCATGTTAGTTTGCGGGGTGTAGCGCAGTCTGGTAGCGCACGTGCTTTGGGAGCATGGGGCCGGGGGTTCAAATCCCTTCACCCCGACCATTTTCGGGCCCCTTGGTCAAGCGGTTAAGACACCGCCCTTTCACGGCGGTAACAGGAGTTCGAGTCTCCTAGGGGTCACCATTACTATTAAGATGGGCCTTTAGCTCAGTTGGTCAGAGCGGTCGGCTCATAACCGATTGGTCCGGGGTTCGAGTCCCTGAAGGCCCACCAATCCCAGTTTGACTGACTATCGGGTGATTGGACGATCCTCCTTGGAGGTGGAATTCCAGAGCGATCTGCTGGTGTAGCTCAATTGGTAGAGCAGCTGATTTGTAATCAGCAGGTTGCGGGTTCGAGTCCCATCACCAGCTCCATAGATAGTAACCTTGAAATTTGCAAAATATATACTTTTCCATGGATGGGTTCCCGAGCGGCCAAAGGGAGCGGACTGTAAATCCGTTGTCATAGACTTCGGTGGTTCGAATCCACCCCCATCCACCAATTTTGCGGGAATGGCGGAATTGGCAGACGCGCACGGTTCAGGTCCGTGTGCTGGTAACAGCATGCAGGTTCAAGTCCTGTTTCCCGCACCAAAATCGTTCCTATAAGATATGAGCAATCATTCTTATCGGAACGGTTTTTATTTTATGATACAATTAGCACAAGACTGCGACGGAAAGGTGCATGCGCTGTGGACGGATTTACAAATGAAGAGTTGAGCGAAGCGCTTCGCTCCATAACATCGACGCTGAATAAGAGCCAAAAGGTACTGCTAAAAACTAAAAGGTTGAAAACGATTCCGTCAGCCAGGAAGAAGCATATCATTTGGAATAACTGACCTGTTTTTTATTCTTTGTTTTCCCCGATTTTTATACGTACATTTCGATCACAGTATCTACGAACAGCTGATTTTTAACTTGACATGGAAATTTTTAAATGTTATCATATGTTTCGTTCGAGTGAACACAACTGGGTGTGGCGCAGTTTGGTAGCGTGCTTGAATGGGGTTCAAGAGGCCGGAAGTTCGAATCTTCTCACCCAGACCAACCAGTGCCTGTTTCTCTAGGGAAACAGGCACTTTGTTTTTTGTTTTGATCGATTTTGTTAGCAGTTGTTGGCAGTTATCTAAAAATACCCTAGTGATGGCCAGGGTATTTTTTCATATTAATTAGAGCGATTCTTTTTTGCGGTAGGCTGCTGCGGGCGGCTTTCGAGTAACCATGCCGTATTTATGGGTACAGCCGTGATCTCGCTCCTTAACGCGGAGAATTAAAATCAAAATTGCTACCACCACCGAGAGAATAATCAAGACGAAGATGGGCAGTATTGCACCGTCACATGACCATATTTACCACAGTATTCAGTTTTATCTATTAATCATTGCATTCAATTGATCTACTTGATCATTTGTTCCTAATACCACCATTGTGTCACCGGCACTTAGAACCTCGTTTGAACTCGGGTTGAATTTGAAATTTCCATCTTCTTTTCTCTTTAGAGCAAGAATTATGAGACCAGTTTGCTCAGGTATTTTTGCCTCAAAGAGTTTTTTACCTGCAATACTAGAGCGAGGTGATATAGCAACCTCTTCCAAGTCCAAAGTAACGTCACCGGCGCGAGTTATCATATCCAAGAAAGAAACGACAGAAGGGCGAATCAAGTGTGCAGCTATCCTTTTCCCTCCAATTTCACTGGGTGAAATAGTTTTATTAGCTCCCGCTTTCAACAGCTTGTTGTGGGTACTTTGTTCGACGGCCTTTGAAACGATGTAAATATCATCGTTCATTTGCCTAGCAGTAAGTACGGCAAAAACATTTTCTGAGTCGGTAGCAAGCGTGCACACCATGCCCTCTGCATTTTCAATTCTCGCCCGTTTCAGTATATCTTCATTCGCTGCATTTCCCAGAACGGTTAATACACCCGCCTGTTGCAGTTCTTCAACACGCTTATCGTCTTCCTCAATTACAACAAAGTTCGCCGTACTCTCTTTAAGGAACTTAATAACTGTGCGGCCTACATCTCCAGCCCCGCAGACAATGTAGTGGTTTTTAAGTCCTTGAATTTTTGTTTCCACCCGTTTTTTCCTCCAAGCAGCTTTAAATTCACCTTCAAAAAATAAAGAAACCAAACTAGAAAGGGTATAGCCAACCACCGAAAGACCTGCGAAAATAATTAATATGGTAAACAGCTTGGCCGCATCGGTCATCTCTCCAACTTCACCATACCCCACGGTTGAAATTGTTATGACCGTCATATACAGGGCGTCAGTAAAACCTACATTCAATAATATCATGTAGCCAGATACACCTGTAATGATAACAGCAAGAAACAAGAGTACAATCAGTGTGAATTTTCGGCTGGTTTTCAAATAAGTACCTCCGCTGCCTTCTGCGACGAGTATGCTCATTGCTTGAGCCGCCTACCCCAAGGATCCAGTGTGATTAATATATAATAGGTTGAAGTCTGACATTATTGAATATTATTTTCCACTCAAGTTGGCATTTTTTAATATATCTGAAATGTAATTTAGCAACGGGACATAAATTTTTTCAGTTACCCCGTTCATCCCTTGCTATATGGGAGCCTCAGTATAAAACAATTATATCAGTATAATTTGATCCTGTCACTCAGTTTTACGTTGGTGAGCCCTTATTGAATTTGCTCCCTCACCCCCGCATGAATACATAAAAAGAAAAACCCCGCCGTTTCAAAAACGACGGATTTTTCGCGTCACTCGATTTTTCCTTTGCGTGTAAATATAGAATTTATACCGTTTTGGTCGGAGTGGAATTATAGGACTTGGAAAAATTCAGTGATATCAATGGCTCGCACGTAGTAGGCAAGTAGTATTTACATATAATTTTGACTTTGAGTGTAAACGCCGCCCAAGTGTAATTATACTTTGTATTTGTTCAGCCTGATTGTTTTAGTAATTTAGATAATAGATGATACTGAAGTTATTTATACATAGATATAATTCGATTCATCATATCTATCATAAGTTTCTCCGACATATGCCCTCCAGTGTCATGGGCAATCATTTCAGCATTCTCTAAATATTCCATCGTTTTTTTAGCCATAGCAAAGGGAACCTCCTGATCATCCCGACAATGATACAGCACTACCGGCTGTTCTACAGCTTCAATGGGAAAGCCCCAATCCATAAATTCCAATTTTCCGCAAGCGGCCATTCCCATGCAACCGCCCACCATGGAATCTCTGATATAGGGCAGCTGCTTATATTCTTCCGTTAGCTGTGAAAGATATGTTTTATAAAGCAAGTCGGCAATATGCTCCAAAGATTCCTTTTGGTAGATAACAACCTCTTTTTGGGCTGCATCCGGATATAATGACAGAACTTCCGGTTTGTAAATCGCACCAAGCCCTTTACTAATAAACACGTTTTTCACCCTATCAGGGAAAGCAGCAGCGGTGGCGTAGGCATAAGGTGCTCCGGCGGAAATTCCCACCACATCAAACACTTCAATATTCAGATGTTCTAAAAGAGGCTTGATAATTTCTGACCATTCGGCAATATTTTTCATCAGGAAAAAGTCTGAACGTCCATAACCCGGACGCGCGATAAGGATGTATCGTATGGGAACTTCGGCCAGCAGTACGTCTATACCATCAGCAAACACCGAGCCCGCCAGCCCGTGACACCCCACAATAGGATAACCGTCTTCTTGACCGTAAACCTTATATTCTATCTTTTTGCCATCTGAAAGCATATAAATTTCACTCATATGGTCATCTCCTCGTAAATGTGGTTAGTTGTTTCTAACTAAATCTATCATAAATTAGCAGGTTTTTCAATAGCGGTTGATATTAGCGTTAAAAATTCAAAGATTCAGTGAAGCCGCGGGCCAAGTTTTGCTGGAATATATTTGGAGAATAAAAATGATTTTTCGGCGTGTACTTGACATATAGTTACGCCTATGTTGCCCCTACGCAGGAACACACATGGACAGTTCTTTTGAGTTGCTACCGCCCTGAAAATATTGTGAAATATTCCCATTATCATATTTTGTACCACATCAGACACGGAAAAAGAGTAAAGCAGGTATCTATCGAGGCCTATACCGTGCTTATGGCCCACACTGCCGCATAAATATAAGCATAGTAAAAGATCGTCGACTTTTGTCGACGGTCTTTTTTGGTCGGTGTGACAGGCTTTAAACCTATTTTGTCGCGGCTGTCGATATCGCATCGTACACCCCGTTCGCCGCCAGTGCCACCACCAAAACGTTTCCTACGAATAGACCGCCGGGATCATCCCATGTCAGGCCCGCTTAGAACGCGTGGTCGCCACTAGGATGGCCGGTGCCAGAATATATGACCCATGTGGGCGGCTTGTCAATAAAACTTACGCCGTTGAACAGCTGGTGATTAGGATGATGTGCCCACCGCACCGGCCAGGGTGATGATAGACTTTTTGCTTGGGGTTCAAGAGGCCGAAAGTTCGAATCTTCTCACCCAGACCAACAAAAGTCCAATATTGAAAAATATCGGGCTTTTGTTTTTGTGGGAATTATAGTAAAATCATTCATATCGGTATTGTATTGCAATTCTATTCCATATTTTATAAGGAAGCAACATGAATATTAAAAACAAAATGAATGTAAAGTTCCGGGATTTACAGGGGGGACTGTTTGCAGAGGTCACAAAAGCGGATGTGGGCGAGGGCGCCGGAAACCTTTTGGCGCAAGGCTATGACATCATGGCATGGGCCGATCCATTTTTCCCAGATCCCGTCCTTCCCCATTCGGTCAGGGAAGCGATGCAGCGAGCCTTTGAACAAGGTGTTGTGTCGCATTACACGATCCCAATCGGAAATGTGGAACTGCGCCGAGCTATTTCAAAAAAGCTATGGGATAAAAACCAAATCCATGCGGATCCGAGCCGCAATGTGCTTGTTACGCCAGGTTCCGATTCAGGATTATTCTATTCCATGATGCCCTTTATTTGCGAAGGAGACGAGATCATGATCCCCGATCCCAGCTATCCTTCGAATTTTCTCAATACCCGGCTTTGTGGTGGTGTTCCGGTGCCTGTGCCCCTAAATGAGCAGGATAATTGGCAGCCAAACATTGAAGAGTTTAAAAAAAGGCTGACAAAAAAGACCAAGATGGTATTGATCTCTCACCCGAACAACCCCACCGCAACGGTTTTCAGGCGCAGGAATATTGAGCAGCTCTGCCAGTTTATCGTGGATAACGACCTCATTCTTATAAGCGATCAGGCGTTTGAAGATCATATCTATGATGGAATCGAGTTTGTATCCCCGGCCGCACTGCCCGGTATGTGGGAACGAACGGTATCGGTCTTTTCCATATCTAAGGGAATCGGACTATCTGGTTTTCGCATAGGATATATCGCAGCAGAAGACCATATCATGGATGCTCTATATGGAGGAGCGGTCAACGTTCTCGGTGCGGCAAATACCGCCGCTCAGCTCGGCGCCATTGCGGCACTTGAGGATTCATCCATATTGGAAGAGAATTATAATACACTGCTTCGCCGCCGCGCATTGGCGAATCAAATCTTCGGCTCTATCCCGGGTGTAGTATATACCATGCCGGAAAGCGGCTTTCTGTCATGGCTCAACATTTCCCGGCTTGGAACTAGCGCAGAGGTTGTGGCCTATTTGACGCGCGAGGCAAAAGTGGTGGTAAACGAAGGCACTCCATACGGTGCACAGGGCGAAGGATATATCCGTATTGTTCACGGCTGCTTTGCGGATGAGACGCGTGCACTTAATGCGTACAATCGAATTGGGGCCGCATTAGCCGGGCTGGCCGCGGAAAGGGGAATTGTATAGCAGGAAGCTTCTCAACGAATTTAGACGGAATCCCCGTTTAAATAATAAAGAAATGAAAGGAATCATTCAAATGGAAAAAAAGCTCGAATTTAAAGGCGGCTGGGGAATGGCATTCATACCAATTATCATTTTTCTGTTTTTCTGCGTACTGTATTTCATAGTCTTTAAGGCTTTTGAAATGTATGCACTCGCAATGGGCGCATTTGTGGGACTTTTAATCGGCGCAATTTTTGTTAAAAAGGGCCATTACGCGAATTTTTGGAATTCAGTCTATGGCGGCGTAAGGGACTCCGTGCCGATCGCCGTGCTTCTGTTCATCATCGGCATTTTTGCGGCACTTGTAAAGTCCACAAATGTCTCCGCAGGATTTGTATGGCTTGCGGACAGTTTTGGCATCAGCGGAGGACTGTTCACCGCATTTGCCTTTCTGGCCGTTTGCATTATCGCCACTGCAACGGGATCTTCCATTGGCACAATGTTCACCTGTTTCCCAATCTTTTATCCCGCGGGCGTCCTAATGGGCTGCAATCCGGCTATACTTGCGGGCGCAATTGTATCCGCCGCAGTTTTTGGCGATAACCTCGCCCCTATCTCCGACACGACCATCATCTCTGCAGCTACGCAAGAATATACAAAAAAAGAAGGGCTTGCTGATATTGGCGGTTGTGTTGCGAGCCGTCTGCGGTATTCTCTCGTCGGCGGAGTTATTGCCTTCATTCTTTTCTGGATCCTCGGCGGCGGCGGCACAGTAGGCGCAGGCGGCGCAGAGATCCTCGCTCAAAACATGAATCCACAAACACTGATTATGCTCGTACCCGTAGCGATTATGCTGATCGTGGCGATTAAGACCCGCGACATCTATATTGCCACGACGGTGGGCATCGTCATCGGCACTATTACTGCCCTTGCTTTTGGATTGATCAAATTTGAAAACGTCATTTCAGTTGCGGATGGCGCTCCGGCAGGATTCTTGACTGGCGGCGTCAGCGGCATGATGGGCACTGTAACGCTGGTCATGTCGGTTTATGGCATCATGGGCGTACTTCATGCTGCGGGCGCGCTGGATAAAATTACAAACGGCATTCTCAACAGTAAGCTTGGCAAAACAGCGCGCGGCGCGGAATTCGCCATGATGCTGGGCATCATTGTGACAACTTTACTGTTTGGCGGCGTAACCAGCGCCTCTATGGCGACATTCGGCAAAGTGCAAAACGAACTGGGCAAGCGCACAGGGCTTCACCCCTACCGCCGTTCAAACCTACTGGATGGCTTCGCAAACTCCATTCCGGTTGTGGTACCGTTTTTGAGCGCGTTTGTGTTTATCGGCGCTCTACTGACACAGGGTTATGATTTCGTACAGCCCCTGACTCTTACCCAAATCGCCGGCGGCATGTTTTACTGCATGGTGCTGTTCCTCGTGCTGCTCTTCTCGGTCATCACCGGTTGGGGCCGCAGATATGAAGGCTCAGGCGGCAAGCCTGTCGTGAAACCTGAATAACACAGTTTTGTAAAAGAACCGTTGCAGGGAGCCCTGCAACGGTTCTTTATTTAAGTTATTCCTGATTTAAATTCATCTTCATGATGTTTCTGAATTTTGAACCAACGGTGCGTTCCAACTCGAACGGCTCACCTTCCAGTGTCGGATAACTATTTAATAGGCTGTCTATCTTCTCAATATCGGCAGGGTCCAGCTTAAACGCAAAGATACGTGCATTTGATTCAACATGGCTGCTGCTTCTGGTTCCAATAATGGTGGCTCCCACACCCCGCTTACTCAAAATATATTTCGTCGCCACATGTGCAATCTGGGCAGAATGTTTCTTTGCAATCTCGTCCAGCAACAGCAGTAATTTCTGATAGCCACTCCACCCCAATGACTCCTCTACAACCTGAATATATTTTACATGCGAACGGGTGTCCGGCGTGCCGAACTGATGCCCAATCCACTTTTCAGCCAGAAGACCTCCGGATAGGGTGCCATAGCAAAGCTGAGCGATGCCCTTGCTGGTGCAGTAATCAATCAGTTTTTTCTCAGGGCGCCTGTCAAATACGGAATACTGAGTTTGACAAGATACAATTTTAATGCCAGCGTCAACAATTTCGGCCAAGTGCTTCGTATCAAAATTGGTAACAGCGATATGCCGTATCTTCCCCTTCTCCTGGAGTCTTTTCAGGCAACCCGCTGTTTCCACACATCCGGGCACCTCATAATCCCACCAATGGAACTGCACGAGATCAAGGATATCCCTGTTGAGCCGTAGAAGGCTCCTGTCAATAATACTTTCCGTATATTGAAAGTCAATCTTGCTTAGGAGATTGATATCAGGAACATATTTGGTGTGAATTTGAATATCGTCCGGCGAAACGCCGCCGCTGCGCTTGAGTTCTTTGATAAATTTACCCAAAAACTCCTCCGCGCCCGTATAAATATCGGCGCAGTCAAAGGTTGTAAACCCCTTTTCCACAAGCAAATGGAAGGCTTTCATAATGTCCTGCATATCCAATGCTGATGTTAAGCTATGGCCTTCCGACAGCTGCCAGCACCCGTTGATCACTCTGCTGATATGATAACCCTTTGCCAGTTCATATTTTTCCACCATACGCTTCACTCTCCGTTATTAATTGGCTCCGCCGTACAATCCGCGCGGCTAAATTCCTTGGTACCGATGCGGGATATTTTGAATTTTGCGCCGCAATTCGGGTCAGGGCAGGCAATCAAACTGTCCGAAAGCATCCAGTCATTTGGATGTAGTTCTCTTTGCTTTGCAGGCAAAAGCGGTAAAATTGCGCTTAGAGCATACATGGAAAATGAATTATTTTCAGGAAAGACAATGTCCTCGCCAATCACTAGAAAATAGTCGCCTGCCTTGTGCCCGCATACCATAGGCCTGTCCGTGGCGACGACTTCGACTTTTAAATTATACAGCGTAAACGTATCATCCATGCCGCATCCTCCAATATATCCATTTAATGTATTATATCATAATTCCCCACTGAATTCCAGAACGCCCAGTTACCTCGATTTGACCCGTTTCCATAACATAAAGCAAAAAATTACACACACCTTACCTGTTCATTACTTTAACATGACTACTTAAATATATAATTAATCCTAAGTAAATATCTTGATTAGAATTCAATATAATCATGAAATACGATAAGGCGGTTAATGACAATATGGTATATGGATTGGTGGACATGGGCGCAAACTCGATCAGACTTTCTATTTATCAGGTGGAAGGCGGCAAGGTCAAGCTGCTGATTAACAAAAAAGAGACTGCAGGGCTTTCCACCTATAAAAAAAATGGTGTTATGACTCAGGCGGGTATCAATAAAGCCTGTCATGTACTGGCAAGTTTCCAGACAATCCTTAACAATTTTAACATCACGGATGTTTGCGTTTTTGCCACTGCTTCGCTGAGGAATATTGATAATACCGATGAAGCGGTTTCATACATTGAGCAAAAGACCGGCATTGCAGTAGATGTGCTATCGGGCGCAGAAGAGGCGAGGCTGGATTTCATAGGCATCTCTCACGTTGCAGACATCAGGGATGGCCTTCTTATCGACATCGGGGGCGGCAGCACCGAGTTGGCCGAATTTCGAAACGGCAGGACGCTTTCAACTTTCAGCATGCCGATTGGCTCCTTAAACCTCTATGTCAAGCACGTAAAAAACGTGTTACCATCGGATTTGATATGCCGCAATATCCGCCTTGACATACTCGAAGAACTGGGTAAGGTCACATTCTCCGGCTCAGGCAAGTACCCATACATTTATGGAATCGGAGGTACAATCCGATCCACAGCAAGGCTTGCCAACAATATGTTTGAGCTGTCCCCAGATAATCAGGTAATCCGTTATGCAGATCTGTGTGGCATTTTACAAAAATATAAGCAGTCGAAACAGTTCGTACTAAAGAGCATCCTTCAGACTTCGCCGGAAAGAATTCACACTCTAATCCCCGGTATGATCATTTTAAAATCTGTAGCAAAACGCTTCGGCGGAAATATAATACTTGCAAACAATTTCGGACTCCGAGAAGGTTACCTTTATGACAAAGTACCGGGAGGCCAAGCGTTATGCTAATACATGAAATTAAAAGTGACATGCGATTTACCCAGAACAGAGATCTCTCCTGGCTTAAATTTAACGAGCGGGTACTTGAGGAAGCCAGCGATAGCTCCGTTCCGCTTTTTGAGCGATTGAAGTTCCTTTCCATTTTTTCCAGCAACCTTGATGAATTTTTCATGATTCGAGTTGGTGGCCTGTATGATCTATCACTTTTGAGCGAAACACAAATTGACAATAAGTCCGGCATGACGGCGCAGAAGCAGCTTCAAGCAGTTTATCAGGCTGTGCAGCCTCTATATGGAATGAGAGACAAAATTTTTTTCAATCTGGAGGAAGAACTGCGGCAGTATGATATTTTTAATCTTTCCATGGACGAGCTTGAAAATCCCGAAAAGAAATTTCTTCAAAATTATTTTGGATCCTATGTCCTGCCCGTTTTATCTCCCCAAATCATTGACGCGCATCATCCCTTCCCTCATCTTGAAAATAAGGCCCAATACATTGCCGTGATGCTGGAAACGAAGGAAGGTAATCGTTTCGGTATGATTCCGGTGCCAAAATCTCTGCCACGGGTTATCTATCTTCCTGGGGGCAGCGTACGCTATGTACTTATGGAGAAACTGCTGCTTCACAACGTAGATAAGGTTTTCGATCGTTACCATATTGTAGAAAAAACCGTTTTATCCGTTACACGCAATGCCGATATCAACCCGGATGACGATATTCTTGAGCTTGAGGAGGATTTTCGTCTGCGCATGAAAAATGCTCTCAAAAAAAGAGCGCGCCTGGCCCCTGTGCGTCTGGATGTCATAGGCAAGCTGGATCGGGCGTTTCTGCAGTATTTCTGCAACAGGCTAGAATTAAAAAAAGAGTATGTCTTTCAGTGTGCATCCCCGCTCGATCTAAGTTATGTGTATGCGCTAGACGAAAAATTCCCTTCGGCCACAAAAAGGGCTTTGTCCAATTTGCCCTTCGAGGCAAAGCAGCATGGGGATTTACGCAAGCGAGAAAGCATGTTTGCTCAAATTTTAAAGCAAGACTTCCTTCTTTTCCAGCCCTATGATAGCATAGGACCTTTTTTAAGGCTCATAAAAGAAGCCGCATCCGATCCTGCAGTTATATCGATAAAAATAACACTATATAGAATCGACAAACAGTCCAGGTTGGCAGAATATCTCATTATGGCCGCTGAGAACGGCAAGGATATCACCGTTATAATGGAACTGCGCGCCCGGTTTGATGAAGAGAACAATATTGAATGGGCCGAACGGCTTGAAGAAGCGGGATGCCGTGTGATATATGGCATTGAAGGATTTAAGGCACACTCAAAAATCTGCCTTATTACACGCCGAGAAAAAGGCAAGCCGCAGTACTATACCCAAATTGGCACTGGAAATTATAACGAGAAGACATCCACGATCTATTCCGACTTCTCTCTGATGACATCGAATATGGAAATCGGGAATGACGCAAACACGTTTTTCAAGAACATCTCTATCTCCAATCTTGATGGGCAGTACACCCATCTTCTTGTAGCTCCATCCGGATTTAAGCGGTACTTGTTGGCACTGATTCAAAATGAGATAGACAAGGCCATGAGGGGCCGTCCTTGCGGTATTTTGATTAAAATCAATTCGCTGACAGACAGAGATTTGATCGATAAACTCTCGCTGGCCTCCTGTGCCGGCGTGCCGATTAATCTGATTGTTAGGGGGATTTGCTGTATCCTGCCCGGGATACCAAATAGAACGGAAAACATCAAGGTTATCAGCATCGTTGGGCGTTTTCTAGAACACGCCAGAGTCTATGCGTTCGGTGAAGGCGAGGATACGTTGGTATATATCGCCTCTGCCGACCTGATGACACGCAATACCGAACGGCGCGTGGAAATCGCCTGCCCTATTCTGGACAAAACTCTGCGAGATAAGATACTAACAATTCTTAGAATGCAGCTATCCGATACCACAAAGGCGCGTCGACTACTGCCTGACGGGAACTACGAACGTGTGTCCGCATCTGAAGGAAAGCTGTTCAACAGCCAAATGTACTTAATGAAAGAGGCCGAAAAGAGAAAAGTGCCCCTTTATGAAAATGGCGCACTAAAAATGCTGTGGCAGCGTTTTCAGGTTTTTTTGAAAGTTATGCAAACGAATCCACGGCCGGATGAACTGTGCTCGAAAACTCAAGATACCGTTGCACATTCAGTTTTTCCGCAAAAATAAAGGGCCCCGTTAATGGGACCCTTTTGAGGTTTTATGTCCTTGACCGCTCCGCTATTTCAATCGCTTCCCGAACAATGTTGCCGCAATTCCGTGCCGAAACGCTTCCCCATCCCTCTCGGGAAACTGTATCCTCAACGCCCAGCCGTTTCGCGATCTCTTGTTTCAAAGCATCTGACATGCGTTTTTGCCTAGACATTTAATAACCTCCTCTGTGTTTTTGCGGAATGAATCCGCATCTAATATTCTGTTCAATTCTGGCCAAATGATTTTATATAAATTCCGGAAAAATTGGAAAAATAAAAAAAAGAGCGCACGTGGCGCTCTCCTGTCATTCTGTGCTGTAACCTCAAAGCATAATGCAAATCAGTCCGTTGCAACCTTCGTTGACCATCCTCTGTACGGTGCCTTGAAGCCTCTGCTGCACCTCGTCGGGCATGCGATTCACCTTGCTCACCATCTCATCCCGTACCAATTCATACAAGGGCTTGCCGAAGATGTTAGTTTCCCAAATCTTTGCCGGTTCACTGTCGTATGTGTTCATGAGATAGGCCATAAACTCTTCAGACTGTGCTTCCGTTCCCACGATGGGCGCCACTTCGGACTCAATATCGACTTTAATCAGATGCAAGCCCGAGGCCCGAGCACGGAGCTTCACGCCAAACCGGCCTCCATGCCTGACGATCTCCGGCTCCGCAAGTTCCATTTCGCTCATTTCCGGCGGCACCATGCCGTAACCGCTGGCATAGGCCTTCTCCAACGCAAACTTGATCTTGTCGTACTGCCGTTTAGCGCCCACAAAATCCTTAATTGTAGCCACCAGATGGGCGTCGTCTTTGATCTCGTACCCGCACTCTTCGCCGATAACGGTGTAAAACATACCGTTTTCAGGCCGCATTTCAATTTCAATAACGCCTGCTCCCAACTCTACCCGCTTCAGTGTTGCTTCATCAAACCCATCAATGTTCTGAAGCTGGGAGAATACGGCTGTGCAATCCTTCATCCGCTCCGCTTCTGCAATGGCACCTGAGAGCGGCTGCATCACGCGCTGAACCAGCCAGTGCTCGGAACCCAGCGCGCTCATCCAGCTGGGGACAGTGAGCTGCAAAAGCCGAATGGGGAACTCCATGAGCACATTTTCCAGGATGTCCGCACATTCTCGGGCGCTCATGTTCATGATATCCACAGCAAGCACTTTTACGTTGTATTTTTGGGACATACTTTCCGCCAGCATCTGTGTATCCTCAGATTCCGGATGCGTGCTGTTGAGCAAAACCACAAAAGGCTTTCCCTGCTCCTTGAGTTCATTGATGACGCGCTGCTCTGGCGTGGAATAATTCTCCCTTATAATTTCCGTAATGCTACCGTCAGTGGTAACCACGACGCCAATGGTGGAATGGTCAGTGATGACCTTGCGCGTGCCGATCTCGGCCGCGTCCCCAAAGGGAATGTCATAGTCAAACCACGGGGTGCGCACCATGCGGGGCATCTCGTTCTCAACGTGACCTGCCGCACCTTCTACCATATACCCCACGCAGTCCACCATGCGCACGCGCACACTGCTATTGTCGTCTAGGTCAAGCCTTGCCGCTTCATTGGGCACGAATTTCGGCTGCGTGGTCATAATCATCTTTCCGGCCGCGCTTTGCGGCAGCTCATCGATGAGACGCCGACGTTCAAACTCGTCCGTTATGCCGGGAATCACCAGCATATCCATGAACCGCTTGATAAATGTCGACTTCCCCGTTCGTACGGGGCCCACAACGCCGATATATATGTCTCCGCCCGTTCTTTCTGCGATATCCCGATAAAGTTCAATGCGATCCATTCAGACACCTCCAATATACGATCAAGCATTAGATATATATGAATGGAATTCGCGAATCATGCGAATGAAAATGCAGGCATATACTGTGCCTGCAAAAAAATCATTTCAGTTCGTCGTTTCGGCCTCGAGCCCGCACGATGAGGCGTATAGGCGTTGCATCAATTTTAAAGGATTTTCGAATAAAATTCTCCAGATAGCGTTTGTAGGAGAAGTGCATCATCTCCGGATTGTTCACAAACAGCACAAAGGTCGGCGGCCGCGTGGAAACCTGCGTGGCATAGTAAATTTTAAGCCTGCGTCCCTTGTCGGAGGGTGGCTCCATCATTGTAATAGCTTCGGCAACCACGTCGTTTAGTTTGCCGGTAGAAACGCGCATGCAGTTCTGAGCGTAGGCGTGCTTGGCCAGCTCAAGAATCTTGCTGACCCTCTGCCCGGTCTTGGCGGAAATGAAGAGAAAAGGTACATAGTCCATAAAGGCCAAGTCCGCAGCCATTTTCTTTTTAAACGCATCCATGGTATAGGTATCCTTTTCCACGGCGTCCCATTTGTTGACCAACACCACGGAGGCCCTTCCCTCCTCGTGTACGTAACCGGCGATC
Source organism: Christensenellaceae bacterium (assembly GCA_963666935.1). Taxonomy (GTDB): domain Bacteria; phylum Bacillota; class Clostridia; order Christensenellales; family CAG-138. Next base: position 1,585,107 of record OY762936.1, read on the forward strand.
TTTACATCCTGCTCGCTCAGGCCCTGCGTAGCGTCAATCACAATCAGTACCACATCAGCCCTGCGAATAGCACCTAGGGAACGGATTACACTGTAACGCTCCACGGTTTCGTCCTCAATGGCGCGCTTGCGCCGAATACCGGCGGTATCCACAAGCACATAGGGCTTCCCATCGTATTCAAAGGGCGTGTCGACGGCATCCCGGGTGGTTCCGGCAATCTCGCTCACAATGGTACGTTCATAGCCCAAAAGAGCGTTCACAAGGCTGGATTTTCCCACGTTAGGCTTGCCCACAATAGCGATGTTCGTGGATTCATGCTCCTCATCTTCCTCGTGTTGCGGAAAATGAGCTACCACTTCATCCAGGAGATCGCCCAGTCCCAGCCCCTGTTCAGCGGAGATCGTGATGGGATTCCCGATTCCAAGGCTGTAGAAATCGTAGGCCGTATCCTCAAATTTAGGGTGATCTACCTTGTTGACCGTCAACACCACGGGCTTCTTCGAGCGGCGCAGGATATGCGCCACGTCTTCATCCGCTGCCGTCAGGCCGTCCCGGCCGTCCACAAGGAAAATAATGACATCTGCAGTATCGATGGCCAATTCTGCCTGACGGCGCATCTGCACACTGATGATGTCCTCCTTCATGGGCTCAATGCCCCCGGTATCAATCAAGGTAAACTGGTGCGTCAGCCACTCCGCGTCGCCATAAATGCGGTCGCGGGTCACACCCGGCGTATCTTCTACAATGGCAATCCGTTTGCCTACGATTCTGTTGAAAAAAGTGGATTTTCCCACGTTGGGACGTCCCACCACCGCTACCAATGGTTTTGCCATTCTACACCTCTTTGCACAATTCAAATAGTTCTTTTACAAATGCCTCGCCATCGTCGGCGCTCATAGGAACAATCCGTTTCCCCATCCTCCGGGAGAGATCCTTAAGGTCTGTCCCGTCCAAAAATACCGTATCGTTCTCCTTAAGCATCGTGCGTGGAATTAAAAGAATATCAGATTTCATCGCATTTATCAACTGTTCCGCCAAATCTGTAGCGGTTATGAGCCCGCTGACCGTGACGTGCTCGCCAAAATAGTGGTTTGTCACCGCGTGTGTTTCGATTTCAATACCGTAAGGCTTTAGCTTTTCAAACAGCCGCCTCATAAACGTGGCCGCAGACATGCCGGTCGCAGAATCTAGCACAATGTTGCGGGCCATCCCCTGCTCTGACAAGGCGCAAAGAAACTCGCTTTCAAATTTTCGCAAAAGGCCCACGCCGTTTTCGATCTGCAAGTAGTCCTCGTAAGTTTCTGCCGGCGGTAGTTCTTTACCGGCCAGAATGTACAGCTCGTCCGACGCGAAAACGAAGCCAGATCCCGTGCGGGCACAGGCAATTTGCTGCCATCTAACAATTTGTTCCACCACCGCGGCCGCCTCCTGCGGGCTTACGCCCACAAGTGGATAAAGCCGATCCCGAAACTTGGTAAGACCCACGGGCACCACCGCTAGTGTACCCGCGGCAGGATATAGGTCCAGCAAATCCGAAATCGTGCGGTCTAGGATCGCGCCGTCATTGATTCCCGGGCAGAGTACCACTTGGGTGTGAAATGTAAGCCCTGCCTCTTTCAGCCTGACAAGCCGTTCCATGATCCTGCCGGCGGACGGATTATTCATCATGCGTTCACGCACTGCACCGTCTGTCGCGTGCACCGAAATGTAAAGCGGCCCCGCGTGCCGTTTTAGCATCCGCTCAAACTCGCCGTCATCTACGTTTGTCAGCGTCACGTAGTTGCCCATGATCAGGGAAAGCCGCCAGTCGTCATCCTTGACGTGCAGCGAACTGCGCACGCCCTTGGGCATCTGATCAATGAAGCAGAAGATGCAGTGATTTTTGCAAGACCGAATGGGGCTCATCAGCCCGCCGTGCTGGAAGGTGAGGCCCAGCGGTTCGTACAGCTCTTTATCGATTTCCGCCTCCACAATTGTGCCGTCAGGCTCCGCAAAGCACATTGAAATCGACTCACCCGTAGTGAGCTGTTCGTAGTCAATAATATCGTGGATCTCTTCCCCGTCAATGGAGAGAAGGTGGCATCCCTTGGTAATTCCCAGTTCCTCGCCGATTGACCCCGGATCCACTGAAACAATCAGATGATTCATATTCAATAACCCAACTCAATGGCCTTTTTAAAAATTTTTGCGACCATGGGCGCCGCAACGCTGCCACCGCTTCCGGCCTGTTCCAGTATGATACAGATGGCCAGTGGATGTTCCTCATCCAGTACGAATCCCGTAAACCATGCGTGCGTATTCACTTTCTTGTTTTCGGAAATCTCCGCAGTACCTGTTTTTCCCCCCACCGTATATCCCTTCACGGCGGCCTTTCTGCCTGTTCCCTTGGCCACTACCTGAATCATGGCCTTTTGAACGAACTCCGCTTCCGCCGTAGTAAGAATGGTATTGTATGCCTGACCGCCGGTGCGATGAGTGACCACCTTGTCGCTGCCCGCAACCTTGTTGAGGATTCGGGGGGTCATCGCCACGCCGTCGTTGGCGACCGCCGCCGTAAGCATGCACATTTGCATAGGGGTCATGAGGTCCTTGTATTGTCCCACGCCCGACCATGCCAGGTTGCGCTGGTTGTCCGGGCTGGTGTAACTGCTGGAATAGATAATCATGTCGTCAAACAAAAACTCTTTGCCAATGTCCAAGCTGTTTACAACCTGCTTCATCCGGGTGGTCCCAATCTCCATGGCAAGCCTTCCGAATGTATTGTTGCAGGACTTGGCATACGCTTCAAGCAGCGTAATTTCTCCGTGGTATTCCCCGTGGGAGTCTCGGATGATGCTGTACTGATCCACCTCGGAAGGCTCTGCGCTTTCATCCTCAACCCCCTCCTCTTCCCGGTCGTAATCCTTGCCGGAGGTGTCCTCAACAAAAGCGGATTCGTCTACGCGGACGTCAGGCAGGTATTTCCCGCTGTCCTTTTCAAATACCAGTGCCCCGTCGCAGTCAAAAACGCGGTTTTGAATATCCGGAAGATATCGAAGCGCCGCAATAAGCGTAACGGTTTTAAAGGTGGATCCGGGAACATACCTGCCCATGGTAACCCGGTCAACCATGGCGCTCCCGGCCAGCTCCTTATCACCGGACAGATATTCGCCCATAGCCTCGGGATCAAACGTCGGCTGACTCACCGAAGCCAGAACTTCCCCCGTCTTGTAGTTCATAAGGACAACGGCGCCCCAGTAATCGTTCATAAGGTCATAGGCATACTCGCAAAGCTGTGAATCAATAGTCAGCACAACACTGGAACCAGTCCGTGTTTCTCCGCTGAGCATCTGCCGGAAACGATCATCGAGGCCCTGGTCAAACCCCAATAGGTATTTTGAAAACATGGTCTCCGCGCCCATCGTCTGGCCGTAGTTATCCCCTACTACATGGCAGACCGCTCTGCGCATGCTGGTAGTCAGATAATAGTGCCGTTCCCCTTTTTCATCTGTATATGCCAACCGCACGCCGTTACGATCCAAAATCATGCCAGAAACCACGGAGCTTTTCTGATTCTGTAGCCTAGTATTGTAAGGGCTCGTAAACCAGCGTGTACCATAGGCGTTCACAATATACACCAAGTAGACGCTCAGAATCACGAACAGGGCGCAGAAGAGCATGAGCATGGATCGGATATGTCTTTTTGTATTGTCCTTCACTTTTCGCACTCCTCCATCGCCTGATCCATGGCATCCTCCAGCATCTCGCCGTTGGCAATCGCCACGCCCTCTAGGACCCCCAACAGCATCATGCATGCGATCATAGAGCTGCCGCCCGCGCTGACAAAGGGCAGCGTAATCCCCGTAAGGGGAATCAGCTTGATGACGCCGCCGATGATGATAAAACTCTGCAGCGTGATCAGTACCGTGCAACCAAATGCCACCAGCATCAAATAACGGTCCCGGGTGTTGAGAGCGATCAAAGCCCCCCGTATAATAAGCAAAAGGTAGAGGGCAATCACGGCAATGCCAAAGAGAATTCCAAACTCTTCACAAATGACCGCGAAAATATAATCCGTATTGTAAGCGGGAATCGACTTAGGCAAGCCCAAATTGAGTCCTATACCCCATATCCCACCCGACGCGATGGCCATCAGCCCCTGGGCGATCTGGTATCCGCTTGTGGAGTATGTGGTCCAGGGATTCTTCCATATCGCCACGCGCGCCTTCACGTGATCAAATAGATAATAACTCGCCACGGCACCCACACATCCCGCGCCAAGGCCGATAAATGTAGTGCCGACCTTTCCTGTGGCACAGTAAAACAAAATCAGATAGGTTCCCGCGATCAACATGGCGGCGCCCAAATCCCTTTCCGCCACTAAAAGCGCCACGATAGCGATGGTGACAATGGCAGAGGGCAGCCAGTCGCTACGCTTTTCCACAACCGTCATGCTGTTGGCGATGATAAAAACCAATGCGACCTTTACGAATTCCGAAGGCTGAATTGTTTGTCCCGCAATACTGATCCAGTTCTTTGCCCCGCCGTTTTCCTTACCCACCAGAAGCAGAACCACAAGAACAGCTATGCTTCCCAGTGCAAGAAGCCAGTTGAGCTTCTGCATAATTTTAGGCCTATGCATGAGGAAGATGCATAGCAGCATTGCCACGATTCCAATCCCATAGAGCATTAGCTGCTTCACTGCGCCATCAGGTCCCATGCGGTACTGCATGATCATGCCAATGGCCGCGAGGAGGTTGGCGATAACCAGTATAAACCTGTCCGCATAGCGGGAAATAAGGACAACGACCACATACTGCACCAGCAGTACGGCAATGAGAATCAAAGCAAAAAGTATCGCCTTAAAGTCAAAGGCTTCGTCCCGAAATGCCAGCAGCATGAATGCAGACATTTCGAAAATCATAACCATGACCAGCAGCCCAGAGGCGCTGATTTGTCTAACTCTATTCATCATCGCCCTCCGTTTCCTCCCTCAGCGGCACCCTGCTGAGCTTGTATCGAAACTCCACATTCCCCATGTGAACCAGATCACCGTTCTCCAACCGCTTCTGCCGCTTATTGAGCCGAACACCATTGATCCATGCCTTAGCTCGGCCAACCCTCTTTAAATAGCCTTCCCCCTTCTTCTCATAAAGAATGGCATGTCTGCGGCGAACGGACCGGTCGTCAATGCAGATATCGCAATGGCTGCTCCTGCCGATCAGGTTGTTCTTAACCAGAATAAAGCCGCCCTCTTCTTCGTCAAAAGGCGGAAGGAATTCGATGTACTTTGCGTATCCGTTTTCAATCCAGCGCTTCACCCGCCGAAGCTCGCTGTATTCATAGACGGAATGATATATGATCCGAAATAGGATATAAATGATAATTGCAACAAAAAAGTACCGCATGATCGTTGCAGCAATGGAATAAGCTTCAGCGTTCACAGCGGTACCTCCCTGACATATTTAGTTGATTATATCATACTTCTATCAGGATATTATTAACATTTTTTTGAACATTGGTCTACTTTTTCTTGATCGGCAGGAGCCGAAGCGCGCTGACCACACAGATGATAGCGGCGCCCACGTCCGCGAAAACAGCCATCCACATTTCTGCATAACCCAGTATGCCCAGCACCATGACCGCCGTTTTGATGAAAAGCGCCAGCCAGACATTCTGCTTCGCAACGCTCAAGGTCCTCTTGGAGACCGCATAGGCATCGTTGAGGGTCTGGATATCGTCTTTCATCAAAACCATATCCGCCGCTTCCACTGCAGCGTCCGTGCCCCGTATGCCCATAGCACATCCCACGTCAGCACCCGCCAGCAGCGGCGCATCGTTGATACCGTCACCAACAGCCACAACGGGGCCATACTTCTCCCGAAGCTCACGCATGCGGGTGAGCTTATCCTCCGGCATGAGTTCCGCGTACACCAAATCAATGCCTGCGCGCTTAGCGACAGCCTGTGCGGAGGAAGCGTTGTCGCCTGTGAGCATCGCCACCGCGCCACGCTTCTTGAGCCTTGCAATGGCCTCAGCAGCGCCGTCCCGCAGTTCGTCATCCACCTGAACAACGCCCGCAAAAATGCCGTTGACCGCCACATAGGCAAGGGTTCCAGAGTATTCCTCCCCCATAAGCGCAATACCGTTGCTCTGCATGAGCTTTTTATTGCCAACCAGCAGCTTTTTGCCGCCCACAACCGCGCTAATGCCCTGCCCCGCCTTTTCCGTCACATCGGATGCCGGATGGTTTGCGCCGCCTGCGGCAGCGATGGCTTCCGCCAGCGGATGAGTACTTTTGCTCTCGGCCGAGGCCGCAAGCGCAAGGACTTCGGATTTATCAAACCCGTTGAAGGCATATACTCCGGTTACTTTGAAAACGCCCTTTGTAACAGTTCCTGTCTTATCCAGCACAAACGCTTTGGAATTTGTAAGAGCATCCATCACGTTGGCGCCCTTAAACATCACACCCTTAGAGGATGCTGCTGCCAATCCGGCAAAGAACGTCAGAGGAATGCTCAGAACCAGTGCACAAGGGCAGGAAATTACCAGCATGATCAGCGCCCGCTCAACCCAAACTGCCACGTCGCCATGGAAAAAAAGGATCGGGATCAGCGCCACAAGTGCTGCCACGCCAATTACAATTGGGGTGTAGACCTTTGCAAAGCGCGTAATGAAGTTCTGGATTTTCGGTTTTCCTTTTACAGCATCGTCAACCGATGCCATGATCCGCGCCACCGTAGACTGGCCGAATTCTTTAGATACCTTTATGGTAATCGCACCGGAAAGGTTGATGCCGCCGGACATAACTTCTCCGCCTGCATCAATAGCCTTAGGCACGGACTCACCGGTGATTGCAGAGTAATCCGCACGGCTGGTGCCGGACAGCACGACGCCATCCAACGGAATCCGTTCGCCCGGTTTAACGAGAATCTGTTCCCCAATCTTCACTTCATCGGGCGAAACAAGAGCTTCCTCATCACGTAAGACTCTCGCATATTCCGCGCGCAGATCCATGGTTTCCCGAATCGCGCGCCGGGATTTTCCTACTGCTAGATTCTGAAGCAACTCACCGGTTCTGTAGAAAAGCATGACCCCTGCGGCTTCCGCATAATCCGAAAGCGCGATGGCACCGATGGTAGCCACGCTCATCAATACGGTTTCGTCAATGGCGCGGCCTTTAATAATGCTTTTCCCGGCAGCAACAATGATTTCCCATCCCAATATTGCATAGCCCAGAAGCAGCACAATCATAGCCACCAGTGCGTTTCCAAAAACCTTCTCAACAATCATGCCGGCGCCAAACAAGATTGCGCCGCATACCAGTATTGTAATTTCTTTTCTCAGCTCGCTTTTGCTCTGCTCACGCCCGTGGTCGTGCCCACAGTCACAGCCATCGTCATCTCCGCAGCCACAGCTTTCCCCGTGCCCATGGTCGTAGTGGTCATGACCCGCATGGTCGTCGTGTTTATGACCATGATCATCGTGATCATGGTCATGGTCATGGCCGCAGCCGCAGCTTTCCTCCTGGTCTTGGCCGGCGGGATCGTCGTGCTCATGGCCATGCTCGCTGTGGTCGTGCCCGCAGCCGCAGCTCTCTTCATGGCTGTGGTCGTGCCCGCAGCCGCAGTGCTCATCATGCTTATGTTGCTTTTCATTGCTTTTCATCACTTTTCTTCCCCCATTCTTCTAAAATATCCTTAATTATTTTTCTTGCCAGTTTCCCTTCCGGCGCATCGCTGAAGCGGTATAGAACTTCCTTGCCCTGCTTGGTATAGCGCACAATCCCGCTTTGCCGAAGCAGCCGCAAGTGATGCGAAACCGCCGGCTGGCTGATACCAAGAATATCTGCCAGTTCACATACACAAATATCGCCTACAGCCAGCACGCACAAGAGGCGTAGCCTGGTGGAGTTGCCAAGCTGGCTGAAAATCTCAGCCGAATCGATGGCTTCTTCCTCTGAGGGTATTTCTGCAGTGATCTCCTTTAGATTCGTCGAATCGTGCCGGTGTTCTTCGCAGACAATCTCACTCTTAATCATATTCGCACCTCATCATATAAACATATGTTTATATGTATTATACTTCTATTACCTATTTTGTCAATAGGTTTGAACAAAAAACAGCGGCGAATTTCGCCGCTGCCAAATCACAGAGTTTCTTATAGCAAAGGGGATGTCATCAGCAAGTTCTTTGTGCTCTGAAGATGGGTACGAAGAATGGCCGTGGCAAGTTCGATATCCTTCTGCTCACATGCCTCAATCAGTTGCCTGTGATCCTCCACCGAATAGAGCTGAGAAGTATCCAGCTCTGAAAAATAAGGGGATAAATAACGATCCACATTGCCATGTAACTGCTCCACAAGGGAGAGTAACATTTTATTGCCGCAGGCTTCGTACAGCGAAAAATGCAGTTTCAGGTTCAGCTGGGCCGCCACATAATATTCCCGGCTGATTGAAAATTCGTCAAGGCATTTGTAGGCCCGTTGAATCTGCTTAAAATCAGTATGTAGAATGGCGGTTCTCAGGGCCCCCACTTCCAGAAGAATCCGGGTATCCATGGCGTCGCTCATCTCTTTTTTTGAAAGCTTAGTGACCATCGCTCCCTTATTTGGATAGATGCGCACAAGGCCCTGCGCTTCCAACTGGCGGAAGGCCTCACGAACTGGAATATGGCTGACTTTTAGCGCAGAAGATATTTCCTCTTGGCGCAATGGGATGCCACCAGGCAAAATGCCACGAATGATTGCCGCATGAATCACTTGAAATACCCAATCCCTCGCGGCCATGGATCTTGGCCGCAGTTCACTGGTAAGTTTCAATAAATCCATCGCGCTTCAACTCTTTCCGTATATTTTATTATATTCTACAATTTGGGAACTTTCTCGTCAACAAAAACTCATTCAAGAATGTTGACGTTGATTACCGCCTCTGGTACTGTCACGCTTTTCTTCAATGTAGATGGGCCGTATACCTGCTTATTCCCGATGGAGAGTTCTTTGTGCACGGATACCACATAATAACAATAGGTCAAGCCGGCCTTTGCGTTGGTATCCGTATAGGTTATGGCTTCGCCCGCATATCCGCTCCAGGTTTTAAGTTGCTCCGCATTTCCGTTAAAATCCTCCCGAATCAATCTGTAATACGCATAGTCACAGGTAATTGTAAAGCCAACTTCCACTCTGCTGTCCTGTGAGACCGCTACGGTAAACTTTCTGGCAGCGGAAGGTATAGCCCAATATAAAGTAACCTTGTCCGGCTGGGTTCCTTCCACAAACAACTCCTCCAGTATGCTGGACTGGGGTGTAAGCGCGTTGGCAAGCACGGCTTCATGCAAAGTTTCCAAAGTTTTTGTGTCGATTTTATACTTGTTTACGCCCAGCGGAACGGCAAAATCTTTTGCTTCTTTTTCTTCGTAGATCTTTACGTATACGCGGGAAAGGATCATTGCCGGATACTTCCCCCCCGTGGCCTCGGAAGGAAGCGTCCCATCGCGGTTGTTATCATATCCCATCCATACGACAGCCGTATAATCGGGGGTATAGGACGCCATCCATGCGTCGCGGTTCCCTTCGATGTCGCCCACGGTCCCGGTCTTCCCGGCAATGGGAATGTCCAGCTCTCCCAACCTATGCCCCGTCCCTTCTTCAACAACGCTTTCCAACATACTGGTGAGGATATAGGCATTTTCCTCGCTCATCACGCGCTCCTGTTCCTGCTCATGTTGATAAAGGGTTTTCCCATTAATATCCGTGATCTTTTCGATGACCGAAGGCACGTTATACCTACCTCCCGATGCGAAACATGAATATGCGCCTGCGATCTGTAAAGGCGAAACCCCATATTTGAAGCCGCCCAAAGCCAGTGCCAGGCTTCTATCCGTCTCATCAAATTCGATGCCGCACTTTTGTGCAAAGTCCATCCCCCGGGCAAGGCCGATATCCTGCAGAACTTTAACGGCCGGTATGTTGAGAGAACGGCGCACCGCCTCCCGCAGCGTTACCCAGCCATAGTACTTTCCGCCGCTGTTTTTAGGCGTGTAATCGGCAAACGTGGTGGATTCGTCCAGCAGCATGGTGGCCGTCGTGTAGGCGCTGTATTCCAACGCTGGTGCGTAAGCTATAATGGGTTTAATGACGGACCCGGGCTGTCTTTGGATGTCCACCGCCCGGTTGAACGACATGGCCGAAGTGTAGCGCCTTCCCCCCATCAGTGCACGAATCAACCCTCCGCCGTTTTCCTGTATGACAATGGCCGCCTCTACATCGTCCGCCGGGAACAGGTCGCCTTCCAAAAACAATTCCTCACAAAATGTCTGAAGCTCCGGGTCTTTGGCCGTATAAATTCTGTATCCGCCCGTCATAAGGGTGTTCATATCCACGCCCAAAATACCCATGGCCGCCCGCAACGCAGTATCTTCATAGTACCCTCTGGGGGTCGATTCAGCTGCCTTCCCCTTTACAATGATGGGCGTTTCATTTTCCGCGGCCGTCCTCTCTTGTTGGGAAATATATCCATATTCTTCCATAAACGACAGTACCACGTTCCGTCTGCCGGTGGATGCTTCCAAATCAATATGCGGCGCATAATTAGTTGGAGATTTTAAAATTCCGGCCAACATTGCCCCTTGGGCAGTTGTCAGCTCGCTGGCATGTACGCCGAAATACCCCATTGACGCCGCCTCAATTCCGTAAAAGCCACCACCAAAGTAAACGTAATTTAAATACATCTCCAGTATTTCATCTTTGGAGTATTTCTGTTCCATCTGATACGCCAATACTGCTTCTTCCAGCTTGCGTGACATAGTTTTATCCGCGGTCAGGTGGCTAAGCTTAATAAGCTGTTGGCTGATGGTGGAGGCTCCCTGTGCATAGCTTCCCGTCTGGATATCCTTCCACGCTGCTCCGGCAATCCGAATAAAATCAACCCCGGAATGTTCGTAGAAACGCGCATCCTCCGCCGATATGAAGGCGTCCCGCACCTTGTATGGAATGTCTTCAATCGGAACGCAGATCCTGTCCTCCGCGCCGTGAAGACGCAGGATCTCATTACCGGATTGATCATACAGAATAGATGTCTGATCCAAAGCCAGTATATTGTTTGCGTCGAATTCATGCCATGCGTTGAGTTTGAGCAGATTGACTGCCACAAAGACAAGAATTAGCACCACTCCCAGCGTAAGTACAAGAAGCAGTGCCCTAAAAAATCTAATGATCGGATTTCTGCGCCTCACCATACCGCGCCTCCCCCTTCACTTGCACTCATACATCAATATCATTCCCAAAATGTATAAGTCTTAGTAGGGAAATTGCGCGCTAAATAATTAAATGCAGCAGCACACGGGCGCGCCCATAGAGCTGCAGCACATCATGCTGGCGCACAGCGAGCAGGGAGAACAGTCGCCGTATCCCCCACGGCCGGCAGCTCTGGAATAGGGGTTCCCCGTATGCCGCAGGGTATTGTATGCATTGGCATATTCCGAATTGCCCGGTTCCTGCTGGTAGGCAATGGTGAGATACTCGTTCGCCTTGTCATACCAGCCCTGCCTGAGGTATATGATGCCGTATAAAAAGTACCATTCCGCGTTTCGGGTGGGCACGGTGTCCAGCACCGCCTTGGCGGCCTGAAGATTTCCTTGGTTGATGAACGCCCTAGCTCTTGTAAACTCGCCGGCATTGGGGCCGGAATAGGAGCTGCCGGTACCCGTATAGTATCCTCCATAAGTATCGGCGTTCCTAGTAGCACTGTCCGCCGTACTCTTTTTCGAAAGGAGTTCGTAGGCTTCATTGACTTCCACAAGTTTTTCGTTCGCCAGTTCCTTTAAATCGGAATCCGAGTATTTATCCGGGTGATATTTCTTTACAAGCTTCAAATAGGCCGTCCGAATTTCATCTTGCGACGCGCCTTCGTTGACCCCCAAGACCTTATAGGGATTATTCATCCTTGCCTCCCAGTACCTCCCGCGCTTTTGCGGGGCAGCCGTTGTAAATTATGTTATCTAAAAGCCCTTTGTGTGACTTAAATTCAATCAGTTCATAGGCATTAATCGCCTCATTAAGGGAACAAAAGGCAAGAAATTCGGCACGATCTCTACCGGCATTCGCCATAAGAAAAGGGTTAAACGCTCCGCTTTTCCCGTCCTTTTCCCGATCATCCCATGCATCCATCAAATAGATCCATCGTCCCAGATGATACATTACGTGCGCAAACGCAATGGCGTTGTTTTCGTCGTCAATCGGCGCGCATCTGGCAACATCCCTCATCATATTCGCAAATGCGTCCGCTGGGGCATCCAATTCCCGGCAGTTGGATTTTTCAAGTTCTGAAAGTCTCGCGATTCCTTTTTTAATCGCCTCCGCCAGTTGAGGTCGGCGCAGTTCAGCTTTCCTTTGCGCCGGTTGCAGGAATGCATTTCCCAACAACGCGCCAGCCTTGTGCTCGTCCATCCAGTCGTCTTTGAGTTTATATGCCGCCAGAAGCACATTTAAATCCGCCCCGAATTTCAGCTCTTCACTTTCTACGGCCATATCCCTCTTTTTGTAGGGCTTGTAAAGGCATCTTTTTTGCTCGATTCCCGCGCAGCCGTTCATGCCGGAAAGCATCAGGCCCCAAAAGGAACAATCGTAGCTCAAAACGGCTTTGGCGAGCTCTCCGCTGCAATTGCCTATGCTTCTGCATACGCCGCAGTAGTAAGCCCGATATATCGCAAGCTCACGCAGTTTTAACTCTTCCTTTTGGGGTAACACATATCCAAACATAAAAATTCTCTAGTGTATTGTACCATTATTATTCTATTCTACAAACACTTTTTGTCCCCCATTTGTACTTTCTGCAAGAAACTATGGGAGATTGATCCCCGCTTTACGCGCCTGGGCATGCTGTAAGCGGCGCTCAATCTTGTACAGCTTCCCATCTTTTAAAAACCTTGCCCCCGTCTGTTTGAAGTAAAAGGGCACCCCCAACTCCACGCACTGGCTGCGAATATGCAAAACCCAGCGATAGTCGCAAATCCGGGCATCTTTTCCACTCTCTCCGCCCACCAATACCTGCCTGATGCTGCGGTCCAGCGCACCCATGTCGATGTCGGAGAGCAGCGGCTCGCAAGCAATAAATTTTTTAGCAATGGGCATTTTTAAAAGGACCGGGTACCGAATATCCCACTGCCGCTGATTTTCAATGGTGCAGCAGAAAAACACGTTGGGATAACCCTCTCCCCAGTCATTCGGAATGCAGTCGAGGAACCGCACGATGCGTTTGGTAATGATCATGAAGTCCACGTCTGTGCGCAGGCGCATCATGTCCCATACTTCCTCCCGCCATTCGTCCGCCTCCTCTAGAAAAAAATCAGACGTCATGCAGGTGTAAAGCAGGCTGCCGGAAGGAATCTTATACTCTCCCTTTCGATTTTTAGCCACGGGAAGGTTGAAATCCGCGTTTTTCCGCACTTCTGAAGGGTCCCGCCCTACGGATTCATCTCGGCGGTACACATAGCAATTTTTGCAGCCATCGGAATACCGCAGGCAGCCATGCCAAGGATTCCAAATATCGCCTTGCATAAGAATCTGTTGCCTCCTTTCCAGTCCGCGTTCGTTGACATGCGTATGCCCCCGGCATTATAATGGATCTGCACAAATCGGCATATGCCTTTTATTAATGTCTTTCATTTTTTTAATAAGAAAAAAGGATTTTCCCATGTCTTACAGCCCTGACCTCGGTTCCACGTTCAACCGCACCAAAATGCGTGATTCCGGTCGCGTCTCTTCTCCTTCCGGTATGTGTGTCATGTGTACGGCGGGCTGCATCGGAAGCTGTTAAATCGGCCTGTCCGCAGTCCGCGGAAAGGATACCGCCTACCCCAACACTACGGGAGATAACCAGATTGCAGGCGAAAAGGCGCTCCCCATCGACTATTCCCATTTTAACATAAATGGACGGGGGTTCGGTGCGGCTGGCGCATCTTTGAATCCCGACGAAGCCACCATCTTCAATGTAAGGCTGGAAACGCAGATCGGCCGCATCCACCCCGTTAAGCTGAAGCTCCCCCTGCTGCTGCCCGCCCTGATCAAGCTCAACTGGCAAGATTACTTCGCCGGTGCAGCAATGGCCGGTGTCCTGTCCGTCATCGGCGAAGGTGCCGTAAGCAAGGATCCCACGCTGCGCTATGAAAACAAGCATGTGGTACACGCCCCCAAAATCAGGGAGATGCTAGACGCATTCAATCGCTACGACCGCGGTTACGGCCAGATCATCCTGCAGACCAACTACGGCGACGCCCAGGGCGTATCGGACTACGCCATTCACGAGTGCGGCGCACAGGCCATTGAATTCAAATTTGGCCAATCGGCCAAAGGCACCCAGCCCGCGGCCCGCGTTAAGACCACAGAGGCCGCCCTCACCGCTCAGGCAAACGGTTTCCTGATTCACCCCGATCCCTCCGCTCCCCAGGTGAAAGAAGCGTATGCAAAGAAGGCTTGTCCCGCCTTTTACACCTACGGTAGGCTTCCCATATGGGATGAGGGATATCTGAAAGATCGTATTACTTACCTCCGCTCCATCGGCATGAAGAACGTCTACTTCAAAATGGCAGGGTATGATCTCGAGGACCTTGAACACGTCATTCGCCTGGCCGTTCAGTGCGGCGTAGATATGATCACCTTCGACGGCGCACAGGGCGGTAGCGGCTACAGCCCCAGCAAGATGATGAACGAATGGGGTATGCCCACCGTATGCATGGAATTTGAGCTGCGCCGCATCCTGAACAAACTTTACACCGAAGGGCTGGAATTGCCCAACATCGCCGTTACCGGCGGAATGAGCATGGAGGATCATGTCTATAAGGCCCTGGCCATGGGCGCACCACACATCACGCTGGTGGGGCTCTGCCGGGCCACCATGGCTGCGGCCATGAGCGCCAAGAAGATCGGCGAGCTAATCGCCGCAGGCACGGTTCCTCCGTAGCTGGCCCGTTTCGGCAGCACGATGGACGAACTGTTCTTGGACCTTCCCGAACTGCGCGCCATCTACGGCAGCGAGGCAGATTCGTTCTCCCCGGGCGCCGTCGGCGTATATTCCTACTTCAATCGCATCGCCTTCGGCCTGCAGTACTTCGCGGCGCTTAACCGTAAGTTTGATATTAAGTATGCGGAGCTCCGGGATGTAATTCCCTTGACCCAGGAAGCCAGGACACTCATGCAACTCTAAGAATGTTAGAGAAGGCTCCGTCCAGAGACGGGGCCTTCTCTCATACTATCAGTTTGCGTTCATGCCAGCCTTAAGCGCCTTCAGGTTAATCTCTAAGATCTTGGGGTTGAGTTGTTCCCGCAGCACCTGCTCCCAATCCACGTGATCCATCCCCAATGCCTTAACCATTGCGCCGAAGAGCACGATGTTCATGCATTTGGGGTTGCCCAGTCCGATTGCGATTTCCGCCGCATTCAGTATAATCGTTTTAAAGTTCTCCTTCATGGCCTCAATGGTGCCCTGCGGATATTCCGCCAGCCCGGATGCCACGCTCATGGGAACGATCTCATAGTCGTTGATTACGGCAATTCCATCCGGCTTGAGGTATTCGGTATAGCGCACAGCCTCCATCTTTTCAAACGCCACCATGATGTCTGCCTGTCCCTTGCCGATGATGGGAGAATAGACCTTGTCGCCGTAGCGCACTTGGGTGGAGACACTGCCGCCCCGCTGGGCCATGCCGTGCACTTCGCTCATCTTCACGTCGTACCCATCCTTAATCAGCCCCTGCGTCAAGATCTTGCTGATCAATATGGTACCCTGCCCGCCAACGCCAACCAATAAAATGCTCTTCACATTGTTCATGCTCTTCACTTATCCCCTCTCAATCGCCTGAAAACGGCACACTTGGGCGCATACAGTGCAGCCGGTGCAAAGTGTTTCGTCGATTTTCGCCTTGCCGTCCTTGATAGAAATCGCTGGGCAGCCCACCTTCAGGCACATCTTGCAGCTCTTGCACTTGTCGGTAACCACCCTGCACGTTCCGATTTCCGGTTTTGCCCGCTTAAGCAGCAGACAAGGCCGCCGCGTAATGATGGCAGCGGGTATCTCGCTGCTCAAAGCGTTACTCACCGCCTTCTCCATGGCGTTCAAATCCTGCGGGTCTACGATAATGACGTTCTTAAAGCCGCAGGCCGAAAGGATCTCCTCAATCTTGATGGGTGGCACAGTCTGCCCCATCAGCGTCACACCGCTGCCCGGATTATCCTGTTGGCCGGTCATGCCGGTAATGCTGTTGTCCAGCACGCAGGGAATCACGTTGCCCATGTTGTAGATAATATCCAGCGCGCCGGTAATCCCGCTGTGGAAGAACGTGGAGTCCCCCATCACGCCGAATACCTTCTTATCCTTGCGACCGGTCATCGCAAAGGCCTTCGCCATGCCCATGGCCACCGTAAACCCACCGCCCATGCAAATGGCGGAGTCCAGCGCGTTCATGGGATAGGAACTGCCCAGCGTATAGCAGCCGATGTCCCCCGCAATTACGTAGTCCTTTCCCTTGGACATGGTATAAAAGAAGCCGCGGTGCGGGCATCCCGGGCACAGGGCGGGGGGTCGAGCAACCGCCTTCACGGAGATTTCATTCGTGGCTAGCTTTTTCCCAAAAACTCTTTCCTCCACGATCTGAGGATTGAGTTCAAACAGATTGGGAATCACTTCCTTGCCGGTGCAGGGAATCCCCGCCGCTTTGATTTGCTCTTCCATAAACGGGTCAAGTTCTTCCACCACATACAGCTTTTCCACATTCTTTGCAAATTCGCGGATCAGCTCCATAGGCAGCGGATAGGTCATGCCCAGCTTTAAAAACGATGTATCATCCGGGAAAGCTTCCTTTGCATACTGATACGCGATGGAAGCTGTAACTACGCCAATTTTATTTCCCCGTATCTCCATGCGGTTTAAGGGCGATGTGCAGGCATATTCCGCCATATCCAGGAGCTTCTGCTCCAAAATGGGGTGGTTGAGCTTCGCGTTTGCCGGAGACGCCACATATTTACGCACATTGCGCTTATACTCCTGTGCCTTTCCTTCAACAGGTTCATTAAACTCCACCAAGCTCTTGGAGTGGCAAACCCGGGTAGTTATCCGAAACAACACCGGGATGTCGAACTTCTCGGAAATCTCATAGGCCGCTTTGACAAAATCCTTGCATTCCTGGCTGTCGGAAGGCTCCACCATGGGGATCTTGGCCGCCTTGGCGTAAGCCCGGTTGTCCTGCTCGTTCTGGGAGGAGTGCATGTCCGGGTCATCCGCGGAAACGATAACGTATCCTCCGCCCACGCCGCAGTATGCGGCGGTAAAAATCGGGTCGGCCGCCACGTTCACGCCCACGTGTTTCATGGCACAAAGGGAGCGCACGCCCGCAATGGAAGCGCCGTAGGCCACTTCCGCAGCCACCTTTTCGTTGGGCGCCCATTCGCAATAAAGGAAATCTGCGTATTGAGGAAGGTTTTCCAGTATTTCCGTGCTGGGTGTGCCGGGATATGCCGCGCACACCTTAGCGCCCGCCTCATACGCGCCCCGGGCCACCGCCTCGTTGCCTGTCATCAAATGCTTCATATCATAATAACCTTTCTGTTATGTGCGATTATTCATTTATCCTGCAATCATACAGCCCAAAGCAATAGACGAAAGCTTTGTCTGTGCACTGTCTGCCCGGGAAGTAACCACAATGGGCACCCGCGCGCCGACGATCAGTCCGGCAGAATTTGCCCGTGCAAAATAAGTCAGCGCTTTTCCGATGCCGTTTCCCACTTCATAGGTAGGCACAAGCAGAATATCAGCGTGCCCCGCACCCTCTGCCGCATACCGCTTATGCTTACATGCGGCCGGGCTGATGGCTAAATCCAACCCCACAGGCCCGATCACATTCATATTGTAATGATCCCAGCGATCTCTCATCTTTGAAAGCGCCGCCGCATCCACCGTGGCTGGAATCTTTGGGTTCATCACCTCCGCACCGCAAACGCAGGATGCGTAGATTCTGTCATATCCCAGGTTTTTAAGCGCAATGGCCGCGTTTTCCAAAATATCCGCCTTCTGCGCCAGATTGGGCGCCACGTTCATTCCGCCGTCTGTCACAATCAGCATTTTTTCATAAGTGTCCACGTCGTAAAACATCATGTGGCTAAGCAGCCGCCCTGCCCGGATTCCCTTTTCCGGATGAATCACGGCCCGCATGATATCCGCCGTGCTTAAAATCCCCTTCATCAGGTAATTGGCTCGCTTATTTGCAATCATCGCTACCGCTTTTGCGGCGGATTCTACATCGTTTTCCGCATGTAACATTTCAAATTCGGAAGGGTTTTCTCCGATCTTTTTCAAAATCTCCCGAATCTTTCCTTCGTCGCCCACGAGGATAGGGATTACAATATCTTGCCGCTTTGCTTCAGAAACAGCAAGCAAAACATCCTCGTCCTGCGCCGCTGCCACAGCCATGGTCTTGGTGCTAATTTCCTTTGCCGAATTCACGACCTCTTGGATGGAACGAAAAAACATAAAAAGGTCCTTTCGCAATTAATACTCCAGTGCCTTTTCGCCGTGCAGCACGCGCATCGCGCCCTGTGCCAGCGACTGCATCTCAACCTCGCCGGGCAGCACCATCACCGGCGCAATCTTGCTCACACGCTCAATAATGCTGTCGCAAAATGCCTCGCTGTATGCAAGCCCGCCCGTCAATACGATGGCGTCCACCTGGAAACGAAGCACTGAAGCCATGGCGCCGATGTCCTTGCAGTGCTGGTAGACCAGCGCGTCAAAAATTAGCCTTACTTCCGCGTCGCCGCTTCTGGCGCGCTCTTCCACTTCTCGAAAATCGCGGGTGCCGAGGTAGGAATATACCCCGGCAAACATCCCCAGTTCATCCTTGATTTCCGCTTTAGTCATGCCCGAAAAGCAAAGGTTGATCAGTGCATTTATCGGCAGAGAGCCGCCCCGATCCATAGAAAAACTGCCCTCGTCCTTCACGTTGTACACATCTATGACCCGGCCCTTCTCATGGGCCGCCACAGACACGCCACCGCCAGTATGTACCACCACCAGGTTTAATTCTTCATATACTCGTCCCAGCTGCTGTGCCGCAATGCGCGCCATGCCCTTTTGATTGAGTGCGTGGAAAAAGCTTTCCCGCTCCATTCCCTTATAGCCGGAAATCCTCGACACATCCGTCATCTCATCTGTGCTGGGGGGATCCATAAAAAACGCGGGGATCCCCGCGGTCTTTCCCAATTCATTGGCCAGCAGGATTCCCAAATTCGCCGCATGTTCTCCATAAAGAGGATGTTCGATATCATATATGACTTTATCATTGACGGCATAAAGGCCGGAAGGAATATGCCTAAGCAGCCCACCCCGGGAGCAGATGGCGGAAAAATCGTCAAGCCTATACCCCATTTCAAGGATTGCGTCCAGTACCAGCCCTTTACGGTATGCCAGCTGGTCAATGATACGGTTAAACTGGCGGAGCACCGCTTCCTCGTGCGCTATGGTGCGCTTGTCCTTTTGTGCAGCCTCATCGTATACGGCGACCTTTGTCGTCGTTGATCCGGGGTTTATGATCAGCACAAGCACAATAAGTCTCTCCTCGCTGCAAACTCTATTTTTTAAAATTATATCGTATATTAATTATCGCGTCCACACCTCCTTTCATCATGTGTCCCATAAAAAAACGCCACGACTTTTTGCCGTGGCGCTTAGATCCGCCTTATTTTCCAAACAGATTGGTAAAGAAAGTTCCCACAGAAACGAAGAAATCTTTGACTTTTTCAGCCGTTTCCGATATCGTCTGCTTCACCTTAGTCGCCTTTTCCACCGTCTCCGTCATGGTAATCAGCTTTTGCTTAAGTTCGTCCGTATCCAGTTTCTCTAGCTGGCGGCAAAGGCCAAGCAGCTGATTCGCCTGAGCGTCGGTGATCTTAACGTTGTATTCTTCGGCAATCCGATCAATCTCAGCAAGCACGTCGCTGTCAGTCATATTCTGCGTGTTATCCAGAATACCCTTGAGCTCATTGATGATTTCGGTGGCCTCTTCGCTCCCGATATACTCACTCAGTTCGCCGGTGGTAATCAGCTCTTCCACACCGATGGACTTGGCCAGCGCGGAAAGCTCCACACCGTAGATGTCTTCATACGCTTTGTAGATACCTGTAAGCGCAGCCGTTCCCGAAACCGCAAATGGAGCTGTCACCATAACCTTTGCGTCTGTGATGCCGGCGGTGGTAAGAGCGTTGACATACATTTCATCCGTACACCAGTTGATGTTGTTGGTGTCTATGAAAAGCCCCTCGCCCTCATCAAGAATGGTAATGTACACGCAAGATATAGCCATGCTTCCAATTTTGCTCTCATCGGCTATGCCTTCAAGGTATGCGCGCTCGTCCGCGTTGGTCACGGTCAGTTCCGTCACGCTGCCCCGGGTAAGGCCGAAGTCACTGTAAACCTGGGCGATCTGCGTTTCATCCAAATTCGCCCCAATGGCAACGCGCTGCGCTCCGGCCTCCGCGGCCAAAGCAGAAACGGGAATCATAATCCCCATGATAATAACCAGTAAACCCGCCAAATAGCGTCTCATCAAATAACCTCCCATAGTTGTCTATGTATAGACTCTTCCCTATCTAGGTATATATTATAACATAGAAACAGGATAATTTTTTTAACTTCCTGTTAATAATTCACAGATTGTTGGTAAGGATCAATAAAAACTGGAAAACGCCATAGCGCCGAACACGGTGAGCACGCCTGCCACCGCAATGGAAAGTCCGCTCATAGCACCTTCCACCTCACCCATCTCTATTGCCTTTGCCGTGCCGATGGCATGGGAAGCGGTGCCAATTGCCACGCCCCGAGCGACCGGGTTCTTAATCCGAAACAGCTTGCATGCCCCGCGAGCAATGATATTCCCAAATATACCGGTTATGATAATACACGATACGGTGATCGTCACAATACCTCCCAGCTCTTCGGAAATCCCCATACCGATGGCAGTGGTCACGGATTTAGGAAGCATGGTTACATATTGCTCATGGGTAAATCCAAATGCCATGGATAGGAGCAATATCGTGCCCATGCTCGCCACGGTGCCCGATGCGATCCCAAGCAGGATTGCCTTCCAGTTCTTTTTGAGATTTTCAATCTGTTCATAGAGGGGAATCGCCAAACAAATGGTAGTAGGCGTCAGCAAATAGCTGATGTATTTCGCACCCTCATAATAACTCTTGTAATCTACCTTAAATGCCAGAAGCACCGCAATGACCACCACAAAGCCGATCAGCACTGGGTTGACAACGGCGATGTTCCATTTCTTCTTTGCGATCAACCCCAATCCATATCCGGAAATGCTGATCAAAACACCAAAATATACTGAATTGACAAGAATTTCTTTCATTTTGCCTGCCCCCTGTTTTCTCTGACTGCAACCAGATCCACAACTTTCCCCGCCACGAATATGACGACATAGGTGGTCACCGCAATCATCACGCTCAACTGCAGCCACATGGATTTAATCGTCTCGCCCTGCTCCATCAGTCCCACCGCAGGCGGAATAAACATAATGGGCATGATATCAATAAGGAACTTCCCCACGTCCTTTACATGCTCCAGCTTTACAACACCAAGAGCAAGTGCAGCAAATAGAAGAATCATTCCGTAGATCCCGGCCGGGATCGTCATCGGGATCACCGCGCGAAGCACTTCGCTCAAAAATGTGATGAGCAGCAAAATTACAACTTGTTTCAGGTATTTCATTTTTTTCTCCTTGGTTTTTATACTTTAATGTCAACCCATTTTCCCTTTCGGAATCGGATGGCTCCAAACAACAGCCGGGAGAATTGGTCAATCAAAATTCCGTACCATACGCCATATATTCCTAAATTCATAACATAGCAGAAAAAGAGCGTCGCACCCGTTCGAATCACCGTAATACTGACGGCGGAAGCAGCCGCAGTATAACGGGTGTCCCCTGCGCCTCTCAAGCTGCCCATATATACCACCTGTACAATTTGGAACAAAATTACTACGGCGCTGAAGTTTATGATCCGTACACCAATCGCAATAATATCCTCTTCCACAAAAAACATCCGATAAAGCGCCTCCCCGCCCAGGAGGCATACAATCGCCACAAGAATGGCGAAAAGGATGCCAATTTCTAAGCAGAGATTGCCGTAGCGCTTGGCCAGATCCGGCCGCTTCTGTCCAAGGCTCTGCCCAATTAGGGCCACTGCCGCCACCTGGAGCCCGTCGCCGAAGGAGAACGAAAGAGAAAGGCAGTTCATTCCCACCTGGTGCGCCGAAAAGGCAGCCGTGCCCATTTGGGCAGCGGTAATCGCCGTGGTCATAAAGCCAATTCTCATAAGGATCTGTTCAATAAACACACTGTATCCAACATTAATAATTCGCTTGAGCGGCTCCAGCGACAGCTTGATTTTATTCAAAATAATATAGGGGATGCTGATGAAGCTGTCTATCTTTCTGATGGAGAGTATGCTCATGAAGCAGGCAACCACAGTGCCAAACACGGTTGCGATCGCAGCCCCCATAATCCCCAGTGCCGGAAAACCAAGATTCCCACCAATTAAAAGATAATTTCCGATGATATTAACAACGTTGGAAATCAAGTTCGTGCGCATGGCAATTTTCGTGTTCCCCACGCCCCGCTGCGCCGCGTTAATCCCCAGAGATATCACGTTGAATATCATGCCGCCCATAATAATACGGTAATAAGTTACCGCGCCCTGGCGCGTATCGGGGGCAGAACCGCACAGCCGCATAATGTCGTCAGCAAAAATCACCGTCAGGATACTGATAACAATTGCGGCCACAATAATAAAAAGGATAGCGACCATCAGCGTCTGGTTGGCGCTTTCACGGTTCTGCTCACCCTTTCGTCTCGCCACAATGGCTGAAATTGCGAGGTTTGTAGCGATAAACAAAGAAAGGCCGACAAACTTGGGCTGTGTCGTCAATCCAACCGCAGCCACAGCATATGAGCCCAGCCTGCTCACCATCAGAGAGTCAACCATTCCCACCACGGCGATGAAAAACGATTCCAAAATAGCAGGCCACGCAACATAGAGCGTTTGCCGGATGATATCCGCATCTTCCTGCCACTTCTGTCTCAAATAATTCAAACCAAAATCATTCTTTCCATGGCAGTTAATCGCCATTTATAGGCCTTATTATACAGACTTCGGGTGATTTTTTTCAATACTTTTTTGATAAATAAAATTTTTTATCAGCAATGGTAGTTAATGGTGCAACTATGATAATGCCCTTAATTTTCGGATCAGAAGAACCCCAAGGATACATTGCGCAATCAGCGCACAAATATAGAGCGCCAGTAGCGAAACAACAAGAACCAGCGGCCACCCGGCGGCTTCGGTTTTCCCTGATGCCAGTCCTGTCAATATTGCGGCGCCCTGGCTGGCCGCAAGGGAGCATGCCATAATCACAAGGGTCCAGGCAATGTGTTTACGGTATATGCTCGATCGGATTGTCGCCCATAGCAAAAGCACGGCGCCAATCAATACCAGTGGGAAAAGCTCCGCCGGCATCAGATAATTCACGCGCAGAATTCCCGATGCAATCGTTGCTGCCGCACCTGTCAGCAGCGTTAACAGCACAGGGATCCATACCAAAATCGTACCGATATAGGCA
This sequence comes from Christensenellaceae bacterium, assembly GCA_963666935.1. Lineage (GTDB taxonomy): Bacteria > Bacillota > Clostridia > Christensenellales > CAG-138. The sequence continues at coordinate 1,608,754 of OY762936.1, forward strand.
ATTACTTTGGTGCCTTTTTGGCTTTTTAATTCACTCATTTCAAGTTCCTCATTTCATAGTATTACTGTTGGCGAAAGCCCTATCGGCGCAAATCCTCATTTTTATAGTCCAGGCGCAACAGCTTTTTCCCGTTTGGAAGCGGCTTCTCCTCTCTACAAATAAGTGAAAACCCGCTTGCCTGCATGCTCTTTGTCAGCTCCAGCTCGTTGAGTTGCCGGTGAATTTCCTCCAAATGGTCGAATGCGTGCAGATAAGGTGAATCAGATACGAAGCTGGTGTCCGAGTCGATCTGAATCACACAGGAACAGTAAGTGGGCTCGCATTTTTTAAGAATTCTCTGAAAGACTTCATACCCGATATACTCAATCAAGAGATTGGCGAGGATCAGCTCTGCGTGCGGCAGGGCCGCCTTCACGTCCTGCAAATCCGCCTCAATGGGCTGAAAAACCTCTTTTAAAGCCGGATACCGCTTCACGCATTGCGCCAGATAATCAGCGTTGATATCCACGCCATATACCCTGCTCAATTGTCCCGAATCAACGTGATTCAGCCCGTTACCCCCGGCCACGCCCAATACCATGGCAGACGTCACCGCATATCGGGCAAACTGGTCACACATCAGTTCGTTCATCGCCTGCAGCTGCATCACGGAATCCAGCTGCATATGGCCTTCATAATCGTCCAAATCAATCTGCATCCAAGGGTTATCCATGCGTTTTTCCATAAAGCATTACTCCAATAGCGTAAACTTCCAAGAGCAGTTGCATGTTTCGTCCGTAATGTCGGGATAGCAGCTGACCGCCTCACATACAAATCTGTCGTCAATGACTTTGGCAAAATAGGTATATTCAATCACGCCCACCGACTTGCAGGGGTGAAATTCCATCCCCTTCCTCTTTCGCGCGTTCTGTACCCGGCAGTCCAGCGTACGGTAAATCAGCACGTTGTCTTTGGTGGTAATTTCATCCTCGTTGATGTTCGCATAGGTTCGAAAGGCAAGCGCGCGTTTTAATCCTTCAATCCCAGCCCGTTCCGGCAAGTTCAAAAACTGCTTGATCCGATTCGCCTCAATGACTGTAAAGCTCCTCCATGCGTTCTCATCATGCTCCATCGCCTCGTCCATTCCGAATTTCCGCTCAATGGACTGGAACCACACGCCGTCCATCGCCAGCCAGTTCTTAGAATAAATTTCAATCAGCTTGAGCAAATCGTCTCTTCCCAGATCCCGGATCGCCTGATTCATAAAAACTCCTCCCCTAACGGAACGGCACCGACCGTCCCCGACATTATTTCCCATAGCGGCCCATTCTTCGGAGATTCCTTCATTCAAATAATGTTATTAAATAGTAACACAGGGAACCTGCAGTTACAAGGTTAGCGCCTTTTCATATCTTCTATTGAGTCTGGAAATATTCACATCAAAAAGGCGGCTTTTACGCCGCCCAAAATTTTAAAAAATAAAAGGTTTTAACTGTTGCTTACTCCAAGCGCGCTCAGTGTGGCATTGACAATCGTCAGCCCTGGAGTAATGTCGATAACCGAATTGGTGGACAGCACCACAGTATACGTATAGGTTCCCGGATCCAGATTGTCATCGAACACTTGGAATGCAAAGGATTCAGCCTCCAGCGCGTTCACACAAGTTGAAAAAGTGTAAGTGGAGCCAACTTTAATCGGAGCTCCGTTATCCCTTAAGCGAAGCACCTCAAAATTCAAAGTCACTGAAATCCCAAGAGGAAGGCTCACGATTCCTGTGAAGTTCAGCAGGATGGATGGGTCAGATAATCTGTCGGCATCCAATGTTACGCTCACCACTGAAATCGGGTCGGAAAACAGCGTTGTTATAATGGGAAGCGGTCCCGCTCCCCCGGTAGCGGCATTGAGCACCGCTGTATCTTTTTTGTATGTTGAAGAACAACTCATTGGTTCTTAACTCCTAAATCTATATAATCAGCTGAATTCATAAAATTCATCTGTGATAGTACATATTATTCATAACGCGATCGAATTGCTCATGTGCGGATTTCCTATTCGTACCGCTCAAAAAGGCGGCTTTTATGCCGCCTGTATATTCAAAACAAAAGTGGGTTAATCGTTGCTTACTCCAAGTGCGCTTAGCTTGGCATTGACAATCGTCAGCCCCGGGGTGATGTCGATCACGGAGTTGGTAGACAGTACAACAGTATAGGTATAGGTACCGGGGTCCAGGTTGTCGTCAAACACCTGGAACGCAAAGGCTTCAGATTCAAGCGCCGTTGCCAGCGTGGAGAATGTGTAGGTTGAGCCTACTTTTATAGGAGCGCCGTTTTCCCTGATGCGCAGCACTTCAAAATTTAAAGTCACCGAGATGCCTAGTGGCAGGCTCACGATGCCTGTAAAATGCAGTAGAATTGATGGGTTTCTCAGTTGATCGGCATCTAGAGTAACGCTGACGACTGGGATTGGTTCAGAAAATAAAGTCGTGATGATGGGCAGCGGGCCGGCTCCGCCGGTGGCCGCAGCCAGTGCAACACTGTTATTTTCTTCAGGCCTATGATTTGAATTGCGATCCAATTCATTATCACCTTCCATATCCAGGTGTATAGCCTGTGGTTTGTAATATCTAATCAAAACTGACTCCTTTCTATATCTTAACAGTGAATCAATGATTCATCTGTGATAGTATATTTTATTCTGCATATTTTCTTTTTGTTCGCCAAATAATGAAGCCGGAAGGCAGGCATATGCGCGCTTCCGGCAAAGTGGAGATAGTGTGATCTTAAAAGAAATATTATGTTTTCCGCTTTTAAAATATCAAAGGAAATGCAATAGTAACCACCGCCGCCCAAAGTCCATAGATCGGCAGGTACTTCGTGACGGCGTCCTGAACAGCAACAAGCCGCACCCTGTCGCGCAAGAAACGCAGGTAGGAAAGCATAATCCAAATCAAATTGGCCCAAATCAACAGATTTACTCCCAGAACGGCAAGCCTGTTTGGCGTAATCCCGTAGGAGGAAAGCCGAAATACAATGGCTGAAAGCGCTATGGTATCAATGATAAGCGCCAGCGCGATCAAAGCGAAGTTGACATAGTCGAAAAAGCCCTTCTTCTCGTCCGCGCCGCTTTCCGTAATGGAGAATATGGTAACGGCCAGCACGCTCAAGAGAATTCCGTTAAAAGAGAGTAGAAAATCGCGATCCAAAAATGGGTTCTTTCCGGCCCAACCAACCGCCGTCAGATAAACCACCAATGTGACCAGAACAAGCGGGCTGAATATTTTGGCCAAATATGGCGCGATATTTTTGGAAAGTTTCAGGTTCTTTAATACGAGATACGAACCTAAAACAGCCAGCGCAGCAGCGCCGAACAGCACAACATTCTTAAAATAGAGTTCGGAGATGTCCATGCCGGCAAATCCAAACAGCTGGAGTGTCAGCCCAGTCAGCAGCATTCCCGCAATCGCCATAATTGCGTATAGGATACAAAACTCGCCGTTGAATTTCAGGTAGGCCAGCCTCGCGCTTCCCGTTCTATAGTCGTTCCCCGTATACGCAAGCCCCAGCAACACCCAAAGGAAAACGGGTAGGTGCAGATACGCCAATATAATGCTGTCCTTCTGTTCTAACGGCAGCAGATTCAGATAAACTGCAAAGCCCAAAAAAAATAGCCCAAGGATGTAAAGGAGGTTCCTTTTGGGGGCATTGCTGTATGCGAAATAGGCAGCAATGAATGGGAACACGCCGAAAACAAGGTTAATGGGAGCGATCGCCTGCTGCTCAACGAAGTGAAGAAGAACGCGAGTGCATATCCCGGCCAGGATCGCCAAAATTGCCATCACCAGAAAATCCTTCTGGAGCAGGGGCGCTTTTTGCGCGCTTACAGGTTCCACATAATGCAAGCGCTCATGCCAAACCGCCAGCACTTTGGAATCAGGGCGCTGTTCCCGAGCGCATGAGAGCGCCTTTTTAAATGCCTCGGGGTCTTTTCTGTATATTTGTTCCAACTCCTGTAGGTTATCAATCTTCTCGAGTAACAAATCGCAAATATCCATTGTTTCCTCCTGTAACAAATTGTCCCTTGCGGGAGGCGCATCAAAACGCTACCTTAACAATGCCGCAGTTTTGTCTGCCATTCAACCCCAACGTTGTTCTGAATGGCAATCCATACCGGCGAGATTTCTTCCGCCGTCTTTACTATATGATTAAGCTCTTCTTCCGTCGTATCCGTTGACGTAACACATATTTCAAGTTTGACTTTCTCGAGGGACAGAGGGTTCTCCCGCTTGATTCCCGTTGCATTTATCCGGTAAGCGGAAATGTGCTTCCCCCTCCTTCTCAGCAGGGCTACGATGGCGGTGCTTGCGCAACCGGCAAGGCTCATGACCAGCAACTCAAGGCCCAGGAAGCCCTCCCCGTCGCCGATGGGAGGGATATAGTCCATCGTAATGGGAATCTCCTGATTTGTCTTTGATACGCCGGCAAATTTGACCTTCTGGTTAATCAGTTCCAGATTGATTTCAATCGGCACCATACGCTAACCCACTCCTCTCATATTCCTAAAATCATTCACCCATCGGAAATATTATCGCACATTGATTTGTAAGTTTCAACCGAAGTATCGAGGCCAAATATAGTGATAGCCCCGCCGATTTGAGGCGGGGCTATCATACTTTGGGCTGGGGCGGAGGAACTGCCGCAGCGGTAGCTCTCTAGATGACAAGGTCTTCGTTCATATACTTGCATGTCGCCGAAATGGCATTCATCGCAGCCGCGTTGATGGGATATGCGATTGGCGATGCCGAAACCAGCGGGTGGGTTGCAACCTGGAACGTGTCCAATTCTGTCGCCGTAATACCCTTTTGGATTGCCAAGCTCAAAATATTAATCATCTCCGCAATGGAATCGCCGCCGGAAATCTGTGCTCCCAGCAGTATACCGGAACATTTGGAAAAGATCAGCGTGATTTGGGTTTTCTGCATCCCGGGCAAACATCCCGGGTGGCGATCCGTCGTTGTGAATTCACCCTTAATAATGCCAAAGCCTTCCTGGCGAGCTCGAGCTTCCGTAATCCCAGCCGCAGCGTAGGTTCTTCCGAATATTTTTGTTGAGAATGCGCTGATGGTGCCCTTGTTTGCGCGGATGAGGCCAAGGCGGAATGCGTTGCAGCCGGCAATCTTCGCCTCCATTGCCGCGGTCGAAGCCAGCATTACAGGTACGTCCTTCCCGGTAAAGAAACATTTTTTCTCTGCACAGTCGCCAACGGCAAAAATGCTCGGATCGCTGGTTCTCATGTATTCGTCAACAATGATAGCGCCCTTTTTGTTTACGTCGAGGCCCGCCTTCTTCGCCAGCGCCCCGTTTGGTTTCACACCCAGTCCTAAAATCACGAGATCGGAAGGAATGGTTTCCCCGCTTACCAATTCAACCGCAGAAACTGCCTTGTCGCCAAGTATCTTCGATACCTTTGCGGAAGTCAGAATACGGATCCCGTTCTCCTTCATCGCCCCTTCTATCTCGTCGGTGTATTTCTTATCGAACGCCTGCCAAAGGCAAGCATCTTCCATTTCAACAAGCGTAACGTTTTTCCCTGTGCGGCGAATCTGCTCTGCAAATTCAAGTCCAATAAATCCTCCGCCAATAACGGTAATGTTCTCCGCCGTCTTCAACCTTTCGAGAATGTCGTTGAGATAATCCTTGTTTTTGTATATGGGGTATACATTCTCCAAATCATAGCCGGGAATAAAGGAGGGTACAATGGGAAGCGACCCGGTGGCAACGACCAGCTTCTTATAGCTGATTTCTTCGCCGCCCTTTGTCGCAACGGTTTTGTTGTCTTTATCGATCTTTGTGACCGAGTCGATCATAAGATGCACATTTGCATCAATAATGCCGGCATCAGGCAGTACATTCTTGCCGGTATCGTTCAGGGTCCCGTAAATATAGGGAATCCCGCAAGGAATCATAACGACCTGTGTTTCTCGGATTAGGGTGATGTCAATGTCCCCATAAACCTTCCTTGCCGTGGTCGCGCACAAAATGCCGCCGGCACTGCCGCCGATTACCAGTAAATCCGTCTTTTTCATGAAACGTTTCCCTCCAGTTTTATTTTTGTTTAGATGCCAGTATCAGAAAAAATTTCGCGTATGATCCCTTGAATGAATTTTCGTGTCTCTTCGTCGCGAAATGAGTAGAAAATGTTGGTGCCCTTTCTTGCGCCGGTAATGATTCCCGCAGCTTTCAGCTTGGCAAGATGTTGGGATACCGTCGATTGGGCCTCATCCATGCAGTCAAGCATGTCGGTCACGGTCAGGCTTCCCTTTTCGCACAGCGTTTTTACAATACACAGCCTTTGCGGATGTGCCATTGCCTTCAAAATATTCGCCTTATCAATAAACAACTTGGGATTTGTCTTATAGACGATCATCAATTTACTCCATCGTAATATTTGTATATATTAATATTATGATACTTAAGGACATCTTGTCAATTACAATTGCAGAATTAGAATCCATAATTCAGAATGTCAATGGACTTGCGCAATATTGTTAATAATAAAGACCGGAAGCTACACCTCCGGTCAAAATCATCAGAAAATTTATCCATCCGTTCCCAGAAATGCGCGCCTCATTTACTTTTCGTGTCGACCAGTCGCGCCACCAACGGGCGATGAACGTTTATGGCTCCCTTGGGGCAAAACTCCTGACAGCACAAGCAACATACGCATTTGTTCTTCGATATTCTTGCCGTTTGATGAACGATTTTGATGGCTTTGGCGGGGCATATGTTCATGCACTCCGCGCAGCCGATGCATCCGTCGCGTTTGATGTTTGGACGGCTGGCAAACATTCGCGTTAGAATCTTCGCCACTGTTTTATTCTTGGAGCCCCATAGCCGCACGTCATATTGGGGCGTTAGCTGAAAATCAGGAATAACAAATTGCTCCAAACTTCCAAAGATCTTTAAGCCCGACGCGTCTGCGGGAATCAGGCCGCGCTCGTACGCCGCGCGCAGCGTCGGGGCCTCCTCCACGCGTAGATTCATCAAATGCGCCGCAGCCAAATCAAGCGCGTGCGGGTTTGCCGATGCAATCACGGCGCCCATAAAGCGAGGGATTCCTCCCGAAGGACCGTTGCCCTCCATAACCATGACCGCATCTGCGATGGATAGACGAGGCTTGCACCATTCACAAATGTCAACAAGCATATGGGCAAATGTTTGATGCGACTGATATTTGTAATGGTACTCGGATTTTATCATTCCGGGAACAGCGCCAAAAAAGTTCTTACACGCTCCCGTGTAAGCCATCAAACCATGTGTTTTGACTTTACAAAGGTCGATAATCGCATCGACATCCGTCAGATACTTCGTAACTTGAAATTTCTTCGCGGCCACAGCGTCCGGGTTGGATACATCCAAATATGTAAAATCGCCGTTGAGTTCCGCACCAGTGCGAAGTATTTGGTCCATACCCGTTGCGGAGTAGATCGCGTGCAAATAGGTCGCCGTAAAAGGCCCTCCCGGGCTGTCTCCCAAAACGACCTTGGCCTGCTTCTCGATAAGTAATTCGCATAAGGCCACCGCGATATTCGGGTGCACCGTAGCGCACTTCTCGGGCTTAAAGCGCATCATCAGGTTTGCCTTTATGGCAATTTTCATGCCCGGTTTTACCCAATCTAAGCCACCGATGGGCGCAAGCGCATCTATAAGCGCTTTTTTCACGTTCCCTAGATCATAATCAGCGCAGGGCACAAGCGAAACTTCATTCTTCATTCAACCACCCGTATTCATCTTATGATTCTGTCAGTATAACACATAAAACGCAACCACCGACATGTGCTTCAGAAAGCAAAGAATCTTCCCGCAGCGCTGTAAACAGCTTGGATCGCCGAGCATCCCGCAAAGAAGCATTGCGCATGTTGACATCGAAAAAAGGTGCAAAGGGGCAAGGTTGGGCGTCACCCGTGGAGTTAATATGAAAAAAAAACCGGCCGGCCGCCAATCTGTTATATTATTGCAAAAACTGTTTAGTCTTGTGAGCCGCTCCCCTTCTCGTCAGATGAATGCACTAAGAATGAAGAAATATCACTGATAAATCTAATCGACTTCTTTTCGATTTGTTTTTTCAGTTCTTCCGCATGATCAAAATCCGGTTGTTTGTCAATTCGCATCTCAATAATCGAATCGACGCCAGGCAAAGGCTTTGAAAGTACGTATTTCCCAATATTCCTTCGGCTCAACATATCGATATATTTGGCCTGTACATTCCTGTTCGCTCCCCCCAGCCAAATTTCGAATCTGTTTTGCTCGTGCAAATAGACCACGGCGATCTTGAGCTTTCTATTCTTTAATTCCAAAGGCGTGAAGGCGAAGTACGTCATGTCCATATACCCAAAGTAAAGCGCGCTTGCGCTGTATTCCGGATATCTGTTTTCCATGTAAGCTTTCAGGCCCGACATGAATGCCATAATCCCTCTGTAAGCCTTTTGTATTTCTCCCTTTTTAAGCTGTAGTGTGTAATCTGCAATCGCGTCATTCAGTGGTTCCATATATTACTCCTCATTCCACCGGTATTTTTTATTTTGCAACAATGTTTCCATATTACAATTCATACACAGTCCATTGTGGCAGCAAATCGTTCCGCCGCATATGGGGCAGCGCCACCTTTCAGTCTCCCTTTTTATAAACGCTTCCGCGCCGTGCTGGCAAATGTAATCAAGGTTTTCTATCATACTCAAGTGATATTTTGTGCGATATCGTTTATCCAAAGCTTTCAGCCTTTTACAGGGATAGGAATCACATTCAAAGCAAAAACGAATGCTTCCTTGCCGAAGCAACTCACATGCATCCCCCATATGGGTACAGTTTTTCCCCCTTGGAATGCACCCCAGGCAATACGACTTGCGAAACCCGTGCTTGTTCAGATCATTTGCCCTAAACTGATAGGCAATGCACAGACTGCAGTTCATGCCGCACGGAGCAACAAGTTCCATGCTTTTGTCAACAACCGTATTCTCATCTTTCTCTAAACTTATCACAGTTCCCCCTTCTCCCATCACATACCTTGGCCGATTTTCGTGTCATCTCAGCTATTGCCGTTTATTGAGCGCCCAACACATTCCTTTGCGAGCTATAAAATCTGCAGTCCTATTTTTCTCAATTAATATAACGGCCGCCTGCCACCGCAGCAGTATGTAGCATCACAGCCATTGAACAAATGCGGTTTTGTCTTCCGAATTATAATTTGCTCTCCGGTAAAAGTTCAATGTACTATCTTCTTTGCTTCCGGTCATCAGCATGATTTTATAACAGTTCTGTTTTTGAGCAATCTGTCTAGCAAATGCAAGGCATGCCGAAGCCAATCCCCGCCCCCTGTATAACGTATCGGTAATCACATTTTCAATAAGCGCATAAGGATGTTGCCCGTGGGTAAGGTTGGGGACAACGATAAGGACGCACGAAGAAATAATGGTATCATTATCAACTGCAACAATAATGTGATGGTTCTTATCTTGCAAAATATCGTTCCAAAGAGCTGACAGCTTATCTCCCGCTTCTGGCAAAGGATTATTGTGCAGCTGGCTATAGAGCTTTAGCAGTCCAAATAATTCTCTTTCACTTGCCTCTCGTATTTCCATAATGGTTCCTTTCCAATTGGATTGTTACAAAGAACCCGCTTTAAAACTGCAGCATACTCTGTTGCGGCCAGAGTTTTTTGCTTCATATAGCGCCCTGTCCGCTTTCCCGACCATTTGCTCTATCGTCACTCCTTCCCAAATTTCATTGACGCCAAAGCTTGACGTCAGCTTAATATTGCCTGTATATGAATGTCTTTCAATTTTTTTACGCAGCGATTCTGCCAGTATCATGGCTTCCTTACTCCCGGTTTGCTTGCAAACAATCAGGAATTCGTCCCCGCCCCAGCGCCCTACCACATCGGTTCTTCGAATGTTTTCCAATAAGATATGTGAAGTTTCTCGGAGAATGCTGTCGCCGATGTTATGTCCGTAAGTATCGTTAATGTCTTTAAAATAGTCGATATCCACAATAATTACGGAACATTTTTCTCTATATCTGTCGAATGCGTCTTTTTGCAGTACTAGCTTTTTTTCGAGAATCATCCTGTTGCTGATCCCGGTAAGCGTGTCTGTTTCGCTCACTTTTTGCAGCTCTCCGGCCAGTCTTTTGACCTCCAAGTTAACTCTTATCATCTGCGAAACCGATTCAATCAGCTTACATATCTCTATAAATTCTTCCTCCCAGTCTTTGAGCAAATCTTCTGAACTGATAAAATCAATGACAATGATCCGCTCTTTGTTCGGCATAGTTTCATCATAAACACTGAACGTCAACGAGAATTCTCCCTCTCCCAACCTGTCGCTTTTAATTATGACAGTATTATTTTTTAATGAATTTATGCCTTCTTTTTTTAAGCGCTTCACCCTACCTGCGTCGGCTTCGCTCAGATTAATTAACCCGCTTTTATCCGGTTCAATAATCACGTGCAATACTTCGGATGGCTCGTTGAGTATTTGGTACAGATCATCATAATAATTGTTGAAATTATTTTTGAGCAGCAATGCCGTGATGTTAGATCTGATGTAGCCGATCATCTTAAAGAATTTTTCCCGCAATAAAAGCTGATTGATCTTTTCCGTCGAATTAATATAATAGTCGAGTGACCTCCACTCGCAGAATGTGCGTTCAAACGTCCCGTCGTCGTTGTATTTTGACGTCCCGTTCAAAACAATTTCTATCACAACGCCGTCTTTCCGTTTAAACTTCAGCCGCACGTTGTTTACAAAACCATAATCCTTGAGGTGCGGGAATTCTCTTTGCGTTGCTAAACGGCTCTCATCCAAAAGAAATTCTCCAAAAAAATGCCCAATAACCTCATTTTTTTCATACCCGCTTGCCTTCAGCCAGCCGGGGCTAGCGTCAATGATGACGCCATCGTTGTTTAACGACTGCACACTTTCTGAAGTACTGCTCAGGTTCATGGAATGACTTCTGGCGGTAAAAAAAGCAACGGCATTTTCACTAAAAGGTTCTCTATTATGCTTCAACTTAAACGCCTCCTCCATCAACAAGGTGCGGATATTTAATTTTAACACTGTTTTTTAATTCTCGGATTTTGTTACTATAATTATAGCCTAAATATACATATTTTTATATATCTTCCTGAACATTGGGGGCAATCAATATTTCTGATTCTGCATTAAGTTCGCATCTCTCGCATGCCCTTGAAAATTTTATGAATGGATTTTTGTAGCAATAGTCACGCAAATCTGCAATTGGTTATGGAGACTTAGTGCAAAATAAGACCATGTGAACAAGTGTCAAGGCAGCAGATTTTTCAAAAAATGTTCGCTGCGCTCCCATAGCTCCCGTGCAGAGGATCCGTCATCCTTGAATACAACCGTCATGGGTTTGCCGTGAGAATAAACTTCGCCCGGCTGCCAATCTGCTCCGGGCTTTCCTTCGGCGAGGGCCGTGAGCGCTCGCGCGCTTCGCTCTGGCGTTATTGTTACTAAGTACTTCAAAGGCGTGCAGTAGGCAACCCGTATGAAATGTGTGGTATCGCCTGCGAAAGCAGAACGCACCACGCCCGGATGAAAGGCAACGGCGGAAATCCCGGCTGCCCGATATCGGCGGTCAAGTTCCCGGGTGAATAGAATGTTCTCAAGTTTACTGTATCCATAGGCAGTATCCGGAGCGTAATGATTCTCATTGTTCAGATCTGTGATGTCAAATTTTCTGCCGAACACATTTGCCGCAATACTCGAGGTCTGGATCACTGTCGCCTTACAGGCAACGAGGCGTTCCATCAGCAGCTTTGTCAGCAAAAATGGCGCAAGATGGTTCACTTGGAAAGTCTTTTCGAATCCGTCCTCCGTCACCGCTCTCGCTCCCATAATGCCGCCGGCATTATTTGCAAGCACGTCAATACGCTCATACCGCTCCAGTTCGGCTGCCAGCCGTTTTACGTCGGTCAATCGCGTGTAATCAACCAAGTGGAACGGCACGCCCAGCTCTTTTGCAAGCGCTTTGGTTTTTTCAGGTGAGCGGCCGACTATCACGACATTATGACCTCTGGCTTTCAACTGGCGTGCACCCGCTGCTCCAATGCCATCGCTGGCCCCGGTGATGATGATTGTTTTCATTTTAATTCCTCTCAACGCTTGGTTGTTTGCTGATATTGTGGTTCCATATTGCGTACCATCTTCACGGCCAGTTCCGCGCATAATCAAAAACACTTCGTATATGAAGCCACGCACTAACATATTATCTTTATTTGCCTGTTCAAGTCAACACGCCCCTTCTGGCAAGAACATCCCTCTCCCTTTTACCTACTGCAGCGAGCAGTGGCTCATCGGCATGAAGCGGTCACCGCTTGCGATAGATCCATCCGGTAAAAAATAGCGTTGCATTAAATATAGATTAGAATTACAATATAGTTCAATTATCATAAATTATGTATCTAAGCTAAAACTTCAAATATTTAGCCCCATGATACAATAACAAATAATAACCGGAGGTGCATACTTTGCCATTGCTTGAATTTCAGGATGTATCCTTTCACGATGCCAATAAAATAATTCTCAAAAATATTTGTATTGATATTGACCAAGGCGATTTTGTTTCAATCGTCGGCCCGTCGGGCAGCGGCAAGAGCACCCTTCTTAAGCTCTGCTGCCACTTAATCAGCCCCACCAACGGAAACATCCTATTCAAAGGCAAACGTTTCCCCAGTTACATCCCCACGGAATTAAGGAAAAGCATCTCATACTGTTTTCAAACCCCTTATCTTTTCGGCGATACGGTGATGGAAAACGTCAATTTCCCCTTTTTTATCAGAAACCTTAAGCCGGACGAGAGCCAGATAAACGACTTATTTTCTCGGTTTTATATGGCAGCAGATGATTTGAACAAGGATGTCAAAAACCTTTCGGGAGGAGAAAAGCAAAGGATCGCGCTGATTAGAAACTTACTCTTTAGACCTGAAGTTCTTCTTTTAGATGAGGTCACTTCCGCCCTTGACGCGGAAAACGCAGAAATAGTTGGAAGTGTAATCAATACACTCAACAATGAGGGCGTTACCGTTTTATGGGTAACGCATAACCCCGAACAAACCAGGCAATACGCCAATAAATTATTGACGATTGAAGCCGGTGCGATCAAGTCGCTGGAGGTATTGCATGAACGGAACAAATGATATCAGTATAACATCTCTGCTTATCTCATCCTCACTCGTGCTCGTGACGCTTGTTTTCTCTTATTGGCAAAGGCTCAAGCTAGAGAAAGAAATTGTAATCAGCGTTGTAAGGGCCGTGGTTCAGCTTGTCATCGTGGGATACGTTCTCGAATATGTCTTCGGGTTCAAAAATCCTGTTTTCACAACCCTTTTGTTGCTTTTTATGATCGTCAACGCCTCGTATAACGCCGCAAAACGAGGAAAAGCCATAAAAAAGGGATTCGTAATATCTTTGCTGTCCATAACAGCCGGCACAGTCATTACTTTAACAATTCTTGTTCTGTCAAAGATAATCAAATACGAGCCGTATCAAATTATTCCCGTCAGCAGCATGATCGTCAGCAATGCCATGGTCGCGTTAGGATTATGTTACAAACAGATCGCGTCGGATTTTAAAAATAAGAGAGATGAAGTGGAAACAAAGTTGTCTTTAGGCGCGGATATCCTTCCTTCCTCAATCGAGATTATTCGGGATTCCATAAAAACGGGCATGCAGCCCACAATTGACTCTGCAAAAACATTAGGCATCGTTTCACTTCCCGGCATGATGACGGGCTTAATCCTTGCGGGAGCGTCGCCGTTGGAGGCAATTAAGTATCAGTTAATGGTTACGTTTATGTTGTTATCAACGACTTCCATTGCATCCTTCATTGCCTGCTATTTATCTTACAAGAGCTTTTTTAACAGCAGAAAGCAACTAATCTAAAAGATGGCCACATTTTCAGGATAGGACAAAGCATGCCACGCTGAATCCGCAACAGCGTGGTGTGCTTTTATTTTACCAAAATTCTAAAAACACATTGACAAAATTTGATTTGATGCATACAATGGTAACATATCAAATAATCTTGATACGAGGTGATAAATTGGCAACCGTTTATGAGGAATACGCAAAGATATTTAAAGCGCTTTGTGATGAAAAACGCCTGCAAATACTTGAACTGCTGCGCGGCGGTGAGAAATGCGCCTGCGTTTTGCTCGAGCAGCTGGATCTTGGGCAGTCGGGGCTTTCCTATCACATGAAGATTTTGGTTGAGTCGGGTATTGTCGAGAGTCGGCAGGAAGGCAAATGGACGCACTACAAAATTTGTGAAAAGGGCAGCACTGATGCCGGTGCCCTGCTGAAGGAACTGACAACGCCCAACGCGGTTATAAAAAAGAACGACTGCTGTAAATAATAAGCCATCTGATGATGGCTTTGAATCAACTGAATATATCAAAAATATTTGATGTTATTATTTTGAAAGTGAGACCTGTATTTTATGCAAATACTCAAAGCGATTTGGGATTTCTTCCAAAACCAAATACTTGGGATGAAATGGTTGAACGAATTAATTGGCGGCGGTCTTTCATCTGTAGGACTTGACACCACAAACCGCTGGGTCGGCAGCATACAGTTTTTTGCTTATGACGTCATAAAAATCACGGCGCTTTTGTGCTTCCTGATCTTTATTATCAGTTACATTCAAAGCTATTTTCCGCCTGAGCGCAGCAAGAAGATACTGGGGCGGTTCCATGGTATCGGCGCAAATTCAGTTGCCGCGCTGCTTGGAACGGTAACCCCCTTTTGCTCATGTTCTTCTATACCGCTCTTTATTGGTTTTACATCCGCGGGTTTGCCGCTGGGCGTAACCTTCTCGTTTCTGATATCCTCCCCCATGGTCGACTTGGGTTCCTTAGTGCTTTTGATGAGCATTTTCGGCGCAAGAGTTGCTGTGATCTATGTGCTCATCGGGCTAATTGTCGCCATCATCGGTGGTACGATTATTGAGAAGCTGCGCATGGAGAAGCAGGTGGAAAGCTTCATAATGACAGCCCGAGGCATAGATATAGAATCCCCGGATCTGACGAGAAAAGACCGGCTTCTCTACGCCAGAGAACAAATGCTTATGACCTTTAAAAAAGTGTTCCCCTATATCCTGATCGGTGTTGGCATTGGCGCGGTCATCCATAACTGGATCCCGGAGGAATGGGTCGCGGCTGTGCTTGGCAGCAATAATCCGTTCGGCGTCATTCTGGCAACGATCATTGGCGTACCAATGTATGCCGACATCTTTGGAACCATCCCGATTGCGGAAGCGCTGCTATATAAAGGGGCGCAGCTTGGTACTATCCTTTCGTTCATGATGGCCGTAACCACGCTGTCGCTGCCCTCTATGATTATGCTGCGCAAGGCTGTAAAACCAAAGTTACTGGCACTGTTCATCGCAATCTGTACCGTTGGCATTATCATCGTGGGCTACCTTTTTAACGCGATTCAACCGTTTATCATATAGGAGAAATTGCTATGGCAAAAACATGGTATCCCGTTATTGATTATCCAACCTGTGAGGAGTGCGGCACCTGTGTTGATCAATGCTCTCACGGTATATATGATGCGGCGAAGGCACCATCTCCCGTGGTGAAAAACCCTGAATCTTGCATTGAACATTGCCATGGGTGCGGCAACTGCTGCCCTGTCGGAGCAATTACCTATGTGGATGATACCACTGGTTGGACACCGCCAAACGGCGCACAAGCAGCGGAAGAACCATGCTATTCCTGCGGGTATGAAGCGATGCCAGAAAAGAAGGTTGTTATTGAGTATCTCTATCTTGATCTCCAGGCCTGTGAGCGTTGTATCGGAACCGACAGCGTTCTTGACGAGGTTATGCTGACGCTTGCCCCCGCCTTTACGCTTACAGGTTATGACGTCGAATACAGGAAAATCGAGATGGAAACAGCAGAGCTTGCCCAACAGTATAAGTTTCTCTCCTCCCCCACGATCCGTGTAAACGGTCAGGATATCTGCCAGTCGGTTGCTGAAAACAGCTGCGGCTGCTGCAGTGAAATCAGCGGGACCGATGTAGCCTGCCGGGTATTTGCGTATCATGGGGGAACTTATGAAGTACCTCCAAAAGGAATGCTCGCCGAAACCATTCTCAAAGCTGCATTTGGAACGGTTGAAACCGGCTGTTCCTGTGAAGGCTATAAGTTGCCGGAAAACTTAAGAAATTTTTTTGCCGGAAAGAAAGTAAAAAGTGATTTTTTGGATTCAATAATTTTAAAAGGAGATATTCATTATGGCACTGTTTGGAAGGAAAAACAAAGAGGAAAAAACGGCTTCATGCTGCTGCAACGGAAATTGCGCCGCGGAAAACATGGGAAAAGCTGAGAGCGCAACAACAGAGGGCGCAAGCGTAAAAGTGCTGGGCAGCGGCTGTGCGAAGTGCAATCAGCTTGAGGCGGCGACAAAAGCCGCGTTGGAACAGCTGGGCATGGATACGACCATCGACCATGTGACCGACTTCTCGCAAATCGCGGCATATGGAGTTATGACAACGCCCGCCCTCGTTATAGACGGAAAAGTGGTTTCTTACGGTAAGGTTTTGAAAACCGATGAGGTCGTAAAGATTCTTCAAAAAGTCAGATAGAATAGGAGGGCTTTTCATCGGCTAACTCCTCTTCGGCATCCCCGCATTTCTCCGACGCGAGGTGCCGGTTATGCTGATTTTCGTTAAAATCACGAACAATATGAAAGGTTGCTTCAAGCATGCGTAAACCAAAAGTTGCATTTATCTGTGTCCATAACTCCTGCCGGAGCCAAATTGCCGAGGCGCTTGCCAAGCGCCTTGCCGCAGACGTCTTTGAAAGCTATTCTGCGGGAACGGAGCTCAGAGACCGCATCAATCCCGACGCGGTTCGTCTGATGAAGCAGCTCTATGGCATTGATATGGAGCAAAGCCAGCGTCCAAAGTTGCTTGCTGAAATTCCGCCAGTGGACGTGGTCGTGACTATGGGCTGCAACGTACAATGCCCCTTTTTACCCTGCAAGCGACGGGAGGATTGGAGCCTTGACGATCCAACGGGCAAACCGGACGATGTGTTCCTTTCTGTAATCAGGACGATTGAATCGAAAATCATCGCCCTAAAGTCAGAGCTTAAAAACTGGTAGACCGCTTGATTGTCCGAGAGCTAGTAGAAAAATTGACCATCTTTGAGGGCAGCTTGGCCGTGAATTTCAGCCCTCCGTGACGATATGCAAATATGAATAAATATGGCCAAGGCACTCCACTGTAAAGCTGAACGTGGGGTGCCTTGTTTTATTTGTCATGATTTCAATTCATTAAAAATTCGGTAGCATAGATAAGTCAAATATGGAGACAGTGCTTTCTTCTGCCCAAAATCCCAGTCTTTCAATTTCAAATACACCGATTCAGGCGTAAAGAATCCATCCTTATCTTCTTTGCTTTTTATATGTGCAACCATCTCAAGGAAGCGAGCGTCGTCCCGGGCAAACTCATATTTGCTCAAAACTCCGGTTACGCTGACAATATCATACCAGCAGGATGGCGCTTTCAGCTTGCGGAAGTCTGTCCCCATGTAAAACATATACGGATGCCGATCAAGGCTGTTTTCCCATAGACTCAACAGCACTTCCGCAGCAGATATCGCAACCTTAGAATTCCGATACTCGGGTATATATAACAATAAATTGGCCATCATCAGCGTGGCGTATGGGCAGCAATCGTCCTTCTTCCCAGGGCCTCGAAATTTGCCCAGCTCCGGGGATACGACGCACGGAAATCCGTTATCACGGCATAAAGACAACAGATAATCCACACCAGGTTTGATGTATTCATGATAATCCATGCCTGCCTTTAACAGGGCAAGCAAAAGAAGTGGGGCATCACAAAGGCACCAGCTAAATACGTCCTCCCCTGCTCCGCCGAAGTGTTTTGGAACATTTGTCATTGATTGAAATACTCCATTCTCATCCCGGTGCTTAAGAATTTCATCCACAGCTGATTTAATTTGTGGAATTTCCGTATCGAATCCGAGATCCAGCAGAAACAGCAGCTTTTGAATCGGCAAATCGGGATTCTTATGATTGGTCACAAGGCTGACATGAAAGTCTGCAATGTCAGTAATGTATCCTCGAATTCGTTTGTCATTCAATGCTAAATTTCTGAGGTCTATCAGTGTATCCTTGGGCTTATTGATCAAGTTAATATTGATCGAATATTTCAGCCAGTCGTCGCTACGGTCCAATAGTTTTTGATAGTCCATTTCAGAAAGCGTCCTCCCTGTCCCCTCAAAATTCATATTCTTCTCCGGGAATTCGGAGTTCAATAGAAAAACACTCCTCATGCTCCGATGGTCATCATTTAAAAAAAGACAGCCTTGGCAATCAGGCAGATTACAGACAGCCAAATCGCTGCAATCGGAATCGCGTAATACCACTTCTTCGGCTTCCCGTCTTTCCACATACCCTCGGCTTCTTTTCTGAACTGCTCAAAAGTATCTCGGGGAATGAGCCGAATTGTCAATGCGATTAACACAGGCAAAAGAATAATGTCGTCAAGATAACCAAGCACGGGAATAAAGTCCGGAATCAAATCTATGGGCGAAAGGGCATAAGCAATCGTTATCCACGCTAAAATCTTAGCTGCAAGTGGCGTGTCTTTGCTCCTCATGCTTAAAAACACGGCAGGAATATCCGTTTTGAGTTGTTTTGCTCTTTCTTTTAAGTTCATGGCCTTCTCCTGTTAACCCCAACTTTTTATGAAGTCAGCACATTTTCCTACGTACACCCGACCTGACCGCACACCTTGGCAAAACATCGCACACTATTTTTGTGTCAATGGAGATAGTGTATCTGCTTCGTGAGTTCATAGGCAGTAGAAAGGTCGCTGTGGCTATCTACAAGAACGCGGCCAATAACGAGCACCGAAGAATCGGTTTCTGTGATGCGCTTGCCGATATAGGCAAAGACAGTGCTTTTTCTCGAATCGGTAAGCTGTATGCAATAATAACGTCCGGCCATGTTCGGCACATGCAAGATTTGTAGTCATTTATCGCTCGTTTATATACGTTGCATATGTTCCATCATTTCTCCTCCACAACCGGCGGTACACTGTATTTTCCACGCAGGCTTGCCTCTTCAGGCATATATACGCGTAACCTGTCAGTTCTCGCAAGCCTTGTATGATTAAAGAAGAACGCCTTGATCATGACACAACTACAAATCACACCACTGATAATTACCCGGTAGTCATATGCTTTTGGGATCATTTCGTCATTCGCTCCTTTTGCTGCCTGCAGTGGAGACCGTTAACGTTGCCAGAAACTAGTTGCACAATATTTTTTACATCGGTGATAGCAGCTCATTTTTGACGTTTCTTATCCTCATACATCAATTTATCAGCTTTATTTATCAGTTCATTAGGACAATTCTCATCTGCTTTCTCACAAAGGCCAACACTTACCGATATCACAATCTCATTGTCACCAATCTTAATAGTAGTTGCCTTCAGTGAACTTCTGATTCTATCAATTATTTTACGCGCTGTTTCTATTGGTGTATTGGGAAAAATAATAAGAAACTCATCCCCGCCATATCGGCCGAACATGTCGTCTTGACGAACAGTATCTTTGACAATAGATACAAAACTTTTAAGTGCAGCGTCTCCGCTCACATGACCACATGTATCATTAATTGTTTTAAACTTATCTATGTCCATCATAGCAAGTGACAATTTTGAGGCAGTTTTCTTGGCGGATTCAAATTCATAATCGAAAAGGCTCAGCAAATATTGGCGGCTGAAAATCCCTGTTAGCCCATCCTTTTGAGCCATCTCTTTTAACATATCTCCTTCCACCTTTTCCGTTACATCCATACAGCTACCAATATAACCTAAAAACTCCCTTTTCTCGTTGAAAAACGGCACCCCTCGGTCATTGATCCATCTCCATTTACTGTCATAGCGACGCAGTCTATACTCCATTTCAAAAGGAGTTCTTTTATTAAAGTTCTCCATATAAGTTTTTATGCACCTATCAACGTCGTCAGGATGGACGCCTTCAACCCAGCCATCACCATTTTCTTGCTCGAAAGTTCGCCCGGTGAAATCAAGCCAGGTCTGATTGAAATAGTTACATTTAGCATCTAAACCTGATCTCCAAATCAAGTTAGGTGATGATTCAACAATAGCTTTGTATTCATTAAGATTCAAATCCATAAAAACCTCCCATTCCAAAATCCGCTATACTTTTGTTCAAAACTAGGAGTTCAATTCGGTTCCAAGATACGCAGTTGTTCATGCCTTCTAAATCGCTCTGCCGCAATAAACGCAACCTTGACTTGTTCAGTTGAAGCAATAAAGCATGATTCTCAGGCTCTAGTTAACGATCCCTACGCCCAAAAACGGCAATTTACAAGCTTTATTTTACACTCACTTTTCTAGCCTTGATATCAATATCACCGTCTCAACGGTATTACCAAAGTCCTACAAAGCTCCAGACAGCTATATTAACGTAACTGTAGACTTTGGCAATGGGGATGGAATGATACCATTGGGTAAGGTTGACAATAGGCTTACCCTTAATAATATAGCTGAAAGGGCAGACGCATACAAGCCAAAACCACGAACTACTTACAGAATGATTAAAGAATGTATCGTTGAAAAATACGACTTCAAAATCCATACATCATATTTTGCCGAGATAAAACGCAGTTTAGGTTTGCCAATGTACGATGCTCCTAATGCGGTTGAAACATTAAAAAACCCAAGAAAACATCCCGCTCCTGTTCAAGTAGGTGCTATCAAAGATGCACTTGCTCATTTTGAAATAATATAGAGCAAATGAATATGGAAATTGCTTCTTACATTCTGTGCGGGAATTTTTATCCTGATTAAAATATGGGAACGGTATCTACAACGAAGCATCCTGATGCCTTGTATTCTCGGTTAGATTCTGTTAACATGACTATAATAAAGGCGCGAAAGGAGCTCATATTTATGAATATCCGGAAATCGGCCGAGGATTACCTCGAAATGATGCTGATGCTCAAGGAAAAACATGGTTATATTCGCTCCATTGACATTGCGGACGAGCTTGGCGTAAAGAAGCCAAGCGTATCATATGCCACTAAAAGGCTCAGGGAAAACGGATACATCACCATGGATTCAGACAGCCATATTACGCTTACTGAAACCGGAATGGAAATTGCGATGCGTATGTATGAACGCCACAAAACGCTGACCCACCTTCTTATTGCTCTTGGCGTCGATGAGAATGTCGCCCGTGAGGATGCCTGTAAAATAGAACACGACCTGAGCGAACAGAGCTTTCGAGCCATATGCAAGCATGTTGGAAAGAAAGGCACCGAATAAAATCGGAATTCCGAGATATTCAAGAAGCATTTTTGTTCCTATAAGAATCAGAACAATACCTCCCGCAAGTTCGGCTTTTGATTATAGTTTAATGCCGAGTTTATGGCCAATGAAAATACCAAAAAGTGAAAGCGCGAGTGTAATAAAGCCAATCAGCGAAATAGCCGGTATGGATTAAGCCACTGCTTAATGTATGGCTCGCTGCTCATAAGCAAATTCAAAGAGTTGGTTGGAGAATTGTCTCACGAAAGGTCAGGAAGGTTTTCATCTGATACAGCGATAAAACCCAATATCCCCTCGATTTGATCCGGACTTAAGTCATTCAAATAAGCAATTATTTTTTCACACAGGCCCTGGTGAAATTCTTTATGGCTTTCATAGGCCACTTTTCCTTGTTCGGTCAGCTTGAAATAAACTTCCTTCTTATTGGTTTCTATCTTATATTTTTCTATGAGTTTTTTCTTCAGCAGCTTATCCGCAACCTGAGTTATTGCTCCGTTTGATATGTGCAGCTTATCGGATAATTGCGAGGCATTTATTTCACCGTCGATTCCTATGGCGTCGATGAAGTGAATTTCAGATTGGTGCAACAGCTCAGAAGTTCCAAAGCTTCTGGGCTTTTTGTCGTTAGAATTGATCTTATATTGCAGGGCTGCCATTCTTTCCATTATTTTTTGACAATCATCCATTTTCACAGCTCCGTATTATAGATATATTTTGCTTTTCATATGATCAATTTCTTCTTTTGTCGTAGTGTGCATTTTCAGCTTGTTATCCCATGTGCCGGATATATCGTTCGTGTGCAAAACCCCGTCCGGGCAATTTGCGATGCATCTGAAGCAGGCTATACAGGAGGCGGGGTCTGCAATCCCTTTTTCGGCGTCCATGGCATTTGTCGGGCAGAGCTTTTCACATAACATGCATATGGAACAATTCTGGGCATCCCTTGTTGGAAGCTGGGTTATCAATTGAAACCTGAATTTTTCGGCCATATCCAACTGTTCAGAAGGATACATAGGCTTATCTAAATCACAGATTGCATCCGGATCTTCACCTGTAAATCTTTTCAGTGTTTTGTGGGCGTATTCCTCTGCAACCTTAAAGTCGAATTGGTTCGGGCGTCCTTCGGCAGCCTGCCAGCCGCAGCGGTTGAATGTATGTACGCCCAGAAATTCAGCGGTGGACACAAGGATAAAGTTGCGTTTTTCTAGTAGCTCCTTTATATAATAATGGGCTGGGTCCTTCCCAAATCCGCCGAAGGTGAAAAATACCGAGCATTTCTTTCCGCTTCCGTCAAGTTGTTCAAGCCACTGCCTGCAGACGCGGGGCGCTCTTAATGAATAGATCGGAAATCCGAATATAACGGCATCATACTTGCTGAGAGATATCGGTTCTTTCCTGCTTCCATGAGACGTAATATCAATTCTTGTAACGGTAATATCCTGATTTTCTAAACAGCTTCCTATTGTATCCGCAATCTTCTTTGTGTTTCCGGTTGCGGAAAAATATATGAGCGCAATTTTAAAAGGATTCGGATTGCGCTTATCCATAGTCACCAATACAATCACTCCATTCGGTTTGTTTTAGTAACTAAAATATAATTCAACGTGAGCTCTTTGTCAATATATTTTAGTTTCTAAATAATATTTCGGCCATTTTATTGAACGAAGAGAAGTATTACCTCTTACAAAACTGAATTTATGGTATTGACAAAATCATCTGCATACCGTATAGTCTTGGTTAGACGTCTCTAACTAAGACTATACGGTGCTGGTTGCTTTATAGCTTAGATATTATCTCATCGAAAAGATGATATAAAGCTACGTAAATCAGCCCCCCACAGGTGATCTGTTATCTCTAAGTAGTTTACAGCGGAAACCTAGCATTTTGACACATGGTTATAAATGACTAACCCAAAAGGAGATGTAACTTGTTTGTATATATAAAGAAGCGGCTGCTGGGGTTCTTCGTCGTAATCGCAGGGGTCAGTATACTGAGCTTTTTGCTTATCGCACTGTCCAACACTGATCCGGCCGAGCTCATTGCTCGAAAGAGTTCAATTGCCGCAACTGATGAGATGATTGAACAGGTACGGGTTGAACTCGGGCTTGATAAACCAATGATTGCCCGGTATTTAATATGGCTGGGTGGATTTTTTACAGGTGATTTTGGAATGTCCGTTTATTCTTTTCGCCCAATCAGTGAAGATCTTGCAGACTATTTCCCAACTACTTTTGCTCTCGTGGGGCTCTCCCTTGCATGGATTATCGTTGTTTCGATACCGATAAGCTTACTATGCGCGCACCATAAAAACGGCGTTTTTGATCATGTAACAAGAGGTGTAACACTGCTTGGCATATGCCTGCCGACTTTTTGGCTTGGGTTTCTGCTGTTGCTGGTATTTGCAGTCAAGCTGCCGCTATTCACAGTGCTTCCTGCACCGGGTGTCAAAGGACTACTTCTCCCATCTTTTACACTGGCGGTTCCTATGATTTGCGCCTTTATCCGGGTTTTTCGTTCTTCCCTATTGGGAGAGCTAAACAGAGATTACGTTATTCATGCAAAATCCAGAGGTTTATCGCCCGGCAGAATCATATTGCGTCATGTGACGCGTAATTCACTCCCGCCCATTGTGACGCTCTTCTGTCAGTATCTTGGTTACCTTATCGCAGGAAGCGCCGTGGTAGAAAGCGTGTTTTCACTATCCGGTATCGGCTCTTATCTGATAGCCTGTGTCGTTGCCGCAGATGCCACCGCCGTTTCCACATGTATTGTCATAATTGCCGCAGTTTTTGTACTTGCGAATTTAGCGGGAGATATTATTAACCGGCTCCTCTGTCCGTGGATGGTGAGGGAAACGCATGTTTAGAAGAATTTTACATAACTCTCAAGCTGTAATAGGGCTGCTGTTTATCCTTCTGATACTGACAGCGGCTGCCTTAGCGCCGGTTTTGGCGCCGCATAACCCCGAGGAAATCAACGTAAGCAATAAGTACCTAGGAGCCAGCTTAGAGTATCCGTTGGGTACCGACCAGCTTGGCCGCTGCGAATTATCTCGGCTTTTATTTGGAGCGCGGTATTCGATCGGCATGAGCCTGCCCACGATACTCCTATTGTTTGCTATAGGCCTGTTGCTGGGCAGTTACAGTGCATGCGCCGGTAAATGGGTGGACCGCATTCTGATTATGATCTGTGATATTTTTATTGCCTTTCCCGCTTTATTGATTGCAGCTGCCATCATCGGAGTGCTGGGAAACGGACTGCAGAATATGGCTGTTGCCGTCATAGTGGCAATGTGGGCATGGTTTACGCGTGTTGCCCGGTCCTATGCAGTCATAGAGATGGGGCGGGATTATATCATTGCTGCTCGGATATCCGGATGCAGTACATTTCAGATCATCATACGGCATCTGATTCCCAATATTTTACCCCAGTTCCTTGTCTATGTGAGCACGGGCGTAGCTTCAGCGATTATTATGATTTCCAGCTTCTCTTTCCTTGGGCTTGGCCTACCGTCCGGAGTGGCGGAATGGGGAGCCATGCTGAACGAAGCACGCTCCAGTTTATACTCAAATCCAGCGCTTTTGATTTACCCCGGCATATGTATTTTAATCACCGCCGCCGGATTCAATTTGTTTGGTGAAGCGCTGCGGGATATGCTTGAACCAGAGGAGGTGCAATAATTGCTGTTGAATATCAATGATCTTTCCATAACCCTGTGTAAAACCGGTGAAACGTTGGTTCAAAACATCAGCTTTTCGCTGCAAAAAGGAAGTTCGCTTGTTATTCTGGGCCAATCCGGAAGCGGGAAAACCCTGACATGCAAAACGATTACGGGTATCTTGAACCGCCGGAGCTTCAAAACGGACGGAAAAGTTTTTTATGAAGGACAGGAATTACTAACTATGACGCCAAAACACCAAAGGGAAATTTATGGCAAGCAAATCGCCCTGATTCCCCAAAACCCAATGACTGCACTAAATCCTTCGGTACGGGTAGGCCATCAAATGGCGGAAACTCTCCGTCTGCATACAGGTCTCAAGGGCGACGAGGCATATATAAAATTAGAAACAGTTCTTCGGGAAGCGGGGCTCAATTGTGCCGGAGAGGTCATACGAAGCTATCCGCATATGCTTTCCGGCGGGATGCTCCAGCGCGTGCTGATCGCCATGGCGCTGATGGTGGATTCAAAGCTCATCGTGGCCGACGAGCCCACCACGGCGCTGGATGTGGAGCATCGTAACGAGACGGTGGATACTCTGCGCCGTTTGCGGGAAAACGGCGCAGCCATACTTCTGGTGACTCATGATTTTAACGTTGCGTCCCGTATGGGAGGAGATATGCTGGTGATGAAGGGTGGACAGATTGTTGAGCAGGGTAATATCCGCGAAGTGCTGACTACGCCCAAGCACCCTTATACCCGGGCGCTGATCGATGCCTCATCTCTTTGTGCTGCGACTTCCAAGCGGGGTGAACTCGCGTGTTAGAAACAAAAGCATTATATAAAGATTATTGCGTTATGGATGAAAAAAACGCAAAAAGATCAATTCATGCCGTAGACGGTGTGGATATTGTTTTAAAGGATAGCGAGTCATACGCACTGGTTGGAGAAAGCGGCTCCGGTAAAAGCACCCTCTCCCGGCTGCTTATGGGACTCATCCCGCCGACTTCCGGCGATGTGCTTCTGGATGGAACGAGCCTATTTTGCCTAAACAGTAAAGCGTCAAAGCAGCGTTTTACCCGGATGCAGCTGGTATTGCAGGATAGCAAAAGTGCGCTCGATCCCAGGTTTACCGTCTATGACAGTATTGCGGAACCGATTCGGAATTTGTTAAATGTCTCACGGCAGCGGGAGGCGAAAATGGTCGAAGCGCTGATACGGCAAATGGACCTGCCTCCCACATTGCTGCGCCGCCGTTCCCACGAGCTCTCCGGCGGGCAGCAGAAGCGCGTATGCATTGCTCGGGCTATTGCCGTTTCGCCGCAGATTGTCATCTTTGATGAGGCGGTGAGCGGGCTGGATGTCATTGTCCGAAAAAGCATTCTCGAACTGCTGAAAAGACTACAGACAGAGCACGGATATATCTATCTGTTTATTACTCATGATATTGACGTCGCTTTGTATATGGCCGAAAACATCATGGTCATGAAAGAAGGGAAGATTGTGGACAGCGTCCGCTATACCGGTGACACAAGGTGCTTCAAGCATTCCTATTCCCGGTTTTTGATCGACTCGCTGCTTCCGGAAAACGGCGCTTAGATATTACCGCTTTCAAGCGTGATATATTTATTTCAATTACCTAAAGGAGGAAAGATCATGAAACTAAAACGATTACTCTCTGCGGCTATCTCCGGTATACTGTGCCTAAGCTTGGCCGCATGCGGCAACGCGGAGCAGTCTACTACAGAATCCGGCGATAATTCAGCGGAAGAGACGATGGTTACCCTGACCGAGAGCTGGGATTTTCCCACTGGATTTTATCCGATAATCACTTCGGCTAATACGAATGGTTACGGGTTCACGTATTGGGAAAGAAATTTCTACAACACATTGGTGAGTTACGATGAAAATGGCGAAATCGCAGGCGAGCTGGCTGAAAGATGGGAAATCAGCGGCGATGGTCTAACCTATACATTCATTCTGCGGGACGGTGTAAAGTTCTCCGACGGGACAGCTCTGACGTCCGAAGCAGTCAAGACCAGCATTGAGGGCGCCCAAAAAAATCTGGGCGAGTTTGCCGGATCTTTCGGCAAAGTTATGACCATCATTGATACCATGGAGACTCCCGACGAGAAGACCGTTGTTATGACTTTGACGCAGCCTTATTACGGCGCACTCAACGATCTGACCATGGCCAACCCAATGTCAATTGTCAATCCCACAGCGTTTGACGGCGATTCCTACGAAATCTGCAAACAACAAACAATGGGTACCGGCCCGTACATGTATGCCGGCGACTTTGACGGTACAACGTATACCTTTGTCAACAACCCCTACTATTGGGGTGAAAAACCGGCGGTTGACAGTTTTAAAATCAAAGTCATCGAGGACAACGACGCCAAGGTGCTGGCTTTGCGTAACAACGAAATCGATGCGATTATCGGCGCATCTTGTTTAAGCTATGACGCCTACAGCGAGCTTTCCGGCGATGAATCTTTCGGAACGGGTATTGACGAACACGGTACATTGACCCGGCACCTGGGGCTCAATCTATCCAAAGCACCCTTTGACGAAGTTCTTGTTCGCCAGGCCATCGCTTACGCAATTAATAAAGACCTGCTTTGCTCGTCTGTATTTGCCGGCATAGAGTCGCCGGCAGATAAGCTACTTATGACCAGCAAGCCCTATTGCGACGTAGATCAGACAGTATATCCATTTGACCTCAACAAGGCCAATGAATTGATGGATGAAGCGGGATGGATAGACATCGATGGAGACGGCGTCCGTGAAAAGGACGGTCAAAAACTGGAGCTTGAAATCATCTATTCTTTGGAAGCAAATAATTTAGACGACGCTGTGCTTGCCATTGCCGGCCAACTTGCAGAAATCGGTTTCAGCATCACGCCAAACGGCGCTGATATCATGACATGGCTGGGGTCCGTCGGATCCGGAGATTATGATTTTAACATGTATCAAACCTACGGCGGAGCTTATGACCCATATACGCTTATGACCAACATGAATTCCGATGTCAGCCAGGACCCCGGACTGTTTCTGATATCCGCCTTTCTGGATGGCGGCAACGAGCTTATCCTCGAATTGGACAGAACCAGCGATTCAGAGCGTGTCCAAGGAATTTACGCCGAGGTGCTTGGAACGATAGCCGAGCAGGCCCTTATGGTTCCTATTTCCTATACCCGAGAGTATGCAGCATGGAACAGCGATATCATAGCAGGGTATGATTTCTATCCCGGCAGCAGATACGTCAACGTCGCCAATATCCACATTAAATAGAGCTGCTTCGTAAAACAAGTATGCTTCGCTTGACTGGTTCGGCGGGTGGGAAGCTCACCGCCGGCCGGTCTGCAAATGCGGGCGTCTTATTGCAGCTTTGACTTAAACGGGACGAATTGTAATACTGCCCGATTTGTAAACACAAAAGTTCAAGTTGCTACTTGAAAAAACACAAATAATGAGTTATAATAAATTCCGCTGGTATTTATTACTTAACAGACAACACCTTGGTTGAAACTCGCATAAATCGTTAGAGGTAAAAGTGAGATGCAGATAAAAAAAGACGATATTAAAGAAAAGATCATAAGTTCTGCATGCAGAGAGTTTCTGGATCATGGTTATTCGGAAGCTTCGCTCCGTGTCGTTGCCGAAAAAGCAGGACTTACTAAGGGCGCCATTTATGCTTACTTTGAAAACAAGGACGCTCTATTTTGTGAGCTTACAGCACCAGCCGTACGTTTTATTGAAAATGAATTTCAGCATGACGAAAGCTGCTACGCCGCAATAACCAATGAAAATTCCTCTGACACATTTGAATCAAACATTCAAGGCTTTCGAAATTATGCCCATGCTGTTCTGGATAATTATGAAAGCTTCAAACTGCTTTTATTCTGTGCAGCAGGTTCAAGCCTACAAGACTATAAAGAAAGAATCATTCAGCTTTATGCACAGAATTTTCATACGCGTCTCTCCCGTTTTGCCAATACGAAAAACAGTAAAGGCGTCATTAGTGAGATGCTTGTGCATACGCTTGCCGCTACCTATATTAGCTTTTTGGAGGAGCTTATTCTGCATGAGCCAAACAGAACAGAGGCAGACGATTACGCTGTGCAAATGGCGATTTTTGTGCGTTCTGGTTTTGATAAGCTTTATTTACATCAGGTGCCGTAAGCAGTATTTTTTTCGCCAGCGGTTAGATGTAGCTAACGACTATATCATAAGCGAAGAGAGATTATACAGTAACTCAACTTCTTCAAAATATCGCCAACAGCAGTTGAGAAAAAATATACAACGAAATTATTAGGGAGGTCAAATAGAATGCCAAAACAGAAAAGAGAGTCTATCTTAAAAAGGTTTACACCATATATGGGCAAGAAAAAAGCGCTTTTACCTTTGTCGCTGGTATTATCAGGGCTTTCAGCAGTCCTTAATATCGTACCTTTCGTGCTTGTGTGGTACATTACGCGAGATATATTATCAGCGCCGCAGGCAATCAATGTTTCAAATGTCAGCACTTATGCATGGTTGGCTTTTGCAAGTGCAGTCGCCGGCGTAGTGGTGTACTTCTGCGCACTGATGAGCTCGCATCTCGCGGCCTTCCGCGTGGAGGTCGGGCTGCAAAAAGTTGGAATGCAAAAGATTATATCCATGCCGCTGGGGTTCTTCGATCAATATTCAAGCGGCAAAATGCGAAAGATCGTCAATGACGGAGCGGGAACGACACATACGTTTTTGGCACACCAGCTGCCGGATATGGCCGGTACCGTCGTTTCCCCCATTATTTTGATCGTACTGATCTTGACGGTTGACTGGCGAATGGGGCTTGCATCTCTTGTCCCGATTATCATGGGCTTTATCACCATGAAGTTTATGATGTCCGCTAAAGGCAAACAGTTTCAAAAAAACTACTTTGATTCTTTGGAAGAAATGAGTTCAGAATCGGTGGAATATGTACGTGGCATTCCGGTCGTCAAAACATTCGGCCAATCTATATTCTCCTTTAAGCGGTTTTATAACAGCATCATCAGGTATAAAGAGATGGTGCATGCGTATACACTGCTCTGGCGCAAGCCGATGTCATTTTACACCATTATCATGCAGTCTGCCGCATTTTTTTTGATCCCAATGGCGATATTTTTGGTCGGAAACGGCGAAAACCTTGCCCTTGTGCTAGCTGACTTTATCTTCTACATTCTGATATCGCCGATCTTTACGATGCTGCTGATGAAGTCGATGCACTTTCAGCAAAACAGCATGATCGCAGAGCAGGCGATCGACCGGCTGGATAACCTTCTAAACTATCCCGCCATGAGCTATAGCAAGAGTCCGAGAACTATAAAAAGTCACTCTTTGGAGTTCAAGAACGTCGCTTT
The DNA here is from genome assembly GCA_963666935.1 of Christensenellaceae bacterium. Classification (GTDB taxonomy): domain Bacteria; phylum Bacillota; class Clostridia; order Christensenellales; family CAG-138. The sequence continues at coordinate 1,639,188 of OY762936.1, forward strand.
TTCATATGAATGTGCCGACAAACGGGCGGTCGACGGCATCAGCTTTAAACTGAACGAAGGCGAAACGATTGCGCTTGTCGGTGCCTCGGGCGGCGGGAAGACGACAATTGCCCGACTGGCCGCACGTTTCTGGGACGTGGACGAGGGCGAAGTTCTGGTCGGCGGAATCAACGTGAAGGATATCTCAAAAAAAGAGCTGATGGACAATATATCCTTTGTTTTTCAGAGCACAAAGCTGTTTAAGGGAACACTGAAAGAAAACATCGTCTTCGGCAAGAAAGACGTCACGGAGGCGGATATCCATAACGCTGTGGATTCTTCGCAGTCCCGAAAAATCATCGAGGGCTTGCGGGATGGGCTGGATACGGTTATCGGCTCAAAAGGAACGTATCTTTCAGGGGGAGAGCAGCAGCGGATCGCGCTCGCCCGGGCCTTCGTCAAAAACGCGCCGATTGTGCTGTTGGATGAGGCCACAGCCTTTGCAGACCCTGAAAACGAGCACCTGATCCAAAAGGCTCTGAAGGAGCTGAGCCGCGGCAAAACAACGTTGATGATCGCGCATCGCCTGACCAGTGTGCGCAACGTCGATAGAATCCTCGTGATCGAAAACGGACGGATCGCGGAAGAAGGGACGCACGAGGCGCTGATGAGTAAGAGTGGACTCTATAAAACCATGTGGGACGAATACCAACAATCCGTCGCGTGGAAAATCGGCGCCCAAAACACCATCGAGGGGGGAGTTCAATATGCGTAAATACTTTCAAGATAAATTTGCAATGTCTGAAAAAGGGGCAAAAAACCTCATCGTTTCAATTGTTTGGTCGGCAATCATGGATCTCAGCTTCATGTTCCCGGTCATCTTCGGCTTTCAATTCTTAGATGAGCACCTGGGGGCGCTTCTAAACGCTTCAAACGCCCCGGGAAGCAGCGTCCTCTATTATGCGATTATGGCTGTAGCCGCTTTGCTGGTCATGTTTACGATTGCTTATTTCCAGTACGACTCGACCTATACGCGGATTTACGAGGAAAGCGCCCGCAGGCGCATCAGCCTTGCCGAAACGCTTCGAAGATTGCCGCTTGCGTTCTTTGGCAAAAAGGATATTGCCGACTTAAGCGCAACGATCATGGAGGATGCCACGCAGATAGAGCAGCTTTTCTCCCATGCAGTACCTCAGATTTTTGCGGCGGCAGTAACGATAGTTATCATGGGCGTCATGATGTTCATCTACAACTGGCAGATGTCCCTCGCCGTATTCTGGGTGGTTCCGGTTGCTCTTTTGGTATTTTATCTGTCGCGAAAATTTCAAAACAGGCTGCATACAAAAATTTACCATATAAAGAGAGATATTTCGGATAATATCCAGGAGGGGCTGGACTCCGTCCATGAAATCAAGTCCTATAACCGGGAAGATGATTATTCGAGCACCCTAAACGCAAGGCTGGATAATTACGAGAAGTTTTTGATTAACAATGAATTACTGCTCGGTGCGTTGATCAACTTCACCCATGTGTTATTAAAGCTTGGGCTGCCCAGTGTTATACTGGCCGGCGCATATCTTTTAGCCACCGGGTCTGTGAGTATATTTGCTTATCTTGTTTTCCTCGTTGTAGCGGCACGTGTTTATAACCCGATCATGGAGGTGCTGGAAAATCTGGCGGTTCTGTTGTACCTGAACGTGCGTATAAAGCGTATGAAAGAGATGGACGTAATGCCAAGGCAGGAAGGCAAAGCAGAGTTTCATCCGAATAACTACGATATTGAGTTCAACAACGTGGATTTCTCATATATTGAAGGCGTGCAGACGCTCAAAAATGTCAGCTTTACCGCAAAGCAGGGTGATGTGACAGCGCTTGTCGGACCTTCGGGTGGCGGAAAGAGCACAGTGGCAAAGCTGTCGGCGCGCTTCTGGGATATTGAAAAAGGTATCATCACACTGGGTGGCGAAGACATCTCGCAGATTGATCCCGAAACCCTATTGAACTATTATTCGATCGTATTTCAGGATGTGACGCTGTTCAATTCAAGCGTAATGGACAACATTCGGCTGGGCAAGAAGAATGCACCGGATGAAGAGGTCATAAGGGCGGCACGGCTGGCGCAATGCGATGAGTTCGTGAAGAAGCTGCCACAGGGGTACGACACGCTGATCGGAGAGAACGGCGAACGGTTGTCCGGCGGCGAAAGGCAGCGCATATCAATAGCCAGAGCAATCCTCAAAGATGCACCGATAATTCTGCTCGACGAGGCCACGGCCTCTCTTGATGCGGAGAATGAAAGTAAAATCCAGCGGGCGCTCAGCGAACTGATAAAAAACAAGACGGTTCTAATCATTGCGCACCGCATGAGAACTGTTTCCGGTGCGGATAAGATCGTTGTAATCAAAGACGGTTCTGTCTCTGAAACTGGAACACCTCTGGAATTAACGGGAAAACAAGGAATCTTTGCAGCGATGTCAAATACACAACTTCAGCAAAACCATAGCCATTGAATTGGGAAGGAATTATGGGAGGATTAGCTCATGGATAGAAATTCACAAAAAAAAATGATACTTAATGATAATCTATGGAAGGTCATGTGGACTTTATCATGGCCTGCCGTCATAGGCATGGTGCTTCATGGCCTAAATACAGTATTTGACGCAATCTTCGTAGGCAGATTTATTGGCGAAACCGCGCTGGCCGGTGTTTCAATCGCATATCCTCTCTCACAGTTTTCTGTAGGTATAGGAAGCATGATAGGCGTGGGTGCAGGCTCGCTGTTGAGTATAGTTATAGGTTCCAATGATACTGCCACTCAAAAAAAGCTTATTTCCAACGCAAATTATTTGATCATCATATCCGGAATCCTTATGACAGCAATAGGCCTGCTCCTTATGAATCCGCTTCTAAAGCTCATGGGCGCAGCTGGAGATGAACTGATATTCGGAGCAGATTATTTTAGAGTTACTCTATATGGCTCCGTGTTTTGGATCGCGGGTCTTGGCTATAACATGGTTGTAAGGGCTGAGGGAAAAATGAAATCGGCAGCTTTTATGATGGGTACCGGGCTTGTGATAAATATAATAGCAAACTATTTGCTGATTGTCGTTTTTCAATTCGGCGTGGAGGGCGCAGCATGGGGAACGAATCTCGGTATGCTGGTCTATACAATAGCCTTTTTTGTTTATTGCAGAAAGAAAAAGGCAACCTTTGAAACCAATGAGCTCAAGATATCACGAGACAAAAATATTGCAAAGCAAATTCTCTCTCTAGGCTTTCCTTCCCTTATCATGACGACTATGTCTGTTGTTCAAGGTATGATTGTTATGTACGCGCTCAACAGCTACGGAACTGCCTCAGATGTTGCATTTTATGGGGTGGTCTATAGAATTTTCATCTTCCTCCTAACGCCGATTTTTGGGCTGATGCGCGCCTTGCAGCCGGCAATGGGGATCAACTTTGGAGCAAAGCGATATGATAGAGTTATCAGCAGCTTTAAAGTGTTTGCGGCAGCTGCGTTTATTATGATATTTCCATTTTGGTTAATCATGATGGTGACCCCTGATATGGTTTTAAGCATTATGCTTCCCGTCAGAGAGTTTTTAAGCAGCGATCTTATGAATTTCAGGACTTTCGTGGGGTTGCTGCCTGTCCTCCCCATTATGTTTATGGCCATGACTATGTGGCCCGCCATAAACAACTCCAAGCCTGCAGGTATTATAGGGATAGCAAGACAACTCATATTCTATGTACCAGCGATGCTTGTACTACCGAAATATTTCGGTGTTGGATGGGTATATAAGGGCGCGTTCTTCATTGATTTAATTATTATCATTATTGTCTGCTTGTTGGTAAAAAAAGAATTTTCAAAGCTAAGGCGAGGTGATGTTATTCAATTGAAGGATTGATATGAAATTTTACTGCTCAGAAAAGAGTAGTGCAGGAAGGCCACACGCTTTAGTACCTGAGGCGGCTATTACAGCCTATTTGTGTCGCGCATTTTGAAGGAGGTATTTTATGGGTACATTAACCTCTTCACAAGAGCATTATCTGAAAGCAATCTTCTCCCTTCCCGCTTGTTCGACAAGTGCTTAATACTGAAGGGAACGGAACTGCGGCTGGGCTTTCCTTCCGCTGCGATGACGGTGAGTGGGTATGCGATGTTGCGGGAAAGCTTAATGTTTCCAAGGCCAGCACTAGCCTTGCTCTCGCAAAGTTAACCAAACAAGGGCTTTTGTGTAAGGACTCTGAAAGACGCGCCCATTTAACTAAAAGTGGCGAAAGTAAGGCAATTCAACGGCTGGACAAGTTTGAAGTTATCAGGACGTTTCTTGTGAGGATTTTACGTGTAGCGGTGCTGGTAAGCTGATAAACGCATGCTTTTTTGGCCTTCCAATGGCAGTTACGCGATTGGAGGGCCTTTTCATGTTTGCAGCAGGATTATTGCACCTTATGGAGGGGCCGCCACCTGACCGTGGCGGCCTAGCCTAGCTGACAATCAAGTATGCTACATCTTCAAAAAGACCATAAAAATGAGTGCGTATGTTGCGCTCATTTTTTATTCGACAAAAACATCTAACCCGACCACTCGCGGGGCACTGACATCTAACCTGACCACTTGGCTATCCCAAAGTCCCATTATGGACTTATTTCGGCGAAATAAAAATCTCGTTTCCGTTTAATGAGTTTCAGACCCATATGTGCGAAATGCATTGATATTTAAGGTGTTTCACACACGCACTCCTTCACCCTTGACATCAATACCACGCATTCAACGTGGCTCGAGTGGATAGGAAGTAAGTCTTAATCCCTCATCCGTATGTAAATATATCTATGCGTTTTTCAGCCATTTTTCTGGCTTTGTCCATTCTCGGAAACATAGCTGTCAAAACTACTTTCAGAAAATCGTCTTATCCCTTGATATCACGGTGTTTCTCGGCATTTCCCACTTAGTCCCTTTAAGTACTCGTTTTTGTCAAATATTCAAATAAACTACAATTAGTCACCTATTTCAATTTTTTAATTTTTTGTCTTTTAATATTGGACGACCTGATACCCTACTTATTCTATATTATTTTTGATAAAACTCTAATCATAATTCCGTAAAAATTTCCAAATAACAACCCCAAAAACTAATGAAGCTATATTTAAAACTAAAACAATATAGTCATATAGTCCCATCTGATCAGTTAACGTCAAAATAAGATTTATTGCAATAAATCCCATGACCGCTGTTTTGAAGAAGCGATTACGGTTATACATCAATGTACTAACTAAAAATACAAGTCCGTTTCCTAACATAAGCATACCTATATAGGAGGGTTGTGAACGATTAATAAATACAAACACACTCCATGAAATCCATAAAACACCCTGCACTGCCATCAATATTATAAATACACTTTTAACTGCTTTCATAATTACAACCATAACCTTTCAAATACCAATAATATGTATGGAATATAGATAATGAGTGAAACCAAAAGTACAAAAAAGGACACAATCAAAACAGCGCCTGCAGCGAAATCTTTCGCCTTCTTTGCGAGGGGATTTTGCTTTAGTGTTAATAAATCAACACATGTTTCAATGGCTGAATTAAAAAGTTCAGACGAGAGTACACAGCCACAGCAAATGAGTGTTATTATCCAATCGGTCTTAGATATATTCAGCACACTATTTGTCACAATAACAGTCAAACAACATACCCCCATGAACTTGAAGTTTCTTTCGGTCTTTAACCCATTTATTATTCCGCTTAATGCATATTTAAATGAAATCATCTTCATAATAAACCTATAAATCCTTTTTATTCTATGACTCTCAAAAAGTATTCTTCAAGATTCTGTGATTTTTTCGATAATTCACTAACTATAATTCCGTTTTCAACCAGGTATTTGTTTATCATACCTATATATCATCTTTAAATATACATCTTAATGTACAATTTTTACCTTGAAAAAGCTTGTTTCGCATCAATTAAACCTTCATCGTAAGCTTTTCTGATAATAAGATAGTCATCTCGTCTGCCAAAATACAAGGCACAGTAATTCCTCTGTATCTGAGTCCCATGAAATAAATAGTACTCCATGATTTTTACACCCTCATCATTGTCAACATGCCCAAGCGCAAAATCAATAAACTTTGATTCTTCCAAAGTCATGCTTTTATTTAGATGCTTCATGATTTCGCGAATAGAATCTTTCGTACCTTCTCTTGCTAGACCGATATAATATCGTAATTTGGATTGTGTCATCATATCACCTCTCATTTGCCAATAATATTTTTTCTCCATCGACGAAAATATTATTGATAAAAAACAACATAAACTGCTTTTGAAACCTACTGTCTCTCAGCATTTTATCTCGATACTCAGAATTTTGCTGATAATACACTACACCCATATCGATGTAATGAAAAATCATTTTCCTGTCTAAATTATTTTTTATAAGACCGCTTTTTATCCCGTCATCAATCAGCATAACCAGAGAATGCTTATATATTTCCAAATACTGCTTATACTCCTCTTGAATATTATTGTTGTACTTGGCAAGTTTTCTACATAAATCAAATTCACTGCTGTTGGTGAACTCACTGAGTACATCCATAAAATCATATAACTTTTTTATCAAATTCTCATCAGATGCAATAATATTCTTCAACTTAACGATATATTGTGAAAAAATATGCTTACTGATTTTTAAATATAAGGTATCTTTATCCACGAAATATTTATATATTGTAACTTTTGATACATTTGAATTTTGGGCTATTTCATCCATTGTCATTTTTTTGATCCCATCACAGATAAATAGTTTTATCGTTGTATTTATTATCTTTTCTTCTTTTTTATTCAAATTTTTCGCTCAATCCAATCTGTACTTTTTTTACTATTTTAGTACATTTATAAATATATGTCAAGCAGAAATATCAATTAAAATGTTAACCCTTTTTCATTATGTCATCTATATTTCCGCCAACTTAAAAGGGGCAAAAACCGCACTTCGTCCGGTTTTTGCCCCAAATACTCTATTGTTCCACAACATATTGAGTCTATATTCTATTTTTCGCCCTCCGAACCACTACATTCAAGCAAACAAACTACCTCCGTGTGCGCCGTCTGCGGGAACATATCCACGGGCTGAACCTTCTTAATTTGATACCCAGCTTCCGCAAGGTATTTCGCATCTCGCGCTAGCGTGGCGGGGTTGCAGGAAATGTAAAGTATTTTGCCCGCACCGCAGTTTGCAATCGCCCGCAGAGCCGCCTCTTCGCAGCCCTTTCGGGGCGGATCCAGCACAACCACGTCCGGCCGAAGTCCCTCCTGTGTCAGCTGCAGTAGCCCGCTTCCGGCGTCCTCGCAAAGAAACTCGGCGTTGGTAATCCCATTCAATTCGGCGTTCCGCTTTGCGTCTTTCACCGCCTTCGGAACGTTTTCAATGCCGATGACGCGCCCAGCGCGCTGCGCCAGCAGCAGCGAAATGGTGCCGATCCCGCAGTATTCGTCCACAACCGTCTCCCCCCCCTTGAGATCAAGGAAATCCAGCGCGATTGTGTATAGCTTTTCCGTCTGTTCGTTGTTCACCTGCAAAAAAGACGCCGCGCTCACCAAAAAGTGCAGCCCGCAAAGCTCACAGTCCAGCCGCTCGCTTCCCCATATCACGCGGTATTCGTCTCCCAGTATCACGTTGCTGTTCCGGCTGTTGCTGTTGTGCACGATGCTGCAAAGGTTTTCAACGTCCCCGGTCAGCTCCGCGATCAGTGCGTCTTTTTGCGGTAGCGGGCCAGTGGTCACCACCACGACCATCACCTTCCCGTCTTTCGCCATCCGTGCCATCACATGGCGCAATATTCCATTCCCCGTGCTCTCGTCATAAGGCGTAATCCCGTGCGCCTGCGCCCAACGCACAACGGCCTGTGCCGCAAAAGTCACGGCGCTGTTCTGAATGGGGCAGTCGTTTAACGGAATAATCCTATGGCTGCGCGAGGCGAAAAAGCCGAAAACCGCCGTATCTCCTTCCATCCCAATCGGGAAGCTGCCCTTGTTGCGGTACCGCCATGGGTTTTCCATACCGATGGTGGGCATCACCTCAACGCCGTAAACGCCACCCAGTCGCTCCAGTGCGTCACGAATCTGCTTCTGCTTCGCCTTAAGTTGGGCGTCGTAGGCCATGTGCTGCAGCCCGCATCCGCCGCAACGCAAATAAGCGCTGCATTCCGGCGCAACACGGTCGGGAGATGCCTTTTGAACCTCTTTGAGCTTGGCCACCGCGTAGCCTGTCGTCACCTTAATCACGTGCGCACTCACGGTTTCCCCAGGCAACGCCTGGGGAACAAACACGCTAAAGCCGTCCAATTTGCCAATCCCCTGCCCCTCGGAACCCAATGTAATGATCTCAAGGCAGATGTCGTCGTTTTTGTTTACGGGAATATTTCTTTTCAAAATTTTACATTCTCCTCACCTAATGCCTCCCGGGCTGCGTCTAACAGCACGTCGGAAGGATTAACGTACAGCTCTCGTGCCGCCAGCATCCCCTTACCAGTGCTGCTGTCGCAAAGCACAACGGGGATGTTGCCCGGAAACCGCCGAAATATCGTCTTTAGTTGTTCAACCAAATCATAGTTAGATGTATCTAACCTCAGGTACAGCCGCTTCGGACCAGCTTCAACCGGCTTTTGCTCCGTTTTCTCTGTTTCTCGCTTCTCTCCCGACACATCTAACTTCACCGGCTTTTGCTCTGCTCCCGCGGCCTCCCTCTTCTCCCCTGGCGCATCCGGCTTTAAAGGTCCAACCATATCTACAAGCACCGTGTTGTTCTGGTCCTCGCGCATGTTCAGTTTGCCGCTGACAGAAACGGTATTGTCCAAAATCAGGCTGCTTCGGTATTTTATATAGACAGAGGGAAAAACCGTCAGTTCTATGGATCCGGATAAATCTTCCAGCGTCGCATAGGCCATGAGCCCATTGCCGGACTTTGTGGGTTTTGTCTTAATTCCCGTGATGATGCCGCCAATCCGAACAATCTGGTTGTCTTTATATTGGCCTGTTCCGTCCGCCGCAAGCAGCATTGTGCTGTTGGTGCCCAATGCGCCCAACGCCTTAGAATACTCAAAAAGCGGATGGCCGCTGATGTAGATTCCCATCACTTCCCGCTCCATAGAAAGCAGCACATTCTCATCGAATTCCGCCATTTGGGGCAGCGTGATATACGCGGAAGGCTGCACACTTTCCCCGCCTCCCAGGTCAAACAGGGAAATTTGTCCCTGAGCGCGCTGCTTGCGCTCGCTGGCCGCCGCGTCGATGATCTGTTCATGGGTGGCAATCAACTGGGCCCGCTTAACACCCATGCTGTTGAAACACCCAGCCTTGATCAGGCCCTCGGCAATGCGTTTTTTGATATTCTCATTGCGCCGAGCAAAGTCGTAAAAGTCGCGGAATGGTCCGTTTGCCTCCCGCTCCGCCACCATCTCCTGAATCTGCGCCTCCCCCACGTTCCGAATCGCCACAAGGCCAAAACGGATGGCTCCATTTTCCACGGTAAACTTCCCCTGGCTCTGGTTGATGTCCGGGGGCAGTATCTTGATCCCCTTCTGCTTGCAGAAGTAGATGTACTCCGCAATCTTGTCGGTGCCGACGCCAATAAAGCTGTTGATGAGCGCCGTCATGAACTCCACAGGGTAGTAAAATTTCAAGTAGGCTGTCCGATACGCCACCACAGCATAGGCGGCGGCATGGGACTTGTTGAACGCGTAAGACGCGAAATCCATCATCTCGTCAAAAATGCGGTTGGCGACTTCTTTGCTCACGCCGTTACGCACGGCGCCCGGCACCACCACTTCCCCGTTTTCCACGATGCCGTCAATAAAGTATTCCCGCTCCTTGGCCATAACTTCGTGCTTTTTCTTGGACATGGCGCGGCGCACCAAATCGCTGCGTCCCCAAGAGTAGCCGGCAAGATCCCGCACAATCTGCATCACCTGCTCCTGATACACCATGCACCCATAGGTTTTATCCAGAATGGGCCGGAGCTTTTCATGAGCGTACTGGATCTTTTTCTGGCTGTGTTTGCCCGCGAGATATCGGGGAATCTGCTCCATGGGACCCGGCCGGAACAGAGCGATCCCCGCAATGATATCTTCAAAATTTCCCGGCTTGAGCTGCACGAAAAACTGGCGCATGCCGCTGGATTCCAGCTGGAACACCCCGTCCGTATCTCCTTCGGCGATCATGTGAAACACCGCCGGGTCGTCATATTCCATATGCTCCAGATCCGGAACGGGCTTTTCATCTTGCCTTATGTATTCAAGCGTATCCCGAATCACCGTCAGCGTCCGTAGCCCCAGAAAATCCATTTTAAGCAGGCCCAGCTCTTCCACAGTGTCCTTTGAAAACTGGGTAGTAATGGCGTCCTCGTTGCGCTGCAGCGGAACACATTCTACGATTGGCTGTGCGCTGATCACCACACCTGCGGCGTGGGTGGAAGCGTGCCGGGGCAAGCCTTCCAGTTTCAGAGAAAGGTCTATGAGCTTTTTTACCTGCGGATTCACGTTGGTAAGCTCCCGCAGTTCTGTAGACATTTCCAGCGCCCGGCTCAGCGTGATGCCCAATACATTAGGCACCAGCTTCGCGATTTTGTCCACTTCCGCGTATGGCATATTTAACGCGCGACCTACATCCCGAATGGCCGCCTTGGCCGCCATGGAGCCGAAGGTAATAATCTGGGACACGTGATCCGCCCCGTACCGGCGAATGACGTAGTCAATCACTTCCTGCCGCCGTTCGATGCAGAAGTCGATGTCGAAATCCGGCATGGAGATGCGTTCCGGGTTGAGAAAGCGCTCAAAGATCAAATCATACTTGACGGGATCGATATCAGTAATGTCCATGGCGTAGGCCACAAGGCTTCCTGCGCCGCTGCCCCGGCCCGGCCCCACGAAAATGCCGTTTTCATGCGCAAAGTTCACAAAATCCCATACGATGAGGAAATAGTCGGTAAAGTCCATCTGCCTGATGACTTCCGCCTCGTGATACAGCCGTTCCCATGCTTCCGGCCCCGCGTGGGGCATTTTATGCCGCAGTCCGGCTTCGCACAGTTCCAAGAGATACGCCTCGTTTGTCAGACCGCGGGGGGCCGTAAACTTGGGTAGATGCTGCTCGCCAAACCTGAGATCCACGTTGCACTTTTCCGCCACCGCTGCCGTGTTTCCCACGGCTTCTGGATAATCAGGAAGCGCCTGAAGCATTTCCTCTTTGGATTTTAAGAAAAACTCATCCGTAGACATCTTCATGCGGTTATCGTCTGACACGGCCTTATTGGTCTGAATGCAGAGCAGCACGTCTTGAGATTCCGCATCCGCCTTATCTACATAGTGAATGTCGTTGGTGGCAACGGTCAATATCCCCAGTTCTTTAGCGACCTGGTCGAGCTTCGGAAGGATTTCCAGCTGTTCGGGCAACCCGTGGTTCTGAAGTTCAATATAAAAATCGCCGCCGAAAATGGTTTTCAGCCGCTCGGCCAGCGTTTTCGCCGCGTCATACCGGCCCGCAAGCAAAAGCTGCGGGATATCACCCGCCAAGCATGCGGACAGGCAAATGAGGCCTTCACTGTATTGCTCTAAAAGGTCGTAGTCGATTCTTGGTTTATAGTAGAAGCCTTCGATAAAGGCAATAGACGAGAGCTTCATCAGGTTCTTGTAGCCCTGCTCGTTTTTAGCCAGCAGGATCAGGTGCGCGTATTCCCGGGCGCCCTCTTTGCCTTGGTATGACCCCGGCGCAACATACGCCTCCATACCAAGAATGGGCTTGATGCCCGCCTTCTTGCACTCCTTATAAAAGTCGACCACACCGTACATCACACCATGGTCCGTAACGGCCAGAGCGTCCATACCCAGTTCCTTTGTTTTTGCCACCAGCTCCGGAATCCGAGCCGCGCCGTCCAGAAGGCTGTATTGTGTATGTACGTGCAGGTGTGTGAATCCGTTCATTCTTTTCTCCCGTTGTGTCAGATAGGTTTCCCTTTTTCCAGCCGCAGTTCTTCCGCCAGATTTGAAAGCTTTGCCAAGCGGTGGTTAAGGCCGGACTTGCTGACCCCCGCCATTTCCGCCAGCTCCATAAGCGTCGCCTCGGGGTTGTTGAGCCGAAGCTCCGCCGCCTCCTTCAACTTCGCAGGCAACCGCTCCCATTCGCCGTTCATCCGGATAAGCTCAATATCCAGACTCTGTTGCGCGGCGGCCGCGGCAGCCTTGTTCATATTCGCATCGTCAAAATTATTGATCCGGTTCACGTTATTATTAACGCTGCGGATGATCCGCGCCTCCTCAAAGGCAAGGGTGCTGCTCATGGCGCCAATGAGTGCAAGAAAATCCGACACCAGATTCCCTTCTTTCAAGTAAACGACATACCCGCCCTTTCGGGGAAGGTATTTCGCGTGAATCTCATACCGATCCAAAAGTTCGCACAGTCCCTGCGCGAAGGGCTCGTACTTGCAGACAAGTTCTAAATGGTATCCTTTTTTTGGATCGCTCACAGACCCTGCGCCAAGGAATACGCCCCTTAAAAAACACCGCCTGTCAGTGTCATTGGAAAGCAGGATTTCGGGAATATGCCCAATCACTAGCTCGTCATCCGATTCCCGAAGGATGCACCCAGCATCCTCCAACAGCTTGATGCAGCCGCTTCCCGCAAGGGTAACGATGGTGCTGTTCGCTTTGAGCCTCTCCTGCCGGGAAAGGGAAACCATCGATTGGACGCCATAGAGCTCCACGGCCAATTCCGCCGCGAGCCGCCCTGTTTCGCTGTTTTCCGTGATATAGCGAATCCCAACTCCGCGGCCCAGCGTCATGAATCCGGCGGCGTGGGTCAGTGCGCAAAGAAGCGCATGCTTCTCGCTCTTATTTCGCATCCGCACTTTTACAAGCTCATTTTTCGTTTCTGATGAAAATGACACGCTACTTCTTCACTCCACCCGTTCTGTCCGTAATATCCGTTCCCTCAGTTACAAGGTCCCTATGAATGACCACGGACGAAACCTTATCTTTCATCCTTCGAAACAGTTCTTCCGCGGCGCACACCGACCTATGCCGTCCGCCGGTACAGCCGAACGCCACCAAAAGCCTGTGCTTATCCTGCTCCTGGAAGCGGGGAATCAACTTTGTGAGCATTTTTTCCGTATAGTCCAGAAGTGCCCTTACGTCCTCATCCTGAAAGACAAAATCCTGTATGGGCTTGTCCAGCCCGGACAAGCAGCGCAGGTTTTCCTCATAGAACGGATTGGGAGAAAAGCGCATGTCCAGCACGGCATCGGCCTCAAAGGGGACGCCGCGCTTATACCCAAAACTCATGACGGTGAGAGAAAACGCATCGTTGCTTATGTTGAGGATCCGTTCCAATTCCCGGTTGAGCTCCATAGGCTTCAGAGCCGTGGTATCGATGATATGGTTTGCCCTATCCCGAATATCGCTTAAGAGCTCCCGCTCTCCCGCAATCCCCTTGCGAATCTCGCTGGAGATGGGATGCCGCCGCCTGGTTTCGTTATACCTTCTTTCTAAGACCTCATCTCGGCAATCAAAAAAGATAACGCTGCACGACTCCACCTTCTTTTCCAGTAGGTCCAGTGCACGCACAAGGTCATACTTAAAAACGTTGACCCGGCTGTCGATCACCACCGCCGCGCGATCCACCGGCGGAACCACCCGCTCACACAGCGCCACAAACCCCGACAGCATTTCGCTGGGAAGGTTGTCCACACAAAAATAGCCCAGATCCTCTAATTTTCTCAGGGCCTGCGTCTTGCCCGCGCCGGACATTCCTGTGACCACTAAAAGATGCATTTTTCGCTGCCCCTTCCCACGTATTTGATTTCCGGCTGCAATTTGATTCCGCTATGCTCATACACCCGGCCGATAATATGGTGAATCAGCGAAAGCACATCCTCGCAGGTGGCTCCGCCGCGATTGATGATAAAACCGGCGTGCAATGTACTTACTTCCGCGCCGCCGATGCGCTTGCCCTTGATCCCCGCCTGTTCGATGAGCATTCCCGCGTAGCTGCCCCGTGGCCGTTTAAATGCGCTGCCAGCGCTTGGATAGGTAAGGGGCTGTTTTTCCTTCCGCTTCGCGGTATATTCCCGCATTCTCTCCCGGGCCGCTCCATCATCTTTTACAAGTCCTATGGACCCACTGATCACAATGCGTTCCGGCGCGCAAAATGCACTGCTTCGATACCCCAGTTCCTCGCTAAGCGGCGCACGGGAAACAAGCGCGCCATTTTCAAAGTATTCCACACCCATCAGTGTTTGCTTGATTTCTCCCCCGTATGCGCCAGCGTTCATGGCGATTGCCCCACCCAGCGTTCCGGGGATTCCAGCCGCCCATTCCAACCCGGAAAAGCCTCGTTCCACCGTATCCTTTGCCAGTGTGGCCAAAAGCGTACCCGCATACGCGTGGACACAGTTTTCTTCGTATTGCATCCCACAAAGATTCCCGCCGATGCGGATGACAAGGCCCTCGATTCCCCGATCGCTGACCAAAAGGTTGGTTCCGTTTCCCATGACCAGATACGATAGACCCATATGCTTCGCTGTGCCAACCGCATGCAGAAGTTCCTCTTTGTCGCGCGGGGAAACCATAAGGTCAGCGGCCCCGCCGATGCGAAATGAAGTATGCTCCCACATGGGCACATTTTTTTGTACGGGAACACCCGTCATTTGTTCTAGAAACGCCCGGATTTTCTCTTGCATTTCTCCTCCGCTGCAGCTGATATATTTCCTAATTTTATTTTACATTACTTATCCTTTAAATTCCACAAGTTCTTTGAGGCGCGCCTTAAAATTCGCCGCTCCGGATTCATCTCCCGTTAAAAGGCGAGTAGCCGACGCAAGCAATTCATCCTCATAGCGCTGGTATAAAAACGCGTTGGGCGCCACCGGGTTTAAAAGCTGCTCCCATACCGCCCCAACACACTTGATGTCGCATTCCGCCCCATTTACATGACTCACGGGCAGTATTCCCATTTTAAGCAGGCCCTTCTGCGTTTCCTCCTGCAAAATCATGGAGAAGAACTCATTGAGATATGATTTTTTCGCTTCCTCCGTATTCTGATCGATGCCCACGTACTGCACCAGATCCGTATACGTGCCCACGGGAAACGCATCAAAGGCAAACCCTTTGCCCGCACCAAGCTGGCGCTCAAGATTCCCTGCGGCGCCAAGATCGGCAAGGGCCATTGCCGCGTCTTTTTCCAGAAATTCGTCATAGACAGCGACTTCAGTCCTCAGCCCCATCACGGCAGCAATGACCGGGCTGCCGGACATGCCGTACATCTTATACTTCTTCTTTCCATAGACGTAAGTCAAATCCGCTGCGTAGCCTGACAGCGTATCAATTGGCGTTTTCTCATCTACCTGAATGCCTTTACTTTGGAGGATGGACTCGTTAATAAGGAGCACATACCCCGACATTCCTATGGGCACCGCAAGACGTTCCCCCTCCCACATGCCAGTGCGGCCCAAATTCCCCAAATAATCCGCCCGCACGCTGATACCGTCTGTAAACTGGTCTGGGTCCCCCCAGCCAGCAGGGAAAGAATAGGCGTCGGCTCGTTCTCCCCTCGCCAATCTCGCCGCACATTCCTTCTCCGTCATGGTGAACACTTCCAGATACACCCCCCGATGCGCATCCTCGAACTTTAGCGCGAGGCCGCCAAGCCACGCACCCATACTCCCCTGATATGGCTTAAACCGCACGATATGCCACAGCGTGATCAACCCCGTAAAGGATTCCGTGTTTTCCACCTTAGTTTGCAACTCTACGTACTTCCGTGTATTCACAAAATATCCCGGCATTAAAATCAAATACGCGGCGATGAGAAAAGTTAAGATCCAGCAGGTGATTTTTTCTTTATTCTTCATTGCGCACCTCATAGGTTTGGCTCCCTTACCTTATTCAATCTATGCAATGCGCGCTAAAAAAAGGAGCTTTGTTTTTGAAACAAAGCTCCTGCGATCAATGCTGTCCGAAAAAAGGTTGCTATATGTAAAAGTTCAATGGTAATTTGGAGGAAGAACACATGAAGATTACAGTCGTTTTCCGGACAGCGGTATCTTCTTTTTCTCGCCTATATAGTAACACGCTCCCCTGCATTCCACAACCAGTTCCGTAAACTTTTTTTACATTTTACGCACAGTTAACACTCCATTCACATTTCAATGGCATCGGCGCTGAAAAACTAAGGATGAAGCATGTTTATGACGGTGTTTTCAATGAACTCACCCTTGATTTCCTGCAGAATCCGGTAGTGTTCCTGCGTCTTATGGCGGCTGATCGCCTCCGCATCCTTCCAGTATTCCACTAAAAGCAGCCGGTTCCCTTCCCCATCGTCCCGAGGAATGAAAAGCTCGAAGCGACCGCATCCGGGTTCTGTCTGGGTCTTTGCTCCAATGCCGCGCTCATCCCAGCACTTTAAAAACGCATCCCTACAATTTGGCTTGCAGGTATAGTGAACCAACAAAATCACAGCATACTCCATTACACACACTCCTTGCATTAAATGATATTGGGCGGCATACCAGCTCTTTTTTCAAACTGTCGCGGAATGATCGGTTTCATTTTACACGATTCATGCCACACCCGCAAGGCGCCATGCCCTTTTCAAGGGATAAAAAGCAAAAGCCGGAATAACCCCGGCTTTTTGCCTCCTTATTATAGAATAGCGTGGCCTATAAAGTCATGAAATGATCGATGTCCCCGTCGGCCGTACCGATGCCGGCGATACCTAATGTTTCCACCAGCACCTTTGCCACATTGGGCGAAAGGAAGCCCGGCAGTGTGGGCCCGAGATGAATATTCTTCACGCCCAGATACAGCAGCACCAGAAGAACGATGACGGCCTTTTGCTCATACCACGCGATGTTAAAGGCGATGGGCAGCTTGTTGATGTCGTCCAGGCCGAATACCTCCTGAAGTTTCAGGGCGATAACCGCCAACGAGTAGGAATCGTTGCACTGCCCGGCATCCAGTACCCGGGGAATTCCGCCAATGTCGCCCAAATTGAGCTTGTTATAGCGATATTTTGCACAGCCGGCCGTGAGAATGACCGTATCCTTGGGCAGCTTTTCGGCAAACTCCGTATAGTAATCCCTAGACTTCATTCTGCCATCGCAGCCGGCCATGACGAAGAACTTCTTAATGGCCCCAGATTTCACGGCGTCCACTACCTTATCCGCCAGAGCCATCACCTGATTATGGGCAAAGCCGCCCACGATGCTGCCGGTTTCGATTTCGTCGGGAGCGGGCAGGGTTTTTGCCAGTGCGATGATTTCGGAGAAATCCTTGTTACCGGTTTCATCGGTCTCGATGTGCCTACAGCCTGGATAGCCTGATGAGCCAGTGGTGAAAATCCTCAATCGGACCTCTTCGCTCTTAGGCGGGACGATGCAGTTGGTAGTAAACAAAATTGGGCCATGGAAAGACTCGAATTCGGTAAGCTGCTTCCACCAAGCGTTGCCGTAGTTACCCGCAAAGTTACCGTACTTCTTGAAAGCGGGATAATAGTGGGCGGGCAGCATTTCGCCATGGGTATACACATCCACACCGGTGCCCTGCGTCTGCTCAAGCAGCTGATCCAGATCGACCAGGTCATGACCGGAAATCAGGATGGCGGGATTCTTCCGAACACCGATACTGACTTCGGTGATTTCCGGGTGGCCGAACCTTCCGGTATTAGCCTCATCCAAAAGCGCCATGACCTTGACCCCATATTCGCCGGTTTTCAGCGTAAGCGCGACCAGATCATCCGCGGAAAGGGAATCGTCCAGCGTCGCAGCCAGCGCATCATAAATGAAGGCGCTGATGGCCGGGTCTTCCTTACCGATATTTTTCGCGTGCTCGGCGTAGGCGGCCATGCCCTTGACGCCGTATGTGATCATTTCCCGCAGGGAGCGTACATCCTCATTTTCCGTGGCAAGTACACCGATGGATGCAGCCTTTTGCAGCATGATTTCCCGAGAATCTACAGCAAAGGTTGCAGCATCGTGCAGACCTGCAATAGAGGCCCAGTTGCGCAGATCGTCGCGGGCGGCAAGCATATCCCGGATTTGCCTTTCCAGGGCGCTGCCGTCAAAATTCGCGTTGGTGATGGTCATAAACAGACTGCTTTGCACCGCAGCGTTGATGTCATTGAGCTTGCTGATGTCGATCTTGCCCTTTATGACGATGTCCGAAATGCCCTTTACGGTATAGAGTAGTAGATCCTGCAGCTTTGCGACTTCCTCCGTTTTCCCGCACACGCCCCGCATCGTGCAGCCCTTCCCCCCCGCGGTTTCCTGACACTGATAGCAAAACATACTCATTGTATTTCCCTCCTATATTTTATAATTACAGGTGACTAGTCGTCCACTGGTTCAAAATCCGCCTTACCCACAAAACACACCGGGCACTGCCAATCATCTGGGATATCCTCAAAAGCCGTGCCAGGCGCGATTCCGCTGTCAGGATCGCCGAGCTCGGGATCATAGACATACCCGCAGGGAATACATCTATACTTCTTCATTGAATTTCTTCCTTTCGTTTTTTAGATTTTCGGCGCGGGCGCCTTTACTACGATCAGTTCCAACGTGCCGGAATCCATATTTTGAATGTTCATATTCGTATGAAAGGGAATGGTCAGCAAGGTTTCAGCCTCATAAGCATGGACTTCCTGATCATCAAGGCCAATGGAAAGCCGGCCCCTTACAACGGTCATATACACATTAGAATTGGAAAAGTGTTCGGGCAGGGCGTCGCCCTGATTCAGCACCATGTGCAGATAGTGCAGATTCTCGTCAAACAGGACCTTTTCGATTACCTTCTCGTCACCCGCTGACAGCTTGTATACCTTTTCAACCATTTTCGTTCATCTCCTTTAATGTAAGTGGATCCAACCCCTGTTAATCCAAGATTCTGCCGTCAGTGGAAATCGTTACTACCTGCCACGGAATGAACTTTCCGCTGTTCATGAGCGCGGTTTTTACTGCGGCTTCGATTCCTCCACAGCAGGGAACATCCATACGCACCACCGTGACACTCTTGATGCTGTTGTTTTTGATGATCGCAGCGAGTCTTTGGGCATAATCCCCCTCATCCAACTTGGGACAGCCGATGAGCGTGGTTTTGTTCTTGATAAACCTGTTGTGAAAGTCGCCGTAGGCGTACGCCGTGCAATCTGCAGCGATCAGCAGGTGCGTATTCTTGAAATAGGGAGCGTTCACCGGCGCAAGCTTAATTTGAACAGGCCACTGGGAAAGCCGGCTTGGATTACCCTCAAAACTTGCAGGGACGGCTTCGCACGCGGCGTCGTCCCGCCGGATGGATTTAGATTGGGTGCCGGGACATCCGCAGGCCAGCGGCGCAGGGCGCTGCGCCGGTTTATTCTTTTGCGCAGCAGCTTCGTCGTACTCGGCCGCCTCACGCTCCTCGAAGCTGATGGCACCCGTGGGGCAGACGGGCAGGCAGTTGCCAAGGCCGTCGCAGTAATCATCCCGCAAAAGCTTCGCCTTGCCGTTTACCATGCCGATGGCCCCCTCATGGCATGCCTCAGCACACTGGCCGCAGCCGTTGCATTTTTCTTCGTCGATTTTAATAATTTTACGGAGCATACCTTTGGACCTCCTTTGCTTCAGTTTTCCATTGACTTTATGGACTTAGTTTACTATGATTAAAATAATCAATCTGTTGGAATTCCAACAAAAGGAGATTTCATGGAGAAAAATTTTGAGATTCTAAAATTCACGCCCCTGTTCCGTGAAATTGAGGGTGCAGAGCTGGAGGCGTTGCTATCCTGCCTGGGGGCAAAGGTGGCAATATATAAAAAAGGAGAAACTGTTTTTTTCTGCGGCGAACACATCGAGCGGTTCGGCATCGTTTTATCGGGACAGGTTCAGGTTTTTCAGGACGATTATTACGGAAACCGAAGCATTCTTGCACACATTGACCCCGGCAATCTTTTCGGGGAATCCTTTGCCAATGGAGAAATCAAAACGCTTCCGGTCAGCGTCATCGCCACCGCCGAGAGTGAAATTCTTTTCATTGAGTGTTATAAGATTGCGTCCCCATGCTCCAAAGCGTGTGTTTTTCATAGAAGACTCATACAAAACATGCTACGAATTGTTTCCATGAAAAATGTTGCGCTGACACAGAAGCTCGAGTTCACTTCAAAGCGCACCACAAAAGAAAAGCTGCTCTCCTACCTTTCATTTCAGGCGCAGAAAGCGGGCGGCGGCAGCTTTTCCATTCCGTTTAACCGGCAGGAATTGGCGGATTATCTTTTTGTGGATCGCAGCGCAATGTCGGCGGAACTGAGTAAGC
Organism: Christensenellaceae bacterium; assembly: GCA_963666935.1. Classification (GTDB taxonomy): domain Bacteria; phylum Bacillota; class Clostridia; order Christensenellales; family CAG-138. Next base: position 1,659,504 of record OY762936.1, read on the forward strand.
TTCGGGACGACGGCGTTCTGAAATTCGACAAAAACCGGTTTGAGCTTTTACACAGCTAAAATAAACCGGCGAGAGATTCGCCGGTTTTGATTCCGCCATTGGGATACGCAACTTTGGGGATACTATCTGGGTTGGCCTTGCTTGCTTTTTCCCGACAGCATTTCTCCGGCTGTCGCAATTTGCTCCGCTGCCAAATCATGGAACAGCACGACGATCGGCTGCTTTGGAATGCCTGTTATCCTGCTGAGTTCATCGGTAAACACCCGGGCGATTTCGGTTTTTTTCTCATAGTCTTGCGGCGTCATTTCAATGGTTATGATCGGCATGTTTTCACCCCTTTTTGATTTATTAATTACTTTTTCCTTCGCTTTTGCGGTTCGTTATACTCGCACCACGATTTCGGAGTTTTTATTGAACGGGTTCCGGCGAACTTCCAAAGAAAACAGGAACGGATAATCGGACTTGATGTAGTTCATGTAGCCAATCCAGTGCACAAGGATAGCGCCAAGGGCCCTTCGGACATCGTTGTTTAAATGCGCCACATCCGTATCCGGCAGGTCAATCAAGTTGTTTCGGGCAATCAATTCATCCGTAAGATGCAGAATTACCCAAAGCATATCCGTAAACGCCTCGTGCTCCAGAAGCGTTGGATTCGCCAGCAGCACAAGAATATACATGCGCTTCTCCATCAGAAGCGCTTTGATATCCTCCAAATTATTGACATTGCAGGTCACAGGCAGCGTTTTGTTTGTTACGAAAGCTGTAGCCTCCCGAAAATCCTTTGCGGACCACCGCACCTCAACGTTGAGATGCGGATTGAGGGCATCCACGATGTTCCCGCACACTACCAGCCGGTTCATCAGTTCCGTGCCGATTTCACTGAAAAAGGCACTGATCATAATATGCGTCTTTTGCAATCGCTCGCGCTTCTCACGCACACTGATAATCCTTGAGAGCGCAATGCTGACAAGCGCCACCTGAACGGGAAGGAACGCAAAATCCTGCAGTAAATAGAAGAAGGTATCCCGAGGGGCGCGGAACCACGTCAGCTGAAGCACATAAATAGCCGACGAGAGAAACAGCAACAGAATAATGAGCAGCGTTGTGGCGTGTTTTTTCATACGGAATCCGTCCTTGCCTGGCGCGACGTTAAGACACGTCATTTTAGTGCAACTCTAGGTTTAATCTTCTATTGATCAAACGTAAGGATTTCGCCCACCTCTTTGCGGGGCGGTGCCGCCTTTGGGGGTTCTGCCGGGTATCCGGCGCAGATCAGCGCCGCGATTTTCTCGTTTTTGGGGAAATTGCACATTGTGGCAATTTTATCATCGTCAAAAATGCCGAGGATGACCGTACCCACACCATTAAGATGCGCGGCCAAACAAAAAGTCTGCGCCGCAATCCCTGCATCAAACATTTCCCAGCGGTCTCCTTTGGGCGTGGAAAAACTACCGTCGGCTTCATACCCGCATACCTTTTCTACCACGGTGAGCACCACCAAAGCGGGTGCGACCTTTATGGTTTTCGCATTGTATCCAAAGCCCAGAACGCCGTTATCCGCAATGGCGGATTTCTGGCTGGCGTCTTCAATGATATGATACCGGGCCACCTGCGAATTCTTCCATGAAGGCGCATATCTGGCCAGCTCTACAATTTTTTCAAAGACCTCGTGGGGAATTGGCTTATCCAGAAATTTTCTAATGCTTCTTCTTTCCCTGATGCATGCTTCAACGTCCATTGTGATACACTCCTCGCTTTTAAAATAGTCTGAAGGCGCAGGCAAGGCCGGCCTTGATCAACCTCCTGCTTCTGTTTGAGCTTTGCAATCGATCTCCCGCCAAAAACACAACAGCTTGTGGCCTGTCGAACCTAACAGGAATTGGATATGATTTAATAAATTGAAGGCCATTGGTATCATTATATTTTTTAACAGGATTATTTTCAAGATTATTATACAACAACTTGCCATTGCAGGCAAAATAAAGACCGCCAATCCAAAATTTTGGTCATTGAGTTTGCAAAATGGTTGAAGGCTCTTATTCGCACCATGTAGAGATATAAAGAATGGAATGGACCGGGCAAACGCCAATTATCGCGGCAACCAACGGATTCAGGCCCAGCAGCCCCCACCATTTCTGAGTTCCCGGAAGCACAAACATCAGGCTGAACAAAGCGAGGGCGATCAATCCACGGATTACCGGTCGATATTTCCTGCATTTTTTATTTCATACACCTACTCTCTTGTTTTTATGTCGATTCCAAATTATAACTGTTTATACGGATACACTTTGGAACGGTTCTGATAGACCAAGATATCCCTGTTGAGTATTTTCCCATCCCTGATATCCACGGCGTCATTCAAAACTTTATTCTCCTTTTCCTCTACCACATACTGCAGATACGGCAGAATTGTCTTTGAGATTTCCCAGGTTGCGCTGTCCCATAAAAGGGTCGGCGTATGGTCAACGCCATAGTATTTTATGTTCTCGACGCAAAAAACCGGGCTTGAGAATGTTGTGGGTTCAGCAAAGCTGAATCCCATGTTCCGGGAACAGCTTACATCGATCACGAGGCACGCTTTTGTGAATCGTGGGATATCCTCATCGCCGATCAATACGATTGGATCGACAGGATCCTGCAGGATGCCATTGACGATGATATCGGCAGCAACCAACTCATCGATCAACGCCCCTTTGCCGCCGTCCGGATGCAGTACCTCAAATTTGCCCGACACATCTTTGGCATACTGTTGGTAGGAGATTCCGGGGATCTCGTCTTTGAGCAGACAGGACGGCCTTTTCGCATAAACCGTAATATCATGAAAACCATGCGCCTTTAAGGCATAGATCGCCCCACGGCTGACGGAGCCGAAACTTATTACGGCTGCTTTTCGCTCCCGCCCATAATTTCCGTCGATCCCCACGATTTGCAATGCGTGCTGGACGCCGCAGTACCCCGCCATTTCATTGTTCCTGCTGAAGATGTGAATTAGATCCCGTTTCCCCTCATAATACATATTTTCCCACGCAACAAGAGTCAATCGCTTATCGATTCCCAGTTGGGTGATATACCGCTGCTGCACGCTGTGCAGCCACCCCCAGACCAAAGCCCCGTCCTGCATCTGTTCAAAGTCATCAATTACCGGTTTTGTGATCAGGATCGCCTTGTATTCATTCAGGAGGGTTTTGCGGCTTAGAAGCTGGTTGCCCGTTAAGGAAAAGATAGCTTCGTCTTCCATTCCGAATGGAAGCCCGTAGTCCTTTTCAAAGTATAAATGGCTGCGGAGATCTGGAGAGATCCACGCAATATGATCCGGATGGATCGGCTTTCTTTTCTCATTTTCTTTTCTGGATGTTCCTATGACCGCGATGTCCATGCGATACCTCGAATCGCTTTTTTCACCGGCAAACACCGGCATTCAAAGTATCTGCGGATCATTCCCGATTTATCCTTTGAAAAGAAGGCAAAGCAAAAGGCCACGGGCATTTGCCTGTGGTCTTTTGGATGAGCCGCGTAAAATAATAGAATACCTCTGATTTTGTTGAAAGGTAACTTAACATACTGTATAATTTGTTTATATAAAATACTAGGAGGTCATGTCATGCTCCCTGAGAAGCACCGACGGCGCCCTTCCAGACATAAAGGGTTTACGATGGTGGAGATGCTTATCGTGGTTGGGATCCTCGCCTTACTGATCGCACTGGCCATCCCTGCTTACACCAGCTATGTCGAAAAAACCAGGATCGTTGTACTGCAGGCGAACACGGCAATCTTTGCCAATTTGGTTCGCGTTTATTCTATCGATTATGATAAGAGCGACTGGTACGATAGTTGGAGTCACAATGGCGACGGTTCGTTGAACAACTATATCGAACAGGAATTAGAAATCATAAACAGCGGCACACCTGAAAATGATATCAACTTGATCAACCCGTACAGCAGCAAGAAATCTATATTGGACTATGACCATACTCTAGGGTCCGGCGACGGCTATTGCCCCGCCGTATTTCTGACGGGAAACGATTCCTATTCTTACGCTGGTACCGGAAGCGTCAATAACATTATCGGCACGATTGTCGCCTATTTTAAGGTGTCCGGAAATACGACGGAGTACATCGAGATTTATTACGTAACCAAAGACGGAACTAAATCGGATGATTGCAGGAAATTATATTGAGGGTTTAAAAAAAGCAGAAGGTCGCCAAACGGCGGCCTTTTTGCTGACCCAAACGGACCGTGGAATTACCTATTCTCCATCAACTGTACGCGAAAGCCGTCAGGGTCGGCAATATAAAAGAAGCGTGCATGCGGGTTCGGCTGAATAATATCGCTAATCACATGTATCCCCCCGCTTTTCAGGGCTTGAAACTTAGTAGGGACGTCTTCCACCTCAAAGCCAATGGAGATACCGTTCCCAACGATTGCTTCCGGACAGTTTTTGCCACAGATGAGCTCGACTTTGGTTTCCCCGGCGCCCAAGAAAGCGATTTCAGTATCCGGACCAGCCTGAAAGCGCTTCACAACGGGCAATCTGACGGTTTCAGTATAAAAGCGGAGCGACGCCTCCATATCCTTTACTGTCAAAGTAACATGGCAAAAGCTCACCGCATTCTCCTCCTGTTTTTTCATCAGGCGCGATTGCGACTGTACGAATAATATATCACAATTGCGCAGAAAAAGAATTCTCCTTTAAACATTTTTCACGATTTAATACGTCGGGCGGCATATGTCCATTGTAAACAGCCACTGCCTATGCTATAATCCCTTACATGTGTATACACATAAGTGTTTATTGAAGCTCAAAACACTTGAAATTCTATATATGGCTTTGAGAGGTTCGGTTGAATGGAAACAAATCAGCAGCTTAGAAGCGAGCAAAAGAACGGCAAGAGAGAGCCGTTCGGTTTTTTCAGAAATTTTCACAGCGACCGAGACTATAATCTGCTTTTGCTTGCGGGACTGTTTGCCGGAATCGGCGCCGGCATCAGCACGTCCATTTTCAACAACTATTTGAGCGACGTATTCAAACTTTCCGAGGAACTCAGAGGTTTTTTGGAAGTGCCGCGCGAAACGCCCGGCTTCTTTATCATGGTGGTACTGGCGGTTTTGAGCACTTTGGGTGATGTGCGGATTATAATGATCGGTATGGCAGCGGCGGGTCTCGGGATGCTTGGGCTGGGTACGCTTTCGCCAACCTTCGCGATTATGATCATCTGGATGATGATGTACAGTCTCGGCACGCACATCATCATGCCCGTTAAGCCTTCCATAGGCATGACCCTTTCCAAGGAGCAATCATTTGGAGCTCGGCTGGGAAAGATAAGTGCATTCGGCCTTTCGGGAAGCATCATCGCCTACGTTTATATCTTTTTAGGCTTTAATTACATGCAAATGGATTATAGGACTGCATTTGTCACCGGCGCCATCGCCTATTTACTGGCTGCTTTTACAGCCGGGCTGATGAAAAACAGCCGACCCAAAACCCGTAAAGTCAAATTCGTTTTTAACAAACGCTATTCGCTCTATTATGTACTGGCTTGCATCAGTGGTGCCCGAACGCAAATTTTTATGACATTTGCGCCATGGGTGCTAGTTAAGGTATTTGGCGTAAAGCCGCAGATATTTGCCATCCTCGGTATGATCGTCGCCCTTGTCAGTATTGCCACGCGAAAGATCATAGGCAAGCTAATTGACAACCGGGGTGAACGGTTTGTACTGACCTGGGAAGCAGTTTTCCTGTTCGTCATCTGTCTTGGCTACGCGTTCTCGGCCAATATTTTCCCCGAAGGCATAGCCGTAGTGATCATTGCTGGCTGCTACATTATCGACAGCTCCATGTCTGTCGTCGAAATGGCACGGTCCACTTATGCGCGGAAAATCACCACCAACCTTGAAGACGTTACCCCAACCCTGTCCACGGGCCTGAGTATGCAGCACATCGCTTCGATGGTGATTCCAGTCTGTGGAGGACTGCTTTGGGCGACGTTCGGATATCAGGCCGTATTCATGGGCGCGGCCGTGATCGCATTGTTCAACTTCATACTTTCACGAAAGATCCGAATTGAGCCCGTTTCCGCCATTGAGGGGGATTAGGCAACTGCTGATTAGACCGGAATATGCAAAGGCCGCCGAATTTCGGCGGCCTTATTATGAGCACAGCTCTAGCTGATATAAAAAAACAAATTTTTTCATTTACATACAGATTCTTATTCTCGGCTTCATCCTGATGTTTTGCAGTTTTTCGAAAGATCAAAACAGCCCTTGACTTCGGTGCCGTTCGCTACAACGATGTTTACAAGGATTCCCCATTGTGAAAACAGATTATTTTGATGTGGCCATATTGACTCTAGCATACATCATTCTGACCTAAAAGCCCCAAATATCAAGCGGCATAAAAGGTCGCTAAGGCGGTACTGCAATCATTTGACAAGCTGCACCAGTTTTTTAGCTGTGTTTGCGTTTCGTATTGTAATGCTGTCATAGGCCGACATGGAGACGATCTTTGACCACCTTGTTCTTGAAAACGTCTTGAGCGGAGCAGACCAGAAGATAACCTGCCCATAATGCGCAACCTGTTCATACTCCGGCTTTGACGCGCCAACCGACGCCATGACAAAATCGCAATTCGCAGGAGCGATCACGAAAATTGCATTGTGCTTTGATTCAACATCATGATCCCACCATGCAGGTGCGTGAGCAAGCGCCTGCTGCAAATCGTTTGCGGACAAGACGCAACGGCAATGTCCAACCCAAACACATCCAGAATTACATTCCTGCATTTTTGCTGCAATGCCACGATATCTTTTTCTTCGGAGGAAAAGATAATATTCCCGCTGTTGATATAGGTACTGACTTGAGAAAACCCCACATCTTCGAAGGCGTTTTTTAAAAGCGGCATGGGCACTTTATTGTTGCCGCCCACATTCACCCCGCGCAAAAGCGCAAGATATTTTTCCATACACACCTCCACAGAATGATATGCTGTACGCCCGGCTTCTAACCAACAAAAAATGATAAGTTGTATATAGATTTTACCACAAAATAAAAATCGCTTCCATGGGATGATTTTTCAATCAATATCCTCTAGAAATTCGAGAACACCACAAAATCCTTGAATGTAAACCGGAAAAATCGCTTTATGATTTTGGGGGTAAATAATAGATATTAATACTACCAAATTTAAAAAATGGGCTTATAATAATGGCATGGAAACGCAACAACAGTAATTCGTAGAATTAAGGGTGGAATGTATGGTACGTAAAGAAGACATGAAGTGCAAAATCAAGATAACGAAAGACGGGCCGTATATCGTTTCGGGAAGCATCCCACTTTATGAGAAAATAATCGTCCCCAAAGGCAGAAAATATGAATTCGAAACGGGGCGCGACCTTCCGCAGTCTGAGCACTATACGCTTTGCCGTTGCGGAAAATCGAAAACGGCGCCTTTTTGTGATGGGTCGCATCTGAAAACCGGTTTTTACGGAGAGGAAACCGCCTCAAAAAAAGGATATCACGAGAGAGCCACGTTGATGGAAGGGCCCGACATTGATCTTCTCGATGATGGCCGCTGCGCTTTTGCGCGTTTCTGCCACAGGAAAAACGGGAACGTTTGGGAGTTGACCCAGAATTCGGATATTGCAGAAAACCGATCAGAGGCCATCCATGCTGCAAGTGAATGCCCGGCTGGGCGGTTGACATCCGTTGATAAAAACGGGACGGAGTATGAACCTGCCTACGACCCGTCAATCGTCATCCTTCAGGACCCGGAAAAGGGCGTGAGCGGCGGCATATTCGTCAGAGGTTATGTTCCAATTGAAGCGGCTGATGGAACAATTTACGAAGCGAGAAACCGAGTTGTGCTTTGCCGTTGCGGCAAGTCGAAAAATAAACCTTTTTGTGATGCGACTCATGTGGTCATAGATTATCTGGATCACAACGACGAAGCGTAAAATGGGATCGCGCATGGTTTTTGTTTTTCGGCATGTTCGAGTTGCTGTAAGTAGGTCCCCCAAAATAGGCAAGTAAAAAACCGCTGTTCCTAAGAATGGCGGTTTTTGACTCTTCTTTTTACCACGCCGCAAAAGCGGCGGGCATCTATTCTACACTCCAGGCCTGGATCTGCGGAATCGTCCAGTCGCTGTCATCGATGGCAGTATATGAGTACAGGTCATGCGTTGGCCCCCATACTGTGACCGTCTGATCCTCAACCGGCGGCACTTCTCCTTCGCTGAGCCAGTAATAAACGCCGGTTACCTCATCATTTGTGCTCGCTTTGGCGTTATATATGTAAATATAACAATAGACGGGGTTCGTCTCGGGAGAATAATAAATCTGAAAAATTTTGCCGGTCACCTTAGCATAGATGTTGTCTCCACTTTCACAGGCATCATAAAGTTCCTGATATGAATAGGTTGCACATTGGTCTTTCACGGTTCCCACGCGGTCGGCCCTGTCCTCAGCGGATTCATAAATAAATCCGTTTTGGAACGCCCCGCTATATAACACCTCACCCGTATAGGCATAAAGCGTCCCCTGCCCATTGAATTCACCATCCAAATATTCGCCTTCATACTGCAACACGTCATCCCAATACTCCCATCCGTAGCCGTTTAGATAATCGTTTTGGTATTGGCCGCCTTCAGTGAAACCATCTTCCCAGCTTGTGGTCCCCTGCCCGTTACAATGACCGTTTTTCCATTCTCCTTCATAGGTCCAGGCAAGGCCATCAGGATTAACCGTCGAGAAGGAACCATACCCATTCGGCAATCCGTCCACCATCTCACCTGTATACATACCAGTTCTAACCCCATAATCTAATGTGAGGGTCAGACTTAAGTCGCTGACGTTTTCTATTGCTATCGCTGGAGTTTCCGTTACTACCGCTGGAGTTTCCGTGGTTGTCTGAGACGAGTTGGCTTCTACCAGATATTCATCCAAGTCAAAGCCTTTCTCAGCCCTGATATACGTCTGCTCGCCCATGATGTCCATCTCGTCTTTTTCAACGACAAAGTCAAACTCGGTATCGTCAATCACAATCACGCCTTCTTGGCTAGATCGATTGTACTTGTATTCCCCGTTCAAGTCCTCACTGTACATGTGGACAATTACCCTGCCGTTACTTTTAAATTCAACCGCATCGCCCACTTCTTCGCAATACCAAAAGCCCGTGACAGGAACTCCTCTGGAAAAAAACAGAATGATCGCAATCACAAGCCCCACCACCACAACGCCCGCAATCGACAGCACAATCACAAGCCCGGTTTTACTTCCGGACGGTTTCTGATAATTTGGTTGGGGACTGCTCGGATAGTATTGATTCTGGACGGGTTGATTCGGCATCGGCTGCGCTTGGGTTGGCTGGTTTACCGCCGCCTTGAGGGGGCTGCCACACTGTATGCAAAACGTGCCGTTTTCCGGATTTTGCTGACCGCATTTTGGGCAAAACATATCATCACGCACCTTTCAAAAAAATAATGATTATTTTTTAATTGAAGAGAATATTTTTTTCATACATTCGATGTTTTATATTGATCTTATTATTAATTTTACATTTTTCTTTGTTATATGTCCATCCCTGATTAAATAGCAAATAAACATCAAGCCTAATAGATTCAAAAATATCCAGCATGTAATGCAAACAAAAAAGCTAGATGACAACCTTTAGCTTTTTTGTGGCCGGGTAATATTATCGGACTTGACAAAATTTAATAATATCAATGGATTTCTGATACGTTCCTATCCAGATTGAAATCAATTCATGAACTCGTGATTACTTTTTCCCAGTTGTGCTTATCCCAAGCAATTCATATAATGGGCAGTAGTTAATTAAGCCTGTTATTAAAGGAATTAAGCCGATCAATCCCAACCACCGCAGGTTGCCTTCGATAATAAAAATTAAACACAACAACGCTATTCCTAAAATGATCCGGATCCATTTGTCTACCTTACCTACATTTTTCTTCATTATGATTTCCCCTTTCATTTTTGTCTTTGTTGATGGTCTCAATTGCAAAATAACTAAAAAACTGGCCATGTGCTTATTCAATGCCAATAAGAACATCCGTACCCTCAATTTTAACAGGGTAAGCTTGGGCATTGTTGGGGTTGACTTTAATAAAAGCAATTTTGCCGCCTTTAATTAACACTCCAGTTCTTGCGTCAAATACGGAACCGTGCTTGGGACAAGTGATCTGATAACCATCCAGATTCCCTTCATAGAGAGAGCCGCCCATATGTGGACATTTATTGTCAATCGCATAATAGGTATTCCCGATATTTGTGATCAGGAATGTTTTGTCATTGACAACAAATATCCTCTTCTCGCCGTCTTTTACTTCATTTGTCTGAGCGACTTTAAAGTATTGCACAATACACCTCCTTATGTTTTGATAGTTCCTAGCTACAACTAATATATTATACCATATTACCTCGCCCGAAACTACAAGACATCTAATCCCGCCACGCATTTTTGCTTTCGAGTGTAATTATAGGACTTGGAGAAACCCAGCAATATCAACGGATTGCAGGCAATCGGCAAGCAGTATTTCCACAAAAAACTTGACTTTTCACACTGCTCCAATTATCCCTAAGCACTATTTTAATGAGAGGACTTTAAAGGGGAGCTGGCTACGTATGAAAACACTACTCTTTTCCACAAATAGTTTACATCTTTGCATTAAGTTATAGTCAAGTAATTCTGCCTTGCCTGAACTACCTTTTAGTAGCGCGATAAATTCACGCAAATCAATCAGGTGAAAGTAAGCGCCAGTTCGTAGCATGGCTTCATATAATTGGACTACGATTTCGTCCCAGTCACCCCAATGCATGAGTTCGGCAATAAAGACAATGCAATGAGGGGGCTGTTTTCTCTCTACAATGAGTTCCGTACCATTAGCCTTGAAGATTGAAAATTTATATCAAATGAAACTGATTCTATCACTTGATTTTGCTTCCGAGTGTCCTTATAGGACATAAACTTTTTCTGTTATTCGGGGGCGCTCCATTGACATGGTACTTTCCTCTTACTATAATGATTTAAAGTGCTGCATAATTAAAGAGATGGGGAATAAACTAATATTTTAACAAGTACAGCACGCAATTCTGTTTTTCTTACTGGTGTTGCAAAATCGGGTATGTATAAAATAATTAGGAAGGGGGTGATCCTGATGTTGGGATTAGGGGACTTTTCAATCTTCTTGGCGTATGTTCTTTGTATTGCGTCTGCTGTACTGTGTGTAGTATACGGCATTATTAACTGGAACAAGGGCAAGGAACCGGAAGGAGACATTGGAAAGGATAAAAAATGGGAAGATGAAGACACAGAGATTAACGAGGGGCTGGATATCTAAAATGCATTCAAAAGAGTTCATTTAGAAAGGGAGGGAGAAAGATTGGATCAACAATTTGCGACGTATATTATAATAATTGTGTATCTGGGTATCGTCAGCATCCTTGGCATCCTTGGTTGGCGGAGGACAAAAAATACCCAGGACTATATGCTGGGAGGCCGAAGGATCCACCCGGCAGTTATGGCGCTGAGCTACGGCGCAACGTTTATCAGCACATCGGCTATCATAGGCTTCGGCGGCTATGCAGGCGTATTCGGGTTCAGTCTGCTGTGGCTGACTTTCCTGAATATATTTTTAGGCGTGTTTATAGCCTTTGTATTTTTCGGGAAGAGGACACGCAGAATAGGACACAATCTAAATGCTCATACTTTTCCCGAGTTTTTAGGAAAGCGGTTTAATTCAATATTTATACAGAAATTTGCAGGTGTAGCCATATTTGTATTTATGCCTGTATATACTGCCGCAGTTATGATAGGTGTTGCTAAGATACTGGAAACGGGCCTTGGAATACCATATAATATCGCGTTGTTCGTTTTTGCAGCGATAGTTGCAGCATACGTTATTTTCGGCGGTATAAAAGGAGTTATGTATTCTGATGCATTCCAGGGCTCTTTGATGCTTATTGGTATGATTGCGTTGGTGATCATGCTATATTCGCAGCTTGGCGGTATCACAAGCGCTCATCAGGCGCTTACAGCCCTTGCAAGCAAACCGACGGTAATGGAACAGACGGCAAATCTTAAGGTCGGCGGTTTTACCGGATGGACATCTATGCCGGCATTGTTCTCCAAGAATTGGATGACTGTCGTAACGAGCATAGTCGCCGGTGTCGGAATCGGTGTTCTTGCTCAACCGCAGCTTGCTGTAAGGTTCATGACCGTAAAGAGCGACCGGGAGATAAACCGTGCTATTCCCATAGGCGGCATATTCATACTGTTTATGACGGGTGTTGCATTCGTAGTCGGCGCTCTCTCGAACGTATTGTTCTTTAACGAATCAGGTATGATATCTGTAGCTGCTGCAGGAGGAACTGATAACATAATACCGATGTTCCTCAATACATTTACTTCGCCGTGGTTTGTAACTTTATTCCTGGTTATGATGATGGCTGCGGGCATGTCTACAATCAGCTCCCAGTTCCACACGATGGGTACTGCGGTGGGAAGAGATATATTCACACAGAAGACGGACGATCATAATAAAGGTCTTATGGTTTCGCGGATAGGTGTTCTTATTGCTATCATTGTAACTGTGATACTTTCATATGTGCTTCCGCAAATCTGGGACGGCGCTATAGCTATAGCTACAGGGCTATTCTTCGGACTGTGCGGCGCTGCGTTTCTGCCGATGTTTGTGGGCGCGCTGTATGCCAAGAATATGACGAAGGCTGCGGCAATCTCCGGTCTTATTGCCGGGTTTTCTTCCAGTATTCTCTGGATGGTATTTTTCCACACAAAGGAAGCCAGCGTTTTTGGGCTGGTCAATGCAATCTTGGGAACGCCTGGTGCGCCGGTAAACAGCTTATCATCAAGCATGATCATACAAAATCTTGATCCGCTGTTTATAGCGTTGCCGGTTTCGATTATTGTAACGGTTGTCGTCCAGCTGTTTACCAGAGAAAAGCAGCCGCTTAGTAGTGAGCTTGTTGACAAGAGTTTTAACGGCATATAAAGGAAATAATTGAATCAATCGATGGAGCCGACAAGTCGGCCCCAACCAAAAAGAATGAGCAGGTTTATACCTGCTCATTCTTTTTGGTCGGGGTGACTGGATTTGAACCAGCGGCCTTTTGGTCCCGAACCAAACGCGCTACCAAACTGCGCTACACCCCGGGGATGCACAGCCCAAATGCACAACATTGCGGGCCGTGCGATGGAGCCAACAAGGAGATTCGAACTCCTGACCTGCTGATTACGAATCAGCTGCTCTACCGACTGAGCTATGTTGGCGAATATGGCTGACAGTTGTGTATTATAGCATATTAAATACGCACTGTCACTATGTTTTTAGTAAAGTTTTGCACTGCGGCGAACACGCTCCAGCTCTTTGATTGAGGGGATTGCCTCAATGGAAAAGCTTTCGATATGGGCTTGCGGCGTCTCTTGAATCCATACGTTTCGGCCCGACCTGCGGGGCAGAATACAATCCTGATCCGTGGTATTTTCGTAGACAAGCCCCGCAATATCGGGATGGATTTTCACCAGATAATTGGGAACGTCTTCTTCGTCCAACCGCCGCTGCAGATACTTTCTTAGTTTTAAAAGAGTGGTTTCCCTAGAGAGAACTTTGCCATCTCCGCCGCAATAAGGGCAGGGCATTTGCAGGACGTCGCTGATTCCGTTGCGGTTCTTTTTCCGTGTCATTTCCACAAGGCCCAATTGCGTAATACCCAGGACATTACTTTTGACGCTGTCCTTCTGCAGCTCCGTCTTTAAAACATTTAGCACCTTTCCCTGATCCACGGGATCGTACATATCGATAAAGTCGATGATAATAATTCCGCCGATTCCTCGCAGCCGCAACTGACGTGCGATCTCACCGGCCGCTTCGCAGTTGGTCTGCGCAATGGTTTCCTGAAGGTTATCGCTCCCCACGAACCGTCCGGTATTGACATCAATTGTGGTAAGCGCTTCCGTTTGATCGATGACGATATAGGCCCCATTTTTCAGCCATACCTTCCGCGAAAGCACACCGTTAAGGGCATTTTCCAATCCATATTCATCAAAAAGGTTCTCGTTGTCTTTTAAGATTATGCGATTAAGCATAACCGGGAAGGTAATTCCTATGATCGCTCTTATTTTTTCGTAAAATTTCCGGTCATTTACAACCAGCCGATCCGTATCCGATGTAAAAATATCTCGTATTACCCTGAAGACCAATGGCTCTTCGGCATGCACCAACCTCGGAGCCGTGACGCGACTGACTTTTCCCTGAATTCGGCTCCAAAGCTTGGTCAAAAACTCCACATCGCCAATGAAATCCTCTTTTGCCTTCCCTTCCGCCGCCGTCCTGACGATCAACCCCAGTCCTTCGGGTTTAATTTGTGAGATCACACGCTTAAGCCGCACGCGCTCCGCGTCTTCCTCGACTCTGCGCGAAACACCGATATAATCCACCGTGGGCATCAACACCAGCGAAGTTCCCGGCAGCGTGATATGCGTGGTGACCCGAGCCCCCTTGGTACCCACGGGGTCTTTAAGTACCTGAACAAGGATTGCCTGCCCGCTCTTCACAATATCCTTGATATTGGGAATTTCCGGCTTTGCTCCATCCGACAGCTCGTAATACTGCACGTCCGTGTCAATATCTCCCGCATAGAGAAACGCGTTGCGCTCCAGACCGATATCCACAAACGCCGCCTGCATGCCGGGTAGCACGTTTTGAACCCTGCCCTTGTAAATATTGCCCACCAGCCGCTCTTTTCCACGACGTTCCACATAAATCTCACAGGGTATCCAATCTTCCATCAGCGCAACCCTGGTTTGGTATGGGTTAATATCTGCGACGATCTCTTTTAGCACGTTGTTTCCAACTCCTTTGAGAACCGCTCGGGCAACTTCGGCATTACTGCGCCGTCTGCGGAAAAGATCTCCCTTCGATGCTGCCTAAAATCAAATTCCTGCCCCAGCATCCTTTCGTATTCTTTTAACAGCAGCGCTATGTTCAGGCTGCCTTTCACATCCAGCTGGCCAAAGATACGCAGGGCCGCCGAACCGTTTACAAGCGTTTCCACTTCCAACGCATAAAGCTGGGGACGGATATCCACCTTGCGCAGGCCCGCCTTGGTATGTTTTTGCACCACGATTGCCCCGCCTTGGAGCTCTTCCGCCGCCTTTTGCAGCGCCTTCAACTCCACGGGAGACGCAAAATCAAGGAATACCTCATACTCCGCCCCCGCCATGAGCGCGGACAATGTAGGTAGTTTTTCATCCGTCGCGCGCGCCTCAACAACGGCAATCCCCGGCGGCAGCTGGGCGTTGATCCGCTCCAAAAACGCCTGAGGATCCACCTCTTGCTCCATTTTAATCTCCATCCATTCAGCACAACTTGTGCTGCCCACCGTCAGCGCCGTGGCAAAAGAGAGCAGAGAATGCGGGTTAAAACCCTGGGAATAAGCAACGGGAAGATTGGCCCGCCGAAACGCCCGCTGAAACAGGCTCTGCACATCCAGATGGGAGATGAAGCGGACTTCCTCCCGCTTTTCAAACTTTGCAATAATTCGCATATTGATCACCAAAACAGCCGTTGCATCCTTCCCGGCAGTCCTTTGTCAGCTCGGCGCGCACGGCCTTTGTGCACTCGCGCTTTAAATAATCCTCTGTTACAAGCATATCGATATGCTCCCAAGGCAGCGGCTCATTTTGACTCCGGCGCCGATGGGCATAATAGGCTGGATCCACGCCGCAGCTTGAAAACGCCGCTTCCCAAGCGGAAAGCTTAAAATGTTCATCCCAGGAATCAAACCGCGCGCCGCGCTGGTACGCACCTAACATCACCTCTGCAATGCGCCGGTCGCCCCGGGCCACCACCGCCTCCAGCACGCTGATATCCGGCGCGTGGTATGAAAACGTCACCCCTCGAATTCCCCGCAAGGCGGCTTTGAGCAATGCCTGCTTTTCAACGATCTGTGCCTTCGTATTCTGGGGTTCCCACTGGAACGGGGTACACGGCTTGGGCACAAACGTGGACACGCTAACGGTTAGCCGTAGCCCCTTACCGCGCATTTCCTTTGGCACAGCATAAAAGGCTTGGGACACCTTTCTGGCAAGATCCGCAATCCCCAGAAGATCCTCTTCTGTTTCCGTGGGCAGCCCCAGCATGAAGTAGAGCTTCACGCTATCCCAGCCGCATTCAAAGGCATCCTTTGCACTGCGCAGCAAATCCTCTTCGGTCACGCACTTGTTGATAACGTCCCGCAGCCGCTGGGTGCCTGCCTCCGGCGCAAATGTCAGTCCGGATTTGCGTACCTGACGCATCTGCTCCAAATCGGTTTTCAAGAATGAGTCAATCCGCAGTGACGGAAGCGAAAGAGATACCCGCTTATCCTGGAATGCCCCCATCAGCTCCGGCACCAGATCGTGAATCTCTGAATAATCCCCAGAACTTAACGATAACAGTGAAATTTCGTCGTAGCCAGTACATGCCTCCATCGCATGTGCCTGTTCTATGAGCGTATTTTTTCGCCGTTCCCTCACCGGCCTATAGATGAAACCGGCTTGGCAAAACCGGCAGCCGCGGGTGCATCCGCGGAAAAGTTCCAAAGAGAGTCGGTCGTGCACGATGGACATGTACGGTACGACGGGCTTCCCGATGTAATGCGCCATATCCAAATCTTTTACAACCGCGCGAACAACCTTTTGGGGCGCTTGGTTCTCCGTGCAGTTCATCCTGAGAAAATCGCCGTTTGCATTGTATTCCGGCTCATAAAAACACGGAATGTAGACGCCCTGAATCTTGGAAAGCGCCAGCAGCAACTCGTGCTTCGTTGCTCCTTTGCGCTTCATTTCTCCATAGACGTCCATGAGCTGACCAACCATCTCTTCCCCATCGCCGATCATCACAACATCCATAAAAGGTGCCACCGGCTCCGGGTTGCACATGCAGGGGCCGCCGCAGACGATTAGCGGCACATCCTCTCCCCGGTCTTTGGCATAAAAGGGAATGCCGGAAAGCTCCAGCATGGTGAACAGATTTGTATAACACATTTCATAGAGGAACGAAAAACCAACGACATCGAATTCCCCCAGCGGTCGCTTATTTTCCAATGAAAAGAGTGGCAGTCCTTCTTGGCGCAGCAGCGCCTCCATATCCGGCCAGGGCGCATAGACCCGCTCGCAGACAGTATCCTCCCGCAGGTTCAGGATATGATATAGGATACGGGAGCCCAGATGAGACATCCCGATTTCGTACACATCCGGAAAGCAAAGCGCAAAGCGATACGTCGCGTCCCGCTTCTCCGTTATATTTAGTTCGCCCCCGGTATACCGCGTTGGCTTTTCCACTTTGGCAAGCAGCTTGTCCAAATTCTTAAGTTCCAAATTAACCTCCACGACTTCTTTGCGTATGCTCCAATGTTATCATTAATTATTTTATAAATCAATGACGTTGGCTACCGAAATTTCTCCGCGGCGGTCTAGGATACACTGAATCAGTTTTCCCTCGTCCAGTGAACCAATTATGCATAGATCGTCATCCACAACACAGATGACGCTGTACCGTTCCGTATGTAGCATTTTGTATGCTTCATGGACCGTGGTGCTCTTATGGACCCCGATCTGACAAATCTCCAAGGGCTCTCCGCCCCGCAGGCTAACGCACTTTTGCATGGCGTCACGGAGGGCATTTTTGCCCGCGCTTCTGCGTTGCGAAACCGCGGCGATCAAAAGAAAAATTCCGAAGATGAGAAGCGTCAAGTTTTCGCTACCTAAAAGCAGAATAACGGCGCCGCCCAAAAGCAACGCTGCCGCCAGTATGATTCCCAGAATACTGCACGTCTTTTCAGGGTGCCCTCTTTTGCGAAGCAGGCTTTTCAAAATTCTTCCGCCGTCCAGCGGGTAGGCTGGGAACAGGTTGATCAGGGCAATTGACAGGTTGATATTTCCAAAATCCCGTACATACAAAAAATCGCCGAAGGATAACACCGCATAGCAGATGCAGGCCGACACGATACTCAGGATCGGGCCGGCCAAAGCGATCATACCTGCGTCTTTGAGGCTTCGGATCTCCTCCATTTCTGCCACACAGCCAAAGGGCTGTAGCTCAATGCCAGAAACCCGGTATCCCAAACTTTGGGCGATAAAAATATGGGCAAACTCATGGGCGATCAACGCGATTCCGCCCAGAATGCAAATGTCCACGTTGTCGCTGACAGCGGAAAAGACCAACAGCACCGCAAGAAACGGGCTGCAGCTGATCTCAATTCCCCGTACATATCCCAGGCGCAGTTTGGCCGCCGAATTACGCAAGCGTGCCATCTTTGAAATCGAAATATTCCTCCGGAGACGTGGGTCTGCCGCTGGCGTTTACCGTAATCTGTATCAGTTCCGTCGCCTTGCCGATGGTATCGCTAGCGGACAGGGACTGCCCTTCTTCTGCGATAACACTCTCCAGCCCGTAATAGATGATTTCCTCGTCTTCGTCGGTAACCAGGCTGAGATAGGCCCCAAGCTCCGCGTCTACACCCGTTTCCTTCACCTTGCCCGCCTGAGGCGCGTACACGTATTCCCCTTCCTTGCATGCCAAATACAGAATGTAACCGCTCTCATCCACATACATGCTTTCATATTTTACGTTGAGCTCCGGTTTCGCGCCGCTAGAGAACACCTCAATGATGCCCGGAAGCTCCACAAACTTGAGCTTTCCCAGCATCTCATCAAAGGGAGTCGACTCTTCCTGTGCCGAAGCTGTTATCGCGCTGCTTTGAGGAAAAATATTCGACCATTCCAAGAGCAGCACCCCGGCGCAGATGACGATGCACAGGAACAGTTTGAAAAGCATACTCCCGCCGGAAAAGCTTCTTTCGTTCCTACGATTATAATAATAAGACGGCCGATAGGGCAGGATGCCTCGCTGCACACGGTCTGTTTTTTCCACGGATATAAAATCTGAATGTGTGACTTTGTTTTCATCCATATAACAACCCCCCTCTGACAGTAATATGTATGTCGGAAGGGGGTGCAATATTTAACGTTTTTTACTAGGTCGTCGCATCCATACATTCTCAATAAGGCCCACGCCTACGATATTTGTCAAAAGGTTGGAGCCCCCGTAGCTGATAAATGGCAACGGGATACCCGTGACCGGCATGAGCCCTATGGTCATTCCGATATTCTCAAACACATGGGCGGTCAGCATGCCCGCCACGCCCACGACCATGCACATGGCGAAGTTGTCTTTTGTTTTAAGCGCAATGTAGATCCATCGGAAAATCAGGATGAAATACAGAAGGATCACAATCGTGCCACCTACAAATCCGAGCCCCTCCACGATGCCGGCGAAAATAAAATCCGTATGCCGCTCCGGCACAAAGCGCAGCTGCGCCAACGTGCCTTCCGAGAAGAAACCTTTGCCATAAAGCTGGCCGGAACCAATGGCGATTTTGGACTGGGAAACATTATACCCAAAGTTTTTTAAATCCAACGATGGATTTAAAAAAACCCTGATTCTCCACTGCTGTTCCTCACTCATCAGAAAATAGTACCCCAGCGGCAGCGCCACCGCAAGGGTTCCCATAGCTGTAAGGATATACCCCCACGAAATGCGCGCAATGAAAAAGATGAAGACTAGGATGCAAATATACACAAACGCCGTCCCAAAATCGGGCTGCAACATCACCAGCACGGTAGGGATAGCACATAGGGCGCAGATTTTCATTATTTTTACAAAGCCGGACAATTTGCCGTTCGCGTCCATGGACTGGCTCACGGCCTGAGCCAGCATGAGGATAATGGTGATCTTACAGATCTCCCCCGGCTGCAGCGCCCGATCGATAAAGTCCAATGAGAGCCAGCCTTGAATCCCCCGGGTCTTAGACACAAGAAAAAGAACCAAAAGCAGACCGATATTTGCAAAATACGCATATTTAATGAAGAACTTGAAGATCTTGTAGTCCACCACCATGACGATAAGCATCAAGGCCAGCGCGATCAAAAAGTTCACCAACTGTTTTTTTGCGTAATAGAGGTTCAGCTTGTCCAGATAATCGGCAATGCTTGCTTCGTTGCCATCAAAGGGGTTGGCCATAATGCTCGCAATACTCACTAGCCCTATCAAGAACAGTGCGCATACCAGCAGGATAGTAATCCAATCGATTTGTTTGAGCAGATCTTTATTAAACATTGTTACCTTCGTCCCAAATAATGTAGTTGCACGGAATTATATGATATTGCATTCATCTTTTTCCGGCCGCGCATTTAGTTCCGCCCGCTTTTCGTCATACCCCTGCTTCCCTAGCAAGGCATAGGTTGCGTTTTTCCCCTCTTCCACGCCGGGCTGATCAAAAGCGTCCACGTTGAGCAACTCTCCCGCGAATGCGGTTTGCAGCTCCATAAGGCACAGCAGCTGGCCCACAGTAAAGGGGTTGACCTGTGGAATGTGGATGGTCTTATTTAGGTGGCCACTCTTTTGCACCGCGTATTCCGTGGCGCTCTGCTCCGCCGCAATGAGCTCGTTGAATGTATGGCCACCCAAAAACGCCACGTCGGGGATCGCTTCATACCCGACAGGGATTGCCAGCGTATCACGATACTTCTCTACGGCAATAAAGGTAAGTACCTTATCGAAGGGGCCTTCGGTATATAGCTGCACCTGGGAATGCTGATCCGTAACGCCAAGGGCTTTCACCGGCGTTTGCCCAGCGTGCACGATTTTGCCTTCCCGATTTACGCGTTTACCAAGGGATTCCGCCCAAAGCTGGGCGTACCAATCAGCCATATACTTGAGGGAATCCGCATAGGGCATCATCACGCTGATGTTACAGCCCCGCTCCATGGCCATAACCTCCAGAAGGGCTGCCATACAGGCCGGATTTTTACAGGGATCCGTTTCGCTGCACCGGGCATCCATATCGGCGGCGCCACAAAGCAATTCCTCGATATCGATGCCGCAAACTGCGGCGGGCAACAGCCCCACGGGACAAAGCTCGCTGAACCGGCCCCCGACCCCATCCGGCACACAGAGCGTACGAATGCCGTTTTCCTTAGCAATTCGGATCAGGTTGCCCTTTTGTTTGTCCGTGGTGGCAATGATATGCTTGGGCCAATCCTCCCCAACGGCTTCCTTGAGCTTCGCGGTGACGAAGAGCAGCTGTGACATGGTTTCCGACGTGTTACCGGATTTTGTGATGACGTTGAATGCGGTGCGCCGCGGATCCACCACTTCAAAGAGGGAGGCCATCCGCTCGGGATCCACATTGTCCTCCACATAAAACTTTGGGCCATCCCGCTTTTCACGCTCCAGATCATTGTAGCGCAAGGAGCGCAGCGCCTGATGAACGGCCATGGGACCCAGTGCGCTACCGCCGATGCCCAGCACCACGAAGGTGTCAAAGCGCTCCCGCACGTCCGTCGCGATTTGTTGGATCTCCTTTACAACGTCATCCTGCGCAAAGGGCAGGGCGCGCCACTTCATTTTTTCGCGCCCGGCTTCCATGGATTGCACGGCACAAACGCAGCGAGGAATGTTGGCCTCAATCTCGGAAAGAGAAAAACCGTTTTCACCCACAAATTCCCGCATCATGTTGTTAAAGTCCAGTTTTATGCGCATTTGTCCGCGCCAGGCCGCATCCTCGAATCGCTTCATAAAACCCTCCGTTTTCCTCGCACTAATTATGTTATTATATCATACCGCAGCATGCATCCGACATATATTACACTGCGGAGAAAATGATGATGCATATAAATTTTAAAGAGCGCCGCACTCTTATGCGGTACATCTTGTTGTTAACTGTTTGCGTTGCGGCCGCGGCGGCCGCAGTGTTTCTGTATTATGCGCATAAGGAATACGGACACATCCGCGTCTGCGCAATGGATGCCTACACCTTAAATCCGCTCGAGGGGGTGACGGTGCTACTGCCCGACAGCGGCCTGTCCGCCGTGACCGGGCCCAACGGCGAGGCGCTGATCACAGGTATCCCCATTGAAAAGCATCGCCAACAGAACAAGCTCTTAAAACAGGTGGCAGGCGAATGCACGCTACTCGCCTACGCAGACGGCTACCTGCCCTATGCGCTGCTTTACATGCAGGTGAATCCCGGCACCGTTCGCAGTGGGCCGACGCTTTATATGTTCCCCGTCGGCGAAAGCTCTGTTGATATTATATCAGTGGTTGAGACGCCCGAATATAGTTGGATCCGTGAACTTTTAGCGAAATATTTAGAAAAAGCACATTAAGCTGTTTCTTCCCCATCTTCCATGCGATATAATAACGCTTATGAAAAGCGAAAATGACGCATTGTGGAAAGAACAGCTTAAACGGCTTCCCCTCTTGCTTCTGATCCCACTGGGGTTGTTGATCCCCAAAATTGCTGTGAACTTCCCTCAATTTATTGAAACATATTACAGCGGCCGCATTTATCTTTTGATCAGCGGCTTTATTGGTATGCTTACGCGCTGGTTCCCTGGCTCGCTGGCAGAGGTTCTTCTGCTGATTACCGCCGCAAGCCTCGTTTTTTCTTTTCTCAAAAAAACCATCAAGCTGATTTTCGAGAGAGGGTATTGGGTCAGATATGTCACTTTCCTGCTGTCACTGTGCGTTGCGGTAGGCGTTTTGCTCAACCTGTTTTATGGGGTATGGGGCTTGAACTACTTCCGCCCCACATTGTACAAGCTAATGGATTTGCCCGTGGAAGCCCGACCCGTGGAGGAGCTGGAGGCGCTGTGCTACCGTTTAACCGATTCCGCGAAAACGCTTCGGGCAGAAGTAGTGGAAAATAAGGACGGCGTCTTTGCGCTGGAAGATGGCTATCGAACCTATTTCAGGCAGATCCCCGCAGCCTACGAAGCACTTGGGAAGGAAAACCCGCTGTTTGCAGCAAAGGTTTATCCGGCCAAAAGCGTCTATTTTTCCGTAGGCTTATCCTATGCCAACATCGTCGGCATCTATTTCCCCTATACGGCGGAATGCAACGTGAACACAGACCAGCCCGCCCTGCTCATGCTTTCCGGCGCTGCCCATGAGACCGCACACTTTCTAGGATTCTCCCGTGAGGATGAAGCCAATTTCATCGCCTATCTCTGCTGCCTCCATTCGGACAACCCCTCCATCGCCTATTCCGGCACCATGAGCGCACTGATCTACTGCGCGAATCAGCTTTACAAGTCCGATTCGGGCAAGTATAGGGCGCTATATGCCACCTACAGTGAGGGAATGATTCGGGACCTTAAGGACTATTCCGCGTACTGGGATCAATTTAAAGGGCCGGTGCAAGAATCTTTCGACTCCGTCAACGACAATTACCTAAAATTCAACAAGCAAGAGTCCGGC
Organism: Christensenellaceae bacterium; assembly: GCA_963666935.1. GTDB lineage: Bacteria > Bacillota > Clostridia > Christensenellales > CAG-138. The sequence goes on from OY762936.1 coordinate 1,682,834, forward strand.
ATCAAAAGCTATGGCATGATGGTGGACCTCATGCTGTCCTACTACGCCAATTAGGCAGAAAACACTGCCGTTCTCTGATTTGGTATGGACGTTTGTTCATTTATAATGTAATATAAAGTTTGATGCCCGGATTCATGCATATATATGCAGAACTGTCCGGAAAATCCCGAAGCGTGTTGGAATCATTCCGGAAAGCTGTCCTGGGAAAGAATTATGAAGCGCATCCGAATTATAACCGGCCATTATGGAAGCGGAAAAACCGAATATGCCGTGAACCTCGCCATTTCCATGGCGAATTCCGGTTTAAACACTGCGCTGGCGGATATGGACATCGTCAACCCCTATTTCCGCTCCTGCGAACAGACTGAGACGCTTAAGCGCCACGGTGTGCGTGTCATCGCCACCTCCCTGGGTGGGCTCTCAGACTTGCCTGCCATTCCGCCGGAGGTGCTTTCCATATTTGAGAACGATGGCATTTATAGTGTGCTGGATATCGGCGGAGATCCCGTGGGCGCCAGAGTGCTGGCCCGTTTCGCCCCCCAGCTGGAAAAGGCGGATTTTGACATGCTCTTCGTGCTCAACGCCAACCGTCCCGAAACGAATACGGTTGCACGCGCCGTAGAATACCTGCGCGGCATTGAGCAAAGCAGCGGCCAAAGCATCACCCATATCGTAAACAACACCCACCTCTGCCGGGAAACCCGGCTTGAGGATATTTTGCGGGGTGTAAAGCTGGTTGAAGCGGTATCGGCAGCCACAGGCCTGCCCGTGGCGCAGCATGTTGTGGAAAAGAAATTCGTATCGGAAGTACGCAATCAATTAGGTGCGGATGCAAACATCCTGCCCATAGAAATATTGATGAAAAAACCTTGGGAAACAGAGGAGGACTATTCATGGCTGGAATCGTAACATTTCGGCAGGACCGCTGCAAGGGCTGCGAGCTATGCATCGGCGTCTGTCCCAAAAGCATTATCATCATCGACTGTGATGTGACAAATCGCAAGGGCTATCACCCTGCAGCTGTCAAGGCGGAGGACATGCCCAAGTGCACCGGCTGCGCCAGCTGCGCCAAGATTTGCCCTGATTCCATTATTACAGTGGAACGGGTGTAAGGAGGATAATCATGGAAAAAGAACTTTGGAAGGGTAACGAGGCTATCGCGGAGGCGGCAATCCGCGCCGGCTGTAAATTTTTCTTCGGCTACCCCATCACACCGCAAAACGAAGTTCCCGAATACCTCTCGCTGCATTTGCGTCAGGCAGGCGGTACCTTTATACAGGCGGAAAGTGAAATTGCCGCCATCAACATGGTCTATGGCGCGTCCGGCTGCGGCGCCCGAGTCATGACCTCTTCCTCGTCTCCCGGAATCAGCCTCAAGCAGGAGGGCATCACCTATCTGTGCGGCGCGGAACTTCCGGCTGTTATCGTCAACATTATGCGCGGCGGCCCGGGTTTGGGCACCATACAGCCCGCGCAGGGCGATTACTACCAGGCCACCCGCGGCGGCGGTAATGGAGACTACCGGCATATCGTATATGCTCCCGCCAACATTCAGGAAGCCGCCGACTACGTGCGGCTGGCTTTTGACGTGGCAGATATTTATAGAAACCCCGTCATGGTCGTGGCGGACGGCATGATCGGCCAAATGATGGAGGCCATCGAGTGGCGTGAACTTCCCAAGCGCGAGCTTCCGGAAAAGACCTGGGCCACCAACGGCACCCGAGGCGTGCGCAAACCCAACGTCATTAATTCCCTGTACATCGACCCCTATCTCTGCGCGGATCACAACGATCTGCTGGCTGAAAAATACAGAGTGATGCAGGAAAAAGAAGTTCTTTTCGAGGAAGTGGAAACGCAGGGCTGCGAGGTCCTGTTTGTGGCCTACGGTACCCCTTCCCGTTTGGCACGCGCCGCCATCAATTTGCTTAAGAAGGATGGCATCAAGGCGGGGCTGTTTCGGCCCATTACCATTTGGCCCTTCCCGTACAACCAGCTTAAGGCGGCTGCAGATCAAAGGAGCGTAAAAGTGGTTATGGATGTGGAATTGAGCACCGGCCAGATGATCGACGACGTGAAAATTGCGCTGGAAGGCTGCAAGCCCACGGCTTTTATTGGCAGAGCCGGTGGCGTGGTACCCACGCCCAGAGAAGTCGCCGACGCGGCGAAAAAGGCATTGGGGAGGTAAGGAGAAATGGCAATCGTATATCAGAGATCCAAAGGTTTGACCGACGCCGAGTTCCACTACTGCCCCGGCTGCTCCCACGGCATCGTCCACAAGCTGGTGGCGGAAACGCTGGAAGAGCTGGGCGTCATTGATCGTACCATTGGCGTGGCGCCCGTAGGCTGCGCCGTATTCGCTTACAATTATTTTGACTGCGACATGCACGAGGCCGCTCACGGCCGTGCGCCTGCAGTAGCCACCGGCATCAAGCGCACCGTGCCCGACGCCACCGTTTTTACCTATCAGGGAGACGGTGACCTCGCGGCCATCGGCACGGCCGAAATCGTCCACGCGGCCATGCGGGGTGAGAAATTCACCACCATATTCGTCAACAACGCCATCTATGGCATGACCGGCGGCCAGATGGCCCCCACCACCCTGCTAGGACAAAAAGCCACTACAGCGCCTTTGGGCCGCGACAAGGAGAATTTCGGTTCCCCCATCCGTATGAGCGAGCTACTTTCCACCATCGATGGCTGTGTCTTTGCGCAGCGCGTGTGTGTGACGGATATTCCCAGCCTGAACAACGCCAAAAAGGCCATTAAAAAAGCCTTTACCTTACAGCAGCAAAAGGCAGGCTTCACCTTTGTGGAAGTGCTGGGCACCTGCCCCACCAACTGGGGAAAAACCCCCATTCAGGCGGTGGATTGGCTCAAGGAAAATATGATTCCCTATTTCCCTCTGGGCGTATATAAAGATTCGGCGGAGGTGAAGTGACATGACAAACGAAATCATCATTTCAGGCTTTGGCGGGCAGGGCGTTATGGCTACCGGCAAGACACTGTGCGAAGCAGGAATGAAAGAAGGGAAAAATGTATCCTGGCTCCCCTCCTATGGTCCGGAAATGCGGGGCGGCACAGCCAACTGTAGCGTAGTTCTCTCCGATGAGCCCATCGTCTGCCCCATCGTGCTGGAACCCTCGGAGCTCATCGCCATGAACCTGCCCTCCCTCATCAAGTTTGAGTCCGCAGTGGTTCCCGGTGGCGCCATTTTCGTAAACAGCTCCATCATCAATGAAAAGGTGCAGCGCACAGACGTGAAGGCCTATTACGTTCCCGCCATCGACATCGCCGACGAACTGGGCAACCCCAAGGTTGCCAACATGGTGATGCTGGGCGCATACATCGCCGCGATGAAAAATTTGGCCGCGGACACCATCAAAGAAATGCTGGCCCACATGTTTACAGGTCCCAAGGCAAAACTGGTGGATCTGAACATCGAAGCCCTCAAGCGCGGCGCGCAATGCGTGGGAAAATAAACCGATATGAATAAAAGCAGCAGGCATTTGCCTGCTGCTTTTTTGATGCTCAAATAAGAAAATCTTTATTCTTGATCAGTGAAGAAGTCAGTATCTATCTTTTTAATTTCATAAGACAAATCGACAGAAACCCCAAGGTTATACTCAATCATTAACTTTGCAAGCATAAAGCCATCAACTAGAATTGTCTTTGTTGTATGTTGCTTTTCTGCATATGCTACTGCCTCTTTTGAAAACTTTGCGCTCGTTATGAACAGTCCCTTTGTCGCTCCCTGCCCTGCTAAAGCACCAACAAATTTTTGTATTTCAGGCCGACCAATCGTTTTTTCAACATCCCACCTTTTGGCCTGAATATATATGAGATTAAACCCTAGCTTATCTTCTTTTATAATACCGTCGATGCCTTCGTCACCCGTCTGTCCAGTTACTATACCAGGATTCTTTAGCGAGCCACCGTAACCCATTTTTTCTAGCAGTGATACGACTAGCCGCTCAAAAAACTCCGGTGTTTGTCTCATAATTTCAGAAAGTACTTGGTCTGATAAATTTGCGTTAATTTGCAAGAATGCTTTGTCGATAATATCTTGCGGCGTATCGTTTTGCAATTGATTTTCTGGAGCATCATCAGTATTGGATTCTGGATTTTTAAACACTTGAAAAGATGGGTATCTATTAAGATATTCATCATTAATTATATCAGGGTTATCTAATAATACATATCTACCCTCATTAGTTATTTGGTATACACCTCGCGACTTGCTCATAATGAGGCCGGCCTTGTCCAAGTATGTCCTAGCCCATCCTACTCGATTATCAAAAATGGCCTTCTTTCCGCTCGGCAGCAATTCTTTTCGTTCTTCAGAAGATACGCCCATTTCATTAGCTATATATTCTCTAACGTCTTTAGTTGGGGTGGGCAAACCTTCTTTTAGGCAAAGCAAGAATGGTTTATACATTTCATAATACTTGGGAATAGCCATGTAAACACCTCAAACAATGAATTTCATCAGATCATGCATTCTTGTGCATATTATAACACGCTTGTTTAAAAATAGAAGCATTCTCTAATTGGATAATAGTTCTCTTCCCAAGTTTTTTGCCGCAATCTGGTATTCGCTATTTTCCACATCTTCCCTTGAATTTGTATCCAGCGCTAGAACCATGCCAGCTTGTTGCCAATGGAGATAGTGGCATATGGCCCCCATGTGTGCTTTCAGAGCATCCATCACCTCAACGTCTTTGGCCGCCCCGGCCGCGATCAGCAAAACCCTTTTGGGCATCTTGCGCAATACGGGGCTGATTGCATAAAAGCGATCCAATGCTATCTTGAGTTGTGCCGTCATGCCAAAATAGTAAAGAGGTGTTACAAAAACAATAGCATCCGATGCGAATAGGTGCGGATAAATCTGCCGCATATCGTCATTGTACACGCAATTGCCATCATTTTTGCGGCAATGGGAACAGCCAATACAGGGATGGATGTTCAGCATTGCCGTTTCAAAACGGATCACTTCATGCCCCGCTTCCTTGGCACCCTGGCAGAACTCATCGGCGAGAAAGGCCGTTGTTCCCTGTACGTGCGGACTTCCGCATAAAACCAATACTTTCATATTCCGTTCCTTTCCATATATGCTTCCCGCTATTTTACCTTCGTGGACAGATATGGGTTGCCCTTTTCCACGAACCGCCAAAGATACCCCGCTGCATCCCCTGAATAATCCACGTTGATCCGGGGCGTCTGCACAATTTCTCCCGCATAGTTGAGATCGTCGGCAATATACAGCGACATGTCGCACAGATCCTCCCCATAGCTGGATCGGTCGATGGCAAGCGCCCGGCAAAGTTTTCCCGGCCCGCTGCAAAGGTCCTTTATGGCGTCTCTCCCCCGCCTGCGCCGCATCAGCTCAAGGCCCGCAATGGGCTCCAACGCACGGATCAGCACGCACTCGGGAATTCCCTCCCCGTTGGCCACCACGTTGAGGCAGCAGTGCATGCCGTAAATGAGGTATACATAGGCGAAGCCCCCGGGGCCGTACTGGATATTCACCCGGCCGCCTGGATTGCCACGGTAGGAATGGGCCGCCGCGTCCGCAGTACCCATATAGGCCTCCGTCTCCACGATGCGGCCGGAAACCATCCCTTGTGCCGTTTGCCTGACCATTACTTTTCCCACCAGCGCCCGGGCCAGCCCCAGTGCGTCCTGCAAGTAAAATTCCCGTTCCAGCTTGATCATTTGAGCTCCTCTAAACAAGATAACTCCATTATATCACTGGACACACCCTGTATGAACTGCTAAAATCATACGTGAAAATCCTTTGTTTTTAGGAGGACGGTTTCTTGTCCGTAGCAGCAGTCAGAGAATACTTAAAGCAGTTTCATAAGGAAAACGAAGTTCTGGAATTTGACAGTTCCAGCGCCACCGTAGAATTGGCCGCACAGGCGCTCCATGTCCTTCCGGCGCGCATCTCCAAAACCCTGTCCTTTCGGACAGAAGGCGGATGCATGCTTATCCTCATGGCAGGCGACGCACGAATTGATAATAAGAAATTCAAAGAAAAGTTTGGCATGAAGGCCCGAATGCTCACCCCGGAGGAAGCGCTTTCGTTCACCGGTCACGCTGTGGGTGGCGTTTGCCCCTTTGCCATTCCCGCGGGCATCCTCGTCTATCTCGATATTTCCATGCAGCGCTTTTCAACCGTTTTCCCCGCCTGTGGCAGCGGCAATAGCGCCATCGAACTTACCTGCGACGAGCTTTTCACCTGTTCTGCCGCATTGGAGTGGATTGACGTCTGTAAGGACTGGCAGAATGATTCGGAGGACCAATAATATGGAAAAAGTAATGTTAGGCAAAACTGGCCTTGAAATTTCCCGGATGGGCTTTGGGGGCATCCCCATTCAGCGCACCGACCGGGAAAGCGCAATTGGGCTCATCCACGCCCTTGCGGACAACGGAATCAATTTTATCGACACCGCCCGAGGTTATGGGGTCAGCGAGGAATACATCGGCGCGGGCATTGCGGGCATGCGGCAAAAGTTTGTGCTCGCCAGCAAGTGCAGAGCTTATACCAAGGCGGATATGACCGCGGAAATAGATGCAAGCCTCGCCAATTTCCGCACGGATCACATTGACCTTTATCAATTCCACAACATCAGCAACCACAATCTGGATGTCGTCATGGCCGAGGGCGGTGCGCTAGAAGCGCTTTTGGAAGCCAAGGCTGCCGGGAAGATCGGGCACATTGGCATCAGCGCCCACCTCACAGAAGTATTTGCGCGCGCCATTGAGCTGCCCTGGGTGGAAACGATCATGTTTCCCTATAACCTTGTTGAAACACAGGGCGAAGCGCTGATTCAAAAATGCGCAGAAAAGGGGATTGGCTTTATCTGTATGAAGCCCTTTGCCGGTGGCGCTATTCCCAATCCGGATCTGGCCCTTCGCTTCGTAGCAAAAAACCCGGCAGTAACAGTGACAATCCCCGGCATGTACACCCTAGAAGAGCTTAATCAGAACATGGCTTCCTTTTGTAACACCGCACCCTTTACGGATGCCGAAGAATCCACCGTTTTAGAAATCCGTCAAGAGCTGGGCAATCGATTTTGCCGGCGATGCGGTTACTGCCTGCCCTGCTCCGTTGGAATCAATATCCCCTTTGTGTTCATACTGGACGGCTACCACACCCGCTATGGCATGCCCGAAACCGGGAAAAGCCGTTATCTGGCACAACCCGTCCATGCCGGCGCCTGCATCGGCTGCGGGGTATGCGAAACCCGCTGCCCCTACGGCCTGCCCATCCGCGAAATGCTCAAATCCTGCGTGGAGCACTTCGGCGAATAAGGGTTTGTCTCTACATCTCTGTAAAAAACAGCGTACCGCCATTCATAGGAGTACGCTGATATTTTAGGCCGAAATTTTTAGGCTTTCCATCTGTATCCGCAGTTCTGGCAGACAGCCTCGGTATGCGTCTTCGATTTCAATTTGCTGTTTGTCAGCGCGGGAATAATAAGAATCAGGCCGAGAGTACAGCACGCCAATAGAATCCAAAAGAACCAGCCCAAACATCCTCTGTGCTTTGTCTTCACATCCGTAACCGCCTGTACGACAACATTCTGGCTCGCGCATTTCGGGCACGTCATTAACATCATTCCTTTCCTGTATGCAGGATGCTGGCCACTGCGCAGCCGCTAAGTACCATGGGCCGCCTCAATTGCTTTTTTATAATAGCACATTTTATCAGTTTATGGTACATCATCAGAATCACCTGCGACTGTCTTTCTTGCGATTTTTAGATTTCTGCCGCTTCTGTTGCAAAGGATTGCCATTTACAATATAATTGTTTAGCGTACCGCAGAGTACGCTAGAGTACGCTTAAGGAGTTATATGAAAACCAGCGACTTTTACTATGATTTACCGTCGGAACTGATTGCGCAGTCCCCAGCTGAAATACGCAGCGCCTCCCGGCTACTGGTCTATGACCGAACGGAAAAAAGCACCCGTGACGGCGTGTTTACCGACTTGTTGGACTATCTTCGGCCCGGCGACGTTTTGGTTCGCAATACCACCCGCGTGATTCCCGCGCGCATTTTCGGCCAGCGGGAGGATACCGGCGGGGTAATGGAATTTCTTTTGCTCAAACGGCTGGACGAATCCTGTTGGGAATGCCTCGTCCGCCCCGGTCGCAGGGCAAAAAAGGGCCTGACCTTCAAGGTCAACGATGAACTTTCCATCACCGTAGGTGAGAGCACCGACGCGGGTGGGAGGGTAGTTCGTTTGCATTACCAAGGCGTTTTTGAGGAAGTTTTGGACCGTGCCGGAGAGATGCCTCTTCCCCCCTATATTACACAGCGCGTGGCCGACGGCAACCGCTACCAGACAGTTTACGCCAAAGAAAACGGCTCCGCAGCGGCGCCCACGGCTGGGCTACACTTTACCAATGAGCTTCTCAATGAGATCGCCAAACGCGGCGTTGCCATCGCAGATGTGCTGCTACATGTGGGGCTGGGAACCTTTCGGCCCGTTTCCGAAGATACGATCGAGAATCACCATATGCATTCGGAGTATTACGAGGTCACCAAGGCGGCGGCCAATGCCATTAATGGCGCTCGGAACAATGGCGGCCGGGTTTTTTGCGTGGGAACAACTTCCTGCCGCACATTGGAAAGCGTCGCAGACGACAACGGTATCGTACACGCTAAATGCGGCTGGACGAATATTTTCATCACCCCCGGCTACCATTATAAAGTTGTGGACAAGCTTATCACCAACTTCCACCTGCCGGAATCCACGCTGCTGATGCTGGTGAGTGCCCTGTGTTCCCGGGAGGAAATGCTCAGCGTTTACGAGCATGCCGTAAAAGAGCGTTACCGCTTCTTCTCCTTCGGGGATGCGATGCTGATTGTATAGTCAATTTGATGCCCCAAAAACGATCCCCCGGCTTTGCCGGGGGATCGTTATCTTTTATGATTACTCTGTGCGTATCCCTTCTTGATAGAACGCCTTGTCAGCCACCAAGGCAATGGGAAGCAGCATGGTTGCGACGCCTGTGCCGATCATCAGATACTGAATGGGCATCACATCCGCCAGCGGACCGAACACCGCCGTGCCCAATGGTAGCAGTGACGAGGCTATCATGGAATACAGCGCAAAGATGCGGCCCTGCATTCCAGGCTCCACCCGCTCCTGGAGCAGCGTCATCACTGGCGTACTTCCGAAGGGCATGGAAAGTCCGATGAGCGCCATCAAAACCAGATACACATAGAAATTATAGGTGATGCCCACCAGAAACGTAAGCAGGCCGAATGCCGCCACGCCCACGCTCAACGTGGCAAAGCGGTTTTTGAACCCGCCCCAGCTCCCTAAGATCAGGCCGCCCGCCGCCGCCCCTACAAAAAACACCATCTCATTGGCAGTGAGATACCAATAGCTATCCCCAAAGGTCCGGGTTACCATCAGCACATTTAAGAACGCGCAGGGAACAATCAGGATCATGTATACGCCACACAACAGCAAAATCCGCCTCACAAGCCGGTTGGACCATCCGTAGACCAGTCCTTTTTTCAACTCGTCCAGATACCCACCGGTACGTTCTTTTTTTTCGTACGGAGGCACCTGAATGCATAGCAGTACACCAATACCGATGGCAGCAGTAATTACGTCAATGAGCAAAATATGATGCAGTTTGCCGAAGCTTAAAACCGCACCTGCCGCTGCCGGCGAGGCGAAATGAATAACAGATTGGATGCCGCTGTTGTAGCCGTTGATCTTCATCAGCCTATCCTCTGGCACCAGCTGGGGCAACAAGGCATTCACCGCCGGAATCTGAATTCCAGCGCCCACGGAGCGAATGGCAGAAATTGCCAACATAGCCCCCAGCGTTTCGACCTTGCCCAACATGATCACAAGAGCCAGAAGAAGCGTAAATGCCGCAATACCACCATCGGAAAAGGCGATGAGCAATTTCCGGCTATAGCGATCCGCCCATACGCCCGCAAAAAGCGAAATGATGATCTGGGGTACAAATGCACACAGGATGGACAGCGTCACATACAGCCCGGACGAGGTTTCCCGGGCGATATACCAAATAATGGCGAACTGCACCAGCGAAGAACCAAACAGTGTAATGGCTTGGCTGGCCAAATAAGCCGCCGTTCTTCTTTCCCACGTTTTGTTCAAAGGAACGCACCTCCTTTTACAATAGGATCAGTATACATTATTCCCAATGGGGAGAGCAAGCGCACTTCCTTTGGCTTTCCTATGCAAAGAATCTTCGGTTATCTTGTTCGGGCTTGTTTGAATCGCCGTATGGCATCAAATGCTGGTTTTTAGCAGGCCCGCTGCTTGTATTTCAATTGATAATCTGGTACAATTTATGGCTAAAGCGGATGTTTTCCTCCCCTTGTTCCCGCAAAAACGTGGGCAGGACGTTCGTTCCTTCGCAGATTTAGGAGTAATGATGGATCGATTTGATTTTAAATTCGAGCTGCTGCACATTTGCGCGCAGTCGGGTGCCCGGCTCGGGCGCCTTCATACGCCCCACGGAATCATTGACACGCCGTGCTATATGCCCGTGGGCACCCAAGCCACGGTGAAAGCTATACTTCCCCGGGACTTAAAGAAGATCGGTGCTTCCATCATCCTTTCCAATACCTATCATCTTTTCGAGCGGCCGGGCCACGCGCTGGTTAAAGAGGCGGGCGGCCTCCACCAATTCATGAACTGGGACAGGCCCATCCTCACCGACAGCGGCGGTTTTCAGGTGTTCAGCCTAGCCGCTTCCAATAAAATTAAAGAAGACGGCGTGGAATTTCGTTCGCTGCTCAGCGGCCAAAAGTACTTCTTCACGCCGGAATTCGTGATGGAAATTGAGGAAGCGTTGGGCGCCGATATTGCTATGGTATTTGACGAATGCGCCCCCTACCCCAGCGAATATGCCTACGCGAAGGCGGCCATGGAGCGCACCCACCGCTGGGCGAAGCGGTGTAAAGAGTCGCATACCCGTGCGGATCAGGCCCTGTTCGGCATTGTGCAGGGCGGCACCTTCCGGGACCTTCGGGTTGAAAGTGCAAAATACCTTGCGGAGCTGGACTTCCCCGGCTACGGCATCGGGGGACTTTCCGTGGGCGAGCCCAAGCCCATCATGTATGAAATGCTGGAAGAGCTCATGCCCTTTATGCCTGCAACCAAGCCCCGCTACCTCATGGGTGTGGGGAGCCCCGACTGCCTTGTGGAAGGCGTAATTCGGGGCGTCGATATGTTTGACTGCGTACTGCAAACCCGCATCGCCCGCAACGGCCTTGCTCTGACGGGTAACGGCAAACACATGCTGCGCAACGCGGCCTATGAGCATGATTTTTCCCCCATCGAGGAAGGCTGCGACTGCTACGCCTGTAAAAATGGATTTACCCGGGCCTACATCCGCCACCTTGTGAAGTGCAAAGAAATTCTCGCGGCCCAGCTCATCACCGTCCATAACCTGCGTTTCTCCCTACGGCTGATGGAGCAGGTGCGCGCGGCCATCGCAGAAGACCGGCTTTTGGATCTTCGGGACGAATGGAAGGCGAAAGGTGCGCTGGACTGACATGCGAGAATTATTGTTTGAAGACCTGAATGAAAAGGCGCTGTGCAGCATTGCGAATCGGCTGGGGCAATTGGTTTTCCCCGGTGCATTTATCGCCCTGTACGGCGATCTGGGTGCGGGAAAAACCACATTTACCCGTGCACTGGCAGAATCGCTGGATATCTCCGACATCCAAAGCCCAACTTTCACCATCGTGCGAGAGCACCGGGGCAGGCTTCCCCTGCTGCATTTCGACGCTTACCGGCTCAGCGGCGCAGAAGAGCTCTTTGCCATCGGTTTTGACGATTATCTCTCTCAAAATGCCGTCATCGTCATGGAATGGTGTGAAAATGTTTTGAACGCACTGCCCGGCGAGCGGCTGGAAATCCGCTTTGCAGGCAGTGGTATGGATTTGCGGAGCCTGCAATTTTGTGCGTTGGGCGCGAAATATGAAAATTTGCTGGAGAAGATACTATGAACTTGCTCGCTGTTTCTACATCTGGCCCCATCCCCGCCGCAGCACTGCTGCGGGACGGCGACCTCATTGACAGCCGCTCGCACAAAAGCGGCCAAACCCATTCCGAAACCCTCATGCCCCTGCTGGACGATCTGCTTTGTGCAAACGGCCTCTCCCCACAAGACATCGACCTCTACGCGGCGGACGTGGGGCCGGGTTCCTTTACCGGCGTTCGTATCGGCGTGTGCGCGGCCAATGCTATGGCTTTTGCCGGGCAAAAGAACGTAATCGGCGTTAGCTCTCTGGAAGCGCTGTGCCGAGGGCATAGAGGCCCCGTCTGTGCCCTGCTGGACGCACGCAACGGCAACGGCTACGCCATGTATCAAAACGATTTTGGAATCATTGTGCCGCCTAGCGCCGTGGTAGTATCCGTGTTTCTGCCCAAGCTCATGCCTTTTACCCTAATTCTGGGGGATGGCGCGCAAGTCTACCGGGACCGCATTTTGTCCACCGTGCCCTGCGCTTGCTTTTCCGGTGTGCGCGATGAAGTGGACGCGCAAGATGTGGTGCTGGCCGCTTGGGAAAAATATATTTCCGGCGACCTGGGCACGCCCGAGGTAAAGCCCCTTTATTTGCGGCCTTCACAGGCAGAGCGGTTGTATAAGGAGAAATGATTATGGAAGAACTCATCTTCCGTGCCATGGAGAAGCAGGACGTTGCCCGCATCGCGGAGCTGGAACGCCTCTGCTTCCGCTCCCCCTGGTCAGAAAAATCAATCGGTTCTGAGTTGAAAAACAGGCTCGCGCATTATCGTGTGGGCGAACTGGACGGGAAAATTATCGCCTATGGCGGCATGTGGATCATCTTTGCCGAAGCGCATATCACCAATGTGGCGGTGGACCCGAATTACCGCCGCCGAGGGTTCGGCGTAATCCTCATGCGGCATATGATGCAGATTGCCGTCCTGCGTGGTGCCAGCGAAATGACGCTGGAAGTACGGGAATCCAATCTGGCGGCGCAGAATCTTTACCTCTCGCTGGGGTTTGAAATTTCCGGCAGGCGAAAGCACTATTATGCGGATACGGGCGAAGATGGGCTCATTATGTGGAAGCACGACATTGCATGTAGCTCGTCTTGACATCACCAATCGCAAGTGTTAATCTGAAATGGGTAAAAACACCTCAATTTTATCATTTTTCTATAAGGAGTATCATCATGAAAAAAGTCATCGTAGCGAAAAACGCCCCCGCAGCCATCGGTCCTTACAGCCATGCCACCGAAGCCAATGGCTTTGTGTTCACCTCCGGTCAAATCGGCATTGATCCCGCAACGGGCAAAATCGTGGAAGGCATTGAAGCGCAGGCGGAACAGGTTCTTAAGAACTTGGAAAGCGTTTTGGCGGCCGCCGGCACCAGCATGAAGGACGTTCTCAAAGCAACCGTGTTCGTGGCAGATTTAAAGGATTTCGGCATTGTAAACAAGATCTACGGCGAGCACTTTGGCGCCGAGTTCCCCAGCCGTTCCTGCGTTCAGATTGCTGCGCTGCCCGCCGGCGCTTTGGTTGAAATCGAAGTCATCGCATATAAAGGATAATCGCTTTCCTATGAATCGCAGGAGTCAACGGCTGAAAATATTCAATGACCGCCCCATGGTTTCCATTGCGGCAGGCTTTATTCTCGGCATCCTGCTGACAGAGGCGTATGAAGGCACATGGCTCATTGTAGCGGTGTGCCTTTTTCTGTTATTTGGCGTCGTCACCCTGTTTACAGGGCAAAGCGCCATCTGCGTCCTGTCTTTTTCTGCGCTGGCAGGAATCCTCAGAACCTTGTTTCTGCCCAATCTTTCGCTGCCCGCTTCTTTTCTGCAGCCCTTTGCGCAGGCACGGGAATCGTTGCTCAATGTTACTTCAGATCTGTTCGGGAAAGACGCTTCCATCCTGCAGGCCCTGCTTTGGGGCTACAAGGGCGCCATCCCCAGTGAAATCTATTCCGGCTTCCAGGATGCCGGCATTGCCCACGTTCTGGCGCTCTCTGGCCTGCACGTATCCTTTGTGGTTTCGGTCATTGCCCTTTTGACCAACCGCCGCGCCGTGAAATTCCGCTTTGTGTTGACGGCCCTGTTCCTGTTTGGATACTGCGCCGTCACCGCGTTCCCCGCCTCTTTGGTGCGGGCCTCTATCATGACTTTGTGCGTCATCTTTGCAGATATCGCAAGCCGCAAGAAGGATATGCTCAGCAGCGTGTCTTTTGCGGCCGTACTGATCCTCTTATTCCGGCCTTCCGAATTCTATGCCATTGGGTTTCAGCTCTCCTTTATGGCAGTGGCCACCATCGCCATGCTATACGAGCCCCTCAAACGCCTGCTGCCGTTTCTCCGCGGGGGCATTGCGGACGCAATTCTCGTCACCTTGTGCGGTACGCTGGGTACACTACCTTTGCTGGCATACTATTTTAACCGGATCTCTCTGGTGAGCTTGCTTGCAAACATCCTGCTGCTGCCGGCGGTATCGCTCCTGTTTCTCTCCGGTTTGGCAGTCTGCGGGCTGATGTTCCTCTGGCCTCTGGCGGCGCTTTGGCTTTCTGCGGCGCCCCGGGCGCTGCTGCAGGGAATTACCTACTTCACACAGCAAATGGCCTCCCTGCCTTATGCAGCTGTCCCCGTGTACGGCTTCACTGTGGCCACCTGCCTGCTTATCTATCTGGGCTTTCTCATGCTTTCCGACTTCACCATTGTAAAAACACCCTATAAGGTCATTTCCGCCCTGCTGCTGTTTGCCGCAGCCACCTGCATTGTGGTATAATTTCACCATGAATTATCAGGATTCTTTCCGTACAATTAAATCGGGCATGCCCGGAGGGGCATACCTTTTTCACGGCGAAGAGGAATTCGTAAAGGACAGTGCGCTAAACGCCCTGATCCATTCCATTGACGACGCCTCCCGGGATTTAAACGTGCAGATTTTTGAATCCCCTTCGGCAGACGAACTAATCTCCGCCTGTGAGACCCTTCCCTTTTTCGCGGAACGCAGGCTGGTGATTTGCCATGCCCTTCCATCCGACAACGAAGGACAAGCGCTCAAGCAGTACATTCCCAGCATGCCGTCCACCACAGTGCTGGTTTTTTTCCTTCGAGGCAAGGCCAAAGAAACCTCCGCTCTCTACCGCTGCATGGCGGCGGATAACCGCTGCGTGAATTTCACTCCCCTCCCCCCGCTTGAGGCGGAAAAGTGGGTAACCCAGCAGGCGGCAAAGCTGGGTGTTACCATTTCCCCTGCAGCTGCCAGGTATATTGTGTCACTGGTGGGCACAAATCTCACGGATCTCAACAATGAGTTCACCAAGGCCGCCTGCTATGCAGGAACCGGCAACGAGGTGACGAAAGAGGCTATCTCCGCCTGTGTCACCCGCAATCTGGAGTTTCGGGTGTTCGATATGATGGAGTACTTCCTTGCGGGTAAGCCGCAGGATGGGCTTCGGGCTTACCAGCAGATGCTCTTCGACGGGGAATCTCCTTTTAAAATGGCGGCCCTGCTGGAAAATCGCTTCAAGCTGATGCTTGCGGCCCGCACGGATATGGATAGCGGCGTGAAGCGAGATAAAACTCTAAACCGTATGGGCAACACGTATCCCGCAAAGAAAGCCTATGGATCCGCGCTCCGCTACCATCGGGATGAGATCACGGGGAACCTTGCACGGTTCGCCAGCGTGGGGTATCTGCAGGTTTCGGGCCAGCAAACCGACGCGGACGCGCTGGAGTGCGCGCTGATCCTCTGCATGCCGGCAAGGCGTTAGTTGCCCGCAGATAGAGAAAAGGGGAAAACAAAAAGGACGTCTGAATTTTCAGCGTCCTCTTTTTTCACTTAATAAACGGGCAATTCTTTTGGCTTATTTCGCCGCGAGCTTGATTGCCAATTGAGCCTTTTTGCGGTTCGCAGCGTTCTTATGCATAACGCCCTTCGCGGCTGCTTTATCCACTGTGCTCACAGCATTGACATAAGCCGTTGCGATCCCAGCCTTGTCGTCCGAAGCGAGAGCCTGATCAAAGCTCTTAACGGCGGTTTTCACCTGAGAAGTCCCCATTCTGTTCCGAAGGTTCTCCTTCGCAGTGATGCCGACGCGCTTCAAAGCGGACTTGTGGTTTGCCAAAACAATTCACCCCCTGTGTTTTTTACTCGAACAGGTCAGATTATATCATGGCGCTTCGTCCAATGCAAGTTTTTTTTGCGGTCTTCCGCTAAATATTGCTGTTGTTCCCTGCGCATACTACTGGCAAATCAAACGTTAGGAGAATGCAAATGGCAAAGAGCATTTACACCGACCTCGCCATGGAGTCCCGAGAACTCAATCCCGGCATCAGTGGCGTTAGCGAAACCAGCGAAAAACTGGAAGGTATCGCTATCACCCGTATCCGCGTAGAGGACCAGCAGGCCTCCGAAAAACTGGGAAAACCCCAAGGGCTTTACGTAACGCTGGACGCGCCCGATCTCACGTCCCGCCCGCTGGACCTTTTCGAGCGCCTGTCAAAATCCCTGTCCACTGAGCTTACTAATCTCCTAAAGGACGTAAAAGAGGACGCTACCATATTGGTGGTGGGCTTGGGCAACCGAGGCATCACTTCAGATTCTCTGGGCCCCAAGGTCGTTGAGCAGGTCTATGTGACCCGACATATTACCCAATACATGCCGGACGCCCTTTCCAAACCCATGCGTGCGGTCTGCGCGATGGCCCCAGGCGTTCTGGGCGTCACCGGTATTGAAACCATGGAGGTCGTGCAAGGTGCATTGGAACATATCAAACCCAGCTTAATCATCGCCATCGACTCTCTGGCGTCCAGGCGCGCGGAACGCATCAGCACCACCATACAGCTCACCGATACAGGCATCAGTCCGGGCAGCGGTGTGGGCAATCTGCGCAAGGGGCTGGATTCCAAGACTTTCGGTGTGCCGGTTATCGCCATTGGTGTGCCGTTGGTAGTGCAGGCGGCCACCATTTCCCAGGAAGTGATCACACTGCTGGCCAACGAAACCGGCCTCCCTCAGGATGAGGACAGGCTCAAATCGCTAACGGGAAAGGTCATCAGCGAGCACATGGGAGATATGGTGGTCACCCCTAAAGACATCGACACCATCGTGACCGACGTGTCCCGCATCATCGCGGACGGGATTAATCTTGCCCTCTTTGGCATGAAATACGAAGAGGTGCGCTCGCTGGTGGCATAGCCTCCCGTCTGGCATAAGCACAAACCCTCCCTCATACCATGTATGAGGGAGGGCTTGTCACGAATGCGAAAGATCAAAAAAAAGGTCAACGTTCGAAAAATTATATGGCCCCTCACCGGCGTAGTCTGCCTCATGGTTGCCTGTATCCAATGCTGCGTCTACTACCACGGCAGCATTGATCTATGCCGCGAGCTGACTAGCATGCAGCTCCCCGCCCTGTACTGCGTTCCCAACGAGGCATATTTGGAGCCTGAAACGCCCATCGTCCCAATGGATAAGCCGGAAGAATCCAGCTTCAAGATCGAGCTTGTGCAAACGGAAGAAAATCCCATTGTAGATCTCACCGGCAGCGCCCCCCGCATCCTGATCTATCATACCCATACTACGGAATCCTATTTTAAAATCGATGCCGACAAGTATAAGGAAACCACCGCATGGCGTACCAACGACAACCGCTATAACGTCGTCGCCGTAGGTGATAAGCTGACCAAGGCACTAAGCGAAACATACGGCATCAGCGTCATTCATGATACTACCAACCACGAGCCTCCCAAGCTAGCCACCGCCTACTCCCGGTCCCTTCTGACCATGGAAAAATACAAAGAAAAATACCCCACTATTACCATGTTCATCGATGTGCACCGAGACGCATACGGCAATAATCCACAAGGACCTTGTGACTTTGTGACCATCGACGGCAAGGAAGTGGCCCGAGTCATGTTCGTAGTGGGAACGGGCAAGGGCGCTACAGGAACCGGTTATGGAGAGATGCCGGACTATGTGTCCAACTACGCTCTGGCCAAGCGGATCACCGATACGCTTTCGGCAGTGGATAGCGGGATGATTCGAGAAATCCGCGTAAAAAGTGGTCGCTACAACCAGCATATTTCCAGCCAATGCCTTCTGGTAGAAGTAGGGCACAACGCGAACACCATCAACCAGGCCCTAAACGCCGTAGATTATCTGGCGGCCGCCATCGCGCAAGCCGCCGGCATCATCTCTTCTCCGCTGCCTTTAGCGCCATAACTCTTGTGCACCCATTTGCAATGACGGCGGATTTGCTATATAGTATGGATATGAAAAGGCAGATACGCTTACGCCCCCGCCTGCAGGCTGTGGCGGATATGGTGGAACCTTCAGATACTTTTGCGGACATTGGCTGCGACCACGGCCGGTTGTGTGTCGCGTTGCTACAACAGGGTAAAATCCGCTTCGCCATCGCCTCGGACATCAGTGAACCTTCCCTCATGAAGGCACGGGAGTTGGCCGCAGTCTGCGGATTAAGCGACAACGTTATCTTTCAGGTATCCGACGGTCTTGTGGACATCCCTATGGGTACGCAAATACTGGTTTTTTCCGGCATGGGTGGAGAGCTGATTGCCCAACTCCTTTCGCAATCGCCCCAAGTAGCGCGTAGTGCTCGGCGCATTCTCATGCAGCCCATGGGCGGTACTGCAGAGCTTCGGCAGTATCTTTTTTTAAATCATTACGAAATCATCGACGAAACCCTTGCCCAAGACGGTGGAAGAATTTATCAGGTTTTAGCTGTTCGGGACGGCAAACCCCAAAAGGTTCCAGATGGTTTTCCAGACCCTTGTTATGACTTCGGCTATCTTCTATTTAAAAAGCGCGATCCCCTGCTGTTGCCGCTGCTGGAGGCACGCCGAATGGGGCATCAAAAGCGGCTGGAACTGGCGAAAGCCAAGGGGCAAGTACCGGAATCGCTGCTCATAATGATCAATCAGCTCGATACCCTCATTCGCATTGCAAAGGAGATGCAAGCATGAAACTTCAGGATTTCCTTCAAATGATGGAAACCGTGGCCCCCCTGTCTCTGGCTATGGATTTCGACAATCCCGGGCTACTGATCGGCACGAACAAGCCTGAAATCAAGAAAGTGCTTGTGGCGCTGGATTGTTCCATGTCCACGGCGCAAGAGGCGGTGGACACAGGCTGCGACCTGCTGCTTACCCACCATCCGCTCTTTTTAAACGGAGTCAAGCGCATCCTTCCGGACGATCCAGAAACTGCGGCAGCGTATCTGCTGCTGAGAAACGGCATTGCGCTCTTTACCGCTCATACCAACCTTGATGCCGCGCAAGGCGGTGTAAACGATTGTCTGGCCGCGGCGCTGGGCCTGCACACAGTTGTGCCGCTTTTGCCCGACAACATGGGAAGAATCGGGTTTGTTCGGGAAACAACCTTAAAGGGATTTGCCCGGTTTGTAGAAGAGAAGCTCATAGCCCGCGTGCGCGTCGCGGGGAATTTTGCCGCCCCGGTTCGCCGCGTTGCGGTTTTAGGCGGAGCCGGTGCTTCCGAAATTTCAGCCGCAAAGGCCGCGGGTGCCGATACCTTTGTCACAGGTGAAATGAAGCACCATTTTGCAATCGCAGCACAGTTTCTGGGACTAAACGTCATTGAAGCCGGACATTATGAGACGGAGAATGTGGTGCTTCTGCCATGGATTGAGCATTTACAGCGTCTCTCGGATGATGTACAATATAGTTTGACGCGATTGGAATCCGCGTGCCTCAGGGGAGTCGATTGAGGTGCGATTACTTTATAGACGGAGGTACCAACATGAACAAACTGGAGGCATTGTGGCAGTACCACAATGCGGAACAGGATTATGCGAGGCTTGAAGCCCATCTGAAATCCACCCCATCCCGTGCTAAGCTGAATAAGCTCCATAGCTTTTTAACCGAGCAGCAGAACCTGATTAACCAGATTCAGAGGCAGATTGAAAGCCGAAAAGACGTTTATTCAAGGCTTGCCGCTCAGTTTCAGGAATTAGAGCACCAGTTTGATCTGGAGCTTTCCGAGTTTAACACCATGCAGAGCGACGAGGAATGCACCGCGGCCGAAATGACGGAATCCCGCAAGGCGCTGGAAGTGCTGTCAGATAAACTCACCGCCGCCCGGCGCGAGCTTTCTGACACTATCTCCTGGCTGGAAGCTTCCGAGGCGGAGTACAAGGCAACTTTCGCCAAGGCCGGCAAGGCGAAGAAGGAATATGACACCACGCGCGTTGAATGTGAGGAAGAGCTCACGCAGCTCCAGCCCGAGCTGGACGCCGCAAAGGCCCGGGCCGACAAGCTTGCCTGTGGCATCGACCCTGCCATTCTTAAGCGCTATGCGGCTATAAAATCCAGGCATGCCGTTCCCATGGCCATTGTGGAAAATAGCCAGTGCGGCGGCTGCCGCATGATGCTCCCCACCGTAGTGGTCAAGCGCGTGACAACCGGAATCGACATTGTGGAATGCGAAAACTGCGGCCGCATTCTTTACGCGAAGGATTGATCTTTTAAAATCGAATTGTATTGACGAGTAAGACAGGTGACCGCATGCGGCTTTGACCGTATGAGGAAAGTCCGAGCTCCATAGGGCAGGGTGCCGGATAACGTCCGGCGGAGGCGACTCCAGGGAAAGTGCAACAGAAATAAACCACCGCATTTATGCGGTAAGGATGGAAAGGCGAGGTAAGAGCTCACCGGCGGCATGGCGACTTGTCCGCCCTGTAAACCCCACCCGGCGCAAGATTGAAATGAGAGCATTTAATGGCTGCCCGTCACGCTCTCCATAATCGCATGAGCCTGTTGGCAACGACAGGCCTAGATAGATGGTCACCCAGGGCGAAAGCCCGGACAGAACTCGGCTTACGGCTTGCTCGTCACTTATAATTAGATCCGGCGTTTTTAGCCGGATCTTTTTTTGTGCTTAATTTTTCGGTTCTGCTGTCGGGCCTGTACGAATATGTATAAGGTACAGGGGGTTGACCCCCTGCCAACAACGCAACCGGGAGGCGCTTATGGAATTCGCCAGACGAAGAAGACGACGTAAACGGAGATCGAATTTTGCCGGACGGGCCGTTGTCGCATTGCTGATGATCGCCGCGGTAGTTTACTTTATCACTGCTTCCAAAGCCGGAACTTGGATCGCGGAAAATGTGATGGCCCCCGTCTTCACCGCTCTTTCAACCAGTTCCCTCTTCAGCAAATCCACTCCAACAAACACCGATACCGCAAGCCCCGCTGCGGCGGACGCCTATGCCGTTAGCCTAAGCACGGACAAGAGCTCTGTAAACGTGAACATTGCCCTGCCAGCAATGAACTGCTATGCGTTGCAAATGGGGGTGTATTCCACCTATGACAACGCCTACAAACAATCCGCATCTCTTCAGGCGCAGGGCGCGGGCGGATACATTTTTCAAGATGGAGATCGTTACCGGGTGTTGGCGGCGGGATACAGCAGCGAAGCAGACGCCAAAGATGTAAAAACCCGGCTAATCGCCTCCGGCACGGACTGTGCGCTCTACACTATGACCGCGCCCGGTGCCACCTTTAAAATCACTGCGGAGCCGGAGCAGGTGGAGGCCATAGAACGGGGATTCCCCGCCCTTTCAAACGCTCTCGCCGCCCTGAGTGAAACCGTCATTGCCTTCGACCGAGATAGCTTGGATGTGGCGGCGGGGAAAGCGGCCATACAAGGCATCTGCGATACCCTAAAAAGCGACACGACAGGGCTTTCCGCCTACGCCTCCTACTCCTCTGCCATCGAGCAGATCATCACCTGTAGAGATGCGTTTACCACGGCGATGCAAGCGCTGATTGAGGACGGAACACAAAATACCACCCTCTTCTCTGCCATGCTGAAAAACACGCATCTGTCACTGACCGGCGCATATTGCACCATGGCGGACAGCATAACCTCTTAAAGCAAGAATAGCCCGCAAAGGACCTCGCGTCCGGATATAGCAAGCGCACCGCCTCGTAAAGGCGGTGCGCGCGTTTTACAGCAATTCGATGGCAGAGCAGGAAACCTCGTATGCCGTTCGCTCCATGGAATTTCCGTCCCCCAAGGCCTTTTGGTATTGGCGGCTTTGCAGTCTGCCGCGGATATTTAGCCTGCTTCCCACTGGAATTTCGCTGGTATATCTAGCGTTTCTCCCCCAGGCAATGCAGGGAAGGTAGTCGGATTTGCTGTATGGCCGGTTGATGGCGATGAGCATATCGCTGATTTCCCGCAAAAAAGGCGTCGTGCGAAAAACCACGGGCTTGCATAAATACCCCGTAAGTATGATTTCGTTTTCCGGCTCCTCATTTTCCGTCATGAGTTCCACTGTTTTCGCAAAAACCGTAATCATCAGCCGGTTTCCGTATTCGGTGTGCTTGTTGTAGGAACGCATCTGGCCGACAACCCGAATTCGGTCTCCCTTTTGGGGAAGCGCCGCTAAAATTCGGCCCGGCAGCGTAATAGGAATGATGTCCACAGCCCCGCTGAGCCTTGGGATCATCAGTTTGGCTGTAAAAAACTCTTCGCCGTACAGCACATGGTCAAACTCCACGTCAGCACTCACTGTGCCGCTTACCAGCGCCACGTTTTCATCCGTCTGATTCATAACTTTTAGCTCCTAAACAAGAGTGTATGCATACACTGCAGCCGTTACATATAAGTATTCAAGGTTCTGTATGCTTATGACTTGCCCTTTGGGGAGATGCCCCCCCGAAGCACCCGGCTCCAAAACATAAAAAAAAGCCGCCCCCGCACCGTTTTGCGCGCTGTTTTCCCAATATGAGAAACGCGGCGAAAAGGATGCGAAAGCGGACTCCTGTGTTTCAACCCAGATGTTCGGTTATAATGTCTTTTTTGCGGCCCCTACCACTGTATCGTCCAGCAGCGCCATGATTGCCAGCGTGCCCTTGCCCGCGCGTCCGTCGATGAGGATGTCTTCCGTATTGAGCTGGGTCACGTTGCCGTGGAACTGGCGCACCAGAATATCAAATGGCTCCCGCACATAAAATGCGGCGGCAATACAGGTGCCGTTAGATCCGTTCTTCTTAAAGTCGAATGTCTTGAGCCCCTTACCGTTTCGGCCCTGGATCTCATAATCGAATATGAAGCTCCGCTTCGCGTACCCGCGATCGGAAATGGTGAGGATTTCTCCATCCGCCCCCGCCTGCTCCGCGAATATCACTTCGTCTCCCTCATCCAACCGAATACACTTGACGCCGCCGGAAACTCGGCCCATTTCGGGCACAGTCTCCCGCTCAAAGTGTATACTCATGCCTGTTTTTGTAATCAGGAGAATGCCCTCCTCCCGCTCCGGCTCCACGCCCAAAAGGCTGTCCCCAGGCTTGAGGGTGAGGGCGGCCACGCGCTTGATCCGTGTAATGTATTCAGCCGCGTTTGTACACTTCACATACCCATGTTTTGTGTAGAAGTACAGTTTCCCCGCCTCGAATTCCTCATGGCATGCCACAATCCGCTCCTCTTTTTCCAGTGCAATGATGGCGTTGAGATTCGCGGGCTTGGCCTTCGTCTCCGGAATCTCCTCCACGCAAACCGTGATGCAGGCGCCCAAGCTGGAAAACAGCCGCAGCCGCCTGTCGGTGGCCGTTTCAATGACACACAGCGGCATCTCATCCCGAAGTTGGTCAATACTGAACTGCCGTCTGGAGGTGCGCCGTACTTTCCCGCCCTCCAGCAGCGCCACTACCACGTCTTCCACGACCTTCGTGTCCTCTGGGGCCACCTGGATTTCCACTTTTCCATCGACAAGGTGGGTGCGGCGGGGAATCGCGTATTTCGCCCTGATTTCCATCAGTTCCTGCCGGATCACGGCCTTGAGCTTCTCTTTTGATGCCAAAATGGACTTGTATTCTTTAATAAGCTTCTTAACCTCTTTATATTCCCCTTCAATGGAAAGCAGTTCCAAATTGGTCAGCCGCTGGAGCCGCAGGTCCAGTATCGCCTGCGCCTGAACTTCGGTAAACCGGAACCGTTGCATCAAGGCATTCCGGGCGTCCTTGGGCGTTTTGGATGCCCGAATCAAGGCGATCATCTCATCGATGTTGGCGATGGCGACCATGAGTCCTTCCAAGATATGCTCCCTGCGCTGGGCGGCCTCCAAATCAAACTTTGTACGCCGGGTTACCACATCCTCCTGATGGCGGATATAGTGTGTCAGGATTTCCCTAAGGCCCATGAGCTGCGGCTTTCCATCCGCAATGGCCACCATGTTCATACCGAAGGTCACCTGCAGATCGGAATACTTGTAGAGGTATTGCAGAATTTTCTCCGCATCCACACCTTTTTTGACTTCTATGACCGCGCGTAGGCCGGTGCGGTCGGACTCATCCCTAATATCGCCGATGCCTGCGAACATCACCTTTTTTTCCTGGCTCACCCGGAGAATTTCCTCCAGCGCCTTGGCCTTGTTAACCTGATAGGGGAACTCAGTTATAGCGATGAGCTTCTTGCCGTTTTTCTGCTCCTCGATCTGGGCTTTTGCGCGCACGGTGATCTTTCCCCGGCCCGTTTCATAGGCCGCCCGGATTTCCTCAGAGTGCAAAAGATACCCGCCCGTGGGAAAATCCGGGCAGGGCATAGCCTTCATCAGCTTGTCCAGACCCACATCCGGGTTGTCCATCTGTAAAATCACAGCATCGATGGCCTCGCCCAAATTGTGGGGCGGTATGTTTGTGGCAAGCCCCACCGCAATGCCGCTGGCACCGTTGACCAACAAATTGGGATAGCGGCCGGGAAGGATATCCGGCTCTTTAAGGGTATCGTCGAAGTTCAGACTGAACTTCACGGTCTCTTTTTCAAGGTCCCGCAGCATTTCCATAGCAACAGGGGTCATGCGCGCCTCAGTATAGCGCATGGCCGCGGCGGAATCCCCATCCACGCTTCCGAAGTTGCCGTGGCCATCCACCAGAGGAGCCTGCATATTAAAGTCCTGCGCCATGCGGACCATGGCGTCGTAGACGGAAGTGTCACCGTGAGGGTGGTACTTACCCAAACAATCGCCCACGATACGCGCGCTCTTGCGGTGCGGTTTGTCGGGCGAGAGCGATAGTTCCAGCATGGTGTACAGAATCCGTCGCTGCACCGGCTTCAATCCGTCCTCCACCCGCGGTAGCGCTCGCTCCATGATGACGTGCTCCGCATAGGGGATCATGGAGTCGTGCAGTACGGCATCCATGCCCTTTGGGATAATCGTCTCCCCCGTCAAAATCAACTGATCGTCCTTTTTTGTCATACGTTTACCTTCCGTCCGCAGTCGTGTTGAGCTCTACTTTTTCTTCAAACAAGTCCGTCTTGTTAAAATTCGCAAATTCGCTGATGTATTCCTTGCGGGGCGCAACCTTATCCCCCATGAGCACAGTTAGGAGGTGTTCTACGTCCGCCGCGTCCTCAATATCCACCCGCACCAGCGACCGATGTGCCGGATTCATAGTGGTCTCCCATAGCTGCTCGGGGTTCATCTCGCCCAAACCCTTATAGCGTTGCACCAGATACCCCTTCCCCATCTGCTTTGTCAAGACTGCAAGTTCGCTGTCCGAATACGCGTAGCCGATCTCCTTCCCCTTCTGCACCTTGTACAGTGGAGGAAGGCCGATATAGACATGCCCGTCAGTAATCAGCTCTTTCATATAGCGGTAAAAGAACGTGAGCAGGATGGCCCGAATGTGGGCGCCGTCCTGATCCGCGTCGGAAAGGATAATGATTTTGTTGTATTTCAGGCCCGTAATGTCGAAATCCTCACCGATGCTGGTTCCCACAGCAGTGATGATGGAACGAAATTCCTCATTGGAAAGCACCTGATCCAGCCGCTTCTTTTCCACGTTGAGCGGCTTGCCGCGAAGCGGCAGGATGGCCTGGGACCGTCGGTCCCTGCCCTGCTTTGCGCTACCACCCGCGGAATCTCCTTCCACGATAAACAGCTCGTTAAGCAGTGCATTTTTCCCCGTACAGCTGGAGAGCTTGCCCACCAGGGGTGCATTTTCCAGCTTGTTCTTCTCTCGGGCCATGTTCTTGGCCTTCCGGGCCGTCTCCCGCACCTTGGCGGCCTTCACCGCCTTGTCTGTGATTTTCGCTGCGGTCCCCCCGTTTTTGAGATCCTCTAGATAGGGCATCAGCTGGTCCGCAATAACGCCCTCCACCGCCGGCTTGGCCTCCGAATTGCCCAGCCGCGTCTTGGTCTGACCCTCAAACTGGATATTACGCATCTTCAGGGAAATTACGGCCGTAAGGCCTTCCCGAAAGTCCTCGCCCGAAAGAGAGGGATCCTTATCTTTCAAAATACCGCTTTTGCGGCAGTAATCGTTCAAAACTTTTGTTAGGGCAGTTTTAAACCCGGTTTCATGGGTGCCGCCCTCGGTGGTAGGGATGTTATTTACATAGGAGAATATGCTCTCGGTGTACCCGTCGTTGTGCTGCATGGAGATTTCTACAACGATTCCTTCCTTCTCACCCCGGAGGTAGATGGGCTGATTGTACAGCGCCGTCTTGTCCTCGTTAAGGTACTTAGCAAAATCATTGAGGCCGCCGTCGAACTTGAATTCAACGCTCTTTTTGTTTCCCCGCTCTCGCTCATCCTCCAGCAAAAAGGAGGTGCCCTTGTTCAAGTAAGCCAGTTCCCGCAGCCGTTTCCCTATGGCGCCGAAATTCATTTCCAGTGTTTCAAACACCCGACTGTCCGGCAAAAAGGTAATTTTTGTCCCCTGCCGCCGCACCCGGCCGACTTCTGTCAGCGGTGTCATGGGCACGCCGGATCGCATGGCCCCGTCATTATCTTCGTAGCTTCGAAAGGTCTGGCGATATTGCCGGCCCTCCGTGCAAATCTCCACCTCCACGTATTCGCTCAGTGCGTTGACCACCGAGGCGCCCACGCCGTGAAGGCCGCCGGAAAAACCATAAGAAGCGTTATCGAACTTGCCGCCTGCGTGAAGCTGCGTAAAAACAACCTCCACACCGCTGACTCCTAGTTTTTCATGAATCCCCACGGGAATGCCGCGGCCGTTGTCCTCCACAGTCACGGAGTTATCCCGGTGCAGCGTCACCTTCACCTGATCGGCATAGCCGTTTGCGGCTTCATCTACGGCATTGTCCACGATTTCCCAAAGCATGTGGTGCAGCCCACGCAGCCCGGTGCTGCCGATATACATACCTGGGCGCATCCGCACCGCTTCAAGGCCTTCCATCACTTTAATATCGCTTACGCTGTACTCTTTTGCCATTCAGTCCTCCCATGCGGATACAATATGCGGTATATATATATAACTTTAACCACATTATATTATAATACAGAAAAGTTAATTGGGCAATGCCGCATTTGGCGCATAGTTTTCAGCCCCTCGTGCAAAATAGGTTTGAAAGCGAGGGATTGACATGGTTCAAACGATCGAATTATTGACTGAAATTTATGAGAACGCATCCATTGGCAAGGATGTGCTTGGATACATGATCAAGCGCTGCGAGGACGCCAACCTGAGGCAAATGCTGGCGGATCAGTTTGCCAAATATCACGAAATTACGGATAAAGCAAAAAAACTGTTGGAAGCTTCTGGAGGCGACGCAAACAAACAGTTTAAACTTATCCGATGCACCATATTTCATTCAATGAAAATTCACCTAAAAATTGACCGAACCTCTTCCCATATGGCGGAAATGCTCATGCACGGGTTTCTTATGGGAATAATAAACGCGTCCCGCACGCTGCATCAATGCAGCGGGGCCGATGAGGATGCAAAACTTCTGGCGCGTCAGTTGCTGACCGTAGAGGAACGCAATTTAAACCAAATGGAACTCTGGCTATAAATCTTACAGGGAGCCGTTGACGTTAGGCGCTTCACGCAACATATCGCCTTCTCCGGCATGGGCCTCACGGTATTGCGTGGGCGTCATGCTATCGTTTTTCTTGAAAAATCTCGAAAAATAGAAGGCGTCTTTAAAGCCGATGGCGGTAGCGATTTCCGAAACGGACATATCGGTGGTAAGCAACAGCCGCTTGGCATGAGACATGCGCAAATGAACCAGATACTGCATGGGAGAAAGCCCCATTTCGCTGGTAAACTTGGAGGTCAGGTACGGACGGCTGACGTTGAGCTCGTTGGAAAGTTCCGCAATGGAAATATCCCGCGTATAGTTTGTCCACATGATTTTTGCCGCCTTGCGCACCATACTGGATTTAAAGCCCTGCTGCACTTGGCTGGAATCCCGGCTTCGGGAAAGAAATTGAAAGCTCTCCACCACCACGTCGCAGTTCATCGCTTTATAGTTACGCTCTCCGGTGCAGAAGATCTTGATGATGTGATGGCTGTTGGAAAGATGGGTGTTGGTATACAACAACTGCTTCTCCAAACGGCTTGGATTATAGGTGTCGATGGTGGTTTGGTAAACGCCGTCAATGATGACGTCCGCCTTGCCACAGTCGAAGTTTAGCGTGCCATACCATTTGATTCCGGTGCCGTAGAAGTTAAACTCCGCATAGGACCGAGCGGTATTGGTGTAATACTCATTGTGCTGCGTACCCACAGGCGACGGCCATGTAGACCATATCCCGGTATAAATGATTTGCTCTGAATCGTGGGGCACAACCTCCCAAGCCGAATCCACACACTCGTCTACCAACACCGCCATCAACCGGTACATCCCACCGATGCTGTTGAGCGCGTCGCTGGGTGCCATATCACCGCAGTAAAGCACGATGCTCTTGAGTTCTCGGAAAAATCCAGGGTTTGAAACCCCTTGAATCACACAATTCGCCTCTGAAACAGAAAGCCTAGAAAGAAAATTTGTCGCACCGATCCCCCGCATGTCGATCCACCACATCTCTGTGGGAACCCGTGTGCTGGAATGGATGCTGTATGTGCTGCCAGCAAACATAAATATGATGTCGTTCTGGCTGAGAACATAGTCCTTTTTATTATAATGAATCGTGCATGCCC
The DNA here is from genome assembly GCA_963666935.1 of Christensenellaceae bacterium. Lineage (GTDB taxonomy): Bacteria > Bacillota > Clostridia > Christensenellales > CAG-138. Next base: position 1,711,774 of record OY762936.1, read on the forward strand.
CGGTGGATATTGTCATGATCCTCAGCTGGTTGGCGATATTCCAGGATGTCCTGCATTCAGACGTAACGCGCAAATGGCCGCATCCGCAGGGGATGCAGTCCAAATACGGTTCCACCAACTCATAATCGATCACATTTGAAATGCTCTTTGACGACATTACTATCCCCTCTCAATCCCAACATTCCGCAAAATAATGCATAATTATTATATCTAATATACTGGACAAACGCAATGGTTCATTTTGGATTATAATTACTTTTGTCCATACAAGTTGAAAGATAAAAGGCCACTGCTCAAAAAAGAGCGGCGGCCCAGGGAAGCAAATTAACGCAGACGTCTTGTCTTAGAGGTCAGACATCCATTTTGGCGCAAAGCATAATCAGCGCGTCGTTGGCGCAGTCGTTTTTCACCGCAAAGTGCGCGGCGCCACCTTCTGAGCGGCCCCATGCGGCGGCGGACAGGGACTTGCTAACCTCCTCCATCCCCCGATCGTCCAACCCGTGATGGATCATCGTCAGAATGGAATACTCGCCGTCCTGTGCCTTCGCCATGCACCCTGTGGAAAGAGCAAGCGATCCATCGGGCGAAAACGCATAGTTGCGTACCACGGCAGCCCCCACAAAGCCCTTTTCCTGAGACGGGCCGTAGTAAATCACCGTGCCGGCGTTATCGTCAAATGTAGAGCGCACGTACATAGTGCGCTGAAATTTCTTGGCAGCCGCAACCGCCCGGGGGTGGATCACGGAAGCGCCCCATTTTGCCAGCTCCATGATATCGTCGCTGCTCACCCGATCCATATAGCGGGCGTCCTTCACGATGCGGGGATCGGCCGTGGCGATTCCGGGCACATCCGTATAGATATCCACACGATCTGCGCTCATGTGGCCGCCGATCTCTGCGGCAGAGGTATCGCTGCCGCCCCTGCCCAGTGTGGTAATCTCATTTTTAGAATTGATGCCCTGAAACCCCGTGATAACGGGAATTTTTCCCTCTGCCAGTTCCGCGCGGATACGCTTTTCGTCCACACTGATCACGTCCGCGTTACTGTAACAGTCCGTAGTGCGAATTCCCGCAGAAGAGCCGGTCATGGCCACAGCATCGATCCCGTACTGGGTTTTTAGGGCGTCCGCAAAGACGCAGGCGGAAATCACTTCCCCACAGCTGAGCAAAAGGTCGTAATTCTGTGGTGAGGGATTTGGATTGAGCAGTGAGATCAGTGTATCGGTCGCATAGGGCGAACCTTTGCGCCCCATGGCGGAGATCACAACGATCACCTGATTGCCCATTTCCCGCTCCCGCGCCACATGGCGCATGGCGTTTTTACGGCTCTGTTCATCGGCAACGGAGGTGCCTCCAAACTTTAAAACAACAAACTTCATAATGCTTCACGCTTCCTTTAAAGTAGTTTTTAATAGTATAATTGCTAATCTTCCCGCCGTCAACGGCGCCGTTCGGCTCTGGCTTTTCGCAGGTTCTTCATAATCGCGCCAAGTCCCCTGAGCCCCTCCATCCTAAAAATCCATGCGCCGCCCGCGTATAGGGCGATGCCTGCGGCCGCCTGCACACCAAGCATGGGCAGCATGCCGAGCGGGAGCAGCCCCAGCGCCTGCACTGCGCCGAACATGAACAGTGAAAGAAACAGCGCGGGCGATATATCCTTCAGTTGCTCCATAAGGGAATAGCCAATGATCTTTTTGCCGGGAAGTCCGTTTACAATCAGCCCGATGGGTGCAATAGCCGCCGCGCCAATGGCGATGGCCAACGCATTGTCATAATACAGCACCGTAAAGGCCAATACGGCAACGCTGTACACCTTTTCGATGATTTTCAGCTTCAAATAGATGTCGCTGCGGCCCTTGGCTTTGATGGCGGAAAGATTGGCGCCGTAGATGGGCCAAAACGCATACGTGATGCACATGACCTGCAAAAACGGCACGCAGGGCAGCCATTTTTCAGTAAGCAGCAATATCACCAGTGGCTTTGCCACAGCCGCTAGCCCCGCCATCATGGGGAAAACTAAGAACGCGCCCATAATCATGGACTTGCGCGTAATCGCCTTGAGCGATTCCTCGTTTCTCTGCTCGGCAGACATCACCGGTAGCATTACCGATTGAATGGTAGTGTTGATGTTGGTGATAATGGTCTGGGGGAATTGTTGGCCGCGGTTGTAATAGCCCAACATGCCGATGGAATATTTTTTCCCGATAATAAAATTCTGCAAATTCTGATACAGCGTATCCAGCAGACCTGCCAACAGCAGCTTCCAGCCGTAAGCAAACAGCACCTTAACACGTCCTAGGGAAAATATGGTCTTAGGCCGCCAATTCACTGTAAACATCATGATGATGCAGGTGGCTGTGATTCTGGTCAGTTGCTGAACCACCAATGCCCATATCCCATAGCCGCGATACGCCATGTAAATTCCGCCCACGCCGGAAAGGAGAGTACCTCCCAGGCTGCTGATCAGAAGCTTTTTGAATTGCAGTTCCCGAGTTATTTTTGCCACCTGAATGGAATTGATCGCCCCGGGAATTAGCATCAGCGTCACCACCCGAAACGGAGCCGTAAAGCTGTCCGCATCATAGTAGCGCGCAATCACAGGTGCAACGAAATACAAAAAAGCGTATAGCGCCACGGCAACGGCCATGCTGGCGTAAAATACCGAGGAGTAGTCCTCTTCCGTAACATCCGCGTTTTGCACCAGAGACGTGCTAAATCCAGACTGAACGAACACGACCGCCAGCGCGATAAACACGTTCATAATAGCCAGCACCCCGTAATCGGAAGGGGCCACCAGCCGAGCGACGATGATGCTGATCACAAAGCCGATGCCCTGTGCCCCGCTCCGCTCGAAAAATTTATATAATAAGGATGAGACGACCTTACCGGTCCCTGCTTTTTTCTTCATATGTTCCAAACAGAATTCCCTCCATATTTGTATCAGTACCGGCCAAAAAGGTGAATGCCGCATCCGAAAGAGTCCGGCTTCACCGCTTTCCCTATTCTGCCGCCTTGCAGATGAATATGGAGGCCACTACGCATCCTTATCCCAAACGTGGGTGTCAACCAAGTAACCGCAGTTTTCCTCTTAACCTATACCTAGTTCAGGTAGCGCTCGATGGTCATCTGAAACAAGGAAAGCGCCTGACCTTTTAACTTCACAAACTGCTTTGGGTATTTCCCCCGGCTCAGCGGCCACAGCCTTGTTCCGGACCCACCGGCAAGTACGATCGCTTTCATAACAATCCCCCAAAAATTGATTTACTCAGCTTTTGTTTCCCATTCCGCCTTCCCGCACATTGCGGCCTTTGAGCACATAAGCCAAGGATAAACACACGCACTTTATATCAAACCAAAGGCTGATCTTTTCGGCATATTCCCCATCGTAGCGCGCCTTGTCACAGATTTCCAATTCGTCTCTGCCATTGATCTGCGCCCAGCCCGTAAGGCCCTGAGGCACGTCGTTGGCCCCCACTTCATCCCGCTGCGCGATTAAATCGTATTGGTTCCACAATGCGGGCCTTGGGCCCACGAAGGACATATCACCCTTTAAGATGTTGAGAAGCTGTGGAAGCTCATCTAGGCTGGTTTTGCGCAGGAAGCGGCCCACCTTGGTAATCCAGCGGTCGGGATCATTCAAAAGGTGCGTTGGTGTATCGCAGGGGGTATCCATTCGCATGGTTCGGAATTTAAGGATATTAAAATAGGTTTTGTGTATCCCCACCCGCTTTTGCTTAAAAAATACAGGGCCCCGGGAGTCCAGCTTTACCGCCAGGCACAAGGCCAGGCCAAAGGGCGAGAGTACCGCAACCGCGCACAGGGAAAGCACAAAATCCAGAACTCTTTTCAGAATTAAGTACCGTTTCTTTTTCATAGTGTCATGCAGCCTATTCTGCGCCGGAGGCGCCGTGATGATAGGTTGGAACGACTTCTTCCATGTATCGGTAGACATTTTTTGAATCCTGCTCCACCTTCTTTTGGATATAGTTGATGTTTCGCCCGATCTGCGCAGCGCCCAACGGGTAAGTGCGCCCGATCAGGATTCCAGGGAATGTACTTTCCCCCTGGGTTTCCATGCTTTGCCAAAGCTCTTCGTACATCTTTTCCCCCGGCCGAAGGCCGGTATATTTGATTTTGATATCTACATCCGGCTCGTAGCCCGAAAGCCTGATAAAGGTACGCGCAAAATCGTCGATTTTGACAGGTTGTCCCATATCCAGAATAAAAACCTCGCCCTGCTCCGCCATGGAGCCCGCCTGCAGCACCAGTTGGGCCGCCTCGGGAATGGTCATAAAATAACGCGTGATGTCCCTATGGGTTACGGTGACGGGCCCACCGGCCTCGATCTGCCGCTTAAAGAGCGGGATGACGCTGCCGTTGGACCCCAGCACGTTGCCAAAGCGCACTGTCACATACCGGGTATGTGCTGCAGTTTGATTCATATACTGCATGACAAGTTCGCAGAGGTATTTGGTGGCGCCCATAATATTTGCCGGGTTCACCGCCTTATCGGTAGAGATCAGCACGAATCGTTTGACACCCGCCTCATCCGCGGCCTTCGCCACATTGACAGTGCCGTTTACGTTGTTTTTCACCGCTTCCGCAGGGCTTTGCTCCATAAGGGGAACGTGCTTGTGCGCCGCAGCGTGAAAAACCACATCCGGCTTATACTGCAGAAAAATCTCGTTCACCCGCTCCCGATCGCGTACAGAGCCTATGAGCACCTCAAGATCCAGCGCATCTCCGAATTCCCGCTTGAGATCCATATACAGCTCATATGCATTATTCTCATAGATGTCAAAAATAATAAGCTTGTCCGGCTGAAATCTTGCAATCTGCCGGCAAAGCTCTCCGCCGATGGAACCGCCGCCGCCTGTGACAAGCACCTTTGCGCCGGTCAGATAGGTGCGGATGTTCTCCATATCCAGCTCGATGGGCTTGCGAGCCAAAAGATCGTCTACATTCACATCCCGCATGCGCTTGATATCCACGCCGCCCAGCATCGCCTCCAACCCGGGGATGATTTTCATCCTGCAACCGGTCTGCGTGCAGATATCCAGAATCCTCCGGCGAGTTTCGGAAGTGGACGAAGCGATAGCAAATATAATTTCATGGACATCATACTTGCGCACGAGAAGCGGGATCTCATCCGTGCTGCCCAGCACCTTGAGCCCGTAGAGGTGCGCGCCGCGCTTTTCGGGATCGTCATCCACAAAGCCAATGGGCATGACGCCTTTGGAGCTTCCGTCCACAAGCTGTTTCACCAGCGCCGCGCCCGTATCCCCGGCGCCGACAATCAGAACGTTTTGTTTTTGCCGGAGTGCCGGAAAGTAGTGTCCGTTGACAAACCTGCGTATAACCCGGTAGCCCATACGGCTGAACCCGAACAGAAGGATCAGAATCAGCCCGGCCGCAATGTACACCGACCGGGGTAGCATATTTTGCGTGACCACCGCGATTCCATAGGTGATCAGCGCTGAAAGCGCGCAGGAAAAGACGATGGTCACCAACTCGTTAAGCCCCGCATGCTCCCACAGGCTGTTGTACAGCGAAAAGACTGCGTTACAGGCAATGTGCACAGGGAGTATGAAAATCACCATGCTGTAAAAAGCAGATAAAAATTCAGGCGGGACCTCGCCGCCAAACCGGAACAGCAACGTGAACAGATATGCCATATACACACAAGCCACGTCCAGCACAATGAAGGCCGCCCGCTTGATCCAGAGATTAAAAATCCATTTGTTCTTCGGTTTTGGGCCCACTAACATAATCCTTCCCATACTTACGAATAAAGACATTTTACCACGTATTCTCAGCCCAGTCCAGATAACAGTATGGATGGATTACAAGAAATGGCGCAATTTAATTCCGGGCTGCGCGTTTATAAAGCAATTGTTTTATTACGCATTTCCACTTGGATTTTGAACCTTATACTTTTTTTTGACTTTCTTTGCTAAATCGGTTATAATATTTAAGTAGTGTCATCCACGCCGCGCAGTTTCGGCTTCGCGGATCGCGGATGGCGTTGCATTTTTGGGGGGGTATTCGCCCTATCGTGACCAAATCACGGAACATTGCCCGGAAGCCTTCTATTATAGATATGTAATGATTTTAAAGAGGAGGCACTTCTATGCTCAAATACATCATCGGCGGCATCGTAGGCGCAACACTGGGCTATTTATATTACCGCTTTATTGGCTGCCCCAGTGGCACATGCCCCATTACCTCAAATCCGTATTCGTCGACAATCTACGGACTGATCATTGGCTTGCTGATCGCCAGCGTGTTTAAATAGACCTCTTGTTTGCACCGGGGCCGCTTCGCTACAACGAAGCGGCCCCGGGTTTTTCGTCATTCGTCTACTTTTCGCATGCGTAGTACAAATGATAATGTTTATACCGCCACCCAAAGCGTAATCCTTTTGCAAATTCACCGCATAGTATGTAAAAAGGAGGTTTTGTTATGCGTAGATATCCATTTTACAATATTTTCCCATGGTTTTGGCCACGCCCTAAGCCGCCCTGGAGACCTTGGCTGCCCGGCCCGATGTATCCGCGGCCGTATCCACCGCGGCCACCATTCCCGCCTGGTCCCGGCGGTCCGAGTGGGCCGCCCTGGCGTCCATAATTCTTTTTTTCGGTTCCGTTTATGCGGAACCGTTTTATGTAGCCGCAAAACAAAATTACTGAAAAAAAATACTGGCGTTTTACTTTTTGTATATTCTATATTAATTTTCGCTGTGTTAGAATGAAGAATACACTCAAGATGAGAGAAAGGTAAAACAAAAGAATGGAAAATGTATACAAAAATTATATTGGAGGGCAGTGGACAGATTCTTCGGACGGCATGACTTTTGAACAACGAAACCCAGCCGATCTTGAAGAAGTAACGGGAATATGGCCGGCATCAACGCGAGATGACGCGTGCAAGGCTGTGGAAGCCGCCAAGAGAGCCTTTCCGATGTGGAGCAGTTTATCGATATACAAGCGCGCCGAGTATTTGAAGAAAGCGTACAATAACCTTGTTAAAAATAGAGAAAGCATAGCAAAAATCATCACTTTTGAAAACGGTAAGACATATCCGGAATCGTTGGCAGAGGTTGATTCGGGCATCCGGGAAATGGATTACCAGATCAATGAAGGGTTGCGGATGTTCGGGCAGGTTGCACCATCCGCGATGGAGGGCGTATTCGCATACAGCAAACGTTTCCCCTTGGGCGTCGTGAGCATCATAAGCCCTTGGAATTTTCCTTTGAACGTTCCGGTGCGGAAGGGTACACCCGCATTGATTGCTGGAAATACATGCGTCTTGAAGCCTTCCAGCCTGACGCCACAGGCAGGATTGAAGTTTGTTGAGATGTATGTTGACGCCGGACTTCCCGAAGGCGTGCTGAACTTCGTTACGGGCGCGGGATCCACCGTTGGAGACGAATTGATTACGAATCCGGCGATCAAGGCAATTTCTTTTACCGGCTCCACAGGCGTTGGGCGCGGAATTCACGAAAAAGCCGCAAAGATCCTGGCGAAGACGCAGTTGGAGATGGGCGGCAAAAACCCTGCGGTGGTGCTTGCAGACGCAGACCTCGCGCAGGCTGCAAAAGCGGTTGTGACAGCCACTTTTGCATGCGCCGGACAATGGTGTACCTCCACAAGCCGTTTGATCGTTGTAAAAGAAGTGGCTGAAAAAATGAAGGATCTCATTTTTGCCGAAATTCAAAACTATGTGGTTGGAAACGGAATGGATCCCGCATCGACCATGGGAACCGTTTGCGGAACCGAGCAGGCAAAGAACATCCTCAATTACATTGAGATTGGCAAGCGGGAAGGCGCAACCCTCGCCATTGGCGGCCAACGCCTTCGGGGCGGCGCGTATGAAAACGGTTGCTTTATTCAGCCTACCGTTTTTACAAATGTGACACCGAACATGACCATCGCCAGGGAAGAAATTTTCGGGCCGGTACTGAGCATAATTGAAGCGACGGATTTTGAAGAAGCCATTAAAATTGCCAACGATGTTCCGTTTGGCCTTGCCTCTTCCATATTTACAACCAATCTGAACAAGGCAATGACCTTTATGGAAAAAACCGATGTGGGTTTGGCACATGTCAATATCATGACAGCCTACAAAGAGCCTCAGTTAAGCTTCGGAGGCGTTAAAGAGTCCGGCTCTGGTTTGCCGGAAGCCGGCAGTACGGGCGTTGAGTTTTTTACCAAGCATAAGACAGTTTACATTAAGTATTAAAACATCGGTGTCTTTGAATTCAAACACCAGGAATATTGAAATGTGACATTGAAGGCACTCAGTATTCCTGTTCATATAGAAAAATTTTTATTTTTGGAGGAATGGTTCAAATGTCATCGGATATTAAACGGATGGAAATAAAAAGCGGTCGCTTCAGCAGAGTCGTAATTCACAATGGTATAGTTTACTTAACAGGTTTAGCAGGAACTGTCGAGACATCTAGGCCTATGACTGAACACGCAGAAGATGTAATTCGGAGAATAGACCATTATCTTGCCATGGCAGGTACGGACAAAACTCGCATTCTTTCTGCCGATATCTATTTAGCGGATTTTTCCCAGAAGGCGGAATTTGACGCGGTCTGGGCGAAATGGATACCCGAAGGCTGCGAGTGTGCTCGCACATCGCTGACTTGTATCGGACATAGCTCCGAGCGTGTAGAGGTTACCATCGTTGCTGCGATGCCCGAATAAGCGCTACTTTTATAATATAATACGAAAGAAACTCAAAAGCGGGTATTGATAACAATAACCTTTGGCTTACCAAAGGTTATTGTTTTTGAGAATAATAGCTTTTGTCTCCTTACTGTCCGCACTGTCCGCTTTGCTGGCTACCTTGCTGCACTCCCTGTTGATTGCCTTGTGAGCTTTGCTGCCCGCCTTGCGGGTTCATATTACTGATGATCTGCGGTATTTTATCGATTACCTTTGTGATACTGCTTGTGGCTCCGATCTGGGCAATAAAACATTATCGTTGTCCAAAATCAAAACAACATCCGTGCAAAGCTTAGCACCCAACCCAAATGCACCGCCGCCCATTACATTTCCCATGCCAAATGCATTTGTACCCGTATTCTTATTCATATTATATGATTGACAAACTTGCAAGTATTGTTGGACAATGATTATAATGATACTTTTCTGGGGGAAAAAACATCATGGATTTATTGGATTTTTTTAATGATACAAAACAAAGACTTATTACAAAATGCACGAAGTGTGGAAATTGTATTTCCAGTTGCAGGGTGATGGAATACACGGGTATCAGTGAAAGCCCGAAAAAGATACAGCAGAGCATAGTAGGTTATTTAAAAGGTGAAAACGCGCTTTCCAGCGCCGCAGAAAGAAAGGTAAAATCGTGCATGCGCTGCTACGGATGTCTTGACGTCAAATGCCCGATAGGCACCAATTCAATGTTCGTCAATGGAATTGTAAACCGCGAAATGGAACAAACGAAGGATATGCCATGGAACATGGAGATTTATCCTGTTCATCTGCACCTTTCAAGACAGGGCACGTCGAAAAATGAATTCGAAAGAATCCGCACAAGAGTTAAAAGAGAAGGCGCCGAATATCTGTTTTTTCCGGGCTGCAACATATACAAGCAGCCCGATAAATTGCTCAACGCCCTGACTATAATGGATGAAATAGGCAACGATTATTCCTTTGCTCCCGGCATGGAATTCTGCTGTGGGCTATCTTCACGCGGCGACATGGGAGATGCGGAGTGGATACAGAATACCGCGCAGAAGCTGATGGATTTTATCAGGGAATCAAACGCGAAAAAGGTTGTATTCTGGTGCGCCACATGTGTATGCAGCATGAACAACTACATTAAAAAATTTTATGAACCGCCTTTTGAATATATGACGTTTGCGCAATATGTACTTGAAAACATCGAAAAGCTTAAGTTCCCAAATGCAAAACCACATAAGGTGACATACCATGAGCCATGCAAAGCCGCATATACGGGAATTGATATGGAGAGTGTGCAAAAAATACTCAAGACGATCCCCGGCACAGAGCTTGTGGAGATGGAACACCACGGGAAGGATACCATGTGCTGTGGCTGCGATGCCGTCACGAACGAATATGAAGTTGGGGATAAGATAACCGAAAGAAGGCTAAGGGAAGCCGTTGCGACAGGCGCCGATACGATGATAGATGCATGCCACAACTGCCACTGGATATTTATGCCCGCCCGGAAAAAATACGAAGATAAAGGGCTTTACATCGACATAGTAAACTATTCGACATATATCACGGACGCTATGGGAAAATCGAGGAAGGATACTTTAGAATAGCCCAGATTTCTCCATTGTTATCAAAAATTTTATGAACCCAAGAAAGTAGAACGCGTTTAAAAACAATCATAATCATGCATTGAACGCATGATGTGCCACAAGGTGGATCGGACAAGTGAGAAGAAAAAAGGCCCGGAAAATTTGGGCCTTTACTAGGACTCGAACCTAGACAATGCGAGTCGTAGAAATGCAGAGGAATGTCAATTCTATTTAGCAATACTGAAGAATTCCCTTATTTCGCTAGGAAAACAGCACATACAATTGAGAATTATTTCGAACGTTTCGCCCGCTTTTACTCGCGCCTTAGGCGATCGATTTCTTCTTCCATTTTTTCTAAACGCCCCAGTAATTCACAAATAATTGCAGCCCCTGATAGGTTCACCTCCAGAGATGTTCGTAGCCGCAATATCTTTGCCACACGATTAATTTGATCCGCGGGAATCTTTCTATCTTCAATGTCAATGGCGCCCAACTCCGACAATCTTTCGATGACCGGCGTCTTGTAGGGCAGGTCATCTATTGCGACCCATTCTTGAAGGGACGCGGAGTCTTCAAAACTTTGAAAGACTTGCAAATAGTATTCACTCAATGATTATGCACCTCTCTTCCAATATCCATAAGGTTCTGGTAAATCTTTCGCTCCTCTTGGCCCAGTGAAGCCGGAATATCAATGAAAAGTTCTACATGCTGATCGCCTCTGGTTCGGCCTTTTCCCGGCCACCCTTTGGACCGCAGCCTCAGCTTATGGCCACTATGGGACATCGGCGGCACAGTAATCATTACCTCGCCATCTATCGTTTGCACAGGGATTTTACATCCCAACACAGCCTGCTCAGGCTTAAGTTTTAGTTTTGTTTCAAGATGATTCCCGTTCAACGTAAAGTAGGGGTGCGGAAGTATCTTAACCGTCAGCAGCAAGTCCCCCTGCTTACCTTTTCCGTACCCTTCTCCCCCTTGTCCTTTGAGACGAATTACACTCCCATCCGTTAGGCCCGCAGGTATTTTTAAATCGATCGTCCTGACAGTGGTTTTATAGCCGGTCCCACCACAACTCTGACATGTTTTTCTATTGACCACACCCACTCCGCCACATGCCGGGCATACGCTCCTGATTGAAAACTGGAAGGCCTTTTGTCCGCCATGGTATGCTTCTTCTAGTGTCAGATCAATCTGACTCTCCAGATCCTGCCCCCGCATGTCTCTGTGTTGTTCAAAGCCTTCATAATATTCTCCGGCTCTTGCCCTGCCAAACAAGCTTTCAAAAAAGTCACTGAAACCATCCGCATCGGTACTGCTCCATGTATAGCTATTCTGCCCACCGGCGTTTGTAGGCGGTTGCTGTTCCTGCCCGGCGCGCCAGTTCTCACCAAAACGGTCATACTTCTCCCGTTTTTCCGGATCATAGAGGACTTCATAAGCTTCGCTTATTTGCTTGAATTTTTCTTCCATTTTTGCTTTTTCTGATTTTGGGTGCAGATCAGGATGATATTTGCGAGCAGCCTTTCGGTAGGCTGCCTTGATTTCCTCTTTTGTAGCGGAGCGGCTTAATCCCAGAACCTCATAATAGTCGATAAAATTTGTAGCCATTTCTATCCATCCTTATTTAGCATCCAAGATGCCTGATACTGATTATATCGTTGAAAGCATCATCCGGAACGTATTGCAATATTACAATCGTCCATTTAAATTTTCTATTTTTCAAAAGCATCATGCAAATCTTTTGTTTTTTTTATTATATATCTTTTCAATTGATGTTAAAAGCATTTTTGCATAGAAAGCAAAATTTACGGCACGCTTATGTCTCAAAAGCATCAGGCCGAAAGCAACGAGAAGGTTCGCGCGGTATTCAAAAACTTTACCATGGTTGCCAAAAGGTTGCCAGATTCGAAGCAATCAGGCCACATTATGAAGTCAGAGTAAGCAAAAAGCCCAGAAAATCTGAGCTTTTTATCTGGCAAATGTGCCCCGTACATTTATGCCTCACCCTTGAACAGCACCGTGAACCGATCCCAAAAGGTTTCACTGGGTTGATCATCCGGCGCGGCTTCTGTTTCTTCGGGCTTCACAATACCATCGCATTTCAGCACAAACTGCACCAGCCCGATATTCGTGTTCTGCCCGGAGACAAAGGACACCGGAACAAAATCATCGCCGCTGTACTCCGCCATCAACTCGTCGATCTTTGACTGCAATTCGTCAGGCAGATCCTCCGTTTCGTCGTGCAGCTCACACGTGCCGTCATATAGGTCATGAACACCGTCATTAAGATCGTCCACACCGCCGGCGAACTTGGAGAAACCGCTGTGGAAGGCTGTATAGCCATCCGCCATTTGAGCCACGCCGTCCATAAAACCAGCTAGCCCGCCGTGGAAACTGGCGTACTGGTCGGATAGTGTTGTCAGCCCTGTGGTCAGCTTGACCAACTGGTCGAGACCCGAACCGGAGAGCGTTTGACTGAGCTGCATGGACATCGTATTCAGCGTATCCGCAATGCCGTCTACGGAACCCGCCAACGTTGTCGATGTCGTCTCAACAGCGTTAAACGCGCTTTTACCTTCGTTGTAGGCGATTTTAACAACGTGCCCCGCCGCATACGCATCCGCCAGCGTATCCAGCACACCATGCAAACTTTCATCAGTCGCAGCATACAACGCGTCCATCTGTTCCTGCGATACAGTTGTATCCGGAATGTCATCTATTGCGGTTGCCAAAGACGCGTAAGCCGCCGCATAGTCTTCCTCCATCTGCTTCAAGCCGCTGGATATGCCACTTAAGGCAGTCGCAAGTTGAGTGAGATTATCCGGCAAGGCCGCCATGTCTGCCGGGTTGAAGCTGCCGGCGCTGCCCAACGCCAACGAGATCTGAGACAGCGCGTCATTGATCTGCGCGGATGCCGAGACCAACCGACTGGAATTGTCGCTGAGTTGCGTAAGCCCGTCGCGGATACTTGCAGAGCCATCCTCTAACGAACCCGCTCCGTCATTGAGTTTAGACGTGCCGTCAGCTAAATCTCCCACGCCGTCGTTGAGCTCGTCGATGGCATCGGCCAGTTTCTCAAAGTCACTGATCATGTCATCCGTCTCAGAAAGGTCCATGCTCAGGGAAAAAGGGATGCCTGATATTTGTATGCTGTCCATCGTGAAATCCGTGACCGAGGCGCTCAGCGTGACATCCGCGTCCTTTTCCGGCATCACCGTGTAGTTGACAGCCGTGCTTTTACCCGCAACGGCCATCGTTGCGTCGGGAGCACTGATATTACTGCATAGATCACTATCCAGCTTGAGTGCAATCTGCAGCATGTAGTTCTCGTAAAACAAGGCATTCACGCTCTCGTTCTGCCGCGTTGTGATGTGAATCTCCATCTGCCCTGTCTGCCCCGCAAGAGCTTCCGGCGTGATCGGTTTTCCGTCCAGAGTATACGAGATGCTGATGATCCACGGCAATTCTATGCTTATCAGGTCGCCCTGATAGTAGAAATTCCCTTTGTCCGCGGTAAATGTTACGGTATCGCCCTGCTGCGCAATGGGGCTAGTGTCGGTGAGGTTAGTGACAGCGGTATAGCTGCCGTGGTCCGTGACACTGCCCGCCTGTATGAGCTCGAACTGGTTGACTACGTATACGGCACCCACGCCGCCATCTGCGCCCAGAGTGGCATACACGACCTCATTCTTGCTCTCCGGGGCGGCATTCTCCTGCGCTATGATTGCGGCATCCCCTGATGCCGCGATGCCGGACGATATAGGCATAAATATCAACGCGGTTGCAAGGCACACGGGAATAGCGGTTTTAAATAGTCTTATCATGATATTCCTCCAGAGAAATATGTTTTTATTTGTAAAAGTTGGCTTTTAGCGTCGTTTTCCTGATCCCGGTGTCAAACAACACCAGCATGGCTGGCAGGAAGCAGACTACCATACCCATAGACAACAGCGCACCGCGGCCCACCAGCAGCCCCATTTCGTAGATCATGGGGGTAGATGTTGTGGCGGCCAGCGTAAATCCTGCCGTCGCAAGTATAGATCCCGAGATCAGTATAGGCCGGAAAGACTGGCCAAGCGCCTCGCTGATGGCCTCGCGTTTGGGCAGTAGGCATCTTAGTCGCATGTAGTTGCTAGACAGCAGTATCGCGTAGTCCACAGTGGAGCCCAGCTGCACCGAGCTGATGATGAGATATCCCATGAAGAAGAGCGAAATACCGCTGAAGTAAGGTATCGAGAGGTTGATCCAAATGCCTGCCTCGATGGTCAACAGCAGTATCAGCGGCAGCGACACCGACCGGAACGTGAACAGCAGCACAACAAATATGGCGAGGATAGCCAGCAGGTTAACAATGGTTTTATCATGCTGGACGACGTTCTTCATGTCATTGGTGTTGGCGCTGGCACCCGCCATGTACAACACCCCATCCCCATAATACATGCCGGCCTTCTCGCCGATGCTGTCCACCGTGGCAAATGCGATCTCCCCCTCCGACGGCGTATCGGTGTAAATGATGATGCGCGCGTAATTGTCTGAGTAAAACTTGTCTAAGATATCGCTTCCCACAATATTGGCGGGTATTACCGCGCCGACGGTGGACGCATAAGACGTGACGCCCGTCACGTGGTCAAGCGTCTTGAGCTCGTTGCATAGCTCAAGCTCTTTGGCGACGTCTCCCCGCGGCACCAGCAGCGCCACAACGGTGGATTTGCCGAATTCTTCATGAATTGCGATACTGTCCCGCCCATAACGGGTGGCAATATCCTCATTGTCGTCGCCGTACGTGAAGCGGGTATGCCCCTGCCCCAAGAAGGCGGGCACGAGGATGAGAACCACTGCAACAACAGCGGGTATGGCGATTTTAGACAACACCTTATTCACGTTCTTGAAGCTGGGCATCAACGCGCGGTGACGGGTTTTGTCTATCAGCTTGTAGACGCTCAGCGTCAGTGCGGGCAGGAGAACCATAACGGATATGAAGCTGAGAGCAATACCCTTGGCCAGATTGATACCGAGGTCTGCACCGATGCCGAAGTCCATAAACACCAGCGCGAGGAAGCCGAACAATGTCGTCATGGCGCTAGCCGCTACTGTGGGCATTGACTCCTTAACAGAGTGTTTCATGGCTTCCTCAGTATTGATATATTTCTTGCGGTTTTCGGCAAAGTTGTGCAGTAGGAATATCGCGTAATCCAATGAGCAGGCCAGCTGCAGTACCGGCGCCATCGCGTTGGTCATGAACGAGACATTGCCAAAAAAAACATTGGTGCCCATGTTGATGACGATAGAGACACCGATGACTGCAAGAAACAACAGCGGCTCAATCCATGATGTGGTGGAGAGAAACAATATGATGATGATGATTGGCAAGAGTATCATCATCGCGTTCATAATTTCGGAGCCGCTGGAAGTTTGCTGCTTCACCTGCGCGGGAGCTTCGCCTGTCAGCGCGTTGTCCTCGCCAATCAGGTTCAATATCGCGTCACATGCGGGCTTTTCCTTGCCTTCCTCAATGGTGACGGAGAACAGCGCGCTGCCGTCTTTATAGAAGCTTTCCACAGTATCCGTGCCCGCCATCTCAAGCGGCTGCTTGATGTCGATCATGTCATCCAGCCACAGCACCTGTGTGACACCGTCTATAGCCGCCAGATTGTCCTTATAAGCCAGCGCTTCGGTGGCGGAGACGTTCCTGACCATGACACTTGCGTTAGGCATGGACTGCGAAAACTCATTTTCCATGATGTCCAGCGCCTTGGTAGACGGTGCGCTGGATGGCAGATAATCCATCATATTGTAATTTATACTGACAAAGCGGCTCAAGAAAGCGCAGACTACCGCAAACGCCAGAAAGATCGCGATGACCAATTTCTTATGCTTGATAATTCTGCTAGCTAGTTTCTCCATAGGCTCCTCGTTGCACAACAACATGTTTATTTTTGAATCGAAGTGCATTATAATAAACATAATGTTGGATTACAACCATCAAAAATGAACGAAATGTTCAAACCCCGACACTGTCGCCTTTTGATGTTGGCTAACCATAAATAATTTACAGGAGCTTCACACAATGAACGAAAACAAACTGGACCGTCGCGTTAAATACACCAGGACCATGCTGAAAAACGCACTGGTACAGCTGATGAAGCAGCAGCATATTTCCACCATTTCCGTTAAAGCGCTGTGTGAGTTGGCTGATATTAACCGAAGTACATTCTATGCACACTACAACGACCAGAACGACCTGTTGCATCAGATGGAGGAAGAGGTGATGGACGACCTCCGCTGGCACCTCAAGGACGTGCTGCCGCAGAGCTTCGACGACAAGGCGCCTGTGCTTGTTCTGACCCGCATTTTTGAATACGCTAAAGAGAATTCAGAGCTATTTCAGGTGCTGCTGGGCGAAAACAGCGACTATTTGTTTCAGAAGGATGTCATCGAATTATCACAGATCGTATCATCACGAAATAACGACAACACGCTGGACGCGCGAACGAAGGATTATATCGTGGAGTTCCGTACCGCCGGCTGCATCAGTATTTTTCAGAAGTGGCTAAAGGAAGGTACCATCGAGTCTTCCGATGAAATGTCAAATCTGGTTGGACGTTTGCTGTAAAACAGTTTTGAGAGCTGGAATAGGCGGAATTAGGATTCGAACCTAGACAATACGAGTAGCAACTACTCTCGAAATCTATATTCATCTGTCCCAAAAGCACCGGGCTGAGAGCACAAAGAAAGTGCGCGAAGTATTCAAAAATTTTACCGTGGTTGCCAAAAGGTTGCCAGATTCGAAGCAATCGGGCCACATTATGAAGTCTAAGAAAAAAGCCCCGAAAATCGGGGCTTTTTATCTGGCAGCGGAACTAGGATTCGAACCTAGACAATACGAGTCAGAGAAATGCCGAGGACTGCTAACTATATTATCCAATGTTGCAGAATACCCCTATTTCTCTGGGAAAACGGAACACATAGTACAAAACAACACACAATAAAACGTCCTGCTATCCAACAAAGATTTTAGCAAATTTTTAGCAAAAAAGTGAGTTGAACAAACGGCAAAATACTACTTGAAATAGTAATAATAATATCCATACTCGGGAATAAGTCCATATGATTTATCTATTCTCGGGAATAAGTCCAGCGAACTTTCTATTTTTTTGCGAATTGACTTCTTCATATATGCTTTCATATCTTCCACTGATAAAGCACATACAATATCTTCTTGGGCACCTGCATGCCTGAGTATATAGTTGTAAGCCTGCTCCGATAAAGATCGAACAGAACTTTGCCATGGTGGATTGATACTGTTTCTCACTTCCAAGTAGATTATCTATTCTATATACCCACCATCCGGAAAATATATCGGTACCTTTTGAGAAAACTGCCGGCAATTTTTCAGCATTGCATAATAGTTTTCTTCGTCGGCAATAGATATTTTCGCTATTACATTGGTGCCAAAATAACAGCGATGATTTCTGTCGTAGCGGTCTCACTGATAATAAATATATCTCCTTCATGAAGTTGATTACGATAGCGAGACGGAGAATAGTATGTTTCAAACAGCTCATCTGCGTACTCTGACTCAATATCAGTTCTTTGCGATAAAACTACAAGTATACCTCAACCTCACTGGTCGCAAATTTCTTTGAAAAGCCCGACGTCTTTATCTTTAAGCTTTCCAACAACTACGCCACGATCCAACAGGCGGTTACCATATTCGCAGCAAGTCTCCGGAAGCAGGGTGCAATTGTGGCACGCCGCAAGATTACAAGACTCTGGCCCCTGTCCTGCAGACTGAATACAGATGGGGTCAGACGCACACCACTGTGCATTTTTCACTGCATCAATAATGGTATCTTCAATACGACCAGCCTCGCCTTGGCGAACCAAGCCACCAAGCGATCCTTCGGAATCCCCAGACGCCGTATAAATCAGCACCCCATACATTTTGTGTTCATTGCTCGTTTTCTCACAGTAAATGCGTTCACGGAGCGATGAACTCCCATATCCGCAATCAAAGCTTAGCTGATTAATCAGCAGGTGTGTAAAGGTGTGGATTAATACGAATTCTGGGCGGAGATTACCTTCGGCTCTCTGCCCAAACTTGGACTTTCTGTACGCGAGGTTCAATTTTTCAATGCGCTCACCTACATTTGCTTTCTGTGCCCATCTCTGCAACATCTCCGCATTAAACTCGAAAAAGATACCTTCACCATATACTTCAATAGCCGGAAGCCAGTTTTCACTACCGGTTCGAAGCATTTTCTTCCTTTCTGAAATGGCAACATCATTGGGCTCCAGTCGAGAGAACCCAACAAATGCTCGCGTTTCACGAAGCTTCGGCACTAGTGATATGCTCTTGAAATATTTGCTTATTTTCGGATTGTAGCAGGTAATAGGATAGTTTTGCGAATGGAACTCCTGTGCATCGCTGCCGCTGTTCTTAACAAGAACTTTGTACTCCGCAAGGCGATACTCGTCTTCCGACGTCTCTTCTGTAACCCCTGACATACCTTCGATGCTTACTTCTCGATTAAGGAAAGCTGTAAAAAGAGTATCGCGCTCAATTCCGGCGCTGTCGGCGATGTAATCTATTATCTCACGATTCCATTCTCCGTTGACCCGATGGTTTTTCAGCTTGTTATAGTGCAAATCAAGGATGCCGACAATCTTACGGTTTGTGGATTCATCATCCGTAGGAATATAAATAGAACTACGGGTATCAGCAAACCAGACGTTTGTAGCACCTCTCAGAAGAACCTTTACATCTTCGTTACCGCAAGGGTGCTCATCATCATTTTCAATACCAAGCCAAGGTTTTGCGCCTTTACACCTATAGGCAATTCTCTGTAAGGCACCTGGGCGAGTTGCTCCGGCGATGGACTTTCTGGCCCCACAGGAGCACTCATAAAACACACCTGTAAGGGCGGCAGATGTGCCGCCCGTGCTCCTGCGAATTTTGCAGGTATTCGGGTTGTATGGATGATCCGCTCCGCTGTGAAGCCATTCGGCGACAGGGAAATCATCTATATGGCCCTCAGGGCAAACCACGACAAAACGTTCCGGCACCAGTTTTTTCTTCCTGTATTTGGGGTTGCACTTTCTGCCGTTCGGCCACGGGTAGCAATCGCATTCCGGGTGTGGCTCGTAGTAGGTGGTTTTGCGCATGGTTCCACAGAAGGGGCAGTAATGCCAAGTCGGGAATCTGACCGCAGGTATTTTAAGATGACAGTTTTCCGGATCTGCGCTGTATTCTCTGAAATCGGGTGGCCAACGCAGCTCGTTTACACCAAGCCTTTTCCGAAGACGATCATCCTCGATCTGAAATGTGGAAATGCTATTATAGCGCCACATATCAAGTCCAGCAATCATCAATGACTCATTGCTCGGGAATGGGACAATAGCACCTACACCCCATGGACCAATTAAGGCACTTCGCCGAACAGGTCTATTTGAATATGCCATTTTCAGTCCTCCTTTGTCATATATCGGTTGACCAGCACATCCGCTTCGCAAGATGCATCCACACTTCGCATGGATGCCGGCGTTTTCATTCCACGTCTGCCCCAAGCTTCATTCTTGTGCCTTCCGGCAAAATACATCAGCGGCACAGCATTACCATAAGACCAGTCCCTGTTGAGCTCCGGCTCCCATTTCTGAGGATTCCAATCCTCCCAGCACTGGATGATGAATTCCATGCGAGCGAGAGTAGCCTCCAGCTCATCAGGGTCAATACCCTCAACTCGGTTTTTAATAACTTGGTATATGTGATTATAAAGAGCCTTGTCTGGTAGGCGCGGGGGATCCGCATTGAATACTGCATTGGCTTCCAGCCGCATCATGCCAATCATGATTGCATGAAGAGCACGGTCCCGAACCGGCGCTGAGAAGGGGGTAACGCTGGTCGGCTCAACATTACAATACACCCGGGAATGGTATCCCTTAAAGTACTCATAGTGAGATTTATCTCTCGGCCTGCCCGGACGATACAGGACAAAAACAATGCCTGGAGCTTCTGCAGGGTTGCGACCCACGCGGCTGGTCGCCTGTATGTATTCAGATGTGGTCTTTGGCTGGCCCGCAACCGTCATCAGGCCCAATCTCGGGACATCAAGGCCAACAGAAATCATATTAGTTGCCAGACAGATGTCAATTGGGGGCTCTCTGACCTTCTTGTTTTCATCGAGCTCTGCCGGGTATCGGATATTCAGATTAGCCAAGCTGGCCGTCACTTCGTCTCCAGCGATTCGGCTGGTCAACTCTTCCCCGCGGTAGATGTATCTCCTACGCTTCTTATACTCTTCTTTGGGGTATCGCTTATCATCGTATCTGCGTTTATACATGATATCAAGGTGATGATCGATTTCTGCCCGAATCCAAGTGGCCGCTTGTCCCAGTTCACGAATACTGTTGAAGTAGCCAACATTGGTCCAATAAGGATCTCTGCGTTTTTCATCATCAACATCCATCGCCTTAGCACCGTACAGCAAAGCTGAGAACAGGCGTATTGCTGTCGTGGTGTCCGAGGAGGATCCTGTTGCCAAGATACCAACATATTGCCGGCCATTTTGCTCTCGATCCTCTTTAGCGAAAAATGAATTCCCTGCATCAAGGCCTGAAGGGGGAAACTGGAATATTTTATCGGTCCCACAACCATACAATGCATGGCACTGCTCCTTGGCGCGGCTGATTGTGGCCGTAGAGGCAATCACCTTTGGATGAATTTCCCCGCTTTTCATTCTTGTTGTACACAGTTCGCTTATTAATGTCTCGTAATGCCCAACCATAGAACCCAATGGCCCTGAAATCAGATGCAGCTCATCTTGAATGACAAGATCGGGGGATGTTATTTTTATCCCATCCTTATATCCAAAGATGCCCTGTGCTTTAGGGCGAAAAGGAAGCATAGCGAATTTATCGACTGTCCCCAAAATCAATGTGGGTGTTGATTCATAGATAACATCATCTACAACGTACAACGGAAGGTCATAGTTACTTGAAGAGAAATCGCAAGCATTTTCTATATTTCTGCACTGAAAAATAATTCTGTCTCTTCCATGTGCCCCTCTGGTTTTTCTATATCCAGGGGTCTCATAGATACCATGCATTCGCTCAACAACCCCCATTTGCGCACCACACCACGGGCATTTGAGCATAACAAAAGGATTAATGGCACCATCGTTTTTCATTTTGTTGTATTTTTTCACAGCATCAGTCATTGTGTTAGGCGTTGTCGTGCCTCCGACCCATAGTCCAATGCTGATCCTCACCTGCCCAAACAGATCTTCGTGGTCTCTTCGGATTAGGTCGCAGGCGCAAATCATAGCGGCTGCGCGTTCATATTGCTGTGCCGTTAACAGGCGCAACGTATATCTCATCAAGATAGCCGTTCCGGAATCATCCCTGTTCATTAGCCTTCTAATAAAAATTGTATAGGCAGACAGGCCGAGGTAGGCCTCCGTTTTACCACCGCCGGTAGGGAACCAGATCAGATCGACGATTTCACGCTCATCGCAGCCACGGTCATACATAGAGTGCAAATTCATCAGAATAAATGCGATCTGAAATGGTCTCCACTTCCCGTATCTGTCTTTATTTCCATACCAAGTATTTTTATCGGTCACGGAAGGCAGGCCTTTTATTGGGTCGGCAAGGCGAATATCTCCGGACCCGTCATCTTCCCATTTTTGCAGAGGCAGATTATAATGCAACTGCTGCATAAGCATGGCGAGGTTCATATACTGAAAAGCCGTGCGAACCAGCTTGTTTTCTTCCAGTAGTTCTACGCCGCTGAGCATGCGGCTAAGGCAAGTCTCGCAGTTCTGGATATGCCTCTCGGCAGTACGGGCATATTTGCTCTCCAACTTTAACTTTTCAGTCTTGAGCTGGTCAATCCACTTCTGATACTCGGCACACATAAGCTTCAGTTCACGAGCTGAATCCCCAAAATCTCCGTGGGGACTCATTTTCAGCATATCAAGTGAAACACCGGGGATGGCGCTGGGTACAATGGGCTTAATCTCATATGTGGGAAACACCGCGGAGGAAATCCATGATACTTTCCCAGCCGATTCATCCCAATCGGCTGCACATCCATGGCCGATGGCGTAATTATGTACATTGCGGTAGAGCAGCTGGTTGGATTCATAATCATCGTCCTCTGTATTGATACGCTGGCTGTCGGGCAGAGGACAAAAGCCCAGCTTCGAGTGGAGCATAAATTTCACCTGAAAGAAACAATCGTCATCTTTAACCGCGCTTCCATCGTTCTCCTTTGCGTTTTCCAAAGTGAAGGTATAAATGGAGTACTCTCCTCTTTTGTAACGATATGTCACATCAAATTGCAGGCCATTTGTGCCTGCGGGTATTTTGACAATGCCATTCTGGGGTGACGGCATGTCGACGGGGTTGTCTTCATTATTCCAGCAGATTGCCGTTCGAGGATATCTGACAAGTTCCTTGCCTGTGACCGGATCGGTCGACTTCAAAGCAGTATATACGCCTGCAGAGACCGTAACGCGAATTACATCACCTTTTCTGACAGCAGCGGTCAGGCTGATTGCCGACTGACTGTAGGCATTGGAGCGATTGATCAACTCTTCAGCATCCTCAAGATACTCTACACTATCTCCCATCACTTTCACCGGAGGGACAATCTCTCCGGGATCTTCACGGTCGTCTTCTTCGGCCTCGCCTTCTTCATCTTCCCGAGTTTCGGAATCACTGTTTGTTGTCTCCTGAGGAAACAAGACTCCTGCAATATAGCGAGTGCGCGGTGGGTCGGTCACTAGGATTTCTTCACCGTTATTCTGTGTAAGACCTTCCCAGTCTATCGGATCCGGACCAATAAATTCACGTTCGACGAAGCCAAGCAGCTGATTGCGTCTATTGTCACTCACGAAAAAGCCTCCTTTGCAGTAAAGTCAGATATTCTTTAGATGCGGACTCAGACTCCAGAATGTATAACCCGGATCGCGCCCTGCTTAATCCTATATACATCAGCTTATCCATGCTGAAATTTTCGATATCCGTCAGAATAATTACGGCGTTTTCAAGGCCCTTATACGCTTGAATAGTGCAGAACGTAATACTGGTGTTCGCGCAGATACTAAAGTCCCGGATGTCAAATCCGTTAAGGAGAGAGATAACCGAATTCTCTCTCTTGTATGGGGAGAGAATAGTAATGAGTTTGGGCTCAATGCACATATTCGCCAGTTGATCCAGCAAATTAGCTAACTTATCTCTCTGATCCTCAATAGAAACATAAGTAATATAGTTGACTGGAGGCCCATCCACCTTCGTCCACAATCCACTAGGAGCTTCGAATCCGGTAACCGTTTGAATTTCCTCACAAATTGGCTTTGTATTTCTACAATTAAGTGTCAGCCTGAAACGGATAAAAGTGGTATAGTCTTCCAGAATTTCCTTCATTTTTACGCTAGTTTGTCCATTTGCATAAATAGCCTGCATAGAAAAGTCACCAAACATAGTCCAGCGCCCACGGATTAAGCCTTTTCGCAAGCAAGCATCAAAGACATCCAGATAGTCAGTACAAATCAGATCTTGGGCCTCGTCAACGACGATCTTATCAAATTGCTCTTCGGCTGCGCACAACGCTTTCAATGTGGCACAAGGCAGATCTTTTTGGTAAAACTCCTGTAATTCAAGCTCGCCTTGAGGGGTTTGCAGTCTCACACCGCTTCCTTTGACAGTCTGAACCATAAACTTATGTAGCGTTCCCACATACTTGGGGCGCAGGGTTCTCGGCATGTCTTCAAAATAACTTTTCAGCCATTCAGCTAGGTTCGAGTTAAAGCAGAACAGCGCTGTTCGCTCGCCTCTCGCAGCGGATTTCTTGACTTCCTCAACGGCTAGAAGTGTTTTCCCTGTGCCTGCCGGTCCCTGAATCAGGCAACGAGGATTATCGTCAAGTTGATCCAAACAACGGTACTGCTCTTTTGTAAGACCGATCAACGCTTCGTCCGCATTGCGAAGCTGAACAATCATTGAAACAGCACAATCGAAGTCACCTCTGAGAATTGAAGCCAAGTAACGAGCATCTTCGGCTGTTGGGAGTCTTGATTCATCAAAACAGCCATATATGCTTCCCCATTTCCGACGCGCTCTATTTGCTAGCCTTCCAATAAAATCCTTTACATAAGTCCCGTCACGGGAATCAAAGATTTGCCATTGTTCTTCATCTATGCCTGATGCTTCATATTCAATATCCGGGAACATGACGCCAAAGCCAAAAAACACATTTGAAAGATAACTATGGTTCCTGTCGAGCCGCTTTTTCAGGGCAGCTACAATACTAAAAACACCGTCTTTTGCCTGGTCGAACGGGCCACGTACCTTTGAGTTTGTCTTGCCATACTTATTTGCAAAATACCAAATCCCGTCTTCACGTCTTACTCTGCCACCTTTGACTTCGAGGGCGAATAGCCCCAGTCGAGGTGCTAGAACGAAAAAGTCTGTTTCTCCATAGATGACTTTGTTATGCGTGGAGATCCCTAACGAATGAAGGACAATCCAGTCATCAGTCTGCGGCGCTTTCTGAAACCATTCAAATATCCGACGTTCTGCAGAACTGTTCACTTCCGGCGATATTACCGAGGGAATCATTGTGGCCATGTTCTGTCTCCTATTCTTCGATCAAGCGATTAGTATCTGCAATATTGACGACAATAGATGAGCCCACATCAATAGTCTTGAGAACTTTGACCGGCCCAATGCCTTCAACAGTCATTTCAATGGGCTCCCAAATATTAAACGGGTCAATATCACCGTAGCTTTCTAGTGCTTCAACGATTCTGCTGCGCAGCTGCGTAGACAGGATCCGCCCGGCCTGCACATGTGCAGATCTGACTTCCTGCGCAGCATCAAATATCTGATCTAAAAGTTCGTTTATTACGCTACTTTCTGTTATTACAGCTATGTACTGCAGATCTTGTTTCTGCTGTGGTGCAATCACATCTTCATCCACCAGCCAACTGTGCACGGTCTGATATCCTTTCGTGCAGCCAGCATCAACAAGTTTCTGATAAATCTCTTCCGGTGTCGAGAACAACTGCTCAATTTGAAGTGCTTCTTTCCATTTTGTTGCTAACTCACGAAGTCCATGCTTCCCACTATTGGAAAGTATAATATCGGCCATTTCCTTTATGAGGTCACGATCCGCCTCCCGCACTACAACAAAATCCCCAACCTGAAGCTTATCCGGGAAAATGGTGTCAATTTTTTCTGCATCCTGCGTGATGACCTTAGTTGCAGAAATAACCTTGTGCCCTATTCTGTAGAATGCTAGAAAACCACCCACGTAGTTTACAGGTATTACTTCTGCTGTTGCTTCTGCTGGTCTCATATCGCCATTGGCAATATATTGTCTGAACTTGTTTTCACGCAAAATGAGTTCAATTTCATTGAGCTCATCGACACTGGATACCTCTGCTGGTTCCGATCCGGGAACCTCAATAAAACGGTGAGTGGATATGCTGATTTGACCACTACTAAAAGAACGGGCAATGATTGTCTTGTTGCCAGATCTTTTTAATACTGAATTCCATTTAGTGGTATCATAGTTCTTCCAGCGGCGCTCATAGTCATACAACAGAATAATGTATTGTTGTGTGTTGAAACTGTACAGAATTTTCCTCATAATTGCGCGTTTCAGCCACCCGACAACAACCGTTGCTGAAAATGCTGTACAGCTTGCGGAATAATATTCTGCCGGATGCAGCACATGAACCATAGTCCGTAAATTTCTCTTGTGACACCATGTCTGCCAATAAATCCGAACGTGTTCTTTGTCAGATCTCTCTGGCACGACAATACAAATATCTTTGTAGTTTTCAATCTGCAAATGTTTTGATAGCACCGTCTCCTTAAGAAGTTGATATCCGGAAGAATATATCTTTGTCAAACAGTTGATGATTTCTTTGTAGTCCTCATATAGAGCAGGTACCAGAAAGGTCTTTTCAGATGCCAGCACCCGAATGGCGTCATTAAGCAGACGATCTGCTCTTTCGATGTCACTGCTTCTAAATGGGACTGTCTCCCGAAGTGCAGTAAAGGCAAGCGAGCTCAAGCTGTCGAATATCTGCATCATTTGAACAGACGCCTCCCTTGATTCGCTTCTGTGAGAGGAAAGCCTGCAGATTACATCATTTATTTCATGGCTATCAGCCTTCATATATTCAACTTTTCGGGTTGCACAATTTCTGATTTTCCGATCCAGAGGTAGGGTGGTGACATCATATAGCTTTTGCGTAATACTCGATTCATCCCATCTCCAAATGTTAAACCCTCTCATTTCAAAGGGCTGTAAATCGAAAGAGTTCACAACGTCGGTGACACAGGTAATAGGAATGTCCAACCGCATTAAATCATCCAGAGCATCTATCTGTGTCAGAATTCTGTTCGAATCGGACGCATCAATAATAACCGACTGGACAGGATGTCCGTTTTCAGAAGCAGCTAAAATGGTATACATATCAGACACCAATACAATTGAGGGAATCCCGGCTAGCTGACCTGCTCCAATATTTCTAATAGCGCCAGTGTAATCGGCCTGTCCAATGAGCAGGATATCGCAGATTTGCTTCCCACAGAGGCAGCAGCTGCTAATGATCCCTTTCGTACTGATAAGAGAGGTCATATTGAAGATTGAGCTGTTCATATGGGTCTTATAAGTGGCAAGGACGGCCAGATGCCGCTCATCGGGCTGCAGATATGCAACCTGGCTTTCCACCTTCTTTTTGGCCGCTGCAAACTTCTCATACTTACTGAGTCGGAGCTGGGTATTGGTGCGTTGAAAGTGAGGAAGGAAATGAATGGGTGCACTATATATTGCTGAGTTAGCCGCTTTGATTTTTATACAATGTGTGCCATTACGTTCTTCAAGGCCAAGGAATTCTACTACCGCGTTACCTAACTTTAGTTTTTCACCAGATTGAAAAGCTGAAGGGTCATATAGCCTTGTGATTTTTCCTTGAGCGATATTGAATAACAGCTTCATCAGAGTGAAAATGAAGATGGATTGCACTCTCTCTGGGAATACTATGATATTGTACTTCCCTTGATGGTCAATCATCTGGTCAAGCATTAGGATGCTTGATTTAATAATTGGAGGAATACCAATGTCATTTTGCTCTTCACCAAATGACAATCTGATACTATCAAATGCACTCTCGTTCCGCAGCAATTGTTCCACATACTCATGCCATTCAAGCATTGATATCCCCCCTTGGCTTTACTACACACTAAACCCCTTGTTTAGAGCTTCTTTATAGGCTTTCAGAGCCTGGTTTGCTTGCTTATAACTCAGGCGCTGACTTCGCCCGACAATTGTACCGACCCGAAATAGAAGACTCCGTTGCCAAGGTTGGAAATTGTCCGTTTCTTTAGCCCACTTTGACAGCGCCAACCATGTCATCGACGGAACCGAGACGGCTTCATCAATCAGCGCCTGCTCGACTTTGGTAACAGAGTTTATACTATTCATCGGAGAGGCCGCTGTCACCATCGGCCGTGCAACAGAAATAAGTTCAGCAGTGAGTTCGGAACTTAATTGGTGTTCATATTCACGGATTGTATCCCAACATTTTTCACGCTTGCACCACTCGCCGACATTAGCCCCGCCGGGAGGATTCACAATCATCTGCTGAGCAAATTTGGATACTTCAATAATCTCGTTTTCCAATGCAGGAGTGAGGCTTTGATCCTTCCAAATACGATTCAGATCGATTCTTTGCGCAGTTTTACAGGAGAGGTATGCCAGCGTATAAGTTACGATATTTGCCCTATACCCACCGTACTGCTGCTTTTGCACCAGCTTCTCCGCCTGTCTGAAGAGAATTGCTTTGGAAATAAGATGCCGGTAGTAATCTTCATTGGGTTGTAGACTCTTGCGCTCATTGAGCCTGATAGTAAACTTTCGAAAGTTTTTCTGTGCCCCTTCGCTCACCTGATAAGGCAATTGGTCCCAGGTATTCTCAAACTTGGCGAGATCAGTTTTTGTAAACAGCGGGTGTGTCTCTTTAAACTGTTTTTTCCTGAGGGCCGTTGCTTCACGGGAGAGCATGTCCGTATACTGTCCGCGAGCGCGCTCATAAAACCAGTTTTGGGGCTTTAGGCCCCCTTGAGCAGGTGCCCAAATTGTTCGTGACAGCTCCTCAATCCTCCGATGAAAAGGATCATTTGCGGAAAAATCAGCAACCTGAATTTTGTTTTGCGTATTGGCAAAAGCAGAAATGCGTGGCACAATTTCATCCATATGATCCGGTGATTTGATGACCGAAATCTTCATCTGGACAAACACTTGCGAGAGATCCGCTGACATATTTTTATTTTGTCTGGCGTTGAAAATGGATGCCGTAGTTTGTCCGCCGTTGACTATCTGCATATCACGAATTTTCCGAATTGAGGGTTTTTCATTTTCGTCGCGGACTATTTCAATACTCTCAGCGGTTACTGAGATACCATTATTATATGCTAGGAACATCTCTGGCTCGTCTCGTAATGTATCACGGATTCCCTTGTTGACCGCTCCCTTTACCTGCAGGAAAGAGCGCACGTTCTTTTCAAGAAGCCGATCTCTGTATTCATCATAAAGCGCCGCTAGAATATTGCCATTAATAATCGCAAGGTACACGCTGTATTTATCGCTTATATTATTCTCTATGCACGGAATTGTTGCACTGAACTTTTCCTCAAAGTTAATTTCTATTGTTTCGCGCATTTTCCCAGAGTTAACGCAACGATAAAGACGATCAATATCCCAGATTGCAAAGGAAATCTCTGCATTGCCTATGGTAATATTCTTAAATGGGATGGGCTTTACAAGGCCGTTCGTAATAGCGCAAATGCGCACATTTTTTATCTTATCTTTTTTCTGATGTAACGTGATAGCAAATTCATATGTATCGTTATCTTTCTGGAACGAAGTATAAAGATCATTGATTGACTTATGATAAAGTTGAATTGCGCGCTTTACAGCGGCGTCAACCTCCGCCTGTGAAACAGGTTTTGGTATGTCTGACTCGGAGTAAATACTTACGAATATATCGACAAATTCAAAATCTTCAGATATGGTATAAGCATTAAGTTGGAGCCCGTATCCCCTAAAGGGGCAGATAATGGGATCATTAACTTCCCCTGCCTCTTCGAGATACTCCAGCATAACTAGCGTCAGAAAGTCATCAGCTGTCCATCCACAAGTTTCAGTATCAGCGGCAAACAAAATTTCATCCTGAAAGCTCTGATAGAACTCAACCAGAGACTCGCGTTTAGTCATTGTTTTCCTCCTTACAGAGCTGCTTATATATCTCTGCCGCTATAGCTTTTGCCATCAATGGGGGTACTGCGTTTCCGACCTGAACGAATTGCGCTGTGCGAGCACCTTCAAAAAAGTAATTATCGGGGAATGACTGTATTCTTGCTGCCTCACGTACTGTTATGGAACGATGTTGATTAATATCGGGATGAATAAAATAATGTCCATCTTTTGAGAGGTGCGCTAGAACAGTGTGGCAACTATCCAGATCACCTTCCACAACCTTAAATCTGTCCACAAAGGAAGTTCTGTTGCGATGTGTTTTCAATTCATCCGGCAGGTGATTATAATTTAATCGTTGATGGCCGTTTCCCCAGAGTTCAATAGCTTTTTTATAGATCACGATATCACGTTCAATATGTGGTCGGCTTTGATGAAGAGTAAGTACATCATCTGCAGTTCGTATAGTATTCTGTTTAACATATTCGCTGAAGCAGTCAGCTCTATATTGTTTTCGCTCTTGCCCCGGGATCATATTAGGGAGGTCCTGTAACAGTTCACTTACAGTTCCATTAATTTGAACAGATTGAAATTTCGGATAATGCAGACCACTTCCTCGCCTCCACCCAATGATAATCATCCTTCGTCGGTTTTGCATTACCCCAAAGTCACGTGCGTTTTTTTCGTGGCATTCAATATCATATCCTACCCGCCTGAGTTCTGATTGGATGCTTGCCCATGTCCGCCCACCGTTTGCACTCTCAATGCCCATGACATTTTCAAAGACAAACATAGTTGGCTTATAACGCTCTAAAAAGCGGGAGTACAGTAAATATAGATTGTTTCTTGGATCCTGCTCCATAGGAGTCTCCATGCGGTTGCTTTGAGCTCTCCCAACCAATGAGTATGCCTGACATGGAGGGCCGCCGACAACAACATCAACTTGTGTGGTACCGTCCTCATCCATGATTTCATCAATTCTCTCAAAAATGTTCGTTATTGTACGCTCTGACATCTCAACACACATTACAGTCTTCAGCACACTTTCGGGTATATGACACATAAACTCTGCACGAGTCATATTACCGCGCAGATAATCGTAGTAAATACTGAGTTTTCCTTCGTTCTTCAAATAATAATAACTACTTCTGGTTTCAAGTGTTCTACATGCCATGGAATTCATTTCAACGTGTGCAACCGGATTGAATCCAGACTGAATAAATCCTTCAGAAAGGCCCCCAGCTCCGGCAAATAGATCAATAAAATATAATTTTGCATTCTTGATAAACATAAAAATGCCCCTGACTTTTGAAACTCATTTTGCATGATGCTGATCGCTCAAGAGATCAACCAGATATCAACTTCTTCATGAAGCTAATGATGTTGCGTTCATCCGCCACACCAGATCATAAAAATTTAACTTCCATAGTCGCCCGACTTTATTAGTCCCATGAAGTACCGTCTCACGGGTCACTCCTAAGTAGTCGGGTATGGCATCCCTTGAAGACCATTTTTGAATACCCTAGTCTTTATCGATCAAAATTCGCATCCGTTTGCAGTGTAGAATTCTGCCCGCGTAGTAAACTTCCAAATTTACTCAAATTATTATAACCCTTTGTGTTGTACATTTCAACAATACTACCACGCACGAGCTGTTCAGTCCGGCAGCAACTGGTACAAAGCACGCCCTTGAAAGACATCAAAGTATTTGTGGAAATCACTTATTACTTGTTATAACTGGAAATCAAAACAACATCAATACCAGTTATGGTATCCATACCAATTAAATCTTTAATGTAAAAAAAATCAATTGTTTTACATTACATTCTTTTCTGGTAAAACTTGAGCCGAAAAAAGGCTATATTGGGGACTTGAAAACAATAATTTCATTTACTATATTTTTATTTACATTTTCGCTCCCTCGATTTATACTTGAGCTATCAAAAGAGGAGGTTATCCTTATGACCGTGTATGGATACGCAAGATGCAGTACCAATGAAAAGAAGCAAGATATATCACGGCAGATACGCGAATTGCAACAGGCAGGTGTTGAACACAATAATATATATCTTGAGTATGAGAGCGGCGCTAAATTTGAAAGGGTACAGCTTAATAGGCTGCTGAATACTGTGAAGTCTGGTGACTGTATTATTGCATTAGAACTGTCGAGAATAACGAGAAGCACAAAGCAGCTTTGTGAAATCATTGAGGAGGCTCAACACAAAGGCTTTAAGCTGGTCATTGGCACATTTGTCGTAGATTGCAGCAAGGAACTTGATCCAATGACAGAAGGAATGCTAAAGATGATGGGTGTATTTGCTGAGATGGAGCGAAACATGATACGTTGGCGCGTAAAAAGCGGGATTGCGAATGCTCGGGCAAAGGGTAAGCGGGTAGGCCGTCCCCCCCTCATTCCGGCAAATATCCCCCCTAAGGTGTTAAAAGCATTTGATTTGTACCAAGAAGGAAGTATCACTAAAACCGATTATGCTAGGCTGTGCGGCATCAGTCGTCCAACACTGGACAAGTACCTATCCTTGCTAATCAAGGTATGATATGGGTGCTCTTAAAGCCTCTCAGTACGTTTATTTTTGTTCATCATATGATTGCTTGCAATAATGACCAGTTATTGCTATACTGCTGATTATAAAAAACTAAACAGGGAGATTTTCATTATATGGCAAATCTTGTTAGCATAAACGAAGTGTTGAAGCGACTAAGAGCCAAAAATGGATTGATCAACAGTGATCATTTAACTGACGCAGAAAAACAAGAATTTTATGCTTTGAAGCAGCTTGAACACATCAAAAAAATCGAAGGGCATTTAACATTTTATACCGCAATCATTATAGTCAGTATTACTGTTACCATAATAGTTTTTATTGTTAATTCAACATCCCTCTATTAACCAGAGAGTGCCCGTAGTCAATTTTAAGCAACGCTTTGGTATTTAAACCGAAGCACAACGCACATCCATCAGATATATAAATATTAATAGTTTTGAAGCTAAAATCCATTTATTTTAATGTTTGACCTAAATCCCACCTTATTGTATTTCGCGTCTAATTGGGTGAATTTTTATTGTAACATATTAGAGTATTAATCATTATATTCAGTATATATAACCCCATAAGTCAATCGGGTTGTATATATGGGGGGTATATTACATATTTCTACACAGAATATTCATCTATTAAATATATAGTAGTTCTTTCGATCTCATGCGTCACAGATTTCATACCGAAGAAGGAAGTATTAAAAAGTATGATGCTCCAAAAAATATTTCAAATTATTTTTAAAAAGTGGTTGTAAGTCGCTTCTCAATTTACCATATAAGTATAAGGGCAACAAAAAAGACGGGAAATGCGTAAGCAGAAACAATAGCACCAAATGAAACGTGGACAGGACTTCCTATAAAGGCCAATTGCAGTGGCTTTTTTTATGTCCTAAATCCGGCGAGTGTGAGTATAACGAAGCATTGTAAAAAAAATTTCAAATTATTTTTGAAAAATGGTTATAAGTCCCTTTTAAATTTACCTATATACACAGAGGGGGAAATACGAAAACGAAAAACACACGCAAGCAAAAACGAAGAAAGCGTGTGCGCGCTACGGAACGGGCAAAGCGTTCCGGCAAAGCCTTGAGCCAATAGGCTTGACTGGAAAAGTGAACACAAGCAGAGCGAAGCAAGCAATCAGCGAACACGAGCGAAGCGAAGTGTGAGCAAGATCAGGGTTGGTCACCAGTATGGCACTCATTCTGCAGATGGGCATCCATACCTGAGAGCACCTTCGATTCTGGCGGGCAAAAAATATCAATTAATTATTTAGTCTTCTCGATATGGATTAACAGGAAGTTTATTCGAACCCGTATTCCTTATATGTTCTTTCGCTCTCATTCGTTACACATTACATACCGAAGAAGAACGCATTAAAAAAGCATGAATATGCCCTATTAATGGTAAACAATCCGATGACAGCATTAATCCAAACAATTTTGCAATGTTAACTGACATTTTTGTTGAATTATGATTCTCTAGCTTGTTAGTACATCACTCGCTTGGTGTGCTGCATGAAGTAAGGGCATATTGACACGGCAGAGATAACTTTCTGGATTGCTTACAACTGAATACCGTTCCCACTGATGATACTTTTTTGCTTTAACGAATTAAAAAACATGTTAAAGCAATGAGAGTATTTTTTTGTCTACGATTATCGCTGGTATGGATATGGCTTGAAAACTTCCATTGGTTTGTTGCTTGCAGCTCTGCAAATTAGATGCGCAGTACTGCAGTTAAGATATCCTCTAAAACAATTTGTACGGAAAGGTGGTTAATGATTATATGAGAAAGGAATTTTATGTATGACAAACATGAAGGCGCAGGTTAAATCTGCTAAATTCACCACGTTCATCCATACGGTGCAATTAAGCGCAAATGGATGGGGACTTGATGATGATACAGCAAATGAGCTACCCTATGTCATCCAATGTCCCACAATGCGCAGAGAGCGTATACGGTATGTAGTAAACCCAAACAAGTATTCAGAGACTTGTTTGACACTAGAGGACACTATTTCTGCGGTGAACGCAATCATCCGCAAGCTAGGGATTGCGGATTGTGACTGTCGTGTGGATCGTGTTGACGTAGCGATAGATACGTTCACGGACTATGACACCTTGTGGAAGTCCATGAACTATTTAAAGGAACTATGTGGATTGCATTGGGGGGACAACAAAAACTCATACCGAGTTATAGGAGATGATATGAAGAAGCGCAGTACGATTTTGAGAACTGACGCTCACATATTGGAAATCTATAATAAGCAATTGGAAAGCGGAGACCCACAATCTCCATCTGCAAGATGTGAATTTCGCTTCACAAGAGCGTGGCGCGGTATCAGTCGCCAAAGTGTGCGGGGAGCCTTAACCTGGGCAACTACCGAAACGTCACGTATTTTAAATGCGCTGCCGCAATATGTTAGCAGGCACAGTGCCCTTCAATCAGAACGCTTACTTGAAACTTATCGTATTGAGCACGCAGCCGACCGGGAAGGCCGGATACGAGACTTGCGAGATTTTGCCGCAAAGTATGGGGACAATATTTACACAAGGTTACCCTTGCAAACCTTGAGTAAAGAAATTCAACATATAAAGCTGGCTAAGTGGTTATACGATTACCGCAAAAGCGGCGGAGTATTAACCTTTATTAGCAAAAAGGACATTATCTTTCTTTGCAAGAAGATGAATGAATCCATACGCGAATATACCTGTAAAAAGGGATATTCCGCAAATAAAAAAAAGAATAAGAATACGGCATAATACCTCCACCTATTGGAGATAAGCTGTGGGCTTAAGAAAAATAATTGCGCCCAAATATATATGGCAACACCTTGGGATGCAGACCTGACCGCATAATGTTTTAGAAGACGCGACGCAAGGGGTGAATTGCTTCAACCAAAGCAGTTCACTCTTTGCTCTGGAGAAATTATACTTGATTTATGAAAGGATTTAATATATGACAGAAAATACTCTAGAAATAACAAATCGCACATACACGGTGGATGATATAACCATAATGCTTGGAATAGGCAGGAACACCGCATATAAGTTGGTGAATGATCCTCCTTTTACAGTACTTCGCATAGGCGATAATATAAGAGTGCCACGGGAGGGGTTTGAAGAATGGCTTACGCAAGCGTCATAAAACCATCAATTAGCAGTCGCATGGGGTGCACAACGCACCCCTGCGTCACTGTGGTAGACAAAGAACGTTCCTTAGTGGTACAATCCTCGCAGAAAGCAGGACGTACTTTGACAACAGAAAATAATAGCCGTTTGTTTGACTCAAATGCTCATAAGGAGGGCAATATAATGAGTCAATCAAAGAAAAAATCCGAGAACTGTAGGGGAGGAATTTTAAAACGTGGTAACACTTACTCGTTTTTCTATTATCCGATTGATCCTACCACTGGCAAAAAGAAGCAGAAGCAAAAAGGCGGGTTTGCTACCCGTAAAGAAGCGAAGGACGCAAAGGCGAAGTTCGAAGCTGAAATACAGCTTGGGCAATACCGTGAACCAGCAAAGCAGACCGTTGGCGAGTATATAACCGACTGGTTCAACACCATCCACAAGCAGACGCTTACACCGAATACGGCGCGAGGGTATGAAAGCAATATTCGGGTACACATCACACCTATTATTGGAAATATTCCGCTTTCCAAACTCAATCGCAACGATATTATACACATGTATAATAAATTGAGTGAGAGCGGGCTAAAGCCCAATACCGTGAGATACATACATAATACCCTCTCAAAAGGACTAAAAGAGGCTGTGTTGAGCGATATCATTCCCAAGAATCCCTGTAATGGTGTGAAACGGCAAGCACCGAATAAGTACAAAGCAACTGTTTTAGACAACGAGCAATGCCGTGCTTTGTTAAAGGCGGCAAAAGGAACAAAGATTGAGTTGGAACTTTTGCTCGCGATCTCGTTGGGACTCAGACGCGGTGAAATACTGGGGCTCACCTTCGACGATTTTGATTTTAAAGAGGGGACCGTTCATATTCAGAGACAGATCACCAGTACCAAGTCTAGTAAAGATTCTGAGACGGGCAAAACAGAATGGGGCTTCGCTCGACTAAAAACAGAGGAAAGCAATCGTATCCTCTATCCTCCGCAAGTTGTAATGGAGGCCGTGAAAGCTCGCCATATTCGAGTAAGCGAAAATCGGCTGCATTATGGCAACGAATATCATAATCAGAATCTGGTATGCTGTGATGAGCATGGTAAGCAAACCAATCCTTCTACGTTTAGGACAGAGTTTGACAAGCTGTTAAAGCATTTAGGCTTGCCGCACATGAGAATTCATGATTTACGGCACACTTACGCCACTGCAATGATTGAGAGTAATACAGCGCCGCTAAAAACCATATCTTATGCGCTTGGGCACTCCACGATAGGTATAACAGCAGACATATACGGCGATGTCATCAACAGCAATAAGGAGCTCCGCAACACGGCTGAGCAATGCTTTTTCACAGAGATTAAAGAGACCGAGAACAGC
This sequence comes from Christensenellaceae bacterium, assembly GCA_963666935.1. GTDB lineage: Bacteria > Bacillota > Clostridia > Christensenellales > CAG-138. The sequence goes on from OY762936.1 coordinate 1,748,412, forward strand.
TGATGTTATATAATGTTATGTGGATCGGTTTTAGCAAATTTTTAGCAAAAGGGCAAAAAGGCACCGGGGATAAGATAAGTGAAAAGAAAAAAGCCCCGAAAACGGGGCTTTTTATCTGGCAGCGGAACTAGGATTCGAACCTAGACAATACGAGTCAGAGTCGTAGGTGCTACCATTACACAATTCCGCTACATGCTTTTGTAAAAATAATCCCAGGATGCCGTCCGCCCCCGCTATAACGCCCGCCTCTCGGCAGGTGGGTATGCTGTGGAAGCTTCTGCTTACCAAACAAAGAAGGTGGCATCGGCACAACCAACGTGCATTCCCGTATACAATACGTGGGTTTATAACCAGAACGTAACGCACACCACAGGATTACTGGTGGGATTAGTTGGGATCGAACCAACGACCTCTACGATGTCAACGTAGCGCTCTGACCAGCTGAGCTATAACCCCTTTTGCACATACTATTATACATAATTTCCGTAACTTTGCAAGCACTTTTTCGCTTTTCATGGTATAATAACCTTATCAAACAGCAGGAGATGAGTTATGTCTTTTTTTTCAGACGAGCTTACACGCAACAAGCTCACAGTGCTGTATTTCCTCAATAAACTCAAGGTGGAACTCACGCGCGATCAGATCGCAGACGTGAGCGTTCAGCATGACCTCATCCCCTATTTTGACCTGCAGAGCACAGTTTGTGAGCTTGAGGAGGCCGGTTTTTTGGCGGCTGTTCCACGCACTTTTGGTCAGGCATATAGCCTTACGGAGCGGGGCTTGGACGCTTTAAACATGTTTTGCGAACGGATTCCCCAGTCTTTGCGCGACGACCTTGACACATACGCGGATGCCTGCAGAGATGAGCTGCGCAAACAAACACAGTACGTGAGCAGCATCGAGAAAGCTGAGCAGGGAGGATACTGGGTGACCCTCAAAGCGATGGAGCGAGACAGTACGATTTTTGTAATAAATTTACTGCTTGCGGATGCGCACAGCGCTAATTTGGCCGCGGCCCGATGGCCCGAAAACACGGATGAGCTTTACCGTGAGATCATCGCCAAGCTACTCTCCTATAAGGATAATTGATTTTTATGCAGGTCGTGTTTGAGAATTAAACGTTGCCTTCATCCCTTGGCTTTGACGAACAAGTATCGCTTGTTAAATCCAATGCCCTCAAAAAAAGACGTTCCCTGTGTGTGGACGTCTTTTCTTATTATGAATTCCCTATGGGTTTGCCGAGGTAATCTTTACGGCAGACTCGGCCAGCCTATTGGCGCATGGCCCGCGCCAGCTCGTAGATCAGTATCCCCGCCGCCACGGAGGCGTTGAGGCTTTCCGCGAACCCGTACATGGGAAGGCGGTACTTTTGGCATTGTTCCGCAATTTCGTCAGAAACTCCGCTCCCCTCGTTACCGATAACTAGCACACATTTCTCTGTGGGATCAGGCAGGATTTCGCTTCCTTTGAGATGCCCACAGACGGCTCGGAAGCCCTGCCCTAAAAGCCGCGGGAGCTCGCCTGCAAGATTCGCCTGCCACACGGGCAGGTGGTATATGCTCCCCATGGCAGCCCGAATGGGCTTGGGCGCATAAGGATCGGCGCACCCTTCCCCCAGCAGCAATCCAACAGCGCCCATGGCATCCGCGGTACGCAGAATGGTCCCCAGATTGCCTGGGTCCTGCACGCAATCCAGCGCCACGATCAGCCCGGAAGGATAGCGCGCCGGCAGCGGATTTTCCTGTGTCCTTACGGTAGCACACACCCACTGCGGCGTTTGCGTTTGCGTGAGGCTCTCCATGACGCCGCGCGTCACCGTATACACATTGGTAGCCCTTTCAATAAGCATTGCCGCCATCTGATCATGCCCCACCTCAAGAAATGCATCCTGAAGATCGGCACCCGAATCCGTCGCCTCGCGAACCAGTTTTTCACCCTCTATAAAATGCAATCCCCACTCCCGCCTCCCCTTGCGGTTGGCTAGGGAACGGACTTTTTTTACGGTTTCATTCCGGGTACTTTCGATCAGCATGCGCTGCACCTCCATACTTCTGGTTTGATTATATCACATTTATAAGGAATAAAAGCAGCGCAGCCAAAAGGCTGCGCTGCTGTGTTTGCATTTATTTACGCGATGGCGTTTTTGGCCGTTTCCGCCAGACGAGCGAACGCGGTCATATCGTTGACTGCAAGATCCGCCAGAACCTTGCGGTTCACATCCACGCCAGCAATCTTGAGGCCGTTGATCATGCGGCTGTAGTTGATGCCGCAGATGCGGGCACCCGCGTTGATACGCGCGATCCACAATTTACGGTATTCGCGCTTCTTGAGCTTACGACCTACATAGGCGTAGGCCATGGAACGCATCACCTGCTGGGACGCGGTGCGGTACTGCTTGCTCTTCGCTCCGTAATAGCCCTTTGAGAGCTTAAAAACCTTGCGGCGTTTCTTGACGGCGTTTACTGCCCTTTTAATTCTTGCCATGACTTATTCCTCCTTACTTATATGGGATCAGCTCGCGAATCTTCTTGGCTTCGCAGTCGGCAATATAGCCCACCTGACGAAGATTGCGCATACGCTTAGTGGTTTTTTTAGTAAGGATGTGGCTCCTATAGGCTTTGCCTCTCTTGATTCGGCCGGATTTGGTAAGGCTGAACCGCTTCGCTGCACCCCTATGGGTCTTAATTTTTGGCATGGGGGTAGTCCTCCTCTGGTTAGTTATTTTTAGGCGTTAATATCATGAACATTATGCGTCCTTCCTGCTTTGCAGGACGTTCAATCGCAGCATTGTCCTTGACCATTTCATAGAAAGTGTTCATCACGTCAAGCCCCAAACTTCCATGCTTAATCTGGCGCCCGCGGAAGCGGATCGAAACCTTGACCTTGTCGCCATTGCTCAGGAACTTCTGTGTGGCTTTCGCCTTAATCTCCATGTCATGCAGGTCGATGGTGGCAGAAAGCCGGGTCTCTTTAATCTCGATTACTTTCTGGTTCTTGCGCTGCTCTTTTTCCCGCTTTCCCTGTTCAAAGCGGTACTTACCATAGTTCATAATTTTGCATACCGGGGGCACTGCCTGCGGCGCGATCTTCACAAGATCCAAACCTGCCTCATCCGCCATGTTAAGGGCCGCATCGATGCTTACCACACCCTGCTGGTTGCCCTCCGCGTCAATCAGACGCACTTCTTTTTCGCGGATTTCCTCGTTAATTAAGAGATCCTCTCTGGCTATGGTGGACACCTCCATAAAAATAAATTCAGCGGGCACAGAGATACCCGCTGAACGATGAAAAACATACGTGTTTCAGTTTTCATAACCGCGCCTGATCCATTGATCGGCGGGTGAGAAGCGGGTGCTTCTGCTTAGCCGTATGTAATTATACCACAGTCATTGCCTTTGTCAACGATTTTCTTCTGATTCTCTCACTTTTTTTCCATAACGGTTTTAAAATAGGATGTAAGCTGCGCTAAGGCTGCCTCTATGTTGCTTGAACGGCCGATGGGAGCGCTGCCCTGTGCCGCGCCATCCCGCCCGCCGCCCTTGCCGCCCACCGCCGCATTCACCGCCTGACAGAGCTCTCGCATGCTGACTTTTGCACCATTCGTGCGCATGAGCTGATAGCAAAGGTTTTTTTTCCCTTCTCCGAACAGCACCGCCACCGCGGGTTCTTTGCCGCATATTTCCTCCGCCAGCCGCTTCAAGTCGCCCATTTCCACATCATTTTGCCAGTGAACCACCAATTTGTAACCGCGAATTTGCTCTGCACTTTCTAAAAGCTCCCGCGCCTGAACAACCGCAAACTGCTCCGTGCGGCGTTTGAGCGCGCCACGAGCCAAGAACAGCTCCTCGCGCTGGCGGGTTACCGCCTCCAAAACCTGCTCCGGCTTTGTGCTAAATTCCTTTGCCAGCGCGGCCACGACGGCCTGCTTGGCCAGAGAATCCTCCACTGCCCGCATGCCACATGCGAACCACGCCCTTGTTCCGCCCTTATAACGGATATGATCCGTTATTTTGATATACCCGATTTCCCCGCTGCGTTGCACATGGGTTCCGCAGCAGGTACAGGAATCCACCCTCCCGACAAATACGATGCGGACCTCTCCCGCAAGCCCCTGCGCCTGTTTGCGCAAAGGAATGGAAGAGAGTTCCTCCGCCTGCACAATTTGATATTCCGTTTCCACGTTACGGTAGACAGCCAGATTAGCCTCCCTCTCCAGTTGCGCAAGCTGCGCCTCACTCAAGGGCAGGTCGAAATCCACGGTGGCATAGGTTTCCGCCATGTGGAATCCGACGTTGACGGCACCGTAGAGGCTATGCGCCAGACCGGAGAGGATATGTTCCCCGCTGTGCTGCTGGGAATGATCCATCCGCCGCTGTGCATCTGCCTCAATGTCCACATCTGTGCCTTGGGGGAGCGGCTTTTGCGTAAGATGCCAGACCTCCTCTCCTTCTTCCCGAGCGCTGAGCACCCGCACGCCGTCAAGGATGCCTGTATCGGATGGCTGGCCGCCGCCTTCTGGGTAGATTACGGTAGCATCCGTAAGTATTTCATACCCGTTTTCCACTGGCCGACAGCTGAGCACCCGACCCCGGCAAAGCAGCCCATTTTCTTTGTAATATAGTCTTTCGGTCATGGCTATGCTCCTTCCGGTCAAAAAGAGAAATGTAAGGACACCGGGTTCCGGTGTCCTTACTTTCGGTTTGCAAAAAGTGAATTTACTTCTTCAGAGACAGAACGCGCTCAAAATCAGCAATGATGTCTTCCACATCTTCCAGACCGACGGAAATTCTCATCAGGCCCTCCTTGATATTGCACTTCTTGCGGTCTTCTGCGCTCATGCCGCTGTGAGAGGTACGCGTATCGGAGAAGGTCGTGGAGAAGCTGCCCAGAGAAGGAACCATGGTGACATACTTAAACTTATCCATGGTGAACATGACGTTCTCATAGGTACCCAGATCGATAGTGACCATGCCGCCGTAAAGGCCGTTGTTAAACTGTTTATCGGCAATGGGCTTGAAGGGACTGTCCTTGAGACCGGGGTAAGAAACGCTCAGCACGTTCTTATTGGTGGCGAAGTACTCGGCCAGCTTCATGGCGTTCTCGGAATGACGCTTTACACGGACTTCCAGCGTGCGCAGGGAACGGGTTAGCAGCCAGGCGTCAAAGGGGCTCATGGTAGGCCCGAACACGTGACCGGTGCGGACGATCTTCTTCAGATCCTCCGCGTCCTTCACGGTTACGGCCCCGGCCATAATATCGGAATGGCCGTTCATAAACTTGGTAGCGGAGTAGACAACGAAATCTGCACCATTGTTGATAGGCTGGCAGATGATGGGAGTTGCGAAGGTGTTATCCACAACCAGCTTCGCGCCATGGGCATGGGTCACTTCGGCGATCTTCTGCATATCCAAAACTTCGATGGTGGGGTTTGCAATGGTCTCCATATAAACCAGCTTGGTGTTGGGCTTGAAGTAAGGGGTCAGATCTTCCTTGAAATCCACAACCGTGACATCCACGCCGTAACGCTTGGACAACTGATTCACGATCAGGTTAAAGGTCCCGCCGAATACGATGGAGCTCATAATCATATGATCGCCAGCCTGAACCTGAGACATTACGGTCACGCCAATTGCACCCAAACCGGTGGCATATACCTGTGCGCCGGCGGCTTCATCAATGGCGGTAAGAATTTCGCTGGCCATATCGTTGGTGGCGTTGCCGCAGCGGCCATAGTCATGATCCTCGTTTTCAAACCGCAGGGAAGCTTCCAGAGCCTCGCGATCGGTATATACGTACGCGCAGTTCATTACCATCGGGGGAACCTTCGGCACGCCCATTGTCATTCCGTGCAGATGGCAGCCTTCGTGGTTCAAAAAGGTGTTGAATTTCTTCTGATGCATTTCAATTGATCTCCTTTTATGAAATATTTGTTTACTTTTAAGCTATTATAATAATAGCATAATCTATTTATTTCGCAAGTGAACAGTCGCATTTTTGTACAATATTCACGCGTCGGCGGGGAGCAACTTATTACTTTGACACCCCTACGTACTTCACGCGCTGTTCATACAACTTGACTTCGTTGCTGGCTTTCCATTCCTGCTGCGCGGCATCGTACGCGGCGCTCTTTTTGTCATTAAAAAGCTTATCCTTGATTTCCGCCGCCACGTCCTCATAGACGACAGTAGCTGTATTTACGTCGTCTACCCGCTTAATAATATACACGCCGGAATCGCCAAAATCAAGGGTTGTGACATCATCTTTTCCCAGCGCGACTGCCGCATTGTAATATTCTTCGCCATATTTATCTTGCAGTCCCTCGCCCATGATATTTCCCACGGCCATTGAGGTCATGTTGGTATCCTGATTGTATTCGTCAATCAACGCATTGAAATCCTGACCGTCCAAAATCTTCTGGAGAACCTCATCCACCTTCGCGTTTACATCCTGCGCTTCCCCATCCTCATTCTTGCTCTTTATCAGAATATGTTTGACATAGAACAGCCCTTCAGGCGCCTCCAGCGGCCGTACGTCGCCGGAATAGGCGTAGGACTCAACCGCGTCGTAATAGGCCGCAGGATCTGCCGCATATGCCTCTTGCTCTTCGGGCAGGTTCTCATCGTACCAGGCCTTTGCTTCTTCATCAGTTGTTTCCGGAATATCCGTATAAAGGGTCGCCACGAACTTGTCCCGCAGCGCGTTGTTGATATACTCGTCCTCAAACTCCGCCAGGATATCCTTATACTGATAATGTTGGCTCTTGTATGCGGCATTGAACTGATTGATGGCAGCCTCCCGGCGCGCATTCTCATCCTCAATGGAGCTATTCATAAAATCCTCCAGATAGTAGTTATCCGCCGCGTCGCGTCCCTTTTGGCGAGCGGCTGTCAACTCATCCTCCGTAAGGGTGAATCCCTCCCGATGCGCTTCCGCAACGGGCAGAGCAGACGAAACCAGCATATCAAATACGAGCTTGCGACCTTCCGCAAGAGACTCAGGCGTGGACGTATCGATCAGCCCATAGGAGGCATAAAGCTCAAACTGCTGATAGAAGCTGGAATACGTGACCTCCACATCCCCGATTTTGGCCACGACCGGGTTGGGAATGGCTGCGCTGCATCCGCCGCACACCATGGCAAGCGTTAGAAAGGTAAGCGCAAGGCAGAGCGCAACAAAAGTATGAAGCTTATTTTTGAACATGTCGTTACTCCTTATCGTATCGATTTGACCTTATTTCCACAAATCTTATTTATTTTATCCTTTTGCGAGTATACTGTCAACGAAATACACTATGCTTTCACAAAGAAATAGCTTCAATGTAAAAAAGCATGTCCATTCAAAGCGCTTTTTTGATGTTTTTACCAAATCGAGTCTCCACAGCGACGCGTTTTGTATTATAATAAAGACATGTTTTAATTTGGAGGCTCTTTTATGAAGAATATCCCCAACATATTATCTGCCCTCAGAATTGCCATGGTCTTCCTCTTCGTGTACCTTTTTTTTCAGAATGAGTACATTGCATGTTTTATCGTATATGCTGCGGCATATTTTACCGATATACTAGACGGCTTTCTGGCCCGCCGTTACAACTGGGTTACCGATTTAGGCAAATTTCTTGACCCAGTTGGGGACAAGCTTATGCTAATTGCCGCAGTCGTCTGCTTTGCGATGCGCGGCTGGATCCCCATAGCCATTCCCATTATTGTGGGAGCCAAAGAACTTTTTATCCTTTTGGGCGGCCTACTCATGTTCAATAAAAAGGATGTGGTAGTCACCTCGGACTGGTTGGGAAAAATTGCTGCCGGGGCGTTTAATATCACGGTTCTGCTCACGCTGGTTCGCTTCCTTTGGGGCGTAGATGTTTTGGCTCCTCTGATACTGCCCCTGTTCGGCATCTGTATCCTGCTGGGCATATGCGCACTGATCCACTACGCCCGCAAGCAGATTCTCGCCTCCAAAAGCATGGACTGACCTTTTTGCACAATTTGAAGCCCTCCGTAATAGTATGAATCAACAAAACAACGGAGGGCTTTTTTGTATGAAAAAAATCCTGGCACTGATGCTTTGCGCATTGATGCTGCTTTCAATGGCGGCATGCAGCAAGGGAGAGACACTACGCCCCGTTACACTCAACGAAGTTACGCGATCGGTATTCTATGCACCTCTGTACGCAGCCGTCACAAACGGCTACTTTGAGGAGGAGGGAATGGATATCGAGATTGTTACAAGCGGAGGCAGCGACAAGAGCATGACCGCACTGTTGGCAGGTGAGGCGGACGTTGCGTTGATGGGCCCGGAAACCGGGATCTACATTTTGAATCAAGGCAAAGAAGATCACCCCATAATCGTGGCGCAGCTCACCAAGCGCGACGGATCTTTCCTTATGGGTCGGGAGACGAACACAGATTTCAACTTTGAAGAACTCCGGGGGAAATCCGTGATCGCCGGCCGCCCCGGCGGCATGCCATATATGACGCTGCTGTATGTTTTGCGCCAGCACGGGTTGGAGCCGGACGTGGATGTGGAAATCATCAGCAACATCCAATTTCCTCTCATGGGCGGCGCCTTTGAAAGCGGCACCGGGGATTATGTGACGCTGTTCGAACCCACAGCGTCCCTCTTTGCAAGTGCAGGAAAGGGTTACATTGTAGCGAATATCGGCCAGGAAAGCGGTGAAGTTCCCTACACCACCTTTATGGTAAGCCCCAAGGCCATTGAGGACGACCCAAAATTCGTAGCAGCCTTTGTCCGATCCATTTATAAGGCGCAGCTTTGGGTTCAGGACGCGTCCGACGAGGAGGTTGCAAAGGCCATGCGGCCTTTCTTCCCCGACGCGGACATCGCAACGCTGGCGGCTGTGGCCAAGAGCTACCGGGCCACGGACTCTTGGACACAGGTCCCCACTATGACCGAAGACGCCTTTACCCGCTTACAGGATATCATTGAGGGCGCTGGAGAACTGGATGCACGGGTGCAACTTTCCCAGCTGGTGGATAACAGCTTCGGCGAAGCGGCCATCAAAGACCTCTCCTAACCGGCACAAAGAAAAAAACGCACCCAACGGGTGCGCTTTTTTTATTCTTTGGATTGCACAGTGTGCGCAAAGAACACGTTATACTTCCATGATCAGTTTTGGCCGAAATTCCAGATGATCCGCAGAGCACAGCACGTATTGCACGCCGTTTCTCACACCTTCGAAGGCGCTTTTACAGGATTTACCATGGAGGTGGCCATAAACTACAAGGTTTGCCCCATACCGCTCAAACAATTCCGTAAATCCGCTGGACGCCCGGCTCTCGTTAAAGGGCGGATAGTGAAGCATGCAGATCATGGCACCCTTCCCAGCTGCCTTTTTTAGAGAAAGTTCCAGCCGAATAAGTTCCCGTTCATAGATCCGCTGATCTGTTGCCGGATCAAAGTTCTGACTTCCTGGGCATGTCCATCCCCGGGACCCAGCGATTGCGACGCCGCCTATCACCACCGCATCATTCTGGAGGGCATAGACGCCCGCAGGAAGTGCATTTCTTACCTTCGCCAGTGAATCCCACCAATAGTCGTGATTTCCCCGAAGAATAACCTTTTTGCCCGGTAGGTCCCCGATATACTTGAGATCTGCCGCCGCGTTCTTCAGGTGCATCGCCCAGCTGATATCTCCCGGCACCAGCACCAGATCCTCCTCGGATACCGTCTCTTTCCACGATTCGGCAATCCGCTGCGCATGATGATCCCACTGGGGGCCAAAGACATCCATTGGTTTATCTGAATTTAGCGAAAGATGCAGGTCTCCAATCGCAAAAACTTTCATCCTCCACCTCGCCTAAATCCATTATTCCTCTTGGTCGGGTTCTTCCCGCTCCTCTTGAGACATTCCGAGCGTTTCGTCCTCTTCGTCCTCCTGATCGTCCATATCCTCGCCCAGCTCTTTGTCGATTTCCTTGAGCTCCATCTCTGGAATATCGTTGTCAATGGGTACTTCCACTTCCAGCTCGTTCATTTCTGCGTCGCCGAGCTCATCCACCGCCTCGCCTTTTTTTCGTGAATCCGCCAGCTTCTCCAGACTCTCCTGCCTGCGAACTTCCCTAAGACAAATCGCGCACAGCTCGCTGCCTTTGACTGCAGGGTTTTCACCGCACTCTGTACACATGACGATGGTGTCTTCGGTTTCCGCTTCGCCCTTCATGGAACGCCTACAGACGCTGCAGTACTGCTCGTCATCTCTGATATAATTCAGTTCACACCTTGGGCATTTTCTCAAACCCATAGCATCCTCCGTCATGTACACCTAATACATTACTTAATTATTATGCAAAAGCGGTTATTCTATGTCAATAGGTGTTTTTCGCATTTCGACATCCGCTACAATACGGCCGATCTGCTCCAGCACCATTTCCCTTCCATCCCCAGTTTCCGCGGAATAGTGGATGGCCGCAGGCGGCGCGCCCAAAAGCTTTGCCGCAACGTTAGCGGCCTGCTGGCGCTTAGATTTTGCCAACTTATCGGACTTGGTAGCAATGAGCGTAAAAGGTACACCGTAATACAGAATCCAAGCGAACATTTGCCTATCTTCCGCCGTGGGCGCATGGCGGATATCCAGCAACAGAAAAATATGCGTCAACCGACCCGACGACAGGTATTCCTCAATCAGCTTGCCCCAATTTTCCTTTTCCGTCTTTGGGGCTTTCGCGAACCCATAACCCGGCAGATCCACTAGGTAAAACGACCGGTTGATCAAAAAAAAGTTGACGAGACGTGTTTTACCAGGGCTGGAAGAGGTTCGGGCAAGCTTGTAATTGTTGCACAGGGAGTTGATGAGGCTGGACTTGCCTACGTTGGACTTGCCCACCATGGCGATCTCCGCTCCGCGTCGCTCCGGGCAGGCCCCGCCCAAGCCAAAGCTGGTCAAGAACTCCGCCTGTTTGATTGAAAACTCCACGGTGCTTCTCCTCCCTCCGTTTCGTATGCTTTTGCATTGTAAAGTATGCGCAATCAGAAATCAATAGTTTTCATAAAAAAAAGCGCGCCTTCCGGCACGCCAATTTTTTATTGGATTGCTCCCGCCACACTACGCTTTGTATCGCTCAGGGGCATATTTTTCTTTGCGTTAGGCATATACAACAGCGCAGCCTTCAGAGCGGAAAGCGCATCGGAAACATAGATGATCTGAAGCGCACTTTTGACCTCCTCGGGAACTTCTTCCATATCCTTCCGATTGGCTTCCGGCACCACCGCGATTTTCATACCGCCCCGGACTGCGGCCAGCAGTTTTTCCCGCAGGCCGCCGATGGGAAGCACGCGGCCCCTCAGACTGATTTCACCAGTCATGCATACCCCGGCATGTACGGGAATCTCCGTCAGCGCGCTGGCGACAGCCGTTGCCATGGTGATGCCCGCGCTGGGGCCGTCCTTTGGTACAGCACCTTCCGGCACATGGAGATGCATATCAAAATTCTTGAACTTATCCTCCGCGATGCCCAGCAGGTGCGCGTTGGCACGCACGAAGGTCAACGCGGCTTTTGCGCTTTCCTGCATCACGTCGCCCAGCTTGCCGGTGAGCTGCACCTGACCGACACCCGGTACCACCTGCACCTCGATCTCCAACATTTCGCCCCCCACGCTGGTCCAAGCGAGCCCGTTAGCCACGCCCACCAGATCTTCCTTGCGCCGCTTTTCCTCCGGCCGCTGCGGCCGACCCATATATTCCACCATTCGGGCATGGGTAAGACGCACCTTTGCCTTCCCATCGCCAATTTCGCAGGCGGCCTTCCGACACACCGCGCCTAAAACCCGCTCCAACTCGCGCACACCGGCCTCCGCCGTATACCCGCGGATCAATGGCAGGAACATATCATCCGGAACTGTGAGCATACTCTTTTTAAGGCCGTGCTTCTCCATCTGCTTTGGCAACAAGTGCCGTTTGGCGATCTGCACCTTCTCCGTTTCCAAATAGCTTGGTACTTCGATGACCTCCATTCGATCCAGCAGCGGCTGGGGAATGGCACTTTTATCGTTTGCGGTTGTGAGAAACATCACCTTAGACAGATCGTAGGGCAGCTCCAGGAAGTGATCCCGAAAGGCAAAATTCTGGGCACCATCCAGCACTTCCAGCATGGCCGCCGCCGGATCGCCCCGGTAGTCGCTGGCCAGTTTGTCGATCTCGTCAAACAAGATGACCGGATTGACCTCCCCCGCCTGACGCATTGCCGCGATAATGCGGCCGGGCATGGCTCCGATATAGGTGCGCCGGTGGCCGCGGATTTCCGCCTCATCCCGGATTCCGCCCAGACTCATACGCACGAATTTGCGATTGAGCGCCTCTGCAATAGAAGCTGCGATGGAGGTTTTACCCACGCCCGGAGGGCCCACAAAACACAGAATCTGGCCGTTAATTTTTCCCGTGAGTTTTCCCACAGCAATATATTCCACAATGCGTTGTTTGACCTTCGCAAGCCCGTAATGATCCCGCTCTAAAATTCCCCGGGCATGGGCAAGGTCTAAATTATCCTCGCCCTGCTCCACCCAAGGCAACGCCAAAACGCACTCGATGTAGTTTCTGGCCGGCGGCTGTTCATGGGAGCCGGCAGGCAGGTCCGCATAGCGGTCGATCTCTTTGGACAGTTTTTCCCGGATATTTTCCGGTAAGCTCTTTTTCACCATCTGCTGCCGCCACAGGTCTGCCTCACTCTGTGAGGTTTCGCCCAACTCGCTGCGAATAGCCTTGATTTGCTCCCGAAGGTAATACTCTTTCTGGTTTTGATCCACCTGCTTTTGGACCTTTCGGGCAATGCGCTTATCCGCCTTGAGAATTTCGATTTCGTCAGCGAGATAGCCCAGTACAAGCCGCATCCGCTGCGCCGGATCACGAACTTCCAAAATAGCCTGCCGTTGCTCCGCCTTGGGCAGCGCAGCGTTGGCGATGGCATCCGCATATTCTCCCGTTGTTCCCCGGCTTTCTACGCTGATCATCACATCAGAATTGATGCGGGAGCTCAGAGAGGCGTATTCGTGAAACAGCTTATCCAGCCGGCGGCGCAACGCCTCCAGCTCGGCATTGGAAACCTCTCCATCCGGAAGGCAGGCAATATCCGCTTCAAAGTAGTGTTCTCCTTCCGTGATGGAGACCGCCACGGCGCGTTCTTTGCCCTCGGCAAACACACGAACGGAATTTCCGGACATGGCTAACACCTGCCGCAGCGTGCACAAGGTTCCTATTTCATGGATGTCTTCGGGCCCAATGTCGCTTTTGCGCGCGTCTCTCTGGGCGCTCAAAAATACCAGACCGCCGCTTTCCACGGCCTTATTCAAAGCCGCCACGCTCTTTTCACGCCCAGCGTCAAAATGCAGCAGCTCACCGGGCAGCACCACGAGGCCCCGCAGCGCTACAACCGGAATACTTTCATAAACTTGCTCTCCGTTAAACATTCTTTTCTCTTTCCTGTATTGAATTTACTTGATTATACTTATAACATGAAAAGATGGCAACAGTGTGAATCTGGAAACAAGTTTTTATAGACTATATATCCTGAAAAAATGTATAAAGACTTGAAAGATCCGCTTCCATGACTTCGGTCAGCGCCCGGTTGTAGATCAGGCTGGCCGGATGGTACAAAGGGAAAAGCCATAGCTTTGCCCCGTCCAGACAAATTTCCGCAGGACGGCCATGAACCTCACCCACGGTCATCTTCTTCATGCCGCAGCAGGCGCCTATGGCGTTGAGCGGCGTATTTCCCAGCGTTACGATCACCCTTGGCCCCACCAGCGCGATTTCACTTTGCAATGCCGGCAGCGCAGCCCTGACCTCTTTCACGGTGGGTGTACGATTGGAGGCTCGGCCGGATTTGATTTTTACCGGCCGATATTTCACTGCGTTGCTCACAAAGACCAAGGACCTGACAATTCCGGCCTTTTGCAACAATTCATCCAGCTGTTTCCCGGCTTTCCCCACAAAGGGGCGGGAACACTTCGCCTCTTCCCCACCCGGCGCCTCGCCCAGAAGCATCATCACGGGGTTCATCGGGCCTTCTCCAAATACCGGACTTTCAAAATCGCCCTCCGGCATTCCGCCACAAAGCGAACGGATTCGCATTCCTTCGGAGACGTACAGGTTATTTAGCGCCTCTCTCATCAATTTCCAGCCCCCACAGGAGGATTGGATTCATACAGGACGCTATAGGTATAGCGCAGCTGTTGCGTGGCCCTTAAAATGTAATCCGTAACAGAATATTCCATGTATGCCTGCAGATCCGCAACGCCTTGCAGCAGCGTGTTCCGATCCGTAACGGATAGGGTTTGAACCGACCCCAGATAAACTTGCACCTCGCTGATCAGCTGCCTAGCCTCAGTCAGCGCCGCCACAAGCTGAGCACTGCCGCCGGTTCCATACAACCATGCTGGGGTATGAATATGGCACAGGGCAGTGGCGGGGAGAATTCCCGAAGCATCGTATTCAGAGGAAGGCAGCCCAGTAAAGATCGCATTGGGAATAGACGTTAACAGCGCCGTAGGATCAATGGTCATATACTTGGAATCCGTATGGATCAACACCACGGAGCCCGGAATTACACTGGGGCAATACGCAGAGGCGGGCTCACCGGAGTCTGCGCAGACGTTGGCAACGGCATGCATGTCGCAAAGTTCCGTGGGCGCCGAGTCGCTTGCAAACCAATCCGTTACGGGCGGATGGATCGTATCCGCATAGCAAGCGTCAGTGGCCAGCTTGCCGGAGACGGAACACACCGTGCGCTTCACCAGCCCGATTTCCGTTGGCGATTCGTCAATAATTGGCTTGTTCACTAGATCTTCATGGACCTCGGACATGAACGCCTGCCACAGAGCCGCTGCGTATTTCCCGCCAGTGGACTTGCTTTTAAGTTTTTGGGCGTAGTTGTCATGCCCGATCCATACGGAAGCCGTATAATAGGGCGTGATGCCTGCAAAATACACGCTGGCATAACTGGAATTTGTTCCGGTCTTGCCCGCCACCGTCATGCCCTTGATTTTCGCTGCGGTACCGGTGCCCGACTGCACGGCATTGGTCATCACATCCACCAGCATATAGGCCGTGGATTTTTTAAACACCTCATGCGTTTGCCGTATATCATCCGCATCCAAAATCACTTTTCCATTATCGTCCACCACGCGGGAGAAGGATAGCGGTTCCTTGTATTCGCCCTCGTTGGCAATGGCGCCATAGGCAGCAGCCATTTCAATTGGGGTGATGCCCATCGTGCCCAGAGCCAAGCCTGAGCCCGTGGGGCTGATTCGAGACGGATCCACCCCCAGTGCGGTAAGGTATTCTGCAGCCTTGGGGATGGTCACATATTCCAGAAGCGTGCGCGCGGCAACCACGTTGAGAGATTTCACGAGTCCCGTTCTGATGGTGACCGGCCCGATAAGGTCCGTATCGCCGATGGCGGGGTATCCCTTTTCCGTATCCCAGCCGTCGATGGGAGCTTTGTAGTTCAAGATTACAGTGGCTGGAGATGCTCCGAGATCCAGCGCCGGACCGTATACGGTCAGCGGCTTGATAGCGGAGCCTACCTCTGTTGAGCTCTGATAGGCGCGATTCCACCCTTTTTTCACGGTCGGCGTATCCCGGCCGCCCACAATGGCTCGAAGCTCACCCGTATGGTAATCAAACACAACCGCCGCTGCCTGAGGCTGAACGGTGTCGATGGTCGTACCATCGCTGGTGGTTTCGGTAATCACCGATGCGCTGGGATCTGCCAGCGCAGGATACTTATCCCACGTGGAAAGGGTATCCTGCACCAAATGCTGCATTTGCGTATCCACCGTAAGATAGATGCTGTAACCGCCGGTTCGAAGTTCATTTTCGACGGACGCACGGTTGGCGGTCGTATCCAACTGGCCGCGCTGCGCAAGGAGATGCGTCACCACATCCCGAATCCCATACTCCACAAAGTAAGGCATATCATACAGATCTGAGCTGGCAGAAGCTTTCACAATGTTTACTGTATCGTTCAGAGCGGATTCATATTGCTCTTTCGTAATAAAACCGGCATCGTACATGGCCAGCAGCACCACGTTGGTACGTCTGTCCGTCACGTACATCTGGTTGTTGTTGGCGAGGGAATACTCGTATTGGGCCTGCGTAATGCCCCCAGATTCGTGAAGCGCCTTCAGCTCCGCCTGGGCGTTATCCGTTAAGGTTCGGCTGTAAATATTCGCTCTGGGATTTGTAAGGTAAGGTCTTTGCACCATGCCCGCCAGCATAGCGCATTCGCGAACGGTTAGCTCAGAGAGTTCTTTGCCGAAATAATCCTTTGCAGCCGTCTTGAAGCCGTAATTGGAGCCGCCCAAAAACGCATCATTCATATACGCTTCAAGAATGTCGTCTTTGCTCATGATGCCTTCCAGCTCGGCAGCCAGATAGGCTTCCTTGATTTTTCGCTTATAGGACTCCTCGTTGGTGAGCACTTTGTTTTTGATGAGCTGCTGGGTAAGCGTGCTCCCGCCATGGGTATCCGCATTGCGCAGCGTATTCACCACCGCGGAAAACAGCCGCTTGTAGTCCACGCCGCCATGCTTGTAAAAGCGCACGTCCTCAATTGAAATCAATGCGTTCTTAAGCATATCCGGAATATCTTCGATATCCGCCCAGTCCCGGTATTCCATACCCGCAAAGGTGGTGATTAGGTTCCCATCTTTATCATAAATATAAGAAGTCCGATCACTCATGGTAAGCTGCGAGGTATCGATATCGGGCGTCGTTTCCACATACGCCTTGGCCACGCCCAAAAACAGCCCCGCGCCGGCACACCCCAGGAGCAGCACCGCCACGATGAGAACTTTGATCGTTGCAAAAAGGACTGCCAACGCAAAGGGCCTGCTTCCCCTGCGCTCGACGAAAACATCCTGTTCGCCGCTTACCGAACGCTTCACTCCAGGCATTTTTGCCAATTTGCGTCTGAGTCGGCCGAACAGATTATTCATCTTTTTGGCAAAGCTTCCCCGGGGATTGGATTCTTCTTGGGCAAAAAGTTCACTTTTGTCGATTCGAATCGTATCGTCTTCTTCCGTGAAATGCTTCTCTGCGTCCATTCAATTCCTGCCCTTTCCTTTTTTCCCGTTTGATTATACCACAATTGGTATACAAGGCTCAATATGACCCATTGGCGCATAAAATGAATTAACAGCGCGTTCACAGTCGCGCCGGGAGGAAAACAGAGATGGATGATACTGTCAAAACAAGAAGGCGCTCGCACTGGAAGCTGAGCGCCACCACCGTCGCACTGCTGTTGTTTTTGAGCCTGATGCTGTTCCTGTTCGCGGTGAACAAGAGCATGCTCCCGGCTATGGCCTCTATGGCGGAAGCCCGGATCAACTCTATCACCATGAAAGCCATGTACCGAGCCATTTTGGACAACATGGACGACGACACCATTTATGCCGAACTCATCGATACCTACGAAACAGGCGAAAAAGTCTATATGCTCAAGGCAAATACGCGGAACATGAACCTGCTGGCCGCCGACTGCGCCACCGCCGCCCAGGAGCAGATCTCCCAGATCGGCGCGCAGGGTATTGCTTTGCCCATCGGTACCCTATCCGGTATTTCCTTCTTATCAGGCCGGGGGCCGAACATCCGAGCATCTTTTACGCCGGTGGGCAGCGTTACCAGCAAGTTCGAGTCTGAACTGACCTCCTCCGGCATCAACCAATCCCTTTACCGGGTCAACCTGATTCTGACGGCCTCCGTAAGACTGATCATGCCGGGAGTCTACAAAACCCTCACGATCAGCACGCAGGCTGCCATTGCCGAAAGCATCATTGTGGGAGAGGTGCCGCAAGTCTATACTGATGTGGCAAATACTGACGACATGCTCAACTTAATTCCCACAGAACCGCAGCCTTAAGCACACCGTGCATATCCGAAACCGCCTAAACTGCAGATTTGAGGCAGGTTCAAGGCGGAGGGAAAAGGCATAACGGGGCTATTCCGACTGGCGACAACGCGGAAGCCGCCCAAAACATGCGGTCTAGGTCCAAAGGAACCTACCGTACGCAACCGTTTTCAGAGCGCGGCGAAGGCGCGAAAGCGTAGTGGCGCTACGGTGAGCGGCCTCAACAAAGCTATGAAAGGGGCTACGCATGACAGGCCGAGTTCGGATATACACGGTATGTTTAACAATTAATTTGTAGCGTCGTCACCATCATCATGATATAATACCCCCATGAAACGGGTATTTTTCTGTCTGATTTTAATACTTCTGCTGCTTGCATCTCCGGCGGCCTATGCGAGCACAGATTCTGATTTGCCGGTACCCACTCCCGTGCCTGCGCTTACCCCCGCCCCCACCTTTACGCCGGCTCCTTCCGGCCAGAATGCATTCAATGGGCTCATCGGTCTCAACGCCATGCAAAATGCAACAAACGAGGATGTCCTTCGAGTACAGATTCGGCTCAGGGAATTAGGATATTTTAATTTCAAACCCACAGGAATCTACCAGAGCATGACCGCCAACGCCGCGAAAAGTTTTCAGCTGAAAAACACCATGGATGACGGCACGCCCATGATCGCCGACGGGACCATCGGCACCCAGACGATGGAGATCCTGTTCCGGCACAGCATATCCCGAGTTGACATCGCGGCCTCAATTCCATTCGGCAGCACCACCGTGAGCGCAAATGCCGTGAAGGGCGAGCTGGTTCCCTGGAGCGAAGTGCACAAGCTGCTCACGGTGGGCCAGACTTACACCATTACAGACTACAATTCCGTAACCACGTTTTCAATGATATATGTGAGCGGGAAGAACCATGCGGAGATGGAATGCCCAGACGCCATTAATTCAGGCATTTATAAGGGTCTGTTTGGCGACGAGTACAATTTCTCCAAGCGGTCAGTGCTCATCACCGTTGGCAGTCGGCGGATTGCCGCCTCTCTTCAGGGATGGCCCCACGGCGAGGACAGCATTGCGGAAAATGGAATGGATGGGCATGCCTGCCTCTTTTTCGAGGGCAGCCTTTCCGATGTGGGTGCCCTGCCTGACGCGGAGCACATGGAACTGGTGCAAAAGGCGGCAGGGAAAAGTTATTGAACGCGAAAAAGGCCGGGATACTTCCCGGCTTTTTTATTATTTTCTTCAGCGTTGTTGAGTATACTATTATTAGAAACAGCTGATCGGAAAATGGTGTTTTACCCTGCGTCTACAGCGTGCCGCTATCCGAAGCTGTTTCTTTTGTTTTTATGCTGTATATTTATTTCTCGCAATTTTTGAGCCATCTGCTTTTGAGGTTTCCTCTTATTGGCGCATTGAAATAAATTTGTTATTTTGCCACTTCCCGCAACTGCCGCATGATCCGGTTTTCGATGCGGGACACCTGCACCTGGGAAATACCCAGAACTTTTGCAATTTGGCTCTGTGTCTTATCCCCGAAATACCGCATCATAATGACGCTGCGATCCCGCCTGCTTAGGGTGTTGAGCAGTTCCTTGAGCAGTACGCGGTTGACGGCGTCCTCCGCGGCATCCCCCTCGCAGCACATCCTATCCAGCACAAGTGCATCGTCTTGGTCTCCGTGTACGGGTTCGTAGAGGGAGATATACGGCCGGGAGGCCTCCATTGCCATGGCGACGGTTTCCGGCTCTTCCCCCAGTTCCACCGCAATTTCCGCAATGCCCGGGTCCCTTCCCAACCGAACCGAAAGCTCGTTTTGGGCCGTTGCTACCCGAGCGGCCAGCTCCTTGAGCGAGCGGCTGACCTTGATGATGCCATCGTCCCGGAGGTACCGCTTGATCTCGCCCGCGATCATAGGGACTGCATAGGTTGAAAATCGCACTTCATAGGAGGCGTCGAAGTTTTTAACGGCCTTTACCAGCCCCATGCTACCGATCTGGTACAGGTCGTCATACTCCGTGCCCCGGTTCAGATACTTCCTTACGATGGACCGCACCAGCGCGATGTTTGCCGCCACCACCTTTTCCAGCGCCTCTTCCTCCCCCTGCTGGGCAGCTTCGATCAGCGAAAGCGTCTCATCGTGGGTGTATTGACGGTTTTCATGCATCCTGCCTCACCGCCATGATATGCTTTTTCATAATGATGCGAGTGCCCTTCCCCACTTTGGACTCCACGACGACGGAATCCATAAACGCCTCCATCACGGCAAAGCCCATGCCCGAACGCTCCAGATCCGGCATTGTGGTATAAAACGGCTGCATCGCCAGTTCTACATCCGCGATTCCGCAGCCGATATCCTCGATTGTGATTTCCACTTCCGCCCCACAGATACTGCAGCGAATATGCACCATACAGTCTGGACGGTTTCTGTAGCCATGAACGATGGCATTGGTTACTGCTTCGCTGACCGCAGTGCGAATATCCGTCAATTCCTCAATGGTTGGATTCAGCTGCGTCACAAACGCAGCCACCGCCGTACGCGCAAACCCCTCATTCTGTGAAATGCTGCTAAAGCTCAGTTCCATGTGATTTTCCAACATTTTTTCTTCCCCCCGTTACCTGTTTTCAGTCAGCGACAGTATGCCCGACATCCGAAGGATCCTCTGCGCATACTTGCTAGCACCGCATATGCTGAGCCTGCCGCCCCGTTCGTTCATTTTTCGATAGCGGCCAAGGATGACCCCGATGCCCGAACTGTCCATAAAAGTGACGGCACTCATGTCCAGCACAAGTTCCTTCACCCCGTCCGTAAGCATATTGTCAAGGTCGCCGCGCAGGCACGCCGCGTTATGGTGATCCATTTCCCCGCACAGTTTCACCCGCAGCTGGGTTCCCTTTCGTACGCTTGTCAATTGCATATTCAAACCTCCAAATCGAATTGACCGTAAATATCTATTTCCACGCAGTATTTTTGCACCCTGCGTAGGAATTGGGCGAGTATTGCCGCATTCGCTGTAGTTTTGGGCAACAAAAAACGCCTTCCGTTTGGGAAAGCGTTTGGCTCTTATTTATGCTTTATGTAATTGGTACGGCGCTGGCCGGTGGCTCATAATATTTGGGGCTGGCGGTACCTCGCAGGGATTCCTCCGCATTGCCCTTGTAAGTATCGGTATAGAGAAGCTCAGAGCTGTCATACACGCCATTGACATACTTATCCCGGTATGATTCCACCTTGTACCCATCCCGGTGCTCCACCTGCACGACCTTGTAGCCCCGTGGGATGGTATCGTCATCGGTATAGACGATATCCCCGCTTCGGTCGGTAACCTCCACGACTTTGCTGCTAATCATATAAGTAACTCCATTCGGAAGCGGCGCGCCGTAAATCAGGAAGGTAATTTTCTTATACCTGCTGCTTTCCGTATCCGTAATATAGGTAAACAGGTAGAGAGGCGCACCCGTATCGTTGAAAAACTTCAGATCGATTCCACTGGAATCCACGGTGGCGTCCAACCCTTTGGCTACATAAGTGGAGGGGATGGAATGCGCCCTGCGGTCGGTGATCTTTACGTTAGCGCAGAGCAGGGAGTTATACAGCGTGGTGCTTACCTGACAGATACCACCGCCCGCCTGCACTTCGTAACCCTTTCCGTCCACGATGCCGTTTGCGCCTTTCCAGCCGGACTCGTAAGTTCTCAGCCCCACATAGCCGTTAAAGCTCCATTCCTCCTGTGGAAGGACCACGCACTCATTGATGATGCCCGCTGCTTTCTTTATGTTGTACACCCGATTCTGTACCGTTTCATCGCTGTTACTGATAGGAAACTGGGTGGAACAAGAAGCCCGAAGTTGGATTTCACCGGAGAGCATATCCGTCGTCAGTTTCGGGTGAACCTCTTTTACAATCGCCTCCACCTCCGCCCGGTAATCTCCTGCATGGAAGGCATCCGCAACTGCTTCCGCTGTGGCTTCTACGTCCAACTTCCGACCGTTTTTCCCCTCCTTCTGCGTGAAGCGTACGGTATGATCCTCGTTGAGCGCCCCCATAGGAACCGGCTCTTCCGCCTCCCGGTCAAACTGAAGAGCAATTTCTTCCAGCGTGCCTGCGAGAAGGTCCGAATCCCAAGTAAAAATATCGTTGATTTGTCCCGGATTTCCCTCGCTGACGTTGACGACAACGTTCTTTTCATCATACTTAAGCGCCCGCTGCAGCGCGGACTCAATATCATAAGCTAACCCGATCTTCTCCGCCGGAATTGTATACTGCTCCCCATCGCACATCAGCGTCACCTCTGCGCTGTGCTGCAGTTCATCCGCCGCGGCAGATACGACAGTCCGAGCAACATTTTTAGTCATGCCACTCACATCCAGCCCTAGAATGGAGACGCCCAATGGCATTTTTTGCACAGAGCCCACGATGAGGGTTCCTTCTGTGGAGACTTCAACCTGTCTTGTAACCAAAAGGATTACGACGATTACCGCAGCCACAAAAAAACCGGCGATCCACTTTTTTTGCCTTGTATGCTTTCTTTTCGCGCTCCTGCGGGGAGCACCGCTTGTCCGGGTTTGCTTTTTTGCCTGAGCGGTTCCTGATTTCTTTTTGGGGGAGGTCGGCTTCTGCGCGCGCTTTTTTCCTGCGCCTGTTTTTTTGGCAGATGCAGAAGCAGAGGCTCTTTTCGTGC
The DNA here is from genome assembly GCA_963666935.1 of Christensenellaceae bacterium. GTDB lineage: Bacteria > Bacillota > Clostridia > Christensenellales > CAG-138. Next base: position 1,770,949 of record OY762936.1, read on the forward strand.
CTCTGACATTCTTTTTTTGCATATAGTTGGGGAGTTTCAACTCGTCGCCGCGCTTATCCGCCATTCTAATCTCCGAAAATTACCGGCCCAATGCCCGAAGGATCAAGTCCGGTCGGTTTGTGATAAGGGAGTCTACGTCCATTTCCGCCAGCGCTACCGCCTCCTGCGGCGTGTCTACCGTCCAGAGGTTGACCCGAATTCCGTTCTCATGGCACCGCTCTATAATGCTCTCCGTTTGCCGAAAGGCATTAACGCCCGGATGGATCGCATCCGCGTTCATATACCCTGCATAAACCCAAGGGTCCACGATACAGTTGGAATATAGCAGGCCGATGCAGATATCAGGGTCCACACAGTGAAGTTCCTTGAGCACTGAATGATTGAAGGAAGAATAGAGTATTCGTCCCTGCATCCCCATTTCGCGCTCCAAACAGATCAATTCATGCCATATCCCCTCATAGACAATTCGGTCACACTTGACCTCCACGTTTAAAACCAGATCCGTACCCTTCAGCAGGCCATATACCTCCCGAAGTGTAGGGATTCGCGTTTCCCGATAACCATCCATACCCATAGAGAAATCCAGCTTTTTCAATTCTTGGCAGGTCATGTCCACCACCCGGCCACGTCCGTTTGAGGTGCGATCCACCGTTTCATCGTGAATCACCACCAGCTTTCCATCCCGGCTCCGGTGGACGTCCAGCTCGATGCCGTCCGCACCCATCTCCGCAGCCTTCTCAAAAGCAGCCAACGTATTTTCCGGCGCGTATGTGCTCGCTCCCCTGTGTGCCCATACTCTGGTTGCCATCGTGGTATCTCCTCTCTACAGCAATAAAATTATTGTATCATGGATCCGCCGGTTTTTGAATAAATCTGGCAGAAAGACTGCATAGTATGCAGATGAGAACATTTTTCTATGTTTTTTTGATCGGCGGCTCCGCCTATGTGCTTTTAGAACTGCTCTGGCGGGGGCGCAGCCATGTTTCCATGTTCATTGACGGAGGGATCGTCTTCGCCCTACTTTACCAACTCTTTACGCGGTATTCCATGCCGTTGTATCTCGAATGCCTTTTGGGGGTATTGCTCATCACGGCAGTCGAGTTTGTCACGGGATATATCGTGAACATTCGGCTTAGACTTGGGGTTTGGGACTATTCCTCCCACCGGTACAACCTTTACGGCCAAATTTGTTTCGAGTACTGCCTCGCCTGGATTCCCGTATCCCTGCTTGCCGTGTGGCTTTGCGGCCTTGTGAAAAATTATTTGTAATAGGTGTTACCCCCAATGAATTCCCTCAGAAGCGAAGTGGGGGGGATTTCATCCTCCACGTCAGCCTCCAGAAAGTAGTTCAAAAACTTGACGATATCCCGGGCCTGCGCATAGTATGGGCTGGCATTCGGCACATTGGAAAGCAGTGGGTATACATATTTTTTAAGTACCGCAGCCTCATATACCAAAGAGGTATTTAAGAGGATGTCCGCATTCTCCTGATAGGGGAAGATCCACTTTTCTTCGCCTTGCCGGACTTTATGCCACATACCCAACGTCTCTTCCATGGAGGCATCGCGCGTTTCATAATCGCGAACCAGCCTTCGGAGCAAACGAATATCCGTAGCGCGAATTCGATTGTGGTCGTCCAGATTTAGCGTAGTGAGGGCGCTGACGTAGACACGAAACACCTGGCTTTCATCCACTTTTTTAGAGATCATAAGGGGATTCAGCCCATGAATGCCCTCAATGATAAGCTGCTGGTTTTCATGAAGCTGAATCGTTCTTCCCTCTTTTTCCCGGCGCTCCGTCTGGAAGTTGAACTTGGGAATCTCCGCCTCTTTTCCATTTAAAAGCAGCTCTAGATCATGATGAAGCCTAGGGATATCCAACGCATAGATGCTCTCTAAATCTTGCTCGCCATCAGGTCCCTTCAGGGTCTTCTCCCGATCAATGTAATAATCGTCCAGCGAGACCAATTGGGGATTAAATCCCATGACCCGAAGCTGCGTGGCGATGCGATACGCAGAGGTGGTCTTGCCGGAAGAAGAGGGGCCGGCCACCATCACCACTTGGGCTTTTCGGGCGATAATCTGATCCGCAAGATCTGAATATGCCCGTGCGTGCAGCGCCTCGTTGACCCGGATCAATTCCCGGATGCTGCCGTTTTTGATGCGGACATTAAGCTCGTTTACAGTGGCGCACTCCATGAGCATGCCCCATTCATCGCTCTGCCTGAGGACGCGGTTGAGCTTAGGCAGCATGAGATAATCCGAGGGAACATCGGGCGCGTCATTGCGGGGCAGGAGCATGATCAGCTCGTTATCCTTTACAAACTTGAGCCGGAATATATCGACATAGGAAGTATCCGGCGTCATCTCCCCATAGAAATAATCCATGTAACCATCGGCCTGATAAACATCAAAATAATTAAATTTACGCCACTTGAGCAGATTGGCCTTATCAGTTTGTCCATCCGCTTCATAGAACGCCAGCGCCTCCTCAATGGGAATGCGTTTGCGCTCTAGGGGCAACGCCTGTCGCACCAGCCGCCGCATTTCGCCTTCCAGCTGAAGCACACAGGATTCATTAAAAACCTCAGCACCGTTCTCCACGGACATATACAGCCCGGGGCCCAGAGAATAGCGCACCCGCACCTTGGCCTTTGGAAACAGTCGCCTTATGCACAGAATCATTGTGAATTCCAGCGTCCGTTCGTAAACCCGGCGGCCCAAATCCTCATGATAGCGCAACAGGTGAATGCTGCAGTCCGTCTTGGGTGCATACTGGAGGCTAAAGATCTCGCCGCCGATCTTAGCGGCCAGCGGACGATCCCGAAGCGAATCGCTTTCATACCCCAAAACTTTCAGGGCCACAAGAATACTTTGACGCTCCTGTGTTTCAAAGACCTTCCCGTCAATATCCAGCTTCATTGAGGATGCTCTCCTTTCGGAAATTATATTGCAATATAGGATAGTATACTATATTATACCATTTAAATTGTAGCGGTCGGGAAAACTTTTTATGTTGTCGCCACTGCATCGCTCAAATACGGATAAATCTGTTATAATAGATAACAGTAGTTATCTTAAACATCCGATGGGAGAAGTCTTTTTTTATGGAAAAGAAACGTACGTCTTTCGTGCGGGGCGCAGTTATATTGGCCATGGCGGGCCTGCTGGTAAAAATTATTGGCGCACTCTTCCGCATTCCTCTCGCCAACGCAATTGGGCCTATCGGCTCCAGTTACTATGAGGTAGCATACCCTTATTACTCCTGGCTTCTCGTCATTTCTTCCTCCGGCCTTCCCACCGCCATTTCTAAAATGGTATCCGAACGAATCACCTTGGGAGATTATCGGGGAGCGCACCGGGTATTCACTACGGCAGTGAAGCTGCTTGCGGTGGTCGGTGTGATCACCAGCGCCATCATGTACTTTGGCGCCGGCGCGCTGGCATCCGTATCCACTTTGGATCGCGCCGTGCTCTCATTCCGAGCGCTGGCCCCCGCTCTGCTTTTTGTATCTATTATGTGTGCTTACCGCGGATACCTCCAAGGCATGCAGCGCATGACTGGAACCGCCATTTCACAGGTAATTGAGCAGGTTGTAAAGCTGGTGATCGGACTTACACTGGCTATAAAAATGTTCCCCATGGGCCCTGAATACGGCGCCATGGGCGCTCTCATCGGCGTAAGCCTTTCCGAATTTATCGCACTGCTAGCCATTATGGTTATCTATCGCAAGCAGGCGCCCGCCATCCGGAGGCTTCGGGAAAGCAGCCGGGAAACCGCTCCCCTACCCGTTGCAGGCCCACTGATGTCCATCGCCATCCCCATTACTATTGGCGCTTCTATCAGTCCCCTATCCGGGATCGTGGACAGCGCCCTCATCATTCGAATCTTGACAAATCTGGGATACCAAAAGGATTTGGCACAGACCGCCTTCGCCCTTCTGCGGACCAATGTCACCACCCTCACCAACATGCCGGGCGTACTGACCATGGCCCTAGCCATGAGCTTGGTGCCCGCCATTTCCGCCGCCTCCGCGCGACGAAACCGGGAAAATCTGCGGGCTGTGGCCCGCCTTGGGCTTAAACTGGCCTTGATTATCGGATTGCCTTGCGCCGCCGGACTTTTTGTACTTGCAGGGCCCATTCTCACCATGCTCTACCCCGCCCTTACGGCGGCCCAGCTTTCATTGGCCACAGACCTACTGCGTACCGCTTCGGTAGGCGTACTTTTCCTATCACTGGTACAGGCCATGACGGGCACCATTCAGGGTATGGGCAAACCTCAGATTCCCGTATTCAATCTTTTCATCGGATTTGTGCTCAAAGTTGTGACGCTTGTGATTCTCATGAACATCCCCTCCATTAATATACAGGGAGCCGCAGTGTCCACCGTAATCTGTTATGCCTTTGCCGGACTGGCGGACACATTTTATGCCGTACGCAAAACTGGCATGCACATTGCGATTTGGGACGTAGTGCTAAAACCCGTTGTATCCACAGCGGTGATGGGTGCTATGGTATACCTGTGCAACAACATGATCAGTCGGTTGGGGCATGCGACATTGGCCGCCGCTGTATCCGTTCTGATGGGCATGCTGGTTTATGCCATCCTCGCCATTTATCTGCGCATGTTTACACGGGATGAGCTGAATCTCATTCCCGGCGGCACAAGAATTAAAAAAATCATGTATGGAGACTGACCTATGAATACCATTACCATAGCGCCTCTGGCTACGCCGGGCAATATGACCGAAGCTGCTAAATCCGCCATTTGCACTGCGGGCAAACTGTTTTTGCAGACTGCCCTCCACCCCAGCGCGCAGTGGATTATAAAAAGCGGAGCGCCCTTTGCCACCATGGACGACCTGTATGAGCAATGCTGCGACTTTGACCAGCTCAACGACGCCATCGCACAGCGGCTGATCTCTGCCGGAGACGCCGTGTACGCACCTCCGGGCCGGGGACTCGGAGCCGAGCAGCTCCTTGCCATCCGTAAGGCCGCCGAGGCAGTAGGCACCCGCTTGATTTCCCTTCCCTCCTGCGGATACGCGGAAGCCGCCATGGCCTCCATTCCCGATTTTCCCCTAAACGCCCAGAAATCCGTACTCTGTCCATCCAACGGGCTGCCCACAGTAATTGATCCATACCTAGCTCTTCTGATCGAAGAACTGGACACACCCATTCGGGCCAGTGAAGTGAAGCTCGCACTGGGCGAATATTACCCCGATGATTATCCGCTTTGGTTCTGCTTCATGGAAAGAAGCGGGCTATATACTGCGGCGCGAATTCCTCTCTACGAACTGGACCGACAAGAGCAATACTTTGCCGCCACCTGCTGCATTCTTCCCGCAGCCGAACCGGGCACCCTGCCGCGATCCGGGATGGAAGACCTGATGCGGGTGATGCGGCGCCTGCGTGCCCCGGGCGGTTGCCCATGGGACGCTGAGCAGACCCACTCCACCCTGAGAACCTCCCTGATCGAAGAAGCCTATGAGGTGCTGGACGCCATCGACCGGGATGATATGGACGCTTTATGCGAAGAGCTGGGCGATTTGCTGCTCCAAGTGGTGTTCCATGCGGTAATTGAAGAGGAGCGTTCCGTCTTTAATTTCCGAGACGTGGCCAGCGGCATTGTAAATAAGCTGGTTTACCGGCACCCCCACGTATTTGGCGCAGTCAACGTACAGAATTCTGACGAAGTTCTCTTCAATTGGGAACAGCTTAAAAAAGAGGAGAAGCACTTTTCTTCTGTTACCGAGACCATGTACGCCGTTCCTGCAGTCTTTCCGGCATTGATGCGCAGCGCCAAAATTCAGAAAAAGGCCGCTCATGCAGGATTTGACTGGCCCTGCGCCCAAGATGCTATGCACAAGATCGCAGAAGAGGCGAACGAACTGGCCGAAGCCATCACAGACGGGAATCCCGCCTGGATAGATGAAGAGTGTGGGGACCTGCTTTTTGCCACAGTAAACGTGATCCGGCTTCTCAAACGGGACCCCGAGGCCATGCTCCGGCAGGCCACGGATAAGTTTGTGGAGCGCTTCGCGCGGATGGAGGCTCTTATTCAAAAAGAGCGCGGAAACATGGAAAATATGAGCCTTGAACAAATGGATGAATACTGGGATCGGGTGAAGAGTATGAAAAATTAGATTTCATGTATATCTACCTGTTTTTTATCAATAATACTTGATATCTCTAAGAAAAATTGATAAAATACTATACAATAAAGGCAAAAGAATAATTCAGGAGGATGACTTATGAATAAAGCAGAACTGATCGCAGCGGTTGCAGAAAAAAGCGCTATTTCCAAGAAAGATGCGGAGAAAATTGTTGTCAACACCCTTGACATTATCACCGAGCAGCTTCAGCAAGGTGGGAAGGTACAGTTGGTTGGCTTTGGCGTATTTGGAGTCCGCGAGCGTCCTGCTCACAAGGGGCATAACCCCATGACTGGCGAAGAAATCGAAATTGCCGCCAGCAAATCTCCTTCTTTCAAGGCCGGCAAAGCCCTCAAAGAAGCCCTCAACTAATTTTTAAATGGAAAACCGGCCAGGAAAATCTGGCCGGTTTTTTCTTTTTTCTATGAGTTTCTGCGATCAAGCTTCCCCGCGCATCATACGAATGACCCCTGCAGGATCCGTGGCGTCCACCACCGCATGCCCCGCCACCAGAACCGTGGCGCCCGCCGCCACGATGCTACGGAAGTTCTCTAAATTGACGCCGCCATCCACCTGAATCTCAGGCGCGACGCCCAACTGCACCGCCCGATTGGCGATGACCTCGATTTTACGCAAGGATTGAGGCAGAAACTTCTGGCCGCCAAAACCGGGATTCACGGACATGATCAGAATCAGATCTGCGTCCTCGTAAATGTACTCCAGCGCCTGATGGGGCGTAGCTGGATTGAGGCTCACCCCCGCCTTCATGCCCGCGTCACGGATGCTGCGCAGCACCCGCTGCAAGTGCGTACAGCCGGGAGATTCCACATGCACCGTCAGATAATCCGCCCCGGCCTCCGCAAATCGTGTCACATAGGGCGTGGGATCATACACCATCAGATGCACATCCAGCGGAAGTTTTGTGATTTTTCGTATATCGCGTACTGTGGACTGGCCAAAGCTCATGTTGGGCACAAACACGTTATCCATAATATCCAAATGAATCCAGTCCGCACCGGAATGGTTCAACATGCGTATGGTATTCCCGATTTCGCAGAAATCAGCCGTTAGAATTGACGGTGATATTTTTACCATGGTCTTCCTCCGCGCTCTTATTTCGAACTTATGATACCTTTTTCTATTCCTACTGTCAAACCCGCTTCTGAAACGCGATGCGCTCGGCACCATCCTCCTGATAGATGATGCCACAGCGTGTAAACCCCATTTTATTCATGAGACCCTGCATGGGGATATTATCCCGGTGGGTGTCCAGACGGATATTGCCGTACTGCTGCAAGCACCAGTTCAGGCAATAAGCCGCAACACCCTTCCGGCCGTTTACCGAGGCCATACGATGCACCACAGCGTAGGGCGCTTCATCCAGCCACTGCCCCTCATAGATCTTCAAATACGTTGGCTCCACGCCTTCCTGCAAAAAAAACACGCACGCCAGCTCGCCGTCCGCATAGCACACATAGCTATTGCCGTTCTGAATATCTTTCTCCACCAACTCCCTTTTGGGATACCCATTGGCCCATTGCGCGTGATTCCCGTTTTGCCGCATATACTGCCGACCGGCATCATAGAGCGCCATCACGGCATCCAAATCTTCAATTCTTGTTCTGCATATTTCCATAGTGCCTCCGTCAAAGAATATAATACAGCGCCACCCCAAAGGCCGTTCCAATCGCATAACCCAGCGCACCGCAAATCAGACCGGGAGCCGTAAGACGATCATTCTTGAGCTGGCTGGTAACCGCTGGGACAAAAGCCGGGCCGTAGATGCCCGCCGTCATAGTGACAATCGTACAGTCTGCGTCGATACCAAGAAATTTTGATATTATCACATGAATCAGAGCAGCAGCCAGAGTGATGACAGAAAACAGCAACAAGATTTTATGGAATTCCGTACTCAGACGGGACAAATCGAAACTGCTGGCCAGCGCAAAGGAGAACACCAGAATCAGGTACTGGCCCACCAGCGTATTTTCCCGCACCTCTCGCACCTTCTTGCAAAAGGAAAAGACAATTCCCAGCAACGTAGCCGTTACCATAATCCCGGGCACCAGATGATCCACCAGCGTTCCTTCCTGCGCCCCGCGTACCAGCCATAGTAACACCCCTGCGCCCACACCGACGACCAAAATTGCCAGCGATAGCAGCACGTTGCGCACAATACCCCTGTTCCAAGTTCCATTCTGCAGCACATCCACGTTGGTAGCGTGCTTCCCGGCCTTAATATAGGAGTCCTGCACGGATGAGACGCGCAAAATTTTTAAAAGCAACGGCTTGGAAAGAAGCAGGATGAACACGTAGAAGATTCCGCCAATCATCATATCCGCAAGATTCCCTAGAGCGATCGCACCGTTATCCACTTTCAGGATTGCACCGATGGCGTTAAAGTTGGGGGTTCCTCCGGTGTACAGGCCCGTGGACATAGCACACAGCTCCTTTCCCCATTGAAATCCGCCACCGTAAAAATAGCTCGCCGCTATGACCACAAGAACCACGGAAACCACTAGGCTACCGAAAGAGAGAAGAACTGCTCGCGTGAGTTTTTTGACTTCTTTGAGATTACTTCCAAAGAGTAACAGCGGAACGGCAACGCCAATCGCCGCATAGCTTCCGATTTCCCCAATATCGCTGTTGAGAGCGAAGTCAACCCCTAAAAGATTCACAACATAGATTGCTAGCGCTAAAAGAATACCGAAAAAGTACGCAATGCCGATTGTACCGAACAGCCGCGTAATTTTATTATCCCGATATTTGAGAATCAACGCGGGCACCGCAAAAATTGCCACAAGTTGAAGCACGCTTACTATCATTCTATGACTCCAGATTTGACATAATATTTTAAATATTATAACACATGGATCCCTATTAAATCTCCCGAAATAAAAAAAGCGGCTAAGCGCCGCTTTCGTAATTTTTTCATAGATTACAGTCCTTAGGATCCTCGCGGGGTCCCCGTCGCACCGCCAGAATATCTCCCTGCTTTGGCCGTAGCACCTTCCCGCCACCGTATTGAGAAAATCCGCAGGCTCTGAGCCCATCCCTTCCCAAATTTCAGGCCCTGCATAGCCCCTTGGAAATATGTACGAATGATATGGCGCGCCCCCATCTCAAGTTGATGAAATTTTGCTAGACACTTGGGTTCTTATCAATAGCGCTCCCATGATTTTCTTTATGATTAATATATCAATCCCGCATGGCATTTTTCATACATAATGTCTATATTATTATTGGGTGTTTCTTATATATAATATAAATATTACAATAATGATTGTATTCTTCCTAATATGTCCTATACTTTCGGGAGGCGCGCTATGTCGATTGCAATTGAAAATGACGCCATGTTCCACGAACTGCAAAACAAGCTTTTTGCGGCGTATTTAGATTTTGAAAGTCTCGACCGGGTTTGCGAGATTATGTCCGAACACCTAGGTTATGACTTCGCGATTGTAGATACTTTGTATGAAGAACTGGGGCGCACCAAGCGCAGGAAGCTCCATGCAGATGAGCTGCCCCCGCTTAACGCCTACAAACTTTTGATCAACATTGAGACAGAAGTGGCTCTGTATGGCTTTTTGCTGGCAAATCCGCCGGAAAGGCTTGACATCGAAATCGAATCCTCCCTGCTTAGGCAGTGCGTGATCATGCCCATCGTACTATGGTTCGACAGGCTGACCACAATCCAGGCCTCCAACCAGCGGTTTCGAGACAACATGCTCTGGAGCCTCATTAACGACGAGCAGCCGTTTACCGACACCATCAAAGCAGAAGGACAGGCACTGGGGCTTTTTCAGACGGACTCGTATATCTGTATTACCGGACGTATCGGCATATTCGACGGTGAAGTTCAACGTTCTAAAACTGATGAGCGACAATGGTTTATCAAAAGCCTGCTCACAATCCAGAACCACACCCAGAAAATTGCAGATAAGATCAGTCGGCATATCATGTTCACTTACCAGCAGGATATCTACATCATCTTTCTGGAGTATAGGCAAAGTGATACGGAACAGTTCGTGTACTTCTTTCTCAATGCCCTTGAGAGCAAACTGAAACACATTTTTGGCAATGTAAAGTTCGCCTGGGGAATTGGAGAGATCCCCAACGGGCCTACGGACTTCCATTGTAGCTATATTAACTCCCGGCTTGCGCTGGATACCTGCTATTCGGAAAATGGCTTTGGCCACCGATACTCTTATAAAGACGCCCGCCTCTTCCAGATGATTTACGTGCTCAGGCAGCATCCCAATATTGTGGCCATGTCCGAGCGGGCACTCGTGAGCCTTATGGAATATGACAGGAAAAAAAACAGTTCCCTTTTAGATACCTTTCGGTGCTATGTGCAGAACAACCAAAATACTGCCAAAACTGCGCAGATGCTTTACCTTCATAGGCAGACGCTGCTCTACCGCCTTAAGAAAATTGAGGCGCTCACCGGGATTTCCCTTTCCAACCATGAGGAAGTTCTGTTTTTGGAGGTGTGCATCAAGATCTATTGCGACGCATGCTGCTGATAATCAATACACATAACTAAAACAAGCCATCCGCATGGATGGCTTGTTTGTTATTCTTTAGTACATCCCCAGCATTTTTTCTACGGCCGCCAGTTTCAGGCTGGCACAGAAAACTTCCATGGCCTCCTTGAGCTCCTCCGCCGGCGGGTAGCTGGGAGCGATGCGCAGATTAGAATCCTGTGGGTCCTTCCCATAAGGGTAGGTTGCTCCAGCTCCCGTCATGATCACTCCTGCCTCTTTGGCCAGCAGGTTGGTGCGTTTGGCGCAACCTGGCATAGTATTGAGGCTGACAAAGTAACCGCCCTTAGGGGAATGCCAGCCGGCAATACCCAGGGGCGCAATTTCCCGCTCCAAACAATCCAGCACCACCTGAAATTTTGGAGCCAGGAAGGCCGCCTGCTTTTTCATATGCGCCAAAGTGGTTTTCATGTCCTTAAGAAAAAGCACATGGCGGAGCTGATTGATTTTGTCGTAACTAATGGTCTGTATGCCGATGAGTTTGTTCATATATGCCATATTGTCCGCGCTACAAGCAAAGCAGGAAATTCCCCCGCCCGGGAAAGTGATCTTGGAGGTTGATGCAAACTCGAACACCATATCGGGATTCCCCGCCGCACGGCACTCAGAAAGAATATCCCGAAAGGGAACGAATTCACCCTCGAACTCGTGGATGCAGTAGGCATTGTCCCACATGAGAAGGAAGTCCTTGGCCGCAGGCTTGAGATGCGTAATGCGCTCCACTGTGCGATCACTGTAAATGATACCGTCCGGATTGGAATATTTTGGGACGCACCACATGCCCTTGACGGCAGGATCGCGAACCAAATCCTCCACCATGCCCATATCCGGGCCCCCGTCGGTCATGGGAATGTTGATCATCTCCATACCGAAAGATTCGCAGATCTTGAAGTGGCGGTCATAACCCGGTACAGGGCAGAGGAACTTAACCTTGTCCAGCTTGGACCAAGGTTTTTCCGAATGAAGCAGGCCATGGGTATAGGCCTTGGAAATCGTATCGTACATCAACGTCAGACTGGCATTTCCGCCGCAAAAGATCTCTTCGGGCTTTGTGCCTAATATCTCCGCAAACAGCTTTTTGCAGGACGGCAGCCCATCCATAACGCCATAGTTGCAGGCATTAATGCCATCCATTTCAAAATTGCCATTTTGGGGCAAGTCAAACAGGCCATTGGAAAGCGCCACCTGCGCATTTGCGGGCTTTCCGCGAGACATGTCGAGCTTCAGGCCTTTTGCCTTGCTTTTTTCATATTCGGTTTTGGCCTGCTGATAGAATTCTCGCAGTTCCGCCTCTGACATTTGGAAAAGCTGTTTCATGGCTATGTCCTCCGATTCACTTGTTATTTGCCATTATAGGGAGAATATCCTCACAAGTAAAGGAGGAATCCGGAAAATCTCATTCCGGTTAATTATATCCTCATTACAAATTCTTACGGATCTGCTTGCATTATCACGGGAATTGGCGCGGCTTTTCGCATCAGCCGCCGCCATACCAACAGCAGGCCGCCGGTCTGCAGCAGCAACGTGATGCTCCAACTCACCGGAAAGCTATAGGCCAGCAAGATCAACTGAGGATTCGCTGCAAAGATAGTATAGATCCAGATAATCCTGACAGCACATACTCCTATGATGGCAAGGCCCATTGGAAGTAGGGAGTTCCCCATGCCGCGCATAGCTCCAACCTCTACATCCGCAAATGCATAAATGAAGTAAGTTGCACATAGCACCCGGAACATCTGTACGCCCACTTGCACCACAGCCGGATCACTGGTAAAAAGGCCGATAATCCTATCCGCAAAGAAAAAGCCTGTTGCGCCCATCCCCAAGGCGATTGCCATGGAACAGCCGCAAGAAATGAAAATTCCCTTCTTGACTCGGTCATACTTCCCGGCTCCTACGTTCTGTCCCGTAAAGGCCAGATTCGTCTGCGTAATTGCATTGATAGCCATATAGATATAATTATCTGCGTTAGCGGAAGCGGCACACCCCGCCATAACCACGGGCCCCATGGAATTGATGGCGGACTGTAAGATGAGATTCATCAGAGCAAAGAGAGAACCATTCACTCCTGCTGGAACGCCAATGCGCACGATTTCCCACAAGTGGCTCTTATATATCCGCATGGAACGCAGATCCAGGTGCATGTTCCCTTCCGAACGAATGAAACTAAGAACCACCAACGTTGCAGAGACATACTGCGAAATCACCGTGGCCAGCGCCACACCAGCTACGCTCATATTCAGTTTCAGCACAAAGAACAAGTTAAGGCAAACGTTGAGGATACCTGCAACCGCTAGGTATTTCAGCGGCCGTCGTGAATCCCCCATGCCGCGCATGGCTCCGGCACCGAAATTATAAATCAGAGATGCCGGTATACCGAGGAAGTAAACGCGCAGGTACATAGTGGAGAGATCGATGACTTCTTTTGGAGAGTTTACCCACGTCAACATCCTACGCGCCATCAAAATGCCAAATATCGTGACGCATACGCCTGCCATCCCCGCAACAAGCAGGGCTGTTTGAAGACTTTTGTTGGCATTTTGATAATCGCGGGCGCCAAAATATTGCGCCACCACAACACTGACGCCGACAGACATACCCAAAAATATATAAGTCGAGATATTGATCACATGAGTTGTGGAACCCACTGCCGCCAATGCTACGCTGCCTGCGAATCTGCCAACCACCATAACGTTTATTGTTTGATAAAGCAGCTGTAGGATGTTGGTCAGGATTAGTGGCAGCGCATAGCGGATCATTCCGCTAAGCAGCGGGCCGTTGCACATGTCTATCTCATGTCGTCTGCCCAACATGATTTTTGGTTCTCCTTTACACCTATACTTCAGCTATCACGAGCCTGGAATCAATATCGCTTTTGACCTTGCGCAGGGCGATTACACAGCCGACGCTTTGCAACAGCAGCACGACGAACCAAGACATCGGGTATCCAATCGCCAGCATCAGCACCGAATGAAATTGCGCACAAATTGCATAGACCCATATGACACGTGGCACACAGGCACCGAACACGGAAGCCACCATGCTTATATATGTATATCCCGTGCCCTGTATGGTTCCAACCACCACCTGCTCAATTCCCAGAATGAAATAGCCCATGCAGTATATGGCGAATATCTGTGCGCTCAGAGAAATAACCTCCGGATTCGTCACATAAATCCCGAAGATGAGCCTGCGCGAAAGGTAGGCCAATATGCTCATAAGCACTATAATGCTCACCGTCATCCACATACCGGTGGTCATGATTTTCCTAATCCGCCCATAGTTCTTGGCACCCACGTTCTGGCCCACAAAGGCCGTAACAGCCTGACCGATGCTTATCACCACGATGCACATGAAGCCATCCACATTGTCAGCCGCCGCCCATGCCGCCACAACCGTAGAACCGAAGGCGTTCACCGCGGCTTGAATGATAACATTCGAAATCGAAAACATGGAGGTCTGTACCGCGGAAGGAAAACCAATACCTGCCACCCGCCCTAGCTCCACCTTGTTAATTTTCAGCCTGCGGAGGCTGAAATGGAGAATGCCGTCCATCTTCATCAGGCAGGCGATGACCATAAACGCGGAGACATATTGGGAAATGGTAGTTGCCCAGGCCACACCCGCAACATCCATATTGAACATAAGCACAAAAAGTAAGTTCAAAATCACATGCAACAAACCTGAAATCATGAGAAATTGTAGCGGACGCCGCGTATCGCCATAGCCTCGAAGCGCTGCGGCTCCAAAGTTGTATATCAGCAGAGCCGGTGCGCCCACGATATAGATCCGCAGATACACGACTGCTTTTCCCAACACATCTGCAGGGGTATTCATTTGAACCAATATCGGCCTAGCAAACACGAAGAGACATCCGCCCAAGAATAGGCTCAGAATAAATCCGGAAAAAAAGCTAGTATGCAGCGCCTCATTGGCTTCCTTATCCTCTCCGGCACCACGATGCTGGGCGATGAGCACATTGAGGCCCACGGACAACGCAATGATGAAGTTGGTAAAGAGCTTGAGCACATTTGTGGTAGAACCTACCGCCGCAAGCGATTGACTCCCCACATACCGCCCGATGACCACCATATCGATGGCATTGTAGAGTAGCTGCAAAATACCGGTAAGTATCACTGGAATCGTAAAAAGCAACAGTCCTTGGACCAAGGGGCCGTTGCACATATCGATATCCTGTCGTCTTGAGAACATCTATTTACTTCCCCTCATACCCGCTCACATGCAGTTGGAATTTGGAATTCGATTTTATCTTTAGTTTTGCGCATTGCGATGGCATAGCTCCCACACTGCAACAGCAAAGTCGTTAGCCATGATACAGGGTAAACTAGCGCCAGCGCCAACACGGTATCATACCGCGCACAGACTAGGTACACCCAGAGGATCCTCGGCGCACAAGTGCCAAAAATGGAGGCCGTCATGCTCAGGACCGTATATCCTGTCCCTCGGATGGTACCCACCAGGGCCTGTTCCGTGCCGTAGATAAAATATCCCATGCAGTACACGGAAAAGATTTGCGCGCCCCAGAAGATGACGTCCTGCTCCATCACATAGATGCCAATGATGGGTTTCCTGAGAAGATAGCCCACAGCGCTCAAGAATACCATAGCCCCCACTGCCATTATGAGGCTAGTGCGCGTGATCTTCTTTACGCGCTCATAGTTGCCAGCGCCCACATTCTGGCCAACAAAAGCTGTGGACGCCTGGGAAATGCTTATGATGGTAATGCACATAAATCCATCCACATTCGAGGCTGCCGTCCAGGCCGCCATCACCACAGAACCAAAGGCATTCACCGCCGACTGGATAATAATATTCGAAATCGCAAACATTGAAATCTGAACGGCGGAGGGCAGGCCTATCTTGACCACCCGCATCAGCTCTGCCCAATTGATTTTCATCCCCCAAAGGGAAAAATGAAGATTCCCGCTCATTCGCGCAAGGCACACCATCACCATGCAGGCAGATACGTACTGCGAAATAGTAGTAGCCCATGCGACACCCGCCACATCCCAATTGAATTTGAGCACGAAAAGCAGATTTAAGAGCACATGCAAAAGACCTGAAACCAGAAGGAATTTGAGAGGGTGCATAGTGTCCCCCACGGCCCGAAGCGCTGCGGCTCCAAAGTTGTAGAGAAGTATGGCCGGCGCACCCACAATGTAGATGCGCATATACACCACGGCCCTCTCCAACACGTCCGTCGGCGTATGCATCTGAATCAGGATCTGCCTTGCGAAGGCGAATACCAATCCGCCCAACAGTAAGCTCAGAAAAAATCCTGCATAGATGCAGGAGTACAGCGCTTGATTGGCCGCCTTGTCCTCCCGGGCGCCACAGTGCTGCGCAATGACCACGTTAAGTCCAAGTGACAGCCCGATCATAAAGGTGGTAATGAGCTTGAGCACATGGCTGGTGGCACCGACCGCTGCCAAAGACTGACTCCCCACATACCTGCCTACGACCGCCATATCGATGGCATTGTATAGGAGCTGCAAAATTCCCGTGATTACAATGGGAATTGCGTAACGTATGACTTCTTTTACCAGAGGGCCGTTGCACATATCGATTTCGCGCCGATTTCGAAATAAAGGAATCATTATTTCAGCACCTCAAACGCGCCGGTTCCCTCAAGGCCCTGGCTGGCAGTTATCATGCCATTTTCGTCTATGAATACCGCTTGCGCAGCGTAGGCTTCCGCCAGCTTCGTCCCCTCTTCGATCCCAAGTGCAAAACAAGTGGTGGAAAGCGCATCCGCCAGCGTGGAATTATCGGCGACAATGGTGACCGACATCAACCCGTTATGCACCGGCCACCCTGTTTTTGTATCCAAAATATGATGGTACCAAACCCCATCCAGCGCGAAGCCGCGCTCGTATACGCCGCTGGTTACCACAGCCTGATTGGCCACGTGAATCGCAGCGATATAATCATCCGCCTCCCCGTCGGGATCCCGTACGCCGACGCTCCACTTTTCACCTCCGGGCTTTGTTCCGATTACAAGAACATTCCCGCCGAAATTTAACAATCCGCTCTCCACGCCCTGCTCCCACAGGTATTCCGCTATTTTATCTGCGATATAGCCCTTGGCGATCCCGCCCAGGTCTACTTCTATCCCCTCGCCCAGCGTCACATAGTTCCCCTCTATGGAAATCTTTCGATAATCAATCAACGTAGCTGCCTCCGCCAATGCATCCTTGTCCGGCAGGATATGTTTGTCCCCCGTAAAATCCCAAAGCGCAATCGCAGGCGCAACCGTAATATCAAATGCGCCGCCCGACGCTTCGCTGATTTCGATAGATTTTTTCAGCAGCGCGATGGTATCTGCGCTTACCTGCACAGTCGCGCCAGATGCATGATTGATCTGCCACACGTCACTACCTTCAATGGTTTTGCTCAACAGTTTTTCATACTTCCCGCACAGCGAAAGCGCCCCGTCAAGCGTATCCTGATCACTGGATGCAGTAACGGTTATGACGGTATCAAAAAAGAACCCCACTGCAGAGTTCTCCTGAGCAGCCGCTGCCGAACATCCGAACTGCAGCGCTGATACGAACGCAATTAAAATTATGTTGGCTACTTTAAACAAGCGTTTTCGGCTTCTCATACAATGCTTATTATATCACTCTAATCCTCCGTGTCTACCTCATTATGAAATTGTTTTTAAAGCCTTACAATTTGACTTATTTGTTAAAAAAAGAACATAAAATTTATCTTAAAGCCCTTGCACTTCTTCAAAAATGTAGTATCCTATAATAGTGTAAATTTCAGTATTATGCTGTTGCTCAGGAGGAACCCCCTATATGAAAAAAACATTACCCGCTTGGTTTGTTCTCGGTCTTATTGCTCTTTTGGCAGGATGTATGCTTGGCTTCACCAACGAACTGACCGCCCCCACCATCAACGAGCAGACAATCGCAGCGGCCAGGGAAGCCCGCAAAAGCGTCCTCCCTAATGCAGAAACTTTTGAAGAGCTGACCGCGGCCAACGGCGCAGTAGACAATTGTTATGCCGGCAAAGCCGGGGCCGAAACCGTAGGATACGCCGTTCAGGTTACCAAAACAGGGTATGCCGGACCTATCGAAGTGATCGTGGGCGTCGGCAATGATGGCTTGATCTCCGGTATTTCCGTAGGTGGCGCCAGCTTTTCCGAGACTGTTGGCCTTGGCGCAAAAACCAAAGAACCCGCCTTCACGGATCAGTTTAAGGGCTTGGAGCCCCCTCTGGTTCTCAAATCCAACGTGGATTCCGTTACCGGAGCCTCCATCAGTTCCGGCGCGGTAGTGGACGCCGTGAATGCCGCAGTGGACTACGTAGCCTCCATCGGCTGATCAGATTGCATTGATAAAGGCAGGCAAAACGCCTGCCTTTATTTTTTCTTTTCGTATGCCTCCATCACTTTGAGGGCGCATTTTGCGACGATTCCCGTGAGAATTCCCGTGCCCACCGCTACTGCCAGCAGGATCGGCGAATACGAGAGAATTGCCCGATACCCTACCACAAGGCATGCAACACCCAATTGCCCAATATTATGCGCAGCGGCTCCGCAAACGCTCACTCCTACGATGCCAACGCCCGAAATCTGCATAGCAAGGAGCATGACAGCGATACTCAATACCCCGCCCATCAGGCTAAAAGGAATTGCGGTTGGGCCCGCAAACAAAAACCCTGACAAAAAAACCTTCGTGAGCATCAGTGCCGCCGTGCTTTTCCAATCCATCTCATAAAGCGCGTACAACAGCACGATATTCGAAAGCCCCAATTTAATTCCAGGGATTCCCGGGGCAATGACGACAAAGTTTTCCAGATATCCCAATACCAGCGCCACCGCCGTAAGCATGCCGAAACGCGCAATTCGATTGACCTTGCTCATGGTTCCATCACCAACTCTACCGCAACCTGATTGGGCAGGCATATGATCCAGTTGGAATATCGGGCATTCTCCACCGTCATCCAGCCCTGATCAACGCAGTTTTGGTTTTCACAGGTAGAGTTCAACATGCGTACGCCATCCGCATTAACCTCCACCTCATTTACCTTTCCGTTTTGTTCAATGCGGATGACCTGTTCTTTGCCAAGCTCAACGGTTTGATACAGTTCTCCGCCCACATAAATTCGCACATAACCTGTTGGCGTACCGCCTAAGGGCAAAAGAAAAAACACTGCAGCGGCTACAGCCAACAGCGCCGTTATCACCCAAATATCTTTTTTGCCAAACAAGCCCGAAAAAACATTGTTCATAGTTTTAGTATATCATAGCGTATCCTAATATGGTATCATGATTCCAAGATTTCGAAAGGGCTCTATGGATGTGTATCAGCTATTACGCTCGCTCATTACAATTATATCTGCTTTTTCTCTTTTGTTCTGTTTTGCGCCTGTTTCCCAGCAGACAGTTCAGCCGACCACATTGCCTTCCCCGACCTGCGATATCGGGTCCGAAGCCGACGCCCGCCTTTTCCCTTCCGCTTCTCCAACCGCCACGCCGGAGCCCACCTTGCAGGATCAGGCCAAAGATATGATAAATTCCTTTCACACCTGTTTGGTTAACCGGGAACACTCCCTACAAAAGGATTTTGTGCCTTCGAATCTGGTCAACGTTAAAGATTGCAGCACTTCTGGAAATCTGAAATTGAAAAGCAACGCAATACAGGCCGATGCCGTCGCCATGGAAGCCCTCAATGGAATGCTTGCCGCCGCCCTTGACGAGGGTGTGGACGGTTTTTTCCTAGTGAGCGTATACCGAGACTATGAATATCAGCAAGGCTTATGGGACAAAAAAGTAGCCAAGGATCCTTCATATGGCTCCGATCCCGACGTGCCTGTGATAACGGCGTATCCCGGCACCAGCGAGCACCAGCTGGGGCTGGCCTTTGACATTACCTCCGTGAACGCTCCCTCCATGTCTAAAGCCTTCGCAGAAACCCCTCAGGGAATATGGCTTAACGAAAACAGCTATAAGTATGGATTCATCCTCCGCTATCCGGAAGGTAAGGAATTCCTGACCCACGTAGTGTATGAGCCATGGCACTTCCGCTATGTGGGCATCGAGCTTTCCACCTACCTCTATGAAAACAGCCTCTCACTAGAAGAGTTTTACGAGGGATTATAATGCAAAAGCCTCCATTCGGAGGCTTTTTGATTTTTAAAAGTTTTTCAGGTGCTCCACCACTTCGCCCAAGTGCATCCCGTGAGAGCCTTTGAACAGCACGGTATCTCCCTCCCTCAGAAGAGAAGCTATTGTACGGACGAGCGCTTCATTGTCTTCAAAGTGCACACCTTTCCCTCCGGCACTAAGTACCGCCTCATGCGTGGCCTCTGAGAGTAGCCCGACGGTGATAACCAGATCTGCACCCCGCCGCACGGCATAACGCCCCACTTCGGCATGATAAGCAAGGGTGTTTGGGCCAAGCTCATGCATATCCCCCAAAACCAGCACGCACCGGCCCGGCGTGGTCACGGCCACGTCTATGGATGCCTTCATAGAAGTTGGATTGGCATTGTAGGCATCATTCAATAAGGTCAGTCGGCCGGTTTTTATTACATGCATCCTGCCGTCCGCAGACTCATAGGCGCTGATTCCCCGCTCGATGGCCCGATCGCTGATGTCCAGCTTCTCTCCAACTGCAATGGCACAGAGAGCATTTAAAATCATATGCCTGCCAGGAGCGCGCATAGTGACACGCAGCATTCGGTCCTTCAGGTGCGCCGTAAACCGGGAACCCATCAGGCCAAGATCCTCTACGTCTGAGGCGTACACGTCATTTTCCGGGCACATACCGTAAGTCGTAATATTTTTGCTTCTGCCTAACAGGGTACGGATCAAGTAATCATCCCCATTGAGGATGATCTGCCCCTCAGGATTCATGAATTCAAACATTTCACACTTGGCCTGTAATATTCCTTCCCGGGAGCCAAGATACTCAATGTGCGCATCTCCAATGTTGGTGAGCACCGCAATATCCGGCCGAACCATTTTAGACAGCCTCGAGATTTCCCCAAAGTGATTGGTGCCCATCTCCACCACAGCCGCCTGATAGGAAGGCTCCAGACGGAATAGCGTGAGTGGAACCCCCGTTTGGTTGTTGAGGTTGCCCTCATTTTTTAAGGTATTCCGCTCCTGGCTCAGGACACTGTAAATCATTTCTTTGGTCGTGGTTTTCCCTACGCTGCCAGTAATGCCCACAAATGGAATGGGAAACAGCCTCCGGTATGCGGCCGCTAGAGCCTGACAGGCCGCTTGGGTAGAATCCACCAGGATTAAGGAGTCAACACCTTCCACTTTTCGCTCCGACAGCGCGGCTACCGCACCCTTTTCAAAAGCAGTGGGCAGGAAATTGTGTCCATCCAGCCGGTCGCCCACAATGGGAATAAAGAGAGCCCCCGGATGTAGCTTGCGCGTATCTAAGGATACACCAGAAACGCGCGTGTTCAATAGCGCGGGGTCACCCCAATATGTACCACCAGTGAGCTCTGTCACCTGTTTAATCGTAAATTCCATCATATCAGCTTAATTTGTAATTCTCTAACGAGAATTCAATGATCTTTTCGCACAGTGCACCATAGCTGATCCCCACTGCCTTAGCCTCCTGCGGCAAATGGCTGGTAGGAGTCATGCCGGGAAGGGTGTTAGCCTCCAGGCACCACAAGTTGCCGTTCTCGTCATAGAGGAAGTCCATCCGGGCATAGACGGACAGGTTCAGGCAAAGAAAGGCCCGCATGGAAACATTTTGAATCCGCTCCGTCAACTCGGCGGAAATTTGCGCCGGACAGACTTCGGTGATCCATCCGTCCTGATACTTGTGTTTGTAATCGTAAAAGCCGTCTTTTGGAATCACCTCTGCTGGGGGAAGGGCCCGCCCTCCCAGAATACCGCAAGTAAATTCACGGCCGCTGATGCAGGTTTCCACCAGCACAAAATCCTCATAGCGGAAGGCGTCCTTAAGCGCCGCATCAAGCTCCGGTTGCGAAAAAGCCTTCTGTACCCCAATGCTGGACCCGCCGGAGCAGGGTTTCACAATGCAAGGCAGCGGAAAATCCACATTTTCCCCCTTGCGATACATCCGGCCGTCCGGAGTTTTGATTCCATTGTGCATAAAAAGCTGCTTGGAGATGTTTTTGTCCATGGCCAGCGCGCTGCCCAAATAACCGCTGCCCGTGTATTTGACGCCCATGACGTCAAACACGGCCTGTATCTTGCCGTTTTCTCCCGAAGCGCCGTGAAGCGCCATAAACACGATATCCGCCGCCCGACAGGCCTCAATGACATTGGGCCCGAACTCGCCCATGCCGCCATCCGGCCTTGCTTTTTTTACAGCATCCAAATCCGGCGCTTCCTTCTGTACCGGCCGGGCCGGCAAAAGGCCCTCCGAAACAAAGAAGGCCTCCATATCATCAGGCAATTTTTCGATTCCAAAAAATAGATCCACCAGTACCGCCCGATGCCCGTACTGGCGCAGCGCATTGCAAACCATGGTGCCCGTGGAGAGGGAAACATCCCGTTCCGTACTCAATCCACCGGCTAAAACAACGATTTTCATAGATACACTCCTATTTTAAAGTACGTGTAAAGCCATTATAGCATACTACTTTTTGACGTACAGCAATATTACGGATTTGGAATTTTTTTCAACAGCGGCAGCAGTTTTTGCACGGTTAAAAGAACTTCGCGACTTCGGCAGGCGTACGCGCCAGCGCGTAGGCGCCGGCAGAGAGAAGTTCAGCCTCGCTGCCGTAGCCATAAAGCACACCGATGCAGGGCATCCCCGCCTTTTTTGCGCCAAATACATCATACTCCCGGTCACCCACCATAACGGCGGCGGAAGAGTGAATGCCGCATTGTTCCATGGCGTACATCAGCACCGCATCTTTATTGGCCCGGCTTTCATCCAGGCTACTCCCCGCTACAAAGAAAAAGTAACGGTCCAGCTGAAAGTGCTCGAGAATGCGTCTGGCATAGACCTCTGGCTTTGATGTGGCCAGCAGAATTTTCCCACCCACGGGGTAAATTTCGCGCAGCAACGCGTCAATACCCGGGTACAGAGTACATTCAAGCATGCCCCGATCCGTATAGTACTCCCTGTAATATTCGATGGCCTTTGCTGCCTGCTTTGGAGTAAACCCACAGTATTTTTGGAAGGAGTCCGCCAGCGGTGGGCCGATAAATTGATGCAGGGTTGCAAGATCATTGATTTCTACGCCGGATTTTTTCAGGGCATGCCGTACCGAGGCTACGATTCCGGGCGCGGAATTAATGATTGTACCGTCCAAATCAAAAAAAATGTATTCGTACTTCATGGTTCCTTATTTCCCAGTACATGGATCTTCCACGTTGACAAGAGGTTCCCCCTTCATAAAACGCTCCAGATTTTTCAGGGCGATTTCCGCAACGCGTTCTCCTGTCCTTTCCATAAGATTATAAGGGCCGGAGACGTGGGGCGTGATAACCACGTTTTCCATATCCCACAGAGGATGGTCCTCGGGTAGCGGCTCCGGATCCGTTACATCCAGCGCCGCGCCGGCCAACCGTCCTGATGAGAGCGCCTCCACCAGCGCATCCGTATCCACAGTTCTTCCCCGGCCCGCATTTACAAGATAGGCCCCCGGCTTTATTTTTTCAAACACCGCCCGGTTGAACATGCCCCACGTTTCATCGGTAGACGGGAGGGCCAGCGCCACCACATCCGCCCGGGGCAGCAGCTCGTCCAGTTGATCCACGGTGTAAAGCTCATCCACATACGGTAGCTTTTCCCCGGGCGTGCGCTTTACTCCGATGACATAGCTATCCATGCCCTTGCACATCTTTGCGAAATGCCGCCCGATATCCCCCAGCCCTACAACAAGCACCACGGCGCTTTCCAATGTTGTTACTTTACCGCAGTTGGTCCAGTTATGCATCATCTGATTGCGGCAGTAGCAGTTGAGTTTGCGCATGAGCATCAGCAGCATCCCCAGCATATGTTCCGCAACCGCATGGCCGTAAGCTCCGGAGGAATTAGTGAGAATCATGCCTTTGGGAAGGGTGCAATGTCGGGTAAACCAATCCACCCCGGCGCTACTCAGCTGCACCCATTCGATGTTGGTGGACTGAGCCAGCTTTTGGGGCGAGACGTTACCCAGCACAATATTTGCCGCAAGCACCTGCTCCAGCGTCATGCGGCTGGGATCCATATCGTTCAGCGGATGATAATCCACCTCCGCGTCTGGAACAATGCACAAAAGGCGCGCCTTTTGTGCCTCCGTCATGGGCATGGTAACCAAAACGTGCTTCATTGCCGCTCCTCCTGTATTATATCAGCGCCGTAACGGCGCACCAAACCAAAGACGCCCCCATGAGTAGGCTAAAGGCTTTTTTGTGGTTCTCGTAGGCACGCTTGAACGCGCTTCCGAAGAATCCCCATGCGGCGCAACCCAAAAAGTACACCAACAAGGCGTACCCCACACATATTGCAATGGGCAGGGGTGAAAGGCCATAGGGCACTACATAGATGGAAAATGCACTTAAAGCCATGATCCAGGTTTTTATGTTGAAAGTCTGAAGCAGGAACCCACTTTGGTAAGTGGATTCCCCACTGCTCTCGGCCTGCTTCGCCTCGCCGTTCGTGTCTTCTGCCGCCCTGAGCCCATCAGCCACCATGTGCACCGCCAAATAGACCATATAGGCGGCGCCCACCCATTTGAGATAGGGGACAGCCGCAGGCACCGCTGCGGCCAGGGCGAAGTTCAGCGCGCCGCAAAGCAGCAGCTTTAAAAGCAGCCCCGCGGAAGCGCCCACAATAAACTTCCTCGCCCCTTTGAACCCGCCCTTAGCAAAAAGGTATAGAACCATCAGGTTGTTGGGGCCAGGAGTAACCATGGATACTCCCACGTAAATCATCATGCCGGTATAGTCCATTAAAAAATCCACCTTGTTACTTGTAATTCTTTAGATCCACGAGAACCGGATTCCGTACCACAAGGCTGCTTGGCGTTACAAAGCAATCAACCGCCACCACCTCCACGCCGCAGGCCGCCGCATGCCGAAGGGCCGACCCAAAGGCAGGGTCCATTGCGTCGTTGGGACGGAAGCACAAAACACCTTCCATTTGGATTACAAAGAGCACCATAGCGCCGTATTGCCCCCCAGAAGCGCAGCTGGCCAGTTCATTGAGGTGTCGGATTCCCCTTTCTGTGGGTGCGTCCGGAAACAACACAACGCCATCCCGCTCCAAAGTGCAGCCCTTCACCTCCACATAGGTGATTCTGCCCCCGGATTTCACGCAAAAGTCCAGACGGGAATTTCCGTATCTGATTTCAGGTCGGATCTCGGCCTCCGCACCGAAGCATTGGCGCAGCCATTCTCCGGCCACCCGATTTGGGGCCTGACTGTCCATATTGATGAGCTTCCCGGCCCGATCCACTGCCACCAGATCATAGGTAGTCTTGCGGCTCGGGTTATTTGACCGTGCCAGATATACCCGGTAGCCCGGCACCAGCAGTTCCCGGCACCGGCCCGTATTCTTCACGTGACATATTTCCACCCGGCCGTCCACCTCCACTTGGGCAATGAAGCGATTGGGCCGCGAGAGGAAGATGCCGCTTGTGATCTGTTGATAAATCATGGTTAAAAGTATAGTAGAATATGACAAATTAGGCAATTAAAATAAACGTCTGTAATGCATGCCCGCATAGCAAATGATAACCAAATAAAATCTTCTACTTAAAATCCGCTCCGGCCAAAGACGTTGACGTTGGATGTATCCTATGATATACTACCGACAATTGAAAATACCCATGAGGGAGTAGTTAGCGCAAATATGCGTGGCAAGTCAACATGCTGATCGGGAACGGTCTGGCTTGCCTTAAAAAACGAGACTCGTGTATAACTTCTGTAGGTTTATACATGGTCTTTTTTCTTTTTAAGCCCAGTATAAGCTCGCATGAGCCACACTTGGGTTTTTTTCTTTTGTACATCACATTTTATGAAGGAGACCACACCATGAACCTACTGGAACTATTCCTCATTGCCATCGGACTATCTATGGATGCTTTTGCCGTAGCCCTTTGTTCCGGGCTGACCATGTCAAAAGTAACTATAAAGAAAGCATTGATCGTCGGCTTATACTTTGGTCTTTTTCAGGCGGGTATGCCACTGGTCGGTTATCTACTAGGCACCCAGTTTGCCGATAAAATAATCACAATTGACCACTGGATTACATTTGCCCTGCTCGGCATCATCGGCGGAAAAATGATTCTGGAAAGCTTTAAAAAGGAAGGGTGCTTAGACAGAGAATGTCCTGCCGAAAAATGTACCGATAGAGAGTGTCCTGTTAAAAAATGCGCGGACAGAGAATGTCCCGGCGGTGAGCCCCCCATAAAGAAAGAAGCATCCTTAAAACCCGCGCAAATGCTTCCCCTTGCGCTCGCAACAAGCATTGATGCGCTGGCGGTGGGGGTATCATTTGCCTTTCTTAATGTAAAGATTGCCCCGGCAGTTTTATCCATTGGCGTTGTCACGCTTTCATTATCCATTCTGGGTGTGAAAATCGGCAATATCTTTGGTGTAAAATTCAAATCGAAAGCCGAACTTGCGGGCGGTATAATACTGGTATTAATCGGTCTAAAAATACTGTTTGAGCATTTAGGGGCATTTCGTTTTTGAAGAGGATCTTCTCTCCAACATGACATAATATATTTCAGGGGATGGACGCAAATTGCTACCATCCCCCGTTTTTATTGCTCAAGTTTTGCCGTATATAGCAAGCCCTCCGTTCCTTTTAGCCTATGGCGTTGATGTCATATGGCGTAGTCTGGTAGACGAAGTAATTGAGCCAGTTTTGATACAGCAGATTGGCATGGCTCCGCCAGGATACCAGCGGCGGCCGGCTGGGGTCGCCATCGGAATAGTAATTCTTTGGAACTTCTATCTGCATCCCATTGTTCACATCCCTCCAATACTCCTTATCCAGAGTGTTCGCATCGTACTCCGAATGGCCAGTGATGAAAATCTGCCGATATTCGCGGTTCCGCACAGCATAGACTCCCGCCTCTTCTGAAGATGCCAGAATCTGTAGCTCTGGATTGGCTTCGATGTCTACCCGCAGCACAGTGGTATTTCGGGACTGCGGAACCATGAACACATCGTCAAACCCCCGAAAAAGCATAGAATTCTTGTATTCCACCTGATGGGGAAATACACCGAAAAGTTTCTTCTCCAACGGATATTTCTCAATTCCGTAATGATAGTACAGCCCGGCCTGCGCCCCCCAACAGATATGCAGGGTGCTGAAGACATGGGTTTTACTCCACTCCATGATCTCGCACAACTCCGGCCAGTATGCCACTTCCTCAAAGGGCATGTTTTCCACCGGTGCCCCGGTAATGATCATGCCGTCGAATTTCCGATTGCGCACCTCGTCAAAGGTCTTGTAGAAGGCGATCAGATGCTCTTGGGAGGTGTTTTTTGCCTTGTGCGTTTTCGTATACAAAAGTTCCAAATCTACCTGCAACGGCGTATTCCCGATAAGCCGGGCGATCTGCGTTTCGGTGGCAACCTTCGTGGGCATGAGGTTGAGCATGAGCACCTGCAGGGGGCGAATATCCTGCGTCAGCGCGCGTGTTTCGGTCATGACGAAAATGTTTTCCTCCTGCAGCGTCTGTGTCGCCGGCAGCTGGTTGGGAATTCTAATGGGCATAATACTCGCTTTCCTTTCAGTTGGTTTTCTTCAGAGCCTGATCAATATCCGCAATAAGGTCTTCCACGTTTTCGATTCCCACGGACATGCGAACCAGATCGGGGCCGATCCCCGCAGCCGCAAGCTGCTCGTCGGTGAGCTGGCGGTGTGTAGTGCTGGCGGGATGCAGTGCGGAAGTTCGGGCATCCGCAACATGAACAACAATAGCGGCAAGATTCAGAGAATCCATAAACTTCATAGCCACCTCGCGCCCACCTTTCACGCCGAAGGAGATCACGCCGGAAGCGCCCTTTGGCAGATATTTTTCCGCCAGCGCATAATCCTGGGACGAAGGCAGCTTGGGATAGTTCACCCAAGTAACGTTTTCATTGAACTCCAAAAATTCAGCAATAGCAAGGGCGTTGCTGCAATGGCGTTCCACCCGAAGCACCAACGTTTCCAATCCCAAATTCAACAGGAAAGCCGCCTGGGGTTGCATGGTAGCGCCATAATCCCGCATGAGCTGTACCCGAGCTTTGGTGATAAAGGCAGCACTACCGAATTGCTCCGTATATATGACGCCATGGTAGGATTCGTCCGGCTCAGTAAGCTCCGGAAACTTGCCGGATTTTGCCCAGTCGAACTTACCGCCGTCCACAATGACGCCACCCAGCACCACCGCATGGCCGTCCATGTATTTACTGGTGGAATGAACCACTACGTCCGCGCCGAACTCGAACGGCCGGCACAGCACGGGGGTAGCGAATGTGTTGTCGATATACAGGGGAAGTCCACGCCTGTGGGCCAGATTGGCAAAACGCGCAATGTCAAATACGGTAAGGGCCGGATTGGCGATGGTCTCCCCGTAGATCAACCGGGTGTTACCATCAATGAGGGCCTCAATTTCGGCATCGCTCATGTTCTGGTTAAAAAAACGCACCTCAATGCCCAGTTTTTTGAGCGTTACAGCAAAGAGGTTGATGGTGCCACCATATATGGTGGCGCAGGCCAAAAAATTCTGGCCCGCGCTGACAACATTCAGCACCGCAAGCAATATCGCTGCCTGACCGGAAGAGGTACAAAGAGCCCCCACGCCGTCCTCCATCGCCGCGATCTTCTTTTCCACGCAGTCCACGGTAGGGTTGGAGATGCGAGAATACATGTGCCCCTCTACCTTAAGGTCAAACAACTTCCCCAGATGCTCCGAGGAATCATATTTGTAGGTAGTGCTCTGGTAGATGGGCAGCACCCGCGGTTCTCCATTCCCGGGGTGATATCCCTCTTGTACGCACATGGTTTCGATCTTGTAGTTGCTCATGAACCTTTCTCCTTTTCTTTAACGGCCGACGGCCAAATAAAAAAGCAGCTTGAGTATGCCTCAAAAGCTGCCTTCGTCAACTGGATTCTCTGATGCCGATCAACTCGGCACGCTGAGATCTTCGTCGAAGGCAGTCCGGCGCATCATCATGCTGCACATGAATTGCATCATAAAACGATACATAAACAGATCCTCCTTCGAACTTAAGATTAAGCCGATTATAACGAATCCCTCTGCCCCTGTCAAGCGTTACACCAAAATCCGGAACAGGTTTTCAAAATTATCATGAAGGATCTTCCTCTGCTCTCCCACCGTCAAGTTGAGATTCATAAAGAGCCTAAGTTCCTTTTCATGAGACCACATGGGGAAGTCCGTGCCAAACAAAAATCGTTCGGCGCCAAAATGGCGGATGATGTGCTCTGCCTTGGGCGCAGCCATAAACGAAAGGCTGGAAGAAGTATCAAAGTAGAGTCTGTCGCTGACAGGCAGCACGCAGACGGCTTCATCCCAGCTGCGATAGCCTCCCATATGGGCCGCAATGCAGGTGAGTTCGGGCACGGCGTCAAAAGCCCTCCTCAACCGGGCGGGCGAGGAGCCATCTCCGCGTTCGTCCCCCATATGGCAAAGGAGTACCAGATGGCAGCGCGCCAGGGCGCGGTAGATTTCAATCATCTGCGGATCGTCAATGCTGAATTTCTGAAAATCCGCATGGACCTTCACCCCGTAAAAGCCCCTATCTTTGATCCGGCTGATCTCCGCTTCCCAATCTTTCATATTGGGATGGATCGTAGCAAAGCCTATGAATTCCGGGTGCTCCCGACAGGATGCAAAAATAAAATTATTGATATTTTGCACGGCCGCGGGCTTCAAGGCCACAGAGCAAACCAGATAACGGGTGACCCCAACTTTGGCTCCATTGTGCAACAATCGCTCGATCGTCCCCGCTTCTCTTGGCGAAAGACCATAAAATTTGCTGATGGTATCTGCTGCCCGCTGCGCAATGCCGGGAGGGAAAATATGGGTATGTGCATCCGCAATTCCGTATTCCGGTTTCATTTATAATTCCTCTTATCTCGAATCAATAATACGGAATGTATTATTGCACCATCATCGTCCCTGTGTCAAATCTTTTCCATATTTGAGATTTATTTGTGAGCAATACCCGATTTGCCTCAATACCGCCACAGGCCCATGTTGCCGAAGGCATCCGAAGTTTGCAGAAGGCAATTGTCCCCATCAAAGTGAATAGGCTTCCCCTGCCGGGGATCCATCTCATAGGCGTATGGGCAGAACAGACCGCCATTCAGGCCACCCACCGCCACATAGGCAAGGGAGTCGTCCTGCGGGATCAACGTCACCTGGTTTCCATTTCGCTCCACCGAAAAATCCGGTTCTTTCGCATCTCCCATAAGGGAAAGATACATTAGCTCCATTTCCCCTGCCCCAGACAACATAGACAGATCTTTTGCCAGCAGACGCCGCCGAAGGGTCAGCAACGCAGCCCTTGAAGCATCCGCCGCAATCCACTTGCGACCTAGAGCCGCCGCTGCATCCGCCGTTGTGCCGCTGCCCGAAAACAGGTCCATCACCGTATCTCCCTCCCGAGACGACGCCAAAATCATCCGCTTGAGCAGTGCCAGAGGTTTCTGAGTGCTATAGCCCGTGCGCTCCGGATCCCGCTGGTGCAAGTGTTCGATATCATCCCACACATCCGTAGGGTATACTGGCATGCCCTCTCCATAGGTATATGTCTTTCCCCCGCTATGGATGGTGTAAACCACCCGCCCCAGTGCATCCACTTCCCTCTTCATGTGATTGCGGCGCTCCGGGCCCCGAGGTATCCCCACCGCCTCAATGTCAAAGTAATAATGATTGCTCTTGCCGTAAAAGAGAATGGTATCGTGCTTGCGGGAATACCGCTTTGTGGACCGGCCCCCAGATTTATATGACCACACAATTTCGTTGATAAAGTTGTCACGGCCAAAGATGCGGTCCATTAACAGCCGCAGATGGGAGGCCATACGCCAATCCGCATGGAGGTATATGCTCCCCATATCACACATAAGCGCTCGACTAGCAATGAGCACCGCCTCCATGAGCGCCATGTACTCGTTCAGATCTAGCCGATCCTCGTATGCTGGCACCGTGACCCGCTCCTGACCTATCCGCGCGGTGAACGTCCCTCCCGTGCCAAATGGCGGATCTAGACAGACGGTTTGGATCTTACCCGCATATTCCTCCATGAGCACCCCCGTGGCCTCCCGAGCATCTCCCAGATAAAACCGGCCCGGGCCGCCGGACCTGTGCCGCTCGCCTGAGCAAAAGATCCTATCTGCCATGCCACCACCTCCTTATACATAATTGCTAAACCACAAAGCCCTCTCGCTTACGCGAGAGGGCTTCAATCAATCTTTACAGCTATGTACATTTCCCACATGCCGCTCCATGGCACACTTCGCCTCTTCGCCATCATGCCTTTCCAGTGCCGCAAAAATCGCCTGATGTTCAGTGAGCGACTCCATCGGCCGGGCCGGCACGTTCAGACTTGAACGTCGGGCCATCCGAATATTCTGATGCAGCGACGCAAGAATTTGTTTCAGTATACGGCTGTTGCTGGCGGTATAAATCACATCGTGAAATTCCGTATCCCAACGGGCAATTTGTGGCACGTCGTTCTTCCGGGTATATAGTTCCAGCAACTCTAAAACTTCCGTCAGCCTGTCCAGCTGCTTTTGGGTAATCCGCACCGCGGCCCAATAGGCCGCCTGCCCTTCCAAAAGCCGGCGTATGACAAAAATATCCAGCACATCTGCCTCGGAAAGGCCCTTTACCACCACGCCCCGATTGGGGATTGATGTCACCAGCCCTTCCAATTCCAACTGTTTAAGCGCCTCACGCACAGGGGTTCGGCTGACTCCCAGTTTTTCCGCCAAAGAGATTTCCCGCAATAATTCCCCATTGGTGTAAGTACCGTCTATGATCCCATCCCGGATATGACCGTAAACTTTGGCCGTGAGGGATTGTTTATCGCCCGGATCGAAGTACATTCAGTCCTCCCATAATGCCGCGCTTTTTCTTATATTTTATTCCAATCCGGCGCGGGATGCAAGTAAAAACAAAAAGGCCGCCTCTGTGAGGCGGCCACGGATAATAATCGTTAGCCTTCCGGCGTAATAAGGCCGTAGTTTCCGTCCTTTCTTTGGTAAAGAACGTTGATTTGGCCATCATCAGCATTTTCAAAAACGTAAAAGGAGTGGCCCAGAAGTTCCATTTGCAGAATCGCCTCATCCACATCCATTGGCTTAATTGAGAACCGCTTGACCCGTACAACCTTGCGCTCTTCTTGCTCCGCATTGTCAAAGCTTTCCATATAGACGGGCTCCGATATCTTGAACGCACCCGCGCGAAGATTCTTTTCCAGCCTAGTGCGGTGACGCACGATCTGCTTTTCCAGCTTTGCCAGCACGTTGTCGATGGAAGCGTACATGTCGCCGGTGACCTCTTCGCCGCGGATCAGGCCTCCGTCGTAAGGGATGGTGACTTCCATGATGTGACGGTTGTGTTCCACCGCCATGGCCACATGAACCTCAGTGTTCTCGGGAAAGTACTTGTCGAGTTTTGAGACTTTCTTGGCGATTAGATTGCTCAGGTACTCGGAAACCTCAATGTTTTTACCTGTGATTGTAATACGCATGATACTCCCCTTTCCCGCGCCGCAGCGTAGGAATCCGCTTGCCGCGGCACTATTTGTTCTTTCTTTTACTATACCACGCAGACGGCAAAAAGTAACGTATTTTTTGTGAACTAACGGTGTTTCTTTCGCCGGCAAAAACCAGCGTCAGGGCAGTTTTGACAGGAAAAACCGCAGCTGTACTTTCGGTTTTTCCACCACCGATAGAACCAGAATCCCGACCACAGTATGATGAGTGTCGTCAAAATCAACCAGACCATTTCATCACCTCAAAAAATCAACCCACTGATCCAGTAGATCAGAAGGGACACGGTATAGGCTGTGAGAATCTGCCAGAATACAGCGAAAACCGTATAGCTTCGGCTGTTGAGCTCTCGACGCATAGTGGCTACCGCGGCCATGCAGGGAGTATAGAGCAACACGAACACCAAAAAAGCATAGGCGGCCCGAGCGGTAAAGATTCCGGAGAGGGCCGAGCGAATCACGCCGTCCCCAGCGCTCAGGGAAAAGCCCGCAAACATAGACAGGCTGGATACCACTGCCTCTTTTGCTACAATGCCAGTCAACAGAGCCACCGCCGCCTGCCAAGTGCCAAAGCCCATTGGGGAAAAGGCGGGGGCGATGACGTTTCCCAAAATCCCCAGCATACTTTTTTCCGCGCCGCTTACCATGCGAAGCCCAAAGTTGAAACTTTCCAGGAACCAGAGTACTACGCTCATGGCAAATATGATGGTGCCCGCTTTCTCCAAAAAGTGACTTACCCGCTCCCAAACATGGGTAAGGGTATTTCTCGCGGTAGGCAGCCGATAGGGCGGAAGCTCGATGACGAAAGGCGCATCCGGGCCTATAAGGATTGTTTTTTTGAAGATCAGCCCTGACAAAATCCCGATCAGAATACCCAACAGGTACAAACTGAAAATTACCAACCCACGTCCTTTCGCGAAGAAAGCGCCTGCGATTAGTCCATATACGGGTAGCTTCGCCGAGCAGCTCATGAAGGGTAGGAGCAATATAGTCATACGCTTGTCTTTTTCATCCTCCATGGTACGGGCACCCATAGTAGCGGGTACTGTACAGCCAAAGCCCATGAGCAGCGGAATAAAACTGCGGCCGGAAAGGCCAAAACGGCGCATGACCTTATCCATGATAAATGCAATGCGGCTCATATAACCGCTATCCTCCAATACGGAAAGGCAGAAAAACAATATGGCGATTTGCGGCAAGAAGGTAACTACCCCACCCACGCCTTTAATGATTCCGTTACAAACGAGGCTGATAAACCAGTCCGTTGCCCCTAAACTCATCAGTGCCTTTTGCACAAAGGGAGCTAGGCCGTCATCAATAAGCAGTGCCACCAAATCTGACAGCCAAGCTCCAAGGCTACCAAAGGTAAGACCGAAAATTAGCGCCATGATACCGAAAAAAATGGGTAGCGCAAAAATCTTATGGGTAAGTACCTGATCGATTTTGCTGGAGAAGCTCATCTCGCCCTGCTTGCGGGCACGTTTGAGAGCAACGCTGCAAACTTTTTCCACATAGCGGTAGCGGCTATCCGCCACCAAAGTTTCATTGTCCCCCAATGGACTCACGGCTGCATATTCCTTCAGAAGAAGGTCAATACTTTTTTTAACATCTTCCGGCAGATTTAAGCTCTCACGGATTAGCATGTCCCCTTCCAGCAATTTGATCTCCGTCCAGTGCAGGGGCAGGCCGATAGCCTTGGCATAGGGCTCTGCCAGCGCTCCGATCTCATGATGGATCAGATGGGTGAAGGGGTCATACAGGTCGTCCGGTTCGATGCTGAAGCCCCGGTCGATCTGATCATGTACCGCATGGATCAGCTTTTGTGCCTCCCCGATTAGGTCCTTAACACCCATTCCCGTGCGGGCAGAGATGGGCACCACGGGAATGCCCAATTCCAGCGACATCCTTCGCACATCTATTTTATCCCCGTTTTTCTCCACTTCATCCATCATATTCAGCGCTATGATCATAGGCCGCTCCAACTCCATGAGCTGAATCGTAAGATACAGGTTCCGCTCCAGATTGGTAGCATCCACGATGTTAATGATTGCATCCGGCTTTTCATCTACGATAAACTGCCGGGCAATCACTTCCTCCATGGAATGCGGAGACAGCGAGTAAACCCCAGGCAGGTCTACTAGGGTCATCTCATGGCCATGAGTGCAAAAGCCTCCCTGTGCTTTGATTTTTCCTTCTTTTTTCTCTACAGTGACACCGGGCCAGTTGCCTACATACTCGTGGCCGCCGGTTAAAGCGTTGAAAAGCGTTGTTTTACCGCAGTTGGGGTTCCCTACCAGCGCCAGCTTTACCGGCGAGCCGTCCGCCCGAAAGCAAGCTTGACAATTGTAATCACACTGCCTGTCCGAGTAAACAGAACAGATTTCCTGTCCTTGAAGCATAAACTCCGTCACCTTGGCAGCCT
The DNA here is from genome assembly GCA_963666935.1 of Christensenellaceae bacterium. Taxonomy (GTDB): domain Bacteria; phylum Bacillota; class Clostridia; order Christensenellales; family CAG-138. The sequence goes on from OY762936.1 coordinate 1,805,775, forward strand.
GAATATGCCCTTCCTCATCCGTATTGCTCTCGTGGGGCAGCTTGGCTTTTGAACGGCGCTCTGCTTGCTTCTGGGCGTGTTTAAGTGCATCTCGGAGGACTTCCAATTCTCTTCCCTGCATCAGGGTAATACAAGAGGCATCTTCTTTTCTGAGAGATAGCGAATATCCCCGAAGTTCAATTTCGATGGGATCCCCCATGGGTGCTACCTTGATTACGGTTACTTCCGTGCCCGGAGTGATGCCCATATCTACGATTTTTCGCCGAACCCGCTTGTCTTTGGTATCCACGGCATAGACCACGCCGCATTGCCCCGGCGCAAGCATACCCAAGTTTTTCCTTTGTGCTTCCATATATACCTCCTGTATATAGTTAGTTATAACTAACAAATGTGATGCTATCGTAAAAAATACAATATGTCAAGTAGCTGTATCGTAACCTTGCAAGTTCTTTCACTTGGATTTATAATGAGTGAACGAAAAGCCTAGAAAATGTAAGGAGAAAAACAATGCGAGAGATTTTCGATCAAGCCGTAGCGGCCATAGAGGAATTGCTGGAGTCAGCGGATACACTCAAAGCGGGAGATATTCTGATAATTGGTTGCTCTACCAGTGAAATCATGGGGAAACGCATTGGCACAGGCTCCTCGGAGGAGGCCGCCAAAGCTGTAATGGATGCGTTATTCCCCCGAATCCAGGCACGGGAACTATATCTAGCCGTGCAATGCTGCGAGCATCTGAACCGTTGCTTGGTGGTAGACCGGGCCTGCATGGAGAAATATGACTTACAGCAGGTATGGGTAAAGCCTCAGCTTCACGCCGGCGGCGCCTTTGCCGTGGAGGCAGTTGCGCGTTTTAAAGACCACGTCATGGTAGAGGATCTTCGGGGGAAGGCCTCAGCGGGTATGGACATCGGCGGCGCTCTGATTGGCATGCATATGCACCCCGTGGTTGTCCCCATTCATGCGGTCACCCGGCACATTGGTGAAGCCAACTTGGTAATGGCCCGCACGCGTCCCAAATACGTTGGCGGCCCCCGGGCTCTATATGATTGATATGCTCCCCCACTGCGGAAATATTAACTTTTTCAATATTTTCCTTGTAATTGTTTGAAAAACGCGGTATAATACAAATTGGCTATTCGGATTCAGGTCTGTGGTTGAAAATCGATGCCAGTCGCAGGCGAAACGATCCACGTAAGCCGGTGCAATGTCGCCGGTGAGCATGGTGCGGCTTAGATGTAAGCCCGCCCGGGCTTTTGCCCGAGAGGAGTAGTAGTGGGAGGCGCATTGCCTATGAGCGAAACTCCCCGGCGGCGTGTGTGGGGTCAAAGACCAGGTCAGCTGAATCAGAATGCTAAAAAAATTTAAACAAGGGGATTTCAAAGATGTTCGAAGACAAAACTTTGGTATGCAAGGATTGCGGCGCGGAATTCATTTTCACCGCAGGTGAGCAGGAATTTTACGCTGAGAAGGGTTTCCAGAACGAGCCCATCCGCTGCAAGGCATGCAGGAGCTCCCGTAAGAATCAGCGCAATGGTGAGCGTGAAATGTACGACGCCATCTGTGCGAACTGTGGTGCTCCCACAAAGATTCCTTTCATTCCCAAGAATGATCGGCCCATCTACTGCAGTGCTTGCTTCCAGAATCTTCAGAATCGCAAGTAACTTGGGACACGCCCAAAAAGGGCACGAGGCCTTCTAATCCCCTTTTCCGCAGTTTTGCGATAAATCGGTGATTGAGAAAAGCAAAAAAGGCTCCGATAAATCGGAGCTTTTTTTATTTGACTTTTTATATTGCGAAATCTATAATAATGATAACAATTATTAAACGCAGTTTTTGCTGCAGAAAGCGAACCCCTATGATCTATTCCAAACAGCGGGAACTGGTATACGCTGCGCTTAAGCGTAGCTGCCTCCACCCTACGGCGGATGAGCTTTATGCTATGGTGAAAACGGAGGCTCCCAGCATCAGCTTAGCCACGGTGTACCGCAACCTGAATCAGATTGTGAGCGGTGGTCAAGCGGCCCGGATTTCGGTACCCGGAAGCGCCGACCGATTTGACGCCACAAACGACGGGCATCTACATATGCTTTGTTCTCGATGTGGCGCCGTGATGGACATTCCCAAGACGGCGCTGCCGGATATTTGCACCCATGCCTCCCGCGCCACGGGAAACCGCATTGAGGGATACAGCATCCTTTTTTACGGGCTTTGCGCGCATTGCGCTACTGCATCTGCATCATCTCAGCACGAAGAACCTTTATGATGTGTTTTTCCAACCGTGAGATATAGCTCTGGGAAATACCCATCATATCCGCCACCTGTTTTTGCGTATATTCCCTTGAATTGCCCAGACCGAAACGCAGCTCCATGATCTGTTTCTCTCTGGGCGTTAGTTTTTTCATAGCAGCTCCCAACAACTCTCGGTCTACTTCATCCTCAATGTTCCGACAGACCACATCGGCATCGGTGCCCAGAATATCCGAAAGGAGCAGCTCGTTGCCGTCCCAGTCCACGTTGAGGGGCTCATCCAACGACACCTCCAGCTTGAGCTTGCAGCTTCTCCGCAGATACATGAGGATTTCGTTTTCAATGCAGCGGGAAGCATAGGTGGCCAGCTTGATTTTTTTGAGGGCGTCGAAAGTGTTTACAGCCTTTATCAGACCGATGGTGCCGATAGAAATCAGATCCTCCACGCACACGCCGGTATTCTCAAACTTTCTGGCGATGTAGACCACCAGCCGGAGATTGCGCTCAATAAGCGTCTGCTTTACTTCCTCGTGGCCCTGTATCAGCTTCTGCATCAGTTCCTGTTCCTCCTGCTTGCTTAGGGGCGGCGGCAGTGCCTCACCGCTGTTGATGTAATAAATAGCTCTGAATAAGCTTGGGAACAGACGGCAAATGATGGTGTAAAAGGCTTCAAGCATACTTTTCCCCTCCTGCGATCAATTGTTCTGGAATTGCGTCTGGCGGTACAAGCGCCGTCACCGAGCGCGGGGTCAGCGCGACGAGCGCATCCAGCTCCGTATCCATGAGCCTCACCTCCTCCGCTTGAAAGGCGTATAGGAAGCCGCTGCCGTCCACGGTGGCATAAGGCACTGGAATGTGGGCAATTTCTGAGAGCTCCGGCAGATATGCGGCAATCACTGGCTTCCCGCTCAGTGGCTCCCGCAGGGCGCTACCGCTGTCCACCATCGCAGGAAGCATATATGTATGACCTTGCACCTTTACGGTGAGTGCCAGCGCCCCCTGCGCCTGAATCCTCCGGCCCCGCATCCGCCGTACCAGATTGGGGGCAAAAGACAGTGCAAGAGCGATAAGCAGGGCGGTTCTGAGAGAGAGCGGTGCAATCAACGCCCCGCTGGACATTGTTCCTCCCAGACAAAGGGCAGCACACAATGTAAGGCCGCCAGCCAAAAAGGCAGACAAAAACAGGCAAATCGCTCCATGAAGGTAGCTTTTGAAACTGTCAAAGGGCAGCGCGAGCGCCATAAGCAGGCCAGTAATCAACTTCATCAGGGGCGTGGTCAGTTCCGGCCAAAAAAACCCGCAGGCCGCATACCCGCCGCCCAACAGGGAAAAGAGCACCGTTTTCCAATGCCGTGGCCGTTTTCCCCCCATGGCAGCCGCCAGCCGTAGGATCAGCGCGTCCATCACCGCATTGTCAAGCACCACCAGCTCGATGTACATCCCCGCTTCCCCTCCCCCATTTTTTCTATGGTAGCACGGAGTATCTGTGAAAACTGACGAAGTCCGGCTGGGAAAAAGAGCTGGTTTTGCCGCATGGCCGGAAAGGATTTACAATGGGCTTTTTTTGTGCTATTTTTAGAGTTATGAAAAAACTGTTTATTAAATATAAAGATATGATTCTCTATGTTTTCTTCGGCTGTTGCACAACTGTGATCAACTTTGCCACCTACTATGCCTTCACACGGTTTCTCGGTATTGATGAGTTTGTGTCCAACGCAATCGCCTGGGTACTCGCAGTGCTCTTCGCATTTTTTACCAATAAACTATGGGTGTTTAACAGCAAAAGCTGGGCGTTTCGTGTTGCATTGCGAGAATTTTCTGCTTTCGTGGCAGCCCGGCTCCTTTCCCTGTTGCTGGATATGGGGGTTCTGTGGCTTGGAATCACGGTACTACATATCAACGACCTGATCGTCAAGGTGTTTTCCAACGTATTGGTCATTCTGCTCAACTACATCGCCAGCAAGTTTTATATTTTTAAAAAGACATAAAAAAAGGACCCGGAAGGGTCCTTTCTGATTTCTGGTTCTATTTCACTTCAGGCAACTGTGCAAAGCTCTTTGCCAAATCCTCATCGGCGGGAATGGTGTCCGTCATCGTCCCATCGTTAAACTGTTGATAGGCCGTAAGGTCGAAATAACCGGTACCCGTGAGCCCGAAGAGAATGGTTTTTTCTTCTCCCGTCTCCCGGCAGCGTATGGCTTCGTCCATAGCTACCTTGATGGCGTGGCTGCTCTCCGGCGCGGGCAGGATGCCTTCGGCACGAGCAAATTCCACGGCCGCCTCAAAGACCGGGGTCTGTTCCACGGAACGCGCTTCCATATACCCGTCATCGTAGAGCTGCGACAGAATGCCGCTCATGCCATGGTAACGAAGTCCGCCCGCATGGTTAGCCGAGGGGATAAAGTCGCAACCCAGGGTGTACATCTTGGCCAAGGGACAGACGCGGCCCGTATCACAAAAGTCATAGGCAAACTTGCCGCGGGTAAAACTGGGGCAGGAAGCCGGTTCCACGGCGATGATCCGATAATCCGCTTCGCCCCGAAGCTTCTCTCCCATAAAGGGAGCAATAAGACCGCCCAAGTTGGAGCCGCCGCCGGCACAGCCAATAATCATATCGGGCTTGATTCCGTATTTATCCAAGGCAATCTTGGTCTCAAGACCGATGACGGACTGATGCAGCAGCACCTGATTCAAAACGCTACCCAGCACGTAACGGTAGCCTTCGCTGGTAACAGCCTTTTCTACCGCCTCTGAAATGGCGCAGCCCAAGCTGCCAGTGGTACCCGGATGCTCATCCAAAATCTTCCGACCCACCTCGGTTTCCATTGAGGGAGATGGGGTTACGGAGGCGCCATAGGTGCGCATGACTTCCCTCCGGAAAGGCTTTTGTTCATAGGATATCTTCACCATGAATACTTTGCAGTCCAAATCGAGGTATGAGCAGGCCATGGACAGCGCAGTACCCCACTGGCCCGCACCGGTCTCCGTAGTGACACCAATGAGGCCCTGCTTTTTTGCATAGTATGCTTGGGCGATGGCGGAGTTGAGCTTGTGGCTGCCGCTGGTGTTGTTGCCTTCGAATTTGTAGTAGATCTTCGCCGGCGTCTTGAGCTTTTCTTCCAGGCAGTAAGCCCTCACCAGGGGAGAGGGACGGTACATCCGATAAAAATTCCGAATCTCCTCCGGGATTTCAACGTAAGGCGTTGTGTCGTCCAGTTCCTGGTTTACCAGTTCCTCACAAAAGATGTGAGACATTTCCTCTTTGGTAACCGGCTTGCCAGTGCCGGGGTTCAGCAAGGGAGCAGGCTTTTTTTTCATATCTGACCGAATATTGTACCATGACTTGGGCGTTTCGTTTTCCTCCAGATAGATCTTGTAAGGGATTTTGGTGTCTTGCATTGTTTTGCTCCTTTCACTCACTCCAGAGGCAAACAAAAAACTCTTGCCTCTGCAAAATATTCTGCAGGGACAAGAGCTCAATCACGCTCCTGCGGTGCCACCCGGCTTGACGCGGAACCCGCGCCCACTCATGCGCACTACCATGCGCCGGCCTGCTGATAACGGCTGGCCAACCCCGTCGCACCTACTGAAGCCTATGCTCTTTCGGATTGCCCTCGCAAGTCCATTCATCCCAACGCTGTACCGCACTTCCACCGCTGGCGGTTCTCTGTACCATCGCTTTCATAGGACTACTTTTCTTGCTCCTCGGTTTTGACGTACTTTATCACAAAAAAAGCTTTATGTCAACCCTTTTTCATTTTATGCGGCCGACTTCATCCTCGTGCAGCAGTTGTTCCACTTGGAGCTTTCCGCAGCAGGCCCTGATGGCTGCGGCACACAAGGGCGGACAATCCGCAACCTCGTCTCCCGCCAGCCCTTGTTCCAGCGCGGCACAAAAACGATTGTAGCACGCCTCATCCTCCCCATCAAACAGCGCGTCCATCACCGCCTTGATTTCCGCCATGGACAGCACCCGCTTGAACAGATACATCAGGATCAGCCGTGCAATATGCCTTCGGTCATATTTTTTCTTTTCCGGCGGGTTAACCAGCTTCGCCTTCACATAGCTATTAACAGTGGCCGCAGTTGCCACACCCGCCCCACACACAGGCGAAAGCGCATCCTCTACCACGCTGAGCACCTGATCCATATACAGAGGAATAGATGGCAATTCTCGCCACCTTGGGCAATGATATTCTTTCAATGTCATGGGTTACACCTCTTCGCATTATTATAGCTTTTTTTACAAAGATTTTCCATAAATATTTCATTTTATCTGTTGACTGTGGCCTGACTTGTGTTTTATAATTAGGTATGATCTAGATTACTTGTCTAGATTGTAGACTACTTGTGATTAGATTTGGAGGATGCTTCAGATATGACCCGCATCAATGTATATGGCGATTCTATCATGAAAGGCACAGTGATGGATGAAGGCGGCCGGTACCATTCCCTGTTGCGGCAATACCTTCCACCTTTGACAGAACGGTTTCAATTGGAAGTGAACAACCGAGCTCACTTTGGCTATACCATCGACCGCGGGATGGCGCTTATAGATAAAGACATGGAATCGGGTGAGCCTCCGGAGTACGCTTTGATTGAATTTGGAGGCAATGACTGCAACTTTAATTGGAAAGAAATCGAAGCGTTCCCCACCCGGGAGCACCTCCCCGCCACGCCTTTGCAGAACTTCATCAACACATTGACGGACATGGCACAAAAGCTCATCAAAAACGGCGTAAAACCCATTTTTATGAACCTGCCTCCCCTCGATGCGGAACGGTATCTTGCCAGCATGCAAAAAAGTGGCATCAACCGGGAGCCGTTGCTCCAATGGCTGGGAGATGCGCAAATGATCTACCGCTATCAGGAGATGTACTCCACAGCCATCAGCGCGGTGGCCAGGAAGTTAAACCTGCCGCTTCTGGACGTACGGAGCCGGTTTTTGGAGAAAAAGAATTACGGGGAGCTGATTTCTCCAGACGGTCTGCATCCCTCGGATCGGGGCTACGCTTTGATCTTCCAGACTCTTGAAGAGAGCCTTTCAGCCCTGTAAGGGGATGCAGCCCGATCATAGGACTACCTCAACATATAAATAAAGAGCCATACGGCTCTTTTTATTTTCTCACATATACCCGAATTCTTTAAGCAGGAAGGTCCACAGAAACAGAGTAACGCCTGATACCAGAGATGTGAAGACCACCACTTGACCTGCCAGTTCTCCATCGCTGCCCATTTGCTGAGCCATAACGAAACTGGTCACCGCCGCCGGAGAGGCAAACAGCGCCATCATGATGCCCAGATCCACGCCCCGAAAGCCAAATGCGATGGCCATTGGGATAATGATCCCGGGAACGATAATCAACCGACCTGCTACGCAGATAATCAGGTTTCTCCTGTTCCCCCGAATCTGGTCGAAATGCAGCGAAGCACCTAGGCACACCAGCGCCAAAGGAGAAGCAATGGCGGAAAGACTGCCTGCCGGCACTTCCAGCACCGTTGGCAGGCGAACGCCTAGAAATAGAAAGAGCAAGCCTAAGATCGAGGCCCAAATCAGCGGGTTTTTGGCAATGCCAATAATAATTTTCCTGAGATCGGGTCTGCCGCCGCGATAGATCTCCAAAGTCGTTACAGCCAGAGCATTAAACAAAGGTACAAAGACGGCCACCGCCACCGCCGCGCCGCCGGCATTTTCCTGTCCGAAGAGAGATATAACAATCGGCAGGCCCAAAATCAAAAAGTTGCTGCGAAACATGGCTTGGATCATGGCCCCACGCTTTGCCGGCTCTTTTTCGATCCGAGGGATCACCAGCACAGCAATAGTGAACACTCCTATTACCCCACAACCCATAAACCAAAACAAGTTCACGCCCCTCATCTGATCCAATGAGGTTTGGTATACGCTGTAAAACAGCATCATGGGCAGAAAGACCCGGAATATCATGTTGTTGATCTGAGGCAGCGCTTGATCTGTAACAATGCGGCACTGTTTGAGGAAAACGCCTACCGTGATGAGCAGGAACAAAGGCACGATAGCGTTAAGTGCCACAGTTAGGTTATTCATCAAAACATAAATCCTTCTTTCCGCATATTCCCTTTTAATCATAAAAGGAATTCAGTAGAATTGCAATGTAACTCCCACCGATTTTCGTTTTTTGCAGAATTGCAATTTTTACTGTCGGTAGTCGACAAAGAATCACAGCAAAAAAAGAAGGCGCCGGGAAATCCGGCGCCGGAATAGCAATTTACTCCTCAGCATGGGCCATCTTGTAAGCCAGGCAGAGCACGCTGTCGGTCATATGGATGTTTTCCACAGGTACGGAAGCAATTACATCAATAGGAGCAAAGTTCCAGATCCCGCCAATACCAGCTGAGGCCATTCTGTCTGCAAGGGATTGGGCCGTACTCCGCCGGGCCGTAATCACTCCAATGTCCACGCCGTTTTCCCGAATATAGGATTCCAGTAACTCCGTGTGATAAACCGGCTTACCGGCAATTTCAGCGCCCACCAGTTCCTCTTTGATATCAAAAAATGCCTGAATGTGGAAACCGTCTCGCTCAAAACCCTCAAAATAGGCCAAGGCTCGGCCGATGTTCCCCGCGCCCACCACCACGAGCTTGTAATGTCTGTCTACTGCAATGATTTTTCTGATCTCTTCAAGCAGGGTTTCCACGTCATATCCATATCCCTGCTGGCCGAAACAGCCAAAGCAGTTAAAGTCCTGCCGAACTTGAGAGGCGTTGAGGTGCATCTGATCTGCCAGCGCTCCCGAAGAAATTCGCAAAATTCCTTCTGCCTTTAGCTGAAGGAGCTGGCGATAGTATTTTGGCAGCCTGCGTATCACGGCCTCAGAGACTCTTTGGAACTTCATGGTTACCTCCCAATGATTTAAAATCACTCCTACCAGTGAAATATTATATCGTATTCTCCGGGTCTTGGCAAGATTTTAGCACTCGCTGTAAGAATTGTCCCGTGTAACTCTCCTTCGCCTGTGCCACCTGTTCCGGGGTGCCTTCCACCAGCAGGCGGCCGCCTTTGTCGCCTCCCTCGGGGCCCAGATCAATGACATAATCCGCGCACTTAATCACATCCAGGTTGTGTTCGATCACCAGTACGCTGCTGCCTCCGTCGCACAGTCGCTGCAAAATCTCAAGCAGGCGCTCCACATCCGCCGCGTGAAGACCGGTGGTGGGTTCATCCAAGATATAGAGTGTACGGCCCGTATCTTTTTTTGAAAGCTCCGTCGCCAGTTTGACGCGTTGGGCCTCACCGCCCGATAGGGTGGTGGAAGGCTGGCCCAGCCTTACATAACCCAGCCCCACGTCGTAGAGGGTCTGAAGCTTCCGCCTGAGACGCGGAAGACTGGAAAAGAATGACAGCCCCTCTTCCACGGTCATCTCCAGCACATCCGCAATGGTTTTGCCCTTGTAGCGCACCTCTAAAGTCTCCCGGTTATAGCGCTTTCCCTTGCAGACTTCGCAGGGTACATAGATATCCGGTAGAAAGTGCATTTCAATCTTAATCATTCCGTCGCCCCGGCAGTTCTCACACCGGCCGCCCTTTACGTTAAAACTGAAGCGGCCACCGTTATACCCACGCATTTTGGCATCCGGGGTCATGGCAAAAACCTGCCGGATCAAATCGAACAGGCCGGTATAGGTGGCAGGGTTGCTCCGGGGCGTCCTGCCGATGGGAGATTGGTCGATATCGATAACCTTATCCAGCTGCCCAATGCCCTCAATGCCATCGCATTCGCCCATGGCGAGTATCTTTGCCCGGTTCAGGTCTTTTAAAAGACGCTTTTTTATCACCTCGTTTACCAGACTGGACTTGCCGCTGCCGGAAACCCCGGTCACACAAGTAAATATACCAAGGGGAATCTCAACATTAATACTTTTCAAATTATTGGCCCGTGCGCCCTGTACCCGAAGCCATCCGGAGGGATTCCTCCGCTTCTTCGGTACGCGGATGATGCGCCGGCCGGAGAGAAACTGGCCCGTAACGGAATGCTCCACAGCCATAATCTCCTGTGGCGCGCCCACAGCCACAATCTCACCCCCATGCTCCCCTGCGCCAGGGCCGATATCAACAATATAGTCGGCAGAAAGCATAGTCTCCTCGTCGTGCTCTACCACGATGAGGGTATTGCCAAGGTCTCGCATTCCCTTGAGACTTTTGATGAGCCGAGCGTTGTCCCGCTGATGCAGCCCGATGCTTGGCTCGTCCAGAATGTAAAGCACCCCCACCAATCCGCTACCGATCTGGGTCGCTAAACGGATGCGCTGGGCCTCACCGCCGGAAAGGCTGGCCGCTGAGCGGGACAAGGTTAAGTAATCCAGCCCCACATCTTCCAGAAAGCCCAGCCGGGCGTTGAGCTCTTTATAGATCTGCTCCGCAATGAGCCGCTGTGTTTCTGTAAATTGGATAGAATTCAAAAATCGCTTGGATTCCACAACGGTAAGCTCGCTGAGCTCGGCAATATTTATACCGCCCACCGTCACAGCCAGGCTCTCCGGCTTGAGCCGCTTTCCCCCGCAGGCGGGACAAGTCACCCGGGACATGTAGTTTTCCATATCCTGCTTTATGGTTTCCGATTGGGTTTCCCGGTAACGCCGCTCAAGGTTGGGGATAATCCCCTCAAAGGCAGCCTGAAATGTGCCGCTACCGTACTCCCGCTCATAGGTTACCGTTAGCTTCTGTGCGCCGCTGCCGTAAAGGATGGCATGCCGCGCCGCCTCGGGCAAATCGCGAAAAGGGGTGTCCCCATTGAAGCCGTACTGTTTCCCCATCGCGGTAAAATACATGGAAGCGATGCTCCCCTCTGCATTGCTCTGCCAGCCGCTGACGCTCACCGCCCCCTGTTTTAGCGTGAGGCTGTCGTCCGGCACCACCAGCGCCGGATCCATCTTCAAAAGCACACCCAGTCCGGAACATTCCGGGCAGGCGCCATAGGGATTATTGAAGGAGAACATCCTGGGGGTCAGCTCCTCCAAGGATATCCCACATTCGGGGCAGGCATAGCACTGGGAAAAGAGCAGCTCCTCCCCGTCCGCCACGTCCACGATGACCAAACCCTCTCCCAGCGCCGCGGCGGTTTCCAGGCTCTCGAACAGGCGGCTTTCCACCCCTTCCTTCACCGAAAGCCGATCCACCACCACGTCAATGGTATGCTTCTTTTTTTTGTCCAACGCCGGTACATCGCCGATTTCCATATCCTCGCCGTCAATGCGAACCCGAACATAACCGTCTTTTTTAATGTGTTCCAGAACCTTCTGGTGCTCCCCTTTCCGGCCCCGTATCAGCGGTGCGATCACCCGGATGCGCCCCTCTCCCATAGCCATCACCTGCTCCACCATCTGGTCGATGCTCTGGCGTTGAATCTCCCGGCCGCATTGTGGACAGTGAGGCACGCCCGTCCGGGCGTAGAGCAGCCGCAAATAGTCGTGAATCTCCGTAACGGTACCCACAGTGGACCGGGGGTTATTTGAAGTGCTCTTTTGGTCGATGCTGATGGCGGGAGAAAGGCCGGAGATGTCATCCACGTCCGGCTTTTCCATCTGGCCCAAAAACTGACGGGCATAGGAGGATAGAGATTCCACGTAGCGTCGCTGCCCTTCCGCATAGATAGTGTCAAAGGCAAGAGAGGATTTGCCGCTGCCCGAAAGCCCAGTGAATACGATAAGTCTGTTGCGCGGGAGCTCCAGATTGATGTTTTTGAGGTTGTGCTCCCGGGCGCCTGTGATCTTCAGTACTTCTTTCATGCTTCTTTATGTTTCACTTTCTCGTACGGCCCCTTGTGGGTTTTCTGCTGCCCACCGTGCCCGGCGCCGGCTTTATTGTCTTTGAATTCTCCCCACCAGTAATGGCGAAGAGTTTATCCCTGAGTTTGGCTGCGGTCTCAAAGTCCAGTTCCGCCGCCGCCGCACGCATCTGCTCCCTAAGTAGTTCCACATTGAACTTTTCCCCTTGTGGCTCCGCCTTGGGTCTGCCGCTGATCTCCAAAATGTTACGAACGGCCTTCTGAATGCTTTTGGGAGTAATTCCATGCGTCTCATTGTATGTCTGCTGCCTTGTACGCCTCCGGGCCGTTTCCTCCATAGCCTTTTTCATGGCGGGGGTCATATCATCTGCGTAGAGGATCACCCTTCCCTCGACATTACGCGCAGCCCGGCCCACAGTCTGGATCAAGGCAGTCGCGGAGCGCAAAAAACCCTCCTTATCCGCATCCAATATGGCAACAAGCCCCACTTCCGGCAGGTCCAGCCCCTCTCTTAAAAGGTTGATCCCCACCAGTACATCGAATTCACCCAGCCGCAAATCCCTTATGATCTCCATACGTTCCATGGTTTCTATGTCAGAGTGCATATAGCGCACCCGCGCGCCCATGCTGTCCAAATATTCGGTAAGCATCTCTGCCATGCGCTTGGTCAGGGTAGTCACCAGAGTCCGGTATCCCTTTTGCGCGGTGAACTTCACCTCGGAAAGCAGGTCGTCCACCTGCCCTTTCACTGGCCGCACCGCAATCTCCGGGTCTAGAAGGCCGGTAGGCCGTATCACCTGTTCCGCCAGGGTTTCCGCCAGCCCCAGCTCATAATCCGCCGGCGTGGCGGAAACAAAAACGAGCTGATTCACGCGCTTATGAAACTCCTCGAATTTCAGGGGTCGGTTATCAAATGCACTGGGAAGCCGGAAACCATAGTCCACCAGATTCTGCTTACGTGACAGGTCCCCATAGTACATGCCTCGAATTTGAGGCACACTGACATGGGACTCATCGATAATCATGAGGAAGTCTTTAGGGAAATAGTCCATCAGTGTAAAAGGGGGGTCACCCGGCTTCCGTCCGTCAAAGTAACGGGAATAGTTTTCAATGCCCTGACAGTATCCGATCTCCCTCATCATTTCCATATCATACTGGGTGCGCTGGGTGAGCCGCTGCGCTTCTAAAAGCTTGTCCTCCGCCTTAAGCTCGTTAACCCGATCCCACATGTCCTTCTCGATCTGTGATAGGGCCGCCTGAAGCTTATCCGGACCTGCAGCGTAGTGGCTGGCCGGGAAGATGGCCGCATGGGTTCGATCTAACAAAATCTCGCCGGTAAGCACGTTCACTTCGCTGATGCGCTCGATCTCATCCCCGAAAAATTCCACCCGCAAGGCCTTATCAGACCAGTTGGCGGGGAAAACCTCCAGCACATCCCCCTTTGCCCGAAAACACCCCCGCGCAAAGTCAATCTCATTGCGCTGGTACTGAATCTCTACCAGCCGCTTTATCACGGCGTTGCGATCAATCTCCATGCCGCGGCGCAACGATAGTGACAGCCGCAAATACTCCTCCGGATCTCCCAGTGCGTAAATGCAGCTCACCGAGGCCACGATAATCACGTCCCGTCGCTCGTTGAGGGCGCAGGTAGCGCTGTGGCGCAGCTTGTCGATTTCGTCGTTGACTGTGGCCACTTTTTCGATATAGGTATCCGAAGCGGCGATGTACGCCTCCGGCTGATAGTAATCGTAATAAGAAACAAAATACTCCACGGCGCTGTCCGGAAAGAACTCTTTGAGTTCTCCGCACAGCTGTGCCGCCAGAGTCTTGTTGTGGGCCAGCACCAACGTTGGCCGCTGCACCGCCTCGATGACCTTGGCCATGGTAAAGGTTTTTCCGCTGCCCGTAACACCCAAAAGAACCTGGTGCTTCTGCCCTGCCCGCACTCCAGCAGCTAGGGCAGCGATGGCCTCTGGCTGATCTCCGGTGGGCTCGAAGGGAGCAACCACTTTAAACTCGTTCATACCTCAAAATCCACTGATACACTGTTCGTCATAACTGTTTTGATATACTCTTTCACCCGCACGTGTTTTGGATCGTTTGCATAGCGGCCCAAAGCCTCCCGGTCTTGGAGCTTTGCCACCAGCCCTATATCGTAGCTGCGTCCACTGTGCAAAAAATCTCGCCCCACATCCATGGAAATCAATCCATCGATGTTACCCTCAAGCGCCTTGAGCATGGAAATACCCTTATCCATATCCGCCGGGTTCCTGAATTTAAAACATACCACGTGAATCACCATATTCGATCCTCCCGCGTCTATAAACTTCCTCTCTAATACTACACGAAAACTGCTTCCACCGCAACACGGCAAAAGCTGTGTTTTTTCCCATTCTTCCACTATGGCATTAAGTGCCGCAAAAATGATACGCTCATTGTGACGAATTTTATCGAAAGGAAATAGGTATGCTGATCCTTCTAATTCTGTACGCGGGGATCATCCCGTTGGTACCCTTGATTGGTGCCGAAAAATATAAACGCCGAGGCGACCGGCCCCGGCGAAATATCTGTTTGTTTCTCTTTGGACTGCAGTTGATTTTAAGCACAAGCTACGTGGTAACTTATCTCAGTTGTTAAGTGCATAGATTCGTGCCAAACCTTCTAGAGTAAGGATGGGGTTCACAAGATCAATGCGGTCCGTCTCATCGGCAATCATGCCGGCCATGCCTCCGGTGGCAATGTTCTTTGGGCGCATCCCCAGCTCGAACTCGATTTGGCGGAGGATATAGTCCACCTGACCCACATAGCCCCGCAGAACGCCGGACTGGATACCGTCACGAGTATTGGTGCCGATAACCTTCGGCGGTTTCACATACTCCACTTTATGGAGCATAGCCGTCTTCTCCACAAGGGCATCTGCAGCCACCATGATTCCCGGGCAAATGAGACCGCCCAACAATATTCCTTTCTCCGATACCACAGTGAAACTTGTAGCCGTGCCGAAATCCACCACCACACAAGGCCCACTATAACTGTGATATGCCGCCACCGCGTTACAAATTCGGTCGCTGCCGAGCTGGGCCGGGATGTCGTACGCGCTGGTGACGTTGAGTTTCATGGCGCTGTTCACCCGCATTGCCTTGGCATGGGGAAAGAAAATATTGCACATGTGCTCCAGCGTATAGTTCATGGATGGAATCACGGAACTCATAATGATGCCGTCCACAAGGTCAGTTGTAAGACCGAAATGCCGGAACACGGCCTCCATCTGGATGCCATATTCATCTGCAGCGCGCCGCGTGTCGGTATGATACCGCCAGGAATGCATCAGGCGGCCATTATCAAACAGCCCGTTTTTGATATTGGTGTTGCCAATATCCATCGCCAGCAGCATGTTAATCCATTCCCCTTTCCCGATAAATAATAAGCGCCTTGCCTACGGCAGTAGTAAGGACCACCGCAGCTCCTGCCTCCAGCAGTCCGTTGATGGCAACGATGCCAAGCATTGCGCCCAAAAGTGCTCCGCCTGCCACGCCAAAAGCCTCTGCCGTTTGCGTGAATGCCAACACATACAGCCCGCCTAAGAGGAATACCGTGTTAGTCATGCTGCCAACAAAACCGGAAAGGGCCAGCGCAAAATATCGATGCTTATCCTTTTTCGCCACGGCTTTATAGATAAGGGCAGAAAACACCCCTACGAGAATCCGAGGCAGGAAAAGAATTGTAACAATAAGTAAAATGTTGTACAACCCAAAGCCCGTGGAAGTTCCCAACACGATAGCCGCTACGGCATCCGGAGCCATAAAACACTGGATCAAGCTGGTAAGCCCGAAGAAAAAGCCCAGCAGCGCTCCGCCCTTGACACCAAAGATATCCGCTCCAATGATGACCGGAATGTGCACCGTAATGATGGCTGCGATGGGCAGGTAAATATATCCTATCGGAGTCAGCCCCAGCAAAAACACAAGCGCAACAAACAGCGCATAGAGTACAATCGTTTTTGTATCGCTTTTTTTCACGTATGATACCCCCAATTCCAATTTAACAATTATTAATGCAATAAATATGGATTGTTTTGAGTTCGTCCACGTTTTGCGCGTTCCTAATACTAACATAGTTTACCCCGCCGCGCAATAATTTCAGCCAAAATGGCCTCTCAAAGGGCCTTGCGAAATTGTAAGAATTTCTGAAACTTTGCACTTTAGTCCTTTACATCCGCATGTAGCTCCAATATAATGACAAAGTATGTAACCATGTAAATTAATAAACAGCCTTGGAGATTGCAAATAGAAATGGAAACCAGTGCAAGGGCCGAACGGGCCCAAAAGAGAAAAGAAAAAGAGAAGAAGAAGCGGGTTCGGGCCTTGGTGATCGCCCTGTGTGTGGTGCTTGTGTTGGCCTCTGCGGCACTCTTCTACCTATATTATTCCGGGCAAGTGCGCAACGAGGAAGACCGTCAGAGAATTATAAACTCCGGCACTTTCCACAACGGCATTACCGTGGCCGGTATAGATGTGTCAGGCATGACCATGAATGATGCAAAAGCCGCCCTCGCCCCCGTGGAAGAGGATCTCAAGTCGGGCGTCTATTTTGATTTTGTGTGCGGAACGGATTCTTTCCATGCAGATTCATCATGCTTCACCATCACGTTCGATACCGAAGCCGTCCTGAGTGAGGCCTTACTTCTGGGCCGGGAGGGCAACCTCATCGAACTGCAGCAGGAACTCGCCGACATTAAAACAAACGGCCGTTCTTATGACATCAGCTACACTGTGGAACCTACTGGCGTTGAGAGCTTTATTCATAGCTTTGCCGACCAAATGGCCGTTTCCCCCACCGACGCTACCTTTGCCGTGAAGCAGCTCGCCACCAATACCGATACGAAAGCTCTGGACGCGATTAACATCGGCCCACCCGAAGATGCCACCGATACGGATCTTCGGGATCTGCGCTTTGACTTTACCGAGGCCGTAGACGGCTCGGGCGTGGATATGAACGCCTTGATGGAGCAAGTTAAGGCCCGTGCTGAAAGCCGCGACTTCGGGGAGATTGGCTTTGAGCTCACATCTATCCCCGCCAATGTCACTATCGCCACGATCAAGGAAAATTTGGTGCTCCGTTCACAGGGCGAAACCTCTTACCGAAGCAATCGCAGCAACTCAAACCGGGTCTTTAACCTGAAAAAGGCGGCTGGCAAGGTATATGGCACAGTGCTGCAACCCGGCGAAGAGTTCTCCGCCAACACGATTTTGGGCGACCGTACCGAAAAGACCGGCTGGCTTATGGCTCCCGCCATCATTGGAGGCGGCATCGGCCACGAGGATCAGCCCGGCGGCGGCGTTTGCCAGATTGCCACCACCACATATCATGCGGTACTTAGAGGCGATTTTGAAGTTGTATACCGCAGAGCCCATTCCACCAAGTCCGGCTATACCGATGGCGGTCTGGACGCAACCATCAATACCGGCACCATTGATTTTCAGTGGAAGAACAATACCGAGAATCCCGTGTATGTGTTTACCTGGGTCAATACCAAGGACTATACCGTCCACTGCGAGATCTACGGTCAGCCCTTCCCGGATACTTTCGATCGGATTGAAATTTCCTCTAAAAAGACAGGCGTCATCGAGCCCACTGCCCCGGAGTTTACAGAAAACGCCGCGCTGGCAGCTCCCTACTGGATCCTGATTAACAATTCCAAGCCAGGCCTGCAATATCAATCCTATGCGACCTACTATAAAGGCGACACTGTGGTGGAAACAAAGGAAATTACCCTTTCAACTTACAACATGCATCCGACCCGTTACTATGTATGGCCGGGCTACGCTGGAGAATCGCTGAATCCCGCATTCCAACTTGTGCTCAGCGAAGATGGGACCACATACATCATACCTTCCACCCAGACAAATTTAGCGCAATAGAATATTCATACAAAAGAGCACCTTCACAGGTGCTCTTTAT
The DNA here is from genome assembly GCA_963666935.1 of Christensenellaceae bacterium. Taxonomy (GTDB): domain Bacteria; phylum Bacillota; class Clostridia; order Christensenellales; family CAG-138. Next base: position 1,823,747 of record OY762936.1, read on the forward strand.
GTTGTTATACTGAACTGAATGCAATAACAAATGCATACAGAAAGCAATTTGTTGTATCGCTCAAAACAAGCTAAAGGGATTTTTTATTCATGTGGATTTTATTTGCTTGCCTGGGCGCCATTTTCTGTGGGCTGTCCAACGTTGTTTCCAAGCGCGGCGTGAAAACCATCGATCCTGAGCTGGCTACCCTATTAAGCATGACGGTTGTACTGGCTTTTTCCTGGTCGTTTCTTCTGGTGTTCCCTTCCTCCACCAGCATTACAGAAATTCCCCTAAAATGTGAAAGGCAAAGCTGTGGTTTCTAGTGTTGACTCAAATTTGGCCACTACGCCAAGAACTTCAGCAAGTTTCATCTCTCTGATTATAGTTTTTTTGAAAGACAAGGTGTGCTTAATTACCGCTACCAGAGGGCGAGAATTGCTGTTTGTAATGTTTTCCGGGCTCCTCATGGCCCTGCATTGGCTCTTCTTCTTTAAGGCTCTTCAAATGGGACCCGTATCTGTCGTCACTCCCATCGACAAGCTGTCCATTCTGGTCGGTGTTGCTTTTGCCCGCATTTTTCCCGGAAGCGACTGAGCAAAGTCGCCCTCATCGGGCTGTTATTGGTGACGGCCGGTACCGTCGGGATGGCGCTAATGTATAATTGAGCAAGCATTTTTTTACTATCCCGGCTTGTACAATGCAAGCGACATCGCCTTTCTCATGCAATATACAGAATTGGCATGTCTCTGAGACGCTGGGTCAGCTTCTCTCGCAGGAACGCCTCAGCCTCGCCGCGAACTTCCGCACGGTAGCTATATTTGCCGCGGCCGCGTCCCGTCATATGTTCAGGGTCAAAAAGCTGTACAGCGTTAGGGAATGCCTCGGTGTTGATGGCGTTGTGAACAAAGCTGTACGTCATCAGTATGATCTCTAAGAATCCTCCGCGTTTCACTTTTGCGCTCACTTCATCCGCTATGCGATCCACAAGGTCTCCGTATAGCGTTTTCCAGTCCGGCAGCAGAATGACCGGAGCGATAAGAATTCCCACCGGATATCCTGCTTCGCACATGGCATTGAGCGCACGAATTCGGGTCTCCAGCGGCGAAGTGCCAATCTCGATTCTACGTATGATTTCCGATGGGTTCACACTCATGCGAAAGATCGTTTTGCTTCTGTGGTCTAACCCAAGCAACGGTTCCACCATGTCAAATTTTGTGGGAAATGTCAGGCTGCCACATCCCTCGTGGGCAAAGCGTTCGATTGTCCACGGAAGATTGCCCGTAACTGCATTTTCCATTACCAAATCGCTGTTGCTGCCTATTTCAAAGGTCTGCGGAACAGAAGCGTTAGCATCGGTTCTCAAGATTTTGTCCATCATCTGTTCCCGATTCACGAACAGTCGAAGATATGCGCACTTGTTGTAATGGCACACCAAATAGCAATACAGGCACATCGCCCGGCAGCCGGAAGAGGTGTAAGGCACTAGCCAGTCGGATACCTTTCGATTGGCAACGTATTGATGCGTCTTGCGAACTCCGACGATCAAATGCTGTTTCAATTTTGGAAAATCCCTATTCTCCGCCCCACTGAACTCGGGAATTCTGTTGTGGCTTTCTATCTCAGTCCATGGTAAATCGGCATATTTTTTGCGCAGCATTTGTCCAAGCTCATATTTTAGCACTGCAGGCTCGTAATACACCGCATCAAACTTCATTTTTCATTGCTCCTTTCCACACACAGGGTATTCTATATGTTCCCTCAATTTAGAGAAAATACTCCCTGTCTTATAGTTCTCCAAAAATAGCCCCTGCCGATTTTTACATCGGCAGGGGCTTCTCCTTTTCCCAATTTTATATTTTTCCCTGTTTGGGATGTAGGATTTTCAGTCGCATTTATTTGGGTTCTGGCAGCTTATCATCTGCTCGCTGTCGCAAACACCCTTTGAAGTGGGATCGATCAGGATCCCCAACAGAGTCAATAGATTCAATATACTCATAGCCACAGTCATCACGGTGCCGGCTTCCACCTTAGGCATCACGTCGAAGATCTGAAGACTGTTATACACAGTTGTAATCAGAAAGGTCACCAGGGATGTTACCCATACCTTATTCTGAAAACGAACTTTCCAATTAATTTTCATTTTTCCTCCTTTCCGAGGGCTAGGCCCCCACTATATATCCTATGACGCCGGCGGCTAGGAGTTTCACGATTTCGCCCACCATCGTTTCCCATCGTCGGCCCGACCGGCCCTCCAGTGCCCGCAAACGCTGTTCATGATCCCCCAGAGCGGTCAGTGCCGCATCCAGTTTGGTTTCAATAGTTGCCAGCTTATTGAGCATCTTCCCAATTTCCCTTTCCATATCCATGGCCCCTACATCTCCTTGAGGTAATGCGCAAAACAGTATCCAAAGCGCATGGGATTTGCCTCATGGGTAATGATTGATGCCCACTGCCCTTCGATCCCCATGGCGATCACGCGCTCCCCCTTCTGTACCCGGCCGATGATTTTGCCATTTACAGGCGCATCGCGCAGATTCACATAGGTACTGCCGCCATACTCGTAAAGGGAGGGGAACGAATTTTTCGGCTCCTTTGCTTCTTGTTCCTGCGCCGCCGTGCCGGCCTGCTCAAGCCGCGCACGAAAGTCCGCCATATCAATGCATGGGCAAAGGGTGGGATAAAGCTTGCCCGTCTTTTTCCCGTTTTCGTAGAGAGAAACTTCATTATGGCCCAATACTTGGCTCGCGGTAAGACCGTAGAGTGTCATCACGTCCTTGGTGAGCCGCAAGGCAGCGGCCATCTGCGCCTGGGTGGGAAGGTTATCCTTACGCATGTCCCCATTGAGAGCAATAGCAACAGACCGTTGGTTCGCGCCCATCCCCTGTGCGTTGATGGTGAGACTGTCTTTTACTCCACCGTGGCCGTATTCATGGCCCCGTCCGAGGTAGGCAGTCCCGTCCTCTAAAACAAGGTAGCTGTACCCGACCCCCTTGTTTCCTTCTGCCTGTTTGTTTTCGTGCAGTGCTTTCCACTTTTTAGGAGTGCCATAGTCGCCAACGGTGTGGTGAATCTGGATGTGGTCTGTGATCTTTCGTACACTCCCCCTTCCGTTCGGCCATTTTAGCCCAGTATTGATAACATCAAACATGGTCTTGTCCTCCACCTGAATATTTACGAATCCATAGCCCGTTTCGAGGTCTTTTCCTGATTTTCCCAAATCCTGCGCCGCATCCAATAGAATTTGGAAAATCTGCGGCTCTGTTGGTTTTGCGCCGTGCCTATCCTTGTACTGTTCGGCCAATAGAACAGCTTTAGCGAGGCAAATCGGCGTCGCAATGCTTGTCCCGGAAATCGGCTCCACTTTCCCCGCTTTGTCCACGCAGGGAATATCAACGCCCCATTCGGCGAAATCCATTTCATCGTGCCATGTGGAGAAGTTGGCTTTTGTGCCGTCCTCATTTAAGGCGGCGACGCATATCGGCTCTTCGTAATGAGAGGGATAGTAGCGCAGATTCTCTTTGCCATCATTTCCAGCCGCTGCAAATACGGTGACATTGTTTCCCAGCAGAACCTTTAACAGCGTGTGCGCGTCCTCGTCATATCCGTCCCACACGAAACTCATGTTGACGAAATGCATATATTCCGGGTGTGCGATTGCATAGGCGGTAATATCCCGCATGGCTTGTTTAATGCGCCATACCGTCTCTTCGTCCTCAAAAACATCGATGGGACGAATAACAGCGTCAGGGCACCATTGCCTTATGACTTGCACCATATACATGTCATGGGGATAGTCGTCATAGCCGTTGGCGGCCATTGTGCCGGGGACGTGGATACACGCACCTTTACCTGTGGATCCCTCTTTATGCAACGCTTCCATCATGGTAGTGTTTAGGTCTTTACAGTTCATACAACCTCCCATGCCGCCGTATAATCTGTCGGGCTGTATGCGGTGTTCTGCTTGCATTTATAGGTCTTCCTGTTAAAGATCATATATTCCCCCACTAAATACATGTCATGCGCCCCGGTGGGAGCCTTATATGGTCTTGCCGTGTCCGCACTGGTGCCGTGATACTCCACCCATAAAGAAGCCGCCGAAGACGGGTTCCACCCCGCCTCCCCATGATTGGTGTGGGCCTGGACGCATTTGTAAGGGATTCCGTTCTCCATCCGAACCTCGTCGGCCGCATAGATAATCGGCGCCGACATCGTTCCAACCGTCCACGGTTTGAACAGACCAAGCGCAGTGTTTACAAGCGTGGTGTTGCTTGAAATGGAAGGAAGAACCCCGTCAAGCTGTGTCCGAAACTTTTTTGCACCCTCTAGCCATCTTCCCATTATTCCACCTCCGGCGTAATGCCTATTTCGTCAAGCGCGGCTTGCATGTCTGCGGTTTCGTCGGGCACGACTTCTATCTCACGCTTTTCCCACCCTTGTGTGGCAGTGGCATCGTCGTCGCTCCATATCTCCGTGTAGTAGTACCCGTCCCTAACGGGGCGATTAGTATAAATGAATTGCTTATAGCCCTGCGACAAATACACTGCCGCAATATTTGTCCAGTGCTTGACACCATCTATCACTAGGGGAGAAGGAGCAGGAACGGCCCGTCCATTTATGATCCGTCCGTATTTCATATAACCTCCTATTTGTACACAATCATAGAGCCGCTGAAATACGAAATGTTTGAATCACACCACGTTTTATCCGGCTCATTTCCTGCACCGAAAGCGGCGGTGAGGTCGACCACTATCATATCCGTTATATAACAAACCGTACTTCCAACTAGAGAGAAACATCTTATCCGACTCGCTGCGGTTTCCGCTGTTTGAATATCTGAATACAGAGTAAACGCCGTATTCTGAACCACAAGAGATACATACGCTGCCCTGGGCCCCCCGTAGGGCTGATACTGTTCAAACTTCACATCTATCGCAGAAAACGAAGCACTGCTTTTGAACAAGCACCGCATGTAATACTGGTGGCCTATGACGTTATTTTTTAGCTGGTGTGCATATGCAGGGTTTGCGCTTCCAGCACTTATCTGTATGCAATTCTTGCCGTCTTGTGTGGTTCTGGACGCATACGTATACTCCCAATTCGTATCGGCACCAAGGTCTCCATTTAACACATCGTTTGTTATGGTGTATGGAAGCTTAGAATGTAGTGCCATCAATGCCCTGCGTCTTTCGTCAAGCCATATCACGACAACACCCCCAGTTTGTCCAGATTGCCAGTCCATCTTCGCAATTCAATTCCCATGTTTCGGAAGCAGCAGCATCATCAATGCTATCACCTTTTGATTCTGTAAAATTTGTCACATCTATTGTTGGAGTTGACGCTGTAAAAGTGATCTTCGCAGTACAGTTCACGGCCGCGCCCGTCATTGTTAAACTAGTTACAGCGGTATACACATACTTTTTATTGTCTTCCACCGTGACAGTAATAGAGCCTGAGCCAGATACGGCGGCTGGGGGAGCAACATAATCCGTTTCGCCAGAAGCGCTTAAAAAGCCGCCGCTTCCATCTCCTTTTAATATGCTCGTTCCAGACGTTACGGGCGCATATGTTCCGTCATGATCGTGATCGCCGGCCGCCGCTCCAATCGAAGCAGGAGAAACAGCATCCGTCCCCCCCGACGCATGGGAAAAAGCGTGAGCCGTTGTGGGATCGCCCGTATCTCCTTTGGGAATGGTGAAATTGAGTACCACCTCCGGCATGGTGCCGGATACGTTCACCTCTGCAGAGGAACCCGCCGCCCCTGTGGCAACGGTTCCCACAGCGATATTTTTCACCCGCTGGTCAATCAGGGCGCGTAGGGCGGTGAGTTGGGACAAAAGCGTCCCCGCGTCCACATCGGAAATGGCGGCAGAGCCAATTTCCGCACTCCCTCCGGAGCCGGCCAACGTGTCAATCACCGCATTGAGCGCGGTTTTAAGTTGATTGGAGTTGCTGTCGAAGACCGCCTTCATGGCGGATGCAGCGCGGACGGGTTGGTCCACCTCCGCACTCACCGGGCTGGTCCATGACAAGATTTTGCTGTCATTGATTGCCATATGCTTCCTCCTTACTTGGTAGAGTTGCGATAGTAGTTGGCTTCGGCCTGAGCGGAGTAGTATATGCTCGTGAGGTAGTTCTTTGCCTGATTGATTGTTTTATCCGAATAGCTTCCGCTCACCTTGGTCATGTTGTTAATGGCGCTTACGGCGCTTTTACCATCCATCACAGCCTTGGAATATAGGTTGGTATATCTGCTTGTATCAATGCCGTAGAGGGAAAGGGCCTTTGCCGCCAATCCAATCCCGTCATCGCTCGAAGAAGATCTGCTCCGGGAGGAATTGCCTGAGGAGCCGGTTGTCTTCGTCGCCTTTCCCAGCGCGGAAGCATAGGCCCTTTCTGCTTCTGCCTGTGCTTCCGCCTTTTTAATGGCGATCTCGGCGGCGTATTTCGCATACTCCTGATCCTTTGTGTAGCCCGCCTGCAATAGCTGCAGGGCCAAGTCATCCAAAGCCGTGTTTTCGCTATTCGTGGCAGCATTGATGCTGTTGCGCATTGCCACGTCCTGCCGTACCCGGCTGCTTTCGGATACTCCGCTCAAGGGATCCGCATACAGATTCCCTGCCAGGCCCTTTGCCGCCAGTGCCTCATTGTTGCCGATGGCGTTAAGTCGGGCGTTTACATAGGCCTGTCCTCGGGCGCCTTGATATTGTTCTTTTACCCGGCCGGCATCCAGCTCGTTTTTCGCCTTGGCGGACTCGTATGCCGCATCAAGCATGGCCTTATACTGGGTCAGCGCGTTGTCGTAAGTATCGGAAGACCCACCTTCGCTTTGCCAGTGCAGCTTTTGGGCGCCGCTAAGATATTCCTCGTATGCCGCTTGGGTATTCTTGCCCCAAATGCCATCCACGCCGGAAGTGCCCACAGAATATCCTTCGTTCACCAGAAAGGACTGCACGGCCTTCACGTCGGATTTGCTGCCGACTCCGTCAGGGACGGTGTAGCCACTCACCACATAACTTGCCATAGAATTTCTCCTTCTTGTCTTTTTTTAGTGCCTGCGTGTGTGGTCTCTACTTTACATAGCCGTCCAGGGTATACTGCACTTCCGCGCCATAAATCCCAAAGCCCTCGTCCTTCGCAACATTTTTGAACACCAGCTGTAGAACGATGAATTGCTTCACCTTCTTGTTAAAGGCCTTTACCTGGGGCGTATCCAAGGTGTTGAAGGTGAGACGCTCAAAGTCGATATCGGCGAAGTTCAGTATGTCCATGGTAGAAGCGCAAATCAGGCTTTCGTGGGTCCTGTCGGTTCTGATATAGATATCCACGCTGCTGCGGGTATAGGGTTTGATCATAACCCCGCAGCCCTTCTTGGTGAGGGTCTTGCGCCGGGCAATGGTACCCAAATCGAAAAGCCGGGTGGCCCAAACTGCCGTAATGGCATCGTCGTCGTCCTCGTATCGGGACATCACTGCGATATCCGTGTTGAAGCGGCAAACCTTGCCCGATTCGGTACCAAAGTACAGGGTCCCCTCGTGCTCAAAAAATACCCGGGCGGGGACATTCGTCCAGTAGTACCATTCGTAGCCGTACTGCTCAGTCTCGGAATTTCCGGTCTTTTGCCGGCCGTCGGCCAAATATACGTGGCCATTTACCGAAAGCAGATAGTAGCCGTTCCATACGGCAGCAACAGCGTTATTTAGCCCACCCTCCTCCCTAAGTCTGGCGTTAACGTAGTAACTGCGGTCTTGCAGTGCGCGGGTACCGGTGACCTCAGACGAGATGACGGCGCACACCCCTTCCCGGGACAGGAACAAGGGATCGTCCCGAAGAGATGCGAAAGCGTGCGCACTGATTGCCCCAACTCCCTTGGCGCCCTGACGTATGGGGAAGCTCACTTCTCCGCTTTCGTTTATCTCCGCCGTTCGAAGGTACAATTCCGCATCTTCTCCATCCTCGCTCTTCACCACTAAAAGGCTGTCTCCCTGTTTCAAGTAGCCCATGATGGCTGAGCCGTCCGAGCCGATTTTTGTGTAGCCCGTATCCGGAAAGTAGGTGGGATCCATAAGCCCCGATTGCCAGTCGGTGTTTGGTTTATTCGGGTTTCCGGAAAAGAACAGGCGGTTGTCGTTATTAAGGCCGTATGTGGCAAAGGTGGTGCACTCTTCAATTCGCTCCGCATAGCCCGCCACTACCTTGGTAAACTCGATTACCACGTTGTCCACCCCACTGCCGCCGGAATAAGCCATCGGCGCAGTGATAAATGTCACGGTGCCTGCCGTAAGATCCACGGTGTACTCAGTAGCCGCAACCTCCTCCCCTTCCACGCTCACCCGGTCCACCGAATCGATCTCCTGTGTATCCAGATAGAATATAGTGCTCGTTCCATCCCCGATCATGGAGTTTTTGCGTTTGCCGGTCAGCAGATTCACAGCTTCAAAGGCCATGCCGCCGCCGGCGGCGGGCGTGCTTACCACAGTGGTGGGCACAAAAGCGTTGTCCTTCACAAGGGCCTTTGAATAGCTGTAGGTGGTAACTCCGCCGTCTGTGGTTTCGGACTCCGTCACCATCATGTAATGAGTTCCTTCCAGCAGAAACAAATACCCGCTGTGGTTGAAGCCGCAGCTTCGGTGGTTAGCAAGGTCCGAGGCGATCTGTGTGGCGGTTTGGTCCCCATCCCAAGTGTAAAGCTTTGTGCCGCCGTGAATGAAGAATACGCCCCGCCCGGAGGGAAACACCGCGTAAAATAATCCGTTTACGGGCTGCTCCACAGTAAGCAGGGTTCGCCAGCCGGGCCGCTTTTCCGGGAAGCCAGCGAGGTCGCTCACGATGTTCTCCGCATAGGCCGCCCGGCAGTCCGCCACCTGCGTGGGGTCGGTGGAAAAGTCCACACCCCTGAAATCTGCAAACCGCTTTCGGTACATAGTGGGGGATGAAACGCCCTTCACGTTGACACGCCTAGGCATAGATGTCCACCGCCTCCCCGTCGTTGAACCGGATCAGCTCGTTGAGGACTGAAAGATACTTACCCCGATAGTTTTCCGCCTGGTAAGTGTCCATGGCCTCCTGCAAATAGAAGGAAGCCAGCCCGTAGGGCAGTGCTGTGCGCAGCAGTGCCTCCTGATAGTCGATGCTTTCACTGAGAGCAGTAAGGGTAGGCGCCGCATTCAGGGAATCTTTTCCCTCAAATTCCCGGATGCTATTTTCAATCAAGAGCGCTTCCTGTAGCAAAATGTTTAGAAATCCCACCGCGAATCCCCTGCTGTCGGCGTCTTCCTCTGGCCCTTCGTACAGGAAGGAAGAGGCCAGGGTATGGATGTCCAGTCCCGTCATAAAATACCTCCATGGCGCCGGGGGCGGTTTGCCCCCGGCTCTTTAAACTTAAACACAGGTGTGAATGAGGATGTCCGAATCGTAGTAGTAGTGATCGGTACCCTCGTAGAAGGCCACGGCCTTGATCACGGTATTTGCGGTAGGATTGGCAAACGCCCCGGAATACGTGGCGGCCGTGGGGCTGAATCGCGGATCGGTACCGTCCAGCGTGTAGCGGATCGATACGGTGCCGCCGTTTGTAGTGTTTGCCAAAGCCGTAGTGGTAGAGCCCTTGGTAGCCGTGGGCGTGGCAGTCTTATAGCCGGAGCTAACCGCTAGATAGCAGCCGCTGCAAAGGGTGCCTATGACAAAGGCGTCGTAGTTGTAGCGCCCCTCCAGCAGGGAGCCGGAATAGCCCGGAGGATCCATGTGCAGCTTGTTGTCCCGAATCTTCTGGCAAAGGATGACGCTTTCCTGCTGCCAAGCCAAAAAGTAAGCGTCGGAAGGCATCCAATCGGAGGGTACACCCAATACGTTCAGGGTGCCGAAGCGGCCCACAATGCCCTTGAGCAGCAGCTTGTCGGTTACCCCGTCGCAGCCGGTAAGGCTCTGGCGCAGCAGGCCCACATAGGGATTGGGCAAAGCCACGAACCGGTTTCCCACGGGCACCAGATTGTCGTCGAAGTGAGCTTCGATGTCCACCAGCATGCCGAGAATGGTATCGGCCGCAGGGGCGGCAGAAAGGCTTTTCACCTTGCCCGCCTGCCGGGCCCAGCGCTTTAGGGCATACTTATCGATCAGAGGCACCACTTGCTCTTTAATCTGCTGCTTCATCACCTCACCCGCCTTTTTCACCATCTGCTGTTCAGAATTGTTGCCTTTGTCAATGACGATGGAAAAGCTCTTATCCTGCGTGATTTCGCACTCCTGATAAGTGTCCTGAAGCTCCGCGGGAGTGCCATAGCGGTTTCCCGCGGCCGTACGATCGTAATCGTCAAGGCTCTGGGTAATTACGCTGGGGATCTTTACGGTTTTAACGCCGGTAAAGCTCCATCCGCTGTTGGATTTTCCGCTGAGGAAGGATTCCCTCGTAAAAGCCTTCACCAGCTTGTCGCCGTATTTTTCATGAAGATAAATCGCCATATGTTTTTTAGTTCCTTTCTAAACTCTTAGAATCCCAATCCTTTAAGGAAAGGGTCGCTGCCGCCGTCGCCGGCGGTATCTGCCGGAGACGCCAAAGCCCGGCCCCGGTTTTCCCGGTTCTTCTCGCGAACTTCCGACAGAAAGTTTGTCTTTTTCGCCTGTTCTTCCAGCTGCCTTAGCTTCTTTCGAAGCATGGCCTCCACGGGATCCATGCCGTCAACAATAGCTTCCGCCATTTCCGGGTCAGGCTCGCCTTCCGCAGCCTCAGGAAATTCATCGATCAGGCGCTTCCAGGGGGCAAGGGGATCGGGTTTGTCCCCCATGCCCCGCCGAAAGCCCGCCAGTTCTCGAGCCGCCTTTTCCGGCAGATCCGGGTACTCGCCGAGCACCTTTTGCACCTCGCCGGAAAGCTCCGCCTCCGCCCGCCGCTCCTTTAAAAAAGCGGCGAACTTTTTTGCACTCATACCCGTGATCTGTCCCCATTGCGCCAGCTCATTGAGCTCTTCGGAGTTTTTCAGTGCGTCCCGCTCTTTGAGGACCTTGTCGTAGTTCATTCCCTTTTGAGCAAGTATGGTAGCTTGCGAAAGGGGAATGCGCTTCACTTCTCCGTTGTACTTGATCGTAAGGCCATCCTCCAATGCAGGCGGTTCCATCGTTTCTTTCTCTGTTTCGGATCCCTCCGAAAAGAGCTCTTCTGTATCCGCTTCGGATTCCTCCTCAAACAGTCCAGTATACCGGCCGTGCTCTTCCATCTTCTATTTCCTTTCCGCCCATGGTGAGGCTCATCGCATCTGCTTTAAAATACTTTCCGCCTTTTTTACCAGCGGATCATCTTGTGAAATTAGATTTGCTTTTTCTTCTTCCGTCCCCGAGGTTGCTACGGCCTCTGCAGCCGCCTGCCGCTCCCGCAAAGCCGCGAGCAGTTTTTCTTTCCCCCGAAGGTACTTGGCTGGGATGCTCTCCACATATGCCGCCGCGTCGGTGAGCAGGCCCTTGGTATACAGGCTCTCCATAGTCTGCATCTGCGTGAGTTCGGACCAGTAGGAGCTGGCGCCTACGTCCACGTTCAGCCGGTAATTGATGCCGCTCAGGCTGGAGAAATCGAATTCTATGGGGAATCGACCATCTTCGCAGGGCAGTAGCCGAACACCGTAGCAGGCTCGCATGATGTCCAGCATAATGCGGATAACGTCCTCCACAAACCGGTAGAAGTCCATCTTCTGAAGCTGCAGCGGGATTGCTGCGGTCTGTTGCACCGCGATAATGGCAGAGGTGTTGTCCGGGTCCACATTACCAAGCACGGCGTCGGAGGCGCCCATAAAGTCCCGGGTCATGTTGATGGTGGCCTCAATGACCTGCATTACCTGCGCGGATACATCTCCGCCCCGAATGGCTGAAAAAGCGTCTGATACGCCACCCACACCCCCTACGGCCTTGATGGCCTCTCCGGTGGCGTTGGTCCAGCGGCGGATCTTGTTAGGGTCATATACGATTTTGGGGAAGGCGTTCATCTCCACGGACCGTATGGTCATTGCAAACAGTCGGTTCACCTGAATCTGATTCTGGATGAGGCCGGTGAGAATGGCCTGTCCGTGACAGCTGCTTTTCACCCGCTCCCAGCTCATCCATGCCAAAGGATACCGGGTGTAGCCGGTGTCAAAGGGCCTGCGCAGGGTTACGCCATCGGTGTATTCGGCGCAGTGGACGGTACCCTCCTCCTTCCAAAGTTTAATGAGCTTGGTGCAAAGGGAATCGGAATCCCCCTTCTCCCCCTGGGCGTCGTCGTTGTCCGGGCGAATTTTGCTCCGTTCCTCCTCGCTTACGCCGTTGCGCTCCGCCTCATCCAAGAGCTCCAAAAGCATCACGCGTTTAGCCAATATCAGGTAAGGCTGCTTTTCCACCTCCCGCATGTAGGGATTACCGAAGTATACGTTGATGTTCTCCACCGCCTCCGCCACGATGTCGCCTCTGAGGGGCTGCCCGGTCTCCACCGTGGGATCAAACCGCAAAAAAAGGCAGCAGTCCCCGTCCACCAGCGCATCCCGAATGGCGTCGCGAAACTTGCTCTTGAGCTTCATCTGCTCCATCACCGCCTCCACCTGCAAAGAAAGGCTCTCCGCCGCCAGATTCGTCTCCTGCGATGCACTCACCGGTGTAAAGGCGGCGGCAATGTCGTCGCTAACGATCATGGCATTGCAATAATTCACAACGCGTTTGAGAAAATTTAGGGTCGGTTTTGGCAGATCGGGCGCGTTCAGTCCTTCCCACTGGTTGCCGATGTAGAAGTTCTCGTTTGTGCGTACGGTATCGTAAAGGCCAATGCTTTCCTTGTAAAAGCGGCCGTCCTGATACTGTTGCCACACCTCTTTGGGGGAATCCTTATTCTTCATACTGTCTTGCCCCCGTGTAATTCATCATGTTCAGGTATTGGCGGTTTAGATCCAAATAGGGTCTGTCGCCCGGATCCATTGCCACCTGTTTGGGCGGATCTTCAGTTTTTCTGTGGAGCAGCAGCCCCGCCGTCAGCCCCGTGGAAAAGAGCATTGCTCCCGTTATGGCGTACAAAACGTAGATCATGGGGTCCTCCTCACTTCCTTTGATGGCTTCATTGTAGTTGACCAAATGGTCCACGGCGGCCCAACCCGAAAAGACCACGGCAAAATTTTGCGCGCGGTGCCCGGTCGTGCTATAATGGGGGAAATTGTGTGAAATCGAGGAAGATATGAAACCAAAGTCCGGCCTTCAGGCTGAAAATAGAAAGACTTGCTACATCATCGGTGCCGCTCCCGGCGCCTGTCCGGAGTTTGCGGTTCGCGAGGGTGATCTGCTTATTGCCGCGGACGGCGGATACGAAACGCTGCTCTCCCACGATCTGCGGCCGGATCTTGTGGTGGGAGATTTTGATTCCCTTGGGCGGGTGCCGGGGGACGTTTTGGTGGTTCGCCACCCGGTAGAAAAGGATGATACAGACGCCATGCTGGCGATAAAGCTGGGGCTTGACCGTGGTTACCAACGCTTCGTGCTGCTCAGGTGTCTAGGTGGCAGGCTGGATCATACGCTGGCCAACATACAAGCTCTGTCCTATATTGCCAACCGGGGTGGCTTGGGCTATCTTACCGACGGTACCACAAGCCTTACCGCCGTGAAGAATGGCGAAGTGTCCTTTGCTCCCGACGTTCACGGCAGTCTTTCCGTTTATTCCATGACGGAGCGCTGTACCGGTGTCAACCTTGTGGGACTGCGCTACCCCCTCTGTGATGCGCTTGTGACTTCTGATTTCCCGCTGGGCGTCAGCAATACCTTTACCGGCGTTCGGGCCACGGTATCCGTGCAGCATGGCATACTGCTCGTCCTGTGGGAGGGCGATCTTAATCGTCTGGAGGACGTCTTATGAATTCTATTGTGCCTGTGACTGGAGCCATTTTTGATTTGGACGGTACCCTTTTGGACTCCATGTCCATGTGGTGGAATCTTGGGGAAAACTGTCTGCGGGCTTTGGGGAAAACGCCCCGCCCAAACCTTCGTGAATCCCTTAAGCCCCTTACCCTCGCTGAAGCCGCAGTATATTTCCAAGATGAGTATAAAGTAACAGCGAAAGTAAGTGATATTCTTCATTTGGCGCATCAGATTTTGAAGAATGGCTATGCATATGAAACGCAGCTCAAGCCCGGCGCTTTGGCCTTTCTTTGCCGCCTGCGCGCCGCTGGCGTGAAGCTGGCGGTGGCAACTGCCACCGAACGGCCGCTGGTGGATGCTGCCCTTTCACGCTGTGGCATATTGGACTATTTGGACTTTTCCATTACCTGCACCGAAGCGGGCGCAGATAAAACCAGCCCTAAAATCTATCAAATGGCACAAAACGCCTTGGGAACTCCGCTCTCTTCCACTTGGGTCTATGAAGATGCCCTCTACGCCATACGCACCGCCAAGGCTGCCGGTTTTCCCGTGGCCGCGCTCTATGAACCCGTACTGGACAAGGACTGGGATGACGCCTGCCGCCTTGCAGATTACTGCCTGCGCTCCTTTGAGGAAGTCTCCAGCCTCTTCTTCGAGTGTGGTCCAATCCATCAGTCAAAAATGCCATAAATACATTACGCCCTGCAGCTGCAGGGCGTAATTTTTAACACGCGGCCATCGCTTGTTGCGCTTGTCTGCCCCGGAATGTCTTAACGCTTGCGTTCAGCCGCCTCGGCATCCGCCTTGGTCTGATGCACGGTTCCCCATGGATGATGGGGTGGCGCGTATATGGAATACAGCTTCAAAGGTCCCGTTCCCGTGTTGATCAGATTATGCCATGTGCCCGCCGGAACGAAAATGGCATAATCATCGGAAACGCTTCTCTGAAAATCCGGCTGTTCCCGGTTCTTCCCCATTTTAATTATTCCCTGTCCCTCCTCGATCCGGAGGAATTGATCATCATCGGGATGGATTTCCAGCCCGATATCGCCGCCAGCCGGAATGCTCATCAAAGTCAACTGCAAGTATTCCCCCGTCCATAACGCGGTGCGGAACGTGTTGTTCTGTTTCGTAGCCTCCGTAATATTCACCACATAAGGGTTGGGGCCATAGTCCGTCATGGGGCTGCGCTCATTGCTCGCATAGCGGGTTGTGGCCGGCCTGCCGCCTGCGCGGGTCTGCTGATAGCGATTCATGCCTGCTCTCCTTTCCGGGATCCTATCACCATTGTATGCCGCCGCCTAAAGCCCTGTGCGTTCCTGGCATGTTCTTTATTCCGCGCTTACGTATAATAAAAAAACAGAGAGGGGCACTGCCCTCTCTGTCCATTTCCTCAAACCTAATTACGCGCGGTTTTTAATTTTCTCTTCCACTTCGCCGGCGCCTTCCTGATAAAACTGCTCCTCGTCCGGAGCAAGTTCCTTTAGGAGTCTTAAAAATTCTCCCGCGTGAACCCTTTCCTCGTCCGCAATGTCCTTGAGCACGTCGATCGCTAACTGATTGTCGGTTGATTCGGCCAGCTGCATGTAAAGCTGTGTCGCCTCATATTCCGATGAAACCATAAACCGAATGGCGCGAATCAGTTCCTCATGCGTCAGTTTTCTTTCCTTTTTCATTCCGCTGAATGGATTGCCAAAATCAGGCATAGAATCACCTCCTCTTTCTATTATATCTAAATCGAACAGATGTTACAATATCCGTTTGATCCAAATTGAGAGAAGCATTTGCTTTAGATCCGCGGAATTGGGTGTCTGTGGTATTTTTATCTGCTTGTTCACATATTTACCGCCGATCTTGCAATCATCACGAATAATAACGCTAATTCGGTTCTGGCCGTCTACCCGTTTACGCCCCGTCCTGCCATCATTCAGACCATTGCCAGCGTCTCCACCGTCCCTGTTTTCGCTGGCGTTTGCGGCGGTACCACGGGCGAGCCCCGCAGCGCCCAGATGGCGATCTTCGCGGAAGCGCACGGTGCGCCGGGCGTCGTCTTCAACGCCCCAACAACCCTAGAAATAATTCATGCCGTCGCAAATGTTGTGGACATTCCGCTGATCTGTACCATCGTATCCGAATACATGGATATTAAATCACGCCTTGAGGCAAGGATCCCCTTACTCAATGTCAGCGGCGGCGCGAGAACTACACAAATCGTAAACCCATTCGCCAGAAATACGCCGATCTTCCCATCATCGACACAAGCGGACCGGCGTACGAATCCATTCTTGAAACCATAAACGCCGGAGCAAACACCATCACTTACGCGCCGCCCACCAACGGAGAACTGTTCAAGAAAAAAATGTACAAGTACAGCAAACACATTAGCGCCAAGTACAGCGATGACCAAAAACTATCCTAATGCGAACGGACAAAGTAGCACAGGCGCGACTTTCCCTCTTCGCGGTACGGCCCTTCGAGTCCTTCTAACTAGTCCGCTCCAACATAAAAAGCAACCTAAAGGCTGCTTTTTATGTTGGAGCGGGTAATGGGACTCGAACCCACTATCTCAGCTTGGAAGGCTAATGTGTTACCATTACACTATACCCGCTTAAGTTTGGGTGGTGCGGGCGAAGAGATTTGAACTCATACGCCTTGCGGCACTGGAACCTAAATCCAGCGCGTCTGCCAATTCCGCCACGCCCGCAGAAAAAAATGGTGACCCGTCGGAGATTCGAACTCCGGACCCTTTGATTAAAAGTCAAATGCTCTACCAGCTGAGCTAACGGGTCAGGGATGGCTGGGGTGGCGGGATTTGAACCTGCGAATCTCGGAGTCAAAGTCCGATGCCTTACCACTTGGCGACACCCCAACGCGAGGTGAGGTGACAAATCCGAATGCCCGTAGACATTCGGACTTTCCCTCATAAAAAATGGGGTGGGTGATGGGATTTGAACCCACGACATCCAGAGCCACAATCTGGCGCTCTAGCCGCTGAACTACACCCACCATGCTGGCACGCCCGCAGGGATTCGAACCCTGGACCTACGGCTTAGAAGGCCGTTGCTCTATCCTGCTGAGCTACAGGCGCACATTCCAAAACGCAGATCACTCCGCCTCCGCTGTGGCTAGCGTATGGCGCCATATATCCACCGACACCAGAGGATTTTATCAGAAAACGCCATATGTGTCAATGCCTTTTTGATGTGCTTTGGTGCCTTATGTAAACTCTTCCGTATGATTATACCCACGTCCAGCGCAAAATAACGGCATGTTGATACTGTTTGTACGCGCCATAATTTTATACGCGCTGGTGTTCTTTATCATCCGGCTCTCCGGCAAGCGTCAGGTCTCCGACCTACAGCCCTTCGATCTGCTGGTGACTCTGCTGGTGGCGGATCTTGCTTCCGTACCTGCTTCGGATACCTCCATTCCGCTGATGTACGGCGTAATCCCCATATTGGCCCTGTTTTTAATCCAGCGTCTAGTCTCCGCCCTGTCCCTTAAGTTTGAGGGAATGCGCAAGCTACTTTGCGGTAGCTCGCTGCTGGTGGTTAGTCATGGCGTAGTGCAGGAACAGGCCCTTAAGGACGCCCATTATACCCTCAACGATCTGATGGAACAGCTTCGTGCCAAAGATGTATTTGAACTCTCCACAGTAGAATTTGCCATTTTGGAAACCAATGGGCATCTTTCTGTCCTACTCAAGGGGTCGGAGCAGCCCCTCACCTGCCAGTTGATGCAAATCCCTCCGCCGCAGGCTAGACTGCCCTTCTTTCTGATTCAGGATGGCAAGGTTCACAAGGAAGCGCTCAAAAGTGCGGGCTATGACGAGAAATGGCTGTCCTCCCAACTTCGGCGGACAGGTCTAAACAGCCCCAAAGACGTGCTCTTCGCTTTTCTGATCGAAGATGCGCTGCACCTGCAAAGCAAAGCCCGTTGCGGCGCGAAAGTATCAAACCTTGCAATTGGGGGTGAGAAAAAATGAAAGATAGGCCCGGCTTCCGCATTGTCAACAAAATCACCACAATCGTAGTGCTTCTCTTTCTGGTCTTTGTATTTACGGTGCCCAGCCATTACCAGCGGCAGGTCACCGCGGCCATCCGGGAAAAAGCACAGGCCGCCGAAATCGCAGTTGTTTCTGGGGATATAAAATCAGCGCAAGAGAGCATCGAAAGCATCGCCAACATTTATGAAACAAAGGGTTCTGCCCTGCGTCTATTTTTACATCACGAGAATCTGGACGATATGGAAACGTGCATCCAAACCGCCAAAGATCTGGCCGCAATCGGGGAATTGGATAACCTTGTGGGTGCGCTGCAAACCATCATCGGCATCTCTAACCACTTTGACGCAATCGAAGGTTTCGGCCTCCACGAACTCTTCTGATAAAACGTTCTCCCTTCAGCGTCACTCAATTTTCCCGCAAAATAGTCTCAGTCCCCGGTCAAAAACGCTTCCCTCATCCGCCGTCCCGCGCGCCCGGTTTCCCAATCTTATAAATGACGCACCCCGCACCCCCATTTTTTTGAAGAAAGCTTTACAACCCAAAGTGGCTGTGATAAAATCTAGTTCGTACCTTTCGTGCCGGTGTGATGGAATTGGCAGACGTGACGGACTCAAAATCCGTTGGTAGCGATACCGTGTCGGTTCGAGTCCGACCACCGGCACCAAAGAAAAACCCCCGAGATCCGCTTACTTTGCGGTTTTCGGGGTTTTTGCTTTATCCAGAGAAATCCGCTTCTGCATTGCACTTGTTGGCAATGATATCGCTGGATATACAAGTTGCTTTTTTGGAACGCTTCGCTGTATATAAACGGCTATCGGCCTTTCTGATAAGGTCATCGACATCTTCATGATCAAACGTTGTTATTCCAGCACTGATGGTAACCTTTTCATTGTGCTCAAATCCATACTTTAGCAGCGCATCGCTTAACCTGCTGTATAAGTCCTCCGCTCCGGCAACGTCCGTAGATGGCATCAGGAGCAAAAACTCATCCCCTCCGTACCGTCCTGCGTAATCGTTTATGCGGACGCTGTTCTTAATGATATTTGACAGTTCTATAATCACCGCGTCTCCATACAGATGGCCATGTCGGTCGTTTAGTTTTTTAAAGTCATCAATATCTATTAACACAACAGCCAGTATGGAATGATACCTTTTGGCGCGCTCAATTTCCTTGGATAGGATATCCAGTATTTCCGTGTGCGTATATAAGCCGGACATCTGATCAATCTTGGACTTTTCTTCAAGCAACTTGTTTTTTGCCTCAGATTCTTTTTGAAAATACAAGTCTTTGATTTTCAAAATGAATACATGCACAGATAAGAAAGATATTGCCGAAACGAATATTAGTGTATTCATTGCGTATACGCGTATAACACCGGCATTATACTGAAAAAAGTTAAGTACAAGAATAAATAAAATTGCTGGTATTGGGATAATAAACAGGCTTTCTTTCGGGTGCATATATAATAGAGCGGCGGCGCCTAATAATGACATTAAGAAAACGTGAAGCAAATCAACCTTCTCTCGGGTAATATAAACAAGAAAAGCGCAAAAAATGAAGAAGCCAATAAGGTAAAGATAGCTGATTACCTTCAATTTCAATATTGTTTGGGATTCAAAGCGTTTATATGCAAAAATCATGAATGGAAGCAAAATTGTGGAAAATATCTGAAAGATAAGAACAACTTGACCGACATCAAAAAGAAAGCGGCTAAAATAAAATATGGCCCATTCCACAAAATATAGGATAATCGCAATGGGGACGAAGCGATTATAATTAATCCGCATGATCTCTCGTTCAAACTCTTTCGAATATTTTAAAAAGTTGAGGTCATCTTTTAATCGCCCGCTCATACGCTTCTCCCTGTGCCTTGTTATTTTCCCCCGAGGCGACGGTTTTTTTGTTAATTGTAATATATTGTAAATGAGTATACACCTTATCTGTCCTATTAGCAACACGGTCAAAGATTCATGCCAGCGCTTCGTTTAAATATTATAATATCATTTTTAATATAATATTGACATTAGTGTACTCCGCACAGTATAATATGTCCGAGGTGATGACATGACCGAGGATATTCAAATCGTTGTGCGGGGAATGAATCAGGAGCTGCGGCGGGGCGCCATCGTGCTTTGCGTTTTAAGCCAGTTGAAAATCCCGCGTTATGGCTACGCGCTGGTGGAGCGTCTGGAGCAAAGCGGGGTCACCGTTGAGGCGGGCACCCTTTATCCCCTGCTGAGGCGGCTGGAAAAGCAGGGCGTACTCATCAGCGAGTGGGAAACCACAGGGCCCAAGCCGCGCAAATACTACCTGATGAGCGAAACCGGGAAGCAGGCATTCGACTTTCTCTGCAAAGACTGGGCGGATATGCAGTCCATCATAAACACAATGATTCAGGAGGGTGAATCAAATGAACAAGGATGACAAGCAGATAAGAGACCTCATAGATCGGTACTTATATCAAGTGACAAAGCGGTTGCCCAAGGCGCAATGTGCCGATATTGAGCAGGAGCTGCGGGGGCTCATTGACGACATGCTGGCGGCCAAGGCGGATGTACCTCCCACCAAGGAGGACATGATCGCCGTCCTGCGGGAATTGGGGCACCCGGCGGAACTGGCGGCAAAATACAGCGGCACAAAGAACTGGCTGATCGGGCCGGAGTATTTTGACACCTATCTGATGGTATTGAAAATTGTGCTGGCGGTCAGCGCATTCGGCATCATGCTGGCGCAAGTGCTGGAGTTTGCGTTTGAGCCGAAGCTAAACATTCTTGCGGCCATCGCCGAGTTTTTTGCAACCGTATTCAGCGCCCTTGTTCAGGCATTTGCCTGGGTCACCGGAATATTTGCGATCATCGAGCGCGTAAATGAGGAGTCCCCCGGCAAGGATAAAAGCTGGAATCCGGCGGATCTTCCCCCGGTGCCGGAGCATAAGGCCAACACCATCAAACGAAGTGACCCCATCGTGGGCATTGTGTTTACCGTGCTTTTTCTGGTGCTCATCAATGCAGTGCCAAACCTGATGGTGGTGCACATGTTTACAAATACGCAGGGGCATGTATCCGTACAGGTGTTTGACCCTGCGGTATTCTTCCGGCTGCTGCCGCTGATCAACGCCATGATCGCCATAGGCCTTGTGAAAGAGATGCTGCGCCTCATCGTAGGGCGCTATACCATCGGCCTGTCCCTTACGCTGGTGCTTCTAAACGTAATTTCCATGATGATGTTTATTTGGCTGTTTGGGCCCTCCTCCGGGATTTGGAATCCGAATTTCGTCTCCGAAATCGGTGCCGGAGCCTTTCCCCAAGCTATGCTGGTATGGCGTAACATTCCCATGATACTTGTCGGGCTATGCATCTTCGGCAATATCGTAGGAAGCTTGAAGCTAATCGTGCAGGCCTTCCGTCACAAAGAGCAGGCTACCGCCTAAGCGGCAAATTGCCTTTACAAAAAAGGCAAACGGCAAAGTTCTCTCCCCTTTCAGTAATATTTGAAGTGCTACCAAAAACAGCCCTTTTCGGGCTGTTTTTATTTCCTCTAATTCTACTGCTCCAGCAACCCCCGTATAATCCCCTCGGCCTTCCCAACGTCCGCCTTGCCCCGGGTCTGCTTCATCACATATCCGAACAAAACGTTTATTGCCTTGTCCTTGCCCTCCCGGATGTCGGCTACCGCCTTGGGGTTCGCGTCAATAGCTTCTTGGCAGATTTTCGTAATATCGGCGTCGGAAATATCGGTCAAATCTTCCGCTTTGATAAACGCGCCAACGGATTCCCCGGTCGAAAGCATTTGCGTCAGGGCGTTTTGCGCCATCTTGGCGTTGATTTTCTTTTCGTCCAGCATCAAAGCCAGCTCGGCAAATTGCCCGGCGGTAATGCGTAGCTCAAAACGCTCCTTGTCCTCCTCGGTGTCCATACCGGAAAAAATCGCATTCGCAATCAGGTTGGAAGCGGTTTTCGCGCTGGCTCCTTTTTGAAGCGCGTCCTCGAAAAACTGCGTCACGTTTCTGTATTTAAACAGCTGCTTCGCGGTGGATTCCGGCAGTTCCAAAACCTGAATATACCGCTTCAGCTTGTCATACGGCAGTTCCGGCAGGCTTCTTTGGGCTTCCTCCACCTTTTCTTGGGCGATCTCAAAGCGTATGATATCCGGATCGGGGAAATATCGGTAATCGTCGGAGTTCTCCTTGTCCCGCATGGGGGTCACAGAGTCAGTTCCCTCGTCGTAGCGCATGGTCTGCTGCACAACCGTGTCTCCCGTTTCCAGAATATCGGTTTGCCGCTCGATTTCGGCATACATGGCCCGTTGTATGAAATTCAGCGAGTTAATGTTCTTTGTTTCCGTTCTAGTGCCAAATTCCTTCGCCCCGGCCTCCCGCAGTGATACGTTCACGTCGCACCGCATGGACCCTTCCTGCATCTTGCAATCCGAAATCCCCACATAGCGCATGGTCAACTGCAGCTTTTCCGCGTATTCCTTGGCTTCCTCTGGGGAAGAGATATCCGGCTCCGAAACGATCTCAATGAGAGGAACGCCGCCGCGGTTATAGTCAATATAGGTATAGCCGCCTTCGTGGATCAGCTTGCCCGCGTCCTCCTCAATGTGGATCCGTGTAATGCCAATCCGCTTCCCGCTGTCCAGCTCAATATAGCCATGCTCGCAAATAGGCTCGTCATACTGGGAAATTTGGTATGCCTTGGGCAGATCGGGGTAGATATAGTTCTTTCTGTCCATATGAGAAACGAGGTTGATTTTGCAGTGCGTGGCAAGTCCTGCCCAAATGGCATATTCAACGACCCTCTTGTTTAAAATCGGCAAAGACCCTGGCTGGCCAGTGCAAACCGGGCAGCAATGGGTGTTGGGCTCCCCTCCAAATTCCGTGGTGCAGCCGCAGAATATCTTTGTTTTGGTGGCCAGCTCAATATGCGTTTCGATGCCGCATACGACCTCATATTTTTTCATATCTGAACACCCCCCTCGTACGCACGAACCGTCTCTTTGGAATTCTGTTCGTAAAAGTACGCCATGTTCAAAATGGCGGCCTCGTCAAAACGATTGCCGATGATCTGCATGCCGATGGGCAGCCCCTTTGCATCAACGCCGCAGGGAACCGAAATGGAAGGCACCCCCGCGATGTTGATGGGCACGGTGCAGATGTCCGATTGATACATTTCAACGGAGCTTGCGCCGTGGAAATTCATGGGAGTCGCGGTTGTGGGCGCATTGGGAGCAATCATCACGTCGCATTTTTTAAATATGTCGTCAAATTCTCGCCGGATCTCTTCCCGGAGAATGCAGGCTTTTTTGTAATATGCGTCATAATATCCGCTGGAAAGCACATAGGTTCCCAGCATAATGCGGCGCTTCACCTCGTCGCCAAAGCCCTCGCTTCTGGTCCGGCATATCATATCGTCGATGTTCTCGTAAGAAGAAGCCCGCAGCCCATACCGGATTCCGTCGTATCTGCCAAGGTTGGAGGATGCCTCCGCGCAGGCGATGATATAGTAAACCGGTAGCGCCAGCTTTAAGGCCGGAAGTTTCAGTTCAATCACTTCCGCGCCCTTTTGTTCCAACAGCCGGATGGCGGCGAGAACGCTGTCTTTGGTTTCATCGCTGATCCCGTCAAAAAATTCTTCGGCGATTCCGATCTTCTTTCCCTTAATATCCTGATTCAGGCAATCTTCAATATTTCCATATGCAAAGGCTTTGCTGGTCTGATCGCGGCTGTCCACGCCTTGAATCGCATCAAATACCGTTGCTGCATCCCGCACGCTGTTGGTCAGCGGCCCAATTTGGTCCAGCGAGCTACCATACGCAATCAGCCCATAGCGTGAAACCGCACCATACGTGGGCTTCAGGCCAACAATGCCACAGTAGGAAGCAGGCTGCCGGATGGAGCCTCCTGTATCGGAGCCAAGGCCGTATACGGCCAAATTGGCGCAAACCGCCGCAGCCACGCCGCCAGAAGAGCCTCCGGTTACATATGCATTGTTCCTCGGGTTGAGTGGCGCGCCATAGCAGCTGGATTCGGAGGTGCTGCCCATGGCAAATTCGTCCATATTGCCTTTGCCCAACAGCACAGCGCCGGCCGCTTTCAGCTTTTCCCAAACGGTGGCGTCGTAATAAGGCCGAAAGCCATCCAGTACTTTCGAACAGCAAGTGGTCAAAAGGCCGTCTGTGCAAATGTTGTCCTTGAGCACCATGGGGATGCCGCATAGTGCGGACGCATCCCCTTCTTTCAGCCTTTGATCTGCCTCCTTGGCTCCGGCCATGGCAGTCTCAAAGGTGGTATGCGCGTAGGCATTTAAAAGCGGATTGTCTTTTTCAATCGCCTTGATGTATTGTTCCGTCAGTTCTGTTGAAGAAAGCTCCCTGTTATGAAGCCTTCGGGATAGTACCGCAATCTTATCTTTCATATTTGCCTCCACGGCTGCGTATGCAGGAAAAAAGCATCTCCTCTTACGCCTTGCTTCTCTTTATACTGAAAAATCCGTTCGCATCCCCCACATTGGAAACAATTTTCTCGTTGGGAAGCGAGGGAAACGCTTCATCCTCCCGGAGGTCTTCGCTGGATATCAGCTCGGAGCCCACGCTGCGAATTTCAAGGGCCCCGCCTTCCACGGATTCGTTAATCGTATCCGCAAATGCGATGATCCCGTCAAACTCATCCGTAAACTTGTCAAGCTCCTCCTCGGTAAAGTGTAGCCTAGCAAGGCGTGCGAGCTTTTCGATTTCCGCTTTTGATACCGACATTGTTTTTCACCATTCTTTCCTGTTGGTTTGTGCGAAATTCAGGCCGCCAAACCAGATCTATTGTCTGATTCTGATGTGAACATCCCGGAGCTGCTGCTCAGTCACATCGTTGGGGGCACCGCACATCAAATCCTGCGCGCTACCGCTCATGGGGAAAGCAATGACCTCTCGAATATTTTCCTCGTTTCGCAGCAGCATCAGCATCCGGTCAACACCGGGGGCCATGCCGGCATGGGGTGGCGCGCCAAACTGAAATGCATTATAAAGGGCGCCAAATTTATTTTTCAGAACTTCCTCGTCATACCCCGCCAGCTCAAACGCCTTTACCATGATATCCATATTGTGGTTGCGTACCGCGCCGGATGAAAGCTCCACGCCGTTGCACACAATGTCGTACTGATAAGCGAGGATGTTCAGCGGCTCCCCTGTGCAAAGGGCTTCCATGCCGCCCTGGGGCATGGAGAAGGGATTGTGGGTAAACCCAAGCTTGCCGCTTTCCTCGTCAATTTCATACATGGGAAAATCATTGACATAACAGAAGCGATAGGCGTTCTTTTCGCAAATTTCCAAACGTGCGCCAAGCTCGTTGCGGATCTGGCCCGCGTACTGGTTAGCCGGTCCTTCCGCAGCGGCAATAAAGAAGATCACGTCGCCCGGCACAAGTCCCGCGAGCTCGGCCAGCTCTTTTTTCATGTCGTCCGGAATAAATTTGTCGATGGGCCCTTTATAATTCATCCCATCGTCAACTTCCAGATATCCCAATCCGCCCATGCCGATAGATTGGGCAAATCCCAGCATTTTTTCATGGAATCCCTTAGACATTTCGGCGTGAACCTTAATGGCGCGCACCGTTTTTTTGTGGAACGGCTTAAACGAGCAGCGCTGGAAGAACTCGGTTACGTCAATGATGCGCAAAGGATTTCGCAGGTCCGGTTTGTCCGAACCGAACATCAGCATGGACTCTCTGTAGCTGAAAATCGGAAACGGTGCTTCGGTAACGGCGTAGCCTTCCGGCGCAAATTTTTTAAAAGTAGATACCAGCACCTCTTCCCCAACCCGGAACACATCCTCTTGGGTGGCAAAGCTCATTTCAAAATCCAGCTGATAAAATTCTCCGGGGGAGCGGTCGGCGCGAGCATCCTCGTCCCGGAAACAGGGGGCAATTTGGAAGTACCGGTCGATTCCTGAAGCCATCAGCAGCTGTTTATATTGCTGCGGCGCTTGAGGGAGCGCATAAAACTTGCCTTTGTATTTTCTGGACGGCACAATATAGTCCCGCGCGCCTTCCGGCGAGGAAGCGCAAAGAATCGGCGTTTGAATCTCAATAAATCCAAGCTCACCCATCTTTTCCCTCAGAAAGCTGATAACCTGGGAACGAAACAGGATGTTGTCCTTAACCTTTCGGTTTCGCAAGTCGAGGTAGCGATATTTCAGCCTTACATCCTCGCGAACCTCTCTGGAATTTGCAACTTCAAAGGGCAAATCCCGGTATACCTTCCCTAAAATATTCACAAAGCGGGCTTCCATCTCAATGGTACCGGAAGGGATTTTAGGATTATAGGTTTCCTCGTCTCGCTTCTCAATGTCTCCCTCAATACAGAGGCACTCTTCTTTCTTTATTCCTTTGAGCAACTCGGTGTTTCGAAATACGACCTGCATCGTTCCATACATATCCCTTAGGTCGATGAACGACACGCCTCCGTGGTCTCGAATATTTTCAACCCAGCCGGCGATTTTCAGCGTAGCGCCGATATCGCTTTCGGTAATTTGATTCATGGTTTTGCTGCGATAAATTCCAGACATATTGTTCTCCTCTTCTCTTCCCTATGTTTTGCATATTGCAAAAAAAATACTGCCCGCCCCAACAAAATTCAGGGCGAACAGTTGTATCAGTCCGCGGTACCACCCGACTTACCGCCAAAAGGCAGTCACTCGTATGCCGATTAACGCTCGGCCAAACGGCGCACCTACTGATCAAAGACGTTCAGATTGCGGCTGATGAAGTGTTATTCGCATAAATTCACTTTGCAGGGTTCGCACTGCCCCCCGCTCACTGGGAACGATAATTCATGCTACTTCTCTTCGTCATAGCGTTTGGTGTATACTTTTAGGCATTATAGTATAGGTAACGATGCTTTGTCAAATTCTTTCTCACCGTTTTTAATGCTTTTTTGCCTGCAATGGCTTCAAATTAAGGCTTCGTGCAAACGCCGATCGTTGTCCACTCACCGGCGCCACCCAAATGGCAAGTATCGACCGGCTTCGATCCGCCGATGCTTCCGGCGCCTAGCGATATGGCTGGCCTGTTTTTGTCATAATATGTTGACGACTCTTTCCATTTAATTTATACTCACGACTATATATTCCCTTTATATCCTTTGTTGGATGCTTTTTTACATTAAGGAGGTTCGCTATGAATGCAGGCAAAAAACTCAGAACATTATTGGAAAACAATGACATTATTGTATCCCCAGGCGCATTTGATGCATTTTCCGCTAGGATCATTGCAGAAGCAGGATTCCCGTCAGTATATTTATCTGGCGCTTGTGTAACACACAGTCTTCTCGGAAAGCCCGATATTGGCTTAACCGGTCTAACGGAAATGGCGACTGCCGCCAGAAATATCGTCGAGGCGGCCGGAAATACGCCTGTCATTGCCGACGCGGATACCGGATATGGCGGAATCCTAAATGTTATGCGTACGGTTTGCGAATATGAGCATGCCGGGGTTGCCTGCATTCAATTAGAGGATCAGGTGTTCCCAAAACGCTGTGGGCATATGGAGGGTAAAAAAGTCATTTCTAAAGAGGACATGGTTTCAAAGGTGAAGGCCGCGGTTTCTGCGAAAAGCAATCCCGATACTTTAATTATGGCACGAACTGACGCGCGGGCTGTGAACGGCTTTGATGACGCGCTCGATCGTGCAAAAGCTTACGTAGATGCGGGTGCGGATATCATTTTCTTTGAAGCCCCTCGCTCGATTGAAGAAATGAAAGCTATAAATGATTCGTTGGATGTGCCGCTGCTGGCGAACATGGTTGAAAAGGGCAAAACACCGCTTTTAAGTGTGGATGAGTTGGCAAAAATCGGCTACCGTATCGTGATTTATCCCGCAACAGTGATGATGGCCGCCGCCAAAGCAATGTCCGAAGTATGCAACCGGCTTAAAGCAGAAAGAACTTCTGCCGGCTTCTTGGACCGCCTCACCACATTTAACGATTTAAACCAAATGCTGCATCTTCAAGAGCTTCGCGAATTGGAAGAATCGTTTACATAAAATGTATATATGGCTGATTCTTTAATCAAGGCTGCCGAGTCCCGTACTCGGTGGTTTTTTTTTGCTGATCGTTTCTGGAATTCCGGTAGTAAAAGGATTCACGCATAAGATACAAAAACATATCCATGCTAACATTAAAATACTCATTGAAGGAGAAATAAATGCTAACAACGTTTAAGGCTGTTGCCAGAAAGCTTCCAGAAGGGTTACAGGTAGAGACAAATGTGCGAAACTTCAAATTGATTTTGGATGAACCGAAGGATCTGGGCGGAACCGACGTGGGTATGAATCCGGTAGAAGCTCTGCTTTGCGCTTTGGGAGCATGTCAGACGATCGTGGCCGCGGCATTTGCTAAATCACAGCGTTTCAAGTTTGACGAAGTGCATACTGAACTGGAAGGAGACTTGGATCCGGATGGCTATATGGGTCTTGCCCCCGTAAGGAACGGCTACCAGGAAATCCGCTATTCTATGCATTTTAAAACCGATGAAAGTCAGGAGAAAGCCGAAGCTTTTGCGGACTTCATTGAAAAGAGGTGCCCCGTGGGCGATTGCCTGGCAAACGGCGTAAACCTGGTGAGAGCTGGCGTCGTAAGAGATTAAAAGGTTGGCCGCTCATTCACAATGGGCGGATTTACCTCTGTTAATCCGATTACAAATATGATCGGTTATTCAAATCCATATTCTCCCTGTTGTTCCCTCTCTTCAATCCCCTTTGAAACATGAAGTTTGCCGGAAAGCGGGATGCTCCCGCCTAGAATCACAGTGCCATCATATTGCACTCGTTTGCGCAGGCCTTACATTCATTCGCGCATTTTTTACAATGCTCATCCTTGAACATATCGCAGTCTTGGGCGCACCTGTTGCATACGGCCTCGCAAACCTTGCAGATATCCTTTGCAAATTGTGCATCCAAACACATCTGGCATGCTGCTTCCTTACAAATGCCGGCGCATTCGACCAGCATGCCAATGCAGCCCTTGCATGCCTGAATATCCGGCTCATTCAGGCACGTTTTCATGCATTCAAGGCAAGCCTGTGCGCATCGGTTGCATGCATCGATACATTTTTGATACTGATCAGTTGTGTTCGTTACGATACCCATTGATATACCCTCCTAAAAACTAGTAGGCCTAGTTTTCGCTGGATCATATCGGTTTATTACTAAATACCAAGGGGTTCGCACCAAATATTACCATGCCGCTACAAAGCCGTCGGCCCGGGGCTCCGTTGCGCCCATCAATACGCCGTCTTCACCGCGCCATATGATTTCTCCACGCCCAAATTCGCCGGATTCGCACATCACGCTAATTTTGTGTCCTCTGCGCATCAGCTCCTCCGCCACCGCCTGTGGGAACGCAGGCTCCACCTCAATGTCCTTGCCCCCGGTCCACTGCCAGCGTGGCGCGTCCAGCGCCTCCTGCGGATTCATAAGAAAGTCGATGGTATTGGTAATCACCTGAACGTGTCCCTGGGGCTGCATAAATCCCCCCATGACCCCAAACGGCCCCACCGCCCTGCTGTCCTTGGTCAAAAAACCAGGAATAATGGTGTGATAAGGCTTTTTCCCGGGAGCAATGCAGTTTTCCGCACCTTCCGTCAGGGAAAAATTGTTGCCACGATCGTGCAGTGCGATCCCTGTGCCGGGTACAACCAGCCCGGATCCAAAGCCCCGGTAGTTGCTCTGGATGTAGGAAACCATGTTCCCCTCGCCGTCGGCGGTGCATAAATAAATGGTCCCCCCGCAGTCCGGGTCTCCGGCCTGTGGCATCATCGCCATATCGCCAATGGTGGCGCGACGCTTTGCCGCGTATTGTTTTGATAGAAGCTGTTCAACGGCTACCTTCATATAGCGCGAATCCGCAACGTAGCGCCGTCCGTCCATAAATGCCAGCTTCATGGCTTCCATCTGTTTGTGCATGGTGTCGGCACAGTCCCGCTTATCGGGGTCAAACTCGTACCCCTCCAAAACATTGAGCGCCATCAAGGCAACAATCCCATGGCCGTTGGGTGGGATTTCCCAAACGTGATAGCCGCGGTAGCTGGTGGAAATCGGGTCCACCCATTGTGAATGGTAGGCGGCATAATCCTCCTTGCGGATATATCCGCCGTACTGCTTGGAAAATTCGTCGATCTTTTGTGCAATGCCGCCGCGGTAGTAGGATTCGCAGTTGCTTTGCGCCAGTTCACGAAGCGTTCTGGCGTGTTCCGGCAGTCTTATGAACTCTCCCGGCTCGGGCGCGCGCCCCTTGGGAGCAAATGTGCGGAACCAGTTTTCAAACTCTTTCCCCTGCAGCTTCTTTTGATAGGAGCGAAACGCCTTCTCCCAGTTGTAAGCGGTAACCGGCTGAACGGGAAATCCGTTTTCCGCATAACCAATGGCAGATTCAAACAACTCCGCAAAAGGAAGGTTCCCAAAGGCTTTGGAGAGTTTGTGCCATGCCGAGGGAGCGCCGTTTACCGTAACGGGAATAAACCCATGCGCAGGAACTTCCGCATAGCCCCGGTCCCGAATGGCCTGCGCGCTGATGCCCATAGGCGCCGGTCCGCTGGCGTTAAGTCCATGAAGCTTTTCCCTTGCCCAAACGAGTGCAAACGCATCGCTGCCGATCCCGTTGGAAGTGGGTTCCAGAACCGTCATGCAAATCGCCGTGGCAATGGCGGCGTCAATGGCATTGCCCCCTTTTTTGATGATATCGAGCCCTGCCTGCGCCGCCAGCGGCTGGGTGGTGCATACCATCCCCTTGCCGCCAAAGACAACTTTACGGGCAGACGGATATTGATATCTTTGAAAATCCACAAATTCATCTCCTTCGGGGATTTTTACGAAAACGCGTTTCTTTGCATTATTATACCGCATCAGAGATTTGCCTGTAAACGCAAGGGAAAAACCACTCGTTGTGTTTTGACTTCCATTGTCGGTCCCGGCCAATCTTACTTGTGGGTTTTGCTGGATTCCACAAATACGATTGACATATCCCAATAATACTCTTAGACTACAGTTGGAAGTGTCTTATGATGGGATGAAAAAATGAATACGGCCTATCCATGCAAAACACTTCCCTATGAGCTGTTTAAAAAAAACCTACTGTAGCTAAGAAAGGAAAAAAATGGAGAACGAAAAGAAGCGTGAGCTGTCCTGCGTGGATTGCGGCATTTATAAGTGTGGAAGCTATAAAGGAGAGTACCCCGGTTTTTGCCTGACGACGAATATGGAAGACGGTATTCTTGAGGACGCGATCAAGGAATATAACAAGCCGGAAAACAACACTCTGGCCATACAGGCCGCCATAAGCGAGTATGAAAACTACTGCAAGCGGACCCGGGTCGAGGAGATCATGATTGTCGCCAAGGGAATGGGCGCGAAAAAGCTGGGCATCGCCACCTGTTATGGCCTCATTCAAGAATCAAAAGCGCTTGCCCGGGTTCTTCGGGCGCATGGCTTTGAGGTCTACGGCGTGATCTGCAAAGTTGGCGCAGTACCTAAAACAACAATCGGCATCCCGCAGGAATGTGAGGATTGGGATCGGAGCATGTGCAATCCCATCACCCAAGCCATGCTGCTCAATAAGGCGGGCACCCAGCTCAACATCGCCATGGGCCTGTGCGTGGGCCATGACAGCCTCTTCTATAAATATTCCGAAGCGTTTGTAACCACGCTGATCAGCAAGGATCGCGTAACCGGCCATAACCCGGCGGCCGTGCTTTATAACCTAAATTCCTACTACAAACGCTTGCTCAAGCCCGATCCCGTACTGGATTTTGAAGTCGAGTCAGAGCTTTAAGCCAGTCAATATCAAACGGTTCTCAAAGAAACTGTCAAAGGCACGAAATTGCCGGGCAGTTTCTTTTTCATCTTCATCGACTTTCATGCCAAAGATCTGAATTTGACAATTCTCTCCATCATTTCCCGAAGAATCCCCCGTGGCTTTGCTATTCCTGCCAACAACTATTTGCTTGGCCTTCTTTTATATAGATGCTCATCGATGTAAGGGAATCTGCAAAGTCGTTTTCACGGACAACGTACGTAAAATGGAGAGACCCTCGATCCGCTTAAATGTAAAGCCAATCCCCGCAGGCAAACGGACCTCCGTTCTTCTAGAAGAAAAAGTCAGGGCCGCAATTCTGCGGCCCTGACTTTTTGTTTTATTTCGTCTTGTTAAGCTCCTCTGCGAGATTCTCCGCCTTGATCGGAGCTTCCCTGATCGGAGTCGCCGGAGCCGCTCTGGTCGGAGCTATCTCCGCCTGCCGAACTCCCTTGACCGGCGCTCTGTTGACTTCCACCGCTGCTCGGGTTTAAATTCGTGGAAGTCGCGGTACCCTGATAGGAATTCTGCTTGCCATTGGTATCCCCGTGTCCAAGATCCCCATCTGTGGAAGTTGCCGGGCCCTGATAGGCATTTTGCTGGCCATAGGTATAGCCATTCCCGAGGTTCGGGTCCGTGGGGGTCGCAGCGCCTTGATAGGAGTTCTGCTGCCCGTTTGTACTGCCCGCACCCTGTCCTCCGGGCATTGTGCCGCCCTGATATTGGGTCAGCATATCTCCAAGCTGGCGCATGGTGAGCTGTTTGCATTCCTCTGCGGTCAGTGCCTTATTATATTGCAACAGCTTTTGGTACGCATGGTACTTGCCAAAAGAAAGGCCGTTTGCATGCGCTTCGCCAATCGCGTTCTTGGCAGCCGTTTCGAATGCGCTGTGGAGCTGTATGCAGCTGTCGCAGCCTTCAACCCCAGCCAGCAGCTTCGCTTCCCTGTCGGATGCCACAGTGAGTGTCAGCGCCGCGTCGTCCTTCAGGTAAGTGCTCATGGTGCTACTATTGAGGATCAGGTCGATGGCTTCCGTGTACGGTTTTCCCTTGAGCGTAAGGCCCTCGAGCACCAGTGCGCCGTCCTCGTTATACGCCACGGCAGAAACAACACGGTCCAGCCGATTTAAGCTCAATTCAATGGATGGATTCACATCAATGCTGATATAAGATACCGGCGTTTGCGCCCAGGCGTATCCGCCAACACCAACAGTAAGCAGTAGTACGGTGCATGCAGCGATCAACGCACGGCGGATAGAACGGGGCCGCCTTACCTCACTTTTTTTGCCGATTTCCTGCTGAAGAAAATAGGCCGTCGACGTTTTCAGCTCTTCACTCGCTTTCACAGGTTCAAATGCGTTTTTAATTCGATTCATTTAATTCTTCACCTCCCAATTTCTCTTTCAACAATCCCCTTCCGCGGGAAATAAGGGAATATACCGTATTCTCATTCTTGCTTAGGATTTCCCCTATTTCCTTGGCCGTGTATCCTTCGTAATAGTGAAGGTAAATAGGATCTTTATACCTTGTCGGCAGCGAAAGCACGGCTTCCAGTACTTCGTATTGTTCCGGCTGCACACAAGCAGCTTCCTCGGAAAGCACCTCCAGGGGAAGCGCGTTGTGCCGGAACAGGCTTTTTAAGTAATCTTTGCAGGCATTGATCGTAAGGCGAATCAGCCATGCTTTTTCGTGCTCCGCATTTTCAAATGAGCCCGTATAGAGCACATATTTCAAAAGCACGTTTTGAAGCACATCCTCGGTATCCGCGTTGGATTTTAGATGTAGCAAGCAGATGCGGCGTATCATATCCGCATAAAGCTCTATGGCACGGTTTGCCTCTTGGTCACTTCTCATTAGACTTGCTCCTTAGTTTGTTGAAGCGTTTCTCCTGTTGCCGAGCTGCCTTCCGGTGCCATCCAGCACGGGAACGCCACCGTTGGGGCAGTTGTCGCAAATGCCGTCTCCGTTTGCATCGACGAAGGTTGTGCAATCTTGCTTGCAGTTGTCGCAAGTGCCATCCCCGTTCCGATTGACCTGCAGGCAGGCGGCGGTGCGGTTCACATACCGGCGTTGCCGCAATGCGGCGGAGCTGGTGGTTGCCGCGCTGGCTGTGGCGACGAATGCAAATACACTCACGATGATAGCCGTTGTTAAAATCAGTTTTTTCATGGTATTCTCTCCTTCGTAGTTTTACTTGGGTCTTTCACCTATAATACGACGCAGACAGAGAAAATCCTTGCACAAACTGTTTTATTTTTTTATAACATTTGCTTCCTTGCTTTCGTTTTAGTATAACACACACAGTTTCCTCCGATCATCGTTTTCCGAAAGCTTCATATTGTATGGTTCTTGTCAGCGCACCATCCGGCTTCCCGTAAGATTGAAGGACCCCCCCCCATTTTTTCTTGACATAAGAAAACATACTATGCTAAAATGTGTTTAAATTTGGTGAGATGACAATTCAGAGTCTTGCCAAGCAATTAATTGGACCACTCGTAAAGAGTTAAGGCCATGCGGACAGCCGGGTCCACTGCCGATTGGCAACTTTAGTTGCCTTATTGATTGAGTTAAAAGCTCAAATTTTATAAGTTGGTTACTTTATAACCGAACTGCGCTGCGCGCAAACTTGTGAAACGGTCAATAAGAGTAGTAAAAGTATAATTGCTATATAGACTCTGACATGGAACGAATTCTTAAATATTGAGTTTTTTCTACCTAACGTGGGAAAAAGGGTGCATTCTGGCATGATGCCGTTTCGGACCACCATGCCGCATTGAATCAATATGAAAAGAAACGCAAGCAGCGCAAGTATGCGCCGCCTGCGTTTTTTATTATGAAAAACAGCAGAGACTATAATCTGAAGGAGCCGCCAATGAACGACCATCCCGCATCTCAACCCTTAGATCAGAATCGCGCCCCGATTTTCGAGGCATTGGAAAAGTTTCGCCAAATGCGGGTAGTGCCCTTTGATGTGCCGGGTCATAAACGCGGCCGCGGCAATCCGGAGCTGACTGCTTTTTTGGGGCAGCAATGCGTCAGTGTGGATGTAAACAGCATGCGGCCTTTGGATAACCTCTGCCATCCGGTCTCCGTAATTCGGGAGGCGGAGCAACTGGCCGCCCAAGCTTTTGGCGCCGCCCAAGCTTTCCTAATGGTCGGAGGAACCACCAGCTCGGTTCAAAGTATGCTCCTTTCGGTTTGCAAACGGGGCGATAAAATCATCCTACCCCGCAACGTGCACCGCAGTGTCATCAACGCGTTAGTGCTCTGCGGCGCCATCCCGGTCTATGTGAACCCGGAAGTAGATCAACGGCTTGGCATTTCGCTGGGCATGAAGCGGGAGCAGGTGGCAAAAGCCATTCGCGAGCATCCCAACGCAGTTGCCGTGTTGGTCAACAACCCCACGTATTACGGTATTTGCTCCGATCTGAAGGAAATTGTGGATATGGCGCACAAAAACGGCATGCTTTGCCTTGCGGACGAAGCCCATGGAACCCACTTCTACTTTGGGAAGGATCTGCCTGTTTCCGCCATGGCCGTGGGCGCAGACATTTCGGCGGTCTCCATGCACAAGAGCGGCGGTAGCTTAACCCAGTCCAGCTTTTTGCTCGCCGGCCCCGGCGTGCACGCAGGCCATGTTCGACAGATCATCAACCTAACGCAAACCACTTCCGGCAGCTATCTTTTAATGAGCAGCCTGGATATTTCTCGGAGGAATCTTGCGCTGCACGGCGCAAAGGTGTTCCGAAAGGTTACCGATATCGCCCGCTATGCCCGGGATGAAATCAACGCCATCGGTGGGTACTATGCATTTGGAGAAGAACTGGTCAACGGCAACTCCGTCTACTCCTTCGACCCCACAAAGCTAAGCATTCATACGCTGGATATCGGCCTTGCCGGAATCGAAGTCTATGATGCGCTTCGGGACGATTACGACATTCAGATCGAATTCGGGGATATTGGAAATATCCTTGCATATCTTTCCATTGGGGACCGCATTCAGGAGGTAGAACGCTTGGTCAGCGCCCTTGCGGAAATCCGACGGCGCTATCAGCGGGATAAAGCCGGCATGCTGAGTCAAGAATATATCGACCCTCAGGTGGTCGCAACCCCACAGGAAGCGTTCTACGCAGAGAAAATCAGCCTCCCCATCTGTGAAACCGAAGGGCGAGTCTGCAGCGAATTCGTAATGTGCTATCCGCCGGGGATCCCAGTGCTTGCGCCGGGCGAGCGCATTACCAAAGATATCTTAGATTATATCCGTTACGCGAAGGAAAAAGGCTGCAACGTGACGGGCCCTGAGGATGCCGATATCAACCGGCTGAACGTATTGAAATAGGAGGTTGGTCCATGGATCTTTGGTTTAGTGAAAATCACACCCCGGACGTAAAACTCAGCATTCGCATCGAGCGCCAACTCTATTCCAAAGAGAGCGACTATCAGCGTATCGATGTGTTCGAAAGCAGAGAGTTTGGACGCATTCTTGCTTTGGACGGCAACATTATGCTGACCGAGCGGGACGAGTTTATTTATAATGAAATGATTACCCATGTCCCCATGGCCGTTCATCCGGAGTTTCAGAAGGTGCTGGTCATAGGTGCGGGTGACGGCGGCGTCGTCAAAGAGCTCACCCGTTATGAGTGCATAGAGCAAATCGATCTGGTGGAGATGGATCCGCTGGTCGTGGAGGTCTGCCGCCAGTATCTGCCGGGCAACGCCTGCCGCCTAGACGACCTGCGCGTGCATATTTTCTTTGAAAACGCTTTGAAGTATATCCGAGGTCAGGAAGATAAATATGACCTTATCATCGTGGATTCCAACGACCCTTACGGGCCTACGGAAAGTCTGTTTACCCGGGAGTTCTATGGCAACTGTTACAAGGCATTGCACGCGGATGGTATCCTGGTAAATCAGCAAGGCAGCCCCTTCTATAAGCAGGATGCGGAGGCCATGATGCGCAGCCATAAGCATATTGCAAACACATTCCCGATCAGCCGTGTTTATCAGGCACATATTCCAACGTATGCCGCCGGCTACTGGCTCTTCGGCTTTGCCAGCAAAAAGTATCATCCCATTGACGATCTGGACCCTGCGGTATGGAATGCCCTTCACCTGCGCACCCGTTATTACACCACGCGGCTGCACAAGGGCGCTTTTTACCTGCCCGCTTTTCTGGAAAGGATGTTGGAGGAAGTAGAGCGATAATGAATAAGAACATTGAAACCTTTGTTGGCTGCAATGCCGAGTATGAAGACGCCGCTCTGGTGCTTTACGGCGCCCCTTTCGATAGTACCACCTGTTACCGTCCCGGCGCACGCTTCGGCCCCTCTGCGGCCCGACACGAAAGCCTTGCCCTGGAAACCTACAGTCCTTATCAGGATCTAGATCTTTTGGATTTTTCGATTTTCGACAGCGGCGATCTTTCGCTCTGCTTCGGTAATCCCGAATCCGCTCTGGCGGACATTGAACGCCGCGCCGAGCAGATTTTTTCCGACCACAAGTTGCCCTTTATGATGGGCGGCGAGCATCTTGTAACTCTGGGCGCCGTGCGGGCTGCTGCAAAGCGCTATCCGAACCTCCATATCATTCACTTTGACGCCCATGCCGATTTACGAGATGATTTTATGGGTCTCAAGCTGAGCCACGCCTGCGTCATGCGCAGGTGCCATGATATTCTAGGTGACGAGCGCATCCACCAGTTCTGCATCCGCAGCGGGCCCCGAGAGGAGTTCACGTTTGCGGCACAGCATACAGATATGCACAAGTTTGATTTTTCCGGTCTAAAGGAAATCGTCAAAGCCATTGGCCGCGCTCCGGTCTATTTTACCGTGGATCTAGACTGTCTGGATCCCGCAGAATTTCCCGGAACCGGCACCCCGGAAGCCGGCGGTGTCAGCTTCCCTAAGCTGCTTGACGCCATTGAAACCGTTGCCGCAGCAAACGTGGTGGCCGCGGATGTTAATGAGTTGTGCCCGGTGCTGGACGCTTCCGGCGCGAGTACCGCGCTTACCTGCAAGGTTATCCGCGAGTTTATCCTCGCCCTACTAAAAAACAAGTAAAGGAGAATCAATTTGAGCCGAGTATTGATTATCGGGTGCGGAGGCGTCGCCTCTGTGGCCATCGAAAAGTGTTGCCAGTGCAGCGAAGTGTTTAATGAAATCTGTATTGCAAGCCGCACCAAGTCTAAGTGCGATGATTTAGCTGCACGGCTTGCTAGTAAAACCTCCACCAAAATCACCACGGCGCAGGTCAATGCTGACAATACCCAAGAGGTCATCGCCCTGATCCGCCAATATGAGCCTGAGCTGGTCATCAACCTTGCTCTGCCTTATCAGGATCTTTCGATCATGGACGCCTGCCTTGCCTGCGGCGTCAACTATATGGATACGGCGAACTACGAGTCCGAGAATACAGAGGATCCCTCTTGGCGGGCCGCTTACGAAAAGCGCTGCAAAGAAGATGGCTTCTCCGCCTATTTCGACTACTCCTGGCAGTGGGCCTATCGGGAAAAGTTCAAAGAAGCTGGTCTTATAGCACTTCTGGGCTGCGGGTTTGATCCAGGCGTCACGCAGGCATACTGCGCCTATGCACAAAAACACGAGTTTGATACCATCGACACCATCGATATTCTGGATTGCAACGGCGGCGACCACGGCTATCCTTTCGCCACAAACTTCAACCCCGAAATCAATCTGCGCGAGGTCTCCGCACCCGGCAGCTACTGGGAAAACGGCCGTTGGGTGGAAATCCCCGCCATGAACATCAAGCGGGAATATGACTTCGATCAGGTGGGCAAAAAGGATATGTACCTGCTGCACCACGAGGAAATTGAGTCGCTGGCTAAGAACATTCCAAACGTGAAGCGCATTCGCTTTTTCATGACGTTTGGCCAAAGCTATCTTACCCATATGCAATGTCTCGAAAACGTGGGCATGCTCTCCACCAAACCCGTGCTCTTTGAGGGCCATGAAATCGTCCCCATTCAGTTTTTGAAAGCGCTGCTCCCTGATCCTGCGAGTCTGGGCGAGCGCACCCACGGAAAGACCAACATCGGCTGCATTTTCACCGGCACCAAGGACGGAAAGCCGAAAACTTACTATATTTACAACATCTGCGATCATCAGAAATGCTACCGGGAAGTGGGTTCTCAAGCCATCTCCTATACGACGGGGGTTCCCGCCATGTGCGGCGCAATGATGCTGCTTACAGGAAAATGGAACGCGCCGGGCGTCTATACCCTGGACGAGCTGAATCCGGATCCGTTCTTGGATGCTCTGGAGAAGTATGGCCTTCCCCGCCGGGAAAGCCATGCGCCTGTGCTGGTCAAGTGATCCAGCCATGTGCTGCATTATGAAAAAATTTTCTGCCCTTCCCACTCCATGCTATGTATTGGACGAGGCCAAGCTGATCGCCAACGGGAAAATCCTGCATAAGGTTCAGGAACGCACGGGTTGTAAAATTCTTCTGGCGCAAAAGGCCTTTTCCAACTATGACCTCTACCCTGTTATCGCTCCTTATCTTGCGGGAATCGAAGCCAGCGGGCTGTATGAGGCGCGGTTGGGCCATGAAGAAATGCCCGGTAAAGAGTGTCACGTGTTTTGCACGGCATATCGGGATGCAGAATTCGAAGAACTTCTCGGTTATGCCGATCATGTTATCTTCAACAGCCCTTCACAGCTCAGAAAATTCGGCGTCCGTGCCAAAGCTGCGGGCATGGAAGTGGGGCTTCGAATTAATCCGGAATGTTCCACGCAGGTGGGGCATGCGGTCTATGATCCCTGCGCTCCTCTAAGCCGTTTAGGAACCACCCGCGCACAGTGGGATGCCCATATGGCGCCGGAGCTAGTCGCCCTTCTGGATGGACTGCACTTTCATACCCTCTGTGAGCAGAACGCCGACGCACTAGAGCTAACACTGTCGGCGGTCATACAAAAATTTGGCACGTTCCTTCCATTTATGAAATGGCTGAACATGGGCGGCGGCCACCATATTACCCGGCCGAATTACGATATCCCCCGGCTAGAACGCTGCATTGCGCGCATGCGGAATTCCTATGACCTCTCCATCTATCTGGAACCCGGAGAAGCAGTGGCACTCGATGCCGGATACTTGATCACTTCGGTTTTGGATATTCTAACAAATGGCGATACCGATCTGGAAAATGGCAATACCGATCTGGCCATTGTGGACATGTCCGCCGCCTGCCACGCGCCGGACGTGCTGGAAATGCCTTACCGTCCGCCGCTGCAGCAGTCCGGCCAACCCTTTGAAAAGGCGCATACCTACCGCCTTGGTGGGCCCACCTGTCTGGCAGGCGACGTCATCGGGGATTACAGCTTCGATGCCCCGCTTCAAGAAGGTTCCCGCCTTATATTTGAGGATATGGCCATCTACTCCACCAATAAAAATAACACCTTCAACGGCATTCCGCTTCCGGATATCTTTGTTCAAAGGGCAGACGGAACCATGGAGCTTCTGGCCCGGTTCGGATATCGGGATTTCAAATACCGGCTGGGAAAATCCGAATAGGCAGTGGCCCTGTTCTGTCGGCCATATTGACGCTCTAAGGCAAAGGTGATATAGTATCTATACCCATAGGGGTATAAAGGAGATAGAATTATGCGCGAATGTATGAGTTCTGACGACCTACACAGACGCTTCAATAAAATTATGGGGCAGATCAGAGCAATCGACAAGATGGTGGACCAGGATGTCCCCTGCGAGGATATCCTAATTCAGATCAACGCCGCGAAAAGCGCTTTGCATAAGGCGGGGCAAGAAATTCTGGAAGGTCATCTCCACCACTGCGTCCGCGAAGGCCTTGAGCACGGCGACGCCGAAAAAACCATTGCGAACTTCGCCAAAGCCGTGGAACAATTTTCCAGAATCAAATAATTATTTTACCAGAATGCGGCAGCTGCTTTTTAATAGCGGCTGCTTTTTTATTGACACCATATACCCCAATGGGTATAATATACGCATACCCCCATAGGTATAGAGAGGAGTGTCACATGATCTCATTTTTTAGGGATACGGAGAAGCGGACGGTCCTTTTTCTTATCCTTTCCTTCCCGGCATTGATCGTCAGTTTTTTTCATATCGGCAATCTTCCCATTGACGCGGCGTGGGTGGCCATTGTTCTGTGCGGTATCCCCATTGTAAAAGGTGCCATAGTGGGGCTGGTTACCGAGTTTGACATCAAGGCGGACGTGCTGGTGCCCATCGCGCTGGTGGCATCCGTCATCATAGGGCAAACCTTTGCCGCCGGCGAGGTGGCGTTTATTATGGCCATCGGCGCGTATCTGGAAGAGCGCACCGTAGCCAAAGCTCGGGCCGGAATCGAAAAGCTGGTTCATATGACCCCGTCTACCGCCCGGGTTGTGCGAAACGATGAGGAAGCCATCGTTCCAGCGGAGCAGGTACAAATCGGCGATATTCTGCGGGTACTGGCCGGAGAGACGATTCCCGTAGACGGTATTATCCTCAGCGGCCAAACCTCCATTGACCAGTCTGTCATGACGGGCGAATCCCTCCCCGTTGACAAGGGCAAGGACGATGAGGTGTTCAGCGGCACGGTGAATCAGTTCGGTACCTTTGATATGGAAGCGCGGAAAGTAGGCGAGGACAGCTCCCTGCAGCGCATGATCCGCCTTGTGGAATCCGCCGACGCGGGAAAGGCCAAAATTGTTGGTCTGGCCGACCGCTGGGCCACCTGGATTGTAGTCATTGCCCTGCTTTCTGCTGTGGTCACCTGGTTCTTTACCCGTGAAATTATCCGCTCTGTCACCATTTTGGTGGTATTTTGCCCTTGTGCGCTGGTGCTGGCAACCCCAACAGCCATCATGGCCGGAATTGGAAACGCCACCAAGTTCGGCATCCTCATCCGCCAGGGCGATGCGCTGGAACGGCTGTCTCAGGTTGGGCGCATTGCCTTCGACAAAACCGGTACCCTGACCTACGGCAAACCCGCGGTCGCTCAAGTACATAGTGTCGACCCGACGCTGGATTCCACAGCGCTTTTGAAACTGGCCGCCGCCGCTGAGTTGCGTTCGGAGCATCCCCTCGGCAAAGCCATCGTGGCCGACTATAAGAAAAAATTTAACACCCTGCCAGAACAGCCGGAAGAGTTTAAACTGCTGGCCGGCCGGGGCGTATACGCTTATTTTGCCGGGCAAAAAATTCTAGCGGGCAACAAGGCGCTGCTTTTAGAAAATGACATCCCGCTTTCGGATGATCTGCTGCAATCCGCAAAAATTTTTAAGGAGGACGGCTGCACCATCATCTACCTCGCAAGAGATAAAAGCGCCATGGGCATGATTGCCCTGTCGGACACCCTGCGGCCGGACGCCGCCCAAACGGTAAATGCCATTCATCAGACCGGAATCGGAACCGTACTGCTGACCGGGGATGCAACGCAGGCAACAGCACATATCGCCCAAGTGGCAGGCATTCGAGAAGCAAGGCCCAATTGTCTGCCTGAAGACAAGCTGGAATTCATTCGCGATTACCAGAAAAAAGGCGAGCTGATCTGTATGGTGGGCGACGGCATTAATGATGCGCCGGCGCTGAAAGCCGCCCAAGTGGGAATCGCCATGGGCGGCGTGGGCAGCGATATTGCCATCGACGCCGCGGATATTATTCTGGTAAGCGACGAAATCAAGGAAATTCCCCATCTGCTTCAGCTTGCGAAAAAGACCATGCAAACCATTCGGATCAATTTAACGGCTTCCATGGCACTGAACTTCGTTGCCATCGTACTTGCGATTGCCGGTATGCTGAGCCCCGTGCTTGGTGCCTTGGTACACAATGCCGGTTCCGTCGCCGTCATTATTAATTCCGCTCTACTCTTAACGTGGAGAAAAAAGGCTGGAAAACAACCGTCCAATGTTTACGCAGCCGCTTCCGTATTTCAGGAATAAAGTCTTGCATACCGGCAAATACTAAGCGTGAGGTGAAAAGTATGCAGAATTATCCAGGCAACCTGGAAGTTCCGGTGGGATTGGGCGTAGCGCTGGCCAGAAACATGGAAGCGATGAATCACTTTGCGCACTTGTCCAAAGAGGAACAGCAGGAGGTCATTGAGCGCACGCGTTTGCTCCATTCCAATGAAGAAATACAGGAACTGGTGCAAACACTTGGCTCTGGTGGCTTTTGATGATTGACTTGACGCGGGAGCGGCCAAAGCTGCTCCCGTTTTCCACGCATTCTCTAAAACTAAACTTCTCTGTTTTATGTTTTCATAGGTCTTCCATCCTCTTTACCAACGGCGAAAAAACATTCTTCTTTTTATTCTTTGTGCCAAAACAAATAATAGAGGCCGCCTGCAAGGCATAAATAACGGATAGCATTGATTGGACTTATTGCACGATTTAAATGGGCGCGGCTGATTGCTTGCATGAAACGGATGTTGATTGCAAGAATTGCGCGGATACGGGTGACTACAGGAATCGGCCGGATGCGGCCCAGCGCAAGGATCAAACGTATGGGGCTGATCGCAACTGGTTGTTGAACTGGGCGAAAGTTGTGGCGCACTACAGATGATGCCGGTAGGCCTGGCCTCGGCATGTACTGAAAATGTAATGGGGAACCGCACACTTAGCAGTTGGCGCACAATGCAAACACATTCGTTATTTTTTATTTTACATTCCTCTGTCACCGGTGTTCCCACACAGCAAGCTTCTATATCTCCAATTTTTGCATCCGGCGTTGTGGTAACACTGGCTTCCACACAAACACTCTGATGAATAATGTTTGAAGTTCCCATTTCATTCACCGATCCATATAACATATTACAACTTATTCAATATAAACATAGTTGTTCCTCATTAAGGGTGGTTGACCCTGCCATACAAATTGGGGCGCATTACCCATAATAAAAATCAGCCCCTATCTGGAGGGCTGATTTTTTGTTTATATCATTACCATTAGTCTGGGCAGTGGAACGGACATCCTGGCGCATTGCCTTCATTGAATTGCGCGAGAGGCTCCTGTACGTCCGGGGCGCCTGCCATACCACCCGGAGGCGAGTTCGCAAGAAACGTATTTGCATTCTGGATCGCACCTGTAGCAAAGTCGCAGGTGGCGCCGCTTAGGACATTCAAGTTCGCGGCGAGTAGTTGCGCATACAGGATCTGATACTGCCCTGCAAAAGGAGGATCGCTGGGTGCCGGTGGTTCCGGCGTATTTAGGCTTAGGACTGCATTCGCATTCGTTGTAGTTACAGGAAAGCTTAAGCCATCACCGTTAATTCCAAGCACGATTGATCCGCTCGCGCCTGTTATCAAATCATTTGTTTCTTCCGGATGGGTACGGAAATATCCAATTGTATGGGTACATGTTCCCGGTGCGCAACCGCCGGTATCCGGTCTTCCGCATATGATTCCAGCAGGAGTTGCCTCCGCTGCTGCGTGGAACGTCAGCGGAATTTGAACACAAATTCTCTGACTCACTAAAAACGAGCAGAAATCAACTTGGGTTCCGGGACAGCCCCCGATAAACGGGTTTCCGTCACAAAAAGTCATTATTTCTCCTACCGTAACTTCCGGAGTGATTTTGACTTCCGCTTGTACGCATACATTTTCATGTACCGTTGTTGGACAGGACATTGAAGATTCACCTTCTTCTATTGTGTGATACAACATATTATTCACACAAAATATCTATGGTTCACTTTGTATGATGCGTTCTACGACTATTTTGCGTAAAAGAGCCTCTCTGGCGGCAGTATGCCAGGCCGTCCGGCGGCAGCGCTTCCGTGCCGGTCATCGGGATCCTTTGTTCTCTGAAAATGAGCGTAGAGGACGGCTAGCTACGTGG
This sequence comes from Christensenellaceae bacterium, assembly GCA_963666935.1. Taxonomy (GTDB): domain Bacteria; phylum Bacillota; class Clostridia; order Christensenellales; family CAG-138. Next base: position 1,868,235 of record OY762936.1, read on the forward strand.
CCCGCCTTTTCTTGTTGTCTTTTAATCTCGCATGCAGTAAAATAGGAAAGTATCACACACAGGAGCTACCATGAAAGCCAATATTGTAAAAAAATATTTGGTGATCACCCTGCTACTGGGCCTGATCACCGTCGGCATCCTATTTGTGCTCAACTCCATCTTGCCCGGGTTTTGGGGTGTTTTGGAACGCGGAAGCCAATCGGAGATCCAGTCCTATATCCGCGGATTCGGCACCGCGCGCGGAGCGATGCTGGCATTTCTGTTGCAGTTTATGCAGATCATCAGCATCCTTTTCCCCGGGGTGCCCATTCAGCTTGCCACTGGGTTGGTATTTGGCACGTTCCATGGTTTCCTCATCTGCTATGCGGGTTATGTCTCAGCCAACGCCGTGGTGTTCCTGCTGGCTCGGAAGCTGGGAGACGGCATGAGCCTGCTCTTCCCCACCACAGGTCGAAAAACGGGTAAACTTCGGTTCATCAGTGAATCGTCCTCCCCGGCATTTATGGTGGTGCTGGCTTCCCTAATCCCTATCATGCCCAACGGTCTCGTTCCCTACATCGCCTCTAAAACCAAAATCAGCTTCCTTCGGTATATGGTAGCGGTGGGCGTGGGCTGCATTCCCTGTCTTCTGGTTCTCAACGCCATGGGCAGCGAGCTTCTGGGCGGCGATTATCTCACGGTACTTCTCTATGCGACTGCCCTAACGGTGTTTATTTTTATCATTTACCGCTTCCATAAGCCCATTACGGGTCTGTATGCGTCCTGGCGGCAAGCCCATACCCGAAAAAATAATTCCGGAGGTTCTTCCCTATGAAAAAGTTCATTGCACTCACCTTCGCCCTGCTACTTCCTCTGTGTCTCGCGGGCTGTTCCCAGAAGGACACCACCCATCACGTGGAAATTGACATTGCTGATTACGGCACCATCGCCGTGGAACTGGACGCAAGCGCCGCGCCCATTACGGTAGACAACTTTCTCAAGCTGGCCAACGACGGTTTTTACGACGGTCTTACCTTTCACCGCATCATCAGCGGCTTTATGATTCAGGGCGGCGACCCCAACAGGGACGGTACCGGCGGCTCGGATACAACCATCAAGGGCGAGTTTTCCAAAAACGGCGTGAAAAACCCCATTTCACATACCCGGGGCGCCATTTCCATGGCACGCAACATGATTGATATGGACAGCGCCAGCTCCCAGTTCTTTATCGTCCATGAGGACAGCACGTTTTTAGACGGCGAATATGCGGCCTTCGGCCACGTAACCTCGGGCATGGATATCGTGGATGCCATCTGCGCAAACACCCCAGTGATGGATTTGAACGGTACCGTGGCGCCCAGCGACCACCCCGTCATCACCGCCGTGCGCGTTATCGACTGACGCTGTAAAAAAAGGGCCGATTTCGGTCTTTTTTGCATGGAAACCGGTTGACAACCGCTTATTTTTGTAATATTATGCATTTATAATAAATATTTATGCATCATTTAGGAGGTTCCGATCATGGCAGATAAGAAAATCAAAAAAGTCGTCCTAGCATACTCCGGCGGGCTGGATACGTCCGTAATTATCCCTTGGCTGAAGGAAAACTACGACAATTGTGAAGTGATCGCAATGGCTGCGGATGTAGGACAAAACGACGAATTGGAAGGTCTGGAGGAAAAGGCTATAAAAACCGGGGCCTCCAAGTTATACATTGAGGACATGAAAGATGAATTGGTCACTGATTTCATCTTCCCCTGCCTCAAGGCAGGCGCTGTGTACGAGCGTGAGTATCTTTTGGGCACTTCCTTCGCCCGGCCCATCATCGCCAAACGGCTGGTGGAAATCGCTCTGAAAGAAGGCGCGGATGCCATCGTTCACGGCTGCACCGGCAAGGGTAACGACCAAGTGCGCTTTGAACTGACCATCAAGGCCTTCGCGCCGGATATGAAGATCATCGCTCCTTGGCGCGAATGGGATATCAAGTCCCGGGAAGAAGAAATCGATTATGCAGAAGCGCACAAAGTACCTCTGAAAATCAATAGGGAAACCAACTACTCCAAAGATAAGAACCTGTGGCACCTTTCCCACGAGGGGCTGGATCTTGAAGATCCCATCAATCAGCCGCAATACGATAAAAAAGGCTTCTTGGAAATCAGCGTGTCTCCCCATCAGGCGCCGGATAAGCCCACCTATGTGACTATTTCCTTTGAAAAGGGCGTGCCTGTAGCCGTCGATGGCAAGAAGATGGCCCCTGTGGCGATCGTAGAGCTGCTCAACAAGCTGGGTGGCGAAAACGGCGTCGGTCTGGTAGATCTCGTGGAAAACCGGCTGGTGGGCATGAAGTCCCGCGGTGTGTATGAAACCCCCGGCGGCACCATTCTCTACCGCGCCCATGACGTGCTGGAAACCCTCTGCCTGGATCGGGATACCCTGCATTACAAGCAGCTGGTGGCCCAGCAGTTCGCGGAGCTTGTGTACTACGGAAAGTGGTTCACCCCTCTGCGCGAAGCCCTGTCTGCTTTTGTGGATAAGACACAAGAAAATGTCACCGGCGATGTGAAGCTGGAGCTTTACAAGGGCAATATGATCAACGCCGGCGTATCATCCCCCAACTCTCTCTACGATGAGGAGCTGGCCACCTTCAGTGCCGATAACGTGTACAATCAGAAGGACGCCGAAGGATTTATTAACCTGTTCGGCCTGTCTATGAAGATGAACGCGCTGCTCAAGCGGAAGAACAAAAAATAAACACCGGGAGAATTTGACTATGAATACCATGTGGGCAGGCCGGTTTCAAAAGGAGCTGGATGCTGAAGTCAATGATTTCAACTCCTCCATCCCCTTTGACTGGCGCATGTATAAGCAGGATATCATGGGCTCTTTGGCCCATGTATCCATGCTCGCCGCCCAAGGTATCCTGCAGGATTGTGAATGCAAGGCCATCTCTGATGGCCTTTGCTCAATTCTTGCGGACCTTGAAAGCGGCGCTCTTTCCATCGACTTCACCGCCGAAGATATCCATATGTTCGTGGAGGCAGAGCTAACCCGTCGCATCGGTGACGTAGGCAAAAAGTTGCATACCGCCCGCTCCCGCAACGATCAGGTGGCATTGGACCTTCGGCTGTATCTCAAGGATGAAATCGATGTCTTGACTGGCTTGATCCGGGAGCTGATTGGTGCGCTTTTGCAAAAGGCGGAGCAGTACGCCTCCTCCATCCTGCCGGGGTATACCCATATGCAGCGGGCCCAGCCCGTAACGCTGGGACATCACCTGATGGCCTATGCCGCCATGCTAGAAAGGGACCTTTCCCGCCTTGCGGATACGCAAACGCGCATGATGGGCCAGTGTCCCTTGGGCGCTTGCGCCCTTGCCGGCACCACCTACCCCACCAACCGCGGTCTCACCGCCTCGGCGCTGGAATTCGATGCCCCCTGTGAAAACAGTCTGGACGGCGTTTCTGATCGGGATTTCGTCATCGAGCTCGCCTCCACCCTAGCTATTCTCATGATGCACCTTTCCCGCTTCTCCGAAGAGATCATCCTCTGGTGCAGCTGGGAATTCCGCTTTTTGGAGCTGGATGATGCCTATTCTACAGGGTCCAGTATCATGCCTCAAAAGAAAAATCCGGATATCGCAGAGCTTGTACGGGGCAAAACCGGCCGGGCCTATGGCAACCTCGTGGCCCTTTTAACGGTCATGAAGGGCATTCCTCTGGCCTACAACAAGGATATGCAGGAGGATAAGGAGGCCATCTTCGACAGCATAGATACCGCAAAGCAATGCTTATCTATTTTCACCCCCATGCTCATAACCGCCCGGGTTAATGAAGCGGCCATGAAGAAGGCCGCCTCCGCGGGCTTCATCAACGCCACAGATGCCGCGGATTATCTGGTGGGCAAAGGTTTGCCCTTCCGTTCCGCCTATAAAGTCATTGGCACCCTTGTGGCCGCCTGCATCCAGCGGGGCAAAACTCTGGAAACCCTGTCCCTCTCCGCGTACAAAGAGTTTTCTCCTCTTTTTGAAGAAGACGTATACGAAGCCATCGACCTTGACAATTGCGTCAGTTTGCGCACTTCTTTTGGCGGTACCGCGCCCGTTTCCGTGCTGCGTCAGGTGAATCTCATGCGGGAAAGGCTAGAGCTGTGATGCGGGAATTAAACGCAATCGAGATTACGAAAGCCGTCAAAGAGCTTTGTCTTACAGCCTGCTGCGAGTTGCCGCAGGAAGTGGTATTCGCCCTTTCTGCAGGTGAGGCTCGAGAATCGGAAGGAAGCGCCGCCAAATCCGTGCTTTCCCAGCTGCTTGAAAACCAATGTATGGCCCAGGAATCCATGCGCCCTATCTGTCAGGATACAGGCATGGCCGTGGTGTTTTTGGATATCGGTCAGGATCTGCATATCATAGGCGATGTGTACGCCGCCGTGGACGAAGGCGTCCGGGAAGCCTATGTGGGGAGTTATTTGCGCAAATCCGTGCTGTCTCCCGTCACCCGGATCAACACAAATGACAATACTCCCGCGGTAGTTCATATCCGCCTGACCCCCGGAGATAAGCTCCATATCGCTGTGGCTCCAAAGGGCTTTGGCAGTGAGAATATGAGCAAAGTGCATATGCTTCCCCCCGCGGCCGGGGTGGAGGGCATTTTAAACGCCATCGTGGATACCGTGAAGTCTGCGGGCGCCTGTGCCTGCCCGCCGGTGGTGGTGGGCGTGGGCATCGGCGGCACCATGGAGCAGGCGGCGCTTTTAGCCAAGCGTCAGCTGCTTCGGCCTCTGGGCCAGCCCACCGACGACCCGGAAGTCAAAGAAATCGAGGCGGAAGCCCTTCGGCGCATCAACCTTTTGGGCATCGGCCCCATGGGGCTGGGGGGAAAGACCACCGCGCTGGCGGTGCATGCCATGAGCACCCCCACCCATATCGCCGGGCTGCCGGTGGCGGTAAACATGCAGTGCCACGCCTGCCGCCACGGGGAAAGGACGCTGTGATGAAAACGATTCAAATGCCCCTTTCGCAAAATGACATCTCCACCCTCCGGGCCGGGGATACAGTGCTCATCAGCGGTACGATTTATACCGCTCGTGACGCCGCCCATAAGATTCTTTTCGATATGCTTTCCCGGGGCGAACCCTTACCCATCCCCGTTCCCTGCTGCATCTACTATGCAGGTCCCTGTCCGGCGGCTCCCGGTGAAGTCATCGGCCCCTGCGGCCCCACTACCTCCGCCCGGATGGACGCCTATACCCCCGCCCTACTTCAATACGGGGTCACCGCCATTATTGGCAAGGGCCCCCGGAGCGACGCGGTGCTTTCTGCCATCAAGGGCAAAGCCGTGTACTTTGCCGCCACCGGCGGCGCAGCTGTGCTGATCGCAGCCTCAGTGAAGACATGCGAGCTGGTAGCTTTCCCTGAATTGGGGGCCGAGGCCATCTATAAGCTCACCGTGGTGGACTTCCCTGCTATCGTGGCTGTGGACGTCGAAGGGAACAACCTTTATAAATAGTACAAAGACGAGCTTTGGCAGTGGATCGCAGCGATCTATTTTTTTCTACCGCGCTTTCTTCATGGGGATACGCATAACGGCAAAAGGTCCGCATTTATAATAGCGTTTTATATCGGTGCACACCTAACCATGTCTTCCCTTGCGCATCCAGTCATGGTATGATCTACAGGAGGCAAAAATGCTTGCAGAAGCGCTAAAGGAAGTTTTACGCGATGCTGGTGCCGCGCTCATCGGCTTTGGGGATATGACAGGCGTTGCAGAGTGTGACTATCCCCGAGGCGTGGCGGTTCCAGTACATATTTTAGGGGAGATTCTGGAAGGTCCCACCTGGGGTTACTACAATACATACAATGAACTCAGCGCCAAGCTAAATTACATCGTGACCCAAGGGGCTCAGTACCTGCAGTCCCGGGGCTACGACGCCGTGGCCCAGAGCACAGACCGAATCCATTCGGACGCAGAGCGCCGCACGGGCATGGACCGCGACGCGATCTTCGATATGTGGACATGCCGAAAAGCAATGGCGGAGCGCATGGAATCCCGTCTTGGTATCAGCAGCACACTGTGCGGCATATGCTTTACGGTCTGCCCCCACACAAAAAAATACATTTCCAAGCACAAGGAGGAGGCATGAACATTCTCGTCATCGACGGTCAGGGTGGCAAGCTGGGCGGCCAGCTTGTTAAGGCCATTGTCGAGCAGTATCCCGAAGTTACGCTCACCGCGGTCGGCACCAACAGCATCGCCACCGTAGCTATGATCAAAGCCGGAGCCCATGCGGCAGCCACTGGCGAAAACGCCGTATTGGTAGCCTGTAGGACGGCGGATATCATCATAGGTCCCATCGGCATCGTCATCGCGGATTCGCTCTTGGGCGAAGTCACCCCAGCCATGGCCGCAGCCGTGGGCCAGGCAAAAGCCGTGCGCGTCCTGCTGCCCGTTAATCGGTGCGACAATATCGTGGCAGGCGTCCCAAACACATCCACAAGCGAACTGCTGGCAGATACAGTTAACAAACTTTCCTCTCTCTTAAAAAAGTGCTGACTGTTGGTTCGCAGGTTGCTTTGGGAGAAGATTTCTTCTATCGGATCCGTTCTGTAAGCGTCGATTGATCATAAAGATGGAGCAGCAAGCTCCATCTTTTTTATATTGCACGCATTAGGGCTGTGATATAATGTAAAATGCAACCGCCAGTTGCGGAATTTCCAAGCAAGATTGATGGAGTGCAACCAACGTGTCTGCTATGATTAACTTACGAAATTGATTGAGCAGGAGGAGCCCCAAAATGATATTAGCCGATAAAATACTGGCATTGCACAAGAACACCGGATGGTCGCAGGAAGAGCTGGCCGAAAAGCTAAATGTGTCTAGGCAATCCATCTCCAAGTGGGAAAGTGCCGCCAGCATCCCCGATATCAATAAGATATTGGAGATGGCAAGGCTCTTTGAAGTAACCACAGACTACCTGTTAAAAGACGATATTAAGGAAGCTGTGTATTCCGACGTAGATGCGCCGGGCCACTTTCCCCGGATCTCTGTGCAGGAGGCCAACGAGTTTCTCGATAGCAGGGCGACCTATGGCAGGCGCATTGGTTTTGGCGCCATGCTTTGCATCCTCTCTCCGGTTCTTCTGATCCTGCTGGCGGGCATTGCCGCTCCAAACAACAGTCTTTCCATGGACGCGGCAAGCGGAATCGGCGTTGTGGCGCTGTTTCTGATGATCGCCGCCGGGGTCGCAATCTTTATTACCAACGGCATCGCGATGAAGCGCTTTGAATTCTTTGAAAAAGGTGAGTTCGAACTGGACTACGGCGTTGTGGGTATTGTGAAAGAAAAGCGCAAGGCCTTTGAAGGCCGTTTTACCCGGAATATCGTCATAGGCGTGATGCTCTGCATCCTGTGTGCAGTCCCTCTGATTGTGGCGGGCGTATCCGGCGCTTCGGAAACAGTGTACAGCGCGCTGGCCGGTCTGCTTCTGGCAATCATTTCCTCTGCAGTTTATCTGTTTATCACCACCGGCATGGTAAAGGACGGGTTCAACCAGCTCCTGCTGGAAGGGGATTTTGATATCAAGGAAAAAGAGAATGCGCAAAGGAGCGAAAGGTTTGGCGGAATCTACTGGCCGGCGGTGGTGGCCGTTTATCTGGGCTGGAGCTTCCTTACAAACAATTGGCATATCACTTGGGTGATCTGGCCGGTGGCAGCTTTGGTTTTCGCGGCCATTTCCGCCGCGCTGAAAAAAAGTCCCTGGTAAATAGGCAACGCCGGGCGGCAGTGGGTTCCACTGCCGTCTTTTTTATGGGCCGCCTTGCGCGGGGCTTCCGCGCCGTCGGTGGAATCTCGTTCGGCAAAAAAGGGACGGCAAACCGTCCCATTTTTAAATCTTCTGCGGCAGGCAGTCCAAAGTCGCCTTATACCATGTCTTTCATGTTGTAGAGTCCCGGGCCCTTGCCAGCTAAGAACTCTGCCGCCGCCAGCGCCCCGTCGGCAAACAGCGCACGAGTGTGTGCCTCGTGTTTGATGGTAATGGTCTCTGTATCGGTGGAGATAAGCACCTCGTGCCGTCCCACAATGTTGCCCATGCGTAGGGAGTGCATGCCGATCTCGTCGCTTTGGCGCTTGCAGTTGCGCCCTTCCCGTCCGCACACCAGCCGAGACTGCGGCCTCGCCTCAAGTATGGCATCCGCCAGCATCAGCGCAGTGCCGCTGGGCGCGTCCGCCTTGCGGTTGTGATGCACCTCCACGATCTCAATATCCGCGTTAGGGAACGCCGCTGCGGCCTTTTTTGCAAGGTTCACCAGCACCGCCACACCCAGCGACATATTCGCGGAGCGGAACACGGCTACCTTTTGTGACGCGTCCCGTATCAAGCCCAGTTCCTCTTCGGTGTGGCCTGTCGTCGCCACCACAATGGGGATCTGGCGGCGTACGGCATAGTTCAGCAAGGGCCCGATGGCAGTGTGGTGGGAAAAGTCAATGATGACGTCCGCGTCGCCCGCAAACGCATCCGGGCATTGACACACGCCCTCTCCTCCGGCTGCGTCCACCTGGCCAACCACCAGAAACCTGCCTTTCTCGGCAGCTGCAACCACTGCCCGGCCCATGTGCCCGCAGGCACCGTTTACAAGAACGCGTGTCATACGTTCAGCCCCTGTTCACGCATCTCCGCAATCAGCTGGGCATAGTGCGCAGATTCCATGGGATACAGCGGAGAACGCAGATAGTTTTTGCAGAAGCCCATGGCTGCCACGGCGGCCTTCACGGGAATGGGATTCACTTCGCAGAATAAGATCTTCATAAGCTTGTTGTATTTGCACTGAAGAGCCGCTGCGCCCTGAACATCCCCGTCAAAGAACCGGTTGCACAGTTCCACTGCGGCGGCGGGCATCACGTTGGAGAATACGGAGATGCAGCCCATACCGCCCATGGACAAAATGGGAACAATCTGGTCATCGTTTCCGGAGTACATATCCAGTTTGCCGCCCAATAGAGCTGCAGTCTCTACAATGCCAGAAAGGTCGCCGGAAGCCTCCTTGATGGCCACAATGTTAGGATGCTCGGCCATCGCCGCATAGGTGGCGGGCGCAATGGCAACCCCGGTACGGGAGGGTACATTGTAAACGATCAGCGGAATATCGGATGCATCGGCAATCTCGTTGTACATCTGCACGAGCCCCTTCTGGGTAGCCTTGTTGTAATAAGGGGTCACCAGCAGTGCGGCGTCGGCGCCGGCATCCGCAGCATGCTGGGTGAGCTCAATAGCCGTCGCGGTGGAATTGCTGCCCGTGCCGGCAATCAGCGGAACCCTGCCGGCCACGCGCTTGATAGCGTAGTCGATGACTTCCATATGCTCTTTTTCTGTCAGGGTGGCGGATTCGCCCGTGGTGCCGCAGGCAACCAAACCGTTAATGCCCTGCTCAATCTGCCAGTCGATCAGCCTGCCCAGCTGGTCGTAATTAACTCCATTTTCGTCCAAGGGAGTGACCAGCGCGGTTGCAATACCTTTAAAAATGGTTCTTTTCATTTTCTTGCCCTCCGATCAATTTATTGTAGTCGATGTTTCTTGTACAGAAAAAGGCAGCCGATGCGGTCGGCTGCCTGAATGCTTAACGTCCGTAGAATTTGCTCTCTTTGCAAAATCCACGCCTAAAACAAATCCAGGATAGCTCCCCGCAATCAATTGCGACAGTAAAGCGATTCTTCACCGCTTTCCCAACCCTGTCCCCGTGCATTTGGGACCGGTTTCGGCACCCACACCTTTCGTCGCACCAGCAGCCATGCACGGCCTTACTTGGTAACGCTTACTCTTTGTGAAGTGCACCTCTATCTCAAGTTTAGGCAATCTTACCTCATTGAATGTTGTTTGTCAAGGAAATTTATCAATATTTTTATATATTTTATGCATTATTCTCCTCAATATTCAAAGGATAAAGGCGACATGGGAATCCATGCCGCCTAAAAAAAGCGATCAAACAAGGTTTAATTTTCGTTTCGCTTACCTTTACGCAAAAAGCAACTCCGCGATCTGCACCGCATTGGTAGCAGCGCCTTTGCGAACCTGGTCGCCGCAGCACCACAGCGTCAGACCATTTTCGTTGGTCAAATCCCTGCGCACCCTGCCCACGTACACTAAATCCTGATTGCTGGCCTCCAGCGGCATGGGATAGCGGCCGTTCGCGGGGTCATCAATGAGGCGGCAGCCCTCTGTGGCCGCGATGGCCTGCCGAGCCTGCTCTGCGCTCACCTGGTCCGTGGTATAGATGGTGGCGGAGATGGAGTGGCTGCGCATCACGGGCACCCGCACGCATGTACATGTCACGTTCAAATTGGGCTGATGCAAAATTTTGCGGCCCTCGTTCTGCATTTTCATCTCCTCGCTGGTGTAGTCATCGGTGTCGAAGTCGCCAATTTGGGGAATCAAGTTGTATGCAATCTGATGAGGAAACACTTTGTGTTCCACTGCTGCTTTTTCGCCGCCCTGCAGCGCACCCATCTGATCCATTAACTCAACGGGCCCGCCGGCGCCAGCACCGGAAACCGCCTGATAAGTGGAAACTACCATGCTCCTGATGGGAGACACGTCATTTACCGCCTTCACCGCCATCAGCGTGATGATGGTGGAACAGTTGGGGTTAGAGATAATGCCCTTATGCGCCTTTACATCCTCTCCGTTAATTTCGGGCACCACCAGCGGCACATCCGGATCCATGCGGAATGCACTGGAATTGTCTACAAATACCGCGCCCGCGGCCTTGATGGCAGGCACAAACCGCTGGGCCACATCGTTCTGGGCCGCACCCAGCACGATATCAATGCCCTCAAATGCATCGTCCGTCGCTTCCAGAATGGATATTTCCTTTCCGCGGAAGGAAATGGTCCGTCCAACGCTATTGCTGCTAGCTAAAAGCCGCAGCTCCCCTACGGGGAAATTGCGTTCTTCCAAAACTTTAATCATCTCGCGGCCAACGGCGCCTGTAGCGCCCAAAACTGCCACGTTATACTCTTTCTTCAATGGAATCATCCTCCTAATGTCATGCATGCTGTGTCTTTGTACAGCGTTCCAATATCGTGAATTTGGTACAGATTTCTTCATTTCCGCACACACGCGGAGCCCGTAGTTCGATTTTCGCATAAAGCAAATTCCTTTGTAAACTCTATGTTTTTTCGCCCCGTTCTCCACATTTTTACCCCCTGCATAAAATATATTGTGTCTTTGTGCAGAAAACACTTGTTTTTACATGCAAAACAGTGTATGCTAAGAAAGTAAAAAATGCAAGCCTTTTTTAAAAATATTTTTAATAATTTTTTAGGAACCGGCTTGTGGCAATGGAGGAAAATCATGCATTATATCAGTACCAGAAACAGCTCGCATGCGGTCAGCGCATCGGAAGCCATCGTATCCGGGCTTTCGCCGGATGGTGGTCTGTTTCTGCCAGATGAAATTCCGGACTTTACCCTTATGGATATTTCCGCGCTTGGTGAGCTTTCCTACCCGGAGCGGGCCGCAGAGGTTATGTCCCGATTCCTTACGGATTTCAGCAAGGAAGAGCTTTTAAGCTATGCCAAGTCGGCTTACCCCCGCGCAAAATTCGGAGAAGACCCCGCACCCGTGGTGAAGCTCAACGACACATATATTCTCGAGCTGTTTCATGGTCCCACCTGCGCCTTCAAGGACTTTGCGCTGCAGATGCTCCCCTACCTGCTGACAGCTTCGCTCAAGAAGAACCATATAAAAAAGGAAGTGGCCATTCTGGTAGCCACCTCGGGGGATACGGGCAAAGCAGCCCTCATGGGCTTTGCGGACGTGCCTGGCACCAAGATCTGCGTGTTCTATCCGGACGGCGGTACCAGCAACATTCAGCGACTGCAGATGACTACCCAAAGTGGCAAAAACGTCATGGTGGCCGCAGTACGCGGCAATTTTGACGACACACAAAACGGCGTAAAGGAAATCTTTACGGACGAAGCCTTCAAGGCCGAGCTTTCCGATGCAGGCATTCTGCTCTCCAGCGCAAACTCCATCAATTGGGGCCGTCTGGTGCCACAAATCGCCTACTACTTCTCCGCTTACTGCGATTTGGTCGATGCCGGGGAAATCCGCTTGGGCGATGAAATCAACGTAGCAGTGCCCACGGGCAACTTCGGCAATATTCTAGCGGCGTTTTTTGCAAAGCTCAGCGGGCTGCCCATCAAACGGTTCCTGTGCGCCTCCAACCGCAACAACGTACTTACGGATTTTATTCGAACCGGTATATACGATCGGAACCGGCCCTTTTACCTCACCACCTCCCCCTCAATGGACATCCTGATCTCCTCCAATCTGGAGCGTCTGCTGTTCATTCTGTGCGGGTTAAATGATGAGCAGGTAAAGGAATACATGTCCTCGCTCAACGAGATCGGTCGGTACGAAATCGCGCCTGAAATGCTTCAAGCGCTGCAAAGCCAGTTTTCGTGCGGTTGCGCTGGCGATGAATTGGCAGCAGATACCATTCAGTCCGTATTCGAACATACCGATTACCTGCTGGATCCTCATACTGCGGTGGCCGTCAGCGCATACGCGGCTTACCGCGCCGGCACCGGGGATGAAACCCCCACGGTCATTGCCTCCACTGCCAGCCCCTTCAAGTTCCCCGGAAGCGTGCTTGCGGCTCTAGGCAAGGCAAGCAACCCGGACGAATTTGAAATGATCCGGCGGCTTTCGGACATCGCCGATTTGGATGCCCCCCCGCAGCTTACGGAACTGCGATCCAAGGCGGAGCGCTTTACCACAGTGGTGGACCCCGCCGAAATGAAGAGCGTCGTAACTGCTCTTAAAAATCTTTGATAAGGAAGTAATGTTGTGAAATATATCGTAATGCTGGGCGACGGGATGGCCGACCTGCCCATAGCGGAGCTTCATGGAAAAACGCCCCTGATGGTAGCAAAAAAACCCAATATGGATTATCTGGCGCAGCATGGCGCCGTGGGTATGACCAAACACTTTGTGGATAATCTCCCTATGGGTTCCGACGTGGCCAACCTGTCCGTGATGGGTTATGACCCCCGTGTGTACTATACCGGCCGCTCTCCTTTGGAAGCGGTAAGCCTTCATATCGACATGGAGCCGGACGACGTGGCCATGCGCTGCAATCTAGTGACCCTCTCGGACGAACCCGAATACGAGGATAAAACCATGGTGGACTACTCCTCCGACGAGATCACCACCGAGGAGGCCCGGGAGCTGGTAAACTATTTGGGTCAGTTCTTCAATACCGATGCCCTCCACCTTTACCCGGGCATCAGCTATCGAGAGTGCCTTGTGTTCAAACACGCCGAACTGGGTACGGATTGCATTCCGCCCCATGACCTGACGGGCAAACCCATCCGGGGCCATCTGCCCAAAGGCACCTACGGCACGCTGTGCGCGGATATGATGCGCCGCTCCTATGACCTGCTGCGGAACCATCCGGTAAACAAAGCGCGGGAGGCGCGGGGCCTGCGCCCTGCCAATTCCTGTTGGTTCTGGGGCGAGGGTACCCGTCCTGCATTGGACTCCTTCCAGTCGCTCTACGGAGTGAAGGGCAGCGTAGTCTGCGGGGTGGACCTGATCCGTGGCATCGGCTTATGCGCGGGCATGCACGCCCCCTATATTGAAGGCGCCACCGGCGCCAAGGTCACGGACTTTGCCGCCAAGGGACGGGCAGCCCTGAAGTTCCTGCGCGAAGGAAGCGACATGGTGTATGTCCACGTGGAAGCACCGGATGAGAGCGGCCATGCCGGCGATGCCAAGTGCAAGGTTTGGACCATCGAGTCCATTGACAAAGAAATCCTAGGGCCCCTGATGGAAGGGCTTCGGGCGGACGGCGAGGACTTTGCCGTGTTACTAACCCCAGACCATCCAACACCGGTTCCCGTTCGTACCCATACGCCGGACGCGATTCCCTTCGTGCTCTATACCAGTCGCCGAAACGCCGGCCCCAGCGCCCTCGCATACGACGAGGAGAGCGCAAAAGCCACCGGACTGTTTGTGGCGCACGGCCCTTCTCTCATGAAGAAACTGATTTCAGAGGATTTCTAATAGGAGATGACTATGCGAAGCAATTTCTTGATCGTGGACAGGTCCGTCCTGCCCGACTACTTGGAAAAAGTGGTGGAAGCCCGCGGCATGCTGCGGGACGGCGTTGCCAAAGATGTGAGTGATGCGGCAAAGCTGGCGGGTATTTCCCGCAGCACTTACTACAAGTATAAGGACTTTGTGTTTGCCCCGGATGACGCCACGCTGTGCAAAAAGGCAGTGTTCGGCATGAATCTTCGCCATGAGCAGGGCATTTTAAGCGACGTGCTCAACACATTCTCCAGCATTGGGGCCAACATCCTCACCATCAACCAGAGCCTTCCCATCCACGGCAACGCCAACGTGGTGCTCTCGGTGGATATGACCCATGTGGATCTTACCACCGAAGAGCTCATTACCAAGCTGCGCAGGCGTAAAGGCGTAACAAGCATGAAACTCATCGCCGTCGAATGAGTAGCTCCTATTAAGCGTTTCCTTCCCTTGCATAGGCGTCCGCCGTTTCCGAAGGCGGGCGCCTTTTATTGCTGCAAAAAACACCACCCAGAAAACCGGATGGTGTTTATACCACTGTCATCTTAAATTTTGATTTCGCCTTCGAGGTAGCAGACTGCCTTCCCGCCGATCTTCACCCGCTTCCCTAAATCCTCGCATGTCAGCACACCGCCCCGGGGTGAAAGCTGCCGTGCGGCCATCTTGGTCTTTCCGAGCCGCCCGCTCCAAAACGGGATCAAGGTACTGTGGGAGGATCCGGTAACCGGGTCCTCTGGAATGCCAGCGTTGGGCGCGAAAAACCGGGATACGAAGTCGCAGCTTTCGCCCTTCGCAGTAACGACCACGGCAAAGGATACATCTTTCGTGGCCCGGGCCAGCAGAGGAATATCCGGCCGCAGGTTCGCTACATCGGATTCGGAAGGCACCAGCGCCAACAGATCCCGCGACAGGTGCGTTTCCAGCACCTTGCATCCCAGTGCCTGCTCCAGCTGCGGCAGTTTTTCAATGGGTTGTGGGGCCCGGCTGGGAAAATTCATGGTGTAGAGTTCCCCTTCCCGCGCTACGCTTAAAACGCCGCTCATGGTTTCAAAGCTGATGTCCGTAATCTTCGGGTCTACGAAGTTCATCACCACAAACGCAGTGGCCAGCGTCGCGTGGCCGCAAAGGTCGATCTCCATCTCCGGCGTAAACCACCGCAAATGGTACTTGCCGTCCTTTTTGAGAAGGAACGCAGTCTCAGCAAGGTTGTTTTCAAAGGCGATGCTCTGCATGACATCTTCCGGGATTTCCCTCTCAAGCTGGCAAACGCCCGCCGGGTTTCCACAGAACAGCCGGTCCGTAAACGCGTCGACAACGTAGTATTTCATATGCCCTCCTTCGCTTCCACCCAGTATCTTTGGTTCCATGGTAGCGCTTTCACGCATTTTCTTCAAGAATCAAGTTGTAATGACCGACAAAGCTGCCGTCATACATTTTTCTGCTTCATCTCCGAAAGCTGCATGTTGAGCTTATCCAACATCTCCCGGGCCTTTATCAGCTTTTCCCGCTCTTCTGCCACCACCTTTTCGGGGGCTTTGGCGGTAAATCCGGAGTTGTTAAGCTTCCCTTCCGCCCGCTCGATCTCGCCACGGGTGCGCTCGATTTCCTTGTTCACCCGCTCCCGCTCTTTTTCCATGTCCACAAGCTCCTGCAGGGGGATGCAAGCTTCCGCCAGCGGGCAAACCAGCGTCACGGCGTTTTCCGGGATGCCTTTTTTGTCGCTCTGCACCATAACGCTGCTACCGCCGGCTAAGCGGGTTACGTAAATGGCTGCAGCCTCGCAGGCGGCAACATGTTCCGGCTTTGCCACAAGGGTCATGGCGGTGCGCCGGGCCGGGGGCACGTTGCGCTCGGCCCGGAGGTTCCGCACAGCGCGAATGATTTCCATCATCCCCTCCATGGTTTCCGCCTCGGCAGGGAAGTTAAATTCGACCTGCTCCTTGGGCCAGTCGGAAAGCATAATGGTTTCCTCGCTGCCGGGCAGGTTCAGGTACAGTTCCTCGGTAATAAAGGGCATGAAGGGATGCAACAGCTTCATGGAATCGGAAAGCACCCGTACCAGCACAGCCTTCACGTTGGCCTTGCCCGCCGTGTCCTCACCGTTGAGCCGAGGCTTTGCCATCTCAATGTACCAGTCGCAGAACTCACTCCAAATGAAATCGTATATCTTCTGGGCAGCCAGATTCAAGTCAAAGCTGTCCAAGTTGCCGGTGACTTCTTTCACCACGGTGTTAAGCCTGTAAAGAATCCACTTGTCCGCCAGGTCCAAAGCGCCCAAATCGATCTTTTTGCCCTCGTCCTTCCCTACGTTCATGAGCACGAAGCGGCTGGCGTTGTAGATCTTGTTGCAGAAATTCCGTGCGGCCTCTACCTTCTTGTTATAAAAGCGCATATCGTTGCCGGCGCTGTTGCCGGTAATGAGACTAAAGCGCAGTGAATCCGCGCCGTATTCCTTGATGATTAAAAGCGGGTCAATGCCGTTGCCCAGGGACTTGCTCATCTTTCTGCCCAGCTCGTCCCGAACGATACCATGAACGTATACGGTATGGAAGGGGATCTTCTTCTGCACTTCCATGCCAAACACGATCATACGGGCAATCCAGAAAAAGATAATGTCGTACCCGGTCACCAGCGTACTGGTGGGGTAAAAGTAATCAAGAAGCTTGTGATCGTCGGGCCAGCCCAGCGTGGAGAAAGGCCACATACCGCTGGAGAACCAGGTATCCAGCACGTCCTCATCCTGGCGCACGCTTCCGCCGCACTTGGGGCATTTCTTGGGCGAGTTCAGCGTCACAATGATCTCGCCGCAATCGTCGCAGTAGTAGGCGGGAATCCGATGTCCCCACCAAAGCTGGCGGGAGATACACCAATCCCTAATGTTGTCCATCCAGTTAAAATACGTCTTGTCGAACCGTTCGGGCACGAATTTGATTTCCCCGTCACGCACCACGCGGATAGCCTCTTTTACCAGCGGCTTCATGTCCACAAACCACTGGTCGGAAACCAGCGGCTCCACTGTGGTATGGCAGCGGTAGCACACGCCCACATTGTGGGCATAATTTTCAATTTTGACCATGTTGCCAGCGGCCGCAATGTCCGCCGCTAGCTTTTCCCGGCATTCCATGGTAGTCAGGCCCACATAGGTGCCGCCCAGTTCGTTGATGTATCCGTCGTCAGTAAATACCCGCATGGTAGGCAAATTGTGCCGTACGCCTACCTCAAAGTCGTTGGGATCATGGGCGGGCGTGATCTTCACGGCGCCGGTGCCAAATTCCATCTCCACGTATTCGTCAGCCACTATGGGGATTTCGCGGCCCACCACGGGAATGATTACGGTCTTTCCCTCCATGTCCTTATACCGCTCGTCTGCGGGGTTCACTGCAACGGCCGTATCGCCCAATATGGTCTCCGGGCGAGTGGTAGCACAGGTAACGGAATAACTCTTGTCAGGGGCGTCGTAGCGCACGTGCCAAAGGTGGCTCTGCTGCTCTTCGTACTCCACCTCCGCGTCGGACAGGGCGGTCTTGCAGGCCGGGCACCAATTGATGATGCGGTTACCCCGGTAAATGAGGCCTCTTTCGTACAGATCCACAAATACCTTTGTCACGGCATGGTTGCAGCCCTCGTCCATGGTGAAGCGTTCCTTTTCCCAGTCGCAGGAGGAGCCAAGCTTCTTGAGCTGTTCCACAATGGTGCCGCCGTACTCTTTCTTCCATTCCCAGGCCATTTCCAAAAACGCCTCACGGCCGATGTCTCGCTTGTCAATGCCCTGCTCCGCCAGCTTCTCCACGATCTTCACCTCTGTGGCAATAGATGCGTGGTCGGTGCCGGGCAGCCAAAGGGTCTCAAAGCCGCTCATGCGCTTTTGGCGGATGAGTACGTCCTGCAGGGTGTTGTCCAGCGCGTGGCCCATGTGAAGCTTTCCCGTGATATTGGGCGGTGGAATGACGATACAATAAGGCTGCTTATCTGGGTTGGGTTCAGCGTGGAAGTAGCCGTTCTTCTCCCACTTTTCATACAGCCTGTTCTCCACGTCCCTGTGGTCATAGGCTTTGGGCATCTCGTGTGACATACGATCATTTCCTCCAAATGCAAAATAAAAAGGCCCCCCCGTCCAAAGGACGAGAGAACCCGCGGTACCACCCTTGTTGGATCTTGCGATCCCACTCAAACGCCATAACGCTGCGCTGCGCCGCGAACTACATTTCGCCCGTGGGGCTCCAAAGCGACCTTCTGCCCTTTCCCGCTAAAAACCCTTGCAGCCTGTGGGGTCTCCTCTCTGATGCGGCACGGAGCATACTCCTCTTTTTCTCAGCCATACGTTATATTTTACGCATACCTAACGTGTTTTGTCAATACAGAAACGGGGCGCTGCCGCCCCGTTCCGTATAAATGCATAATATCTTTTTACTTGAGTATTATGATGCCGCCAATGATGGGCAAAGGTGTCATCTCGTTCTTGCAGACCGAAATAATGCCCATAATCCAGAATACGAAGCTGGCAATACCGCCAACAAGACCGATAATCCAGCCGAGAATCGGGATCACGCTTACGATGCTGATCGCAATACCTAACAAAAGCTGAAGAAGAGCCTGGTTGGCATGAAACGTGCCAAAATCGTCCTTCTCGCTGATGATGGGCAGAAAAAATAGGATGGGGAAAATTCTTGCGAGGATAGCCATGGTTTTGTTCTTGGATTCTGCTTTGATTTCCATAAGATCAATTCCTCCTAATAATAGAAAATGCCTTTGTTGATATCATTATACCATCTTTTTTATAAATGGGAAGGGCTTTTGTTCGTATTTACGCCATAATTTGCAATGCGCAAGCCCTTTGGCAAATGGTTTTTCAATATGCCGTCTACCCCTTTGCCAAATCCCAGCGAAAACTCCTCCACGCAGGCGGCGAAATACCCGATTATGTCAGGCGCAGAAAGCGTCTCTCCCATGAGAAATGTGGCAATTTCGGCCTTGGTAAGCCGAAGTTTTTGCCTGCATTGTCCGCCGGCGGCCATAAACAGGCCATGAGCGGGCTCAAACCGCCCCGGGCGGGTGTCTCCAGCCCGCACGCCAGCGGCATGAATTCGTAGCTGCTCTAGTGGCCCGGGCATGTCGAAGGGTAGGATCAGCGCGCGGCCGTCCGAGAGCTCCACGGCCTTGCCCAAAGGCAGCTTATCAAAATTCTCTTCCAAAAACTTTACGGCTTGCGCGCCGGCCGGGTGAAACTTCATAGGGGGAAACTCTCTCTTTTCTTTTCCATGCCGCATCATCCGGCAAATAAAATGGCCCTCGCCGGTGGATGTGTGGGGGTAAAGCCGTTGTGTGGAGAGGATTTCAAACTCTTTATGCGTAAGGCAAAAGGCCTCCGTCACCTCCTCGTTTTCTTCCCGGGAAAAAGTACAGGTGGAGTAAACCAGTTGGCCGCCTTTCGCCACGGCTCGCCAAGCGCTTTCAAGGATGGCCTGCTGACGCTGAGCGCAGGCGCGCACATGCTCTTTTGACCAATCCGCAATGGCCTGTGGGTCCTTTCGGAACATCCCCTCGCCGCTGCAGGGAGCGTCGATCAACACCGCGTCAAAATAGGCGGGTAGCGCACTGCACAGCGCTTGCGGCTCCAGCGAGGTTATGATGGCGTTTCCCACGCCCAACCTCTCTAGGTTATGTTGCAGCGCCCGCGCCCGGGCGGAGCTCACATCGTTGGCCAAAAGCAGTCCGCCCTTCATTCGGGCGGCCACAGCCCCACTCTTGCCTCCGGGGGCTGCGCAAAGATCCAAAATCCGCATATCCTCTTTGTATTCCAATGCCCCCGCCACAGCCATAGCGGAAGGATCCTGCAAATAAAACAGCCCCGCCAGATGGTAGGGATGGTTTCCCAAAGTGCCTACGCCTGGGGCAAGCAAAAAGCCCTCCGGCAGGGTACCCGCAGGTGTAAGGTCGAAACTGGCCCGTTTTTTCAGCTCTTCCGGGCTGATTTTAAGGGTATTTACCCGCAGTCCCCGGCTAGGCGGCTCCTGAAGTGAATGGAAAAAAGCATCCGCCTCCTCCTCAAGCAGAAAGCGCATGCGCTCATTGAATTCCTCTGGTAGTGTAAGCATATTTTAGACTTTCAGCTCTGAATAAAGATCCCGACCCACCTGTTCGCAGGCCTTGAGCAGCAGCGGTAGGTTCTCTTCAATGTGTGCATCGGTCAAACGCACTGCGGGGCCGGATATACTGATGCAGGCCTCCACGTTTCCATGCTTGCCGCGAATAGGCACGGAAACGCACCGGGCGCCGATCTCGCACTCTTCGTTGTCCATCGCATAGCCCTTTTCCTCCACTGTCCGCAGCTCTTCCATCAGCTTTTCCAGGCTGGTGATGGTTTTTTCCGTGAACTTGGGCAGCCCGTGGACTTGAATCAAATCCCGGACCTGCTTGTCTCCGTACTGGGTTAAAAAGAGCTTACCCGCACCAGTACAGTGCAGCGGCGCAATAGTACCAATACGCTGGGTCGCGCCAATGATCTGGCTGCCCTCGTGGGCCGAAGCGATATAAACCACGGTGGAGTTCTGGTCGATAGAAAGGTGCGCCGTCTCTCCGAAAGTCTTGGACAGGCTCCGAAGATAGGGCATTGCCGCGCGCCTAAGCCCAGAAGAGAAGTCAATGCGCTCCGCGAGGAAATACAGCTTGAGCGTCAGAGTATACTGGGCCGTGGATGGGTCTTGAAGCACGTAACCGCAATCGATCAGGGTAATCAGGTAGCGTAGGGTCGTGCTGGTATTGATGCCAAGTGTGGCGCTGATCTCGTTAAGCCGCATGGGTTCTCCCCGCTCCGCTAGGCATTCTATTATACTGAGGACTTTCTGGGTGGACTGGTTGCCACCTGTGAGTTTTCCCATATTTTATTTTCTCCGCAAAACATTTTATTCAGTGTACTCTAATCCAAAGCTTTCCGTCAAGGGAAAAGGCACAGCCGCCCGAATGCAATCCGGACGGCCCATAACGCCTACAATAATAAGGAGAGAAATTATTGCCGATTTAATCGCCGTAGCGGCTGTACAGGCATGGAGTACGCAGTATTCCGTCCGCCTCGCTGGAGATTCAAGCCGCGTATGAGTGGTTCTGCATCAGGTACAGGCACTCCGTTAAAAATTGCTTTCAAGTCCAAAAACTGATATGATCAGTCGAAAAACCACTATTCTTATCGTATCGGGTTACCCGTTGCCCTTCAAGAACCAAATTGTAAGAAGAAAAATCATTATATATATACTTTTTATATATATTATCAGTTTCTGCAAAAATGTATAAAAATTCCGGCCCATTGGGCCGGAAAGCAAGCTGCATTATCCGCAATACTTAAAAAATCCTCCGCTGCTAATCCGCGGGGAAGACGACGATGCTCCCGGCCAAATAGCGGCATAAAAACGCCGCATCCGTCAATGTCACCCGCCCGTCGCCGTTAACGTCTGCCCGGGCCAATGCGCCGGGGTCCGTTTGTACATCTGCGCCCATCACGTGCCGCATCAGGCACGTCAAATCTGCGGCGGTGATGTCTCCGTCCTGGTCCATATCCCCGTAGTAAGCAGTTTCCGTCAGGGCATATTCGCGCGATGCATAGGTATGGTGTTCCGGATCCACCGCAAGGTAGCAAAGCTTTTCGCTCTGCACATGCATCTCCGTAAGCAACTCTCCAGGGTCAATTACAGCATCTCCGATGACGTCGGTTTCATCGTGTGCCGCGTCGTAGGCGTACAGGGTACTCACAGGGTCGCTGTCCACAGTGTAATAAAATACCTTTTGGTTCCAGTAAACCGGCAGGGACGTGTCGGTAGCCAGCTGAGTCTGGGTACGACTGGTACCGTAAGGGGAACTGCAAAGATTTCCGCAGGAGTACCTATAGTCCGAGTCATCCAACAAGATGAAAGGATGCGCTCCACCGCTGTCCAGATAATACCAGTTTCCGGCGCAGTAGAACATGCCGGATTCCACGCCGTCCCAAAATCCGCTGTTGGGGTGTTCTGTGGATGCGGAGGTCAGCGTGGCGTCGTCCCAGATATCGTGGGTGATGTCAAGCTGAATTGCAGCGTCAGTAAGCAGGAAAAACGCATGGGATACGTAACCTCGCCAGTCTGAGTCCCCGTCTACATTCAAATCTGCTTGCCCCCAGCCGGGGTCATCGAAAGTCACGTCTACGTGGTAAATCCCCGCCTCGGTGGTCACCATGTTCCACGCGTGGTAATTGTCGGTGGAGCCCACGTAGCAGGCGTCCACGCCCATATCTTGCAGCATGGCGATGTAGCATAGGGCATACCCCTGACACACCGCCCGCTTGTTTATCACCGGACCATAGGCGCTGTGTGCGGCCAAAAAGTCCGTGTCGGTCTGGGTCAATGAAAGTGCTTCATAGTCGTAGCGAAGATTCAGCGCCAAGTAATCGTGCACCAGCAGTGCCTTATGCGTATCAGTCAAGCCGCTTCGAATGGCCGCAGGTACAGCTTCCTCTTCCATGCGCGCAAGCTCCGCATCAAATGCCCCAACCTGTTGATAAAAGTCGTAGTTTATGTACATGTACAGCGTCGCGATCAGGTAACTATCAGTGTAGTATGAGTAAGTAAAACTGGACTCAAAGTAAAAATATTTCGGGTTGGAATTTACGGCTCCCGAGTAAGCTTCATCGATGGCATTTTGCGATTCCTGCGTATTATATAAGCCCAAATGCTCGATGTCCAGCGGCACTGCCCACACGTCCCCTAAGTCTGTCGGCGAAACAGTTCCTGCGTGCACCTGAGCCATGCAGGTCAGAATCAGCGTCTCCAGATCTTCCCCGCCAAAAAACAGCGTCGCGCCGGTCTTCAGCGGCTCCTGCGGCCCCTCATAGGCGCCTTCCTGAAAGAAAGAATCGCAGTCCACGGCATCGCAGGTCAGTTCCCCTTCCGCCATAGCAGATGCGGGCAGCAGGGAAATCGCAAAAATCAGCGCTAAAATCAGGCAGTACAATCGCTTCATGGAACCCTCACATTTTCAAAAGGGCTTTCCTTTTGGGAAAGCCCCTTGCTTTATTTGTCGCTTATGCGCGTTTGCGCTTCATCACTACGTAGGCCGCAGCGGCGGTGACCGAGAGAAGCACCAGCAGCCAGCCGATCAAAACGCCCGAACCAGCCGTGTCATTCTGAACCACCCCAATGATATCAGCCGTAAGGGGCGCATTCGCCTTGCCGGGGACGGCAGTGATGATGCCCGCGTCCGCAGGAGTAGGTACGTAGTTCATGATGGCCTCTTCCTCGTCGCCGGTCCTGGGTACTCCAATGGAAATGGCATTGCGGGAAGAACTGGTGGTCTTGCTCAGCGTCGATATGGTCGTGGAAGATATCGCACCCAATATAGCCTGTAGGTAACTGAGCGGGTAGTAGGCCCGGGACACATCGTAGCCCGGCGCATTATAGCGGTCGATGACCATGCCGCCGCCGGCCCATGTCAGGGACAAGATCGCCCCGGTGTTCCGAATGGCGGTCAGCACGCTGGTGGGCATCTTGTCGTAAATGCCCGCGTTGGCGTAAACCACGCCATTCGTGCCTACGGTATACAGTGCGTTAGTAACCCGGTTCCAGAAATCCAGCTCAGCCGGTGTATAAGTACCGCCGTCGATTACGTAGTAACCGTCGTCATCGTCGTCCGGCGGAGTCTGGGTGGGCGCCCATGTAATGGCCACGGTGCCCGGACCGCTAAGCACAAATGTGATGCTGCCCTTAACCACGTCGGTAATGATATGCGCATCCGTAGCGGTGGTGGTACCGTCCGGCTGCAAAGGCGTATGAACCAGCACAAAGGTATCCGTGCTGCCTGCGCCTGCGGGATAAGGCAAGGTAACACGTAAGCTGCCGTCTTCCATCACCACCGGATTGCCGTCCGCATCCGTGAGAGAAGCCACGAAGTAAGCCATGTTGGAACCGCTGACCACCCGGCCTGCGGCGATGGCGTTAGCCACGGCCTGATCCAGAATGCTCTGCTCCCCTGCGGAAGGTGACGTGACGCGGAAGGTGATGTTGCCCGGCGTAGCGCCTTCTCCGCCCGGCACTCTCAGGAAGGCCAGATTGGCCCCGATGCCGGTAAGCACTGCGGAAGCGCTGCCGCTGCCGGTGCCGCTGGTGGGGGTAGCCTCGCCGTCCGTAGCGGTGGCCGCAACAACAGCTAGGGCGCTGCCGCCCACGGTGGGCTCGGTTACGGTAATGCCGCTGACTAGGTCGGTGGCCGAGACGGCGTTGTAGGTATATGTAGTGCCCAACGTATAGTTGGTGGCCGCTGTGTTAAAGTCAATGTCAGCGGTGAGCAGCAGGGTATGGGTGCCCGGCCGCAATGCATCGGTGAGAGTGACACCGGTGGTAAAGAGCGCAGTCCGATTCTGTGCACTCAAATCAACGGGGCTGGCTTCACCCGTAAGATAAATTGGCGTAACTGTGGCGCCAGTGAAATCCAGCTCGGTATCCGTGAACCGCTCATAGGTGGCTACCGGCAGAGACAAATCCACATCCGTCAGCTCATCCATCACCTGCAGCTGGAAGGAAGTAGTCAGCGTATAGCTCGCGCCGCCCACGGTCACATTCTTGGTGATGGTGACGGTCTTCTCTCCCAGATCAGAGGTGGAATAGTATCCGCCGCTGGGTGTGGGAACCACATAATTCAGATCGGATGCGGTGATTATGAAGGACTGCTCCCCTGCCTCTTCAAAGGTGGCGTTGATGGTAAAGCCGGCGGAAAGCGGAATCGCGTCGCCTACAGTAATGCTTGTGGGCGTACCCTCTAGATACACGGAGCCGTCCAGCACGGTATCGGAAGCCACATTCACCGTAAGCTTTGCGGTAGCGTCCTCATAGGTTCCGGTGTCGAATGTAAACAGGATATCGCAGCTGGCGCTCTGTCCTGCCAGCGCCCCCGCCTTCAGGGTAAATACAATAGCGTCTTCACCCGCGTTGAGAGCAGGTGCAGAAGCGAAGATGTCGTCCCCGGTAGGCGTGTCCGGCGTGATGGACGCGCAGTGAATCAGCGCCTGTGCAGAAATGCCGAAGTTTGTAACGCTTACCGCGTGCTGTACCGTGTTCCCCGCCTTAATGGACGAAGTATAGGTGGCCGGGGTCAGGGTCGCTTCGAAAATTATCATAGTGGCAGTCGCCACGGTAAGGCTGTAATTGGTGTTGGTGGCAACTGCGCTAAGCACGTAAGTGCCCGCAAGGGTGGGCGGCGTAGTGTCGCCGTCATACTGGTATACGATGCCCGGGTTGTCGGAACCGCAAACCGTACCAACCGTCACGCTGGTGGCGGTGTGGGGCTGCCCGTTATACACTTCGCTAAGCATGTCGGACATGGTTGCCAGCAAAGGTCTGGGCAAAATGGTCGCGGTGAGGGTGCTGGGCGTTGCCACTTCCGCCACTTCATAGTTTTCGGAGCCCGCGCCCTCCACGGTGCAGCTAGTGCCCAAAGAAGCCACGCTGACGGGCCCGGCATTGGCGCTGTTGAAGGTCGCGCCGCTGTAGGTCACCGTGACCGTGTCGCCCGCAATAATGTCTGCGGGATCAACCAATGCGATCAACGTCGCGGCGTTAGTGCTGTCATACACCTTGTCGGAAGCAGTCATCGTGGGGGTGACCAGTTTCTCCTCCACCGTACCCGTAATAGCGGGATGGGTATCCGTACCGCTGGCGAACATATAGTTACCCGCAGTGTTGTCATCCAGGGTAAATGCGTCATAAGAAACCGTCTTGTCTTCTCCGGCATCCTTTGAACCGTAGGTGCCGCTTGTGGGGAAGACCACGCTTACAGTATCGCTGCCTAAATTCCCGGTAAACGCGCCGCCGGTCAGGGTCACGTCGGTGGTGCCGTCATAAACTCGGGTCACAGCGGTGGGCGTCGCGGTAATCGTAATGGGCGCGGGGGTAATTGCAAATGCAAATGAAGTAGAGCCCTCAAAGTCGTCGTCCGAATAGCCGACGAGCACGGTCTGGGCTCCTACGTTGGTCTGGCTTACAAAGGTAAAGGTCAAATCGCCGTTTGCGAAGTCGGTGCGGGTGCCCAGCTCATCAAACCCATAGGCAGTGATGCCGCTCACGTTCGGCGCCTGATTGCCCGCGTTATAGACCACGGTCTGCACGCCGGGCACGTTCTCGAAGATCACCTCGTTCTTATCCGCCACCTTATAGGAGGCCACAAGTGTCTGCTGGGCGGTGTTCATATCGGAAGCAGTACCAATGATGGTGCCGGTGGCCACGGCATAATCGCTCATGCTGACAGCCGTGGAGGCTTTCGGCGTGATGGTCAGAGTCACGGAGCCGCCCACAGGAAGGGTAGTGCTGCTCCAGTTCAGGTTATAATCGGTGGACAAATCGCTGGTATCCATAGTCAGCGCGATAGATCCGGTATTGGTGACAGTCACTACCTTGCCGGTCCACGTGCCGCCGGTGCGCACGAAGAAGCTCACGGTATCCGGGGTCACGGTAAAGCTGTACACATGGTCTGTAATGAAATCCGTGTTGGTAGCGCCCGAGAAATTGTACTCGGAATACACATGATTGCCATCCGGTGTTGCGGGCCGGTAAGTCCAAACCTGATAGGGGGTGCCCGGGGTCAGGTCGGTAAAGGTCAGCACGGTTCCTCCGGCCGTAACCCAGCTGCCATCCAAAAGATCGCCCGAAGTGGCGGTTGCGAGAAGGATCTGGTAGCAACAGCCAACTTCCGTGTTTGCAACAATGGTGGTGGATGTTTTCGTGCTCAGGGTTGGGACGGCTGGCGTCGCCTCCTGCTGCGGCTCAATGGTCAGCATGGCGGGACCATCTGTAAAGCTGCGATAGCCGGAATCATCGTCGGTAGCAATATAAGCCGCTATTGCGTAGTAAACGCCCGCGTTTGTGGGAGACGTTGTAGGTTGCATACAAGCAGAGTCACTGAAGTAGCGCACCTGATACTCGTCTTCAGTCAGGTCAGTGGTGACAGTAATGCTCTGTACATTGCCGTCATACGTAACAGTTTTATCGGAAACGGAGAGGCTCGGCGGATCCTTCTCGACAAAGTTGCCGATAATCTCGATATCTTCGCTGCCCACGGTCAAGGTGGTGCTCCGCGAAGAAGCACTGGCCAAAGTTGTGCCGGTGGCTACCCAGCCGGTGAACTTATAGAGTGCGCTGCTGGGGGTAGCATAAATGGTCACCGTACCCCCTTCGCGGACTGTGCCCGCGGGGCTGCGGCTCACGCTGCCGGAACCGGAGTTTGTGATGGTGATCATCCGTTCGGCCTGCAAAGTGGTTTCCGTAGCGGGGGCGCTCACCGCGCTCTCATTGTAGCAGGTATCCGCAGGGTAATACATGTAGAAGTAATAAAGTGTGTTGGGCGTAAGGCCGGAAAAGCTATTGGAATCCTGCCATCCGGCATCTCCGCTGGTGGGAGGCGTAGAAGAGGTGGTGGCCAAAAACTTGGCGCCCGCGATCGCTTGAAGCGTTGCGGTGGTATCCAGAAAAGCCTCAATCGTGGGGGTTACCGGCGCCCGATTGGCTTTGGTGGGGACCACGGCCGCGGAGGTCTTATCGTTGTAGTTTTCGGCGCTTACGGTGACGGTGATGCTCGCGTCGATGTCCGCTTCAACCACCACGTAAATGCTGTCCGTTTCGCCGTCAATGGCCACGCCACCCCGGTTCCACTGGTAGCTTACGCCGTCAGGCAGGTTGGTGCTGCTGACGCTGAGAGTGCCGTCATAATATGTAGCGCCGGTGATCTCAATGCTGGGCATATCCGCCGCAGCAGGAGTAACGTTGGAGGCGGCGGTGATGGTGGTATATCCTGTCGCGCCAACGATGACATTCAGGGGCAGGTCCAAGTCTGCAGCGGTGATTACATAGGTAGAGCCGGTCGCGCCGTCAATATTCACGCCGTCCCGGGTCCATTGGTAAGTCAGCGGCGTCGCGCCGGGAGGGGTATTGGAAGGACTCGCCGTCAGGGTTTGGCCGTATTGCGCGGTTCCTTCAATAGAAACCGAGCCGGTCATCTCGTTCATGGTAACGACAATCGAGCCGTCGTAGGAGGTGGTGGCCATGGACTCGGCATAGGGCGTGTCGTCACATAAGCTCACATCAGTAAGTGTTATGGGGTACGTACCCGCCGACGCACCCGCCTTTACCTCAAAGGTGACGGTGAACAGGTCCTCATTAGTCAGTTCTGTGCCGGATGCGGTAGTCTTATCAGAAATGTAACGGATTATGCCATCGCTTGGCGTCGAAACAGACTGATTAAAGCTGGCGCCATCCAATGTGGCATTTTCCGCAGATGCGGTAACCACGCTGAATGCGCCGGTATCGTAGGTCAAGTCTATCTGGGCGCCGCCAAACAACTCATCCGATGTAGTAGCATAGACCGTAATGGTCACTTGTTCGCCGGGATGTGCCGCCTCGTTGCTGGCCGCCACCGTGGCGGTTCCCGCAGCGAACGCCGCGCTTGGAATTAGGGTCAGCGCCAGCGCCAGCGCCAGTACACACGACATCAGTCTCTTCATCTTTTCTCTCCTCTTCTGTTCACACCCGATATCTTTAGTTTAATCGTCAATTTACTGCTTCAAATAAAGCCGGCCATACGGCGTGACAGTTATCCCAAAGTAGGAATTATCCCTAAAAGGTAGTTCCGGATAATCAGGATGTCCTGTACTTTAACAAGGCCATCCCTATTCACATCCACCGCTTCCAGGTTCCCACCGGTAAGGGTGATGATTCCCAAAATATGGTTCCGAATAATTAAAATATCCTGCACTTTCACAATTCCGTCCCCGTTGGCATCCCCCAGCACGTATTCCGGCCCATCAATGGCCACCCCAGCACTGGCGATGGGCGCGGCGGAGCTGTCCGTGGGTGTGCCGTTATCCATCCTGCACAGGTTGGTGATGCTGGCGTTCAAAGTCGTCAGGTCGGTGCCTGTGGCCCCGTCGTCTTTCACCTGAAAGTTGAGGTTTAAAAAGTCCGTTTCTGTGGAAAGGTCTGTGACGCCAGTATCGTAGTTCAAATACATCAGCTTCACCACGTTCACGTCGGCACCCGTCACGAGTTCCGCCGTGTACAGCGGTGTTCCCTGAGCGATGGCCCATTCCAAGTTAGCCTCCGTGAAGAAGGTCGCGCCTGCAATCAGGTCGCTGTCGCTGGAAATCAGGGTAAGCTTGTCCGGGGCATAGGAAAGCTCCGCCAGATAACCGGCCAAAGTCAGGTCACTTATGGAGGCGGAGGTGGGGTTTATGGACACCGTAAGGTAGGCGTTACGCTCAAGCGCCCCTAGGTTGGTGGGGGTAACGATGGAGAATGTAACAGGGTTCCCGCTGTCGCCATAGGCGGCATATCCGGAACTTATGCCAAGCACCATGCAAAGCGCAAGCCCAAGGGCAAAAAGCACCCGTACCCCTTTTCTCATCCGCAGTCCTTTCCCCCGGTGAAAGCGCCTGCCCCGCACGGGCATACTCCCACCTATCATAATGGTTATATTTTACACTATTTTCCTTTCTTATGCAACTATAAACATTCTTCCAATTTTATGAAGAAACTAAGAATTTTTCCCTTCGGCGCGCCGCCAATCCCCTTCATTTATTTGAATTTTCTGCATAAATATACCGCGCCATCCCGGCGCGGCAGATAGCAATTCTCTTGTACGCTATGGAAAAGTTGAACGCTCTTTGTTACTTTGGTCATGGCGGGAATGTAATTTCACGCCCCCGCTTTGCTTTCTTACTCCCGCCGCAGGCCTTTTCTCGCCAGTCGCTCCGCCACGGTTTCCCGAAGGAGTGCATATAGTACGGCCAGCACCGGCGCGCCCAAAAGCGCGCCGACAATTCCTCCGAAAGCGCCGCCTAAAAGCACGGCCACCAGAATCAGCAGTCCCGGCATACCAATAGAGCGCCCCATCACCCGAGGATAAATGAGGTTGTTGTCAATCATCTGCGCCACCAGCTCGAAAGCCAAAAAAAGCAGAGA
The DNA here is from genome assembly GCA_963666935.1 of Christensenellaceae bacterium. Taxonomy (GTDB): domain Bacteria; phylum Bacillota; class Clostridia; order Christensenellales; family CAG-138. Next base: position 1,898,267 of record OY762936.1, read on the forward strand.
GTTGGCCGGGGAGGTCGAGAGCAGGATCAACATGCACAGGAGTGTGCCCACCCATGCGCCAACAATTGGCACTAGGGCCGTGATACTCATGACGGCGGCCACGGCCGCGGCATAGGGCAGCCGCAGCAGCTTCATACCAAGAAAAATCAAGCCCCCGAAGATGAGCGCCTCGGCAATTTGCCCGCCCACAAATCCTCGAAAGGTGCTGTTGATGATCCGGAACACGTGGAAAATTCTTTCCGCTGTCTTTTTGGGGGAAAATGCCCGTATGGAATTGCGAAAAAATCGCGCGATTCTCTCTTTCTGAACAAGGATGTACACAGCCAATATCGCGCCCAGCAGCACGTCCACCGTCTCCCCCAGCAAGGAGGCAGTAAGGTTCACTGCGCCGTCAATCATGCCGCTCTCCTGGCCGATGCCCACAGCCCGGGCCACCGCGACCGCAATCTCCTGCCAGTCTACAAAATCGGGAATGTTCACATAATGCTCAACGGTCTTTTCTGCGCCCTCGGCCCATGTTGCAAAGCCGGACAGATAATCCGCAAGGTTCTCTCTGAGCACGCCTGCGGCTGTGGCAAATTCCGGCGCAACCACCAGAAAAAAAATCCCCACCGCGCAGGCCACGGTCACGCAGGTAGCCCCCACTGAAAGTCCTCTGCATAAGAGAATGCCGCGGCGGGTATGCTTTTTATTGCAGCGAAAAAAAGCGCGCTCTTCAAAAAAGCGCACCACAGGATTGAGCACGAAGGCAATCGCGAACCCCACGAATAGGGGCTCGAATAATTCCAATCCCCGGGCCAACGTCGTCGCGGCGCTTTGAAAATCCCTTAGCGCGCTGTTAAGAGCTACCGCCCCCAGCGCGCCCCAAATTAGCGCGCGAACGCATTTCCTTTCCTCGCTCAATGGGAAGCCTTCCTTTCTGTCATACGAGCTTATTCTGCCCGCGCGCGCGTCATTCAAACGCGACAAAATAAGGAAAGCATCGCAATAAACCTTAGAAGGTAATGCAATAAATTTATGAAAGGCAAAAGAGAGAGCGACCGTCAAACATCCCAGCCGCGCCTTTTATATTCCATCTGAAGTCTTCTGCTTACCACGCTGATGAACCTTCCGTTGCCCGGTGCCAGTTGCGCGTAATTTCCCATAAGCACCCGAATCGTCTCGGGATCACTCCGCTGCCACATGACGTTGATCAGTGTTCGGATTCCTCGTTCCACAGCCATCGCGCTGACACCGCACTGGCGAGCAACCGTGGGATAGAGGATTGTCGTCACCTTATCCAGCACAGATGTGTTTTCCATTCCCATGGACAAAGCCTTCACCAGATATTTGTACCCCGCATAGTCTGGAGACGCGCCCGAATCCATGAGCTTCGTCTCGATAAAATCCTCTCTATTCATAACGCACCCCATTATATTTCATTTTATGATTTTGCCATAATTTGACAATTTTATCAAACATTTATCCTTTTTTTTGTATATTTCGACATTTTAAGATAAAGCATATGCGCGAATCTATATATTTCCAGTCATAGAATTTGAAGCAAGGGACAAATTAAGGGTACAACAAGCCATTCAAAAAACGAAAAAACGTTTTTCGGATCGGCAGTTAAAGGAGGTGAAACCGAATGGCACGCAACAAGATCTTGATCCCCGAATCCAAACAGTCGCTGGATTCCTTCAAATCGGAGGTTGCAAATTCCCTGAATGTTAACCTGAAACAGGGGTACAATGGCGATCTCAAGGCGAAGGATGCAGGTTCTATTGGCGGAGAGATGGTGAAACGAATGATTTCTTACGCTGAAAATAACATGCAGAAGTAACAAAAAATATAGAAAAATACGGCCACGGGCCGGGAAAGGAGATATAATATGGCCAGCACCAACAAAGAAAGCAAAGCGAAGCTTCAGAACCTCAAAACTGAGGTCGCGGGTTCCCTGAATGTAAGCCTGAATCAGGGTTACAACGGAGACATCACCGCAAAGCAGGCGGGGTCTATCGGCGGCAACATGGTTAAGCGCATGATCGCTTATGCCGAGAACAACATGAACGGCGGCAACATGACGAAATAAGCAGCCCCTGAAAAAGGGCGCGGAATCCGCGCCCCTTTTTTTTGCATCAAAGCCTTGCATTGCAAGGCCTTTTGCATATCAAAATTCCACGGCTTTATTAGTTCACCGCAATTTCTTCTTCCAACATCCGGCGTTTTTCCTCCGCCCGCCACAGCAGTTCGGGCGCGGATACTGCGCCCGAGCGCACCAGCTCCGCCGCCGCTTGCGCCTCATCCAGTACGCCTAAGTCCATGGCTAGCTTCATGGCCGCGAAGCCGGTTAGTCCGTGTTGATGCTTACCCAAGAATTCCCCGGGGCCCCGCAAGGCCAGATCTTCTTTCGCAATGGCAAACCCATCCCGGGTAGAGCAAAGAATCTTCAGCCGCTCTGATGCGCTGCCTGAAGCCTCACCGGTAAGCAAAAAACAGTAGCTCTCCTTCTCCCCCCGGCCCACCCGGCCCCGAAGCTGGTGCAGCTGGGAAAGGCCAAACCGCTCCGCGTTTTCAATGACAATGGCAGTGGCGTTTGGCACGTCCACCCCCACCTCCACCACAGTGGTGGCCACCAGCAAATCCACGCTTCCTTCCCGAAAAGCCTCCGCGGCAGCGCGTTTCTCCTCCTCTTTCATCTGGCCGTGAAGCAGTCCAATCTTCGCCCCGCGCCGTGCGCGAAGCATCTTAAAAACTTCCGTGGCGCTTTTAAGTTCCTCAAGGCTCTCGGAGGGTTCCACCAGAGGGCATACTACATAGGCCTGCTCTTTTTTCGCCGCTCTGTCTTCCAGAAACCGATACAGGTCCTCCCGCTTATTCTCCGGCACCAGTTTCGTAATCACGGGCCGACGGCCCGGCGGTAGCTCATCCATTTGGGATAGGTCCAAATCTCCGTAAAACATCAGTGCCAGCGTGCGCGGGATGGGCGTGGCGCTCATCACCAGAAGATCGGGCGCCGCACCTTTGGCAGCCATGGCCGCCCGCTGCACCACTCCGAAGCGGTGCTGCTCATCCGCCACCACCAGCCCCAAATCAAAGAATTCTACACCCGCTTGGAACAATGCATGGGTGCCCACCGCAATTTTTGCCCGGCCACAAGCCAGATCCTCCAATGCCTGTCGCCGCTGTGCGCCCCGGGTGCTTCCGGTTAGGAGGCAAAGTTCCTTCTCCCCGAAAATCGCCTTCAAAGCGTCATAATGCTGCCGCGCCAGCAGTTCCGTGGGGGCCAGCATCGCCGCCTGAAACCCGCTGCGTGCAGCCAGATACAGGGCGTATGCCGCCACTGCGGTTTTACCCGAGCCCACGTCCCCCATCACCAGCCGGTTCATGGCCCGCCGGCCGCAAAGGTCACGCTCAATGTCCGCCATAGCCTTTTGCTGCGCCCCGGTTGGAACAAATGGCAGCAGCGACTCGTAAGCCGCCCGGGCGCCGCCAAGGATATACCGCCGACCTCTGGGCCGCACCTTTTGTTCCCGGAAGGAATGCATCATCAACCGAAACAGCAGCATGTCCTCAAAGGCTAGCCGCCGCCGCGCTTTCTGTAGCGCATCCAGACTTTGTGGGAAGTGGAGATTGTATAGCGCAAACCCCAGCTCACACAATCGGTAGCGAGCGCTAAGCGCCTCCGGCATGCCGTCGCGAAGCTCGGGCATACAGGCACAAAGGGCGAGCTTCACCGTTTGGCGCATCTGGGCCTGCGGTAAGCCCTTTGACAGCGCATACACGGGCAGTATGCCCGGGAGCTCCGGGTACAAGGCAGGGTTCGTGAGTTTGATTCCCCGGCTCCGATCCACCCGGCCGCAGGCCACGAACGTTTCCCCCGCCCGCACCGTCCCTTGCCGGTAAGGTTGGTTATACCAGCAAAGCAAAATCCTGCCGCCTGCCTCATCTTCCGCCCGCAAGGTCCCCACTGAAAGCCCCCTGCGGATCCGGGCCAGCCCGGGCGCCGCGAGGGCAGTCAGCCGAACCGCCGCCTCCTGCCCGTGCGCAAGGGTAGAAACGGGTTTTGCCACCGAGTAATCCCGATAGTCCCTTGGCGCGTAAAACAGTAGGTCTTCCAACAAAAAAAGGCCCATACGTCCGAGGATTTCTCCTCGGCGCGGGCCGATTCCCTTTAAAGTTGTAAGCTGATCTTTGGGATTCATTCTACCGAAAGGTGGTAGTAGTACAGCGGTTGTCCCCCACGTTCGCAGACGATTTCCGCGTCTGGGTACGCTTCCTGTGTCCGGTTTAGGAATTCCTCCGCCTGCTTCCCTTCCACGTCCTGGCCGTAGAAAATGGTGATTACCGGCTCTTCCTTGCCCTCCATCATCTTGCCCAAAACTTCCTCCGCCACAGAGGCCACATTTTGCCCCACCGCAGCGATACTGCCGTTGATGAGCCCTATGATATCGCCTTTCTTAATTGCAGTGCCGTTAAAGCTGGTGTCGCGGACGGAATAGGTAATGCAGCCGGATATAACATTGGACATGGCCTCGGTCATGCTCCGGCGGGAGTCCTCAACCGCCCCTTCCATATACGCGGCGGCAGCGGTAATGCCCTGCTGAATGGTCTTGGAGGGGATGACGATGACGTTGCGGCAAGAGAGTTCCGCCGCCTGCTGGGCGGCCATGATAATGTTGGGGTTGTTGGGCAGTATGAATACGTTGCGAGCGTTGGCCCTGCGGATCGCCTTCTCAATGGTGTCGATGCTGGGGTTCATAGTCTGCCCCCCCTCGATGAGTACACAAACGCCCAAGCTGTTGAAGATTTCGGAGATGCCGTCGCCCGCGGCCACCGCGATCATGGCGGACTCTTTCTCGTTTTTCTTCATGTTCTCCTGAATCTCGCGATTCTGCTCCCGCATGTTCTCGATCTTGAGCTTGTCGATCTCACCCAGCCGAAGCGCCAGCTGCAAAATCTTGCCGGGCACGTTGGAATGCACATGTACCTTAATAAAATCCGCGTCGTTGGCCACCACCACCGAGTCGCCGATCTTCTGCAGTTTATCCCTAAACTTATCCAAATCCGCCTCAGTGAAGGATTCTACCAGATGGATCACGAAAAACTCGGTGCAGTAGCCGAATTTAATGTCGTTGATGTCTTCCAATGTCAGGTTGTCTTCCAAGACGGCAGGCTCGGATTGGGCCAGAAAAGAATCGTCGATCTCTTCACCGTCCACAGCCATCTTGAAGCCCGTGAAGATGATCAAAAGGCCTTTGCCGCCAGAATCTACCACCCCGGCCTCCTTGAGCACCGGAAGCAGATCCGGCGTGAGCTTAACCGCCTGCTGGGCAACGTCTACCATGGTGTCGATCAATCCGAAGACGTTGGCACCTTCCCGCTGTTGCTCCGCCACGGCTTCGCCCACCATCCGGGCCACCGTGAGCATGGTGCCTTCCTTAGGCCGCATCACGGCCTTGTATGCGGCAGCGGTGCCGGCCTCAAGGGCTGCGGAAAGGGACGCGGCATCCATACCGTCTTTGCCGTCCAAAGCTTTTGCGAACCCCCTGAAAATTTGGGAAAGGATCACGCCGCTGTTACCCCGGGCGCCCTTGAGCGCACCAAGAGAAGCCGCCGCAGCCACCTGTCCAACGGTATCGTTGTCACCGCCGGCCTTCAGTTCCTTCACCGCGCTTTGCATCGTCATGGACATGTTGGTGCCCGTATCGCCGTCCGGTACGGGAAATACATTTAATAAATCTATAATTGCTTTATTTTTTTCAAGAAGCTGTGCGCCCGTGATGAACATGTCTCTCAAAAGCGCACCGTTGATATCCATATTATTCAATTGATTTCCTCCCGAAGCGTCAGGGAAACAGCCCTTCAACCGCTTATGACGCTCTCTACATGAATGTTGACCATGTTCACTTTAAGGCCCGTGACATCGCTGACGTGGTACTTCACGTTGTCGATCATATTCTGGGCCACAACCGGCAGGGACACGCCGAAAATCATGGTGACAAACAAATCGATTACCACGCCTCCTTCTTCGTCGAAGGATACCTTTACCCCGCATTTCTTGTTGGCTTCGCCGCCCACAATCTTCAGCAGGGCGTCCGTGGCGGTCTTGGAATTCATGCCCACAACACCGCAGCTTTCCGTGGCCGCATGGCCGGCAATATTGGCGATAATTTCCTCACCAATGTTGATCTTGCCAAATTCATTTGCGATTACGCCCGGCATTCTCAAAACCTCCCTAAATAAAATTTAGTATACCGCCATGGATGGCAGTCTTTATATTTTACCCCAAAACTTCCCGATGGACAAGGAATATCATCGTAAACATTAGAGAAACCATGTTTTTTCGGGAAAATGCCTCAAGATTCCACGCTTTCTCTCTTTAAAATACGCGTTTGCCATGGGAAAAATTCCGGTTTGCCCAATCGGACCAGCTGCTTACCTTCACCTTGCCCGCGGAAGAAGATGCATGGACATATTTGTTGTTGCCCAGCCAGATGCCCGTGTGGCTGATGGTGGAGCTGGTATCGCTGCGGAAAAAGATCAGGTCTCCGGGCTGCAGGTTTGCTGTGCCCTCAATGGTCTGCCAGCTGCTGATTTCCGAAAAGCCCTTGGCACTCATGCGGCCCACGCTGATTCCCACGCTGCGCAGCGAGAAATACACCAGCCCACTGCAGTCAAAGCTGTCAGGCCCCTCGCAGCTCCATACATAGGGATCGCCCACCTGTGCCATGGCAACGGCAATCAAGTCGGCTGCACCGCTGCCAACCACGGGAATCCCCCCGCTGCTGCCGCCGCTGGTGGGCGCAGCAGTCTTTGTGGTGCCAGCGCCAGCGGTGGAGGAAGGCTTGGGCGTAGCGGTTTTCCTCGGCTTCGGCGTCGGGGTTGGGTCCACCTTTGGCTTCGCCGCGCTGGAGAAAATCAACTCCCATGTTCCCGGGTCCACCTCGCCGCTGACCGTGATTTTATTCTTAGTCTGGAAGGATAAAAGTGCCTGCTGTGTGGCCGTGCCGAAATAACCGTTGCGCTTTTCCACCTCGTACCCCAGCTCGTAAAGTCTTTTTTGGACGGATTCCACGTCCTCGCCGCTGTCGCCGGGATGGATGCTGTAGGGTGCAGCCTGATCAGAAAAGAGCAGTTCCTGAGTCAAAGGGTCCGCAATGCCGGTTTCCGTCATGTGATGTACCCGCTGAAACCGCTTGAGCGCAGCCTCCGTGGCGGGGCCGAAATAGTCCGTGGGTTCATCGGCGTCCACGTAGCCCAGCTCCATGAGTCTGGACTGAATATCTTTCACGATCTCAGCCGTGTCCCCAAACTGCAGGATCATATAGGGACACTGCGTCTCCATAGGCCCAGCCGTGGCCTCCGGCGCTTGGGTTTGCTCCGGTGTGGGCGTGGGGGCCGGATTCAGATTGGCCATGGCAGTAGAAACCTCTACCACCTGAGGCGTCAGGTCCAGCAGCTCAAAGAGCAGCGGAATCACAAAGAAAGCCGTAAGCACCACGGCCACCGCCGTTAGCAGCGGGATCCGCACCCTCCGAAATAGGCTAAGCCGGGCTTCCTTTTGCACGCGCTTCTTTTTCCATTTATTTTCATCGTTTTCCATAGCTTGAATTATACCGCATTCTGTCGCACTTTGTCTATTCCCGCCGCCTGATGGGACATATTATAAGGGCGCCCCCCTTGCAGGGGCACAACATCCTCCCGATTCTTTTCCTGATGCCTGTTCTGGACGTTTTGAAAAGCGTCATTCCAATGCGTGCATGAGTCAATCTGTGCCAATCAAAAACCTCTTGACAACTCCATGCTTAATGTTATAATGAGTGAGTGCTCACTCATTATAACACAAGGAGGCAGTATCATGCCGAACGGCGACGAGAACTATGATATCCTTACGTATCTGGAAGACTATGTGAAAGACTATCCGGATAAAGAGATCCGTGTAATTAACGCGGCAATCAATTTATTTTCCGAGAAGGGCTTCTCCGCCACCAGCACCAAGGAGATATCCAAGCGGGCAGACATGGCTGAGGGTACAATATTCCGGTACTTCCCCACTAAGGACGCGATCCTGGAGCGCATGGTGCCGCTGCTGATACATGCGATCAAGCCGAAACTGGAAAAACCGGTTAAGGACATCATCGCAGAACGCGCAGGCGAGCCGGTAGGTGACATATTCGCCACCATCATACTGGACCGGCTCAACATCATCCGCGGCAACGGGCGCTTATTGAAGTCGGTGCTGCCCGAGCTAATGTACCGCGAGGCGCTGCAGCAGCAACTGACGCAAAGCCTGCTGCCGATGATCCGGGGATATGTGTCTCAGGTCCTAGAGGAGGGCCGAAAACGCGCCGAAATCGGCCCACATGTGAGCGCAAATACCGCGATGCACCAGCTGCTTGGCTTCATATTGGCATATAGTCTGTTTGGCAGCAAGGACGAGGCGCAGGCGAAAAAAGACGTAGAGGAATTTATGGATGGCGTGATGAAAGGCTGGGCGGCAAATGCACAAGATTGATGCTGAAAATGTAACGAAGCGTTTCGGGTATGAAGAGGTTCTCAAAGGAATAAATCTGCGTGTGGACAGCGGCGAGATCCTAGGGGTTCTGGGGCCGTCCGGTTCCGGCAAGACGACGCTGGTAAAGTGCCTGATCGGTGTGCTGCCGCTCTCGGGCGGACAGGTGTCCATAGACGGCGCAAAGGTCCCGAACCTCGATCTGATGGATGAGATTGGGTACATGGCACAGCAGGACGCGCTTTACGAAGATCTGACAGGGCTGCAGAATCTGGTGTTCTACGGGCGGCTCAAGGGCATGACGCGCAGGGATGCACATACACAGGCCGCGTCGCTGATGGAATTGGTAGAGCTGGGCTGCGACAAACAAAAGAAGGCGGGAAATTACTCAGGCGGCATGAAACGGCGGCTTTCTCTGACGGCAGCGCTGATCGGCAGCCCAGACGTGATCGTGCTAGACGAACCGACTGTGGGCATTGATCCGGTGCTGCGCGAGCTGTTCTGGGAGGAGTTCCGTCGTCTCAAAGCGCAGGAGAAAACCATCATTGTCACAACGCATGTCATGGACGAAGCGGACAAGTGCGACCGACTCATATTGCTGCGGGACGGCAGGGTGATACAAAACGGTACGCCGGAGGCGCTCAAAAATCTGACGCCGGAGGGCACGCTTGAGTCAGTGTTTATCCGGTCTGCCAAGGCGGAAGGTGGTGTTTTGTCATGAAGAGTCTGATCATTGCGGGGCGGCTGATCCGCCAAATAACCGGTGACAAGCGCACGCTGGCTGTGATGCTGGTGGCGCCGATCCTCATTATGACGCTGCTGTACTTCCTTCTGGCGTCCGGCATCACTACTGTGAACATCGACCTCGTGGATGGGGATGACGCGGCGGCAAAGGCAATGGAAGACTACGCAACTGTAACCGTCGTGGATACAGAAGGCCAGGCCATCGACCGTTTGCGGAGCGGTGAAAGCGACGGGTATGTCAGCGGCGATAAGTATGTAGTAGAAGGCACGAATGCGCAGATCAGCGCGTTGGCGCAGCGGGCGTTTGCAGCATACGCAATGCAGCAAAAGTTGGCCAATCTGCCGCCCCAAGCCCAAGGCATAGCGGAGGGTCTGGGTGGCTCCATCGACGTGGAGACCTTCTACGGCAACAACGACTACGAGCAGTTTGATTTCATCGCACCCAGTCTGATGGGGTTCATCATATTCTTTCTCGTGTTCCTGCTGGCCGGCATCGCGTTTTTGCGCGAGCGCATCAGCGGCACTCTGGAGCGCGTCATGGCGACATCGCTGCACAGGGGGCAGCTGGTGGCAGGTTATTTTCTCGGTTTCGGCGTGTTCGCCTTGCTACAGACAGTGGTGATACAAGTGTTTTTGATATACGCCCTGGGCATTCATACCGGTACAAATTTCTTCTTAGTGCTGCTCATCAACCTATGTGTGGCAGGCACGTCGCTGGCTTTAGGCACGTTGTTATCCGCGTTTGCACGCAATGAATTTCAGCTGTTCCAGTTCATCCCCACCGTAGTGATACCGCAGGTGTTGTTCTGCGGGCTGTTCAGCCTGCGGGAAGCCCCGCCGTTGCTACAGTGGCTCTCGAAGATATTCCCGCTTACCTACGGTGCGGACGCCCTGCGCGCCGTGATGCTGCGCGGCCTCGGTTTTTATGACATCTGGCCCGATCTGCTCGCCATGCTGGGTTTCATCGCGCTGTTCATCCTGCTGAATATCTGGATTTTAAAAAAGTATCGGGCGATTTAAATCTGCGAGCCCATGAGGGCCGTCCTCCCTCTACGGGGACACGGTACACTCCTGTTTCTTTTCTTGAAAATAAAGAACCAAAAGACCAAAAAGCAATCGTTTGGCATACAATATCCTTTAGAATAATCCAGAAGCCCCATCGAAGGGCACAAAAAAACAGTCCATGATAATGGGCCTGTTTTTTTGCCTTGCCCCGCCGAGGTTGGTCATGGTATTGGGCTCACTTTTTTGCCGTACCGCGCCCGATGCGCGTTGCGCATTTTTACCGTTTGGCTTATACTGGGGAGAGTAATCACCTTGGGAGGAACCATGGCACTGTTGGCTGCAAGCGGCCTGTCCAAGTACTTTGGTACGCGGCCGCTGTTTGAAGATATCAGTTTTGAAATCGACCGAAAAGAAAAAGTGGGGCTTGTGGGGACCAATGGTTGCGGCAAAACCACCTTGCTCCGGCTTCTTTCGGGCGAAGACTCCCCGGACGTGGGCAGCGTATACCGAGCAAAAGAGCTGCGGCTGGGCACTATGCGCCAGAGCGTAGACGCCGAAAATGAAAGTCTCTATTGCTTTGCTCTTTCTGCCTTTGCGCCCCTACTGCAGCTGGAGCATGAGCTGGAGGCGCTGCAAGCGCAGCTTGCAGTACAGCCCGATGACGGATTGATCCTCCGGCAGCACAGGCTTTCCGAGTACTATCAATCGGAGGGCGGGCTCACCTTCCACAGCCGCACCCGCAGCACCCTCATGGGGCTGGGGTTTTCAGAGGAGGAGCTGGAGAAGCCCATGGGCGAGCTTTCCGGCGGCATGCGCAACAAGGCGCAGCTGGCCAAGCTGCTGCTTTCGGGCGCGGATCTTCTGCTGCTTGACGAACCCACCAACCATCTGGATCTTGAAAGCACTGTTTTTTTAGAAGACTTCCTCCGCTCCTACCCCGGCGGGTATCTTGTGGTATCCCATGACCGGTACTTTTTGGACCGCGTCACCAGCCGCACGCTGGAGCTGAAAAACGGGCGGCTGATCGCCACAAAGGGCAACTACTCAAACCATCTGGAGCTTACCGCGCAGCGGGATGAGCTGCTTTTGCGCAACTACCACCGCCAGCAGCGGGAGATCCGCCGCATCGAAGCCATCGTGGCCCAGCAAAAACGCTGGGGCAGGGCGCACAACTTCATCACCGCCGCCTCCAAGCAGAAGCAGGCGGATAGGCTCCGTGCCGAATTGGTTACCCCACAGCGGCAGGAAGCCTCCATTCGCTTCCAGTTTCAGGCCAAGGAGCCCGGCGGCAACGACGTACTGATGGCGGATTCGCTGTTAAAATCCTATGAGAAACCCGTCCTCTCGGACGTTTCCTTACATCTCACCCGGGGAGAGCGTGTGTTTTTGCTGGGCGCCAACGGCTCGGGCAAAACAACACTGCTAAAAATTTTCTTGGGGCTGGAGCGGCCGGACGGCGGCAGCTTCCGGCTGGGGGCCGGGGTACAGCCGGGCTACTACGAGCAGCATATGACCTCTCTGACGGTTGGCAATACCGTGCTGACGGAAATTCACAATGCCTACCCGTATATGAACCTTACGGAGGTGCGCTCTGCTCTGGCGGCCTTTCTGTTTTCCGGGGACGACGTTTTTAAGGAAATCTGCGCCCTCTCCGGCGGAGAAAAAGCCCGGGTGCAGCTGTTGAAGCTCATGCTGGGCGGGGCCAACTTGCTGTTTTTGGATGAGCCAACCAACCATCTTGACATTCGCTCCCGGGAAGCGCTGGAGGACGCGCTTACGGACTACGGCGGCACGCTCTTGATCGTCACCCACGACCGATATCTGGTAAACCGTCTGGCAGATCGGATCCTGTATCTAGAGAACGGCGCCCTTACCGAGTATCTGGGAGATTACGATGACTGCCTCGCCGCCCGGGCCACCCGGCAGTCGGAAACCGTCTTGGAGCAGCGGCAGGAAAAACCCAACGCTTACAAAGAGCAAAAGGCACGCCAAAGCGCCGTGAACCGAGCAAAGGGCGTCCGAGACCGGACAGAGAAGAGTATCACGGAAGCGGAAATGGCCCTTGCCAATTTGGAAGCCGAAATGGCGGAACCTGAAATTGCTTCAAACTACGTCAAAGCTGCGGAACTGGCAACAAAGGCCGAAGAACTACGCAATGAAATTGCCGATTTTTACGCCCAGTGGGAAGCCGCTGAGGCCGCGTTGGATGAATTGCTTTTGGAATCAAATGAGTAATATACAGGAGGAACCTTTTATGAAGAAACTGGGCTTTGGCCTGATGCGCCTGCCTCTCACCGACCCCACGGATGAAAAATGCGTGGATATGAGTATCTTTTGCGCCATGGTGGATACCTTTATGGAACGGGGCTTCAGCTACTTTGACACGGCGTATATGTACCACGGCTATCTGAGTGAAGTCTTCCTGAAGGACGCGCTGGTGGCCCGTTATCCCCGTACCGCCTTTCAGGTAGCGGATAAGATGCATATGCGCTACTTGAAGGAAGAAGGCCAGCAGGAGCGCTTATTTGAAGAGCAGCTTCAAAAGTGTGGCGTGGATTACTTCGACTCCTTCCTGATCCATAATTTAGGCGCGCTAAACTACGAAATTGCCCAGCGGTTTTCCACCTTTGAGTATCTGGAGGGGCAGCGGGCGGCGGGTCGAATCCACCGGTTCGGGTTCTCCTTCCACGATACTGCGGACGTACTGGATCGCATCCTTACGGATCATCCGACGGTGGATTTCGTGCAGCTTCAGCTCAATTATCTGGACTGGGAAGATCGGAACATTCAGTCTCGCCTTTGTCATGAGGTGGCCCGAAAGCACTCCAAGCCCGTCATCGTGATGGAGCCCCTCAAGGGCGGCACCCTTGCCAGTGTACCGCTGGAGGTGGAGGCTTTGTTCCGCGCCCGCAGGCCGGAACTGTCCGTGGCGTCCTGGGGCATCCGCTTTGCAGCCAGTCAGGAAGGCGTGGAGACGGTGCTCAGCGGCATGTCCAATCCGGAGCAGCTGCTGGATAACACCTCCTACATGCAAGACCTTGAGCCCATGGACGAAGAGGAGCTTTCCCTGTGCAAAAAGGCAGCGGAGATCATTCGTGCATCCGTGCGCATTCCCTGCACTTCCTGCGGCTATTGTGTGGAGGGCTGCCCCAAGAACATCCCCATCCCCAACTACTTCGCCCTGTATAACGTGGATAAGCAGTCCCTCAACGCGGACTTTTCCATTCATGAGCAGTATTATGAAAACTACCTGTCCTCCCATGGGAAAGCCGGAGACTGTATCGCCTGCGGCCAGTGTGAACGAGCCTGCCCCCAGCGCATCCCCATCATCGAATGGATGAAGAAGGTATCGGAAAACTTCGACAAGAAATGATTCTATTCAATAATTAAAAGGGACGGCGAACTAACAATTTGTGGTTGCTTGATCATATTCGCAATGCGATTCAAGTGGGGAACCGTGGCCGCGCTGGGTAAATTGCTTCGGAAGGAGCATTCTCGTAAGCGCGCCGAAGAGCTATGCAAAGCGCTTTCTTCCCTCTATACGCACAGCAGGAGGCTGCCGAGGCGGCGCAAAAAAACTGTTTAATTAACTTATAGGAGGATATTTACATGAAAAACTTGGGCTTCGGCCTTATGCGCATGCCGCTCAAAAACCCCAACGATAAGGGGAGCGTGGACACTACGGCCCTGTGTGCCATGGTGGATGCCTTCCTCGCGCGGGGCTTTACCTACTTCGATACGGCATACATGTACCATAACTTTAAAAGCGAGAACTTCATGAAAGATGCCTTGGTGGCCCGCCACCCCCGCGCTTCCTTTCAGGTAGCGGATAAATTTCCGGTGTGGTACCTCCCAAACAAAGGTACGCATGAGCACTATTTTGAGGAGCAGCTCAATAAGTGCGGCGTGGATTACTTCGATTATTACATGATCCATGAGCTGACCGTAGCCAATTACGAGATTTCCCAGCAATTCTCCACCTTCGAGTATCTGAAAAGCCAAAAGGCCGCAGGTCGTATCAAGCGCCTGGGCTTCTCCTTCCACGATACTGCGGACCTACTGGATCGCATCCTTACGGATCATCCGACGGTGGATTTCGTGCAGCTTCAGCTCAATTATCTGGACTGGGAAGACAAAAATATCCAGTCCCGCCTGTGCTACGAAGTGGCCCGAAAGCACTCCAAGCCCATCATCGTGATGGAGCCCCTCAAGGGTGGCACCCTGGCCAGTGTACCGCCGGAGGTAGAGGCATTGTTCCGTGCCCGCAGGCCAGAACTATCCGTGGCGTCCTGGGGCATTCGCTTCGCCGCCAGCCTCCCGGGCGTAGAAATGGTACTTTCCGGCATGTCCGATATGGAACAGCTGCTGGATAACACCTCCTACATGGCGAACTTCGAACCCATGGATGAGGAGGAGATTTCCCTCTGCCACAAGGCGGCAAAAATCATCCGCGCATCCGTGCTCATCCCCTGCACCGCCTGCGGCTACTGTGTGGATGACTGTCCCCAGAACATCCCCATCCCCAACTACTTCGCCCTGTACAACACCGACAAACATGCCCTCAACAACGACTTTTCCATTCATGAGGATTACTATGCAAATTACCTGTCCTCCCACGGCAAAGCCGGGGACTGCATCGCCTGCGGCCAGTGCGAGCAGCTCTGTCCCCAGCACATACCCATCATCGAGTGGATGAAGAAGGTATCGGAGAACTTCGATAAGTAATAAATCCCGTCTCCTGTGAGCCACGGCAATAAAAAATGGACCCAAATTGTGGTCCATTTTTTGCGTTCTTTTATGGGAAGCAATAAAAAAAGCGAACCTAAAGCTCGTCTTTTATAAGTCCCGAAGGGGGGTTGGGGGGTAACCTCCCAAGAGACTACATCACACCAAAGGACAGCGCCCTGGCAAAAGCCTTATTCCCCTGCCCGCATCTGGTTGACGAAGTCGGTCAATGTGTCACAGCCCAGCGCCGCCTTGTTGGCAGAAGCCCAGTGTAGATCGTCTCCGGAAAGGATAGCAGAACCTTGCACCGGATTCACGGGGAAATAGGTTTTCTGCTTCTCGTCCGGGCCGTCCATCAGAAAGAACAGGTAAATTTCGCCCTGTTCAAGGGCCAGCGCGTCAGTTTCCGAAAGACCCGCAGGCTCCAACGTGGCTGCGTCCAGCATCCCGGCCGCCAGCCTAGGAGCATATACCATGGAGATGGAATCCCCGTACTTAAGCTTGCCCTGGATGCTGCCGTAAACGGTGACTGAGGCCATGGAGGCAGGCATGGTATATTCCGTGGTGCTGCCACCCTCTTCCGAGCGGAACAGGGTGTCCGCCCCAGCGGGAATGTTGCTTATCTTCCCCACAAAAACTTCGTCCGCGCTCTCAAAAAGCGCGGCAAGGGTATCGTAGTAATAAGTTTGGGCATAAGCGCTGACAACGACGTCCACCTTTCGGAATTCCTGCTTCACATCCGCAAGGCTCACCTTTTGACCGTCGTATATCACCTGATCGTCTTTCACCTCAAACAGCCCGTCGGGCACCATTTCATAAGCGTCCCCGTCTTCGGCGTAATAGGCCTCTTCCTTTTCTTTAAAGCAAAGCAGGTAACTGGCGTTCTCCGCCAGCTTTTCATTGCAGTGGAGCATGGTGCCCACTTGAGCATCCCCGGCCACTACCCGATTCACAACGATATCGGAACATTTTTCTCCGTTTTCATCTACGCGATTGCGCACGCAGGTTCCTAAGATCACCAAAGAAGCGCTTCGGTAGCTTTGGCGTGCCGCAGCGAGGGCCCGTTCTTCTGAGGTAGAACTGTCTACCATGGCGCAGCTGGTCATAGCGAATATCAGCGCCGCAAGCACGGCGGCGATTGCCGCTTTTCCAAGTCTCATTGGAACCCCCCTCTCTGCATCTGTTGTATTGACGCACGCACGGCGTAAAAGGTTGCGCTCTTCAGGAAAAATTTTCCAAATATTTTAAATCTCCCGCCGGCCTTCCACGGCCTTAAGGAGCGTCATTTCATCTATATATTCCAAATTACCGCCAATGGGGATGCCATGGGCAATGCGGGTAACCTTCACCCCTCGCTGCTTGAGCAGCCGGGCGATATACACCGCAGTGGCCTCCCCCTCCACATCGGGATTGGTAGCCAAGATCACTTCGTTTACGCCGCCCGCATCCACCCGGGCAATCAGCTCCCGGATGCGAATATCGTCCGGGCCAATGCCGTCCATGGGAGAAATGGTGCCTTGCAGCACATGGTAACGGCCGCGGAACTCTCGCATTTTCTCAAGGGCGATCACATCCCTGGCGTCCCGCACCACGCATAGCGTACCCGTTCGGGATGGGTCTAAGCATAGGGCGCAGGGATCCGTATCCGTATATGCGCCGCATACGGGGCAATGGTGCACTGCCTCCCGAGCGCAAGTGAGTGCTGCGGCCAGCTCCTTTGCCAAGGATTCCGGCATATCCAAAACATGATATGCCAAGCGCTGAGCGCTCTTCACGCCAATGCCCGGCAACCGGGAAAGCTGGGCGACCAGCGTGCCGATGGGGTCGCTCATAGTCCTAGGTTCATGCCGCCGGTAAGCCTGTTCATCTCGGCTGCGGTGGTATCTTCCGCCAAGCGCAGGGCTTCGTTTACCGCGGAAAGAACCAGATCCTGCAGCATCTCCACATCTTCGGGATCCACGCAGGCCGGGTCGATCTCAATAGCTTTCACGACCTTTTGACCGGTAACGGTGGCCTTAACTACGCCGCCGCCCGCCGCAGCCGAAAACTCGCGAGTTGCAAACTCCTCCTGCATGCGCTGCATATCCTGTTGCATCTTCTGTGCCTGCTTCATGATCTGGGCCATATTGCCTCCGCCGCCCATGCCGCCGAATCCACCTTTCGCCATTTTGTATCCTCCAATGTATAATCAATATATTATATCATAGCATATATTCCGGTTCAACCGAACTACGCAAAATCCCGATAAATGCCATATTTTTGACTTGATTCAATCTTCAATATTTGATCTTCAATGTATCTGTGGCTCAAGTGCCGCATTATATCCCCAAGTGGCCTATTCGATCTTCAGCGTGTCCCCAAAAAGAGCCTTTGCCCTTTGCAGCGGATCCTCTTTTTCCGCCATAGCCAGCCCCAGCGTGCAGCCGGGGGCCAGCTCGGAAAGGAACGCCTGCAGTCGATCCCGAATTTCGGGCTTGCTCACCGCCTGAAACAGCACTGGGCTTTCAAAGCGCACAAAAAGTTCCGTGCCGCGCCACTCCTGCTTGATTGCACGCCTGGCAAGCACCGCCGCGCTGCGGTTTTCCTCATACAGCTTCCCCGTCACCTGCTTCCAAAGCTCGGCGGGAGAGGTTGCTGCTCCGGCGGAGGATGATGCGGCTCCGGCAGAAGATGTCAGACCTGATGTCGAGGACGACGTGCCTCCAGCGGGAGATGTCAGGCCTGCTGCCGGGGACGGCGCGGCTCCGGCGGAGGACGGTGCGGCTCCGGCAGGAGATGGTGCGCCTCCGGCCAAAGAAGGCGAGATTGGGATTTGGGCTTGGGCCGCGGTTTGGCGCGGAGTTTGTGCGCCTGTCGCAGTTTCACCCTGAGATTCGTTTGGCGATGCGGTTTCGCAGGGGGATGCCGAGGTATTTATCGGAGATTTGGAAACATCCCACGGGGGGACGTCGCCCGGAATTTCGGACGGGCCCGCAGACGGGGGTGGAGAGATTACGGGTTGCGCGGATGCCGGGGATGAAGCGTTGGTGGGTGCGGGGGTTGTATGAGGAGTGGGTTGTGGGGTAGATGCGGGGGTAGATGCGGGGGTAGATGCGGGGGTTGAAAGGCTGAGGGTGGCGAGGCGGGATTCGAGACGGTCCAAGCGGGCCTGAAGCGACGCGAGGTCCTTTTCCTCCTCGGGGCGGGCAATGCGGACAAGGGTGCTTTCGATGAGGGCACGAGGCAAGGAAAGGGTGCGAAGTTTTGGCTCTAAAGCTAGCAAAAGTTCGCAGGCGCGGAGAAGCTCCGCCTCCCCTGCCAATTTGGATTGAGAAAGGTATGTTGACATATCATCCTCGGAACAGTCCAGTAGATCGGCGCAATGGCCGCAAAGTTTCGCAAAGAGCAGGGCGCGGAAATGCTGGGCTAAGTCACGGGTGAACACTTTTAAATCGCGTCCCTCCGCTACCACCCGATCCAGCCCGGCAAGGGCCGCCCCGGCATCTCCCTTTATGAGGGAATCCGACATTTGGAAGAGGAAGCCGGCATCCATGCTGCCAAGGAGATCGTACACATCTTGGGCCGAGACCTTGTTGCCGCAGAAGGAGAGGCACTGATCCGCCAAGGAAAGCGCATCCCGCATGCCGCCCTCAGCGGCGCGGGCGATGGCTAAAAGCCCCTCCGGGTCGATCTCTCCCCCGGCACATTTCAGCACTTCCTGCATCCGCGCCACCATGGCAGCTGTGGAAAGCCGCCGAAAATCCATCCGCTGGCAGCGGGAGGCGATTGTGGCGGGGATCCTGTGCGGTTCTGTGGTAGCGAGGATGAAAAGCACATGAGCCGGAGGCTCTTCCAGGGTTTTTAACAGGGCGTTGAAGGCATTTGAGGACAAGGCGTGGGCCTCGTCGATGATATAGACTTTTGTTTTCAGCTCAAGGGGCAGGAAGCGGGCTTTATCGATAATGGAGCGGACATCGTCCACGCCGTTGTTGCTGGCCGCGTCCAGCTCCAGAATATCCACATTTTCGATTTCGGTGCGGCGGCAGGCATCACATTCCATGCAGGGCTCGCCATTTTTCGGGGATTGACAATTCACCGCCCGGGCCAGAATTTTGGCCGCGCTGGTTTTGCCCGTTCCCCGGGGGCCGGAAAACAGATAGGCATGGGCAACAAGCCCCCCGGCAACCTGATTTTTCAGGATTCTCGTGATGGCCTCCTGCCCCATGACCTCCGAAAAGGTTTGGGGACGGTATTGCCGGTAAAGCGCACGGTATGACATCGGCGCACCTCGCTTTTTCCTTGATATTGTTTATTGTAACACCTTTTCTGCCCGTTGCCAACCGACCCGACAGCGGCTATAATAATGGAATCAATGGTAATTTTGGAGGTTATTCCATGGCGGAAAAAAAGATCGTCTTTAGCGGCATACAGCCCTCGGGCTCGCCCACGCTGGGCAACTACGTGGGGGCGCTGCGCAACTGGGCACTGCTGCAAAGCGAGGACCGGTTTTGTTACTACTGCGTGGTAAATATGCACGCCATCACCGTGCGGCAAAACACGCTGGATTTAAAACAGCGCACGGCGGAAACCGTTGCACTGCTGCTTGCCTGCGGGATTGACCCCGAAAAATCGGCACTGTTTGTACAATCCCAAGCCCACGAGCACGCGGAGCTGGCTTGGGTGCTTTGCTGCAACACCTACATGGGCGAGCTTTCCCGGATGACCCAATTTAAGGACAAGAGCGCAAAGCACGAGGACAACATCAACGCAGGGCTTTTCACCTACCCCGTTTTAATGGCGGCGGACATATTGCTTTACCAGACCCACCTTGTGCCCGTTGGCGCAGACCAGAAGCAGCACATTGAGATTGCCCGGGACATTGCCATCCGCTTTAACAACGCCTACGGCGAGACCTTTGTCGTACCCGATGGGTTTATTCCCAAATTCGGCGGAAGGGTTATGAGCCTGCAGGACCCCACCCAGAAGATGAGCAAATCCGACGCCAACCCCAACAGCTACATCGCCATCATGGACGAACCGGCCGTGATTTTGAAAAAATTCAAGAAGGCCGTAACCGACTGCGACGGCATAATTGCCTACGACCCGGAGAACCGGGCCGGGGTTTCCAACCTTTTATCCATCTACACCGCCTTCACCGGCAAGAGCATGGACGAGGGGGTTGCCGAATTTGACGGGCAGGGCTACGGAAAGCTGAAAACCTCCGTTGCGGAGGCCGTGATTGCCGAGCTGACCCCCATTCAGGCGGAATTCCACCGGCTGCTTGACGACATGCCCTATTTGGAGCAGGTGATGGCCGCGGGCGCAGAAAAAGCCGAACAGCAGGCCAGAAAGACCCTCGCCACCGTATATGAGCGCGTTGGGCTGAACGTATAAATTTTGTATGGCTGATCAAAGAGGGCTGCCAGAAAAAATTAAAATTGAAGAGCTCGATTCATTATTCTCAGAGAGTAAAGTAACTGATACAACTCAATTGGCTACCTTGGCGAGAAAACATGCGGCCAATTATTTATACGCTGGGCGTATTTTATTCGAACAAATAAATGTCAATGACAGTGTAGCATCACCTTGTGCTGTCGTTGCAGCGTTTTCATGCGAATTATACCTTAAAAGCATTATATATAGCACAGGGAAGAATAGAGTTACAGGCCATAGCCTTGAAGAGCTGTTTAATGAAGTGCCCGCAAATATTCGAAATGAAATATTGAATATGGTCAAACAAAATGATCCTCAAAATTACTTTATGACTGGCTTAAGCGAGAATAGCAATGCGTTTATAAAAGTTAGGTATTTGTTTGAACGAACAAGAACAGGTTTTAACCCCTCGTTCCTTTTATCGTTTGCACAAATATTAAGTGATTATATCGCACAAAAGGGATAGCGCTAATCAAGCCAAATTTGAATTTATCCAGCAGTATATAAAAAGACCCGAAAGGGTCTTTTTATGTCGAGAATAGGGGTAATTTGGATTTTGTTGTAAAGGAAAGAAGAGTGGTGGTAAAATGTGGGTGATGTTTTGCGTAATTAATGTGGAGCAAGAAGTATTCGCGGCTTGGTAATTATGGAAAGTTGGGGCATTTTATTAAACAATAAGTAGTTTTTTATGTATGGAGTGCGAATACAAGGAGATAATGGCATGACTGAAAAAATAACCTGTATAAATGGCGATGTATTGAAATGGGCGCGTCTGCAATGCTGTGATTTGCAATTAAAATCTATTAGCGAAATTCTGACCAAAATCGAAGCTTGGGAAAATGGGGACGATTATCCAACATACGCACAACTAGAAAAACTTGCGCATGCATACAAAAAACCTTTGGCTGTATTTTTCTTTCCTCAGCCACCAGAAGGAATCGCATATCAAGCTGAATTTCGAACTGCTTCTAATTTTGAAATTTCACATTTGTCATATAAGGTGACAAGACTTATTAATGATGCTTTAGTAATGCAGATTAACTTGCAGGAACTTATATCAGAACAACACACAAAAGAAAGTATTTTGCATAACAAATTAAAGGAAGTCGAAGCGCAAAAATTGGCGAAGGTAACCAGAGATTATTTGGAAGTACCTATCGAGCAGCAAATGAAAATAAAGACAGCAAAAGAGATGCTGGAAATATGGCGTGACGCATTTTACAAACAGGGTATATATATTTTTAAAGAAGCTTTTTATGATGAAAACATCTCTGGATTTTGCATCTATGATGGCTGTTTCCCAATTATTTATATAAATAATTCCATGTCTTTTACTCGCCAAATTTTCACTTTGTTTCATGAATTATACCACCTCATTCATGAAACCGGAGGGATAGACAAACTTTGTGATAGTATGGATGGAACGCTTTCAAAAGGGCAGCAGAATATCGAAAAAATGTGTAATAAATTTGCCGCTGACTTTTTGCTCCCAGAAAATATCCTTAATAACCAAATTGGAAATACTCAAGTTTCATATAAGTTAGTTTGTGAATTAGCAGATAAATTCCATGTAAGTAAAGAGGCCATGATTTTACGCCTTATAGATTTAGGACGAGTTGATTGGAATTTTTATAATGAAAACACTAGCGACATTTACATTGATTTTATGAGAGTAAAGCCAAAAACTAAAGGAGGAAATCAAAACAATACCTTAATTAGCTATTTAGGAAGGAACTATTTAAAATTAGCATTCTCCGCATATCGTGAAAATCGTATTGATGCGTTTCAACTTGCATCATATACAAAAACAAGGGTATCTAACATCCCGGCTCTCGAAAAAGCTTGGGGGTGGAAAGTTTGAAAGTTTATGTTGTTGACACTTGCGCTATGCGAGAATTGATATACCATTGTCGTCGTGGCATACCTGCATATGATAGAATGTGGGATATGATTGATCAGTTGATTATTGCTAGCGAAATTGTCTTTGTCAAAGAATCTTTTAGTGAATTGGAACGTCAATGTACTACAAAAGAAAATGTCCAATGGCTTAAGGAGAAAAAAGATTTTTTCACCTCTCCTTCGAATGAAGAATGCGAAATAGTTGCGCAGATTTATAGAAATCGCAACTTTCAAAATAATGTTGCTAGAAAAAACATTCATAATGGACAACCTGTTGCAGATGCGTTTTTAGTTGCAAGAGCAAAATTCATAGGTAATGATGCTATCGTTGTTAGCCGAGAAGTGCTAAAACCAAATGCTGCTAAAATTCCAAATCTCTGTGAAGCTTTGGGTGTGGCATACATTGATGATCAAGAGTTTCAAAAAATACTTTTACCATGACAAACATCATATTATGTAGAGACGGAGTATATATTCATGAAGAATTCTATCTGGGAATATATCGACCTTACAGCTGAAGAAAAGAAATCTCTTGGAGAAAATGGGATTTTTGTATTTGATACAAATGTGCTTTTAAATCTCTATCGATATTCAAATAAGACGCGTAACAAACTAATTAAGACGTTAGAAGCACATTCAAATCAAATTTGGATACCGCATCAAGTAGCCTATGAATTTATGAAGAATCGATGTGAAGTAATTTATGATGTATGTGCTAAATATGACACATTTGAGAAAGATAAAGAGAGATTTTTAAATAAAGCAAAAGACTTATTACACGATTCTGATGAAGAAATCCAGCCATTAAGGGAAACGTTAAATAAATGGATAGAAAGTTCCAAATTAAATAATTTACAAGTTAAGAATCCAAATGAAGATGTTATTCTACAAAAGGTTCTTAACTTATTCAATGGGAAAACAGGAACTCGCTATGATTCGGGAAAAATTGCTGAGCTGATAAAAGAAGGCGAAAAGCGATTCTCCGAGAAAAGACCTCCTGGCTACGAAGATAGTAAAAAAATATCTGATACATGTGATAACAATACTTATGGAGATTTCTTCATATGGAAGCAGATTATTGAATACGCAACTGAAAATCATAAAGACATTATATATGTGACATCTGAGCAAAAAGATGATTGGTGGTATAAGGTAAAGGGTAAAATGGTTGGCCCACGAGTTGAATTG
Organism: Christensenellaceae bacterium; assembly: GCA_963666935.1. Lineage (GTDB taxonomy): Bacteria > Bacillota > Clostridia > Christensenellales > CAG-138. Next base: position 1,921,734 of record OY762936.1, read on the forward strand.
CGTAAAGAATTTTGTGAAGCCACTAAACAACGGTTTCATATATATTCAATGAATAGCTTCCTCAAATACTATACAAAAAACGACGACGAAAGCGTTATCGAAGAAGTTAAAAGGGTTGAAGCTAAGAGAAAGCAATACAAGACGAATCATTATTCTAACGCAGAAATAATTAGAAACTATATCGACCAAAAAAATCACAATATCGACTATAAAAATTTCGAGCGCTTTATTGAAGAAATCAAAAGGATTGATCCTAAAATAAACCAAGACAAACAAATTCATTATTCTAAGGAAGTAGAGCTGCAACGTAATCTTTGTTCTGAGATAGAAGCCAAGATGCTGCGGGAGCAGCATACCATTGATTTGATAATGAACAAATATGCTGGTTCTGGCGATCCGTTGCCAAGAGATGTACAAACACAGATTGACAACATACAAAAAAATATTAAGATGTATAAAATTTTTTTAAACGACGCTAAGTCGTATTAATTAAATCAATTGCAATCAAAATATAACTCTTAGTTGGTCGCTATCTTCTCCCCCTACTTCTGCCTTAACCCCAGTAAATAATCTGCCGAAACGCCGTAAAAGCGGCACAGTCGCCGGAGGTCTTCGAGATTCGGCTCCGCCTCCCCCGTCTCCATCCGCGAAATCTTTCGCTGCGTGGTGCGCAGTTCCTTTGCCAGCTCGGTTTGGGTCAATTCCCTACCTTCACGAAGCCGTCGAATAATTTCATTAAATTCCATGCTCATCACCTCAAAACGAAGTTTATCATAGACGATAATCATCTATTGACATTTAGACGATAATCGTCTATGATTGTTTTTGGAGGTGATTTTATGGACAAGCCCACCTGCGGAACCTGCATCGATTACCGCGCCCACTTCGTTCGATACGGGCGGCGGTATTTGGAGCTGAATCAGGGGCACTGCATCTATCCCCGGCTAAAAGACCGGAAATGGGACGACCCCGCCTGCCAGCACTACAAGCCCCGGCCCGGGACGGAAGCCCCCGGGCCGAAAGTCGAAAAATAGCACCTTTGCCCGGGTGATCGCTTTTTTGTCCTCCGAACGGGTAAGCAAAACGCAGGAAGCGGATCGCAGACTTGCATTTTACGCTTGGGGAATTTGATTTTCCCCCGAATTGCGCCTATAATGAATCTGTTGACTGCTATTGATGTTTACGCTGCACAAGCACGGGTTATAGGAGGCACTATGCTTTTACCGTTTGCAATTGTTTTTATTACGCTGGCGCTTATCTTCTACACAATGGGCGTTTGGGGCGAAAGGCTTTCCGGCCTGCTTAAAAAGTGGCATGTTATTACTTTCTGGCTTGGCTTTATTTGCGATACAACAGGCACTACGCTGATGGGAAAACTCGCCGGGATGGAGCTGACGGTCAACCTCCATAGCGTATCGGGGCTTGCGGCCATCGTTTTGATGGCGGTTCACGCGGTATGGGCAACCATAGTGCTGCTGCGCGGTTCCCAGAAAAGCAAGGAAAGCTTTCACAAATTCAGCCTATTGGTTTGGCTGGTCTGGCTGATTCCCTATGCCTCGGGGATGTTCTTCGGCATGACGCAGTAAGCCTGAAAAACAAAAAAGTGCCATCAGGCACTTTTTTATTTTTACCGAAGATTGCGGCGCCGCCTACTTGACCTTTTACAGCCCTTGAAGCTCCGACGCGATGCAAAAACAGATACGCGGTTAGATACCGTAGGTCATGATTGGGTCGCCTTCGGCCACGGCCAGAGAGACGGTCATAAACACCACGATGGCGTCGAACTCGCAAAACACCTCTTCCAGTACGTTGCCGAAGAAATCCTTGATGACGCCTACACGCTGACCCTGCACAATATGCTGCTCCAGCTCTACTTCGGGATACCAGCAGCCGGAATGGTTCGCATCCAAATACACCATGCGGGTGAGGACCCTTGCGGGGGTTTTGGGCATCACCACTTCGCCCTTGAGCATGCCCAGATGCCGCATGACGTTCCTGATATCGAACTTATAGGCATCCACCTCTTCCTTGGTCCACAGGCCACGGCAGCCACGCTCGATTAAAAGGCCGGGAATGCCGCGAATGCCGGCGGAATTGTAAAGACCATCCCTAGACTCGGATTTCACGACGTAGGATACGTCCGCCACAGCGGCCGCCTGCCGCGAGGCCTCCACCATTTCTTCGGGGCCGATTCCAGGATAGTGAATATACGGCGGCAGATACTCATGCAGGTCGCCGCCATGGGTATCGATGATAAAATCGCAGCGGTCGGTAAATTCCCGGGTCATATAATCGGCGATGCGCTCCACGGGGTCGCCATCCGGTTTGCCGGGGAACTTGCGGTTGAGGTTCCCGCCGATGACGGGGCTGATATAGGAAACGCGCTTAAAAAAGCCATCCACGTTCATAGGATGATAAATAACCAACTGCCCGGAGATTTCCTCCGGCGTCAGCTCTGCAGCCAGCTCGATGACACTTTCAATGCTGGGATACTCGCCGCCGTGGATGCCCGTTGACAGGAGGACGGTTTTGCCCTCGCCCACACCGTTGATGAGGGTAAGCGGCATTGACAGGCCGCTGTCGCCGATGGGCACCATGCCCTGCACTTTTTTACCGGGTTCACAGGTGAGTCCGCCGAAGTTGATACTGCTCTTCATGCTATTAATTTCACTTTCCTTCCCCATTATTTTTATAGGTATTGTATACCTTTTTGTCAGTTTATCAGAAATTATTATATCATGCCCAAACCGCAAAAAACGTGAAGACGGCTTTTTCTTAATATCCGAACAGAAGGCGGGGAATTTTTCAGACTTTCTGTCTAAAGACATAAAAAAACGGCCGTTTTGGCCGTTGCTTTTTGATTCGGACGCTTCACAAAACGCCCAGATGCTCCAAGAGGATATGCACACCTAAAAGGATCAGGATGACGCCGCCGGCAAGCTCCGCCCAAGTTTTGCAACGGGAGCCGAAGACGCTGCCCACCTTCACCCCAATCATGGAGAGCAGGAAAGTTGTGACGCCGATAAAAAGCACCGCGAAATAGATATTCACCGACAAAAACGCAAACGTGACACCGGTTGCAAGCGCATCGATGCTGGTGGCCACGGCCATGACCAGCATGGTCTTAAAGCCCAGAGAGCCGCTGACTTTTTCCTCATCATGAGAAAAGGCCTCCCAGATCATTTTTCCGCCGATGAACGAAAGCAGCACGAAGGCGATCCAATGGTCGTAGGCCTGTATGGCACCGATAAACTGGGCGCCCAGAAAATAGCCGATCAAGGGCATCAACGCCTGAAACCCACCGAACCAGAGCCCCACCAGCGCCGCGTTTTTCAGCGACAGCTTATCCATTGCCAAGCCCTTGCACACGGAAACGGCAAAGGCATCCATAGACAGCCCTACCGCAATTAAAAACAGCTCGAAAATACTCATATTCAGTCTCCCGTAAAAGTAAAATGAGTATACCACGGAAAAAAATATGAATGCAAGTCTTAACGTATGAACCGACAGCCCGTCCCGCATACTAAACCGGAGGTGTAAAAAGCAATGAAAAAAATATGCTGTTACCTCTGCGCCCTTCTGGCCCTACTTCTAGCAGGATGCGCAGAGGGTTATCAAGATTTGGAATCCGCCCGGGCAGCCGGCGTCCGACTGGGAGAGTATATTACCATAGGCACAACAGACGTATCCGGCATGACGGTGGACGAGGCGCTTGAAGCGCTTTCCGCCGCCCACACAACCACCCTTTCCGGCCTTACCTATGAGATTCGGGCCGGAGAGGAGCGCATCGTCATTTCCGGCAGCCAACTTCCCATCGCCTCCGACGCAGAGGACGTGGTTTTACAGGGATTGAGCCTGAAACCCCACTGGCCCAGAAACAACGGGGATCGGACGCTGGACACCACCATATTCTTGAACCTTGAGACCATGCGGACGGCGCTGGCCCCCCTTACCGATTCTTTGAACCGGGAGGCAACGGACGCTACGGCCACCTACGGAGACGGGGCTTTTTCCTACGCCCAAGCGGAAGAGGGCCGTCAGCTGGATCTACAGGCCCTTGCCGAGAGCGTGGCTGCTCTGGCCCGGGAAGGCTCGGGAGGCGCAGTGGAGGCCTCCTTTGCCACAATCCCCGTCACATACACCGAAGATATGGCCAGGGCGGACACCGCGCTGATTGCCGAGTTTTCCACCTCCTTTTCGGGCAGCACCTACAGCAAAGCCAACAGGGTATTCAACATGCAAAAGGCCGCCTCTCTCATCGACGGTGTGTCCTTAGCGCCCGGGGAGGAATTTGATATGAATGCAACGCTGGGCGACCGCAACGAAAAAACCGGATGGAAGATGGCCACCGCCATTCTGGACGGTACCTATGTGCAGGAATACGGCGGCGGGGTTTGCCAAGTATCCACCACGCTGTACAACGCGGTGCTGCTTTGTGACCTTGAAGTGAGCGAACGCAACCACCATTCCTGGCCACTGGGTTATGTGGACGTAGGCCGGGACGCCACCATCAGCACCGGCGGCCCCAACTTTAAATTCGTCAATTCCACCGACACTCCCATCACCATTTCCGCCAGCACGGATACCAAGAAAAAAACCATCGCCGTGCGCATCTACGGCCGCCACAGCCAAGATTGGGCCACCATTGAAATATATTCCAAAAAAACCTCCACATTGGACGATTTGGGCTATGAAATCGTAGTGGATGAAACTTTGACCCCGGGAGAAACCAAGGAAATCCGGAAATCCCGCCGGGGCTGCACCGCCGAAACCTACCGAAAATTCTACGACGCGGATGGCAACCTTCTTCAAACCGAGCTGGTCGTCAAGGACAAATACCGCTCCATTCGGGGTATCCTCAACGTGAGCACCAGCTATGGAGGAACCAGTTCGCAATAAGAAAAGGAGGCTCTTACGGAGCCTCCCTTTCTCAAGGAGAATGGCAAATGCTAGGCTTTTTCAAACTTTCTTTCCGAAAGGATAAACCGGCGCTGCATATTGCAGGCAAGGGCAGATGTCTTTGCCGATACATTTCCCCAATCGGGATCGGAGCGGATCTTTTGAAAATCCTCAAAGCTCTTCAACTCCACATGCGCCTCGAAGAGTGGGCTGCCGCCCAGCTTGGAGAAGACCTCGTATGACTCCACTTCCGGATGCCGGATCCAGAAGGGCACTCCTTCCTTTTCCATGAAATCCCAAAACTCATGATTCTTCCCGGGGAGAATGTCAAACTCGAAAATATACGTCATTTCTCCGCCTCCTTAGCACGACTCGCCCAGCTTCACGGCGCGGGACATAAGATATTCACGGGACTGATTCCTAGTTTCAATCAGCACGCCCACAATCAGCACAAGGAAGCAGGCGGGCAGGCCGGCCAGCACAGGATCCAACTTCCAGAGAAATACCACGCCGCCTTCCCCGGCGGCCGCCGCAGCCGCTCTGGCCTGATAAATCTGAGTATAGATGCTAAATGCAGCACCTGTGAGCATGGCGGCCAGAGTGGCAACCGGCGCACGGCGGGCTTTGGGCCAAAGAATCAGGGCGCCAAACACCGGCGCAAGACCTGAGGCCATGATGCGCCCGCCCACCCAGAACAGTTCCAGAATGTAGGGCAGCGCTTTGCCGATGAGTGCGCAGGTCACCGTGACGAGCACCAGACAGATGCGCTGGAGCCATACCAAGTTCTTGCCGTCGATCTTGGGGTTGATGAAGCGCTTATAGAGATCCAGCGTCAGGTTTGAGGTTGTCGTGAGAATACAGGAGGAAATGGTAGACATGCAGCTGGATAAAAGCGCGATGACGAAGAACACGCCTGCATAGGGCCCTATGACGTTTGTGAGGGTCAAGAACGCGTTGGCCGCCTTGATATCCGGATACAGCCCCCGGGCCACTGTGCCGCACATAAAGGGGACAATATACCAGAAGATGGCCATCAGCCCGCCATAGAAAAAGGACTTTTGGGCGGTTTTGTCATCCTTGGCCGCAAGACCGCGCTGAAGCACGGTTTGGTAGGCCAGCGAAATGAAGCAGCCCATCAAAAACCAGCCCAGAATCTGAGAGAAGGTGGCATTGAAGGGGCTGGTGTGCCCTACGGGGAGCTTCGCTAGCAACTCCGACCAGCCGCCCGCATGGGCAATGCCCACGGGGATCAGGATAATGGTGCCGATGAGGATGATCACAGACTGAATGGTATCCGTGGCCAACACCGCCCACATGCCGCCTGTAGCGGTAAAGATGATGACTACGCCAATGGTGATGGCGATGGACCAGAGGAAGCTAAGCCCAAACAGGTTGCTGAAGATGGTCGCCAGCGCTATGGAGATGCTGGCGATGACGCCCAGATCCCGGCCCAGGGAAAGGAGCAGCGCCACAAGGCGGTGAGACGCGCCAAAGTAATGTTCAAACAGTTCCGGCACCGTAGTCACGCCCGTGCGCCGAAGGCGTGGGATGATCCACATGCCGATCCACATGGTGGCCACCATAAAGCAAGCGCCGGACCAGTAGCCGGTGATGCCCAGGGTATAGCCGGTACCCGCGTAGCCCATGATGGTGGCGGAACTGACCCAGGTAGCGAAGAGGCTGCCTGAGACCAAGAGCAGCGGTGCGCTGCGGCCCGCAAGGATATTGTCATCCGAGTTTTGCGCCATCTTTTTCCTGTTAAAATACAGGCCGATGGCGATGAGACCGCCGAAAAAAAAGACAATGACAATCAGTGCAAATGTAGTTGTACTCATTTTACATTTTCTCCCTTCACTTTACAGGCCGCCCATAATCAGGGACCAAAGGAGCAGGTAGCCTATCATGATAGACGTGAATCCCAACATGGTGAGAACCATTTTCCCTACCGGTGCCGGTACCTGATCCATGGGATCGTGTTCGATGTACTTGAATTTCATTGACATACCCTCCTTTTTGAGATAATTCTGATGGAAGCTAGAGTATCAAATCGGAAAGTTCGCGCTTGCAGTCCGTGATCTTTCTGTTCCCCCCCTCTCTGAGGATCACGGTATCGGAATGGCGGAACCCACCCAGCTCGGGAACGTAGATACCCGGCTCGATGGAAAACGCCATGCCCGGCTGCAGGACCAAAGTGCTATCGTAGCGCAGATAGGGTTCCTCGTGCAGGCCCAGACCGATGCCATGGCCGCAGCGGTGGTTGGCATACTGCCCCAGCCCGGCGTTTTGGATGATGCTGCGGGCGATGAAATCCGCCTCACCCGCGGTCATGCCCGGCCTGATGGCATCCAGCAAGGCCTGCTGGGCCTCCGTCATGATCTGGAACACTTCCTTTTGCTTTTCTGAAGGCTTGCCCAGAAACATGGTGCGCTCGATTTCCGCCCGGTAGCCATTGAGTCCCACCTGGCGGCTGTGCAGGATGATCTCATTTTGCTCATACTTGCGGGTGTTGGAAAATACGTGAGGCATGTTTGTTCGCTCGACGCCGCCCGGCGACATTACAAAGATCTCCAGTGTAGAGCCCGGATAGCACGCGGGCGTCTCCTCCATCAGGTATGCGTTGCCGAACTGATCCATCTCCATCTCCGTCACGCCCGGCCGCACCTGATCGATGCTGCGGTGCAACGCCTCACTGACCAACTTGCCCGCTTCCACCATCATGGCAATCTCTTCCTCATCCTTGATATTGCGCATGCTTTGGATAAAGGGTCCGATGTCCACAAGGTCAAAACCCGCTTCCCTGAAAAACGCGGCCTGACTGATGGATATGGTATGAAACTCAGCGCCGATCCGGGCGCCCTTGGGCAGAGCGCCCAACAGGGCGCGGAGAAAGTCGTTCTGGCTCCCTCCCAGGCCCACCTTTTCAGGATGCTCGTAGTAAGTCAGCACTTCGTCCACCTGATTATGGGACTTGGCATGGTCCTCCTCCAGCCCCGGCACAATGAGAGACGCCTTATGCATGCCCACCGCCAAAATGATGGGCCGTGAGTAGATGATCGCTTTGTAATCACTGTAGTAAAACTGGTTTTGCGCACGGAGGACAATAGACAGGGCAATGTTCTCCCGCTCCATATGAGCGCGCAGAGCCTCAACACGTTTTTTGATATTCATTTTTCCTTCATCCTTTTCTCGTTATAATCTGACTGCTTGGTTAGATTTCTGAGTTATGACTTGGTTGATTTCTGGGTTGTGATTTGAAACATACAGTACTGTTTGTTATATATATATTATAAAAAATAACATATATTTGTAAAATATAAAAAAACAATGGTATGATAACAAAAATGCATGATTATTTCTTGCAAACAAGCCCGCCTTCGGTGTAGTATGACAGTATTAATGATACGGCAGGTACGGTATGGAATTAAAACAGATTTTATGTTTTGTGACGGTGGCGGAAGAATTGAATTTTACCTTGGCGGCGCAGAAGCTTTTCGTTTCCCAGCCAGGGCTTAGCCGCCATATCCAGAACCTAGAACGGGAGCTGGGCCTCATCCTGTTTGAGCGAGACAACAAATCCGTAACCCTAACGCCGGCGGGGTTGCATTTCCTTTCCACAGCCAGAGAGCTTTTACACGTTAGCGGAGACATGCTCTACACCGCAAAATGTTTGCGGGAAGGCATGCAGGGCAAGCTCAAAATCGGCTATCAAGGCTCGGCACGCCATGTGATTCCACCGCTCTTACGAGACTTTCGAAAAAACCATCCGGACATTTTAATCACCCTTGAGCAACGGGGCGCAGAACAACTTTTGCAACAGGTGCAGGGCGGCGCGCTGGATCTGGGCGTGGCCTTTTCTGTGATCCACGAGAGCATGCCCAAATATGACGACCTTGCTTACCACACCATTGCACGGGACCGCATTGCAGTTTTCATGGACGGCGAAAAAGCCCAGCATTACCAAAGCCAGCCCAAGGTTAGCATTCAGGAGCTGTCCGAGGAAACCTATATCCAGATCTCTACAAACGTAAACCCCGGTTATTTCGAGGCCCTGCACAGATTGTACCTGCAGAACAACTTTTATCCCCGTCGGATCCTGCAAACCCCAATTATGGAAACAATGCTGCTACTGGTGGAATCCGGGATGGGAATCTCCTTGCTACCCGAAAAAGCCGCCTCCGTCTATTTCCCTAACGTCCCATACCTCTATCTTCCCGAACTCAGCCGACCCCTGCACATCGAGGCCATTTGGCGCTGGCAGAACACCAACCCGTGCCTGCCCATATTCTTAACGGAAGAGGCGGGGCTTCCGGCGGACACCTTGCGCATGTTCCCCGCAGGCAAATAAAAAAGCGCCCGCAGGACGCTTTTTGCGCTGTTTCTATTCCTCCGTGCGCTCTCCCTGAAGCTTAACCAGCTTTTCCGTCAACAACTTGGAAAAACCGGCCATCACGGCCGCCGAGGAGACCAAGCTTCCTACCGCGTTTTCCGTTTGGTCCTCCGGGTCCAGCACATGCTGCGCCGCCAGTTTCACCTGATCGATGAAGTACAGCGCCGCCGTCCGATGCTTCTCCACATAGTCGTCGTAAATACGCTGCACTTCTTCCTCCGAGAGGCCCATAGGGATCATCTTTTGTACATAGGCAATGTTCACGCTCTGCTTCAAGGTGCAGATCATGATCAGGTAGGCGATGTGCACCCGGCCGTATCGTTTGCGCCGGGGCGCAGGCATGATCTTCATGCGCACGTAGTTGTTTACCGCGCTCATGGTGACCACCTTTTCCTCATTTTCCGCTTTGGGCAGAAACTCTAAGTATTGGGTTAAGAGGGCAATCACCTGCTCCATATACAGCTCAATGGTGGGCAGCTCCTCCCACCTGGGCAACCGGTATTCCCGCAGGTATTTTTCCCACCGCCGCAGCTTTGCGGCCACCAGTTTTTTATCGTAAAACATCATTTTCTCCTCTTGAATTACGCTTCTTCTCAATATAGCACAACCCATGACACAATTCAATGTTAGGATATCCCTGCATCGGTTGACATTGCATAGCACGTATGTTAGCCTAATATGTGTTATTAGATATGTGAGGTGCGGGATGAGTTTTTCAATCGTCACGGACGCTTCGGCCAATTTGCCTCAGAATCTGGTGGACCACCATCATATCAAAGTGGTTCCCCTGTCGTATGTTCTGGACGGGAAAATGCATACCTGCGCCGATCTTTCAACTTTCGACGGCGCTGCATATTATGACCGATTGCGCGCCCGGGCGGATATTACAACTTCGCTGGTAAATGAATCGGAATTCATTGCGCGGTTCCGGCCGCTGCTAAAACAAGGGCAGGACGTACTTTGTATTGTGATTTCTTCCGGCATCAGCGGCACCTATGAATCGGCATCATCCGCGGCGGCACAGCTTTCAGCAGAGTTTCCGGATCGGAAGCTCTTTTGCGTAGATACCCTGTCCGCCTCCCTAGCGGAAGGGCTAATGGTGCTTTTGGCCTGCGAACTTCGTGATGCGGGAGAAAACATTGAAGCCGTGCGAGATGTTCTGACGACCCAGCGGCACAAAATGTGCCAAGTGTTTACGGTGGACGACCTGATGTTCCTTAAGCACGGCGGACGACTTTCCGGTACGATGGCAATCGTAGGTACAGTGCTCCACCTTAAGCCGCTGCTCAAGGGTGATGAAGAGGGCAGGATTGTGGCATACGGTAAAGTTCGCGGCCGCAGAGCCTCCATTAATGCCCTTGCGAAAGCCTGCCGGGAAAAGGTTACGGAACCGGAAAAGCAGACGCTGTGCATCGTTCACGGAGACTGCAAAGAGGACGCGGAGGCTCTGGCAGAAATCCTTCGAAGCTCTGTGGCACCCAAGGACATCCTCATTGAAATTTTTGAACCTGTCACCGGTGCCCATGCGGGCCCCGGTTCGCTGGCTCTGTTTTTCTTTGGAACCGGGCGCTGACCATAAATTTTCCCTCTGCACGAATTACAAAACGTTTGCAAAACCGGGCTTTATGCAAAAAGCCCAATAAATCTGCTTTCATTCCGCCGTATCTGATAAAACCCCTTGGCTATGATCGGCGTTGGAAGGTATCCTATTTAAATTATTGATAGAAAGGAAATGATTTTATGCGGGATTACGTGATCATGACCGATTCCTCCTGTGACCTCACTGCTGAAATGGCTGATGAGCTGGGACTTAGTGTGGTTCCTCTGGCGCTGACGCTCAACGGAAAACAGTACCTCAATTATCTGGATGGCAGAGAAATGGATCCCAAAACCTTATACGCCCGTCTCAGAGAGGGTCAAGCGGCCACCACCTCCGCGGCCAACATTTCCCAGTTTACAACCGCCATGGAACCCATTTTGCAGCAGGGCAAGGACATCCTGTATCTTGGCTTCTCTTCCGGCCTTTCCGTCACCTACAACGCAAGTTGCGTAGCTGCGGAAGAAATGCAAAAGCGCTATCCCGAAGCGGAAGTGCTTACGGTGGATACGCTCTGCGCCTCCCTCGGCCAGGGGCTTTTGGTCTATCTGGCGGCACAGGAAAAAGCCAAGGGCAAAAGCATTCGTGAGGTTCGGGACTTTGCAGAAGATACCAAGCTGCACCTTTGCCACTGGTTCACCGTAGATGACCTTTCGTTTCTTAAACGCGGAGGCCGCATCAGCGCAGCAACTGCGTTCGTGGGTACGGTGCTGAGCATCAAGCCCGTAATGCACATGGACTATGAAGGTCACTTGATCAACATTGAAAAGGTCCGCGGCCGCCGGAATTCTATCAAGGGCCTGCTGAGGCGCATGCAAGAACTTGCCACCAATCCCGCCGAGCAGACCGTCTTTATCAGCCACGGGGACTGCGAAGAGGAGGCCCTGTATCTCAAGGATCTTGTGATGAGCGAGCTGGGCGTAAAGAAGGTTTTCATCAACTACGTTGGTCCCGTCATCGGCGCCCACTCCGGACCCGGTACGCTAGCCTTGTTTTTCCTAGGTACCACCCGTTGACCAGAATGAACGCCGCAGAGCCGGATTCCAAGAATCCGGCTCTGTTTTTTTCGACTGAATGTGGCGCTGATTCTTGCTTTTGCCCTCAAGTGATATAAACTTATTTAAACAATGTTTTTTTGTAAAAATATGTCAAATAAAAATGGAGGAATTCTTATGAAAAAATCCGTTTTTTCGCCCTGATAATGGTTGCTCTGCTTCTCTTGGGTATACCTGTGCTCGGCTTTGGTTACTCACTTGAGTATAATAATGCAACCCCTACCTACGTTGCCCCTGATTCCGGCTCCTACGGCCAAATCTGCATCGGGTCCTGGCAGGCCAGCGGCGACGGTTACATCTTTGTATCAAACGACCCCGGCGCACCCACGGCCACATGTGAAAAGATAAGCATTCAGGGAGGCACTTTCTACTACGACGCCTCCACCGGCAACTACTACGACAGCCAAGGCCATAACGTCACTTACACCGTAAACTCCGGGGAAACCAAAATGCAGGCTCCCTCCAAAGAGGGTCCCATAACCGTTGGGCAGACTGCCTCCGTGGCTTTTTCCAACGGCAGAAGCACGCTGGGCCTTAAGACGCCCGCAACACAAGACTACATGAGCCCTCAGGAGCTCATGAGCGCCATGGGCCGGATCGACTTTTTAATCTTCATCGGCGACACTGTCGCGAGAGGGCAAGACAAGTGACCCCTGCATTTTTCGCAGGCCTTCGCAATTTTTGAATGAAGTTGCACAATAAACTGGAAATGTGGGTTTCCCTCAAATTTCTTTAAACATCCTTAAAAAACAGCACATAAATCATGTGCTGTTTTTTTGCGTTGGCATAAACTTATAAATTTAAAAATATATTAAATGTTAGAAAACAAAAATAATTTGGAGGTATGCAACATGAAACAAAACCGTCTCCTCGCACTTATTTTGGCAGCTCTGTTCCTGCTGGCACTGCCCGTAACCGGTCTCGCTTATGTAGGTTCCTGGCAGGCCGGTGAAAACGGCTATGTATTCATATCCAGTGATGTAAGCGCGCCCAAGGCCGTGTGCCAGAAGGTGGAAATTCAGGGGGGCGTCTTCTACCACGACGCCGCCACCGGCAACTACTATGACATATTTGGCCAGAACGTCACATACACCGTATACTCCGGTGAATCCAAAGCGGCGATTCCCTCTGCCGAAGGCCCCATCACCTTGGAAGAAACCGCTTCCGTAGCCTTCAGCAACGGCAAGTGCACCCTGGGATACAAGGGAACCGCTGGGCAGGAGACATACGCCGCCCCCGAGGAGCTCATGAGTGCCATGGGCCGGATCGACTTTTTGATCTTCACTGCCGACGGCCCCGCGTCCGTAAAGTGCCCGCACCATCATCACCATCACTGCTGCTTTGATAAATTCGAAGTGAAATAGCCTCTAAAAATCAAGAGGGCCCGCATTTTTATGCGGGCTTTTTTTGTGCGGCAGGCATCCTAATTTCAACTTTTGTTCGCTTGTTTTTTACGCATTTGCCTAGATAAAATGGCCGGTTGCCACAAACTCTTTATATTTGCAATTTCGCAGCTATAATACTTGACACTTTCCAATGATTGGTATATGGTTGATGTAACAATACCATGTAATTTTGGAGGTAAGCACATGAGAACAGTCCGTTTCCTTTCTCTACTTTTAGTTGCTCTGTTTCTTTTGACTCTCCCAGTATTCGGCTTGGCCTTCCCGGGCGCATGGCAGGCCAATGACGATGGCTACACTTTTATATGCGGCGATCCCAAAGCACCCAAGGCCGTATGCCAGAAGGTACAAATTCAGGGGAGCGTCTTCTACTACGACCCCGCCACGGGTAACTACTACGACATGTATGGCCAAGACATCACCTACACCGTGAACTCCGGCAAAAGCATAGTGATCATTCCTTCTCCCGAAGGCCCCATCCTTTTGGTGGAAACCGGCTCCGTTGCCTTCAGCAACGGGAAAAGTGTCCTAGGCTACATGAAAACCGATGGCAAAGTATATTTCCCCACGCCAGAAGAACTCATGAGCGCCATGGGCAGAATTGACTTCCTGATTTTTATTGCCGACCCCCCCATGTCCACCGACACAGAGGATCAAGAACCTCAAGAACCTCAAGGCTCTCCAGAACCAGTCTGATGTGTTTTTTCAAGTGAAGTGACCTGATTTCACAAAGCCCGCATTTTTATGCGGGCTTTCTTGATTTTTAAACGAATTTGTGAAACAATAGGGTGAAATACTGAAAGGAACGGAATGCATGAAAATCACGCTGCTTCCCAAACCCATCGGCGGAACCGTTCACGCCATATCTTCGAAATCTCACGCCCACAGGCTTTTAATTAGCGCAGCTTTATGCGACCGGGAAACGCGAATTTTTTGCCCCGACACTTCCGACGACATCAATGCCACGGCAAGATGTTTGGATGCTCTGTGCGCTCGGGTACGGCATGTCGGCCAGACGGGTTTTCTTGTGGACCCGAGCAGACTGCCTAAATCCTCTGCCGTCCATGAGCTGGACTGCGGGGAAAGCGGCTCCACCTATCGGTTTCTGCTGCCAGTGGCTTGCGCATTGGGAGAACCTTCCCTGTTCCGGCTTCACGGGCGGCTGCCCAGCCGACCCATGGATCCACTTTGGGATGTGCTGGAGGCCCACGGCATCCGGGCGAAAGGCAAGGGGGAAAGCTCTGTTTACATTGAAGGCCAGCTCAGCGGCGGACGCTATGAGCTGCCGGGCAACGTATCCTCCCAGTTTATCAGCGGGCTGATCTTCGCCCTACCTCTGCTGCCCCGGGACAGCGAGATCATCATTACGGAATCCATCGAATCCATAAACTATATTGACATCACCCTTAATGTCGTGAAGCAATTCGGAATTCGTGCCCAATTTTTAGGCAACCGCATCGCCATTGGTGGGAATCAGCGCTATGATTCTCCCAAGAGCGCCACGGTTGAGGGCGACTGGTCCAATGCCGCTTTTTTCCTATGCGCCGCAGCCGCCAGCGGATCGCCCCTGACATACACCGGCCTTTCCCTCAATTCGGTGCAGGGAGACCGCGCCATTGTGGACGTACTGCGGCAGGCAGGAGCGCAAGTGACGGCGGCCGGCAACACCGTAACCCTAGCGCCGCAGCTCCTGAAGCCTATCTGTTTGGACGCCGCGCAGATTCCTGACATGGTTCCGGCGGTGGCCGTGCTTTGCGCGGCCGCGCAGGGCGAAAGCCGCATTGAAAACGCAGAGCGGCTCCGCTTTAAGGAGAGCGATCGGTTGGACGCCGTATGCAATGTGCTTTCTGCACTGGGCGGAGATGTGCGCGTAGAGGGCAGCGGGCTCACAATCCAAGGCCGCGGACGCCTATCCGGCGGCACTGTTTCCTCCATGGGTGACCACCGCATCGCCATGATGGCCGCGGTGGCTTCCGTGATTGCTGAAAATCCGGTAACCATCTGCGGAGCAGCGGCAGTAAACAAGTCCTACCCCGGCTTCTTCCAGGATTTTCAGATGCTGGGCGGCATCCTGCAGGATGAGGAATAAACCGTTCCATGAAGACCGCCCCTGCCGGAAGACGGCATCCGGGAGCCGAAACCGTCTGTCCTCTGGGTCGACGGCGGCATTTGGGGCGGTGAGAAAAAGCGTGCTTCATTTTGAGCAAAGGGAATCGCCTTTTTCCCATGCTCATTTTCAATTTACAGGAGGAACCTATGACCGACATTCAGGAATATAAGGACCGGGTGATAGGAAATTGTGCCCAGGTCATCGTGGGCAAAGAGGAAGTCATCTCCCTGATACTCATCTGCTTTTTGTGCTCCGGCCACGTGCTTTTGACCGACGTGCCGGGCACCGGCAAGACCACGCTGCTTCGGGCTTTTGCAAAAACCGTGGGGGGGAGCTTCAAACGGGTCCAATTCACCCCGGACCTGCTGCCCTCGGACCTCACCGGCATTCGCTTTTACAACCAGCGCGTTGGAGAATTCGAGTTTTTGCCCGGTCCCTTGTTTGCCAATGTGGTACTGGCGGACGAGATCAACCGGGCCACACCTCGCACCCAGTCCAGCCTTCTAGAGGCCATGGAGGAGCGGCAGATCACCGTAGATGGGGAAACCCATCCCCTTCCGGAGCCCTTTCTGGTGATGGCTACGGAAAACCCCGTGGAATCCTACGGCACTTTCCCCCTTCCCGAGGCACAGACGGACCGGTTCTTTATGCGGCTCTCCCTAGGCTACATGACCCGGGAACAAGAGCTTTCCGTGCTCTCCCGGCAGCCTTCATCGGAAATCCTTACTTTCCTGACAGCCACCGTCACGCCGGAAGAGACTGCCCAGGTCAAGGCCAGACTCCGGAACGTAGCCGTTAGTTCGGACGTAGCCGGATACCTGATGAACATCGTAGCCGCTACCCGAAAAGAAAGCCAGTTTGTTGCAGGAGTCTCCACCCGAGGCGCCATCGCCCTATACCATGCCGCCCAGGCCTATGCTGCCTTTGCTGGCCGGGATTATGTGCTGCCCGAAGACGTCAAGTATCTGGCGCCTTACGTGCTCTGCCACCGGCTGGGCGCCGCCACCGCCGCCGGAGTTGCAGGGTCTGGGGCATTCCTCGCAGACCTGCTGGAACGGATCCCCGTACCTCTGGAATCCCTCTAGGATGGTTGCCTTCCTTCTGGCCCTTCTTGCCCTGATGGGGCTTTTCGAGTGGCTGTCCCTCCGGGACCCCTTGGGCCGACTGAAATATGATACCTATCCTTCAAAGCCCTCCGTGGAGCCGGGAGAGGGCTTTGAAGTTATATCTGTGATTGAAAATCCGGGTCGCCTGCTTCTGAGTTATCTGGAACTGCACGAAGCCCTGCCCATGGAGATGGCACTCGCGCTGGAGGGCCACGACGTGCAGCTTATATCGGGCAGGCGATCTGTTTCTGCCTGTTCAGAACTGGAATCCCGACTGTTCCTGCCGCCCAGGCGACGGGCAGAGCGCCGGGTGAAAGCCAGCTTGCCCCGGCGGGGCCGGTATCTGCTATGGGGAGCCACAATCCTCTGCGGCGATTTTTTAGGCCTTCAGACGGAGACAAAGCAGTTCAAACGGTTCGTGGAGATCGTTGTGATGCCTGCCCCGGCACAGAACGCGCCGGAGCTTCATGTCCTCGGCGGATTTTTGGGAGTCGTGTCCGTGCGCCGGTTCACCATGGAAGATCCGGTACTGACCCTTGGAGTTCGGGAATATACGGGCCGGGAGCCCATGCGCGCCATTTCATGGGTGCAGACCGCCCGGATGGGAAAGCTCATGGTCAAGCTTTATGACCATACGCTGGAACCCATGGTCACGGTTCTGCTGAGTGTGGACTGCGGCTCTCCTCATCCGTTGCCCGATCAGATAGAACGGTGCTTTTCCCTCGCCCGGTCCATATGCGAGACATTGGAACACCAAAAAATCCCCTATGCCTTTATGACAAACGCCACGGCCATGGGCGCCATGGGCCTCTGGTCCGCGGTGCCGGAGGGGCTGGGCGCGGATCACCTGCGGGGAATTCTGGAAGGGCTTGGCCGGGCCACTTTAAGCTGCCAAAAACCGCTTGGCGCCCTGCTGGAACAAGCTAAGAAGGCCGCGGAACGAGGCCGCAGTCATATTCTCATTACGCCCGTACCTGCAGATGGCGCAGCAGCGCGACTGACCCAATTCACCGGCAGCGAGACGCTGTGCATCTGTGCGGAAGGAGGCAGAAAATGAATCTGGGCTTCTTCTTCAAGACCATATGTGATCTTGCCCTTTGGTTCGGGGGCGCGGGGTTTATTCTCAGCCAGTTCGGGGCTTCCTTTTCCCTATGGCCCCTATCCCTGATGGCGTTGGCCTGCGGGCTGTCCCGGCCGCTTCGGGATCGTGGAAGCCTGCGGCTCCTGCCCCTTGTGATACTGCCATCCACCGTCTTTTGGATTCACAGCATCCCGGACGCATTGCTCATACTGCCTCCGGCCCTGTACTGTAGTTATCTTTGTATTCGGGGCCGGTTCGACCCCGACCTTCTGACTTGCCGCTCCTACTGGCGCAATGGCGCACTGGGCATGATTCTGGCCTCGGCCTTCTTTGCTATAGTGGGCACCGGCGCCGCCGTGGCACAATGCATTCTCCCCAGCCTGATGCTGTTCCTGCCCTCGGGGGTACTCATGCTCCGGGCTTTGCGCCGAGGCAGTGAATCCCTCCGGCCCAGAGAACTGATACTGGACCTTTTGCTTCTGTGCCTTTGCTTTACCGCCGCCTGGGGCCTTTCCTCCTCAGCCGCGCTGCACCTGATTGGGCAGGGAATTTCTTTCCTGCATGAATACCTGATCAGCCCCCTGCTGATAGGCCTCATCTATATCAGCGCAGGGCTGGCCGAGGTGCTGGTACGGTTTATTTTGCTTCTCTCCAGCCGGAATACCCCATCAAGCCAAGAGACGCAAACGGATTTTGCCAGCTTCACCGATCTGACCCAGTACGGCGTTTCCACAGGGGATGCCCATGTATTTCGAATCGTCATTGAGATCGTCGCAGCCGCAGCGCTACTTTTCGTTGCATACCTGATTTTTCGCCGGCTGGGAAAATCCGGTGCCCGGCATAACCCGGTCACTCCCGCCGAAATACGTATCTTCACTCTAGCCAAGAAGGCAACACCACCCGCTTCTTTCCCTATGAGCGGGCCCCGGGGCACCGTACGCCGGTGCTATCGTCGATTTTTGATCCGGGCCCGGGACGCGGGTGTACCCATCGCCCCCGGCGATACCAGCGCAGCCATTTTGCAATTGGCGGCCGGCCGATTTGACCCAAAGGCACTTCGTGATCTTCGCAGCCTCTATATTGCAGCCCGCTACAGCCCCGCACCCGTATCCCGGGAAAGCGCCTCCGGGGCCCGACGGGCACTCTCCCGCCTCAAGCCCATAGGTCCGACAGGTAAAAAATAGGACGGGGTTGGCCCCCGTCCGCAACTGGGCAGACTTATGCTTTTGCAATTCCATCATACTGCAGCCCTTCCCAGCCTACCGCCCCTCTGCCATAAACCGCCTTACCTGCGCCTCATAATCGTCCTCCTCCGCGCTTTCTTCCAACGGGGGATCGCTATGCTGCGGACGGCCGTCCAGCAGGTAGCGGAGGGCGTCGGGGCCATGGGTGATGCCGTGAGGCTCGGTGGCAGCGTCGGAGGGATTTTTGCCATCGTGCTGGAGCATGGGCAGCAGCCGCATGATCTCCGGGCAGTTTTCAAAGAAGAACAACCTGGGACCACGAAGCCACTCCTTGAGATTTAAAAAGCTGTCTACACGGCCGTTTCTCACCATGGACAGAGGCAACCCCGCCTCGGCAAACAGCTCGGCCTGACTTTTGCCGCTTTCCCGGCTGCGGCCCCAAAGGTCGAAGGGAGCGAATGTGGCCTCATAGCGCTCGCCATAGGATCGGGCCAATATGGCCTCTGCGGCGGCGGACACGGGTAGATCGCTCTGATAGTACTCCCGATAGACATACAGCGTCCCGTCCTCGCCTGCGGCGGCCCAGAGGCAATAGAGCATGTCCAGCCCGTAATCAAACGCCCGGTAGCGCCGCCAGTGGACTGGAATGGAAAAAGGGGCAACACAATGCGCTTCCCTGGAAAATTCCGGCAAATATCGCCCCGCAAGCACGTCCCAATCCCCATTGAGGTGCGCGCGGCGCAGGTCTTCGGGCAGCGCCTGCAGCACCTGCACATAGCCCGGATCCGACCGAAGTAGCACCGGGTTGTCATACACCCGGGCGGGGATGAATACATAGTTCTCCGGGTTTTCCCCCGGCCGGTACCTGCGATCGATGAATAGCCGCTTCACCCACGCATGGCCCACGTTACCAGGGTTCATGGTATAGTACATCCGCGGGGAGAAATCCGCCCGGGTGGTGCGGTTGCAGGTGGTTAAAAATCGCATTTGCGTTTCGGTGAAGTGGGTGGCCTCTTCCAGCCCGATGACGTCATACTCCTGCCCCTGGTATTGGTACACATCGCTTTCCGCATCGCAGTAACCCAGCTTGATGCGGCTGCCATTTTCGAAAATAAATACGCGTTCCGAGCTTTTATATGTTGCCGTCCCAAAAAGCAGCTGTTGCAGGGGCACCGCGTGATTTTCCCACAGTTCCGGCAGGGTCCGGCGCAGCAACAGCAGCTTTAGCCCCGGATACCGCTCAGAGAGCAGCACAAACTTGGTGCGCATGGCCCAGCTTTTGCCGCCTCCACGCGCTCCCCCGTAGCCCACATGCCTGCCCCGGGCCATAAAGAATTCCTTTTGTTTTGGATTGGGCTCGAACCCCAGACTGACCCGCATTTGTTCCTCCTTTTTATTCTACCCGGTAATGTCCTCAAACTGATCGAAGCAAAATTCCACCTTGCGGTCCTCCGGGGCGGCCTTGACGGCGGTAAGGTCCCGAAGGAATTTGACCGCGTCCAGATTGCCCCGCATGGCGGTGGCTAAAATGGAAGCCATAATCGCTGCAGTGTTGTCCCCTTCCGTTTGCCCCAAGGCTTGCAGGGCCTTGAGGCCGTCGGAACAGACGCAATCCAGCGCCAAAAGCTCGCCGGCAGCCTCTTTGAGCTCCCGCCTGCGCCGCCGTGCAGCCCCGGAGGCCACGCCTCCCCTGCGCCCCAGCTCTTTATAATTCGGACTTTGAGGTGGGGGCGCTTCCCCCCCATTGTTTTCCGCTTTCAACAACGTTACCGGCCGCTTTTGCACGCTCATGCCAACGCCTCCTCTCTCGAGCCAAATTGCCGATTCTCCCACCCCAGTGTACAAAACGATGCCTCAAAATTTACGCTTTGGCAAAGGGCAGTTATGGCCGCCGCCTCAAACCGGCGAACCGTGGTACGGGAATAGAGCATCAGCCGGGCAACCTTTTCCCACTCGTAATTCTTACGATAGCGAAAATTGAGCACTTTTTGCTGTTCCACGGGCAGTGCCGCCACAGCCGCGGAAAGGCTGCCTTGCAGCGCCGTGAGTTTTTGAACTTCCCTGGTAACCTCCATAATCCGGCGGCGGTAGGCCTCCGCAAGGTCGGCATTTTTCGTTTCCCCCTCTGCGGCGGCAAGCAGCCCATCGTATTCGGCAATCTCACATTGCATATCAGCACAAATGCCGGCAATGGCACCCCAGTATTTTAACAGTCTGCGAAGCTTAGTTCTCTGTGGATCTTTCATGGATATCCTCCTTTAATCGGTTGCAGTAGATATGCCGGAGATCCTCTTGCATATCCTCTCGCCGTGCGTAATTCATAGCCGGAAATCTTTGGCCCCTTCTCCCATACGCTTTACATTCATACATTTCTTTTAGATCTTATTTCCTTTTTATCGCGGATCTGCCGCTTCCTCGCCGCGGCATGGCAACACAAACATTTGTTTGTCATCGTTGTCGCCTAGAGCTCAGTATTCTTTCAGAAATTGAAAGGCGCGATCCATGGCAGGGGTGGCGTAAAGCTCCATGAGTTTTCCGATGGCGCGCACAGCGCCAGAAAAACAAAGTTCGCACATGCCCTCCGCATCGCTCATCTCCCCTTGTGGAAAATGGCCGCCACAGAATTCGCAACAAAACGCCTCCTCCGCCTCGCCTCCACAGGCAGGGCAGCCCTCGAAACCGTAAAAGGTCTCGCCACATCGAATGCAGACCATCATGATGTATCCCTCCCTTCATCTCGCGTTCAGTTTAATGGACCAAATGGTCCACGGTGGCCCAACTTTTACGAGGGGAGCCTTAACTCCATCATGAAGTTTTCCGTAGGCTTCGTCAAAATTCCCGTGCTTTTTCAGCAAAAAATCAATTTTTACGACCGCCTTCCACGTTTAATAACAGAATAAACGTTCGATTATTACTATAATGCCCCGGCCGAAATAAAAAGTCCCGAAACCGGGACTTTATCGAATGAATATCTATTCAGAAAAAATCCCTTCGCAAAATTTGGAAATAACGCTTGACACCAGAAAAAATTTGTGCATAATTATGCATATTAGCTTCTTTAATGGGGTAGGTACACATGAAGGTATTCATCGACGGCAGAGAAGGCACAACTGGCCTTCGGATTTACGACCGGCTACGGCAGCGAGGGGATGTTTCCCTGATCGTGCTGCCGGATTCGTCGCGCAAAGATCCGTCCTGCCGGAAGGACGCCATAAATGAAAGCGACGTGACCTTCCTTTGTTTGCCTGACACCGCAGCGATGGAAGCGGTTGCCCTGTGCGAAAACCCGAATACGGTGATACTGGACGCCAGCACCGCCCACAGAACGGATCCGGGCTGGGCCTACGGGTTTCCGGAGCTTTCCCCTTCCCACTTTGACGCCGTTCAATCCGGCAAGCGTATTGCCGTGCCGGGCTGCCACGCCAGCGGCTTTATTGCCCTGATTTACCCACTGATTGCAGCAGGACTTTTGGGGCCGGAGGCGCAGCTTACCTGCATGAGCCTCACAGGGTACAGCGGCGGCGGTAAGAAGATGATCGCCCAATACGAGGCGGAAAACCGAAGCCCTCTGCTGGATGCGCCCCGGCTTTACGGACTGACCCAGAGCCACAAGCACCTCAAAGAGATGCAACGGATTCCCGGGCTCATTACCCCGCCCATGTTCTGCCCAGTGGTAAGCGATTTTTACGAGGGCATGCTGGTGACAGTTCCGCTGTTTGCAGCGGATCTGCGCGGATCGGCCGAAGACGTTAAGGCAGTATACCAAGCCCTGTACGCTGGGCCGGTGACCCGCTATCTGGAAAGCCCGGACGAAGAGGGGTTCCTCAGTGCAATTGCGCTTGCGGGCACAGACCGCATGGAAGTGAGCGTACTGGGCAGTGAAGACCGCATACTGGTGGCGGCGCGGTTTGGAAATTTAGGTAAAGGCGCTTCCGGCGCCGCAATCCAGTGCATGAATATCGCCCGGGAACTGGATAGCACCTTGGGGCTCGACCTATAAGGAGGAAACCATGGAATTGAAATTGATTGACGGGGGCATCTGCGCACCCAAAGGATTTAAAGCAAACGGCATCCACTGCGGCATCCGGAAAAACCGGACGAAGCGGGATCTATGCCTGATCATAAGCGAAAATCGGTGCGCCGCGGCGGCGGTTTATACAAAAAATTTGGTACAGGGCGCACCCATTGCAGTGACAAAGGCCAATATCAAAGACGGCTATGCCCAGGCGCTCATCTGCAATAGCGGCAACGCCAACACCTGCAACGCGGACGGCATTGAAATTGCTGAGGGTATGTGTGTATTGGTGGAACAGCATACGGAGATTTCCGCCGACGACGTGATCGTGGCCAGCACCGGCGTCATCGGCCAGCCCCTTTCCCTTACGCCCATCTCGAACGGCATGGAATTCCTTGCGGCAGGGCTGGGAGATTACAGCGATTTGGCCTCCGAGGCCATTTTGACCACCGACACAAAAAAGAAAGAAATTGCGGCTTCCTTCCTGCTGGGTGGCAAAGAGTGCCGCATCGCCGGCATCGCTAAGGGCAGCGGTATGATTCACCCCAATATGGCCACCATGCTTTGCTTTTTGACCACCGATGCCAGCATTTCCCCAAAAATGCTGCAATGCGCCCTTTCCTCCGATACGGAAAGCAGCTTCAACATGGTCAGCGTGGATGGGGATACTTCCACCAACGACATGGCCTCTATAATGGCCAGCGGTCTGGCGGGAAATAAAATGATTGTATCCGAAGGCGCTGACTACACGGCTTTCTGCGAAGCCCTATCTGTCGTGACCACCGCCCTTTCCCGGATGATCGCCGGAGACGGCGAGGGCGCAACCAAGCTCATAGAATGCCATGTGGAAGGTGGGAAGGATCTCGCCTTTGCCCAGAAAGCGGCTAAAGCCGTCATCAGCTCTTCGCTGGTGAAGGCGGCCATGTTCGGCGCGGACGCCAACTGGGGCCGGGTGCTTTGCGCGCTGGGTTACAGCGAAGCCGTGGAGGATATCAACGCCGTTGAGGTGCGCTTCCGCTCCGCCGCCGGAGAGATTCAGGTGGCAGTCGACGGCCACGGCATTGATTTCTCTGAGGAAACTGCAAAGAAGATCCTCTGTGAGGCTGAAATCGAGATTCTCGTCACCCTGAAAGATGGAACCGCATCCGCCACAGCATGGGGCTGCGATTTGACTTACGACTATGTAAAAATCAACGGAGATTACAGAACATGACCATCAACAATTCCCTTCGGGCGGAGATTCTGCAAAACGCACTCCCCTACATCCAGGAATACCGGAATAAGGTCGTCGTGGTCAAGTACGGCGGTCATGCCATGACGGATACGAATTTAAAGCAGTCCGTCATGAAAGACATCGTGCTTTTATCCATGGTGGGCGTGAAGGTAGTGTTGGTACATGGCGGCGGGCCAGAAATTTCAACCATGCTCAAAAAGATCGGCAAGGAGAGCGACTTTATTGACGGGCTTCGGGTTACGGACGAAGAGACCATCGAAGTGGTTCAAATGGTGCTTTCCGGAAAGCTCAGCAAAGAGCTGGTGAGCCGCATCGAGTCCATCGGCGGCAAGGCCGTTGGGCTTTGCGGGCTGGACGGTGGCATTCTTAGGGGCAAGGTTATGGACGCGCGGCTGGGCTATGTGGGCGAGGTTACGGATGTGAATACCGACCTGATTCTCAACATACTGGAGAAGGGCTACATCCCCGTCATCTCTTCTTTGGCCATGGGCGAACACGGCGAAACCCTTAACGTCAACGCGGATACGGCAGCCAGCTGCATTGCAGGCGCGCTCAACGCGGAGTGCCTCATTTCTATGACAGACATTGCGGGCGTGATGCGGGACCGTGACGACCCTTCCTCCCTGCTGCCTGTCATCAAGCTGGAAGAAGCCCCGGGCCTTATGGAAAGCGGCATCATTTCCGGGGGCATGATCCCCAAAGTGAACTGCTGCATGGACGCCCTTTATCGGGGCGTGAAAAAAGTGTTTATCATCGACGGTACCCTTCCCCACGCCATTTTGGTAGAAATTCTCACCAACGAGGGCATCGGCACCATGTTCCTTCCCTAAAAGATCGAGCGGGAAGTTTTTCTTGTCTATTGATCCAAATGATTGACGCAAAGGAGCCGGGCAGGGCATGTCCGGCCCTCCGCTTTTTTTCTTTTTCTGTTTTCTCGCCGCCCTTGGGCGGTACAAAGCGAGGCAAAAAAGCCCGCATATCCTGATTTTGCAAGGAGGCCCACATGAACGCAAAAGAACTGGACAAAACTTACATCGCCCCCACCTACCAGCGCTTTGACCTGCTGCTTACCCGGGGGCAGGGCTCGGAGCTTTACGACGAGGCGGGCAAGCGTTACATCGATTTGGGCAGCGGCATTGCCGTAAACCTGTTCGGCGCGGCGGACCCCGTCCACGCGGCGGCAGTGACGGCGCAGCTCCATGAGCTGGCCCACGCCTGCAACTATTATTACACCGAGCCGCAAAGCCGCCTGGCGGAACTGCTCATTGAAAAGTCCGGCATGCGCCGGGTGTTCTTTGGGAACTCCGGAGCCGAAGCCAACGAGTGCGCCATCAAGGCCGCCCGACTCTACGGCGAGCAGCACGGCTGCCGCCATAAAATCATCACGTTAAAAAACAGCTTCCACGGCCGCACCATTGCCACACTGGCCGCCACCGGGCAGGATGTACTTCATGCCCACTTCGGCCCGTTTCCAGAGGGCTTCGTTTACGCGGACGCCGACGACCTTGCCTCCGTCCGGGGTCTCTCCGGTGGGGCCTGCGCAGTGATGATGGAGCTGATTCAGGGAGAAGGCGGCGTGCTGCCTTTGGATGAGAGCTTTGTAAAGGGCGTGGCCGCCCTTTGCCGGGAAAAAGATATGCTGCTCATCATTGACGAAGTGCAAACCGGCAACGGCCGTACAGGGCATATGTTCGCCTACCAGCATTACGGCATTACCCCCGATATCGTTACCACCGCCAAGGGCCTTGGCGGCGGATTACCCATTGGCGCCTGCCTCATGGGCGAGCGGGGCGCCGTGCTCACTACAGGCTTGCACGGCTCCACCTTCGGGGGCAACCCGGTATGCTGCGCCGGAGCAATCAGCGTGGTGGAGCGGCTTACAGAAGACCTCTTCGCGCAGGTTTGGGAAAAGGGTGAATATGTGAAGAGCGCCCTCGTCGGCGCCAAAGGCGTGAAGTCCATTACGGGCCTTGGACTGATGCTGGGCATCGAAATTGAAAAGAACGCCCACGACGTTGCGGCCCGCTGCATTGAAAATGGCCTTTTGGTGCTTACCGCAAAAGAAAAGGTGCGGCTGCTGCCTGCTTTGAATATCCCCTTCCCGCTTCTGGCGGAAGGAGTTTGCGTCCTTCGGGATGTGCTGAGCGAATAATCATACGGACTGGAGGAAAATAATTATGATCAACTTAAACGGTAGATCCTTTTTGACGCTGCTGAACTATTCCAGCGAAGAAGTTCGCTTTTTACTGGCCCTGGCCCGGGGGCTTAAGGCCAAAAAAAAGGCGGGGATCTACGACCCGCTTCTACTGGGTAAAAACATCGTGCTGATTTTTGAAAAGACCTCCACCCGTACCCGCTGCTCCTTTGAAGTGGCCTGCATGGATGAGGGCGGCGGCGCTACCTTTTTGACCAACAGCCAAATGGGCAAAAAGGAATCCATTGAGGATACCGCCAAGGTGCTGGGCCGCCTTTATGACGGCATTGAGTTCCGGGGTTATCAGCAGTCCACCGTGGAAACTCTTGCCAAATACGCCGGCGTGCCTGTCTGGAATGGTCTTACCGACCAGTTCCACCCCACCCAGGTGCTGGCGGACTACCTGACCATTCAGGAAAGCATCGAGAAGCCCCTTACGGAGGTCAAGCTGGCTTTCGTGGGCGACGGCCGGAACAACATGGGTAACTCCCTGATGATTGCCTCTGCCAAGTTGGGCGCGGACTTTACCTGCGTGGCCCCAAAATCCCTCTGGCCCGATCCTGACCTTACCGCTTCCATGCAGAAGCTGGGCCAAGAGACCGACTCCCACATTGAATTCTCCGACGACCTTGCCGCCGTAGCGGGCGCAGATGCCGTCTATACCGACATATGGGCCTCTATGGGCGAGGAAGCCATGTTTGAGGAGCGCATGAACCTGCTATCCCCTTACCGGGTCACCGATGAGGTGATGAACATGACGGGCAACCCCGGCGCCATCTTCCTCCACTGCCTGCCTTCCTTCCACGACCTGAATACGGACTTTGCCAAAGCCATGCACGAAAAATACGGCCTTACGGAAATGGAATGCTCAGATTCCGTATTCCGGGGCCACCGGAGCCGTGTTTTCGACGAGGCGGAAAATCGGCTGCATACCATCAAGGCCGTGATCGTAGCCACTTTGGCCGACCCCCTCAAGGTGCACGCTCTGACACAGCGGTAAGCCGCACACAAAAGGCAATCCGCGCCGAGTAAAAGCCCGACGCGGATTTTTGTCTACCCAGCGCCTATCTTCGCAGGCACGTTTGAGGCCGAACTCGCTTACTATTTGAATCGCAATGTCACTATTGATTCCGAATTTAATCTATGCTACACTAATTCGCGGGAATGAAGTTCTCCCGCGGCAATTGCCGGAACCGCTTTTCGCTGATGACTTCTATGTGTTATAAGCCATCAGTTTTTTTATGTTCATTTTTGGGGGGGGATGCTTGCATGGAGACATTTACAAACTGCATTGCCGTGGGAATTGGAGGCGCATTCGGCGCAATCTGCCGTTACCTTCTGGGAATGCTGCCGTTGAGATCCCGAATCGAATTTCCGGTCACGACGCTGGGAATCAATATTTTGGGTGCATTCATGATAGGATTGATCATGTCTTTTTTAGAGAAAGATACAGATATAAACCCTTCTCTCCTCCTTTTCCTGAAGATCGGATTCTGTGGAGGATTCACGACATTTTCTACGTTTTCCATGGAAGCATTTGAACTGATACGGGATGGCAGACTGCTCGCAGGTCTAGTCTATATGCTCCTAAGCGTCCTTGTGTGTTTACTTGCAATCGCATGCGCACAGGCAGTCGTAAAATAAAAACCCGGTCTTTCATCTGCCTGCAAACCCCCATAAAAAAACAGCACTCATATGAGATGCTGTTTTAATTGCCAAACCCTTTTGGCCCTATCCTTCGTATTCCTGCCCGTCCAACCCTGCAAACTTCTCGCCGTATTCGAATGCCTTTGCGCAAAATATCCGCTGCATCTTTTCATACGCGTCCATGATGCAGATTACGTCCGGGTTTTCCGTGTCAAGATTTCCGCCCGAAAGCCGAATGCGAGCATCGTAAGCCTCCTGGTACAGTTGGTCACAGTTGCTTCCCTGTTCAAACATGTTTTCGATTCTGGCGTCCTGCTCCGTATACAGACCGCTCATATGATCGTATACGAAGTCAAAAAAGTTCATCGGGAGCCACCTCTTTCATTTTTATAAATCACGCTAGTTTTGGGTTATATCACAAATCAACCAAAAAGTCAAAGAATAAAAATGAATTAATATGTAAAATAAACACGATTTCAATCGAAATCCGCGAATAATTGCAATTTTTATTCAAAAAAAGGGCAATTATTGCATTTTGGCCCCCACTCCAATCTGCTGCAAATAAAAAAAATCGCCTTTCAGCAACGGCGGAATGAATCGGCCGGCCGCATGGCAATCCCGTTTTTTATCGCGACATCAGGTGGCAAATTTAGTCGTTTTTATGTGCGTTCAGTTTACATACTGCACCACGCCATCTTTCAGGCTTCCATCCTGTTCCTTGACCTGATTTTCGTCGAGATAATAATCCTTCCCCGACAGCACGGACTTGGGCACCTTGTATAGGCTTCCACTCTTTGCATAGGCAATACAAACGTAGTTCCCCTGCTGCCAAAACACACTGACAAGCTCGGCGGAGGTTACGCTTTTTCCGGATGTGGCCGTAGTGATCACCTTGAGAGAGTCGGGAGGCAGGCTATTGCAGAATGCGCCGAATTCCTCGCTCTTGAACGCGACCTCCAGGACATCGTTGAATTCTTGTGAACTGTCTGCAATTTTGAGCACCCCGTCCCCGCCGGAAGACAGGGTGGCACGATCCACGTCTTCAAACCATCCTCCCACGGCGTCCAAAAGGGAGAGCAGGGTTTGCTGGGGAGCTTCCTTGCTAAAAATATAATCGATGGCGTGCAGAGAGCAATAGAACTTTCCATTTTTAAAATAAATTGTGCCGCCGGAAAGGCAGGTAACGCCTCGGGGGGCGCGGACACTCACGTACTCCATCACTTCATTGGCAGTAGAATTCTCTGTCAGATCTCCTGTCAGGATGGCAGTACGGTATATGGATGCTGCAATATAGCGATTGACAAGACAGGTGGACGTTCGGGTGGTTTCCACAGTGCCCTGATAAACGGGGATGGCAATAAGCGCCATGATGATGACAGCTGCCATGACCGCCAACACTTCAATAAAGGTGACCCCACCGCTTTTTCTCATTCCTGCTCCTGCTTTAAAAAATAAAATCATCCAGCTCTGGAGAGAACCGGCAGAACCGGTTTTTACCGGCACCTTTGGCAATAAAAAGAGCTTTATCTGCAAAATAGTAGGCGCGGTCCGCGGCCTCAGGCCGAAGCGCACAGACACCGGTGCTGACAGTGATCGTTAAGGTTTGATCCCCGACGGGAATTGCAATCCCGCCGAGCAAGGTCCGCAATTCATCCGCCACCTGTTCACAGCGGGCAGGATCTTTTTCCTCCCAGGCCGCAAGAAATTCCTCGCCACCGATGCGCCCCATGCTGATTTCATGCTCCGCGCTGTAACTGTTTAGCGCTTTTCCGATGGCCTCAAGCACCGCATCTCCGACGGGATGACCATGGCGGTCGTTGCAGCGCTTGAAGTCATCCACATCCAGCACCACGCAGGCCAAATAGCTGTCATGTTCCATGCACCGGGCCTGAAGTTGATCCATTTTCTCAAAAATCTGCCGCCGGTTGCTTAGGCCGGTAAGGACGTCCGTTGTGCTAGTGTGGTAAAGGTTGTAATTGGCCTGCCGAAGCTGTTTCTCCGCCACAAGGTTGGCCAAAGAGATCTTGCCCTTTCGGTAGGACATGAACAATCCCACCACCGTGGAGATGGAGGCGTGCACCAGATCATAGAAAAAGTTGTGATCGGCTTTATAGCGGGCGCTGAAAAAGAGAAACAGCGCCAGACAGGGCAGTAGAGTGAGCAGGTTGTTCAAGGGCGGTTGGACGAATACAATCTGTACAAAAAGAAGCAGCCAGATCATTGCCACCGCCAGCTCTCCGCCCGAGGCAGCAGTGCCAAGATATCCGCCGCAAACATACAACAGCAGGGACAGCGCAAAAAGCAAAATATCAACCGTACGAGGCTCTGGATGCCTCCTTGTGCGGAGCATCAGTGAGCTGATCCATGAAAACAGCAGAAGAATAATAAGCACGGCCACCGCAAGCCATGTGCGCAGGCCATCGTGCATATACGTACCGAACAGGATGGCCAGCGCCACCATGACGGAAGCCAAAATACCGCATACCTGATGCAGGAGCTTGAGGTTGTGAAGATCTAACTCCGGCCGGTGTTCCAAGAACACTTCCTGTGTAAAACCCAGGTACTTCCACCTCTTCCACAGTCCCTTTAATTTCATGGAATCTGTTGCCCCTTTATTTATTGAAATTATTATATCATTAATCCCACAAAATTCCAACTTAGAGAAACGGTTCAAATCCCTTTTGCATACAATGGCATGGGGGGAAAAGATCCCCCTTAGAAATTGAACGGATGGATGTGATCGTTTTGATCTTATGGCGCGGCCGCGGAACTATCCTAACAGATTCCGCAGAACTTTCCACCTCACAATCCAAAGGGCGCAGCTGTCCATGCTGTCCCGGGAAGACAAATTCTCCGGTAGCACCGGATTCCCCAGTATCCACAGATTCCTCCATACCCACAGATTCCCCGGTGGCGCCGGATCTTCCAGTGTCTACGGATTCTCCGGCAAGGAAGGATACCCCTGAGCCTTTAAATCCTTCATCAGCAGCGCGTCCCGCCCCTTCTTCCCCCCAAAGGCAATGCCCATCAAGGCCGTGCCTGCCATGGATGCGTCCTCCATGCCCGTATTCTCAAGCAGGATCCCAGGGGCTTCGAGTGCCACAAGGCCCCGCAGGCGTACAAGGTCCTGTGGGTGAGCAGGGACCTGCAGGCGAGCAGGGTCCTATGGGTGAGCAGGGTCCTATGGGTGAGCAAGGTCCCGCAGGTGAGCAGGGTCCTATGGGCGAGCAGGGTCCTATGGGTGAGCAGGGTCCTATGGGTGAGCAAGGTCCCGCAGGTGAGCAGGGTCCTATGGGCGAGCAGGGTCCTATGGGTGAGCAGGGTCCTATGGGTGAGCAGGGTCCTATGGGTGAGCAAGGTCCCGCAGGTGAGCAGGGTCTTATGGGCGAGCAGGGTCCTATGGGTGAGCAGGGTCCTATGGGTGAGCAGGGTCCTATGGGTGAGCAGGGTCCAGCAGGCTTGCAAGGCCCCGTAGGCGAACAGGGCCCCGTGGGCAAATCCACGATTTGCCTTTGTACGGCGCAGCTCAAAAACCTGCTGCCCCAACTTCTCGGCAGCTATGCCGGGCGCATCTTTAGCTTGAACCTAGAGAGCGGCAGCACAGTGACGGATATCCCAACGGGCCTCTACCCGACGACAGATCCCGGATTGCTGCTGTTTCCCGGCGGAAAAGCCGTTTCTTTGTCCCGGATAGCCGCCATCAAAATCCCCGGCGCCACTTACAACGATTCCATCGCCTACATCCCTGACCTCAATTTGCCCCAGGGGGACTGCGAGGCCGCTCTTCGCGCCAAACTGACGCAGGGAAGCAGCGTGCAGCTCTTTACTTGTGGAACGGATATTTCTGGCATCGTGCTGAAGTCCGCCTGCGGCATAGCAGTAATAACGGACCATGACGGCCGAAACCTTAATTTTATCCCACTGTGCAAGGTGGAATCCATCATCGTTTAACCCTTTTCGAGCCGCCAAAGAGCGTCATGGCGTGCACAAAGCCGAAGAACTGATTCGGTTCTTCGGCTTTGACTCAATTCGTTTTATGACAGGCCCACCCCGGCGTGGCTTATATCTGCGTCGGCACGAATGGTGCCTCAGGCCTGCCTGTTTGCGCCATAGAGGGCCAGTTCGGCGGAAGAGTGGTGCTGTATATGCGTCCACTCCACCCGGCTCCCAAGCGCCATCAGCGTGATGGGAACATAGGTGGCAATAAAGAGGGGAAACGCCCAAAGATATTTCACCTTCTGCCAGGCGGAGGTTGGGATGCGCTTCCATTCACAGGCGATGGTGAGTATGCCGTATGTCAGCATGCCCAGATAGAAGTTAATTGCCGCAAACCCCACGTAGCGCAGGGCAGTATTTACCAGCAGGTGCAGGGCATAATCGGGCAGCGTAAAGGCGCTCACGCACACGTACAGGTTCAGCAGCAATACCGCCACCGTCAGCAACGTGCAGGGGACAATGGTCATCATCATGTCATAGCAGGTCATTCGGGCACCGGCAGTTCTGTTTTTCAAAGCGCCCTTGGCTAAAGACAGCAGATATTTGGCGTTCACCTGATAAAACCCCTTGGACCAACGCAGCCTCTGCTGCCAGGACTGGCGGAAGGAAGTGGGCTGCTCGTCATAGATGATGGCGCGGTCACAGTAGCCGATTTTATGGCCGGAAATTGCACACTGCACGGAGAACTCAATATCCTCAGTGAGCAGATGGAAAGGCCAGCCGCCGTTCTGCTCAACGATTCTGCTAGAGATCAAAAAGCCCGTGCCCGATACGGCGCAGCCGCTGCCCAGAAGCATCCTGGGGTAATTCAAGAAGCGCGCTTCCCGCAGGAACCAGATGGAATAGCCCGCGGAAATCCAGTTTGCGCCAAAATTTTTGGAATTTCGGTAACAGGTTATCGCATCGTAGTTTCCCCGAAGAAAGGTTTTGTTCATCTCTGCGGCAAAGTTTGGATCTACGATATTGTCCGCGTCAAATACAAAATAACCATCATAGGAATCCTTCTGATGCGTGTTTGCAATGCGCTTGAGCAGAAAGTCTAGGGCATAGCCCTTGCCCACCTGCTGCCTGTTTTGCCGCTTAAAGACAATGGCGCCGGCCTTGGCAGCCTGAATAGCGGTATCGTCCGTGCAGTTGTCCGCCAGCACATAAATGTCTAGCAGCTCGGTAGGATAGTTCTGTTTCTTTAGGCTTTCAACCAGCTCGGCAATCACCATTGATTCATTGCGAGCGCAGATTAGTGCCGCGAATTTGCTCATCTTCGCAGGCGTCGGTTCTGGTTTCCGCCTGCTGAACAGGCCAACCCCGGTATATATGATTTGAAAAAAGTATGCCATCGTCAGTAGAACTACGATGATGGTATTAATATCTGCAAGTGTTTTTTGCATTATTTGTCATTCTCCTCCGGATCAATTTTTGCACCCCATATTCCGGCACACAATTCAATAGAATAACCATTTAAAATGAAAAAAACAAGTGCAAAATTGTTAATAATATCAAAAAATGTTTGTATATAAAAACGGTATGGCGACTGCCATACCGTTAAAATGCTTGAATTTATCGATGGATATGTATAGCGATATCCTCCATGAGAAACATCTGCAAAGAACGCTTGAGGATGGCTTTGGTTTCTTCGTCAAAGGAGGCGTTGATGGCTGCTAGCGTTTTCTTTGGGTCTTTTTTCAGCTCGGTAAGGGTGCGGGCGTCGGTGTTCTGACGGATAGCGAAGAGCTTCTTCACGAAGAGCTTGCGCTGTTCCAGGTCCATGGCATTCAGCCATGCGTGCAGAGTGTGATCCTTGCGGGCGCTGTTCCTCTTAAGTCGAGGCGCGTAGACAAAGCTCTTCCCCAGAACCTCCCAAGAAATGCCGTTGTGCTGCCACACCCCCACGGCATCGCTGCGAACTACAAGGTAGCGGCTTTCATGCTCCAGCAGAATGCCCACGACGGAGGATTGAGGCAAAAGCGTGGTGATCCGGGTTCGGATGTTTTTATAGCAGTCTCGCTCGATCTGAGGCGTTGGAAAACCGGGCCCGTCGTTGTTGTATATTGCTTGAATCCGCGCCTGCACCGCGGGGTCGCAATAAGCTGCCGCGTATACCGCTAGGTTGCCACCCTTGGAATGGCCGACGACCACCAAGGGATTCCCTGTCTTTCGCGCAGCAGCGTTGAGATAGGCCGCGGCGTCCACCTGGGCGGGTACCGGGAAGATATAGCTCATATTGAAGTTTTCTTTCCACCCTACGATGGTGTCGTCCGTTCCCCGGTAAGCCACCACCGTCAGGATATCATCCACCGTAAAAGTCACGGCAGAAAACTGCTCCTCCTTCTCCTCGTCGATGCGGTTCACATAGTCCGTAAGCACAACATCCCCAAAGCGGTAGCTCTCTGCCGCCTGTTTAAGCAGGTCATGGATGGCATCCGGCACCATGACCCCTAGCCTGCCCTTGCTGTTTGGGTACCGCCGGAAATAGCGTTTCGCGGCCTCTTTGAGGGTAATTCCTTCCCCCTCCGGCGCCAGACCAGCATAGTCGATATAGGAAAGCTCTGCAAAAATCAACCCGTCCACCTGGTTCACTGAAGACTGGTCGAAGCGCAGATCTCCCCGCCAGTCTAGATAATTCATCATGTTGGCCATAGACAGTCTCCTTAGCATTGCTTGTTTTTAAGCTATGACGCGCAGCACAAATACTGCTCTTCTCGGACTCGCTGTTGAGAAGTAGCGGGCATTTACCTCTTCTAAAAAACCTACTCCCGCTTTCTGCCGGCATGACGGCAGATTGCCTCAAACGTAGAATCGCTGACATCATGCTCCATTTTACAGGCATCCTCTTTGGCTGTCTTTTCATCCACGCCCAACATCAAAAGAAATTCGGCGAGCAATTTGTGCCGCTCGTAGATGCGGGACGCAATTTCCATTCCGGAATCGGTCAGCGTGATGAGCCCGTCCCCATCCATGGTGATATACCCGTTCTCGCGCAGGCGTTTTGTGGCATAACTGACGCTGGGCTTCGTTACGCCCAACTCGGCGGCGATATCGACAGAACGGATATAGCCATGCCGCTCATTCATCATCAGCATGGTCTCAAGGTAATCCTCCGAAGCTTTCATTATTTTCATAATCATTCCAGCTTTCCTTTGGAATTGCATATAGGTTAACATACGCTAACAAAAAAATCAATTTTTTGAAAAACCTGCTTGACAAATGCAGTTAGAGATATTAAACTACTTTTTAGTTAGGTGCGTCTAACTAATTATTGAGGCCTTTTGTTAGTTTAATCTAACACGATGCCTAGAAGGAGGATTGTGTGATGCCATTGACGCTTGCAACAGTGGGCGAGGAGGCCATCATCAGAAAAGTTGGCGGAAAACCCGATATGAAAAAGCACTTGGAGGGCCTTGGGTTTGTTGCCGGAGGAAGCATTAAAATCGTTTCCATGACCGGCGGAAACGTCATTGTCAACATCAAGGAGTCCCGCATCGCCATCAGCAAAGAGATGGCATGCAAAATTATGATATGAAAATAAAACAGGGGAGAATATGAGATGAAAACGCTTAAAGAGGCAAAGATCGGCGAATCGGTCAGGGTTGTAAAGCTCCATGGGGCAGGCGCGGTAAAGCGCCGTATCATGGATATGGGAATCACCAAGGGCATTGAAGTTTTTGTGCGTAAGATGGCACCGCTGGGAGATCCGCTTGAGATAACCGTGCGGGGCTACGAGCTCTCCATCCGCAAGAGGGACGCGGAAACCATTGAGGTCGAGTAACATCAATAAGGAAAGGAAAGAAATACCATGAGCATCAAAATTGCCCTTGCGGGTAACCCAAACTGCGGTAAAACCACCCTGTTTAACGCGCTGACAGGCTCCAATCAGTTCGTTGGGAACTGGCCCGGCGTGACAGTAGAAAAAAAGGAAGGCAGGCTTAAGAAGCACGATGACGTGATTATAATGGACCTGCCCGGCATTTATTCGCTTTCTCCATACACGTTGGAGGAAGTTATCGCCAGAAATTATCTCATCAATGAACGGCCCGACGCGATTCTCAACATCGTGGACGGCACCAATTTGGAAAGAAACCTGTACCTCACGACCCAGCTTACAGAACTGGGCATTCCTGTGGTTGTAGCCATCAATATGATGGATGTGGTAAAGAAAAACGGGGACAAAATTAATATCGAAGAACTGAGCCGAGAATTGGGCTGCAGAGTTGTCGAAATTTCAGCCCTGAAGAGCACGGGCATCATGGAAGCTGCCCAAGCCGCAATACAGGCCGCAAAAACCACCAGAACGGTGCCCATGCACACCTTCAGCGGCGCCGTAGAGCATGCCATCGCCCATATCGAGGAGGCAGCCCTCCACGATCAACCTCAAGAACAGCAGCGCTGGTACGCCATCAAAATCTTTGAGCAGGACAGCAAGGTATTGGCACAGCTGAAATTGAACCGGTCGGTGCTAGACCACATTGAAGAGGATATTCTTGCCGCCGAAAAGGAGCTGGACGACGATGCGGAGAGCATCATCACCAACGAGCGGTACCTCTACATTGCTTCCATCCTCAAAGGCTGCTACAAGAAAAAGAATGCCGGAAAATTATCGGCTTCCGATAAGATCGACCGGATCGTTACTAACCGCTGGCTGGCCCTCCCCATCTTCGCGATTGTAATGTTCCTGGTATACTACATTTCGGTGACCACGGTGGGTTCCTGGGCCACAGACTGGGCCAACGACGGCGTGTTCGGCGACGGCTGGCATCTGTTTGGCATTGGTTCCGCCGCTTATGAGGAGGTTGCCGAGGAATATGTGACGCCAGGCATTATCAAAGAGGCTTTTGAGGCCGCCGCGCAAGAAGTGGGCGTTGCTCCAGAAGAGGCAGCGTCTCTGACCGCCACCGGCAACCTGTATGACGACAACGGCATCGTGGAGGAAGAGATTTCCGTTACATACGAAAGCTATATGGAAGTTGCCAACTTGGAAGAACCCAATCCGGCCAATTACGGCGTTTGGGTGCCGGGCATCCCGGCGCTGGTAGGTAGTGCGCTTGAAAGTGTGGGCTGTGCCGATTGGCTCAGCGGCCTGATTCTGGACGGAATAATTGGCGGCGTAGGCGCGGTGCTGGGCTTCGTCCCCCAAATGCTGGTGCTGTTTCTGTTTCTGGCATTTCTGGAGGCCTGCGGTTACATGGCCCGCATTGCCTTCGTGATGGACCGCATTTTCCGGAAATTCGGGCTGTCGGGCAAATCCTTCATCCCCATGCTCATCGGCACCGGCTGCAGTGTTCCCGGTATTATGGCGTCCCGCACCATCGAAAGCGAGAGGGACCGCAGAATGACCATTATGACCACCTCCTTCATTCCCTGCGGTGCAAAGCTGCCCATCATCGCCCTAATTGCGGGCGCCATGTTCGGCGGCGAATGGTGGGTGGCTCCCAGCTCCTATTTTATGGGAATGATCGCCGTAGTCGTTTCTGGCATCATACTGAAAAAGACACGCATGTTTGCGGGCGATCCTGTCCCATTTGTGATAGAGCTTCCCGCCTATCACTGGCCCACGGTGAGCAATATACTCCGCTCCATGTGGGAACGTGCGTGGTCTTTCATTCGGAAGGCCGGCACCGTGATCCTGCTCTCCGCCATCGTGCTCTGGTTCCTGCAAGCCTTTGGCTCCGAAAACGGCAGCTTCGGTATGGTGGAGGACCTGAACAATTCCGTTCTGGCCGCCATGGGCAACTTCCTCGCACCCCTGTTCGCTCCCCTTGGCTGGGGCAATTGGCAGGGCGCGGTTGCTACCATCACCGGCCTCATCGCAAAGGAAAACGTGGTGGGCACCTTCGGCGTGCTGTTCGGCGGCTTCGACAATGTGGCCGAAAACGGTTGGCAGATCTGGAACAATATGCGCGCCGTGTTTACACCTCTTTCCGCCTATTCCTTCCTAGTATTCAACCTGTTGTGTGCACCCTGCTTCGCGGCCATGGGCGCTATCAAGCGGGAAATGAACAGCGCCAAATGGACGTGGTTCGCCATCGGCTATCAGTGCATCTTCGCTTATGTGGTGGCGCTGATCGTCTATCAGCTGGGAATGCTCTTTGGTGGAGATGTGCGTTTCGTCAGCCTTGCAGTCGCCCTGATTTGTATGGCCGGTATCATTTACCTGCTGTTCCGGCGGCCCGCCAAAGAATCGGAGAAGCCGGGAATCAAAATGGAAGCTTGAGCAAAATACACAAAAGGAGGATTTGTCAAATGCTTCATATGATCGCAGAAAACCTTTCAACCATCCTAATATGCCTTGCTCTAGCCACTATCGTCGCGGCAATCGTCATCGGCATGGTCAGGGACAAACGAAAAAGCAAGTCGTCCTGCGGCTGTGGCTGCACGGCTTGTCCCGTGCACGGAAGCTGCCACGTTAAGAAATGAGCAAATGGGAGGAAGGGATGGATCAAAAGAAACAGACTTTGACCGCTTCAAACATCCGCTATCTGATCACCCTGCGCACCTTGGATTGCGAAACCGGCATACGTTGCACAGACATCGCACAAGCGCTTGGCTTTTCAAAACCAAGCGTGCACGAAATGATGAAGACCCTGCGCAAAAAAGGGCTTGTGGAAATGGCGAAGTGCGGCACGGTATTCCTTACCGAAGATGGCCGCGCGCTTGCGGAGCGGCATATCGTATACTTCGACGCCGTCCGTGATTATCTTCAACGGGAACTCGCCCTGCCGCCCGAGGATTCCATCCATGCCGCGTGCGCGCTTATCACGGAAGTCTCTGATGAAAGCATTGAATCCATGTACAAACAGATCTCGATTATATCCTAATGTTTTGCGATCCAGAACCGCTTTTTGCGCCCGTAGCAGAAATGCAAAAAGGCCCGTTTAGGGCCTTTTTTTAATTAATGTTTTTGTCTTAATAAAGTAGGGGTTATTTGTTGCCTCTGCCTTTTCCTGCGCTCCGCTTCAGGTCGTTAAGCTGTTTCAGATCGTCCAGCGTCATCTGGCGCTCAAAGCTCATGGCCAGCATGCGCTGGCTGGGGTTATCGAACAGATGGCTCATAGAGACGCGGTCGTGGATGCTGCGCACCGCTTCCGCAAACATGGGTGCGGCCGACAGGATCTTAATCTTGGGAGAGTCTGCCACTGCCGGGCAGTCCACGGTGTCGGTGGAGACCAGAAGCTTGATGGGGCTGTTTTCAATCCGCTTCACACCCTTGTCATGAAGCACCACGTGGGACAGGAATGCGTAGATATCTTTTGCGCCCTTGTCGCGAAGACCAATGGCAACATCCGCCAGCGTGCCTCCGGAGATGGTGAAATCATCCACCACGATACAGGTTTTGCCCTTCACGTCGCCGATGATTTCCAGCACCTTGGCGTTCTCGTCGTGGCCCACGCGCATCTTATCGCCGATAGCCACTGCGCAACCCAGTTCATTGGCCATGGAACGGGCACGCTTGGCACTGCCTGCGTCTGGGGAAACTACTACCAGATTTTCGTCCACGATACCCAGATATCTGGCATAGGCGCAAAGCAGATCTTGCGCATAAAGGTGATCCACGGGAATTTTAAAGAACCCCTGTACCTGCGCGGCATGGAGATCCATGGTCACCACCCGATTGGCACCGGCCATTTCAATGCAGTCGGCACAAACCCTGGCGCGAATTGAAACCCGGGGCTCGTCTTTTTTATCGCCTTTGGCATAACTGAAGTATGGAATGATAGCGGTAACAGAGTTGGCGCTGGCACGCTTGAAGGCATCCATAAAGAAGAGAAGCTCCATAAACTCGTTGTTGGGATCCAGCCCGATGGTTTGTACGAAGTAGACATCTTTGTCGCGGATGCTCTCGTTAATGCGGACAAAAGTGTTGCCCTCCGAAAAGATCAACGTAGTGCAATCGCCCAATGGGCTACCCAGATAGTCGCACATCTGCTGCGCAAATTTCTTGCTGGCGTTGCCTGCAAAGATCTTGATCTGTCCGTCACTGGCTGACATAAATCACCCTCCAACCGTATTTCTAGCGCATTTGCACGGAGATACAAACTGCCCCGCACCACAAAACAGTATATCAAACAAGCTCGGGCTAGGCAATCGAATTTCATGATTTCGCGCAGGAAATATTACAATTTTTTACATAATTCGCCAAAACAAGCCTCGTATGCAGGAACCAGAAGAGGCGTGTTTTCCCAGGCGGCGCCAAGCATTTCCGGCCGGCTTCCCCCATGAAAATCGCTGCCGCAGGTGATAAGAAGGCCCAACTGCCGGGCCAGATCCACATGACGGCTCCGCTGGCCCGGCGTAGCGGAAGGATAAAAGGCCTCAATGCCGTCTAATCCGTCGTTTGCAAGCTTGCGGATCAGGGCTGCGTCGTCGCACTTGAGCTTACATGGGTGGGCCAGCACCGCAAGCCCATGGGCTTCGTGAATCAGTGCCACCGCCTCCCGGGACCCAATGCGACGGCTGTAGGCGTAGCCAGAAGTACCCTTGATCAAATACCGTGAAAAAGCCTCGGCAATGCTTCCGGCGTAATGCGCGTCCACGATGGCTTCTGCGATATGGAGCCGGGTGGGTACGCCGCAAGGCTCCGGCAGCGCCAGATCCAGCCCCGCCTTTCTCAGCTTTTTTAGGATTTCCTCGTTGCGTTCCTTCCGGCGGTGAATGTTTTTCTCCGCATATTGTGCCATCGTCTCCGGCCGGATCCCAAGCCCCAGCAAGTGCAGCTCGTAATCCGCCTCCACATCCAGCTCAATGCCGGGAAGCACGCTTACGCCTAAGACTTTTCCGGCGGCGGTCGCCTCCGCCATTCCAGCTGTGGTGTCATGATCAGTAAGAGCCAAGCAGAATACTCCCGCCTCTTTCGCTGCTTGCACCAGCGCCTTCGGGGTCAGCCTACCGTCGGAATGGCAGGAATGCGTATGTAAATCAAATCGCTTCATT
Organism: Christensenellaceae bacterium; assembly: GCA_963666935.1. Taxonomy (GTDB): domain Bacteria; phylum Bacillota; class Clostridia; order Christensenellales; family CAG-138. The sequence continues at coordinate 1,962,567 of OY762936.1, forward strand.
TTTCAATAAAAATGGGGACCGGACTTTTGTCCGCCCCCGCATACCTCACGAATTATTCTTCTGCTGAGATTTCTCTTCAGACCCGCCTTGCGGCATATCTGTCCCCTCCGAGTTTTCAGTCCAGTTGGGCTTATCCGACTGCTCTTCGTCCGGAGTCTCCAGAATGGTCTTGGTCTCCTTGTAGCTCCTGAGCTCCACCGATTCGCCCCGGAATATCTTTTCGAACTCCTCGCCGGTGATACGCTCGAACTTGATGAGCGCTTTCACAACACGCTCCAGCGCCTCCCGATCCTCCAAAAGGATCTGCTTCGCCCGTTCAAACTGCTCCTCAAGAATGCGACGGATTTCTTTATCCACCTTGGCGGCCAGCTCCTCGGAATAATTGCGGGTATGGCCCCAGTCCTTGGCGATAAATACTTCCGTATTCCCACCCAAAAACACCGGGCCGATCTCCTCGCTCATACCGAATTCTATAACCATGCGCCGTGCCAGCTCGCTGGCACGCTTTAGGTCGCTGATTGCGCCGGTGCAGATATCGTCCAACGTAATGCTCTCCGCCACCCGGCCGCCCAGACTCATGGCGATCTGATCTAAGATTTTGCCCCGAGAAATATGGTTGTCGTCGGAATCGGGCATGGTCATGGTGTAACCGGCAGCCTCGCCCCGGGGGACGATAGATACCTCGTGAACGGGGTCGCAGTGGGGCAGCTTTAATGCCACAATGGCATGTCCCGCCTCATGGTAGGCAGTGATTCGCTTGTCGTCCTCGGTCACCACGCGGCTTCTCTTTTCTGGGCCGACCATAGTGCGGGTAATGGCCTCTTCCAGCTCCACCATGGATATTTTTTTCTTTTTAAAGCGGGCAGCCAGTATGGCAGCCTCGTTCAATACGTTTTCTAGGTCTGCGCCGGTCATGCCACTGGTGCGCTTGGCCAGCACCGCCAGATCCACATCCGCAGACAGAGGCTTCCCTCTGGCGTGAACTTTGAGGATTTCCTCCCGCCCCTTCACGTCGGGGTAGTTCACGGTGATCTGTCGGTCGAAGCGGCCGGGGCGCAGCAGCGCCGGATCCAGAATGTCCGGGCGGTTGGTGGCCGCCAGCACGATGATACCTTCATTAAGGGCGAAACCGTCCATCTCCACCAAAAGTTGGTTTAATGTCTGCTCCCGCTCGTCGTGTCCGCCGCCGAGGCCTGCGCCTCTCTGGCGGCCCACAGCGTCAATTTCGTCAATGAATATCACGGCGGGTGCGCTCTTTTTGGCGGTGCTGAATAGATCGCGGACACGGCTGGCGCCCACGCCCACAAACATCTCCACAAAGTCGGAACCCGAAATGGAAAAGAAGGGTGCGTTGGCCTCTCCAGCCACAGCCTTTGCCAGCAAGGTTTTACCGGTGCCGGGAGGGCCTATCAAAAGCACACCCTTGGGAATCCGTGCGCCCATGTCGGTGAAGCGCTTGGGCGCGCGCATGAATTCAACCACTTCTTGAAGCTCTTCCTTTTCCTCTACCGCACCTGCCACATTGTCAAAGGTCACGGTATTGTGAGAATCCAGCTGAGTCCGTGCTCGGCTTTTGCCGAAGTTCATAACGCTATTGCCGCCGCCCTGAGAGCGGAGCATGAAGAAGTAGAACAGACCAAAGGCTCCGAAAATCAACAGATACGGGAAAATAGTCTCTAGAAAAGAGGGTTCCGGCGGCGGGTTATACGTGAAAGCAAACCCGTAGTCCGCTACCGTCACCTTGGATACATCTATACCCGTAAGTTCGGAAGTGACGACGGCCATATCTTCCCTTAAAGCGTCCAGCGAAGGAATGTAGGTATAAAAGTCATATTTGGCCGGAAATAGCTCTTTGTCCAGCGTGCTGTCCGTTTTCAGCCCCACCAGTTCCAGCTCCGTAACCTCCACGGCTTGGATTTTTTTCGCCCGCACCATAGAGATGAATTCCGTGTATTCAATCTTCTCCGCGTTCTCGCCGCTGAAGTTCAATCCAGAGACCATAAAGATGATGATGGCCAGAATGACCAAATATACCAGCGGTGTCGCGAGCCTCTTCTTATTCAATATCGTACCTCCCTGGCATGCTCATAAAAAGAGCATACCCCAACGAGTATAAATTATCCACCTAATAGTAACACAAAACAAAAGCCGATTCAAATCCATTCTGTGAAAAATCAGGCTCGAAACGTGAAATAACCGTGATATTGACGTCAATTATTTTTGCGCAATTCACAAAATTCGCACCGATGATACGACAAACAGTTAATTTAGTATAATTACTTCTTTCTGAAAAAGCGGCTCCCATGCATTTCATAACGTTGCTTGACAGTTCAACCCATCCGTACAGAAAACGCAAGCACCCCCTACAAGAGGTGCTTTGTGCCATCAGAAGCATACCATCAGTCTTGCTCTTCCTAACCCTCTGCATTATACTAAAATCAAATTCATTTGGAGGTGCGCCATGATCCGTTCATCCAGCAAAGCCGCCCTGCCGGCCTTCTTACTCCTGATTCTCTCCCTGACCCTTGCCGTGGCCGCCATGTTTGTCTCCTTAGGCGGCTACAACATCATTGTTCAGATCTACCCCATGTTCCTCACAATCGTCAGGCCTTATGCAACTGCAGCCTTGGTGGTATTCGCCATCCTGCTTCTGCCCACGGACCGCAAAGGCGGCGTTCTCCAACGGATACTGGCCTTCCTTTGGGCCGGGCTGCTGGTGTTGGGCAACCTAGTGCACGTCCTGTACATGCTGCTTCCCGGTTCCAAGGGCATCAGCACCTTGTTTCAGCTCTTCTCCCTGCCGGGCTCCGGCCTCCTGCGCTTTATGTTCTTGCAGCTTCAGGCAATACTTCGCGGAACCTTTCACGCAAATACTTTCCTGTCCCTGTTCGCCCATCTGTTCGCTTTCTCCGCATGTGTTCTTTGCACAGTGGGCGCCTGCCGGCGCTTACCCGCAAACGCGGAAACTCCACTCTATAAACAGTAATCCAAACGAAGCCGGACCCTTGATTCCATCAAAAAATGAGGCTCTTATCCGGGTTTCATTTTTTGCTTACCCGTCATGTAGCGACGCGGCAAGCCTCTCCACCGCTTCGGAAATCTGTGCTGGATCGATGCCCGCATAGCTCATCACGGCGGTGCGGTCCCATCCTTTGCCGTTAGCGCCCCGACGGCAGTCGGAAACCATCAGCAGCCGAATTCCCGCCTCTGCCGCCCGTTCCCGAATCTCGTAATCCGAGAGGTTCGTATGAAACCGAAGCAGGAAGTGAAGCCCCGCTTCTTTAGCCAATATCTCACAGCTTGGCCCCATTTGGCTTTTCTCTATAGCCTTCACCAACTCGTCCCGAACGCCACGACAGTAGGTACGCACCCGGTTTACGTGCCGCTGGAACTGTCCGCTCTGAATAAATTCGCTGAGCATATACTGTTCGGTAGCGGGCACTGTGCAGGCGTAAAACCCCAACTCCCGCTCAAACCGTTCCAAGAGCGCCTGCGGCAGCGCCATGTAGCCTATGCGCAGCGCAGGGGCCACAGTTTTGGAGAAAGTGTTCACGTAAATCACCCGCCCCTCCGCGTCGATGCTTTGCAGCGCGGGCACGGGCCTGCCGGAAAAGCGGAACTCGCTGTCATAGTCGTCCTCAATTAAATACCGGTCGGGGCGCTCCATGGCCCAAGCCAGCAGCTCCGTACGCCGAGGGAACGGCATTGTGCCGCCGCCGGGGAATTGGTGGGAAGGGGATACGTGGGCCACCCGTGCCCGGCTCTGCCGCAGCCCGGTTACAGACATACCCTTTTCGTCCACCTCCACATATTCGCAAGCCACCCCGTTCTTTCTATAGATAAGGGCGGTCTTATAGTAACCCGGATCCTCCAGCGCGTAAATTTTATCCCGGCCCAAAAGCTGCACGATGAGGCCGTAGAGGTATTCCGCCCCGGCTCCAACGACAATTTGGCGGGGAGAAACCTTAATGCCCCGCATTTCCTCCAAAGAATGGGCGATGGCCTGCCGCAGTTCCATGGCCCCGCTGTGATCCGTAGCCTGCAGCAGCCGCTCCCCCCGCTCGCTTAGCATCCGGCGCAGGATGCGGGAAAGCACCGGGAAGGGGAACAGCTCCGCCCGGGGCGTGCCGGAAGCCAAATCCATAAGCCAGCTTTCCCCCGGCCTTTGTTCTCCCGCCGGCGTCCGCTCATGCAATTCCGGCTCGGCCTGCGCGGCCGGGGCCGGGTATTCCACCTTCGCCGCATAGTGCCCGCTGCCGGGCCGGGCCGTCAGGTACCCCTCCGCCAGAAGCTGGCCATAGGCCGCCTCTACCGTGGTAACGCTGATTCCCAGCCGTGCCGAGAGCTCTCGCTTGGAAGGCAGTCGCTCTCCGGGCCGTATATCGCCGCACTCCATATCCCTTCGCAGCATCCAGTACAGTTCCATGTATAGCGGGCCCTTCCCCCGCCCCGTCAGCTCATGCATCCACATAATTGGCCCCTTTAATAATTTGAAAATTGGTTATTTTTGCACTGCCAATTCTATTGTATCCTAGGTCTGTTCTTTAAGGCAAGAGGAATCGAAGCCCTACGGTTTAGAGGGTCTCTAAACTCTTCGACCTAAAAGCCGTAATTTTGGATGCAGGTCGAGGAAGCGGAGAGAGCCGTAGTGGTTCTACGGCGACTGACGATGACAATGGTATGCGCCAAAATAGCGTTTTTAGGCGCAGGGGTTCGACTCCCTTTGCCTCATGCAAGATAAGGGTTTTTGGAGGTTTTTGGTGAAGCGAATCCTGACCATACAAGATATCTCCTGCGTAGGAAAGTGTTCTCTGACGGTGGCGCTACCCATCCTTTCCGCTATGGGGTTGGAAACGGCGGTGCTGCCCACGGCGGTGCTTTCCGCCCATACCGTATTCCCCAACTTCACCTTCCGGGACCTGACCGCGGATATCGAGCCCATCAGTCGCCACTGGCAAGCGGAGGGCCTCGGCTTTGACGCCATTTACACGGGCTATCTGGGCTCGCTGGAGCAGCTTCGGCTCATCGGCGACCTATTTGACCGTTTTCGCACGGAAAACACCCTGATTGTGGTAGATCCGGTGATGGCGGACAATGGCAAGCTTTACACGGGCTTCACCAAGGAGTTTGCCAAGGGGATGGCAAGCCTCTGCGCCAAAGCGGACGTAATCCTGCCCAATAGGACAGAGGCGGCCTGTCTCTTAGGGATTCCCTACGTAGCGGAAGGCTACAATGAAGACTACGTGAAGGATATTCTGGTGAAGCTGACCAATCTCGGCGCAAAGCGCGCGGTGCTCACGGGTGTGAGCTTTGTGCCGGACAAGCTGGGAGTTATGGCTTACGACAGGCAGACAGGCGAATTCTTCCAGTATTTTACCAGCCGAATCCCCGCCACCTTCCATGGCACCGGCGACGTATTTGCCTCCACCTTTGTAGGAGGGCTGATGAACGGACTTCCCCTGAAGGACGCCCTAGCCCTTGCGGCTGACTATACCGTGGCCTGCATCGAGGATACCATTTCCGACCCAACCCGCCGCTGGTATGGCGTGAACTTCGAACCCAACCTACCCATGCTCATGCGCAGGTTGGGAAAATAGTAAATCAAAAGTAACCGACAAACGCCCGCTCTGAATAGAGCGGGCGTCTTACATTGTCAAAAGCCGTTTAACCAGCGTTTACGCTGGCAAAATTCACTTTCTCATCCGGGAGGGGAACGATGACCGGAACTCCCATATAATCAATGATGTGCACATGGATCCGGTACACTTCTTCGATGTTCTCCGGCGTCATCGTCTCCCGCCCGCCATAGGCGAAAATCTGAGATTCTTTCAGGAATATGAAGCGGTCGCAATAGCGGATGGCCAGATTTAGGTCGTGGATGATAATTGCCACGGAAATATTGTGTTCCCGGGCGATTTGTTTGACAATGCGAAGGACTTCATGCTGGTTGCAGGGATCCAGGTTGCTTGTAGGCTCATCCAGAAGGAGCAACTTGGGCTCCTGCGCCAATGCCCTGGCCAGCGTCACTTTTTGCGCTTCTCCGCCCGAAAGCTCTGATACATTCCGCAGCGCGAAATCCTCTAGCTTCATCTTGCGTATGATATCGCAAACGATTTCCCTGTCCTGCGAAGTAGCATCCCACTTGATGTATGGCTTGCGGCCCAAAAGTATCGCGTCAAACACTGTCATGCTGACGGATCCGCCGCTTTGCGGCACATAGGCCACGTTTTGTGCCATATCCGTTTTGCTCATGCCAAATACGTTTTCGCCGTCAATTAGCACCACGCCCTGCCCCGCGGGATAAATCCGATCCACGCATTTGAGCAGCGTACTCTTTCCCGCCCCATTGTTGCCGAGAATGGCAATGCACTGGCAATTATTAATATCAAAAGCCACGTCTTCCAGCACATTGCGCGTTTTTTTGCCATAGGCAAATGTAATATTGCTGACTTCAACCATTTTTTTTGAACCCCCGGAATAAAAGGTAGAGAAATAAGGGAGCGCCAAGGAACGAGGTAATGGCTCCGATGGGCAGAATCACAGGGGAAATAATCATCCGGGCGAAGGTGTCTGCTAAAATCAGTAGCAGTCCTCCGGCAACCGCCGAACAGGGGATCAGGTATCTGTAGTCGTTACCCACAAACCTGCGCATGATATGCGGCGCCACAAGCCCCACAAAGCTGATGATCCCCACAAACGAAACCGCCACCGCCGCCGTCAGAGAGCTAATTGCCATGCTGGTCAGCATGACCTTTCTCGTGTTAACGCCAAGGCTTTTTGCCGTATCTGCGCCGCTGCCCATGGCGTTATAGTTCCAGCGGTTCAACAGGAAATAGACCAGTGAACCCAGGAATACCACCCACAGCACCAGTAGCTCCGGCCATCCCGCGCTGCCCAAATTTCCGAAAGTCCAGAACACCACCGAAGCAATTTTGGTTTCATCTGCAAAGTACTGCAGCAGCGTGCTGGCCCCGCCGAACAGGGAGCTTAAGGCGACACCAGCCAAAATCAGCGCCGATGGGCCCATATCCTTCTTGAATTGGGATAACCCCATTATCACAACTGTGGACAACGAGCCAAAAACAAAGGCACAAATGGTGACGATGTAGGGGTTGTTGATGGCAATGGCCGTAGCTGCGGCGTTGGAGTTCACCACACCGCCGCCGAATACGATGATGCCCAGTGCGGCACCGAACGCCGCACCCTGAGAGACCCCCAGCGTCGAGGACGACGCCAGGGGATTTTGCAGCACACATTGCATCACGGCGCCCGAAACGGCCAGCGATGCGCCGACGACGATGGCCGCGATCACCCGAGGAAGCCGGATGTTCATGATGGCAATTCGGGTTTGGGTCGTACCCTCTCCCAGAATACCCCGGATGATATCGGGCACCGTAATGTTTAAAGATCCCTTACTCACGGCAATGAGGCCAATGCCGATGATGGCAGCAAAGATCACAACGAATGTGATTTTTTTGCGCCATATAAATACCTCGTATGCCGCAAGCCGGGTGTGTTTATCATTCATGTTACTTTGCAGCACTCAAATCAATCTTCTCATAACCCAGTCCGGCCTGTGCAAGCACATCCACGTAATCGTCTATGCCCAGGAAAAACTTGAAGATTTCATTGGCCTTCTCTTCAGCGTTGATGTCCGCGAACTGCTCCGGATATAGGATGCAGGCGTCATAGTAGCAGTTGGCCAGCGGAATCTCAACATTGGAGTAGTAGGCGGTGGCGCTGGGGCATTGGTAGACGTTTCCGCTCTGGAAAGCCTGCAGCTGGGCGTAGAAATCCGGGTCTGCCGCATAGTCCTGCTTCACCAACTCCATTCCGCCGGAATCCAGGAAGATGATCTGGGGATCCCATGCCAGAATCTGTTCACGGTCTACTTCCATGCCGCGTGACTTTTCGGAGATGCCCTTGGATACGTCGTTGGCCGCTATGACCTTGAAGATGGTGGAATTGACACCAACGCCCTCGATACCGTGGGTGCCCTTGAAGGATACGCCCGCAGTCATCACCGTAGGCTTGCCCTCGTCGGATATGTTAGCCGTTCTGGTGGCCAAGTCATCCAGACAGGTATTAATATAGGTAATCACTTCCTCTGCTCTTTCCGAAACTCCGCAGACATCGCCCAGCATGCGGAGCGCTTGCTCGTAGTCCTCGCCGAACAGGGTGCCCATGGCAACAGAAACTACGGGGATGCCGGTCTTGGTCTGGATCTCATCTGCCAGCTCCGCCGCATAGGAGCAAAGGATAATGTCGGGCTCCGCCGCGATAATCACTTCCGGATAATAGTCGGTGGCGCCGCCTCCGTCCGTGCCCGCCACGGGCAGATTGGCCCAAAGGTCCTTGCTGGCATAGGCGTATGCCGTCACGGGGCTTACTGTATCCTTATTGAAGCCGCTGATAGCCACAGCCTTGTTCGCAATGCCCAGATAGGTCATCATGCGGGGCGCGTTGGCAAGGGGCACGATTCTCTCCACTTTGGTGGGAATTTCAACTGTGCGCCCCACCATGTCTGTGATGGTACGGGTAGTGGCTTCGGTTGCGGGGGCCGTGGTTTGTGCGGGAGCCGCCGTTGGTGTGGAATTCGCCGCCTGATTGGCGCAGCCAACCAGCATACTCAGGGAAAGAACAACAGCTAGAATCAGAAAAATTGAACGTTTCATCTTATGTTTCTCCTCCATCATTTAATTATTTCAATAATTGTTTAGTAGGGTTACCAGCCACGGTCGTAACGCGTGAAGCAGTCCTCGCAGACCGATTTACCGTCCTGCAGGTGCATTTTCTGCTCGGGCGATCCCTCGCCGCAAATTTCGCATACGATGGTGTTAAAGTGCCTGGCCCGTTCGGGCACGTCGTACTTGGGCTCGGAGAAGGTGAAAATCTCCTCCACCGGCGCGTTAAGCAAATGCTCCTTCCACTGGGTGCGGTCCATACCATTGTTCTGGTTGGGTTTCATGCAAACCCGAAGCTTCTTCCCGCTCTTGCGATCGAAGAAGGAAAATGCCATCTTACCGGTTCCGCGGTAAAGAAGATTTCCCTTGCCCATAGTGCAGGAGAGCAGCGCCTGAACGGCATCCACCCCGCATGCATCGTTTTCCGTAATGCATACGATCTGTTCGTCGTCCGAAGTCCCCATTCCCATGATCTTTGCGGCCGCTTCGCAGGCTTTGAACCCGATGGCAAGTCCCGGGCATTCATGGCCGTGGAAGGCTACCGCCTTTTCCCAAAGTTCACTTCTCATTGTTTTTCCTCCTAATTAATTTATGCATTACACATGCCAGTACAGCGTTGCTGTAGTGGTATCCATGTTGCCGCTAATCACGCCGTCTATGGCAATGGAGTTGAGGTAATCCCGGATGCTATCTTCCTGCTTTTGCGTCAGCGGATGGGTGGTTTTTGTGCGGTTGATATATACGGTCACCGCCTTTTCGATGGGGTACTTCATTTCGGAACACTTGCGGTTGTATTCAATCATGGGGTAACGCTCCTGCGCAAAGAGCAGCATGAACGCGTTGAGGATGTCGCTGTCCCCCATCTGGGGTTTCCCCCCGATTCCCACCAGATCTCGAATCGCATCGTGCACCGCATCCAGGCGCTTGACCGGCTTTACTATGGCGCACCATCCCCGGCTGCAGTCGGAAAGCTTCATAAAGGTCTCATAGCTTTGAATCGCGGGAGTCATGTGGGCGTAAACCAGATCGAATTTCTTTTCGAGCCCCTCTTTTTTCGCGTCGAGCTCGTGCCAGTCGGCAACATCAAACCGCACGTTTTTGATTTCAAGTTCGGCCGCCTTGCGCCTTGCGGCGGCGATCATCCGGGAGGAAAGATCAACTCCCGCTACGGCCTTCGCCCGCATGGCAATGGCAAGGGCGTGTCCGCCAGCACCGCAGCCCACGTCCAACACCTCTGCGTTCTTGTCAATCATCTTCTTTCTTTCCAGCAGCTGCAAAAACTTGTTCTCCTCAAAGGTGGGGATCGGCCGTTCACCAAAACCTTCCGCCATGGTATCCCACCATTCCACAGCAGACTTCTTATCCTTGGTTTCCAGATTCCAATCCTTTAAAATATCCGCTACCTTCATGTAATCACTCCTCCTGATTCATAGCCCCATCCTCGGTTGCACTTCTATCGTAAAAATATTGCCAGAAAATAAAAAAAGGCCATAATGCAACTGCTGTCGCATTTTAGCCTTCATGACAATTTCCATATATTTAGTTTTGAAGTTTTCTGTGGCTCTTCCAAACGATCCGGCTTGCGTTGGCTTCCTGCCCGCATCAATGCACCTGCAGTGCATAGTTGTCCCCGTTGGGTTCGCCGTGGACAACTATAACATTTTCTCTGACCATTCGTCAAGGTTCTTTCGCATTTTCCCCATAAAAAGTTTTCATGCCACATTCCTGCATCCTTCCAGGACACCGGCATCCGCATCAAGCAAAAGGAGCCGCAGAACAACTGATCCCAGCCGTTTGCGACGTCCTCTTTTTCGGTGAACCCAAGGGGTCCAATATTATCTGCGTGAAGGCTTCCCCCCATTACTTTCTTTTACCAACCCCGGTCGTAGCGCTTGAAGCAGTCCTCGCAGACGGTTTTGCCGTCCTGCAGGTGCATCTTCGGCTCGGGCGCACCCTCGCCGCAGACTTCGCATACCAAGGTGTTGAAAATTCTGGCTTGCTCAGGCAAGCTGTATTTCGGCTCGGAGAAGGCAAAAATCTCCTCCACGGGAGCGTTGAGCAAATACTCCTTCCACTGGGCGCGGTCCATTCCCTTGTTCAGGTTGGGTTTCATGCACACCCGAAGCTTTTTCCCGCTCTTGCGCTCAAAGAAAGAGAACGCCTGCTTGCCGGTTCCCCGGTAAAGCAGATTTCCCTTGCCGACTGTGCAGGAAAGCAACGCCTGAATGGCATCCACGCTGCAGGAATCATTTTCCGCAACGCATACCACCTCTTCGTCCTTTGAAGTGCCAATCCCCATGACCTTTGTGGCGGCCTCGCAGGCCTTAACCCCAATAGCAAGCCCGGGGCACTCGTGCCCGTGGAAGGCTGCCGCCTTTTCCCAAAGTTCTCTATTCATTGCATTTCCTCCTACAATCATAATTTGATAAAATCGTTTCCTGATTGGCATATTGCCATGCGGATAAAATAAAAAGGCCCGAAACAGGCGTGGCCCATTTAGCCTTCTTGGTACAATCTACCTGGCGATTGCGCGGTATTTTGATCGTGCGGCCTCAGTGCGCACCACGGCGCGCGCTTCGCACCGTTCTTTTGATCAATATATCATCTTCCCAAACGCTCCGTCAAGATTCAGAGTCTCTACCTCCGAGCCATCTTTTCGTCTTCTCTTAAAAAACTTCCCCGTTTCTCTCGAAAAAAGGGGATTTACAAACCAGGTGTGCGTTATTATAATAGTAAGATAAATCGTCGAGTGGGACACGCGGCGGCGCAAGGCCATCTAGAGAGCTTCGGAGTTGCTGGAACCGGGGCAGGAACCGGCGTCATCGCATCACCCATGAGTGCCCGGGGGAATCAAGTAGTTCGGGCCGCGTCTCCGCGTTATTGGGGAAAAGAGAGGGCAGGAAACTGCCAATTCGGGTGGTACCGCGCAAGCTGCGTCCCGTTTCGGGGCCGCGGCTTTTATTATGTGAAAATTTGAAATGCAGGAGAATCAACATGTACAAAAAGGTTTCCACCTCGCTGGACTTCGTCTCGCGGGAAAAAGAAACGCTGGAATTCTGGAAAGAAAGTAAAATCTTCGAAAAGAGCGTACAGCTTCGGGAAGGAGCGGACCCCTATACCTTCTACGATGGGCCGCCCACGGCCAACGGTAAACCCCATATCGGTCACGTGCTCACCCGGGCCATGAAGGATATCATTCCCCGCTACAAAACCATGCGAGGCTATGACGTGCTGCGCAAGGCGGGCTGGGATACCCACGGACTGCCGGTGGAGCTGGAAGTGGAAAAACAGCTGGGCTTGGACGGTAAGGAGCAGATCGAAACCTATGGCGTGATTCCCTTCTTGAAAAAGTGCAAGGAATCCGTTTGGAAATACAAGGGCGAGTGGGAAGTCATGTCCGAGCGGATGGCATTCTGGGCGGACATGGATAGCCCCTATATCACCTATGAAAACGACTATATCGAATCCGAGTGGTGGGCGCTGAAGACCATCTACGACAAAGGGCTTTTGTACAAGGGCCATAAGGTGGTTCCCTATTGCCCCCGCTGCGGCACCGCCCTGTCCTCCCATGAGGTCGCGCAGGGATATAAAGACGTAAAAGAAGCTTCCGCCACCGTCCGCTTCCGCTGCACCGATGAGGACGCCTCGTACCTGGCCTGGACCACCACTCCTTGGACGCTGGTATCCAACGTGGCCCTGTGCGTACGGGATGACGTTACTTACTGCCGCGCCAAAAAGGATGGCGAGGTATTTATCCTGGCCAAAGATTTGGTGGAAGACGTGTTGGGCGAAGGCGCAGAAGTTCTGGATACCTTCCCCGGCAGTGCGCTGGTGGGCCGCTCCTATGAGCCCATGTTCGAGTGCACCGCAAAAGCCGCGGGCGGCCGCAAAGCCTTTGTAGTCATTGCCGATGACTACGTCACCACCACCGACGGCACTGGCATCGTGCACAACGCCGCCGCCTTCGGCGAAGACGACGCCCGGGTCTGCCGGGAAAACGACATCGCCTTTGTGCAGCTTGTGGATCCCCGGGGCAACCTCATTGGCGGCAGTCCTTTTGACGGCATGTTCGTCAAGGACGCCGACCCGCTCATCATCAAAAATTTAAAAGAACGGGGCCTACTCTGGGCCGCGCCCACCTTCGAGCATAGCTACCCCTACTGCTGGCGCTGCGATACGCCGCTGATCTACTACGCCCGGGAGAGCTGGTTTATCCGCATGACTGCGGTAAAGGATAAGCTCATGGCCTTCAACCGCCGGGTCAACTGGATTCCGGATAGCATCAAGGAAGGACGCATGGGCAACTTCATCGAAAACGTCATCGACTGGGGCATTTCCCGAGAGCGGTACTGGGGTACGCCTCTGCCGGTTTGGGTCTGCCCGGACTGCGGTGAAATTGAGGTCGTCGGCAGCCGCGATGCGCTTCGCGCGCTGGCGCCGAAGGTCCCTGCGGATATCGAGCTGCATAAGCCCTACCTCGACCCCATTACCTTCCCCTGCAAAAAGTGCGGCGGAACCATGAAACGGGAACCTTCGGTCATCGACTGCTGGTTTGACAGCGGCTCCATGCCCTTCGCCCAATGGCACTATCCCTTTGAGAATAAGGAGCAGTTTGAACGCCGTTATCCGGCCAACTTCATCAGCGAAGCCGTGGACCAAACCCGGGGCTGGTTTTACACCCTGCTGGCGATTTCCACCTGCCTGTTCGACGATCCTTCCTTCCTCAACTGCATCGTGCTGGGCCACGTGCAGGATAAAGAAGGCCACAAGATGAGTAAGCATGTCGGCAACGTGGTGGATCCCTGGGTCCTGCTGGATAATCAGGGTACCGACGCCGTGCGCTGGTATTTCTATACCTCCTCCATGCCCTGGCTGCCCAACCGCTTCAGCACCGAGGCCGTCAGTGAGTCCCAGCGGAAGTTCATGGGCACGCTGTGGAACACTTATGCCTTCTACATCCTCTACGCAGACATCGACGGGTTTAATCCCCTGGAACATACGCTCAATAAGGACAATCTGTCCCCAATGGATTGCTGGGTTCTCTCCCGGCTAAACACACTGGTGAAAACCACCGGAGAGAATCTGGACGCGCTGAAGATCACCGAGGCCGGTCGGGAAATGCAGCGGTTTGTGGACGACCTTTCCAACTGGTACGTCCGCCGCTGCCGGGAGCGCTACTGGGGCAAGGACATGACGCCGGACAAAGAGGCCGCCTATATGACCCTCTTTACCGTGCTCAACACCCTCGCCCATATTTCCGCCCCCTTCGTCCCCTTCCTGGCGGAGTCCATGTACCAGAATCTGGTGCGCACCGTGGACAAAGCCGCGCCGGAGAGTATTCACCTTTGCAATTGGCCGGTGGTAAATGAAAGCTTCATTGACCCCGCGCTGGAGCAAAACATGGACGAAGTGCTCGCCATCGTGGTGCTTGGCCGGGCCGTGCGCAGCGCGGCCAACCTGAAAAACCGCCAGCCTCTTTCCGCCATGTATGTGCAGGGCAGCGCCCTTGATCCCCTGTACGTAAGCATCATCGCCGACGAGCTCAACGTAAAGAAGGTGGAATTCGTCGCGGACGCCTCCTCCTTTATCTCCTATCAGGTGAAGCCCCAGCTCAAGACTCTTGGGCCCCGCTACGGCAAGATTCTGCCCAAGATCGGCCAATATCTGGCGGGCTCCGGCATAGGCGACGCTGTGGTGGCCGCCCATAATTCGGGCAAGAGCTACAGCTTTGATGTAGACGGCACTGAAGTTGTCCTTGGGGCTGAAGATGTGCTGGTTTCCGCCGTAGAAAAAGAAGGCTTCATGTCCCTCACCGAGCGGGACCTCACCGTGGTGCTGGATACCAACCTGACTCCTGCGCTCATCGATGAGGGCTTTGTGCGGGAGATCGTCTCCAAAGTGCAGACCATGCGCAAGGAAGCGGGCTTTGAGGTGACTGACCATATCAAGCTTTCCTATTGCGGCAGCGTGCGCATCGCCGGGATCTTTGCCGCCTCTGGCAACCACATCGCCAGCGATACCCTTGCGGACGAAATCACGGCCGCTCCTTTGGGCGGCTATCAGAAAGACTGGGATATCAACGGTGAAGCGGTCACCCTGGAAGTAGTGAAGATTTGACGTCTCTGAAAAAAAATTGAAAGGGCGCGGAAAACCGCGCCCTTTATGCCATAATTCTGGTATAATAGGTACATGGAGAAAAAACCGATGAAGCGCTTTTTGCTTTCCCTTCTGGAGGCCGCCGCATACGTGGCAGGCTACCTCTTGCTGCAGTTGATCGTAAGCTTAGCTTTCGGCGCGTACTTTGGATTCCGCTATGGCATACAGCTCTACTATGACAACAGTATGTTCAATTCCGCCCACTTGGTGGAATATGTAACGGAGCAGCTGCTATCCCACGCCACGCTGCTGTCCTTTATGGTGAATGTGCTGACCCTTGTGGCGCTGGTGTTACTGTGCCTGATTCGGCGCGGTGGGCCGAAAAAAATTCTGCACCTGCAACCGGTAAAACCTTGGGTGTTTGCGCCCGTCTTTTTGCTGGCGCTGGGGGCCTGCGGCGCGGTAACGCTGATTCTGACGCTGCTGCCCATCTCCCCGGAAGCCATAGCTGAATATTCCGATCTGGTGAAAGCCACCACCCAAGGCAGCAACGCCCTGCTCTCCTTCGCAGCCACGGTGATTCTGGCGCCGGTGGTGGAGGAAGCGATCTTCCGGGGTCTAGTGTATCCAACGCTGCGCAAGGCCAACGGGGTATTTTTTGCCCTGCTCATCGAATCGCTGATATTCGGTGCCCTTCATGGCAATACCATATGGGTGGCCTACGCCGCCTGCATGGGGGTCATCATGACGCTGGTATTTGAGGCCACAGGCTCCCTATGGGGGTCCATTGCCTTTCATGTATCCTTTAACTTCCTAGGTTCCTACGTGGGATTTTTCACTTCTGAAACCCTTGTGGGTAACCTGTTCTTTCTGCTCTGTGCACTCATGATTATGGCTGCAGGGTCGCTGCTGCTTTCCCGCTACCGCAAAGACCGACTACGCCCAAAACCAGAATAACCGGAGGATTTTATGCGCCAGGAATCACATTCCCCAAACGCCACAGCCATGAGCGACCTGATGCTGTTGCTGTTGCTTTTTGCCCTGCTCTTTTCCGCTGGCGGGCTGATGCGGCTGGCTCGGTCCTATGCCGCTTGGACTTCAATCGTACTATTCCTTGCAGTAGTAGGGCTTATGTTTGTGCTGTATCGGCGCCGGCTCGTTTCCTACCGCTACACGCTATGCTACCAAGCGCCGGAGGAAGACGCGTTCGGAGATCTGCCTAAGCTGCCCTTCCCTCTGCACACCCTGACATTGGAGCGCACCACCAGCGGCAAGACCAATGAAATGGAAACCATCCTCCTTTCGGATATCCTTGCCCTAGGTGACGACGGTCCAGTGTCCACATTCCCCGCCCCTGTCCGCACGCTGAGGTTTGCCCGAAACAAAAAACAGGCCCTACCCCTCACGTATCGGCACGGCGACGAAACCGTTCTCGCTTTGTTCGCTCCCTCTCCCGAGCTGCTTGCGCTGCTCAAAGCACAACTACAGGTCCGTGACTGACCACCGTCTTACGGATGCCCTCGAGGCTTATGCTGCCGCCAACCCTGTCCGGTTCCATATGCCGGGCCACAAGGGCGTGCTGTCACCTCTAGACGTGACGGAACTGCCAGGGTTGGATGATCTGTCACATCCGCAGGGAGTCATCGCCGGAATAGAAGCCCGATACCAAAAAGCATGCGGCTCCAAGGCCAGCTTTCTTTCCGTCAACGGCTCCACCGCCTGTGTATTGGCTATGTTTCTGGCTCTGGGCGAAGGCAAGCGAGTGCTGCTAGCCCGGGATTGCCACCGCAGCGCTGTCAATGGAATTGCCCTTGCGGGCCATACACTTACCTCTCTCTTCCCTCCCTATGATGCAACAAACCGACTTTCCGGCATGATCACGGCGGAGCAGGTAGATGCTGCCCTTACTGCGTCCCCTGCCGACGCGGTGTTTATTACCTCGCCCAACTATCTTGGCCTTTGCGCAGATGTGGGGGCCATTGCCAACACGGTTCACCGCCATGGTGCGCTATTGCTTGTGGACGGGGCTCATGGCGCGCACTTTCCCTTTTGCGATGCGCTGCCGCACTTCCCCGCAGAACAGGTGGACTTGTGGTGCGGAAGCATTCACAAAGCCCTTCCCGCCCTGACACAATGCGCGGTTGTTCACTTGGGGCAACGCTGCCTCCTCCCTTGTGAGCAGGTACGGAAGTGCCTGAACTTAGTGCAAACCAGCAGCCCCAGCTATTTGCTCATGGCCTCGCTGGAGCAGGCGCTGACACAAGCGCAGGCATGGGATTGGAACGCGCATTTAAACCGGCTCTTAGCCGTCCGCGCGAATATCCGGGCCATGGAAGGTTTTTCCCTGTTGGGAGACAAACCGATGCCCGGCGTTTTCGCCTTTGATCCCTGTCGGCTGACTATCGACGTCAGCGGCCGCGGCATCAGCGGCCAAACTGCCAATCAAGTTCTTACGGATGCCGGCATCTATTGCGAGATGGCAGATCTGTACCGAATTGTGCTCATCACCACGCCTATCGATTCGCCGCAGTGGTACGAACGGCTGCTTTTCGCCCTTTCTCGCCTGCCTCGGGACAGCTTCTCGCCGCCGGAGTGGATCGACTTCCCCCAAGGCGAACCCCACTCTGCCTTCCCGTTTACCGCCTCAAAGCCCGCGCTTTCCCCCCGTTGTGCCCTGCTCGCCCCTTCGGAGCCTGTACCCCTGTCCCGCACCGCTTTTCGGGTCGCCGCGGTAGCCGCCGGGGCCTATCCTCCCGGTGTGGCGCTGTTTTTTCCCGGGGAATACATCTCCCCCGAGGCCGCAGAGTGGCTCATGGCCCTTTGTGCCCAAGGCTTCGGTCTTTTCGGAGTCGAAAACGGGTGCATCAGTTGCGTGAAAACCCAATAAGATATATAATGGAATCAAGAAAGGAGGGACCGACATGAAGCTTATTTTTGCGATCGTGCAGAACGATGACTCCAAACATCTAATTCGGGAATTGACCAACAATCACATCAGCGTCACCCGCATCTCCTCCACAGGCGGCTTTCTCCATGGCGGAAACAGCACACTCATGATCGGTGTTGAAGATGAGAATGTACAAGAAGCCCTGAACATCATCCGGGAAAAATCCAGCACGCGCAAGGAATACATGGTGGTTCCCACCTCTGTGCCGGGCTATATCGATAGCACCCCTACCCCCGTGCAGGTCACAATCGGCGGCGCCACGGTGTTCATAGTGGATGTGGCGGACAGCTTTAAGTACTGATATGTCGGAAACGGGCATCCAGCGGGCACAGCGGCGTATCCTTTCAGCCATTGCTGTGGGGCGTGTTCCTCACGCCTGCCTGATTTCCTGTCCGGATGAATCTATCGCCTATTTTTTCGCCCGACGGGCTGCGGCCCAGTTTTGCCTAGGCGCGCCGGAACCTGATCAGCTGGACCAGCATCCTGATTTTCACCTGCTGGAGGGTTCCCCCATCAAAGTGGAAATGATCCGCCGGCTCATTGCAGAACTTGCCAAGCGTTCCTTTTGCGGCGGCGGCCGGGCAGTGCTAATCCGCGGCGCCCATACCATGAACGAGCCCGCGCAGAACGCCCTGCTCAAAACGCTGGAAGAGCCCCCAAAGGGGACTCTCTTTTTACTAACCGGCAATGAATCCGGCTTATTGCCAACAATCCTCTCCCGGTGCGCCCGGGTATGGTGCGGCGCACCTGCGCAAAGTGAACTTTCCATAGCGCTGCAGGCGGAGGGAGTTTCCGCATCGGAATCGGAACTATGGGCCGCCGCGGGCGGCTCCTTTGACCGGGCACTCCGGCTTTACCGCGAGGAACCTTACCGGCAGCTGAGGCAGAAATCCCAAACGGCCCTCTTTGACCTGCTTTCGGGCGGCGTGCCCTTCGACGCAATTTCCACAATCGCCTCTGTGGGCGGAGCAGAGTTTATACTCTCCCTCCTCCGGGATATCCTGCTATATAGGGAATGTGGCGTCGTATTGGAAAACCCTGATCAAAAGTCTAGGATCGTAGCCATATCCAGCCGCTTTACAGGCGGCCAAATAAACGCGATGATTGAATTGACGGTTCAGGCGCTTGCGCGTCTGAATACCCCAGCGTCGGCCCAGGCGACATTCACCTGGCTCTTTGCCGAAATTATTGAGGAGTTATAAACGCATATGACAACAGTAATCAGCGTAAAATTCAGAGGCGGGAACAAGCTCTATTACTTTGACCCCGCTGGTTTTGATATAAAAGAAAGGGACGGCGTCATCGTGGAAACCGCCCGAGGTACGGAATTTGGGGATGTGGCTCATGGCCCCCAGGAAGTGCCCGAAGAGCAGATTCTTGCCCCCCTAAAAAGTGTGCAGCGGGTGGCAACCCAAAAGGACCGGGAAATGCGAGACATGTATATTGCCAAAGAGGCAGAAGCTCTCCGTGTCTGCGTCGAAAAGATACGTTCGCACAAACTGGACATGAAGCTGGTGAGCGCCGAATACGCCTTTAACGGCGCCAAGATCGCCTTCTATTTTACTGCGGACGGCCGGGTGGACTTTCGAGAGCTTGTAAAAGACCTTGCTTCCGTGTTCAAAACCCGCATCGAGCTAAGGCAAATCGGCGTTCGGGACGAAGCAAAAATGCTGGGCGGGCTGGGATGTTGTGGGCGTCCGGTATGCTGTCAGGCCTTTCTTTCGGACTTTCAGCCCGTATCCATCAAAATGGCCAAAGAGCAGAGCTTATCCCTGTCCCCCACTAAGATTTCTGGCATCTGCGGCCGGCTGATGTGCTGCCTCAAATATGAGCAGGACTGCTATGAATCCATGCGCAAACAAATGCCTAAAGTAGGCAAAGAAGTGGGAACGCCGGGAAATGGCACCGGCACCGTGATAGAGAACAACGTGCTCACCGAAAAAACCAAAGTGAAGCTGGTGCTGCCGGATGGCTCCATCGACATCAAGGAATACCCCTTTCGCCAGCTCTCCTTCCGCAACAGCAAAGGTGAGCAAAACATAGTGGAATCCCCCGTGGCCCCCGTAGACGAATGGTCGGATATCCCAACGGAGCTTTTGACAGAAGAGGCGGCGGACAGGCAGGAGCGGCAATCCCTGCCCGTAGAAGTCGTGGCGCAGCCGGAGCAGAATGGAGAATCATCCAAACAGGCGAAGCAATCCCAACCATCCAAACAGGCAGAGCAACCCAATCCATCCAAGCAGTCTGAAAAGAAGGTGCCCGAATCCGGTAATTCTACCGCAAGGCGCAGACGCAGGCGGCGGCCACCAAAAAAGGACTGATTGTGGTTCCTGCTGTTGACAAAGTAAAATTTCATGCTAAAATAACTAAAAAGACTTTTTGTGGAGGTAATTTACCATGTCATATGTAATCAGTGATGAGTGCATCAACTGCGGCGCCTGTGAATCCGAATGCCCCGTTGAGGCTATTTCTCAGGGCGACAGCCTGTATGTAATCAACCCGGACACCTGCATTGACTGCGGCGCATGCGCAACCGTATGCCCCGTCGGCGCACCCAAGCAAGGCTAATGTCTAAAAGCAAAAGGACCCGCCTTTGAGACGGGTCCTTTTTCGTAGATGCATCAATAAAAAAAGGATGACGTATTTCACATGGAGCTTCCTCGAGAAAACAAAATGGGAACGGAGCCCATCGCGGGCCTGATCCTCAAAATGTCGCTGCCCATGATGGTGTCCATGCTGGTGCTGGCCGCCTACAACGTGGTGGACAGCATCTTCGTGTCCCGCATCAGCGAGGACGCGCTGACGGCGGTATCGCTGGTGTTCTCTTATCAGATGCTAGTTATGTCGGTTTGCGTGGGTACTGCGGTAGGCGTCAGTTCCCTCATTGCGCGGCGGTTGGGAGAAAAGCGCCGAGAAGAAGCGGACAACGCCGCGAGTCAAGGCTTTTTTCTCTCGCTTATAAGCGGTCTTTTTTTTCTGCTGCTCTACGGGCTGCTGACCCCGAAGCTCATCGGTCTGTTCCATCCAAGCGAGACCATTTACAACCATGCCGTCACTTACCTGTACTGGGTGGGCGTCCCTTGCATCTTCAGCATGGTGCAGGTCATGAGCGAAAAAGTCCTGCAGGCCACCGGGGATACTGTGGCCTCTATGGTAATCCAACTGGTGGGCGCGATATTCAACTTGGTATTTGATCCCATTTTGATCTTTGGTCTTTTGGGGTTCCCGGCTCTGGGGGTGGCGGGCGCCGCCATTGCCACAGTGGGCGGCCAGTTTGTGGGCATGCTCACAGGCTTTGCGTATCTTAGGCGCCGACGGGCGGTCATTACGCCCCACTTGCGTGGATTCCGGCCGAATAAGAAAATTATAGGTGATATCTATCGCGTGGGCCTTCCCAGTATTTTCCTGCAGGCTTTTGTATCCGTTATGTCCTTCGGTATCAATAAGATCCTGTATGGGTTCACCCCTACTGCAGTGAGCGTGTTCGGGGTGTACTTTAGGCTGCAGTCCTTCATTTTTATGCCCGTGTTTGGTCTCAACGGCGGCACCATGCCGATAATGGCCTACAACTTCGGCGCAAAAAACCGCAAGCGGGTCACAGACGCGCTGAAATATGGCTGCCTGTACGCCGTCACCATCATGGCGGCAGGGCTGTTGTTGTTCCAGGTTTTTCCCGGATGGATGCTTTCTCTATTTGACGCCTCGGAACACATGCGTTCCATTGGCATCCCTGCGCTGCGCACCATCAGCCTGTGCTTCCCCTTGGCGGCGCCTTCCATAATGGCCTCTTCCCTGTTTCAGGCGGTGGGCAACGGCAAATTGAGTTTGATGGTCTCCATGCTTAGGCAGCTCGTCGTCCTCCTACCCGCCGCATATCTGCTCTCCCGTTTGGTAGGGCTTTCCGGTATCTGGTGGGCTTTCCCCTTGGCCGAGGTGCTGGCTTTGGTCATGTCCGCCTATTGGGTATACCGGGTCTACCACAGGGATATCCTTCCTTTGGGTGATCCCATCGCATAAAAAAGAGGGCGATGCCCTCTTTTTTATGCGTAATTTCTGCGCAGAGCTTATGCTCTCGCGCTTTTTCGTTTAAAGAACAGCCGTTTTGTAACTGCATAACAAATGGGAATGGCGAAAAGCAAAATGCAGTAAGGAACGGCCTCCACCCCTACCCCCAGCATGGCGGCCATACCCAGATAGGGGCTGGACCAAGGCACTATGCCAACCAGTACCACTACGGAATTGGCGATGTCCTGTGCCAGCTCTTTTGGATCGTCATAGATGGATTCCCAGATGCTATTCACCATGATGATGGATCCGGCCTGACTGCTGAAGATGCCGATAATCGGCAGGCTGCTGAGGGCCATTCCCGGAAACCTGCCGGCTTTTTTCGCCAAGCTGCCGCTCTTTGCCTTTACCCCATCCAGTAATCCGGTGCCGTTGAAGATGCCGGCATAGATGCTGCCAATCACCACAATGACGCAGAAAGTAAGCATGGAGATGATGCCGCCGCCGCCCAGAATGGATTGAAGCTCCGGCGCCGCCGGCGTATAGCCCATCACACAGCAGACAAGTATTTCTGTAACGCTCATATGCTGGAGAGCAACCGCCAGCACTGCGGAAACGCCAATGCAGATTCCCATGGCCCAGCGCACATTCACCTTGAGCAATGGCAAAATCACGATCAGCACTGCTGGCAGTATCGTAAGAATGCTGATGTTATAATGCTCCTGAAACATGGCGAGCAGGGTGTTGTCTACGTTGGTGATGGGATTTTGAAAAGAAAACCAAGTAAAAATTCCCAAGGACAGCACCATGGGAATGACGATGGTCTTTAACATAAGCCGAAGGTTTTCAAAAAAATCGGTGCCGGTAATGGCGGCAACCAAATTAGCGCAGGAAGAACTGGGGCTGCCCCTGTCTCCAAAATACACGCCGGACATAATTGCCCCGGCTGTAAGCGCCTCGTTGACGCCGCCGCTGCGGGCCAGCGCCATTAGGATAACGCCCAGCGTACCCGTAACCCCCAGACTGGTACCCATGGCGTAGGACAGTATCACCGGGAGCAGGAAGGCGAGCATTATAAAGTAATTGGGCTGAATCAGCCGGATCCCTAGGCAGATAAAATAAGGAATGGTACCGCAGGCCCGCCAAAGGCCCGTAATGCAGCCGATGAGCACCAACAGACTCACTACAACCATTGCGCTTTTCAGGATATTTCGGGACATCTTCCAAAGTTCCCGGATGGAATAGCCACGCCGTACGCCCACCAGCGTAAATGCCACCAGACCCACCAGAAACCCTATGATCAGGGAGAGCTTCAGTGCCAGTGTGGCAATGATCGCCACAATAAACAGAATCAGCGCAATAATAAAGTCCATCCCATCTCTCCCGACATTTTTCTTCTCATTATAACATCACAAAAAGCAGGTGCAAGGAAAATCCTCGCACCTGACGGTTTTTATTTGCCTTTTGTCCCTTACTCCTGTTTTTTCTCCAGATTCGCCAGCGCCATGGAATAAAGGTTACCAAAATTCGCGCTGCTGCAGGGCGCCACCGCCACGCCTATTTCCACCCCTATATTTTCATGTTGCCGTAGTGTGCCGCGTACGGTCATGAGCTGTTCGGCCAACCGCTGGGCATATTTTTCCGCCCCCGCCTGAGAATCCACCTCTGCCAAGAAGACGGTGATGCGTCCCTCTTCCGGAGACCCTACCACTTTGTCCGCATCCACAAGAATCCGAATTAGCCAGCTCATGTAAAACAGGGTTTTGGCCGCAGTATAGAAGCTCAATTCACTTTTGAGCTTGTCCAGCCCAACAAGCTCGATCGCCAGCATGGCACAAAACGCGCCTTCAGGCCGAGGTTCAATCAGAATATGGTTGATCAGCGCCTGTGTCGTATCTCGGGTATACAGGTCGCTTATCACGTCCCGTCGGGCTTTTTCGGGCAACGCCAGCTCCCAGCGGCGGCGGCGATCAACGTTGCGGAGATAGCCATAGCCGATAACGTCGCCGCTATCGGGTTCCCGGATCAGGTCCACGGCATTGCAGACCCAGTGAATATATCCATCCGCGTCATAGATGCGGTAGTCTGCATAAATGCATCGTTCTCCCCGCTTAAATGCGGTGAGCAGCGCGCTTGGGGAAAGTTTCCCCATATAGATCTGCCGATCTTCCTCCCCCACAGCATGCCTGGCGCCTATCTCGAATAGCTTCGTATAGGTGGAATGTTGAAAAGCCACGTATCGGTGGTCTCCCGGAGCTTCTACCTCCAGTGTCTGATCCCGTGTGAGATTAAACTTGTAATTGGCGTAACGCATATGCCGGATGGCAGCGCGCAGCCGTTCCTCCTGCTCCATCAGTTCCTGATCCATGTTGATGTCAGGAAGCGGCTCCATGGTGCCTACGGCCCGAAGGGGCCTGTTTCCCTCGTCGTATAACATAGAGAAGCTATACCTTGCCCAGGCATAATGCCCATCTGCAAGCCGCTCGTAAAGCACCGCATTTCCCTGGGGGTCACCCCGGTAGATGGCCTCAAAAAGCTCCTTGTGCGCCGCTATGGACCGAGGATGCACAAAGTTAAACTGCAGCATGGAATCAGGCACGTTGTCCAGCTGCAGCTGCGGATAGCCGTTACGCTGGGCTAGGGCCGGAGACTGCGTCAGCCGGCGGGTGCTCACATCCACTTCCCAGACGTACACGTCGGCTTGGAGCTGTGCGATCTGGCTGCGCTCCAAAGTGCGGCTGGCCTCCACCTTTTGCTCCTGCGAAGTGGTGAGCTCCGTGATAATGGCGATAAGCACAGGATTCTGACTGTCCCGATACGGAATCCTCGTAGCACGCACATGCAGCCAAGTAGGGCCGTCGGGCGTCTTCATCCGAAAAACGCAGTCCATCATCATCCCATCCTGCGCGGTAACCCGGATCCGTTTCAACATTTCTTCCCGATCTTCATCCCATAACAGGTTCACCGGGGTGATCGGTTCCCGCTTTTCCCTCCCCAGCACCTTATAAAGGCCGGGGCTGATATAGAGGGGTCGGATTTCCCTGCCGACCTCCACCAGAACCACGCCGCAATCCATATATTGAAGCAGCGCCTGAAGCTGTACGAAATGGCCCGTCTGCCGTTTATTATCACGGTGCGCTATAAGCCGGGTTCCGCTGCCCAGATTTTGAATAATATAGGATCCCCGTTGTATATCTTTTGCGCTGTACATGGCCTTATCGCTAACCTGGTATAACGTCTCGAAGTCGGCCTCGCAAACCTCGCAAACCGCCACGCCCACCGTTGCCGAGATCGGGATGTCATCCACAACGAACTGCGTAGCCTGGCAGATTTCCGCGGCTTTTTCCTCAATGCGCTGCGGTGAGATGCCGCCGCACAAGAATGCCATGAACTCATCGCCCCCCACGCGTCCCACCACATCTGAACTGCGAAAAGCGCTGGATATGGCGGCAGCCGCATCCTGTATGGTCTGATCTCCCTGCTGGTGGCCCAATCTGTCGTTTACCATTTTAAAATGATCCAGATCGATCATAAAAAGGGCGCAAAGTTCATCCGGCGCCGCCGCCAAGCGCTCCTGTACTAGCTTCTTAAGGGCGTCGTGGTTGAGCAACCCCGTCATGGAATCTCGGTTGGCCATATCCTCCAACCCTTCTCGCTCCTCACGCTCCCGCTGAATGTTCACAAAGGTAATAAAGGCCTTCACATCCCCGGAGCGGGGGTACTTGGCCATTTGCGCGCAAACTCGGTACCATACGGGCTCTTTGCCGCCGGTTACGATTCGGTATTCAAGGGTGTCCTCAAATACGCCCCTGCAACAAAGGGCAAGCAACCGTTCCTGCCAGAAAAATTCTCTGAATTTTGCCGCATCCTGATGCAGTACATTGTGCTCTAATTCGTATCCCACGAAAGAAGTCAGCGTGAAATTGGGCTTGTCCGCAATCTCCGCCGCTGCGCCGGTCTCGCGCTCCACTAGGTTTTTAGTCAGATTCACCTCCAAATAGATGTCCGCACCCGTGCGCATGGCGTCCACCGTATGCAGCCACTTTTCGTACGCCAGCTCCTGCTCACGGGTTTCGGTGTTGTCAAAGAAGGTAATAATGGCATAGTCGGGCGCACCCTTCGCATCGCAAACCAGGGTATATCTTACATGGCACCAAGTATAGAATCCATCCTTTTTCCGAATGCGTAAGTCTGCGCTGCCTTCTGGTTTGCCCTCGCGTATGGCGGCGCCAAAATCATTGCATACCTGTAGAGAATCCGGATGGATCAGCCCGCTCTTTATCAGCATGTGGGAAAAGGGAGCGTGGTACTGTATGGTGCTGAATGCTTCTGTAGGGTCATAAAAGTGACGAACCCTGTCCCGCTTCACGTCGTAACAAATCAGAAATGTGCCGCTCTGCTTCGCGGCAATGCGGAAATCTTCCCTTTCCCGTTCCAGCGCACCCCGGGCCTTGCGGCTCATGTAATAGATATGCCCAAATAAACTGATGCCCGCTACGATCAGCACCCACACTGGCCACCAGAAATCGGGCTCTGCCCCTCTCTCTTGTACGGAGCAGGCACCGCAAAGAACCACTGCGATTGCTATAATACAAAGATTCAGAATTTTTTTTAGCTTTTCATTCTTGCCCATTCTCGTAAAAAGCAACGCCTTGGACAGGTGTTGCTTGCCTTTCTGCAACTGGCTGCCATGCATAATGCGAAGGCCCTATAGTTTTGCGCAAACGACCTTTCAGCCGCCTTGCCTTTGTTCTATTTTTAAACATATCATAATTATCTTCCGGCCGTAAAACAGAGGAACATTTTTGTCCGCTTGGGAATGCGCTTTTAAGTTTATTCAACCCGTATAAGAACAGAAATACGGGGGGAGATTGAAGCTATAATCCTTAGCTTCGCATAATGTTCTTGGATGTGAAATAGGTGTGCAAATGTGCCATAGCGGTCTCTGACAACGTCTGTGAGCAACGTTTCCCTGTGATATATTCGATGGCACTATTCCAAACGTTCAGCGTATAGTCTGAGGGTTGAATACTCTCAAGTGCCGTGGAGATCTTCCATGCATAGTCCGCATTGTGGAGATCTGAAATGTAGTCGCAGCCCGCTTGAATCCTGAGTTGCTCTAAAAGAGCCGACATGTCATCGTTCTCCATACGTTTTTCTCCTCCATGTACGAAAGCAGGTGTTCACGAACAGGTGATCAATAAAACGACAGAACTGGCCAATTTTTTGGAATTTTCTTTACTATTATTATAGACCACCTGTGCATTGATGTCTACATTGCTGAAGAACTTTTGTTTTTCAAACTTGTATCCAAATGCATGCAAAAGTCCCGCTGGCCCTTAATCGACGGGCAAAAACAGGGCTCCGTCGCCGGCGAGAAACATTTTACTTTTCATTTAAAATGGGCTATGATGAACCCAAGTTTATAATGTGTTTCGGGGGAAGTCATGCGCAAAATACTGCTCTTTGTACTGCTTGTACCGCTATGCCTGGTCGGGTGCGCCAAATCTGCGCCCGCCGTAGTTTATATTGAGCCCCTCCCCACGCCCGTGCTTTCCTCCGCGCCTACGACTTCTCCTGTTCCCACTCCATCTCCAACTGCCACGCCTGTGCCTGCCAGTACGGCCGTGCTGATGCTTACCGGGGATATCATGTGCCTCTCGGGCCAGCAGGCCTCCGCACGCATGGCGGGCGGCTACGATTTCACCGGCAGTTTCGAAAGAGTAAAGCCCCTTTTTGACGCGGCGGATTATGTAATGGGCAATCTGGAAACTTTGGTTTCCGATTCCGGACCCCTGACTTCCGATTACAAAGTGGATGAGAATGGGTATCCCTATTGCAATGCACCTGTTGCGTTCCTTTCCGCCCTGCAGTACGCGGGCTATGACGGCTTTGTTACCGCCAACAATCACTGTTGCGACCTAGGCCTCCCCGGCATATTAGATACGCTTTCAAATCTTACCTCTGTGGGTTTTGACTCTACCGGAACCTTTGCCGCCGCCGATTCTCCGCGGTTCCTGCTTAAAGACATCAGCGGCATTCGAGTGGGCGTTCTCTCTTATTGTGAATTTTTCAACGGCAAGGTTGGCACACTTTCCCGAGAAGAACGTGACGTCCATATCAACGCCTTTTCCCAGTCGAAAGCGGAAGCCGATGCAGCCGCTGCCCGGGCGGCGGGGGCAGAATTTCTCATCGCCTTTACCCATTGGGGGGACAACAACACCCATGTGGTCAGCTCTAGCCAGGAGCAGCACGCCATGGCGCTTGCAGAGGTGGGCGTGGATATGATCGTGGGTTCCCATCCCCATGTCCTTCAGCCCGCAGCAATACTGCAAACCAAGGAAGGGCGTAGCGTGCTCTGCCTCTATTCCATGGGCAATTTCATCTCCAGCATGCTGGATTCCGCGAACAACGATACCATCATCCTCCGGCTGGATCTTCGCAAAGAGGCCGGAACCGTTTCCTGCACCGCGTCTTATATTCCCTGCCGGGTGCTAAGCACTTTGGGCAATGCCCGCCACGTGGTAGTTCCCGTTTCTCCCGCCCTCAAGGTTGGGGAAGCCACGGATGATTTTGCCGCAGCCCATGATCGCATTGCCGCCGTTTTGGGCAATGATCTACCGGAGTACACAATTCCATGACGACAGCGAAAAACAAAAAGCGGGGAATGCTTACGCTCGCGTTTTTTTCGCATACTATCAGAAATCACCTTCAAGATGGAGCGTATAAATGATGGAGTATTTAATCAATCTGGACTGGGCTATTCTCAATTGGATTCACAGCGCGCTTTCCTGCGGCACGCTGGACTTTCTTATGCCAAAACTGACGCTTTTGGGTAACGGCGGAGCCGTATGGATCGCCGCGGGAATTGCCCTTCTGTGCTTCAAAAAATACAGGCGGTATGGGAGCATATTGTTCTGCGGGCTCATTGCAGGTTTGCTGGTGGGAAATCTCATCCTAAAGATATGGGTAGCTCGGCCGCGTCCCTGCTGGCTGAATCCGACGGTCGTTCTCCTCCTTGCCAGCCCCTCCGATTTTTCTTTCCCTTCCGGGCATGCACTCTCCTCCGCCATCGCCGCCACAATCCTGACCCTGACAGACAGGCGGTTCGGGTACGTTGCCATTCCGCTTGCGCTTCTAATTGCGTTTTCCAGGCTTTACCTGTACGTGCATTTCCCCAGCGACGTCCTGAGTGGACTTTTATTAGGCGTCATCATCGGTGTCGCTGTCTTTAAAATTGCAAAGCAAATCAAGCCAAGCCAAGCCCGTAATTCAGGCTAAAATTCATCGTTCGCCCCGTTCAATTTCAACGATGCGATAGCCCCCTTGGTCAAGCGCCCAGCGCGCTTTCAAGAACGCACAATAAAAACAAGAGTGCGGGGACACTTTGCGGCCCCACACTCCATAATAGATCCATTCTAACCGGTCGGCTCAGTCAACTTTTTGTATTGCGCCGTCGGGAGCCACGGCATACCATGCACAGTTCTCGGTATAATTGGTGAAGTAAACCCAGCCCTCCGGCCCCACGCAGATGATCATGGCGTCCGCCGCAACGCGCTGGGTTTCACCCTGTGTGTTCAAATCTACCGCAACGAAATCCTTGCCGTAAAACGTCTCCCCGTCCTGCACAAGGCCGTCCGCCATGGTAAGCACGTCACCCGCCACATTGAAGGTCGTAACCCCCGCACTGCACAGGAAGGCCATCTGTAAATTCGTGCCGTCGCTGCCGTCTGCGTGCACTTTTGCCACGCCGTAGGGCTCGTTGCTGTCGATGTAGTAAAGCCAATCGTCCACGATGCAGTATTTCTGTATAAAACCGTTCATCACAAGCTGCGCTTGGCCGCCTGTGATAGGAACGCGCCACAAGCCCCCCGCTGCGCTCTTAACGCAGTAATACACCCATTCGCCGGATACGCACGGAAAGATCACCACGCCATCCACCATCTTAATACTTTCACCGCCGTCGGTTTTAATTTTATACAGACCGGCGCCCTGTGCTCCGGCGCCATCGCAGTACATCCAATCGCCTGAAACAGAGAGGAACCCAGCTTCAAAATCGGCCAGTTTCGTGATTTCACTGCCATCGGTACGCATTTTATATGGGTTGTCGCCATCCGCTCTGTTAAGGTAGTAGAGCCACTCGCCCACCGCATTGAGGCTGGAGCCGTTGGCTTCCCCCAGCCGCTCATAGCCACTGCCGTCGGCATGCATCCTGTAAATGGCGAAGTCTTCATCCGGCCGGGTCAGGTAAACCCAACTGCCCTGCCAGGTTAAGAGTCCGCCTCGCCACCAGCCGTTGAACTTGGCCGCGTTGGTAAGGTTGCCGGTGGTAATGCCCTCCACATTCGTCTCCCCGGCCAGCATGGGGATCTTCATTCTAAGCCCCGGCTCGTTTTCCTCCACCCATGCCATAATTTTCGCCGTGTCTGCGTTTTCGTACGCCGTCGCCAGCAGGCGGTTGATTTCCTCGTAGTTGGCCTTGGACATGGAAAGCAGCGCGAACGCCGCATCAGTATACGCAGACGCGTCCGTGGGATCCTGCTCCATGAGCTCCTGCGCAGCCGCATAGAGGGCTTCGCAGTTGCCGTCCGCCTTGTATTGCTCCATCTGCGCCTTAAGCTCCGCCCCCGAAGCGGCCCATGAGGTAGCGGTCTCCGCCGCCCCGGTGACCTGTGTTTGGGTCTGGTTTCCTCCGCAGCCGGCAAGGGCCAGCAACATCGCCGCTAGGACAGCGCACAGCAATATCTTTAAGATGTTCTTCATATCTTCCACGCTCCTTCTGCCTCAGCCCACTTTCATGGTGTCGCCGGTGTCCAAATTGATCCCGTGCCACGCCATGCCTTCGGTAAACTCGGTATAATAGAGCCAGCTGCCCACGGCGCAGACTGGTTCCGTACGCACATCCAATTGCTGTAAAATCTCCCCGGTATCCGGATTAACGATGAGAATGGCGTCACCAATCTC
This sequence comes from Christensenellaceae bacterium, assembly GCA_963666935.1. Taxonomy (GTDB): domain Bacteria; phylum Bacillota; class Clostridia; order Christensenellales; family CAG-138. The sequence goes on from OY762936.1 coordinate 1,993,263, forward strand.
CACCCCGTCGTCCTCCATGTACCGGCCCACGGAAATTGCAAGCTTTTCGCCGACAATATTCGCCCCATTGATGGGTCCGTCATAGCGAAGAACCTCGCTGTTTTCGCTGCCGTCCAACCGCACCCGCCGCAGGGCGCAAAAGTCGTTCATGTCGATGTAATATACCCAGTCATCCGTCACGCAGTAGGATTGCACAAATCCCGGCGCCACCTGCTGCGCATCCCCGCCGGGGACGGGGATGCGCCATAAACCGCCTTCCTCGCTCTTGGCACTGTAGTAAACCCAATCCCCTGCCACACAGGGAAAGATCGCCATCACATCGCTAAGTCCTGTCTTTTCGCTGCCGTCGATTTTGGCCTTGTACAGGCACCCGCTGTCGTAGTACATGACGTCCCCGGAAACGGAAAGAAATGTACATTGGTCATCGGAAAGCTTTGTTTTCTGGCTGCCGTCAGTGCGCATGCAATAAGGCATAAAATCATCCGCGTCCACATAGTAAATCCGGTCCCCCACCACGTTAAGGCTGGTGGCCCGGGCACTGCTGATCCGCGTCAGCCCGCTACCGTCAAAGTGTATCTTGTAAAGGGCCAAATTATCGTCAATCCGGCAGAAATAAACCCAATCCCCCTGGGCGGCCATAAAGCCGCCGTACCAGTTGCCGTTAATCTTCATGGCGCTGGAAAGGTTGGCTGTGGTGGTGCCGTCCTTATTGATCTGGCTTGGGGACGTATAATCCGGCGTAAAGGGCGTGGTCATCTTCAGGCTGGGTTCGTTTTCCCTGGCCCACTGCATGATTGCCTCCGCCCCTTCCGGCGCGTTTTGCACGCCTTGCGCCAGAATCGCGTCGATTTCCTCATAGGTTTCCTGCGTCATGGCTAAGAGCGCGCCTGCAGCCGCCTCGTAGGCATCCGTATTCTCGGGCGCTATTTCGATGATTTTTTTGGCCGCCACGCAAACGCCCTCCCAGTTTCCTTCGTCCCTATACCGGCTGATTAGGGGTTGCAACTCCTCCAGAGTTGTCGCGGCATCGATGGCGGCCTGCCACTGTGGCACAGCCTCGGTGAGCGCGGGCGCTTCGGTACTGCTTGAAGCGTCACTTGTCTGCTGTGCTGTAGGTGCGGCGCAAGCGGCAAGGCTGAGTACAAGCGTCAAAATCAGAATTATGCAAAATAGTTTTTTCATTGTAGCTTCCTCCTTTTCGCCTTGCTCACTGGTAAAGCTCCGGAATGTAGCGCAGCAATACGGTGCTGCAGCTCACGCCCAGTACTTCCAGACACTGAAGGTTTTTAAGCGCCAGCAACGGGGTCAAATCGCCGATGGGGTTGCCCGCCAGATACAACTGAGCCAGTCCCGTAAGCTTCATCAGCGGACGCAGATCCGTAATCTGATTGCCGTTCAGGTTCAGTTCCTGCAATCCGGTCAGGCCGCTCAGCGGCGCAAGGTCTTCAATGCCGTTGTCCAAGGCTTCCAGCACCTGAAGATTTTTTAGGCCGGAGATGCCGCTTAAATCAGCGGCACCGGCGCTATTGACCGATAGGCGAGTCAGCGATTGGAGACTGCCGATGGGACTTAAATCGGAAAGAGGATTCTCAGGCAGATACAGCTCCTGAAGGTTGCTAATCTCCGCAAGCGCTTCCAGATTTTCCACTTGGTTGTCTCGCAGATCCAGCACTTCCAGCCGAACCAGGCCGGATAGCGGTGACAGATCTGCAATTTTGTTGCCTGCAAGAGTGAGGTAGCGCATCGTGATCAGGTTTGACAGGGGTTGAAGATCCGTAATCTCGCAGAAATAAGCGCTGAGATTTTCAATATGGTATAACCCTTCCGCCGGGCTCAGATCAGATACCGGCGCATAGCCGACCGAAAAATTCCACAGGTTCTTTAAGTTTTTTAGGCCGCCCAGATCGGAAAGCTCGGAATAGACCACGTCTAAAGTAGAAATATTCCGGAAGTTGGTGAAATCCTCAAGGGTTTTAATTTCACTTCTTTGATCATATGCAGTGTTGCTACCCGCTGGATAGTATACTTCTCCATCCTTGGTCTTTTCCCAGTCGACAGCATCGCCGATCATGACGTTGACAATCAGCGGCATGTTGGCTACGATGGCAGCGCTTTCGATGCTATCCAGCTCACTGCGCATGATATCCCCCGACGGCTTGTGGAGATATTCCCGCACCAGCCGCTCCACCTCGGGATCCACCCATTGAATCGCGGCATCCAACTTCAGTTCCTCTTCGGTCAAAGCCTCGTCAATCATTGGTTGAAAAGTTGCCGTATCTCCCGTATTTTCCAGCCCCGCTTTCAGGGTATTCATATACCCGCCCGGGTCATCCCGAATCACCCGGGCATAGGCCAGCCAGATCTCCGGGTGCGTGAGATCAATTTCCAACGCGGATTCAAAGCATTTGATGGCCTCCTCGCCCTTGTCTTCCGCCCAATATGCAAGGCCCCGCTGATAGTAACTTTCCCAAGTGGGCTGTTCCGCCGCGGGAGAAGGCGCCGCTTCGGCAACCACCTCGGGTGAGGGCGTTGCCGCCGGCACAGCGGTTTCCTGCGCCGTGCCGGCGCAGGAAACACAAAAGAGCGCAAGCAACACCGCCAGCGGCATGATAAGCACTTTTTTCATGAACTGATTCCTTTCCATTTTATGTCAGAATATGCGTTACCGCACCCAAAGAAGATAAAGCGGCATTACGCCGCTTTGAGATCCCTCTTTTCAAAGGCGCAAAAGGCCCGCCAAAGCGCGACTGCTGCGATCAAGACGCAAAGCGCCGCAAACAGCGGGTTTAGCCTGCCGTCCAAAAGTTCTGCAGGGATAAAATACCTGAGCGGCGAGAATATCCGCACCACGCCACCGTTTTCCAAAATATCATACACCACGCCCATAGCATACGCGATCAATACTGCAATATTCCCAGCCTTGGCACCGTGTTCCGGGGTTTCAAAAACCGCCGCGCACAATGCCCCCAGTGTGAAAAACATCAGCCCCATCAGCCATGCGGCCACAGCAAACAGGAAGAATTGCGTTTCCATGCCAGTACCCAGATTCATCTGCTTTGCGGCAATGACGGAAAGCAGGAAATTCATAACGCAGAAAATCGTCAAATAAATCCCGCCGCTTATGAGCTTTTGCGCCAGTATATAGGAGCGCGTCCGGGGTTTTGTAAACACAAACTCATAGGTTTTGTCCACAGATTCCCGGGATACGGCGCTATTCCCAAGGTGCACGGCATATACCGTCGTAAGGAGCATGGCGTATTGCGCCAGCACCGCGTAAAATCCGCCAAAGGTGCCCACATCCACCCCCGACATGCCCATCATCGCCAGCACAATTTTGGGAAATGCATCCATGAGGGACGTCAGCCCCCCGCCTTCAGCGGCAAAGCCAGTGGATTTCATAATGCCCGCAAAAATCAGAACAAAGAGCCCCAGCGTCCAGAACAGGAAGGGTTTGAGGCCCGCTTTGAGCTCACGTTTCAAAATATTCATATCCTTCCCTCCCTTAAACCGCGTGGGCATCGCCACGGCAGTAGCTCATATGCGAAGCGACTAACAGCACCAGCGTGATCGCCGCCGCCGTCAGAACATAAGGCGTTTCAAACCGGCCCTCGGAAAAAGCAAGTGACACGCTGAAGTACTTGAACGGCGCAATATAGCGCAGCGCGTCGTCCTCCAGAAGGCTATGCAACGCGGTAAGAAGAAAGCCCCCGAACCCGATCATCATGGCACTTGCGGATACGGAGCGCACCCTTTTCATGAAAATCGCAGCGAATATCGCCACGGATAGCATCAAGAGCTGCGTAAAAAACAGCGCGCTCGCCGCCAGCGCCACACGGCCCATAGATTCCTGTCCGTAGGCACTGCAAAGGACCAGCGACGCTATCAGGTACAACGCATTTACAAAAACCAGCAGCGTCAGCACCGAGAGCAGCTTGGCTACAAACATGCCGCTCCGGGTCCGGGGCTTGGTCAAGAGAAAATCCGTGCACTTTGCGCGCTTTTCCCGGGCAAACATGTCAATGCCCAAAGACGCCGCCATGATCGCCCCCAGCAGCGACATGTATAAAAAGGAGAATGCGTAAAAACCACCGTAGCTGAAAAGATTGTCCATCTCCATGCCGAAGGCCGCTGCAAATTCCGGCGGCAAGTTGGCCAGAGCCCGCTCTACTTCAACGCGGCTGTCTAAAAAGGCGGGATAAAACCCCGCGATAAGCCCTATGAACAGCGCAAACAGAACCGCCGTCCAAACGGCCGCGCTTTTCCACGCCCGCCTGAGCTCGAACAGGTATACGTTCATTGTTTCGCCTCCCCGTCCGTGTAGTAATGAAGGAAGATTTCCTCCAGCTCCGGTTCTGTTATGTCCGCATTGAGAAGCTTGCGTTTCGCCAGCTCTGCAAAAAGGGCGTTTACGTCGCCGTTAAAAATAAAGCTGACGTGGCTGCCTTCGATGGTCACATCCGCCGCGCCGGGCAGCACAAAGCGGCCCACAGGCTCCGCCGCCGTAAAGCTTACCCGCTTATAGGCACTTTGCCGCAGATCGCTGATCCGCTGGGTACTGATAACCCGACCTTCTTTGATAATTGCCACCCGGTCACAAATGCGCTGCACCTCGCTTAAGATATGCGAGGAAAACAGCACGGTGGCTCCCCTCTGGTTTTCCTGCTTAATTAAATCAAAAAACGTGCGTTGCATCAGCGGGTCGAGACCGCTGGTGGGTTCATCCAGTATGATGAGCTTGGGCGAATGCAAAAGGCCCTGCACAATGCCCACCTTTTTCTTGTTGCCCAGACTCATATCCTCGATTTTCTTGTTCACATCCAGCTCCATGGCCCCTGAAAGTTCTTTGATCCGTTTTTTGCAATCCTTGCCATAGAAACTGGCGGAGTAGTTTAGAAGGTCGATGGCGCGCATGTTGTCGTAGTAAAACACCTCGCCTGGCAGATATCCCACATGGGAAAGTATTTTTACCCTGTCTTTTTCGCAGTCAAGGCCAAAAATCCGCGCTTCACCGCGGGTTTTGTAAATAAGTGCCAACAGGGTGCGGATGGTGGTGGACTTGCCCGCGCCGTTGGGGCCGATAAAGCCGAAAATTTCACCCTCGTTTACCATAAGATCCACGTCGATGATACCACGGGCCTTGCCGTAGTATTTCGTAAGCTTGTTGGTTTCGACAGCTGCGTTCATGAGCAGGTTCCCTCCCTGTTTTTTTTGACATGCGCCTTGAACAAGCTCCGGTGAATATAGCCCTTGGGCCACTTCATGCCCCAGCCGTTATTTTGTTTCGCGTCCATATAAAATTGGAAAACAGCAATGAGGATCCGATGTGGATTCTTGGGCTTCGCCCGGCCTATAGCATTGGCTCAAGTTCATTATATGTCATTTACCATATTTTTCAAGCACATAATGCAGTTGTTGTGGCAATTCCGCTTTTGCAACAACATAAATATATGATTCCCCAAAGTAATCCTAGTGTTTTTTGTGCTTACAAAAAGAATCACAGAGGGTATAATGAATTGAAGTAATTTCTTTGAATAAATGATACGGGGGGTATTACATGTCAAAATTCAGCCACATTTCCATCAGTATGTATGATCTACTGATCTGTCTGACCAATGCCGGAGACCTGATCAGTCCCGAAGTTTCCAATCACCATCAGCAGGTCGCCTATCTTGCCTTTAAGATCGGCGAACAGCTGGATCTGCCTCTGGAAGAGCAGAAGGATCTGATGGTTGCAGGGCTGCTGCATGACATAGGCGCTTTCTCATTGGATGAAAGGCTGATGCTTATTGAAGAAGAACCTTCATTGTCACATAACCATGCTTTTAGGGGCGCACGGCTGCTCGAAGGGTTCCCGCCTCTCTCCCGCGCTGCCGAACTGATTCGCTATCACCATGTCCCCTGGGAAAACGGAGCCGGCAAAGCTTTTCGCGGCGGCGATGTTCCCCTTGCCAGCCATATTCTTCATTTGGCGGATCGAATTGCCGTTGCGGTGGATCGTAAAGAAAACAGCATCGGCCAGATCAAAAGGATTCAAGAAAAGATACTGAGCACGAAGGATACCGTTTTTGTGCCGGAATTGGTGGACGCCTTTCTCTGCATTAGCGGAAATGAATACATTTGGCTAGATACCGTATACAAGCCCCTGCTGTACATCCTTCCTGATATTGTGGCATTCGACACGGTAGATTTGAGCTTAGATGAAATCATTGAACTGACAAATATTTTTGCTAATATTATCGATTTCCGAAATCCATTCACCGCAAATCATTCGGCGGGCGTCGCAAAGGTGGCGGAGAAGCTAGCCGAACTTCTTGGCTTTTCCGAAAGCGAATGCAAAATGATGCTGGTGGCCGGAAACCTGCATGACCTCGGCAAACTGGCTGTCAGTAAAAGCGTTTTGGATAAGCCCGGCGATTTGGATATAAGTGAAATCAACATCATAAGAAGCCATACTTTCTACACTTATCGGCTGCTGCAGGCGATCAAAGGATTTGAGACCATCAATAAATGGGCGGCCTTTCACCATGAGAAGCTGAACGGAGGCGGATATCCGTTTCACCTTGAGGGAGAAAACATCCCCTTAGGATCCCGCATCATGGCCGTGGCGGACATATTTACGGCGATTATGGAGGACCGTCCCTATCGAAAGGGAATGCCCGCCGACAAGGCGCTTAAAATGCTGCACACCATGGTCGCTAATCAATCCATATGTCCATATGTGGTATCCGTACTGGAGAACAATTTTGAAATGCTCAATGAAACGCGGATTAACGCCCAGAAACAATCGGCTGTCAAATATGATTACATTATGCAATAGCGAAATTCTTATTCGGGCCGTATCACGACTTTCCATTTGCTGCCCCAAAAGTACAGTTGCAAAAAGCGGAAAGGGAATATTCCCTTTCCGCTTGGTTTAGAGGTTCGACGAATTACTGCCTTTCCTTGGCAGGCTTGCCCATGAAGATTCCGCCGATGATCATGATCGCCACGAAAATAATGAGGTACTGCCAAAGTCCCAAGCTCATGAACTTATCCACAGCCGCAATGACCATGAACACGCAGCCTAAGAGCGCCAGAATGGGCCAGATGAAGCGCTTGCCAACACTGAGCTCCCTTTCTTTGGCTATCATCCGAAGGATAACGGGGATGTACATCGCATAGAGCGTAACGATGGGCAGCTCGGAAATATCGAAGAGGAATCCACCGCCCTTGCCGTACATGCCGTTATAGTCGATGGGCAGAAAGTACACCAGCATGAGCAGGGCAATGACAAAGCCCAGCACACAGGAGGCAACGGGCATTTTGAGCTTCTCGGAAACCTTGCTGAAGGTCTTCACGCAGGGTCCCTCGCCGCGGGCAGCTATGGAGTAAATGCCGCGGACGCAGCCCATAGTCAAGCCGTTTAACGTGCCCAAGCAGGAGATAGTGATGAATCCGGTGAGGATGGTACCGATTGCGCCGCCAAACACGTTGACATACGCCTGGCTGACGCCGGCCTTATCGGCCAGGGCAGAAAGTTCTACGCCGCCCGCAATACCGATGAAGTAGAGCAGATAAACGGCCACAATGATAATACCCCCCAAAATCAGCGCAAGAGGCAGGTTCTTTTTTGCGTTGTTCAGCTCGGAATTGATGGCAGTGGCAATGATCCAGCCCTCATAGGCGAAAGCAGTGGCCACCACGCCGTAGAACAGGGGATTGCCGGCAACGGTGCTCTGCACTACAACTGAAAAGTTGGTGACGAGGTTACCGGAGGCAATGCCATAGATGATACCGCCAATTGCCATGGCCACCAACGGGACAAGCTTGATGGCAGTTGTGGAAACCTGCCATTTGCCAGCCAACTTGGGCGCTATGGTATTAAGGATAAAGCTGAGGACCAGGAAGACCAGAGAAACCACCCAGACGGCTGCGGGGATGGCGATCCAACCCACTAACATGCAGAAGTATACGCCGGAGACATAGGCCAATACGCCGGTTAAAGAAGGATAATAAATGATAGCCATAAACCAGCCCACCATGTAGCCATACTTGCTGCCCACGGCGGCCTCCGCGTAGTCCACAACGCCATTGATTTTTTCGTACTTGGCGCCCATGATGGCAAATGTCACAGCGCAGCAAATCATGATAGCACCGCCGATAATCCATGCCAGAATACCGGTTGTAAGCGAGCCTGCGGCATTGAGGATAGCGGGTGCCTTGAAGAAGACGCCGCTGCCAATGACGATGCCGATCACCATTGCAATCGCAGTGAATAAACCATACTTTTTTTCGAGTTTACTCTCCATTTTTGACATTCTCCTTTTTTTGATGTGATAATGCCAATGACCCGTTTGGCATTACAGAATATATAATATCAAATTCCTTCACAAAAAAAAAGAGGTTATAACATTTTTGTAAACTTTTTATGTCACCAGCGTGAACATGGGAGGCGAAAAATTACCAATCTCCCGCGCTTTGCCACTGCGACAGGCAAACTTTTTCCGTCCGGCTACACCGCGTGGGACAGCATTCTCAGCTGCACCAGCTTTGTCAGCGCCTCACCGCTGTCGATGAGTTTCGAAGCCAAAGCGATGCCCTCCCCAAAGGTTTCGGCCTTCCCTCCCACCATCAGTGCGCCGGCTGCGTTGAAAACGATGGCGTCCCTGCGGGGGCCCGTAATCTGGTTCCGAAACGTACCCAATATGACATCCGCATTTTCCCTGGGCGTGCCGGTCATGATCTCCTCCAGCGTACAGCGCTTCAACCCGAAATCCTCCGGGCAGATTTCATAGCGACTGATTTCGCCGTTTTGAAGTTCTACAATTTGCGTGGCCCCTACAAGAGAGATTTCGTCCAAACCATCCACACCGTGGATAAACATGGCCCGGGTATAGCCCAACTCCATCGCCACCTGCGGCACCGTTTCTAGAAGCTCAGGCTTATACACGCCCAGCAGATGGCGCGGCGCAAAGGCCGGATTAATCAGGGGGCCGATCATGGAATGGAATATGGTTTTGATGCCCAGTTCCGCTTCGGGAGGCAGCAACTTGCTCATGACGGGATGGAAGAAAGACGCGCAGATAAACGCGATGCCGATTTCCTCAATCAGCTTTTCCACCTGTGCAGACGACAGGTCGATTTTTACCCCCAGCGCCTCCATCACATCCGCATTGCCGGACAGGCCACAGATGGACCGGCTGCCGTGCTTCGCCACGGGGATGCCCGCCGCGGCGGCCACCACCGCCGCAGCTGTGGAAATATTGAATGTGCTCCGACCTCCCCCTGTGCCGCAGGTATCCATCAGCTCTGCGGATACCCGGGGTTTGATCGGTACGCAGTTTTGCCGCATGGCTTTGGCAATGGACGTGATTTCTGCCAAGGACGCCCCTTTCATTAGGAGGGCCACCTGAAAGCCCGCGATTTGCACATCCGTCACATTGCCGCTGTGGATGGTGCCGATCAATTCGAAAATTTCCGCCTCAGACAGATCCTGCCCCGCGGTAATTTTTGACATCATTTCCTTATACATTTTTTCCTCCAATCAGACTGCGCTGATCGCCGCTTTCATTGCCTTCACGTAATCCGCAACATAGGGCGCGGCATCCCTGCCATACTGCCCCACCAGTTTTACGATGGCCGAGCCCACAATGACGCCGTCGGCCTTTTGCGCCATTTGAGCCGCCTGCTCCGGCATGGAGATACCGAACCCCACCGCCACGGGAAGATCGGTCGCTTCCCGGATCAGCTTAACCATCGCATCCACATCCGAGGTGATTTCGCTGCGCATTCCCGTGACCCCCAGCGAAGAGACACAGTAGATAAAGCCTTCCGCTTCCTTTGCAATCATGGAAACGCGCCGGTTTGAGGTAGGCGCCACCAGTGAGATCAGATCCAGCCCACACTTCCTGCACGCAGGCGCAAAATCCTCCTTTTCCTCAAAGGGTACGTCAGGCAGGATTATTCCATCCACGCCCACTTCCGCCGCGGCCTTAAGAAAGCGGTCGGTGCCGTAGGAAAACACTACGTTGGCGTAGGTCATAAAGACCAACGGGACATTGACTCTGCTTCTCACCCGGTGCACCATCTCAAAGATTTTATCCGTGGTGACGCCACCCATAAGCGCCCGCTGATTTGCGGCTTGAATCACCGGCCCTTCCGCTGTAGGATCCGAAAAGGGGATGCCAAGCTCGATCAAATCCGCGCCTGCGGCGGCAATCGTTTGAATCAATGCTTCGGTGGTTTCAAGGTCTGGGTCCCCACAGGTGAGAAATGCCACAAAGGCTTTTCCTTGGTCAAAGGCTTTTTTTATGTTGCTCATTCGGATATGTCCTCCCCTCTGTATCGCGCGATGGCCGCACAGTCCTTGTCGCCGCGGCCGGAAAGGTTGATGACCAGGATCTGATCCTTCCCCATCGTGGGCGCCAGCTTCATGGCATAGGCCACGGCGTGGGCGCTCTCCACAGCGGGGATGATCCCTTCCGTGCGAGAGAGATACTCGAAGGCGTTTACCGCCTCATCGTCGGTAATAGGTACATACTGCGCCCGGCCGGTATCGTGCAGGCAGGCGTGTTCGGGGCCAATACCGGGGTAGTCCAGCCCAGCGGAAATGGAGTACACCGGCGCGATCTGCCCGTATTCATCCTGACAGAAGTAGGATTTCATGCCGTGGAAGATACCCAATCTGCCGGTGGATATGGTAGCCGCCGTTTCAAAGGTATCGATCCCCCGCCCCGCCGCTTCGCAGCCGATGAGCCGCACACCCGGATCGTTGAGGAAATGATAAAACGCGCCGATGGCATTGGAGCCTCCGCCCACGCAGGCCAGTACCGCGTCGGGCAATCGGCCTTCCTTTTCCAGCATTTGCGCCTTGATTTCCTTTGAGATCACCGCTTGAAAATCCCGGACGATGGTGGGAAATGGGTGTGGCCCCATGACCGAGCCCAGCACGTAGTGGGTATCCTCGATGCGCCTTGTCCATTCCCGCATGGTTTCGGAAACCGCATCCTTGAGCGTTGCCGTACCAGACGTGACCGGGTGCACATTCGCGCCCAAAAGCCGCATCCGGTAGACGTTGAGCACCTGACGCTTCGTATCTTCTTCGCCCATGAAGATATCGCATTCCATCCCCATGAGCGCCGCGGCGGTGGCGGTGGCCACGCCGTGCTGCCCGGCCCCGGTCTCTGCGATTAACCGGGCTTTGCCCATCTTCTTCGCTAGGAGCGCCTGCCCCAGGACATTGTTGATCTTATGGGAGCCGGTATGATTTAAATCCTCGCGCTTGAGATAAATCTTTGCGCCGCAAAGATCCTGCGTCATCTTCTGTGCAAAATATAGGCGCGACGGTCTTCCAGCGTAATTGTTGAGCAAATTCGTCAGCTCAGCGTTGAACTGCGGGTCTTCTTTATAATGGTTGTATGCCTCTTCCAGCTCGATGACGGCGCTCATGAGCGTTTCCGGCAAATACTGCCCGCCGTGAATTCCGAACCTTCCTTTTGACATTGTGTTTTCTCCTCCCGTTGTCTTGTTGCTTCTCATTGGCCTCTTGCCGCAGCCACCGCCGCGGAGATTTTTTCCCTGTCCTTCAGGCCGTCTGTTTCCACGCCGGAGCTGAGATCCACCGCATAAGGATGAAAGCGGCCAATGGCATCCGATATGGTTTTCGGGGTCAGTCCCCCGGCGAGGATGAAGGGACGCGGAAAGCCATGGATCAGCGACCAGTCGAAGGGTTCCCCTGTGCCCTGCCCGCTGTCCAACAGCACCAGATCCGCCGCACTTGCCGCGGCAGCCTCAATGTCCTTATTCGAGCGGATTTTAAAGGCTTTCCAGATTTCAGTGCTGGAAAGAAGTTCCCGAAGCGCCCTGATTTCGTCATCGCTTTCGCCGCCATGGAGTTGTACCGTACTGATGGTCTTTTCTCGGCAAAGCCCCGCAATCATTTCTTTGGGCGCGTCCACAAATACGCCCACGGTAACGATGGAAGGACCTATTGCTTCGCGCAGCGCCCGAGCCTGCGCCTGTGTTAGATTCCGGTGGCTTTTTTCGTAAAACACAAAGCCCGCATAGTCCGGCAGGGCGGCATTGACGGCTTGTGCATCACAGGGGCGAAACAGGCCGCAAATTTTGATCTTCGTTCCGCTCATTGCGCCGCCCTCCGAAAAGACTTCAGCATCACTCCGGGGTCTTTTGCCCGCATGAGCGCCTCGCCAATGAGCGCCGCGTCCGCGCCGATTTTTTGAAGCGCCGCCGCATCCGCAGGGGAACGCACGCCGGATTCCGCCACAAAGAGCGCAGAAGCCGGTATTTTTTCCCGCAGCCGCGCGGCATTTTCAAAATCCACGGTAAAATCCCTCAGGTTTCGGTTGTTGACGCCGATGAGGGTCGCACCCGCCGAAACTGCCACTTCCACTTCGGCCTCATCATGGGCCTCTACCAGAGTGCAGATTCCCAGTTCATCGCAAATTTCCAGATACTGGCAGATCGTACCTGCATCCAGCAGCGAGCATATGAGTAGCGCCGCATCTGCGCCCATACACTTCGCCTCGTAGAGCTGGTATTCGTCCACGGTGAAATCCTTGCGGAGCATGGGAATTGAAACGTCTAGACGGATTTCGCGGAAAATCTCATCCGAACCCAAAAACCATTTTGGCTCCGTCAGGCAGGAGATGCAATCCGCCCCCGCCCCCTCGTATTTTTTCGCGATCTCACGGTAGGGGAACTCTTCCGAAATAATGCCCTTGGAAGGCGACGCCTTTTTCACTTCGCAGATGAATGACAGCCCCGGCGTTTGCAGGGCGCGGGCAAAGCGGAAGTCGCCCTTAGGCAAATCCATTGCCTTTGCACGCATCTCTTCCGTGCAGACTTGTGCTTTTGCCTGCTCAACCCGTTTCGCAGCATAGGCCGCCAGTTCATCTAATATCATGAGAGTACCTCTGATCGGTTAGATGCTTCCACAAATTCATTTAGCTTCGCTTTCGCCTTTCCGCTTTCAATCAGCTCTGCCGCAAGCTTCACGCCATCCGCATGCGAGTTCGCCTTTCCGGCGATATACAGCCCCGCGCCCGCGTTTAAAAGCACCGCCTCGTATTTAGGGCCCTTGACGCCATCCAGAACGTCCAGCGTAATCTGGGCATTTTCCTCCGGCGTTCCCCCTTCGAGATCGGCCTTCGCACAACGCGCGAAGCCGAAATACTCCGGCGTAATTATGTACTTGTTGAAATTATCTTCCCCAAATTCACAGACCGTGGTGGGGGCTGACATGGAAATTTCATCCAGTTTATCTTGCCCGTAAACCACCATGCCACGCTTGACCCCAAGGTTTTTCAGCACACGGGCCAGCGGTTCCACCAGCGCCTCGGTATAGACCCCCAGTACCTCCATGTTGGCGCAAGCGGGGTTAGTCAGTGGGCCGAGGATGTTAAATATGGTGCGAACGCCCAGTTCCTTGCGCACCGGGCCCACGTGCTTCATGGACGAATGGTAATTGGGCGCAAAGAAGAAGCAAATGCCGATGGTATTGAGCAGCTCCACGCACTTTTCCGGAGAAAGGCCAATCTTTACCCCCAGCGCCTCTAGGCAGTCTGCGGCACCGCTCTTGGAGGACGCCGCGCGGTTGCCATGCTTCGCCACCTTAACGCCTGAAGACGCGGCAACAATGGCCGCAGTAGTGGAAATATTGAAGGTTTTCGCGCCGTCGCCCCCGGTTCCCACAATCTCTAGTAGGTCCTCTTCACAAGTTACCTTCGTGGCGTGGGCACGCATGCCTGCGGCGCAGGCAGTGATTTCCTCAATGGTCTCCCCCTTGGCAGATAGCGCCGCAAGGAACGCCGCCGTCTGCACATGGGAGGTTTCGCCGTTCATGATCTCGTCCATTACGGCGATGGCCTCGTCATAGGTTAGGTTCTTTTGGTCGATGAGTTTTGCCGTTGCTTCCCGAATCATAATAAGCCTCCTTTAAAGCGTGAGAAAATTCTCAATGATGTGGATTCCTTCCGGCGTCAGGATGGATTCTGGGTGAAACTGCACACCGAAAATGGGATATTTGTCATGCTGCACGGCCATAATTTCGCCGTCTTCGGTTTCGGCCGTGATCTTTAGGCAGTCGGGAAGGGTGTTCTGCGCCGCCGAGAGGGAGTGATACCGTGCCGCTTGGATTTGCTGCGGCAGCCCTTGGAAAATCGGGCAGGCGTTGTTTAAAGTCACTTGGGACTGTTTGCCGTGCATCAGCTGCTTGGCATGGGCAATGGTGGCCCCAAACGCTTCGCAGATGGCCTGATGGCCCAAGCATACGCCCAAAATCGGAATGCTCTTGCCAAGCTCCCCCGCCGCTTCCACACATACACCCGCGTCCTTCGGATATCCCGGCCCCGGCGACAGGAGAATATGGGATGGCTGGAGCGCCTTGATTTCCTTCACGGTCAGTTCGTCGTTGCGGATCACGCGGATCTCCGGGTTGATGGTTCCCACGAGCTGATAGAGGTTGTAGGAAAAGCTGTCATAATTGTCGATCAATAGAATCATTGGTCAAGTCCCTCCTGTGCGATTTCCAGCGCCCGAACAAGAGCTTTTGCCTTGTTGATGCACTCCTGATATTCGCTTTGTGGCACACTATCCGCCACAATGCCCGCGCCGGAACGGATAAACACCTTCCCGTTCTTTTTGAAGGCAATGCGGATGGCGATGCAGGTATCCAAATTGCCGGTAAAATCGATATAGCCGATGGCGCCGCCGTAAATGCCGCGCTTGTTATTTTCCAGCGCGTCGATGATTTCGCAGGCGCGGATTTTGGGCGCGCCTGAAAGGGTTCCGGCGGGAAGCACCGCTTCCACTGCGTCCACGGCGTCCTTATCGGGCCGGATTTGACCCCGGACGGTAGATCCGATATGCATCACATGGGAAAACCGCTCCACGCTCATGTACTTCTCCACTTCCACGCTGCCGAATTTGCTGATTTTTCCGATATCGTTGCGGCCCAGATCTACAAGCATGTTGTGCTCGGCCCGTTCCTTTTCATCGGCAAGCAGCTCTGCCTCAAGGCGCAAATCCTCCTCCTTTGTCTTGCCCCGGGGGCGGGTTCCCGCCAGCGGGAAGGTATGCAGCACGCCGTTTTCCAGCTTCACCAGCGTTTCCGGCGAAGCCCCGGCGATCTCAATGTCGTCGCTGGAAAAATAAAACATATACGGAGAGGGGTTGGTAGTGCGGAGCACGCGGTAGGTATCCAGTAGACTTCCTTCAAAATCCACGTCCAGCCGGTTGGACAGCACCACCTGAAATATATCCCCCTCGCGGATATATTCCTTGGCCCGCTCCACCATGGCGCAATACCGTTCCTCTTCGAACAGCGTGCGGATGGAGGAAGTCATTTTGCCCGGTATATCATGGGAGAACGCGCCGTACAGGACCAGCTCCCTGAGATTTTTCAGCTCCATTTCTCCCCGCTTATACTCCGTTTCCAGATCCTCGCAGCGCACGTTGACAATCAGAATCAGCTTCTGACGAAAGTTGTCAAAGGCGATGACCTTGTCAAAGAGCATCAGATCCACGTCCTTAAAGCCCTCCCCGTCCTGTGCTGTGAGTGCAAGGGTAGGTTCCACGTACTTGATGTAATCGTAGGAAAAGTAGCCCACCAGCCCGCCGGTAAAAGGCGGGAGATCCTCTAAATGCGGGCTGCGGTTGTCTGCGAGCACCTGCCGGATCATATCCGCGGGATGCTTGGTCTCCAATGAAACGGCAGACCCCGCCCGGATCGTCAACTTCCCATCCGTACAGGTCAATTCCATAGCCGGGTCAAAACCCAAAAACGTATATCTGCCCCACTTCTCTCTATCTTCCACGGACTCCAGCATATAACAGTGCCTGCTGACATTCTTCAGCCTGCGTAGCACCTCGATGGGAGTGATGCCGTCACTGAAAAGCTCGCAGCTCACGGGGATCACTTTGTATTCCCCCGTCTTCGCTAGTTCTCTCGCTTCCGAATAACTCGGTTTCAACATGCTCACAATGCGCCTTCCTTTCCACTGTTGCGTTTTGCGCAAAGGCAAACAAAAAAGCTCGCCTTTGACAATTACTGTCAAGGACGAGCCAATGCTCGCGGTGCCACCTTGATTCACGGAAAAATCCCGTGCGCTCAGCAGGATACGAATATATCCCCGGCAACTGACGTATGCCCACACGTCGCAGAATACTTGGCTTGCGCCTTTGACTGCGCCCTCGGCGGTCCATTTGATGACTTGTTTTCTGCCCGATTCTCAGCATCGCGGGCTCTCTGGAAGAGCATCGTCACCGTTATCTCCGCGTCAACGGTTTATGCAATATTTTATTTTTGCAAGGTTATCACAGTTCACCGGGTTTGTCAACCGGTTTTTTACAGTATATTCGCCCGCCGAAGAAAATGACCGCTAAAATAAAAACCTGCCTTACAGCTTATGCGCGTTGTAAAATTCCTTGAGCGCCGCTTTTGTCTCCGGGGGTAACTGGCTTTTTTTGATTCCCCGGATGGCCCCCTCCAGCGCGTACAGCCTATGGATGCAGGCAGAGGGGTCAATCGCCTGTATCTTCAGCCATGCCTCTTTGCTCCCCGCCGCTTTGAGCTGCGCATAGGTCGCAATCCCCGCTTGTATTAGCTGCCCGTCCACCACTTCGCCAATGTTGGGCAGGTTCGATAACTCTCCCATATGCATGCCTCCTAAAAAGAAACTACTACTGCTTTTTTTTGTATATGCCGATGGAAATCAGGATGGAAGCGATGTTGATCAAGATAGTTCCAGTCACGGTCAAAAGAGAAATTTCTATTAGATCTCCTTTTACGGAGGAAAGCACGGCCACCAACCTGTCGCCAAACATCGTGCCCATCATGGCAATCGCCGCAACCATGACAAAAAATACCAGCCGCCCCTTTTCCACACCAAGCTTAAACATCACCGGTAGATTTACAGCCTGTAGCACCGTGGCAACGCAGATTATCGCAAGCAGTGATATCATACTTGGGAAATCAACCGGCACTTTTTTTATCAAGCTCATGGCGATTTGGGCGGCGACCGAGAGGGCCGTGGCGCAGAACGCGGAAAGATACCCGAGTATATATTTGCTCATCACGATGCTCTTTGCGGAATATGGCATCATGGCGGCCAAAGTGTTCCATTTGGATCGCTCGTCGTACGCCAGAGCCGTAATCGGAAGCATGGTAGCGTAAACGATGGCAAAACTCGAGGCGGAGTATCCTGAAAAGATAGCCAAAAACGCAAGGATCAGAATAAATATCTTGATCTGCTTCGTCAGGGTATAGAAGTCTTTCAACAATAAGCCTTTCACGCCTGTTTTCCCCCCTTCGCCAGAAACACGATAATATCTTCCAGACTGGTATGTTCGGTTACGAGCTCGTTCGCAACCGATGACTTGTTCACCAGCGCCTCAACGCCGAAGGCACCTTCCTTTTTGCTCTTTACGGCCTGGGTTGGAATCGCGGAAAAATCCGACCTGGACATTTTCACGATCGCGTATTGCTCCAGCAACCTGTCTTTTTCTTCGCAGAAAAGCAGCTTGCCGTTATGGATGAACGCGATGTAGTCGCATATCTTTTCCAGGTCGCTTACAATATGGGAAGAAAGCAGAATCGAATGACTTTCATCTCGGGTAAACTCGTTGAAGATATCCAGCATCTCGTCCCGGACGATGGGATCAAGGCCGCTGGTGGCCTCGTCAAGAATCAGCAGCTTGGGGTTATGGGACATGGCCACCGCGATGGCCAGCTTCATCTTCATTCCCCGGGAAAAGTCCTTGAACACCTTTGTCTGCGGAAGATTAAACGTGCGCAGATATCTAAAATAGCACGCTTCATCCCAGTTCTGGTACGTATGCTTCATTATGGCGTTGACGTTTTTCGGCATGATGACCTCCGGGAAATACGCCTCGTCGAGCACCACCCCGATCTCCTCTTTGACCTTTAGAAAATCCGGGCTTTGGTTATCAACGCCAAGCACCCGCACGGTCCCTTCATCACGGGAAATTGCATCCATAATCAGGTTGATGGTCGTGCTTTTCCCGGCGCCGTTTTCACCCACCAGCCCCAAAATACTGCCGGACGGCAGCGAGAATCTGATGTGGTCCAGCGTAAAGCCGGAATACCGCTTTGTCAGGTTTTCAATCTCAATGGCATTCATTGATTCAATACTCCTCTTGAATGACGCGGAACATTTCTATGATATCTTCCTCCGACAGGCCACAGGCCGGAGCAAGCGCCATAATTTTCCGCATATGATCCTCAATTTGCGCAAGGTGCGCCTCCTTAATCAGCTCCATATTCTTTTTTGCCACATAACAGCCCTTTGCGGCAACGGTGTAGATATACCCGTCCCGCTCCAGCTCATCGTACGCGCGCTTGGTGGTGATTACACTGATGCGCAAATCCTTGGCCAGCAACCGGATCGACGGCAATATATCCCCCTCGCACAGCGCGCCGCAAATGATGCTGTTTTTGATCTGCGTGTAGATTTGCTCGTAGATCGGCTGATTGTTGGCGTTGCTGATGATGATGTCCAAGAGCCACCTCGCTTTATAATCTGTATATTAACAGTATATACAGATTATGCAATAAAACAAGATTTGTCAAGGGCGAAAAATAAAATATATTCTGTATCAAGATAACTTCTTTTGCCTCTTGTATTTTGTATAACTTGTATTATAATATATAATACAAAGGAAGGTGATACCATGTTGCTGCGGCTGGATTTTTCACTGGATACGCCAATTTACATGCAGATACGCAATCAGATCATTTTGGGAATTGCCGGCGGAAGCCTGAAGCCCGGCGAAAGGCTCCCCACCGTTCGCGCCCTGGCCGATGAGTCCGGCGTCAACATGATGACGGTGAACAAGGCTTATCAGCTTCTCAAGCAGGAGGGCTATATCACCGCCGACCGGAGAAGCGGAGCCACCGTTACGGACCCTGAAAGCCGAGGTGTGCTTTCTGCCAAGGCCGAGTCGGAGCTGAAGCTGATTATTTCGGAGGCGAAAATCGCCGGAATCCCGGAAGAAGAGTTCCTGCAGATGTGTAAAAGCCTGTATCATGATTTGGAGGTGCGCCCATGCTGATGAAGATCATATTATTCGCCTGTTTTGCTCCCCTGCCCCTCATCCTGTATTTCGTGCTGCGCAACGAAACGAAGCCCAAAAAGAACCTCATACTGGGGGTCACGCTGCCTGCGGACGCCCGGATGGACAGCGCGGTGAAAGCACTGTGTTTAAGTTTCAGGCGGCAAAATGCCCTGCTGACGCTGCTCATAACGTTTTTGACAATCCCGCCGTTTTTCCTCATGTATGATTCTATGGTTTTCACCTATTTTATGACGTGGCTGCTGCTTGCCCTTGCCGTTTACTTCATCCTTTACGCGGTCTACAACAAAAAGCTGAGGCTGCTCAAGGCCGAAAACAGCTGGTACGGCGAGGCGGCAGGGCTTGCGCTTGTGGACGTAAAGCTGGCCGCTATGCCCACCCGTCAGCTCAGCATCCTTTGGTTCCTTCCTCCCATGGTCATCGGCATCATCCCTGCGGTTTATACCGCCTGCACACGGTGGGGAACGGACGGGTTCTGGCCGCTATTCATCGCTTATGTGTTTCTGGCGGCGATGGTGATTCTCTTTGGCTCTTTGTACTACACTATCTACCGCCAGAGAGCAGAGGTAGTGGACGAGGACACCTCCCTTAATGCGGTGCTGACCCAGGTGCGCCGATACAACTGGATCAAATTCTGGATGATTTCGGCATGGCTCACCGGCATTTTCACACTTTTGTTCTGGGCGCTGCATAGCATTATGGCACAGCCCGTCTCCGTTCTGGCATACACTTTGCTTTTGTTCGCCGTGGCACTGCATGCGGAGTTTAAAACCAGAAAAATTCAGCAGCAACTTACGCAAAGCAGTGGGAAGGACGTTTATACCGACGAAGACGACAAGTGGCTCTTCGGCCTTATATACAATAACCCCGCCGACCGGCATTTCATGGTAAACCGGCGCACCGGCATGGGTATGACAATCAACCTCGCCCGGATACCGGGAAAAACCGTGATGGCAGTTACCGCAATCCTGCTGCTGTCCATGCCGTTTTGGGGCATATGGATGATGGATGAAGAGTTCACGCCCGTAACGCTGCGCACAGAAGAGACCGTCATCATAGCGGGCCATACTTCCGACGAATACCGAATCAGCTATGAAGACGTCGAATCGGCGACCTTACTTTCCGTCTTACCCGAAGGTAGGCGAACCAACGGCACCGGCATGGCGAGCGTGCTGAAGGGTAGCTTTGATCTGGACGGAATTGGCCCCTGCCGCCTCTGCCTAGACCCGCGTACCGCACCGTTTATTGAAATCAAAACGGCCAACCAGATCTATGTCCTAGGTTCGTCCGACAGCAATGAAACGTACGCGGTTTATTGTGCGCTCGCAGCTTTGGACACCGGAGTTGCAAAATAGCGCAAGCACTTTGTGTATGCGGCGAAATCAGCCCTATGACAATACGGCGGCCGGAAAAAATCCCGGCCGCCGTGTTTTTATTATTGCTGCGCCTGCGAGGGCGTCATGCTTTTATGTGTCACATTCTTCTACGGTTTCTCTTTCCTTCCAATACCTGCTACCGTCTCGTGTTCTGCAGAGATATCCGCCGTCAATCAGCTCCCGCCGCAGCAGAAAATAGTCGCCGAAAGTATGCCAGTTGTCAATGACCGCATTGACTTCCTTTTCGGTGTAATCTCTGCCACAAGAGAATTTCCCCACAAGATAGGAGAGAATTGCCTGCTTGCGCTTCATTTTCCCGGGAAGCTGCTTGATCTTCCCTTCGTCATCTAAAAACATTTCAATTGTTTTCATAGCTCAATCCAATTCCCTTCAGTAAAGCATACCAGCGTCAAACTTTTCCGACCAAAGCTCTTTGAGCATATTGATGTCATCTTTGAACTCCTTCGCTGTTTGCGATTCTTTTTTTGTAAGCTCCTCAAGGACTTCAAGAACAAATATGTTTACGCCGAATTTCTTCCAGTCTTCCTGCAACTTCATATGTATGCAGCCGCCGGTCTGCTGTGAAAATTCAAAGCGGTTTTTAATCCCTTCCAAGTCTTCGGTGCTCACTAACAGAACTTTGCCGTTAGCGGTATTCTTGATTGCGCATACACCCCCGGTGATTTTTCGCTGCCGGTAAGCAGCTTTCTGGTCTCTTCTGTTCTGCTGTCCCATAAATTGGCCTCCTTTTCAAATCCATTGTCATATGCATCCTAATTGGCATATTGACAAAGCGCTATTGTTCATTATTTGCACAACGGGTACTGTGTGAACATTTTTTTGGATTATGGTTCATTGCATCCGGTAGACTGCCTTTTGTCTTTCCTTTGTTGTTCCATGCTTCCAAGCCTGTTGTCAAAGACAATCCATAATAAAGCAAGACAGAGCTTGCG
Source organism: Christensenellaceae bacterium (assembly GCA_963666935.1). GTDB lineage: Bacteria > Bacillota > Clostridia > Christensenellales > CAG-138. Next base: position 2,014,681 of record OY762936.1, read on the forward strand.
CTTAAAGCAGCGGCAGTTCCATTTTGGTATGGTCCGAGGGCTGCAGCTTCCGGAAACCCAGTTTTTCGTAGACCGGTTTCCCCATAGCCGATGCGGAAAGCTCGATAAACGATACATTTTGCCTTTTCGCCTCCGCAATCAACAGCTTCATCACCTCCGTGGCATATCCCTTTCTGCGGTACTGAGGATAAGTGAGAACGTTGTGGATCGTCGCTATTTTTCCGGTTGGGCACGCAATGTTTGCAGGCTTTTCGTGAATCGACAAAAATGCCGTAGCGGCAATGACGCCTTCTTCCTCTTCCACCAACGCCGCAAAGAAATCCGAATTTAAATGCGCCGGATAATATTCCTTCAGCTGTGCGGTAATCGCAACATGCTCCGCATCTGTCACAGCCCAGTTTTCCGAGTGAAAATAATCAAACCTAACCCTGATCAGCGCATCCAAATCTCGAATATCCGCCATGCGAACTTTCATCCCTATCCCCCCTATCGCAATCAACTAATTCCAGTATACAGCCCTTTGTTTTTAAAACCCAAGCAGATTGATGCCATTTCAGCATAGCCGTGTTTATTCCGCCTGCTGACTTTCCTGTTTATGGCAGTTGTCCAACGCGCACTGCACCGTGCCCTTCATCAACGCCACAAGTTTATGGATGGTTTGCTCCGGGTCCTCGCTCATACCTCCGCCGATCCACTCCAAAGACATCCCCACCACTGCGCTTGTGAAAAATGATGCCACCATATCAATGTCCGATTGTTCGTATTCCGCGTTTTGGGCCTGTTTGGCCACATAGTCGAAAATCGCCTTATCGACGACGCAAAAAAGGTATCGTTCCATATATTCACGACCTACCGAATGGTAAAGGTGCTCAATGGCCCGTTTGTTCTCAAATGCAAACTCCATAAGCCGGAGGTATCCGTCCTCCCAGGAGTCGAATTCATTTTCGTCTTTTAGGGTTTTCTGCGTCTCCGAAATAAAAAGCACTTCCGGCAGTTGGTAGATATCCTCAAAATAGTAATAGAAGGTCTTCCGGCTGATGCCGCATTCCTTCGCAAGGTCCGTTACGGTAATCTGGTCAAGCGGGCGCTGGTTGAGGAGTTTTATAAACGCTTCTATGATCGCTTTTTTTGTAAATTGCTGCATATACCGATATCCTTTATCATGTTAAAAACAGCTTATTATACTATGTTTTTATCTATGTTTCAAGAAAGGTGCATAGATTATCCGGCTTTGCAAGCCATTCCCGAAGCGGGATAAACCTGTACAGCCGGATGACAAAAAGCCTTTACAGTTGGGTTTGTCCGCATAGATTATGCGGCTTTGTCGCGATGGTATGCGGCGCCCAGCGTAATCGGCGTAACAAAGCTCGTGATGATAATCAGAATCACGATAAAGGGCATAATGGCACCACTGATGATGCCATGCTCGACGCCCTTCTGCGCCGCCACAAGCGCCACTTCGGCACGCGCCATCATCCCCACGCCCACCTTAAAAGAATCTCCGGTTCCATAGCGACAGAGAAGAGCCGCGCCACCGCAACCAACCACCTTGCCCAGCATACCCATCAGAATAAACAATGCCCCGAATATCACCATGCCCATGTTGAGGCTCGTAAATTGGGTTGACAGGCCGATGTTGCCAAAAAAGAGCGGTGCGAAAATCATATAGCCCAAGATATCGGACTTGCGGTCGATATACTGCCGATCCGGGTTGGTGGACAGGATCAGCCCCATAATGTAGGCACCCGTAATATCGGCAATACCGAACCAATGCTCGCTGGCATAGGCAACGATAAAGCAAACCGCCATACTAAAAATCGGAATGAGCCGGTGATGCGGGAACCGCAAATCCAGCTTCCGAAAAAACTTGGAGGCCACAAACGCCAAAAGCCCCACCGTTACAAAAAACAGCACCATCTTGAGAACGACCATCCACGGATTTACTATTTCTGAGGCGGCGCCGCCCTTCATTGCCAGCACGAAGGAGAGCACAATGATTCCAATAATATCGTCAATGATCGCCGCCGCAATAATTGTGCTACCGACCTTTGAGTTCAGCTTCCCAAGCTCACGCAGTGTCGCCACGCTGACGCTGACAGAAGTGGCCGCCAATATCGTGCCGTAAAACAAGTTCATGAGCATGGTTTCGTGGTTTAAAGCCGCGAATCCGCCATTATACAGCGTTGCGACCCAAAATCCCAATCCCATAGGCACGATAACGCCTGCAATCGTTATCACAACAGCCGAGCCGCCAATGACTTTGATCTGCTTTAGGTCCGTTTCAAGGCCGGCAGAAAACATAATCAAAATCACGCCGATTTTGGCAAAAAATCCAATTCCCGTCATGCTGGTGTCGTTTAAAACTGTTTGTCCGGGGATATAGTTGATCAATCCAACCAATACTCCGGCAAGCAGCATTCCGACCACAGACGGCAGTTTAAGCATGTTGCAAAATTTCATCAGTATTTTCGAGACAATCAGCAATAGCGCTACAGGCAGTAAAACAAGGTAGTAATCCAATTGATTCCATCTCCAAACATATTTTTCCTTCATAAACACCTGTGCTTATCGCAACAGCATTTATAATTTATCCTCACGGGCAAAGTTGCCTCGGCCGCTCAGGTATCGCGTGCTGGGGCAGAATTAGATCCAGATAGGATCTGTCACATCTTCTGTTCTTAGTTTGCCTCACAGATACCACTCTATCATAAAAAGTCGCTTTAGGACTTAATAGATTCTAAATTATAGATATAAGTCGCACTGCGCAAAGATACAACTCTCAAAAACAAACATATGTGAGAATTTCTCACATTTTTATTTAACTGAGAAGTTTTTATTCTATTTATCCTCTCCTTATGAACAATGCTATTATCGCCGCCGACAAAAAAGGCACCTACGATTGGTTCCTTTTTTGTCACAATCGTAAAGCAGATTAAGCATGATTCGGGTTCGCATTGAAAAGTGTGGCGCTTTTTTTCGAATGCTTCTTCCATAGTGCAAAAACAATCCAAACACAGCCGGCCACCATAACATAAGCCGCGCCCTCAAGACACCAAACATTGGGAAAATCGTTTTTGAGGATCACGGCTGCCGCATTGACTCGTATAATTCATCCTATTCTCCTCATCTACCTACCGTGCTCCGGCTCATCTGCATAAGTCTCCACACAGTATCCCTTGTATCCACAGTTTATACACGTGAGCTTTCTCGTTTTAAGCGTGTGCTTCGCGAATGTAAATTCTTTGATCGCAGGGCGGAACTTTTTGCCGCATTCCGGGCAGAGATAGGCGGTATTTCGATAGTACATCCGAACAAGCAAACCGGCGGTTACAATGACGATTGCCATACCTGCAATAAACGGCCACCAGATCCCCCTTTTGATCCCGTAGATTAGCGTGCCGATCTCCACGATGTCCATCAGAATGCCGACGATCAGCATGACGGCATAGGTCCTCTTTAATTTCTTATTCCCTGTCATATTCTTCTCTATGTCGTCAATGGAATTGACGGCGATACTGTTCGTGGTGCGAATGTTTTCTCGAATCACTCGAATCGCCTGTTTCTGCTTCTCCCTTTTGCCGATTTCGGCATTGATCTGCTTTTCCTGTTCATCCAGCAAAAGCGACAACACCTTGTTTCGGTTTTCGCTGCTGAGAATTCCTTTGATGGAGTCCAACGAGAGCCCCAAGGCTTTCAGCAGGCAGATCAAACGCAGCTGCTTCAGATCGTCTTCGGTATACAGCCGCCTTCCGCCTTCCGTCAGCTCCGCAGGTTTGAGTAAATCCTTCACATCGTAAAACTGAACCGTTCGGACGGAAACATCGCACAGCTTTGCCAGCTCGCCCGTCGTATATTCCGACATAGATTTCACCTCCATGATTGCATCATATTTCATTACGCTGCGTAATGAGCAACGGGTTACGTAAGGGGATTTTTATATTTTTTTGATTTGTATTTAATTTTACCGCAATTTTTTCAGCTTTTGAACAATAAAAGCGCCCGCAAAGGACGCTTTTTATCAATCGTTCCCCCTATTTGTTTTTCAACAAGTCCCGGATCTCCTCAAGCAGTACAACTTCCTCTTTGGGCGTGGCAGGAGCAGGTGCTTCGGCTGCCTTTTTCTTTTTGGAAGAAAGAAGCTTCACAAAGAGGAAAATAAAGAACGCAACGATCAAAAAATCGACAATGGACTGGATAAAGGAACCATACAGAATTGCGGCTTCCGCAGCGTCGCCGCTTGCAGGCACAATCACCCATTTTAAATCCGCAAAGTTAACGCCGCCTAAAATAAGGCCAACCACAGGCATGAGGATATCATTGACCAGTGAGCTCACAATTTTGCCGAATGCGCCGCCGATAATCACGGCGACGGCGAGATCCATCACATTTCCTTTGAGCGCAAATCCCTTAAACTCTTTTAGCATAAGAACACCTCATTCTGTAAGATTGATCCTGCAAGCTTTATGAAAGCGGCAGGCATTTCCCCATCCTTGGTTCGCATTTGGGGGCAGCTTTCCTATGGAATTTCTTTTGCGCAGAGCTTATTCTACGGGCAACTTGAGGAAATCCGCTTCGGCCAAACTCTCCATGCACGCAAGCGAAGCGTTAAAGCTCCCCTGTAAACGCTGCATGCACTGCTGCTGGTTTTGCAGAATTCCGTTGAAGCGCCGAATCAGCAATTGCCGTTCCTTTTCCCAGTTCTCTTGCCGAGCCACAGCCTCGTTTTCCTGCCGTTCTTTTTCCCGGATTAACTGCTGGTTCATGTCAATTGTAAGCTGATTCTGAATCTCAAGCGCTTGGTATTGGGCTTGGGCATGATCCAGTTCAATTTTCATTTGCCCGCACTCCGCTATGGCCGCATCGGTTTCAACTTTCATTTGCTCCGCCTGCTGGGTCTGTTGCTGTAATTGAACGGACAATTGCTTGCATTCGTCGGCCTGCGCTAGGGCCTGCATCCGAATTTGTTCGATTTGCTCTTTTGCGCCGTCCGCTTCCTTTTGGGCAAAGCGAATTGATTCCAGTTCACTTAAGAGTTTTGCATTTTCCTGCTTTATCTCACTGATGGCTTGATCATATTCTGCCGCATTGTTCTGAATCTGCTCCACTTCCTCCTTGGAAATCGCCACCAATCCCTGGCCTTTGAGGTAAGTATCGCAATACTTAGGCATATCATTAAGCTTTTGTTCAAAAACATTGGCGCGCTCGCTCTGCTCATCCCGCTCCCGAGTCATATCCAGCAGACTGGTGCGCATCTCCTCAAAGCGCTCTTGATATACCGTCTCCAGATTGTGGAGCCTGTTCAAGAGCTTTTCAATATAATCTTCTACATCTTTGGTGCGATAAGCACCAAGATACTTTTTCAGGGCGTCCTCTTGGACCTGACCTCCCCTGATTTGTTCCAATATTTTATCCGCTGTCATTTGTACTCTTCTCCCTCAACTGCGCAGAATGAATGGCAATTGTGTCTCCGGATTCCAGCATAAACTGTCGGGCACTGCCAGCCGCCACCTCAAGGACATAGGCAGCCTCTTTTACCCTTGTCCCTATTTTATCAGGTGACAGGGTCTCAACACAAGCAATTTTGAGATCCTTTGTGATCAACACCACGTCGATAGGGAAGCGCATAAAAAAGGTGTGTACCTGGTTGCATGGAGAAATCAACAGCCCTTCGCCGGGCAATAGGCACCGTTTTCCCAGCAGCCCTTTTAAACGGCTGAAAAAACGATCTGCCAGCCTGACGTTATCCCAAAGCATTTTCCCTTGGCACATGATCTGTTCCATCGACATTTCCTTTAAATTTGGCTTATTTTTTGATTACGCTGATCAAGGTAGGCCCGAGGAGGATAATAAACATCACCGGAAAAATAAAGACGACCATGGGCAGCATCATTTTTACCGGAGCCTTCATGCCCTTTTCCTGCGCGTGCTGTCTGCGGCTGACCCGAAGCTGCTGCGCTTGAGCGAGAAGCACATTTTTCATGGGAGTTCCAAACTTTTCTGATTGCACAACTGCGGATATAAATGTCTGAAGTTCCGAAACATTGCTTCTTTGGCTTAAAGAGACCAGGGCGTCCCGCCTCGGCTTTCCCATTTTGATCTCGTGGTAAACCTGGCTAAATTCATCAATCAGCGGTCCCTTAAAACGCTCAATGACCTTTAAGAGCGCGGAGTCAAAGCTCAATCCCGCTTCAATGCTAACGCATAACACGTCCAGGACATTGGGCAGCTGATTTTGAAGCGCAAGCTGTCTGCTTTTGATGCGGGACTTAATAAGATATCTTGGGATCAGAACCATACTGAATAGCGAAAAAATCAAAATAACCAACTGCAATTGAATATCGTTTACCAGAGTCAGGGCTGCAGCGATTCCTGCCGCCAGCAAACCCGCTTCAACCATGAGGCGAAGAAAAATGAACTCCTGCACCGAAAGATGGATTCCCGCAAGGCGCAGTTCATTTTCCATTTGCAGGTTGCGTTCATTGATCTTTTCGGAGCCTTTTTTATTTTTGGACGGCCGTCTGGCAAAACTGGAAAATATTTTTTTCCAGACGGGAAAAATATAACGCTGATAGAAGCTCTTTTCCAGCTCGTCGTCGATATACCTTACCCCTGTGCCCATCCATTCCAATTGCTGTTTTTTTGCAATCTCGCTTTTTACTGTCCCGGAAAAGCACAGTATCGTAAGAAACACGGTAAAAATGGAAAAACTTACAATCAAAAATATCATTGCAGTTTCCTCCTAATACTTGATGGTAACGATCCTCTTAATAATAATAAAACCGATTACTTCCATTGCCGCTCCGGCGATCAGCATGCCGATGCCCAGAGAGGTTTCAAAGAATGTCTGGATGTAGGCAGGGTTGATCAGCATAAGCGCACCTCCGATCCCCACCGGGATCATCCCCACCACGACGCTGCTCGTGCGTCCCGTGGCCGTCATCACACGAATGTCGTCTTTGAGTTTCAGCCTTTCCTTGATCGTGACCGAAATGTTTTCAAGGATTCCCAGCAGGTTCCCTCCCACCTGGCGCTGAATTTGCACCGCAGAAACCATCAGCATGAGGTCGGTGCTTTGCACTCTCTTGAGCATGTGATCCAGCGCAGCATCCATGCTGTTGCCCAGCTGAATTTCTTTTGCGGTTCTAGAAAATTCACGAGCGATTGGGTCTTGCATTTCTCTTGCGATATTGGTCATCGCCTGCTGAAAGGTGAGCCCCGAGCGCAGGCAGTTGCCCATAAGCAGCAGAGCGTCTCCCAGCTGCTTTTCAAACAGAATCACCCGCTTTTTCTTGCATCGAATCACGATGATAGGCGGCGTCAAAATTCCAATCAACAAAAGGGCAAAGATTGTGATGGGGTGCCCGTTTAGCAATGCGCCCATCCCGCTGGGCAGCAGCACGGCGACAAGCCAGAGAAGCAAGAACTCTTCCGGCCTCATCCGAATCCCTGCGGAAAGGATCTCTTCTTCAAAAACTTTGGAGACGGCAATCTTATGACGGCGCTCCCTTTTTTCCCGTTTCAAATTGGGCTGTTCCACTTTGCCTAACAGCGCCGAAAGGCGACGATCCACCGTCATACGCTCCTCTGAGCTGAGCGACAATAGGAAGGTAGCGATTAAAAATATAAATAATGCAACTGAAGCAGAGAGCAAAAAGATTTGCATCGTCTTTCCTTTCCCGAAGAAGCATTGTGCCTAAGCGAACCACTCCTCGTGTATGGGCACTCCGTTGCCTCGAATCCTTTCAAGGCACTGCGGATGGATGCCCGTGCTTTTAAACTTGCCAATAAACTTACCCTGACTGTCCAGTTGCCCTTGTGTTTCAAAGACGAACAGATCCTGCATGCTTACCACGTCGCCTTCCATTCCGGTGATCTCCGTGATGTTTGTAACCCGGCGAGTGCCGTCCCGGAACCTGGATTGCTGTACAATGATATCGATGGCTGACGCCACTTGGCTTCGAATGGCAAAAAGGGGAAGTTCCATGCCGGCCATCATCACCATTGTCTCGATACGCGCAATGGTATCCCTTGGCGAATTGGCATGGGTTGTCGTCAGGGACCCGTCATGGCCCGTATTCATCGCCTGAAGCATATCCAGCGCCTCGCTGGAGCGCACCTCGCCGACAATAATCCGATCGGGACGCATACGGAGCGCATTGCGCACCAGGTCCCGGATGGAGATCTGTCCGCGCCCTTCCGTATTTGCCGGACGGCTTTCCAATGTTACCACATGATTCTGATCCAGCTGGATTTCTGCGGCATCCTCAATCGTAACGATGCGTTCATCTTCCGGAATGAATCCTGAAAGTATGTTGAGCAGGGTTGTTTTACCGCTTCCGGTACCGCCGGACACGATGACGTTCATTCTTCCTTTTACGCAGGCTTCCAAAAAGCTGACCATCTTGGGCGAGATCGAGCCAAATGCAATTAGGTCTTTCGCTTTAAATGGCGTTTTTGAGAATTTTCGTATGGTAACCACCGGCCCCACAAGGGACAATGGAGGAAGAATGACGTTTACGCGGGAACCGTCCTTCAACCGGGCGTCCACCATCGGGCTGGCTTCGTCCACGTGGCGGCCGATGGAGGAGACAATGCGTTCAATTATGTTGAGTAAATGGGCCTGATCTCTTAAGGCCACTTCCACCTGATGGAGCTTTCCTTGTTTTTCGATGTAGATTTGCTGGTGACCGTTTATCATGATTTCGGTAATGGCCGGATCGGCCAAAAGCGGTTCCAACGGACCGTATCCCATGATGTCATCGAACAGCTCGTTGGCAATGCGGTTGCGCTCCGTCCGATTGACTTCCTCGGCCTGGGAAGCGAGGACTTCCTCCAATTTATCGCGAATGGCAGCGGGATCGGAATCGGTTACGTTGTTTAGCGCCTCTATCGTATGGCTCCGAATCCTTTCCTTCAGGCGGTCGTAAGCATCATTTACACGAACCTTCACCATAGGCTCTTCCGTTCCCTCCGGGGGAGCGGCTTCCCCTCGCTGCTGCTCCAGCCGGCTCAATAAGCTCACTTCTTTTTCCTCCGATCGCTTTTTTCAGCCCAGTGGCCTGCCAAACGCTGTATTCCCAAAGAAATGGGGGCTTTGGGCATACCGATTACAAAAGGCATGCCCCTTTGCTGGCTTAGCCGGGCGGATTTCGCGTCTTCAGGAAGCGCATAAGAAACGGGACTTTCCAAAAGCTGTTCAAAATCCCTGTGTGTCAGAACGCTTTTATAATCCGCGTTAATCAAAAAAAGCACCTTTTCTTCCTGCTGCAGGGTCCGAAAGATCCCCATGGCCAGTTTTGCAGCGCGGAAGCTGGAAATATCCAGCCGCGAAACCATGAGGATGTGGTCTGAATTCTCCAATGCGGTCAGCGTGCATTCAGATAGATCGCTTGGCAAATCCACGATAATAAAGTCATAGAAAGGCCGCATCTGGTTCACGAGGGCTTCCACATGTTTTGGCGTTACATACTCGGCGAATTCCGGCGCGGACGGCGAGCATAGAACGCTTACGCCGCTTGTATGCTGTATGGAAAAGCTCCTGATATCGTCGATGGTAAAAGCGTGCTTCTCCTGTACCAATTCTGCGATGGTGTCTTTTGCATTGATGTTGAGAAACAGCGCCGCATCTCCATACAGAAGGCAGAGGTCAATCAACGCGGTTCGGTACCCTAACTGGGCCAGCGATACCGCCAGATTCACAGCAATTGTGGTTTTACCCACGCCGCCTTTTCCGCCATAGACCGAGATCACGTGGGGGTCCCTTCCTGCTTCCCCCAACCGGCCCTGCTCGAAAACCGCCGCCTGAATCAGGGAATCCTTCAACGTATCCAGATCATTCCTGTCCGCCACCAGCCTGAAGCCGGATTGCATTGCATTTTGAATCACCTGCATGCTTGGCTGATCCGTCAGCAGCACCAGTGTACAACCCGCATAGCCCTGATATATCCTTTGCGCAATCTCCATCACGCCGGCTTCATCTTTATCCGCAACCAGCAGAACGACATGGGGCGCATACCCATTAATTTTGGCAAGGACGGAAGGGTCCATGGCAGTGAACCCCACAAGCGCAATCTCCTGCTCTTTTGCAAGCTTCTGACGGATTGCAAGGCGAATCTCCTCGCTGTTTACCGCTACAAGCACCTTATATTTCAACATCTTCTCACCACCTTCATGAAAACAACTCGTTCAATTTCCTTTCGAAAAACAATTAAGAGGAATAGTTCCCCGGATTTATAATTTTATCATCCAAGATCGGCCGAAGCACCAGCCGCAGTCTTCCGTTAGATGCGGCATAGTTGATTTTCAAGGCTTCCGCCGGCGTAACAGACAGCGTCACAGTGGTATAACTTGCCGCAGAATCTGCCGCGGCTTTTTTTGTGCCCACTTCCAGAACAAGCACATTCTCCACCAGCGATGTCGAAACTGGATCGTTACTTTCCGCGGGAATTACGGTAGCAATCACATCCACATAATCGCCCTTTGCGATATACCCTGAAACCCCGGATATATCGTCCACCCCAACGGAGATCGCTCTTTGCCCTTCTTCCAGCGCCAGAGAAAGCGTTCCGCTCTCTTTTCCTTTTTCCACGAGCTGCGGTGAAAGAACCTGCTCACTTGGAAGCAGGGGATATTTGTTTATTGTCCCGATGACCTGGCTGAGGCTGGTTGCCGCATAGGAATTGATTCCCTCGCTGGGAAGCGTGGCCAACGTTACCATATCCGCGGTAATCAGCGTATTTGCCGGGATTTCCATAACCGCCACTACAACCTGACCTTTTGTGACGGCCTGCATCTGCGCCTTTTGCTCAATGGAAGACGCAAAAAAGTATACCGCAATCCCGACGACTACCGCCATGAATAATGATAGCAAATAGATCTTCTTCAATTTCGTCCTCCCGATTATTCCACAAGGCGTGCCCGGTAGATGCCATAATCGCCTGCGCCGCCTGGAACTCCGCCTATTTCTCCGCTTTGCACATGCAGGTCTACCTTTGAGGCAACGATCTCCCCGTTTCCGTTTAACCCTTCCAGCACGAACGGCGCAAATCCTTCAACCTGGATCTGTTTGTTGCCTGCAGTCGTATAAACGATAATCAATACGACCCTAGGACAATTCGGATCAAAATGTTCCACAGTACATCCCCCTTGGCTTGGGAAATGCGTACACTGCGTATAACGCGTCACAAAAGCGTCTGTCGTGGGCCCCGACATGTTGCCGGGCTCAACCGGCAGGATATCACCCACCCGCAGAACGCCATCATAGCCGAAGCACAGCCAACTTTCAAAATCCTGCGCGCCGCCTCCCTTCACCCCGTCCAGATCCAGGGCTCCGAAGAAGCCTTCCGTTCCACCACCGCCACCGTATTTAATAACCAAGTCCTGGCCTCCTGTTTCGAGAAGCGCCTCATCTAGGCGGCTTGTTTCTATGCCTAGCGGAACGGCGCCAGTTGTTGACGAAACAGTCTCCAGCTTCACTTTTGCCGCTTTGGTGACCGTAGTGCCATCGATGCCCACAATTGGGCCAAAATAATAGGATACTTCATCTGTTAGGCTCACGCGAACGCTATAGTATTTCCCGCCGACACTATCCTCCAGCGTCACTGATTCTACATTGCCAATTCCATTTTTTTGCGCATATTCCGCGGCGATCTGCGTCGCCTGCTGGATCTTGTCCGCATCGTCCACTGCAATCGGGAGGATAGAACTCACGGCAAAAGCTGCCGCATCTGCGGCATTTTGGGTGGCGCTCTCCTGCATATATGCTGAGCCCAGATCTACCACAAGGCCAGAAAATGCAAGGACAGCCACAAAAACGATTGCCGCAACAACTGTAATGGCGCCGTCTTCACGCTTCCAAATCTTAATCAATTTAATTGGGACCACCCCCTAGCCTATGCGCATCACGCTTGTGGATTGTACGTCGACAACCTGGCTCGGAACAAAAATTCCGGCAATGGGCGTTAACACTTTTACGCCTTTGGTCACCGTGACCTGAACATCAGTCCACTCCGTTCCTGCAACAACCTGTGTTTCTACTGTAAGATCAGTCGAATCGATTCCTGACACAGACAGAACCCGACTCGTGACCAAGGCAGATAAATCCGCCTCGTCGGAATTTACCACCGCAAACCTTGCGCCTTCCCTACTGCAATTATTGACTGAGAGCTGGTTTGAAAAAATCCAGCCAAAATCAATAATCCCGCACAGCACAACCAGAAACAAAGGAATCACAAGGGCTGCTTCCACAATCGATTGGCCCTCTTCTCTTTTGAGCCATAGAAATTTTCTTTTTTTCATGCTCTTGTTCCTCCCTGTATCCGTCCATTTCTTGACGAATATGGTTGTCCATTGCCTTTTAGAGGGCAATGGACAACCAAACCATACGTCTTAGGAGCCAGAACTAACTGTAGGCATCTGGTCATTGGCAGCCTGAAAGATTGCCTTTACCTTAGGCCCCAAAAGGATAAGCACGCCAATGGCCGCTACTGCGATCAGTCCAAGAATCAGGCCGTATTCAACCATGCCCTGTCCGTTTTCGTCTGCAAGAATCATTTCCAAGTTTTTCATTTCATTTTTCTCCTTAAATTATTAAAAATAGATTTGTTCGCCTGCTTACAAACATGAATACTCGTTAGGAACCGGAGCTAACTGTCGGCATCTGATCATTGGCAGCCTGGAACATTGCCTTAATTTTAGGTCCCAAAAGAACCAGTACACCGATGGCCGCTACCGCGATGAGCCCCAGAATCAATCCGTACTCAACCATACCTTGTCCGTTTTCGTCCGCAAGAATCATTTCTAATCTTTCCATCCACATCCCCTCCTTAAATTATTTAAGTTATTTAAATGGCTACTGCCAACGGGAACAAAAGCGCTACCAACATACCAACAGAAAACGGTGGTCCCATTGCCACGCTGGTTTTTAGGTTTCCCTTTTTTGCAACCAGCAGATAAGAGGAGTAAAGCGCCAGTATGATCGCCATCACTGCAATCGCCTCCAAAATACCAGCGAATCCTAAGCAAAACCCGGCTACCGCCGCCAGTTTGACATCTCCCCATCCGATTCCAAGTTTTAAAAAGGACGGTAGCAGAAATAATGCGAGTCCAGTTACGAACCCTACAATCGCAGGGAAAAGAGAAGCCATACTGCCGCTTGCGATGGACGCTCCCAGCTTGATCGTCAGCAGCATTAGCAGCAGTTCATTGGGGATTTTCCGAATCAAAAGATCCGTAACCACAAGGCTCATCAGTACGAGAAAGATCCCCATATATTCAATCCCGCTGACAATATCCTTAATCAAAAATGCAATGAGTCCGCAGCCCAAAGCGCCGATCGCAACCCAAAGCAGAGATGTCCAGCGTCTGTTAAGGAGCGGGCTTTCCACGGGCTGGCTAACGCGGTTATTGATCAGCAACCGGGTCACGCATAGTACACATAACCCCATTGCCCCGCCCAGCAGAATGGATAGTATCAGGTATAAACTCATTTCTCTCGCTCCCTTAAAAAATCGATTCCTCTGAAAAAGAAAAACGCAACTCGTCAGTTTGCCGAGTTGCGTTTCGATGTATTTCGCCTTTTTCCGTCACCACTTTTTGTGATGAACAGAGAAAGGTACAAATCATGATCCGTAACTTCATTCGGCAACTGGCAACCATAGATCATGCGATCCTTAGGCCCTTTAGCTTTGCGTCGCAGGCTTTCGCCTGTTTTGCTATTATCGGGAAGTATCCAAATAAAAAAACAAAAGCATCCAACTGTATTTTGCTTGTCAGATGCCTGGGTAAACAAATATATGCTTTCAAAAAAAGCAATTTACCGTTGGCAACTGGCTGCCATAGGAAACACCCTTAGGCCCTTTAGCTTTGCGTCCTGTCCTTTCAGACAGTTTGCCCTTATACATTTGGTATTTATTAGTATATGTGCATTATATATAATTGTCAACATTATTTTTCAAAATTTTTATACAATTATGAAAGCTTGAAATATTTTGTATTATCGTTTTGTTTTTTCAAGCCGGCAAATATAGATTTTTGAGTACAGCGAAATGGGTACTCGGTGCATATTGTGCTAAAATTACTTGAATTTCGACCCTTTCCTTCAATTTGCGACATCCGAAGACAAGCCTATACATTTTTGTCACCGGCTTCGTTCAATATTAAAAAATGAAAAAATTACAGATATTCATTAGCGATACATCCTAGTTCTTTCAAGGTCCTTACTGCCGACTCATGATTTCCTGATCCTGACGTTATCCGCCAGCAGCACCCAGTTCTGGGGGAAGGGCTAGCCCAGCGCCCAGTCGCTAACTCCGGCCAGCTGATAAACCTTCGCCGCATCAAGCTTTGCCTGTGTGGACGTGCCCCCTTTTTATTTTGTCACGCTGTCGTAAATCTTAGATAGGTTATCCGTCATCCGCTCCAGATACGTCATATTGTCCTGTGCGCTTGCCATCGTATAGATGGTTTCGACTTTCGCGCCCACTTCATTTGCCAGTGTCTGCGAAACATCGGGGCTTGCCATCTCCTCGGCGAATATAGTCATCACATTGTTTGCCCGGCAGTAATCCACAAGCGCAATGAGCTGCTGCGCGCTGGGCTCCCCTTCTGCGAAAACGTCTTCCACGCTGTTCTGTTCCAAGCCGAAGTCCCGGCAAAGATACCCGAAGGCAGCGTGTCCCGTCACAAAACTCTTCTTCTCCACAGACTGGAACTTTCCGCTGTATTCGTTGAAGAGGTTTTCCAGCTGTGCAACGTACTCGCTGCAGTTCGTCTCATAGTAATCCCCATTGACAGCATCCGCCTGAACCAACGCGTCCTTGATGTTTTTCACTTCCAGCTCGGCGCCTTTTAAACTCAGCCAGAGATGTGGATCGTATTGCCCATGCTCCTTAATTTCCTCTGAATCCCCGTGTTCAATCACATCTGCGCCCTTGGAGGCTTCTACAATAATCAGCTTTGCATTGTTGGCGGCACGAATGGCTTCTTGCGCCCACGTTTCCATTCCGAGTCCGTTGTACACAAAAACGTCCGCCGCGCTTAGCCCAACGAGATCCTGCGCTTTTGGCTCAAAATCATGGGGCTCCGTGCCGGTGGGAATGATGGTTGAAATCTCCACCTTGTCCTTGCCCACGGCCTGCACGAATTCTTTCATTGCGTCAAATGTTACTGAAACCTTAATCTTTTCTTCCGCCGCAACCGCGCCGCTTTCTTCCTGCGTGTTTGCCCAGCTGCATGCGCAAAGGCTTGCGGCAACAAACAAGCATAGAGCCATCGCGATCCATTTTTTTAACATTGTGTCAACCCTCCAAAAATTTTACTTGCAAATGCGTCTCATTTGCATCTAGAATATATCATAGAATTTATAGTAATTTTTGTCAAGGCAGATGATACGCATTTGCAACAAGTACTTATCCGTTTGCAGAAAGGACGCTGCTCTATGATTCAAGTGGAAAACTTATACTTTTCCTATACCGGGTCCCCGCCCTATGTGCTCGGCGGGATCAATCTGGAAATACGGGATGAAGAATATGTCTCCATCGTGGGCGATAACGGAAGTGGTAAATCCACATTGGTCCGGCTGCTTCTGCGGTTTTTGAGGCCCACTGGCGGAAGCATCGTATGCCGTGCGCAACGAGTAGGATATGTCCCCCAACGGAACGATTTCTCTAATTCCGGGTTCCCAATTACGGTTTTTGAGGCGATGAATTCCTACCGAAGGCTCTTAAAGCTAAAAAATAAGAGCACCATCGAAGATAACCTTGCACAGGTGGGGATGTCCGGCTTTGCCGGCGCGCTGATGGGTACGCTTTCGGGCGGACAGAGCCAAAAGATCCTCATCGCCCGGGCGCTGATGGGCAATCCGGATCTGCTGATTTTAGACGAGCCCTCCACGGGCGTGGATCCTGACAGTCAAGATGAAATTTACGGGCTCTTAAAAGCCCTCAATGAGGAGAACGGCATTACGATTGTTTCCGTGGAGCATAATTTGGACGCTGCGATTTCAAACTCCACGCTGATTTACCATCTGGTAGCCGGACAGGGGCATCTGTGCGCTCCCCGGCAATACGCCGATGAACTTGTGAAAACCAAAGAAAGGAAAGATGCACATGTTTAATTACAGCTTCATGCAAAACGCAATTTTTGTTTCCGTATTTATTTCGATCCTCTGCCCCTGCATCGGCATCTTTCTGGTGCTGCGCCGCTACGCCATGATCGGCGACACCTTGGCGCACGCCTCGCTGGCCGGCGTTTCCATCGGGCTGATGGCAAACCAAAACCCCATTCTCGGGGCGTTTGTCTTCACCTCCCTCTGCGGGGCACTCATTGAGTTTTTGCGCAGTTATTTCAGCAAATATGCCGACCTTATTCTCACCATCGTCCTTTCATTGAGCGTGGGCGTCGCAATTACCATCATCAGCTCCGGGAAGCTCCATGCCAACGCGGATTCCTTCCTGTTCGGCAGCATTCTGACCGTATCTAAATTTGACATGATCATGGTGCTGATCCTAAGCTTGGTTTCCGTTTTAGCCCTGATCCTCCTGTACCATCAGATGGTCTATATCGCATACGACGAGGATGCGGCAAGGGTGGCGGGCGTAAAAGTCAGGCTGATCAACTATGTTTTTTCCATCCTTGTGGCTTCCGCTATTTCCGTATCCATTAGAATCGTAGGCATACTGGTTCTAAGCTCCATGATCGCTCTCCCGGTCGCCACTGCGCTGCAGCTGGAAAAAGGATTCAAAACTACCTTGATCTTTTCCATTGTCTTTAGCGTCGTGGACATCATGCTGGGGCTGTTTATCTCGTATTATCTGAACGTCGCCCCCGGCGGGTTCACCGCCCTCGTTTCCGTGGCACTCCTTGTGCTTGTGCTGCTAGGGAAAAAGCTGCGTTCAAGCATTCGTGCCATCCGCAACAATTGACGTATCCCATGCAAACATCCCCGATTTACTTGACTCTTTGTCAGGTGCGCTCTATAATAAGCGCAGATGCGAACAATGTGCATTTAGGGTGCTCCTATGATTGATGAGGTGGCAGTTTGAAAGAACAACAAACAAAATGGCCGGCCGGAATTAAACGCACCAAGCAGCGCGAGGGCGTGCTCTTTGTGCTAGAAAATTCAATTCAGCCTTTGAGCGCAACGGAGATCTGCGCAAAGATGGAGACCGGTGGGGATTCCGCCTGGCTTTCCACCGTCTACCGAATTTTGGAAGTTTTCGTGAACAAGGGCATCGTCAAAAAAACCAACATCCTGAACAACGAGATGGCGGTCTATGAATTGAGCCGCAACAACCACAAGCATTACGCCGTTTGTATGAATTGCCATAAGGTCATCGCCATGGATCATTGTCCGCTGGAAGGATTCACGCTGCAGCTTAATGATAAGGACTTTCACGTCATGGGCCATAATCTGGAGATTTATGGGCTCTGTAAAGACTGTAAGCCCAAATAGGCTCTGCGCCGCCTAAAGAAAGATCGCGAAAGAGAAGTGCCGCCGCCTTATTGAAACCGGGCGGCGTTATTATACCCAATATGGATTACCGGCCGGCGAAGCCCTCATACGCAACCACCCCTATGCCGTCCCGAATATCACGAATATATTGTATATTCTTTGTTGACATAATTGCCATGTATGCTATAATATCGTCATCAAACTGCAATGACCGGGAACCAGTAGGTCTGTCCAAACCCTTCAGAGACGCCGCCGGGAAGAATCGGTGTGAGGCGGTAGGGAAAGTCAGGCTGAATTACATCCCGCGAGCGGCGCGTTGAACGGCATTTTTAATGCTCAGTAGATCGCAACGGGTTTCTCCCGTTACAGGGACTGGGCATCGCAACAGCCGCACTTATGTCTATTTGTTTTTCCTGCTTTTGCTGCGCCCAACGAGGCCGTATGCTGTGAAGCTGCGGTAAAATGAGGTGGTACCACGGGTTTACGCTCGTCCTCTGTATTATCAAATGCGGAGGACGGGCTTTTTGTATTGCCAGCCGTTCTTCCGTGAAAGGAGTATACCATGGCAATCGCAATCATTTTTCTCGTCGTATTCTTTTCGGTAATGGTAACCGTAGGTCTGTATTGCCGGAAACACTCTACCAGCGTAGACGGCTTTGTGCTTGCAACGCGGAGTGTGGGTCCCTGGATGTCGGCGTTCGCCTTTGGCACGTCGTATTTCTCTGCCGTAATCTTCGTGGGCTATGCGGGACAGTTCGGCTGGAACTTCGGTCTGTCCTCCACCTGGATCGGCTTAGGCAACGCCTTCATCGGCTCGCTGTTAGCATGGGAGGTGCTGGGACGCCGCACCCGCATCATGACACAGCATATCAACAGCCGTACCATGCCGGATTTTTTCGGCAAGCGCTTTGATTCCAGTGCATTGCGGGTTGTGGCCTCGGCAATTGTGTTCGTTTTCCTTATCCCCTACACCGCTTCTCTGTACAACGGCCTTTCCAGTCTGTTCAACATCGCCTTTGCCATTCCGTACTGGGTGGTAATCGCGGTCATGGCGCTTTTAACCGCGCTGTACGTGATTTTCGGCGGATATATGGCAACAGCAATCAATGACTTCATTCAGGGAATCATCATGCTCGTGGGTATCGTCGCGGTCATCTCCGCTGTTCTGATCAACAACGGCGGCTTCACGGCGGCAGTAAACGCGCTTTCTCAAATTGACGGCGGAACCGGTCTCGGGGGTGCCCTCACCTCCTTCTTCGGCCCGCAGCCCCTCGCCCTGCTGTTCGTGGTCATCCTGACCTCTCTGGGCACATGGGGCCTGCCCCAGATGGTGGGTAAGTTTTATGCCATCAAGAGCGAGGACAACATCAAAAAAGGCACTATCATTTCCACCCTGTTCGCCATCGTCATTGCGGGCGGCTGTTATTTCCTGGGCGGCTTTGGTAGGCTCTATGCGGATAAGCTGGCAATCATTAACGGAAAGATTCCCTTTGATACCATCGTTCCCACCATGCTTTCCAACCTGTCTCCCGTCATCATCGCAACCGTGATTGTGCTGGTGCTCTCGGCCTCCATGTCCACCCTCTCCAGCCTTGTGCTTTCCTCCAGCTCCACGCTCACGCTGGATATGATTGTTCCAGCCAGGAAAAAAGAAACGTCGCAGGCAAAGCAGGTGCTTATCATGCGGCTGTTCATCGTGTTCTTCATCCTGGTATCGGCAGCCATCGCCATCATCAAGGACAAATACGGTTTCACGTTCATCGCGCAGATGATGGGCGTATCCTGGGGCGCTCTGGCCGGCTCATTCCTAGCTCCGTTCCTGTATGGCCTGTATTGGAAGCGGGCCACCAAGGCCGGCGTGTGGGCGAGTTTTGTTACCGGCTGCGGCATTGAGCTTCTGCAGCTGTATATCTCCCTCTCCGGCAACAATTTCTCGGGCCCCGTCTTAAAGTACCTATTCACCTCCTCCATCCGCTCCGGTGCGGTGGCAATGCTGCTGGGGCTTCTCATCGTTCCCGTTGTCAGCCTTATTTTCAAGGCGCCAGACGCCAATCAGGTGAACGGCATTTTTGCCTGCTGCGATAAGAAGACCACCACGGACATGCGGTAAAGCCTGGGCAAGTAATACCAAAACAGCAAAAACCACCTCCTTCAAAAACGGCCCGCAGGCCACGGTTTTCCGTGTGGCCTGCGGGCCGTTGCCTGTTACGGGATGCGCTGCTTCTCAATCAAACCCACACAAATTTGGCGCGGGAAATCCCGCGCCAATCCTATTAAAGTATATCCCCTAATTTTTCAGGAGCTCCACTTCCACTCCGCCACTTCCGGCATGTCCACGCCGTATCTCGCGATGAACTGCTTGTGTTCCGTAAGTTTGTCCTTCATCTGCTGGATCAGGTATGCGCCCCGGTTGCCCAGCTGCGGCAGGTTGTAGACCGCAGTCTGCACCAGATTGAAGCGATCCAGCCGATTGAGTACGCGCATATCGAAGGGAGTAGTGATGGTTCCCTCCTCAATGTAGCCGCGCACGTGGATATTCTTATTCGTGCGCCTATATGTCAGCTCGTGCACTAGGGACGGATACCCGTGGAAGGCAAACACGATGGGTTTGTCCGTGGTGAAAATCACGTTGTACTCCCGCTGGGAAAGCCCGTGTGGGTGCTGTTCCTCAGACTCCAGCCGCATGAGGTCTACCACGTTCACCACGCGGATTTTCAACTCGGGGAATTCCTCCCGCAAGATCGTGACGGCTGCAAGGGTTTCCAGCGTGGGCGTATCGCCGCAGCAGGCCATCACAAGATCCGGCTCATTGTCCTCGTCAGTGCTGGCCCACTGCCATATACCGATGCCTTGGGTGCAGTGCTTCACCGCCTGCTCCATAGTCAGCCACTGGGGGCGGGGGTGTTTGGAGGCTACGATGACGTTGACATAATCGCGGCTGCGGATGCAATGGTCAAACGTAGAGAGCAGGCAGTTGGCGTCCGGCGGCAGATAAAGGCGTACCACGTCCGCCTTCTTGTTGGCCACATGGTCCAAAAACCCGGGATCCTGATGGGTAAAGCCGTTGTGATCCTGCTGCCAAGCGTTGGAGGAAAGAACATAGTTTAGTGAGGCGATGCTCTGCCTCCATGAAAGCTGATTGCATACCTTCAGCCACTTTGCGTGCTGGCTGAACATGGAGTCGATGATGCGGATAAACGCCTCATAGCTGCTGAAAAAACCATGGCGGCCGGTGAGGAGATACCCCTCCAGCATCCCTTCGCAGACGTGCTCGGAAAGCATGGAGTCCATCACCCTGCCGCCCGGAGCAAGATTCACGTCATCCGAAGTGGTTGCGGCGTCCCAGGCCCGGTCCGTCTCCTCAAACACTGCCTGCAGTCGGTTGGACGCTGTCTCGTCCGGGCCGAAGACGCGGAAATTGCGCTGTTCCTCATTGAGCTTATAGATATCGCGCACGAAATTGCCCAGCTCCGCCATGTCCTGCGCTTCCACGCCGCCGGGGCAAGGCACTTCGATGCCATACTCCCTAAAATCTGGCATCCGAAGATCCCGCAGCAGCAGCCCGCCGTTGGCGTGCGGGTTCGCGCCCATGCGGCGATTGCCCTTAGGTGGTAGCGCAAGCAGCGCCGATACGGGGTGGCCCTCACGATCGAAAAGCTCCTGTGGCTTATAGGACCGAAGCCAATCTTCGATCTGGCGGATATGCTCCCCTGTGTCCGGCTGTATGGGCACCTGATGGGCGCGCCAGAATCCCTCCACCTTCTTCCCGTCCACTTCCTTGGGGCCCGTCCAGCCCTTGGGCGTGCGCAATACGATCATGGGCCAGCGCGGGCGGGTCGTATTGCCCTGCTGCCGGGCATTTTGCTGAATGGTAAGGATCTCTTCCATGCACGTATCCAGCACGTCCGCCATTTTCCTGTGCATCTCGGTCGGGTCATCGCCCTCCACGAAATAGGGCGTCCAACCGCAGCCTTTAAAGAAGCATTCCAACTCTTCGTGCGTGATACGGGAAAGCACTGTGGGGTTGGCGATTTTATAGCCGTTGAGGTGCAAAATCGGCAGTACCGCGCCGTCGGTCTTTGCACTGATAAACTTGTTGAGCTGCCAGCTGGTGGCAAGGGGCCCCGTCTCTGCCTCGCCGTCGCCCACCACGCAGGCCGCGATAAGCCCGGGATTGTCCGTCACCGCGCCGAAGGCGTGGGACAGGCTGTAGCCCAGCTCGCCGCCCTCATTGATAGAGCCAGGGGTCTCAGGGGCCACATGGGAAGGGATACCGCCGGGGAACGAAAACTGCTTAAATAGCTTCTGCATTCCTTCGCGGTCCCGGCTGATATCGGGATACACCTCCTGATAGCTGCCGTCCAGCCAGTCCTGTGCCACCATGGCATTGCCGCCGTGGCCCGGGCCGGAAAGATAGATCATATCCAAATCGAATTCCTTGATAACCCGGTTGAGATGTGTATAGATAAAGTTCTGTCCGGGCACGGTGCCCCAGTGGCCCACGATCTTCTTTTTGATCTGCTCCGCGCTCAGCGGCTTTTCCAAGAGTGGGTTGTCCAACAAGTAAAGTTGGCATGCGGCGAGATAATTTGCCGCCCTCCAGTATGCGTTCATGGTGTTGAGTTCTTCTTCGGTGGCCGGTGTCCTCTTAATTTCCAAAATGTATCTACCTCCTTAAACAAGGTCAGTTCGATTATATTCCTTTAGTATGGAAATAAAAAGAAAAATGTATCCAACAATCTCCGAACAGCAGATTGGCCGCAGAGAGTATAATCGGGGGGTTGCATGCGCTCCGCGCGCCAATGTAAAAAGGCGCCTGTGTAGGCGCCCCTTTACGATCGGGATCAATGTGTATTTCTTACGTCCTTTGCCGCAGCAACCATATTTTTCAGGCTTGCAATCGCCTCGATCTCGCCTCGCGTTTTTAACCCGCAGTCTGGATTTACCCACAGCTTGCTGACATCGATCTTCTTCATAATCGCTGTAATTGTGTCCCTCATTTCGTCCACGCCAGGCACCCGCGGAGAGTGGATATCGTAAACGCCTGGACCAACATGCGTTTTAAAATTCGCCCTGACAAGCGCATCCACAATGGACAAATGGGAGCGGGCGGCTTCAAAGGAGATCACATCCGCGTCCATCTCATCGATTTCCCGAACAATCTCTTCAAATTCACTGTAGCACATGTGCGTATGAATCTGCGTCGACGGATTTACGGACGAGTGTACCAGTCGAAAGGCAGAGATTGCCCAGTCCAAATAATCGCTGTGCCAGTCTGCGCGTCTTAAAGGCAGCTTTTCCTTTAATGCCGCCTCGTCGATTTGGATGATCCGTATTCCCTGCGCCGCAAGGTCTGCTACCTCTTCCTTGAGCGCCAGCGCGATTTGGAGCGCGATCTCCCGGTTTGAAATATCTTCCCGCGCGAACGACCAGTTCAAAATGGTGACAGGGCCGGTGAGCATTCCCTTGACGGGCTTCTTGGTAAGGCGCTGCGCGTAAGCGATGTATTCCACCGTAATCTGTCTTGTGCGCCTCACGTCTCCCAAAATGATGGGCGGCTTCACGCAGCGCGTTCCATAGGATTGAACCCAGGCGTTTTGCGTAAACAGGAAGCCGTCAAGGTTTTCGCCGAAATACTCCACCATATCGTTGCGCTCGTATTCGCCGTGCACCAGCACATCCAGACCGATCTCTTCCTGCAGATCAATGCAGTCCGCAATCTTTTCCTTGACGCGCTGTTTGTATTTTCCCTTGGAAATTTCACCTTTCCTCAGTTTTGCCCGTAGGGCTTTTATATCGGCTGTCTGAGGGAACGAGCCGATGGTCGTGGTGGGCAGCGGAGGAAGACCCAACGCTTCCTTCTGTATTTTCTCACGCTGCGCAAAGGTGGGAAGCCTTGTAAAATCGTCCTCGTTCAAAGCAGCTGTCCTGCTTCTTACGGCTGGGTCCACATGGGTGCATTTGGATTGGATCAGCGTGACGTTCTCCATATATTCCTTGGTTTGCGCCCAGTGCGGGTCGGTAAACAATGAGCTCAAAACGTTCAGCTCCTGAAGTTTCTCCTGCGCAAAGGCAAAATGGCGCTTGTTAGATTCATCCATGGCCGTTTCGCTTTGAAGCGTATAGGGAACATGCAGCAGCGAGCAAGACGTACCCATCACGATATTTTCCCTCGGCACAAAATCATTCAGCTCATGCAGCAAAGGAAGCGTTTTTTCGTAATTATTGCGCCAAATATTTTTCCCGTTTACAACGCCCGCAAAAAGCAGGGTGTCCTTCGGGAACCCATGGGTACGGATCAGTTCCTTGGTATATTTGCCTTCCACAAAATCCAGTCCGATTCCGTCGAAGTCCAAAGCACACGCTTCATTAAAAGCATCCCGGATATCGCCGAAATAGGTCTGCAGCAGTACTTTTAGGTTCCCTTTATGGGAAAGCAGTTTGCTATAGAGTGCAGTGAATAAAATGATATCCTCAGCAGATAAATCCGTTACAAGCGCCGGTTCGTCCATCTGAACCCATTCACAGCCCAAAGCGTTAAACCGTTCAAAAGCCTCACGGTATGCGCCGATGAAATCACGTGCAAAGTCAGCTCTACGTTTTTTTCCCTTGAAGTCTGCCAGCATCAGAAAAGTGAACGGCCCAATAAGAACGGGCTTTGTCATGATACCCAATTCCTTTGCCTCGGAATACAGCTGAAAAGGCGCGTTGCCGTTTAAGCGGATTTCCATATCGTCTTCCAGCTCGGGAACCATGTAGTGATAGTTGGTGTTAAACCATTTGCGCATGGTAAATGCTTTTACATCACCTTTGTCTCCCTGATAGCCCCGGGCCATAGCGAAGTAGGTATCAAGCTCGCTTAATTGTAAATTCTTAAATTTTAAGGGGATTGCGTTAAACAGAAATGCGGTGTCCAATACGCCGTCATAAAAGGAAAAGTCGTTGGACGGTATGAAGTCAATTCCGTTTTGCTTCTGAATCTGCCATTGTGCCTTTCGCAGTTCAGCGGCATTCTTTTGCAGTATTCCGGCTGTGATTTTGCCTTTGAAATAATCTTCCGTCCAAAATTTCAGCTCTCTTAGGCTTCCCACCCGTGGGTAGCCTATCACCGTGGTTTTTTGCATTGTTATTTCCTCCTTCATGTTGTGGAGAAAATAGGTTTTCAACCCTATCTTCCTTCCCAAAGATATGTGTGTTACCGCAGGTATTTGGCAGGTCTCCTGACTTCTCTTCCTCCTACTTTTTCCTACCTTCCCGATTTGCATCAGTGGCGAGAATGTTCTCACAGAAATTTCGTCCAAGTTACAGTAGTGGGTGCTGTTTCGGATTTTCACCGAATTCCCTATTATCTTTTCGCGCCAATGCAGGCGGCTCAAGCACCGAATACCCTGAAGCTATGCTATTTTGTTTTGTTCATCACCTCCTAAAAGTAAAAGCCCCGTCCTCCCAATCAAGAAGACGAGACTGTTCCCGTGTTACCACTCCTTTTTATCTATGCTTTGCGGCGCAGACCTCTGTGAGTACACCGAAAAACAGCCCATCGGTATACTCCGTTCCAATAACGGGAAATCCCGTCGCAGCCTAAATCCGTTTCGGATCTCGGTGCGCCACTTCGGAGCCATTTTCATTGTCCGTTCCGTTGCCCCCTTCCAGCGCGGCAATCCGCAGGAGCATCTCTGTGTACATCCCGAATAATTACTCTTTCCATCATCGTGTTTGCTATGCAATTTGAAGTTATTATAATAGCGAAAATAAGCATTGTCAATAAGGGCCCATGACCTCGGTTTTTTCCACTAGCGGTCATTCGCCCGTGCTCAGGCCACAAGTTTCATCACAAAGAT
This sequence comes from Christensenellaceae bacterium, assembly GCA_963666935.1. Lineage (GTDB taxonomy): Bacteria > Bacillota > Clostridia > Christensenellales > CAG-138. The sequence goes on from OY762936.1 coordinate 2,039,974, forward strand.
CCTATGCGTCTCCCGGGCGGCTTTGAACCATGCCTGCTAATCGAAACATAAAACGATCCCCCTTGGGCAGGCATCTTGTGGCGCGCGCATCGGTAAGGTAAAGGGTTTCCATTTCCTCTTTCAGCGAGATCTTCATGCGCATCTCTCTTTACTTGGCTTACACTCCCGGTTGATTCGTTTGCTCCATACCCTTACTGCTGCTGCCCCATCTTTACCACCGGAATATCGCAGCGGTGCAGAATCCCGCCGGACATGGCAAAGCAGCCTAGCGCGGCAATCAGTTCCCACAACGCCAGTATCCCAAGCCCAACGAAAAGGCCCGCCTCGCCCAGCATGCTGCCGACGATAATGGCGGCAGCCAGCCCCGGCAGCATAATTAGAATCACCGCAATCGTGTAAATGAAAATCATAAGCCCGGCGCTGATATCGGTCCCCGTCCACCGTAGCGAAAGGTAATTGATGCCCAGCAGTAAAAAGGAAAACAGCGTGTAAACCACAACGCTTAGGGCAATGAGCGAGGCAGGCTGCCCCATGATCGCGCCAGTAATGGAAAAAATCACGACACTTTCCCCCAGCACCTTTATCGTAAATTCTAGATTGCTCCAAACAATTTTGGAAAAAGAGCTTTCGGGGATCAGGTAGATGTAATGCAGGTAAAACTCCTTGAGGCCGCGCCCCGTGCCGATGAGAAAAATCTGCATCCACATCAGAATTTGGAGGATCATCAGCATCCCGCCATCCCGCAGGAACAGCGCCATCAAAGCCGCGCCTAACGTCACGAGGATGGCAGGCGTCCCCCATAGCCCAAGCCGGTTGGCACGAAAAGATTCCCGCAAGTGTTTGTAAAAGAGAGCGCTTGCCCCCTGCCCACCGATGCCGGTTTGGGCAACCCGCACCTTTTTTGATGAGGTCGCCTCTGTGTTCATCTGCCCTTCGGCAACGGTGCGTTTTTTCTCAAACGCGGTTTCCGTGGCCACCAATACGTCTTCGTAATAATCGGGGTTGCTCAGGGCGATATATAAGAGCAACAGTGCCCCGGAGCCCACGATGAGCCCCAGATACAAAATCCCGGTTCCCATGTCACCGGAAATCAGCGCAACGATCCCCGCAGACGCCCATCCCACCACCGGGGTAAAGGAGAGAAATGGGGATTGCAGCGCGTTTTGAAGTGCGTTAAGCGACGCGCCGGTTTTAATAAACTGAAAGCAAAGATAGACCGCCAGAGGAAGAAACACGGCCGCGGCAATCAGCTTCACGGCCAGCTTGCGCCCATTCCTCCCGTTCGTAGTGCTGTAAATCAACAGCGAAAGGATCTGCAGCAGGCACACGGCAAGAATAAACCCCAGCAAAATCAGCAGCACGCCGCCGTATGCAATGCCGAAGCCATTGCCCAGTGAACTGCCCTGAAATAATATGAAAAAGCTGGCGGCAAACGCCATTTTCGTCATGCGGACAATTCCATACAGCAGAATCATGCGCGGGCTGACGGGGGACACGAACAGCAGATTCACATCGCTCATGTCGAAGATCACGCTACCATTGGACAACGCGTTTCGAAGGGAGATGAGTGTGAAAATCAGAATCATCCCAAATAGGATTCCCTTAAGCCATACCAGATTATGAACGCCGCCGGAGCTTTGGCTTGTAAAAACCGAAAGGAGAAAAAAGCCGATGACCATTGCGGCAACCAAAATCCACAGAATCAGCTTCCCCGGCTTTCGCAAAAGTTCCAGAAGGCTGTTTTTGAAGCTCCTGATTACAAGAAAAACCAGACTACGCATGGCGCGCTTCCTCCGGCTTATGTCCCTCCGTAATTTCAAAAAAGACGTCCTCAAGGCTTTGCCCCGCCCGGATATCCTCGCGCCTGCAAACGCGCTCAATCCTGCCCTTAACCATGATGTAGGTCACGTCCCAGTTTTCTTCCACGCTTTCGATCATATGGGTGCTGACAATGAGCGCACATCCGCTGTTCCTCAGCTCCTCAATCACTGCCTTGAGCTCCCGGATGCCGTGGGGATCCAACCCTACAAGGGGCTCATCGAGAACCACCGCCTTGGGCTGCGGAAGAAGCGCGCAACATACGCTTACCTTCTGTTGCATTCCCTTGGAAAGCTCCTTGCCCAGCTTTTTCTTTTTATCCTCTAGTTCAAAGCGGCGTAGTAACGCCTCCGCCCTTTTCTCCCAGTCGCTGAGGCGGTACGCCTTGGCGATAAATTCCAGATGCTCGGCCACGGTCAGCATGGGGTACAGCACGGGAAATTCCGGCACATATCCCAAAAGCCGCTTAGCCTCCGGCGTATGGTTCTCATATCCGCCGATGGAAACGGACCCCGCAAAGCGAAGCAAGCCGCAGACGGACTTAATCAAAGTAGACTTCCCCGCGCCATTTGGGCCCAGCAGCACCGCAAGCTCGCCGCTGCCCACCGAAAGGCTGATATTGTCGTTGGCAACCAGTTTCCCATATTTTTTCGTCATACCGCGTACTTCAATCATAATAACTCCTGCAATCTAGCTTTTTGAAAAATGTATTTTGGTTCATCATATCACAAAGAATGTAAACAGGAAAATGATTCCTTGTTAAGATGTAAGAATAAATTGTCCTTATTGAAAACCCCCGAAAACGATCGGAATGGCAAACAACGAGTCTCCAATTAAATTGAGCAGAACATGGGTCAATATTCCGATGCGGATATCTTTGAATTTCCAAACAAAATACGTCATAGGCAATATGGAAATAAATCTCGTCAATAGCAGCCAAGGCGAAAACAGGTGGTACAGACTGAACAGGAAGGAACTGATAATCACGGCTGCAAACCCGTATTTCTCCAGCCCTTTTAATAAAAATCCCCTGAAATAGAATTCTTCTATGATTGGAAATAAGATCGAAGATGTTAAAAGGCCTACAATCCAGGTAATGAGAATCATATATCTTGGATACCGCTCTGGATTGGTCAGATAATCTGTTAGGACAAACGGATCCTTCATCCATCCGAAAACGTGATCCTGGATCGAAGCGCCCAGTTGCTTTGCTGCCGTCATAATCAATGCCGCCCATAGGAACGCAATCACGCCAAACAAAACCATTTTCCATATCATTAGTTTTTTTTGATAGGCAACCGCATCCATGACTTTGCCGGTAACTGAATTCTTTTTCATGATAAAGAACATGACCGGTATCATAACAAATGCGGATAAATTAAACAGGAGTGCCTTGGGTATCAGCGCAGAATTGGCGAGATTCACAACAATCAAAAACATGGCCGTAATCGCTGCCCCGGGAATCAGATGATACAACACGCTCTTTCCTATTGAAAATGGTTTTACTCTCATGTCCTTTTCCCCTTATCGTTAACTTAAAAATATATAGTGCAAAAGACGCCGACATGGCGCCTTTGCGGGTTTAATAGCTGCGGCGGCCGCCTATTATATGCGTCAAGTAACAGGCTCCTGTTCCTCTTTTCTAGCCGCAACATGGCGGCGCAGGGCAAAAAAGCCCAGAACAAACATCACGGCAATCCCCAGCACGCCAAACCGGGAATGCCCTGTAAGCTGCGTGATGATGCCCATCATCAGCGTTCCCATAAAGGCCGCCCCTTTCCCAAAGATATCCATAATGCCGAAAAACTCGTTGGCATTCTCTTTGGGGACAATGCGTGAAAAATAGGAACGGGAAAGCGCCTGAATCCCACCCTGAAAGACCGCCACGCAAACCGCCAGGAACCAAAACTCCCAGGCCCGGTCCAGCTGAAGCGCAAAGATCGTAATTGCAAGGTATCCAATAATTGAAAATGAGATCAGCTTCACGGTATCGGCCTTTTTGGAAAGCCGCGCGAAGAGAATCGCGCAGGGGAAGGCCACCACTTGGGTCAGCAGCAGCGCAAGCAGCAAGTCGTTATCCGAAATCCCCACATCCTTGCCATAGGAGGTTGCCATTTCAATAATAGTATATACACCGTCAATATAGAGGAAAAACGCCAGCAAAAAAGAGAAAATGCCCTTTTGCTCTTTATAGTGCGTAACGGTGTGCCAAAGGCGGGATATGCTTTCTCGAATGGGGTGGCTGCCACGTTCCAAGGCATATACCTGTCGGTATCCGCGCAGTAGCGGCAGGGAGCACAACACCCACCAAAGGGCGGTAATGGCAAAAGCCAGCTTAGTAGCAAGCGATGCACCCAGCCCCGTCTTGTCGGCAGTCAGTATCATTCCCAAACAGGCCACAAAGGGGATGCAGCTACCAATATAGCCCCAAGCATAGCCGTGGGCGCTGACCTGATCCGCCCGCTCTGTGCTGGTAATGTCCGGCAGCATGGCGTCGTAGAAGATCAGGCTTCCGGAATATCCTGATTTGCCGATGATGAATATAGCCAAAAAAGCAAGCCAACCCACCGGAAACATCAGTCCAAGGCAGCCCGCCACGCCCACGATTAAAAAGCCCAGAAACAGCGGCTTCTTATAGCCCCGCAAATCCCCCATGGACCCCAGAATCGGGCCGAGGATGGCGATAATAATTGTGGAGAGGCTGGCGGCATATCCCCAGTATGCGGTGGATGTCGCCCCGCTTACGCCGCTTGCCGACGCAAGATTCTTGAAGTAGATGGGAATAATGGTAGCTACAATCAGCGTAAACGCTGAATTCCCCACGTCATAGAAGATCCAGCTTTTCTCCAGCTTATTCATCCGCGTCTTCTCCTTCATAATTTAAATTAAATTCCGAACCGGGCATTTGGTTGGTTCCCATGCATTTAACGGCGACCCGGATCAGCGCCGGGCATTCATCCAAGGCTTTTTGATACAGCATGTCCAGTGAGCAAATATGCTCCAACTGCGTTTCGGGCACAATGTCTGGAAGGCTCATCGTGGAAAACGCGCCCCGCCTCCCCGCTGCGGCTTCAAGGAAATTCATCAGCTTTTTGCAGTCCAGCAGGCGCGTATAGCGCCGCAGCGCCCTTACGCATTTTTTAATGATCTTCCTTCCCATGCCCGGCCATAAGGCGGCCATCGCCGAGTAATCCGGCCCAAAGGCGAGGATATAACTGTAACGCGCTTTTTGCAAGCCGCACCGGAAGGCAATATGCCTGTCGTAGGCGGCCTCCATGATCAAGTGATCCGAAACCTTCGGGCTGTGTCCGCAAACGTAGGGATGGCAATTGCGATCCAGCGCGTAATGGCAGATAAGGCCAAAAAGATAAGACAACGCCGCGCCTTGCTGGGTCTTCTCCAGGATTGGGGCAAACATCCGGCTCGCCTTTTCAAGGTGACGTGTCGTGCCATAATTGGCAATTTCGTTCTTTTTATAGGGTTTGTAATAAAAAAAGATGTCCGGCCCCTGCAGGCCGATTTCGTATTCATTCCTGTGGGCGAGAACCAGCCGCCTCATATCGTCGTCAAGGCGGCCAATCATGTCCTGGCCAAACTGATAGTGCGCCAAACAGGCCGGCATAAAGCTTCCCCTTTTCTGTCGATGGCAAGATTATATCATACGGATCGAAACAAAATCATCAGGGTTCCGTCACGCTTTGGTAAAATGACCGCCCTAGCTCAATGGCGTGGAGTCAGGCGCTACCCTAGTCCGTGCCGGCCAAAAATGTTGTTTTTTGTAAGTTTTGCTTGTAATTAACGTATCATGAAATTCTTATCTTATCAACCGTTTTATGCGAACCCGCAAAAATATCGGCTGCACCGTCCGCACAGCCGCTTCCTTAACTCCGCGGGGATTGCCTCGCTGTTCATTCGCCGCTTTCCATGTACAGAGAAGGGCGCCCAAAGGGACGCCCGATACTGTCTTATGACACAGTCCGTTTTTCAGCCGCCCTGCCCATTTTCCATACTTTCTTTTTTCTGCTGAATCACCGGCATTATTTTTTTCTTCCTGCAAAGGTAAGCGATCAGTAGAATCAAGGGAATTAAGAATATTACGGGGATCACCACGTACGCAAACACCTGATCCGAACGCAAAAATTCCACCGTACTGGATCGATTCATCATCGGCAGCACACATAGGGCGCCGGCGATTAACGCAATCGGAATAACAAAACCTTTGTGGGATTTTGCCTTTACAATCCCTGAAAACGCATAGCTGCCCATATAGTTATACATCATCAATTTTAGCAATGCGGCCGGGAACCACGCCAATGTGTTAAGGGACTGCACCCGCTCGATGAAGTCATATGCCTCCACTTGCCTGGTAAATGAAAAATAAGGATTCCATGCGTGTTTCGCAAGCTCAACGCCCAATACGGTCAATGTTGGAAGCAAAATCATAATGAATGAAACGCCGAAAATCGCTAGGGCAGTGAAATATGCTTTGTTGATGCTGGATTTTGGCTTTAAATAAAATGAAAAAACAAAAAATATCAAGATCTCAGAATATCTTGCGGCGGTGAGGAATGCGCCTTCATTTATTTCGAGAAATGTGGAATCTGCCAACACCGGCAACAGTTCCTTAAGGTCCATCTTAGTGGCTCCAAGGGCAAAGAAGATGATCACCGTCAGTATAATAAATAAAACAATGAATGTTGAAAGCCTGCCGATGGCGCCGGCGCCTTTATACGCCGTGTAGCATATCGGTACCGCCATCAATACCATCACGGCCCATATCGGCGTTTCCGGGAAAATATACAGGTCCACAAACAGCAGTGTAATCAGCGAACACGCTGTAAAGCAATACACAAAAAAGAGGACATAAATCAGCGCTGTCGCCTTGCCGAAGAATTTTCCGAGGATTGTCTCAAGCGTTTCGTTTATGTTCATCCCTCTGAACTTGTTCATCAGGAACAGCACCGGCACGTTGAGGATCAATATGTATACAAAGGCCAGAAGAAGCACGATCCATGCATCCTGATTGGCCGGAGGTGCCGTCAAAATGGGCATGAAGGTATATGGGAAAACCAGCGCGCTTCCAACCGACATCAGTGCCAGCTGCGCCATCGTCAGCGAAGGTTTTTGATTCATATGCTCAGTCCTCCATCATAATGGGCTCTTTCATTTGCCCAGATCTGGCGATGTTTGATTCAACTGTAACAGCAACCGCAGCTTTTGAGAAATAGTCATCCCAGTCGTCTTTGATTTCTTTCCACTTTTCGGGATGCTGGGCATGCATGGCCTTGCCAAGCCCGAATATGTCGCTTTGAAACTCGGTTTGGACTTTCTGAATCGTTGCCGCGATTCTCTCCGACAATTGCTTGTTAAAGATTTCTTCCAGCGCCTTTAGCGGATCCGCCTGGCTGACGTCCATGGCCACGCCCTCCTGCACAAGCGCTAAATCGACTTTAACTTTAACATGAATCGTGATATTGCCGTCCTCCTCGGTCATTTCAGCATTCGCCTTGGCACCGCTTACCCTAAAAACAGTAAAATCATCTCCGGATGGAATGGATATGACATCTGATTTAATATTATTGGTAACAAAATTGTACGCCCTGGTTTCCTCACCGTCCAAATAGCCCACCAGTATATTATCCTTAAAAGCCGCCAACCCTTCATACTTGATTTTGTATTTTTTTTCGGAACTGCTTTGCGCAGAGCCTGCATCATTGGCGGTAGCAGCACTTGCCTCTGCCTCATGCTCGACGATTTCGACAAGCCCGGTAACCGGCTGAGCTCCTTCATCATAATAATCCTTGACGAGTTTCAGCATATCTACAAAAACCGAAGTGGCAATTTCGTTGGGCTGCGACTTGGATAAGTGTTCAATATAATCGCCCACTGTGTCCGATAAACCGAGTGTACAAGAATAAAGCTTTTGGGGATCTTCTCCGCCCTTTATGACCACCATAAATGGATTTTCATCGGTTAAATAATCCCTGAGCAGGTAATCCATCACCGGCGTCAGATTTTTTTGCGCCATGCTTTCGGTGAAGAACCGCGCCTTATTATGTCCGCCAAAAAGCGTTCCTTCCAGGTTTTCCGATGCGTTCCGGATCGCTTCCGGCACAGTTTTCCCATCACTTATTATGGTGACGCTTGGGTTTTTCCCGCTCCCGCCGCTGCTTACGGCCCCTCCCATTGCAGCAGCATTTAGAACCTCGGTTGTAATCTGATAGCCTTCATTGCTCTTATATTCATAGAGTGCGCTATTTACAATCGCCAGCGTTTTCGGTTCTTTTCGGCTCCAACACCCGGACATTGAAAGAATGATCGTTATACACAGCAAAAGGCACAGTCTCTTTTTCATGTCACCTTACCTCCGCTTCTTCTTTTCACATTGTCTTTTACAACGGTTTCCGGTCTATACTTTACCGCCCATATGGGAAATTGGATAATCATATCTTTCAATTCATTTTTGCTGAAATTTGATAAGATGGGAATTCCAAAAGACGTCGTGGTAATCAGCTGCGTAAGCATGATCACCATGCCGGTGCTGATGCCGATGAGACCCATTGTGCTTCCCAGCAACCAGAATAGAAACCTGTAGACCAATACAAATTCATTTAGATTCGGAACGATAAAACTGGCCACTGCGGTCAGCGCGACGATGATCACGGCCGGCGCGCTGACGATCCCCGCATTGACTGCCGCATCCCCTATGATCAGCGCCCCTACGATGGTAATGGCGGAACCCACGTTTTTGGGCAATCTGGTCCCTGCTTCTTTGAGCAATTCGAACATGATGATCAAAAAGAATACTTCGGCTCCCATAGGCAGGGGTGTTTTTTGGGTTGAGGCAATCAGAGTAGTCAAAAATACCGGGGGCATCATCTCCTGACTGTATGTGACCACAGAGGTTGCCAATCCGGGTAGCATCACCGCTACAAACAGACCAAACAGCCTTAATAATCTTAGAAGAGAAGTTAATACGACGCGGTTGTAATAGTCCTCGCCGGTATGAAGATTGTCAATAAAGAGTTCAGGCACCGTCAATACCTCGGGTGTGCCGTCGCAAAGAATTGCCACTCTGCCATCAAGGATTCTCGCCGCCGCGTAGTCCGGTCTTTGCGTCATGCCAATTCCTGAAATCGGGCCGAAAGTACTCTCTTGGATATACTGTTCAATAATCCCCGATTCCAGCACTGCGCCCGTATCGATTTTTGCCAGGCGATTCTTTAGCTCTTGAAGCACCTGCTGATTAACGATTCCGTCTACATAGACAAGCGCCAAGGCGGTATTGCTCTGCTTTCCAATCTGTTGGCTTTCGATAATTAATTTGGGGGTCTTGATCCTTCGTCTCAATAGGGACGTATTGGTTCGGATCGCCTCCGTGAATCCTTCTTTGGGCCCGCGGATTGAGGATTCCACGTCGGGAGGCCCCACAGAGCGCTTGTCCCATTGTTTAAAGTCGGCGATATACGCCTTCTTGCTACCTTCATAGAAGATGGCGGTGTTCCCGTCGAGCACCTCCTTAATAACGGTGGAAACGTCCTCAACCTCTTTGATTTGTGATCTGAGTGAGAGCGGAAGATCGCCCCGAAAACTGGGGGATTTCATGGGCGCAATCAGATCCCGGTCAATCAGATCTTTATTTGTAAGGCCATCCACATAAACGGCCATCGCTTTTTCACATATCGTTTCAAATGGCTGCAGGACGATGTCGGTGCTCTCATTAAAGATCCCCTTTACGAGCTCCTGACATTGTGCAATCGATGCCGGTATTGTCCCCTGGCCGTAGCCGCAGTCTTGCTCGTCCTGTGCGAGCGGCCGGTTTTGTCCTCTGTCCACCCTCTTTGCGAATCTGGAAATCATATCTGCCTCTTTCCGTTACGCCAAACCGTTTTGCCCTCATTATTGGCACATTTTGCATTTGATATGCGTGCGGTACGGCAGTCGGCAAATTGCCTAATTATCATGTATGCTAGTAGAACCCATGCAAGGTTCTATCAAAAAAGGTTGACAGGATAACTCGACGTTGTATAATACAAAAAGGAATTCCTCTTTTTCAGTAGAAAATATCATTAAATGTATAAGGGAGACAAAAAATGTCAACATCTACAGCGCTCCTCAAAGAAGTACAACTGCCGCGGTTTGTGCGGGTCAAGCAATACTTCCCACACAACGAGCTTTCGGAAGAACAGATCATTCAACTCATAGCCGATGGATTTTTACAGCCCGGAATCAAAGGCAGAATTAAGCCCGGTCAGCGAATCTGCATCACCAGCGGCAGCCGGGGTGTTTCCAATATCGCACTCATTACAAAAGAAGTTGTCAAACAGGTAAAGGCGCTGGGTGCGGAGCCCTTCATCATTCCAGCCATGGGTAGCCACGGCGGCGCGGTGGCTGAAGGGCAAACGGCTATTCTAACCAGCTACGGCATTACTGAGGAAACAATGGGCTGTCCCATTCTCTCCTCCATGGAAACGGTCAGAATCGGCCATACCGACGATATGGACGTCCATCTTGACAAAAACGCCCATGAAGCGGACGGAATCATCGTACTCAACCGCATTAAGGCCCATACCGGCTTCAAAGGAATCTACGAAAGCGGCCTGATGAAAATGATGACCATCGGCCTTGGCAAACAGTATGGTGCATACATCGCCCATGCCAAGGGCGACGACGCTATGCCGGAGCGGCTCCATGCGGTCGGCTGCGAAATGATAAAATCCGGAAAGATTGTCATGGGTGTTGGCCTGATGGAAAATGCATTTGACAAAACCTATAAAATTGTCTTCTTGGCCCCAGAAGAAATTGAGGAGCAAGAGCCGAAGCTACTCAACGAGGCAAAGGCCGTCATGGGCAAAATCTTTCTGGATGCCTGCGACGTCCTGATCCTGCAAAAAATCGGGAAGAACTATAGCGGCGGCGGCATGGATCCCAACGTCGTGGGGCGCTCTCGGCTTCCCATCGGTATCAAGTCCGAAAGAATGGGCATTTTCGACCTCAGCGAAGAATCCCACGGCAATGCCACAGGTATGGGCCGCGCGGATGTTGGTACAATGCGCCTCTTCAAGCGGATATCCTTCGACGCAACCTATCCCAACGCCATTACGGACCATGACAGCTCCGTATTTAAAGTTCCGCTCATTATGGACAACGACTTTGACTGCATCAGAGCCTCCATGGCGATTTGTCTGCATATGGATACCTCCAATCCCCGCATCGTTATACTTAAGAACTCGCTGGAAATCGAAGATATCCTGATTTCCGAAGCGTTGATCCCCGAAGCAAAAACCAAGAAGGAACTCACCATTATTGGCGAGCCCTTCTATATTGATTTCGATGAAAATGGGGATATGTGCACCAAGATCTAAGGCAGTTTGCCCGTTTTAAAAAAATACTGACTATTACGCTGCCGTCCGGTTGTTTTGCACAAGTTGGGCGACAGCGTTTTTTTGAGAATTTTTACTGTTATCGTGCAAGAAAATATCCGATCGCAGTGGCGATACAGAGCTTGATCATGTCGCTTACGATGCCTTCCCATCTTGCACCGGACTTGCTTTCAAGGGCTCTCATTCGCTTTTCGTGATCATCAGTTTGTGTGATGACACCATCCAGTTTCATTTCCGCCCTTTCTAGCGCAATCTTTATTTCATAAAGTTGCTTTTCCACTCAAAGTCACCTCCCTGTCCCAATAATTCCTGCATAGTGGCATCACATACTCCCGTAGTAAACGGGGCTAAATCGAATTTGTGTGAACAAGGAACGTTGTGCAGCGCAGAGAATCAATTACATAGGCTTCTAAGAACAGTCCAACTTATAGTTACAATTCTATACCTCATTTATGTAATAAACAATGCCTTCGATCTTTTATCACAAATGTTGCAAATGCCTGTTGCCCCGCTTTCCCTGCGGCGAGCGCGAATCGAAACATTCGCCCTTTTAATCGCCGTGATCTGCAGAAAGTTCGAGCGTAATCCAAAGGCCTTCTTAACGCTATGTTGTAAACCGGATTATTTGGCAGTAGAAATGCTAAATGAAACGAAGCCTAATTTTCAGAGCAAAGATATCGATACATATTTAAGAAATCCTTAATGGAGATATTGATATGAAAATAGATAGCAGCACCATCTCTTTGTCCTCATATTCCTCGCAAACAACGGTAACGCAGGCGACCGAGCAAATGGATGTTTGGTTTGATTCCGCATCCCAGGGTGCTTTGCAGCAGCTGGGATTCGATGCGAATGCCATAAATGAGGTCAGTATTCGGGATGTCGGCGACTATGAAATTTCTGACGTAGATGCAATGAAGATTCAATTGCTGAATAAAATGTTTGAAGCTTTGTCTGGAAAAAAGCTTCGCTTTTATTTGCCTGAGAAGTATCGGGAATTGGCCTCAAAAGACAATGGGGAAATTTACAACGCCTTTAAAACCAGTTCTGGCACTTCCCAACCCCAGGGTTGGGGCATCCGGTACCAGAAGCAGGAGTATATACAGGAAACTGCACAAATGTCTTTCATCGCATCTGGCGCTATAAAAACGGCGGACGGCAGATCGATTGATATTCGCATTGATTTAAATCTCAGCAGAAGCTTCTCTTCAACAAATATGACTTCCTTTGCGGCGGGGGATGCAGCAGTTGATCCTCTAGTCGTCAACTTCGGCGGAGCCTCGGCAGAATTGACCTCGCAGAAATACAGCTTTGACCTGAACAGCGACGGCCGAAATGAGAACATTTCTTTTGTGCGCAATGGAAGCGGTTTTTTGGTGCTGGACAAAAACCAGGATGGAATGATCAATAGCGGAAAAGAAATGTTTGGCCCGTCAACGGGAAGCGGCTTCTTAGAGTTGAAATCCTACGATGACGACGGGAACAATTGGATCGATGAAAACGATTCCATTTACGACCGCCTTCAGATCTGGACAAAAGACGAAGCGGGAAACGATCAGTTATTCGCAATCGGGCAGGTCGGTATCGGTGCCATTTACTTGGGCGGCATCTCCAGCAGCTATGCGCTTAAAGATTCATCCAATACGCTTCAGGGTGCAATCAGGGAAACCAGTATCTTTCTGCGCGAGGATGCAACCGCTGGAACGATCCAGCATGTGGATTTAAGCCTCTAAAGACACCGAAAACCAAAAACGCAGCGTTGCTGTGTTTTTTTATTTAAATTGCAGCCACCTCTATTAACATATCCATAGTTTACCATATCCCCCACAATACGGACTGATTGTTATCCTCCTTGCGGGGTACAGTCGATTCACTCTGCCAACTTGCTTATCCCCATACCCATAATGTTCCTCGAATTATGACTTTTTATAGATAAGCCACTAAGGGAGCTTATAGTGTGGTATATTAAACTATATATTGCGTATTAAAGGAGCAGCAGAGTAATTGGTAAATATGAAAAGTTTAAAAATCGGGGATTTAATTGCAAAACTTCCAATCATTCAAGGCGGTATGGGCGTTGGTGTTTCGCTTTCCGGCTTGGCAGCGGCTGTTGCGAATCAGGGTGGCATTGGCGTGATTGCTACTGCCGGAATTGGTATGCTTGAGTATGATGGATCGTCCAATTACTTCGAAGCAAACATCCGGGCGCTTCGCGATGAGATTCGAAAAGTGAAACAGCTTTCCCCTGGAATCATCGGCGTGAACATCATGGTCGCGTTATCAAATTTTGCTGAGCTTGTAAAGACCTCCGTTGAAGAGGGCATCGATATTATTTTTGCAGGAGCGGGACTTCCGCTTGATCTTCCCGGTTTGGTTGGAAAATCCTCCAAGACTAAATTAGTTCCTATCATTTCATCTGCAAGGGCAGCAAAAATGATTATAAAAAAATGGCACAGTAAATACGATTATATTCCCGATGCGTTCGTGGTGGAAGGGCCAAAAGCAGGCGGGCATCTTGGGTATAAACCAGAACAGCTTGACGACCCCATGTTTTCGCTGGAGAAAATCGTAGTAGAAACTGTAAACGAGGTAAAACCATTTGAGGAAGAATATGGAAATCCGATTCCTGTCATCGCGGGTGGTGGGATCTATACCGGTGAAGATATTTATGAAATCATGCAATTAGGAGCGGCGGGCGTACAAATGGCAACGCGTTTTGTTACCACCGATGAATGCGATGCCTCAATTGAATTTAAAAATGCTTATATAAACGCAAAAAAAGAGGATATTGGCATCATCCAAAGCCCTGTCGGCATGCCGGGAAGAGCCATTATGAACGATTTTCTTAACCAGGTAAGTGCGGGGAATAAAGCGCCGTTTACCTGCCCATATCATTGTATTATTACCTGCGACTACAAAAACAGCCCGTATTGCATTGCCCTCGCGCTGATTAACGCCAAAAAAGGCATTATGAAAAACGGCTTTGCATTTGCAGGTGTAAATGCGTACAGAGCAACAGAAATAGAGTCCGTTACGCAGGTATGTCATTGTTTAATTGACGAATATGCTCAGGCGGTTGATAAAAATGAAATTGCGAAATAAATGGGTTCACAATAGCGCATTTTTTGCTTTCTGTGCGGAGCACTGTCGGCATGGGATAACGCAAAAATGCATAGGTTCAAACCCGTGCGCTTTCTCTCCATTTCAAATTCAACGTCGCTGTGCTGCTTCGCCGGGTAAACACTCAAATAATAGCTTACCAGTTTTCCCGCAAATTCCTCTTTGCCCTCAGGCACCGGAATGTTTCACGTATTTTTGTGCCGTCTGGCGCCGTTTCTGCTGTTTGGAACCGTATAGATTACGGACAACAATCAGCTCCATGCCGATTATCGTGCATTCAAAAGACTTCAGCGGATAGGGAGTGCCGGCGTAGAAAATCCCCTTCACCGAAAAAATGCCTGAATTGGTTGGCCTTTGTTTTCATTGTACCGGTCACTGCATTCCCATACATCCATAAGCCACTGCCCGTCAAAGAGTGCCCCCAGCTTTTTGCGGTTGTTATAAACCCTACCCATCACAATGCTGACAATTCACATCACAATCCCAATGAAAGCAGTTGTCATTGTAGCTTCAAAAGGGATCAGCCAGTCTGCGACTGCGGTGGAAAAGATCATCAGAATAGAAACCGCAAACAATATTTACCACTACAATCGCATTCTTTTGATTTTCGAGGCTTTGTTCAATTGTCTTCATTTTTTATTCGCCGCTTATTATGTTTTGGGGTAAGGTATTGGATCTCTGCCAGCTTAAAACCTGTTCAAATGGGCCTGTAAGGAATCCGTCAGCTTGCCGATATGCACGCCATCTACGAAAGAATGATGGACCTGAACGGAAAAGGGAAGGATCTTCTTTCCGTCTCGATCAAAATATTTCCCCCAGTCAAATAAGGGAGTGGCATTCTCTTTTTTACCAGAGTTGGTGTGTGATATATGCGTATAGGACACCCACGGTATAGGGGAAAACTGAAACACATCATTGCCCAATGACCCTGTGAAATACTCTTTTTGCTTTGCGGCTTTTTGCGCCGCTGCAGAAACATAATTTTCTAAAGTTTCTTCCATTTCAACATTCACAACTTTAAACAGTTCCGTATCCTTGTCCAAATACGTGAAGGCCGTATGAATCTTATCATAGAGCACAATTTGACCATTGAGAAAACGGTATCTGAATTCTTCAATTTCGTTTGCGCATTTTGAAACAGCAAAGATAAGTGACAGCGTAAAGGATAACTTCGCCACCCGTATTTTCTCCAAAAAATTTGTAACGTCCAGTTCTAATGTAACACAATAACAGGGCTCTATGCTGTTTCGGAATACTTGGCAGTGCAATGCCCTTTTCCATTTGGTTTCATCAATGACCTCATGCTTATTTTCCATAATAATCGTCTTCCTTCATTAGGTATAAGTGCAATCGCTAAGCATTCATATGTTTGATTTCATTATGTTTTCAAAGCGCGTATTGCTGATGGGATGATGGCTCAATACAACGCCGTTGTAAACAATACAAAAAGTCCCAAATGCGCATGGTGATTGTTGTGCAGATTCGGCATCATACAGTTCGACTAAGCGAGTGCTCAGATTCATTTTTTTTGCAGTTTGAAGAATGGCGTCTACATTTTTTACGGAATAGGGGCATTGCGGCGAACGCAGCACGGTCAAGCCCTCGGAATACTCCTGCAAAGACATTCCCTTGAATCGTGGGTCTTCAAATTCGGGGTCGAACTTCAACGCCAATAATTCAAAATCCGGCTTTGCATGGTCAACAATCGCAAAGCCCTTTTTCAAAAAGATATCCTTTTTAGCCATGAACGAGCCATTTCGCGCAACCACGGCAACGCCTTTCATATTCAATTTCTTTGCCTCGTCGATGCACGTTTCAATCAGCAAAGACGCATAACCTTTCCCTTTAAACTCATTTTTGAATCCAACAAAAATGCAATGGACAAACATATATCCGTCGGCACTGACCGGGCGATGGGCATATTTCCCCGGTATATATTCAATCATGCCCTGGTATCCGCCCGATTCGGATATCAGCGCCTTAATTCGCAGCCCTTTGGGGTAGTATTTGGCAAACCATTCAATCTTTCTTCTCAATTCCAGGTGTTTCCCAACATCCTTATAGCCACAAACTCCGTAATCAGCAATCGTATCCGGCGTTAAATCAATAATTTGAATATCTGGAACCATAAGCTGCCTCCTTGCATTTCATTGTGTTTATACTATCGTTTTATCTTCGGCATTGCAACCAGAAGTCACCAGATGAATTTAGGATGTTACCTCAATATGTAACAAGAGCCAATCCAGACGGACCGGCTCTCAATGTGCTGTCGTTTTGCCATCGGCACAGCACGCTTGCGACAGCCCGCAAGCCTAGTGTTCGAAGGTATCCCCTACTGATGGCACTAAAGCGCTGCGCGCGCTCAGCTCAAATCAAAATTCCGGCGCCTCATTCTATGCACCAATAGGTTAAATAACTTTCGGTTGTACCCCATCCTTTCCGGCCTACTTTATTGCACCGATAACAATAAAAACAATGCCGGCAGCGCCAATAATGCCTGCCATTACAAGGGATAAGGTGATGGCCGCCTTATCGGAGAGATTCTTCCCAAGTTTAAGCTTAATCAATTTGATAAGGCCAGGAGACTTTTTCAACGCCAGTCCTCCCACAACCAACATGTAGATGATGCATGCCAATCCACCAAGTGCCCATCCGTTCATAACAATTCTCCTTTCTTAATAGTTAATATGCTTATCCTTTGGGTTTTTGAAGCCGGTTTATGATTTTGTCAGTGTTCAAGCCCTTTGCGGATCCGTGGAGCAGTATAAGCAAATACCGCAGCTGAAATCAAAACTACAATCCCACCATAAAGCAGCAGGTTGGTCCATGTCATACTGCCGTTTATGATGGCGAGGTTGCCCTTGTAGATCCAATAGTAAGGTGACCAGTAAAGTACCCATTGCCATTTGTCCGCTAGAAACTCGCATCCGGCTACGGAGGCTGCTAAGGGGAAAAACATCATCTTTGTAGATCCGACAGCCGTCATTACGTCATCACTATTAAGCCCCTGCAAAAACCCTATCATAATACTAATTAGCGATGAAACGAAAACGAATGCGAGTAGCTGAAGGAAGTTCACATTTTTTGACACCCCCATGATCAGAACCATAAGCACGCAGCCTATCAACGTTAACATGACGCCAATCATGCTTTTACCGAAGATCCAACTTCTGCGGGAAATCGGAGCCACATTTATAGCGCTGACGGTGTTATCCATCTTTTCATCCACTATGTTGAGGGCAATAAGCATTCCAGCTAGCATCGTCGTAAGCAGGATGCCCATATTTGCCCAAAGCATTTTTATTGGAGGAGTTTTGACGCCAAAATCCTTGATAACTGCGGTAGAATCAGTTACCTGGCGATCATATTCGAAGAAGGTTTTGAGCATCTGTGCAAATTCAACGACTTCCGTGGGCTCATTGCCTTGGGTTAATATAAAGGCATCTTCGCCCTGACCTGTGATACCAATATAGTTATCTCTGTCCATGATCCGGGCTTCTAGCGCATCATAGTCCTTGACGTATTCAATCTTTGCATAGCGCTCTAGGTACGCAGCCATTTCAGGGTTCTGGTCTTCGATGAAGGCCAGATTAACGGTTGTATCTTCAATGCCCGGGGCAAAGAGATTGACCAAAATGGCAAGAACGATGGGAACGAAAATCATAAATATTGACATCATATTGCGCATACTGACCTTGAGATCCCTGCCAAATATAATCAGCATTTTTCTAAACATATAATGCACCTCCTCTAAACTGACAGTGTCCGCTTAAACCGAGCATTCGCCCAAGCAAAGAGCAGGATAGAACCTACAAGATAACCCAACGAAATCAGAAGCACAAACCCGACATCGCCTTGGATGAAGATTTCTTTGAACCCAAACACAATATAGTAGCTTGGTATAAATTTAATCCACATCGGATTCCAGCTTGGCATGAAGTATGCCAGCGCAGGCAGCATCATTCCTATCATGAGCACATACATTGCGCCGAAGGACTTGACCATGTCGTCGTAATATCCGGTCATTACCAGCCCAATGCTGGAAACAAAAAGCCCCGAGGTAATCAATAAGGTGATGATTAAAAGATAATTTATCCTCGTTCCCATGATTGGCACTGTTATCATCAGGGAGGTTACCAGCATCGTTACAGTCAACACCATCACTTTGCTCAATAGATATTTCCAGACCGGTGAAGGGGTAATGGCGTAAGCTTTGATAACCCCTTCCTTCTTATCAAGGAAAATATAAGCCGCAATGACGAAAAACCCCATCATGGCGCCGTTAAACGTAAGAAATACCGGCAGGAGGTTCTCGCGGTCGGTTAGCCTAACATTCCCGTCGGTAAGGGCGACCACTTTCTGGTTTTCGGCTGCCTTATAAAGCGCTTTGTCATTCTCTCCATGGATGATACGCATCAGATCCTTAAGCTTCTCGGTCTCATTTCCCTGGAGGTAATAGGTATAATGCATCTCATAATCATCGGCGTCCATGGTGACTGACGCGCCTATTTTATGTTCCGTTTTGGCAAGCAGCACCATGTCTTCCTCTGATTCCAGAATATAGATTTTCGAGTCTTCTGTTTCATAAAGAAGGGCGTTGATTTGTTCTTTGTCAGCCTTGATCGTTACAGCTTCCGGCTGCCCGTCCAGATCCTTAATAGCATCTAGGTACTTCTCCTCGATAGTTGTCATCGGAAAATCAAGATAGAGGTATTCTTTCTCCTTGTTATTGAAATTTTCCGGAACTACGAAAAGCAGTATAAACAGCAGGATTACGGCCATAAATATCTCGACATAGAAATAGAAACCGCGGAAGGCTATAACAAGTTCCTTGATGAAACTGGACCAGAGCTTCATTCAAACCAGCTCCTTTCCGGTTACTTTAATGAAGATTTCTTCTAGTGTCGCCTCTTTGGTATGCATTGTACGTATATGCTTTGTAGCGATCAGTTCCTGGAGATGTTTCTTGTCGTTTTCATCGATTGTGGATAAGGTTTCGCTCTGGAGACGGCCGTTCTCGCCGTATTCTATCTTTACTAGGTCCTCACCGTACCTGAGTTTCAGGTTCTTTGGACTATCGATTAGTTTTATTTCGCCTTCGACGATGAAAGCAACCCTGTCACATAGTTCGTCGGCGATGAACATGTTATGGGTAGTAAGGAAGATTGTGACGCCTTTCTCGTTTTCTTCTTTGATAATGCCTTTGATTATTGCGGCAATGGCAGGATCCAGCCCCGTGGTCGGCTCATCCAAAAACCACAATTCAGGATTATTTATAAGTGA
Source organism: Christensenellaceae bacterium (assembly GCA_963666935.1). Classification (GTDB taxonomy): domain Bacteria; phylum Bacillota; class Clostridia; order Christensenellales; family CAG-138. Next base: position 2,059,578 of record OY762936.1, read on the forward strand.
GCGGGCGAAAGTCAGACGATGTTTCATACCTTTGGAAAAATCGCCGGCTCTTACCTTCCCTTTTCCGTCCAGCCCAACCAGTTTGATCAATTCGTCGGGATCCCTTGTGGGCACGTCGAAGAGTTTTGAATAGAACTTTAGATTTTCCCGGGCTGTCATCTTGCTGTAAACATTGGATTGCTCGAACGACATTCCGATTTGATTGAACATTCTCCGCTTGAGTTCCCTGACGTCATAACCAGCAATTTGGACATTCCCTTTCTGCAGGCGCAAAAGCCCCGTTAGTATACCTTGTGTCGTAGACTTGCCTGCTCCGGACGGACCAAGGAACCCGAATATCTCGCCCTTGGGAACATCGAAGCTGACATCCTTAACAGCGTACACATCGTCATTCGAGTAGGAATGATAGAGATTTTCAACGGTAATCATGCACATGCCTCCCTTTAATCATAATTTATAGAAAGCTTTTTTTAAAATGTTCATATAGCGGTTCAAACCGTCCACCGCTGCGGAAAAGTCCAACTTTTCGTCGGCTTCGAGTGACAATAGCTTTTCTTCTCCGAATTTTTCAAGTGCCCACCTGACTATTTTGACTGACTCAGCTATAGTAGAAGGGTCGCGGAACTTTGAATAATCCACATTCCTGGTATATATGTCTTCATTTATCTGCAGGAAGTCCAGTCCGTAACCCTTGTAAAGTTCAATCACGCTATTGATATTGCCGGCATTTTTGTCTACCAGCATTTTCATCAAAAAATCAAACATATGTGGATATAGCTGGCTGTATTCCAATTTGATGATCGCAATTTGCTTGATCCTCTCAAAAAGGTCCGTTTCATCCCAATCGATCCGCTCGGCGATTTCATGGTACAATGTGTGGAGCACAAATTCTATCATGGTCTCGTATAGATCTTTTTTGCTGCTGAAGTAATGAAACAGCAATCCTTTCGATATACCAGCGTTTTTAACAATGTTGTTGGTGGAGGCTTTCTCATAGGGAGATGCAGCAAATTCCTCAATCGCTGCGTTTATGATCCGTCTTCTCTTATCCGGATCAATGCGTGAAATGCGGGAGATAACATCATCCATAAGATCTCTCTTCTTTCATGGAGAACAAATTGACCATTCCGGTCAATGCCATGGTACCACAACCGACCAGTGTGGTCAATAGGGAATATTACAGTTTCTCAAAAGATACGCCTTTCGTTTGTATGACGGTTTCCGCCTTGTCGGTTCATATGCACCAATAATAAAAGGCACCCCAAGGGGTGCCTTTTATTATTGGTGGACGCGGGGGGAGTCGAACCCCCGTCCGAAAACCTGTTAACAGCATTTTCTCCGAGCGCAGCCGTTCTTTTAAAATTCCCTCTGTCAGGCCCCAAACGGCAGGGTCAAGACTTCGGTAGCTTCATAAATCCCGCTCGCCGCAAAGCTTAGGCGAGTTGGTTCCCCACATTGATGACGCCGGTTACCGCCGCCGTGGGAAGCTGCGGGCCGACGCGCCGCCTAGTTAGGCAGCGAGAGCTAAATTAGCTTTGCCAGTTAAATTAATTTTCCCGTTTTTATCGAAGTCCGGGTCTTCGGCTCGCTTATCCTGCCTCCACGATCCCCGTCGAAACCATGTACGCGCCCATGTCGGGCCGCTTTCACGGTTTTTGGGATGCGGAACGCGTCCGCTTGGCGGGCGCGTTCATTCCCTGGTTATTATTATATCACATTGCCGTGTCTGTCACCACGGGCTGAATCATTTTTTCACGCTCCGGTCATGCCTGCATCAAAATCCAGCGTGGCGAAATAATCTTCCGGCGTTTCCGCCCGGCGAATCAGCTGTGTTGTGCCGTCGCTCTTGAGAAGCACTTCGGCGGAACGCAGCTTGCCGTTGTAATTGTAACCCATAGAGAAGCCGTGGGCTCCCGTATCGTGAATCACAACAAGATCCCCGATGTCGATCTTGGGCAGCATGCGGTCAATGGCAAATTTGTCGTTGTTCTCGCATAACGAGCCCGTAATGTCGTACATATGATCCGCCGGCGCGTTTTCCTTGCCCATCACCGTGATGTAGTGATACGAGCCATAGATGGCGGGGCGCATCAAATTCGCGGCGCTGGCATCCAAGCCGATGTACTGCTTATAAATATCCTTGCGGTGAATGGCCGTGGTCACCAAATATCCGTAGGGGCCAGTGATGAAGCGGCCAAGCTCGGTAAAGATCCGGGGCTTGAGGCTGCTTCCCGCAAACACTTCCTCATAAGCCTTGCGCACGTTCTCGCCGATCCTGCCAATGTCCGCCTTGAGCTGCTCCGGGCTGTAGGGAATGCCCACGCCGCCGGAAAGGTTTACGAATTCCACGCTGGCGCCCAATTCCTCGTTCAGTTCCCGGGCAACTTGGAACAGCAGCCGAGCCAATCCGGGATAATAGGCGGGATCCGTGGTGTTGGATGCCAAAAACGCGTGCAATCCAAAATGCTTCACGCCCTTTTGCATCAAAATGCGGAACGCTTCGCTCAGCTGCTTGCGGGTCATGCCGTACTTTGCCTCGCCGGGGTTGCCCATGATGGTATTGCCCAGCTTGAACTCGCCGCCCGGGTTAAACCGGCAGCATATCGTATCCGGAATCCCGCCATTTTTCTCGAGAAAATCAATGTGGGTAATGTCGTCGAGATTGATGATGGCATTGAGCGCCCGGGCAAGAACGAAATCTTTGGCAGGTGTTGCGTTGGAAGAGAACATAATCTTCTCCCCCGGAAGCCCAATGGCACGGCTAAGCATCAGCTCCGTGTAGGAAGAGCAGTCCATCCCGCATCCCTGATCCGCCAAAAGCTTCATCAAAATGGGGTTGGGCGTTGCCTTCACGGCAAAGTACTCGCAGAACCCCTCGTTCCAGGCAAACGCCTGCTGCAGTTCTTTGAGGTTGTCAAGGATCCCTCGTTCATCATAAATATGGAACGGGGTGGGATATTGTGCGGTAATCTCGCGCAGTTTCTGCTCATTAAAGGGGAGCGTTTTCATTCGTGGGTAGCCTCCGTCGTTAATATGTATTTTTCATGCTACGCTCCATCTCCCGCTTCACGTCCCGGTCGGCGATGTCATGGCGCTTGTCATAGAGCTTTTTGCCCTTTGCCACCGCCAGTTCCATCTTTACCAGCCCGTCCCGCATGTACAGGCGAAGGGGGATAAGGCTATATCCATCCGCCTGCGAGAGAATTAAGAGCTTGCGGATTTCGCTTTTGTGTAAAAGCAGCTTCCGCGGCCGGAAAGGATCCCGGTTATAGATGTTGCCCATTTCGTATGGACTCACATGCATGCCGATGATGAACGCTTCGCCGTTTTTGATCTGGGCATAGGAGTCTTTCAGGTTAACCTTGCCGCCGCGGATGCTCTTCACCTCGGTGCCCACCAGCGCCAAACCGCACTCGTAGGTATCTTCGATAAAGTAATCATGCCGGGCTTTGCGGTTTTCCGCAAGCTGCTTCACGCCCTTTTTCACTGCCAAAACGTTCACTTCCCCTCCGGTGGTTTATTTTATCACTTTCTTCTGCGCTTGTCGAGTTTCCGCTTGCGTCCCTGCACAGTTTTACGTCCGGCGTGTTTTTCCTGTCGTTTTTCCCCACCGGAAAAAAGCAGGAATTCAATTTTGCCCGTTTCGATGTCGGCGGTGACCGCCTTCACCCACACCTCGTCCCCCAGCCGGAAGGTTCTTCCGGTCCTGCGGCCCACCACCCGGTAGTTCTTTTCGTCGCTGATGTAAAAGTCGTCCTCAATCGAGGCAATTCGTACCATACCCTCTATCGTGTTGGGCAGCTCCACAAAGAACCCGGTCTGGGACACGCCGGAAACGATGCCCGTCTCCTCCTCGCCCAGATGCGCGGACATGTACTCGCATTTTTTAATGTCGTCCGCCAGCCGTTCCGCTTCCGTGGCGGCTACCTCGCGATCGGAACAATGCTTGGCCTGCTCGGCCATATTGCTCCGCCGCTTGTCCTTTTTGCCCTCAAGAAGGGTTTTGAGCATCCGATGCACCACAAGGTCGGGATACCGACGAATGGGTGAGGTAAAGTGGCAATAGTATTCCAGCGCCAGCCCGAAGTGCCCCAGGCATTCGGGATCGTAGCGGGCCTTCATCATGGAACGCAGAGTTACCCGGCTGATCACGGCTTCCTCTTTGGTGCCGGCAGCCCTTTTGAGCACCTGCTGTATGGCCATAGGCCGAATGCTGCGGAGGTTTCGTATTCCGTAGCCCATAGTACCCAGAAAGTCCTTCAGGGTTTCTAGCTTGTCCGCAGACGGAGCCTCATGTACCCGGTATAGAAAGGGTAACGCCGCCCCGGCCGCCCGCCGGGCCACGGTTTCGTTGGCCAGCAGCATGAATTCCTCAATGATCCGCTCGGATATTCCCCGCTCTTTGGCCTCTACGGCCACGGCGCGTCCGGAAGCATCCAGTGTGATCTCCGCCTCGGAAAGTTCAAAGTCGATGCCCCCCCGCTTTGCCCGGTTCTGGTGCAATATGTCCGCCAGGGCCCGCATGTCGCCAAGCATCTGGACAATATCGGAATATTCCCCACGCAGCATCTTGTTGCCCGCAAGGATCTCGTTTACGTCGTCGTAGGTCATCCGGTGCCGGGTTCTGATGATAGTTTTCACCACGCGGCTGTCGGTGACGTTGCCTCGAGCGTCAATTTCCATGATGCAAGAGAGGGTCAATTTATCCTCGTTTGGGTTCAATGAGCAGAGTTCATCGCTCAGCTCATGGGGCAGCATGGGCAGCACTCGGTCGGGGAAGTATACACTGGTGCCCCGCCGGTAGGCTTCCTTATCCAGCGCGGAGCCAGGCCGCACGTAGTGGCTCACGTCCGCTATGTGCACGCCCAATAGATATCCGTCTCCCCGCCGCTGCACCGAAACCGCATCGTCTAGATCCTTGGCGTCGGCGCCGTCGATGGTGATAACCTGCTCTTTGCGCCAGTCTTCCCGGCCCTGCACTTCCTCTTGATCGGGCTCGCTCAAGCTTTTAGCCTCTTTGAGCGCGGCCTCCGGGAACTTGTCGGGCAGTTCCAGCCGGCGGATGATGGAGAGCATATCCACGCCCTTTTCACCTTGCTCGCCCAGCACTTCGGTGATCTGGCCCTGCATCTCTTCTTGGTCGGACGGGTAGCGCAGGATCTCCACCACCACCTTGTCCCCAATCTTTGCCCCGCCCCGGTCCTTTTCCTCAATGAATAGGGAATACGATATTTTCTTCTCGTCCGGCTGCACAAAGCCGACGCCGTCCTTTTCTTTATATGTGCCCACAAGCGTCTTGCGGGCCCGCTGCACCACGGAATAAACCTCCGCGCCGCCCTGCGGGAGCTCCCGAACCCATACCCAATCACCATCCATGGCGCCTTTTTGGTTTTCGGGGGAAAGGTAATGGTCTTTGCCCGGCAGAGCGGGAATAAAGAACGCAAAGCCCTTGGCATTCCCGCTGATTTTGCCGTAATGGAGGCCCGCCTGCTCCGGCAGCGCCAGCTTATGCCGCTTTGTCAGCACCAGCCGGCCCTCTTCTAAAAGCTCCTTTGCCGCCAGTTCCACATTTTCGCCCAGCTTTTCACCCAGCGCTTGAGTAGACATGGGGTGGCCCTGGGCCGTCAGTTGTTCAATAATTTTTTCTTTCATTTCTTCCTTCCAAAAACATTCGTTTCTTTCGTTTTTTTCGTTTCTTTCGTTTATCTTGTTTCCTTTAAAAAAAAACGAGGCACGCCCAAAGCATGCCCCGCAGTGTTCAACCTTATCAGCTTAAAATCATCATTGCAATGGCAATCAATGCAATCAAGATGGCCAACGCAACGGTGAGTTTCTGAAGTTTCGCTTCCTTGCTGGCCGCCTGGCCGCGGGGGGTAAAAGACTGGGTTTCACCGCCAAAAGCGCCGCCCAGACCGCTGCTCTTGGTCTGCTGCAAAAGCACCACCACGATCATCGCGGCGGAAGCCAAAATCAGCACGATATTCAGGATTATATTCAAGGTTCCCATGATGTATACTTCCTCCACTTCATATTGGCACGAGGGATATTGTACCATGCATCCCACGAAAACGCCAGTATTTTTTTATTTCCGCCTTACGTATCCTGCCTTCAGCCCAAAATCAGGCACTTTCCCGTCATCTCCGCAGGCTTCATAAGCCCCATAAGCTCCAGCATGGTGGGTGCCAGATCGGACAGTTTTCCATCCTGCCGCAGTTTTGCCTCCCGCATGGCATCGTCGATGAGGATCACCGGCACAAGGGATGTGGTGTGGGCGGTAAAGGGCGTTGCGCCGTCCTCTTCCAGCATCTTCTCGCAGTTGCCGTGATCGGCTGTGAGGATAGCTCTGCCGCCTGCTTTGAGGATTGCCTCCACCACCTTTTCCGCACATTCATCCACCGCATGTACGGCCTTCACCGCCGCCTGCATGACTCCGGTGTGGCCCACCATATCCGGATTGGCGAAGTTCAATATCATGACGTCATATTTACCGCTTTCGATGCGTTTTACGGCCTCCTCGGCCACCTCGTAGGCGCTCATCTGAGGCTTGAGATCATAGGTCGCCACCTTGGGGGAAGGGATCAGGCACCGATCCTCGCCGGGATTGGGCGTTTCCACGCCGCCGTTGAAAAAGAAGGTCACGTGGGCATACTTTTCCGTTTCTGCGATGCGCAGCTGGGTTTTGCCCTGTTTGGCCAGATACTCGCCCAAAGTATTCGTGAGCACCTCCGGCGGAAAAGCCACCTGCGCCAGGCCCCCAAACGCATCATCATACCGTGTCATGCACACAAAATGCACCGGGAAGAAGCCCTGCCTGCGGGAAAATCCGGAAAAATCCGAAAACAGAAAGGGCCGGGTGATCTCCCTCGCCCGGTCAGCGCGGAAGTTGAAAAAGATGACGCTGTCGTGAGGCCGGATTATAGCGGCCTGCACGCCCGGAGATTGGATCACGACGGGAGCCACAAACTCGTCCGTGACGCCCCCGGCATAGCTCTTGCGCACTGCTTCAACCGGGTCGGAAGCGGCAATCCCTTCGCCGTATACCATGGCGGCGTAGGCTTTCTCTACCCGCTCGTAGCGGTTATCCCGATCCATGGCGTAGTAGCGACCCATGAGGGTCGCAATCCGGCCGCAGCCAATTTGGGTCATTTTGGACACCAATGTTTTCACATAGCCCGCAGCGCTTTCGGGGGGCGTATCCCGGCCATCCAAAAAGCAATGGACGTAAACTTGCTTTAGTCCCTGACGCTTGGCGAATTCCAGCAGGGCAAAGAGATGATCTTCATGGCTATGTACGCCGCCGGGGCCGACAAGGCCCATGATATGCAGGGCAGAACCATATTGTTTGCAGTTTTTCGCAGCAGCTAAAAAGGCGGGTTTTTCAAAGAAATCCCCGTCCCATACCGACTTGGTAATGCGGGTCAGCTCCTGATATACCACCCGGCCCGCACCCATATTCAGATGCCCCACCTCGGAGTTGCCCATCTGTCCCTCGGGCAGGCCCACGGCCTCCCCGGACGCCTGCAACTTTGCATGCGGATATTTCTTCAGCAGGGCGGAAATATGCGCAACCCCGTCCGCCAAAATAGCATTGCCACTGGCATCTGCCCGGCAGCCGAAGCCGTCCAGTATGATGAGTGCAGTGAGGTTCTTCATGCTTTCGCCTTTCTCGCACTGTGTACAATCTGCGCAAATTCCACGGCCTTGAGGCTAGCCCCGCCGATGAGGCCGCCGTCGATGTTTGGCATTTCCATCAACTCTTTGGCATTGTTCCCGTTCATGCTTCCGCCATACTGGATGCGCATGCCCTGTGCGGTTTTCTGGCCGTACAGAGCGGTGAGAATCTCCCGAATCAGGCCGATGGTTTCTTCCGCCTGAACGGCTGTGGCAGTCTTTCCGGTGCCGATGGCCCAAATCGGCTCATAGGCCACAACCACCCGGGCCGCTTCCGAAGAGGAAACATCTTTGAGCCCGCGCTCCACCTGCCGGGCGACGATGGCGTCGGTTTCCTCCGCCTCCCGCTGGGCAAGGCTCTCGCCCACGCAGAGGATGGGGGTAATATCCGCACAAAGGGCAGCCTTAAGCCGAACGTTTACCCCTTCGTCGGTTTCGCCAAAGTACTGCCTCCGCTCGCTGTGACCCACGATGGCATAGCTTACGCCCAGCTCCTTGAGCATGCTCGCGGAGATTTCTCCTGTAAACGCACCTTTCTCTGCCCAATGAATGTTCTGGCACCCCAGCATCACGCCGCTTCCCGAAAGGGCCTGCGCCGCCACGGGCAGATCCACGAAGGGCGGACAGACCACCACGTCGCAATTTATCCCCGCAACAAGAGGCTTCAATTCCTCTATCAGTTCTTTCGCCTGTGCCGGACCCAGGTTCATTTTCCAGTTTCCGGCAATGATGGGTTTTCTCATTTGACTACTCCTTATCGTTCAACGCTGCCACGCCGGGCAGCACTTTGCCCTCCAAAAATTCCAAGCTCGCGCCGCCGCCGGTGCTGATGTGGGTCATCTTTTTAGCGTAGCCCAGCTTTTTCACAGCGCTGGCGGAATCGCCCCCACCGATGATGGTGATGCCATCGCACTTGGCACAGGCCTCGGCCACCGCCGCAGTGCCCGCCGCGAACGCCAGAAACTCAAACACACCCATGGGCCCATTCCAGATTACCATGTGGGCCTTTTCAATTTCTGCCGCAAACAGCTCCTGGGTCTTTGGGCCGATGTCCATCCCCATCCAATTTTCGGGAATCTGATCCGCGGGCACGATCTTAGATTCCGCGTCCATGGCAAAGCGGTCCGCCACCACCACGTCCACGGGCAACAGCAGCTTGACACTCTGCCGCTTCGCTTCAGCCATAAGATCCACGGCCAACTCCATGATTTCCTCTTCCAGAAGGGAAGTACCAATCTCATAGCCCTTTGCCTTGAGGAAGGTGTAGGCCATGCCGCCGCCAATGAGGAGGCAGTCGCACTTGGTTAAGAGGTTTTTGATGACGCCGATCTTATCTTTGACTTTCGCGCCGCCCAAAATCACCACGAAGGGACACCTGGGATGTTCCAATGCTTCGCCCATGACGGCAAGTTCCGCGCCGATGAGAAAACCGGCCACGGCAGGCAGGTAATGGGCCACCCCCACTGTAGAGGCATGAGCACGGTGCACGGTGCCAAAAGAATCGGACACATAGATATCGGCCAGCGAGGCCAACGCTTTGGCAAATGCCGGATCGTTCTCCTCTTCTTCCTTATGAAAGCGCAGATTTTCCAGAAGAAGGATCTCACCCGCTTTCAGCGCCTCCGCCTTTTGAATTGTCTCCGGGCCGATGCAGTCGGATGCGAAGGTGATATTAACCCCCGGCATTAGCGCAGATAGCCGCTCCGCCACAGGGCGCATGGAAAGTTCCGGATTAACCTGACCCTTTGGCCGCCCCAGATGGGAGCAGAGAATTACCTTTGCACCGTGATCCAATAGATACTGTATCGTAGGCAGTGAGGCCGTGATGCGCTTATCGTCACTGACCTTACCGCCTTCCAGGGGAACATTGTAGTCCACCCGGACCAACACCCGTTTATCTTTTACGTCGACATCTTCCACCGTCATTTTTGCCATGATCTTTCTCCTCGTTTTTTTCCTCTAGTCTTCCTTTTCCCTTAGGATTGTATGAGGAACGCAGTGATAAATTCATCCAGTTCCCCGTCCATCACCGCCTGAATGTTCCCGTTTTCTACACCTGTGCGGTGGTCTTTTACCAGCGTGTAGGGCTGGAACACATAGGAGCGTATCTGACTGCCCCACTCGATCTTTTTCATTTCGCCTTTCAGTTCGGTCATCTGCTCCATACGCTGACGTTCCTGAAGCTCCAGCAGTTTGCCCTTGAGCATACGGGTAGCCATTTCCTTGTTTTGAAGCTGGCTGCGCTCGTTTTGGCACTGCACTACGATGCCGGTGGGGATATGGGTCATACGAATGGCGGAGCTGGTCTTGTTCACGTGCTGCCCGCCTGCACCGCTGCTGCGGTAGGTATCCACCCGCACCTCGTCCCAGTCGATTTCAATCCCCTCGTTGCCGTCGTCGAAAATAGGCGTGACATCCAGAGAGGCAAAGGAAGTATGCCGCTTGCCGGAGGCATCAAAGGGAGAGATGCGCACAAGCCTATGCACGCCTTTTTCCGCCTTCAGATAACCATAGGCGTTATCGCCCTGCACCTCGAAAGTGACGCTCTTGATGCCTGCGTCATCGCCATCCAGAAGGTCCAGCTCCCGCACGGTATGACCTCGGCCCTCGCAATAGCGCGTGTACATGCGGTAGAGCATCTGCACCCAGTCCTGCGCCTCGGTACCGCCTGCCCCCGCATGGAGGGAAAGCACCGCATTGCAGCGGTCGTGGGGGCCCTTGAGCAGGGTCTCCAACTTGAGCGCCTCCGCCCGGGTTTGCAGGCTCTGATATTCCGTCACCAGCTCCTCGGCCAGGCTTTCGTCGCTCTCCTCTTCCGCCATTTCCAGCAGGGTTGCGGTATCTTCATAGTGGGACAGCACCTTGTTGTATCTGTCGATTTTCGCGGTGACCACTTTGATGCACTGGTTCACCTTGTTTGCGTTTTCCACGTCATCCCAGAAGCCGTCCTGGCCCATCTGGGTTTCCAACGTTTCTTTTTGGCTCTTCAACCCTGCGAGGTCAAAGAGATTCACCTGCCTCTTTTAAAATTTGTGATACGCCCGCAAGCTTAAGCTTGTAATCTTCCAACTGTACCACGTCTTCACTTCCTCTCGTTGTTTATTTTTTATAAAACTTTGCGCTAGGTTAAGGCTCTTTGTTCTATATGTATCGGCTCATGTTGAGCCGACGAAATGATTTTTGGGGGAACTGAAGTTCCCCAAAACCCCTTCCCAAGATGTCGAGGCGGCTTAATTTCCAACTGATGCTCCCCATACCGCCAACCCCAATTTCTCGCCGGGGGCGTAAGGGGGTAAAGCCCCCTCCAATAAAAAATATTCGTCGGCGCCGCGGGCGGCGATACATGCCTTATTCTTATTTGTCCTTGCCACAGCACTGTTTATACTTCTTTCCGCTACCGCAGGGGCATGGATCGTTGCGGCCGATCCGATCGCCGGACTTGGCGGGCTTTTGCGGCCCGTCACCTGAAACTTCGATGGGCTTCGCGACCTGCTGGCGGCGGACGCTAGTGGAGACGGCCACATGGAATAATCCGCGCACAGTGCGCTCCCGGATCCCCTGCACCATCTCGTCAAACATATCGAAGCCAGCAGTTCGATATGCCACTACGGGGTCTTTGCTAGCGTAAGCCTGCAGGCCGATGCCCTGACGCAGCTGATCCATAGCATCGATGTGATCCATCCAATGTTCATCCACGGCCCGGAGCAGAATAACCCGCTCCACTTCCCGCATATCCAGCGGCTCGCCCAGCTTTGAGGAAGTCATGACCAGAGCATGCTCTACCCGGTCGTATAGACTTTCCGCAAGTTCCACAAGCCCTTTTTCCAGTTCCTGCGCGGTACGCGCGCTACTGACGAGGTTTTTGCAGTCCCCGCCCGTGATCTGATGGAACTCTATGCACAGTCCCTCGGCATCCCACTCTTCTTTGGGATGGGAAGCGGGGCAGAACTGGGCCGCCCGAAGGGACATGGTTTCCTTGATCATCTCCTGAATGGAATCGTGAATATCCTCGCCCATGAGCACTTTGCGGCGCTGGCCGTAGGTAAGCTCACGCTGGCGGTTCATGACATCATCATACTGAAGCACGTGTTTGCGGATTTCGAAGTTGTGGGTTTCCACGCGCTTTTGGGCGTTTTCGATCTGCTTGGTGAGCAGGCCAACCTCAATTGGGATGTCATCGTCGGGAGAGATTTTTTCCATGAGCCCCTTGACCCGCTCGCCGCCGAAACGCAGCATCAGCTCATCCTCCATTGACACGTAAAAACGGGAGGAACCCGGATCTCCCTGACGGCCGGAACGGCCACGGAGCTGGTTGTCGATACGGCGGGATTCGTGGCGCTCAGTACCTATGATATGCAGTCCGCCCACGGCTACCACCTTCTTATGCTCCTCGTCGGTGGTCTTCTTATGTTTCGTGAACGCCTCGGCAAACTGCCTGCGCGCCGCAAGGATCTCTTCATTTTCCGTTTCGGCATGGCCGGTGGCTTCCTCGATGAGCCAATCCTCCATGCCAAGGCCGCGAAGCTCCTGCCTAGCCATAAACTCGGGGTTGCCGCCCAGAATAATATCCGTGCCGCGGCCAGCCATATTGGTGGCGATGGTTACATTTCCAAACTTACCGGCCTGCGCCACGATTTCCGCCTCACGGGCATGCATTTTGGCGTTTAGCACCTCATGGCGGATGCCCATGCGCTTGAGAATGGAGGCCAAAAGCTCGCTCTTTTCCACGGATACCGTGCCCACCAGAATCGGTCGGCCGGTTTTATGCATTTCGGCGATTTCCTTCACCACCGCACGAAACTTGCCGCTTTCGGAGGTATATACCACATCGTTGAAATCCTGACGGATCAGAGGCATGTTTGTGGGGATCTCCACAACGTCCAGATCGTAGATGGATTGAAACTCCTGCTCCTCGGTTTTAGCGGTACCAGTCATGCCCGCCAGCTTCTTGAACATGCGGAAGTAGTTCTGGAAGGTAATGGTAGCCAGGGTTTTGTTCTCCCGCTCCACGTTGACGCCTTCCTTGGCCTCCAGCGCCTGATGCAGGCCGTCGCTGTAGCGCCTGCCAAGCATGAGGCGGCCGGTGAACTCGTCTACGATGAGCACCTTGCCCTCCTGCACCACGTAATCCTTATCCCTTTGGAACAGAGCGTGTGCCTTGAGGGCCTGGTTGATATGGTGCACGAGCTCTGTGTTCTCGGCATTGGAAATATCTTCAATATTAAAATATTTTTCCGCCTTGACCATACCGCGAGCGGTAAGCGCCACGGTGCGGGCCTTGATATCCGTCATGTAATCGCCGCTCTCGGGCTGGCTTTCACCAAGCATCTGCTCGGTTTTCCCCATTTTGATGATGTTCTCGCCCCGCTCCAACCGGCGTACGAATTTATCCGCCAGACCGTACGTTTCGGTAGACTCTTCCCCATGGCCAGAGATGATGAGAGGGGTTCGGGCCTCGTCGATGAGGATGGAGTCCACCTCGTCCACGATGGCGTAGTTCAGCTCCCGCTGCACCATCTCGGCCCTGTAGACCACCATGTTATCCCGGAGGTAGTCAAAGCCGAACTCGTTGTTGGTGCCGTAGGTAATATCACAGTTGTAGGCCGCTCGGCGCTGGTCGTTGTTCAGCTCATGGATGACACAGCCCACGCTAAGCCCCAGAAACCGAAATATTTTGCCCATCCACTGGGCATCGCGGGCAGCCAGATAATCGTTGACAGTGACAATATGCACGCCGTGACCCGCAAGGGCATTGAGATAGGCAGGCAGGGTTTCCGTTAAGGTTTTGCCTTCGCCTGTTTTCATTTCAGCAATACGGCCCTGATGCAACACGATGCCGCCCAGAATCTGCACGTCGAAGTGCCGCTGACCGATTGTGCGTTTTGCGGCCTCCCGCACCACAGCAAAGGCCTCAGGCAGAAGGTCATCCAGCGTTTCACCATGATCCAGCCGTTCCCGAAACTCTTCCGTCTTAGCCCGAAGCGCCTTGTCCTCCAAGGCCTCCATCGCCGGTTCCTGCGCATTTATCTTTTTTAACATGGGCCGAAGCTTTCGAATCTGGCTCTCAGAAGTGCTGCCCAATATGATATCTAGAAAACTCATATTTCCTCCATTTTACTATATCTATCCTCAAACATGATTGATTCTACCACAAAGCACCGGCATTTACAAACCTTCAATCTAGAAACAAATGTGAAATGAAATGCAAGAATATGCTATACTAGGTTAAGGCAAGAGGAGGGCGCCGTCGTAGTTCTACGGCAACTGATGATGCCAATCACGTGCGCCAAAACAGCAGTATTTAGGCGTAGGAGTTCGACTCCCCTTGCCTTGGTATGAGGTTAGTATGAAAACGCGAAATCCCAATCACGTAAAAGGCATTGTGTACGCACTGATTTCTCAGGTGTTATTCGGCTTCAGCTTTCTGGCCGTTAAGATCAGCGTAGCGCAAGTTTCCCCTTGGACGCTCTTAAGCTGGCGGTTCCTTTTCGCTTTCGCGGGCATGAGCCTTTGCGCCCTCTTGGGAATTTTTAAGATCAACTTCCGGGGCAAGCGCCTTTGGCCTTTGCTGCTACTCTCATTCATCCAGCCGGTGATCTACTACGCGGCAGAAGCCTTCGGAATCAAGCTAACCACCGCCGCGGAAAGCAGCACGATGATCGCCTGCGTACCCATCGCGACGCTGTTGCTCTCCGGCCCCATCCTCAAGGAGCGGCCCAGACGGCAGCAATGGCTCAGCATGTTCGTTTCCACACTGGGCGTCATTGTGGTCACCACCGCAAAGGGAGCTTCCGCCTCATTGAACGTAATAGGCTATCTTTTTTTGCTGCTGGCGCTTTTTGCAGATTCCTTTTTCGTGCTGCTTTCCCACTGGACCGCTGACTTTTCCAGCACGGAGAAGACCTATGCTATGGCGGCCTTCGGCGCTTTCTTTTTTACTTGTTACGCACTGATTGAACACACCCACAATGGCACGGTGAACGAATTTTTGGCACTGCCCTTCCGAGACACAGACTTCCTACTGAGCTGCCTTTACCTTTCCGTGACCTGCTCCATTGTTGCCTTCCTTATGTGCAACAGGAGCATCGCCCTTCTGGGGGCCTGCGGTTTTGCACCCTTTATCCCCCTAACTACGGCGGTTTCCGTGACGGCGGGCGTGCTAATATTAAATGAGCCCATTTCTCTGCCCCAGGGCGTTGGTATTTTGATGGTCCTTTGCGGCGTGTTTACCGCCAACCGGGTACCCAAAAACGCCATGCCCATCCCACGAATAAAAAGGAGGCCCCGTTGAAAGTTTTTTTGATTTTGCTCGGCGCTTTGCTCATGGGCGACACCCTTGCCTTATCTATGGTATCCAACGGCAACCTTGGCGTATGGCTGCCCGGAATTCTAGGGTTGCCGCTGTTGCTTTGGGGCCTGTTCTACGCCCCGGTATCCGCCTGGTTCGCAACGCCCTTAGGCCACTGGGTTCGGGGAATCATCCTTTTCGGCTACGGAGCGTTTTTGGCGTTTCTTTTTATCACTACCGCCCTGCTTCGGCACGCGGAGCAAAAGACGGCGTCGCCCGGCTGCGACGCGCTCATCGTCTTAGGCTGCGCCGTTCGGGGCGACCGCGTGTCACTGACCCTGAAATACCGGTTGGACGCCGCGCTGAACTACCTCGAAGAGAGCCCGAATACGCTAGCGATCGTCAGCGGCAGCCAAGGCGCCGGTGAGGATATATCCGAAGCCCGGGCAATGGCGGATTATCTCATCGCTCACGGGATCGCGACGGATCGGATTCTATTGGAAGATCGGGCCACGAGCACCTATGAAAACTTCCTGTTTTCTAAGGCGATGATTGAAACTAAACTGGGCGAAAACGCCACCGTGGCCTTTGTCACCACCGGCTTCCACACGTACCGCGCGGCCGGGGTAGCGCGACAGTGTGGCCTTGCGGCGGCGGGGATTCCAGCCAAAGACATCTGGTATTCCGCCCCCAACAATTACATTCGGGAATGCATCGCAGTCACTATGTATAAAATTCGTGGTTTACTGTAGTTGCCTGTTGACAATTATTGCCGATACGAATAAACTAATCTATTATTCTAAGTGAAAAGGTGAGGTGGCATATGCACAAGATTACGGATTCTTTTGGAGAACTGGTCTTTAACGACGCTGTCATGAAGGCGCGTCTGCCGGAACCCGCATACAGGAAGCTTAAGGACACCATCCGCATGGGGAAACCTTTGGACGCCGATATCGCTGGTATCGTCGCCAACGCAATGAAAGACTGGGCCATTGATCTGGGCGCCACCCACTATACGCACTGGTTTCAGCCGCTCAACGGTGTGACCGCGGAAAAACACGACAGCTTTATCGCCCACGCTCCGGACGGCAGCGGCGCGCTTATGGAATTTTCCGGCAAGGAACTGACCATGGGCGAGCCGGACGCAAGCTCCTTCCCCTCCGGCGGCCTTCGCGCCACCTTTGAAGCCCGAGGTTACACCGCATGGGACCCCACAAGCTATGCATTCATTAAGGACTATATCCTCTGCATCCCTACTATATTCTGCTCTTACGGCGGCGACGCCCTTGATAAGAAAACGCCTCTCCTGCGCTCTATGGAACTCATCAATACGCAAGCCCTTCGGGTACTCAAGGTTTTCGGCCACAACGACGTACAGCGGGTGATCCCCACTTCCGGGCCAGAGCAGGAGTACTTTTTGATGGAGAAAGCCCTTTTCGACCGGCGGCCGGACCTGATTTTCTGCTCCCGCACCCTGTTCGGAGCACGCCCGCCCAAGGGGCAGGAGCTTGAGGACCACTACTTCGGCGCCATTTCGCCCCGGGTGCTCTCTTTCATGCGGGACGTAAACGACGAGCTATGGCGTCTGGGCGTATATGCCAAGACCGAACATAAGGAAGTGGCCCCCGGCCAGTATGAACTGGCCATGATCTACTCCAACGCCAACATCGCCACCGACCACAACCAGTTGATGATGGAAATCCTCAAGCGAACGGCGCCGAAACACGGGCTTGTTTGCCTGCTCCATGAGAAGCCCTTTATGGGAATGAACGGCAGCGGCAAGCACAACAACTGGTCCCTGTCCACGGACACCGGCATGAATCTGCTGGATCCGGGCAACTCCCCGAAGGATAACCTGCAGTTTTTAGTATTTCTCTCCGCCGTCATCAAGGCGGTAGACGAGTATCACGACCTGATCCGGGCCTCCGTATGCGGCGCCAGTAACGATTGCCGTCTGGGCGGCTTTGAGGCACCTCCGGCCATCATATCCGTCTTTTTGGGCACCACCCTTTACGACCTGCTAGCCTCCATTGAGCGCAAGGAAGAATATGAAGAAGGTGCGCGCCGGATTCTGGAGAGCGGTGTTTGCATGATTCCCAAGTTGCGCATGGACACCACCGACCGCAACCGCACCTCCCCCTTCGCCTTCACCGGCAACAAGTTTGAGTTCCGCATGCCCGGCAGCAGCCACTCCACCGCCGACTCCAACACCGTGATCAATACCATCGTCAGCGAGTCCCTCAGTGAGTTCGCCAACCGGCTTGAGAACGCAGAGGATTTCCGGCGGGAAGTGTTCCGCATCGTGCGCCATACCATGCGCGACCACAAGCGCATTCTCTACAACGGAAATAACTACAGTGACGAGTGGATTGCAGAGTCCGCCGAACGGGGACTTCTCAACTTGTCCACCACCGTGGACGCCCTGCCCAGCTTTGTGGCAGAGAAAAACGTCCAGCTCTTCACCAGGCACAACATTTACTCCGACCGGGAAATTCATTCCCGCTACGAGATACAGCTGGAAAACTACGCCAAGGTCATTCGCATTGAGGCAGATACCATGCTGGAAATGGTCAAGCGATCCATTTTCCCCGCCGTGCTGGCCTATGTGGGGGATCTGGCGGACACCGTGCTCTCCAAAAAGGAATTGGGGCTCCCCACTTCTGCGGAGGACTCCCTGCTTCAACAGCTCTCCATGGGCACCGAGCTGCTGCATAGCCAGATGATAACACTCGAGGAAGCTACGGCGGCAATCCCCAACACAGGCGCCCTGGCCATTGGATGCTACTGCCGGGATATCATCATCCCTTCCATGGGCGCCCTTCGCGCCACTGCGGATAACCTGGAAACCATCACCGCCAAAGAATATTGGCCTCTGCCCACTTACGAGGAAATGCTCTTTAATTTATAATGTAACAACATTTACCTTTATGATATAACGTGCTGACGCAAAAAATGCAGGAATCCGTGCAAAAAACAGGGGTTCTTGCATTTTTTTTTGCAATATATACATTTTGTTGCCTTGACTTATTTTTATCACAGAATTATAATACCAGAGACATATGGGATACACTAAAGTTTTTTCGTTTAACTTGAAAAATAAATTTTTGCGGAGGTATATGAAGTGAACGCATACATTGAGTCCGTCATCGAAAAAGTTAAAAAGCGCGATGCAAATGAATTGGAGTTTATTCAGACTGTTGAAGAGGTTCTCAGATCCCTAGAACCCGTAATCAATCAACATCCCGAATATGAAGCAGCTTCCCTTCTGGAACGCTTGGTAGAACCCGAGCGCACCGTGGAATTTCGGGTAGCTTGGGTGGACGACGCGGGCAAAGTAAACGTAAACCGCGGCTTTCGCGTGCAATTCAACAGCGCCATCGGGCCCTACAAGGGCGGCCTCCGCTTAGCCCCCCACGTGAATCTTTCCATTATGAAATTTCTTGGTTTTGAACAAACCTTTAAAAATAGCCTTACCACCCTGCCCATGGGCGGCGCAAAAGGCGGTTCCGATTTTGACCCCACAGGCAAGAGCGACGGTGAAGTCATGCGCTTCTGCCAGGCCTTTATGACCGAGCTCCAGCGCCACATCGGCATCAACACCGACGTGCCCGCCGGCGACATCGGCGTGGGTGGCCGTGAGATCGGCTACCTGTTTGGCCAGTACAAGCGCATCCGCGGCGCATACGAAAACGGCGTGCTCACCGGCAAGGGCATGAGCTACGGCGGCTCCCTGATCCGGCCCGAGGCAACCGGCTACGGCGCGGTTTATTATCTTTGCGAAGTGCTCAAGCACGAGAAGGACACCATCAAGGGCAAGACCATTGCCGCCAGCGGCTTCGGCAATGTGACCTGGGGCGTATGCAAAAAGGCGGCCCAGCTGGGCGCAAAGGTCATTACACTGGCGGGTCCCGACGGCTATGTTTACGATCCCGACGGCGTCATCACCGAAGAGAAGATCGACTACCTGCTGACCATGCGCAATTCCGGCCGGAACAAGGTGCAGGACTATGCCGACAAGTTTGGCGTAAAGTTCTTCGCCGGTCAGAAGCCATGGAGCGTCAAAGCCGACATCTGCATGCCTTGCGCCTACCAGAATGAAGTCCACATGGCTGAAGCCAACCAGATCCTGGCCAATAAGACCAAGTACTACATTGAAGTAGCCAACATGCCCACCACCAACGAAGCCCTCTTCTACCTGATGGAAAAGGGACTCATCGTAGCGCCCTCCAAGGCTGTGAATGCGGGCGGCGTTGCTACATCCGGACTGGAGATGAGCCAGAACTCCGAGCGTCTGGCCTGGACGGCGGAGCAGGTGGACGAGAAGCTCCACGCCATTATGGTCAACATTCACGACTCTTCCATGGAAGCTGCTGCGGAATGCGGACTGGGTTACAACCTGGTGGCCGGCGCCAACATCGCGGGCTTCAAAAAGGTCGCCGACGCCATGATGGCTCAGGGCATCGTTTAATCACACAAGACGGAAATAAATTTAAATGGACAAATGCCCCGCTTTTGCGGGGCATTTTTGATGTCAAAAAATTCTTGGTACATCAGGGGCCACAGAACTCGTCATTCAGGCTGCTTCATCAACGAGTGGCATCCTGCTTAATCTGCGGCTTGGGTTCCATTCCCGCCGAATAACTCTCAACCATATCCCCGGCAAGATGTTTTCCCAATGCATCTGCCTATAAAACCAGTTATAAAGATGAAGGGATTGAGCATATTAATTAGTATTCTTTAATAATGAGAGTGTTCATGCCTAAATCAAAGAAATTAACTGCAAAAAGCCTTGCTAAAAACTGGATACTTTGGGGAATTCCCGTTCTTTTTATTGCTGGCTCTCTGATGCACTTTGTCTATGAATGGTCCGGCAATTCAACGATCGCTGGAATTTTTGCTCCAGCCAACGAAAGTGTATGGGAACATCTAAAACTAACGTTTTGGCCCATGCTCATATGGTGGTTTGTTGGCTATTTCATAATTTGTAAAAGAAATGAAATGTCTGCTGCCCAATGGTTTGTTCCATGTGCAGTTTCAATCGTGGTATGCCCCCTGGTTATTGTCAGTTTCTATTATACTTATACTGGTTCATTAGGTATCCAATCACTTATCCTTGATATCTTTTCGTTGTTACTGGGGTTGGCTGCTGGGCAGGGCTTGGCACTTCATGTGTACACATATGCTAAATTTAAGGCAATATCTTTCTATATAGCTATAGCAATACTGATACTTATTGCCATAGCTTTCACAGTTTTCACTTTTGCTCCCCCGCAAATACCTTTATTTAAAGATCCCTTAACCGGTAACTATGGAATTTAGCAGTTCTTTGCACTTGCGCTCTGGCCATATATAGCGGGGCCAGCAACACCGAAGCGCCTAAGGGTCTTTTGACAGAAATGCCCCGCAAAAGCAAGGCATTTTATATTTGTTTACAATCTTGACGCAAGCTGAACATCCGATCCTTAAATTTTCGACACAATCGGGTGTTATTCTAATCTTGCAGGCAGGGCAAAGAGACAAGCGTTTTCATTCTTCATCAAAAATTTCTCCTAGAAAAAAACCGATCTTAGATCGGCTTTTTTCTTTTGTCCAAAAAGCAAGTACTAAGTAGCGCCGCGCACTCGGCCTCCATAAACCCACCCACGCAGCGGACACGCTGAGGCAACAGCCCGTCGGTCAGGTCCAGCGCAGAGCCGCAGCAGCCCGCCTGCGGATCGAAGGCACCGAACACGATTTCATCCACCCGGCTGTTGATTGCCGCGCCGGTGCACATGGCACATGGCTCCAGCGTCACGTAGAGGGTACACCCGATAAGTCGCCAGTCCCCATTCGCTTCCGCCGCAGCAGTAAGCGCCAGCAGCTCCGCGTGAGCCGTGGCACAGCAATTTTGCTCCATGCGGTTATGGGCCGAAGCTAAAACGCGCCCGTCCTTCACCACCACCGCGCCCACCGGCACTTCGCCTTGAGAGAGCGCCGCCTGCGCCTCACAAAGCGCCAGCTGCATGGCTTCTTTGTGCGTCATATTCACTCCTCCGCAGCCCAAACGGCTTCCCGGAGAATTTCGCTCACCGTGGGGTGAGGGAATATCACTTTCTTGATCTGGTCTAAGGTCATTCCCGCCTCAATAAATGCGGCCGCCGTCACGATGAACTCGGAGGCGTAATTTGCCAGCACCTGCGCCCCCAGCACCACCTTGGCTGCCGGATCCACGATGAGCTTGCACACGCCGTCGCCTCCCTCATTTTCCGCCAGATACCGGCCGGAAAAACGCATAGGTAGCTTCACCACCTGAACCTTCAGCCCTTTTTCCGCAGCGGTTTGTTCGGTTTCGCCCACGCTGGCCAGCTCCGGATTGGTATAGATGACGGAGGGCACCGCGCGATAATCCATGCGGTCCTCAATCCCCAGCATGGTATTCACCGCCACTTCTGCCTCCCGATAGGCAGTATGGGCCAGCATGCTTTTGCCGTTCACATCCCCAGCGGCGTACACACCCTCCACGTTGGTGCGCATTTTCTCATCGGTGATCACCGCGCCGCGCTCAGTGGCAGCCCCAATGCTTTCAAGGCCTACCCCAGCGGTATTTGCCCGCCGGCCGATGGAAAGCAGCACGCAGTCCGCCTCGGCAAGGCAGGTTTCGCCGTTGCTCTCATATTTTACGCCCGCGTCCGTCACTTCCGTAACCCGGGCGCTCAAGAGGAATTTCATTCCCTTTTTCTCGTAGTTCTTTTGCAGGATGGCAGTAAGATCCTTATCGTTGGCGCCGGCAATATGATCCAGCATTTCGATGACGGTAACCTCGCTGCCCGCGGAACAAAAATAGGAGGCCATCTCCAGCCCGATGACGCCGCCGCCGATGACCGTGAGCTTCTCTGGTATATGGTCGATTGTGAGAAGTTCCGTATTGGTGACCACAAGGCCGCTTTCCATATGCTCCCGCAGGCCGGGAATGGCCGGAACCACGGACACGGAACCTGTTGCGATCAGGAGCCTTTTCCCCAGATACTTTCCCTCGCCCACGGCAATTTCAAAGCCTTCTGCCGCCCTGCCTACCACGGTTCCCTCTCCGTTCACCACCTCTGCGCCCTTATCCTTCAAAGCGGCCCTGACGCCGCCCACCAGCAGTTTGACTACCTTGTTTTTTCGGGCCATCACCTTGCCGTGATCCAACGAAAGCCCCTGTGCGCTGACGCCGTATTTGTCCCCATGGGCCGCGCCGTCATAGAGCTTCGCGCTGTAAAGCAGAGTTTTGGTGGGGATACAGCCTTCGTTGAGGCAAACGCCGCCCAGACTGGCCTTTTCCACGCAGAGCACCTTCATGCCCGCATGGGCCGCCCGTTCACTGGCCAAATAACCGCCGGGGCCACCACCCAGCACGATGAGATCGTATACCATATGCGATTCCTCCTTAACAAAATGGGCGCGGGGCAATGCCCTGCGCCCGAAATACCTTATTTATCCAATCACGATATTGACGATATTCTTGACCACAATCACCTTGCGTACGGTTTTGCCTGCAAGGAAGGGTTGAATCTCGTCCACAGCCAAGGCGGCCTTCTCTACCTCCACTCCGGGCATCTCCGCAGGAAGCTCAATGCGGCCGCGGATTTTGCCGTTGACCTGAATTCCGTATTCCACCGTATGCTTCACAAGGGCGCGCTCGTCCCACGCGGGCCAAGGGGTAGCATATAGGGGAAGGGCATAGCCCTGCACCTCGTTGATTTCCTCGCAGATATGAGGCGCCACGGGCGAAAGCAGGGTCAGTAGCGTATGGAGTTCTTCTTTCGTGACGCTGCCCTTGTTGTACAGCTCGTTGACCATGGTCATCATTGTGGCGATGGCTGTATTGTACTTCATGGCCTCGTAGTCCTCGGACACCTTCTTAATGGTGCCATGAACCACAGCCTTCATATCCTCGCGGATACCCTGTTCATTGCTTAGCATATCCTGCAGCCGCCAGACCCGATCTAGGAAGCGGCGGCAGCCCCGGGCTCCTGTGGTACTCCAAGGAATGGGTTGGTCGAAGGCGCCCATGAACATTTCATAGAGGCGGAATGAGTCCGCGCCCATTTCATTCACGATGTCGTCCGGATTGATGACATTGCCCCGGGATTTGCTCATCTTCTCGCCGTTCTCGCCCAGAATCATGCCGTGGCTGGTGCGCTTCTGGTAAGGCTCGGGAGTGGGCACCACGCCGATGTCGTAGAGGAACTTATGCCAGAACCGGGAGTAGAGCAGGTGCAGCGTGGTATGTTCCATGCCGCCGTTGTACCAGTCCACGGGCGTCCAATATTTAAGCGCTTCCTGACCGGCCAGCTCGCTGTTGTTGTGCGGATCGGTATAGCGCAAGAAATACCAGCTGGAGCCCGCCCAGTTTGGCATGGTGTCCGTTTCCCGCTCGGCGGGGCCGCCGCACTCGGGGCAGGTGGTCTTGATCCAGTCCGTTGCCCGTGCCAAGGCGGAAGATCCGTCGTCGGTGGGCTGGTAATCCTCAATTTCCGGGAGAACCAGCGGCAGCTGATCGTAAGGCAACGGCACCCAGCCGCATTTTTCGCAATGTACCAGGGGAATAGGTTCGCCCCAGTAGCGCTGGCGACTGAACACCCAGTCCCGAAGCTTGTAGTTGATCTTGCGGGTGCCGATCCCCTTCTCCTCCAGCCAGTTGATCATGGCGGGGATAGCCTCTTTGACCTCCATACCGCTGATGAAGCCGCTATTTACAAGGATGCCACTCTCCACGTCCGTGAAGACTTCCTCCTGCACGTTTTTGCCGCCCTTGACCACCTCCACGATGGAGAGGTTGAACTTCTTGGCAAATTCCCAGTCGCGCGCATCGTGAGCAGGCACGGCCATGATGGCGCCGGTGCCATAGCCCATAAGCACATAGTCGGAAATCCAAACGGGGATCTGCTGCCCGTTGACGGGATTTGTTGCCTTGATCCCAACAAGGGGTACGCCGGTTTTTTCCTTGTTCAGCTCCGCCCGTTCCAGATCGGACTTGTTGGCGGACTCTTTTTGATAGGCGCGGACCTCGTCAATATTTTTTATGACACCCTGCATGGCGTCGATGAGGGGATGTTCGGGAGAAACCACCATGTAAGTGGCACCGAAAAGGGTGTCGGCCCGAGTGGTATAGACCTTGAGCCCTTCGGGATATCCTTCGATGGGGAAGACCACTTCCGCACCTTCGCTGCGGCCGATCCAGTTGCGCTGCTGAGTCTTCACGCGCTCAATATAATCCACAGTGTCCAGATCATCGATGAGCCGCTGGGCATAGGCGGTGATTTTAAGCATCCACTGGCTGCGTATTTTCTGCACCACGGCGCCACCGCAGCGTTCGCATACGCCCTCCACCACTTCCTCGTTGGCCAAGCCAACTTTACAGGAAGTACAGAAATTAATCGGGATCTCAGCCTTATAAGCCAAGCCTTTTTCATGAAGCTTCAGAAAAATCCACTGGGTCCACTTATAGTAGTCGGGATCGGTGGTATTGACCTCCCGGCTCCAGTCGAAAGAAAAGCCCAGACGCTTGAGCTGCGAACGGAACCGCTTTACGTTGTCGTGGGTCACTTTTGCGGGATGGACGCCAGTCTTGATGGCATAGTTCTCCGTGGGGAGGCCGAAGGCGTCCCATCCGATGGGGTAGAGCACGTTGCAGCCCTCCATCCGGCGTTTGCGGGCGATGATATCCAGCGCTGTGTTGGAGCGGGGATGCCCCACGTGCAGGCCCTGCCCGGAAGGGTACGGGAACTCGATAAGAGGATAAAATTTGGGAAGGGTATGGTCGTCCTTTGCTTCAAAGCAATGGGCTTCCTCCCACTTCTTCTGCCATTTCAGCTCTACATAATCATGGTCGTACTTGTGTGCCATTGCATGCCTCCAAAAAAATAATAGAAAGGCCTCCGTCTCCACCAAGAGACGAAAGCCGGGCTTCCGCGGTACCACTCTCGTTAGCGCATATGCGCTCCCTCGTCCCCGTAACGCTGGGCTGCGCCGCCGGCTCACTTTGCTTCACCGGCGGGACTCCACGGCGAGCTTTGGGACTGCCCACATACCGCCCTTTCACCCTACGGCAGCTCTCTGAAAAGGGGCGTTTTCCCTACTGTTCCGCTTCTTCGTCACGCTTTCGTTATTATATTTGCATTCCTCAGAAAAGTCAAGGTATAATAACCCATATGAACTACGATTATCACGTACATTGCCTCTCTTCCCCGGACAGCGCGGCCCCCGTATCCGCGCAGATTGAGGCCGCCCGTGCGCGCGGCCTTACCCACATTTGCTTCACGGATCACGCGGACTTTGACGTGCCCGGCTTCCCATTGGGGGACTTCGCCGCCCGCAACGCAGAGATTGCCGCGGCTGCGGATGCAATGCCGGGGATTGACGTGGGCATGGGAGTGGAGCTTGGGATGGGAGATCCCATCCACCTGCCGGAGGCCAATGCCTTTTTAGACAGCCTTAGTGGGCTAGACTTCATTATCGGCTCCGTGCACTTTGTGGACGGCATTGATGTATACCACGCGGAATACTTTCATTGCCGCAGCAAGGCGGAATGCTATACCCGCTACCTTGAACGCATTGCACAGCTGATTCACCTATGGCCCTTTTCGGTGCTGGGCCACTACGACTTCTGCGCAAAACAGGCCCCCTACCCTGACCGGGCCTTTCGCTACCATGACGCGCCGGAGCAATTTGACCGGATTTTCCGCGCCCTGATCCAAGAGGGCAAGGGCATGGAGGTAAACGCCTCCGCCTGGGGAAGCGCCCCCGCCTGGGGGCTGGACGTGCTCACCCGCTATAGGGAGTTGGGGGGCGAATTTGTGACGTTGGGCTCGGACGCCCACCGGCCAGAGAGCGTGGGCCGGCGACTTGACGAGGCGCGGGAGCTGGCCAAAGCGGCGGGAATTCCCTACGTGGCCACCTATAAAAACCGCAAGCCCGTATTCCATCGGATATAGCGTATTATAGCCTTGTGACATGACTTGTAAACTTCTGGGGAAAAGATAAAATTACCAATCAAAGACAGCATATCAAGGAGCATGCTATGGAGAAGAAAAAATCCACCTTCCGGGAATTCTTAAAGCAAAAGAACGTAGAAATTACCTTCAAGCGCTATTTGGTAGACGCTTTGGGCGCCATGGCGCTGGGGCTTTTCGCCTCCCTGCTCATCAGCACCATACTGAGCACCGTCGCCAGCAAAGCGGGCCTTCCCTGGCTCACCGAAGTGGCCGACTACGCCAAGGGCGCAACGGGCCCAGCCATGGCAGTGGCCATCGGTTCCGCCCTGATGGCGCCGCCACTGGTGCTCTTTTCCCTGTGCGCAGTGGGCCTTTGCGCCAACGCACTGGGCGGCCCCTTAGGCACCCTTTTCGCGGTGATCGTGGCCGCCGAGCTAGGCAAAATCGTATCCAAGGAGACCAAGGTAGACATTTTGGTAACCCCAACGGTGACCATTCTCGCCGGGGCGGCCGTAGCCTATCTGATCGGGCCGGGAGTCAGCGCCATCATGACCGGCTTCGGCACGTTGATCATGCGCACCACGGAGCTGCAGCCCTTCTACATGGGTATGCTGGTATCCATTCTGGTGGGAGTGGCGCTGACCTTGCCCATCAGCTCCGCCGCCATCTGCGCCGCACTGGGCCTTGTGGGTCTGGCGGGCGGCGCTGCCACCGCAGGCTGCTGCGCCCAGATGGTGGGCTTTGCGGTAATGAGCTTTTCTGAAAACCGCTGGGGAGGCATTGTGGCCCAAGGCCTTGGAACCTCCATGCTGCAGATGGGCAATATCGTAAAAAACCCCCGCATCTGGCTTCCCCCCACCATCGCGGCGGCCATTACCGGCCCTATTGCCACCGGCGTGTTTCAGATGGAAAACGGAGTGGCCGTGGCCTCCGGCATGGGCACCTGCGGACTGGTTGGCCCCATCGGCGTCATGGCCGCGCCGGGCTTTGGCGGCGCATACGACTGGATCGGCCTGATTCTGATCTGCATCGTGCTGCCCACCGTGCTCACCCCCCTGATCGCATGGCCCTTGCGCAAAATCGGCTGGATTAAGCCAGGGGATTTGAAGCTGGACTTGTAATCCATTGAGTAAATTCCAAGGGAGCGCATGCTCCCTTTTTTATATACTCCTATCCCTCTCGTTCTTCTCCGCCATCCCCGGCGTCCCCATAACACCGACGCTGTCACAGCGCATTTTACTCCCGTTGCGATTTCTATACCCTTTTGTCGACATAGATGGTAAAATATTTGAAAGGATACAGTTATGTTTGCGGTAACAGAGTGAGACTGACGGTTAGGGGGTTTCATGTTTTATATCAATAATATCGAATATAGTAATCAGTTAATATTTAGCGTGTTCATCAATATAATCATGTATGTATTCCTACATAAACAAAAGGCCCGCCAAAGTCATTCAACAACACTTTTCCAATGGCTTATTTTATCCACAATATTAGTAGCTTTCTTCGAAACACTGGGGTGGATCGTTGCCGTTCCAAATAATGACACATTAAAGCCTTTTCATTATTTGAGTAACGTTCTTTTTTTCTCCTTCAATACCTTACCCGCAGCACTCGGCCTTCGCTATTTGGACTATATAATTTCTCTTTCCAAGGAGAGAAACAAAAAGAATTTATTTTTTTATTTGGCACCGGTATATCTCAATATCGGGTTTGTGATTTTCAACGTATTTTTTGATGGTTTCCTTTTTAGCGTTGACGCTGCCAATGTGTATCATCGGGGGATTGCCGCATATATCGGAAATGGATTTACGTTTCTGTTTGTAGTAATCATTATTCTAGGCTTTTTCCGCAATAAACAGATGATTACAGGGCGAATTACTCAGGTGATTATATCCCTGACCTTACTCCCTATCATAGGGGTCCTGCTGCAAACGCTCTTTTACGGATTATCATTTAGCATTCCGGCTTATACCCTTGCTATATTCATCAGCTTTCTTCTTATGGAAAGGGATGAATTGTTAAAAGATCCGCTGACCCTGTTAAACTCACGTATACAAATGGAAACTCGGCTTCAATACAAATTAAAATCTCAAGAACCATTCACTGCCATTATGATTGACGTGAACAATTTTAAGACCATCAACGATGTTTATGGTCACACCATTGGAGATAAAGTATTGAAGGACGTTTCCAGAATCCTTCTCTCCTGTGCCAAGTTTGAGGACTTTGTCTGCCGATTCGGGGGAGACGAATTTTTTATTATCCTTGAATCTGCAAATGATATTGGCAATTCCTATATAAGAAGAATTGATCAGATACTGCTGGAATATTCTTCTAGTAAACCTTATTTGATTACTTTGAGCTACGGGCTTGTGTATGTAGATCATTCAATTAAATATAAAGTGGAAGATCTCGTTCAAATCACCGACCAACTAATGTATAAAGATAAATCTAGCCGAAGACTTTAAAATTTTGAAACTGGATTTGAAAAAAATGAACGGGAAAGAGAGCGCATTGACATACGTCGACGCGCTCCCTTTTATTTGATTTTCAGTGGCTTATTTTTTATTTTCTGCTTTCTTGATGAGCCAAACCATTCCCGCCCCCAGTAACGAAAGAGCAGTATAGGCAAACACCCAAATCAGAAAACTATCATTAAATACAGTGTACGTAGCGATGAGCCAGCCTGTAAATGTGATTCCCGCAGGGATATAAATTCTGCCAGTCAAAAGCTGGCCCACGGCGCCAAACGCAAACGACAGCGTTGGAAACACCAATAGCACCATGTAAAATTCCACGGTTCCCCCTTTACGCAGCGATCTTCCAAATGATTATAAACCATACCACCCGGAAGCACAAACAAAAGGCATGCCTTTTGCAATGCGAAGCTAAACATTTTTATGTGGAAAAAATTGTTGACATATTATCCACTACTGGTTATAATCTAATAGTAGATGATGACTTGTTGTTTACAAAGGAGGGTGTCTGTGAATTCACAATATAAAAAAGGGGTGTTGGAACTGTGCGTACTGGCTCTGTTGCAACGGCGGGACCGCTACGGATACGAGATTTCGGAAGCCCTATCCCGGCGCATCGACATCGCAGACGGCACAGTTTACCCAATTTTAAGGAAGCTAAAAGGTGACGGGCTGGTAACCACATACCTATGCGAGGAAAGTGGCGGCCCGCCGCGGAAATACTATTCGCTGACGGATCTGGGGCGGCGCGCATATGTTTTAGACAGCGCTGAATATCTGGCCTTTGCAGGAGCGGTAAAAGAATTGTTGGAGGAGAGCAAAAATGACGAAAAATGAATATTTGGTGCAATTAAAACAGGCGCTGGCCCGGCGGGGTATCAAAGATTACGCGGATATTCTCAGCGAATATGACCAGCACTTTGCCTTTAAGTTTGCGGACGGGTATACCGAAGAGGAAGTGGCTGCGAAGCTGGGCGCGCCGGACGCCATCGCCGCGCAGTTTGAGAAGGGGAAAACACCCAGAAAAATGGGGAAGCGCGTGCTGCTTGGAATTTCATTGACCTTTTTGGCTCTGTTTGAAGTATATTTCTACCTAATCTTTTACGCCTGGGTGGTAGCGCTTTTTGCAGGAGGCATAGCGACGGCGGCCATCGGCGTCTGCCTGATCTTCCTGATCAATGTGGGCGGCCTGCTTCCGTATATGCCGGCTTTGGGTGGGACGATCCTGGGCGTGGCGGCGCTGGGGCTTTCGGCAGTCTTTATCGTGGGCTCGCTGAACTGCGGCCTGTATGCGCGGCAGATGATCCGCGCCAGCATCCGCTGGCACAAAAACACTATGTCCGGCTCGGCGCTGCCGGCGTTGCCCACCAATCCCCAGCTTTCCCCAAAGCGGAAGCGCGGGCTGCGCACGGCGATGCTTATCTCCGTGGCAATCTTCGGAATCGCTTTTGTGCTGGCATTCGCAACGCTGGCCCTGCAGGCAAACGCCATGGGGTTCTGGCACGTCTGGCACTGGTTCCAGTAATTGAGGAGGAATTTGATGAAAACCGTCGTCATCACCGGCGCCACCTCCGGCATTGGCCTAGCCGTTGCCCGGAAACTAGCGCAACATGGGCACAACATCATCGGCGTGGGACGGGATGAGGCGCGCTGCCAGAGCGCCTATGAGAAGATTCTTGCCCAGAAGCCTGAGGGGAAAATTCGATTCTTCACCGCCGATCTCATGCAGCAGCGAGAGGTGAACCGCTTGGCAGAGGAAATTACCGGCTATCTGGGAACCCACTGTGACGGGAAGCTGGACACGCTGATCAACAACGCCGGATGCGTACGCAGCTGGTATACCACCACACAGGAAGGTTATGAGCAACAGTTTGCCCTCAATCACCTCGCCCCCTTTCTGCTGACCTATCGGCTTTTACCCTGCCTGCAGCGGGCAGACGGGCGCGTCATCATGACGGGCAGCCAATCCCATAAAGGCATTCGAATCCACTGGAACGACGTGATGCTGCAAAAGGGATACAACCCCCTGACGGCTTACAAGCAAACGAAGCTCTGCAACCTCCTCTTCGCACTGGAGCTCAACGAGCGGGGCATCCGCTCCTACACGGTTGACCCTGGGCTGGTGAATACGGAAATTGGTTGCAAGCAGACCGGCAGGCTGGTGGACCTGATTTGGAAGTGCCGCATGCGGCACGGCGCGCCGCCGGAACTTCCGGCTATCACCTACGCCTACCTGTGCGAGCAGGAGCCCGCGCCACAGGGGCTGTACTACCGCCTCTTTACAGAGGAACGCTGCGGTAAACAGGTAAACCGGGAAAACGCCAAAAAGCTGTTTCTCCTCAGCGAGCGGCTGTGCGGCATCCAATATGAAGGCAAGCATGAAAGCAAGGAGGAAGTAAAATGAACGTACTGATTACAGGCGCCAGCGGCGGTTTGGGCCGCGCCCTTGCAGATGAGTGTGCCCGCCGGGGCTACAACCTTTATTTGACCGACGTGGATGAAACCAGCCTTCATACCCTCAAAGGCGGACTGCAACGCCAATACGGCATTGAAACGGCAGTTTACGCCTGCGATTTGACCAACCCACAAGGCGTAGATGCGCTGCTTTCCGACATCGACCACTTGGGCATTCGCCTTGACATGCTGCTCAACGTGGCAGGCGTAGACTACGAGGGCGGCTTCCTTCATCGGGATCGAGAAAACATCACAAAAATTGTGGCCCTCAACGACGAAGCCACGCTGCGCATTACCCACGCCGCCCTTTCCCGCCGCAATCCAAACGGGCGTTTTTCGCTGGTGTTCGTATCCAGTCTGGCTTCCATGTTCCCCATGCCGCTCAAGGCCACCTATGCCGCTTCTAAGCGGTTCCTGCTGGACTTCGCAATGGCCCTTCGGCTAGAGCTTCGGGATCAGAAGGTTAGCGTGCTGACCCTTTGCCCCGGTGGCCTCGCCACCACCCAGCAAGCCATGCGCGGCATCGCCGCCCAAGGATTTTGGGGCGCCGCCACCACCAACCCACTGGAGTCAGTGGCTCGCCGCACCATCGACCGGGCGCTGCGCGGCAGGAGCCTTTACATACCGGGGACGCTGAACTGGACGCTGGCGCAAATTGGCAAAATCATTCCCCGCTCCTGGGCGGCGGCTGTGGTCTACCGGCGGTGGAACCGTGCGCAGCAAGAATGGCTTCACCCCGACCCCTCGGGCTGCGGGTCTGCCTCCACCTAGAGAACAAAACCCCGTTTCGGCAGAAACAGCCTTTGTATCCTGTGCAGAAAAGTGGTAAAATAAAGTAAAATATTAATATAGGAGGAAAGTGCCATGGCATTTATGGATAAGCTGAACGATTTCACAAAAAATGTGGGTGACAAGGCCAACGACGTTATTGAAACCACGAAGCTAAACAACAAGATCAGTTCGGAAAAGGCGGCTATCGTCGACCTGTTTAAACAGATCGGTGAGCGTTCCTACGCAAAATACGCCGCCGGAGAAGCGACAGACTCCGACAACTCCGAGCTGTTTGCCGCCATTGCCACCCACAGCGCAACAATTCGCGAAGCTGAGGAGAAGATCAAGGCCATCAAGGAAGCGCCCGCTGCGGCTCCCGCGGCAACGCCCGAGGCAGCACCCGAGACAGCAAATGCAAGCTTGGTTATCTGCCCAGCCTGCGGGAAGCAAAATCAGCCCGAGGCCAGATTCTGCTGCGGCTGCGGCGGCAAACTGGAAGCGGTAGAACAGCCCAAGCCTAAAACCTGCCCAAATTGCGGGACGGCCGCGGAAGAAGGCATGCTGTTCTGTGCGCAGTGCGGAACAAAAATCGAATAATAATGGCTTTGGAAATAAAATTGAAAATTTTTCCTTTACTGATTCGGCGCGAATCAGTTATAGTAATAACAAGAAAATAAAGGAGAAATTAAGCTATGAAAAAGTTGTTTGCGGCTTTAATTGCGCTTATGATGCTCGTTTCCCTTACCGGTTGCGGGGTCCGGCAAAAAATAGGTGAAAAGGTAGCTGAAGGGGTCACCGAAAAGTTGCTTGAGAAGGCGGATGGCGTGGGTGATGTGGACATCAGCGAAGACAAAGTGACTATCAAGGGCGATGACGGCGAGTCGGTTACCATTGGCGGCACCGAATGGCCCACCTCCGATCTGGTGAAAAACATACCCGAGTTTAAAAAGGGTCAAGTGGCCTCGGTTATGGAGAGCGAAGGCTACGTGCTCATTGCGCTGGAATCGGTGAATGAAGATGACTTCAAGGATTATATTGAAACGGTCAAAAAAGATTTCAAGGATGAGCCTTTTGAGATGTCTTCGGGCGACGGCATTGCGTACAGCGCGAAGAACGCGGACGGAATCAACGTAATGCTGTCATATGGGGATGAGTCCGCCACCATTACCATTGCCAAGGCCGAATAGTTTTTTCAAAGAATCTCATTGTTGTAAAGTATGAAGCGGCGCCGGCGAAAAAGGCGCCGCTTTTTTTCGTATTCTTAATGAAATCGTCATCTTTTATATGCTCCCCGCATGGTATAATGCAGGAAAAGATTCCCAGCGATATTATTTTAAAAGGAGGGCAGTAAATGAGAAATGAAGGCCGCTTTATTAAAGTATATGGCAAGGGCGTGGCCAACGTAAACGAGATTTGGGTGGATAGGGAGACCGGCGTCAACTATTTTTTCCATTCCGCCGGCTATTCTGGCGGACTGTGCGTGCTTTTGGGCAAAGATGGAAATCCGGTGGTTACCGACCCCTATACCTTAGAGCACGGCAATTATTGAGCGCCTCCTCCGGCACCGGGAACCCTTGCCTGTGCTTAAACGTTTTATTGGCAAATACACAAGGCGAGGTGAACCAACTATGAAGAAAATTGGCTTTTTAATTCTAGCGGCGCTGCTGCTTTTCGTGGGCTGCGCCCGTTCGGGCGGTGCTGCGCCCACATCCCTGACAAAAAACCTGTCGCTTTCGGAAAAAGGGAAGGCGCCTGTGGCATCTTGCTCCAATTTCGGCCCGGCGGCCGAATTTGCCGGGGCATTTTTCAGCCGGGCCACGGAAGAGGAAAACCCGGTCATCTCCCCCGCCTCCGCCTACCTGTGCCTGGCTATGGTCATGAACGGTGCGGACAAAGATACGCTTCGTGAGTTTGAATCCGTCATGGGCGGAGGCATGGAACAGACAAACCTGCTTTCCCGGACGCTGATCCGTGAACTCACAGAAACCTCCGGAAGCACTGTGCTGAACATTGCGAATTCCGCTTGGGTAGACGACGACCATGCAAAGCTGAAAGAGAGCTACCTGCAGGCCATCGTAGATTACTTCGGGGCCGACGTGTTTACCGCCGATATGCCTTCCGACGAGGCGTTGAAAGCCGTCAACAGTTGGGTAAACGAAAAGACCAACGGCCTGATTCCCACCCTTCATGATGAAAACTATCCCGAGAGCACCATACTTGTGCTGCTCAACACACTCTACCTCAAGGCCAAATGGCAAGATGAATTTCTGGGGTATCAGACCTCGGACGCCACATTCACCAAATCCGACGGAACGGCCCTGACGGTGCCCTTCATGCACGCGTTAGAAAGCCATCGCAGCTATATTCGCACCGACGACGCGGAGGGAGTTTTGCTGCCCTACGACGACGGCAAGACCGCCTTTGTGGCCCTGCGTCCCACGGACGGCAGTACCCCAAGGGAGTTTGCTGCAACATTGACCGCCGACAAGCTGACTTCCTGCATCGGCTCTGCCACCGATACGCTTGTGAACCTTTCCATGCCCAAGTTTACCATCGAATACAAGCTATACCTCAACGACATCCTGATAGACATGGGCCTGACCCAGGTATTTGACACCTCCTTGGCGGACTTAAGTAAGATGGGCGAAGGGGTCAACGGCCCGCTGTACCTGTCTTGGGTATTCCAGAAGGTGAAGATCGAAGTCAACGAAGAGGGCACCGAAGCCGCCGCAGTAACGGAAGCCGCCATGCTGGAATCCGCTTTCCTGCCTGAAAAGCCGCCCGTGGAACTGAACCTCGACAGCCCCTTTGTGTATGCGGTGGTGGACCTTGCTACCGGCCTGCCTATGTTTATGGGCATATTAGACGATCCTTCCTAAAAAACTGAAAGAAGAACTTACAACAATGACAAGAAACCGTTTCTCCCCCATCGCAGCGTTCATTCTATGCTGTGCCCTGCTGATTTCCGGCTGCACTGCCGCGCCGGCGCAGGAGCCGGCCTCCACATCGGCCACGACACCCGCATGGCTGCCCCCACAAACCGACGCGCCGCCTTCTACCACGCAGAACCCCGTAGACATGCAGCAAGCACTAAACGACATGACGCCCGTGCTGGACTCCATCACTCGCGCCATGGGCGTTTTAGGCCGCGTGCCTTACGCGCCCGATGACCCGGAGTTCTTTTGGGCAGTTCTGTACCTGATGAGCGAAAGCTGGGGAGATACGCATCCGCTGGTGAAGCGGGAAGACGATGGCACCGTGGTAATGCCCGGACAGGTCATGCAAGAATTCGCTGCCGCTGCGTTTTACGGCTGCGACGCTTTACCCGCCTTGCCCGCAAGCCACTCCGCGGCCATCGATTACGACCAGGATTATGATATCTATCGGATCGCACCCTCGGATGGCATCGATGCGGAAATCGTACTACGGGGGTATTATGTAAAGGACGATGGCACCATCAATGCGATGATGTACCTTTCCTCCCCGGACGACGATATACAGCCCGGCACACTGATGTTTTCGCTTGCCGTCAATCCTTATGCAAACGATGCCGACACCGCATACTGCTACAGCGTGACGGGTGTAGAGTCCATTACGGGCGACTCCGACCTCTGGCGGGCCGCGGACGCCATGCAACCCATCACCGCTGACCTCAACGGCGACGGCATTGAGGAAACCATTGCGGTTGTTGTGGATGAGGAGCAGTACACCACCACGGTGACTGTCACTTCAGGTGATACCGTACTCACCGACGTAAGCGACAGCGCGCTGTTCGGGCCTATTTGCCATATCGGCGATGTAACCGCGGGAGACGGTGCTAAGGAGCTGTACATTTGCGGCGACATAGCTTCCGACGACTACGTCACTTACATTTACCGAATCCAGAACGGCACTTTGCAGCGGGCCGAAATCTTCGGCACGGTGATGTTTGCTGATGGCGGCGGGACACTGCCCGTAATTACTGTGGTAAACGTGCTGGGGTCTTACGCCGGGTACTGCCAGTATGCGCTTGGCGACGACTTCACCTTCACGCTCTCTTCCCCCTATGCCGTTCTCCGTTACATCGGCGACTGGGAGGATCGGAAGCTGACCGTAGCAAAGGACGGCATTTCGGCGATCCCTGTGGCAAGCACTACCAGCGCAACGATTCCCTTGTCAAAAGGCGAAGAGCTGATGCTGGCGGAAACCGATGAGATGAACTATGTGATTCTTGAGCGGCGGGATGGCTCCCAACTGCTTGTGAACGTAGAGAAGAATGAAGAAGAATGGGGTTGGCTCATCAACGGCATCCCGGAGGAAGAATGGTTCGGAATGCTGATGTACGCAGGCTAAACTGTATTTTACAGTAAAACAGGATGTAGTTTGGGCATAAAACATGAATGACTTTCAATGGAGAAAAAAGCCGGCGCTGCCCGGCTTTTTATATGACCGGCGGCCCTGTTTGCAGTGTCTGCTTTTACCCACTGCTTCTGACCGAGTGCAAAGGCATTGTCGCAGTGCTACAGCCGGGCGTGTCAGCGGATGCGACGTAGACGGACGCAACGATAAATTCTTCCGGAAGAATAAACACTTGCCAAACGGCAGGTGTTTTTTTCTGAAAACATAAAAAAAATGTAAATAATTGGTAAAATTTAAGGTTTTCGGCTCATTTTACTTAAAAATCTTGAATTTCGTCAAAAAAAGCCTGCAAAATTCCATGTGATGTAACTTAAATGTAACGACCATAGTTTACAGTATATATACAAAAATATGTAGTGTGGGGAGTTTGCCCCCAAAACATTGTAACAATCTTTCCGACATAGTACTGTTACACGAAGAAAGGTGGATATATCCATGATGCAAGGGAAATTTAGCAGGAAGATCGCGCTGGCGCTTTGCCTGTGCATGCTCATCAGCTGCGTGCCGACGATGCCGGCCATGGCGGAAGCAAGTACAGAGCACCTCGTGACTTATCAGCTCGACGACGGCAGCGTATATGCGACGCAGCCCGTAGCCGACGAAGGCACCATCGGAGAGGTTCCAGCCGATCCAAGCAAGGAAGGCTTTAATTTCCTGCGCTGGTATCAGGGGACCGATTCGGGCACAGCATTCGATTTTACGCAGCCCATCACGGCCGACCTAACGCTGGTCGCCTACTTTGAGGCAGTGCCGGTCGAGCCCGACGACACCGTGTACGTTACCGTAACCTTTGAGGACGGTTTTAACGGTGCTGTTATTGGTGAACCGATAACCATCGAGCAGGGGCAGGGCGTTACGGCGCCCACGCCTCCCACTCACGCCGGTTACCAGTTCAAAGAGTGGGACACGGCTTTCACAAGTGTTCAATCGGACATCACCGTAACTGCTACTTATGAGCAACTGCATCAGTACAGCGTCACCATCAATTACTACTTTGCGGATTCCACCCGCATCGCGGCATCGCCGTATGTGTCTTGGCTGCCCGCCGGCGACAATATCGACATTACAGTTGACTCGCCCGACGTAGTGGGCTTCACACCCTCTCAGGCTTCCGTGACTGTTCAGGTAAACGAAATCTCCGCAGACGTGGCCTATACCGTCTACTACAGCGGTTCCGCCGACACCGCTTACCAGATCATACATCAGTACCAGAATCTGGCCGGTGACTATGTGACCGACGGCAGCCTCACGCAAAATCTCATGGGCACCACCGGCGACTGGGTATCCGCCACGGCCACGGACAGGGCCGGCTTCACCTCGCCCTCCACACTGCCCGGGGCTTATATCGCCGCCGACGGCAGTACTGTGCTGCAGGTGCGGTACACCCGCAACAGCTATACCCTCTCCTTTGTCACCAACGGGTCCTATATCAGGCCCGAGGTTCTTATGTTTGAAGAGGCCACCACATTACAGACACCCACCCGGCCGGGCTACACCTTCCTAGGTTGGAACACCAGCGAGAACGGCACCGGCACAAGCTATGCCGCGGACGCTCCCTACGCCATGCCCGCTGGGGACACCACGCTCTATGCCCAATGGCAGACAGCCACTGTGGGCTATACCGTAGTCTATTGGCAGGAGAACGCAGACGACATCGGCTATTCCTACAAGGAAAAAGCGGATAAGACCGGCCTTGCCGGCGCCGCCGCCACCTATGATACAAAGAGCTACACCGGCTTTTCGCTCAATACCTCTATGACCAACGCCGCGGCGGTTACGATTTCCGGCGACGGCACCACCATCCGCAACGTCTACTATTCCCGCAACACCTACACCCTAACGTTCAAAAACAAATGGGGCACTACCCCGTTAAACAAAACCTTTACCGGCATCAAGTACGGCGCGTACGTCAAACCCCAGTGGATTTTGATGACCACCAACAGCACGGAAGGCAACTTTGAAGGATATAACTGGTACATCAGCTATACCTCAAGCATTTCTTACTCCGAGGCGCCCGCCATGCCCGACCACAACCTGACCCTATACGGGGAAAAGGGCACCGGCTACTACTATCGGGTTAAGTACGTGGAAAAGGGCACCACCACGCAGATCCACGATCCCTACGACTTGCAGAGAACCGGTCGTATTTATCTGACTCAAGAAGACCAGATCGCAATCCCCGGCTTCACCTATCACAGCTGGGTTGATTTTAAGACCGGCATGTATGGCAACGGAAGCGGCACGGAGGGGGATCCCTACTACGCAACCCTCTCCTATACCCGCAACATTTACAGCATCAGCTTCCACACCAACGGCGGGACCACCTCGGTTCCCAATGTGTCCAGCGTGCTGTATGAAGCCAGCATCAGCGGCTATGCGCCCGCAGACTATGTGGTTGGCACAACTATTAACCTTTACGGCAACGTGTTTACCGGCTGGTATGACAACGAGGCCTGCGTGGGCACGCCCTTCGTGTTCACCGGCGCCACCATGCCCGCCCATAACCTGCTGCTTTACGCCGGTTGGAGGGCTCCCACCTACATCGTCACCTTCAACCCCAACAACAACGAAGCAAACGTAGACAAGACCTATTCTAAGGGTCAGGCGTTGAATGAAAACTTGCCCGCACAACCCACAAAGACGGGCTATACCTTCGCGGGCTGGTCTCTGGGCGGTGCGCCAGTGAACGTAAGCGCCACCCGCGTTTATGAGAGCATGCTGCTTACGGCCGTCTGGCAGCCCAAGACGGATCTCAATTGCCCTGTGCTGCACGAGTATGCCAGCACCGGCGAGGTGTTTGACAGCAGCAGCATTGTGGGACAGACCACCGGTACTACCGTTACTGCCTATGCGCAGGCCTTTGAACAGAGCGGCGTTTGGTACTTCCCGGACGCTGTGAGCAAGAGCTGCCTCCTCACGGGAGATCCCGCGCAGGATCAGATCGTGTTCATCTATACGGCGCAGAATGTAGTGCCCTACACCGTATACTACGCGGCCGCCGATTCCGGCGATGCGGATTTCGCACAGGCCGCACAGGCCGCCGGAGCCACCACGGCCCACAAGAGCGCCGCGGCACAGTTTATTACGGAGGACTTCGCGTCCATCCCAGGCTATACGCCGGACGCTTACCAGAAGAAGTTGGAGCTTTCCAACAACCCAAGCGCCAATGTAATTACCTTCTTGTACACCAAGAATCCCAACGTCCAGTACACCATCAAATACTGGAAGCAGGATCTGGACGGCCAGAACTACACGCTGGCGGATGAAGTTGCCGACAACGGCCCCATTGGCATTACCGTCACCGCGCCGGAGAAGAGCTATACAGGCTTTACCCGTGTGACCCAGAGCAGCAATACGCTCAAGCTCACCAGCAATCCGGCGTCTAACGTGCTCAACATCTATTACAAACGCATTCCGATCACCGTGAACTTTGCGGTCAACGATTCCGCTATGGGCTCGCTCATCGGCATCGTGCACAATACCGTGCGCTATGGCACGCCCTGGAGCGCCATCACCGAACCCACAACCAGCGCAAAGGTCGGATACATGTTTACGGGCTGGGATCAGGAATTCCCAACCAGCGATACACCGCTGACCCAGAACTTAACCTTTATTGCCAATTTTGCCAAGGATGATGCCGCGTGGTACAGCGTAACCTACTACGCCAATGACACTGATGCCACCGGCAGCATGGCCCCCGCCACGGATCTGGTGAAAAACAGCGCATACACCATCCAAGAAAGCGGTTTCACCCTGGCGAACCACGACTTCGCAAGCTGGAACACACAGGCCAACGGCAACGGCATTACCTACGGCCCGAGCAGCAAAATCACCATGACTGCCAATGTGACGCTGTACGCCCAATGGACCGAGCACGGAAAGATCACCGTGAGCTATGACCGCAACGGCGCGGCCACCGGCACCGACATTGACCCGCAAACCAAATATGTGGGCAACTCGTTTACCGCCGCGGCCAATCCCTATATCTATCCCGGTTATGAATTTGCGGGATGGAATACGGCGGCCAACGGCAGCGGCACGGGCTATGACCCGGGTAACACGTTTACCCCTGATGAGAACACCGTTTTATATGCCCAGTGGGATAAGATTGACGCTCTGTGGCATACCGTCACATATAGCGGCAACGGCGCGACCTTTGGCACTGCGCCTGTGGACAGCGGCGAATACCTAGAAGATAGCCCCGTAACCGTGCTGGATAACACGGGCAGCCTCGTAAAAACCGGCTACACCTTCTTGGGATGGTCCACCAACCCGAATGCCACCGCGGCACAGTATACGGCCGGCGGCAGCTTCGCCATGGGCAATGAGAATGTCACGCTCTATGCTGTATGGCAGTCCAACGAACATACCGTCACCTATTATGTGGACGGCATTCAGAAGTATTTGGATAACTACAACTACGGCGATTCCATCACAAAGCGAGCGGATGAAAGCCTGGCTGGGCATACCTTCTCCGGCTGGTGTGTGGACGCCGCCTGCACCATCCCTTGGACTCCCTTCACCATGCCGGATGTAAACGTCAGCGTATACGGCGAATTCACCGCCAACATCCACAAGATCACCTATTATGTGGATGGAGTAGTGGATTTTGAGGATCCCGCGGTTGCGTACGGCGCGCCCATTATGGAGCGTGCATTGCCCACCGAGGACGGCCTGATTTACAGCGCATGGCAGTGGAACACAGCGGATCATACCGCCCCCGCTACCATGCCGGATGAGGATATGGCCGCATACACTACCTCCACCCGGATTGAGTGCGACTATAACTTCTACGATGAAAACGGCACCACCGATCTGGGCCACGGCACCCTGTACTACGGCGATCCTCTGACCCCGCCATCCGATCCCGTAAAGCCCAGTGACAATACCTATGACTACCCCTTTGCGGGCTGGGCACTGGCCACGGATAGCGATGTGGTAACGGTTCCCGCAACGATCACCGAAGATGTCACCTACTACGCCGTGTACACGCCCACCTACATCAACTACACCGTGGCGTTCAAGGATTATGACAGCACGCCGATCCAGAGCAGCGACTACCACTATGGCGATGCGCTGAGCGCACCGGCTGATCCTTCCCGCGCCAGCGACAGCACCTACACCTACACCTTCGCAGGCTGGGCACTGGCCACGGATAGCGATGTGGTAACGGTTCCCGCAACGGCAACTGATAGCGTGACCTACTACGCCGTGTACACGCCCAGCTATATCAACTACACTGTGGCGTTCAAGGATTATGACAGCACGCTGATCACCAGCAGCGATTACCACTATGGCGCTACGCTGAGCGCACCAGCCGATCCTTCCCGCGCCAGCGACAGCAACTACACCTACACCTTCGCAGGCTGGGCGACGACCCAGGGCGGCACTGTGGTAGCGGTTCCCGCAACGGCAACTGAGAACGTGACTTACTACGCCGTTTACACACCTGCTTATATCAACTACACCGTGGCGTTCAAGGATTATGACAGCACGCCGATCCAGAGCAGCGACTACCACTACGGCGATGCGCTGAGCGCACCGACTAATCCTTCCCGCGCCAGCGACAGCACCTACAGCTACACCTTCGCAGGCTGGGCGCTGGCCCCGGATGGCAATGTGGTAACGGTTCCCGCAACGGCAACTGAGAACGTGACCTACTACGCCGTGTACACGCCCAGCTATATCAACTACACCGTGGCGTTCAAAGATTACGACAGCACGCCCATCACCAGCAGCGATTATCACTATGGCGATGCGCTGAGCACACCCGCTGATCCTTCCCGTCCGGATTCCGGCTCGGCAGACGGCGACAAGACCTATACTTTCCTGGGCTGGGCTGAGAGCGCAAGCGGCCCCGTTGTTACGCTGCCCAGCAGCGTAACGGCAGGCGCAACCTACTACGCCGTGTACGACGAAGATACCTATGTTACCGTAACGGCTTACAGCGCATCCCGCGCTTATGACGGAACCGCGCTGAATGCGGACTACAACATCGCCGGTTTGTTGGCCGGGGATACGGTTACCGATATAACCTACAATACCTCGATCCTTAGCATCACCGAACCCGACACATTGAACTACGCGCCCACAGCGGCTACAATCTCCCGGGGCAGTCTGGATGTGACGGACGAATATGCCATCCGCTATGCGGCAGGCACGCTCACAATCACCAAAAAAGATGTGACCATCACCATGCAAAGCGCGTCCAAGTACCTTGACGAGCTTGACCCCACCTTCGACGGCGACGTGACGGGGCTGGTGAATGCGAACGATCTGGGCACTGTCACCTTCTACCGCACCAACGCGGGCGTGGAAGATCTGGGCACCTATGAGAACGTGCTGCGCGCGCAATATACCGACAACGCCTGCTACAACGTCACCGTAATCCCTGCAGACTTCACCATCATGAAGCGGGGTGACCTGGCTCTCTCTCTGGCAGGTTATCAGCAGTTCTATGACGGATCCACGCATTATCCGTCCCAGGTGGACGCGGTTTCCGGCGGCAGCCCTGTTACGGACGCGACCATTGAATTTAGATCTGTGCCTGAAGGCTCTTCCGGGGACTACGCGGCGGCCGGTACCTGGTACGCCTACACTTCCGCCAGCATGGCGGCAACCCACATGAGCGACTCCGGGTACTACCAGGTGCGCGCCAAGTGCGACGGCTATGTACCCGCGGACGGCACAAATCCGGATGGATCCAGCTGGACCTACGGCACGATCGCCATGACCGTGCTGCCCGTACTCGTTACAGTGAAGGCGGACGACGCCACTAAACCCTATGATGGCACCCTGCTGACAAAGGATACCTATCAAGTGGTCAGCGGCTCCTTCGTCGGAGAGGAAGGCTTCTCAGGTGTTGACGTGGACGGCGGCCAGCTCTTCGTTGGCAGTAGCACCAACCTGATTGCCAGCTACACGCTCAAGGACAACACCACCGCAGGTGATTACGTTATCTTGAAGGCGCCTGGCACCCTTACCATCACTCCGGCCGGTATTGCCATCACGGTAAACGGCGCGAGCAACAGCTGGACGTATGACGGATTGGGTCACAACGACGAACAGTTCTCCC
This sequence comes from Christensenellaceae bacterium, assembly GCA_963666935.1. GTDB lineage: Bacteria > Bacillota > Clostridia > Christensenellales > CAG-138. The sequence continues at coordinate 2,102,673 of OY762936.1, forward strand.
ATTCCGGCACGCTGGCCGCAGGCGATTCCATTGTGGCAACGGTAAGCGCGGATATCCCGGGCAACGCCATCGTCAACGCGGGCACCTGCAGCAACCTGATTACAGGCAGCGTTCAGGTCTTGCATGACAACGGCAACGGCACAACCACTGATGTGACCGAGAACTACGTGATCACCCCCATGGCGGGCGTGCTGACCATCACACAAAAAGCCGTTACCTTAACGGTCAACGATGCCAGCAAGACTTGGGACGAAGCGGATCCCGCCGGCTATAACGGCGTGCAGGTGACCGGCCTTGTCAGCGACACCGACCTCAACCCCATCGCGGTTATTCGCGCCGGCGCGGGCATCGACGAGGATCCGGGTGATTACCCAGAAGCCCTGAGCGCAACCTACACCGATCTGTATGGCAACTATAACGTCAGCATAGTCAAGGGCACATTCACCATCCTTAAGAAAACCGGCATGCTCGTATCAGCCACGGACATTACCGTTGCCTACGATGGCAAAGATCACGGTGTAACGCCCACCTGTAACGTTGAAGGCGCAACCATCAAGTACTGGGACGGCAGCGCCTACACGCTCTCTGAAAGCCCCGTAGAGCGGCACTGGACCGATGGGCCGGTAACGGTCAAGTTCCAGGCCACATGCTTTGGCTATGAACCCGCAGAGGGCCAGGCCACCATCACCATCGACAAGCGGGCCATCACCCTGACTGCGGACAGCGCAACGGCAGTTTGGTACTACGGTATCACGCTGACCAAGCACTCCTACACGCTTTCCACAGGTTCGCTGGCCTCCTCCGTTGGCGGCGTCAATGACGTCATCGCGGATTATGCCATCCCCAGCAGCATCAGCGTCATTGGCTGGACGGACAACGTCATCACCCCGGGCAGCGTGCGAATCACGCATACTGAGAGCGACATCACCACAGACGTGACCAGCAGCTATGCCATCACCCTGCTGCCCGGCACCCTGACGCTCACCGATCCCGGTCCGGGCGGTCCTGAGACCACACCGACACCGACGCCGTACTACCCGACACCGACGCCGTACCGTCCGCGTACCACACCCACGCCGGGCGTCTCCGCAACCCCCACGCCTACCGCTACCCCGACGCCGGTCGGCCCCCTCACCACGGCGCAACCCACACCTTCCGAGCCCGTACAGGCTGCAACCACTGAAAATGTACAGCCAGAACCCGTACCGTTGGCTTCGGCAAAGGCTTGGGCGTTGTTGAACCTGATTCTGTCCATCCTGACCGTGCTGGCTTCCCTGCTGCTGATCATCTTCACACTGGGCAAGAAACACAAGGGCGAGCAGGCCGAAAAGGGCGAGGCCATTGAGGCGTCCAACGACACCAATGAGGTCAAGAAGAAGAAGTTCTGGCGGTGGTTCAGCCTAGTGCCTGCCATCGGCTCCGTGATCGTCTTTATCCTCACCGAGAATATGTCCCTGCCCATGGCTTGGGTAGATAAGTGGACCATCCTGATGGTAGTGATTGCCATCATACAGGCATTGGTTGCCATCTTCTCCAGAAAGCGCAAGAAGCAAATTCGGGACGACGAAGATAAGGCCATGCCCAGCAACGCATAGAAAATGATCCGATTTAGGGAGCCGCATAACGCGGCTCCCTTTTTATTGTTATAGAAAACCCCGGTTATGCCGGGTTTAAAAGCTTTTTGCATGGGACAAGTTTCTTTCTAAATGTATCGGCTCATTCTGAGCCGACGAAACGATTTTATTTAGGGAAACTGACGTTCCCTCTAATCCTCTCCTAAGGCCGTGGGAGTCGGCTTTCCTTACATTAATACCGGGATTTCGAGCTAGGGGTGCAGGCGGCGATGCATTGTATATCAACCTATGTGACAGCGTTGGATGCGCAAGAAGTATTTTATAATGCGATTTTTGCCCGCTATGCAGGGAAAATTCTTTTCCTGTGTGCCAAGTCATAGTATAATATCCTTAATATGACATCCTTCGATAAAAAAGGAATACGCTTGCTTGCAGCAGCCCTTTCGGCGGCCGCACTGCTGTGCGCCTGCAGCGGCAAGAATTCCACTTCGGCGCAGACCGTTTCGGCACAGGCCATACAGGAGGGAACCGATTGGGACGACGTACAAAAATCCGTAAATATTCTCCTACCCCAAGCCTCCGGTCTGGCGGTTTGCAACAAGGATGACGTGGTAATAGACTATTCCAACGCCGATTCGGGGTATATCATGCTTCGATCGGACGCGCCCTATAAAGTGCGCGTCGCCAAGGATGACCTCACCTACACCTACGACCTGGAACCGGGCGGCTGGTGCACCTATACCCTTTCGCAAGGAGTGGGAACCTACGAAGTCCGCGTTCTAAAGCAGGTTATGGGCAGCACGTACGCCGTACTCTTTTCGGTTCAGGTTCAGGCGGATATCGCCGATGCGCTCACGCCGTTTCTATATCCCAACCAGTATGTGAATTACGACGCAAACAGCCGTGCCGTGCTTTGGTCCTACGCTCTGTGCAATTACACGGGGGCTTCCTGCGAGGCGGACAAAGCCGCGCTTTTTTACCGATATGTAGCGGACAACATCAAATATGATTATGACAAAGCGAATACGGTGCAGACTGGCTATTTGCCGGACGTGGACAGCACGCTGGAAACCGAAAAGGGCATATGCTTTGATTATGCGGCGCTGCTGGCCTGCATGGCGCGGGCGCAGAGGGTGCCTGCCAAGCTGGTGACCGGCTATTTGAGTCCGGAAGATATGTATCACGCTTGGAACCTGATTTATGAAAACGGCGCCTGGGTGTGGATGGACGCCACGCTGGACGCGGCAAACCGCGGCGCAGACGCCTATACCAGCGACAAGCAATACTGAGAAGGAGAAAAACCGATGGCAAAGAACAAGGGCATATTGCCCAGCGAAGAGCTTGGGTTATTTTGTGATCAGGTAGCCATGGTGCTCAAGGCGGGCATCCCTCTGCACGATGCATTTCCGTCGCTGTGCAATAACTATGCGGGCACGCCCTATGCGGAGACCTTTGCACGGGTAAACAGGGCGCTGTGCGAAAAGGGCACGCTGAACGAAGCGCTTAAAGAAGCCGGAAATTTCCCGAATTACCTTTGCGGCATGGTGCGGGTTGGGGAAATTTCTGGGCGGTTGGATGACATTATGGAAGCTTTGGCCCGTTACTATACCCGGGAAGCGGCAATCCGCCAGGGAATTAAAAGCGCAGTCACCTATCCGCTGGTGTTGATTCTGCTGATGGCCGCGGTGATCGCAGTGCTTCTTGTTAGCGTCATGCCGGTATTTTCGCAGGTGTATGCGTCCCTAGGCGCAAACCTTACCGAAAACGCAGCCGCGGGCGCCGGAATCGCGCTGGGCAAGACCATCCTTGGAATCGTCGCGGCTCTGATTTTGCTGTTGCTGTTGATTCTGGCGCTGATGCGCACTTCGGCCCGAGGGCGGACGATGCGGGCGCTGGCCCGGCTGGTGCCGCAAATCGCGCAGGCGAGCCGGGCGTTATTCGCCTCCCGCTTTGCCTCCGTGGTCTCCACCATGCTGCTTTCGGGATGCGATCTGGATCAGGCCGTTGAAATGGTGGGACAAGTGGTTTCGGACACGGCGGGGCGGGGCGCAACACAGCGCTGCGCAGCATCCCTGCGGACGGGCAAACGCTTTGCTGAGGCTGTGCACAATGAAGGAATTTACGAACCCATCCATGAAAAGATGCTCGCCGTGGGCGAGCAAAGCGGCAAGCTGGACGCCGTTATGGCCCGGCTGGCCACCCTGTATGAGCAAAAGGCGGATCATGTAATTCAATCGCTGGTGGCCTCCATCGAACCTGTGCTGGTGGTCCTTTTATGTGTCGCAATCGGCGGCATTCTGCTTTCCGTGATGCTGCCGCTTTTAAGTATTATGGCAGGTATGGTGTAACATGTACGGGATACGAAAACCTTATCGGCGGATTCTGTTTACGGCGCTGACGGCAGCGGCGTGCATTGTGCTGCTGATTCTGTTTTCCAATCGCATGTCAAGCAGCGCACGCGCGCAGCAGGCAGAGCAAATTCGCCAGGCCGTATTGCGCGCAGCGGTGAACTGCTATGCCACGGAGGGGTTTTATCCGCCCGACCTGCAGTACATTATCGACCATTACGGCATACTGGTGGACAGCGGCGCATTCATCGTCAGCTACGACGCCTATGCCGATAACCTGCTGCCGGATATCCGTGTGCTGGAAAGGGGGAAGGGCTGATGCGGCACCGCGAAAGCGTAACTTCTTTTGGCACTTTCATGTTGATCGGCGCGTTCGCGCTTTTTTGCCTGCTGCTGATCGTACTGGGCGGGCGGGTTTATGCGGCGGTAAACGAAACTTCGCAGCACAATACGCAGTTGCGCACCTCTCTTTGCTACATCGCCTCCAAGGTGCGCGCTCACGACGTTACACAAGCGGTGCAGGTACAAAATACCCAATGCGGGCAGACGCTTACGCTTTTCCAGACCTACGGTGAAGAGGTTTACATCACTTACATCTACTGTAAGGACGACGGACTGTATGAGTTTTTTGCACCCGAAACAGAGGATTTTGAACCTGCGCTGGGCGAACAAATTGCGGATGCGCAGGTGCTCTCGCTTTTGCTTTCGGAAAAAGGGCTGCTGGATGTGACCATCACACAAGACGGACGCACACACACGCTGCACTTACAACTGCGGGGAGGTGTTTCCTAAATGAAACGAAATGCCGTATTGATCGAAATACTTCTCTCCATTGTGTGCTTTGCGCTGGTGATGAACGTGCTTGTACAAATGCTTTCCGCCGCATATTCCACCAGCGTCCGCAGCCGGGAGCAAAGCGCCGCGGCAATAACGCTGCAGGACGCGCTGGAGCTTTGCAAATCCGATCCCGGCTTGGCGGCGGGTAAGTACACAGCGTACTATGACGCCGACTTTATGCCTGCCGAAGCCCCCGCAGAACACCGTGTGGAAACCGACGTGGTTGCGCAACCTACAGAGGCGGGCATTCTTTATACCCTGACGGCGGCGGCATATGCAGGCGAAGCGGAAATCGCCCGGCTCACCACAACCGTATACAGAGGGGAGGTTGCCCCATGAGGAAGATAAGATACGGCAGCGTGGGGCTAGGCGCGCCTTCCATCCTACTCATCGCACTTACGCTGTGCCTGACGGTATTTTGCACGCTGGCGTTTTTGAGCGCCCAGGCAGACCTTAAACTCAGCGAAAGAGCCCTCTCTTCCACCGCCGCTTGGTACAAGGCGGACGCCCAGGCCCAAGTTCTGCTCTCGGAGATCGACGCGCGGCTTGCCGCCGGGCAGGACGCGGCCATTGCGGGGGTCACCGTGCGAGGTGATCACGCCTATTTCACGGTAAACATAGATGACGCACGGGAATTACAGGTGGAGTTGCTGATTACAAAAAAAGCCCTTCCATATTATGAAATCTTATGTTACACTGTAATACACGACAACACTTCCGATGTAACAGATAACTTCTTGTCAGTTTATGGGGCTGGAGAATAGCAATATGGAATTAATGCGGATTTTGCAAACAGCAATGCAGCTGAACGGCTCGGATATTTTTATTCTGCCGGGCAGTTGCATCTCTATGAAGGTCAACGGCGCTGTCGTACCCATTATGGACAGCAAGGTCCGACCGGAGGATGCGTTCGATCTGGTCAATCAGGTTTATGCCACCAGCGAACGGAATTTGGAATGTCTTTTACAGTCCGGCGATGACGACTTTTCCTTCTCTGTGCGGCAGATTGGCCGGTTCCGTTGCAACGCCTACCGCCAGCGCAACAGCTATGCTATGGTACTTCGGGTCATGCACTTCGATCTGCCTTGCCCCGAGAAATTCCATATTCCGCAAGAAGTGCTTTCGCTCACTCGCTTCCGCAAAGGCCTCATTCTGGTAACCGGTCCCGCAGGCAGCGGAAAATCCACGACTCTGGCCTGTATGCTAGACCGCATCAATAATGCGTATTCGAATCATATTATTACAATTGAAGATCCCATTGAGTTTATCCACTCCCACAAGCGCAGCTTGGTGAGCCAGCGGGAAGTGGCACATGATACAATGACCTATGCCGCCGCCCTGCGGGCTGCACTGCGGCAGGCGCCGGACGTGATCCTCTTAGGCGAAATGCGGGATTTTGAAACCATTCAAACGGCGTTAACCGCCGCGGAAACCGGGCAGCTTGTGCTTTCCTCGCTGCATACCGTAGGCGCCGCCAAAACCATCGACCGCATCATCGACGTATTTCCGCCCAGCCAGCAGCAGCAGGTACGCGTGCAGCTCTCCATGGTGCTGCAGGCCGTGGTGTCCCAGCAGCTCGTCCCCACCGTGGATAATCAGCGGGAGCCCGCCTTTGAAATCATGGTGGTAAACAGCGCCATACGGAATATGATCCGCGAAGGGAAGGCCTACCAAATGGAGAATGTGATCTTTGCCGGAGCCAGCGAGGGCATGCGCACCATGGATAGCGACCTCCTGCGCCTGTACGAAGCCGGTCGCATTTCCAGAAGCGACGCGTTGCTCTATGCGGCCAATTCGGAATTAATGCATAAAAAATTAGAACTTTGTGAGGCAACCTAACCATGAATAAGCCCGTACAGATTCACATGCTGGGAAGGTTCGAAATCCTAGTGCGTGGGGAGCCTGCTCTTTGGCAGCTTAAAAATGCCACAAAAACCCTGAACCTTTTGCAGTGCCTGCTGCTCAGGCAAAATCCGGTACCCCACGATGAACTGATTGAAGCGCTGTGGCCGGAAAATGAAAGCGCAAATCCTTCTTCAGCCCTGCGCACCATGCTGCACCGGTTCCGAGCACTTGTGGATGACAGTGGAATCCAAGAGCTTAAAAACTGCATTCTTACCAATCAAGGTACCTACCAGTGGAACCCCAACCTTCCCTGCGACGTGGACATTTTAGAGCTGGAACAACTGGCAAGGCAAGCACAGAAAGAACCCGAAATACCTGAGCAACTGGAACTCTATCAGCAAATTCTCAACCTCTATGCAGGGCCATTGCTGCCGGCAACAGCAGAAGAGCTTTGGGTGATGCCGCGCAGCGTCCATTACCACGATCTATATTTGTCCTGCATCCTACAGATGATTGAGCTATATAAGGCACAGGAGGATTACGGCAACATCCTGCGCGTATGCCGCTTGTCCATGGAAGTGGAACCATATGACGAGCGGCTACACATGGAGCTGATGCTGGCGCTGACCAAGGTAGGCAAAAACCACGAGGCGCTCTCTCAATATTACTACGTTACAGATCTTCAATATAAGCAGTTCGGCACGCCGCCTTCCGAGGAACTGCGTACCCTGTACAAGATGATTATGCAGGCGGATCAGCAGACGGAAAACGACATTGATGCCATTCAACAGGCCATCGAAATGGAAGATACCTTGGGCGGAGCTTTCGTTTGCGAGTATGAGATATTTAAGGATATTTACCAGCTTCAGCGTCGGATGCTGGAGCGTTTCAGTACTACCATTTTTATTGCGCTTTTTACCATGCGGGATCCCTACCACGAGAAGCTGGAGCCGTTGGTACTGGACAGCATCATGCGGGAGTTTCTGGAGATTGCCCGACGCACCCTGCGCCGGGGCGATACCATTTCTCGCTACAGCGCCACGCAGTTCGTGGTGCTGCTGCCGGCCGTTTCCTACGAAAGTGGCAACCAGATTATGAACCGTGTAAAAAAATCCTTCCACCAGTCCTATCTCAGAACCTCCGCAATCCTCTCTTACAAGCTGCGGCCGCTGCATTTTACGGGCCAGAAGCAGAGCTGAGAAACCCGCCTTCTAGTAATATGCAGTTCAAAAAACCATCCGATGGATGGTTTTTATTTTTTTATTCTATTGTTCGATTTCCTGCTTCTTCGCCCGCTCACGCTGTGCCCTGCGCTCGGCGGCCTTGCGCTTGCGCCGGGCGTTTTCCATAGAGTGAGAAACCACCAGCCACACGATGATAAGGATCAGCAGCGCGCCACCACCGCAGGCGGCGTAAAACACAGTATTGCTCAGCGTGATTCCCTGGGGCAGCTCCGGCGCGGGGGTTGTTTCAACCGGCACCGGCGTCGGCGTGGCAACCGGAGGCAGCATGGGCTCCACCGGGCGCGCGGGCATTACGGCGTAACGCTGCAAAGACGCATCCTGTGCGTTATACACAAAATACCCCACCTCTCCACCTGAATTGCGGGCGTACAGCAGATAAATTTCACCCTGGGCGTCCTGTGATTTCCACGCCGTATATTGGGCTTCCCCAATGGTTAGAGTGGTTTCCGTAAATCCTTCGGGCAGCGCTACGCTGCCATCCGGCGCAAGGATGATGTAAGACTTGGACACGGAGGATACCGTTTGGTAGGGGTACAGCATATCCGCTTCCGCATTGTAAATGTAATAGCTTCCCACGTCGCCCGCGGCATTGGAAAGATACAAAAGCGTTGGCGCGTCGCTGTCCGCCACCGTGGCCGCAGCCACCGTTTCTCCATGGTATTCAAGGGCCGTTTCCGTATAGCCCGATGGCAGGGTCACATTTTCCAAATTGCGCCAGATGTACAGGCTATCCGTTGCCCCCTTCACATTTTGTGCCTGAACGCCCTCCACGGCGTAATTCAGCGGCGTGGGCGTAGGCGTGGGCGCTGCCGCCGCCACGGTAATAGAAACGCTTGCTTCCCCGCCGCCTTGATCCTTGCCGTCATAGCCCAGCACCTTTTCCAGCGTAAACGCGATCTGTGCGCTGCCTGCGGCGGCCGCCGTAAAGCGGATGTGCGCGCTCATGGTATCCGAGCCGCCCTTTGCGGCGGATACCATGTTCAAAAATCCGTCGGATGCACCGCCCTCGCTTTCCTTATAGGTCAGCACCGTGGGATCGTAGGTGAAAAAGCCTTCGGCCGCAGCCATGCTTTTGCCGCTGACTGTAAGCGTAATTTCCACCGTATCTCCTGCCTGTATGCCGGTTTGTTGTTCCGCTTGCGCGGTAAAATTCACCGCCGCAAAGGCGGTCTGGGGCAGTAGTGCAAGCAACAACCCCAGCAACAATGCAATTCTCCCTTTTTCTTTTGCAAACTTTTTCATTCCTCAGTCCTCCTGCGATATTTTCGCATCGCCGTTCACGGATCGGATCAGCAAAATAAGATCTTCAACTTCCACCTCGCCGCTGTGATCTGCGTCTGCCGCCTTAAGGCGCGGGCCGGTAAGCAATGTCGTGCGGAGCAGATGGTTTTGCAGTGCGGAAACATCATCTTCTCCGATGGTACCGTCGCCGTCGAGGTCGCCGAAAATTACGATGGGCAAGTCAAAAAACGCCGTGCCATCGTCATAGGTAGTACGCACAAAATCCCCGGTACACACTTTCTCAGAGATTGGGGCCCCCTTGGAGTCCACCATGCTGAGCACGCCCTTTGAGGCGAGCTTGTCCAAAAGCGTTTGTGCGGATGTTCCCAGTTTAATGTTACTGACGCCCCATTCGCGCACCCGATAGGTGCTGCTTTTAAGCTTTGGCGCGGTATTATACGTGCCAGCGGTATGCAGCGCCGTGTTCACATAGTAAAACGAAAGAATCTCGGTATAGGCTTCCCCCACCCGAGCGCGTTGCTGCGCGCCACGTTGGGAAAGGCCGACGCCGTGGCCATAGCGCCGCGCAGTCAGGTACCAGCCCGGGTATGTTTCACCATCGGCATTGAATACACCCCGCTCGGCACCCTGCATTCTCAGGCGCGTCTTGCTGGCCCCTATGCGGCCAAGGGTATTTTCAAAGCTGCCAAAGCTTAGTTCCTCCAGATTGAGGGTTATGGTAATCTGGCCAGTTTTCTGCTGGCCTTCCTCCTCATAGCCCACCCCGAGGTTCACGTCCGCCTGGGTGTAACAGCGGCTGGGCACGTCGTATACGGGTTCTTTTGGTGTGACCCTCACCGTGGAAAGTAGGATGATCTCCCGCCCCGCCGCCTCGTATGCGCCGCGCTGCAGCGCTAAAAGCACCGAATCGTCCATGAGCTTTTGCGTTGCTTCGGTGAATACTTCTGGAATAAATGCCCTTTCCTCAATACTGGAGGCATTCGCAAGGTCAAAAGGATCGTCCGCTAGAGTATAATAGGGAAAATCGTTGCTCCATACGTTGCCTGTTTTTTCGGTCTGTCCGCCGTTGGAGGCGGAATAATATGCCTCAATGATATCGCCCTCATAGGTAAGCACTTGGCCGCAGGTTGCGTCCACTGCGGCGATGGCGCGAATATTTTTGCTGGCATAGCCCTTATATACCTGATCTTTCGAGGTATCCACCAAATCATAGGCACGGCTGCCATACTGAGAGCACCGGGCCGCCGCGTAGGCGCGCGCGCAGACCGCCTGGGCTTTAAGCGCATCTATGGGAAAGCGATTGCTCATTTCGTTGGGCACCACACCGTAAAGATACTGCTCGATGGGCAGCGTATTGATGGCACGCAGCGCGCAATTTGAAACGTCGAACGTCATATTCCCAAGATAGGTGCAGGTTCCGTATTTGTTGTTTTTTAAGCGGATATAGTCCGTTTTTTCTCCGTAGTTTTTGCTTAGAAGCGTAAGGGAAGCGGCGGTAATAGTTTCCCCGCCCGCCTGAATGGATACGCGTCCGCCCGCTACAGAAATTTGTAGTTCCCCGTTGCCCAAGGCAAGGCCAGGCGCTTCTTTTAATGTGTATTCTCCCACCGGCGTAAAAGCAAGCGTCTGCTGTTTTCCCAGGGAGAGAAGCACGCGCACATCTGCGCAAAACACCGCCGCCTGCGCGGATGCAACCGCGCATATCAGCAGCGCAGCAAGGCAGAGTGCCGCAAGAACCCGTTTTTTGCGCATGTTTTTCCTCCGTCCTCTGAATCGAGAATTTTCGACATGAACTGATTTTATGATACCCTTTGAAGAGGCTGCGGTCAATGCAAAGCAAGCGTTTTTGCGCCTTAATCTTATGAACATTCGGTTAATTTGATCGCACCCGGGCGGGCGCTCGTCAGGCCGAGCAAAAAACGACAGAAAAGCGCAAACAGAACTCCCGCTTTTTGAAACGGGAGTTCTGAAAAAAATGACCTTCGGCGGTCAAATGCCGTTTTGCATACTTTCGTATGTCAGAATCAAGTGCGACGCGGACTTTGCCTTGACGGCCGGGGCCGCAAGCGGGGCGGGCGCAAAGGTCGGGAGAATGCCCGTAATGTTGGTTGTAGGAATAAACCTCGCGTTGTTGCCGGATGTGTCGTCTGCCACCACAAGCATGCCGTATACGTTTTTGTAGACGATGCCGATTATTTCAACCACAGTTCCCACATAAACGGTGACCGGAGTGTAAAGCGGCAAATAGTCATGAATCGCAGTTACGATGTTCGTATCGCAGCCTGCAGGGAATGTTGGCTTGGGAATGTACGTGATGGCAGGGTTGTATGCGACGCCGGCGCCCAAAACGACTGCCGAAATTGTCGGCAGCGGCAGCGCGCCGATATCGCCGGTTTCCTCCATCACGAACAGCCCGCCGTATGTGCCATCGGGAGAGGCATAGAGTTCTACCGGAGTTCCCTCGAGCCCAGCAAGTGAAAAACCGGTGGTATAGGCCCGAAGCACAGTAGTTGGATAGTATTGGATGATCTGCTTTAGCACGTTTGCAAGCTGGGCATATGTAAAACAGGTTGCCGTGTCGTTCAGATTCCCAGGAGTACCCGGAGGCCCGAATGGACCGGGAGGACCCGGAGGGCCTGTATAATAATATATTTGCGGATTTGTGCCGCTCATATGGTTTCCTTCTTTCTATAAAGAGTATCTATATATTATATGCCCGTGACATATATCCTGCTCACATATTGCGGTGTTTGCCCGATAGACGTGCGAACATGATCAAATACGCTCATCGCTTGAACTTACATTATTAATGAACTATAATGATTTTAAATGCAGAACGATTCCAAAACGATTATTGGTTACTGCATCGAACTGTCAATTCTTTTGAGAGAGGTAACGAAATTGCTAGAATTAAATGGAATAAACCTTAGTATAGAAGGCGAGAATAAAGTTCAGATTCTGAAAGATATCGATCTAAAGCTGCTTGAAAAAAAGATCTATGTCATCACCGGTCCCAACGGCAGCGGCAAATCATCGCTGGCCAGAATCATGATGGGAATATCGCAACCCACTTCCGGCAGCATCCTGTTTGACGGGCAAGACATCACGCAAATGGATATCACCGAGCGGGCGCGCTTAGGCATCGGCTATGCGTTTCAGCACCCTCCGCGATTTAAGGGCATCAAGATCCGCGAACTTTTGCAGCTTTCCCTGGGGAACAAGGCGGAAAGCGGGAAAATATGCGATTTATTATACAGCGTGGGGCTATGTGCCCAAGAATATCTTAACAGAGATTTAGACGCAAGCCTTTCCGGCGGCGAGATAAAAAGGATCGAAATTGCCTCGATCCTTGCTAGGGATTTGAAGCTATCTGTTTTCGACGAGCCGGAAGCGGGCATTGACCTTTGGAGTTTTCGTCAATTAGCAGAAACCTTTCATGAACTCCACGACAAAACTGATATGACCATCGTCATTATCTCCCATCAGGAGCGAATCCTCGAATTGGCGGATGAGATCATCCTGATGGCAAATGGCAGCATTGAGAGGAATATTCCAAAAGATGAAATTCTGCAAAAAGGGTTTGTGGACAACCTGTGCGCATGCCGCACAAACTGTGGAATAAGGGGGATGGAAAATGTTAAATGCATTGGATAGTTTGATGCTTGAGAAGGTTGCCGAGCTTCATGAAATACCGAAAGGCGCCTATAACATCCGCAAAAATGGCGAGGGTGTGCAACGAAACACAACCGCCAATATCGATATTGTTACTAAAAAGGACCGGCCGGGAATCGATATCATAGTAAAGCCCCATACAAAAGGAGAAAGCGTCCATATCCCGGTCATCGTGACAAAGGAAGGTATCAACGATGTAGTCTACAACACATTTGACATCGGCGAATACGCAGATGTTCAGATTGTCGCGGGGTGCGGGATTCACAATTCCGGTGCGCATGCGTCAGAGCATGACGGCATCCATGAATTCTTTATTCGAAAAGGCGCCCATGTCAAGTATGTGGAAAAGCATTATGGCGAAGGAAAAGGCGCAGGCAAAAGGATCTTAAACCCCAAGACGATCCTGCATGTGGAAGAAGACGCCGTCGTTGAACTGGAGTTGGTTCAGATTATGGGCATCGACAACACCGTCCGCGATACGGAGGTTGAGCTTGCCGCCGGCGCAAAGCTGGTGGTCACGGAGCGTCTTTTAACGGCGATGGATCAACAAGCGCAGTCGAATATCACCGTGGAGATGCGCGGAAAGGATAGTTCGGCGCAGATTATTTCACGTTCGGTGGCCCAAGGTAAATCAAAACAGAATTACTACTTCGATTTGATCGGCCGCAATCAGTGCAAGGGCCATATTCAATGCGACGCCATCATTATGGACGATGCGGTCGTTACGTCCACGCCAAAAATATCCGCCTTCCACAGCGACGCGCAGCTGATCCACGAGGCGGCAATCGGAAAGCTAGAATCTCAACAGCTCATTAAGCTGATGTCCCTAGGGCTTACGGAAAAAGAAGCGGAAGACACCGTCTTAAAAGGATTCCTCAAGTAGCGTGTATTGGCGCAAGCCTTGCAAATAATTTATAAAGGAGAAACGATTATGACAAAATTAAAGCAGGTCTACAAGTGCGACATCTGCGGCAACATCGTTGAACTGATGCATCCCGGCGTAGGTGAGCTGGTTTGCTGCGGGCAGCCGATGACTTTACAGGAAGAAAACACTATCGATGCAGCCACGGAGAAGCATGTCCCTGTTATTGAAAAAATCGAAGGTGGCGTTCTGGTAAAGGTGGGCGCAGTGGAGCACCCAATGATCGATGCCCACTACATCGAATGGATCGAGATCCATACGGACAAAAAGATCTATCGTAAATATCTGAACCCGGGAGAAAAGCCAGAGGCAAAGTTTTTGGTGAGCGAAGAGGTTTTGTACGCCCGGGCATACTGCAATCTTCATAGACTCTGGAGGTCATAAAAACAAGCGCAACCATAGGAGGGTACCGCATGCAACTATTGAATTTCGCCATTGAGATGGAAGAACAAGGCATGCAATACTACCGTGAGCAGGCCGAAAAAAACCGGGAGAACAGCCTGTATATTGTTTTTAACAGACTGGCGGAAGATGAAAAACACCATGCCGCGCTCATCAAAAACAAGCTGAATCACCTGCCATACCAGCCCGAAGGCTCCGTGATGTCCACGGCCAAAAACATATTTGACGGGCTCCCCAATTTCAAGGTAAATGCGAAAAGCAACCCGGAGCAATTGGATGTTTACCGTATGGCCCTGGAAATGGAAAAGCAAAGTATCGATCTCTATAAAAAGCTTTTGAGCAAATCAAAGGACGACAAAGACTTGTTTGAATTTTTAATCGCGCAGGAAGAAAGGCATTATGAGATCATGGAGCTGCTGGTAAAACTCGTCGGCCGCCCGAATGAGTGGGTGGAATCCGCCGAGTTTGGAATTAGGGAAGATTACTGAACATTTATTCTATGAACAACTTAAAAAAGCGCATCCCGAAGGGAAGGCGCTTTTTTATGTTTCTGTTTATGAATCCATTTATTGTAAGAATATCTTTCTGTTTAATACAGCAAAATAACAATATCATAAAACAGGAGGAATTTAAATTGTACGGAAAAGTAAAATGGTTTAATGCCGAAAAAGGCTTCGGGTTTATTGAACAAGAAGGAGGCGGAGATGTTTTTGTTCATTTTTCCGCAATTCAATCTAAGGGATATAAATCGTTAAGCGAAGGACAGCGGGTTCAATTCGATGTTGCGCAAGGGGCACGTGGGCCGGAAGCCGCAAACGTAGTAATCCCTTAACTGATATGAATGCCCACAGCGGCCGCGCCCTTCGGCTCCCCTACCGAATTCTAGTTAAACTAAAAAAGCCCCGTAAAATAGGGCTTTTTTGCTTTGGTACCCGGTAGGCTCGTCCCGGCGGCACTGGGCCAGTGCCACCGCCAGCCCGGGGCGCTGAAAAACAGTCCACGGGACTATTTTTCGCCTCGCCACCGCTCGGCCACGCCCTTCGACTCCCCTGCCGGGTTCTAGTTAAACTAAAAAAGCCCCGTAAAATAGGGCTTTTTTGCTTTGGTACCCGGTAGGCTCGTCCCGGTGGCACTGGGCCAGTGCCACCGCCAGCCCGGGGCGCTGAAAAACAGTCCACAGGACTATTTTTCGCCTCGCCACCGCTCGGCCACGCCCTTCGACTCCCCTGCCGGGTTCTAGTTAAACTAAAAAAGCCCCGTAAAATAGGGCTTTTTTGCTTTGGTACCCGGTAGGGGAGTCGAACCCCTGTTACCGCCGTGAGAGGGCGGTGTCCTAGGCCACTAGACGAACCGAGCAAAACGCTGCATTTCAAATTATACAGAATTTTCGTCCAATGTCAACTCTTTTTTCCATAGAGCTCGTTAATCTCAATGGCCGGCCGGGGTGTTATCGCCACCATAGGCCGGGAGGAAGCATAGTCGTAATTGGGGTTGTAATAAGGGTCACCCTCCAGCAGCATTTGCCGCATGACGTCGTAGCAGCGCGCCCGATTTTCTTTGGAAGAATCCCCAATGCGGGGCAGTTTTTCCCCACAGCTCAGTAGCACATGGGGCACGTAAAGGCAATCGAGTCCACGCTTCATGAGCCGTAGGCAAAATTCCGTATCCATCCCCGCCGCCTCAAAGTCCTCGCCAAAGCCCCCCGCGTAAAAAAATGCGTCGGCGCGTACCATCATGCATTTGGCGCTCAGAGCGCTGACCGGGCGCAAACCCATGACAAAGCGATTTTTCTCATTATCGCCCCGGCTATTAGGTTCGCCCGCGTAAGGGCTGCCTTCCCAACCGCCTATGCCCACCACGGTGCCGCAGTGAATCAGCCTTCCGCCTTCATCCTGAATCTTTGGCCCAACTGCGCCCACGCCGTCACGCATGAGCTGCGCAAGCAGATCTGTAATCCACCTGTGAGTAATCACTTTGCAGCCCTGCCCCAAAAATACCAGCACGTCGCAACGCATCTCCCGGGCCGCCTGATTGAGAAGCATCGGCAAGGGCATCCCATTCCCCCGGATCACCTTCGCAGCCCTGTATTTTTCTAAAATATCGTAATACTTCATCATCCGCGGATCCCGGCTTCCCAAGTCTGCCACCGCGATCTTACAGTGCTCGTAAAAGGTTTTCTCCTCAATGCTTTCCAACAGCAGGCGCAAAGCGTCCACCCCGTCGTGGTTAGCAACGATGATCCCCACCTGGTGTTTTTTTACTCGGGCGTCCACCCGAAACCCGTACATGCCCCGCATCACATAGCCCCGCAGCCCGATGTGCCGCTCCAAAGATTCCAAAGCATGCGGGGATTCCTCAAAGTGGGCGCAGGTGTACAGCACCCGGGCGATGTGTTTTGGAGTTTCGCATTTCCCCACGCAACGCAAGTTGTAATCATACCGCTCTGAAAAGCCGCCCACAGCGCCGTAAAGCGCCCGGGAAACCGCCGTCCCGTGCCCCAGCATGTCAAAGCCGGTCTCCCCAGCCTCGCTGAGCTGGCACTTAAGCAGCGGCTCCGTCCGGCCCTCCTTCCCCATCCTGTCCTCATCGCAATAGAGAAGATCGTTCCCTTCCCCCGCGGCGGCAAACTGAAACAGGGCATCTGGGGCAAGCGTATCTCCGCCGTCCAGATGCATCACGTAATCTCCCGTGCCCCGCCCCGGCTCCGTCACCTCAAACTTTCGGTAAGTTTGCTTTGAAAGGGAGGCAAGCGTCCGCTCCGCCCCCACGTCGCCCAGAATGTGCAGGGTAAAGAAAGGCTTGCCCTTGGTGTCCGCCTCTCTCTGCGCGAAGAGCTCCTCTTCGGTTGGGGTGTTGAAGGCCAAGTATTCCCTGTAGCGCACGCCATCCTCAAAAAAAGATTCGCTCCCGGCGTCTTTCCCCAAGAGCGAATCCATCATTTTTCTCATTGCGTCCATGCTCTTGTCCATGCCAAGAGCATGAACATATGGCTTACTTTTTATTCCTCTATGCCTTTTCCGGCTCCTCCGGGGTTCCCTCGTCCACAAGGGTAATACGCTTGATCCGCATATCTTCTTTGGGCCTGTCGCCCGCACCGGTGGGCGTGGCGGCGATTTGATCCACAACCTCCATGCCTTCCGTCACCGCGCCAAAGGCCGCGTACTGGCCGTCCAGATGGGGAGAATTCTGATGCATGATGAAAAACTGGGACCCGGCGGAATCAGGCATCATGGACCGGGCCATGGAAATTACGCCCCGCTTGTGCGTGATGGGGTTTTTCACCCCGTTCCCGAGGAATTCGCCCCGGATGCAGTACCCTGGGCCTCCCCTGCCAGTGCCTTCCGGACACCCGCCCTGAATCATGAATCCGGGGATCACCCGGTGGAAAATGAGCCCGTCATAAAAGCCCTTGCTTACCAGATGCTTAAAGTTTTTTACCGTGTTTGGGGCAGCCTTTTCATCCAGTTCCAGCTTGATCTGCCCGCCGTTTTCCATTTCAATGATAACCATTCTTTTCTCCTTTACAAATATAAAAATGTCATTGCCAACGCCCCATAGACGTTGAACATGATTCCAAATACCATCACCACCCGCTGCCAGTCACGCCCCTGCCATCCGTCCAGCAGCAGATACAAAAAGGCGAATGGGATCATATCTACCGTATATCTTGCCCCAAACTGCCATCCTCCCAACGTCTTGTGCGCGCAAAGCAGCAGCAGTTCCAGTACAAAAGCTGCAATCAGCGCGCCCTTTACCCATGTTATGCGGCCCTTGATCAAATCCTGAACAATCCGCACAAACCAAATCAGGAATATCGGGTTGGCCACGTAAAACAGGAAGCCGTCAAAGTAAGGATATTTCAGTGCGCCGTTCGCCGTGATGGTTACAGGCCGAAGGAAGAGATTCTTTAGGTTTGCCCAAATGTAATGAAGATTAAACTGTCCATACTGTGCTCCAGTGAACTCCGGCAAATAGTTGTGGCCAAACTCCAGCACGCTGCCGAAGCGGATGTAGTTATACCACATATAAACTCCGGCGATGACGGCCGGAATAAGAATTCGTTTGAGTTGCAGCAGCAGGCATTTCTTTATGCTGTATCGTTCCCTGTCCCGAACGTAAAAATATACGGCCAACGGCAGGAACGCGCAGGCAGAAAACGGCCTGCAACCCACGGCCAAAGCCACAAGCGCATACGCAATCACACCCTTGGAGCAAAGGGCCGCCCATACCATGCAGGTGAGCAACAGCAGATTCAGCGCCTGGGCCTGAAACCATACGCCCCCGGAGGTGCTCATCCACATCATGTTGCTGCCCCATACCAAAAACAGTGCGGCAAAGGCGGCGAAGCGGCGCTCCGTGCCCATCTTCAACAGCGCCTTGTAAGCCGCAAACGCTGTAAACAAGGCGTAAAGCATCACTATGAAATTGTTTGGGGTATTCGCACCGAATAGAAATGTGAGCGGCAGCATCACCACGCTGGGCAGAGGCGGAAAGGATACATACCAGTTCCCCTGAAATACCGCCAGTTCCAGCCAGCTGTAGTTCTGCCCAAGCCCGATCTCCCCTCGGCGCCAGGCCAGCGCCTGCAGGGTATAGCTGTCCCATGCGGAATGCGAAAAAAGCGTACCGCCCAAAAGATCGTGGATGAATACGTAGCCCAGCAGCATGGTTAGCAGCATTAGCAACAGCTGGCAATCTACCTTCAATTTTCCAACTCCAGCTTTTTTCATTCCCTAATCATAGCATATGCGGCCTCATTTCACAATGCGGCGCATGCGCATTCCCTCCGTAAGCACGGCGATAAATTCGGAATTTGTGGGGATCCAATCCGTCTCATATGCGCCGAAGAGTCCTTCTAGCATGCAGTGATTTCCCTCTTCCCAAGTCCGCTTGATGGCGAAGCGAATGTTGCGCTCCACGCCCGCCATGGATACGCCGTATTTGTCCATGACCACCGGATAAAGCTCCCTAGATAGATTATAAACCATCGCTGGATAGTGTTGAGTCATTGTCAGGATACAAAGTATGTATGCATACCCTTTGTATTTGGGGTGCATTCCAATGTTCCTGAGCACTTCTGCTGGCTTTCTGTAACTGTGCATGATATGGCTCCCCCGTGCCGTATATATAATGAATTACATAAAAATTACATGGATATCAATAAATATGATATCCCTTATATTTTAGATGCACACCTATGCTCCTTTGCATCTATGCGGGCTTTTGCTTGCTGTGCATTTAAAAACCTCCGTGCTCAGACGCGAAATAACATAATTACATGTGACATTACATTTGTTTTAATAATGCATGAAATGTTTCTTTTAATTAACCACAACGTCAATATTCTGTCAAGAATAAAGTTATATCTCGACCTTATTCGATTTTTCTCATTATTTCTTTTTAAATAAAATATACAACAGGGCCCCGGAATCGCTCCGGGGCCCTGTTATCATTGTAAACTTCAGGCCATGTCCTCATATGCCTGAATCAGCTTCTCCACGGCCTTCCGGTCAACCAACATGTTCCTGCCGTTGAATTTTGCCAGACAGTATTCGCTGTCATAGCTGTAAAAATTCAGGGTCATTTCGGCATAGGCCGCAACATTCCGGTGGAACGTGATGGAAAGCAAGGGGTTGTCCGCAGGGGCCGCGTCCGCCGCATCACCTGCAATGGTCAACTCGGTAATATCACCTAGGAAGGCTAGGCACTGATCAGTGGAAAGGATGTTGTTTCCTTCGGTGAAGATCCACTTGCCGTTCTCGTCGTCGTAGGTGGGGGTCACAGTATGCGCAACGCCGCTTGCGCTGATATCCATGGAGATCACAGTGTCGTAGTCCATGAGGCAAACTTCATCCGGCGCAAGAGTTTCATAATTGGTATTCGCTATGGCTTGTGGGTTATCCTTGGGGACGAGATAAACACGGTTGGAGTCCTTGAACATCACGTAGCATCCGTTGTCGGTGAAGCTGCCGATAAGGAAGTTGATACTGTTGACATATGACTTCGTTTCATAAATGTCGGTGCCGGATGCGTCCTTTTTCCCCGTGGGCGTATCGTATTCCACAGTTTCTACAACGTCCACAGATACAGGGTCATCCAAACCGTACTGGCTCAGATCGCTGGGCTTAAAATCCACGCATTTATCGATGGTAATACCTGAAATTGCAGCAAGCAGCGCGCCCGTTTTTTCAGTGCCCAGCGGCAACGGGCCCTGATCGGTGTCCATATACCAGGTGTACTGGTCGCTGTACGTAAGGCCCGCATTTTCCCGCTGCCAAATGACGTAGCTTTTGCCGCCGCTCTTCACCGTAATGGTATCCGGGCTTTCAAATTCCGGCATCCTCTCGCATTCCACAATGTCATAGAAGCCCTTGGCAAACGCGTCGTGAGTCTGTGCCGGAACGGAATATACGGTGGCACTGTCTCCCAGGCTCAGATAGTATTCGGAGGTAACAGCGTTGCTGTCTCCGATTTTAATCACGGTCTGTGTGCCGTCGCTGCTGTTGGCGGTGATGACGCACTGCGGCGCATCCAAGCCGTATTCTGCCATATCCTGCCCTTCAAAGGAACGGGTGGCCTTGAGATCTTTCAGCACACTCATCATGTCGGACACGCATGCCGGGTCCAGCGGAAAATCCATATCCGCAGGGAAAATCCAGCCGGTTTTCCCCTTTTCTATGTTGAAGGTCGCCCCATCATAGGTCCACGTGATTTGATCAACGTCCTCAGCCTTAAGGGAAATCACTTCCACGTTGGCTTGATCCGCGCTCTCATCCGTACCGGCCTCGGTCTTCTCTTTGGGCACCAGTGCTATCACGACAAAGTAGCCGGCCACAAGCACCGCAAGGATCGCAATCAGTCCAATTAGTTTTTTGCTGCGTTTCATTTATTTGCGTTTCCTCCTTGCCCATACAATGATACCCGCGGCAATGCACGCCAGAGGGAGGATCACCACCAGTATGAGGCTCAGGCGAGTAACCACGACGGAAGGAATGGTGAGCTTCTCGCCATCCAGGCTCTTGGTATGAATGCTGATGCTGCTCTCATGTCCGCACATCCAGCCCAATGCGTTGATCACAATATCGGTGTTGGCACCGGAAACCGCGCTGTTCGCTTCGTCTAGCATCATGTTGCTGGTAGAGAACCATACAATACTCGCTTTTGTATTGTCGTCAATGGTGTCCGTAATGGCTACGCCCAGATAGAAGGGGCCGTCAATATCGCCTTCCTCTTTGTTATATGTGGTCATCTGACTGCCCTTGATCTTGGAATAGGCACTGTCAGAGGTTGTGAGCAAAGGCGCAATGCTCACGCTTTGGCGGGCTGATCCTGTTTCCACAATGCCGCATGCTGAGGGCATAAGTACATAGTAACCGCCGCTGACCAAAGGCGCGGTAATGGTATGGGTTTCGACATTGGGCAGCAGGTAATGATTGTAGCTGGAGAGGCAGTGATTGGCGTCCCCTTCCACCACGATCCCGTCAACCTGTTTCACTCCGTAATACTCTGTAACGGCGGTAAGGTTGGGCATATCCGCACCGGTATAATCGGTAAAGAGCAGGAGGTTCCCTCCCTTGTCCAGATAGTTGATAATCATGTCCTTTTCGTTTGCGGAGATGTCTCTTGCCGGACTGACAATGATCAGGCAGCTTGCGTCATCCGGCACCGCATTCGCAGAAAGAAGGCTCAAATCCTCGGTATCAAAGTTCTGAGAAGCAATGGCAGAGGTCATGGAGGAACCCAGTTTCTGCTCACCGTGGCCCGTAAGCACATAGGCAGTGGGCAGGTTATCGCTGGTGACATAATCCAAAGCTTTGGTCAGGACATTTTCCCCCGCAAAGTTCATGGCGTAAGTGCCAGTAGTGTTATAGTTGCTGTAGTCCTGCTCATAGATGTCAAAGTAGCTTGCCACGTAGCTGCGCTCGCCGCAAACCACCAGCACGCTGTTTTCACTGACGCTTGTGTCGGTATACTGCTGGGTGAAATTGGGGAAGAGCACCGGGTCCACAGTGGAAACCTTCACTTTATCGCTCTGCTCTTTATATCGGTCCAAGAACTCAAGTATATTGGCGTCCTCGCTGCCCTCCTGGGCAATGAGGTAGAAATCTACCTCCCGATCCAGGTTTTTAAGAATTGTCTCCGTCTGCTCTGAAAGGCTAAACATCTTGTTTGCGGTGATATCAAGTTTGGTATATGAGGATGGCAGCGCGTTAACGATTAGAACCGCCGCGATTGCGATAGCCGCCACAACGATACAGGCCGTGGTGCTATAACCACCAACGCGGAAGGCGCGGCTCTTGAACCCCTGTTTGAATTTCTGTTTGTCAAATTGGAACCATTCTTTGATGTTGATCCGTTTCATCAGCTCCACCTCCTCTTTTCCATGGACTGTACTGTGAAAAACAGCATCGTAACGATTACGGCCATGTAAGCGACTAGCGCCGTGATGTCGAACAATCCGCCCGAAAAAGTATCGAAGCGGTCAAAAAGGGCGAGGCCGCCCAGCATGCTGGCAAGCAGTCCCTGCAAACTGGTGGGGCTGAGAACCCATACGAGCACCAGCGCACCTTCCAGCAGGGCAAAAAGCACAAGCGTGGTAAAGCCGTTCTTCGTCATAAAAAGGACGACGAGGCTCAGCGCCACAATAAGGAACGTGAATCCCATAAAGGAAGCTCCAGCAGTTCCAGGGATGAAGGAAGTCAGCTTTGCAACAAAGTAGATGAGCAGCATCACCGCGAAGGTAAGCACGGCGGCAATGGCCTGGTTTTCCGTAACAGAAGAGATAAACAGGCCAATGGCGATCAGGCTGGCGCCCATGAAGAAGAATCCTACCAGAGAGCCATATGCAATCAAAAGGTTCACGGTGCCATAGGCGGTGAGAATCAGCGGATAAAGGCCGATGATGCCCACTGAAATTCCAAAGACCGCCAGCATGGAAAAATACTTGCCTATCACAACTTTGGAAAGGCCGATGGGCAGTGCATAAAGAAGCTGATCCGTCTTCTGGCGTTTCTCTTCGGCGATGCTGCGCATGGTGAGGATGGGCACCGCCACGAGGAAGATGAATCGCATGGAGCTCAATACGTATTCAAAGTTCGCATAGGCGTAGCTCAGGTTGAACGCCAATGTATAAATGCCCGAAAAAAGCAACATGAACGCGATGAACAAATACCCCGTCATGCTATGAAAATAGGATTTAAATTCCCGCACAAAAACAGCGCTCATTCCCTTATTCCTCCTTTTCCTTCTGTGCCTGTGCCGTTTCAAGACCGCCACCCTTGGTAAACTCCAAGAAGATGTCTTCCAGGCTGGCTTTGGCGGCGGCAATCTCGATGACGGGCAGCCGCTTATCCGAGAAGGCGAAAATCAGCGCGTCACGGATTTCCTCGCCGCCGGTGCAACGCACTTGCGCGCAAACGGTGCCATCCTCCCGGCTCTTGAGCTGGAAGCCTTCAATGCCGTCCATTTCCCGAAGGATCTCTTCCACTTGCTCCTTTTGTGCCTTCACCGTAAGGTTCACCATGTCGGACGCCGTGAAGAGTTTTTCCAAATTCTCCGGCGTGTCGCTGGCCACCAGTTTCCCGCGGGAGATGATCATGATGTGGTCGCATACGGCCTGCACTTCGCTTAAAATATGGCTGCTGAGAATGACGGTGTGGTCCTTCCCCAGATCTTTAATCAAATCCCGCATCTCGATGATCTGCTGAGGATCCAGCCCAACGGTGGGTTCGTCCAATATGACCACCTGTGGGGCTCCCAGCAGCGCCTGCGCTACGCCCACCCGCTGCTTATAGCCCTTGGACAGGTTCTTGATGAGCCGATGACGCATATCCTGAATCCGGGTCAAGTTAATGACCTTTTCCAACTGCGCCGCAAGTTCCGTTTTGGCAACGCCCTTAGCCTTGGCCACAAACGTCAGGTATTCCTCAGGCGTCATATCCTGATAGAGCGGCGGTTGCTCGGGAAGGTAGCCAATCAGACTCTTCGCCTTTTCCGCCTCTTCATAAATATCGCAACCTGCAATTTTGACCTCGCCTTCGGTGGCCGCCAAACACCCCGTCAGGATGTTCATGGTGGTAGTTTTGCCAGCACCGTTAGGGCCGAGCAGACCGTAGATCTTCCCTTTTTCAATGGTAAAGGAAAGGTCGGTCACAGCGGTTATGCCGCCGTAGTGTTTTGTGAGATGATGAACCTCAATCACTTTGTATCCTCCTTGCAAAATTATGCTGGATATGACAAAGGGCGCAAGAGCCCTATGTGCATAATTGTAGCCTTACATTCTTAAAACAGGCTTAAATACTACTGTCAAAAACGTGAACCATTTTGACATCGTACACATTTTAAACCAACTCATGACACAATTTACTTTTCGCAGCCCGCAGTGCACGAGAAAACGACCCCTGTGCGGGGGCCGCGGTGGTCGGGCCTATTCTTCGCTGCACATCTGGCCGTAAATATACAGGCGGATGCAGGTTTCAAGAAAGTACATGTCATCATGGTTTTTAAAGGAAGTATTGGTGAGTTCTCCGATCTTGTTGAGCTGATAAAGCAGCGTCTGCCGGTGGAAAAAAAGCTCCTTCGCAGCCTGACTCACGTTCCCGCCGTTTTTTACGTAGCAGAGGAACGTGCGCGTCAGATCCGTCTTCTTGCGCCGGTCGTACTCAATGAGCTCATGAAGGCTGTTCCGCATGAGCTTTTGCACGCCTTCGTCGGCAAAGAGCACGGCAAGCAAGCTGTAAACACCTGTCGCGCTATAATTCTTCCGGAATCCCAGCCCTTCCTCTCGGTAGCACATGTCCATGGCAAACTTGGCGTTAGAGAAGCTGCGGGCAAACCGGCCGGGCTGGTCGGGGATCTCGCTGATACCCCAAGTAAACCGCAGCTTGGAGAACACGGCGCTCACCCGGCTTTCCAAGGCATCCAAGAATACATCCACCTGCGCTTGAGGCTCACCGGGCTTCATTTCCAAGTAAATGACCAATACGCCGCTGAGGTAGGTGGCCATAGCAACTCGATCCAGCTTGGCAGCGCATTTTTTGATCTGATAGTACAGGGTGCCGATGTTACTCTCCGCCCAGTTGCACATCTCCAGGTGAGTCATGGCCTCTCCCCCTTCCAGGCCCATGCGGCCCGTCAGGCAGAGATAATGTACATCCAAAGAGATTCCCAACGCCTCGGCCCGATCCCGCATAGAAGGAGGGGGCACTGCCCCGTCCTCCATCCGCATCAAGCCACGAATAAAGTCGTCTTTGAGCTGTTGACGGGTATTGGCGATGGTCATATCCCGGTCAAACCAGAACACCAGCGGCATGGCCACATAGGAAGCCAAGTTTTTAAGTTCCTCCGCCTCGGCGGTGTCGTCGGCGAGGCCTAATAGGATAAGGCCGTAAAAGCTATCCTTGAGCTCAATGTTCACCCGGGTTGGAAAGTATTCAAACAGGTCTCCGTCCTGGGGCCGTGGAACCTCGCCGTGCGTGCCTTTAATCTCAAGGGTGCTATCTGTGATGACCACCGGGGTCTTGAAAACATGGGCGAGAATCGCAGCCGCTTCGTCCAATGTTTTAAACTCTAGGTATGCGGTAAGGAGTTGCTTCTGAATGGATTCGTAAAATTCCACGCGCCCGTTGTGCCGGGTGCGAATGCCTTCAATGGCGCTTTCAATAATGTCTGCGAAGCGATACTTATATTCCAGCCGTATGATGGGGAAGGTATTGGCATTGGCAAATTCTTCCACGATCTTTGGCAGCGGCCGGTCGTAATATTTATTCGAAATAATCAGGGCCACCACGCCGTCGTCGTGAACTTTTTGCACGAACTGGAAAAAAAGATCCGGGTCATTCTCGCATCCGCGGGCCGTGGTAATCAACGCCTCCCCCTCGGGGCGGAGGATGACATCAACCGGCAGCTCCTGATAGCGCAAGTGCTTGACTTCAATCTTCGTAAAGTCGCAGTCGCCGGCGTCCACTCGGTAGCCTTTGATGATGGGCATTGTCAAGACATCTTGCAATGAATAAAACATTCTTTCCTCCTCATACTTGGAACAATTCGCTGCCTGTCGTACAATTATAGCTGAAACGGCAGAAAAAATCAATGAATTGCCACCCCCTATCCTCATTTTTTATATACATCTTTGAAAAAATTTTATACAAAATATGCATTGATCATTTGGCGAAAATTCAGCATAATAGAAGATGCATTTGCACGCGCACCATACACAGGCGGGTGCAAAGCCTTATGTTATTAAAAAATGAAATCAAATATTTTTAGGAGGTCTCATGCTCGACAGTAAAAAAGTATTTTCCTTTGAAACCGAAGTGACTAAGCAGGGCGGGTATATCCATCAGCCCCATGACCACCCCGAGGCGCTGCCCATCTATATGACCACGGCGTTCAACGTGGAAGATCTGGCCGGTCTGGAAGCCCGCTATAAGACCAAGGGGTTCTGCTATAACCGCAACCGCAACCCCAACCGGGCTGCTCTCATTGAGCTCATGACCTACCTTGAGCACGGCGAGAATTCCATCGCTTGCTCCTCCGGTATGGGTGCCATCTCCACCGTCGTCATTTCCCTGATCGACGCCGGCGATCATATCCTCTCTGATCGTACCCTCTACGGCGAGACCATTGAGATTTTCACCGACATTTTGGGCAAATACGGCATTGAGACTACCTTTGCGGACTTCACCGATCTGGCCGACATTAAGGCGAATATCCGTCCCAACACCAAACTGCTCTATACCGAAACCGTTTCCAACCCCACCTGCTACGTACCCGACCTTAAGGCAATCGCTGACATCGCCCATAAGAACGGTTCCTACCTGGTGGTGGACAACACCTTCATGACCGCCGCCCTGTGCCGTCCTCTGGATTTGGGCGCAGACGTGGTCGTCAACAGCTTGACCAAGTTTGCCAGCGGCCACAGCGACGTGGTTTGCGGCGCTGCCACCGGCCGTGCGGATCTGATCCAGAAGGCCTACAACCTGCAGCTTCTCCTTGGCACCCAGGCCGATCCCTTCTCCTCCTGGCTGGCCGAGCGTGGCATCCGCACCCTGGAACTACGCGTAAAGAAGCAGGCGGAAAACGCGGCTGCCCTGGCCAAGTTCCTGGACGCCAGCCCCTACGTGCTCAAGGTCAACCACTGCAGCCTGCCCAATCATCCCCAGCACAAGCTGGCTACGGAGCAGTTCGGCAATTACTACGGCGGCATGCTGAGCATCGATCTGCCTGATGATCGGGAGAAGATGAACCTGTTCATGCGTTCTCTGAATCTCTGCCATTACGCCATGACCCTGGGCGGCTACCGCACTACCATGGCTTATCCCGTCCTCTCCTCCCACGATTGCGTGCCCGAGGCAGAGCGTCTAAAGATGGGCATCACTAACGGTCTGCTCCGCTTCTCCTGCGGCATCGAAAACACCGAAGATCTGGTCGCAGATTTCGCGCAGGCTCTGGAAATTGCCTACGGAAAGTAATTTACCAACAGATACAAAACCGGCGGATTTCCCGCCGGTTTTCGTTTACCAAAAAGTGTTGCGCGGCACTTCCAGTGCGGTGCCTCTTGCGCTATACGGAAATTCATCTTGCCCGCCGCTCATGAGCGCGCCCAAAGGGAAAGCTGGTTTCCGGCCCTTCTCAATCTTGCTGTTGATGCAGCCGGTTAATAATCTCATAAGGGTCGGTGACCCCGCTTTGATACAGGGCAAGCACATCTTGAGAATGCACCACCTGGGGAGCGAAATCCCGCTTTGTCACGCTGCCTTTTTCAAAAAGCTCCTGCGCCATATCCGCTGCCAGCGCACCTCCGGCGTGCTCGTTGTAACCCACGGCGGCGCCCATAAGCCAGTGATCCTCAATCATGCATTCCATGATCTGTGGGGTCAGCCCGGCGCAGATCACTTCCACCGAGTCATTGCGGTTCGCCTTTTTCAGGGCCGCGTATGCCGCTTTGGCATATTCGGGGTTTTCCGCATAGATGGTATCCAAGAGCCCGGGCACGATGCCGTCAAGGGTCTCTTCCGTCCAGCTTTGCGCACCCTTGATCCCGTCTGTATATAGGCCCTTATCCATCAGCTTTCCGGCCTGAAGCCAGTCCGCGTAGACTCCTTCGCCCACACTGCTCGCTTCCGTCAGGGTCAGCAGCCGGACGGGGGCATCGTGGGTGGGGTATTCGTAAAGCGCCTGCCAAGCGGCGGTTACAACCTGATCCTGCGACACCGAGATGAGATTACGATCCAGCGCCACAACAAATGCGTCGCTGTAAAGGACATTGGGCACCGTCACCGTGTCCAGCAACGCGATGTCCGGCATGTACAATAGCGCCGCATCGGCCCCGTTGACCTCCTGAATCGATGTGGCCTCAAAAATTTCCACGCCATCCCAAGCCCCGCTCAAAGCCCCATCGGTAAACTGCTCGCTTTGGGAAAGCACTGCAATTCTAAGTGGCGGCTGTGTCACTTCCGGCGTCGGCTGCGGGGTCTTCTCCGCCTGTGTCAGGGAGCCTCCCATGACGCTGTGTATGTGGCTGTTTGAATAGATCAGAATTCCGATGGTGCACAAAAGCATGACGGCGGTTCCTGCCAGGGTCCATAATACCCGCTTCATTGGTTCACCGCCTCTCTATAACCCTCCTGATATTCGGGCAGTGTAGCCCATCCCGTTCTGATACTACGGGACTGCATGTAGCCCAGCGTGCCCTGGAAGTTGATGAGGGTCCATTTGCCTTCGTCAATGGTGTCGTCCACCACGTTGATGGTACTGGAGCTGGGCACTTTGTAAATGCGCTTGGAGCGGGTGTTGGGCTCTGCATAGAGATAAGTGGTACCGCTCACGTAATGCCCTTTCTCTTCCGCCTGTAGGGCCCCTTGCTCATAGGTAATGTAGCAGCGGCGGACGTATCCCTCTTTCCCGTTCAGGCTCACTTTGATCCAAGGGTCTCCCTCTTGAAGCACGATAAACTCCGTCCCTGCGGAAAGCCTCTTAATCAGTTTGTCGTTGGTCCCGTTGCCCGTGCGCAGCTGGGTACCGTCCACAGTCACCCAAGCAGTGCGATCCGGCAGCGGCTCCACATCGTAAATGTTAGCTTGAAAGGCCTTATATTCCACATACCTCATATCGGTCTTGAGGGCCTTCACCAGATTCTTGTTTCTGGTGCTGGAAAACACCCGCACTGTGGTACCGAAACAGGCGTTGTAGTAGAGCCATTTGGCATCCTCCACGTAAAGCCGTACGCACCCGTGGGAGCCATCGGTCCCCAGGTGGGAAAGGGGGCCGCTTTTCAGCTTCT
The DNA here is from genome assembly GCA_963666935.1 of Christensenellaceae bacterium. Lineage (GTDB taxonomy): Bacteria > Bacillota > Clostridia > Christensenellales > CAG-138. The sequence continues at coordinate 2,132,042 of OY762936.1, forward strand.
GGATATCCCGGCTGGAAAACATCACCGAGTGAAAGTATACACCGCCCACCAGTTGGGTCCAGTATCTGGCATATTCGCCGGCAAAGGCCGCAAATTTACCAAACCGCTCCCGGGTGCCGATCTTCCAGGTCCCCGATGGCGTAGGCAAAGCCTCGTTGGTTTCAGTAGCCTCACGTCGCCCGGAGGTGCACAGCATCCGGCGAACGATGCGAGTATATTCCCCGTTGTCGTCCCTCTGGTATACCGTAACCACCTGTTTGCCCGTATCCAGCTCAATATAGTATTTGTCAGGGTCCGTGTTTTTCATGGGATCCAAAGCGAAGGCCGGAGCCGGAAGCAACAGCAGGGCCAGCAGGATCAGACAGGTTCGCTTGATGCGCATTTCGTTCCTCCGAAGATTTCGACACAATATTACATTAATTATAAAAGATTTCTTACTTCAGGCCAATACTATTTACATAAAAAAAGATACATTGCTGCATCTTTTATAAATCTCCGCTTTAAAGCACCTTAGATCGGTGGCAGTCATGCGGGCCATGCCCAACTTGTCCTTGCCGCTCTGAATTGACGAAACGATACCGTCAAAGTCCATATCGACAATCTCCATCGCAACGCCCAGCTGGTCCGCGATGGCCCGCGCGATTTCCACATCCACGCCCGCCACTTTGCCGTCGTCGCCCAAATACTCGGAATGCGAAAGCGCCGCGTTGGTTAGCATGATGACCTTGCCCACCGCCTTAATCGCATCCACGTTGTGGGTCTCACTGGCGGCTGCCGTATCATTCGCCTTGGGTTCCTGCGCGCCGTAGGCCGCCATGGCAAATGCTAATACCAACACCAAAATAACCGCTATGATTTTTTTAACGTTAATCATTGCATTTCCTCCAAATTTAATGTTCAGATTTATACTGAAGAAACTGACAATGCTATTAAAATGCCCCAAAATTTCTATGCAACATGTATCCGTATAATTATGATATATAATTGTACAAACCAAAGCCCGGGGCTACTTTGTTCCGAGTGCCGCAATGTATGATTTTTGCGGCGTTGCAATATATTTACAAGTGTGGCATAATACACCCTGAAGGAGGGATGAGAATGGATTTTTTCAACAGGTTGGGAGATCTTGCCAAGAACGTCTCCGACAAAACAAACGATTTGTTTGAAATTGGAAAGCTCAACTCCAGAATCCGCGTAGAAGAAGACGAAATTGAGCAGCACAAGCTCGATTTGGGGCAATATATGTGGGAAAAGTTTAGTGCCGGCGTAGCCATGGATGAACAGGCCACCGTCTATTGTATAGCCATCCGGGAGCGGATGGGCACCATAGACTCCCTGAAATCCCAAATTCACGAGATCAAAGAGACACAGGAATTCGAAAAGGTGCAGCAGCGCCATAAGGACGAGGCCCGCACCCAATTGCGCACCAAGCGCAGAGAGTTGGTCGACGAGCTATCCATGGCCGCGCAAAACGCCGCCGCCCCCGTTTCCGTCTGCCCTGCCTGCGGCGCGTCCGTACCGGAAGGGTCAAGTTTTTGCGGTGTCTGTGGCACCAGGCTCAATTAGTGTAGGCATTTTGCTCAAGAACTCCCCCTCTTTCTCTGCGGGGGAGTTTTCGAATTTTTTCACAAACTTCTTTAGATCTCTTGACTTCTTATTTCCATATTATTATTATGTATAAGGTATTCTTGTGAATAAAATCATTCAACAATATATAAAAAGGAGAAACCAAATGAAGTACGATAGGATTTTTAATTTCTCCGCAGGTCCTTCTATGCTTCCTCTGGAAGTCCTGGAAAGCGCCCGCGACAACCTTGTCAATTTTGAAGGTTCCGGCATGTCCGTCATGGAGATGAGTCATCGTTCCAAAGTGTTCGACGCCATCTCGGTACAGGCGGAAGCCCAGCTTCGCAAGGTCATGGACATCCCGGATAACTATAAGGTCATCTTTATGCAGGGCGGCGCCACGCTTCAGTTTGCCATGGTGCCTTTAAACCTGATGAACAAGAACCATAAGGCCGATTATGTCGTCACGGGCTCCTTCGCGGGCAAGGCCGCCAAGGAAGCTGAAAAGTATGGGGATGTCAAAGTGATCTGGTCCGGCAAGGACATCAACTTCACCCGAATTCCCCAGCAGGATGAACTGCATATCCGTCCCGACGCGGACTATGTGCACATCTGCTTCAACAATACCATCTTTGGCTCCTGCTGGGATTACATTCCCGATACGGGAGATATCCCGCTGGTGGCAGATCTGTCTTCCTGCATTTTGAGCAAGCCCATTGACGTATCCAAGTTCGCCCTCATCTATGCCGGCGCGCAGAAAAATGTGGCGCCCGCGGGGCTTACCCTCGTCATCGTCCGGGAGGATCTCTTGGGCAACGCAAACCCCATCTGCCCCGTGATGTGCGACTACGCCATCAACGCAGAGGCCGCCTCCATGTACAATACGCCTCCCTGTTGGGACATTTATATCTGCAAGCTGGTGCTGGATTGGCTTCTTGAATCCGGTGGGCTTGCTGCCCGGCAGGCCATCAACGAAAAGAAGGCCGGCCTCCTTTACAGCTGTCTGGATCACAGCAGTTTTTACAACAACATCGTCTCCCCCGAGAGCCGTTCCATCATGAACGTCCGCTTCAATACCCCCAGCGAAGAGCTGGATGCCAAGTTCGTAAAAGAGAGCACGGCGGCGGGAATGGCCAATTTGAAAGGCCATCGCTCCGCCGGCGGCCTTCGGGCTTCCATCTACAACTGCATGCCTATGGAAGGCGTTGAATATTTGGTGGACTTCATGAAGAAGTTCGAAGCGGCCAACAAGTAATTTGGGAGGAAATACACAATGCGAATTCTCGTAACCGATGGTATGGACAAGGATGCCCTGGCGCTGTTGCGCGAAAAAGGGCACGAGGTTGTGGAACAGTTTTACGAACCCGATGCATTGGGCGCGGCCCTTCGTGATTTTGACGCAGTGGTGATCCGTAGCGCCACCAAGATACGCGCCAATCACATCGACGCGGCTAAGGGCGGCAGGCTCAAGCTCATTATCCGCGGCGGCGTGGGCGTAGACAATATCGACGTGGACTATGCGGAACAAAACGGCATCGCCGTGAAGAATACCCCCAGAGCCTCTAGTAACTCCGTAGCGGAGCTGGCGCTGGCGCTTATGTTCTCCTGCTGCCGCTTTGTCTCCATCGCAGGCCATACCATGCGGAAAGGCCTTTGGGAAAAGAAATCCTATGGCGCAGGCATAGAGCTGGGCGGTAAGACGCTGGGCATCGTGGGCTTCGGCCGCATCGGCCAGTCTCTCGCCCGCATGGCCCAGGGGCTGGATATGCGCGTGTTGGCCTATGATATCTACAAGGTGGATGGTCTGGAGTGTAACTCCCTGAAGTATGTGGAGCTGGATGAACTTCTGGCCAAGTCCGACTTCATCTCCCTACATACTCCCTCTCTAGACGGCAAACCCTTCCTCAACGCCGAGACCATCGCTAAAATGAAGGACGGCGTAGTGATCATCAATACCAGCCGCGGGAACAACATGGATGAGGCGGCCCTACTTGCAGCCCTGGAAAGCGGCAAAGTCCGGGCGGCCGGGCTGGACGTATATATGGACGAGCCCGTTACCAACACGGCTCTGTCCTGTCATCCCCATGTGTCTTGCACACCCCATATCGGCGCGGCCACCAAGGAGGCCCAGAAGCGCATTGGTCTGGAGATCGTGGACATCATCGAAAACTTCAAATAAACCTTAAGATTCGAAAAAGCGCGGTTCAATCGAACCGCGCTTTTTTTGCATCTGATTAAAATGATGCGCTGTGAGTTTTTGTAATCTTTTGCTTCTTTTTTAAGTGCCCCGAAGGGGTATCAAGAAAATAAGTAGGCGTATGCGCGCAGAGCCCTCATGTTCACTTCATCAGGCTAGCCCGGCGCTTTCCGGCGCTACGCATATAGCCGCCCCGCACCGTCTTCACGTCGCTTACCGTCACCATGGCAGCAGGGCAAAGATGCCCAATATCTTCCATAGCCTCCTTAAGCAGCTTGCGCTTAAGGATCATGATGAGCATGTAGTGCTGGGTCTTGCTCTTGCCGTGGACGTCGATGGAGGTGACTCCGTACCCTCTGCCCTGCAGATCGCTTGCCAGCCGCTTCACCTCTTCCAACGTGGGGACCACAATTTGCAAGGAGGACATGCCGAAGGCCAAAAGTCCATCCAGCCAGGAGCCCACGTAATTGCCGCAGGCGTAAGCCATGCAGTAAGCTACGGCTTTCCAGATATCGGAGGTCCAGCCCACCAGCACGCTGCTGGCCACCACCAGCCACAACACCACTTCGATAAAGGCCACCAAGCTGCCCTTGAACCGCTCGCCCCGGTTGATGAGCACGATCCGAAGCGTGCCCATGGAAACGTCTCCAATCCTGCCGAAAAAAATAAACACATAAACCCATATACTGTTGCTGGCCAGGAATGCGTGCAGCGCGTCAAAAAATTCCTTCATAAAATCTCCTCCTTGTTATATCTGGATCCCGATTACCGTTCTTCCCGGAAGTAAGCCAGGCCCAGGTTGGTAGGCGGCTGATCCTCCCGCTTGCGGCGTAGGGATACCACAATGAGTACCACCACCGTCACGATGTAGGGGAGCATCTTAAATAGTTCCTGCGTGCTTCGAGTGAGGCCGGGAATGTAGAAGTACAGCCAAAATAGGATTCCGAAGAGGTAAGCGCCCCAAATGGCGCGCTTGGGCTTCCATGTGGCAAAAATCACCAGTGCCACCGCCAGCCAGCCAAGGCTCTCGATGCCACCGTCGTTGGCCCATGTGCCCTTGGTGTAGTCCATCACGTAATACAGCCCGCCTAAGCCGGAGATCCCTGCGCCCACGCAGGTGGCCGTATACTTGTAGCGGGTCACATTGATGCCCGCCGCGTCAGCGGTGGCGGGATTTTCGCCCACGGCCCGCAAGTTGAGGCCCACGCTGGTTCTGCGAATGAACCAGCCCAACAGCAGAGCCAAAACAACGGCCAGATAAACCATAAATCCGTAGGAAAACAGCATGCTGCTGATGGGGCCTTTATTGGCAATGAAGGGCAATGTGGATCGAAATGCGCCACTGGTCACGGCCACGGAAATCTGGCCAACGCCGCCCGCCAGCTTGTTGAGGGAGCCGCCAAAGAAGTTGGCGACGCCCGCGCTGAAAATGGTCAGGGTCAGTCCTGTTACATTCTGGTTGGCACGAAGGGTGGTGGTCAAAATGCTGAAAATCAGCCCGCCGATAACGGAGGCTATAAAGCAGCAGGCCAGCGCAATGATAACGCACAGCACTGGATTTGGGTTTGGAACGTGCATTTCATAAAAGAATACGCCAATCAGCCCCGAAATACCACCAAGGTACATGATTCCGGGCACGCCCAGGTTGAGGTTTCCTGATTTTTCCGTTAGAATCTCGCCGGTGGCGCCAAATAGGATCACAGTACCGAATACCACCGCGGCCTGCACAAGGGCAACAATCTGGCTCATTTACGTTCCTCCTTCCGCCTTCTTGAACGGAACTTCACTTTAAACTGGATAAAGAACTCGCTCCCCAAGATGAAGAACAGGATAATACCGGTGATCATCATAGAGACGTAGTCGCTTAAATTGTACTGGGAGGCGATCTCCACGGCGCCCTTCTCCATGAATACCAGAAGCCCTGAAATCAGCACCATCACAAAGGTGTTGAAGCCGGCCAGCCATGTGACGATGATGGCCACAAAGCCCTGCCCGCCGGCAGTGCTGATGGAAATGGTATGGCTTGCCCCGGCCACGGCGATGAACCCCGCCAAGCCGCAGATGGCGCCGGAAAGGAGCATGGTTCTCACGATGACCCTTTTCACGTTGATGGCCGCGTAGCGGGCCGTGTTTTGGCTCTCTCCCACCACGGCGATCTCATAGCCCTGCTTGCTGTAGCGCAGGTATATGTACATGAGTACTGCGAGGATCATGCCGATGATCAGATTGAGCAGATAAGGCTCGCCCAGCAGGCTGGGGAACCAGCCGATTTTAGAACCCTGATTGATGATGCCCACCGAGTTTGACCCATAGGGGTTTTCCCATTGCGCCACGAAAAACGAGGTGAGCTGTATGGCAATGTAATTCATCATCAGGGTAAAGAGCGTCTCGTTGGTATTCCATTTGGCCTTGAAGATGCCGGGGATGATGCCCCAGATTCCGCCGGCCAAAAGGCTTGCAGCCGCCATGATGAGCAGCAGCAGCCAAGAGGGCACCGATTTGCCCAGGTAGATCATGCACGCGGCGGAAGCAATGCCGCCAACCAGAATCTGTCCCTCCGCGCCGATGTTCCAAAAACGCATCTTGAATGCGGGTGCAAGGCCGATGCCGATGCAAAGGAGCATCATAGTATCCCGGATCGTAACCCAGATCCGCTTGTTGGTGCCGAAGGCGCCGTCGAACATGGTGAGATACACCTTGATAGGGTTCATCTTCACAATGGCGTAGATGATAATAGATGAAACCACCAGCGCCAGCAGAATTGCAGCGGCACGGATGCCCCATGCCCGGGGAATCGAAATTCCGGCGCGCTTGGAAATTCGGAGGACGGGCTCTTTCGCCTCGCGTTTTTTCATGCCCTGTTTCCCTCCTTCAGGTGAGTCATAAGCAGTCCCACCTCTTCTTTTTTAGCAGTTCCGCCGTCTACAATTCCGCTGATCCTGCCCGCGCAGAGCACTAGAATCCGGTCGCAAAGCTCCATGAGCACGTCCAGATCCTCACCCACGTAGATCACGGCCACCCCGCGCTTTTTCTGCTCGTTGAGCAGGCGGTAGATGGTATAGGAGGTGTTGATGTCCAGCCCCCGCACCGCATAGGCGGTCATGAGCAGGGATGGCCCTGAAGCGATCTCACGGCCCACCAGCACCTTTTGCACATTGCCGCCGGACATACGCCGCACGCGCTGGGAAAGACCTGTTGTAGCCACGTCCAGCTCTCTGACAACGGTCTCGGCCAGCTCCCGGGGTGTCTTGCGGTCTGCAAAGATAGATTTTCCTTCTGTGTAGCTTCGAAGCATCATGTTGTCTGGAATATCCATATCGCCCACAAGGCCCATGCCAAGCCGATCCTCTGGTACAAAAGCCAGTCGGATGCCCAGGTTCTTGATGGCAAGAGGGGTCTTTCCGAAAAGCTCGATTTCATCTTCTGATCCCATGGGGAAGTAGCGGATGCTGGCGGATGGGTTGGCGGGCTGAAGCCCGGCCACAGCCTCCAGCAACTCCTTCTGGCCGCTGCCCGCAATGCCGGCGATACCCAGAATCTCTCCGCCATAGGCGGTAAAGGATACGCCGTCCAGCTTTTTGATGCCGTCTGCGTCAAAGACCGTCAGGTCTTTTACAATGAGCCGCTCCTTCACGTTGACGGGCTGTGGCCGCTCAATGTTGAGCGAGACCGCACGGCCCACCATCATGTTGGTCAGTTCCTGAATATTGGTCTCTTTTGTAGCGATGTCCCCGATGTACTTTCCCCGGCGCAGCACCGCCACCCGGTCGGAAATCTCCATAACCTCGTGGAGCTTGTGGGTGATGATAATGATGGACTTGCCATCCTGCTTCATGTTGCGCATCACGAGGAACAGCCGCTGTGTTTCCTGGGGGGTGAGCACGGCGGTAGGCTCGTCCAATATTAAAATATCAGCGCCGCGGTAAAGCACCTTAACAATCTCAAGAGTCTGCTTTTCCGACACCGACATATCGTATACCTTTTTATCCAGATCCACTGCGAACCCGTAGTGTTCGCAGATGTCCTTCACCTTTGCCCGCAAGGCCTGAAAGTCCAACAGCGGCTTTTCATTGAGCCCCAGCACAATATTTTCAGCGGCGGTAAGCACGTCCACCAGCTTGAAGTGTTGGTGAATCATGCCGATCCCTAAGCCAAACGCATCCCGGGGAGAGGCAATCACCGCCTCCTTGCCGTCGATAAGAATCCGCCCGCAGTCAGGCAGATAAATGCCGGAAAGCATATTCATAAGGGTAGTCTTGCCACTACCGTTTTCACCCAGCAAAGCCAGGATCTCGCCCCGGTTGATGTTGAGAGAAACCCCGTCGTTGGCAATGACATCGCCAAACGTCTTGGTGATGTCTATGAGCTGTACTGCTGCTTCCAAAATAGGAATCCTTTCCTTTTCATCAGTCTATTTTTACTATATCAGATTCACACCTTTTTGTTTAGCCCGAATTTTCTTTGGCTCCAAATAATTTGCGGGCGAGGAGAACTCCCCGCCCGAAAAAGGTGCTCACATCTTAGTTCAGCTCGGTAATGCCGTCAATACGGATGTCGAACAGAGGTGCGGAGATGGCTTCGGACTCATGGAAGTAGCCGTCCCAGATCAACTGCACGCCCGTGAAGCCGAAGGACTGGTCGTAAGAGTCCAGCGTCTCACCCTTGGCTGTCCAAGTATCGCAGCTGAAGATCTTAAGTGTATCGCTCTGGATGGCAGCGATGACTTCCGTCACCTTCTCAGCAGTACCGGGAGCGCAGGAGGCGCCCAGATCAGAGATCTTTACGCCGTTCTCAGTGTAGCCGGCGGTGTTGTTCTTTGCCAAAGCCTCGCCTTTCATTGCGGTATCGATCATGCTGGTATACAGTACGCCCCAGCAGTTCTGTGCGGAGGTCAGGGCAGCGTTGGGCGCCACGCTGAGCATATCCACATTGTAGCCTACGCAGTAAGCGGTGGTGCCGGCGGCAAGGGCGGCCTCCACAGCGGAGGGAGCGCCGGTAGAGTCAGCGTGCTGACCGATGATGACGCAGCCCCGGGCGATGAGGGCGTTGGCGGCCTCTGCCTCGGCGGTCATGTCAAACCAAGAGTTGGTATAGGTCACGTCCATATGGGCTTCGGGAACAATGGACTTGATGCCAAGGAAGAAGGCGGTGTAGCCGGAAACCACTTCCGCATAGGGGTAAGCGCCCACATAGCCGATGTAGGGGTCGGTGACTGTACCAGCGTCCATAAGCTCCTTGAGCTTCATGCCAGCCACGACGCCCGCCACATAGCGGGACTGATAAACCTGGGGGAAGTAGTTGACCACGTTGTCAAGCCCGCAGGTAGCTGCCTGCTGACCGGTGGCGGGAAGGAAGACCACGTCGGGATACTCTTCCGCGGCCTGAATCATGTAGGTTTCATGAGAGAAGCTATTGGAGAAAATCATGCTGCAGCCCTGATCCGCCAGGTCCACCGCGGTGTCGTAGCAAGTCTCGTCTTCCGGGATGCTGTACTTATAGATGACCTGATCGTCGGTGAGGCCCAATGCCGCCTTGGCCTCCTCGATGCCCTCGATATGAGCGTAGGTGTAGCCTTCGTTTTCGTCGCCCACCAGAATGACGCCGATCTTCAGGGTGCCCGCCTTTGCGGCTTCGGCTACCTTTTTGGTATCCACGGGGCTTTTTGCAGCTGCCGCGATCTTGTCGGCCACGGTCATTTCTTTTACTTCCTCTGCTGCCTTGGAGCAGGCAACCATGCCCAGAGCCATGAGCAGGGCCAATGCCAGTGCCAGATACTTCTTCATTGGTGTTCCTCCTTCAGTTTGCGTTGTATCATTTTGCGCTTTCGCGCTTACAACCACGTTCCTATTTTTTTCTCCGCTTCAAGCGGCGCCAAAGCGATTTTTCCGCCTTGCGTCCGGCCGAAAAAAGAAGAGAAACCTCTGTTCTCAATAGTATTGGTACCGTTTGCACCGCACAGGCTCTACAGCCCGCCATATTCCTTTTTGACAACAGAGACTTCCAAATTGCCCATAAAAAACCCGGCACCTGTTTTTCCCTTTTCGCCGCACCGGAGGCATTCCTCCGAATGCGGACTATGGCACCGCATATAGTGTAACCATTAACTGACATACACACCATCCTGTATTCTCCTACAGAATGCCCTTGTGGAGGAAATATCGTTACACAACAGATATATTATAATAATTGGCTATACACACGTCAAGTGTCGCAATGACAAATTTTGATAATCTATCGACAATGTTTTCCCAGGAAATAGAAAAAACCGCACTTTTTGAAAAGTCCGGAAGCGGTTTGAAATACACGCGAAAGAGGGAGTTGGCCCCATCGGTACGGGCGGCCCGGCAGTTCCGGAAGGAGATACCGGAACCACCGACCGAGCCCCCGTGATAGGACCAAACATTGCAAACAGGAGGACGTTTGGCCTCCTCTTGGAAGGAAGCCAAGCCCTTGCCTTAGTTGTATTTAAAAAAGCCCTTCTTCGTTTTTTTACCCAGTTTCCCTGCACGCACGTATTTTTTAAGCAGCGTGGACGGGTGGTATTTAGAATCGCCCGTTTCTTTGTAAAGCGTTTCCATAATGGCAAGGGTGATGTCGTTGCCGATCAAGTCAGAAAGCGCCAAAGGCCCCATGGGATGATTCGCGCCCAGCATCATGGCCTTGTCGATATCCTCGGCGGAAGCGATCCCCTCGGAAAGTATTTCGCAGGCTTCATTAATCATGGGAACCAGCAGCCGGTTCACCACAAATCCAGGGCCTTCCGCAACCTCTATGGGTTCCTTTCCCAGGCACTTGGCGATAGCAATGACTTTGCGCGTGACCTCCGGCGATGTTTCCATGCCGTTAATCACTTCCACCAGCTTCATAATCGGAACCGGGTTAAAAAAATGCATGCCGATCACTCGTTGCGGAATATTCACCGCCGCCGCAATTTCCGTAATGGAAAGGGACGAGGTGTTGGTGGCCAAAATGGTATCCGGAGAACACGCCGCTTCCAGCTTTTTGAAAATTTCTTTTTTGACGCCGATCACTTCCGCCGCCGCCTCCACAGCGATATCGCAGTCCTTTATGTTGTCAAAACAGGCGGTAGCGCTTAAGCGGTCCATAATTTCTAACCGCTCGCCATCCCCCATTTTACCTTTTTCCACAAGCTTTATTAGCCCTTTTTCAATCCTCTTCACGCCAGATACCGCCAGCTCTTGGCTGACGTCGCAGATGGTCGTCACATAACCCGCCGCCGCAAACGCCTGGGCGATGCCGGTTCCCATGGTACCTGCTCCAATAATGAACGCCTTCAAATTGACCCCTCCTATCTTTTGCCTTCCAGCATCTTTTTCATTCTTGTTTCTGCCTCGCCAGTTGTGAAGCATTGCGCGAAAAGCTCGGATTCCGCCTCAAAGCCAGCCCCATTGTGCGCGATACCAAACTGTATGGCCTGCTTCGCGTATTTTACGCTTTGGGACTTCACCATACGGCCGGCCAACGCCAGTCCTTCCTCCATCAGCTTTTCTATTTCCGTCACGCCGTCGCAAAGGCCGATCTTAAGCGCCTCCTGCGCATTGACCCGCTCGGCGGTAAACATCATTCTCTTTGCCACACTTTGTCCCACGCGCGCAGGAAGTCGCTGGGTGCCGCCAAAGCCACAAATGATACCCAGTGTGGTTTCGGGCACGGCGAAGACCGCATTATTAGAGGCAAGAATTAAATCGCAACACAGCGTAAGCTCCAGCCCGCCGCCCAGCGCATATCCGTTCACAAGGGCGATGGTGGGGACTTCGAGCAGCTCTAGCTTGCGAAAAATTTCATTGCCGAAACGGCCGAAGGCCCGCGCCTGCTCCGGGTTCATATCCGCCATTTCCGAAATATCGGCACCGGCCACGAATGCCTTGCTTCCTTCCCCCGTAACGATCACGCAAGTTACGTCGGCTTCTTCCCGAATCTGATCAACTACCTGCCCCAGCTCATGGAGCGTTGCCGAATTCAGCGCGTTGAGCGCTTTGGGGCGCGCGATGGTCAGAATGCCGATACCGTTCTCTTTTTCATACCGAAGATTTTCCATGCCGTTCCTCCTATCTGCATAGTGCGTCGCGCTCAATAATCAGCGCTTCGCCCATGCCGCCGCCGATGCACAGCGACGCAAGGCCATACTGAAGATTTCGCCTTAGCATTTCATAATACAACGTCACAAGGATTCTTGTACCCGACGCGCCGATGGGGTGTCCCAGCGCGATGGCCCCGCCGTTTGGATTGACCAGCGCCTGATTGAGATCCAGCTCTTTCATCACCGCTAACGACTGCGCCGCAAACGCCTCGTTTAGCTCGATGACCGAGATCTCCTCCATCCGAAGGCTCGCTTTGCCCAGCGCCTTGCGGATGGACGGCACAGGGCCCATGCCCATCACCGACGGATCCACGCCTACGGAACCCCAGGACACGATGCGAAACAGGGGCTTGATTCCCTTGGCTTCCACAAAGGCTTCGTCTGCCAGCACCACCGCGGCCGCGCCGTCGTTGATGCCCGAACTGTTCCCCGCTGTGACCGTGCCGTCTGGTTTGAACGCCGGACGAAGCTTATTGAGTTTTTCCTCCGTGGTATCTCCGCGCACAAATTCATCCGTATCAAACATCACCGGATCCGCCTTTTTCTGCGGGATGGCAACGGGCACGATTTCTTTGGCAAAAGCTCCCGAATGGATCGCCCGGGCCGCTTTCATTTGGGATTGGTACGCGAACGTATCCTGTTGCGCCCGGGAGATGCCGTATTGTTCCGTTACGTTTTCCGCAGTGACGCCCATATGGTAGTTGTTGAAAGCTTCCCACAGGCCCTCGTTGATCATGGAATCCACCAGCGTATCATTGCCCATCCGCGCGCCCCAGCGATGCGCCTTGGATAGAAACGGCGCGTTGCTCATGCTTTCCGTGCCGCCGCCCATTGCACAGGCCACGTCGCCGCACAGAATGGACTGCGCGGCAAGAATCACGCTTCGAATCCCCGAGCCGCACACCTTATTGATGGTTTGTGCCGGCGTCGTGACGGGGATGCCCGCCTTGATCGCCGCCTGTCTGGCCACGTTTTGCCCAAGGCCGGCCTGCAGCACGCATCCCATGGTGACTTCTTCGATTTCCTCCGGGGTGACACCCGCCCGACCGACGGCTTCTTTCATGACGGTGGCGCCCAGCTCCACCGCCGAAACATTTTTGAGCGCGCCGCCGAAATTGCCGATGGCCGTTCTGCAGGCACCAATGGCATACACGTTTTTATTCATACAACCCTCTTTTAAACCTTCTTTCGAATTCTTCTTCCAGCGATGGGCGAAAATCCGGATGCGCGATTTGGATCAGTGCCCTTGCCCGCTCGCGAAGCGTTTTTCCCTTGAGCGAGGCAACTCCGTATTCGGTGACCACATACGAGACGTCGTTTCTGCTGGTGGTAACGGCCGCGCCCGGATCGAGAAGCGGCACGATTTTTGAGATCTTACCGCCCGCGGCAGTAGAGGGCATCGCAATGATGGATTTCCCGCCCGGCGCCATATTCGCGCCGCGCACAAAGTCCACTTGACCGCCCACCGCGCTGAGCTGCCGCAGCCCCACGCTTTCCGAGCACACCTGACCGAACAAATCCACCTGAACACATGCGTTAATGGATATCATTTTGTTATTCTGACGTATGACGTACGGATCGTTCACGTATTCCACCGGCGCCATATAGATCATTGGGTTATCATCCACAAAGTCGTAGAGCTTTTTGGTGCCCATTAAAAATGTGGCGACGATCTTGCCGTTGTGAAGCGTTTTTTTGCTACAGTTGATGACACCGGATTCCACCAGATCCACCACCCCATCGGAAATCATTTCCGAATGGATGCCCAGATCACTTTTGTCCTTAAGTGCGTGCAGTACCGCATCTGGCAGTGAGCCGATCCCCAGCTGCAACGTGGCGCCGTCCTCAATCAGTTCCGCGCAATTCTCCCCAATATGCGCCTCCACGTCCGTAATCTGCATGGGATTGAGCACGATAAGGGGGGTGTCCAGTTCCACAATCGCGTCCAGCTCGCTGACATGCACAAAGCTATTCCCCAGCGTTCTGGGCATGTTTGAATTGACTTGCGCGATGACGATTTTGGCATGTTTGACGGCCGTTGCTGTATAGTCCACCGACACGCCGAGGCTGCAATATCCTGCATGGTCGGGCGGGCTGACCTGTACCAACGCTACATCCACCGGCAGCGCACCGTTCTTAAACAGCGAGGGAATCTCAGAAAAATAGCAGGGCGTAAAATCCGCCCGGCCATCAACGATGGCTTGCCGTGCGGGTCCTCCCACGAACAGCGAGTTATGGCGGAAATATTGCTCCATGCCCTCTTTGCAGTATTCCCCTTTGCCCATGAACACCATATGCACGATTTCCACATTACGGTAAGCCTCGCGGTTTTCCACCATGGCATCAATCACTTGACTCGGCTCGCCCACCGCATGCCCGATGACCACCCGGTCGCCGCTTTTGATCAGCCCTACCGCGGCCTTTGCGGACATTTTATGTGCATTGTAATGTATTTCCCAGGATTTCATCGTATTCCCCCTTATTCATCCTTGATATGCGCAATTCTCTTTGCCATCCCTTTCTTTTTGCCGATCTCTCCCTGCCGCGCGATCATAATGCGCTGCGCCTGCGGGGACCCCGCCCCATGCATTGACTCCGTGCGGTATCCCACCGCCGCGCTGCCCAGCGTAATGTTTTCGATGAGCCGCAGGATCCGCATACGGTTTTCCGTGGAAACGCCATCGGCGCCTTTTAAATACTTTTCAAGATATGGCTTTAGTTCGGGATTGTTATAATCCTTTTCGGAGGGCATAGTGACCATAATGCCGCCCGCGATATCTTCCGCGAGCCGTGCGATTTCATATGGGAACCGTGTGACGTTCTGCTTACAGACGTTGGCCAGCAGCATGTCGATTTCGTAGTTGCCTGCGCAGGTTTTATGCCCCGCACAGCAGCTTGCCATAGAGCAAGCAAACATAGTTTCGTTAAGATGCACCATCTCAATGAGCTTGTCTTTGATATGGCTGGCCTTGGGCACGCCGTTGTAATCCGCCGCCAGCGCCGCCGCGCCGATGAGCACGTCGCCCACGCCCGTTTTGCAGGCGTAGCTCGTGCGGTGATACCCGGCGAAGCGTTCCACGAGAATTCCCGCGAAATCGGTTTCCCCATCCATGAAGATACGCTCGTTGGGCACAAACACGTTGTCGAAAATCACCAGGCACTCATGCCCGCCAAAATCCTTATTGCCCAGATCAATATCCGCGTTCTCTTCCAGCTTGCGCAAATCGCAGCTTTGCCGGCCGTATATCATGAAAATGCCTTCCGTATCCGACGGCACGCCAAAGGATACCGCGTAATCCTTATCCTCGGGCTTGAGGGCGATGGTGGGCATCACCACCACTTCATGAGAATTAACCATGCCTGTTTGATGCGCTTTTGCCCCGCGTACCACAATGCCATCTGGCCTTCTTTCTACCACATGCAGATACTGGTCCGGATCAGCCTGCCCGCTGGGCGACTTCCCCCGGTCCCCCTTGGTATCCGTCATGGCCCCATCTACCACGAGATCGTTTTCCTGAATATACTTCCAATACTCAATAAACCTTTGATGGTATTTGGTTCCGTATTTCTCATCTACTTCAAAGGTGGTGGAATACAGGGCGTTTGCCGCATCCATTCCCACGCACCGCTGGTAGCAGGATGCGGTTTTTTGGCCCATCAGGCGCTGCATTTTGGACTTGACGACCAACTCGTCCGCGCTTTGATGTAGGTGGGTAAAGCGATTGATCTTTTTCCCGGTTAGATTGGACGTAGCCGTCATCAGCTCCTCATATTCCTTCTGCTGCGCAAGGGCGTACGTCATGGCCACGGAATTCAACGACGGCTTGATCACGGGATGCTCCGTGAGATCTTTGACGAGTTCGCCAAACATATAGACCTTCAGATTCAACTTTTTCAAACTTTCGATATACTCTTTTGCTGTTTTCATGGCTTTCCTCTCCTTCACGCATCAATAACGGTTTTGATAGATTTTTAGGGCATGCGCCTTGGTGAAGGGCACATAACTGTTGATTAGCAATCGTTGCTGATTGTCCATCACGCTTTGGGCAAAAATTTCGATCTCTTCCAATTTCATACCGTATTCGTGGAGCCTCACATTCGGCTGCAGGCGCTGCAAAAGATCCCCCATTTTTTCAAAAACGTCCTCTTGCGTACAGGAAATTCCGCCGCGGCGCAGCTCCGCCATGATGACTTCGCCGATTTCATTGAGCCTGCCGCCCGGCTTTTCATCCTGATACAGGTTCATCACTTCGGCAAAAAACTGGGCGTTTGTTTCCCCGTGGGGAACATGATAGGCGCCACCAAGCGGATAGGCCAGCGCGTGCACCGGCCCCACTCCCGCGTTACTGAACGCGATGCCCGCAATGCAGCTTGCTGTTAGAAAATCGCCGGCGAGAAGCGACTTGATCTCCTTGCCCTTGAGCAGCAGATCCACAAAGCCGTGCATAAACATCTGCGCCGCTTTTATGCTTAAGGTTTTGGTAAAGACGTTCGCCTTGGGGGATACATAGGATTCCACCGCATGTACCAGCGCGTCGATGGCGCTGTAAATGAACACCTTGTATGGCAGGCCTTTCACAAACTGCGGGATCAGCACGGCATGGTCCGCGCACATAATGTCATCGCCAATTCCCAGTTTGGTGTTTTTTGCCACGATGTTGGCAATGGACAGGTTGGTCATCTCGCTGCCCGTGCCGCAGGTCGTGGGAACCACAATCAACGTCTTTTCCCTTTGGATGGGCGTTTCCTTTAAGAAAATTTTCGCACTGGGGACATTGTTTTTAAGCGCAAGGATCTTCGCGATGTCGATGATACTGCCGCCACCCACAGCGATCAGGCGCTTAAAATCCAGCTTGTTGGCCGCAAGCGCGATTTGGTCGATCATTTGGTCGCTGGGTTCCCCCAGCCCAAACGCGTCCCGGCAAAGCACTTTGCAGGGGAGCGCGAGCTCCTTGATGAACGTATCGTATAAAAATTGCTCCGTGAAGATCAGATCGTCGCCTGTGAAAGCAAACGATTCTGCAAAAGACCCCATAGTTTCGAAGTTGTGTATCTGTGGCTTAATCAAAAGCTGTCTCATTGTACGGCCTCCCTTATTTTTTTTAGTTTTCGGTTGATGTACTCATTCCTTGCAGCATGCCGCAATCGCTTCTTGTAGGACGTCCATGCCGTAGTTAACCTGTTCGTCGGTCATCACCAGAGGCGGCAGGAACCGTATCACGTTGCTGAAAATACCAGCGTTCATGAGAATGACCCCACGCTCAAAGGCATAAGCGATGATCTTTTTCGTGATGTCCGCATAGGGCTCTTTCGTTTCCCGGTCTTTTACGAATTCCACGGCCACCATGGCCCCCAGGCCCCGCACATCGCCGATGCACGGGAACTGATCCTGCATCTGCCCCAACCTGCGCTTGAGGATTTCGCCGATATGCTGCGCCTTGAGATCCAGCCTGTTTTCCTCAATGAGCTTGAGCACCTGCATACCCGCATTACATGCGACGGGGTTCCCACAGAAGGTGCCGCCGATTTGCCCGGGGCCGGGGCTGTCCATGATCTCTTTTGACCCCACCACAGCACTTATAGGGAGCCCTCCGCCGAGGGCTTTCGCCATGGTCATGATGTCCGGATGGATATCGAAATGCTCCGAGGCGAATAGCTTTCCCGTGCGGGCGAAGCCAGACTGCACCTCGTCGACGATAAACACGATGCCGTTCTTTTTACAGATGGCTTCCATGGCGGCCAGATACTCTTTGGGCGGTACGATAAAGCCGCCTTCGCCCTGAATTGGTTCGGCAATGAAGGCCGCGATCATTTCGGGAGCCAGCTCGCCCTTGAGCATGGTTTCAAACCGCTCGGCGCAGGCTAAGCCGCACCCCGGATATTTGCTCTTGTACGGACACCGGTAACAGTACGCCGACGGGATTTTATAGCACTCCGACAGTAAGGGGCCAAACTCAAATTTGTAGGGCTTCACTTTGCTCGTGAGCGTCATTGCGGCATAGGTTCTGCCATGGAACGCGCATTCCAGCGAAACGATGCCCTGTTTTTTCGTATATTGCCGGGCGATCTTGATTGCGTTCTCCACCGCTTCCGCACCGGAATTGGCAAACATGACCCGTTTTTCTCCGTTGATCGGCGCGATGCCGATCAATAGCTCCGCCAGCGCCACATACGGTTCATACATGGCGATATTGATGCTGGTATGCGTGAATTTTTTTACTTGTTCAATGACGGAATTGATATAGTCCTCATTGGAATAGCCGATGTTCTGCACGCCGATTCCGGCCGCAAAATCAACGAACACGTTGTCGTCCACATCCTTGATCAAAGCGCCCTTGGCCTCTTGTACAAAAAGAACCGCATTGTAAGAGATGCCCCGAGCCACGGCCTGGGTTCGCCGCTCCAACAATTCCTTCGCTTTGGGGCCGGGAACGGTATTTGAAACGATCTTTGCGTTATTTTCTGTAATCATATAATTCTCCTTATGAATTGTTATTCGTTAAAGACATTATATGCTTTTGCACACGATAACACCATGTGGGTAAAGTACAAATTCATGTGTCCCAAAAAGCTAACGACGCCAAAACCCCAAGGATTTTAGCACTGAAAAAGGCCGGTTTAAGAGCAAGGATAGGATCTTTACATATAGTGCTCGGGGTACAGGAGCTTGCCGACTTTGACGCCAATGTCCAGCTGGCACAACTGCTGAAAATCGCGCAGATCACAGCCGCTGATGGTTTCAATTTTGTTCAGCCTGTATTTGAGGGTATTTTCATGGATATAAAGCTGCTTTGCGGCTTCCGTCATCCGGCAGTTGTTGGACAAATAAACTTTCAGCGTTTTTAAGAGCTCGGATTTATTGGCTTTGTCATATTCCACAAGGTCGTCAAAATTATCATGGTAATACTCATCGAGGATCTTCCGGTCGTTGATATTGGTCAGCAAAGAATATACGCCGATGTCCTTGTAGTAATAAATGGGGCCGATGAGCTGCTCGGATTTTTTGACTTTCAGGGCCTGCTCCGCCTGACGGTAACTGTTGCGGCACAGACTGATATGGTTGCAGCTTTTGCCGATGCCGGCGTGGAGCTTTATTCTGGGAAACTGATTTGACATGCGCAGCGCGATTTCATTGAAAATCCCCTCCAGCACGCTTTGCGAAACATCCCCGGATTTCAAGAGGAAAACTACGGAATCGCTTTTTTGCATGGTCAGGGCGTTGAGATGCCGGTTTGAAAAAGCGTCGTTGGTTGCACCCAACAGATAATTCTGAATGCCCGCAATTTTGCTTTCGTCGCTGATTTGATTGGCACAAATGTAGCTCTCAAAACCGTTGATATCGAGGATGCCGATAAAAAAGCTGTCATTAGCGTGAAAGCCATGGCGCTCAAAGACGTCTAAGAATTTGCTTTGCGCGGAAATATCGGAAAAAATTATATTCTCAAGAAGTGTGCGCACAGTATCTTCTTCCAGCTCGTTGGTGATGATTGCGCTGCCGATATCGTGCGTTACCGTAACAAGGCGGGTTTTCCAGGGCAACTCGAAAAGCGGAAGCTGCATTTCGTCGGCAAGGCGGATGAGCTCCTGGGGGATTTGGGGGATATAATTGCCGATGTTGATGACGATTCCGGCAATGCCTTTTGCGTTGAGCTTCGGGACGAGATCCACTATTTTCTGAATGTTGCCGTTGAGTGTGCTGCCGGTTATAATTAAAAGCTCATAGCCAATGATCCAATCGATGGTATCATCGATGTTCATCATGGTTTCGCCAATATAGACCCATCGAATGATTCGATCGATACCGCCCTCCCCGCCCACAAGTTTCATTTCCTTGAGGGAGGGTATTTTAAAGAGATCCTTACACCGAAAACTCATTTTTCATGCCTCAATTTTTTCAGGTTTCCCACAAGCCGGAAAACCGAAAAGTCCGTTGATTTTTTATATTTTTCTCGCCATTATTATAGCAGAGATTGTACACAATAACAAACACGCAATCTGCCAACCAGCTCCATTTGGGCACAAAACAAGCGGCGGTGCAAATGCACCGCCGCCGCAAAATTTCGATAAAACATTATGACGCCGTATCCGGCTCCGTTTCCTCAAGCTCCTCCGTCCACAACTCCGATTCTGAAGGCAGGTAGACAGCTGCCTCGCTTTCTGGCATGGTGGCCACGCCCTTCAGGCTGGATTGAATCCTGCGGGTGCGAACACCGATGAGGGTATCCAGATCGTTGTTGGCGCGGGTGATCTGCTTCTGGGCCCGATTGAGCACCTCGGAGAAGCGTTCAAACTCCGTTTTCACGGCGGAGAGTACCTTCCACACCTCGCCACTGCGCCGCTGGATAGCCACGCTGCGGAACGCCATCTGGAAGCTGTTGAGCATGGCCGCCATGGTGCTGGGGCCTGCAATGCTGACCCGATAATCCCGCTGGAGCTTTTCCACCATCCCCAGCTTCACCACCTCCGCGTAAAGGCCCTCTGTGGGCAAAAACATGATGCCGAACTCGGTGGTGCTGGGCGGGTCAATATACTTGTTCTTAATGTCCTTTCCAAAACTGCGGATCCGGGTCTTGAGCACCTCGCCTGCGGCGAGCACCCGCTCGGGACTGCCGCTCTCGTAGGCGTCCATCAAGTCGGTGTAAGCGTCCATAGGAAACTTGGAATCTACGGGCAGGTAGATATGCCCCGAATCTTCCGCGGGAATTTTAATGGCGAATTCCACCCGCTCCCGCCCATGGGCAGAGGTAATAACGTTGGTATCGTACTGCTCCGGCGCAAGAATCTCCGAAAGGATGGCGCCCAACTGAATTTCGCCCAATGTGCCCCGAGTTTTTACGTTGGCGAGCACCTTCTTTAGATCCCCCACGCCTACCGCCAGGCTTTGCATCTCCCCCAAACCCTTGTATACCTGCTCCAATCGCTCGTTCACCAACTGGAAGGACTGGGTCATCCGGGCATCCAGCGTCTTTTGCAGCTTTTCATCCACAATCTGACGCATCTCATCCAATTTTTTGTTGTTGTCGGTCTGCATACCGGAAAGATGTTTTGCCACGGTGCTCCGAATCAACTCCAGCTTTTGCTCGTTTTCCATCGCAGAGGTTTTAAGCCGGTTTTCCAGCTGGGCGCTCATGTCAGTAAGCGCCTGCTGCATCCGTTGCAACCGCTCCGCCTGCCCTCTGTTGCTCTCCTTCTGATTTTGTGCAATGAGGCTCCCCAGCGCCCGGACGCTACTCTGCACGGTTTCACTCAGCTCCAGCCGAAGTGCCCGCTGCTGCTCTTCCATATCCTGTTTGATGATCTTCTCATATTGCCGCGCGGCATTTTTTTGGCTCGCCAGCAGTGCCACCGATAGGATCGCGGTTACCGCACAGAGTCCAATGAGCACATAAAGCAAAGCATCCATGATTTTTCTCCCGTATCCTTCTATTTCCGAAGCGCTTCCACTCCGTGGATGGCGACGAGGCCTATGACAACCCCCGCAGCATACTGAATCAGATTAAAAAGCAGACTGGCGCTTGCCGCTGCCCAACCATAGAGCATCCACTCATACGCAAAATAGCCCCCCAGCATAATGAGCCCGGCCAGCGCCAGAACCAGAACGCGGCCGCTCTTTTTCTTCATGCGCGCAAGGCCCGCCGCAGCCACGGCAGCCATGGCAAATTTAATCACCAGCGTAGCAGGCGCGTAGAGGGCGCTGCCCAGTAAAAGATCTGCCAGAGCGCTACCTACCCCGGCGCAAATCGCGCCCACCGGCCAGCCCAGCAAAAAGGCTGAAACATAGCACACGGCATCGCCCGCATTGATATAGGCTCCCGCCAGATTAGGGATGGGGATCTGCACGAACATGGTGACGACCACGACGATTGCAGTGAGCAATCCCGCCATCACAATGGTTTTAACTTTTCCGTCTGTTTTCATTTTACAATCTCCTCCGTATCGAAGTTCTCATATTCAATCCGTCTGAGCATGAGGCCATGGGCGGGCGCCGTAGCTCCCGCGTCCGTCCGGCTGCCGCTTGCAAGCGCCCGGGCGATGCAGCCCGCATCCCTGCGGCCCATGCCGATATCCAGCATGGTGCCCGCGAAAATGCGAACCATGTTGTACATGAATCCGCTGCCCGCCACGTCATAATACAACAGGTTTCCCTCCCGGCTCCACTGGGAAAGGTAGATGGCGCGAACCGTATTTTCCAGCTCCGTGCCCGTGGACTTGAAGGCGATGAAATCGTGTTCGCCCAAAAGCGCTCCGGCGCTTCTACACATGGCCTCGAAATCCAGCCTGTCATGGATATGCAACGCGGTGTTCCTTGTAAACACCCCCGCATGGGGCGCATTGAGCACCGTATAGCGGTAGTGCTTCCGCTTCACATCGTAGCGGGCGTGGAACCCCTCCGCTTGGTCGCTGTACAGCACGCGGATATCCGGGGGCAGCCCCACGTTGAGGGCGAAGCAGAACTTTTCCGGCGGGATGCGGCTTTGGGTATCGAAATGCGCCACCTGCGCCCGGGCGTGGACACCGCTGTCCGTGCGACCGGAAGCATGCAGTGCGATTTTCTCCCCGGTGAGCTTTTTGAGTGCTTCCTCCATGACCTGCTGCACGGAAAGGCCGTTGGTCTGGACCTGCCACCCCACGTAAGCTGTTCCCTCGTATTGTACGATCATGCGGATGCGCGTCATTTGAGCGATTCCACCTCACCCGTATTCAGTTTCTGGATGAACCCCAGCTCTACGTCCCCATTGCAGAGGAACAGGGTTACCACCCGCCCGTCTTCCAACGCCAAAAGTAGCAGCGTGATTTCCCCCTGTGCATAAGGGTCGCCGGGAAAGCCAGCGTCCTGACTTGCCTCCACTGCCTGCTGCAGATTGACCCCGGAAAGCACAGAGGCAATGTCGGTTTCACCAAAGGTGCCTGCCACATAAAAGTCGTCGGCTTTGAGCGTGTATCCCAACGCGCGCAGCGATTCCGCCGCCTTTTCGTAAGGATGCGCACCTGTAAGCGTGCCGCCCAGAATCAGCGCCGCAAGGAGCAGGACCCCTGCCGCCGCCAGCACGATAATTTGGGTTTTCTTGTCGACTTTCTCGTTCATTGGGCCGCCACCGCCTTTGCCGCATCACGCCCGTCCGTACAAACGGTTCGCCTCATTGAATTTTCCTCAAGCTCATATTTGGATTGCAGGGTTAGAATACAGCAAAACCGACATGGTTTAAATAGCCGATTTTTAAATAAATGATAGGGTCAGTTTGTTAAGCGGGTTCAAATTGCGCGCTTCCGCCGACTGGTGGGCAATATCACGGGATGATCGCCTGCACCAAAAGAATTGCCGTAGCAAGGAGAAGAATGCTCATACCTGCGAAGGCATCTTTTTTTTGGAAGCACAACACATTCATGCGGGTACGTCCCTCACCGCCATGGTAGCAACGGCTTTCCATGGCCATAGCCAGCTCATCCGCACGGCGGAACGCGGAAACGAACAGGGGCACCAAAATGGGAACCATGCTCTTGGCCCGCTGCATCAGCCCGCCGGTTTCAAAGTTCGCACCCCGGGCCATTTGTGCCTTCATAATCTTATCGGCCTCCTCCAGCAGCGTGGGGATAAACCGAAGGGCAATGGTCATCATCATGGCCAGCTCGTGGGCAGGAAAGTGGATTTTCGCCAGAGGAGAAAGCAACTTTTCCAACCCGTCGGTCAGGGCGATGGGGGTTGTAGTGAGGGTCATCAGGGAGGTTCCCGATACCAGTAGGATCAGGCGGGCAGAGATATAAACAGCCTGATGGATGCCGCCGGTGGTGATTTTAATGATCCAGAACTCCCAAATCATATCACCGGAAACATTCACCAGCAGGTTAATGGCAAACATAAAAAACAGGATGAATTTCAAGGGTTTCAGCGACCGCCAAAGGTAATTGACCGGCACCCGCGCCAAGAGCGTGACCATGACCACATAGGCGGTTACCGGGATAAAGAGCCACAGGTTCTGCACCAAAAACACCACCACGATATAAGCCATCATCAGCGAGAGCTTCGTTCGGGGATCCAGACGGTGCACCACGGAATTGCCAGGGTAGTACTGGCCCAGGGTAATATCCTTAAACATGTTTTACCCTCCCCAGCAAAAACGCCACCATTTCTTCCATTTCATACACAGGCGGTACCTGCATGCCACACTGCCGCAGCTTGCGAGCCAATTTACTTACCTCGGGCAGATCCAGCCCGATATCCGCAAGCGTATCGCTGCTTTCCCCGAAGATCTCCCGGGGCGTGCCGACTTTTAAGAGTTTCCCCTCTGAAAGCACTGCCACGCGGTCGCTGCGACAGGCCACGTCATCCATAGAATGGGACACCATAATCACCGCGCAGCCAGTTTCCTCCCGCAGGTTGTCCACCGTGTTGAGAATGGCTTTCCGCCCGGAAGGATCCAGCCCCGCCATGGGCTCGTCCAGCACCAGATATTTGGGGCGCATCGCAATGATGCCCGCCAGCGCCGCCCGACGCTTTTCCCCGCCCGAGAGCTCAAAGGGTGATTTTTCCGCAAAAGCATCATAGGGTAAGCCCACCAAGCGCATGGCGTCTTTCACCCGCGCTTCAATCTCCTCTGGGTCCAGCTTCATGTTTTTGGGCCCGTAGGCAATATCCTTCTTCACCGTTTCCTCGAAGAGCTGGTACTCGGGATACTGGAACACCAGACCCACGCGTTTGCGGCCTTCCTGCCGCTGTTTTTTATCCGACAGGTTGAAGCCATCCACAATAATGCAGCCAGAGGAAGGCTGCATAATGCCGCCAATATGCTGCACCAATGTGGACTTCCCACTGCCTGTATGGCCGATGACGCCCAAAAATTCCCCCTCATTGATGGTGAGGGTGATATCTGAAAGCGCCGCGCAGGCCATATCCGTGCCGGGCATATAAAGCTGATTCACATGTTCAATGACTATCGACATAACTCGTTCGCCAACTCTTCCACCGTAATTGCGGCCTGATTGATCTCCATCCCCCCAGCCCTAAGGCGTTCGCCCAGCTGAGCGATGAGGGGCAGGTCCAGTCTGTTTTCCCGAAGTAAGTTTACGCGGGCGAAAACCTCCACAGGCGTTCCCTCTAAAATGAGCTTCCCTTCCGAGAGCACCGCCACCCGGTCGGCAATGACCGCTTCTTCCATATACTGCGTGATCATGACCACCGTCATGCCCTCGCTGTTAAGTTTCTTTAGAATCGCCAGCACTTCCTGACGGCCCTGCGGGTCCAGCATAGCCGTGGCTTCGTCCAGCACCAGCACATCCGGCTTCATGGCCAGCATCCCCGCAATGGCAATGCGCTGCTTTTGCCCGCCGGAAAGCAGGTGCGGCGCGTTTTTGGCGTAGGCAAGCATATCCACCTCATTGAGTGCCCAATCCACCCGCTTGCGGATTTCACGAGGCTCCACCCCCAGGTTTTCAGGTCCGAAGGCGATATCTTCCTCTACAACAGTGGTCACCAGCTGATTGTCCGGATTTTGAAACACCATGCCCACTTTTTGCCGGATCCGCAGGGTATTCTCCTCTTCCCGCGTATCCATTCCGTCCACGGTAACAGTGCCGTCCGTGGGGAGCAGCAAGGCATTAATATGCTTGGCTAAAGTGGATTTCCCGCTGCCGTTGTGGCCTACCACGGCCACGAACTCCCCCCGTTTGACACAGAGGGACACATCCGAAAGCACCACTTCGTTTTCGTCGTATTTATAGGTTAAATGCGAAATTTCAATCATGTTTTTCCTTTGCACGCACTCAGAATAGCTTATTATACCACAATTTGCCTCACCCGACACCATTGGGCACTTCAAAGCAAAAGCCGCCCGGCGGGCGGCTTCCGGCCTAGAAAAATTATTTCGTCATATAGGATGTGGAATCCTTCAGCACCACATCGTGGGCGCCGCCCTCAATGATGCTTACGGAGGATACCAGCGTCAGACGTGCCTTCTTGCGCAATTCCTCAAGCGTCAGCGCGCCGCAGTTGCACATGGTGGAACGCATTTTGCTTAAGGTCAGGCCCACGTTGTCATGAAGGCTGCCGGCATAGGGCACGTAGGAATCTACCCCTTCCTCGAAGGAGAGCTTTTCATCGCCGCCCATATCATACCGCTGCCAGTTGCGGGCACGGGCAGAACCCTCGCCCCAGTATTCCTTCATGTATCTGCCGTTGATGAAGACCCTGTTGGTGGGGCTTTCGTCGAAGCGGGCAAAGTACCTGCCCAGCATGCAGAAATCGCAGCCCATAGCCAGCGCCAGCGTGATATGGTAATCCATAACGATGCCACCGTCGGAACAGACGGGGACATAGATCCCTGTTTCCTCAAAATATTCATCCCGGGCCTTTGCCACCTCAATGACGGAAGTTGCCTGTCCGCGGCCAATGCCTTTGGCCTCCCGGGTGATGCAGATGGAACCGCCGCCGATGCCGACCTTTACAAAATCCGCGCCCGCATCCGCCAGGAACCGGAACCCTTCCCGGTCCACCACGTTACCCGCGCCGATTTTGACACGATCCCCGTATGTTTCGCGCACATAGGAAAGCGCCTGCTGCTGCCACTGAGAGTATCCCTCCGAAGAGTCGATGCACAGCACGTCCACCCCCGCCTCTACAAGGGCTGGAATCCGCTCCGAATAGTCCCTTGTGTTGATACCCGCACCCACCACGTAACGCTTGTTGTCGTCCAGCAGTTCCAGCGGGTTCTCCTTGTGCATATCATAGTCCTTGCGGAATACGAACGCCACCATATTGCCCTCTTTGGTAATAATGGGCAGGGCGTTGAGCTTGTTGTCCCAGATGATGTTGTTGGCCTCTTTGAGGCTGATGCCCTCGTAGGCATAGACCAGCTTTTCAAAGGGGGTCATGAACGTGGACACCTTTGCGGAGCGTTCCATGCGGCTGACCCGATAATCCCGGCTGGTAACCATGCCCAGAAGTTTACCGGTGGGGGTGCCGTCGTGGGTAACCGCCACGGTGGAATGCCCGGTTTTTTCCTTGAGCCGAAGGATATCATCCAGGGTGTTTTCTGGGGTGACGTTAGATTCGCTGACCGCAAAACCCGCCTTGTAACTCTTCACCCGGCGCACCATACCCGCCTGATCCTCAATGCTTTGGGAACCATAGATGAAAGCGATGCCGCCTTCCCGGGCCAGCGCCACCGCCAGCTTTTCCCCGGAAACCGCTTGCATAACGGCGGACACCAACGGGATATTCATGGAGAGGGATGCAGTCTCGCCCCGTCGGAACCTGCATACGGGCACCCGCAGGGAAGTGTTTTCCGGGATGCATTCAGCGGAGGTATAGTTGGGAATCAGCAGATATTCGCTGAAGGTATGCGAAGGTTCTTCATAATAGTAGGCCATTTTTATGCTCCCCCCAATTTCTTCAAAAGGTAATCCATATGCTCGATGCTCTTCTCGTTTTTTATTATACCAGCAATGCGAGGCGAAAATCCAGAGAACCTCGGATTTTACAGCCCTGCCTCTCCATGTGTTTGCGCGGATTCGGGCGCGCTGCGCCGAGAATGAGGAACTTCTCCCCGGTACAATAGGCCGAAAGCGGGAAAAGCCTTTGTGGAATCATACAATTCCCTGCCCCCGCTGTCAAGGGCCGGTTGGGCTTTCTTGGCGGTACGGTGGTTTTCAGCCACAGCTTGAAAACTCCGCGTCCGCGGCTCCATCCCATGATACCCGCGGCAGGAAAAACCGCGATTCTTTATTTGTAGTAATCCACCGCGGAGCGGAACAGAGGCAGGTCGAAGTTGCCCGCCACGTTTTGATACAGGGCCTCCCCCACACGCTCGCTGTGGGCCATTTTACCCAGCACGCGGCCGTCCGGGGACACGATGCCCTCCACGGCCCAAACGGAACCGTTGGGGTTGTGATCGATGTCCATGGTGGGGGTGCCTACCTCATCTACGTATTGGGTGATGATCTGCCCATTGTCCGCAAGCTGTTTGAGCAGCCCTTCGGGGCAAAGGAAACGTCCCTCGCCATGGGAAACCGGCGCCGTATATATCTCCCCCACGTTGGCGTAGCGCAGCCACGGGGAATTGTTGGAACTGAGCCGAACCCGGGTGAGTTTGGACTGGTGTCTGCCGATGGCGTTGTAAGTCAAGGTGGGGCTGTCCTCTTTGGCCTCCTGAATATGGCCGTAGGGCACAAGGCCCAGCTTGATCAGCGCCTGAAACCCGTTGCAGATGCCGCAGATCAGCCCGTCGCGCCCATAGAGCAAGTTTTCCACCTGCTCGGCCACGGCGGGATTGCGCAAAAATGCAGTGATAAATTTTCCGGAGCCGTCCGGCTCGTCCCCGTTGGAGAAGCCGCCGGGGATGAAAAGCATCTGGGACTCACCTAATAGGGCTGCAAAGCGGGATATAGATTCGCCGATAGCCGCGGGAGACTTGGTGTTAATCACCAGAATTTCGCCTCTGCCGCCCGCAAGCTCCACTGCCTTTCTGGATTCGTACTCACAGTTGGTACCGGGGAACACGGGGATAAGCACTTGGGGCTTGGCGATGGAAATCGCCGCCTTTTTATGCTCCTTGGCCCGGTAGGTGAGCAGGGGCGCTTCGCCCTGCTGCCGACTTGTGCGGGTGGGGAAAATATCCTCTAAAACGCCCTCGCTTGCCGCCTCCAGCTCGTCTATAGAAAGCTGTTCTCCGTCTCGGGCAATCATACGAGCTGTTGTAACCCGTCCCAATTCCATGCCGATTTCGGCCTCATCGGCCAATTCCAGCACAAAAGAGCCGTAACTGTAGCTGAAAAGATCAGCAAGGGAGAGATTCGACACAAACGCGAAGCCCAAGCTGTTGCCCAGCGCCATCTTATAAACCGCCTCTGCCACGCCGCCGTAGGCGGGCGCCCAAGCGGAAAGTGCCTTCTTTTCCCGGATGAGGGTTTGCACCGTATGAAGCAGCGCCACAAGGGATTCGGGTTTGGGCAGGCCGTTTTCATATTCGGGCCGGAGCAGAACCACCTTGGAGCCCGCCCGCTTGAACTCGGGAGAAATCACATGATGCACATCCCCTACCGCCACGGCAAAGGCCACAAGGGTGGGCGGCACGTCCAACGCCTCAAAGGAGCCGCTCATGGAATCCTTGCCGCCGATGGCGGCGACGCCAAAATCCAACTGGGCCGCGATGCCGCCCAAAAGAGCCGCCGCAGGCTTACCCCAGCGCGCGGGTTCTTTTCTTAACTTTTCAAAATATTCCTGAAAGCTCATATAGCAATCGGTAAGCGGCGCGCCCGCCGCCACCAGCTTACAAAGGGCCTCCACCACCGCGAGATATGCCCCATGATACGGGGACTTCTTTGCGATTTTTGGGTTGTAGCCCCAGGACATGAGGGAGCAAGTCACAGTATCCCCGTGCTCCGCGGGTATTTTTGCCGCCATCACTTGCACGGGGGTTCGCTGCCGCTTGCCGCCCAATGGCATCAGCACCGTATTGGCCCCCACGGTGGAATCGAACATCTCCACAAGCCCCCGCTTAGCACAGACGTTGAGATCCGTCACAAGGGACTTGTAAGTTTCACTGAATCCGCCGGGCACCGGTTTTTCAAACGGTTCTGGCTTTTTCACAGCCGCCTGTGCGTGTTTGGGCGCACCGTTGGTATCAATAAAGGCACGGGATATATCCGCCACCGTTTGACCCATGAATTCCATGATGAGCCGTGCGTCATCCGTGACCTGTGCCACCACAGTGGCTTCCAGATTTTCGCCGTCCGCAAGGGCCGCAAAGCGGGACGCATCCTCACGGGTCACCACCACGGCCATGCGCTCCTGGGACTCGCTGATGGCCAGTTCGGTGCCGTCCAACCCCGCGTATTTCTTGGGTACCGCGTCCAGTTGAATCCGAAGCCCGTCGGCCAGTTCGCCGATGGCCACGGACACGCCGCCTGCGCCAAAGTCGTTGCAGCGCTTGATCATCTTGGTCGCTTCCGGGTTTCGGAACAGCCGCTGGAGCTTCCGCTCCTCCGGCGCGTTGCCCTTTTGCACCTCTGCCCCGCATTGGTCCAGCGACTGGGCAGTATGGGCCTTGGAGGAGCCTGTGGCGCCGCCGCAGCCATCCCGGCCGGTGCGGCCCCCCAGAAGGATGACAAGATCCCCGGGGATCGGCTCTTCCCGCCGGACGTTTTCCTGCTTGGCCGCCGCCACCACCGCGCCGATTTCCATGCGCTTGGCGGCGTAGCCATCATCGTAAATCTCTTCCACAATACCCGTGGGCAGGCCAATCTGGTTGCCGTAGGAGCTGTAACCCCGGGCCGCCGTGGTTACGATTTTGCGCTGGGACAGCTTGCCGGGGATGGTTTCACTCACGGGGCGGCGGGGATCCGCAGCGCCCGTAACCCGCATGGCCTGATAGACGTAGCCACGACCGGAGAGGGGATCCCTTATGGCGCCACCGATGCAGGTTGCTGCGCCGCCGAAAGGCTCGATCTCCGTAGGGTGGTTATGGGTTTCATTCTTAAAGAGTAGCAGCCAGGGCTGCTTTTCCCCGTTGACTTCCGCGGTGATCTTCACCGTGCAGGCGTTGATTTCCTTGGAATCGTCCAGTTTATTCAGTTTTCCCTGACGCTTCAGGTACTTCCCGGCGATGGTGGCCATATCCATGAGCGTCACGGGCTTTTTTGAGCCCAGCTCTTGGCGAATTTTCAGATACCGCTCGTACGTCTTTTGAATGAGCGCATCCTCAAAGGTCACGTTGTCCAAAACCGTAGAGAAGGTGGTATGCCTGCAGTGATCCGACCAGTAGGTATCCAGCACCTTTAGCTCCGTCACGGTGGGGTCCCTATGCTCCGAAGCGAAATAATCCCTGCAAAAGCGCAGGTCGTCCAGATCCATGGCGAATCCGTATTCTTGTAGCATCGCCGCAAGTAACCCGTCATCCATGCGGATAAATCCCTCCACAGTGGCCACGGGCTCGGGGGCTTCCCATTCGGTCTTTAAGGTTGCATAGGGCGCAAGGGACGCTTCCCGGCTCTCCACAGGGTTGATGAGATGCTTCTTGATCCGCTGGACTTCTTCCCCGCTCAGCTTGCCATAAAAAGCGAACGCCCGGGCTGTGCGTACCACGAACCCCTCTTCTTGGGAGATGAGCCGCATGCACTGCTCTGCCGCGTCCGCCCGCTGATCATACTGGCCGGGCAGATACTCCACCGCCACCACAGCGGCGCAATCATTGGGCAGTTCCTCCGTCACCCGGTCCGTCTGGGGCTCGGCAAACACGCCGAACCGACAGGTATCTAAGAGTTCCTTTTCCGCATTCTCAATATCGTAGCGCTGAAACAGGCGTACCCGCTCCAACGACTGGATTCCAAGTACCTCTTTGAGCTCATGAAGCAGGGAGGCAGCCTCCTGTTCAAAACCAGGTTTTCGCTCCACATACAGCCTGTATACCATGTCAGTTTATGCCCTTCTTTCCAATGTCTTTGCGATAATAGGCCCCTTCAAAAGAAACCTCTGCCACAGCCGCATATGCCCTTTGCACGGCCTCTTTGAGCGTATCCGCCGCGGCAGTGACGCCAAGAACCCGGCCGCCGCCAGTGACCATGCGTCCGTCCTTTTCTTTTACACCGGCGCAGTATACGCGCACGCCCGGCATTTGGGGCACATTGCCCAAATCGATTTCATATCCGGTTTTGTATTCCATGGGATAGCCCTTCGACGCCATAACCACACAGCAGGCGGCGCCGGAAGAAAATTCAACCTTTATTTCGCCCAGCCGCTCTTCTTCCACGGCAAGCATGATTTCCAACAGGTCGCTCTTTAACAGGGGTAGCACCACTTGCGTTTCCGGGTCACCAAAGCGGCAGTTGTATTCAATGACTTTGGGGCCGTCCTGCGTAAGCATGAGCCCAAAGTACAAACAGCCCTTGAAGGGCCTACCTTCAGCGCACATTGCTTTTACGGTGGGCAGGTATATCGTTTCCATACATACCTTCGCCACTGCGTCTGTATAAAATGGATTGGGAGCAATGGTGCCCATGCCACCGGTGTTGGGGCCGGTGTCCCCGTCCCCGATCCGCTTATGGTCCATGGAGGACACCATGGGAACCAAGGTATGGCCATCGGTGAAGGCCAGCACGGAAACCTCCGGGCCCTGTAGATATTCCTCGATGATGATTTTCTCCCCGCTTTTGCCGAAGATTTTATCCTCCATCAGCGAGCTGACTGCGGCATTGGCCTCCTCCCGGCATTGGGCGATAAACACGCCTTTACCCAGCGCAAGGCCGTCGGCCTTCACCACCATGGGTGCGGGCGCGGTTTTGATATAGTTCATCGCCTCCGCCGCGCAGTCAAACACCTCATAGCGGGCGGTAGGAATGCCGTATTTTTTCATAAGGTTCTTGGCGAAAATTTTGCTACTTTCGATTTCCGCCGCTTTGGCATCGGGGCCGAAGCATCTTATGCCCAGGCTATGGAGGCGGTCTACGGCGCCCAGGGCCAAGGGATCGTCCGGCGTTACCACCACGAAGTCAATCTTCTGCTCCGCTGCAAAGGCAGCCATGCCGTCGATATCCGTGGCCTTGATCGGAACGCAGGTTGCGTCATCGCCCATGCCCCCGTTGCCGGGGAGAACGTAGAGCGTTTCAATGTTCGGGTTTTCCCGCAGCTTCTTGACCACCGCGTGCTCGCGGCCGCCGCTGCCGATTACCATAACTTTCATTGGGCACTTACCTCAAAAATTAATGATGGAACAGCCGAAGGCCGTCAAAGAACATGACCATGCCGTAGCGGTCGCAGGCCTCGATGACCAAATCATCCCGAATGGAACCGCCGGGCTGGGCGATATAGCTTACCCCACTGCGGCTGGCCCTGTCAATGTTATCCGCAAAGGGGAAGAAGGCGTCGCTGCCCAGAGAGACCCCCGTGATACCGGAAAGATACGCTTTCTTTTCTTCCGCGGTCAGCGGCTGCGGCCGAACGGTAAAGAACCGCTGCCAAATACCCTCGCCCAGCACATCCTCGGAAAAGTCGGAAACATAGACGTCGATGGCGTTATCCCGCTCCGGCCGGCCCACGTCCGCACGGAAGGGTAAGGCAAGCACCTTTTCATGGCTTCTGAGATGCCAGATATCCGCCTTGTTGCCCGCAAGCCGGGTGCAGTGCACCCGAGACTGCTGCCCCGCGCCCACACCGATGGTCTGGCCCCGGTAGGCATAGCAGACAGAGTTGGACTGGGTATACTTGAGGGCGATGAGGGAAAGCACCAGATCCCGGATGGCTTCCGCAGGTGCGTCCTTCTTTTTCGTCACTGCATTGGTGAGAATGCTTGCATCGATTTTTGCCTCGTTGCGGGTTTGCTCAAAGGTAACGCCGAAGACCTGTTTTGTTTCCTGCGGATCGGGCCGATAGGTTTCATCGATGCGGACGATATTGTATGCTCCCTTGCGCTTGGTTTTTAAAATGGCAAGCGCCTCATCGGTATAGCCGGGAGCGATGATGCCATCGGACACTTCCCGCTTGATGATGGAGGCGGTGACTTCGTCGCAGATGTCGCTTAAGGAAATCCAGTCCCCGAAGGAGGACATGCGGTCCGTGCCCCGGGCCCGGGCGTAGGCGCAGGCCAGCGGCGAGCTATTGAGATTGGGAATATCCTCCACGGCGTTGATGACCATTTCGGTTTGGGTCAGGGAAATGCCCACTGCGGCTCCCGCAGGGCTCACATGCTTGAAGGACGCTGCTGCCGGAAGCCCCAGCGCCTCTTTGAGCTCGCGAACCAGCTGCCAGCCGTTGAGGGCGTCCAAAAAGTTAATATAACCCGGGCGGCCATTGAGTACTTCAAGGGGCAACTCCCCTTGCTCCATAAGAATGCGGGCGGTACCCTGATTGGGGTTGCAGCCGTATTTCAAAGCGATCTCTCTCATTTTTCTTCCTCCCGCACGTTTTTATTGATGAGTACATTGTCATAGGTGCCGTCTTTCAAGTTCGTATATCGTACGTAGAGGGAAATCTTGTTGTCTGCATCCAGACTTTCCCAGATGCCCTCCGCGAATTTGTCGATGTCATTTGGAATTTTCACCCGTTCCGGCTCTCCCTCAAAGGTGGGCAGGGGGTTGCCATCGCCCATATAGGTATGCAGAAAATGGCCGATGCCGGGAAGCGCGCCAAAGGAGAAGGTTTCCCGATAACAGCAGGAGCCTTCGGCATCGCCGGCCTTGAGGATGTTCATTTTATAGGTGAAGCCGCCATCAAGAAAGGTCAGCATGCCGCTGATCCGAGGGGTGAAATGGGGCGCGTCTGGCTCAAAGCAGCGGGTGTCTAAAGCCGCCTCAAAGCTTTTGCCCTGAGAGATAAAATCGTAAATGGTATCCGTCTGATCGCCATTGGTGACAATGACGCGGTTTTCGTACGTCCGTACGGGAGAATAAACCACCAGCTCCGGCTCCTTCATCTTTTCCGGCTCAAAGGGGTATATGATGATGCCGCCGTCACGCTCCTCAAACACCCGGTTGCGGCTATTTTCGCTGCGGCCCATGATAAAATAAGCCATTGCTGCGCTCTTTTTATCTTCGCTCTCTCCGATGACGATGCCCCGGCCCGCATAGCGGTTGCCCTTGAGCAGGGCGTTTAAGTCGTTGGTCTTCATTTGCGTTCTTTTCCTTTCTGTATCTCTTCACAGAGCGCTTCCACCGCTTTGGGCAAAAGCTGCCACTCCGCCTCTTCCATAACCCGCCGCTGGAGGGTTTCGGGAGTATCTTCCTCTTTTACCTCCACGGCTTTTTGTAATAAAATCCTGCCACCGTCCGGAATTTCGTTCACCAGATGCACGGTGGCCCCGGTGACCTTTACGCCCTTTTCAAGGGCCGCCTCGTGCACTTTAAGCCCGTAATATCCTTTCCCACAGAAGGCGGGGATTAGAGAGGGATGCACGTTGACCATTCGGTCCGGATAGCGGGATACGAAGTTTTCGCTCAGGATGCACATAAAGCCCGCCAGCACCACCAGATCAATGCCGTATTCCTGCAAAACCCGGTGCATTTCGCTTTCGTAGGCTTCCTGGCTTGGAAACGCCTTACGCTCTATCACCTGCGCTGCAACGCCGCTGTGCTTCGCCCGCTCCAGCGCATAGGCCCCAGCTTTGCTGGAAATCACCAACCGGATTTCTCCGCTTTTGAGGGTTCCCGCGGCCTGCGCGTCCAACAGCGCCTGCAAGTTGGTTCCGCCGCCGGAAACCAGCGCCGCGATTTTGGCCTTTAGCATAAAATGATTCCCTCGTCGGACTTGACCACTTCTCCCATAATGTAGGCGTCCACGCCGTTGGCACGAAGGGTTTTTACGGCCGCGTCGGCCCTGTCTGCTGCTGCCGTGACGGTCATGCCAACGCCCATGTTAAAGGTATTAAACATATCCCGAGGCTCGATTCCGCCGGTCTTTTGAATCAAGTTGAAGATGGGCAGTATGCGGACCTTCGCTTGGTCGATTCTCGCCGAAAGCCCCTTGGGAATGCTCCGGGGAATGTTTTCGTAGAACCCGCCGCCGGTAATATGGGCAACGGAGTGAATCCCGCCCTCACGAAGCAGGGTCAGGATGGGTTTTACATAGATCACGGTTGGGGTCAACAGCGCCTCCCCCAGGCTCATGCCCAGTTCGTCTATTTGCCGGTTCAGGTCTCGATGCTCTACGTTGAATACCTTGCGCACTAGGGAAAAGCCATTGGAGTGCACGCCGGAAGAAGGCAGCGCGATCACCGCGTCCCCCTCGCATACTTTACTGTTATCCAGAATTTCCGCCCGGTCCACCACGCCCACGGAGAACCCTGCCAAATCATACTCGTCCGTCGGGTAAAAGCCCGGCATTTCCGCGGTTTCCCCGCCGATGAGGGCACAGCCGGACTGCACGCAGCCCTCCGCCACGCCGGAAACGATGGAAGCCACCTTCTGTGGAATGTTCTTACCCAAAGCGATATAGTCGAGGAAAAACAGGGGCTTTGCCCCGCAGCATACAATGTCGTTGACGCACATGGCTACGCAGTCGATGCCCACGGTATCATGCTTGTCCATAAGAAATGCGATTTTGAGCTTTGTGCCCACGCCGTCGGTGCCGCTGACAAGGATGGGATCTTTCATGCCGGTTCCCAAGGCAAAGGCCCCACCGAACCCGCCGATATCCGATACCACGCCAGCCGTCCGGGTGCGGGCGATATGCTCCTTCATCAATTCCACCGCGGCATAACCCGCCGTAATGTCCACGCCTGCCCGCGTGTAGCTTTCACTGTGACTTTTCATTCGTATTCTCCTTCTATTTCACCGCATTGGGAATTGGACAGGGGTAATTGCCCGTAAAGCAGCCGCTGCACAGCCCCAGGCCGCAGCCTTCCACAATTTGGGGCAGCCGATTGACATCCAGGAACCCCAGGGAATCCGCATCCACAAGAGATCGAATTTCCTCCACGCTATGGCAGCTGGCAATAAGATTTTCTTCCGAGTCGATATCCGTACCGAAATAGCAGACATGCAAGAATGGAGGTGCGGTAACCCGAAGGTGCACCTCTTTCGCACCCGCCTGACGCAGCAGCCGAACAATCCGCCTGCTGGTGGTACCCCGGACGATGGAGTCGTCCACCAACACCACCCGTTTGCCGGACACCGTCTCCTCAATGGGATTGAGCTTGATGCGCACCTTATCCTCCCGGTCTGCCTGACCGGGCTGGATAAAGGTGCGGCCAATATACTTGTTTTTTACAAAGCCAAGGCCATAGGGGATGCCGGAAGCCACGGAATAGCCGATGGCGGCGTCCATGCCGCTATCCGGCACGCCCACCACCACATCCGCTTCCACGGGGTAGTCCGTGGCCAGAA
Organism: Christensenellaceae bacterium; assembly: GCA_963666935.1. GTDB lineage: Bacteria > Bacillota > Clostridia > Christensenellales > CAG-138. The sequence goes on from OY762936.1 coordinate 2,168,710, forward strand.
ATTGCCCGGCGCGAAGCCGTGCTTGATGCACGCTGATGCCTTCCACCACGGAATCCGGCCGAGTGAAATAGATATATTCGAAAGCGCACATTGCCGTTTCCTTGCGGCCGCAGTGGCTGGTGATACTTTTAAGGCCGTCCTTGTCCACCACCGCGATTTCCCCCGGACGGATATCCCGTATAAATTCCGCGCCGATGCTATCCAGCGCACAGCTTTCCGAGGCAAAGGCGTAGCCGTTTTTCGTCTTACCGACGCACATCGGCCGAAACCCGTAGGGATCCCGGGCGGCAATCATGCAACCGTCTACCAGAATGATCAGGGAATAAGCCCCCTCCATTTTGAACATGGCGCAGCTGAGCGCGTCCGCCGGCGAGGAGGTCTCCAGCCACTCCCGCGCCAGAATGCCCGCGATGAGTTCTGCGTTGCTATCCGTGCGGAACATAATGCCGTTGCTTTCCAGTTGCTTGCGCAGCTCGCGGTAATTGCTCAAAGCCCCATTGTTGCACAGGGCCAGTTTCCCCTTCACATGGGTCACAATCAGAGGCTGTATTTCATCGCAGTCGTCGCCGCTGCCGACGCCATAGCGCACATGGCCGATAGCCGCATTCCCAAAGCCCAGAGCCGCAAGTTCCCGTTCGCCAAACACATTGCTCACCAGACCCGGAGCGCCGAATTTTTTAATTTTCTCGCCCCGCTTCACAGCGATGCCGCAACTCTCCTGGCCTCGGTGCTGCAATGCATAAAGGGCATAGTAGGCAGATGCCGCCACGTCCCCTTCCCGATCCTCATAGATGCCGAACACGCCACATTCTTCATGCAGCTTATCGCTAGTCATGCTTCCTCCCTGAGTTTCGCCTGAAGCTTCTCGTCTTTTTCACGGACTTGCTGCGCCATTCTGTCCATATGCTCGGCAAGCGCCTGTGCCATTTTCGCATCCTCCACGGCAAAGATCCGCACCGCAAGCCAGGCGGCGTTGGCCGCGCCGTTAATGGCAACTGTGGCCACGGGAATGCCGGAAGGCATCTGCACGGTGGAGAGCAGAGCATCCAGCCCGCCTAAATCGGAGGATTCCACGGGCACGCCGATGACGGGCAACGTGGTCTGCGACGCGATAACACCCGCCAAATGGGCAGCCTTACCCGCAATGGCAATAATCGCGCCATAGTCGTTCTCCCGGGCGCTTCCACAAAAATCCGTTACCGCCTGCGGCGTCCGGTGCGCGGACATAACGTGTACACCAAAGGGCATGTCCAGTTTCTTTAACACTTCCATGGCTTTTTCCGCCACCTTCATATCGCTGTCGCTTCCCATGATAATCGCTGTCTTTTTCATAATCAATGCTCCTGTTATTTAGAATTTCCGACGCATCAGCGTATGCTTGATGACACCGTCGATATAGTACTGTTTGGCGCACAGGACGGGTTTGCCGTCGATGTCAAAATCTACCTCGTCCACGGACAACAGCGGCGTTCCACCCGGCACGCCGAACAGCTTCGCCAATTCCTCATCCGCCACCACCGCGCGAACCTCCGCAAGGTCCATATACAGCTCAATGGAACAGAACCTCTTCAAAAAATAAAATATAGGCTTCTCCAGGTCTTCCTGGGTAAAGGAATGATCCCTGATGGCTTTTACCGGCAAACAGTCTTCGCAGTAAATGGTTCTCTGCCCATTTGCAGTAACCATACGGGAAACGGCCAAAATCTCACTGCCCTCCGGGATACGCAGGCACTCCGCCGTTTTTTGGCCCGCCGGCCGCTGCTGTGCCTTGACAAAGGCGAGGCCCGGTTGGTAGCCGGACTGGGCAATCATATCCAAAAACTCTACCTCTTGGTCCATACGGACCTTCAGGTCAAACACATGCCGGTTGATAACCGTGCCCACGCCTTGCCGACGGCTGATAAAGCCTTCCCGCTCCAGCTTTGCCAAACTATCCCGAAGCTGTGTCCGGCTGATGCTGAGCCGCTCTGCCAAAACGCATTCCCGAGGCAGCTTTTCGGCATAGCGATAGTCCCCCGCACGGATCTCCTGCAGGATGCGGGTGGCCACAGCCACTTCGTGCCCTTTGCCTTTGCTTTCCATAGGATAAATATGCCTTTCTTCCATAGAAGGTAATACCTTATTGGTAGTACTTTTGAATTGTATCATTGTTTCTCCGGGATGTAAAGTACGCTTTTTTTCATTCTCTTCAGTTTTTTGTTTCCCGCCCACACAGCAGGTTGCACCTGCGCATCTTTGATTGACATTTTCTGCACAAGCCTGTAAAATCAGTAGGGTCAGCATAAGAATGTGAGGAATTATTTATGGATTTATTTGATAAGTGCAAAAACGATCTGGTTTACCAACTCCGCGACGACGGAATTTACCCCTATTTTCATAAGCTTGAGTCCCGTCAGGACGTGGAAGTTATTATGGAAGGCAAGCGGCGAATCATGTTGGGTTCTAACAACTATCTGGGTCTCACGGTGCATCCCCGGGTGATTCAGGCCGGCATTGACGCCCTGAATCGTTACGGCTCCGGCTGTTCCGGTTCCCGCTTCCTCAACGGCACGCTGGATCTTCACCTTCAGCTGGAGGCGGATTTGGCGGAATTTCTTTACAAAGAAGCGGTAATGACCTTCTCTACCGGATTCCAGAGCAATTTGGGCATCATCAGCGCCATCGTCGGCAAGGACGACTACGTGATCTGCGACCGGGAAAACCACGCCAGCATCTACGACGGATGCAAACTTTCCTACGGCACCATGCTCCGCTACCGCCACAACGACATGGAAGATTTGGAAAAGAAGCTCGCGTCGCTGCCGATTGAAACGGGCAAGCTCATCGTGACGGACGGCGTATTCTCCATGGGCGGCGACATCTGCAATCTGCCCGAGATCGTACGGCTGGCCAAAAAATACAACGCGCGCACCATGGTAGACGACGCCCACGGCCTTGGGGTCATCGGCAACGGCGGCCGGGGTACGGCGGATTACTTCGGACTTACGGATCAGGTGGATATCATCATGGGTACCTTCTCCAAATCTCTGGCAAGTCTGGGCGGCTACATGGCTGCGGACAGCCGGGTTGTAGAGTTTGTGCGCCATTCTTCCCGGCCCTTTATCTTTTGTGCCTCCATGCCTCCCGCCAACTGCGCCACCGCCATCGAGGCGCTGCGCGTTCTGCGGGAGAACCCGGACCTTCCTACCAAGCTCTTAGACCTGGCCGCCTACATGCGCGAGGGTCTGAAGCAGCGGGGCATCTCCATTCGGGAGAGCATTGCCCCCATCATTCCCATCTACACCTATGAAACCATCCGCACATTACATAAGGCCAAGGAGCTCTACGATGCCGGCGTATACGTGAACCCGGTTCTGCCGCCCGCTACCGCGCCCTCCGAGTGCCTGTTGCGCACCAGCTACATGGCCACCTTAACCACAACGCTTTTGGACGAGGCGTTGGACATTATTCAGAAGGTATTTGAAAATGATTAAGAGCAGGGTTGTAGTAATCACCGGAGCCGGAAGCGGCATCGGCCTCGCCACTGCGGAATTGTTTGCAAAAAAAGGCGACGTAGTTTACGGTCTTTGCCGCACCCCTTTTGCCAAAGAAGGGATTACTCACATCAAAACGGACGTAGCCGACCCGGCCAGCGTACAGGCGGCCATCGACCAGATCTTTGACTGGGAGGACCGCATCGATGTGTTGATTAACAACGCGGGATCCGGCATCTCCGGCGCTATCGAGTTCACTGACCCACAGGATGCCCAGCGTCAGCTGGACGTAAATTTCTTCGGCACGTTCCGCTGCACACAGGCTATTTTGCCCCATATGCGCGCCCAAAAGGAGGGCTGTATCCTTTGCGTCAGTTCCATGGCCGGGGTGCTTCCCATTCCCTTCCAGAGCTTTTACTCTGCCTCCAAGGCAGCCATCAATTCTTTCGCCATGGCGCTGGCAAACGAAGTCCGTCCCCACGGCATCCGCGTGGCGGCTCTTCTGCCCGGCGACATCAAAACCGGCTTCACTGCGGCACGGAAAAAGGAAATGGCCGGCGCGACGGAATATCCTGCCATGGGAAAATCTATCCGCACCATGGAGCACGACGAGCAAAACGGCATGCCTCCTTTATGCATCGCCCAAAAGCTCTACGACATCAGCTGCAAACGACGCCCAAAACCGCTATATACCGTGGGCTTTTCCTATCAGGCGTTTTTGTTGCTAAATAAATTGCTCCCCGCCAGACTCATCAATTTCCTTCTGGGCAAGATTTACGCCTGATTTCCATGAAAGGGCAACCGTGAAAAAGCTGGAGACAGTCCTTTATACCATACTGACCACGGCCGCCGTGCTGCTGGTGTTTTGGCTTTTTGGAACATCTGACTCCGCAGCCCCCATTCCGCCAGAGGATCTGCTTTCGTCCCTGCCCTGTTCCGAGACAACCCGTTATGGAAACGAGATCAGCTTCCTGCTGGACTCCTTCCCCTGCCGCATCGACCTTGAGGGTGGACAAACGTCTGCCCTTTTATGTATTGCGGAAGACCCCCTTAAAGACTATAAGAGCTATACTGTCATCACGGACGAGCAATTTCGTTCCGACGAACGTGCGCAAGCCTTCATCAAGGGTGGCATTGACGAGGGCATAGTATGCCGCCTGCTCTACGGCGATCTCACCCTCACGGAGTATACACGGGACGATATCCTCAAGCAAAGATCCGACGCTTTTTCTTCCGCGCTGGGCCAACTGACCGAAGGGCTGTGCGACTGCGGGTTACTGCGTTCGGACGAGTGCGCTCAATACATGCCCGAATGGCTGAATTGCTATCGATCTATGGAGAACTGGGAACGGCAGCTTGCGCGCTGCGCGGTTTCTATACGCTGCGACGGCGATTGTCTGTGCTTTTCTTTTTCCGAATTTAGGTAATAATTTGTTCACTGACTCCTCAACATTTTTACACACTTCTGATTATTATTTGCCGTATTCCACACGTAAACTACTGTTAGTGTGTAAAAACAACCTGACGGAAAGGAACCTCCATGAGAAAATTCACTTTCATCCTTCTCTCCGCATGCCTTTGCTGCGCCCTGATTACGGGCTGTGCAACCGACGAAGAAAGTGCAACAGTCGCTACCTCCAATCCCTATACCGGCGCTGTAGCCATAAGTCCGCCGGACTTAGGCACATCTTCCGATATCACATCATCTGTACCCCAAAGCGCATTTTCCTTCACCCAAGGAGATCAGGACGCCAGCTATGAGGCGGCGGATGCCACAAAAATTAAATTTGGGAACACCATCTCCGTCCAAGGCGCAGGCGCGTCAGTATCCGAAAATCTTGTTACCATTTCTGCGGCGGGAACCTATATTCTTTCCGGCAGCACGCCGGACGGACGCATTCTGATTGCCGCCGACAAAGACGATAAAGTGCATTTGGTGCTCAACGGCATTGATCTCACCTGCGCGGACTATTCACCCATTTATATTGAACAAGCGTATAAAGTCTTTCTCACGCTGGCCGACGGTACTCAAAACAAGATCGCCGACGGAGCTACGTATGCCCCCAGCGGCAGCGACGGCAGCGCAGACGCCGCCATTTTTAGCAAAGCCGACCTTACAATCAACGGCAGTGGTTCCCTGAACGTAAACGGCAATTACAAGCATGGCATCGTATCTAAGGACGATTTGGTCATCACCGGCGGCACCCTAAGTATCACCGCCGTCAATGTAGGACTCTCCGGTAAGGATTGCGTAAAAATCGCCGACGGAGCCATTTCCATAACTTCCGGTACGGATGGCATCCGCTCCGATAACAGCGCGGATGAGCAGCAGGGCTACATCTATATTGCTAATGGCAGTTTTACCGTAAATGCGGGCTGCGACGGCTTCCAAGCGGAAACGGAATTGCGCATTGATGGCGGTAACTTTACGATTACAACCGGTTCTGGCAGCGCCAACGCCAGCACACAAGATGGCTGGGGCAATTGGGGCGGCGGCAGAAATGGCGAAACGGCTATGAGCACCGACACCAATTCGGATACTGGCATCGAAGAGGACAACGCCAGCGCCAAGGCGCTCAAAGCCGGGCTGGAAATCTATATCGCCCAGGGCGTTTTTGACATCGATTCTTCTGACGATGCCATCCACACCAGCGGCAGCGTCAAAATCGAAAACGGCGTCATCACCCTCTCCTCCGGCGACGACGGCATTCATGCGGATTCAGCCCTGATCATCTCCGGCGGAGAAATCCGAATTGAAAAAAGTTATGAAGGGCTGGAAGCCGCGCGGATCAAAATCACCGATGGCACCATTTACATAACCGCCGGCGATGACGGCATCAACGCCTCCGGTGGGAATGACGGCTCCGCAATGGGCGGCAGGCCCGGGCAGGATACCTTTGCCGCCCAGACCGGCGTGGAAATATGCATTGCCGGCGGGTATTTGGAGGTTGATGCCTCCGGCGACGGCCTTGACTCTAACGGCAATCTGTATGTGAAAGGTGGTATCGTCTTGGTCAGCGGCCCGGAAAACAATGGGAACGGCACTCTGGACTATAACGACACCGGCTCTGTGACCGGCGGCATGGTCATCGCCGCAGGCAGCATTGGCATGGCGGAAAACTTCGGTTCCACCTCTTCTCAATGCTCTATTCTGTACGCTTTTAGTTCCCCGCAGAAGGCCGGTACCCGGCTAACCCTGTGCGACGAGGACGGTACAGTGCTCTTGAGCTGGGCACCGGGAAAGACGTTCCAAACTGCGGTATTCAGCACTCCTGGCCTTATAAGCGGGTCCAGCTACCAGATCCTGCTGGGCGGCACGGTGGAAGGTACAGACGAATGCGGCTTTGTTTCGTCTGGAACTTTAAAGAACGGTTCGGCTGTAGATACGATTCAGCTTACCTCTACAATTTATTCCAATGCCGCCGCTTCCGGCCAAGGCGGCTCTATGGGCAGCAAAACAAAATTTGGCGGCTCTTAAAGAATTCAATTTTCGCATGATTTATCTAGGCTCCCCATATTCTATACCATTAGAAATGGGGGTGCCACATGCGGAAAAACCCACTTCCCTATCTCGTTTCAGTAGCCATCGCCCTGTCTGTGGGCGGCCTTGCCGGTTTTTTGACCCGGGGCGGCATGGCAGCCTATGCCGCCCTTGCGCAACCACCCCTCGCACCGCCGGGCTGGCTCTTCCCCCCAGTATGGACAGTTCTGTATCTGCTCATGGGCGTGGCCGCGGCCAGAGTATACGTTGCAAAAACCCCCTGCACTGTGCGGGCGCTGACCCTTTATGGCGCTCAGCTCATCGTAAATTTCTTCTGGCCCTTCCTGTTTTTTAACCTGGAAGCCAGATTCTTTGCTTTTTTATGGCTGCTCCTGTTGTTTGCTCTGGTTGTTTTGACCACCATACACTTCTATCGGATCTCAAAAAAGGCGGGGTATTTGATGCTCCCCTACCTCCTCTGGCTGCTTTTTGCAGGGTATTTGAATTTCTTCACGTATTTGCTCAACAGGTAACAGATAAAGTGATTTGGAGAAGAAGTGTTCGCCAACCTGTTTCTGATTCAGGTCAACAGCAGACAAAGCGAATTCGTTTTCCGTTCCATCTTCCGGCTCCTAAAGGATCGGGTCCTTTGGGCGGTAAACGTCTTTACTCTGCTGAGGCTGCTGATTCTTTATACCCCGCTGTCCGGCTTTTTAAAGTTGACGCCCTTAAGCCTGGGCCAGTTTTTGACTTGCCTGCTGATTGCCGGAGTCTCCGTGCTGTGGTATGAAGGCGTAAAGCTCATAAAAAGGATTCGCCAAAAAAGGTAGTACTTTCCACAATATATTGATTTCACCTTGAATCCCACCACGAAATGCTGTATACTGATCTCAGTTTACAACATGAATATTTCAGTTGGGGGTTGCGCATGTACCGGATCATAAAGCGGGACGGAAAAATCGCCGATTTCAATATTAGTAAGATCAGCGAGGCGCTGCGGAAGGCCTTTGTGGCCACTGGGACACCGATCACACCGGCGGAGATCGACTTCCTCGCCCTTCGGGTCACCGCCGATTTTGAGTCCAAGGTAAATAACGGATTTATTTCCGTGGAAGCGGTACAGGACAGCGCGGAATCCGTCTTGTCCAGCTCCGGTTACGCAGAGGTTGCCAAGGCTTATATTCTTTACCGCAAGCAGCATGAAAAGGCCCGCGCCCTTGAGTCCACAATTTTGGACTACAAGGAGACCGTTAACGACTACGTAAATGCCAAGGGCTGGCGGAACCAGGACAGCTCCACGGCAGGTTATTCCGTGGGCGGGCTGATTTTGAACAATTCCAGCGCCATTACCGCCAACTACTGGCTTTCCGAGATCTACGACCAAGAAATTTCGGCCGCCCATAAAAACGGGGATTTGCACCTGCACGAGCTGTCCATGCTCACGGGCTACTGCGCGGGCTGGTCGTTGCGTCAGCTTATCCAAGAGGGTCTCGGCGGCGTTTCGGGGAAAATCAGTTCTAAGCCTCCAAAGCACCTTTACTCTCTGTGCAATCAAATGGTGAACTTTCTGGGCGTGATGCAAAACGAATGGGCCGGCGCACAGAGCTTCTGCTCCTTTGACACCTGTCTAGCTCCTTTTGTGAAGGTGGACAACCTATCCTATTCCCAAGTGAAAAACTGTATTGAAACATTCGTGTTTGGGGTGAATACCCCCAGCCGCTGGGGCACCCAGGCTCCTTTTTCCAACATTGGTCTGGACTGGACGGTACCCGAAGACATGAAGGACGAGCACCCCGTCATCGGCGGAAAAGAAACGGCCTTTACTTATGGAGACTGCCAGCCGGAGATCGATATGGTCAACCGGGCGTTTTTGGAAGTGATGCAGAGTGGCGACGAGTGCGGCAGCGGCCTGCTTTACCCCATCCCCACCTACCGTATCGGCGCGAATTTCGACGATTCGGATACCGAGAACAACCGTCTGCTCTTTGAGATGGCTTCGAAATATGGCACACCTTACTTCGCCAACTACCGAAATGCCTTAGAGGAAGGGGACGTTCGCAACGTCCACCGCCAGGAAGGCGTACTGGTGAAAAAGGGCGGCGGCTTTTTTAGTTGCGGCGAAAACACGGGCAGCATAGGCGCGGTGACGCTGAACCTTCCCCGCATTGCCCACCTCGCCGAAACGGAAGGAGATTTCTACCGTCGGCTGGGCAGGCTTATGGATTTGGCAGCCCGGTCTCTGTCTGTAAAGCGGACGGTAATTAACAAACTCATGGCCGAGGGCATGTACCCCTATACACGGCGCTATATCAAGGATTTTTCCAACTGCTTTTCCACAGTGGGCGTGCTGGGCATGAATGAAGCCTGCCTCAACGCCAAGTGGATTCGCATGGAGTTGACCCAGCCCTCTGCCCTTGCCTTCGCGCTGGACGTGCTCCACTTCATACGGGCACGGCTGTTAAGCTATCAAGCCCAGCAAAACGCCATGTTCAACCTTGAAGCCACACCGGCGGAATCCACTGCAACCCGCTTTGCTGTTAGGGACAGGGAACTCTACCCGGATATTATCACAGCGGCCCACGGCGGTACACCCTTCTACACCAACAGCACCCATCTGCCTGTGGAAATGGATAATTTTGCGGAGGCGCTTCGGATTCAAAGCATTCTTCAGCCCCTGTACAACGGCGGCACGGTCTTTCACACCTTCTTGGACCGGCGGCTTCCCGACTGGCGGGCAGCCATGGATGTGGCTAAGCGCATCACACAAACGGAAATTCCCTACTTCACCCTGACCCCCACCTATTCTGTTTGCCCGGAACACGGCTATATCGACGGAGAGAGCCGGGTCTGCGGAAAATGCGGGAAAGAAACCGAAGTAATGAGCCGCATCACCGGTTACTACCGCCCCGTACAGTGTTGGAACATCGGCAAGCAGCAGGAATATCGCCAGCGTCGGCCCTTCCGGTTGTAACCTTTTACCCGTATCGCCGCTTGCGGCGCCGACGAATTGTTTCTTATATAAGGCGCGCCCCCATGCACCCCCGTGTAAAATCCGGGCATACGCGCATGCGGAAGCTTGTGAGAGCGTCAATTCTTCCCAATTGAATCATTCCCCGGTTCCGTATGCGCCGGGGATTTTTGATCGCAGGAATCTTCTACCCACACTTTTCCGTAACCTTTCATGCAATGCAAAAGCGGGCGCAAACGCACCCGCTTTTTTAAATCATGGCTTATTCTTCGTTAAATGCATCCTTGCCCGCGCCACATATGGGGCAGACATAGTCATCCGGCAGATCCTCGAATTTGGTTCCTGCGGCGATCCCGTTGTCTGGATCACCCACAGCCTCGTCGTACACATAACCGCAGACGCTACATACATATTTTTTCATTTTCTCGTTCTCCTTTCTATCAGATTTATTATTTCCAGTGTCCTCCCGGGTTCAGTATTGAGCCGCTACACCGTAGTGCTTGAGCATATCCATGTATTTTCTGCCGCTGAATCCTTGCCCGCCATGGAGCTCGTAATGCCTTCCGTCTCCCGTGGTCAGCACCGTCCGGTTGCGAGAATACATCCCCACGCCGGCGATCTCCTTTACGGCCAGCTTAAGTTCGCCTAGGTGAAGCACCCCGCCATGGAGGCCTATCCTGCCCCGGTGGATGCGGTTGAGGATGCCAGAACCCAATTCAAATACCTGTATATCCTCATCCTCGGTATCCCGAAGCTCCCCGCTCTCCATTCCCTTTTTTAGGGCTTCCGCCTGCCACTCGTCCCATTGGGTGATGGTTTGCATTTCGCCGCCGTGAAGCATCCCGTACTGGTCATAGGTCATGCACAGGCCGCAGCTGCACCGAATTTGGTCGTCCTGACTGGAAAGCTGCCCCATCCGCCCGCACGCGGGGCAGATGTATAGGGCGCATTCCATGCCCAGCGCCAATTTTTTGCCTTTGTAGCGGATATTCTCTTCCCGCTGCCGAGCGTAGGCGTCCTCCCAGAGATCAGTCTCAATGGCCCGATTCACCTCATCCGCCGTCATCTCTTTGATCTGCTCCGGCGTATAGACATGCATCACCACGCCGCGCATACGGCCCCGGCGCTCGGTCACGCTCCAGCGGGGAGAAGTCAAGTATCCGCCGATGAGCTTATAGGTAACCATCGCGGCGCCGCTGGCTTTCACCAGCTTACCCGTAGAGGGCAATATTCCGCAGGTCGTCCCGCCGAAGGAGCGGTTTCCTTCCGCGAAAATGCAGACGTTATCGCCCCGTCGCAGCGCGCGGGTGATATACAAAACTGTAGATGCCGCCACACCTCCCTTCACCCGGGCAATGGGCGCAACCGCCCACACCAGCAACCGGGATATCCAACCCTTGTAAAAAATGTGCTCGCTGGCTACAAAGTACATGGGCCGTGGGCTGGCAACACCCAGCATAATCATATCCCAATTGGTGTTATGATTGGCAAGCGCAATGAAGTTCCCCCGGATTTTGGGGACTCGCTCCGCCACGAAATTGAATTTAAGCCTCAGAATCAGTGCCGCCAAGGGGCGAAGCAAACGATAAATCAGGCCGTGCCTTCTTCGCGCGCACCGTGAGTAGGGGGCACCTTTTTTCATGGTTCTATCCCCTTTCTTTCTAATTCGTCATACGAAACCGTGCAGCTGCGCCCACATTCTCCCCATCCTGAGGAATTCTGCCCGGCGCGGCAGCCAGCTATGATTCAGCCCACGATCTTGAGCAGATTACGGACGTTCACAATCTCGATCTCGGGGCTGCCCACCTGCGGCTCCCCGTCCAGCGCCCATGTGAAGGTTCCCGTGGATTCCACCAGCACACGCTCCGTCTTAAAAAAGTCGATCAGTTTGCTGGAATAGTCCTGATTCGCTAGGCCTAAAAGCAAAATCTGCCATTCGGCCATATTTGCCGGCTCGTGGATCAGGATGACCTCAAAGAGGCCGTCGCTCATATCCACATGCTGCTGCGGAAGATCAAACGCACCCGCCACGGAGGTACAGTTGCACACTGCGCCGAAAATGAAATCACCCTCATATACCTCCCCATTTGCGTGCACCCGCATATGCTCCGGCTTGATCATAGACAGGTCTTTTATGCCGTCCAGAATGTAGGCGGTATGCCCCAGGATATTCTTGAGGGTTTGGGAAGTCGAATAGGAAAGCCATGAAAAAGCGCCGAAGGCCGCGATATAGGTGAAATACCGCCCGTTAAAGCAGCCGATGTCCAGCGCCTTTTCCTCCCCCTCCATGGCATGCTTGGCGGCAGTCATGATGTCCATGGGAAGGCCGTGACAGGCGGCAAAGTCGTTGCTGCTGCCGCAGGGAATATGTCCCAGAGGGATGGACAGCCCGGCCTGCGCAAGACCCGCCACGCTTTCGCTAAAAGTTCCGTCGCCGCTGGCGCATACGATACGGTCAAACTGGCTCCCGTATTTCAACACGAACTCTGTGGCAGCCCTGCGCCGAGCCGTGGGAAAAATCGTGACAATATAACCATATTCCGAAAACAGGCAGATGATTTCAGACAAAAAACGCTTAATCTGTTTTCTTCCCGCCACCGGATTGTAAATCAGCAGCAACTGTTTTTCGGTTGCGCCATCAATTATGTTTTGCTTGCGCACTGGCAGATCGGCCCTCCTTCATACGCTTATAACCCGCTATACGATATAGCCCGCCACATAAAGGCAAAAGTAGGCTGTCGGAATGGAAAACAGCAGGCTGTCCATCCGATCCAACATCCCTCCGTGCCCCGGAATAAGATTGCTGTAATCCTTGATCCCCGCCACTCGCTTAATTAGGGAAGCTGCAAGGTCTCCTACCTGGCCAGCGGACGATGCCGCAAAAGCCGTTGCTACACAAAGCCAGAGGGGCAGCGCAAAATGGGGAGCCAGCATGAAATAAAGGATCAAGCCCGTAAGCGCTCCGCCCACTGCCCCGCAGAAGGCACCTTCCACTGTCTTTTTCGGGCTTATTTCCGGAGCCAGCTTGTGCCTGCCGAGCAGCTTCCCGCCAAACATGGCGAAGGAGTCACAGACCCAGCTGGAGAGCACCGCAAGGGCAAAGATGGGAATCCACAACGCACTTGCACCCATCCATATGACCGCAGCCAGAAGCATGTAGGGAAAAACAAGCGTGGAAAGCGTCGCCATCGCCCCCTTGGCCCCGATCTCCTTTTTGACAAGAGCCGCAAAGAAGACGAGAAACACCATCAAGAAGAACCATGCTGTCAAAAACGCTGCATCCGCCCGGAGCAGTACCAGCGCAGTATGGCCTGCCACATAGAGGTAAAGACACCAGCACACAATCCGGATGCCCAGCTTTTCATATACGTCCCGCATTTCCCGGCAGCAAAGCGCCGCAACGGCGGCAAGAAGAAGCACCCGGGTGATGGAAGAAAGGGCTAGGCACAGGCTTACCGTGGGAATCAGGATGGCTGCACTAATGACTCGTTTTTTCATAAAACTCCTCGCTTTGTTGCCGCTTAGATATTGTCCATTTTCTCTTTTTCTTTGGTTCGTCTGAACCGAAGGGCGGCCCAGGCCAAAGTGCTTAGGGCGGTTACCACATAAATCCAAACCGCAAATTTAAACTGAGGAGAGCCTGGATTTTCCACATTGAGCCCCAAGATCGTGGACACTAGGAGCGCAGGCAAAAAGCCTGCCAATCCGCCGAAAAGATAAGGGACATAGGGCATTTCATTTGCCCCCAGATAGATGCTCACAGGATCCGCGGGAAGCACCCCCAGCGAACGCACCAGCATTGCGAAGAGAAAGTTGTTTTTCGCGTGCAAGGTTCGAATCTTTTCTATTCTCGGGTAACGGGCACGCACTTTTTTCAACGTTTCCTTCCCGCCTAACCTACCGATCCAGTAGGGGATGTTCAACACGATCACCGTACCAATTAAGTTTACCGTCAAGGCCAGCGGCAACGGGAATAGAATGCCGCCCGCGATGTACAGCAGGTTGATGTATACCACCATGGTTACGCTCTTTGCAGCAAAGCACAACAGCAGCACCATGACGGCCAAAAATCTATTCTGCGGTGTAAAACGCAGGATGGCTTCCAGCGTGATTTCGTTGCGGGACAAAAGTACGATTAGGATAGCCACCAGTACGCCCGTCCAAAGCAGGGCGCGGAGCAGAATGCTGAGCACCTCGTCGGAGCGCTCTTTAATCAGCTTATAATCCCAAATCAGATACAGCGCCAGCGCCAGAATGCAAGCAGCAATGCAGAGCGCCATAAAGCCGTATGAAATGGCCGGATCAAGATTGGGTAGCAGCACATGCACTATCATCACGCCGTATATAATTCCGGTGCAGAGCTTGCCGTACCATTTGGCACTCTTGACTTCTCCGGTACGCTGCAGCACCGCATACCCCATGATCCCCTGCAGGATCTCCTTTGCCGCCAGCACTACAAACAGAATCCGCATGGCAGGAAAGCGAAACGCCAAGCAAAGCACCACTGCGCCCTGGGTGAGCTTGTCCGCAATCGGATCCAGCACTTTGCCCAGATCGGTTACCATATCATACTTCCGGGCAATATAGCCGTCGGCAATATCTGTAACGCCCGAAAGCACCAGAAGTGCCACCGCCCAATAATACTCCTGCCGAACGGAGTACAGCCATAAGATCAAGGGAATCAGTAGCAGACGGAAGGCGGAAAGCAGGTTGGGGACCGAATTTCTTTTGGGTGTTTTATGATCCATCGCTGCCTTCTGTCCTCCTTTCTCCCGTTTGAGTGTTTTGTTTATTCATAATTCTATCACAAAAACAAAAGATTGGAAGCCTCAAATCTTTCTGTTCACACGATGCGCGCAAAATGGATACAATTGGCAGAAAAGCCGACGCGGGGTTTCGATAAACGTAAATAGGCGGCAATCCCAATTGCCGCCTGCCTGCGTTTAGAAGTTTATGCGTTTAGTTCAGTGCATCCTTGAAGCCCTTACCCGCCTTGAAAGCAGGCGCCTTTGAGGCAGCAATTTTGATTTCAGCACCCGTGGAAGGATTGTGGCCAGATCTGGCCGCGCGCTCCCTCACTTCGAATCCGCCAAATCCTACAATCTGGACTTTATCTCCGCCCTTCAGCGCATCCATGATTCCCGCGAAAGTTGCGGTTACGGCAGTCTCTGCATCCTTCTTCGATAAACCTGTCTTTGTCGCTACTACTGCGACGAGTTCGCTCTTGTTCATTGAAAGCCCTCCTAAACTCGGTTTCTTTTCTAAAATTATACCCATTTTTTTAGATTTACACAAGCAAAAACTGCTCCAAACATTCCCAAAATTTAAAAAAACGCATATTTCCAATGGTTTGCGTCCATTCCTGCTTGTGGCGGGCCGCAAACAGCAGCCTTTTCACGCAAAAACCTCCTGCTAAAGCAGGAGGTTTATTATTGGTCAGATCTGTCCGGCGTCCCGTTTCGCGATGTAGCCAAGCAAATCCACGGTTCTATTGGAATAACCCCATTCGTTGTCATACCAGGATACCAGCTTCACGAAATGCTCGTTGAGCATGATGCCCGCACCCGCGTCAAATATGCTGGAACGGGAGTCGTCAATGAAGTCGCTGGAAACCACATCCTCCTCGGTATAGCCGATGATGCCCTTAAGAGAGCCTTCCTCCGAAGCCGCCTTCATGGCCTTCTTGATCTCCTCATAGGTTGTGGGCTTTTCCAACCGGCAGGTCAAGTCCACAACGGACACATCCGATACCGGCACCCGGAGCGACATGCCGGTCAGCTTGCCCGCCAGTTCCGGAAGAACCTTGCCCACCGCCTTGGCAGCGCCGGTGCTGGCGGGAATGATATTATAACCCGCGGCGCGGCCTCCACGCCAATCCTTCTTGGACGGTCCATCCACCGTCAGCTGCGTGGCGGTAACAGCATGCACCGTAGTCATGAGTCCTTCCACGATTCCAAAGTTATCCTGAATCACCTTGGCGAGAGGCGCAAGGCAGTTGGTAGTGCAGGACGCATTGGAAATGATCTTCATGTCTGTTTTATACTTCTCATTGTTGACCCCCATGACAAACATGGGCGCATCGGCGCTGGGCGCCGTAACAATCACCTTTTTCGCGCCGCCCGCAAAGTGAGCAGCGGCCGCTTCCATATTCGTAAACTTTCCGGTGGCCTCCAAAATATACTCTGCGCCGCACTGTGCCCAAGGAATTTCCCCGGGATCTTTGCAGGAAAAAACCTCGCTGGGGCGGCCATTGATCCAAAACTTGCCGTCCCGCGCCTCCACCGTTCCTTGGAAGCTGCCGTGCACGGTGTCATGATTCAGCAGGTATACCATGTAATCCAGATCAACAAAAGGATCATTGATCCCCACGATTTCAATTTCGGGATTTCCGGCAGCGATCCTTACGATCAACCTGCCGATCCGGCCGAATCCATTGACTCCAATTTTTACTTTCATGTCTTACCTCCATTGTGTAAACTCATATTTTAAGGATTGCCAATAGGTGATCCTATTAATTGTAGTTTTATAATATTTCACACGCTCCATATATGCAAGTGTAATCTTGCAAGTTCTGTATAATCAGTTAACTCCTGTAACAAGATTGCAGCTTCCCGTTCATTTTAAATTTTCCGGATTGAGGGAAAGAAGCTCCGGCAGCACAAACCTGCCGTCTTTACGCACCAGCATGTCGTCGAAATACATCTCCCCACCGCCATACTCGGGCGTCTGAATGCAGACTAGGTCCCAGTGAATGGCGGACTTGTTGCCATTGTTGCACTCGTCATAGCAGCTTCCGGGCGTAAAATGGAAGCTACCCGCAATTTTTTCATCGAACAGGATGTCCTTCATGGGGAATGTGATATAGGGATTCACGCCAATGGCAAATTCCCCCACGGCCCTCGCTCCCTCGTCCCGGTCGAAAATCCGGTTGATACGCGCTGTATCGTTGGCCTCCGCCTTCACGATCCGCCCTTTTTCAAAGGTGAGGACGATTTTTTCATAGGTAAATCCCTCCATTACGGAAGGAGTGTTGTAGGAAATGACGCCCTCAATGCTGCCCAAAACCGGCGCAGTAAAAATTTCTCCGTCGGGAATGTTCATCTGCCCAGCACACTTGATGGCGGGCAGTCCCTTGATGGAAAAGCGCAAGTCCGTACCTTTACCTACTATATGCACCTGATCCGTGCGCTCCATAAGCGCCTTAAGGGCGTCCATGGCCCGGTCCATTTTGGAATAGTCCAGATTGCAGACGTTAAAGTAAAAATTCTCAAAGCCTTCCGTGCTCATGGCTGCCTGCTGTGCCATGCTGGGGGAGGGATAGCGCAGCACCACCCATTTTGTCTGGGGTACCCGGATTTTTCCGTGTACCGCCTCGCTATAGTATTTGGCGTTAAGCCCCAGCATATCCGCAGGCACGTCGGAAAGCTCCGTACTATTGTCCCCACCGCGCACGCCGATGTAAACCTGCATCTGTTCCATAAGTTCTGCGTCAATTTTTGCCCGAAGTTCTAGTTGTGCTTTCGTGGCGCCTAAGAGCAGCGCCCGGCTCACATCCGGCCTGTTGAGCCATACGAAGGGCACACCTTTGGCCTTATAAGCTTCCTCCACCAACACCTTCACCAGATCCGCAACCTCGCCGATGCCCTCAATAAGCACCTTTTCCCCGGGCTGTACCCGGCAGGAAAAGTTGATCAGGTTTTTTGCAAGCAGTTTGATTCTTTCGTCTGTCATTTCGTCATCTCCAATTTTTCCTTAATGATGTAAAGAGGTCGGCCCTTTACTTCGTCGTAAATCCGGTTGAGATACGCACCCTGAATTCCTTGCGCTGCCATAATAAGGCCCTGCAAAAATCCCACGCCTGTAAGCGCCCAAAGCCAGCCCACCACGGGCATGGATGCGCTGCATATGGCCGCTGCGATCGCTCCTAACGCCGCCGCCACCATAATTGCGATTCCCAGATATCCGATGAGCGTCAGCGGCCGGTAGGAAAATCCCAAGATCCCATCCGCCGCCAGCTTGAGCATCTTCTTCAGACTATATTTTGTGCCGCCAGCGTAGCGTTCATGCCTCACATATTCCACATGCACAGCTTTAAATCCCATCCACGCACTCATGCCCCGAAGGAACCGGTTGTGCTCGCGCATATTCAAGAACGTATCCGCCACCGCCCGATCCAGCAGCCGGAAGTCCCCGGTGTCCAGCGGAATGGGGTATGCGCTCATAGAAGATAAAAGCCGATAATAGCCCCAGGCGGTAAACCGCTTCATGAAGGTTTCACCTTCCCGTTTGCGCCGCTTTCCGTAGGCGATATCCGCCCCCTGCTCCCAGGCCGCAATCATGGCTGATATTACCTCGGGCGGGTCCTGTAAATCCGCGTCGATGATGATGAGCGCGTCGCCCTTTGCAGCGTCCATACCGGCGGTCACTGCCAGTTGGTGCCCAAAGTTTCGGGAAAAGCGCAGGGCCTTCACGCAGGCGTTTTTTCCGGCGATTTCCCGGAGGATCTCCCAAGTTGTGTCCCGGCTGCCGTCGTCCACATAGATGATTTCGCAAGGATATCTCATTTCCTTCCTCACGGCATCCATGCGACGGAAGGATTCTAAAAGGACGGCTTCTTCGTTGTACAGCGGCACGATGAGCGAAAGCAATTTCTCCATACCTGTCCTCCGTTTTTTCAATACCAGTATTATACCCTTTTATTCCCAGCATCACAATTCCAAGATACAAATATTGTCGTTGCCCTAGGAAAAGACAGCTCTTTGGGGTATAATAGTATTGGAATAAAATTGCATAAAAGGCAAAGGAGATAAGATATATGCCACTGGTAACCAGCACAGAAATGTTTCAAAAGGCCTATGCAGGCCATTACGCCATCGGCGCCTTCAACGTAAACAATATGGAGATCATCCAAGGGATCACCGAGGCGGCAAAAGAAGAACGGGCACCCCTGATTCTTCAGGTATCCAGCGGCGCCCGCAAGTACGCCTCCCATACCTATCTGATGAAGCTCGTGGAGGCAGCCATCATCGAAACGGACCTGCCCATCTGCCTGCATCTGGATCACGGCGATACCTTCGAACTGTGCAAGAGCTGCATCGACGGGGGCTTTACCTCCGTGATGATCGATGGCAGCCACTTCTCCTTTGAGGAAAACGTGGCCCTTACAAAAAAGGTGGTAGAATATGCCCATGACCATGGCGTAGTGGTAGAAGGCGAACTGGGCCGGCTGGAAGGCGTGGAGGACGAGGTCAAGGTGGCCGTCGGAGAAGGTAGCTACACCGATCCCGCACAGGTGCAGGATTTTGTCAGCCGCACCGGCGTAGACTCTTTGGCCATCGCCATCGGCACCAGCCACGGAGCATACAAGTTCAAGCCCGGCACCAAGCCCCAGCTTCGCTTCGACATTCTAGAAGAGGTGGAACGCAGGCTTCCTGGCTTCCCCATCGTGCTTCATGGTGCCAGCAGCGTAATTCCAGAGTTTGTACAAACGATCAACGAAAACGGCGGCAATATGCCCGACGCCATCGGTGTGCCCGAAAATATGCTCCGAAAGGCCTCCGGAATGGCTGTGTGCAAAATCAACATCGACAGCGACCTTCGCCTTGCCATGACCGCCACCATCCGCAAACACTTCAGTGAGCACCCGGAACACTTTGACCCCCGCCAATACCTCAAGCCCGCCCGGCAGGCCATCAAAGATATGGTGCAGCGCAAGATCGTAAATGTGCTGGGCTGCAACGGCAAAGCATAAAAGGAGGTGTCCATGGAAGAAGAATATACCAACATCATGACCCTTACAGACCTTGACGGCAATGAAATTGACTTTGAAATTCTGGATGTCGTCCCATATCAGGATAGCCAGTACATCGTGCTGCTGCCCGCGGACGACGATTCAGACCATCCTGAAGCCGTCATTCTGGAAATGCTTCCTTCTGGGGATGATGAAGAGGACAGCTTCCAGGGCGTAGATGACGAGGTGGTTTTAAATGCGGTGTTCGACCTTTTCATAGAGCGCAACAAGGATGACTTCCAATTTGAGCAGTAGTGAGCTAAAAACATTATATAAGTCCGCCTAGGGCAAGTATCAAGCCGAATGAAAAGGGAGCATTGGTTAATAGCCAATGCTCCTCTTTTGTATTTTTTCGTATAAGGCGTTTTCTGGCGGGCAGCTTCTTGATGTGGGATCCAAAATAATTCATGGTTTTGGGCCTTGCGCTGTAGACAAATCTATTGTATAGTTATTCATAATTGTTTCTTCTCTCGAAAGCAGAGTAGACTTTTGTGCGTCAAGTGTCAGTTGGACGGGGAGTTGCCACTGAACGAAAAAAATTGGGTGTTGCCCAATTCTTGCGGTACAAATGTCGCATCCCGCTGCTGCATGGGGGCTGTATACCTCTTCATGTAGCTATACATTTAGGAGGTATTTTTTGTATGAAACAGTTTATTAACACTGTGAAAAGCTCTTTTTGTTCTTTTGCAAACCCGCGCACGCTTGCTTTTGCGGCAATGCTTATCGCTCTCAATGTAATACTGACCAGATACTTTTCTATTCAAACGCAGTTTCTCCGCATTGGTTTTGGCTTTTTGCCCGTAGCCATATTCTCTATGCTGTTCGGTCCCGTACCGGGGGCGATTGCGGCAACAATGGGGGATTTAATCGGCTTTTTTCTCTTTCCTAACGGAATGTTTTTCCCCGGGTTTACGTTCAGCGCCTTCGTACAAGGGCTGATTTATGGTTTGTTTCTTTATAAAAAGGATCTATCTTGGCTTCGGATCGCACTCTGCAGCCTTTGTGTTATTCTCGTTGTGGATGTATGTATGAATACGGCATGGTTGTCGATCCTATATCATCAGGCAGTTAACCTGATCATTGTGCCACGGCTGATTAAAGCCGCGATTATGCTGCCTACTCAGGCTATAATCGTATTCTTATTCTATCAGACTTTTGGCGGGAGAATCCGAGGGCTCAGTTTGGGAGGCCAGCTCAAATGAAAATAACGCCCATCCAAACCGGTATTGTTGAGGCTTTTACTACGGATACTACTGGTATTCTTGCCAGCGCGCTTCCCTGTATCCCCGAAAACAGCGTATTGGCGATCACCTCAAAAATCGTCTCGCTGTGTGAAGGCAGTGTGGTGGCGCGATCAGAAAATAGAATCGATGAAGTTATTGAACGCGAAGCCGATTTTTTTCTCCCAAAAAGCAGCGCTCAATGCGGCGTCTATCTGACGATGAAGAACAATATACTCATTCCCAATGCGGGCATAGACGAATCCAACTCCAACGGCTGTTATACCCTTTGGCCCAAGGATCCCCAAGCGTCCGCAGAACGTTGCTGGCGGTTTATAAAACAGCACTACAATGTCAAAAATGTTGGCGTTATCATCACAGACAGTGCGCCTGCCCCGCTCAAATGGGGAGTGACGGGGATCTGTATTTCGCATTGTGGATTTTCATCGATCAATAACCAAATTGGCCGGCATGATCTGTTTGGGCGAAGCTTGAAAATGACAAAGGTTAATGTGGCGGATGCCCTTGCCGCCGCCGCGGTATTGTGCATGGGGGAAGCAGCTGAACAAACGCCGATTGCCTTACTGGAAGATCTTCCCTTTGTCCACTTTGAGCAAGAGCCGCCCACAGAACAAGAGCTAAAATCCTCGCATATCGATCTGTGCGATGACCTATTCGGCCAGCTTCTTGCATCCGTACCCTGGCAATCGCGCGGAGAATAGAAGGTTGGCCCATAGAAACGAATTTGATAAATGGACTGGTGCAATATGAAGAAGACTGTTACTACTTTTTTTGAAGCCAAATTAAAAAAGAGAAAAATCGCGATGCTTACCGCTTATGACTACGCAACAGCGCGGCTGGTAGATTCGTGTGATGTGGACGGTATCCTGGTAGGCGATTCGCTTGGCATGGTATGTCTGGGTTATAAGGATACGCTCAGCGTAACTATGGAGGACATGCTACACCATATAAGCGCCACATCCAGAGGGACAAAAAATGCCCTGTTGGTAGGCGATATGCCGTTTATGTCATACAACGTCTCTGTATATGATGCGGTTAAAAATGCGGGAAGGCTCGTACAACAAGGTCATGCCGAAGCTGTTAAAATTGAGGGAGGTGCCTCGGTTATACAGCAAGTAAGCGCGATTGTAAACGCGCAAATACCCGTTATGGGACATATCGGCCTTACGCCGCAATCTGTTCATATGCTGGGCGGATTCAAAGTACAGGGGCGTGAGTTTCAGTCTGCAAAAAAGCTCATCGATGACGCAAAGAAACTTGAAGATGCTGGAGTTTTTGCAATCGTACTGGAATGTGTCCCCGAGGCTTTGGCTACTATGATAACCGAAGCTGTTTCCATCCCGACAATCGGCATTGGGGCTGGTTCGGGCTGTGATGGGCAAATATTGGTCTATCACGATATGCTGGGAATGTTTTCTGATTTTAAACCTGAGTTTGTAAAGGTGTTTGCAAACGCCGGTCAGTTGATTGAGCAGGGGATTCGTCAATATGTAGATGAAGTCAGAAATGGGAGTTTCCCCTGTGCTACACATTCCTTCAAAATTGATTCTGAAATCATTGATAAGCTATATTAAAAGTCTTTCTACCAGCAGGCAATGACGGAAGGTGTTAACTGATGAAGATGACTGCGACAATCAAGGATGCGCGGGAAATGATAGAAGGCTGGAAACGGCAAGGCCTTTCAATCGGTTTTGTTCCTACGATGGGTTTTTTACACGCCGGGCATCGCAGCCTGATCGAAAAAGCCCGGACAGAAAACGACAGAGTCGTTATTAGTATCTTTGTAAATCCAACACAGTTCGGTCCGAATGAAGATTTTGCGAAATATCCGAGAGATATGGGGCATGATCTTGAGATTTGCAGACTTGCGGGCGCAGATCTTGTTTTTGCGCCGGAAGTTTCGGAAATGTATCCATCAAAAAATCTTGCATATGTGGACATACAAGGGCTGGGAGATGGCCTTTGCGGAGCCAAAAGGCCAAACCATTTTCGCGGGGTTTGCACGATTGTAACAAAGCTATTCCATATCATAACACCCGACAGGGCGTATTTTGGGGAAAAAGACGCCCAGCAGCTGGCCATTATCAAGCGTATGGCGCAAGACTTGAGCTTTAATATTGAAATTATGCCTTGCCCGATTGTTCGTGAGCCCGACGGTCTTGCCATGAGTTCAAGAAACACGTATCTTTCTTCTGAAGAAAGAGCTGCTGCGCGCAGTCTTTCAAGAAGCCTCGCTTTGGCGCACCGGCTGTTGCTTCAGGGCGAAAAGGACGCAGTAGCGATCAGACAGGTCATTGTGGAAGAAATCTCCCGCGAACCTCTTGCCCAAATTGATTATGTCGATGTGGTCGATGCCTGCACGCTCAATAATGTCGAGCAAATTCAAGGATCCGTGCTGGTTGCCTTAGCTGTATATTTCGGCAAGACGCGGCTCATAGATAATTTGTTTTTCAAGTAATCTTACTATGTTGCGCAAAATGCTGAAAGCCAAAATACATAGCGTTCCTTCATCACCACAACCAATCGTTGTCAATAGAGGAACCCAAAAAGAAAAATGGCATGACATTAAATGCCATGCCATTGCGTAAAAATATCCATACTTTTACAACGTGCCGCCTTATGGCGGCCTTCTTTATATTAGGTAGCCCGGCACCATCAATAATACATCAGCTTATAGAAATACGGGTACATGCTGATGACCTGCTGCAGGGTTGTCCGGTATGAAGAACCCGGATCGTTTACGGTAAAACCCGAGGCGCTCAGGGACGATCCTCCCGTATATCCCGTCACCACGCACCAGTGCTGTCCGCCCGAAGAGGTCATAAGGCCCACAAGCATGGGTTTCCCGCTCTTGAGCAGTTGATAGATCTTGGTCAGATAATCGCTGCTCGTATACGCGGTGTAATTGCCAGGCCAATAAACCGCTCCACCGGAAGTATATTTCAACTGGGCCGCCATGGCATTCGGATAGATGGTGGTTCCCGTCCTGTATGATTCTGTCATGGCCAACGCGGTGGTCACGCAGCCGATTGCTCCGATCGTTTTTCCCGTTGAGCCGATTGTCGTGTAAGCCCATCTGGAATCGGTCTGTTTGTAATTCGGGACAGTGAGTGAAACGGCGGAATAGGAATCGGCAGAATAGGAATCGACGGTCTTCAGGTATTTTCCGTTTACATAGCCAACTTGGGTGCCGCCAAACAGAATCTTTTTCCATGTCCCCTCCGAAGAGGCCACAACCACGGCATAATCGCCGCTGTTAAGCCATCCGATCACCCCGTAGGAAGTTCCCGGCCCGGAACGGATATTCAGGCTTCCGACGGGACAGGCCCCATAAGCGCCCGATACCTGCTTGATGTAGTTCGCCGAGCAATAGCCATACTGCCCCTTCCCGTATTCCACACGCCACCATCCCCCGCTTTTGGACAGCAGTGTCACATAGCTTCCCTTGGGCAGGCTGGTAAGAATACTGGAAGAGGTGGTGGACGACTTCCTCACATTCAGTGAACCATACGATACGGAAATGATCCCGGCCGAAGAATCCGCGGTGGCGGCTAACGCAGTAACCGGCATCATGCTTATAAGCATACATAGTATCAATATAAAGTAGAGTGGTTTAAACACATTTTTCCTCATGTTAGCCTCCTTCTTTGGTTTTCTCCAGTGTAACATGCCTTGCTCCGATTTTTTACCGGTAATTTATACCTGTCACTGTTTGGAGATTAATAGAAGCCCGCGAAAAACCTGTCGTGTGGAATCGCAAATGCGACTTTTTCCCAAGAAAAAGCAGGCGCGTGTGCGCCTGCTTACCAAACTATGATATAACTTGGGTTTTATTTAATAATGGAAGCAACAACGCCGGAAGCGACGGTGCGTCCGCCTTCGCGGATGGCGAAGCGGAGTCCCTCGTCCATGGCGATGGGGGTGATCAGGTCGATCTCCATGGCGATGTTGTCGCCGGGCATCACCATCTCCACGCCGTCAGGCAGCTTGATGGTTCCCGTTACGTCCGTGGTTCTGAAGTAGAACTGGGGACGATAGCCAGTGAAGAACGGCGTATGACGTCCGCCTTCTTCCTTGGAAAGCACGTACACCTGGCTGGTGAAGTGGGTGTGGGGTTTAATGGAACCGGGCTTTGCCAGAACCTGCCCGCGCTCGATGTCGGTGCGCTGTACGCCGCGCAGCAGCGCGCCGATGTTGTCGCCCGCGATAGCCTGATCCAAGAGCTTCCGGAACATTTCCACGCCCGTCACAACCGTGCTCCGGGTTTCGATAAGTCCGACGATCTCTACGGTATCCTGCACCTTTACCGTTCCGCGTTCCACGCGGCCAGTGGCCACGGTGCCGCGGCCCGTGATGGAGAACACGTCTTCCACAGGCATCAGGAACGGCTTGTCCGATGCGCGCTGCGGTTCAGGAATATAGCTGTCTACCGCGTCCATCAGCTCAAACAGACACTGGCACTCGGGAGCTTCCTTGGCCTTCTTGCCCGCCTGCAGCGCTTCCAGCGCTAAGAGCGCGCTGCCCTTTATGATCGGTATATCATCCCCCGGGAACTCGTAGGAGGAAAGCAGATCGCGGATCTCCATCTCCACCAGCTCCAGCAGTTCGGGATCGTCTACTTGGTCGGTCTTGTTCATGAATACGATGATGTAGGGCACGCCTACCTGCCTCGCCAGCAGAATGTGCTCTCTGGTCTGGGGCATGGGGCCGTCCGCCGCGCTCACAACCAGAATCGCACCGTCCATCTGCGCCGCGCCGGTGATCATGTTCTTTACATAGTCCGCATGGCCTGGGCAGTCCACGTGCGCATAGTGACGCTTATCCGTCTCATATTCCACGTGCGCCGTGTTAATGGTGATTCCGCGCGCCTTCTCTTCCGGCGCCTTGTCGATTTCGTCATACCGCATTGCGGCCGCGTGTCCTTCTTGGCTCAGCGCTATGGTGATTGCTGCGGTCAGCGTCGTTTTGCCGTGGTCTACGTGGCCAATGGTGCCAATGTTTACATGGGGCTTCGTGCGTTCAAATTTTGCCTTTGCCATTAAAATATCCTCCAATAAAACGTAAATAGTAGTCGTTTAAGTTAAGCGCACTGCGCTAAAATCACCGATCTTTTCCAAAGAGCTTCTTGGCCACCGATTCGCTTACCTGCTCATAGTGGTCAAACTGCATGGAAAAGGTTCCCCTGCCTTGAGTGGAAGAGCGCAGGTCTGTGGCGTAGCCGAACATTTCGGAAAGCGGGCAGGTTGCGTCTATCACCGCAGCGTTGTTGCGGGTCTCCGTGCCGGAAATCCGCCCACGTTTGGAGGTGATATGGCCGATCACATCGCCCATATATTCCTCGGGCATAACCACTTCCACCTTCATCATGGGCTCCATGAGCATAGTACCAGCTTTCTCCATGGCCTCTTTGAGGGCCATGCTTCCGGCGATCTTGTATGCCATGTCCGAAGAGTCCACTTCATGATAGCTTCCGTCCAGTAACGTGGCCTTGAAGTCTACCAGCTCGTAACCGCCGGAATATCCGCTGCGGGAAGCCTCCTCAATGCCCTTTTGGATGGATGCGATATACTCTTTGGGAATGCTGCCGCCCACCGTCTTGTCTTCGAATTCAAATCCAGAGCCCGTATCGAGGGGGCTGAATTCCACGATGCAGTGGCCGTACTGGCCGTGTCCGCCGGTCTGGCGCACATAGCGGCCTTCCGTCTTAATGGCCCTTTTAAGCGCTTCCCGGTATGCAACCTGGGGCTGACCCACCTTGCATTCCACTTTAAATTCCCGGATGAGGCGGTCCACAATGATCTCAAGGTGTAACTCGCCCATGCCAGCAATGATGGTTTGGCCGGTTTCCTGATCGGTATAAGTTTTAAATGTAGGGTCTTCTTCCGCCAGCTTTACCAAAGCCAGCGTCATCTTTTCCTGGCCCGCCTTGGTCTTGGGCTCAATGGCTACCCGGATCACGGGATCCGGGAATTCCATGGTCTCCAGCAGTAGCGGCTTGCCCTCGTTGCAGAGCGTGTCGCCTGTGCCGGTCTCCTTGGGGCCCACCAGCGCCGCGATATCCCCGGCGTAAACCTGTTCCACCTCGGTACGGCTGGCGGCGTGAATCAGCATGAGCTTGCCGACCCGCTCTCGCTTCCCCTTGGTGGAATTATAAACGTAGGAACCGGCGTTCAGCGTGCCGCTGTACACCCGGAAAAACGCCAGTTTTCCCACAAAGGGATCCGCTACGATCTTAAACGCCAGCGCCGCGAAGGGCGCATCGTCCGAACATTCCGTCTCGATGTCCTTCTCGCCGCTTTTGTCCGTTCCAACCGGAGGGGGAACGTCCATGGGAGAAGGCATGAAGTCCACAATGGCGTTGAGCAACGGCTGAACGCCCTTGTTCCGATAGGAAGTCCCGCAGCAAACCGGCACCACGCGGTTGGAAATGGTGCTCTTGCGAAGGCAGAAAAGGATCTCCTCTTGAGAAAGCTCTTCCCCCTCCAGGTATTTTTCTAGCGTTTCCTCATCTTCTTCCGCGATGGAATCAAGAAGATTTACACGGTATTCCTCCGCCAGCGCGCGCATATGCTCGGGGATCTCCTCCTCGCGCACGTCGCTTCCCTCGTTGTCGTAATAAACCTCGGCCTTCATACGAATCAGATCGATAATGCCGATGAATTCCGCCTCTTTGCCGATGGGCAGTTGAATGGGCACAGCGTTAGCCGCCAGCCGCTCTTTCATCATTTTGACAACATTAAAAAAGTCGGCGCCCACAATATCCATTTTGTTTATATAGGCGAGACGAGGTACGCCATATCTGCTTGCCTGACGCCATACGGTCTCGGACTGAGGCTCTACGCCGCCTTTGGCGCAAAACACCGCCACAGCGCCGTCCAGCACGCGCAGGGAACGCTCCACCTCAACGGTGAAGTCAACATGGCCCGGCGTGTCGATGATGTTGATCCGATGATCCCGCCAATATGTCGTAGTCGCTGCGGAAGCGATGGTAATGCCGCGCTCTTGTTCCTGTACCATAAAGTCCATGGTAGCGGAACCTTCGTGCACTTCTCCCACCTTGTGTATCTTTCCTGTATAGAACAGGATTCGTTCGGTAGTCGTGGTTTTGCCGGCATCAATGTGCGCCATAATGCCGATATTTCTCGTCATTTTCAAAGGGGTTACTCTGGGCATACGTCACGCCTCCTTTCCCGTGTGAATAACTTGGCAGGCGGCGCGCAAAGCACGCCGCCCGTAAAACTTAAATGTCAATTCATTACCACCTGTAATGCGCAAACGCCTTGTTCGCCTCTGCCATCTTGTGCGTGTCTTCCTTTTTCTTAACAGCAGAGCCAGTGGAGTTGCTGGCATCAAGGATTTCACCGGCCAAGCGCTCGATCATGGTGCGCTCGCTGCGGGCCCGGCTGTAGTTGACCAACCAGCGCAACCCCAGAGTCTGGCGCCGTTCGGGCCGGATCTCGATGGGAACTTGGTAGGTGGCGCCGCCCACGCGGCGGGCCTTAACTTCCAATACGGGCATGATGTTGTTCATGGCCTCAGTAAAAACTTCCAAGGGACTCCGTCCAGTCTTCTGGCCGATGATATCAAAAGCGCCGTAGCAGGCTTTCTGTGCGGTGCCGCGCTTACCATCCAGCATAACCTGGTTGATGAGCTTGGTCACCAACGTGCCGCCGTAAATGGGGTCGTCGAGAACCTCGCGCTTGGGTATAAATCCACGTCTAGGCATAAAGCTTTCCTCCTTATTTCTTGGGGCGCTTTGCGCCGTAGAGTGAACGAGACTGCATGCGCTTGGCAACACCGGCGGTATCCAGCGCGCCACGGACGATATGGTAGCGAACGCCCGGGAGATCCTTTACGCGGCCGCCGCGGATAAGCACCACAGAGTGCTCCTGCAGGTTATGGCCGATACCGGGAATGTATGCAGTGCCTTCCAGACCGTCGGTAAGGCGAATACGAGCAATTTTACGAAGCGCAGAGTTCGGCTTCTTGGGGGTCATAGTACGCACTGCGGTGCAAACACCGCGGCGCTGGGGGCACTGTTTGAGAATTGGCGCATCGGACTTATACTGAACCTGTTCCCGCCCCTTGCGAACCAATTGGTTAATCGTAGGCATTAGGACTTCTCCTTTAACAAAACTTTTTAATTATTATATCAAGAAAATCCTCTGCAACCCCTTGAAGAGGATATTTTCCACGGCAATTGGTGCGTCTTGCGCCCGTAAATACACACACTTACGCACTTTATCAAAACACAGCATGCGTATTGTAGCATTGATGCGGGGCGGATGTCAAATATATTTTAGCATTCCTCACCGCTTTTTTCCTCTGGAATCCGGGTATAAGGTCCCTGTGGGAGCGGACTGTCGGAAAACACAGGCCGGCTGATCCTCCTGCCGGGCGCAAGTTCAAACCATCCCTTTTCCCGCATCTGTGCAAGCGCCGGTATTTCTAAGATCCGAAGATAGGTTTTTGCTTCGCATTTTTTGCGCAACTTTTTTTTGCACATCCGAGATATGACCCATGTCGCGCCCACCACCGTCAGGAATAGCGTCAGCGGAAACCCAAGAAATACACCGGAAAGCACCTCAAATAAGGGCCGATAGTAGAGCAAGGTCATCATTAGCGCCGCTACTGCCACAACCACAATGGCATACATGTAGTTCAGTGTCTTAAACGAGCGCCTGCAATCGGCGCAGCAGGGAAGCTGCACTGTGAGCAGCGAGCCGGACCGCATTTTAGCCTTCATGCCTAAAAAGCTCCCGGACTCCCGCTGGGGCTCCGAATGGGCCAAATCCACCATCGCGTAGCAGGTAGCTTTGTTTTTCTCTTCACCCCGGCACAGCAGACACGTTTCTGACGCGGCCAAACCGCCGATGCCCTCTTGGGGCAGCAACGCTTGTAACGCGTCCATATCCCGCCTGACCGCCTCGGTTCCCGCCCGCTGAACGGGGCAGCTCTCGCAGTCGAGGTTGTTGAGTGTCTCACAATATTTGGAACCAAAAAGAGTACATTTCGCCTCGGAATCGTTTTTAGCCATCCTACTCCTCCTTGTTCAAACTTGCCTTATCTTAGGCAAGATGTATGGACGGATGAATTCACCCGCCCATACATAAATTTGCCCTTCTGATTAAATCTCGGTGATAGGCGTATGAGGCTGAATTTCGGTGATCTCCACGTTGCGGTAGCGTTTGAGGCCAATGCCCGCGGGGATCAGCTTGCCTATAATCACGTTTTCCTTCAGGCCCACCAGCGGATCGATCTTGCCCTTGATGGCGGCTTCCGTCAGCACACGCGTCGTCTCCTGGAAAGAAGCGGCGGAAAGGAAGGAGTCGGTAGCCAGCGCGGCCTTGGTAATGCCCAGAAGCTTGCGCTTGGCGACTGCCGGCTGTTTTCCCTCAAGAATGATTTTTTCGTTCTCGTTTTCAAAGCGGAAAATGTCCACCAGCTCGCCGGGCAGCATCTCCGTATCTCCCGCATCCTCGATCTGCACCTTGCGCAGCATCTGGCGAATAATCACCTCAATATGCTTATCTGCGATCTCCACGCCCTGGAGGCGGTATACACTCTGAACTTCCTTAAGCATATAAGCCTGCACGCCCTTAATTCCCTTGATCTTAAGAATATCGTTGGGATTGATGGAACCGTCCGTCAGCTCGTCGCCAGCGTCCACCATATCGCCGCTCCTCACCCGAAGCTTGGCCCCAAAGGGAATCAAGTACTTGACGGTCTCGCCATCCTCATTGGTAACGGTGGCCTCCCGTTTTTTGCCGTCCGACAAGGATACCTCACCGCTGATCTCGGAGATCACTGCCAAGCCCTTAGGCTTACGTGCCTCAAAGATTTCGACAACACGGGGCAAACCTTGTGTAATATCGTCCGCGGATGCCACGCCGCCGGTATGGAAAGTACGCATGGTAAGCTGCGTGCCCGGCTCGCCGATGGCCTGCGCAGCGATAATGCCCACAGCCTCGCCGATGTCCACCGGGCCGCCGGTGGCTAGATTGGCGCCGTAGCACTTGGCGCAAACACCGTGCGCACTGCGGCATGTAAATACGCACCGGCATATGACTTTTCGGATGCCGGCCTCGATAATGCGGTCGCGGATATCAAAGGTAATCAGCCCATTGCAGGGAACGATCAGTTCCCCAGTGCTGGGATCGTATACATCTTCGGCGGTATAGCGGCCAAGAAGCCTGTCTTCTAGGGGCTCTACCACCTTGTTGCCTTCCAGAATCTCCGTAATGGGCATACCCTTGGGCGCCTCGTTACGGCTGGCACAGCAATCCTCTTCCCGAATGATTACGTCCTGAGATACGTCCACCAGCCTACGGGTCAGGTAGCCGGAGTCCGCCGTACGGAGCGCGGTATCCGCCAAACCCTTGCGAGCACCATGAGAGGAGATAAAAAATTCAAGCACGGTGAGGCCCTCGCGGAAGTTGGCGCGGATGGGCACCTCAATGATCTGCCCGGACGGGTCCGCCATCAGGCCGCGCATACCCGCCAACTGGCGGATCTGGTTGGTGCTGCCGCGGGCGCCGGAGTTTGCCATCATGAAGATGGGGTTATAGGGATCCAGCGTGGACATCAGTGCCTCAGTGACCTTATTGGTGGCCTTCTCCCAGACCGCAATGACATCGCGCCTGCGCTCAGAATCCGAAAGCATACCGGAGCGGAACATGTTGTCAATCTCTTCCACCTCAGCCTCAGCCCTGTCTAGGATCTCGGGTTTCGCAGCAGGAACCGTGATATCTTGGAATCCCACTGTGATACCGCCGCGGGTAGAGTACTTAAAGCCTAAGGATTTGATGGCATCAAGCACCTCGGAGGTCTTGGTTGCGCCAAATCTGCGGAAGCAGCGATCCACAATCTTGCCCAAGTCTTTTTTGACCACCAGCTTGTCGATCTCCAGTTTGAACATATCATCCGCGGTCTTTCTCTCTACATAGCCAAGCCCCTGCGGAATTGCGTTGTTGAAAATCAGTCGGCCCACGGAGGTATCGATAATCTTGCGATATTTCTTGCCCTCCCATTCCCGTTCAATGCGGACCTTAACTTTGGACTGCAGGGTCACTTCCCCGGCCTGATAGGCCATGAGTGCCTCGTCCTCGCTAGAAAATATTTTGCCCTCGCCCTTCAAGCCGTCCCGCTGAAGAGTCAAGTAGTAGCAGCCGATAACCATGTCCTGGGTGGGGCTGGCCACGGGCTTGCCATCCTGGGGCTTAAGGATGTTATTGGACGCCAGCATCAAGAAACGAGCCTCCGCCTGTGCCTCCACGGAAAGGGGCACGTGCACTGCCATCTGGTCGCCGTCGAAGTCGGCGTTAAACGCGGTGCAAACCAGAGGATGCAGCTTAATGGCGCGGCCCTCCACCAACACCGGCTCAAAGGCCTGAATGCCCAATCTGTGCAGGGTGGGCGCGCGGTTAAGCAGCACCGGATGGTCTTTGATCACCACTTCCAGCACATCCCAAACCTCGGGTTTCACTCGCTCCACCATGCGCTTAGCGCTTTTGATGTTATGGGCGTAAGCGTCCTCCACCAGCTTCTTCATGACGAAGGGCTTGAACAGCTCCAGCGCCATTTCCTTGGGGAGGCCGCACTGATACATTTTGAGTTCCGGACCCACCACGATAACAGAGCGACCGGAATAATCCACGCGCTTGCCCAAAAGATTCTGCCGGAAGCGGCCCTGCTTGCCCCGGAGCATATCCGAAAGGGACTTGAGTGACCGGTTGCCGGGGCCCGTTACCGGGCGCCCGCGCCTGCCGTTGTCGATGAGCGCGTCCACCGCTTCCTGAAGCATGCGCTTTTCATTGCGCACGATGATATCCGGCGCGCGAAGCTCCAGCAGCCGTTTCAGGCGGTTGTTCCGGTTGATGACCCTGCGATAGAGGTCGTTGAGGTCGGAGGTGGCAAACCGGCCGCCGTCCAGCTGCACCATGGGGCGCAGTTCGGGCGGAATCACGGGAACCACATCTATAATGATCCACTCAGGCTTGTTGCCGCTGCGGATAAACGCCTCTATCACTTCCAAGCGCTTAATGGCATTGCTCCGCTTCTGGCCGGAGGAATTCGCAATCTCCGCCCGCAGATCCACACCCAGCGTGGGCAGGTCCAGCTGCATAAGCAGCTCCTTAATGGCCTCGGCGCCCATACCAGCCTTAAAGCTCTTAACTCCGTATTGCTCCTGTGCTTCCCTGTACTCTTTATCGCTCAAAAGCTGCTTATGCTGCAGCGGTGTGGTGCCCGGATCGATCACCACGAAGGATGCAAAATACAGCACCTTTTCCAGCGATCGGGGAGACATATCCAGCAGCATCTTCATGCGGCAGGGAATCCCCTTAAAGTACCAGATATGGGAAACCGGCGCAGCCAGCTCAATGTGGCCCATGCGCTCCCGGCGAACCTTGGCCCGGGTTACTTCCACGCCGCATTTGTCGCAGATCACGCCCTTGTAGCGAACGCGCTTATAGCGGCCGCAATGGCATTCCCAGTCCTTGGTGGGCCCGAAGATGCGCTCACAAAACAGGCCGTCACGCTCGGGTTTCAAGGTACGGTAATTTATGGTTTCAGGCTTTTTTACTTCACCGTGGGACCATTCTCTGATCTTCTCCGGCGAGGCAAGGCCGATCTGTATGGCATCGAAATTGGTGAGTTCAAACAAGCTGTCTCTCTCCCTTCGGCTCTCTATTATGGTTGTCATTTTTCGTCCGCATTGATCACGGAAAACCCTGCGGAATTAAAATCTTCGCCTTCATCCTCTGTCTCGTCGCCTTCTTCTTCGTCGAAGTCGAACTCGTCAAATTCGGTGAAGTCCACGTCGTCCGTGGGCATGATGCCTCCGTCTTCCGTTCCGGCGATGTTCACATCCAAAGAAGGACGTTCATCCTCGTCGACATCCTCGCCGATGGGGATTTCCTCCTTGGCGTCAGTGAGCACCTTGATATCAAGGCACAAAGACTGAAGCTCCTTGATGAGCACCTTGAAGGATTCCGGCACACCCGGCTCGGGCACGTTTTCGCCTTTAACAATGGCTTCGTAGGTCTTGACCCTGCCCACCACGTCGTCGGACTTGACGGTGAGGATCTCTTGGAGCGTATAGGCCGCGCCGTAGGCCTCCAGTGCCCAAACTTCCATCTCGCCGAAGCGCTGGCCGCCGAACTGGGCCTTGCCGCCCAAGGGCTGCTGTGTCACCAATGAGTAGGGGCCCGTAGAACGGGCGTGGATCTTGTCGTCCACCAAATGGTGCAGCTTGAGGTAATACATATACCCCACGGAAATTCTGTTTTCAAAGGGTTCGCCGGTTCGTCCATCGTAGAGCATAGTCTTGCCGTCGCCGTCCATACCGGCTTGCACCAGCATGGACTTGATGTCCTCTTCGGTGGCGCCGTCAAATACCGGCGTAGCAATGTCCCAGCCAAGGTGTTTGGCCGCCATGCCCAAATGTAACTCCAGCACCTGACCGATATTCATACGGGAAGGAACGCCCAGCGGGTTCAATACGATCTGCAGCGGCGTGCCATCCGGCAGGAAAGGCATATCCTCTTCGGGGAGGATGCGGGATACAACGCCCTTGTTGCCGTGGCGTCCCGCCATCTTGTCGCCCACGGAGATCTTGCGCTTCTGGGCAATATACACGCGCACCAGCTCGTTGACTCCGGGCGGAAGTTCATCCTTGTTCTCTCTGGTAAAGACCTTCACATCCACGATAACGCCGCCTTCCCCGTGGGGAACACGAAGCGAAGTGTCGCGAACCTCTCTAGCCTTTTCTCCAAAAATGGCTCGAAGCAGCCGCTCTTCCGCAGTGAGCTCGGTTTCGCCCTTGGGGGTCACTTTGCCCACCAGAATATCGCCGCTGCGCACCTCCGCGCCGATGCGGATGATGCCGCGCTCGTCCAAGTCTGCCAAAGCGTCTTCACCGACGTTGGGGATGTCGCGGGTAATCTCCTCCTCGCCCAGCTTGGTGTCCCGGGCCTCGGTCTCGTGCTCTTCAATATGGATGGAGGTGTAGATATCTTCCTTCACCAGCTTTTCGCTGATGAGCACCGCGTCTTCGTAGTTATAACCTTCCCAGGTCATAAAGCCTATGAGGATGTTGCGTCCCAGGGCAATCTCGCCTTGGTCGGTGCTGGCGCCGTCTGCGAGCACCTGACCGGGAATGACTTTCTCGCCCTTTCCCACGATGGGCCGCTGGTTAATGCAGGTGCCCTGATTGGAGCGCTTAAATTTGGTGATTTTATACGCGTGGCTGTTTCCCGCTTCGTCTTCCACCACGATCTTATTGGCGTCCACGTGTGCAATGGTACCATGCTCCCGCGCCAATACCACCACGCCGGAGTCGTGGGCCGCCTTATACTCCATGCCCGTGCCCACGATGGGTGCTGCAGGCTTTAACAGCGGAACCGCCTGGCGCTGCATATTGGAACCCATCAGCGCGCGGTTGGCGTCGTCGTTTTCCAAGAAGGGAATCATAGCCGTAGCCACGGAAACCAGCTGCTTGGGAGAAACATCCATGTAGTCCACTTCCGTGGCCTTCACTTCGATGATCTCGTCCAACCGCCGCGCCACCACGCGCTCCTTCTGGAACCAGGCCTTTCCATCCTTTTCAAATGTAGGTTCATTAGCCTGCGCAACGATGAAGTAGTCCTCTTCATCCGCAGTAAGATACTCGATGTCGCCTAGAATACTTTTATTCTTCGTATCCACCTTGCGATAAGGTGCCTCAATGAATCCGTATTTATTGATGCGTGCATAGGTGGACAGAGAGTTAATCAGTCCAATGTTAGGGCCTTCAGGGGTCTCGATGGGGCACATGCGCCCGTAGTGAGAGAAGTGCACGTCGCGCACTTCGAAGGTAGCGCGTTCCCGGTTCAATCCTCCAGGGCCTAGGGCGGAAAGTCTGCGCTTGTGGGTCAGCTCTGCAAGGGGGTTGGTTTGATCCATGAACTGGGACAGCTGGGAGGATCCGAAAAACTCCTTGATGGCTGCGGTCACGGGCCTGATGTTGATGAGGTTCGACGGCATAGCCGTCTCCATATCCTGCAAAGACATACGCTCCCGCACCACCCGCTCCAAGCGGGTCATGCCAACCCGAATCTGGTTCTGGAGCAGTTCGCCCACGCTGCGGATCCTGCGGTTGCCCAAATGGTCGATGTCGTCCACGTGGCCCACCCCATAATGTATCCCGATGAGGTAGCTGATAGAGGCCACAATGTCGTCGGGAATGATGTGCCGGGGGATCAGGTCGTGAACATGGTTATGAAGCAGCGCCTTAAGCTCCGCTTCCTCCAAGTCCTTCCCTTCCTGTAGGAGCTTCACAAGGGTGGGATAATGTACTTTTTCGTTGAGGCCGGCCTCTTCGGGATGGAAGGCGAGGTAGTACTTTGGATCCACAAACAAGTTGCCCAAAACACGGATCTTCTTCCCCTCCGCCAACACATATATGCCGTGCACCCCCGCGTTTTGGATGGCGTGGGCAACCTCGCGGCTGATGGTCTCCCCCTCGGATACCAGCACCTCACCAGTGGCGGGAGCGATCACGGTCTCTGCCGCCGTGAATCCCGCAATCCGAGCAGAAAGGGAAAGCTTCTTATTGAATTTGTAGCGTCCCACCCGAGCCAAGTCGTAACGCTTGTCGAAAAACAGCGCATTAAGCAGGTTCCGGGCGCTCTCCTCGGTGGGAGGCTCGCCGGGGCGCTGTCGCTTGTAAATCTCGATCAGGCCCTCTTCCACGGTCTTGGTGGTGTCCTTCTCTAACGTAACAAGAAGGCGTTCCTCCTCGCCCAGCAGGTTGATGATCTCCGCGTCGGTGCCGTAGCCCAGCGCACGGAGCAGTGCCGTGATAAAGACCTTGCGCTGCCTGTCGATCTTCACGTATAAAATCTCGTTGCTGTCGGTTTCATATTCCAGCCAGGCGCCCCGGTTGGGAATCACTTGAGCGGAAAAGAGGTTTTTACCCACTTTGTCAATGGATTCGGAAAAATACACGCCGGGAGAACGCACCAGCTGGCTGACGATCACGCGCTCAGCGCCGTTGATGATAAAAGTGCCCTGGTCGGTCATGAGCGGGAAGTCGCCCATGAACACCGGCTGCTCTTTCACTTCTCCGGTTTCCTTATTAATTAAACGCACCGTAACGCGAAGCGGCGCGGAGTAGTTGACGTCGCGCTCCTTGCTCTCCTCCACGGTGTACTTGGGATGATCAAAGTCTATTTTATAGTCAACGAATTCAAGAATGAGTTTTTCGGAATAATCCGTTATGGGTGAAATATCGGCAAAGACTTCCTTGAGATCCTCTTCCACAAAATGTTTGTATGAGTTCTTCTGAACCTCAATTAGGTCAGGCATATCTAGTACTTCGTTGATCCGTGAAAAGCTCATGCGCTTTTTCTTCCCCATCTGTACCTCATGCACCATCACATTCACTCCTTATCGACCGTATAAATACGGCTTATATTACGGCATGCTTCCCCATATAAGTATTCACATACCCAGATATTCCCATACCTGCCCATGCCTGTAAAAGGCCTGTTTTTCCAAAAAAAATCGGCCTATTCCCGCAGGTTACCATGCTAACGCAGTGTATTATTGTACCATTGTAGTACATCGCTGTCAACGGGCTTAGACCTTTTTCTTATAATATTTTCATAGAACTTCAAAATACCTTATTATCCGAACTTATATCGCATTCATAGTATCATTTCACCTTCGCAAAGATCATCCGTCCCGCGGCCGTCTGCAGCACGCTGGTGACGATCACGGCCACGGCCTCGCCTAAAAGCCGCTTTCCGCCCTCCACGACGATCATAGTGCCGTCATCCAGATAGGCGATGCCCTGCCCCGGTTCTTTTCCCTCTTTGATGATGGTGGCAAACATTTCTTCCCCGGGCAGCGCAAGGGGTTTCACCGCGTTGGTCAGCTCATTGATATTGAGCACCGATACATTCTGCACGCCGGCCACCTTGTTGAGGTTGTAGTCGTTGGTCACCACAACGCCGTCTGTCTCCGCGGCCAGGCGAATGAGTTTTGCGTCCACTTCGGCCACATCTTCATAATCGGTCTCCACAACGCTGAGCGGAATCTTGCCTTCCTCCTGCATCATCTTGAGGATGTCCAGCCCCCGCCTTCCGCGGTTGCGCTTAAGGGCGTCAGGGTTGTCCGCAATGTGCTGAAGCTCGCGAAGTACGAACTTGGGCACGATGAGTGTTCCTTCAATGATTCCGGTGTTGCAGATATCGGCAATCCGTCCATCAATAATGACGGAGGTGTCTAAAACTTTGGGCCTCGCCATGCCTGCATCCTTTCCCATCTTGCGCTTAAGCCAAGAGGGCGAATTGAACTCATTCTTGCGCTTGCGCATCACCGTCCATCCCAGATAGCCGAAAAACAGGTAAAAAACTACGCCCACCATGAACGCCAGCCATCGAACCGAAATCCCTGCGGTCAGTGTGCTCACTAAAAATGCAATAATAAGCCCCACCACCAAGCCGATGACGGAGAAAAAGATGTCGTCAACAGACATCTCCGTCAGCTTCGTTTCCGTGTGCCTTATAATTGCTGTGGATCCATCTACAATTCTGGCGGAACTAAAATAAAGAATGATTCCAAATGTAACGGCCGCCGCCATGTAAATAAGAACAACCCCCCAGGTATACATCATTTCGCGAATGGCGAGGTATCCCAGAGAAACCAGGGTATTGTCCACAGCCAGCACAAGTCCCGCTCCCAGCCCCGCACCCATGGCGGTGAGAATCAGCCTTGCGATCTTTCTTGCCAAATCTACATCACTTCCTGTCCATAATGTCTATTTATAAGAACGTTATTCCACTAGGGCGCACAGCGCCTCGTCGTCCATGTCGCTGGCGATGGAAAGTTCCGAAAGCAAAACTTGTTTCGCGGTGGCGAGCATCTTGCGCTCTCCTGCGGAAAGCCCCCGCTCACAGTCCCGTTTTTTCAGACACTTAATTACGTCCGCCACGTCATAAATGTTCCCGCCTTTTAACTTTGCATAGTTGTCCCGGTACCGCTGGTTCCAGTTTTCGCTTTCCTCGCAGGCCTCGCCCGTCAGGTACTGAAGCACGTCGCCGCACTCGGAAGCGGTGATCACACTGCGCAGCCCAACGTCTTGGGCAGTCGCTACAGGAACCATGGCCATCATTCGATTGGTGACAAAACGGATCACATAATACTGCGCGGTTTCATTGAGCACGGTCAGTTCCTGAATCTTTTCCACCGAGCCGATCCCGTGCATAGGGTAGCATACACGGTCACCAACCTTAAACATGCAAACGCTCCTTTCTTTTTTTCTCAAATACTAATACTTTCCCACGTATATCACTATAACCCATCGCTTGGTTTATTGTCAATGAAACGCCGCTGTTTCCCTATATTTTTTGCCTTATTCTCCATTATTTTCCTGATATCGATAACCGTTCTATCAGCAGCGACGGGCTGCCAAAGCAGCTGCCTGCAGGCATGGAAAAACGGGTGTCGGACCCCACGCCAATCACGCTCTTGAGCAATTCTAAAAAGTTGCCGCCCACCGTGATCTGATCCACCGGCCGCACCGGTTTCCCTCCTTGATACATCTGGCCGCGGCATAGCAGCGAAAACTCTCCGCTCACGGGGTTTACCCCTGCGTGCATCCCCGCCAGATCCGTGATGACGATTCCGTCGCCCAACTCGGCACAGAGCGCCCCAAAGTCCTTTTGCCCTTCGCAGATGTAAAAATTGGTGGGTCGTATGCCCACCGGCATGCCGGCGCCGTTTCTCCCCCCATTGGATGTGGATGTCGCCCCAGCCTTTTTGGCGGTTTTGAGGTTGTGGAGCAAAGTCGCAAGCGTCCCACCCTCCACCACTTTTTTTCGGATGGACGGCGTCCCCTCGTCGTCGAAAGCCGCAGGGTTGATGGGGTGGAATGGGTTATCCTCAATGCTGATGCAGGGTGCAGCAATGGCTTCCCCTTCCCGGCCGCGGAGCAAAGAAAGCCCTTTTTGCGCGGCATCTGCGGAAAATATGCCGGAAAACGCAGCTAAGAGGCTGGCGGCCACGTCGTTGCGCAGCAGCACCCGGTATTGCCCCGCAGGCGCTGGGGTCGCCCCGAATTTAGCTGCGGCTTCCTGTACCGCCTCTTGGGCGCAGCCTGTAAGATCCTGCGCGTCTTTGTCCGCCCGAAACGCAAATCCGTCTTTGACCTCGCCGCCTTCCGCCAGAATGGAAGTCACGTAGCACAGAGAAAGCCCCTGTTCCTTCTGGGCGAAAAGCCCTAAAGTATTATAAATTTCAAATATTCCCCGTGCGTGCATCACCATGCAAGATTCCACCCGCTGTACCCGCGGGTCAAGGGCAAGTGTCCGGCGCTCCAGCTCCCGGCATAGCTCGATTTTTTCCTCCGTGCCAAGGTTCTTTAGCGCATCTTCTTTATTTTGCACCGCTTCATAGGTCTGCCGCCCCTGCATGGGGTGCTCGTCCTCGCTTTGCACAGATTCCGCGTTGTCTATGGCGGCCTGCACCAGCGACTCTGCATCCTCCGGAAGCTCCGTGTAGGCATAGCCGTTTTTACCGTTCAACTGCACCCGCAGGCCAAGGGCGAATTTCTCGCTGACGCTGTAAGTGTCAATTTCCCCCTTCAGCACGCCTATGCTGAATTTCTCTCCCCTTTCCACGCATACTTCCGCCGCGCTGCAGCCCTGCTCCAACGCAGCCTCCATGAGCCGCTCTCTGTACTCTTTCAACTGCTTCAAAGTTTTTCTCCTTTACCGCCTACAGTGATTCCGCTCACACGAATCCGCGGCTGTCCCACGTTGGTGGGAATGGCGCCCGATTTGGAGCCGCACATCCCGTGCCCCATCCACATATGTCTTCCCATTCGGTCGATTTTTAAAAGCACATCCGCGCCCCGGCCAATGAGGGCCGCGCCCCGTACCGGGGAATGGATTTTGCCATCCTTCACCCAATAGCCCTCCAGCACCGAAAAGTTGAACTCGCCCGTAAGGGGGTTCACCGAGCCGCCGCCCATGCGCGCGGCGTAAAGTCCCTCGCCCATAGTGCGGATCATCTCCTCCTCGTCGTCCGTACCCGGCGCGAAGAATGTATTGGTCATCCGAGAGGTAGGCGCGAATTCATAGCCCTGCCGCCGGGCGCTGCCGGTCACAGGGTGGTTCATGATACGCGCGCCCAGCCTGTCCACAAGGTAGCTGCGAAGAATTCCCCGTTCAATGAGCACGTTGCGTTGAGCCGGGGTTCCTTCGTCGTCCACGTGGATGCTGCCCCACTCTCCTTCCAAGGTTCCATCGTCGATGGCAGTAACGATGTCGCTGGCGATCTTTTTGCCCAGCATGCCGCAAAACTCCGAATTACCCTTTGCCACGGCCGTGGCCTCCAGCGAATGGACGCAGGCCTCATGCAAAATCACGCCACCGAACCCGCCGTCGATGACAACGGGAAAATGCCCCGCCGGACACTGGGGCGCATGGAGCATGGTCACTGCGGTCTTTGCCGCCTGCAACCCCGCCGCCGCCGGGTCGATGCGCTGGTAGGCCTCGAATCCCATTCCCAAAGCCGGCCGCTCTCCGCCGGTCTGATATTCCTTCCCGTCAGATGCCACGGCGTCGAAGGAAAGTCGGGTTCGGGGCCGCCGGTCTTCCGCCCATACCCCTTCCGAATTACAGATCATCACCCGCTGGTCAATGTCCCCATAACCGGCGCTGACTTTTGTAACCTCGTTGGAATACGCCCGGGCCGCGTCCGTCCCCACTTTGAGCAGCTCGATGCGCCGGGCGTTTTCCACCTGAGAGAAGGGAATTTTGTCCCGTACCTTCATGTCCCTGAAATCAAAAAAGGGCCTCGGTTCTCCAGCCTCTCCCCGCAGGATGGCCGCGGCGGCCCGGGCCGTCGCAAGCAGCGACGCCTCGTCCGTGTCCACCGTGTACGCATAAGCGCTCTTTTCGCCCATGAGCACCCGCACGCCCGCGCCATGTCTGCGTTGGTAAGCAGCGTTTTCCACAACGCCCTCCAGCATGGAGATGCTGTGGCTCTCCGTATCCTCCAAATAAATTTCCGAGAAATCTCCGCCCGTCTTGAGGGCCTCGGCAAGCACCTTCTCAGCGCTTGTTTTCGTGATCATTCTTTTTCCTCCAACTTTCCCGCATGGATATGATTCTGCCGTATTTTCCCTTCGCTGCCAAGCTCGCCGGGCTCGTAATACCGCCTGCCCTTCACCGCCGGCGGCATGTATTCCTGTTCTACCACATGGCCGGGATAGTCATGGGGATATTTGTACCCCTTCCCGTGCCCCAGCTTGTCCGCTCCCTTGAAGCTGGTGTCCCGCAAATGAATGGGCACCGATTCCTCAAATGTGCTGGCCGCGTCGGCAAACGCCGTGCTCACCGCCTTGACCACAGAATTAGACTTGGGACTTTCGCAGAGGAACAATATGGCCTGTGCAATGGACAGCCGCGCCTCCGGCATACCGATGAACTCCAGCGCGCTGCCCGCCGCCACCGCCTGCACCATAGCCTGCGGGTTGGCCAGGCCGATGTCCTCGGAAGCGTGGGCGATGAGCCGCCGCACGATGATCCGGGGATCCACGCCCGCGTAAATCAGCCGGGCAAACCATGCGATGGCCGCGTCACTGTCCCCACCCCGCAAACTCTTGCAAAAGGCCGAAAGCATATCGTAATACTGCTGCTCATCGCACCGAAGCACCTTTTGCTGTACGCTCTGGGCCGCGGTTTCCAAATCAATATGAATCACCCCATCCGTGGGTCTTGTGGTGAGAATGGCCAGCTCCACGGCGTTGAGGGCGCACCGGGCGTCCCCGTTGGCCACCCGGGCAATGTGCTCCAAAGCGTCGCCGTCGATTTCGGCATGATAGTCGCCCATTCCCCGTTCCACGTCCTGCATGGCCATCAAGACGGTCTGTTTCACTTCTTCCCCCGTCAGCGGGTAAAACTGGAATACCCGGCATCGGGATACGATGGCCCCGGTCATAGATACCATGGGGTTTTCCGTGGTGGAGCCGATGAATTTCACGATTCCCTTTTCCAGCGCCGGAAGGATGCTGTCGCTTTGCGCTTTGCTCCATCGGTGGCATTCGTCCAGCAGCAGATAGGTCTCCCGGCCGTAGTGCTTGAGCTCATCTTCCGCTTGTGCAATCACCTCGCGCACTTCCTTTACGCCCGAGGTGACGGCATTGAGCTTCACGAAGCGGGAGCCCGTGGTGTTAGCGATGATGCAGGCCAGCGTGGTCTTCCCGCAGCCCGGAGGCCCAAAGAATATGCTGGATTGCAATGCATCCGCCTCAATGGCTCTTCGAAGCAGCTTACCCTTGCCCACGATATGGCTCTGGCCGATAAATTCGTCCAGCGTGTGTGGCCGCACCCGATCTGCCAGTGGCGCGCGCTTTTGTGCATTTTCACTGAAGAGATCCATACCCTTGCTCCCTGTGCGCATAATGATAAGCTGATTATAGCACATGGGGTACAAAGCGTCATGCCTTATGTTCCGCGATCCGCTCGCCGTCCTTGAGCCGGTACATAGCCAGTAGGGCGTGGAAGCGCTCCTGCTGCGCGCAAAGCTCCGCCTCCTGCTTTTTTACCCGTTCCCGCAGCTGGGTGCAGGTACGCTTGAGTTCCTCCGTATTGGATTCCGCAGCGTTCTGGGCCAGTACGCATAGGCTGTTAAGCACAGCCTCCGCGTCTACGCCCCGCACGCGGCTGAGCTTCTGCGCCGCCCTGTAAGCGGTTTCCCGAAGCCCTTCCTCTTTTCTGGGCCGCCCTACGTGGATTTTGCCCTGCTGTGCGTATGGGTCGTAGTGCACACCCTCGCACGCAAGCTCTTCCATCACTTCCTGAACCAGCTGGGGCTTACTTTTAATGAGCGCCCGATACTTGTTCTGGTAGCGGAGCATAGCCTTGTTGTCGCCGTCTCCCATGCTCAAAGTGCAGGCGCGCACGGAAATGCCATTGGCCTGCGCACTCAATACCGTGCGCAGCAGCGCGCGGATTTCCTCGTCGGAAAAGGGCACAAACGCCCCCGCGTGCAGCGCCGTGGACTGCAGGTTTTCCGCCTTGATCCGTGCGTAGTAATAGTTCCGCACGCTGTTGGGCTTTCTCCCGGTCTTCCTCGCTACGGACTCGAAAACGCTTTTAAGCGCTTCCCCGCTTTTCTTCGTCTTTTCTATTTCGTCAAAGAGCAGCGTTTCCTCTTCGCTGCGCCATCCGGCGCGGCCATAAATTTTGTGGTGCATTCTTCATCCCCCTTATTCTTGGAATACTGCTATTATTTCCCAGTGTTTTTATGTGTATACGCCAAAACAAAAAACCAAAGCACACTTTGCGAATGCTTTGGTTACAGAATGCTTTGGTTACAGGACTATTTATATGCGTTTTGGGGCTGTAATAGTATTGTTAAGGTAAAGGGAGTTAAACCTATGCGGTTCAGAATACCACAAGCACGCCATTGCAGTGTTACTGGCACTTGCCATGAAACCGCCACACTTTCCTGCCGGCGTCTCGTGCTGACATGCTTGCGTGTTCTAAGCTTTTTAACCTCAAAGCTGCTGTTTTTGATGCAGTTCGAGGAAAAGAAAAAAACTATAGCGGGGCTATGGCCACTACAATGACAAAGAAATGTGTGAAAACAGCAGCTTGGGGCACATGGGTTTATTCTTACATCTCCAGGTTGTTGGTGGTGCGAGGGAACGGTAGCACGTCGCGAATATTCGCCATGCCGGTCACGTACATCACCATACGCTCGAAGCCCAACCCGAATCCCGCGTGATACACGCCGCCGTAGCGCCGGAGGTTTAAGTACCAGCTATATCCCGAAACGTCCATTCCCAGCTCCTCAATGCGCCGCTGCAATACGGGCAGTCGCTCCTCGCGCTGGCTGCCGCCGATGATCTCGCCCACGCCGGGCACCAGCAGATCCACTGCGGCCACGGTCTTTTCGTCGTCGTTGAGCCGCATATAGAAGGCCTTGATCTCCTTTGGGTAGTCAGTCACAAACACCGGCCTATGGAAAATCTGCTCC
Source organism: Christensenellaceae bacterium (assembly GCA_963666935.1). Taxonomy (GTDB): domain Bacteria; phylum Bacillota; class Clostridia; order Christensenellales; family CAG-138. The sequence continues at coordinate 2,213,696 of OY762936.1, forward strand.
GTGAGATAGCGCTCGTGCTCGGTCTGCAGGTCGCAGCCCCATTCCACGGGATATTTAAATTCTGCGCCGCTCTTTTTTAAAAGTTCCACGGCTTCGGTGTAGGAAAGGCGCGCAAAGTCGCTGCTCACCACACTGTTCAGCCGCACCAGCAGCCCCGTATCCACAAACTGGTTGAAGAAATTCAGCTCGTCGGGGCAGCGCTCCATGACGGTGCGGATGATGTACTTCACCATGGCCTCGGCCACTTCCATGTCCCCTGCAAGGTCGCAAAACGCCATTTCAGGCTCGATCATCCAAAACTCTGCGGCGTGCCGGGCCGTAAAGCTGTATTCTGCCCGGAAGGTGGGGCCAAAAGTATAAATGTCCCGAAATGCCAATGCAAACGCCTCGCCGTAAAGCTGTCCGCTGACGGTGAGGTTGGCGGGAACACAGAAGAAGTCTTTCGCATAATCAATGCCGCCGTCCTCGTTTTTGGGTGTGTCGGCAAGGTTCAGCGTCGTCACCTGAAACATCTCGCCTGCGCCTTCGCAGTCGCTGGCGGTGATGATGGGCGTATGCACGTAAAGGAAGCCGCGCTCGTCAAAGAAGCGATGGATGGCTTGGGCCACCACGGAACGCACTCGGAAGGCGGCCTGAAAGGTATTGGTACGGGGGCGCAAGGATTGAATGGTACGCAGGTATTCCAAAGTGTGCCGTTTTTTCTGCAGCGGATAATCGCTGTCGCAGGCACCCTCGATGATGATCTCGTCCGCTCGAATCTCAAAGGGCTGCCTTGCCTCTGGGGTCAGTTCCAGCCTGCCCTTTACCCGGATGGCGCAGCCCGTGTTGATCTGCTTTGCAATCTCTTGGGGAATGTTATTCTCATAAACCACCTGCACGCTTGCAAAGCACGAGCCGTCCGAAAGCTGGATAAAGCCGATGTTCTTGCTGTCCCGGGCGGTGCGTACCCAACCGCCCACCTCCACCGGTCCTTGGTGCTTTTCCGGTTCTTTTACCAAGTCGCAAAGCCTGATCATAACATGCCTCCGAATTCTTCCATAAGTATGGCTAATTATACCCCCCCGCGTTCATGTTTTGCAAGAACGCCTCATAATATTAACATACCCGAACATAAGCATGACCAAAGAATGGAGGTTCGCAAATGTACCATTCTCCCGTACCCCTGATTATCATCCATTCGGACGTGCACTCCATGATCGAAGTCAACGGCCAGCTGCTGGGTGAATGCTTTCCCGGCTCTCAGGTCGTGATTCCCGCCGGAGACACAGGCGATTACTATATCTCCGCCCAGCCCCTTTCGGATGAGCCCCGGTGGTCTGTGACCCGAAAGCTCAGCTTTGAGGATGGCGTACTGTCGGGCTCTCTGGCCGACGATGTGCGGCTGTGCGCCTGGCCCGGGGGCGTATATGAACTATTCTTAGAAACAGGGCATATGGCCTTTTTTCGCTCCATGGAGATTCCCCATACCATCGACACCCTGAGCTTTTCCATCGGCAAGCAGCGGCGCACCCTGACCCTTTATTCCGAAAACGGTCTGCGCTTGCTGGTAGAGGACGGAGGGCATACCCGCACCGGCATCTCCCTTGGGCATGGCGCCGGAGGCAGTCTGGCCCTCTATGCGGCCGGGGGCACCCAGTTCGCAGCCATCCGCACCGTATCCTCCGCCGGGCAGAAGCTGCTGATACTGGACTCTGCGCTTCAGTCTGCGCTGGAAATTAATGCGGAAGAAATCCTGCTGGAAGAGGACTGCATCTGCGCGGTCACCTCTCTGGGCACCCTTATGGGCCATCAGCAGCGCGTCCGCTATGTCTTTGAAAACGACGTCTTTTCCTCCGGCGCCACGGAAACCGGTTTCTTCACCCGGAGCTACACCTTCCCGAAAGACAATCGGGAGCTGACCACGGCCTTTTGCGAGGCGGTGCGGGAAGGGTTTGAGGATGAGGCCTTCTCCTACCTGACGGAAGAGCTGCACCGCACCATGAATTTTGCCGATCTAAGAGATTTCCTGGGAAATTTTAGCTGCTGCCGCCCGCCCCTGTCAGATCAAAGCGGCGCGCTGCTGGGCCTCATCGCCTGTGAAAGCGACCGGATCAGCAGCGCGCGGCTGTATGAATTCAGTTTTGAAAACGGACGTATCTCTGATATCTCGGAAGTCTGATACGGCCTCCGGCGGCCATAACTGCGGGGCTCCGCCCCACACCCCGCAAGGGGCATAATGCCCCTTGATCCTTTATGGGAATGCCCGAATTCTGGCATTCCAAATAAAAAATTTTCATCATCAGAAATGCCCCAATTGGGGCATTTAAAATTGAGTATTTATTAGAGTTTTTTGCCCCGCTTTTTTGGATAAAAAAGCAGGCTGCCGAAGGCAGTTATTCATTGCCCCTACAGCAGCGTCTGCCCGTTGACCACGATGCGGAAGCGCAGCTTCAACTTCTCCGCCGCCTTGCGGCAAAGTACCATCCGCTCGATGAATATCTCAAAATAGTCCATCACTGAGCAAAACTCCGTGTCAATTGTGAGCTTCAGCGCAATTTCCGTCCGCGCTTCGTTGATCTCCACTTTGCTTTCCCTCACGGACCAATTCACCTTGTCGTGGATGTCGAAATCCACGGATTCTTTTCTGCGCACCCGGGTGTAGCGCACATCCGTCTTATCTCCCAAAATCAGCGCGGCAGCGATATCCGTCACAGGGTCGGCGGTGTGCTCGTCGTGGTTGCCGATGGCGGCCACCACTTCCGCAATGTCCTCGGGGGATGCGCCCATGTGGTCCAGAATGCGGAAGGCCATCATGGCCCCGCTCTGGGCATGGTCGATGCGGTTTATCACGTTGCCGATGTCGTGCATGTATCCGGCAATTTCCGCCAGCTCCGCCTCCCTGGGGCTCTTTCCCAGCGTCTCAAGAATGCGTCGGGCCTCCACCGCCACCCGGTTCATGTGGGTAAAGCTGTGCTCCGTATAGCCAAGCTGTGCCAAAACTTCGTCCGCCTTTTCAATGTAAGCGCGGACTGCCGCGTTGTCTCTCACCTGTTTCATCGTAATCATAGTTCCATCTTCTCCAAAAATGCAATCATGAGTTTTTCAAACCGATGGCTGGCCTTGTCCGCCGCCTCAATCACTTCTTCTCCAGAAAGAGGCTTATCCAGCACCCCTGCCGCCATATTGGTTACCAGTGACAATCCCAGTATCCGCATTCCTGCGTGATTGGCCGCGATCACCTCGGGCACCGTGCTCATGCCCACCGCGTCGCCGCCCAAAGCCCGTATAGCTCGGATCTCTGCGGGGCTCTCATATTGGGGTCCCGTCATGTAGAAATAAACACCCTCCGCCACCGCTTCTCCCAACTCCGCCGCCATCTGTTTAAACAGTGCGCGGTATTTGGGGTCAAAGGCGTAGGACATATCCGGGAACCTCGTGCCGAATTCTTCCAGGTTGGGGCCCATGAGAGGGTTGTCCAGCGTAAACTTCATGTAGTCGCGAATGAGCATGATCTGCCCGCCCATCAGGTTCAGGTTCACGCCCCCCGCCGCGTTGGTCACAATCATGTTTTTCACGCCCAGCAGCCGCGCCACACGGATGGGATAGGCCACGTCCGCCATGGAATACCCCTCGTAAACATGAAGCCGGCCCTGCATGGCAAGCACCCGCTTCCCTCCTAGCATTCCCGCCACAAATCGGCCTTTATGTCCAATCGCCGTGCTGGTTTTAAAGTTAGGTATGTCGCCATACTGTATATCGGCTGCGTCTGTGATTTTCTCCGCCAGTCCTCCCAGGCCGCTGCCCAGGATCATCAGCACCTCCGGCGCGAAGCCGCTGAGTCGCTCCCGTAGGTATTCGGCGCTCTGCCGATACTGTTCCATCGTATACAATCTTATCACCTCTGTCTTTGTTTCTTTCATTATCATACAATAATTCTTACGTGTTGCATACGGGGCTTTTTCATGGCATAATGCACTTGTCGTAAAATCTTCGTAAAATATTTAGGAGGAATTGCCATGAGTACCATCCGCAACGCCGCGCTTGCTCCTCTGGGCGAGCAGAAAATCGCATGGGTCAAAGAGTTTATGCCCGTGCTTGCATCTCTGGAGCGCCGTTTCCGGGAGGAACAGCCCTTTACCGGCCTTAAAATCGCGGTGTGCGTGCATCTGGAGGCCAAAACCGCCTACCTGTGCCAAGTGCTCAAAGCGGGCGGCGCAGAAGTCTGCGCAACCGGCTGCAATCCCCTTTCCACTAAGGATGAAATCTGTGCGGCCCTTAGTGCCTCCGGCGTAGAGGTTCACGCATGGTTCAACGCCACGGAAGCGGAGTATACGGAGCATATCCGGCGCACGCTGGAATTCTGCCCCCATGTGATCATCGACGACGGCGGGGACCTCGTGGCTATGCTCACGGGGGAACATTCCGCGTATGCCAAAAACCTCATCGGCGGCTGTGAGGAAACCACAACGGGCATCCATCGCCTCCGGGCCAAATATGCGGCAAACACCCTCTCCTTCCCCATGATGGCGGTCAACGACGCCAACTGCAAGCATCTCTTTGACAACCGTCACGGCACCGGCCAGTCGGTGTGGGATGGCATCATGTCCTCCACAAACAATATGGTCACCGGCCGCACGGTGGTGGTGGCCGGGTACGGGTTCTGCTCCAGCGGCATCGCCATGCGAGCCAAGGGGCTGGGTGCAAGCGTCATCGTCACGGAAGTGAATCCTTACAGGGCGCTGGAGGCCGTTATGGACGGGTTTCAGGTCATGACCATGGAGGATGCAGCACCGCTGGGGGATTTCTTCATCACCGCCACCGGCTGCAAGGACGTCATCACCAAAAAACACTTCCAGAAAATGAAAAACAACGCCATCATGGCCAATGCCGGCCATTTCGACGTGGAGATCAACAAAGTGGATCTCGCCGCGCTTTGTGATAAAATCGAAACCCGCAAACCCTTTATCGAAGGATATTACCTTAAGGATGGCCGGGTACTCAATCTGCTGGCGGAAGGCCGGCTGGTAAATATCACGGCAGGCAACGGCCACCCGGCGGAAATTATGGACCTTTCCTTCGCCATTCAGGCCCTCTCCGCCCTTTATCTGGTGGAGCACCGGGATTCCTTAACCGCAAAGCTATATGACATACCCGAGGAAATCGACCGGGAAGTAGCGCTGTATAAAATCGCCGCCATGGGGCTGGGGTTGGATGTCCTTACCCCGGAGCAGGACGCGTATTTAAACGGGCAAGTTTGATCCGCCTCAAATTCAAGGAAACCTATAACAAGGTGCAAACCCTTTTTTCCGTCAACATAAAAGCCCCTATAATATTCGGGGCTTTTATTTTTTCTATAAGTTATGAAGGTGGAAAATAAAAAGCTGACGAACGTTTCGCAACAGTTGACATTGGTTCAAAAGGAATTGAAAAAGTTGAAAATATTATATTGGTTTTTATCCCAAAATAATTTTATTATAATTAATTTAAAAATAAAATTATTATTAATATAAAATATGGAATGCAGATTATGTTTGAATTTACATATGGATATTTTTTAGCCAAAATACTTGAAGTATGGCGGTTATTCAGCCAATCAACGCGTGAATTCTTGTTTTTGATTATATTATAATTAATAAAAAAATCGATTTAATAATTTATTTAATTAATAAAAGGTAATTAAATAAATTATTTTTAATTTTGCAATTCGGCCCTTACACAAATACGAAATTACATATAACTAATAAATAACCATGAGGACGAAGCACCCAATAATGGAGGCAAGGATGATCAATAGCGATTTAAAGAACTTTTTCATACATACCCCCTATTAAATAGAAATAAAGCCTCTATAATAATTATATTAGATCATTATGAAATGTCAACATCGCCGGAAACGCAAACCCTTTATCTCGTAAAGCACCGGCATTCCTTAACCATAAAGCGCTACGACGTGCCCGAGGAAATCGACCGCGAAGTGGCGCTGTATAAAATCGCCGCCATGGGGCTGGGGCTGGATGTCCTCACCCCGGAACAGGATGCGTATTTGAACGGGCAGGTCTGATCCGCCCCAAATTCAAGGGAGACTCTGAAAAGGTTTGAATCCCTTTGTCTCCGCCAACACAAAAGCCCCTAAGATATTGGGGGGCTTTATTTTTTGATATAAGTCATAGCAGTGAAAAATGAAAGATGATACAATGGATTTAAGAAAACACTCGAGGTTATTTTTATGCTGACTAAAATAAGTTTTGATAATTATAGATGTTTTGAAGAGTCATCTTTGACGTGCAAAAGAAATACAATAATTGTTGGCAAAAACAACTCAGGAAAATCAACCGTTGTTGAGGCCCTTAGAATTATTGCATATGCAGTTAAGCGTTATAAAACGGTGAATTATATTGAGCCACCTCAAGAACTCAATTTACCAAGAGCTTACAAGGGATTTATTGTTCCTATACACCCGTTGAATATTGATCTTAAAACTGTTGTTTACCAATATGGAGATCAGGATGGCAAATTAGCCATAATAACAGCGCATTTTTCAAATAAAACAGCTATCAAGGTTTATTGTAATCCTAATTTTGTTTTTGCAAATATCCTTGATTCAGATGACACTTTAATTACATCAAAAGCAAAAGCACGTATGGTTGATATTCCAAGTATTAGTATTATGCCTCAAATTGGCTTAATCAGAGATCAAGAAACAAAGCTAAACCGTGAAACTGTAATTAGTAATTTGGATACTCGGTTAGCGTCAAGACACTTCCGCAATGAGCTATTGTTATATGAAGGGCATTCCTATAGTAGATTTAAAAAACTTGCTGAAAAGACTTGGAGTGGATTGAGGATTCAAGGTTTGAATTATGACTGTTTAGAAAATAACCCCATAACACTTTTGGTACATGATGCTGGATTTTCTGCCGAAATAGGAGCAATGGGAAGCGGCCTGCAAATGTGGCTTCAAATAATCTGGTTTATTAGTAGATCTGAGGGAGCCTCGACTATCATTTTGGATGAGCCTGATGTCTATATGCATCCAGAAATGCAGAATGAAATTTTGCACATAATAAAACGCCGATTCCCTCAAACAATAATTGCCACTCATTCTGCAGAAATAATTTCTAATGTAGCCCCAAATGATATTGTGCAAGTTGATAAATCGACACGCATTATGAAATATGCTAGTGATTCAACAGCTGTACAAAATATAATTGATATAATTGGAAGCTCTCAAAATATTGCGCTCTTAGGGCTGGCAAATTCAAACAAATGCTTATTTGTAGAAGGAAAAGACCTTAGTATTTTGGAAAAAATTCAAAATGTTTTGCGTCCAGATGACAAAGTTTCAATAAAAGCGATACCTTCTGTTTCATTGGGTGGGTGGTCGCGATTTAATGAAGCTTTAGGTGCGGCACGGCTTTTTTATGAACAAACAAATGGCCAATTCAAGGCAATATGTATTTTGGATCGTGATTTTCATCCCCAAGAATTAATAAAGGAGTTGATGGATAAAGCTGAAAAAAGCCATCTGGAATTAATCGTTTGGAATAAGAAAGAAATTGAGAATTACATCATTGTTCCGTCAGCCATTGCTAGAATTATGAAAGTCCCAATCCATGAACAAAATCATTTTTCTCAATTGTTAGAGTCAGAACTTGATAATATGAGAAAAGAAATAGTGGGTGCCTATACTAATGAATACTTTGCTATTAATAAAAAGCAAGGTCCCGGTAACGCGTGGTCTTGCGCCGATAATTATGTTCGCGAACATTGGATAGACTTGGATTCAAAATTAGGAATGGTAAACGGGAAGGAAGCATTGGCTTGCGTTAATCGGATTCTAAAAGAAAAATATCATAAGAGTTGTTCAAAAAAAAGACTAATAGAAGAAATTAGAGCAGATGAGGTGGATCAACAAATGGTATCAGCATTATCAATTATACTTGATTAACCATTGCCGCCCCCCCTTTCCCCCAATTAGTCATGAGTAAGCCTCCTCCCTGCATAACTTATTGTAAGCTAAGCAGGGAGGTTTATTATTTTGAATCTGTATACTGTGAAACGTGGAGACACGCTTTATTCCATTGCAAATCAGTTCGGCGCCACATTCCCCGTGCTGGCGGCGGCTAACCAAATCGCGGACCCGTCCAAGCTGGTGGCGGGGCAGGCGCTAATCATCCCCTCCTCCCAACCTTCCCCAACCCGCAGCATCCTCGTCAACGGCTATGCCCTGCCCGGCATCGGGGACCCGGCCTTAAATGGCGCGCTGCCTTATCTCACCTATCTGACCCCCTTCGCCTACCGGGCGCGGATGGACGGTTCCCTTGTTCCCATCATTGACGATTCCCTCATCCGCCGCGCCTATGCGGGCAATGTGGCCCCTGTCATGGCGGTCACCAACCAGCGGGAGAGCGGCGGCTTCAGTAGCGACATCGGCCATGCCATCCTCACGGACATGGATGCCCAGCGGGCTCTGATCTCCAATTTAGCCGCAAAGCTCAGTGAAAAAAGCTATTACGGTCTGAATGTGGATTTCGAATATCTCTATGAAACCGATCGGGAAGCGTATATCGAATTTCTCACCCGCCTCGTCGCCCGACTCAAACCAATTGGGTATGTGCTCAGCGTGGCCCTGGCTCCAAAAATCAGCGGCGAGCAAACCGGCCTGCTCTATACTGCCCACGACTATGAGGCCATCGGCGCCATCATGGATGAAATCATCCTCATGACTTACGAGTGGGGCTATACGTACGGCCCCCCCTTGGCGGTGGCCCCCATCGATCAGGTGGAGAAGGTGCTTACGTATGCGGTAAGCGTAATCCCGTCAAAGAAGATACTCATGGGCATGCCCAACTACGGTTATAACTGGAAGCTCCCCTACGTCAAAAGTCGGGCCGCCCAGCCCGTTCCTCTGGCCGAAGCGCCCCGGCTGGCCTACCAGCAGTACGCCAACATTCTCTATGACGCCACTGCGCAGGCTCCCTTTTTCCGCTATTACGACAGCGCGGGCACAGAGCACATCGTCTGGTTCGATGACGTGCGCAGCATCAGCGCCCGTCTTGCGCTGGTGGAAAAATACGATCTGGGCGGCGTGAGTTACTGGAACCTCAATACCCTGTTCCGCCCCAACTGGGTGGTGCTTTCGGAAATGTATCAGGTAACCAAGGTATTTTAACCTGTAAAAAGCACAAAACGGTGCGGTCCCCTTGCGCTTTCCATAACCAAAAACCGGCATTATTTGCCGGTTTTTATTTGTTCGTTGATCGATCCTCCGCTTCGTGTTATATTATAAACACTACCTTAATGATATTACTTCTGCAAAGGGGTTCTTTGGATCAGTGAAAGTTGTAATCGTTGGCGATGGCAAAGTGGGCAATACTCTGGTGGGGCTGCTTGCCAGCGAGGGGCATGATGTTACGGTGATCGACAATTCCTCCACCGCGCTTGCCCGTACCATCAATAATATAGACGTAAACTGCATGGAAGGCAACGGCGTAAGCTATGCCGTCCAAATGGAAGCGGGGGTGCAAAAGGCCGATCTGCTCATTGCCGCTGCCAGCTCTGATGAAATCAATATGCTGTGCTGCATGATTGCAAAGAAGCTGGGCTGCAAACATACCATCGCCCGGGTTCGCAACCCCGAATACCAGCAGCAGATGTTTTTTTTAAGGGACGAGCTGGGCCTTTCCATGACCGTCAATCCCGAGCAGGCGGCGGCCATGGAAATTTCACGAGTATTGCGGTTTGTCCCCGCCATCAAAGTAGAGCCCTTCGCCCGTGGCCGGGTGGAGCTGGTGGAATTCCGGGTGCGGGAAGGCAGCAGTCTGGGCGGCTTGGTCATCCATGACTTTCACCGCAAGTATAAAGTCCGGGTCTTGATCTGTGTCATGCAGCGCAATGACGAGGTGTTTATCCCGGACGGCAACACCGTCATAGAGGAGGGCGACCACCTCAGTATAGTGGCTGCGCCTCAGGATATCACCAGTTTTTTCAAAGCCATCGGCAGAATTCCCCGCAAAATCAAAGACGTTTTCATCGTGGGCGGTGGGCGAATTGGTTACTATCTGGCCTGCCAGCTCATTGCCAGCGGCATGCATGTAAAGATCATTGAAAAGAATGAGGCGCGGTGCCATGAGCTGTGCAATCTGCTTCCCAAGGCACGCATCCTCCATGGCGACGGCACCAACCATGAGCTGCTTCACGAAGAAGGCCTTGTCGGCATCGACGCCTTCGTAGCCCTTACCGGCATTGACGAGGAAAACATCATCCTTTCCATGTACGCCAATGCATGTCATGTGGAAAAGGTCGTTACCAAAGTAAACAACATCCGCCTGCTGGATATGCTGGCCACTTCGGGTCTGGAGAGTTTTATCTCTCCCAAACAGATCGTCGCCATGAGCATCATGAGCTATGTGCGCAGCATGCAAAACGCCACCGGAAGCAACGTCGAAACCATGTACCGCATCGCCGAAGGAAGGGCGGAGGTCATGGAATTTCACGTGCGCCGGGGGGCAAAATGCGCGGGAATTCCCTTAAAGGACCTGAAGCGCAAACCCAACATCCTCATCGCCGCTATCATACGGGGCAGGCAATGCATCATTCCCGACGGCAACGATATGATTGAAGTCAGGGATTCGGTGATTATCGCCACCACCCTGCATGGTTTAACCGAACTGGACCACATTATGCAGGAATAGCCCATGAACAAGCGAATGATATTCCGCGTGTTGAGTTTGTGCCTGCTTACGGAAGCGGCTTTGTTGCTCCCGCCGCTTTTGATCGCCTTTTTTCATAAGGAATCTGTCACCGGGTTTGTTTATACCATCCTGCTTCTGTTGCTCGTGGGCTTTGTTCTTCGTTACTTCAAGCCAATCAATACAGTTATATACGCCCGAGAGGGTTTTCTCATTGTGGCGCTCACGTGGATCGCCATGTCCGCCTTTGGCGCGCTTCCCTTCGTCATTGACGGCGCCATCCCCCATTTTGTGGACGCCTTCTTTGAAACCGTCTCCGGTTTTACCACCACCGGAGCCTCAATTCTGCGCAATATTGAGGCTGTGGGCTACGGGCTGCTGTTCTGGCGCAGCTTTACCCATTGGATCGGCGGCATGGGCGTGCTGGTATTCGTTATGGCCGTGCTCCCCCTAGCGGACGATAGGAACATGCACATCATGCGCGCAGAGGTACCCGGGCCCGTAAAGGGCAAGCTGGTTCCCCGGACGCGCAATACGGCGCTGATTCTCTACGGCATATACGTTTTCATGACCGTGGCGGAAATTCTTTTACTGGTGGCCGGGGGTATGCCGGTCTACGACGCGGTGGTTCATTCATTCGGCACCGCAGGAACGGGCGGGTTTAGCATCAAAAACAGCAGCATCGCTTATTACAACAGCGCATACATCGATGTGGTAATGGGCGTGTTCATGATTCTCTTCGGAATCAACTTCAACCTCTATTACCTGCTGCTGCTGGGGAGCGTTCGCCGTTTTTTTAAAAGCGAGGAATTGCGGTGGTTTTTGGCCGTTATCGTGGTGGCCGTGGGGGTCATCTCCGTCAACATCTATTCCATCTATGGCGGGGAATCGGTGCGCTATGCCCTGTTTCAGGTATCGTCTATTATAACCACCACCGGTTTTTCCACCGCAAACTTTGACCAGTGGCCCCAGCTTTCCCGTTTTCTTTTGGTTTTCCTCATGATTGTGGGCGCCTGCGCGGGCAGTACCGGTGGCGGCATCAAGGTGTCCCGCTTTGTGATTCTTTTCAAAACGGCGGTAAGCGAGATAAAGCATATGACCCATCCCCGTACCATCACTCTGGTTCGGCTGGAAGGAAAGTCAATGACCGCCAGTATCATTCACAACACCCTGATTTTCTTTCTGCTGTATATGCTTTTGCTGATGTTCTCGGTGCTGACCATCGCGATCTTCGATGAGGCCGACTTTACCAGCGCCGTCACCGCCGTCATCGCCTGTCTGAGCAACATCGGCCCCGGACTGGGCGTGGTAGGGCCTGCGGGGAACTACGCCTCCTTCTCCTACGCCTCCAAGATCCTGCTCTCTTTCGACATGCTGTTGGGCAGGCTGGAGATCTTTCCCATCATACTTTTGCTCCTTCCCTCCTCCTGGAAAAAGAATTAATAAAAAGCTCCGGACTGGAGCTTTTTTTATTGCAATTCTTTCAGTTTTTCCATGAGGTATCCGTCCATCCCATCCCGGTCGGACACCCCGATCTTAAGTAGTTTCATTTTCTCCATCACATATTCCAAAATCAGTCCGCCAAAGAGAATCACGTCGTGCCGCTGCGTGAGCAACGGATGCCGCTGTCGCCCATCTTGGCCCATTTGGTCCAAAGTGTCCAGCAGTCTGGTCACATCCTCTTTTAAAAGCGTCCTTTGGCTTACCGCCTCCCCGTCGTAGCAGGAAAGCCCCGCGTCGAAGGCCGCCAGCATGGTGATGGTTCCGCCCACTCCCGTAAAATACCGGGTGGAAGGGGCCAGCCCCATCAGTGCGCCGCAGCGCTCATAAACGCGCTTCCGCCGCGCTTGAAGCGTGTCGACGTCCTCCGCAAACTCTTTGGCCCGAATGCAGCCAAGGGGAAAGCTCTCCCCGCCTTGGGCGGTCATCACCTGGGTGCTGCCGCCACCAATGTCGATGAGCCCGCCGTCCGGCGCAGCCGCCGCCAAAAAGGCATACTCCGCCTCCTGTGCCCCTGAAAGCACGTCCACCTCCAGCCCAAACCGCGCCCGGATGCGGCTTGAAAAATCCGGCGCGTTAGGAGCGTCCCGCACTGCGCTGGTAGCATAGGCAAATACCGGGATGCCGCCACATCCATTTATCAGCGCCCCAATGGCGTCGAGGCTCCTGGTCATGGCGGTCTCCGACAGGACACCGGCGGCGGCGATCCCCTCCGCCAACCTAGTGGTGAGAACCTCTTTTTTGCCCGCGTCCAGTTTTCCGTCCTTAAGCTCGCCCGTTTCACAGCGTATGGAATTGCTGCCGATGTCGATCACTGCTGCAACCATATATACTCCCAGTTAAAACAAGGCGGGAACCCCGCCTTGTCAGTCTTCGATATCAAATTTTATTTCACCCGGTTTTATGTAGCCCAGTTTTTCCCGGGCGTACTGCAAAAGGTATTCATCACTCTGCGCATATTCGATCATATATTCCATGCGTTCCTCTTCACTCTCAAGCGCATCAATCTGCTCTTGTAGCTCTTTCTGCGCGGCATGGATGGATTTCAGCTTGCTGTCCTGAGAACAATATACGCAAAGCAACGCGACCGCACCGGCGGTACAAGCCAGTGCAATCAGAAAGCCACGTTTTAGTTTGAAACGTTTTTCCCCGCTTGATTTCATTTTAATTTCTTTCGCAGCTTCTATTCGTTCGTACAATTTAGAAATTAAATTTCTGTTCTTATTATTATGTTAATCCCAAATCCCTTATTTGTGCAACTGTTTTTTTTGTATTTTTAGGGCCGTGGCCTTTGCAAGCCTCCCGGGAAACCTAATGTAGGCGTAAATTCCCAGCCCCATTCCCAGGAAGATGTACAGCCGTACTGTTCCGCCGTTGATGTACATTAAGGTAGCGGCGGCAATCGCGGCAGCGGCAACGTAGTACAAAAAATCAATGCACGCAATGATATGCCGACTGTGGAAGGGCAGCCGCAAAAACCGAAACAGGTCATAAACGGCTCCCACAATCAGTCCACCATATACCGCCGCGCAAAAAGCCGGAATTTCCGGCAGCGTCCCTGCCCTCATCGGAACAGTTTCCCAAACAGAGATTTATGCGTTTCAGGCTGATCGGCATATTCCAACGCAATAATTTCTCCCGTGAGAATCACCTGTCCCTCATCCAAGTTTAGCTTGGTGATATGCAGGTCTATCCCCTCAATGCGCAGCTCGCCGATATCCGTAAGCAGCTGCACTTCCTGCTCGTTGAAGCTGTCTACGTCCTTTACGCCGCTCACACTCATGAGCTGCCTGTTGTCAATATGCACCGAATGCGTCCGCGTCCGGCCGCCGTCCAGAACCCTCTGATCCTGCATAATCAATTCCGCCTTTCTATGCCTGTATTAACAAACAATGAATTCCATAATTATTTATGTAATAGTTCACATTTTTATTACTTTTTTTGCTTTTCAGTTACTTGACACACTTATCATATGGCGTTACTATAATGAATATAAATGTAAAGCATTCTGTTCCTGATTGTGGCATTCTGCAACGCTTTTATTCAACGAGCCAGTCGCACAACAGAATAAATAACGTGTTTATAAGTTTCATTCTTTGGGAATACTGAAGGTGTGTTTCCATTGCTTTTGTATTAATATCCTTTAATAAATTCTGTTCTGAGAGGAGCACAATCCGTGACAAGAGAGATGTTACAGGAGAAAAGTCTCAGCGATCTGCGCGAAATTGCGAAGTTGCAGGGGGTTAAGTCCCTTACAAAATACCGCAAAAACGAACTTGTGGAAATCATAATGAACGGCGGCGCCGCCCCGAAATCGGAAGACGAACCAGAAGTGCGCGCCGATGTGCATGAAAGCGCGAAAGAGACGGAGCAAATTCCCTCTCGGGAAATTTCTCAGAATCGGCCGACCGCGGCCGCTCCGCGGCCCTATTCCGCCCCTTATCAGCCCCGGCAAAATTACCCGCGGCAGCAATACAACGGCGGCTATACCCAAAACCGCAACTACACGCCGCGTCAGTACGGCAATTATCAGCAAAACCGGAATTATCAGCCGGCTTACCCGCCGCAGCAACAGTACAACCGGGACTACGGCCAGCAGCCTCCTCAGAATAATTATCAGCAAGGGTACCAGCAACAAGGATATTCGGGGTCGCAGTACCAGCAGCCCTTTCAGCCTCCGTACGAGTCGCCTGAGGAAAGCTATCGCGCTAAGCAGGAACGGCCAGAAGGTTATTACAATAAGGAATACGGAACCAGCAACCCGGCCGTGCCCGGCCTTTTGGAGGGCGGGGACTGCGGGGACTGTGAAGGCGTGCTGGAAGTGCTGCCCGACGGCTACGGTTTCCTTCGGAGCGAAAACTACCTGCCCGGCAACCATGACATTTATGTCTCCATCGCGCAGATCCGACGGTTCGGCCTACGCACCGGCGATCTTGTCACCGGCAAGACCCGCCCCAGCAAGGAGGGCGAGCGCTTTTTGGCTCTGCTTTACATCACGGCCATCAACGGAGATGATCCGGAGATGGCGCAGAAACGCCGGCCCTTTGAAGAGCTTGTCCCCATCTACCCCAACGAGCGCTTGACGCTGGAGGGCGGTTCCTTTTCCCGTGACCAGAATTTGGCCATCCGCCTCATCGACCTCATCGCCCCCATCGGCAAGGGTCAGCGCGGCCTCATCGTAAGCCAGCCCAAAAGCGGAAAAACCACACTTTTGAAAAACATCGCCAATGGAATTTCCACCAACTATCCCGATGTGAACCTCATCGTGTTGCTTATTGACGAGCGGCCCGAGGAAGTGACCGATATGAAGCGCTCCATCAAGGGCGATGTGCTTTCCTCCACATTTGACGAGCTTCCCGAACACCATACCCGCGTGGCCGAAATGGCTAACGAACGCGCCATGCGTCTAGTGGAACAGGGCAAGGACGTGGTGGTTTTGATCGACTCTATCACCCGGCTGACCCGCGCTTATAACATCACAATTCCCGCCACCGGCAAAACCCTTTCCGGCGGCATGGACCCGGGCGCACTGCATAAGCCCAAGCGCTTCTTCGGTTCCGCGCGCAACATCGAAAACGGCGGCAGCCTCACCATCATTGCCACTGCCCTCATCGAAACCGGCAGTCGCATGGACGATATCGTATACGAAGAGTTCAAGGGCACCGGCAACATGGAGATCCATCTGGACCGCAAGATGTCGGAAAAGCGCATCTTCCCCGCCATTGATATCTACAAGAGCGGCACCCGCCGGGAAGAGCTGTTGCTTTCTCCTAAGGAGCGAGAAGCGATCTTCACCATGCGCAGGTTGCTGAGCAGCGGAAATCCGACGGAGGTCACAGAGCAGCTCATCGCTATGCTGGAAAAAACGGAGAACAACGATGAATTTATAGCAAGGCTTAGGGGCATGACCAATGCCTATGAGAAAGAGGGCTATACCGCCGGAAAAAGTTTTATGAAATAATCTCTTATTTTCGCAGAATTTTCTTGCAAACTACAGCGAACTTGTTTATAATTGTTCCGTTCGGGCTTTATGCCCGTCTGGCGCGTGTACTTTAGGTACGGCTGCGCGCCATTGCAGCAGGAGGGCGGTTGATCGCCCTGCGCCCAGCAAGTTAGGAGGAAAACGATGAAAAAGGATATCCATCCCGTTTACGGCGAGAGCAACGTTCACTGCGCATGCGGTGAAACCTTTAAGAGCGGTTCCATAAAGGGCGAGCTCAAGGTTGAAATTTGCTCCAAGTGCCACCCGTTCTTCACCGGCCGTCAGAAGCTGTTGGATACCGGCGGACGTGTGGACCGTTTCAAGAAGCGCTACGGCATGAATTAACGGATTTAAAAAAGCTCGATTTTCGAGCTTTTTTATTTTCTTTCCCCCACCTGCGCTCTTGCAATCCTCCATCTGCACCCGTATACTAAAGAAAAGGCCGCAAGGCAAAGGGAGGGTCCTATGCCACGCAAACACGGAGAGTTTTCCAGTGTTCGGGAAGCGATTATCGTTACGGCTTCCGACCTGTTCACCAAGCAGGGCGTACACGGCACCAGCCTTGGAGACATCGCGGAGCAGGCAATCCTAAGCAAGGGCACACTATATTATCACTATCCGGCCAAAGATGACTTGGTACTTGCCATTGCCACCATTTGTCTGGATAAGATGACCGATATTCTCCTCGCTTGGATTGGGGCTCTGGATCGGGAAGAATCCATGGGAGCCGCCATCACCAGCCTGATCAACTCTCTCACGGAAGATGAGAGCAACGCCCGGCTATATGTGGTACTTTGCACCGAGTGTATCATTGGCAACACGATGCTTCAGGCCCTTATGCGCCAGCGCATTGAGCAATGGCGCGTTATGCTGGAAGTGGGAACGCTCCGGGTCCAGTCCCGCAACGCACAGCTTTTGGGCACCCGGGCGGAGCTATTTTTCACCCTGCTTTCCGGTCACATGCTGCAATCCCTTGGCGGTTTGTTCAAGGTGCCGCTGGAAGATCTGGTGCAGCTTCTGCTGGAATAGACGCTTTTTCCGCCGTTCGCCATCCCGCGGCAAACGTGAGAAAAACCATTGTTAAAATTTATGGATTCAAGCAAATTCCGTCGCCCCGCAGGGCGGCGTTTTGTTTATATCCCGCGAACCTCCTCAAGCCAGAGGTTTCTGCTATACAAAAGGCGGGCGGTTTGTTAACCGCCCGCCTGCTCGTTTATCGGGATTCCGGCTTTTTCTTACGCATCAGGATGATGGCAATGCACAGGATCCCGCCCGCAAGCGAAGCATAGGCCAGCGTCAGATCGTCCTCTGCGCCCGTCTTGGGCAGCTGGTAGTTTGTATACTGCGTGTTGGTAATGATAACGCTGCCGTTGGACTGAACCACCTGCTTTGTATAGCCCAGGGGCACGCCAATTTCATCTATCGTCCAGCTGAATGCCCCGCTGAGGCCATACCAGGTCTTGGACCAGTTGTTGCCGGCGGAAAGGGTTGCGGTATCTACGGGCGTTCCGTTTCGGTAAAGCTGCACCGTGATTGAAGTGGGCCGGGTCATCGAATTATCGCCATACCACTGCTTCACCACTCTGATGCTGACCCCGCCCGGGTCCGACTGCCTGTGGTTGGTGAATGCAGCGGTGGAGCCTGCCCTTGCTATGGTTCCCTGCGCACCTGTGGCTTTTACAATGTATCCGTTGTTGCTGCTTTCTGCCACCGTATAGCCGAGCCCAATGGGAAGACCGGTGATGGTGATGCTTTGGCCATGCTTTAAGGTAATGGAGCCGCCGCTTGCGATGCTGCCCGTCTTGCTGCCGGTATAGGGGTAGGACGTAAGGGTGACATGTGTCAGGTTTGCGGATGTGGCAAACGTAACGGTAAAGGTAAACTCTTTATTCCTATCCCCCGCGTTGCCGGTAACGACCTTTGAAATTGTGAGCCCGCCTGTCGGATCAGGCGTGGGCGTCGGTGTCGGTGTCGGTGTTGGCGTTGGTGTCGGCGTTGGCGTTGGTGTCGGCGTTGGCGTCGGTGTCGGTGTTGGCGTCGGTGTTGGTGTCGGCGTTGGCGTCGGTGTCGGCGTTGGCGTCGGTGTCGGTGTTGGCGTCGGTGTTGGTGTCGGTGTTGGCGTTGGTGTCGGCGTTGGCGTCGGTGTTGGCGTCGGTGTCGGAGTCTGTGTCGGCGTTGGCGTCGGTGTCGGGGTCGGCGTCGGTGTCGGAGTCGGTGTCGGTGTTGGCGTCGGTGTCGGAGTCGGTGTCGGAGTCGGTGTCGGGGTCGGCGTCGGAGGATCGTAGGTGTTGGTGACCACCGCACCGCTGGCCGCTACGATCTGATACACGCCGGAGTAGAACAGCGACCAAACATTGGTCTTGGAGAATTTGATGGTGGTAGACTTGCCACCGCCCGGCTCGGTTACCGTTTTGATGGTAACTTTTTGGCCGTAGTATTGAAACTTAACCTCCGAACTTCCGGATTTATAGATCAGGTGCGCTCCCACCGCAATCGAAGCACCCAGCCCCTCTAAGTTGGCCGCGTTGAGCTCATCCACCAGAAGGCTCAACTGTTCGGTGGTGAGGGAATCCCGGGTCCAGAGCGCATATTTTCCACCTTTTTTGCTTATCACAAAATTTACGTTGCCAAGGGAATATTCGGCAGTGCTGGCGGGCGTCGTTTTTTCCGACATAGACGTAATATTCACGGCCTCTGCGCTGGGTTGTACATAGGAAGCCTGATAATTCGCGGGAACGGGATCCTCCACCACCGTATATGCAATGGGGTTGCCGCCGAAATCATTTTTTGGCACAGTAAAGGTGTGCTTCCAGACGTTGCCCGCGTTGAGTGTTGCGTGATCGACTTCTTGCGATCCATTCATCAGTTTGACGACAACGCTTTGGGGCTGGTTCCCCGCAGGATTGGCGCCATGCACCCAGTGCTTTTCAACGGGAATTTCTATGATCCCCGGCGGGCAGGCTGCGGCAAAGCTGCCCAAGGGGAAGGCCACCGCGATGAGCAGGCAGAGTGCCAGCAATACTGACAGCTTTCTCTTCATTCCAAGTTCCTCCTATATGTAAGTTTCCTTCACATATATCTATTCACTTGTTCAGAAAAGAATGCAGACAGACGGGTGGGTTCTTTTCGTGTTTTCGTGGTATAATACAGGAAATATGCCGAAAGGGTTCTGCCGTATGGACAAGATCTTGATCGTGGAAGATGACGCCGTAATCGCCGGTGAAATTCGACAGGTTCTCGCCCGCTGGAATTACGACGCCATAGCCGTGGAGGACTTTTCAAATGTGCTGAGCGTCTTTGAAGCGGTTGTGCCACAGCTGGTGCTCATGGACATCTCGCTACCCTGCTTCAACGGATTTTACTGGTGCGAAAAGATACGGCAGCAGTCCAAAGTGCCTGTGATCTTTCTCTCCTCCCGGTCCGACAACATGGATATCGTCATGGCCATAAACATGGGGGGAGACGACTATATTGCCAAGCCTGTTTCCATGGACGTATTGACGGCTAAAATTCAGGCGATGCTCCGCCGGGCATACGCCTATGAGGCGCCTTCCATCCTGCGGCTGCAAGACGCCATGCTTGACCCGGCAGCCCTATGCCTAGTCCGGGGAGACGTGAAAACGCCGTTAACCAGAAACGAAGCCCGCATTTTGCAAACGCTTCTGTTGGGCAGAGGCGGGCCAGTAAGCCGAGAAAAGCTGATGCTGGCACTATGGGACAGCGATACCTTCGTGGATGACAATACCCTGACGGTTAACGTCAACCGCCTGCGTAAAACCTTAGCCGACGCAGGATTGAAGAACTGCATCGTCACCCACAAGGGAAAGGGGTACGCGCTCAATGCGTAATTTATTTTCCTATTTATTTTCCTATCTGGCATCCCGCAAGATGCTTCTCCTGAGTTTTTTTCTTTCCTCCTGTATCCTGCTAATCGTTTACAGTCTGGCGGGGCTGCCCATGCTCTACGGGTGGTATACCCTGCTGCTCTCAGTGTTCACGCTTGTGTGCCTGCTTTTTTTTGACGCAACGCGCTATTGCAAAAAGCGGCAGCTGCTTTCCTCCCTCTCACCTGCTGTGGAGGAATTGGCGCGGGCACTCCCGGAACCGGCCGATGGGCTGGAAGCAGATTACCGAGCGCTGGTACTATCCCTAGAGGAACAGCATGCGCGAACCCGCAGCGCACTGATCGCGGCCAGAGATGAATCCCTGGCCTACTACACGCTTTGGATCCATCAGATCAAGACACCCATCGCCGCCATGCGCCTGGTTCTCCAGAAAATGGAGGATGACGAGGCCGCTGTTCTCCTTCAGGAACTCTTTAAAGTGGAACAGTATTCCGACCTAGCGCTGCGTTACGCCAAGCTCACGGACATCGCTTCCGACCTGATTCCGGAACATTGCGATCTTTCGGAAGTGGTGCACGAGTGCGTTAAAAAATACGGGCTTTTGTTTATCTATCAAAAACTTACGGTGCAAATCGCACCCATCAGCCGGACGGTAATTGGCGACAAGCGCTGGCTTGCTTTTATTGTGGAGCAAATCCTCTCCAACGCGGTGAAGTACACCAAAACAGGCGGTGTAAAGATTTGGCAGGAGCAAAAAAAGCTCGTCATCGCAGACACCGGCATCGGCATCCGCACCCAAGATTTGCCCCGCATCTTTGAGCGGGGCTATACGGGCTGCAACGGCCGATTGGACAGCCGGGCCTCGGGCATTGGGCTGTACTTGGCCAAAAAAGCGGCGGACGCCCTTGGGATTTCCATTTCCGTAGCCTCCACTCCGGGCAAGGGCACCACCGTCACGCTGACCTTCCCCGAGGAAGAGAATTCTATATTTGAGTGACAAAAATGTAAGGTTCTCCGCCGCAAATGTAAGCCACAACAATGGTTCTTCGTTTATCCTGCCGCTATGATGGAAACATAAAATTGACGGAGGTCCATTATGGAACTTTTGCAGACAAAAAATTTAAAAAAGATATACAATACACGGCGCGGCATGATTCACTGTGCAGCGCTATCCGGGATAAGCTTTTCGATCAGCGAAGGAGAGTTTTTGGCCATCATGGGGCCTTCGGGCAGCGGCAAAACCACGCTGCTCAACATTCTCGCCTCTTTGGATAAGCCCACGGAGGGCGAAGTGCTGCTGGACGGCGTAAACTTCCGGGATATTACTGAGCGAGATATTGCCCAGTTCCGGCGGGAACACCTCGGCTTTGTATTTCAGGACTTTAACCTGTTGGACACCTTTACCCTGAAGGATAATATTCTGCTGCCGCTGGTGCTTTCCCGGATGCTGGTAAATGAAATGGAGCGGCGCCTCCCGCCGGTGGCTGAGCTGCTCGGCATTGAGAAGCTGCTTGACAAATACCCCTATGAAGTTTCCGGCGGCGAAAAGCAGCGCGCTTCGGTAGCCCGGGCCGTTATCACCAACCCCCGGCTGCTGCTGGCGGATGAACCCACCGGTTCACTGGATTCCAAGGCTTCCAAGCACCTTTTGGAATGCTTCACAACGCTCAACAGGGATGGAAAGACCATTCTTATGGTTACCCACAGCGCCTATGCGGCCAGCTTCGCCTCCCGGGTCCTCTTCATCCGGGATGGGCGCATCTTTTCCCAGATCTACCGCGGCAATGACGATAACCACGCCTTTTTTGACCGTATCGTCTCCAACCTTTCCCTGCTGTCGGATGGGGGTGCGGAAATTGGCTAAGGCGTTTTACCTACATCTCGCCTGGTCTAATATCCGTCGGGACCAGCGAACGTATCTGCCCTATATGGTTGCCACTGCCGTAATCTCCGGGGTCTTTCTTCTGATCGCAGGGCTGTTGTTTTCAAACAGTCTTCGGAGCCTGCCCACCGGATGCACCGCATCCTCCATATTTGCTTTCGGCATCGTGGTATTCGCAATCTTCGCCTTCTTTCTGATGGTTTACATCAACAACTTCCTCATCAGCAGGCGCAAGAAGGAATTCGGATTGTACGGAATCCTTGGCTTGGAAAAACGTCATGTGGGCCGAGTGCTGCTATGGGAAAACCTGATTGTCCTCGCCGCAGGAACGCTCTCCGGCGTGTTTATTGCGCTGGTATTCGGGCGGCTGCTGTTTTTGTTGCTGCTAAGGCTCATCCACACCACGCCGGAAAGTTCTTTTTCCATTGCGCCCATTGCATATGCGCTGATGTTCGCCCTGTTCTTTGCCATCTTCCTTGCGACCACGCTGTGCAATCTCCGCCAGGTACACCTCAATAGCCCCATGCAGCTTATGCAAAGCGAGCGAAAGGGTGAAAAGGAATCAAAGCTTCTAGTGCCTGCGGCGTTGCTGGGGGTCGTCGCCCTTGGCGCAGCCTATTACTTCGCTTGGGCTGTCTACGCCCCCGGCACGGCGCTGGGGTTGTTCTTTCCCCTGGCTATTGTGGTGATTTTTGCCACATTCCTTATGTTTATTTCGGGCAGCGTTGCATTCTTGAGATTGCTCAAGAAAAATGAGGCCCTTTACTACCGGCAGGAAAATTTCATCGCCATTTCCGGCATGATTCAGCGCATGAAGCAAAACGGCCGTTCCCTTGCGGCCGTATGCATCCTTTCCACCATGCTTGTGGTCACCATATCCGGCACACTGGCCCTGTATTTGGGGCAGGAGGAGATGCTCACAAAACAATACCCTTACGACGTATGCATCTACATCCATACCGGCGAGGAACAGGAAGACCATGTAGAAGCCGCTGCGCCAAATATGCAGGTCATTTCGGAATTTGCAAGCGCAGTTGTAGCGCTTGCAAAAGAATACAACGTAACGCTCAGCGCCGACCGGGCCAAACTCATTTACGAGAGGCCGGAAAACAACGCATTGCCCAACAACTATGTGCCGGAGGGAGCCGATTGGATCGACTTGCCTACTCTTCTTTGGTTTGACGATGGGCTGCGCTTTGACGTGGACGGCACCGAAGAAGACTGCCTTGCCTTCATCAGCGGTGTTCGGCAGCTGTATACAGAACGGACTGACACGATAAGCACATTTAGTTTGCGCGACAGGTTTTCGGCCAAGCTGGATTATTACGCCGTGTACGGCGGCCTACTGTTCTTAGGCGCGTTCTTTGGGCTTTTATTTCTCGCAGTCACAGTGCTGATCATCTACTTCAAGCAGATTTCGGAAGGGTATGAGGATAAGGCGTATTTTGAGATCATGCAAAAGGTTGGGATGGACGACGCGCAGGTGCGCGCCACCATCAACCGTCAGGTGCTTTGGGTGTTTTTCACCCCGTTGTGTATGACCGTGCTGCATATGGTTTTTGCCTCCAAGATCATGGCGCGCATGCTGCAGCTTTTTACGCTCTACAACTGGATGCTGGTGCTTTGCTGCACCGGCGGCGTGCTGGTGCTCTTTGCCCTGATGTATCTGCTGGTATACCGGCTCACGGCCAAGGCCTACTACCGAATCGTGAAATGGTAATGATACTCCCGTTTTCCGCAGCGCTCATAAGAACGTCGACGCACGCCCGAAGCGCCTAGCGTTGACCGATGAATCGAAAAGCCATTGTATCAAGAAGGAGCCGCCCAAATTTGGGCGGCTCCTTCTTGATTGTATTGTTTTTTGATTTTATTTCAGGGCGCCGCTTTCCAGATCAGCAATGACGCCTTCCAGAATATCGAGACCTTTCATCAGAAGCTTCTCCGGTATAACCAAGGGAGGCAGGAGGCGAGCAACGTTGTCGTAATGGCCGCCAATCTCGATGACTACACCGCGCTGGTGGGCATACTTGCGCACCTTGGACGCACGCTCCTTATCCGGCGTGCGGGATTCCTTGTCGGTAACCATTTCGATGGCCAGCATGAAGCCTAAGCCCCGGCACTCGCCAATGGTCGGATGTTTGGCTTCCATCTCCTTCATCTTCTTCAGCGCGGCTTCGCCCAGAACGGTAACGCGCTCGGTAACCTTGTTATCCAGCATCCAGTTGATACCCGCTGCGCCAGCGGCAAAGGCCACCATGTTGCCGCGGAAGGTACCTATGGTTCTGCCTTTGGGCATGGTGTTGAGCTCCTCGCGGTAAGCGATGGCGGAAATGGGGAACCCGCCGCCACCCAGCGCCTTGCTCATGACCACGATGTCAGGCACGATGCCCGCGTGCTGGAAGGCGAACATTTTGCCGGTACGGCCGATGCCGCACTGCACCTCGTCGCAAATAAGCAACACGCCGTACTTCTTGGTGATCTCGCGGACGCGCTGGAGGAACTTCGGGCCCGGGGCGATGGAACCGCCTTCACCCTGCACCGCCTCCACGATGACGGCGGCGGGGTACTGATAGCCGGAGTGGGAGTCGTCGAGAACGCGCTCCAAGTTGTCAGCCGCCTGCTCCTCGATGCGCTCATCGGGACAACCGAAGGGATTGCGGTATTTGTAAGGATACGGTATAAACTGTACGCCCGGGGCCAGTTGGCCAATGCCTTCGCGGAAGCCGCTGTCGGTGGTAAGTGCCAGCGAAATGCCGGTCATTCCATGGTAGGCACCTTCAAAAGCCAGGATTCCATTGCGGCCGGTATTGTAGCGGGCCAGTTTCACGGCCTGCTCCACGGCGTCGGAGCCAGTGGGGCCGCCGAAAAATACACGAGTAAGCTCGGCGGGGAGTATTTTGCCCATAGTTGCCACCAGATTTTCCCGGCACTCGGACGGAATATCCAGCGTATGATTGACCTTGTCGATCTGCTCATGCGCAGCCTTTAAAACCGCGGGGTGGTTGTTGCCCAGAGCTGTAACGCCCGCACCACTGAAAAAGTCGATATAGACGTTCCCATCCACATCCACAAAAGTGGCGCCCTTGCCGCTGTCAATGGCCATAGGCAGATTGCGGCCATAAGAAATTACGGAACTCTCATGTTCTTCCTGGTAATCGAGAATTGCTTTGGACTTGGGTCCCGGCGGTGTGGCAACCATCCGGGGTGCATCCATTATGGTGAGTTCCTCAAACATTGCTTCGTCTTTCCAGATCATTTTTTACTCCTCCCTCGCACGCCGCTTGCGGACGTGCTGTTGCGCTTGGATTTTGTTGATATATGCATAGCGCTTCCTTAGCGCCATCGCTTCAAGATTAATTATTGAATTTACGGGAACAATTGTCAAGTGAACCTTCATGAGGAAATTCTCTTCCTTGCGGTACCAAGTCTTCATGTAAGATGCCCTTTCCCGCCTATAATATGCGCAGAAAAGAGCGATTGCATAATTCATATGTTCATTAGGTTGTTGCTTTCAACATAGTTTAGGATCTGCTGGCGCATTTTCCGGGTGGCGGGAGCAATGCTGTTCTGGTTCACTGTCACGAGGCCAATTGTGCGGAAATCATAGGGAACAATTGGATAAACGCCCACTTCGCTGGTGGGGTTAACCGGGATCATTTTCGATATGATGCAGTACCCGAGCCCCGCAGCTACCATTGAAACGAGCGAATCATCACTTTCAACAAAAAAAGATGAGGTAACTTTCATGTTATATTTTGCAAAAAAGTCCAATACCTCCGTATTGTACCCGTCCCGCTGCAAAATAAGGTTCATGCGGCGCATGTCATCAATGGTGACGTAGTTTTTGTTGATGGGCACATAGTCCGGAGGGGTAACGCAGACAAGCATATCCTTATGCAGCGGCAGCACCTGCATATCTGTAACGATGTTGTTCACTACGAAGGCTAAATCCACGGTATTGGTTTTGAGCCAATGGATGATTTCGTTGTAGCCGCCCTGATAGATGCGTATGTCGATATCCGGGTACTCCTTATGGAAACTTTTGATGATATGGGGAAGCCAGCAGACGGAGACGGAGTTGAAGGTGCCGACTCTCACGGTACCCCGGAGAAGCCCGTGGATCTGCTCCACCTCTTGCTGCAGCAGCTCGTTGCTCTGTCGGATGGCACGGATGTGGGGCATAAGCCGCTCGCCGTTGACGGTGAGGAACACGCCCTTCCGATCCCGCACGAAAAGCTGAATACCCAGATCCTCTTCGAGTTTGGTAATGGCGTGGCTCACTGCGGATGGAGTCAGATGGAGCACGGCCGCCGCCTTGGCGAAGGACCTCTGCTGTACCACGGTTTCCAGCACCTTGTAATTATTCAGGGACATAACGCTCCCTCCTTTAGCAAAACATGAATGATTGTTCTTCTAGATGTGCCTGATGTTTCGCTTTTTATCTTGCTTAAATTATACTTCAATCCTTGAAAGGCGTCAAACCCTCATCGGCCGACAGCGCCGAAGATTGCCATGATTTTAAAAAATAAACCGCCGGGTTACCGGCGGTAAGACACAGAATTTCACTTCTATTGCAGCTTAGGCTTTCTCTTTCTTATAAAAACATATTGCTCTATAAGGAAAGAAAGAATATATTAACATTAGAAGTATATAGTGATATGGTTCACAATTAATAATCGGTCGCATAAAACGACCGAGAATAGGAAAAATACATGAATGAAAATAAAATTGCGATTCTAACGGACTCTTGTTCAGACGTGCCTACAAATTTATTGGAAAGATTTCATATTTACCAGCTATCGCTAAGCATCAATTATAAAGATCGATCTTATCGTGACAGAATCGATATTTCTCCTGAAGAAGTATATGAAAATCTAGAAAAGGAAATCCCTCATACAAGTCTTCCAACTATGGGAGAAATCCATGATATAATAGAAAAAATCGTAGCCGACGGGTATAATCAAATTATTCTTCCCGTGATATCTTCAGGCTTGAGCGGAACGTATAACGCAATACGGCTAGTTTGCGATGATTTTAAAAATATAAAAACAGCAGTAATTGATACGAAAAACATTGCACTTGGTTCTGGATTCTTCCCCATATATGCTGCACAGTTAGTTGAAAAACATATGAGCTTTGAAGAAATCGTCAAAAAATTAGAAGCCAAAATTAAGAGCTCACATATATTTTATAGTTTACAAACGCTGCATTATCTTATAAAAGGCGGCAGAATTGGGCGTGTAGAGGGCATGCTCGGCAGTTTACTTCAAATCAAGCCTATTATTTCTTGTGACGAAGACGGAATTTACTATACTGTTGCAAAAGTTAGAGGAAGAAAACAAAGCATAAATAAATTAATCGAGATTCTGCAAAAAGAAATTGGGAATAAAACAGATTATTATTTAGCAATTTCTCATGGTTATGCAAAAGAAGAAGCCGATAAAATAAGGGAGATCATGCAGCCATATATCGATCGTGCAGCATTATATATTGAAGGACAGATATCTCCTGCGCTTGGTGTTCACACCGGACCCGGCCTTGTGGGAATCGGATATTTTGATTTGAGCGATTCGTGAATATATAAAACGCCGGCTTATGCCGGCGGTTTTGCTGCTGGCTGCAAGCCAATCTGCGCAAAACCCTTGGCGGTACCAGTAAAATCCCCCTCATATCAGTCGTTGACTGGCATAATTCAGCTCATATATTAAAAATTTATTAGAAGAAACCCCACTTTTAACATCATTCTCATAATGGAAAAATAACAAAAACCCCCATAATTTGGGGGCTTTTTGGCGGAGAGAAAGGGATTCGAACCCAAAGATAATGAATTTTCGCAGATTTCAAGTCTTCAATATCGGCTTGTTTTCAAGCTTTTTTGTGATCCCGTATTGTCCAATTATTCATTGAAACAAAAACAAGTGGGTTTTTATGTGGGTTTAAAAAATACAAAAAATCGATGCACCCTACCATGTACGGAGGTAAGTCATTTTCCTCTCGGGTAGATGCCTCTCAAATCAATATATACATTGAGGTTTATTTTGGGAGAGAATGCTTTGCTGTACGGGCCAACCGGTCTGGGAATATAACCCCACAGAGTTCTGCCCTCCCCCTGGGGGTAGCGTCCAAAACGGCCCCATTCTGGCAACTCACGTCCCGCCCCAGCTAGCACGTTAAGTTTATTGGTATAAAACTCATCGTGGAGAATTTAAAGATACTCAAGGTTGAAATATCTTAAGCAGCTAATCAAATGCAAAACTATTATTTCTTTCGTACATCGCAGTAAGAGCTGTCGCCGCTCTTGTCGCACTGCCTCTCAACGGATATATTAAAGACAATCGATTAACATACTGGTTTGGCTCATTTTTATAATTTATAGCTCAAAAACATATATGAAAGTCCTTAAAACGGGACTGCAAATATTATAAAATCTGGTATAGTAGAAATTGATTATAAATCTTGGTAATTCTATGGTCAAATAACGGTATGCATCCTAAGACTATATCGGATGAGATTAGGTTTTGCTGCTGTTATGACTTTACAGAAGGAGTAACTATGATTGCTCATAAACGTACATCGGACGGGAATGAACAGTCCATTTCGGAGCACAGCCGAAATGTGGCAGTGCTCTGCGCAGAAAATTCGGGCAAGATTATGTTTGGAAAACTAGGGTATTTAATTGGTTTGCTCCACGATATGGGGAAATATACAGAGCGCTTTGGCTTGTATCTCCGTTCTCAGTATGACCAGTCGATCAATACAACGCTGCGCGGCGAAATCCACCATTCGCCCACCGGTGCAATATTTACCTATGAGCATTGGCGTTCCGGAAACCGGGCCAGGTTGGTAACGTCGCAAATCATTGCTATAGTGGTTTACGGTCATCACAGCGGACTTATGGATACCATCTCAACAGATGGCAGCTCCCCACTCCTTGAAAGGCTTGCCCGAGATAAGAGCGAGATCTGCTATGAAGAAGCAGTCTATAATTATTTGCAGAATGTTTGTTCTGAGGCGGAGCTCAATGAGTTGTTTGATGAGGCTGTCGCTGAAATTGAAAATAGGAAAAAGCTGCTTTTCGACTTCAATGCCGGGCTGCTTGCGCGCCAGCTGCTGGGTTGCCTTGTGGATGCCGACCGCTGGGACAGCGCCTGCTTTGAATATGGAGATGACCCTTTTGTGTCATCCCCCACGCCAGATTGGAAAATGGCTTCCGCTGCACTTGAGCAGCGATTAACCGGATTGCTGACGGATACTCCCTTGTCAAAGCTCCGTGGAGAGATATCAGACGCTGCACTGGCGGCGGCAGATAATTCCCCTGGTATTTTTAAGCTTACTGTTCCCACTGGAGGCGGCAAGACCTTCGCCAGCCTCCGTTTTGCCCTTTGCCACGCGCAGAAGAATAATATGGACAGGATATTCTATGCTATTCCTTTCAACACAATATTGGATCAAAATGCACACGACATTCGGACAGCTCTTGGCGATACAATACGTGTTATTGAGCACCACAACAACGTTGTTTTCGATGAGCAACTCCGCCCCGGAGAGATAGAAGACTATAAAAAGCTTACCGAGCGATGGGACAGCGACTTGATTCTCACGTCAGTGGTACAGTTTTTAAACGCCCTCTTTCGACGGGAAAACACGGCTGCACGACGCCTGAGTCATTTGTCACGTTCCGTTATTATTTTCGACGAAATTCAGGCGCTGCCTAAAAACTGTACTCGTCTGTTTGAAAAAGCAGTCAATTTCCTCACGGAGCTGTGCGGATGCAGCGTTTTACTGTGCACCGCTACACAGCCCCAGCTTAGGCTCAAAGCCCGCGAAATCGTCCCTGATACCGACATGCTGTTCTCGTCGCTGTGCCGCACCCGGCTTATTGATGAGTCTCCCGTTGCCAGGAGCTCTGAGCAGGCGGCTTCGGATGTGCTGAATCTTATTAGAAAGCACGGAGCCGTGCTCATGATAGTGAATACTCGGGCTGCGGCGCGTAGGATGTATGAACTCGTGCGTACAAGCGACATACCTTGTATCTATCTGAGTACAGATATGTATCCGGCGCACAGATTAAGGCTTATTGAAGAAATTAAAAAGCGTACAGGCAGCGAGTCTCTCTTCTGCGTTTCCACGGCGCTGATCGAGGCCGGTATCAATATTTCATTTCCATGCGTTGTGCGAAGCCTTGCAGGGCTTGGCAGCATATTGCAGGCAGCAGGCCGATGCAACCGCAATGCAGAGCTACCTGACGGAGCCCGTGGAGAAGTGCATATATGGAGGCTTGGGGAAGAAAACCTATGCGGTTTGCCTGAAATCCAAGCTGCACAGCACTGTACGGAAGGCATCCTGGCTTTGGGGGATGCACTTGACCCTGCCTCTCCAGAGGGCATTGAGTCGTATTTCAAACTGGAAAGGGAGGCTTTTAGCAATGTGGAAGATTATCCGGCAGAAGCGGGAGGCACTGACGTAACACTTGTTGATCTTCTCGGCAAAAACATACGCGAGCATGATGGGGAAGCGAGAGCACGGCTACGTCTGTATGGCGCCTATCGTACAGCGGGAGAGCTTTTCCATGTCATAGGCAGCGATACGCGAGCCGTCCTTGTGGCCCACGGTGGAGGTGAGAGAATCTGCGCGGCACTTTCCGTCAACCCCGGAATGGCGGAAAAGCTAGGGCTGCTGAGGGAAGCGCAGAGATACAGCGTATCTCTGTATCCCAACTTCTTTTCGGCGCTTGTGCAGGGAAAAGCAATTTGGGAAATCAAAAGCGCAGGTATTTATGTTCTGAGGAAAGAACATTACAGTAATGAGACAGGCGTAATCAGAACAGCAAATCAGATAGAATCTTGTATTTATTGAAGGGGGCGTGATGACTTGAAAGATCTGAAAATTCGCAATCAGGTAGATTTCCTCGTCAGTGGGCGATATGCTCTGTTTACAGACCCTATCACACGGGTCGGCGGCGAAAAATCCACCTACCAACTACCGACTTATCAGGCACTGAAAGGGGTCATTGAAAGCGTTTATTGGAAACCAACAATCACATGGATCGTGGACCGGGTGAGAGTTCAAAATGCAATCAGGACAGAGGCAAAGCATATACGCCCCATTAACTTTTGCGATGACAAAAACACTCTGTCTATCTACACTTATCTGATGGAGCCGTCTTATCAGGTACAAGCGCATTTTATTTGGAACGAATATCGGCCAGAGTTTGGACAGGATCGTAATGAGAACAAGCATCATTCCATAGCCAAGCGAATGATTGAACGAGGTGGAAGACGTGATATATTTCTGGGTACGCGGGAATGCCAAGCCTATGTGGAGCCGTGTGCATTCGGCAGCGGCACCGGATTCTACGACGATTCTGGAACATTGAGTTTTGGTCTTATGCTACACGGCTTTGACTATCCTGATGAGACCGGGCGAGATATGCTGGCGGTCCGTTTCTGGCGGCCGCAGATGAAAAACGGTATTGTTGAGTTTCCCACGCCCGAACAGTGCGATAGAGCTCTTTGCCGTGATGTGCGGCCGATGAAGAAAAAAGAGTTCTCTGATTTTTCCGGTTTGGACGAGCAGGCACTCAAGAAATTGTTAAAGGAGGTAGAAGCCAATGAGCTGGATTCAGGCGCTCTGTGAAACCTATGACAATTATTATGCCGGTGAGCCGCTGACGGATCCTCATCCGCTTATACCCGTAGGATTCATAGAAAAAGAGCTCGATATACGCATAAACCTCCTGTCCGACGGCACGTTCCACTCCGCTTCCGTACTGGAAGGAAAGGAAAAGCTGCCCGTACCCTCAAGTCCTGCGGCGGAGGGCAAAACCGGTTCCTCCGCCATAGCTTATCCCCTGTGCGATGACTTGAGATATACCGCCGGCGATTTGTCCTCCTACACCGACAGCAATTACAGTGCGTATTATTCTGCGTATGTTGAGCAGTTACGCGCATGGTGTGACGCTGACGACGCCCCTCCCGAACTTAGCACGTTGTTGACATATCTGGACAGAAAGTGTGTCGTTTCGGATTTAATAAACTGCGGCATTATGTTTCTGGACGATGGCGGCAAGATTTTGACCAAATGGACGGACAAAAAAAATAAACCCGCTTTGTTCCGGGTGAAGCAAGACATTGAACGATGTGTGGTGGATTTCGCTGTCCAGCGCGGAGCGGCGTTTGTACCCCTGCGGGAAATCGAGGCTGTGCGGCATAGCTGGCAGAATAGACTGTTATCTGGGCTGCCGGCCAAACAGCTTTGCTATTCCAGCGGGGAGCAGGAGCCTGCGATATATAACCACGCCAAAATTGAAGGCAACGCCAAGCTCATTTCATCCAAGGACGGCCCCCGTGACTTCCAGTTCAAAGGCCGATTTAAATCGGCGGAGCAGGCATATTCTGTGAGCTACCTAACCTCGTCAAAGGCTCATAGCGCGTTGCGCTGGCTAAGAGATAGACAGGGCTTTCGGCGATATGGTGTAACGTTCATTGCCTGGAGCACGACCTGCAGGCCCATTATTGCGCCGCAGGACGATGCGGACGATGGCTGGGGCGCAGAGGACGAGGATGACAGCAAGGTCTTTCCGCAAACCGAGCAGGCTTATGCGGTAAAGATACGCAATGTCATGGCAGGCTTGATTGCCGCTCCTGCTTATTCAAAAGGTGCCCACATTGTGATGCTGGGTATGGAAGCCGCCACACCCGGGCGAATGTCGATCAACTATTATCAGGAGTTGGACGGCAGCGAATACCTCGAGCGGCTCGCTTTGTGGTACACACGCTGTATGTGGCACCTGTTCAGAACACGAACATCGGACGGCAAGAGGGTATCTTATGTGACCACTCCTACGCTAAAAGAATTGGAGGGGGCCGTGTTTGGCACGAAAAATATGCGTGTGGCAGCTCTCGACGTCAAGGCTAAAAAGGCCATTACCAAGCAGATTCGCAGCTTCAATTTGGAGATTTTGTCCTGCATCGCAAACGGAAAAACTGTTCCGCTCACCGCCGCACGTACGGCATTTCGCAGGGCGTGTCGCCCGGAAAGCTTCAGCGCTAACGGAAAATGGGATCGGGAGGACTGGTTAAAATGTCTGACCGTCGCCTGTGCAATGCAAAAAAGCAGCTATGAAAAGGAGGAATTTCAGGTGTCACTTAATCTAGAAAGCAGAGATACTAGCTATTTGTTCGGGCGGCTTTTGGCCGTTGCGGACTGTGCGGAAAGTAAGGCCATGGCAGGAAGCGATTCGGCGTACCGCCAGACCAACGCCGTCCGTTACTTCAGTTCGGTACAGCAGAGACCGGCGACGACGTGGCAGGTTGTTGAAAATAGGCTTCAGCCCTATCTTGCCAAACTCAAGGGTGGCGCGGCGTATTACAAAAAGCTGCTGGACGAGATATACACCGGGTTCGAGGATGGCGAGATAGCTGCTAATAAGGCGCTTTCACCTCACTTTCTTGAAGGGTACCATTGCCAGCGTTACGCTATTTTGAATAAAATAAATAATAAATAAGGAGAGATGAGAATGAGCGCGCTTAATAACAAAATCGATTTTGCACTGGTCTTTGCCGCAACAAACGCCAACCCCAATGGCGACCCTCTGGATGGCAACCGCCCACGTACGGACTACAGGGGCTATGGCGAGGTCTCTGACGTGTGTCTCAAGAGGAAAATTCGCAACCGCCTGCAGGATATGGGTGAAGCCATCTTTGTTCAGTCCGACGATCACCGGGATGACGGCAAACGTTCGCTAAAGGCGCGCGCAGACGCAGCGCCGGAACTTAAAAATCTCGACCATGAGCAGTATGGAAAGACAGCTTGCAGGCTTTGGCTTGATGTTCGCGCCTTTGGTCAGGTGTTTGCATTCGGAAAGCAAAAGGGTAGCGAGGACGAAGAAGGAAGCGATGCTGTTTCCCTCGGGATTCGTGGCCCTGTTTCCATCCAGACCGCTTTCAGTATCGATCCGGTAAATATCACAAGTACGCAGATAACAAAATCCGTTAATCTTGAAACCGGTAAGGATCCTGATAAAAAGGGTCCCGACACCATGGGTATGAAGCACCGTGTGGATTTTGGAGTGTACACCACGTTTGGTTCAATTAACGTGAAACAAGCGGAAAAGACAGGCTTTTCCCAAGAGGATGCCGAAAAAATCAAAGAGGCTTTGAGAACGCTCTTCCGGAACGACGAGACTTCCGCCCGCCCCTCCGGCAGCATGGAGGTGGTAAAACTGTTCTGGTGGACACACAACTGTGAAATCGGTCAATATTCTCCGGCAAAGGTGCACCGTTGTCTCAAGGCTGCGCTCAAGGACGGCGTTAAGTTCCCCGCTTCCACTAACGATTACAGCATAACCGTGGAGGCGTTGCCGGGGCTGGCTTTTGAGGAGCTCGACGGTGAATGATGACGGGGATTATCTCCTCCTTTCCGGCATAAAGCATTTCAAATTCTGCCGCCGGCGCTGGGCACTGGTACATATAGAGCAGCAATGGGCGGAAAATGCGCTTACGACCGACGGACACCTGATGCATGAAGCGGTACACGATGCCGGATTTACCGAAAAAAGGGGAGCCCTTCTGCTCTCCCGGGGGATGCCGGTAAAATCGGAAAACATGAAAATCCGCGGCATATGCGATATGGTAGAGCTCATTGAGTCGCCAAAGGGGGTGCAGATTTCCGGTCGGCCAGGCAAATACATTATATACCCTGTGGAATACAAGCGGGGCCGACCTGACGAAAACGGCGCGGACATCTGGCACCTCTGCGCACAGGTTTTATGCTTGGAGGAGATGTTCGTCGCGGACATTCCAGAGGGTGCAATTTATTACAGGGAAACCCGCCGTCGGCAGGTCGTGCCGATTACGGAGGAGCTGCGTACCGAGGTGCGCGCTGCCGTCGCCGAAATGTATAAACTGTTTCGCCGAGGCCATACGCCGCAGGTAAAACCACAGAAAGCCTGCGTCAACTGCTCCATGCGAGAAATATGTATTCCGGCACTTCTTCGACGGGGGTCCGCAAGTAAATATGTAGAGGAGGCGCTTAAGGAAGGGTGAGGAAACTGCTGAACACACTGTATGTGACGACTCCTGATGCCTATCTTCACTTGGACGGAGAAACTGTGGTTCTCCGCGCGGAAGAGCAAACTTTAGGCAGGCTTCCGCTGCACAATTTCTGCTCAATCGTCTGTTTTGGATACAAGGGAATCAGCCCTGCGCTTATGGGGGCTTGTGCCGAACACGGCATTGCGCTGTGTTTCCTCTCTCGGCACGGTCGGTTTCTTTCTCGCATGAGCGGGCCTGTGCAGGGCAATGTCTTGCTTAGAGAGTCGCAGATGCTTTTAGCGGCAAATCCCGCTCGCGTTGTAGAGCCTGCAAAAGCCTTTATTTCCGCGAAGATATACAACAGTCGTTGGAGATTGGAACGCAGCCTCCGCGATCATCGAATGAGAATGGACGAGCAGGCGATGCATGCTGCCATCAGTCAGCACAAGGCTTGTCTGGCCATGCTTGACGGCATCAAAGATATTGGAGCGCTGATGGGCGTGGAGGGCATCGCGGCAAAGGCATATTTTTCTGTGTTTGACCAGATGATTCTACGCAACGAGGATGCGTTTCGCTTCAAAGCGCGCAGCCGCCGTCCTCCCACAGATTGCATCAATGCGCTTTTGTCGCTGTCGTACACACTACTGACAAATGAGATATGTGGTGCGCTTGAAAGTGTGGGGCTTGACCCATTTGTAGGGTACTTGCATCAGAAGCGTCCAGGAAGGTGCTCGTTGGCGTTGGATATTCTTGAGGAATTCCGCGCGCCGTTTGCAGATCGTTTTGTTCTTTCACAGGTAAATCTAGGTATGCTTCTTCCCGGAGATTTTGAAACAAGAGAAAACGGTGCCGTCTCTCTTTCGGATGAAGCGCGGCGGAAATTTCTCTCCTCCTGGCAGATAAAAAAACAAGAAGTAATCACTCATCCGTTTTTGAAGGAAAAAGTACCGTGGGGGTTGGTACCGTTCGTTCAGTCTACGCTGTTCTCACGATGGCTCCGAGGTGACTTGGACGCTTACCCGCCTTTTTTCTGGAAGTAGGTGATACAATGCTTGTATTGGTAACATACGACGTGTGTTTAGATTCATCTGCAGGGCAAAAGCGTCTGCGTCGGGTTGCGAGCTGCTGCAAGAATTACGGTGTTCGTGTGCAAAACTCTGTTTTTGAATGCATTGTAGATCAGGCACATTTTTTACTTTTACGGCATGACGTTCTCAAGGAGATCGATGCGAATAAGGATAGCGTGCGCTTTTACCGTCTTGGCGATAAGTATTCGGAAAAGATAGAACATCACGGTACAAAACAGGCAATAAGAGTGGAAGAACCGCTGATCTTGTGACAGCGCGAATGACAAGCTAACAGAAAATTACGGAACGGTTCGCACCAAAAAAAGAAGTATTTATGAGAAAAAGAGGTCTTTCTTTGTGCAAATACCCCTATCGTTTAAACTAAATTTGACGCAATTGGTCGAAACACTATAAGGTTTCTTGTATTTTTGCGGTCGCTCCCCACACGGGGAGCGTGGATTGAAATTGTGAAGTACTGTCCTACGTGTAAATCCCAGTCAGTCGCTCCCCACACGGGGAGCGTGGATTGAAATATGGCCCTAGTGTGCGTTTTATATAAGGCGGCCGCGTCGCTCCCCACACGGGGAGCGTGGATTGAAATGTTCCTGTGTTCGATGGGCTTCAGGTATTCCTTGTCGCTCCCCACACGGGGAGCGTGGATTGAAATGCGCATGGGGTTTATACACTGTTTATGCGCTTTTGTCGCTCCCCACACGGGGAGCGTGGATTGAAATCATTCACCGTCAACCTTGATATAAAGGTTAATGTCGTCGCTCCCCACACGGGGAGCGTGGATTGAAATATTTCAGGAACGAGTATTGCCAACCCGATTGCGCGTCGCTCCCCACACGGGGAGCGTGGATTGAAATTCCATTGTTACATCGACAGCGGTGTACGGCATTACGTCGCTCCCCACACGGGGAGCGTGGATTGAAATAGACTTGAGGCTGTCCTTTAGCTGGTCTGCATCGTCGCTCCCCACACGGGGAGCGTGGATTGAAATTTTATCCGTTTTGCGGTTCAACCGTATCCCGAAAGGTCGCTCCCCACACGGGGAGCGTGGATTGAAATAAACAACCCTTGTTCATCGTTGCAATACTTATATGTCGCTCCCCACACGGGGAGCGTGGATTGAAATTAACATTCTGTGTCTAGCCAGAAAGTTCATATCACGTCGCTCCCCACACGGGGAGCGTGGATTGAAATACCGCACTGCACAATATTGTGGAAACACTGGCGAGGTCGCTCCCCACACGGGGAGCGTGGATTGAAATCTTGCCTGTCATGGCTTTTCTCCTTTCATGAAATGGTCGCTCCCCACACGGGGAGCGTGGATTGAAATATGCGCCTCACCGTCAATGTTGAGCTGTCCTTCTGTCGCTCCCCACACGGGGAGCGTGGATTGAAATGGTTAAGGGCTCCATGGATGAATACCCCTATACGGTCGCTCCCCACACGGGGAGCGTGGATTGAAATAGATCCAGTTGGTATTTTTTTTGCCAACGATACAGTCGCTCCCCACACGGGGAGCGTGGATTGAAATGCATTGCACAACATTGTCCGAAATTACCGCATCATGTCGCTCCCCACACGGGGAGCGTGGATTGAAATAAGCTGTCTTTGATATAGTAGTCCACGCCCATTTCGTCGCTCCCCACACGGGGAGCGTGGATTGAAATTACTTCGTCCGTCGTGATGTTCGGAAGCTTTTCTGTCGCTCCCCACACGGGGAGCGTGGATTGAAATCAAAATTAGAACGTATGTTCGTATTGTAGGCCAGGTCGCTCCCCACACGGGGAGCGTGGATTGAAATGTCGTACAAAGTAAGATATGCCGTGCGCTGGATGTCGCTCCCCACACGGGGAGCGTGGATTGAAATAACGCAGAGAAGGAAGGGGAACGAGTGAATAGAAGTCGCTCCCCACACGGGGAGCGTGGATTGAAATATGTTCAAGGCCGCCTGTAAACAACGTACTGCCCGTCGCTCCCCACACGGGGAGCGTGGATTGAAATCGAATCCGGTCAAGGTATGTAGATCGCGCTTGAAGTCGCTCCCCACACGGGGAGCGTGGATTGAAATGTTTTTGATCCGCTTATCCCCATCCTTTGTGTTGTCGCTCCCCACACGGGGAGCGTGGATTGAAATAAGTACAGTATCGCTGGATTGAAAAGCCATGGGGGTCGCTCCCCACACGGGGAGCGTGGATTGAAATACAGGAGTATTTATGATCTGCACCAATCCGTCTTCGTCGCTCCCCACACGGGGAGCGTGGATTGAAATAATACTATTCTATGTAGTATGCTATATTCATGCACGTCGCTCCCCACACGGGGAGCGTGGATTGAAATGACTGGATCATCTGTCCCAGTTGGCATTTCGCAGGTCGCTCCCCACACGGGGAGCGTGGATTGAAATACGCCTCTTCCTCCCTCTGCCCGGATTGCGTGGGCGTCGCTCCCCACACGGGGAGCGTGGATTGAAATATATCGGCAACCAAAATGGTGTCGGTCGGCATATAGGTCGCTCCCCACACGGGGAGCGTGGATTGAAATCCTTCATAGTAGGGGGGATTGCTCCCCCCGTTGGGTCGCTCCCCACACGGGGAGCGTGGATTGAAATTCTGTGCGCCTGTAACGTGGTGTCAGCCTTGCCGGTCGCTCCCCACACGGGGAGCGTGGTTTGAAATCTTGTCATAGATGTCGCCGAAATCCTTGACAATCGTCGCTCCCCACACGGGGAGCGTGGATTGAAATTGATGATCCGCCGGAGCTTTACGTCTTCCACCGTGTCGCTCCCCACACGGAGAGCGTGGATTGAAATTGCCTTGCTGATTCGGTCCTGCATATTCACAATAGTCGCTCCCCACACGGGGAGCGTGGATTGAAATAGCAGCATGGGCGGCAGTACGTAAATGGCGTCAAGTCGCTCCCCCCGCGGGGAGCGTGGATTGAAATGTAAATGTATCTCCATTGCGCTTGTAAATGGTTACATGTCGCTCCCCACACGGGGAACGTGGATTGAAATATGGATCAAGTGGAGGATTTACGGGATTTGGGTCGCTCCCCCCGCGGGGCCTGTGACTACTCAACATAGAGCCGTGCATATCGTTCCCTCGGCTTCTGTGGGACGTTACGGACACGATGCCTACCCGGACTTACATCAAATTGCAACAGCAGCAGCCCCTCCTGCGGGTCAGTATACGATGCTTTGATCTTGATGGACACGATATTATCTCTCCCTTGCGCATTTCGTTAAAATGTCCAGTTTTATTCGGTGGGTTTGTTGTGCTTTCTCGCCGATATCATGAAAAAACAAGTTGGAAATGGCGCAGAACGGGTAGATTTTGGCACGTTCCTTTAGAAAAGGAGCGCGGATACTGCAATAGGGACACGCTCCTTTTTGCAGTACTGTAACCCTGCAATGTTGTACAACAATCACCCTGCGGTCCTTCTTCTCGCCCGCTCGCCGCGGATACCGTCGATCCGGCCAGCGTTGTAAATGGTCATAAAGAGAGAATTACCTATGAGCTCACGCTCCTGTTCGTCCTTCGCGTTTTGTAGCCTATAGGTGAGCAAATGCTCCGTCATGACGTCGGCCGCATTGCGCGCCGCGTAAATAGGGATGTACCGGACCAGCTTCAGGGCTTCTTTCGGGGTAATGTTTGCATTTTTCATTTTTGAATTTCTCCTTTCACGTCTCAAAAACTTACAGGAGACCGGCCCGCCATGCTACGATGCAAATGGTTAGGAGCATAGCAGGCTTTGCCCGCGGTTCCTTCAGGTGCTTCACCGGTGGCCGCCGGAGAGGCGCTTTTCTTTTACTTACTGTTGGCCGGCTGCCGTTCATTTTGGGGAAAATGTATAACCACAGGCATACGCTTTGGCATTTCTCGGAATGCACCCATGCCCTTGTTTACGCCATAAACAAGCATCTTTTTTGTTCCACGCACATTCTTGAAGTTCTTTTTACTCATTCTTCTTCACTCTCTCTTTCCATCTGTTATTTATTGATGCTGTTATATAATTTCGCTATCTTCTATAACTAAAGGATTAAAGGAATTACGGCGTATATTTATAGCCTTATATACCTATATATCCTTTGCTATTAAGGTTAATAAAAAGTACATTACACCACTACATTAAAAGTTGTCTATTCTGGTATTATGGGTGTTCTAGATGCCGCAAAATTCGCGCAGCTTATTGCAAACCAATAACAGCCTTTACATGTAGTGAGTGTTGTTCCTTTCCCTGGTCTATTGCATTGGTGTGGGTGGAAAGCGGGGCAGCAGTGGCACCAGATAGGGCTGCCCAGAAGCTTCTCGATTTAGCTTTTTGATCCTGGGATCTTCCTTTGCCAGCTTTGTAAGGACCTTTCCCACTGAGCGTGCATCCGGTTTTGAAAGTAGCATTTCGGCAATTTCGGCAGCCTTATATGTCCCCCATTGATTGACGGGTAATTGAAAATTTAGAAGATTCCGAACTTCAAGCTCACAATTCAGAGGCGTATCGTAATTCTGATTTACTGCTTCCAGCTGCTCCCGTTCTTCTTTCGTGAGGCGGTAGGCATTGGAACATTTCAAATACGCCACGTACATTTGCGCCCACAATTGGAGCTTCCACTCAAAGTCCAGGGAAAAAAGCGCCGTCAGGTCCATTGATTGCACCGAAACGGTCCAGTACCGCCGATTTCCAGTGTCATCAACGAGGAAATCCTCTCTATTAACCGTACCGCAAAACGATGTTCGCCGGGGCCGTGCAATGGCCTTGCGTGCATAAGGCGTGCGAAATTGATCGGACGCCGCCGTGATAAACGCCTTTAATGCCGCCTGGTCGCGCCGGGTGGTGCGCTCTAACTCTCCTAACTCGCATATCCAATGTTGAGTGGCCTGGATGATACTATCTTTGTTCCGGGGGTCAATATCCGCGCCTTCCTTAAACCATATTGGATTAGGTACGAGCTGACGCAGGGACGATGTTTTGCCAATGCCCTGAGGCCCGTTCAAAACCAATACCCCGTCTGCACTTATAGAATGGGCTAGGCTATTATGGGCCATGGCCACGCACTGGATCAGCCATTTTCTGATGAGCAACTGCGAAAATGGGTCTGTTAATTTCCATATGCCGAATATGTCGTTTACTCTATCTTGGCCGTCCCATTCTCGGGCTCGGAACATTTCCAATACAGGATTATAACGGCACTCATCGGCAATCACGTCCAGCTGATCGCACAGTGCACTTTTATATGCGCCGGTCACGCCCGCTGTCCGGAGCACATCCAGAAGATACACCGGTAAATTGTTCTCTGCATTCTCAGCGGACCATTCTTTGGGATATCCTGTGACTTCGGCTCTCCCTAGAATTTCATTGTTACGGATGCTCATACCCAAAATTGCAAGAGTCTTACGGACCAGCGGCGTGGTCATAGTTCCGTCTGCTAACTCCCCTAAGCGCTGTGCCTGCTCACTATCAGTCCCTTCCTGAGTGTCTCCAAAGATCTCTAGCACTACTTTTCCCCGTTCCTGTGCGTGCAAGGCAGCCACCTCAGTCAGGGATAGCGCAAATCGCTGCATAGCTATGTAGGAGCCCAGCTTGTGTACAGGCGTGCCTGGCAGAGCGTCATCGTCCTGGTCGCTGAATTTATGAAGGCGCACCAGGTCGAACGCGTTGACCAACTTATTGCTGCAGGGGTCAGTGGCATGATGGGAATATAAAAACTGTCCGTGGTCATATACGACGGCGCCGCCCGTGGTGCTGCCGCCGGCGTAGGTGTAGCGGTCCGGGATGTCGGTCGGCATATAGGCGTCGGGTATGATCTCCTCCATGGCACGGTAGATGTCGTATGTGCGGCAGAATGCCCCAACTACTCCTGCTTTGCTTGTGGGATCTCCCTGCTTGGCGGCGAGGCGCTGCTGTGTCTGATCCACGCCGGGCACCTGCGGCCACTCCGCTACGTTATGCCAGTCGTGGTACATAGCCAGAACGCCGTCGGTATCTACAAACGGCTTGTCACCAACGACGTGGATGTATTGGCTGTCCGCGCAGCAGCTGGGATAATACATGAGGCGAGAGGCCTCAAAGGTGGTCGGATCGCACAGCTCGATGCCAATCAGCGCCGCGAGCTTCCGGGCGATAGGCTCATACTCGTCCGCGGTGCAGGTGCGGGAGAGCGGCAGGAGGATCCGCAGACGAGGGCGGCCGCCCTCGTGCTTCCGGGTGCTGTATACGCAGTACCCGCAGCCGAGGCCTTCCACGCGGCGTAGGACGTCATCGGTGCCGCCCGCGGGGATGGTGTCGGCGTCGATGGTAACGACATCGCGGCCGGTAACAGCCTTAGCCTTGCGCCGGTTGCCCTGCAGCGTGCCGGCGACGAAGCCGCCCACGTCCTTCAGGTCGTCCTGCTTGGACTTCGGCATGGCCATGTAGGCGGCTAGGGTCTCCACGCCCCGGGTAGGCACGCGCAGGCGCTCGGTTAGCTCCGACCACCAGAGGGTGGACGGGGGCCATTTGGTGGCCTTGCGGCTGCCGGCGGTGGAGATAATTATTTGACGGTTAAATTGCATGTTTTTTACTCACCTCCACATTATGGGAATGAGACACAAATTTATTAAAATCCACGTGCTCACCGTCCCATTGGGGCCGACCCGTGGAGCAGCACTCTCAAAGCTGCAATCATTGCCTGTTCTTGCCCCGTGGCTGCTCGTTCCTGTTTGTCAATGGAAATACCGCCTTTCGGAAAGTAATAATACATTTGGTCATAGGGCAGCTGCAGCCAGTCCATGATTGTATATTGATCCTCTTGCGACCACGGTTCTTTTCCGGTCATACGGTGACATACATATGCCTCCTTACGGCCGATCTTCGCCGCAATATCCGCCTGAAGTATTCCCCGCCGCTTAAATTCGCCACGTAGCGCCGCGTACCGTTCCTTTGCCATTTCCTTAACCCTCCTCTATTAGTTCTTGTACCGGCACCCCTAACGCACCGGCAATATGAATAGCTGTGTCGTTGGTACAGGCTTTCCCCCCTCGAATAGCCGTAATAGTTACACGTGAGACCCTGGCCCTTTCAGCCAATTCTGCAACGCCAATTTCTTGCCGTGCCATTTCTGTAATCAATTTAATACGATTGATTCTCACAATTTGTCCCTCCTTTCAAAATAATAGAGCATCTATTATTTTAATAGTGCACAATAGTTCTGTCAATAGTTTTTCTATTAGTTATTGCATTATTAAATAGATATGCTATTATGGATGTGAGGTGGTTTTATGAATAGAATTGCAGAGCTAAGAAAAGAAAAGGGCTGGAATCAGAAAGATTTAGCTGACGAACTAAACGTCCATCAAACAGCTGTAAGCCAGTGGGAGACCGGAAAAACAAATCCGGATTTTGAATTGCTAAATTCTATCTGTTCAATTTTTGATGTTTCTTTTGGCTATTTATTCGGCAGAAGCGATATCCGAGGGCATTTCCATCTAACAGACGCCGAGATAGAGGTCTTGGGAAACATGGAAGCCGAAGAATTAATGCAATCTGAGCAGCAATATTTATTGCTAAAGTATTCAGTTCTTAATGAAACTGGCAAAAACGAAGCCAGAAAAAGAATTGATGAATTAACGCGACTTACGGAATACACTAAATCGGAGGACTAACCTATGCCTACCCGGGTAAATCAAGCAGTCTGGTATGATAAATATAACCG
This sequence comes from Christensenellaceae bacterium, assembly GCA_963666935.1. Lineage (GTDB taxonomy): Bacteria > Bacillota > Clostridia > Christensenellales > CAG-138. The sequence continues at coordinate 2,257,375 of OY762936.1, forward strand.
GTGGCAGATTAAGGTGCAATTGGATGGAGTGCGCAAAACTTTCACCAGCTCCACGGCGGGACCAGCGGGGAAAAGAGAATGCCACAGAAAGGCCGACGAATGGCTTAAATACCGTCTGATAGGTGAAAACACCCATGTGGATGTGCTTTTTGACCGCTGGGTGGAAAACCTTAAGATAAACACTTCGCAAGGTCATTGGGGACAATATGAAAGTATTGGACGTGCATGGGTGAAGCCCGCCTTTGGGCATAAACGCATTGGACGCGTAACGGAGCAGGACTTGAAAGACGTTATCACCCAGGCCAATAGGCAAGGGAAAAGCAAAAAGTACATTACCAATATTCGAAATTGCATGATGGCATTCCTTCTATACTGCCGAGGCATGAAATCCACAACACTGCACCCGGAAAAGCTTCCTATCCCCCGTAGCGCCCCGGCGCCCGAAAAGAACATAATACAGCCTTCTAGCCTTAAAACTCTATTTACAAGCACCGAGACCACATTTCGAGGGCAACCTGACCCCGATTGGTTCATCTATGCGTATCGTTTCATGGTGGCCACAGGCTTGCGCCCGGGAGAGCTAATCGGCCTGGAGAGAACAAGCATTCGAGACGGTAAGCTATTTGTGAAAGGTGCGATAAATGCTTTTGGAACTCACACCCGCGGAAAAAATGAAAACGCCCTCCGAACATTCGTAATGCCTGCCATTGCCGCCCAGGCGTGGACAGAACAACAGGCACAGCTCCGCCGTGCGGGCCTTGTGTCCCGATATGCTTTCCCGGATAAGGACGGCGGGCCGGTCAATCTGAAAACCTTTGAGAAATACTGGACGCGCTACCGGCTACACAACGGTATTGATAAGACCACCCCATACGAGCTGAGGCATACCTTTATAAGCGTAAACAAGAACATGCCAGACGCCTTGAAGAAGATGCTCGTTGGGCACAGTACCGATATGGATACCGACGGGGTTTACAGTCATGAAATGGACGGGGATATGCAGCGGGCCGCTGAAATGGTGGACGCCGCTTTCCGAAAGTTTTTGGAGTAAAGTGGGTTTTTTAGCGGGTTATTACGTAATTTTACAGTAGCAAAAAAGCCCCTAAACTAGGGGCTTTTAAGTTGGCGGAGAGAAAGGGATTCGAACCCTTGTCAGAGTTTCCCCTGAACACGATTTCCAGTCGTGCGCCTTCGACCAGCTCAGCCATCTCTCCACATTGATGCCGTCGTGTGCTCGCGCTTTGTTATATTACTATAATTCCTTTAAAAATGCAAGGGGACATTTGCAACTCTAAGTCGTCAATTTACGCGATAATGCGTGGCGAAATCAAATATTAACTTTCTTTGAAACTACTGCGATTGCGTATAATGTATGGTAAAATTATGAAGTACTGTGTTCGGTCGGCGCAGACTTATGCCGCGTGGAGGGAACTATGCCAGCTACCAAGAACAAAAACTTTGTCATAGCCGTACTCAAAGGAATTATCGTGGGCGCCGCCGCCATCATCCCGGGAGCCAGCGGCGGCGTTTTAGCCGTATCCATGGGGATTTACCGGCCCATTTTGGATGCAGTATGTTCCTTTTTTTCTACCATCAGGTCCAATTTTTTGTTTCTCCTCCCCTATGGCATCGGCGGGGTTTTGGGTCTGCTTGCCACGGCACAAGGGCTGGAATGGCTGCTGCTTCACTTCCATAGCGGCTTGATGTACACCCTAGTCGGCATGGTGCTAGGCGGCATTCCATCCCTGCTGGAAGAAGCCAACAACCATGGTTTTAAAAAACGCTACCTTCTAGCGACTCTGGGCGGCGCACTGTTCCTTACAATTTTGGCCTATCTCAACCATTCGCTGGCGGGCGGCAACAACTGGGCATTCAACTATTGGACGGCCGCTATATGCGGCGGCATTCTGGCGGTTGGGATTGTGATCCCCGGCGTCAGCACGTCGTTCCTTGTGATGTATCTCGGACTGTACGACAGCATGCTCAGCGCCCTGAACAACTTCAAAATCGTCTATCTTTTCTTTGCGGGTCTGGGTGCGGTTGTGGTGGGGGGCATATTGCTGCTTTTCGTCAAGCGCATGTTTGACCGTCACCCCGGTTTTTCCTATTATGCGGTTCTAGGCTTTCTCTTAGGCACCATCGTGCTGATCTTCCCAGGTGTTACATTCACGGCAGCTCAGCTTTTATACCTGGTTCTGCTCGCCGCAGGACTCGCGGCAACCTATTTCCTTTGCAAGCTAACAAATTCCAAGTGATCATAGGAGGTTCTATCCCAAAATGAAAAGAAAATTCTTTGCTCTTGTACTCTGTTTCCTGATGGCTGTCTCCCTGTTCCCGGCCACTGCAAACGCAACGGTCTTATCCGGAATGACCAGCAAGGTCGATTATGACAACACGGATGCGAACAAATATACCATCGACATTGATCTCACCAATCAGATTATCACGGTCTATGATAATTACTCAGGCGCTGTGGTTCTTCAGGGCCTGTGCACCACCGGCAGCGATAAGTACCCCTCCGGTTCGGGACAGTTTAAGCTGGGTTCCATGAAAGAACGTTTCGGCTATTTCGTGGCCTATGGTCAATATGCCCAGTATTGGTCCCAGGTGGTGCGGGGCGTTTATATTCACTCGGTGATGTACGATTCCAAAAAGCTGACCTCTATGTCCAAATCCGCATATAACAACCTTGGCAAAAATGTCTCCCACGGCTGTATTCGGGTGCTACCGGAAGTCGCGCAGTTCATCTTTTACAACTGCCCTCCGGGAACTGCCTGCAACCTGGTTTTTCGAGCCAAGAACGCGGTGCTGGTGAAGCAGATCAAGTCCTCCATGGTCAGTTACAGAAATTATAAGCAGCCAACAGACGGCCACGCAGACCCCATGGTGGTTCCGGCCACAGTGAGGTATAATTCCGTGCCTGTGCGTACGGGATTCTCCACTTCCAAGGACAAAACCCTAACGACCCTCAATGCGGGCGAACATGTGGATCTGCTGCAACTTAGCCCCAACTGGTGCAAAGTCCGCACCGCCAGAGGCACCTTGGGCTATGTGAAAACAGTTTATCTGCTTTGCGACCCCGATACTGTGCAGACCACCACGGGCTATGTGGCCACCGCCAAGACTTATGTCTATGCCAAGGCCAGCACTTCCTCTACGAAGCTTAAAGCCATTCCCTCGGGCAGCACGGTAACTGTGACCCAGCAGGTCTCCGCTTCCTGGATGTACGGGGAATTCGGTGGCGTAACCGGCTATGTCCGCACCAAGTACGTCAAACTCAAAGAGGTGCTGGTATACCCGGTACTGGATGGCAGCTATAGCGCATCTTCGTCCACTTCTTCCGGCACTGTCACCGCAGGTTCCTCGGCCCGCATTGCCGACGGCATCATCGCCAACTTCCGCAGCGCCCCCAACGGCGCCATCATCGGCGAGCTTGCCGCGGGCACGCCGGTCTCCATCCTTTCCGTAAGCGGAAACTGGTATTACTGCAATGTCAACGGCACCACCGGCTATCTCTACACCAGCTGCATCTCGGCAAATTAATCCTCTAACGCAAAAATGAAGGTGGACGCAAAAGCGTCCACCTTTTATAAATCTGGAAGGCTTTATTCGTTTGCAGCGAAAGGCTTTTGTTGTAGGAAACGCCGGCCGCGCCAAAGGAACGAACGATTTGTGCAACATCAATAGTAGTGTTTTTCTCGTTCAGACCGCCCCGGTCGGGGCAAAAGCATGAAGCGTTATTTGTAAATTCGTCGGGCTGTTCCTGCCGGCCTACCGCTAATCACGATAAAGCTGGCGATTATGGAAGCCATGGGTACGGTCAGGATCAGGCCGATGCTTCCGCAAAGAGAACGGATGATTTCCCCAGCCACCGCTTCCGTATTGACAACATATACTGGAGAAGATGAGGACGTGATGAAAATAAACAGAAGTGGTAGCGACGTGCCCACATATGCCAGAATAAGGGTATTGATCATTGTCGCCATCATATCTTTTCCAACGTTCAATCCAGAAGAAATAAGCTCTGCGCACCTCATTTTGGGGGACTTCTGTTTCAGTTCAAAAACAAGCGACGTGATCGACATACTCACGTCCATCACCACACCGATTGCGCCGATAATGATTCCTGCAACAAAAAGATCTGCGAAATTCAGTTCAACATTGTACTGGGTGGCAAGCAAAAAAGCATCTTCGTCCACTGCGCCTGTAATGACGCAGATCCTGCAAAAAAGTTCGGATAATACAACGGCACTTATAATCCCGCAGATCATTCCTAAAATAGCGGCAAGGCTTTTTTTTGTAAAGCCCAGCAAAATTACAAAGCTGATCACCGTGATGGCGATGGCAGTGAAAATCGTCAGCATCATGATATTGTACCCTTCAAGTATGCTAGGAATAAAAAACACATAAATGACAATCCCGGATATGATTAAAGAGATCAGAGATAGCAGCCCTTTAAGCCTTCCAAAAATCAGTAGCAGCGCCGCAAATATAACCGAAAGCAAAGTAAGATCGCCCTGCCGGGACAAGCTGATGATATTGGCCTCGAATCCCGTGCCAGACGCATAGATGCACAGAACCAGCTTCTGGCCTTTTGCCGGCACGAAATCCCATTGTGAGTATTGAATCTGGGAAAAGACCTTCTCAATCATTCGATCCTTATAGCTGCCGTCCAATATGCGAATCGTCAAATGATACTCTGGGAACGTCTCTGTTTCTACCGCGTACATGTCAATGATCTCCCCGGTTACAGTTTCCGCGGTGGGCTCTGCTGCCAGCGCCGTATTGGCGGCTAGAAGCAGAAGCAGAAATACGGTCAAAAGCAAGCGTGTTTTCATGGGCGAATCTCCATCTGTTAATGCTAGAAATATATACTTGTCCCAATATGTTTATTCCTATCGGAAGGGAAATTAACAATATCGGCTCCTCGGCGTTGTTTTTGTCTGCCCACTCCGTTAGTGAAAGGCCGTGCGCACAGGTTGTACGTATGGTATGATTTGTAAGCAAGAGGAACACAAATCCAAGCTGATGCGCATGGGCATGTTTACTGCGCTGGCCATTTCCATCCATAACTTCCCCGAAGGCATGGAAACCTTTACCGCGGCGCTGAGCGATCCCAAGCTGGGCGTCCCGATTGCATTCGCCATAGCCATACATAACATCCCGGAGAACATCGCCGTGGCGGTTCCCGTTTTCTATGTCACCGGAAGCCGGAAGAAGGCGTTCCGGCTCTCCTTCCTTTCAGGAATGGCCGAGCCCGTGGGCGCATTGATCGGTTACCTGTTGCTGTATAGATTTTTTAACGATGTAACCTTTGGCATAATCTTCCCTGCCGTAGCAGGAATTATGGTGTTCATCAGCCTTTACGAGCTGCTTCCCTCCGCCCGGGAATACGGGGAACATCATCTTTCCATTTACGGCTTGATTACGGATATGGCGGTGATGGCCGCAAGCCTGTTGTTGTTCCTGTAAGCAAAAGCTCCTGTAAATTAAAAGTGCCTCCGCCACATGTCAATAGAAACAAATTAATACAAAGAACCATGATCCTATTTCATCATGGTTCTTTGGTTTCTTTTTCTATCCGTTTTCACCGTATACATCATTAAGCATTTTCTTGTTCATACGCCTTTGCCGCCGCCACGAGCCTTTGGCGCATCTGTTCACGCAGTTCCGGGGGCGATACGATCTCCAGCTGATCTCCGAATTGCGCCGCCCAAGAGAGAAACCCCACGCCGCCCACAGCGGATACGAATGCCGTGAAGCGGCCCTCGCCCTCGCTTTGCACCGTAATTTCATCCCCGAACCGATCAAACACTTCATTGACGATGCCAGTGCTGCACTTTAATCGAATCCGCATCACCTCGCCACCGAACATATTGAGGCATTTGGGGGTATAATCTGCGGCATCAAATTTCGCAGTGTATGCGCTGACCTGTGAAAAGTGCCGCCAGGAGGCAGGGTCTTCCCGGACGTCTTGAATCCGGTCCAGCCTGAAATGCGTCAGGTCGTTTCGCTCCTCCATGTTGCATACCAGATAATACCGGTCCTGCATCCAAATCAGTGCATAAGGGCTTACCCGGTAGCGCTTTCCGCTGTGCTGCATGATGCTGTGCCTGCCCACGTCCCGCTTGCTGTATTGGAAAGTGAGCACGCGTCTGTGGGCAATAGCGCGGCTGACCGCCTCAATGGTTTTCAGCACGCTGTCGTCCCTGCTTTTAGTCCCTCCGAGGCTCCCCACAATGAGCTGAGCCCTATCGAAATCGCCCAGCAGCGTTCCGAGCTTTTCAATCAGCATCCCGCTTCGCTTTGCCGAAAGGAAGGATGCGGCCTCCACTGCGGAAATCAGCACCTGCACCTCCCCTCGGTCGAATTGTCGGGTGTGCAGATAATAGCCCGTCCCGGTTCTGCGGATATCCAAGCCATATTCGATCAGCGCGTCAATATCTCGGTAAATCCCCTTGCGCTCAGCAAAAACGCCACGCTTTTCCAGCTCCTCCACAATCTGCGGCACCGTGAGCCGGTGCTGCTCGTCCGTCAGTTGCAAAAACACATCCATCAGATACAGCGGCTTTACCTTTGTGGCGGACATCCTTTTTCCCTCCCGGTTGCTTTTCTTTGATTATACACGACAAGTCCCGCTTTCGGTATTAAAAAAGGCTGTCTACGACAGCCTTCGATGAAGTTCGCCTTACTGCGCCTGGCATACCGCCACCGCCACCGCTACCGTTGCGCCCACCATGGGGTTGTTGCCCATGCCGATGAGGCCCATCATCTCCACATGGGCGGGAACCGAAGAGGAGCCCGCAAACTGGGCATCGCTGTGCATACGGCCCATGGTATCGGTCATGCCGTAGGACGCGGGGCCTGCAGCCATGTTGTCCGGATGCAGAGTGCGTCCGGTGCCGCCGCCGGAGGCCACGGAGAAATATTTCTTTCCGTTCTCGACGCACCACTTTTTGTAGGTTCCTGCCACGGGGTGCTGAAAACGAGTTGGGTTGGTGGAGTTGCCCGTAATGGATACGTCCACGCCCTCATGGCGCATGATAGCCACGCCCTCATTCACGTCGTCTGCGCCGTAGCAGCGCACAGCAGCCCGCTCGCCCTTGCTGAAGGCCGTGACCTTGGTCACAGTAAGCTCGCCGGTATACTGATTGTATTCGGTTTCACAGTGGGTAAAGCCGTTAACCCGCGAAATGATGTAGGCGGCATCCTTGCCCAACCCGTTGAGGATCACTTGCAGAGGCACCTTGCGCACCTTATTGGCCGTGCGGGCAATCCCAATAGCACCTTCCGCTGCCGCAAAACTCTCGTGGCCCGCCACAAAGGCAAAGCACGTTGTTTCATCCCGAAGCAACATAGCGCCCAGATTGCCGTGGCCCAGCCCCACCTTGCGCTGGTCGGCCACAGAACCGGGGATGCAAAAGGCCTGCAAGCCTTCTCCAATGGCTTCTGCCGCCTGTGCTGCGCTCTTCACGCCTCTTTTGATAGCGATGGCGGCGCCCAACACATACGCCCAAACCGCGTTATCAAAGGCGATGGGCTGTATGCTGTGGACAATGGCGCGCACGTCTACACCCTTTGCTTTGAGCATCATATCCGCTGCCTCTAAGCTCTCGATTCCATCGTGCGCCATTGCGCACTTGATCTGGTCGATCCTTCTCTCATATCCTTCAAATGTCACCATTTTGCGCCTCCTTTATTCCCTGCGGGGGTCCAGTACGCGGACGGCCTCGTCAAAACGGCCATAGGTGCCCACATTCTTTTCGAATGCCTCTTTGGCATCCACGCCCTTTTTAATGGCGTCCATCATCTTTCCCATGTTGACGAATTTGTAGCCGATGATCTCGCTGTTTTCGTCCAGACCGATCCCCAGCACATACCCTTCCGCCATTTCAAGATAGCGTGCGCCCTTTTTCACGGTGCCGTACATGGTGCCGATCTGGCTGCGCATGCCTTTGCCCAAATCCTCCAGTCCGGCGCCAATGGGCAGGCCGCCCTCGGAAAAAGCGCTCTGACTGCGGCCATAGGCGATCTGCAAAAACAGCTCCCGCATGGCGGTGTTGATGGCATCACACACCAAGTCGGTGTTGAGCGCCTCCAAAATGGTCTTTCCGGGCAAAATTTCTGAAGCCATGGCGGCGCTGTGGGTCATGCCGGAACAGCCGAGAGTCTCGATGAGCGCCTCCTGAATGATGCCCTCTTTCACATTTAGGGTCAGCTTGCAGGCACCCTGCTGGGGAGCGCACCAGCCCACGCCGTGGGTGAGGCCGCTGATATCCTCGATCTTTTTCGCCTTAATCCACTTTCCCTCTTCGGGAATAGGCGCGGGGTCATGCTTTGCGCCTTTGGCAACGCAGAACATCTCTTCCACTTCCCGCGAATACTTCATAGTATCTTCCTCCTTCTATCTCATAGGAAAACCCATATTTTCTCATACCCATTTTAACACAAAAGGGCCTTTTCATACAGTAAAAAAAGGCGGGGGAATCGGCCCTCCATCCTGACTGGCTTTTTGCTGCTTTTCTTCCTGCCCATTTGCGGCACTTAGACAAAGAAGCAGAAGCGTAAAGGTCCACCTTACATCACGTAGTACAGGCCCACAGCGATGAAAATAGCCGGCACATAATTCATGATCTTAAGCTTTGTGGCACCCACCAGATTCAGTCCCAGGCCGATGAGCAATATCCCGCCCACGCCGGTCATCTCGGTAATGACCCCATCGCTGAGAATAGGGGCAAGCACCTGCGCCAGCAGCGTGATGCTGCCCTGAAATACGAATACCACAACGGCGGAAAAAAGCACGCCAATGCCCAGGCTGGCAGCAATCACCATGGAAGAAATAAAATCCATCACCGTCTTGGTAAAAAGCATGGAATGGTCTCCGGTAAGCCCGCTTTGCAGGCTGCCCACAATGCTCATGGCCCCCACACTAAAAAGCAGGCTTGCGCTCACGAATCCGGCGACCACGTCGCTACCCTCGGTGTTTTTCATCCGGGTCTGTATCTGCTCGCCCAACCGGTTCAGCCTCCCATCCAAGTCCAGAAGCGTGCCCAGCAAAGCGCCAAGTGCTATGGACACAACAGCTAAGAGCATCTTCTCGCCCTTAAGCGCGCTGGTAATACCGATGTAGATGGTGCACATACCCAAGCCCTTCATCACCGTGTCGGTGACTTTTTGTGGGATCCCCTTCCTGAAAAGCAGCCCTAAGAGGCTCCCCGCAATCACACCGGCGGTGTTGGCAATGGTTCCAAGCATCTCTCTTTTCCTTTGCGTTTGTATTTTTATGCGTGCAACTGTATATGATGGAATTATACCATAATTCCCACATTTGACAATATCCGTCCGCCGCAAATGATTCACACTGTGTTCGATTGCGACAGCATACGCGCTGTGTTATAATCTTCTTAGCAAGTTCTTGAGGTATCTTAATGAAGCGAAGCCGATTCAAACATGCCAGAAAATACCGCCGCCGGCGCAGCATTAGCGCCAGCAATTGGGGCCCGGTGCTCTTGCTGACCGGTGCGATATTGGCGGCGCTGGCGGTCATTGGCGTCATCTTATATATTCTCATTCCCAAAGCGGCGGAGTTTATCGGCTGGGATTATCGGGCGCCCTTCGTTCCCGAACCCACCCCTGCCCCCACGCCGGTACCCACTCCCACGCCGCACCCCATCGTCTATTATAATTTTTCCACCAACACCCAGGAAGTGGTATTTGATGGTTCTTCCGATTATAAGTGGTTTGCGGATCCCTATATTTACAGCGGCAAGCTGATTCTTTCCGCCGGAAAACTAGACGCTAGCGACAGCAAAGTTCATCTCCGGGAGATGTACTTCTACGATTCTGTTACCCGCACGGCCGAAAAAATCGATCTGCGGCCCCAAAACACCCATTTTATGTTCCCCAAGTTCAACAGCAAGTGGCTGGTATATCTGGATGCCAATCTGGATGGCGGCGGCGCGCTGATGGCTGTGGACCTAACGGCCGGTTCCCTTTCTCCTGTCAAAATCAAGGATATCTACACCGGCCAGCCGGAGCCCATGCTAGATGGGGATTACGTGGCCTTTTTCGACCGAACGGGTACCAAGAAGGACAAGCTTTTCGTTTGCGACCTCTCCACCATGGAAACCACCGTTGTGGAGATGTTCACCAACTCTGTCTACGGGCAAGGCAAGCCCAGCCTCTGTAACGGCCTGCTGATGTGGGCGGATTCCGCCACTTCTGACAGCGATTCCGAAACCAGCGTCCTCAACAATATCCAAATCAACAGCTCTACCATTGACTCCATCAATGTCGGCATGTTTGCCCATGACCCGGAGTGCAATGGCACGGAGGTAGCCTGGCTCACGGACGTGCACAGCCCTGACACGGCGCTGTACGCCATGGATACACTCACCGATACGCCTTTCCTGGTAGACAGAGGCGTAGTGGAATTTGGCTTGGGGCCCAACTTTATCGCCTATTCCCGCAATGAGGGGATTTACGTATACATGTTTGAAACCGGCGCCATTTACCGGGTTACCGCCGAGTACGAGCTGAGTCAGTTCTTGGGCGTCTCGGACGGCTGTGTCATCTGGATGGACGTGACATCCCGTGAGCGGGATATTGTAAAGTTCGCAAAAATACCATAAGGCAAGGGTAGCATGGCAAAACAAGCAAAAACAGTTTTTTTCTGCGGAGAATGCGGCTATGAAAGCGGCAAATGGCTGGGCAAATGCCCGGTCTGTGGTAGCTGGAACACCATGGTGGAAGGGCTATCGCCAGCCCCCGCCGCGGCGGCCGCTTCTTGTGCCCGGGCCGTGCCTATTGGGGACGTTTCCGTAGCGCAGGCCGCACGTACGTCAACCGGCATCGGCGAACTGGATCGGGTGCTGGGCGGCGGCGTAGTCGCCGGCAGCGTAGTGCTTCTGGGCGGCGACCCAGGCATCGGCAAGTCCACGCTCTTAACACAAACTGCCGCAAACCTCACAGCCTGCGCAAAGGTACTTTACGTCACAGGCGAGGAATCCGCCGCCCAGCTCAAGCTTCGGGCAGAGCGGCTAGGCGTTATGGGTGATATGCTCATACTGGCGGAGACGGACCTTTCCGCCATCGAATCCGAAGTGAACCGCATCAAACCAAACTATCTGATCGTAGATTCCATTCAAACCGTATACTGCCCGGAGCTCAATGGCGCCACAGGCAGCGTGAGTCAGGTTCGGGAGGCCACCTCCTTATTGACCCGACTGGCTAAGCGCACCAATACCGCCGTGTTCATCGTAGGCCACGTCACCAAGGACGGTGTGTTGGCCGGGCCGCGCATTTTGGAGCACATGGTGGATACGGTGCTTTATTTCGAAGGCAGCCGCCACGACACGTTTCGGCTCCTTCGGGCGGTAAAAAACCGCTTCGGCTCCACAGATGAAATCGGCGTGTTTGAAATGCGCTCCGAGGGTATGGCAGAAATTGCCGACCCCTCCTCCCTGTTCATCACCGGCACAATCACCCCCGGCTGTGCCGTGACCTGCGCCATGGAGGGCACCCGGCCCATGTTGGTGGAGGTGCAGGCGCTCCTCTCCCCCTCCCCCTTCAACAATCCCCGGCGCATGTCTGCTGGCATGGATAATAACCGGCTGATACTGCTCTTGGCCGTGCTGGAAAAGAAGGCGGGACTCCGCCTTTACGACAAGGACATCTATACCAACGTGGTGGGCGGCCTCCGCTTAGAAGAGCGTTCGGCGGATTTGGCCGTTGCCATGTGTATCGCCTCCGCCTTTGGTGAGGTGCCCATCCCGCCCAACACCGCCCTTCTGGGCGAGCTTTCCCTCACAGGCGAGGTACGCCCAATAAGCCGCATGGAAAAGCGCGCACAAGAATGTGCACGGCTGGGCTTCACCCGTCTGCTGGTGCCCAAGGGCAGCACGTTCCCAAAACTGCCCGGGCTAAACTACACGCAAATTGAAACCATCAGGGACGCTGTAAGGCTTCTGGGTATTTCATAAAAAACGTTTAACAACCGCGGCGCCTTTTCATAAGGCGCCGTTTTGACTTAGAGCTCTTTGCAAAATTGGGCAAAAAAGATCGAGCGCAATACTCCCGTTGCCGTGTATGCTTACGGTGTAAGGAAGTGAGAGAAAATGGAAGAGCAGATTCAAGCTGTGCAGCGCATGCAGGATTACATTGAATCCCACTTATATAAGGAAATTACCCTGGCCGACTTGGCCAAGGTTTCCTATTACTCCCCCTGGTATTCCTACCGCCTGTTTTCTAAGTGGATCAATACCACCCCTGCCGATTATATCCGCAGACTTCGCCTCACCAAATCCGCTCTGAAACTGCGGGATGATCCCTGCACAATCACCGAAATCGCCTTTGCGCTGGGGTTTGAAAGCGTGGAAGGCTATCAGCGGGCCTTTTATCGGGAGTTTGGATGCAATCCCAGCGATTATTCCGCGTCCCCTGTTCCCCTGCAGCTATTCACTCCTTACGGCATCAAATACCGCAACGTTCGAAAGGAGAAACCCATGGAAACAGTAAAAACCATTTTTGTACAGGCAATTGAAAAGCCCGCCCGCAAAGTTCTCATTAAGCGCGGCAAAACAGCCACGGATTACTTCGCCTATTGCGGGGAAGTGGGTTGTGATATCTGGGGCCTGCTTTTGAGCATGAAGTCCATCAGCGAGGAGCCCGTTGCCCTCTGGCTGCCCCAAGCGTATATCAAGCCCGGAACTTCCCAATACGTGCAGGGCGTGGAGGTGGCGCTAAATTATGACGGGCCGGTTCCGGATGGCATGGATACCATCGAGCTTCCCGCCGCAAAGTATCTAATGTTTCAGGGCGAGCCCTTTGAGGAGGAGGATTATTGCCAAGCCATTGAACAGGTCTGGGACGCAATCGAAAAATATGATCCCTCCGTGGTGGGCTTTAGCTGGGATGCTTCCAACCCGCGGATCCAGCTTGCGCCGGTGGGCACGAGAGGCTATATCGAGCTTCGGCCCGTAAAGTAATTGAAAAGTCACGGCTGTTAGCCGTGACTTTTCTTTTCGCATGGTTGCCGCTTACGGAATGATTTTCAAAACCTCATCCAATGCGTGAACCTCGTCGTAGGGCAGGAACTTTTCCATGCCCTTTTTGCGTTCCCGGTTCACCCATATCTTTCTCCATCCCATCCTTGTGCAGGGCCTGATGTCCCACCAATATCCCTTTGCGATGTGCCAATGCTCCCGTTCCTTCAGTTTTAGCATCTCTTCCGCGTAACGGAAGAAGGCAAGTTGCGGCTTGTAGGCGTGAACGTCTTGTGCCAGAATCACATTTTGGAACAAACCATCAAAAGCCTTCAAGTTGTGTTGCATGATGGACCATGCGGAGTTGGACATCAGCGCCAGCTCATATCCCCTTTCATGGAGCGCACGAAGTGTTTCCATGACATCGGGAAGCGGAATAATGTTTTCATGCACCGATAAGATCTGATCATACCCACTGCGAAAAATATCAGTCGCCATCTCAAAATCACAATATTCCAGTGCGCGCAGAATCAGCGCATCATAAGGGATGTAATCCTCACCATACATCAGCCGGTCTTCATAGCTGGAAAACACGCCCCCCACCGCCTTGCCGTCCAATCCATGCTTTTTTGCGATAGCTTCAACCGCTTCGTAGATCGGCGCCGTATTGAGCAGGGTGCCATAGCAGTCAAACGTCAAAATCCCTTCCATTTTCATTTTCCTCCTTATCGCGCAATCCATACCGCGCCTTCCTTAATATTGCTCAGGATAACTAAAACTATGACCGTTTCCATTTTATGTTCGCTCCTCATATAAAACACCCATGCCGAATCCTGCATGGGTGTTTTTAAATCGCGAATCTAAATGAGAACCGGGAAAAACCTTCCGTCAAAGTTCATCACTTCCGTAAAGCCCATTCCCTTGAGCATGGCCTCCGTCTCAGGAAATGCGTAGTCGATGGTTTTTGCGCTGTGGGCATCCGAAGCAAGAATGATGAAAGCCTTCCGCTCCGCTGCCCGCCGGAGCAAAAACTCCGCCGGGTAAGGGTCTTTCCGCCAGCCCCGGGCCATGCCGCCGGTGTTGACCTCGAGAATACAGCCCGCGTCAAGCACCGCGTCCAGCGCCTCAAGGGCCATATCCCGGTAGACTTTGCTTTCCTCGTCGAAATACCGACCGTCCCCGTTGAATTTACGAATCAAATCCATATGCCCCATTATGTGCGGCCGCATGGACTGGGCGCACCCAGCCACGGATTCATAATACGCCTTTACCGCGTTTAACCCGCCACCAAAAGCCTCCGCGCACTGCGCGAACTTCTCCGGCGTGTCGTCCACAGGATGGTAAATTCCATCCCTTTTTAGCCAGTGTACCGAACCGATGGAGTAGTCGAATTCCTTCACATCCTGCGGGTCACAGCTGTCGTTTTCAAGGCCAAGATAAATGTTCAGCCGCCCCCGGTATTTTTCTTTGAGCGTCCGAATTTCCGCGCAATACGCTTTTGTCTGCGCCTCGGTCATTCCACATTCCGCATCAAAACAGGTGTGGGCGTGTTCGGAAAAGCCTAGCGCGGTAAAGCCCCGGGCGATTGCCGCCTCAGCCATCTCCTGTGCTGTGCTTCTCCCGTCCACCCGATCTGTGTGCGTGTGGAAATTCCAGCGTACCGTCATTTCATGGTCTCCTGCTTTACCTTATGATCCACCACATGGCGGCTTTGAAGCTCCTGATACACATCCTCCATGCCGATGCCCATTTCCGCCATCAGCACCAGCACATGGTAGGCCAAATCTGAAATCTCGTAAATCGTCTCCTCCCGGCTACCCTTCATGGCGCCGATGACCACTTCGGTACATTCCTCGCCTACCTTTTTGAGTATTTTTTCTCTCCCCTTGCTAAAGAGGTACGAAGTATATGACCCTTCCTGCACGGCACGCTTGCGGTCCATAATCAGAGAATAAAGCTGGCGCAGGGAGAATGGTTCTCCCGTCTCTTGAAAAATGAGGTTGAAAAAGCAGCTCTCCGCCCCTGTGTGGCAGGCGGGGCCGGTCTTGATAACTTCCACCACCAGCGCATCCAAATCGCAATCCGCAGTAATCCGCACCACGTTTTGCACGTTGCCGCTGGTTTCCCCCTTGCGCCAAAGCTCTTTTCGGGAACGGGAATAAAAGCAGGTCTGCTTTTCTTTCATGGTAATTTCAAGGCTTTCCCGATTCATGTACGCCACGGTGAGCACCTGCCGGGTGTAAAAGTCCTGCACCACGGCGGGAATCAGCCCGTCTTTATCAAATCTTAGCTTGTCAATCATATGCTCAATCCTTTCCTATGCGCATCTCAATTCCGCAATTGCGGAGGTATTCTTTTAAGTCCCCAATGGCCACCTGACGGAAGTGGAAAATACTGGCCGCCAATCCTGCGTCCACTCCCGGTACCTGCTCAAAGAGGGTTTTGAAGTGCTCCATGTTCCCCGCCCCGCCACTGGCGATGATGGGAATGGAAACCCGCGCACTGATGGCCGCAAGCATCTCTAGATCGAAGCCGTTTTTCACGCCGTCGGTATCGATGCTGTTTACCACCAGCTCTCCCGCGCCGGTGTCTTCGCCCCGCTTGGCCCAGTCCAGCGCGTCCATACCGGTGTTTTCCCGGCCGCCCTTGGCAAATACGGTAAACTTTCCGTCCGCCCGGCGTACGTCCATGGACAATACCACGCACTGGTCGCCGTAGCGCTTGGCCGCCTCGGGAATCAACGCCGGGTTTTTGATGGCCCCGGAGTTGACGCTCACCTTGTCCGCGCCGCATTTGAGCACCCGGTCGAAGTCGTCCAACGTATTGATGCTGCCTCCCACCGTCAGGGGGATGAAGATCTGACTCGCCACCCGGGTCAGGGTGTCGGTAAAGAGCTTGCGCTGCTCAAAGCTGGCCGTAATGTCGTAAAACACCAGCTCATCCGCGCCGCTGTCGTTGTAAAAGGCCGCCAGTTCCACCGGGTCGTTGACGTCTTGAACCCCCTCAAAATTCATGCCCTTCACCACGCGCCCGTCGCGGATGTCCAGGCAAGGGATAATTCGTTTGGTAATCATACTTGTCCCTCATGGGCGATGGCAATCGCCCGCTTTAAGTCCAGCTTCCCCTCGTAAAGGGCCTTACCCAATATGGCCCCGCTGATGCCGGCCTGTCGCAGATGTTCCAATTCCCATTCAAAGGAAATGCCGCCCGAAGCCACCACGTTCAGCCCCGCAATGCGGCTGAGCCGGTCATATACCTCTAAATTTGTGCCCGAAAGCGCTCCATCCTTGGCGATGTCCGTATAGATCACCGTGGCAATCCCTTGGTCCCGAAGGGTTCCGCAGTAGCTTACAGAATCCAATTCTGTCTTTTCCAGCCAGCCGGAAAGGGCAACCTTGCTCTCCTTGGCGTCCACGCCCACGGCGATCCTCTCACCCCAAACCGCCACCGCCTCTTTTAAGAACGCAGGGTCCTTCACCGCCGCCGTGCCCAATACCACCCGGCTCACGCCGGCGTTACAATACAGTTCAATGCGCTCCATGGTGCGGATTCCGCCGCCCACTTGAATGAACAGGCCCTTTTGCGCCGCAATGGCCCGTATAGTGGGAAAGTTCTCAACAGAGCCGCTTTTGGCCCCATCCAGATCCACCACATGCAGATGATTTGCCCCAGCGTGCAAGAAACCTTCCGCCACGGCCGTCGGGTCGTCATCATAAACCTTCATCCGCGCATAATCCCCTTGGGTCAGGCGAACGGCTTTGCCGCCCACCAGATCGATGGCAGGAAAGATAATCATATTGCGCTCCCCTCCATCTCACCAAAGGCCCGGAGGATGGAAAGCCCTACATTCCCGCTCTTTTCCGGGTGGAATTGGGTGCCCCATACGCTGCCCTGCCGCACCACGCCGGGCACGCTCACGCCGTAGTCGGAAACCGCAATGAGGCTCTTTTCGCAATGCTTGGCGTAGAAGGAGTGAACGTAGTACACGTAGTCTCCCTCCCGCGTATACTTCATAATGGGGTCCGCCGGTTTTAGGATATGCAGGCTGTTCCAGCCCATCTGGGGTACCTTCAGCTTGGGGTCAATGTCTCCGTCAAGAGGGGCGATCTCGCCTTCAATCAGGCCAAGGCCCTGATGTTCCCCATACTCGTAACTCTTTTCAAAGAGCAGCTGCATACCCAGGCAGATGCCCAAAAGGGGCTTCCCGCTCCGGGCCTGCTTCACCACGGTATCAAACAGGCCGCTTTCTTTCAGCTTGTTGATGGCGTCCCCAAAGGCGCCCACCCCCGGCAGTATGATCTTGTCCGCCTTTTCAAGCACAGCGCGCTCCCCGGTGACGACGCTTTCAAGCCCCACGCGCTCCAAAGACGCCCGCAGGGAAAAGAGATTTCCCACCCCGTAATCAATTACGGCAATCACGCTAAAACTCCCTTCGTGGAAGGTATTTGTCCCTCGGCTCCCGCCTGGATGGCCACCGCCTGCTTCATCGCCCGGGCAAGGCCCTTAAACGCCGCCTCAATGATGTGGTGGGTGTTGTTGCCCCGAAGCTGCAATATGTGCAGCGTAATGCCAGCGTTGCGGCAGAAAGCTTCCAAAAACTCGTCCACCAGCTCTGTATCGAAATCCCCCACTTTCTCGGTGGGCAAGCTCAAGTCCGTACAATAAAGGCTGCGGCCGCTGATGTCTAAGGCCACTTCAACAAGCGCCTCATCCATGGGCAGTACCATGCTTCCGTAACGGCCGATGCCGGCGCAGTCCCCCAAAGCCTCTTTGAAGGCCTTGCCCAGAGCGATGCCGACGTCCTCCACGCTGTGGTGGTAATCCACCTGCGTATCCCCTCTGCAGATCACGGCAAGGTCGAACCGCCCGTGGGCGGCGAAGAGGGTCAGCATGTGATCCAAAAACCCGCAACCGGTATTGATGCTGCTTTTCCCGGCGCCGCAAAGCGTCAGCTCCACCCGCACGTCCGTTTCGGCGGTCTTTCTTTCCACGATGGCATTTCTCATTGTATTTCCTCCAGCAAAATTCTTGTGGTTTCAATCAGCGCGCGCATCTGCTCCAAATTGCCTATAGTGATGCGCACAAAGTTTTTGATCCGAGCCTTGGAAAAATGTCGGACTAGGATACCCCGCTCTTTCAGCTTCAGGTAGTACGCCTCTCCGGAAAACGCAGGGTGGGAGGCAAAAATAAAATTGGCCTTGGAGGGTAGCACTAAAAACCCAAGTTTTTCGAGCGCCTCCTCCGTCCAGCGGCGGTTCTCCTGAATGGTTTCGATGCACTGTTTAAAGTACTCCCTGTCGCCAAAGGCGGCGATCCCCGCCACAGAGCAGAGCCGATCCACGTTGTAAGGATTAAAGGAATCTTTGATGTTGGTTAGGTCTTGAATCAATTCGGGACTGCCCAGGGCAAATCCCAGCCGCATTCCCGCCAGACTTCTGGATTTTGAGCAGGTTTGGATCACCAGCAAATTCTCGTATTGTGAGAGCAGCGGCACCACGCTTTCCGCCCCAAAATCCACATACGCCTCGTCGATGATCACCACGTTGTCGGGGTTGCCCCGAAGGATGATCTCGATCTGCGCTCGAGAAAGGGCCATGCCCGTGGGCGCGTTGGGATTGGCAATGAGAATGGTGCGACCCAGCCCCACATAGTCCATGGCGTCCACGGAAAAGTCCTCTTTGAGTGGAATGCTCATTGCGTCAATGCCGTACAGCATGGAATATACCGGGTAAAACCCATAGGAGATGTCCGGGTAAGCGATTCCATTTTGGGAATCGCAGAAAGCCTGATAGCAGAACGCCAAGAGCTCGTCGGAGCCGTTCCCTGCCAGCACCTGCTCCATGGGAAGGTTAAAAAATTCGCCGATGGCAGTGCGCAGCTTCCTGCTTACAGGGTCCGAATAGAGCTTGAGCAGCACCGCTTCTTTGGCCGAAATGGCCTTGATGACCTGAGGCGAGGGTGGAAATGGGCTCTCGTTGGTGTTCAGCTTGTTATATTCCATGTTCTGGGGTTGCTCCCCCGGAACATAGGGCACGATATCTGCATACCGCTTAACGATGAACCTGCTCATTCTTTTTCTCCCCCCTCAAAGCGCGAGGCAATGCTTTTGGCGTGAGCCGCCAGCCCTTCCGCGTTGGCAAACCGCTCCACGTCGTCCCGAACGTTTTTCAGCGCCTCCGGTGTATAGTAGAGAAACGATGACTTCTTGACAAACGCGTCCACCGACAGAGGCGAGGAAAAGTGCGCCGTGCCGCCCGTGGGCAGCACATGGTTTGGCCCTGCCCAATAATCCCCCAGCGCCTCCGGGGCGTACATGCCCAAAAAGACGCTTCCGGCGCTTTCCACCTGCTCCAGCAGGGCAAAGGGGTCCTTTACGCAAAGTTCCAAATGCTCTGGGGCGATTCGGTTGGAAACCCGTACCGCCTCCTTTAGATTTTCAACCAATATGATCTTGCCGTTTTCGTCCACCGAGGCCCGGCAGATCTCTTTGCGAGGCAATGCAGGGATCTGCTTTTCCAGCTCCTCCGCAACCGCCAGCGCCAGCGCCTTGTCATCCGTCACCAGCACAGCCGTGGCCATTTTATCGTGCTCCGCCTGGGAAAGCATATCTGCCGCCACCCGCCGTGCGTCGGCAGATGCGTCCGCGATAACCAGAATTTCGCTGGGCCCGGCAATCATATCGATATCCACCAGCCCGAACACCTGCTTCTTGGCCTCTGCCACGTAAGCATTTCCGGGGCCGGTAATTTTATAAACTTTTGGCACACTTTCGGTTCCGTAGGCCAGCGCAGCAATCGCCTGCGCCCCGCCCATACAGAATACCCGATCCACCCCCGCAAGCTGCGCCGCCGCCAGGATCATATCCGGCACCCCGCCGTTTTTATCCGGCGGCGTGGCGATCACCAGTTCCTTGACGCCCGCCAGCTTGGCGGGCACAGCGTTCATCAGCACACTGCTGGGGTAGGCGGCCGTACCTCCCGGCACGTAAAGCCCCACTTTTTCAATGGGGGTGATCCGTTGCCCCAAAATGATTCCGTTTTCCCCTTGCGTGGTGAAGCCGGTGCGGAGCTGATTTTTGTGAAAGGCTTCGATGTTGTCTTTGGCCTTTTTAAACGTATCTAAAAGTCGGGGATCGATCCGCTTCGACGCCGCCTCAAGCGCCTCTTTGGGCACTTCCAGCGCTGCAAGTTGCACGCCGTCGAACTTTTGCGCATACGCAAACAGCGCGGCGTCCCCCCGGTTTTTCACATCTTCCAGAATCGCCGCCACAGCTTTTTCCACGCCGGTACAGGTTTCGCAGTCCCGCCGGAGAATCTCCTCCAGAGGGATCTCATTCATATTAAAAATCCGAATCACGGCAATACCTCCGCCAGTTTTTCCATCAGGCTCGAGATCTGACCCTGCTTAAAGCGGTAGCTACGCTTATTGGCGATCAGCCGCGCGCTGATGTAGGGGATGGCCTCTTCGTATATGCACAGGTCGTTTTCCTTCAGCGTGCTCCCCGTTTCCACGATGTCCAGTATCACGTCGGAAAGGCCGAGAATGGGCGCCAGTTCGATGGAGCCGTTGAGCTCGATGATCTCGATTTCCCGATTAAGGCGCTTATAGTAATCCCGAGCGACGTTGGCATACTTCGTTGCCACCCGAAGGGCAGAGTCCCGGTCCTCCCGGTAGCCCCGCATGCCCGCCACGGCGATTTTGCACTTGCCCAGCTTCAAATCCATCAGCTCGTACAGGTCAGGGTTCTTCTCTAAAAGCACATCCTTCCCCGCCACACCGATATCCGCGGTTCCCCGCTCCACATAGGTAGCCACGTCCATGGGCTTCACCAGAAAATAACGGACCCCGTTTTCCGGGTTCTCAAATACCAGCCTGCGGCTGCTTTCGTCCAGTATCCCTTCACACCCGCAGTCGATGCGTTCAAACAGATCATACACCTTATTTCCCAAACGCCCCTTGGGCAGCGCGATATTCAGCATTGGCCCTTCTCCTTGCGCAAATCCAGTATTTTCTCAAACGCGGTCCCCGATGGTTGCACGCTTTGCACCAGCACCCGTTTTCCCTGCTCCGTTTCCCGGCAAACCATCCGGTTCACCTCCGCTACGTCGCTTCCTTCGTCGCACAGGATCAGAGTATCCGTTGTGTTCTTTTCTTCCCGCTTATAGTACCGCTCCAGCTCGTCAAAGTTGATGGCAAAGCCAATAGCCCGCTTGTCCTCCTTGCCCATTCTTATGAGCAGTTTATCATACTGGCCGCCAAAAAGCACGGCCTTAGGAATCGGTTTTACATATCCCTGAAACACGATGCCGTTGTAATAGCCCATATCGGAAGCAATGGAAAAGTCCAGCCGCAGATGTCCGTCTCCCAGCACTGAAAAGTAGAGTTTGAGCTCATTGAGCGCCTCGCGCATCTCCGGCCCCTCTGCAATTTCCTCCGCCTGCGCCACCACGCGCTCAAAGCTCCCGGACAGGGAAGCCGCCGTTTCCAGCCTGCGAATATCTTTTTCAGTAACCCCGGCCCCGGCGGCGATGTGTCGGATCTCATGGGCGCTCTTCTTGCGGATGCAGTCTAAAAGCTGCTCCTTCACCGAATACTCGGCGCCAATGGAATCCAGCAGACCCATCACAAACCCCTGGTGCGAAATATCCAGATAATACCGTTCGTCTATGACCGCCAGACTTTGTTTCGCCAACGACAGGATCTCACAGATGGTGCAGGGGAAAATTTCCCCAAGGCACTCAATCCCCATCTGCCGGATTTCCCGGTATTCCCGCGTTTCTTTGGACGCCCTGAAGACGTTTTCCATATAGTACATCCGGGCGGTTTCGTCCTTTTCAGTTCGCAGGTTCTTCACGATGGACATGGTAATATCCGGCTTAAGCGCCATGAGGCGCCCGTCCAGATCACTGAACACGATTACGTTCTTGCTCTGCAGGAAATTCATGTTCTCCACGTAAAATGAATATTCCTCCAGCTTGTTCATGCAGAATCGGCTATAACCGTACTGCTCATACAGCCGGGAAAGGCGCAGCGTAAACTGATCACTCTTTCTCAAAATCGAAATATCGAACTGCAATGTATTTCCCTCCCAAAACAACGATAGTATTAGTATAAATATAAACCTCACTTTAGTCAAGTAATAATTTATCATGCTAAAGTAATAAATTATTTGGATACAGGAAGGCCATTTTTTTCACATTGACGAACCTTCCTTTTCACGCTACAATAAAAATGGTCGCGCTAAGCGGGGAGTCAGCGGTGCCCTGTACCTGCAATCCGCTACAGCAGGGCCGAATTCCCGTTCTGAGACTTGCGCCTGTAAGGTCTGGTCCCGCAAAGGAGTGTTGAGATCCGGGTCCTGTGCAATCTATCCCTTCGAACCATGTCAGGGCCTGACGGCAGCAGCATTAAGAGGTGGTATGGGTGTGCCGCAGGATGACCCGGAAGGAGCCACCTGGTGGGGAACCGCTTATAGGCACATTGCCGAAGTTCGGGTGCGCGGCTAAAAAAGAGGAGAGCGAATGCTCTCCTCTTTTTTATATTTTTGTTTAACGTTGGATTATTCCGTAGAAATTTGCCCATTTTCTCCGGGAAATATTATTTCCCGCGCAATGGCGGCAAAGTCCTCCACATTCAGCGCTTCCGCGCGCAGGCCGCCGTCGATGCCGCAGCGCGAGAGCGTTTCCTTCGCGTCCTGTGCACCCAGCAGGGGCTTCAGGTTGTTAAAAAGGGTTTTGCGGCGCATGGAAAACGCGGCTTCAAGCAGAGCGGGAAGCTGCGGCATCGGCTGGGCCCCCCTGCTTTTCAGATATACCACTACGGAGTCCACATCGGGCTGGGGATAATAGCTTTCGGGCGACAAGGTCATGAGCCGCTCCAGTTCAAAATAGTATTGAGAGAGCACCGCCATGGGGCCATAGACCCGGTCGCCGGGCCCGGCGAAAAAGCGGTATCCCGCCTCCTTTTGCACCATCAGCGCCATAGAGTGGATGCGGCGGCGACACAGCAGCCGCATGCAGATGGGTGTTGTAATATAATAGGGCAGGTTGGCCGCCACGCAGTATTCGCCTCCCAGCATATCCTCAAGCTCCGTCAGATCGGTTTTTAAAAAATCCGCCCGAATGACTGTAAGGTGCTGGTTCCCAAACCTATGGCGAAGAATTTCCGCCATGCGCCCGTCGATCTCCACGGCCACCACTTTGGGGGATCGGGAAAGCAGCGGCTCCGTCAACGCACCCAACCCCGAACCGATTTCCAGCACCGGAAAGCCGGCGGCCTTATCTGCAATCCGCCGCGCCGCGGCGTCGTCAATTAAAAAATTCTGGCCCAGCGCCCTGTTGGGCACAAGGCCATACTGCCTGAGAAGCTCCCGTACGATTTCCGCGCCCATTATTCCTTCACCCATATTGTCACGTTGTACTTGGTGCCCCAGTTGCGCGCCTCTCTTTCCGTATTAAACCAAATATCCAACTGGTTCATGGGCTCACCCTTACTGTTGGTATAATTCCGGAACGCGCCGGTGTCCCGAGCCGCGCCATAGCCATATTTCTTGATGTAGAACTGAGTTCCATAAGAGAAATAGTAGGGATTCACCGCGATGGTACCCAGCTTTGGCGTGGTACCCGTGGCCGTCCGAGTGCCGGTACAGTAGGCGGTAATCTTATCCACCGTCACTTTCTTCCAGCCGTTCTCGCCGTCTACAGGCGCTTCCTTCCAGCGGCGCGTCTCGCCCACATAGTTAGTCTGGTAATGAATCTTTGTGCCCACGCGGACAACCTCGTCCACGGCCGGCTCCACGACGATCTGATCCACCACCTTCCGGCCAACCTTAAGACCGTCCTTTACGGTGATCTCCTGGGTGATCTGCTTTTTCCCATCCTGCCCCTCGACTTCGACTTCCTTAAAGCTCTCATATTCCTTGTCGTCTTTGATGACCACCTGATCGTAATCCAGCGTCTTATAGCTCACGGCATAGGAAACGGCCACCTGGGTATGGGTGATCTTCATGCCCGCCGCCACGTCCGCAAAGGACAGCGCAGACAGCTCGTCTCCCGCCTTGTATTGCACGTCTGCCATCTCCAGCATGGAGCCTACGGTTCCACCTGTTACATGCAGCAGCGATACCTTGCCTGCCGACTGCACCGCTACCGGGAACGCGCGGGTAATGTGGATTGTATCCCCTTGCGCAAGCGCGTCGGTAAGCGCAGGGGAAATCTCATCCCCCTCCTCCAGCCGGATACTTGCCGTGCTTAAAAAACCCGCAACCGTGTCGGGCCATATCCGATATTGAACTATTTTCCTGCCTTCTTGCAGGGATACGTCAATCTGCCCATCTTCCATGCCGCGCACGGATAAAAAGAATACCGCGGAAGCAATCAGTAGCACCAAAAGCAGCAGATCCACAGCGAGAATTGCAGGGCGGGGCTTCTCCCGCCTGCACGGCTCAGCGCCCTCGGGCGGTTCCTGCTTTCCCCTACGCGGAGGGAAAAGCCGTTTGGGCAGTTGTGCCACCCACGCGATAATGCGCGTTATATATGCTTTTAACCTTCGCAGGATGTTTTTGCGTTTTCTTCGCGACATAGCTTCTCCTTCCTTTAATTTTTGCTAATTCTGTCGCTATTCTATCAATACAGGCCGCTTCGTGTCAATGAGGGGGTTGTAAACAAACCATATCCTCGTTTACAGGAAAGGATTGCCAAGTTATAATGAATACATACTTTATAATTATTCTCCCGAGGTATTTTTCGTGAAGCGCTTCCTATGCCTGTCTCTTCTTTGCACCCTGCTTTTGCCGCTGTGCTCCTGTTCCCTGCGCAGCGACGGGCAGTCTGTTTGCCTTCAGTTTCTCACTGCCATCGCTGATGCGGATTACGCCCGCGCCTATGCGCTGGTAGATGGCTCAGTGAAAAGCGATTCAGAAGATAATTTAGAAGCAAAAGGTAAGATCAGCCAAGAGCAGTTCATCAACAAGTACACCAATATATTCAGCGTACTCGGGATTGCCTCGGTGGCCTATGAGAGCATAGACATCAAAGAAGGCGATATTTTTACCACGGCCACCTATACCGCCACTTACACTTCCGAACTGATGGGCGACATCACCGGCGAATACACGCTCATTGCCCTTTGCTCCGGTGGGAAGTGGCAAATCGAATGGGCTCCAAACTTAATTTTCCCGGATATGGAATGGGGGGACACCGTACGAGTGGGCACCCTTGCCGCCACCCGCGGCGAAATCCTTGCTGACGGCAATCTCCTCGCCGCCACGGTTGGTACCGTTTCCGTTTACGCGTCGGTCTCCAAAATAGAAGATGAGGCGCTCTTCGTATCCCAAATTGCCCCGCTGCTTAACATGACCGAGGAAGCCGTGAAGAAACGGCTTGGCACGGCTTATGACGATGTAGCCGTCCTGAACCAAATGTATTCGGACGAGCTGGAAGCCTATATCAAAGAGCAGCTCCTTTCCATCCCCGGCATCGGCATCGACGAAGGCAATTTTGGCACCCAGCGGGAATACCCCAGCGGCGACATGCTTGCCCACATTTTAGGCTATGTGGGCGCCATTAGTGCAAGCTCAAAGGAGGCACTTCAAACGCTCATCGACCAGATGAACGAGGGGCGCACCAAAGAGGATGGCCTCTATAATTCCGATTCTCGCGTGGGCAAGCTGGGCCTGGAAAAGCAGTATGAGCCCCAGCTCCGCGGGAACAACGGATATCGAATTTATATCAGCACCAGCACAGGAACCAACCGTCGCACCCTGTATACCAAGCCTGTACAAAACGGATACGATCTGGGCCTTACCATCAATTACAAGCTGCAAAAGAGGCTGGATTTCGTGCTTGACAGCGTGCTTTACGGCGACACCACCGCCGGCGCCGTGGTGGTTATGAACCCCATTACCGGCGCCATAGAAGCTATGGCCTCCTGGCCGGGCTATGATCTCAATGCCTTTACCCGGGGGATCAGCGTAAGCGATTATAATGCCCTGACCAGTAAGGCCAACACACCATTGTATAACCGCCTGACCCAAGGGCAATACCCGCCGGGCTCCGTGCTGAAGGCCTTTACCGCCACAGCCGCGCTTCAGGCCGGTACTTTGGATCAAAACTATGTGTTTACTGGAAATATCGAGGACGATTACTGGCTGCCCAATGAATATGGCACATGGACAGGCAGCAAGATTAAGCGCGCCCAGGTCAAGTACGGCCGCTTATCGCCGCTCAACCTCAGAAGCGCCATTGTACATTCGGACAACATTTTTTTCGCCAACGCCGCCCTTATGATGGGGTGGGATACCTTCTCTTCCTACTTTAAAAGCATTGGCTTGGACGAAAGTATTCCCTTCGACCTGAACGTGGCGTCAGCGCAGATTCACAACGAGGATGCCGAACAAAGCCTTATGCTTTTGGCCGAAAGCGGCTACGGACAGGGCGAAATTTTGATGACGCCCCTGCAGATGGCCGCCACTTTCTGCGCCTTTGCCAATGGCGGAAATATTATGGTTCCCTACATTGTAGATGGAGTATATGAAACCGAGGGAATTAAATATAACACCATATCAAAAACACCACCTACCGTATGGAAGCAAGGCGCTGTGAGCCAACAGGCGCTCAACGTGCTTTTGCCCGATCTCAAAGACGTTGTGGACCGTAGCCTAAATGGCACCGGGCGCCGGCTTAAAGTGACGGATGTCACCATCGCCGCAAAAACCGGTACCGCCGAAATCGGCAACGACAAGAGCCGGGAAATTGCTTGGTTCGCCGGCTTCCGCTGCGACGTGGAGGACAAAGACGCCCGACTGGTACTGGTGATGCTGGAAATTCCCAACAGCAGCGAATATTCCACCCTCAAATTTGACATCGCCCGAGAGCTGCTCAAGATGAGCGCGCCGTAAAGCCTTTGTGCTTTTTGTTATTGGCTGAAAAAAAGGCGCCGAATATTCGGCGCCTTTCGCGTTTAAAATCAGCCTTTGGTCATGTACTCGTAATAGGTGAGAGACATGGTCACGTTAACACTTTGTACTCCGTCCTTGTCCATAGAATCCGTCAGGGTGAGGTCGCTGATCTGGCAGCGATAGTCGCCGTCATGCAGTTGTTTGATAATCTCCCGCGCTGTAGTGTAGCTACCGCAGGCATACTGGATA
This sequence comes from Christensenellaceae bacterium, assembly GCA_963666935.1. GTDB lineage: Bacteria > Bacillota > Clostridia > Christensenellales > CAG-138. The sequence continues at coordinate 2,284,504 of OY762936.1, forward strand.
AAGACCGTGCGGCGTACAATGTTGGCCTCGGGAGCTACCGGATTGAAACTCAGGCTATAACTGCTCGCCGTCGCAAGAACTTCATACAGCTCCTGCATCACCGCATGGACATTATCATACTCTGGAAGCTGCACAGGGTCTTTTTGCGCTGCAAAGATCTGCGCCAGCTCTTCCTCCATGCGCTGCTTTTTGGTTAGCCGGGCGTCCGCAGTAACGATCTGGTTGTTGATTTCTTCCGTACTGGCGTTTGCCTCTATGATCGCATCGGAAATGGGCATGTACAGCAACAGATAGTATAGGGCGCAGATCAAAATGAGGCCCAGAACCACAAGCATGACCTTTTCACGCAGCATCAGTTTTCTCATGATTTCTGCCCTCCTTCACTATTTGTGTTGGCAACGCTGATAATCATATTCGCGGTCAGAATATCCGCGCCCGTGTTGGGATCAGAGGTGACAGCAGTGCTCACGGAGACGGCCGTCACCAGTTCGGAGGCCTCCAAACGCTGGGCAATTTTTGAAACCTCCTCCAGCGTGACCCCGGAAATCCGCGCCGCTACCGCATTGCTGCCGATGGTGATATTCTCCACGTTAGCGACATACATCAGTTCGCTTTCCAGGAGGGTGAGAATATCCATCCGATCCACCAGTGCCCGCTCCTCGTCGGTAAGGTATCCGTAGGAATAGCGATTGTACTTGTCCTGCACCTCGTTATAATCGGTGAGCTGCTGGCTGATGGACATCAGTCTCTCCTGCGCATTCTGCAGATCTTTTTGCGCTTTGTCCAAATCTACAAGCATGTCGTATACACCCACCTTCGCCAGCGCCAGAAACACCACCGCCCCAAACAGAATGTATAACGCCATTGTGGATGGATGTGAGGTTTTATCTTCCCTGAAGAACAGGTTCATCGTAGTCTTTGTTGGGTATTTTCCGCCTGTTTTTTTTGCCAATTCTCTCACCCCCTATTCTTCCGCGGCAATTGCTGCCAATGCGCATGCCGCGATGTTCACATCGGCTCCGATGCCCTGCATCTTGTGCGGTATCATTTCGCTGATATCGTGCAGCTGCAGCTCGATTGTGCTAGAAATTGTTTCCTTGAGCAGGGAAATCGCTGCGCCACCGCCCAGGAAGTATACGTCCGCCAACTGGCTTTCGGAATTGTTGTAACGGTAGAAATTGATGGCCTTGAGAATTTCAATGGCGATCTGCCGGTACACATTCACGCTGCTCTCCGCAGTTTGGATATTGTCCGCATTGGCACACTTGCGGATTTCCACCAGATATTCGTCGATGTTCAGATAATCTGCCAGTGCCGCATTGATGGTGGCTCCACCGATCTCAATCTTGCGGGCGGCCATGAGGGTTGTGCCACTGTAAATGTGAATGCGGGTCGTTGTATGCCCCAGATCTACAAAACAGTATTCCAAAATCCCCTGCGCGTTAGACCGCTCATACTTGCGGATCAAATCCACATAGGCCATCTCCCGAGGCAGAACGATCTTCAAGTCGAGCCCCGCCCGACGAAACGTCTGGTAATACTCGTCCAGCGTTTTCTTTGATACCGCCGCCGCCATCAACTCAATGGCCACGGAATTTCCTTCCTCGTCTTTTAAGGTATTGAGCACCGCATAGTCGTACTTGTAGTCCATGTCGTTGCCCTGAATAAAGTCACGCAGCTCATAGGGCAGGTTGAGCGCCAGCTGCTCCTCCGTCATCATGGGCAGTTTCAACCGGCGGCACACAGTGACAGAGTCCGGCAGCACGAACGAGCAGTCCGACCGGGGCAGCTTCGCTTTTGCGCGGACCTCCGATATGAAATCGGACATGCTTTCCGGCAATTTAATTCTGCCATCCACCATGAGATTTTCTGGAAGCCGCGCCGTGTAGACGCTGATTGCATCTTCCTTTTTTAAAGCCAATTTTAGCCCATAGTTGCCGATTTCCATGCCAATTAACTTTTTGGCCATAACTGCTCCTTTCAAACAAATCCGGCGAAGGATTATTTTATCGTATTAAAACAGACCCAAGTACCAATTGAGCAGCGGCTCTCCCGCAAGCGCTGCAATCCAAATGCCCGCGGCAATGGACGGCCCGAAGGGAATCGGCTGCTTTTTCTTCCCGCTCACGTATGCAAACAGAATGCCGGCCACACAAGCAAATAAGATACCCATCAGGTTAATCTTCCAGTCAAAATACAGCCCGGCCATGAAAAGCAACTTAATGTCGCCTCCGCCCATGGACTCCTTTTTAAGCAGTTTGTCCATGAGCAGAACCAGCAGCAGCACCGGAACCGAAATTGAGAGGCCCCCCACCAAGGCAGATAGCGCCGTTTGCCAGACGTTGCCGCTAAGAAGAATAAACACCACCCGTATGGCGATCCCCAAGAGAATAAAACTGTCCGGAATGATAAAGTCCATGAGATCCGCAAAGGAAATCGCCAGCAGCACGCAAGCCAAAAGGAGCATTTCCGGCATCATAATGGTAATGCCGAACCGCAGCACCGCGGAAGCGAATACGGCCGCGCTTAGCAGCTCCGCATACAGGTAGCTTCGGGACATTGCTTTCCCACAGTAGCGGCATTTGCCGCGAAGGGCCAGAAAACTGACCACCGGGATCAAGTCCCGGGTGGACAGGGTGTGCCCGCAGGCAGCACAGCGGGACCTGCCACCCATGGATTCCCCATGCACCGTCCGCCATGCCAAGCAATGAAGAAAGCTGCCCACGGCCGCGCCGGCAAGCACCGAAATAATTAGCACGTAGAAATCCCAAACCGATGTAAACTGCAGCAAACCATTGTCCTCCGAAATTACAGTTCTGTCAGGGTACATACAAAGCAACCGGCATCGCATCTACCCTGACAGCATGCTTTCCCTAAGCATACCATACATATCCGAACCCGCCTAACCCGCATGTTTTGGGCGGCTTCCGCGTTGTCGTCAGTCGGAATAGCCCCGCTATGCCTTCTTCCTCCGCCTTGAACCCACCTCAAAACATGCGGGTTAGGTCCAAAGGAGCCTGCCGTGCGCAGCCGCTTTCAGAGCGCGACGAGGGCGCGAAAGCGTAGTGGCGCTACGGTGAGCGGCTTCAACAATGCTATGAAAGTGGCTGCATGCGGCAGGCCGGATTCGGATATGCATGGTATGCTTAAAGCGGGGGGGGAAACCGCCAACCCGTCGGTTCCCCCTTCGCAAATGGGTTGGAAACTACCGCTCACGGCGCATGCAAACCGTAAGCTTAAAACTTTAGACTACTCTTTATTGCCAGCCGGCGGAAATGATGGAGCCGTCATCAATCTTGACTTCCAGATCCTTGCCTTCATATTTGCTGGACTTGGGTTGTATATCGCTGGGGCTAGCAATAGTCAGCTCGTTATTACCGCTTTGGGCAAAGTGATAGATCTTTTCTCCGATATAGGCGTTAAGCATGTAGTCGGCCACTGCCAAAGATTGGGCGGAACGGGCGTTGGCATCGTCCACAGCTTCTTTCGCCTTGTCCATCTGCGCGGAGTAAACCGGGATGGCGATGGCGATCAGGATGGCGATGATCGCGACGACGATCAGCATTTCTACCAGAGTAAAGCCTTTTTGGCCACGTCTTTTGTGAAACATATTTAAGTCCTCCTTGTTTGTTCAGTAAAGCTATTTATTTCAACGAGCGGGTTGGTGCTCACTTGAAATCCAATTAATAGATGCCGTTGTACATGTTGAACAGCGGCTCGTACACTGCAAAGAGCAGCAGCACGACAAAGATTGCCAGAACCACGATGATGATGGGTTCCAGCAGTGCCAAAGCGCGAGTGGTGGCAACATCCACCTCGTTGTTGTAGTACTCGCCCACCACGTTAAGCGTAGACTCCAGCGAACCCGTCTCTTCGCCCATAGCGGTCATCTCCACCAAAAGATTGGGCAGGTATTTGGTTTTTGCCAAGCATTCGCCAAGGCGCCGGCCCGATTCCACCTTGCTGACGGTGCCGCGTATCTCTTTGCCTATGACACGATTGCTCATGGATCGCCCCGTAATATCCAGCAGGGAAAGGATGGGCAGGCCCGCAGCCAGCATGGTGGACATGGTCGCCGCAAACTGCGCGGCGCCCGTCATCACGTTGATCTTCCCAACCACGGGAATATGCAGCGCGAGGGTTGCAAAGGCGCGCTTGCCCTGATCGGTCTTAGAAAAAATCTTCAGCCCGACAACCAGTACCACAATGCCCGCAAAAACCAACAGAATATACTGAGAGAAGAAGTTGGAAACTGCGATCATGCCCTTTGTAAGCATGGGAAGCTCCGTACTTGTTTTATCGAACATCTGCACGAACACAGGCATGGCATAGGTCATGATGATGATGATGACGATGATGGAAACACTGATGACAAAGGCCGGATAAATCAGCGCCGAAGCAGCCTTTTGCTTAGTTTTGGTCTGCTGCGCGAAGTAAGTGCTCAACCGGCGGAACGCCAGCTCCAAATTGCCGGATTCCTCGCCCGCGCGAATGGTTTCGATAAACGTCGTAGGTAACCCCCGATCCCGCTTTTCAAAGCTGGCAGCCAGAGAATATCCCGCTTCCACGTCCTTTTGGACCTTGCGCAGCACCTTTTGCATCTCGCTGTTGTCGCACTGGCTTGCCACCAGCTCCACCGTGCGCATCAGCGGCAATCCCGCCGAAAGGATGATAGCAAACTGGTTGCAGACCAGCGACAGCGTCTTATCGGTGATTTTCCCAAGCGTAATGTTATACTTGAGTATGCTGGACTTAACCGGGGTAACGCTGGTAACCACCGGGCAATCCTGCTTAATTTTTTCCACTGCATGGTAGCGGTCGTAGGCTTCCACCACGCCTTCCACACTCACGCCGCTAAGAGATACTGCGGTATATCGAAACGTTGCCATAATCAAAAGGCCCTTTCCAATGAATTCTTTCGCTCGTAAGCCATTGCGTCAATACTTGATGGTCTTGCGAACGTACTCGACATCGTTGGAGGCGGCGATAGCCGTCTCCGGACTGATCTTTCGCGCTCGAACAAGGCTGATCAGCTGGTTGTCCATGGTAATGCTGCCTTCCGCGGCAGACGTGGCAAGGGTGTTGTTGATCTGAGGGGTTTTCCCCTCCCGGATCAAATTCCGAATGGCAGGGTTGACCATCATCACCTCACAGGCAGCAACCCGGCCATGTCCCTCCTGCTTGAGAAGAAGCTGCTGAGATACTACAGCCTTGAGCGTCATGGAAAGCTGTAGCCGGATCTGATGCTGACGGCCTTCTGGGAAGACGTCCACCATGCGGTCGATAGAATCCGCAGCGAAGTTGGTATGTAGCGTGGCAAATACCAGGTGACCTGTTTCCGCCGCGGTGAGCGCAGTTTCAATGGTTGCCAAGTCCCGCATTTCGCCCACCAGAATAATATCCGGATCCTCACGCAGCGCGGCGCGCAGCCCCTGTGCAAAGCTTTGGGTGTCCTTGCCGATCTCCCGCTGATTGATGACACTGCGGTCGGGTACGTAGATGTACTCGATCGGATCTTCCAGCGTGATGATGTGCCCGCCCCGGGTATGGTTGATGCGGTCCAACAGCGCCGCAAGCGTAGTGGACTTGCCGGAACCAGTGGCACCTGTAATGATGACGATGCCACGGGGGTAATTCACGAAGGTTTGAATCACCGGAGGCAGCTCCAGCGCCTCCAGTTTAGGAATTTCGTTGTTCAAAAGGCGGATTGCCGCGGAAAAATTCCCCTGCTGGCGAAATAGGTTGATGCGGCAGCGTATGCCCGCATAGGTGGCCGCCAAATCCAATTCCCCAATTTGGAGCACATTTTCATAGTCAATTCCGGCAATATCATGGGCGTACCGATCGCACTGATCCTGCGAAAGCCGCTCTTCACAAAAGTCGGTCAGCTTGCCGTCCACCCGGAAGCGGATGGGCAGCCCGCTCACAACATGAACATCGGAAGCCCTCTGCTCGGCCGCATGTGCAATAATTTCTTCAATTCGGTACATATATTTCCTCCTCAGGCGTCGGTGGAATGGATAGTGCGGATTACTTCTTCGGCCGTTGTAATGCCGGATAACACCATTTCCCGGCCGTTGCTCAGCATTGAGGTAAAGCCCGTGCGTGCAACGGCGGCAAGCAGCTCGGTATGGGGGCGCTGATCGTAGATCATCTGCTTGACCTCCGAACTGAGCGTAAGAATTTCAAAAATGGCCGTTCTGCCCCGATACCCTGTATTGGAGCATTCACCGCAACCCTCGCCCTTGAAAAATTTGATGTCTTTCGACTGGTCGATATCCATTTGCAGCATGTTTAGTTCCTCTATGCCGGGGATGTAAGACTTGCTGCAATTTGGGCAGATCTTTCGCACCAACCGTTGGGAAATGACGCCCTTTAATGAGCTGGAAATCAGGTAAGGCTCCAGCCCCAGATCCAGCAGCCTGTCGATGGAGGAAACGGCATCGTTTGTATGGATGGTGGAAAGCACCAGATGCCCGGTCATGGCCGCCCGAAGCGCGATTTCGGCGGTTTCGCTGTCCCGGATCTCGCCGATGGCGATGATGTCGGGGTCCTGACGCAAAATGGACCGCAGGCCGCTGGCGAACGTCATGCCCGCCTTCTCATTGATCTGAACCTGATTGACGCCCGGAATGTTGTATTCCACGGGGTCTTCCAGCGTCACTACATTGACCTGCTCGTTATTAAGCTCCTTGACCATGGTGTTCATTGAGGCGGATTTGCCGGAACCTGTGGGGCCCACCAGAAGAATGACGCCGTAGGTATTGTTGTGAATGAGGTTGGAAAACCGCTCCTTGTTTTCCCCATTCAAGCCGATGCCGTCCAAAGTGAGCAAATTTGCGGATTTATGCAGGATACGGATTACCGTCTTCTCTCCGTATATGGTGGGCAGGGTGGAAATGCGCAAGTCAATTTCCTGCTGCTTTACGCGCACGTTGGCGCGCCCATCCTGCGGGACCCGGCGCTCAGCAATATCCATACCTCCCATCACCTTGATTCGGGAGACGACGGCACCCTTGAGGTTCGGGGGGATCTGCATCATCTGGCGCAAAAAGCCGTCGATGCGCATGCGCACGGTCATATCGTTTTCTCGGGGTTCCAGATGGATATCACTGGCGTTTTCCACCAGCGCCCGCTCGATCAACGAATTGACGAAACGTATGGTGGGTGGCGCCGAAGAAGCGTCCTCGCCCAGCTGTGTGGAGGTTGCGGCCAGAAAGGCCACCGGGTCGTCCGATTCTTCGATGCTCATGTCCTCAACAGCCTTGGCCGCGCCCACGTTACCGTACAGGTTCGCCACGGCGCGCTCGGTGGCATGCTGGGTGGAGATCATGGGAACCACTTTTCTTCCGGTAACGGCCTTGACCTCCTCGATTGCGATGAAGTTGAGCGGATCCACCATGGCGAGGTATAGTTCATCTCCCACCATTTTTACGGGAACCACGTTGTATTTCTTCGCGACGGTCTTGGGCAGGATCACCGCCATATCCGACGGGATAGACGTTCTGGTCAGGTCCACAAATTCCACGCCCAGCTGCATTTTCAATGCTTCGATGAGCTGGACCTCCTTGATGAATCCGCCTTCAACCAGCACCGTGCCGAGACGCTTTTTGCTGTCCTTCTGCATTTCCAGAGCAACTTTGAGCCCTTCTTCGCTGATGACTCCGGATGCAACCAACAGTTCACCCAAACGCGTATACTTCATAGACTTACTCCCCACAAAAAGATTGATCTTCAGGCAATGGTTCGGAAGGAAAATTCGGCTGTGCGTGATACCTCGCTGCTGCCCAGTTGCATGGCGTAGCTGCCTGTAAACACGCCCGTGCCGGCATCATAGGTCAGGGTAAATTCTCCCAGCGTCAGAGAGGTATATGCGCCCCGATTCACCAGTTCATGCGCCGTATCTCCGGAAAACTCATAATAGATCAGGCGCCCGTCTTCACTCAGCGCAATACTGCCGCCGCTGATGTTGTAGTTCGCGCTGTTAAATGCAAGTACATTGCCTTCCTCGTCGGTTTCCACCACAGTGGCGTAGCGCAGCACGTCGGAAAACGTGGTGTTGATGGTAGATTTAAGAATGGCGCTCTCGGAAAGGAACACGGACTCCCGGTAAACCTTGGCCCCCACGGAGATGCCTGTAGCGATCATCGCGCCCAGCAGCGCCACAATCAGCAGGGCCGCCAGCATTTCCACGATGGTAAATCCTCGTTTAAAACGCGGTCTCTTCATGGATTAACCGCCCCCTTCCGCAGTATAGCGATAGGATCGAAGTTGGCTCTCTCCGCCGTAATAGGCTGCGTCCGCCGTCGTGGTCCCGCTGTCGAATACCAAATGCACGCTGCCGTCCACAGGGGTGCCGCCGTATTGCTCCGCCGTGTTGAGCCCCGCCTGAAATACCGCATCGGCGTCCTCCACATTTTTATTAATTTTCGAAGCGACAAGCATGGCGGTTGCCAACAGCATGGCGGACAGGGACGTGATCATGATTGCGATCATGGTTTCCACCAGCGTTTCGCCTTTGGCATTTAAGAACTTTTTCACCATCGCTTTCATCATCCTCCTCCCTTGCTGGCCACACCTGGCGTCCACGTGACGGTGGTGGTAATGGAATAAGGCGTTTCCATGGACCATTCCGTCGTGGTTTGCCAAACCCACCGGTGCCCGACACGCACCCTTCTTTTCACCACATGGCCGTGCGCGGAAGACACCGTTTGCGTACCCGCAACCGGCTCGCTCACCGTTGCCGTGGCCTCCAGGGGCAAGTGCAAGGTATAGGGAGAATCCACAACATTGATCGTTACGTCCACGTCGTAAAGCGTCTCTTCATTGTCGGACATGGTAAGCGTTACTTCCGTATCCGGCATTCCTTCTGCCTGAATGGTAAACGTCTTGGTTAGTGCAGAGGCGCTGTAGTAGACGGGGGCGTTGTAAGTGGTTTTGCTCTTGGCGATGGTTTCTGCCATCTCCCCAAGGACCTCGCCGATCAGGCCGCCCGGCGTCCCGCCGGCAGTGGTGGCAAAAGCGGTCACCGAGCCGGAACTGCAGCTCCCGCCTATGATTTCTATCAGCGTCTCGTGCGCCTTCAATTCGTAGCAGGTATACATGACCTTTGTTTCAGCGCCCTGGTAGGCACCCCATTGGGTGCTGTCTGCTTGTAACAGCGCAAGCGCCGAGGAAGCGGAAAGATATTCGCTCTGCTCCTGGCTCTGATCTGCCGTCCTGTCGGCGTTCGCGGATGCGGCGATCAAAATCACCGCCGAAATCATGATGCATATGAGGAGAAACATCAGAGCCAGCACCATACTCGCCCCGCGTTGACTTTTCAGTTTTTGCCGGATTCCGCTCATATTTCCCCCATCAGTTGATCGTAAAGTCGCTCAGCACATAGCGAAGGTCGTTGTATCTGTTGTATGTGATTACCAAGGTGAACTGCAGCTCGCCGTTCAGATAGAAACTTACGGTTACGGGCTGGTTGTAGCTGGTGGGCAGGCCCGTGATCTCGTACAGGGTATATCCGTCCGTATTGTCGATATTTGTAGCCGGCGTAGTATTCAGCGAAACGCCTGCGCGGCTGTAGCTCACCGTCCAGCCGTCGTAATTGCTGGAGGCGTTGTAGATGCCATTGAACGCCGGCGTCAGCGCACCGTACGAGGAATCCGCATCGGAAACGTAGACGTAGCAGGAATACCCATCGTCTCCCGACCTCGCTGCCTGCGGCATCAGGTTATCCAGACGCACCTTCGCCGCCGAATCGTAACCAAGATCGTCGCGGTAGTAATACCAGTAGTAATACCGTCTGTAGTTGTGGACGCTGAGAACACCGATGGCGCCTTGGTGATCGGGCTCTGCTATCTCCGGCCAGTCACCAAAGTGATCGAGATCGATGAGCGCCGGGAAAGGATAGACTGCAAGGTTTGGGTCGAAGGCATGCGAGGTTTCAGCAGTTGCGCTGCCCCATTCACTTCCCAGCGCGATGCTCTGCATCTGCGACAGCATCCTTGCAGTTCCGTTGGTGGCGCCGCTGGCACCCACGTTATAACCTGCGCTGTCTGCACTTTCCGCCTCATAGGCCCAATAGCAATTGGTAGCCGCCGCGCTGCCAAAGCCCGAGATGAGGGTAATGCTGGTATCGGAAGCCAATGAGAGCGTATAGCAGTCCGTGGCATATCCTTCGTTCGCAAAGCCCACCGTTCCGCTGGCCGTTACGGTGCCGGCCGCGTAGCAATCCGTGGCGGGGGCGCCCATGTTGCCCGCGCTCATGGCAAATCCATAGGCCGTGCCGTCGCTTCCCGCCGTAACCGCGCAGTTCGCGTAACTACGGAGCGTATTGCCCGCGGTTAACGCAAAGCCTGCGGCGCGAGTGGTGCCGCTGACCGTGCCCACAGCAAAGCTATCGCTGATCTCACCGGAATTGACATAGGCAAACCCGGAGGCTTCTGCGCTCTGCACCAGCATATTGCTATAGCCCAGCAGCGCGTAATTCGCGGTTTTTAAACCCGGCGCCGCATAGCATCCGCTGATTTCGCCGTCGGATCCGTTTTCATAGGCGAATCCAGCCGCGTATTGTGTGGCGGTGACGCTGCTGTCCGTTACAGAGCAGCTTGTAACATCGCCGTTGTTCGTATAGATAAATCCTGCCGCATTTTCGGAGGAGGTCAGTGTGGATCCCCGCACGCTGCAGCCGGTCACCACACCGTTATTCACGTTGGCAAACAGCCCGACGTTGTTCATCTCCACCGCGGAGCCGCTGACAGCGAGGTCCGTTACTGTGCCTGCATTGGTACCCAGAAGTGGCTGCCTTAGCCCGCTGACGCTGTTGTCGTTCCCATCGTAGGTATAATCGCTGTTCAGGTTGACAAGCCCCACCGAAGCAGGATTTGACACCAGTTGATCGGAGATCTCCACATTGTGGGTCTGGTTGAAGAAAATGGTCTGGTCGCTGAAATGAGGGTTGATCACCGACTCGATATTCATAAACTGCTGCGCTGTACGCACCTGCAGTGGGTCAGCGGCCGTGGAAAGCACACTGCTTGTCCCGCTGATTGCCGCCGCGAAAGCCGTTTGCACGTAGAAGGTATCGTCCGCCACCCCACCCACGGTTACATCCACTTGGGTGCCGGTAAGGATGCTTTGCAGCTGCGCGTTGGCTGGATCAGTCAGGGGATAAAGCAGCATCCCAGACAGTTCGATGGGTATGCTCATGACGTACGAGGATACTGCTTCGCTTTCGCCGCCCGCAATGGAGAAGCGTATGCCTGATAAGCCACCGTTGGTCATAAAGCCGTATCCGGCAGACTCGATGGACTTTTCGTTGGCTACATCCAGGGTGTTGCCGTCCGGGGAGTACAGACCGAAAGTCCCGTCCGTATAGAGCTCGTAATAGACGAAGGAGCGAGAGACAGGCCAATCGCCGTAATGGATATAAGCATCATCTGCCCCAACGACCACGGCAGGGAAGGGGAATGCCATGTCATATTCCGTCCAGGGATGGCTGTTGGCAGTGTTGGCGCGGCCAAAGGCGTCGCTTAGCGCGGCCTCTTCATTAAGCCCCGCCAGACCGGAGAAACTCAATGCGGTAGAGGTACCAAGGTCGCTGACGGTCACCTTAACCGTGTCCTGTAAATAGTAGCAGTTCGTGGTGGCCTGAGAATCCATATAGTGCGCACCGTCGTTGAAGACCCCGTCCCCCGTAATGGCGTAATAGCGCGTATTGTATGTGCTGGTGGTAGCGCCTACATCGCAATAGGAATAGCAGCTGGAGATTGTAGAATCCCGGTGGTACCACTGCGTATAAATGGTATTCAATTCGCCGGCGATGCCACCGATGCTGGGGTTGGACACGGTGCCAGTAATTTGCAGGTTGCCGCCCGCATAGCAGTCGGAAATGGTCTGCATGTTGGAACCCACCAAGCCGCCCACCGCCACATAGCCGGTGCAGCGGGTGGAGAACTCCGCTTGCGCCAGATTGCCGACTGCACTGCAGTTCCGAATGGTGCCCATATTGTAGCCCACCAGCCCGCCCACGGAGCAGTTCTGCCCGGAAGTCCCGGTGCTGAAAAGCACAGTATAGCCGGAAACCGCGCAGTTCACCACGTTCGTGCGGATATTAGACGTTTCAGCGTATACAAGGCCCAGCAGCGCGCCGGTGCCCGGTGACCGGTACCCATCGTTGAAGTAGTTGCGGATATACCCATAGGTACTGCTGTTGGGGTTCGTCTCCATGATGATATTGGTCAGCGTGGCCTTCTCAATCTCGCCAAAGAGACCGAGGAACTGGTAATTGGAGGCCTCGATGCGGAAGTCGATGACCTTGTGACCCTGGCCATTATAGACGTTTTGGAAGTTGTCCGAATAATAGTTGCCGTGATCCTCTTCCGCCTCTGCGCCGGAACGGCCGATGGGCTTGTTCCGGTATGGATTGGAAGCAGAAGTGTCCATAAGGTTGAATGTCACGCCGCAATAAGTCTGTACATATGAGCTGAAGTTGATATCCGTTTCCTGCAGGAAGGTGACGACACTCAACCCACTGTTGGAAGGATTCCAGTAATAGAAATACCGGCCCAGGTCGTTGATCTGTCGTGCAGAGCGCACGTAAATGGTGCTGGGGTCATTGAAATTGATCTGGGCATCCGGATCTTCGGGATTCGGATTGATGGCGTTCTTGGAAAAGTGTGGGTTGTAGTAGAAAGTATACGCCTCCAGCGCGGGCGTGCCTTCCGGGCTCTGCCCATCGGCATAGCCGTCTGTCACCACCAACTCGTCAAAGAAGGATCCCTTCACGTCCCGATTGGTTTGTTGCAGGGCGAAGGGCAATTGATATAGGTAAAGATAGCTCACGGTGAGCTCGTCGCCATCGGTGTGCGTAAACGTGACGTTGGCCGGTTTGGCCAGCAGCACAAAACTGTTGGTATCGGGCGTAGAGGAAAGCGTAAGCGCATGTGTGCTGCTGTCGTTGAGGCTATATTTGAAGCTCACGAGGTCGTATATGCTCATGAGCGCATAGCCGTCCTCAATGCAAGTTTCATCCCGAAGGGAATCGAGCTTCCAATTGTTTGCGTCGTTATCCTCGCCTTCCATGCTGGTCTCGCAATAGAAGCCGTAAGACTCGTCCGCGTATTTCTCGTAATAGACCAGCGAGGCCTGAATGGTATACTGCTCTGGCCAATCGCCGTAATGCTCCGCACACACCGGTTCAAAGGGGAAGGCGACCCCGGATAGCAAACCGCGGTATGGGTGACTCTTGCCCACCGTGAGATTCGTGCTAGTGGCATACCAGTTTTCTGCATTGCTCAGCGACGTGTATCGCGTGGGGGTACCGTAGCCATTGTTCAGGCTGTCCGCGTCGTTATATTTGTTTTGATAGAGGTACCGGCATCCGGCACAGTTCACCGAGGCGGAAGACGCTCCAATCAGCCCGCCGGAATTAGTGGGTACTGCGCCGCCGGCAGTACTGATTTTGCCATAAGAAGAAGATCGGGTTACGTCTGCATTGCCCGTGACTCTGCCGATCAATCCACCCGCATAGCCGGCGGCCACCACATCAGAAGTGGAATAGCACAAGTCAATTTCCGCAGTCGCTTTGGCTCTGCCAATCAACCCGCCGATGTAGGAGGTCCCGTATATGCTGCCGGAGGAATAGCTGTTTTGTATCAGGGCGTCGCCGCATTCCCCTACAAGCCCGCCTGTGGTGGTAGAACCGTGAACATTGATAGCCGCAAAGGAATTGTTGATGATGATGGACTTGGTAACGGAACCGAAGAGGCCGCCTCCGTTGCCGTTTTGAGAGGTCACGGTATAGGTGGCCTGGCGCTGCTCCATCATATTTTCATACCCGGTCGCTGTCTGATTGATATACAGCGTGCCTTCCGCGTCCTGCGTGGATAGATAGATGCCGCAGTCTGTCACCGAGCCGTCTCCTCGGATGCTACCCGCCAGCGCGCCGGTATCGCCGGTGCCCAAAACCACGGGATCTACGATTCGGAGATTACGAAAACTCACTTCCCATACATCGGCAAACAGGCCGGTGTCTCCTGTGGCAGTAATCACAAAGTTGCTCAGGGTATAATAGCCGCCGTCCACGGTGGTGCCGTTTGTCAGCAGGTCGTCGTTTTCAATGGGCGGAAAATTAGTCAGCGGACCGGTTGCTGCCGTATCATACACGGGAGCCGCACCGTCGAAATTCCAATTATAATTCGCATCGTCGGCAAAGTCGATGTTGCGGATCTGCGCAATGGTAGCAGTGCCGGACGAATGAGCATAAATGGAGCTTCGTAAATTATTCAAATGGCGCACGTAGGCAACCTCGATAGTGTTGTCCCGTTTGGATGCAAAGAGGCTGTTGACCGTAGCGGTGGTTTCATTGGTATAGGAATAGATGGAATACTTGAAATCACACGACACCGTAATTGTCAGGTCATCCCCGGGGGCCAATGTTCCATCGGAACCTTCGGCGCAACGGGCGCTGTCGTAAGCAAACCCTGTGCTTCCGGCGGCGATATCCGCAAAGTGATATCCGTCCTCCATGCTATCCAACAGCACATAAGTCGAACCATAATTGCCGGAAATCGTGAGATCCGCGCCGTTCAATTGCTGCGTAAATGCTGTGCCGTCGCTATCTGCAATGGTGACATAAATATCCAGATTGCTCAGATAAGGGAAGACCTCCGTAATCCAATAGGATATCTTCAGATAAAGCTCTTCCTTGTTGACAACGGTAAGCGTCTGGCCCAGCCCTGTATCCACAGAAAGTGAGGTATCTAGGGAGCCGTTGTAATAGCCCGCCATGTATGAAATGCGTTCCGCCTTGGTCCGGGTCTGTAAATCGTGGATGTCAAAATCGGATGAAATCAGGTAAGCAATGGGCTGATCCGCATAAAACACGCTGTAGACATCCCCGGTTAGCGGGTTCAACTCTACAATGTAGTAACCGCCCGCACCGCTTTTCACAATGCCTTGGCTCGCAAGAAACTCGACGGCATCCCCGTCATTCGCAGTCACATAGTAGAGTTCCTTCCAGTTTTCGTCGCCGCCATCATAGTCAACAGGGCAATAATCCTCGCCCAAAGTGCCCAGCTTGCGGTCCGTATAGTTGGTGGCAAGCTCCTGGCGAAAGTCCGACAATTCGCTGGAAGCTTTCATGGCCACGAGGCGGTTTTGCATCTCAACATAGATCTCGCGGGCATAGCCGTCCATCTCTGTTATTTTCAGGTTTCGAATCAAGCCAAACAAAGCAGGGATACCAAACGCAAGAAAAACCACCGTGATGGCCACTACGATCAGCATCTCCATCAGAGAAAAGCCGCTATTCTTTCTCATTTTTTGTCTGCAGGCCCTTTTAATGATATCCTCCATCCGACACGCATAGGAAGCCTTCCCACATGCTATATCGTTGCATATTTACATAAAAATTGGACTTCCCGGGCGCTCATGTCATTCCAAACGGATATTATTACATTCGTTCCCCATCTTACATGATATAATTACATTTATTTTAAGCTTTTCGGTATTTTTTGTCAATCCAAACTAAGCTGATCGCTCAAGATATTGTGTATAAGAATTCTGCAGTTACAATTCATGTTTATCAAATAATATAAAATGCCACCCATTTCGGGTGGCATTTAAACTCTTTGCTAATTACATTAACAATCCGCCAATTTTGACGAATATGGGAGCAAATACCAGCGCCACCACAGACATCAGCTTAATGAGGATGTTGATGGACGGACCGGAGGTATCCTTAAAGGGATCGCCAACAGTATCTCCCACAATGGTAGCCTTGTGAGTATCGCTTCCTTTACCACCGTTCACGCCGCCTTCCACGTATTTCTTGGCGTTGTCCCAGGCGCCGCCTGAGTTGCTCATGAAGATGGCCAGTAGCACGCCGGTAACCGTGGCGCCGCAGAGCATGCCGCCCAAGGCAACCGTTCCGAACAGGATGCCCACAGTCAGAGGAACTGCGATTGCAAGGATACCAGGGATGATCATCTCGCGAAGCGCCGCGCTGGTGGAAATTGCCACACAGGTCTTGTAATCCGGATCAGTCTCACCTGTGAGGATTCCGGGAATCTCCCTGAATTGGCGGCGTACTTCCTCCACCATTTTATGCGCCGCGTTGGAAACCGATTCCATAGTGAGAGCGGAGAAAAGGAAGGGCAGCATCGCACCCACAAACAACCCGGCAATTACGATGGGCTGGAGCAAATCAATGGAGGTAAGTTGAACCACCTGAGCATATGAAATCAGCAGCGCCAGTGCGGTGAGCGCGGCGGAACCGATCGCGAATCCTTTTCCGATGGCGGCCGTGGTGTTGCCCACAGCGTCCAGCTTGTCGGTAACCTTTCGAACAGATTCGGGCAGTTTGGACATTTCGGCAATGCCGCCGGCATTGTCCGCAATGGGGCCGTAAGCGTCTACCGCCACGATGGTTCCCGTGGTAGAAAGCATACCAACTGCAGCCAGTGCCACGCCGTAGAGGCCAGCCACATAATAGGAAATCAGAATGCCGCCCGCAATCAGAAGCACAGGCAGGCAGGTGGATCTCATGCCCACCGCAAGACCAGAGATGATGGTGGTGGCGCTTCCCGTCTGCGCCTGTTGCGCAATCTTCCGCACGGGCTTATAGGATTCGGACGTAAAATATTCGGTAATGACGCCGATGAGAATTCCGACCACCAAACCCGCAATAATGGCAACCGCTGCCTTGTAGTTGTCGAAGGCAATCTTGCTCAGAATGATGGAGCCGATCATAACCAACCCGCCCGCCACATACGTGCCGGTGTTGAGCGCCTTGCGGGGATCCGGGCTCTTGCTGGTCTTTACAATGAACGTGCTTATGATGGAAGCACAAATGCCGATGGCTGCAATGTACAACGGGAACATGGCGCCCGTCTTTTGGAAGAAAATCGTGCCCAGCGTGATGGCCGAAATAATGGAGCCCACATAGGATTCAAACAGGTCGGCGCCCATGCCAGCCACGTCGCCTACGTTGTCGCCCACATTATCCGCGATGGTGGCGGGATTGCGGGGATCGTCCTCAGGAATGTCGCGTTCCACTTTCCCAACCAGATCCGCGCCCACGTCTGCAGCCTTGGTGTAGACGCCGCCGCCAACTCTGGCGAACAGTGCCACGGAGGAGGCACCCAGGCTGAATCCGAAGAGAATGTTCGAATTGCCGGTGAGAATATAGATCAGCGCGCTGCCGAACAGGCCCAAGCCGACTACGCACAGACCCATGACCGCGCCGCCGGAAAATGCCACGGACAGCGCCTTACTGAGCCCGGACTCCATTGCAGCGTTGGTAGTACGCACATTTGCCTTGGTGGCCACGTTCATGCCGCAGTACCCCGCAAGCACGGAGAAACCCGCGCCAACCAGGAAACATCCCGCAGTCATCCAGTTGTCAAGGCCAAAGCCCAGTGACAAAAATACAACAATGATGAAGGCAATCAGGATTTTGTACTGTGCAGACAGAAACGCCTTCGCGCCGCTGTGGATCGCATTGGCAACCTGCTGCATCTTCTCATTGCCGACTGGTTTGCTTGCAACGTTTTTCGCCACGATCAGCGCGACAATCAGCGCGAGCAAGCCCGAAACGGGTATCATCCAGTTTAATGATTCCATATTCTGCTGTTCTCCTAATATATAAAAATTTTTTAAAACGTATTAACTGGTGCCAGATCCTAATCCCCGGTCACCTTCAGTCCGCAAAAAAAGCGCAATCCCCTTTGCATTGCGGCTTTTCTCCTGTGGGAAACGCAATCACTTATATTGCGACTCTATTCGTCCCACGCAGTAAAGTATTATAGCATTTTGTATACAGTGTGTCAACAGGATGAAACCAATGTTTTCATTTCTGTGCGGCCTTTGCCGTCTTCACCAGATAGTCCATGGCCTGCACAGGGAAGTTCCCAACTGCCGTCTCATTGGTGAGCATCAGCGATGCTGCGCCGTCCAGAACGGCGTTATAAATGTCGCTGACTTCCGCCCGGGTGGGTACGGCCCGCTCCAGCATGGAATGCAACAGTTGCGTCACCACCATGAAGGGTTTTCCTGCCGCCCGGCACTGCGCCGCAATCTCCTTCTGAAGCCCGGGTAGTTCCCAAAGGGGCCCAGCGTTACCCAAGTCTCCCCGGGCGATCACCACGTGATCGCAGGCATCCAGCAACTCCGGCAGCTTCTGTATGCCTTCCTTATTCTCAATCTTGGCAAACATCTTGATATGCCCCGCACCTACCTCTTTGAGCGCGGCGCGCACCTCCTCTAAATCCTCGCGGTTACGCACGAAGGGCTGCATGACGGCCGTAACTCCCGCGTCTGCGGCCATCCGCAAGTTTTCCATATCCTCCTGCGTCAACGCCGGCAAATTTATGGGAAGCTCCGCAACCGCCAGGCTCTTGCGGGAGCAAAGAACTCCATCTCGCGCCACCTTACAGAGAACGCTCTGGTAATTTGCCTCCTCCACAATAAGCGAAATCGCCCCATCGTCCAATAATACCTCCATGCCGGGCCGCAATGCTGTTAGAACGGGATCCGGCACCGGAATTCCGCCCCGGCCCAGCGTGACTGTGCCGCCTTCTTGGATGCAAATCGGATCGGTAAAATTTCCTATGCGCAGCTCCGGACCCTGCATGTCGATCAGCAGTTGCCCCTGCTTCCCAACCATGCGCTCCGCGGCCCTGTAATTCCTAAGCCATTGCGTGCACCGGGCCAACCCAGCATGAGAAAGATTGATCCGCATGCCGGTCATACCCGAATCAAAAAGCCGCGCCAGTGTCTCCGTATCCTGACAGGCGGGGCCAAACGTCCCATAAAAATCCATTACTTCATCTCCTTTGTCTCAGTAGTGAGCCTACTCTGCCCCCACCGCTTCAATTTGGCGTTGAGCAGCACCACCGCACAGAAGATCATCAGCATGCCCACGCTGTTTTGCAGCGTCAGGGTCTCGTGGAACACCAGCACCCCCGCCAGCGTAGCCACCAACGGCTCTACAAAGGACAATATGGATGCTTTGCCCGTCTCCATATGCCGGAGGGCAAAAGTGTAGCTGACGCACGGTAACATCGTGGAAACAATGCCCATCAGTGCGCTATTGGCCGCAACCCGCCCGCTGGCCGCAACCTTGGTAACCACATCAGTGATCCCGCAAAAGGGAAGGAGCACTACAGTCGCCACAAGAAAAGTATAAGCAGTCACCGTAAACGGATCGTATTTTTTGAGCGCCACCCGAGACAGTATGCTGTATGTGGCATATCCCATGCCGGCGCCCAAGCCGATGAGCAAATCCGTCAGCCCCAGCGCACGCGCCGAGCCGATGACCCCCACCGCCAGCGCGCTGCCCGAAAATGCTACCACAAGCGCCACGCCCTTACGGACGGTAATTTTTTCCCGGAAGACCCAACGAGAAAACAGCACCACCATGAAGGGTGCCGTATACAAAAAAATAGCCGCAACCGATAGCGAGGCGTTTTGAATGGTGGTTAAGTAGCAAAAATTGCAAAACACGGTGCCAACGCCGCCAGAGAGCAGGAAAACCCACAGGTCTTTCAATTGGATCCGAAGCTTTTTGCGGTCATAAATCAGCAGATAAAGGAACAGAAAAACCGCAGTCACACAACTGCGTACAAAAGAGATCTGCAAAGCAGAAAGGCCGGCCTGGGATAATTCTCTCGTGAAAATCCCCACGATCCCCCAGCAGATGCCCGCCAGAATCACCATTACAGGGGCGATCTTTGCCGCCCGGCCTTCTTTTCCCATCACAAATTGTTCCTTTTCCCGCCTGCGCGGCGTTTAGTCCATGCCATTATAACACCACATCCCCTTTTTTTCTATAGTCTTCGCACTGCAGGGATCAAAAGCGGATTTGACTGAATATGCTGTAATAAAAAGCGATATAAGAGGTATATCCACATGAGTATCATTCAACGCGGTGACACGGGCGCCGATGTCCGTACCATTCAAACTGCGCTCCTCCGCGCGGGCTATAATCCCGGGCCCGTCAACGGGGTCTTTGGCGCGCAAACCGAAACCGCCGTCAGGCAATTTCAGCGTGTGCTGGGGCTAGAGGAAGACGGCATTGTAGGTTCCCTCACAATGGAATTCTTGACGCCCTTTATCGGTGAACCCGATCCTGACGTTCTGCGTCGGGGCAGCAAGGGAAGAACTGTGAGAATTCTGCAGACCGCCCTGGAAAAATCCGGTTTTTCGCCGGGTGCAATCGACGGGCTGTTCGGCACAAAAACACAGGCGGCAGTCAAAGCTTTTCAGGCAGCCAATGAGATGAACGAAACCGGCGTGGTCGATTACGCGACTTGGACCGCGCTGGCCCCCTATATCGATTTTTCCACTATGATGCTCAGGCGGGGAGATACCGGGGGCTTTGTGCGGCTGATGCAAACTGCACTGAAAAACGCCGGCCACGACCCCGGCACCATCGACGGCGTCTTTGGTTCCCGCACCGAAGCTGCAGTCAAGGCCTTTCAGGATGCGAACGACCTTACGGCAGACGGGATCATTGGAAGGCGCACCAGCGCCAAGCTGGTTCCCTATCTGGGCGGATGCACGACCTATACCGTCAAAAGTGGCGATACTCTCACCTCTATTGCCAGGCAGTTCAACACCACCGTGGACGCCATCGCAACCGCAAACTCCATTACCAATCCCAACCGCATCTACGTGGGCGACGTTCTGGTAATTCCGATAACGCCGATCTCTTGGACCTGACGCATCTGGCTCAACAAAATGCAGAGCACTGCTTCTCCGGGTAGAAGTGCTGCGAAGCAGCCTGTGCAAAATTACTTAAAAACCCATATTTTTCGTCTAAGAGCCATCTGCGCGGCTGCGGATGGCTCTTTTTTTCTGTTAGCACACACCCGCTGTGCATCGCCGTTCCGGACAAAGAACATGAAAATGAAGCCGCACATCATGAGGTTTAAATGCATAAAACCTCGCTAAAGTTCATATTTTCATTCCGTTTTTTTTATGTTATTCTTGATATACGGGGACTTTTGGCATTTCACTATAATCAGTGATTCACGAGAAGCAACCGCCATTTCATGTAAATTTCAGTCCACAGCGACACAAATCCATACAAGGGAAAGGAATCGCATATGAAACAGCAGATGATTGCACAGCTCTCCAGTAGACTGGCCGCGCTGGATATTCCCGCCCAATACGGGGCGGGTACCGACATCTCAATTCACGAGAACTTTTTCAATGCCAGTTGGGGTACCGGGTCCAAAAAAATCGACTATGAAGCATCCATCTTTGCGAATGAGGCGGCACAAACAATTTTCATGTACGAAAAAACCACAGAAACAAACCGCGGACTTAGCTTCGGCAGCGATGCGGAAACCTCCTTCCAATCGGGAAAAACGCTGTTTCGCAAAGTCAAAGGCGTGCGTATTGGGCCCAACGGGCAGTCTGTGGAATACGATCTGGATCTGGGCGCAATCCCCCTGGCAGCAAAGGAAACCGCAAAGCAGTTCGGCTGGAAGTTCAAAACGGTCTTGAAAAAAGAAAAGGCCATGTACCCTGCGGGATATGTTCCCGCCGCGCCCGTCATCCAGCCCGTACCGGCCGCGCAGCCCGCTCCCGTTGTTCAGCCCGTTCCCCCCTCACCTGCCGCACCGGTTGCACAGCCCACACAGTCGACACATCCCGTTTCGCCCGCGTCCGCCGCACCGGTCGCCCAACCCACACAGCCCGTTCCGCCTGCATCCTCTGCGCCGGCCACATTCTGCACCGGCTGCGGCGCGCCCATGACCGCGGGTTCAGGCTTTTGCACCAAATGCGGCAACCCGGCAGGCGCTGCGCCTGCAAAGAGCGCGCCTACGATCACATATGCCACACCGGCGCCCTCTCCCGCGCAAACCTTTGCCGCCCCACAAGCCCCCGTCACGCAAAAGAAGCGCGGCACGTGGTGGCTGGTGACGCTCTGCGTTCTTGCGGGCATTATGGCTCTGCTCTTCGCTCTGGTGGGCGTCAGCTTCATGGGCTGGCTCTTCTATCTGGCCATTGTGGGACTCAATGTGTTTCTCTTTTCCCAATGGCGCGAAAAAAGTGCGGTCACCGGGGTGGTATTGCTGGCGGTATCCGCCATCGCGCTGTTTATTGCGATGAGTCTTGCGTCCGGCTCCTCCGATCATGACGGCGTGGGTACCGCGAGTGCTGGCAGCACTGCGGCTGAAAAGTCCACGGGCACAAAAGCTTCCACAGACGTCAATTTTTCTAAAACGATCCCCATGGAGGGCGGCGCAACCCTCGTCGCCGACATTGTCACCAAGGAAGGGAAGTATGATGTCAAACTGACCATCATCGTGCCCAGCACCATCGTACCCGACGATTTTATGTTGGGCAACGATGGCACCACCTTTGAGTATGAAGGATATACCTTGCAGGATACGGAGTTCATCGAAGCGTTTCTGTGCAATTCCGACGCAAGCGAGTTCCGCAGCAACGGCCCCCTGGGACCATCTTTTACGGGCAGCGATACCACCAGCGCCATGGATGCCGAGTTCGACACGTACTTTGCCTTTTCAGGCCTTACCACTGAGAAACTGGAAGAACTGGCCGCCACGTATGATACGATTCAGGCTTGCCGCTTCCGTGCCACCGAAGTGGGAATTCGGGATTTTGAAAGCGAAACAACATCCGATGGCTCTTGGTCCTATACCTACGGCTATCAATCCGAAAAAGCTTTCGGCCTGCACCCCGCCCTATGGTGGGGCGTCATTCCATGGGATGAGATCCTCAGCGAAGCGGGCATATCCTAAGTGTGTATAGTCCTCAATATAAAAATAAAAAAGGCGGAGCAACGCTCCGCCTTTGATTATTCTTCTCTTTTCTTTTTTTTGAACCGATATCTTTCAGCGACTGCCATGAATAGGATAACCGCCCCCACGACCATAAAAGCCGGCCAATTGTCTGCAAAAGAGGTGCTGCCAGCTTCGGCCTCATCGCCAAATTCCACATAGACCTTATCCCCATATGCTTCCTTGTATTTGGCCACGTATTCCTTGTGGGCCTTCTCGTCTACCGCCACCACCACGCGGCTTTCCTTGCCGCTCTCTCCGAACCCGATGGGCGTGCCGTTCAACGACGCCCACCCGATGCTTACGCCACGGATGACCCCTTTCACACCCTGTGCCGCCATCTCGTTCACGATCTCCTCCTGCACCACGCGCAGCTCGTTGAACGAGTATGTCGCGTCCCCAAAATCCACTTGATCCGGGTTCCACACCCGTGCCAGCAGCTCTTGTTGCCGGGCCTCCGTATTGTCCGTCAGGGTAATGACCATCTTTTTCGTCTCTGCATCGAAGTACACGCTGCCTACGTCGCTGGGATATCCTTTTCTCTCCCACTCGCCTGCAAGTTCCTGCGCCGTTATGGTCTGCGCCAAAGAAATCGCCGGAACCAGCATAATTGCAGCAATAGCGATAAAACAAATAATCTTTCTCATTTCTTCCTCCTGCCTATCAACCGGCCTCTTTTAATCTTGTTATAATGTCCGCATCCGCCGGGCAAAACTCATATGCATCCAGCCTGCTTGCCTCCACCCACGCCATGTCGCTGTGCACGCGCAGCGCGGGCGTGCCTTGCGTCAAATCGGCTTCAAAAAAATCCAGTAGCAACTCCTGCTCCGGGTATGCGTGATAAACCGTAGCAAACCTGCCCTGCACCGCGATTCCCACGCCAAGCTCTTCCCGGCATTCCCGCACAAGGCATTCCTCTATGCTCTCGCCCTGCATCTGTTTCCCCCCGGGGAATTCCCAAAGATACGCACAGCTTCCGCCCTCGCCCCGGCGGCAAATGAGAATCCGCCCTTCCGAATTCCGTATAATGGCCGCCGCAACCCGCAAGGGCCTGCCGGTCAACGCCTTTTGCCGCTTGTGCTGGGAGAACCGATAATGCCGAATATCTTCCTTTACACACCCGAAGTGGTCAATGAGATATTCAAATAAATCCGCGCATGCCCGGGCATCGTCCAGCGCGTCGTGATGGCGTTCGAGGGGAATGGAAAGCCCGGCGCACAGGTCGCAGAGCCTGTGGCTCCCGCAGGATTCTCGAGGGATGTGCCGCTGGGACTTGCGCAAGGTACAGCCGTAGTGGATTTCGGGAATGGGCAGCCCGTAACTGGCCAGCGCGCTGCAAATCACGTGCAGGTCGAACTGGGCGCTGTGAGCCACCACCACGCCTTCCTCAAACCAGTGGGAAATCTCTTTCCAAACCTCAGGGAAGCAAGGTGCATCTTTCACCATATCCGGCGTAATGCCGTGAATGGAAATGTTGAATTCATCAAAGCGGTCTTCCGGATTCACCAAATACTCTTTTGAGAATACCACAACCCCATACTCCATGCGCACAATACCGATAGAGCAAAGGGAATCGTTTTTCCCGTTGGGCGTCTCCACGTCCACCGCTGTGTAAGTTGAAATCTGAAACACTAAGATAAAGGGGAGTTGAACCCCTGCGCCCTTTTGGGGCGCACATCACCGTCAATGTTAGTTGCCGCAGAACTGCGGCTCCCTCCGCTTCCCTGGCCCGCTCCAAAGCAGCGGTTTTTAGGTCGAAGCGTTGAGAGGGACGGCTGCCTTATACCACCTGAAAAATATAAAACTTCAGATAATCCGTTTCCGGCACATTCCACAATATAGGGTGATCGGGAGCCTGCTGCCTGGCCTCCACCTGTCGCAAAGACACCGCGGCATCCGCAGCCGCGTCTTTGAGCATTTTTTGAAACAGCTCGTCCGTCATAAAGTGCGAGCAGGAGCAGGTGGCCAAATATCCGCCCCGGGGCAGCAGCTGCATAGCCCGCCGGTTGATCTCCCGGTAGCCGCGGATGGCATTTTTTAATGTGCTGCTGCTCTTGGTGAACGCCGGCGGGTCCAAGATAATGTAATCGTAACCCCCGCGCTTTTCCTCCGCCATTTGTGTCAGCAGATCAAATACGTCCGCGCAGAGGAAGTCCATATTGTCAATCCCGTTGCGCGTCGCGTTGGCCTTTGCCATGGTGAGTGCGTCCTGCGAAACGTCCACAGCCGTCACGCGCTGTGCCCCCGCCATGGCCGCATTGAGGGCAAATGCCCCCGTATGGGTAAAGCAGTCCAGCACCCGCTTGCCTCGGGCAAGCCGGGCCACCGCCGCCCGGTTGTATTTTTGATCCAAAAAGAAGCCTGTCTTCTGCCCGTTCACGTAATCCACATCGTAAAGGATGCCATTTTCTTGGATAAGCACATGCCCGTCCAAATCACAGCGCAGACCCGGCGCTTCATAAAATCCCTTGTTCTGGGCCATCCCTTCCTTTTCCCGAATGGCCACGTCGTTGCGCTGGTATACGGCGTCAATCTGTTCGCCCTGTTCCCGAAGTATTTTAACAATCAATCCGAAAAGCATGCCTTTGATCCGCTCAATGCCAAGGCTTAATGTCTGGGTCACCAAAACGCTGGAAAACCGATCCACGGTGAGGCCCGGAAAACAGTCTGCCTCCCCGAAAATCAGCCGGCAGCAGGAAAAGTCTGATCCCATTACGGTTCTGCGATAATCCACAGCATAGCGCAGCCGGCGCTCAAAGAACGCCTCGTCGAACCTGTCGTTGGCGTTTTGGGAAATCACCCGAACGCGGATCTTGGAGTTTTCGTTGTAAAAGCCCGTGCCGAGGTATTTCCCCTTATGGGAAAACACGTCAATGAGGTCCCCGTTTTCACAAGCGCCCGAAAGTGAAAGCACTTCCTCGCCAAACACCCATGGGTGCCCGGCTTTGAGCGCTCGCTCCGCCTTTTCACTCACTGCCGCCCGGATATACGGCCTGTCCGCCATCGCTCCAACTCCCTTCTCGTCCAATCGCTTGATTATAACACGGTCGCGTCTATAAATCCATTTTTTCCGTCTGTTCCCTTAGGTGGATTCATGGTATAATGTTACAAACTACCTCGGGAGGTTGAAACATGGCGGAAAAGAAGTTTGGATTCATCGGCTGCGGAAATATGGGCGGAGCCATCCTGACCGGCGCAATGGAAAAGGGCGTGCTACAAGGCGCAAATACCATTATTTACGACGCACTCCCTGCCGTCATGGAAAAGTTTGCGGATCACGGCGTGGCCATGGCAAAAAACAGCGTCGATTTGTGCGACAAAGCGGACATCATTCTACTGGCGGTGAAGCCCCAGTATCTGCCTGCCCTGCTCCAGGAGATCGGCCCTGCACTTAAGGACAAGTGTGTGATTTCCATCGCAGCCGGCAAGCGTACAGAATATCTCAAAAGTGCCATCAAGAACCCCTGTCGGGTGCTGCGCGTGATGCCAAACACCCCCGTCATGGTCTATGAGGGCGCTATGGTGCTTTGTTCTGATAACGACCTGACCATGGAAGAATGGGAACTTACGGACAATCTGTTCGGCGCCCTTGGCATCGTGGAATGGGTGCCTGAGGACCTCTTCGACGCAGTGGTCGGCCTTTCCGGTAGCGGCCCTGCCTACGCGGCCATGTTCATCGAAGCGCTGGCCGACGGCGGCGTGCGGGAAGGACTTCCGCGCAAAACCGCCTACCGCCTGGCGGCGCAAACGGTGCTGGGCACCGCAAAGCTGATTCTGGGGAAAGAGGTGCATCCCGGCGCGCTCAAGGATATGGTATCCTCTCCCGGCGGTACCACCATCGAAGGCTGTCTGGCCTTAGAAGTAGGCGGCATGCGTGCAGCGGTGATGCAAAGCGTTAGTGCAAGTGCCCAAAAGTCCAGAAAACTGTAAGTGTAAATAAAAAAACAGACGGTGTAAGCCGTCTGTTTTTTGCTCTCATGATTTCTATATTGCGCCCTGCAAGGCGCTCGCCTTTTCTTCTAAATGCTTGCGGATGCTGCCGATGCCCGCATACTTTTGGGCCTCGCCGCTTTGGCCGATCACCAGCGTGGGCGCCTGCCGGATGCCATAATGATTTGCAAGGGCAGGGCTTGCCTCCGCGTCCACGATCTCATACTTTACGCCAGCCTTTGTAAGCAGATCCTTTGCAACCCTGCAGTTGGGGCAGCTTTGGGTGGTGAACAAAAGCGTATTTCCGCGCCGCTCTTCTTTGGCCTTGTATTCCAGTATATTATAGACCTTGCGCTCCTTGTACTCTTGGCTCTTGCCGTCGTTCCAGTTCTGCACAGGTCGGTAATAGCCGGTGATGCGGCTGTAAACCTCGGCGGGCTGGCCACACTTGGGGCAGTTGAAGTGTTCCCCTGCCAGATACCCATGTTCTGGGCATACCGAGTAGGTAGGAGAAAGGGTGTAATAGGGCAGCTTGTAGTGCTCGGAAATGGTTTTCACCAGTTTTGCCGCACTCTCCCAGGAGGGCAGCTTTTCTCCTAAGAAGGCATGGAATACCGTGCCCGAAGTGTACAGCGTCTGCAGCTCGTCCTGAATGTCCAACGCCGCGAAAATGTCATCCGTAAAGCTCACCGGAAGGTTCGAACTGTTAGTATAGTAAGGCTTCCCTCCTGGCTCCGCTGCGGTGACGATATCCGGGAGCTGTTTTACGTCGTGCTTGGCGAGGCGATAAACCGTGGACTCCGCAGGCGTTGCCTCCAGGTTGTACAGATCGCCGTACTGCTCCTGATAGTCAGAGAGCCGCTCGCGCATATGGTTGAGCGCAGCCTTGGCAAACTGCTGGGTCTGTTCATGCGTCATATCCTTCTTAAGCCACTTGGCGTTGAGGCCTGCCTCGTTCATGCCTACTATGCCAATGGTGGAAAAGTGGTTATCAAAAGAGCCCAGATACCGCAGGGTATAGGGGTAAAGCCCCTCGTTCATGAGCTTATTGATGATGATGCGCTTCACCTTCAGGGATCGGGCGGCAATATCCATCATGTGATCCAAACGGCGATAAAAGTCCTTCTCGTTGTCTGCCAGATAGGCGATTCGGGGCATGTTGATGGTCACCACGCCGATGGAACCGGTGCTTTCGCCACTGCCAAAGAACCCTCCGCTCTTCTTGCGCAGCTCCCGAAGGTCCAGCCGAAGCCGGCAGCACATGCTACGCACGTCGCTGGGCTCCATGTCGCTGTTGAGGTAGTTGGAGAAATACGGAGTTCCGTATTTGGCCGTCATTTCAAAAAGCAACTGGTTGTTTTCCGTGGGGGACCAGTCGAAGTCCTTGGTGATGGAATAGGTAGGGATGGGGTATTGGAACCCCCGGCCGTTGGCGTCCCCGTCAATCATGGTTTCGATGAAGGCCTTGTTCACCATATCCATCTCGTTCTTGCAGTCCTTGTATTTAAAGTCCAGCTCTTTGCCGCCCACCATGGCCGGAAGCTCCGCCAGGTCGGCGGGCACGGTCCAGTCCAGCGTAACGTTAGAGAAGGGAGCCTGGGTACCCCAGCGGCTGGGGGTATTGACGCCGTACACGAAGGATTCGATGCACTTCTTCACCGCATCGTAGGATAGGTTATCCACCTTCACAAAGGGGGCCAAATAAGTATCAAAGGAGGAGAACGCCTGCGCGCCCGCCCACTCGTTTTGCATAATGCCTAAAAAGTTCACCATCTGATTGCACAAGGAAGCCAAATGTTTGGCCGGCTTGCTGTTGATCTTGCCCGCCACGCCGCCAAGGCCCTCCTGAATCAGCTGCTTAAGGGACCAGCCCGCGCAATAGCCCGTCAGCATAGACAGGTCGTGGATATGTATATCCGCGTTGCGGTGGGCATTGGCGATCTCTTCGTCATAGATCTCGGAAAGCCAGTAATTTGCGGTAATGGCGCCGCTGTTGCTTAAAATCAGCCCGCCCACGGAATATGTGACGGTGGAGTTTTCCTTCACCCGCCAGTCGTTGACGTTCACGTAATTGTTGACGGTATCTTTATAGTCCAGGATGGTGGATTTCATGTTGCGCAGCTTTTCCCGCTGTTTGCGGTAAAGAATATAAGCCTTCGCCACATCCCCATAGCCCGCCTGAATCAGCACGGCCTCCACGCTGTCCTGCACATCCTCCACGGCAATAAGCCCGTCCTTGACCTTGGGCTCAAAATCCGAAGTGACCTTCAGCGCCAGAAAGTCGATGGTGCTGGGGTTAAACTGCTTATCCAACGCCTCAAAGGCCTTGGTAATGGCGTCGCTTATTTTGGTAATATCAAATTCCGCGATCTTATTGTCTCTCTTGACGACTCGATACATCTCTCATTCCCCCGTCCTTGTTTGTCGTAAGCTGTCGTAATTTATTATAACATCCGTTTTCTGTGAATGCAATACTTTCCACTATATCTTGTGCATTATTTTCCCGTTATATACAAAATATGCTTTAAACACCCCGCAGCTGCGCGTTTGGAATCTTTTCTTTTAAGATTCCCAGCAGCCCGGCCATTTCGGCTTGTGTATACCCGTGCAAATCCTTCCCAATGAGGTCACCGGTATTCACAAAGTTCTGTAAAAAATACGCTTCCTGCCCCGCAAGCCAAGTTCCGATTTTGCGCATTTCTTCGGGGCCGTGGAATTCCCGGACTACGGTGGTCCTAAGTTCAAAGGGCACTTTGCCTTCCATTAGCAGCCGGGCGCTGGCGATCACCGGCCCTATATCCATGTTTAAGACGCCTGCGGTCTCGCCGTATCGGTCCGGGGCATTTTTGATGTCCATGGCCACATAGTCCGCCAGCCCTTCCTTCAGTATTTTTTCAAGTCTATCCGAATGTGTGCCGTTGGTATCCAGTTTCACCGCATAGCCCAATTCCTTCACCGCCCACATAAACCCTTCAAGGCCCGGCTGAAGCAACGGCTCTCCGCCCGTGATGCACACGCCCTCCAGCACGCCCCGCCGCTTTTTTAAAAGCGCCATTACCTCTTCCTCCGGGATGCCGGGGAGCGCAAAAGGCTCCAGCACCAGCGGTGCGTTGTGGCAGAATGGGCAGCGCAGGTCGCAGCCGGAGGTAAATACCGTACAGGCCACCTTCCCGGGAAAATCCAGCAAAGTCAGTTTTTGCAGTCCCTGAATTTTCATATTTAACTCCTAAAACAACGATGAATGCATGGGGGGTGCATTCATCGTACCACAACATATTGGGTTCGGCAATAGCCTTATATACAATTTATTCCTTTTATTGGTTTTTCTCCAACGCCTCTTCCACAAACTGCGCCGCATCGGCCACAAATGCCGTGCAGGGCCGCCCCGAAGCGAGTTTCGGATTATTGGGCGCCTTGGCGCTGCTTTGCAGCAGGTAGGGGCATTGCGTGGAGCCGTGCCGGTGAGCAAATGCTTTGATCAGCTCCTGAATACGGGCGTAATGTTCTTTTTTTGCCTGAGGATCCTTGGGGTCGATATAGCCCTTTTGTAGGCCCATCACCATAATGGCGCCGCTGAGCGCGCCGCAGACATTCTCGTGGGTGCCGCCGATGCCGCCGCCAAAGGAAGATGCTATCCTCAGTGCTTCCTTTTCGCTCATGCCCGTCTCGTCGCAAAACGCCGCCAGCACCGCTTGGGCACAGTTGTACCCCGAGTTAAAAAGTTCCGCCGCCCGTTGTTCGTGTGTACTCATTTCATTTCTCCTATTCATATCTTAGAGCCTCGATGGGACTCATTTTTGCCGCTTTGTTGGCCGGGTAGTAGCCAAAGAAAATGCCGATAGCCGACGAAAAGGTCATCGCAATCACAATACTTTTCAAGGATGCCTTCACCGGGAATCCCAGGGCATTGCTTCCCAACGCACCCGCCGTGATCCCCAGAATGATACCCACTGCACCACCGATGAGGCATATGATCACCGCTTCGATGATAAACTGACTGCGGATGGCCGAATTGGTGGCCCCCAGCGCTTTGCATGTGCCGATCTCCCGTGTGCGCTCGGTAATGGATACCAGCATGATATTCATCACGCCGATACCACCCACCAGAAGCGAAATCCCTGCGATCACTGCTACGGCGATGTTCAACGTGCCCATCAGGGACGTAAACTGGGATACCATGGATTCCAGGCTGAACGCACTGACTTCGAAGTTTTGGTTGGTGCGGTAGTAGGCGTTCATAAACCGCTCCACCCGGCTGGCGAACTGCGTGGAATCCACTCCTGCCGCCGTAATGACGGTAAAACTCTGGTAACCGTCGGCGGAATGGAGCTGATCCCTAGCCGCGTTTAGGGGGATATACAGGGATGTGAGGGTATCCTTCTCGGAGGCGGTTGATATCGCAAAGGCGCCCTGCTCATACTCATACACCCCGATGATGGTATAGGTGTAGTAGTTTCCGTTTATTGTCACCTCCACGGCAGAGCCTATGGCGCTGGTAGTGTCCCCCGCAAAAAGGTTATTCACCAGCTTGTCGGAAACCAGCGCCACCTTTTTGCCTTCCTTCATATCTTTGATGCTGAACATACGGCCCCCCAGGATGGTGGTATCGTTGGCCGCAAAATAATCAAAGTTCACACCCGTCACCGACACATTGGCGTAGAGCTTGCCGTCCTCCGCCTGGCCGTTGCCCACGCTTTCGGTGAGAGAAATTCCAATCATCTTATTGCTGTAAGTATCCTCAAGCGCATTGAGCATTTCGTCGGTAAAGTAATCCGCCTCTTCGGGCACCACTTTCCCAGTGGTTGAACCGAAGTTCATGCCGCTCTCCTCATCCTGATCCTCTTCGCTCTTTTGCTGCAGGCTGACCATCACGTTATTGGCGCCCATGGACTGCATCGAGTCTGTCACGGAAGCAGTTAAAGAGTCGCCCAGCGTCATGATGGTGATCACGGAGCCGATGCCGATAATGATCCCCAGCATGGTCAAAAAGGCGCGCATCTTGTTGGCTTTCAGCGCGGCCAGCGCCAGCGCAAGGTTTTCCAGAAACATCATTGCCCGCTGCTCCCCCCTCGTTGCGTTATGATCTCCCCGTCTTTGAGGGTAACGATCCGCCCCGCCTCTTCCGCCAGTTCCTCCGAATGGGTGATGAGGAGCACGGTTTTGCCCTGCTCCCGGTTGAGTTTGTGGAACACGTCCATAATCAGCCGCCCCGTCTTAGAGTCCAGCGCCCCTGTGGGTTCGTCCGCCAGCAGAATCGCCGGGTCGTTTGCCATGGCCCGAGCGATGGCCACCCGCTGCTTCTGCCCACCGGAAAGTTCATCCGGGGTGTGATGCATGCGGTCGCTCATCTCCAAAAGCTCCAGCAGTTCTTTGGCCCGGGCGGTGCGTTTGGCCTTCCCGACCCCGGCGTAAAGCATGGGCATCTCCACGTTTTTCAGCGCATCCCTGCGGGGAATCAGGTTATAGGTCTGAAACACAAACCCCACCTTTTCGTTTCGAATGTGGGACAGTTCCCGGTCGTTCGCCTTCCCAACGTCGGTCCCGTCCAGTATGTAGTTGCCGCTGCTGGCACGATCCAGCGCGCCGATGATGTTCATCAGCGTGCTCTTTCCGCTGCCGGAGGCGCCCACCACCGCCACAAATTCCCCTTCAAAGATCTGAAGCGTAATTTGGGAAAGGGCTGCGAATTCGTTATTCGTACCCTCAAAGTAGCATTTGGTGATCCCGTCCAGCTCAATTATTTGTTTGCGCACGCTGCTCATCCCGCATCTCCTGCATCATAGTAACGATGTCCGTCACGTTGTCCGAAGGCATCTGCACTTCCTCGCCTTCCTTAACGTCGCCGATGATTTCCACATAGTAGTCGCCCTCTGCGCCGATGGTTACGGGCACGGTGCGCCGGGTGGGGATGCCCTGCTCGTCTCTTTCGCTGATATAGACCACATCGTTTCCGTTTTCATCGGTCTGTACCGTGTCATAGGGCACGGTGAGCACGCCCTTGGTCTCGCTGACAATGATGTTCAGCTTAGCGGTCATGCCCAGCCGCAGCCTGTCGGCATTGGAGGTGATGGCAATCTTGACCTCATAGGTCACGCCGGTGCCTGCGCCCGCGGTGGGCGTCGGAGATACGAAAATCACCTCGCCCTTGAGTTCATCGTCCCGGGTGGCGTCGGTTTTGAACACCGCTTTCATGCCCACCTGAACATCCGCAATGTCGTATTCGTCGATCTGCGCCGATACAATCAGCGCGCCGGTATCCTGAATGGTCACCACAGCCCCGCCGGCATACTGATCCCCCGCCTTCACATTCACGGCAGTGACGGTGCCCTTGATGGGTGCTGCTAGTACGCCCTTTTCGATCTGTTCATTGTAGGTCTCGATGGTGCTCTCCTGGGTCTGGGTATTGACGCCTGTGGTAAGTTCGGAACCTTTCACCGCGTTTTTGGATCCCGACACGGCGCTTTGCTGCATGCTCAGGGTATAATTGTAGCTGCTCAGCGCCGCCTCATAGGCCCGCTGGGCCGCTCTTGCCGCCGCGTCCTTAGCATCCACGAGCGTAGCCTGCACCTGGTAGGCGTTTTCCGCCGTAGCATAGCTCGATGCAGCCGTATTGTAGGCCGTCGTAAGATCCGTCACCGTAGCCGCCCAGTCTGTGGGCGTTTCCGCGGCCTGCTGGCTCGCAATCGCCTCGTTCATGGCCGCCTCGGCGCTGTCCATGGCCGTTTGTGCCGTAGATTTGGCAGAACTCAGATCATCCAAATTGTCCTGTGCCGAAGCCGCCGCGGAATTGGCCTGGGTCAGGCTGTCCCAAGCGGCCACCAAATTGCGGGAAGCATTCTCCATCTGATAATTCATGGTGGTCTTGGCGTCGTTGAGGTTCCGCCGGGCATTTTCTACCGAAATGTCGTTCTGACCTTCCGCGGCATTCAGGCTCTTCTCGGCATCCTGCAGTTTTTCCTCGTAATCGGATACGTCAAATGTGCAAAGCGTATCGCCCGCGGCCACGGTGTTCCCCACCTCCACGTTTACGGAGGCCACCTCCACGCCGGTGAGGGTGCTGGTCACAATTTTTGTGCTGTCGCTTTGGATCTTGCCCGTAGCCGTAACGGATGTGGTAATATCCCGCACTGCCACCACGGCCGTTTCAGCCCCGGCCTGGCTGAGCAAGTCCAAGGCCTCCTTGCTCTTGGCCCGAACGTAGAGTACACCCATAACGATGACGATTACAATCGCCAAAAAGATAATGAGTTTTCTGTGTTTTTTCATCCATGCCCCAATTTTCTTCATCCTGCGCATCCTCCTATGCTAATGCTCCCGTATAGAGCTGATAGTATCTTCCCTCCGTCGCCATCAGGTCCTCATGGTCGCCCCGCTCCACGACTTTCCCCTGCTCCAGTACCAAAATGGCGTTGGCGTTTTGAACCGTGGACAGCCTGTGTGCGATCACAAACACCGTGCGCCCATGCATGAGCTTATCCATGCCGTTCTGCACAATGGCCTCCGTGCGGGTGTCGATGGAACTGGTGGCTTCGTCCAATATCATCACCGGGGGATCCGCCACCGCCGCCCGGGCAATGGATAAAAGCTGCCGCTGCCCTTGGGAAAGGCCGCTGCCGTCCCCTTGGAGCACCGTGTCATATCCCTCCGGCAGCCGGGTGATGAAGTCGTGGGCATTGGCCAGTTTGGCCGCCTCCTCCACCTCCTCATCCGTGGCATCCAGCTTGCCATAGCGGATGTTCTCCCGCACCGTGCCGGTGAAAAGGTTCACGTCCTGAAGCACCATCCCCAGTGACTGCCGCAGGTCGTCCTTGCGGATCTGCTTCACGTCGATGCCGTCGTAGGTGATATCTCCGCTGGAAATATCATAAAACCGATTGATCAGGTTTGTGATGGTGGTCTTGCCCGCACCGGTGGCGCCTACAAAGGCAATCTTTTGCCCCGGCTTGGCGTAGAGGGAAACATCATGGAGCACCTGCTTCCCTTCCGCATAGCCGAAGTCCACATCAAAAAAGCGCACATCGCCCTTGAGTTCCACATAGCGGTAGCCGCCATTTTGGGGGCACTTCCAGGCCCAAATTCCCGTGCGTTCCCGGGTCTCTTCCAGTTCGCCCGAAGAATCCCGCCGAACGTATACCAGCGAAACTTCTCCCCCGTCCTGTTCCGGCTGTTCGTCCATGAGTTCAAAGATGCGCTCCGCGCCCGCCAGCGCCATCACGATGGAGTTAAGCTGCTGGGACACCTGGCTGATGGGCATATTGAAGCTCCTGCTCAGCTGCAGAAAGGAAATAATAGTGCCCAGCGTCAGACCGCCCACGCCGGAAAGGGCAAGTACGCCGCCCACGACGGCCACCAGTACATATTGTATATACCCCATATTTCCCATAACGGGCATGAGAATATTCGCAAACTTGTTGGCCTGCGCCACATTTTCGCGCAGTTCTTCATTCTTACCGTCGAACTCCTGCTCGGCCGCCTCCTCATGGCAGAACACCTTGACCACCTTTTGGCCGTGGATCATCTCTTCAATAAAGCCGTTTAGGCCCCCCAAAGATTTTTGCTGTTTTGCAAAGTAGGAAGAACTCTTTCCCGCCAGCTTGCCGACAACCTTGAGCATGCCAAGCACACAAACCCCGATGAGCAGCGTCAGCCAGCCGCTCAATATCAGCATGGCGCAAATTACCGCAATTATGGTAACGGCAGAGCTGATAAGCTGCGGGATGCTCTGGGAAATCATCTGCCGGAGCGTATCCGCGTCGTTGGTGTAATGGCTCATCACGTCTCCGTGAGTATGGGTGTCGAAGTAGCGAATGGGAAGCGATTGCATCTTGCCGAACATCTCGTCCCTTATGGTCTTTAGCACCCCCTGGGAGACAGTCACCATGAGGCGTGCATAAATAAATGTGGCAGCAATCCCCGCAATGTACAAGGTCCCCATCATCGCCAGCGCTTTCAGCAGTGCCGTAAAAACCGGGGCCGCCTGCAGTAGCATAGGCGTAATGTAGTCGTCAATCAGGGTGCGCAAAAATAGAGAACTTGCCACACTCGCCACCGCGCTGGTAAGAATGCAAAGAATCACCAGCGCGAACCGGCCTTTGTATTTTAGGATATAGCGTAAGAGGCGCTTGATGGTCTTGCCGTTGATTTTTCTCATCTTCCGCGCGCCATCCTTGTTCATGAGGCGTCCCGGCGTCATCCTACTCATCAAAATCGCCTCCCTTTTGCTGAGAATAGTAGACTTCCTGATAAATCTTGTTGTCCCGGAGCAGCTCCGCGTGGGTACCGAAGGCGTCCACCCGGCCGCCCTCCATTATAATGATGCGGTCCGCGTCCTGCACCGAAGCGATCCGTTGGGCGATAATCAACTTGGTAGTATCCGGAATTTCTTCTCGAAACGCCTTGCGGATCCGTGCGTCGGTGGCCGTGTCTACCGCGCTGGTGGAATCGTCCAGTATGAGGATTTTGGGCTTTTTTATCAGCGCCCGGGCAATACACAGCCGCTGCTTCTGGCCGCCGGATACGTTGGCACCCCCCTGTTCAATATGGGTGTCGTAGCCGTCGGGGAATTCCATGATAAACGCATGGGCTTGTGCCAGCTTGCAGGCGCGGATCATCTCTTCCTCGGAGGCAGCGGCGTTGCCCCAGCGCAGGTTGTCTTTGATGGTGCCTGAAAACAGCACGTTCTTTTGAAGCACCGTGGCCACACTGTCCCGAAGCGTGCACAGGTCGTATTCCCGCACGTCCCTGCCGCCCACCAGCACAGTGCCCTCGCTCGCGTCGTAGAGCCGTGGAATCAGCTGCACCAGCGTGGACTTGCTGCTGCCTGTAGAACCGATAATGCCTATGGTTTCGCCGGAGTGGATTTTTAGGTCAATGCCTGCAAGACAGAATTTCTCGGCTTCTTTTACATAACTAAAGCTCACGCCCCTGAATTCAACGCTGCCGTCCGGCACTGCCATAATCGGGTTTTCACCGTTTCTTAAATCGCTCTGCTCGCTTAACACTTCCGTGATGCGTTCCGCCGAAGCTCGGGAGATGGTGATCATCACAAACACCATGGAAAGCATCATCAGGCTCATGAGTATCTGCATAGCGTAGGTGATGATGCTCGCGAGCTGCCCGGTGGTCATTTCACCGCCCACAATGAGTCTGGCACCAATCCAGGCGGCCAGCAGCATGCTACCGTACATGCAGAACTGCATTAGGGGCATTACAAAGGCAATCATCCGTTCCGCCCGGGAAAAATCCTGGAAAATTCCTTGTGAAACATCCCCGAATTTTTCTTTTTCGTATTCTTCCCGCACAAAGGATTTCACAACCCGAATTCCCCGAAGGTTCTCCTGCACCACGTTGTTAAGTTTGTCGTAGGTTTTAAACACCCGCTCAAAAATGGGGTGAGCATTGCGTATAATCAGGTAAAGCCCAAGGCCCAATATGGGCGCCGCCCCCAAGAAGATCAGTGAAATTTTAGGGTTGACCTGAAACGCCATCACAAGGGCGAATATTAGCATGGCAGGACTGCGCACTGCCACACGTATGATCATCATGTAGGATTGCTGCACGTTGGTAATGTCCGTAGTGAGCCTTGTGACTAGGCTGGCGGTAGAGAATTTATCGATGTTGGAAAAGGAAAACGCCTGAATATTGTAAAACATATCCTTCCGCAGGTTCTTGGAAAATCCCGCTGCAGCCACGGCCGCGCTCCGGCCAGAAAGGATGCCGAACAACAGCGAAACGGCGGCGCACCCCAAAAGGGCCGCCCCCATCTTTATAATGTAATTCATATTCCCCGCGTCGATGCCCAGGTCAATAAGACTCGCCATCAGGTAAGGAATCAACACCTCCATGATGACCTCCATGGTCACATACAGGGGCGCTAAAATCGAATCCTTTTTATATTCGCGCACGCAAGCAAGCAGTTTTTTAATCATTCCTCTGTTCCATATTCTTCTTCATCTTATCAATAATAGCAAACAGGAAGGTCAGTTCTTCCTCGCTCAATCCCCTTGTAAGCCGCTCCTCCATGCTCTGCATAATCTCCATGGCGGTTTCATGGAGGTCAATGGCCTTCTGCGTCAACACCAGTTTCTTAAGCCGCCCGTCCTTTTCCACGCCCCGCCGCTCTAAAAGTCCGTTCTTTTCCATAAGTTTAAGAATTCCCGTAACGGTGGACCGCCGGATCTTAAACTCTGCCTCAATGTCCCGCTGAAACACATCTCTGTCCGCGTTGCAAAAGAGGTATCTTATGATCCAGTGCTGCATCGCCGTGAGGGTTCCTTGGCTCTCGGCCATGGTCTGCTCCAGATTTCGCTTCACCAAGTTTGACAGCTGCTTCAATTCAAACCCCAGCCGTTTTTTCTCCATCAAGGATATCGCCCCTTTTCTGTTAGTTGGCTAACAATTATTGATTATAGGGCCTGTGCAAAGCGCTGTCAATTCCCCGCATAGAATTTCACATTCTCTCATAAAAGTCTTCGCAATGCTCCTATAAAAACAGCGGACGGGGAATGCCCGTCCGCCTAGATATCGTCGTCTTACATCCATCTGGCTACATCAAAGGGAAATGTAACCGCCTGAACCTTGCCAAAGATCTTGGAAAATGGAAGCGGGCCCACCATCCGGCTGTCCGCGC
The DNA here is from genome assembly GCA_963666935.1 of Christensenellaceae bacterium. Taxonomy (GTDB): domain Bacteria; phylum Bacillota; class Clostridia; order Christensenellales; family CAG-138. The sequence continues at coordinate 2,322,871 of OY762936.1, forward strand.
TTTCGTTGCGGTTGTCGCCCATCACAAAGATGTACCCCTCCGGAATCAAAACTGGCGCCATATCGCCCAAAATATAATCGTTCCAGTAGGTACTCTCGTCCAACTGCTCTCTGTTGATATACACGCAACCGCCCACAATGCTGATGGTTTCGCCGGGAAGCCCGACGATGCGCTTCACGATATTCTCCGCCTTATTGGGGTAACGGCATATGATAACGTCTCCCCGCTGTGGCTTAGAAACCGTATACGTAAGCTTCTCCACAAACATATCTTCCGCATTCACCAGCGTGGGGTACATAGAAGGCCCCACCACTTGAACAAACTCAAATACAAACAGGCGAAGGGACAGGGCGATGATGACCACCGTCAGCAGATAAAGCAAAAAATCAAAATTAGAAGCGCGCCGGAACACCCGATCCCGCTTGTGCATCTCCTCCGCCGCAGCAGCCATGCCTTTTGTTGTTTTTTCCATTGTATCACCTCAAGCGCAAGAATATCACAATGCCCAGCCTGTGTCAATTTTTCACCCAGCACTTCTTGTTAAGCAGGAACATGGCGATTCCCGCGCCGATGATGATGAAATATCCCGTTACGCTCCATGCGTCGGGGAGCTGGCTGAAAAACAAAAAGCCCAGTAGCGCAGCTATCAGCACCTGAGAGTAATTGAACACGGAGATTTCGTTTGCAGGCGCATAGTTATAGGCATAGGTGACCCCCAACTGTCCACCGCAGGCTGTAACGCCCGCCAGCACCAAATAGATGGTCTGCTGCCATGTCATGGGCGTATAGTTAAAGATGGTGAAGGGCAGAGCAACCGCACTGGAAAACGCCGAGAAAAAGAATACGATAAGCAACTTGTTCTCTCCCCTAATCCCAATCACCCGTATCAGCGTATAGGCCAACCCCCCAGTAATTCCGGTGGCAAGCGCAACCAGCGAAGGTACCAACGTGCTGCTGAACTGGGGCTTAATCACAAGAAGACTACCTAAAAATGCCACAATCAGCATCGCAATCTGGTAGGGCCTCATCTTTTCCCTCAACAGTATGGCAGAAAACAGCACGGTAAAGAAAGGCCCGGTTTGCATGATCATCGTGGCATCTGCCAAAAGCAAGTGGTCCACCGCATAAAAACTGCAAAGGATCCCTATGGTGCCCAATGCCGCCCGAGCAATTAGGATAGGCAAAGTTTTATTCTGGGGCCGAAAGCTGACATGCGCACGCTTCATCAATAAAAATGTAAGGCCGAAAGACATAAAATTTCGGAACATGCTCTTTTGAATTCCCGGGATATCCCCAGATAACTTAATAAAAAGATTTAAAAGCGAAAAGCTGACGGCCGCTCCCAACAGACAAAGAATTCCTTTGTCCCGCTGGCTCAGGGGGTGCTTTTGCCAAAATCTCCTAAAAATGCTTCCAGTTTCTCTTTTCATTTTTTTAGCGTTCAACATGGATTTCATTATATTCCCTTGCCCAACGAAACACAATAGACGTTTGACCATTTTTCTGCACTTTTCGATTAAAATCCGTTTCTGTTGTCTCTTATTTTTCTGCTGAATTTATGGTAAATTATTGATATGAAATATCTTCGGCTTTTTCTCTGCGCGCTGTTGGTCTGCCTGTTTTCCGCCGCCTGTTCCACCGAATGGGCGGGGTCTTCTTTTGTTGCCTCTCCCCTTCCCTCCGCTTCACTTTATCAGATCACAGTGACCCCCAAACCAGATGCCCTTACCGCCCAAAATGGGGCCTATACCATCGCATGGATGAGCGACACGCAGTATTACTGCCGAAGTTATCCGGATACTTTTTATGTCATGACCGCATTTTTACGAAACGAGGAAAAGCGCCTGAATCTTAAATATGTGATTCACACCGGAGATTTGGTCAACAGTTGTAACGAGGACGCTCAATGGGAATCGGCCGTACGCGCCATGGCCTCTATCGCCCAGATCCCCGCCGGAGTTTGCGCCGGCAACCATGATGTCCGCCATTCCGACGCGGACTATCAATATTTTTCCCGCTACTTTGGCGAATCCCAGTGCGATTACCGCGCTTGCTATGGGGGAAGCTACGAGGACAACCGCGGGCACTACGACCTGATCGACGCCGGCAATACCCGGTACCTCTTCGTTTATATGGGCTATGCGCCGGATGAACGCTGTGTTCGCTGGGTCAAGGAGGTTTTTGACAGCCATCCGGACCGAGTGGGCGTTCTGTGCGTTCATGATTACTTTAAAACAGACCTCACTTTTTCTGATTCCGGCGCTCTCTTTTATGAGAAAGTGGTGCGCCGCTGCCCCAATCTTTATTTGGTGCTCTGTGGCCACCGCTACACCATGGCCAACGAGATCGTGGAATTTGACGACAACAAAGACGGTACAATGGATCGCACTGTCTGCCAAATGATGTGCAACTATCAGGTGGCGGGCTCCGAAGGCGGCAGCGGCTATATGCGCTTCCTGCAGGTGGACGAGGCGGCGGGGGTCATCCGCGTATATGCTTACTCCCCTCTTTTGCGGGACTACGTCTATTATGATACTAAAGCACACCGTGAGGAACCGTACGCTTCCGACCCGGCGCAGGAGCAGTTCACCCTCTCCATCCCTTGGCAATAAAAAAGGCCGTGCATCGCACGGCCTTTTTTTATTTTGCCCGTATCTTTTTGAGCTTTGCAAACCGGGGCATTCCGTTTTCCAGCACGCGCTGTGGCTCTCCCTGAAGAAGCGGCAACACGTATTCTATGAACGGCGCGTTGATCCCGTTCCCCTCCGGGTTAATCCATGCGTCTGGCACCTTCTTTTCCGCGTTCGCCACCTCCTGCAGCTCCAAAAGCTCTATGCGGCAAAGGTAGTTGCCGTTCTCGTCGCTGCCGCGCGCAAACCCGATCATCTTATCGGTGATCCCGTCAGCCGCATATTCCACCGCGCTCTTCCCTGCCAAAAAGGATTCCTCAATGTCCGTGACAGATGCTAGGTGGGCCGCGCAGCGCTGCATCAGCGAAAATTCAATGCCTCGCACCTTGCAGCCGATCTCCCGCTTCGCGATGTCCGCCAGTACTGCCGCCAGTCCGCCCAGCTGCTTGTGTCCGAAAGCGTCCACCCCTGTCTCCCCGGTTCCATACTCGGCGATGAGTTTCCCCTCTTTGTCATGGATTCCCTCGGAAACCGCAATAATACACTTTCCGGTCTCGCCGTATATCCGCCGCACGTCGGAAAGAAACTGCTCCATGTCGAAATCCCGCTCGGGCAAGTAAATCAGATCCGGACCGTCTCCCATCCAGGAAGCCACCGCAGCGGCGGCCGTCAGCCAGCCCGCGTGCCTGCCCATGATTTCCAGTATGCAAACCATACCCGTGTCATAAACTTTGGCATCCCGGGAAATCTCCATGCAGGTCGTGGCAATAAACTTGGCTGCCGACGCGTACCCGGGGCAGTGATCGGTTCCCCAAAGGTCGTTGTCGATGGTCTTGGGAACGCCCATAATCCGGCAGTCGTATCCCGCTTTTTGCATATATTTGGAGATCTTGTTGCAGGTGTCCATGGAATCGTTGCCGCCGATGTAAAAGAAGTATCGCACATCGTATTTCTTAAAGATTTCGAGTATGCGCCTATAGTCCGTTTCGTCGACTTTCCTGTCTTTGAGCTTGTAGCGGCAAGAGCCCAGAAGCGAGGAGGGTGTGTAGAGCATGCGCGCAAGCTCCTCACGGTCTTCCTGGCCCATATCGTAAAGCTCGTCGTTTAGAATGCCTTTGATGCCATGTGCCGCGCCATACACCTTCGTGATGGCCGGGTTGTCGAGTGCGGCGCAAATCACGCCGTAGGCGCTGGCGTTGATCACCGATGTGGGCCCGCCAGACTGTCCTAATATGCACGCACCCCGAAGATTGGCTGTCATGATCCCATCCTCCTTTTTATCCATACTATATCGTGTCGGCCGGATTTTTATTCAACCACCTGAATGGGGTTGCACTCCCGGTCCAGCAGCCCCAGCACGATCCAGAATACCGGCGTCGTGATGGTAATGGCAAAACTAAAGAATGCCTGAATACAGTAGGTCAGCGCCGCGCAAGTAAGCACCGTCACCACTGGGTTGTCCTTGACACGCTTAAAGGCCCGTACCGCTAGGGTCACCAGGGCGGCCATATAGACCGTCAGGCCTACAATGCCGTAATTGCACAGCACCTGAATATACTCGTTATGCGCGAAGTCATAATATTCTGTTGTCAGCTCCGCCGCATAGGTCTGGTTGAACGTAATTACGAAGGTATCGGGCCCGGTGCCCAAAATGGGCGCCTGCATAGCCAGCGGCAGTGCCCGCTTCCAGACAAAGACACGGTTGGAACCGAAGCTGTCTTGGAAATTGCCGTGCAGAATCTGCTGGGCTTCGTAAACGAGGCCCATGCTTTCATTCATGGGATATACCATCAGCCCAACCACGCCGAGGACCATGACCACTACAACCACAATGGTCCAGAAAATCCGAAGCTGTTTTGCAGTAAATTTAAACTTGTCGCGGAAGCGGTGCATAAGCAGCCCCAGGCCAATGAACACTGCGCCTGCCGCCAAAAAAAGCATGGGCAGCGTGGAAAACACGGGAGCCACCCCTGCTTCGGTGGCCGGGAACGCACGCCAGAACATGGCCATCAGTGCGTACACGCCGTAGAGGATAAAGCCCCGGGACATCCTCTGCACGTTGTCAAAGCAGATGATGGGTAAAAGAATCAGCAGCCCGCCCACGCCCACGTATCCGCTGTCGTTTACGAGGATGAGCATGAAAAACATCGTGATGGCACATACCGGCAGCAGTAGCCAGCGCTTATAGTCGTCCTTCACCATGATGAATCCGGCGGTAAAGGCCGCAATGGCGATGCACATCATGCCGGAAACCATGTTTTTGTTGCCGATGGTGGTAATAAATGCGGTGTTAAAGAAATTGTAGCCGTCGGGATACATTTTGAAGATGTTTACCCCGTAATACTGTAAAATCCCAATGAGGGACATGGCCGTAATGGAAGCGGCAAAACCGTACAGAAGGAGTTCCCGCTTCTTTGCGCCAAACAAAGAAATAATGAAAAACGTCGAAATGTAGAAGAGTTGCGTCTTAAATCCGTCCGACCGGCCTTCGCCTTTCCAAAGATCGTGATCCCTCAGATAGGGCGAGAACAGCATGGAAATCAGGCAAACCAGCAGATAGGCCACGAATAGCTTCTGGGTAATGGAAATCCCCTGCCAAACCTCCCGGATGCTTTTGCGGAATCCTCCATACAGAGGCGCCAGCATAGCCGAAAGGATAATCAGTGCCATCAGGATCACGGTAGTCATGTCAAAAAAGTTGTTCTTTGCCTCCGTGATGGCCGAATACAAGGTGCGGTTTACAAACAGCGGGAAAATCAGCGTCATGATGGCGCAATACCCCAGTACAAGATAGCGGTCGGCAAAGATCAGGTCCTTGAGCGCCCGAGATTGCTTCCTACGGGCGGGATCTGAAGTTTTTTTATTGCTTGTGTTGCTCATAATTGCTGTCCTTTTAAATGAGATAGGATTTTGTCCTTACGATACCACAACGCGCCCCCACCGTCAAACCCAACAAATCAAAAGAGACTCCCTTCGAAGTCCCTTACTTATGCGAAACTCAGACGCGAATTCTTCGAGTCACCACAACGGCGGCGGAAGCCAATCCCAGCGCCAGTAGTACAAATCCCATGGGAGAAGCGCAGCTTCCCGTCTTTGGAATGTCGGTTTGCGCAGACGCAAAAATGGTCACCGGCACGGGGATAAAGGCAGCGTATGCGGTGCTGCTGACATCGGAAAAGTACACACCGAAATTCTTTGCCCAGTTGAGTTCGTCCATGTAAACAGAGCCGTCATACAAGGCATCCGCAGCGGAAAAGCCCAATATGCCCAGCGATCTATTTAAGAATTCGTCGCCGGTGTATTTTGAGGCCGCAGTATAGTTGCCAAAAACAGCTGCGGTGTTGCATTGATACACGCCGTTAATCTTCACGACCTTCATAATGCAGCCGTCCACGCCCACATAAATTTCTTTGATCTGGGCCTTACCATGGTCACCGTCCTCCGTCACGAAGTAAGCAGCCTCGCCTAAAAAGGAACCATCGCCGGTGACTGCATAGATCGGGCCGGCATACGCGGTACCTAGGGATGTGGCCGTCCGGGCCACTTTGTATTTGGAATCGCCCTCCCTGATGGCAATCTCGGAAAGCCCAGAGAAAAACTGCACGCCTACCTTTAAATCCACTGCGCCATATTCCTTGGCCTCGTCCAGATACATCCCGGAATTCGTGCCGATCAAATCAGTCACTGTGCGCACAGCGCTTCCGGCAGTAAGCGCCTTTTCCAAATAAACCGTCTGTTTTTGGGCAGTCAGGCCGATCCGAATTGCGGCGACGCCGAAGCCCAAGTTACTGCCATACCGCAGGTTGGTTCCGTCAATCTTTACGTCCAGCACATCCCCCGCGTGAAACACGGTGGTTTTAAATTGATTGTTCAGGTTGTCCACGGAAGGAACCGTAATTTTTGCCTGGAAGGCAACCCCGTCACCAGCCTTCACGATGGCCGCATCGTCTAATCGGGAATAATATGCCTGACCGGTGGCATCCTTTTTGGATACGTATTTGGCAACCTCAATGGTCACAGCAGCCGCCGTGGCGGTATTGACGTTACCGTCCACCCAAGAAGCCGCAAATGCAGCGTTTTGAGAGAACACCAGTATGCATGCAAAAACCAGTGATAAAATCTTCTTCATATGCGTTCTCTCCTTTCCCGCTGACTATATTCCTTATAATATATAATTTTACCGCATTCTTTTACAAAAAGCAATCGATATATTACATTTTTTTAATATTTTACTTTTGATGGCAGATGTTTTCTTGATGTATTTCAGGAAATATATCTTTGTTTATGATGGCTCGCTTTTGATCGTAGCATAAAGAAATATCAGCAGCTCGATGATGATTGCGCGCAGCTTTCAAGGTATAGCCGGTTTTTGAATCAATTGATTTGATTCTGATACACCCAAGCTGAATGCCTCTTGATCACGCAAAGGAGCGCATCACCAAAAGGCAATGCGCTCCTCATCTTGTTTTTCAATATCTGGTTGGTCATCCGCTTTATGTATGATAGGCGGGCTACCAACGGACTTTCCCTATGTGTTGCCTATGTTTATGCGCGCACTTTCTTTAATACGACCACGGCGGCCGCGATCACAGCCATGGCAACCAGAGAGAAGCCGATCACGGATGCATTGCCGCCGGTCTTGGGGATCGTGGTGGTGGGCGTGGTGACGGGCGTCACAACAACGGGCACGGGTGTATAGGGCGCGTAGGTGGCGCTGTTGCTGTTGTTGAAGTATACGCCGAAGTTCTGCGCCCAGTTGGTATTGTCCATGTAGACGGTGCCGTTGTACAGGGCGTCATAGGCAGAGAAGCCCAGCACGCTTAGGACTCTGTTGAGGAAGTCATCGCCTGCGAACTTGGCGGAATCGGAATAGGCGCCCGCAACGGCGGTGGTGTCGCACTGATAGATGCCGTCCGTCCTCACAACTTTCATCACGCAGCCGTCAATGCTGACGTAAATTTCCATGACTTTGACATTGGAGGAACTGTTGGTCTGGAAATATACGTATGCGCCGGTGCGGTAGGTGCCATCCACGATGTAGCAAGTTCCACTGTATGTGCTTCCCGGGTACGCAGTGGCGGAATCCACATAGAACTTGGCGTCGCCGCTCCTCATGGTGATGTCGCCAAGCGCGCTGATGAAGCGTACGTTGACCTTCAGATCCACAGCGCCATACTCACTGGCCTTGTCAAGATACATTTCGGCAGTGGTCACTGCGCTGGGGGTGCCGGCGCCCCGGGCCTTCTGAAGGTAATACGTGGTTGCGGCATCATGCACGGTCAGCGTGAAACCGTCGTTGAAGCCGATATCTCCGCCGTTGATGGCATTTTTCAGGTTGGTACCGTCGATCTTAACGGCCAAGGTGTCTCCGTCGTTGAATGCCGTGGTGTTGAACTGGTTGTTCAAGCTTCCCGCGGAGGGAACGCTGATCTTAACCTGAAATGCCACAGGATCGTTGGCCTTTACGATGGCCGCGTCATCCAGTCGGGAGTAATAGGGATTGTTGGCGGCGTCCCTGAGCTCCACGTACTTGGTGACCGAAATGGTCACGGCGGCGGGGGACGCGGTGTTTGCGTTGGGGTTTCCCCAGGTTGCCGCAAGGGCGGAGCCCAGGGAAAGGACCATTGCCATTGCCAGGGCGATTGCAAAAAACTTCTTCATTCTATTTCTTTCCTTTCATGTTTTGGGTCGGTGGGCTTGCGGGTATTTTCCATCCCACCACGCCTTCATTCTAGAATAAAGATTATGCGAAGTCAATAACTTTATTACGGTTTATTAATAAAATGATTAAGTTTTTGTGTCTAAAATGATATAATTTTGTAAATGATAGCTTGGCCCCTATCAGGAAGGTTTGAATGTTCCATGATATCTTATTTCCCCAAAAATCCCAAGGAACACAAAAAAAGGTCCCCGAGGGGACCTTTTTATTTGGTTTAGGCTTGGTTCGTTCTTACGCGCGAACCTTCTTCACAGCCACAACAGCAGCCGCGACGACAGCCAGAGCAACCATAGCGAAGCCGATGACGGAAGCATTGCTGCCGGTCTTCGGGATCGTGGTGGTGGGAGTGACGGTCACGGGAACGGGAGTGTAAGCGGCGTAGGAAGCGCTGCTGCAGTTCTTGAAGTATACGCCGAAGTTCATCGCCCAGATCTTGTCAGTCATGTAGATGGAGCCATTGCCGATGGCGTCAGCAGCGGAGAAGCCCAGGATGCTGAGAACCATGTTCATGAAATCGTTGCCCGCGAACTTCTGGGAGTCAGTACCGGAGGAGCACTGATACACTCCGTCGATCTTCTTTACCTCCAAGGTATCGCTGTCAACGATGATGTCGATTCCGGTAACCTTGTCGCCGCTGAGCTTGAACACAGCGGAAACGTTGGTGCGATAGTTGCTGCTAGTTACGACATAGCTGCTTCCATTTTTCGATACATAGAACTTGTTGCCAGCGGCGTTCTTCATGGTGATGTCGGCAAGCGCGCTCTGGAATTCCACGCAGACCTTCAGATCCACGGAGCCATAGGCGTCGGCGGCGTCGAGGTACATAGCAGCGGAGCCGGAGACATCCGCAGTGGTACCTTCCCAATTAGTCTTGGAGACGTAATAAGTCTTGTTGGTGTCAGTAAGGCGAATCTTAGTGCTCAAGGTCTCATCCGGACCGTTTGCCAGGTTGGAGCCGTCGACTTTAACAGTCAGCTCGTCGTCAGCGCCAAAGATGTCGGTGCCGAACTGGGTGTTCAGGGCGTTGTAGGAGGGAACCTTGATCTTGGCCTGGAAAGCGACTCTGTCGCCGGCCTTTACGATGGCCGCGTCATCCAGCTGGGAGTAGTAGGGAGTGTTGGCGGCGTCCCTGAGTTCGATGTACTTGGTGACTTCGATGCTCACTGCAGCCGCAGCGGTGGTGTTGGCGCCGGGATTTGACCAGGTGGCCGCCAGAGCGGTACCCAGAGAAAGAACCATCGCCATTGCGAGAACGATTGCGAAAATCTTCTTCATTGTTGTTTTTTTCCTTTCGTATTTTGGTTGTGGGTCTATCCCACTGTGTATACATTCTAAAATAAGTCATTTCAAAAGTCAATAGTTTTATTACGTTTTTTTAATATTTTTTTTGAATTATGGCTTTTTTGCTTCATATCCCCCGATTTTTCTCCCTAAAATCGCGGTTTACCGATAAAAAAGGCCCCCACGGAGGGGGGACCTTTTACATATTAATTAATATTTATATTTTCGTTTGCGGTTATGCGCGAACCTTTTTCACGGCAACCACAGCGGCCGTGGCGACAGCCAGAGTAGCCATGGCGAAGCGGATTACGGAAGCACTGATGCCAGTTTTGGAAATATCCGTGGTTGTCGTGGTAACGGCGGTGGCGGTCACAGGTACATAGGTATAGGCGACATAGGTGGCATTGTTGCTGCTGTTGAAGTATGCGTCGTAGTTCTGTTTCTAGTTGATGTCGTCCATGTAAACGGCACCGGAGCACGGCGCCCATCAAGGCTTCCCCTTTTTCATACTTCTTTTATAGGAAAATACTTACATAATCTTAAGGGCTCGTGATATAATGAATTCATAATGAAAAAGACATTTGAAATCAAAGGTATGACCTGCTCGGCCTGTGTTTCCCATGTGGAAAAGGCCGTTAAAAAGTTGCCTGTGCAGGATGCATCGGTGAGCCTCATGCAAAACAGTATGACAGTGGTTTACGACCCCGCCACTGTGTCCGACGCACAGATCATCGCCGCCGTGGAACATGCCGGCTACGGCGCCGCTCTTCAGCTGGAAAATGTGGCGCCCAAGGATGAGCTGAAAAAGGAGTCCACCGCCGCAAAGCGCAGGCTGTGGGGTTCCGTGGCGCTGCTGGTTCCGTTGATGTATCTGTCCATGCAGCATATGGGTGGCTGGCCGCTGCCCATATATTTACATCACAACCCCTTTATTTTTGCCCTGCTTCAGCTGGCGCTGACCCTTCCCATCCTTTATTTAAATAGGAACTACTTCCAAAGCGGCATTCCTTCCCTGCTGCACGGCGCGCCCAATATGGATACGCTGGTGGCCATCGGTAGCGGCGCGGCCATGTTATACGGGTTCTTTGCCATTTACAAAATCGCGTCCGGTGATTTAAGTTATCGCCAAGACCTCTATTTTGAATCCGCCGCCATGATATTGACCCTTGTTACGGTGGGCAAGTATCTGGAACGCCACTCCCGGAGCCGCACAGGTTCCTCCATCGAAAAACTCATGGACCTTGCACCCAAAACGGCCTCGGTCATTCGAGACGGTCAGGAGGAAAAGATCCCTTCCTCTGAAATCCGCATAGGTGACATCGTACTCATCCGCCCAGGCGAAAAAATCCCGGCGGACGGCGTTGTGGTCGAAGGCGGCGGCAGCGTGGATGAATCCGCTCTCACCGGCGAGAGCATGCCGGTCTATAAGGCCGATGGCGATAAGGTATCTACCGGTGCCATCAATGGCAGCGGTAGCTTCCAGTTCCGGGCGGAACGCACCGGCGGAGATACGACTCTGGCCGCCATGATTCGGCTGGTAGAGGAAGCCGCGTCCAGCCGCGCTCCCATCGCCCGGCTGGCGGATAAGGTAGCCGCCGTGTTCGTGCCCATCGTCATGGGCATTGCGCTCATCTCCGTGGTCGTGTGGCTCATCGTGGGGCAAAGTTTTGAATTTGCCATGTCCATCGGCATCGCCGTGCTGGTGATTTCCTGCCCCTGCGCCTTGGGGCTGGCAACGCCGGTTGCCATCATGGTGGGCACGGGCAAGGGCGCGGAGCAGGGCATTCTGGTCAAATCCGCAGAGGCTCTGGAAACGCTGCACAAAGTCAATACCGTAGTGCTGGATAAAACCGGCACCCTCACCGTAGGCCGGCCCGAAGTGACGGACGTGCTGCCTTCCGGCGACCGGGCCGAGTTGGTCTCTCTGGCCGTTTCGCTGGAAAAAAACAGCGAGCATCCCCTGGCCTCGGCGGTACTTAAACTGTCCAACGAATTCCTCCCGCTGAGCGATTTTACCTCCGTACCCGGCAAGGGCGTACAGGCCATGCTGGATGAAACGCTTTGCGCCGCGGGCAACGCCGCGCTGATGCAGGACCTAGGCGTAAACCTCGCCCCGGTTTCTGAATCCGCCAAAGCGCTGGCGCAAGAAGGAAAGACGATCCTCTATATCGCCAAGGGCGGTATCTTAATAGGGCTCATCGCCTGCGCGGACACGCTTAAGCCCACCTCCAAGGCGGCGCTCATCGCCTTTGCCAAAATGGACATCCGCACCGTCATGCTCACCGGCGACAACGCCGTCACCGCCCAAGCCATCCGCAACCAGCTGGGCATGAGCGAAGTGTATGCCGGCGTGCTCCCCGGCGACAAGGCGCGCATCGTGCAAGAACTTCGCGCGCAGGGCAAGGTGGCCATGATCGGCGACGGCGTCAACGACGCCCCAGCGCTGGCCACGGCGGATGTGGGACTTGCCATCGGCGCAGGCACGGACATCGCCATGGAAGCAGCGGATATCGTACTTATGCACAGCGACCTGACGGATGCTGTGACCGCTGTAGAGCTGTCCCGCGCCGTCATCCGCAACATCAAGCAAAACCTGTTCTGGGCGTTTTTCTACAACTGTGTCGGCATTCCTCTGGCCGCCGGCGTCTTCTATTCCGCGCTGGGCTGGAAGCTGAGCCCCATGATCGGCGCTGCCGCCATGAGCCTCAGTTCCATTTTCGTAGTATCAAATGCCCTTCGGTTGCGCAGATTTAAACCGAGATACAGAATAAATCAGGAAATTTTAGAAAAAGGAGTCATTGCCATGAAAAAGACCATCTATATCCTAGGCATGTCGTGCGCCAATTGTTCTAACCATGTAGCACAGGCACTCAATGCCATCGACGGCGTCACCGCCACGGTGGACCACGCCGCGGGCACGGCGGCGCTGACGTTGGAAAAGCCCGTCAGCGACAGCGTGCTCACCTCCGCCGTGGAAAGTGCAGGCTATCAGGTACAACGCATCCAGTAGCAAATTACCAAGCATATGAAAAAAAGATCCTGCGGGGTCTTTTTTTTATCGCCGTTTTTTGGCCATTTCCCAACCTTTTTCGTCGCTGCTTTTCCCGCCGTCTTCACGGCCGTTTTTTCCACCTTTCACTTCTCTCCACGGCAGAATCAGGCTGCAAATATCCTCTGCCGCACAGGCCATCTCCTCTTCTCTCCCCTTTCATTCTTGTACCTTTAGCCCCGCCCCCCGCTTCTCCCTGCGGCAAAAATGGGCTATAAATATTCCCTTTCGCGTAGCGCGTCTCCCCTTTCCTCTTGTTTTTGCGCCGCCTTTATGTGGGGTTTGTCGTGCGGTGCAAAATCGTGTAAAATAATAAGAAACCAATCCGCATTTTAGGAGGACGTCATGAAGCTCATCTCATGGAACGTAAACGGTTTCCGCGCCTGCCTGCAAAAGGGGTTCAAAGAGTTTTTCCTCTGTGCAAACGCTGATATCTTCTGCTTGCAGGAAACCAAGATGCAGCCGGATCAGGCGGACTTTGCCCCTGAAGGCTACTCTGCCTTTTATCATAGCGCCGTAAGGAAGGGATATTCCGGCACGGCGCTTTTCACTCGGCAATCGCCTCAATCGGTGGTTTACGGCATCGGGGGCAATCACGCAGACGAAGGCCGTGTCATTACGGCGGAATACGAAACCTTCTATCTGGTCTGTTGCTATTCCCCCAACGCCAAGCCGGAGCTGGCGCGGCTGGATTATCGCATGGAGTTTGAGGATGCCCTGCGCGCCTACTTACAATCGCTGGATCAGAAAAAGCCCGTAATCCTTTGCGGTGATTTAAACGTAGCTCATAACGAAATTGATCTGAAAAACCCCAAGCCCAACATCGGCAGCGCCGGTTTCTCCTACGAGGAGCGGGGCAAATTTACCGAGCTACTCGCGGCGGGCTTCGTGGACAGCTTCCGCTATCTTTACCCAGACGTAACAGGGGCCTATTCCTGGTGGTCCTATCGTTTCAACGCTCGGGCGAACAACGCCGGGTGGCGCATCGACTACTTTGTGGTATCCCGCTCCCTAGCGGGGAAAATTCAGGATTCCCGGATTCTTCCGGAAGTAGAGGGCAGCGACCATTGCCCCGTAGAACTGACCATCGACCTGTAAAGACATACCGGCCTTTTAATTGGCTGCCCTGAAAAGTTGACTCGGCTCTTTGCAACTCTAAAAAACTGATATTTTACCTGCCCGCCAAGGCAATTTGGAGTACAATTATGATTCAAGGAATAAGTCATATTACCCTCATTGTCAAAAACCTGCAGAGGGCTTCCGCATTTCTCCAAACTGTTTTTGATGCCCACGAGGTGTATTCAAGCGGAAACAGGCAATTTTCGCTTTCGAAAGAGATGTTTTTTCTTGTTAACAACATCTGGATATGCATTATGGAGGGAGACCCGCTTACAGAGCGTACTTACAATCACATTGCATTTCAAATATCTGAAGCAGACTTTGAACTCTATAAATCTAAGGTAATCGCATCGGGTGCTGAGTTACATCCAGAACGCCCACGTGTTGATGGTGAGGGGCATTCGATTTATTTTTATGATTTTGACAATCATCTCTTTGAATTGCATACGGGTACCCTTGATGAACGCTTGCACATATACTTAAGATAATATTTCTTTTACTTGACTTAAATATTTCTTCTTTTTATTTTATTTCGTTTTCCGCAACACTCGCTTTTTCGTGCCTAAAACACGCTGCCCGCGCAGAGGATGCCTTTTGCCAGATCTTCCCGGTATGCCGGGCAGTTTTCGTAAAGGCTGTTGATCGTCACGCAGTCGTCCCCAGCCCGGCCCGTAGCGTGCACATATCTGCCCATCCCAAGGTACATAGCAACATGACCCGGGAAGTAGATGAGGTCTGCCACGTCTATGCGCTCCATAGGAATTTCGCGCATGGGATATCCCTCTTTCAAGGTAGAATTCCGATAGATGGCGATGCCGTTGAACAGGTAGGCCGCATGGCATAAGCCGCTGCAGTCAATCCCCCAGGGCGTTCTGCCGCCCCAGCGGTACTGGGTTCCCAAATAGCTTAACGCTGTTGCGGCGATCCGCCGCCGCAGTTCCCATTCGCCGCAGATTGGCCTCGGAAAGCGTTCCAAATGCGATTCGCGCACAAACCCTTCTTCCCCTGTAACCAGCCGCACCTTGCGCCAGCCGTCCTCGACGGAAATAGAGAGCAGCCTTGCACCCCGGGGCAGCGTAAGCAAAGTTTCTGCCCTGACATTCGCCTTTTTCAGCACGTCTGCAAAGGCGGAGCGCACCGCATAGACTTCCCCGTCCTGCGGATATTTGCCGTCCGCCAGATCGTCCCGACTGATATAGCTTTCATACCCGTAGCTCATTCGAACCCGGCAGTATTCGCCGGGAAGGTCCTGTATAATTGTCGCCCCCTGTCCGTACCACGCCTCGTCGTCCTGCTGGGCGTGGGGAGCAGGTTCGCACATCAGCTTTGCCGCAGGCGAAACGATGATCATGCCGTCTCCCTTCTTTTGCGTTTCCTCTCACAGCATATGACGCACTCTCCCGCTTCTGAACCGCCCTGCCGGATTTTCTCTATTGCATCCTTCATTTTCTCGCGGTACAATGATTTCAGCATATTTCGTACTGAAAGGAGAACCGATATGGACGCCGGACCATACGACAGTAGACAATTCCACCATAATAAAATGCTGCGGGCGGCGTATCTTCTTTTTTGATGCGCTCCCCTTTATGAAGGAGGTGCGCTATGATTGAAGAAATTCTAAATCTTCTTTCCGAACACAAGTATTCAGAAATTAAGAAACTGACCCAAGAGATGCACTATGCCGATATTGCGGAAGTGTTTCAATCTCTCGATGACCGCGAATCTGCACTGGTATTCTTCCGGCTGCTGCCTAAGAATACGGCCGCGGAAATTTTTGCGTACATGGATTCCGACGTGCAGGAGCAGATGATTACGGCCATCACCGATACGGAGCTACGTTTCATCCTCTCCGACCTATATTTGGACGACTACGTGGACCTAGTGGAAGAGATGCCCGCCAACGTGGTCAAGCGGGTCCTGAGAAACTCCTCCCCGGAAAACCGTAAACTCATTAACCAGTACCTACAGTATCCCGAAGACTCCGCCGGGAGCCTGATGACCAACGAATACGTCTATCTGAAACAGTCCGTCTCCGCCAAAGAGGCCCTGCAAGTCATCCGCAAGACCGGCGTGAACAAGGAAACCATAAACAGCTGCTACGTGCTGGACGCCCAGCACCGTCTGGAGGGCGTCGTCACATTGCGGGAGCTTATCTTAGCTGAGCCGGATAGCCTAGTTGGCGAATTGATGCACACCAACGTCATCAGTGTCAGCACCTACGACGACCAGGAAGAGACAGCGAAGCTCTTCTCCAAGTACGACATGCTCTCCATGCCCGTTGTGGATAACGAACAGCGACTAGTGGGCATTATTACCATCGACGATGTGGTGGACGTTGTGCAGGAAGAGGCTACCGAGGATTTTGAGAAGATGGCCGGTATTGTCCCCAGCGAGGATACTTACCTTAAAACCCCCGTATTTATCCTCTTTAAGAACCGCATTTTCTGGCTGTTGGTGCTCATGATTTCCGCCATGCTCACCGGTGCCCTCATCGAGCACTTCGAGGCTGCAATTGCCACGCTGCCCTTGCTGGTGACTTTTATCCCCATGCTCACCGGCACCGGCGGAAACAGCGGCTCTCAGGCCTCCACGATGGTCATCCGCGGTATGGCGCTGGACGAAATCATACAGTCCGACTTTATCCGGGTCTGGTGGAAGGAAGTGCGCGTAGCGCTTTTGTGCGGCACCGCCCTGGCCATGGTGAATTTTCTGCGCATCTGGATTCAATACGACGACGCCCTTGTGGCCCTAACTGTGAGCCTCACCCTCGTCGCCACTGTGCTCATCGCCAAGTCTCTTGGCTGCATCCTCCCTATGCTGGCCCGAGTTTTTAAACTGGATCCGGCCCTCATGGCCTCGCCTGTGCTTACCACCATCACAGATGCCGCCTCCATTGTGTTTTTTTTCTGCGTGGCCACCCAGATTCTCAGCGCGCGGCTATAATAAAGAGCTGCCACAGCAAGGATGCCCGGCGACGGGGACGATCAATGGAAAATAAAATGAAATGCGCTTAAAGCGGCCATGAAGCGGCCGCTTTTCGCTTCGTGAAGAAGGATTTTGCGGTGGCGGGGAAATAAGGAAGGGGAATGGCAGCTCTTTAAACGGTAAGTTGTTTGATCTTGCCAAATAGTCGGCCGTTTATTTTTTACCAACAGGCCGTTTCTTTATGATTTACTTTTTTATATTCAAATGGGCCAATGGATTCTTGCATATCAATATGTTATCATATTAATAATAGATCCATCGGCATAGCACGAAATGCATTGTGTTTAGCTGTTTCTTGGAATTTAATTGCAAAAATTATGAAGGTAACATTATGAAACACTTATTTGATTTTCCACAGGTTCACCTTGGGCTCCTGCCCACGCCGCTGTACCGCCTCGATAATTTGAGCCGGTATTTCGGCAAAGAACTCTATATTAAGCGGGACGACCTGACCGGCGTGGCGCTGGGAGGCAACAAGGTGCGCAAGCTGGAATTTTTGCTCGCTGATGCAAAAGCGCGGGGCTGCGACTTTGTGCTCACCACCGGCGGCGCGCAGAGCAACCACGCCATGCTCACCGCTGCCTGCTGCAGCCGCCTTGGATTGGGTTGCATTCTGGTACTCAAAAAACGAGGCGTATATGAGAAGGTAGGCAATCAGCTTATCAACGATCTGATCGGCGCACAGGTGCGCTTTGTGGACAGCGATACCTATGCGGACGTGTATGCCGAGATGGATCGTATTTGTGACGGACTGCACAAAGAAGGGCACGTTCCCTACCTCATCCCGGCGGGCGGCTCCGTCCCCATGGGCTGCCTGGGATATGTGAACTGCGCCAAAGAAGCGGCGCAGCAGGCAGAAGAAATGGGCATCGCCTTTGACGACATCATTTGCGCCGCAGGGTCCGGCGGCACGCATGCGGGCATGGCGCTGGGCGCGGACCTTTATACCCCATCCTCCCGTGTCACCGGCATTAGTGTTGACGACGGCTCCGACTTTTATGAGATTGTATCCTCGCTGATGAACGGCGCAGCAGCGCTGATGGAGCTGGATCTCCAATACGGGAAAGAGAATATTAACCTATACAACTGCTACGGCGCGGGATATGCCATCCCCTCGGAAGCGGGCGTAAAGGCCATGCGACTCATGGCAGCACAGGAAGGGATTTTGCTGGACCCCGTGTATACGGGCAAAGCCTTCGCTGGACTGATTCAACTCATAAAACAAGGATACTTCGACGGACGAAAGAACATTTTGTTTTTGCACACCGGCGGCGCGGGAGGTATTTTCGCCATTGACCTAGAACACACACAAGGATAAGAAAAAAGAGCCGGACCTATGGTTCGGCTCTTTTAATATTCGATCAATAGTGCAGCAGGTAGCTAAGCCCCAGAATCACATAGAGTATGCCGAAAATATAGGGCATGAGCATTGTTTTAAGAGATGTTTTCTTTCGGAAGATATCGGTTATAAGCAAGATTTCAGCAATATATGCCCCCGCGCCCATGAAATAGGCCGCAAACTTCAGATCGTATGCGTATACCGCAAGACTTCCATTGCGCAGCATCGAGAGCAGGAAAAGCACTCCCGCCAGAACCGCCAATATATTACGGATACCAAGCATCATTTCCTGCGCCTTGGTGGCCTTATGCTCGTGGCCGCGCGGATCAGAGCTTTCCCCCACCCCTTCCAAAAGGTGCACCGCATCCATCGCCAGCTCTTTTACGATGCCCGGATGGCTTTGTGCCTCCACATTGTCCGCATATTCATGCCGAACCAAATTATTCAGGATGGGGTAAAGCAGAACGGCCGTCAGGCCTGCTGTGAAGCCACCGCTGTATAGGTTGAATCCGCCCTGCATGGAGGCGGTAATGCCCATTAAAAACGCGTGCAGCATCCCCGCAAAAATGCCGCTGATCCCGCCAAACCGGCCGCTGATGGGCGCAAGCCCGGAGGCATAGCAGACGCCAACGCACAGCCACGGGGTGTTTAGCGGAATGCCGGTCAGCAGGGAAGTCGCCCAATAACCCAGCAAAAGGGGCAGTATGGTGCGTGTGTTGGTGCCAATGCCCGCCCAACACAGGGTACATATCAGCGCGCCCACCGTAACCCCATTGAAGGTAGCGCCCACTAGGAAAAAATAGACCAGCATGATAGAGCCCACTAGGCCGATATTGATCAGCACGTTGGAGACGCCGTACTCATAAGCAAAATCTACATCCAGGCCGGTATGCCAGCGCAGCCGCCTGTATTGCACGAAACTGCGTCCGCTGAGCAGCCAACCAACAACCACAAGGATTAAAAAGATGCTGCCCAGGAAAATGAGATAAAATAGTTTTCGATCTTCGGAAAAGATGTTGTTGAGGTAATGGTCTTGTGAGAGGATCAGGCTGCGGAAGATCGCATAGATCGCAATTCCTAGGAGGCCGGCAGCCATACCCACGTTAAATAGGCTGAAGCCCCGGTGCAGACCGCGACTATAGGTGGCCATTGGCGGGATCAGAAACCCGATGAGCATTCCCGCAAAGGCGCCCAGCAACAGAGAGGACGCCGACGGCGCCACGCCGCGGCCAAAGACAAGGAAGCTCACCACCGGCGCCAGCGCGCCGCCCTGAATAGCATAAAGCACCACGCGGGAGAACGCCTCTCGCTTGTACATCGCGTAGATCCAGCTTCCGAACGCGATGGGCGCTACGGTAAGCACCGTCTTCCCGAAGATGCCCAGCCCCAGAGACAGAAAAAACGCTCCGAAGCTGCTCCCCGTGGCATGGTAGCCGGATAGCTTCATCAGTGTCAGGGCAAAAAAACCCATGAGCCCCGCATTGACAAGCCCCGCATTCAGCCCGCCCACGGCGGTAAAATCCGTATAGAGAAGGGCAGAGGTAGTAAAGATTGCACGCAAACCGGGCAGAAGTGTCGCTAAATCTCCCGCACAAACGCCGACAATAAGAAATACCGCCGACAGGGCGAGCATCACCGCGTAAATGATGGTGCTGGTTGCCTCCTTTGAATGTGTCATCCGGCCTCCGAACTGTAAAAAATATAAAAAGAGAAGTTTATATATCTATCATAACGTGTTTTAGAAGAAAAATAAATAACAAATTGGACGAAAATTACTCAATTATATTCGTTTTATTGTATGACCACATAAAGTGTCATATGTTTTCTTTTGAACATGCAAAAAAAGGGAGCGAAACGCTCCCTTTTGCAACACAGCTATCTTTAGCTGCTCCAGCCGAAAGGCGGATAGTAAGTATACCCCGCGCTGGAGCCCAGCAGCGTGATGGCGTCCGTGGGGACATAGCCGTAGCTGCCATTGCGGTATACACGGTAGAAATCGCCCGACTGGCTGATTACCACAACATAGGAGCCATAATAGAGCACACCGGCCACGCTGGCGGAAGCGGAAGCGCTGGTACGGACGGTGATAGACATATTGGCGGTGCCCACCGTGCCGGTCACACCATAGACCCAGCTGGGATACGTCGTGGAGCCGGAGTTGCCGTAATAGTAATAGTATGGATCGGAAGCATAGGAAGCGTAGGCACCGTAAACCGGCGTAGAGCTCAGATATTTGCTGAAAACGTACGCGGTTGTTCCATTGTAGTTGATCCTGCTCCAATTGCCACTGGTTCCCACCACCGTTACGGGCTGCCCCTTGGAAAGCGCACCGACGACGCTATATTTGGTGCTTGGACCGGTGCGGACATTAAGCACCACCGTGGAATACCTGACGCCGGTAGCCCCAGAAGGAACCGTGACTGCCGCGCCCGAGGAAGCGGACCGCAAATAGGAAGAAGATACGTATGCGGTTACACCATTGCTGGTGGCAATTTGGAACCACTTGCCCACCTGGCCGATTCTCGTTACATAGTCGCCCTTATCCAACGTACCAATGATGCTATAGTTGGTACCGGGACCGATGCGGATATTCAGCGCCGAGGTAGTATAGTAGAGATTGCCGTCGGATGATGTGTAATACCCAGAGTAATTGCCGACAGCAACGCCTGTGGTATATGCTCCTAGATAACTCGACTGCACATACCCGATCTTCGAGGAAGTATAGTAGATCTCCACCCAGCCGTTGATGATATTCCCTGTGACCGACACCTTCTCGCCCGAGGAAAGCTCGCCAATCACACTATAACTAACGCCGGGACCGCTGCGGACATTCACCGCCTGTGTGGCATGTGCCACAGTATCAGCAAAGGCAATGCCGGCGGCACCCAGAGCCATGACAGCCACAAGGGTTGCCGCAAGCACTTTTAATAAAATTGTTTTTTTCATTTGAAACCCTCCTTAACTAGTAATCAGCCTTGCAACTACTTGTATTATATGTTATTTTCCCTACAATATCTGTAAACATTCTGTGGCAGTTTTTCCCTTTTCGTCAATTTCCCGGGTAATTTTTAATAAATTTGCCTGTAGATGCGGTAGACCGTCACAAGATCAAAGGGCACATAGCCGATGACACCATGATAGTTGATTCGAACCCAGTCGGTGGTAAGATTGAGAACTTCTATGTAGTCGGATGGATCGTCCTTCATATATCCCACAATGGCGGAGTCGCCATTCTCAGCGGTGCGGATGGGGATGATATAGCGAGAACTGACAAGATAGCACATGAAATATTCCGACTCATATGCGTTAAAATTGCTGGTGGTTGTGAGCGTCTGCACGGTGTAATAGGAACTGGCTTGAGGCTGCTCCTCCGTAAGGCTTGCGGAATACGCGTACCCCACCACGTTGCCCTC
This sequence comes from Christensenellaceae bacterium, assembly GCA_963666935.1. Classification (GTDB taxonomy): domain Bacteria; phylum Bacillota; class Clostridia; order Christensenellales; family CAG-138. The sequence continues at coordinate 2,344,406 of OY762936.1, forward strand.
CATCTTCACCAGAGACCAGGCACCGTTGACGCCCATCACCGTAACCGCTTCGCCCTCGTTGCGGGTTTCCACAATATCATAACCCATGCCCGGGCCACTGCGGATATTCAACCTTGCCGCAGCATAAAGGATTTGAGAGGTGGCATAAGAGATCGCCTCTTCGATACAGTAGATAGAGGTGCCTTCCCCGGTATATGTGAGCGCCGTCATGGGAACGAAGGCCGCATCGTTACCCAGAACCACAATGCGCGCCCAGCCGCCGCTTTGACCCACTTTGGTTGCGAACGAGCCTGCACGAAGCGTACCCACCACCGAATAGCCCGTGCCGGGACCGCTTCGAATGTTCACCGTTTTAACCGCTGTGTAGAGGTTGCGAACGCTTTGTTCGGGGGTTCCCATGGTGAAGCCCATGGCGCACAACAAAAACAAAGCCGCCGCAAGGAGGGCTGTAATCCTTTTGAAAAGCCGCAGTTTCATAGTGAATCCTCCACTTCATGCTATATGAATACGTTAATGCACATTGGCAATAATTGCAAGGAGTAAAAGCATTTATGATCCACAAAACCACAAGCGCAGATCGGAGCTTAAAAGAACCGTGTTCGCATTTCATGAAACAGAAAAAGGCGGGACGGATGATTCCGTCCCGCCGCAAGTGATCGCATTCAGATGCTGGCGTCTTCCACGTACAGGGTTCTGACCGCGTCCGCCGGTTCGCTTGCTTTCTTTTCCGCCGCTTCCCGCGCCTCGAAGAACTTCAGGGCCACCTGCGGAAACAACGCGTAACTTAGCACGTCCTCTTCCTGGCGAATATGGTCCTTGATTTCCTCACGGTAAGTTTCCAGCTCCGGTTTAAGCAGATCCGCCGGCCGGCAGGAGATGACTTCCGCATCACCGATGGCCTTTTTACGTACCTCCTCGTTCACCGGGGCAGGCAGACGCCCATATTCGCCGCGGAGCAGCGCCTTAGACTCCTTGGTAAAAATCTTATAGCGTTCGCCAGATAGCACGTTCAGCACGGCCTGAGAACCCACGATCTGGCTGGTGGGCGTCACAAGCGGAGGGTACCCGAAATCCGCCCGAACCCGTGGGACTTCATTGAGCACATCGTAATATTTATTTTCGGCATGCGCTTCCTTGAGCTGTGAAATCAGGTTGGACAGCATGCCGCCCGGAACCTGATACAACAGGGTATTGGTATCCACGCGCAGAGACTTGAGCGAAATCGTTCCATCCTTCATCATTTTTTCCGCAATGGGGCGGAAGAACTTCGCGGCTTCGGAAAGCTTGCTAAGATCCAGCCCCGTATCCCGCTCCGTGCCCATGAGCGCTGCCACCAACGGCTCGGTTGCCGGCTGCGAAGTGCCGTTGCCAAAGGGGGACAGCGCAGTATCCACGATATCCACACCCGCCTGCACCGCTCGGAAATACGTCATATCGCCCGTGCCGGTGGTATTGTGGGTATGCAAGTGAATGGGAACATCCACTTCCGCCTTCAGGCGCTTTACCAGTGAATAGGCGGCTTCCGGCAGCAACAGGTTTGCCATATCCTTGATGCAGATGGTATCTGTGCCCATTTGGACCAGTTCACGAGCCATCTTGACAAAGTAATCCTCGTTATGCACAGGACTGACGGTATAACTGATGGCCGACTCACAGATTCCGCCGTATTTTTTGGTAAACTTAATGGCGGATTCCAGATTGCGAGTATCGTTTAAGGCATCGAAAATGCGGACTACGTCGATGCCGTTTTCGATGGCCTTTTTACAGAACTGCTCCACCACATCGTCGGCATAATGCTTGTAGCCCAGTATGTTTTGGCCGCGGAAAAGCATTTGCAGCTTGGTATTGGGTAGCGCCTTTCGCAGGGTCCGAAGCCGCTCCCAGGGATCCTCATTGAGGAAGCGCAGGCAGGAATCGAACGTCGCGCCGCCCCATACCTCCAGCGACCAGTAGCCGATGGAGTCTAAGATTTCACAGGCGGGCAGCATATCCTCCGTGCGCATACGCGTGGCGGCCTGAGACTGATGCGCATCGCGCAAAATTGTATCGGTAATAGACAGTTTCGTCATGGATGCCTCCTTTCTCAGGTGGTTATCTGAACAGCGAGAGGAACACGCCCGCGGCAATTGCGGAGCCAATTACGCCAGCCACGTTGGGGCCCATGGCGTGCATGAGCAGGAAGTTGCTCGGTTTTTCCTTTTGTCCCACCATCTGAGATACACGAGCCGCCATGGGAACCGCGGAAACACCGGCGGAACCGATCAGCGGGTTGATCTTCTTCTTGGTAAACAGGTTTACGAACTTTACTAGAATCACGCCGCCCCCAGTGCCAAATCCGAACGCCAACACGCCCAGAACAATGATGGCAATGGTGCGCCACTGTAGGAAAGTATGTGCCGTTGCGGTTGCGCCCACGGAGATCCCCAAGAAAATCGTAACGATATTCATCAGCTCATTCTGTGCGGTTTTACTCAAACGGTCTGTAACACCGCACTCCGTAAGCAGGTTGCCCATCATCAGTGAACCGATCAGAGGCGTTGCCGAAGGAAGCAGAAACGACGTAAAGGCCGTGGCCACGACGGGGAAAATAATTTTCTCGGTTTTGCTCACTGGCCGGAGCTGCTCCATCTCAATGCAGCGCTCCTTTTTCGTGGTCAGCGCCTTCATGATGGGCGGCTGAATCACCGGCACCAGCGCCATATAAGAATAGGCCGCCACCGCCACTGGACCAAGAATTTCCGGCGCAAGCCTGGACGTAACCAAGATGGCAGTCGGGCCGTCCGCGCCGCCGATGATGCCGATGGAAGCAGCCGCCCTGACATCAAATGTGATGTTTAATACCCGAGTAAACCACTCCGATTGACCCATCATCAGCGCCAGCATGAAGGCAACGTAAATTCCCATCTGCGCCGCCGCCCCAAAAATCAGGCTCTTGGGGTTGGCAATCAAAGGGCCGAAATCCGTCATCGCGCCTACGCCCACAAAAATGAGGCAGGGATAGATGCCCAGCTTTACGCCAAGGTATAAATAATCCAAGAGCCCGGCCTGCGAGGGATCGCCCAGCTTGGCCCAGTCCACCACATAGGTAAGCTTTCCGGCGGCATCCACGACTTCTTTCTTGAAGAATTCCTCATGGTACATGCCGGCCCCGGGAAGGTTGGTCAGCAGCATACCGAAGGCGATAGGAAGCAACAGCAGCGGCTCGAATTTCTTGACAATCGCAAGATATAAAAGCAAAAAAGAGATTGCAATCATCAAAAGCTGCGCGGGGTTCTGATTTATAATGTAAAACCCCATTTCATGAAAAAATTCCTGCATGTGCGTCTCCTTACTTGATGGTGCAGAGCGGGGAAGCGGTTTCCACAGTGGAGCCCTTCTGGACAAACACTTCTTCAACCGTTCCGTCAGCAGGCGAAAGAATTTCGTTTTCCATCTTCATGGCTTCCAAAATCATAAGCACCTCACCCGCCTTAACAGCGGCGCCGGGCTTTGCACTGACGGAAAGAATGTTGCCAGGCATCGGCGCATTAATGGTCTTAGTGCCGGCCGCTACTTTCGCGGGCGCGGGGACGGCTGCGGGAACTTCGGCGGGTTTTGCGGCAGGAATGACTTTGCCGCTGATTTCCTCAACGCCGATCTCATAGGTTGTCCCGTTGACGTTTACAAGAAAGTTACGCATATAAATAATATCCTCCAATTGTTATTTCACTTTTTTTACGGACACGATGCGCAGCCCGGCTGCGTCCGTTTCAGTGGCGGTAGCAATTGCCGCAGACACCGCGGCGATAAACTGGGGCCGGTTTGGAATTTCGTCGACATCTGCAATACTTTTAGCGGGCGCAGAAACGACCTCCGTTTTTCTTTCAAAGATTCGGCACAGGTAACCCAACAGATGGATAATCAGGATCAGGCAAAAAAGGCCGGTGAACACGGTGCCCATGCCTAAGATCATCGTGCTGAGCCAAACTGGAATTCCTCCCATTTTTATATCCTCCATGCATAAATTTTCGGAAAACTGTATTTTTTCTTTACAAAACACAGACATAGTATTAGTATATCTCGCTTTTTGAAAACTTCCAAATCATTTTTTTAATTTATACCATTATTTTTTTTAATATTTGATTTTTATTGTATAAATGAATATTCTAGACAATGTCTGGGTTTTTTGTCTTTCGTGTTTTTGCGAGATTATAGTTATTTGAATATCAGCGGTAAGTTTTTTGAATACATATGAGATACGTGTATGCAAGAATACACAAAAAATGACAGGCCCGCTGGTGCAAATCGGGTCTGTCTTCTCCCGCAGAGGCTTGGCCCATTGCCAAACCGATATATTTTACCGGTGCGTCGTATACACAAAAACCATCCGGCAAGGCCACGGGCCTGTTTGGGCCTGTTTGTCAGCGGCCGGACTCTTTTACGGCGTTTGCGACATCGGAAGCAAGATCGTGACGAATTTGACCGAATACAGGTCGCACATAATGTTGGTTCGCGAATTAATATCATTGAGCACAAAATAGTTGATGCCCACTTCCACCAGTACGCCTGTTCTGTCAGTGTATTGATTTGTGCCGATGATGAATTCCGCCCGTACATTTTTCCCAATATTGCTGGCGAGATAATAGGGAATGTAGCCTTTCTCAGTAGAAGGCGGCGGGCCCTGCTGGGTTTCTGCAGGGACGATGCCCTGCTGGGTTTGACCCGAGCCCGCTGCGGGCTGCTGAATCTTGCTGGAAGTGTTGGGATCAAACACTCTGTTCCCCAACCACGTGATACTGCTGTTCATAGAGCAAAAGCACCTCCGATTTTAAGTTTGCGCATAGGATGGCATGGGATTATAAAAGCAATGCTTATTTATCCTCGTGTACCAATATCCGGTTTTGTTGTAAGGGAAAAAGTTTGGGCACTTGGGCGAGAAGGGATTCATATACCACAGCGAATCGGAGCCCGCCCCCGTATAGATGCCGCCGTTGATGGCCCAATCGGCAACCTGATAATGGATGTCCTCAGGAGTGGCCGTCCACACATTCTGCGGATTGTCGACTCCGCCGATTATGGTTTTATAGCAGGAGAACTGGCATGTTTGCATGATCACCTTGCGCAGATCGCCCTGGCATACCCGCTGGTATTCTCCATATGCTACCCGCACGCGATTCATGACAACGGTTGCAACCGCGCGCATTCCATCAATGCCCTCGCCGCCTGCCTCGCACTTAATAAGCCGCGCAAACAATTCCCGTGTATCCACTGCCTTCACCTCTGCTTCATTTTACGCAGTCTTTTTCATTTTGTTACCGCTCCGCAAACAAGAATTTTTTAAAAGGCAGGAATCTGGCGGGATTGCACGCAAAAAAATTCCCGCGGACAATCGTCACGCGGGCAACGCACTTTGCAATAGGACAAAAACCGGCTACTGTTCCTGAATTTGGCCGCCTGTTTTTTGCTTATTTGTATACATCAGATCGTCGATATGCTTCAAGAAATCCCTAACGTCTTTGCCTTTGGATAAATTATCATAGCCGATGCTCAGTTTGATTTCATACGGAATGAGTTTTTTGGCATTAAACTGCTCCAAATTTTCATTTAATCTGGATACGGCTTTTTCGAGATCCGACCTCTGATTGATTTCCACGATGGCGAGAAATTCATCGCCGCCATACCTGGCCACAAAGTCATTTTTCCGGAAGGTTTCCTTCAGAATTTCCGCAACGTACTTTAAGGCCCGATCTCCACTGTCGTGCCCATAAGTATCGTTGATTACCTTAAAAGAGTCCAGATCAATCATCAGGCCAGCAACCGTTTTGCCACCCGCATTTTGACTTTTTGTGCGCAGATAGTTGTCCAACTGCCGCCGGTTGTAGAGCCCTGTCAAATGATCCGTACTCAATTGGTCGTTTTGGAAATCGATGAAGATGATCAGCAGCGATATTGTTGCGCAAACCCAAATCAGCGAGACGCCGTAAAACAGGGTTTGGATGACTCCTCCAATTATGGGCGGAATGGGGAACAAGAGAAGCGTTTTATATTCCCGCCTCTGGATTTTCCGGCGGTTTAGAAAGATATAGACCATCGTATACGCAAGAAAAAGGAAGCAGATCAAGGCCATAACAAAAAAGAGGGGCCCGCGATGATAGACATTGTTGCCGTCTATGTAAAACATACCATGCCAATAGACGCTCATAATGGAGAGGCATAAGTTGACACACACTGGGATCAACACCGGGATGCTTATTTTTTTCAGATGTGCTTCGCTTCTATTGATATAATAGTCTGCGTACAGATACCACAATGCACATATGAGCGGATTCAAAGCATAGTAACACACCGTAATCCATTGATATGCTGGGTGAATCAGCGGACCGGGCATGCCATCAAACAGCCACATGAACATATCAAAGACCAAGATCAAGGCAGTGGTTAAAAGAAGCGCAAAAAACAGCTTCTGATCAAACAGATATCGGTTGACATGGCGGCGCGAGTTCATGAAAATCGTTAACAACACCGCCAGCCCAAAACAATTCAGTTCCAGGTACAAAATGGTCTGAATACGAGCACCTTCTTCGTGTCTGGAATTTAATCAGGCCTGAATCTCTTCCATCCAGTTGTTCGCTTAGGATGAAAAAATGGCCCGGCCCTAGATATTGTAATATTATAGCGTATCATGTCACAAAAAGATACTAATTTGTTGATAAAATGGGTAATGCGATTGGCTTCACTTGCCTTATATGTTAAACATGTGTCCCCATGTTGCCGCTTTGTTTCCGGCAGCTTTTGCGCAAATACCCCGCATTGCCGCCGGACCAAGAGCACTGGCCTGTCGCTGACATAACCCATATACTCGCCAGACATCTTTCTGAAATAACAAAGACCGGGCTTTATGCAAAGCCCGGTCTTTTCTTTCTTCTTTAGTTATAGCGTTCCTGTCTTTTGAAGTAGTCAAACCTGTCGTAGTGGAGTTTGGAAATATCCACCGTGGCCGGCAGGCCCGCCGCCAGCTCGGCCAGCGTGTATCCCACCGCCGGCCCAAGACAGAAGCCATGGCCGGAACTGCCGCAGGTAACAAAGAGGCCAGGCACTTCTTCGATTGCTCCTACTATCCCAACTTTATCTATGCTCATTTCTATCCAGCCGCTCCATGCACGCACGACCTTGAGATTTCTAACTATGGGAAGATCCTTCGCCACTTCGTTGCAGATCGCCGCAGGTGAAATGCTGGTGGTTTTGGGTATCCCCTTGCCCTCATCAAAGAAGTTGCAGGTTTCGCGCCCAGTGTTGCCGCCAAAAACAAGGGAGCCATGTTCCACCTGCTGTGCATAGTAGCCCACCGGCTCTCCCATACCACAAAGAAAATGCTCAAATACCGGGGCAATCGGCTCCGTTACAAGGGTGTTTTGCATACGCAAATACAAGGGAACATCGACCCTTACGGTATTGAGCAGCTTTCGGCTGTAGAAACCCGCGGCAATCACAATCGATTCGCCTTCATACACGTTTCCACGTTCCGTAATGACCCGGCGTGCCCGGCCCTTCACCGTTTCAATCTTCAACGCCTTTTCGCCGGTAATGAACCGCGCTCCAAGCTCCCGGGCCCGCTTGTAAAACGCCAGGGTTGCCAGCATCGGATTTGCCACGCAATCAGAGGGCGTCCACGCCGCAACATTTACGTACTTCGAAACGTATGGAAATTCTTTATATATCACGTCTTCCCGAATGATTTGTACGTCGATGCCGAATTTTTTGGCAACTTCAACGCGCTCAAAAAACATTTTTTCGTCGTTTTCGTCGTGCCCGACTAACAAATATCCCTTTTGCCGAAAACCCACATCCATGCCCAGTTCATCCTTCAAATTCGGCCACAGATTGTTGATAGCGAAGTTCGCTAGCGGCATTTCGCGGGCATCCCGGCCGGAGCGCCGGACACCGCCGCCGTTGCGTGAAGAACCGCCGTGCCCGATCATATCACTTTCCAGCACGATGCAGGAAAGCCCACGCTTGGCGGCATAGTAGGCTGCGGAATTCCCCGCAATGCCCGCCCCGATGATGATGACGTCCGCAGTTTTTATTTCACTCATTTCTTTTCCACCTCTTCTCCGTAGGCATCAAATTTAATTGCTCGCATGGGCGGCCGGGCAATGATATCTTCCAGCTGGTTCGGAGAGATGCCCAGCTCCTTGGCTACAATCGCCTTTACGCTCCGCTGGCAGGTGCTTCCTTGGCACATGCCCATGCCCACCCGCGTGGCCCGTTTGATCTCCGTCAAGGTCCAAAATCCCATATGGACTGCCCGCCGGATTTCGCCCTTGGTAATTTCCTCGCATCTGCAAATAATAATATCGTCATCCGGCTGTGGTACAAACTCACCTATATCCATTGAACGATCCAAATACTCAGACATGCTCCACGGCCTCCTTTTGATAGAATCGGACTTCGTTTTCCATTCCCGCCTCCACGGCGATGGTCAGCACCGCAGTCTTATCCAAGCCCTTGCCTTTCTTTACATCCACGACTTCCGCAGCACACACAGGCTTACCCTGACGATTCAGCCCCAGGCCTTTTTCGCCTTTTTGCGGCAAGGGAAGAAACTCATAGGGCAGCGTTACCGTGGCCAGCCCCGGCGCATATTCGCTGTTTACCAAAAAGATTGCCTGACCCGGGCAGATTGCCACGCACATTCCGCAGCCTATGCAGGCCCGTTCCGTCACCTCAGGAAGCCGAACCATATCCGCTTCATCCACATGGATGCAGCCAAACCGGCAGGCATCTCGGCAGGGATCGCAGGGAATGTTCTGGGTGCACTCAATGACGGCATGCACGCCGGATTTTCCCGTAAAACCGCTGTTGGGAAGGTTTTTCATATCATCTTGTGTCACATACCCATTTCTTAGCAGCGCCATGGAAAGGGGTAGGCCTTCATCCGTACGGGTCATGTCCGTCCGGCCCGCATTTTCTTTGCAGAACATTCCTTTCCGGAGCTTTTCCAAAGACGCTTCCAGTTCTTCAACCCGGGCGTCATATTGTTCTTTATCAATAAACTCGCCCCGCTTGGCCGCCCCCAGGGCCGCGATGCGGCCGGTTATCATGGCAGAGCTTGCTTCCTCAATGCCGGACACGTCTCCCGCCACAAAAAGGCCGTTCATGGTGGTCGCGCCATCCGCGGTATGTACGGGAACTTTTCCACCCGCCTCCATATGCTCGCATCCGATCTGGCGGGTCAATTGGGACATGGGCTGCAGCCCCACTGCGATGCAGATCGTATCTACATCCAGGTGCTTTTCCGTGCCGGGAATCGGCTTGAATTTTTCGTCTACTTCGGCAATGACTGCCCCAGTCACGCAATCTGTCCCTTCGGCCTTGATCACCGTATGGGAAGTATAGATCGGCACGCCTGTACGCGTCACCTTGGACGCGTGCACACCGTAACCGCCCACCCGTTTGGCAGCATCTACAAGCGCCACCACTTCGCATCCCGCCTGAAGCAGCTGGAAGCTTACAACCAGGCCCACATTTCCCGAACCGACCATGAGCACCCGCTGGCCCGGCTTCACCCCATGCAGATTCATGATGGTCTGCGCCGCGCCGGCACCCATGACGCCCGGCAACGTCCAACCCTCGAACGGGATGACATTCTCCGACGCGCCGGTGGCCACAATAATGCTGCCCGCCGAATAGCTGGTGATGTTTTCCCCCTCTGTAACACTTACAAACAACGGTTCAAAGATGCCCACGACCTCTGTATTAAGGCGGACCTCCACGCCCAGCGACTCGGCCTTTTCCTGCAACTCCCGGCCGATATCCACGCCCCGGCGGCTGGCTTGATGTTCCTTAGAACCGAAGAACTTATGAATCTGCTTAAACAGCTGGCCCCCCGGCCGCGCATTCTCATCGAACACCACAACGCGCATGCCCAAAGACGCCGCCTCAATTGCCGCGCTCAGCCCCGCAGGCCCCGCGCCCACTACGATAACATCATACCGTTTCACTTCTTTTCACCGTCCTTTACCATTGCACCGAACCCCTTTTGCGTCTGAACAACCATGTTCTCCTTCAGGGGGGTCATGCAGGTTTTCACGTTGGGTACGCCGTCCACAACCATTACGCAGTCCGTACACCGCCCGATGGCACAGTAAATCCCTCGGGGTTCGCCCCGCTTTGATGTGTAACGGTGTATCATGACGCCCTGAGCACGAAGCGCCGCCGCGATTGGCTCGCCTTCGTATCCTTCCAATTCCTTTCCATCGAACAGGAATTTCACAGCGCGTCCCTTGCCAAACTCGCTTATGATTGGGTGTTCTTCGATTCTTCTTTTCATCTGTCTTCCTTTCCTATGTTCCCCTCAGAACAACGGGGAAAATTGTGTTCCAATAATGGGTCAAAAATACTTGCTTTGTGAAGGAGAAATTATTCCTACTATTACTTAATTTAAAAATAACAAAACTATCATTCTGCCTTGGTTGGAAAAAATGACAGCGTTCATAACTGCGTTGTAAGTCAAGGTAATAATCCTTATAGATTAGTAACCCGCGCTATAAATATATACTCAAAAAAACGATATGATTCATACATTATCCTGATATTGTATGTACTATAACACAGGGGGTTAGCAGGATTCAAGGATAGTTTGTATATTAACACACTTTGACTACTCACGGTGTCAATTACTGTAAAATATTATGGCATAGCGAGGATTACCATATGCCATATATGGGATGTAATTCTGGCCATAGATAAGGTAAGCGGTTTTTGGATTTGCGAGGACAACGATGTTAAATAAAAAACGCACGATCTAAGTTGAAGCCAAACCGTTCTCATTATTAACATAGATATCCATATAAAAACGGATCAGGGCGTTGCTATGCTTCGCAATGATATTGGCGTGCACGTATCGCATTTATTTCCTCCGTTTTAAAACAAAAAATATAACTACCCCAATGATTATAACCGCAATCCCTATCAAAAGCGTCCAATTGATGGACGAAGTTACAAATACGGAAGTCGGTCCTTCCGCACCCCCTATGATTGCTTGGCTCATTGGTACCTCCCATTTCGAAACTGCCAAAAGTACGCCACAATTTGGGAGAAAGTTAATATTTACTCACTCCACTATAGCTAATTAAACAAGACCGGGCTTTGTATAAAGCCCGGTCTTTTCTCTAATGCCCGATTTTTGCGCCCATTCCGCCGGCAGAAGATTTGAAGTAGTCGAACCGATCGTAATGAAGCTTTGTAATATCCACCGTGGCCGGCAGGCCCGCCGCCAGCTCGGCCAGCGTATATCCTACCGCCGGCCCAAGGCAGAAGCCATGGCCGGAACTGCCGCAGGCGACCGAAAGACCCGGAACTTCATCGATTACGCCGATCACCGGAACGCCGTCTATGCTTATTTCTTCCCACCCGCCCCAGGCGCGAATCACCTTAAGGTTGTTGAGCAGGGGGAAATCCCGCCCCACAAAATTGCAGATCGCCACAGGAGAAACGCTGTTGGTTTTCTCACTTTCCTGATCAAAGAAATTGCAGATCTCACGGCCCGAGCTGCCGCCCAGAACGAAAGAACCATGCTTCATTTGCTGGCCATAGTAGCCCACGGGCGTTGCCACGCCGCCAATCATATGCTCAAATACCGGGGCAATCGGCTCCGTGATTAGGGCATTATGTAGGCGCGGGTATATGGGAACGTCCACCCCAACGGTGTTGAGCAGCTTCCGGCTGTGGAAACCCGCGGCAATCACAATCGATTCGCCTTCATACACGTTTCCACGTTCCGTAATGACCCGACGTGCCCGGCCCTTCACCGTTTCAATCTTCAACGCCTTTTCCCCGGTGATGAAATGAACCCCCATCTCCCGAGCCCGCTTGTAAAACGCCAGGGTGGCCAGCATCGGATTTGCCACGCCATCGGAGGGCGTCCACGCTACAAACTTTACGTGTTTTGAAAGGTAAGGGAATTCCTTGTATATCTCGTCTTCTCGCATGACGTACACGTCGATGCCGAAACTTTTTCCGACTTTAACGCGCTCCAAAAAATTTTTTTCGTGGCTTTCATCGTACCCGCAGGCCAGATACCCCTTTTGACGAAACTCTACGTCCATGCCCAGTTCATCCTTCAAATTCGGCCACAGATTGTTGATAGCGAAGTTCGCTAGCGGCATTTCGCGGGCATCCCGGCCGGAGCGCCGGACACCGCCGCCGTTGCGTGAAGAACCGCCGTGCCCGATCATATCACTTTCCAGCACGATGCAGGAAAGCCCACGCTTGGCGGCATAGTAGGCTGCGGAATTCCCCGCAATGCCCGCCCCGATGATGATGACGTCCGCAGTTTTTATTTCACTCATTTCTTTTCCACCTCTTCTCCGTAGGCATCAAATTTAATTGCTCGCATGGGCGGCCGGGCAATGATATCTTCCAGCTGGTTCGGAGAGATGCCCAGCTCCTTGGCTACAATCGCCTTTACGCTCCGCTGGCAGGTGCTTCCTTGGCACATGCCCATGCCCACCCGCGTGGCCCGTTTGATCTCCGTCAAGGTCCAAAATCCCATATGGACTGCCCGCCGGATTTCGCCCTTGTAATTTCCTCGCATCTGCAAATAATAATATCGTCATCCGGCTGTGGTACAAACTCACCTATATCCATTGAACGATCCAAATACTCAGACATGCTCCACGGCCTCCTTTTGATAGAATCGGACTTCGTTTTCCATTCCCGCCTCCACGGCGATGGTCAGCACCGCAGTCTTATCCAAGCCCTTGCCTTTCTTTACATCCACGACTTCCGCAGCACACACAGGCTTACCCTGACGATTCAGCCCCAGGCCTTTTTCGCCTTTTTGCGGCAAGGGAAGAAACTCATAGGGCAGCGTTACCGTGGCCAGCCCCGGCGCATATTCGCTGTTTACCAAAAAGATTGCCTGACCCGGGCAGATTGCCACGCACATTCCGCAGCCTATGCAGGCCCGTTCCGTCACCTCAGGAAGCCGAACCATATCCGCTTCATCCACATGGATGCAGCCAAACCGGCAGGCATCTCGGCAGGGATCGCAGGGAATGTTCTGGGTGCACTCAATGACGGCATGCACGCCGGATTTTCCCGTAAAACCGCTGTTGGGAAGGTTTTTCATATCATCTTGTGTCACATACCCATTTCTTAGCAGCGCCATGGAAAGGGGTAGGCCTTCATCCGTACGGGTCATGTCCGTCCGGCCCGCATTTTCTTTGCAGAACATTCCTTTCCGGAGCTTTTCCAAAGACGCTTCCAGTTCTTCAACCCGGGCGTCATATTGTTCTTTATCAATAAACTCGCCCCGCTTGGCCGCCCCCAGGGCCGCGATGCGGCCGGTTATCATGGCAGAGCTTGCTTCCTCAATGCCGGACACGTCTCCCGCCACAAAAAGGCCGTTCATGGTGGTCGCGCCATCCGCGGTATGTACGGGAACTTTTCCACCCGCCTCCATATGCTCGCATCCGATCTGGCGGGTCAATTGGGACATGGGCTGCAGCCCCACTGCGATGCAGATCGTATCTACATCCAGGTGCTTTTCCGTGCCGGGAATCGGCTTGAATTTTTCGTCTACTTCGGCAATGACTGCCCCAGTCACGCAATCTGTCCCTTCGGCCTTGATCACCGTATGGGAAGTATAGATCGGCACGCCTGTACGCGTCACCTTGGACGCGTGCACACCGTAACCGCCCACCCGTTTGGCAGCATCTACAAGCGCCACCACTTCGCATCCCGCCTGAAGCAGCTGGAAGCTTACAACCAGGCCCACATTTCCCGAACCGACCATGAGCACCCGCTGGCCCGGCTTCACCCCATGCAGATTCATGATGGTCTGCGCCGCGCCGGCACCCATGACGCCCGGCAACGTCCAACCCTCGAACGGGATGACATTCTCCGACGCGCCGGTGGCCACAATAATGCTGCCCGCCGAATAGCTGGTGATGTTTTCCCCCTCTGTAACACTTACAAACAACGGTTCAAAGATGCCCACGACCTCTGTATTAAGGCGGACCTCCACGCCCAGCGACTCGGCCTTTTCCTGCAACTCCCGGCCGATATCCACGCCCCGGCGGCTGGCTTGATGTTCCTTAGAACCGAAGAACTTATGAATCTGCTTAAACAGCTGGCCCCCCGGCCGCGCATTCTCATCGAACACCACAACGCGCATGCCCAAAGACGCCGCCTCAATTGCCGCGCTCAGCCCCGCAGGCCCCGCGCCCACTACGATAACATCATACCGTTTCACTTCTTTTCACCGTCCTTTACCATTGCACCGAACCCCTTTTGCGTCTGAACAACCATGTTCTCCTTCAGGGGGGTCATGCAGGTTTTCACGTTGGGTACGCCGTCCACAACCATTACGCAGTCCGTACACCGCCCGATGGCACAGTAAATCCCTCGGGGTTCGCCCCGCTTTGATGTGTAACGGTGTATCATGACGCCCTGAGCACGAAGCGCCGCCGCGATTGGCTCGCCTTCGTATCCTTCCAATTCCTTTCCATCGAACAGGAATTTCACAGCGCGTCCCTTGCCAAACTCGCTTATGATTGGGTGTTCTTCGATTCTTCTTTTCATCTGTCTTCCTTTCCTATGTTCCCCTCAGAACAACGGGGAAAATTGTGTTCCAACAATGAGTCAAAAATACTTGCTTTGTGAAGGAGAAATTATTCCTATTATTACTTATTTAAAAATAACAAAACTATCATTCTGCCTTGGTTGGAAAAAATGACAGCGTTCATAACTGCGTTGTAAGTTGGATCCTCCCTTGCCATATGATCATTTATATTCTAGCACAGTGAATTATTAATTCAATATCATAATAGCCCAAATTTTGCTCCAACTTTTGGGCTTGAGCACAAAGGGGATCGCCTATTGAGAACCTTCCATTATGTTGTATTGGATACAGGTTCCTTCCCGTGGATTTTTTGAATCTCGATTATAACCACCTCATAAAAGGCAATTTAAAAAAGGGTTGCCAGATAATGAGAAGATTATTGATTTCAACGAAGCACTGAGGCAAGAGCAGCAATGCTCTGGAAAACATGGAGAAATGCTTGTTTGACAGCACTCTTCAGGATTCTATTATGCCCATTGTGTCTACCGAAAACAGGTTTTCTTCATTGGTTCACAAGATTTATGTGATAAGAATGTGGTGAAAGAGTAGACTTATATAACACGGGAGGCAATCTGGCCATAGGTAAGGTGAGTTTCTATCTTTCCCGATCATCCACGTCATGCTGTTTGTGATTTTTATTGATAAACCGCTCTATTTTAATATTTTATATCCGTTATACGCATTGAGGTGAGTTTTTTCCTCGTTGGCGAAAATTTGCTGGATGCTTGCCACAAAAACGATATGATCGCCTACTGTCATTGTATTTTCAACCCTACATAAAAACACCACATGGCTGTTCTTTACCGCCTTGGGAAACTCGCTGTCAAGCTCTACGAGTTCCATACCGGACTTTTGAGCTTTATCTTCATTTCTGCCGGATACCGTTCCGCAATAAACGGCCTCCTCTGCAAGGCTCTTGTCGGGAAGGCAGAGGGCAAATGTTCCATTTGTCTCGATACATTCTCTTGAGTAGCTCTTCTGTCCCAATGCGACTATCAGCATAGGCGGTTTGTTTGCCACAAACGACCACCATGAGATGGCCATGATATTGATTTTATCATGGGGGGTCCTTGTGGTTAACAAGGCAAAAGGATTGGGCGAATTCAGTGCCTGTGCACGAGAAATATTGATTGCTTCCACGCCAATTCTTCCTTTCTTTTTTTCAGTTCACACCGCTCAAAATCCATGCCTGCCGGATGGCCTCTTCCATATTCTGCGCGTCTGCTTTCCCGGTTCCTGCGATATTGAAGGCCGTGCCATGGTCAACGCTGGTTCTGATAAAAGGAAGGCCTACAGTGATATTTACGCTTTTTTCGATTCCCAACACCTTAATGGGGCCAAGTCCCTGGTCATGGTTCATCGCTACCACAATGTCGTAGTCGCCCCGCCGCGCAAGATAGAATGCTGTGTCGGCCGGCAACGGGCCAACAACATCAATTCCTTCCTTGGCCGCTCGTTCAATCGCCGGGACAATCTTTTCTTCTTCCTCACCATAGCCGAACAAGCCGTGCTCCCCTGCATGGGGGTTGATTCCACAAACTACCACGCGAGGTTTCCTGTTCGTAATCTTTTTACTCATTGCTCCATTTGCCAACAGAATCGTATCATATACGTTTTCGGGTGTAATAAGCTTTACCGAGTCAAGCAGACCTACATGGATCGTGACTAAAATGACATTCAACTGCTCAGAGCAAAACATCATGGCGAAACGTTTGGTATGGGTGAGCTTGGCCAATATTTCCGTATGCCCCGGATAATTATGCCCGCCCTGATGCAATGCCTCTTTGTTGAGCGGTGCTGTGCAAATTACGGCAACCTCTTTGGCCAATGCAAGGTCGACTGCCTTTTCCACATAGCGATAAGCGGCGTCCCCAGCCCTTGGATCTATTTCCCCGAAAGGCAGATTATCCGGCAAAAGCCCCATATCCAGACAGTCAATCGTTCCATATTCATAGTTGCCCTCTTGTGGAGTCTCCACCTTTTTCATGGAAAGCCCAGTCTGAACGATTCTCTCCGCCCGCTGTAGCATGTTGATGTCTCCTATAACCAACGGTCTGCAATGTTGGTATATTTCTTTATTAGAAAGGGCTTTCACGATGATTTCGGGGCCTATTCCTGCAGCATCCCCCATTGTAATGGCAATAATCGGTCGTTTATTGATGTTCATGGCTTTCTCCTTTAAGTAAATTTCCAGCAATGCACAGTGCTTGCGGTGATCCAAACGCACCGGCCTTCGTAACAACCAGCAGGCGTTTGCCGCCGGTGAGCCTGCCCGCCGGTATGCCAGGTTCCACCTCCTCCAGCAACTCCATGCCGTCACTGCCCAGCGCCCGGCAAACCGCCTTGGCGGCATCTCCTCCAGTCATTACAATACCCCCGACGATGCCACCGGAAGCGATCGCCCCAACAAGTTTACCCATGGCATTAACAATTTCAGATGCCAAACGGGCTATGTTCCAGCCAAGATCCATGGCCTTTTTACTGGTCAGAGCTCTAATTTCCGGCGTGGTGTCCAAGTACAGCACAAGATCTTTTCCCTCTCGCAAGGCTGCGCTTGCCTCTCCTTCATACTGCTGCCAGCCTTCAATTGCAAGCTTCCAAGGGGACATGCAAAGCGCATAGGTTCCCGGCTGTAATATCAATTGCTCCACCTGCTCCTTTGTGACCGGCGAGACACTAGCGGCAACTGTAATGATAGGCCCTTCCGCTTTCGGGAATGGGACATGTTTTTTTGGCTTGGTTATATTCCAACCACCGGCTATATACTGTGAAAGTCCGGTGGATCCCACAACCAAGCAATCCGACAGATTTCGGGAATGCGCTGCGATGGCCTTGAGGTCTTGCTCTGATTCGACATCTAGGACTACCAGCTCCATGCCTTTGGCAGCCAATTGCCGAATCTGTTCCAAGAAAATATCTGAAGAAACTCGCACCTGAGCAAGTGGGAGGTGGGCAATTTTACGTTTTGACTGATCAGCCAAAACTTTGGAAAGATTTGATTCCCGCACCGGACAGGCGGGATCCTGTGAAACTGAGCTCTCTGATATCGGCATTCCGTTCAGGTAGTGGACCCCATCAATGGTGGTCCTGCCATAATGAGGGAAGGCCGGCGCTACCAGGGCTATCGGATAATTAAACGCATCCATTACCCCGTCTATTTCAGCCCCCAAATTCCCGCGCAGAGTAGAATCTACCGATTTGTAAATTCGAGAACATCCGGCCTTCTTTAGACGAAGCGCAATGTCCTTTGCTTTTTGGTAGGCAACTTCCTTATTTAAAGGGCGGCTGTCCGTATCCACCGACAAGACATCACAGACCGGGAATTCACCTCCCGGCATTTCCATAAGCGCTACTGTAGAAAGACCTTCCTGAGCAAACTGCACACCACAATCTGTTACGCTGGAAAAGTCGTCTGCAATGATCGCAACTTTGTACAAAATATGATCCCCTTTCGTTGTTCCCGGCATTTTTTTATGCCGTCTTTATATTTGTTATAGTAGAAATAACCCGACGAGAGACAATCAATCAAACTTGTTCAATATTGATATCAATTCGCCGCATGCCGCTCATGATGGAGGAATCCAATTCCGTTCCCGTTATGACCTTGTCTACTTTATCAAATGGACATATTTGAAGCACGGCCGAAGCTGTGAACTTGGTGTGGTCACACAGTACCACACACTCCTTCGCGCGTTCGATCATCAGTCTCTTGCAACTCATTTCTTCGATACGATAATTCATCATTCCGTATTTAGGGTCAACCGCGTCAACGCCCAAAAATAATTTATCTGCATGCAATTCTTTCCATAGATTTTCCGCAAAAAAACCCGTTGATGTATAATATCCCTTGCGAATGTACCCTCCTACGGTAATCAGCTCTATCGTGGGATGTGGTGCGAGTATATAGGCGATCTCAATGTCATTGGTCATCACCGTGATGCTCAAACTGCTGTTGGCTAACAACTTTGCGAGCTCACAAACAGTCGTGGATGAATCCAAAATAATACTGTCACCATTTTTGATTTCCGTCATCGCTCGTTCTACGATGCGACGCTTCTCTTCAAGATTCATATTGATGCGCTCGGAATAAGGCGGCTCATATTTTTGATCATCAATCATCGACTTTACCGCCCCATGCATGCGTTCAATCAACCCTTTTTGAGCCAGCGTCGTCAGGTCCCTGCGCATTGTGGCACTCGACACCTTGAATTCATGGCACAGATCAGAAAAAGAAACATAGCCATGTTGATCGATATAGGATAAAAGCTTTTGTATTCTGTCTGATCGCATAATACGCGCCCTTCTTATATTTTTATTCTAAAATAACTTGCATTCGCTCATTTGTCAATACCAAATGAGCGATAACGAACTAACTCGTTTAGTATTTTATAGCAAACAGCAGTTTCCAGCTATTATTCAATCATTATTTTGATTGTATTTGTAAAATATGAGTGAAGCGAGCGATTTATTTGTGTATTACATTGACATAATGCTCATTTTTTTGTATCTTGAAGACAGCTAATAAAAATCAAGATAATCGTACGGAGGAGGATCATACCATGAACCTTATTGTAATGCTCACACATAATGATGTTACTGTTCCAAATGCAAAGGAAGTGTTTCAATCCTGCGCCGACCTGCCTGTTAGTCACTGGGGTTTCAAAAATGTTGGACTCCCAGTGGAAGAAATGAAGGATCTTGTTAAAACGATCAAGGCAGCAGGTAAAGTCGCTTATTTGGAAGTTGTAAGTTATACCGAAGAAGAATGCCTTGCGGGGGCGAAGATCGCGATTGAATGCGGGTTTGATTACCTGATGGGTACCTTATATTTCCCATCCGTGGCACAGCTCGTCAAAAATTCGAATACCAAGTTTCTCCCTTTCTGCGGAGAAGTCTGGGGCAGCCCCTCTGTACTTGGAAACTCCATTGAGGGAATCATAGAGGACGCAGAGCGGCTAAAAAACCTGGGGGTGGATGGCATTGACCTATTGGCCTACCGCTTCACTGGCGATGCCACAGAGCTGATCAAGCAGTTCTCACGCAAAGTTGAGATTCCTCTGGTGATTGCAGGCAGCATTGACAGTTTTGAAAGGCTAGACTTTATGAATCAGATCCATCCCTGGGGTTTCACCATGGGCAGTGCATTGTTCAAACAAAAATTCGTAGAAGCGGCTTCCTTTAGGGAAAATCTGATTTGTGTCGTGGAATACCTTCAAAAAATCATGTGACAGACAGCTTATTGATTAGACCTAAAGATAGAAAAGTCTTTACGATATTAAAGCAAAAACGGTTTGGCCAGATTGGGGCCAAACCGTTCTCATTATAAACATGGGTATACGACTTTCAGTTTAAGTAAGTATCGGGGAAATCCGGTAAAGAGAAAATTCTCGATGTCCTAGCTTTTCCGCTACAACCTCTTCTCCCTGGCAAACTTGCAGCAGCCTGTCAAATAACAGTTGGCCTCCCTGTTCCACAGAAATTTCTCCCCGAATGATGGAGGAGAGGTTCACGTCGATGTTTTCCTGCATTACGTTTGCAACATGCTCATTTGCCGTTATCTTGATCATAGGCGCGGCCACAAAACCCATGGGGGTCCCACGGCCCGTAGAGAACAAGATCACCTGTGCTCCCCCGGCACAAAGCCCCAGGCTTGAAGCCAAGTCGTTACCGGGCGTATCCATAAAGGATAAGCCCTGTTTTGTTACAGATTGTCCAAATTCCAACCCATCCACAATTGGTTCTTTTCCCGCTTTACAAACACCGCCCAAAGACTTTTCCTCTATTGTGGTCAAGCCACCGTCGATATTGCCTGGAGACGGCTGGGATCCGCGCAAATCCACTTTCATATCCAACGCGATTTGTTCAATTTTTGAAATTTTATTGCGGATAAATTCTGCAGTTTCCGGACGGGTACACAAGGAATCCAGAATATCTTCCGCACCCATTAACTCCGTAGTCTCGCCAAAGACGGCCTTCGCGCCCTCATGGACAATCATTCCGCAAGCCACTCCGATGGCCGGGTTTGCAGCAATACCAGACGTATAATCCGACCCACCGCATTCCAAGCCAATGGTTAAAGCTGAGAAGGGAGCATCAACGCGCGGCTGGCATATAAGTTTGGATTCCATCTCCTTACAGAAGCCTGCACCCTTTTCTTTTGTTTTTGTAGTTCCTCCAACCTCTTGAATTACAAGAGACAAAACCGGTTTCCCTGATTCGGAGATCTTATCCCCAAGCTCTTTCGCGTCGATCTCTTCACAGCCAAGCCCCACAACGACCACTGCTCCCACATTGGGATGTATCCCCATTTTATAAAGCATATCGAAGGATAATACCAAATCGGGGCCAAGTTGGTCACAACCGTAAGGATGGGTATAGGCGTCCGCGATTTCACAACTATCCGCAATCAGTTCGGCTACATGATTTGCGCAGGCTACCGTAGACAAAACCGCAATTCGGTTGCGAATACCAAAAGTACCATTTTCTCTTGCAAACAGTTTTATATTCATTGCAAATCACCACGCCCTCTCAGGCTCTCCAAATTGTGCGTATGCACTCTTTGGCCTTTCCTAATTCCTTGTGATGCACGGCCTATCACAAAACCGTATTTTCGAACCAACTGCCCTTGCTCAATATCCTGCAAAGCAATTTTATGCCCCTCTTCTATTTTCCCCAACGCAATCAATTGCTGATAAATAGTCCCAGCCATATCGAAAACACAGACCATGTCATTTTCCTCGATTCTCTCCATGGCAGTTGCAACAGTATCATTTGGATGCAGCAATAACATTTTTTTCATAATTTCCCCTTGCAAAATTCAGTCGCTATTTTTTTGCACACTACAGACCGAATTCCTTGCGGAATGACAGCAGGCGCTCTTCTTCATCAAATTCAAACTCTTGTGGTTCCGACAGCGCCTCAATATTTTTGTTTTCTTTGAGTTGCTCGTAAAGCGCTTCGGATACAACCATTTCTTCCAGACAATTGGTATTGCGAATATAGATCAAGGTCGCACGAGAAGGATCATCCAGCCCAACGGTTTCTACTGCCGCCGAAATGGCTGCACGGTCGTTCTCCACGATGACCGGAATTCTGCCTTGCTCTGGCGCAGACGCCATGGCACAATTGAAACTGGTATCTGCAATATCCATAGAGCGAAATACCGGTAGAGTCGTATAATCTGCCAACCCCATACCCATATAATTCCCATGGGTGGCTTCAGTCAGTCCAAGCACAGAGATCCTCCCAATTTGCGGATATTCTGGTTCTTTTTGCCCTAGAATCATGATTCTTCCAATCGTTTTTGTATCCATGCCGGTGCCCGATACATTTTTGCCCATTTCCGCTACGATCAAAGCATCCAGCTTTTTGATTGGCAGTTTAATTGCGCTTTCTCGCACTTTAACGAGTGCGGCCTTTTCAGTTTCCAGAATGTTTTCCGGTAAAACCGCTTGCACATGATCAATTTGGCTCTTCCAGTTTTCCGTGGTCATCAAGCCAAATAGCACAGGTAAATGGGCGATCATATGAGCGGCGACTTCTCGAATCACGTTACCATGTCCATCGGTCAAAGCTTTTGCATGAATCGCTTGGGCACCTTGGGGATTGCCAATGCCAATGGCAAATATTTTTAACAATCCGCTCTCCGTAACATCTGTAAAATCAGTATGGGGTTTGACACGGTTAATAACAATGAGCCCTTCTGCTTCATCTACGATAGAATTGTAATAGACATTGTAGCCATGAATCGGCGTTTTGCCCATGTAATTACATTCCCCACAGCAGCGAACCGGTGCCCCCATGGAATTTTCGGTAATTCCCAAGGATGCCAGCATAGCCGTTTGTCCCTGGGAAGTGCCTCCACCCTGGGTTCCGATGGCAGCAAAAATAAATGGGTTTCCGCCATTTTCTTTTACAAAATCCACTACAGCTTTCACCAACTGCGGAAGCTGATTCAAGCCTCGGCTGCCTACTGCGATACCGATCGTTTTGTTTTTTATTTTGGCAGAATTGATTGACAACGAATTCATGGAGCGGAGCGCTTCATCATACGGATTTTTTATAGCTGGATTTGCCGGAATGTTTTGTCGGATCAGTCGTACCTTTGGTAACATATGAATCTTCCCTTCAAAAAAATATCACGCTATTAAGCATATGGGTACTGCGCCTTTTCTAAAGGCTTATCATATTCAAGTTTACTATATTTATTTTATCAAAACTTTTACTAAAAAAATTGGTTATATTTTGCGCTGAGCGTCGTCTTACTTCTTCCAATGCGGTTTCTGAATAAAAACCTGCATGCGGCGTAATGATAACGTTTTCCATATTGAAAATTTCACTATCGAAGCACGGTGGTTCATCCACAAGAACATCCAGAGCTGCCGCACGGACGATTCCTTTTTTTAGCGCTTCGACTAAATCCGTTTCATTCACGACTTTGCCTCTTGATGTATTGATAAAAATCGGGTTCTTTTTCATCATGGAAAATTTTTGCTTATCAAAAAACCCTTCCGTCTTTTCTGTTAATGGAAGATGAGATGAAATAATATCAGACTCTTTTAATAATTCTTCTATCCCAACAAGTCTGACATTGAGTGAATTCACAAAATCCTCATTCTGATTTTGCTTATAGGTAATTACCGAAATACCGAAACTCATTGCCCGTAAAGCTACCATTTGGGCTATTTTACCGAATCCCACCAAGCCTAGGACTTGACCGCTCAGTCTTTTCATAGAGGGCACATAGTTAATATCCCATATTTTGCCTCGAACGGATTTGTCGTATTGAACGATATTCCTGTTGGAAGCCAACAATAGTGCCATTGTATGGTCAGCTACTTCATTTATGCAATAGTCGGGCACATTTGCTACTGCAATATTGTATTCCGCCGCTGCTTTGATATCAATATTATCAACACCAATTGCAGTGTTGGATATGATCTTGCAGCTTTTCATTTCCTTCAATACATCACGGGTAAACGGTGCGTATTCGGCTAATACGGCATCAGCATCTCTGCATACTTCCAGCAAATCCTGTTCCGTTTTGCACTGGCATCCAATCACCTGTGCTTCTTTGGGCAGATATTTCTTCTCAATATCTATGGAACCCCAACTGCAATCAGTAATTACAATTTTCACAAACAGCCCCCCTATATTTACTATTGGTATATTTAATCCTCTGGTAGCTAGTCATTATAGTTTTAGCATTGAAGCCCCTTCCACCGTTGAAGAAGACGCGCGTCTAAACAGACCCAATACTCCATTTTTATCGAGATCGGGACATTTCCATAGTTGAGATCTTGACTTTAATACCACATCTATCTCTTCAGGAGATTGATTCGCACCTTCGGTCCCAACAATATTCAGAGTTCTCTGATTTATATCCAGATGAATCAGATCCCCTTTATTCACAAGTGCCAAGGGCCCTCCCATAGCAGCTTCAGGAGATACGTGACCGATCGCCGGACCACGTGTGGCACCTGAAAACCGGCCGTCTGTAATCAACACAGTCGTTGACACCAATTCCGGACGATTATATATAGCTTCAGTTGTTTTAAGCATCTCCGGCATGCCGGCCCCTTTGGGGCCCTCATAGCGGATGATTATCACATCACCGGGAACAATCTGACCGTTCAAAATTGCCTCAATTGCCTTTTCTTCTGAATCGAAAGGTTTGGCAGGGCCGGTATGAACGGACATTTCGGGAGCAATCGAAGCTTGTTTGATGACTGCGCCTTCCGGAGCCAGATTACCATACAACACCGCCAATCCGCCCTCTTTCTTATAAGGGCGATCAATCGTTTTCAGTATATCTTCCGGCTTTATATTGTAATTTTTTAAATAGGCGGAGCCTTGTTTAAAAAAATCACTTCTTTCAATTTTTTCGAGATTCTCGCCCAGAGTTTGTCCAGTTACCGTCATTACATCAAGATGCAAATAATCTTTCAGCGCCAACATGATAGCCGGTACACCGCCAGCAAACCATAGAAATTGTGTTGGCCAAGGCCCCGAAGTTTTAATCCCTGCAAGTACGGGTATTTTTCTACCTATTTCATCAAAATTACCGGGTGTTATAGAAATTCCCACCTCACGAGCGATTGCAGGAATATGCACAATGGCATTCGAAGATCCGCAAACAGCTGCATGAACCATCAATGCATTTTCAAAAGCCTTAGGTGTCAGAATGTCCCGCGGTTTTACACCTTTCTTCAACAGCTCCAGCACTGCTTTTCCTGCGTCCTCCGCCATGAGGCGAATTAAGTTAGACCAAGCCGGCATCAGTGCATTGCCCGGCAAAGACATTCCCAATGCTTCCGACATGATTTGAAGCGTACTTGCAGTACCCATATATTGGCAAGCTCCGCAGGTGGGGCATGCGTTTTTCTGATAATACAGCTGTTCTGTCGCCGTCATTTTGCCCAACCGAACTTCTTCATTGGTCTCATAGCATATTTCCGCTGACATCAAATCCGGGCCAGTCATCATGGAACCGCCACAAAAATGCACCGCTGGAATATTCAATCTCGCCAATGTCATCAAATGCCCGGGGGTTGCCTTATCACAAGATGCAAAGGTCACAATGCCATCGAAAGGAACGGACCGCGCATGGATTTCAACCATGGCAGATATGATATCCCTGGAAACAAGGGAATAGTTCATTCCGTCATGCCCTGTGGCAACGCCGTCACAGATATCGGTTACTGTATATTGCGAAGGCTTGCCCCCACATTTGTATACACCGATTTTAGCCATCTCAACCAGCTCATTAAGGTGTCGGCTGCCTGGATGGCTATCGCCCCACGTGCTTTCCAGCAGGACTTGTGGCTTTTCCAAGTCCTCTGGCGTCCATCCGCTTCCCAGCCAGATGGGATCAATTTCCGGCCCTACAGCTCTGCTTCTCTGGCTGCTCAACAAATTAACACCTCACTTCTTAGCATGGGGATTCTTCTATTAATTCAGAGAAGAACCCCCGATAATAACATCAGCATAGTATGACAGCTGCTAAACAACGATCATATCACCGTTATTCTTCTATCCCTATCCTTTGCAAGCCATACCTCTGATTAAGAGAGCTAATGTCTTCATGTTCCCAACAAGATAATCCTCTGCCACATCAACAGGCCTGACTTCACCCTGGCGATTAACCCAGCAGGATGTGATTCCCAAGTCGTGAGCCGGTACTATGTCGTATTTAAACCCAAACGCCGCATGCCAAATTTCGGATTTATCCAGACCAAGATGTTTGAGAGCAAAGTTGAAACCTTTGTGGCTTGGCTTGTATACGCCTACATCTTCAGCAGTAATAATATCATCAAACTTAACGCCTATATTTTTTTCTGTTTCCTTAATAATGGCATTGTCTGTATTGGTTAATAAAACAACCTTTGTATATTTCTGCAATTCAATTATAGCATCTTTTGTATCCGGGAATGCAGCCCATTTACCCATTGATTGTGAGAATTTTTCGCAGTCCTCATCCGTAAAAGGCAGATTATACTTATTAAATGCCATAGGCAATGTGTCCTTGAGTATTTCACGGTATGGACGATATTTCTCCTGAATGTAATCAAACTGAAGACTTTCCCAATCTCTCTGAATTGCTCTGTAGTCAACATTTGTTACTCCATGACTGTCGAGAATGCCTTTGAAGAATTTCTGGATTTCGCCTTCCCAGTCGACTAAAGTACCATAACAGTCAAACGTAATCGCTTTGGGAACCTTAGGTATTTGCATCATTAATTCCTCCTAAATAGTGGTTATTTGGAACGATGTTCCTTTATATGGAACGGTGTTCCAAATTATTATACATCCTTAAAAAGTGATTGTCTATAGAATAAATTAATTATTTTAATTTTCTTATTTGTCACATTAAACAATAATGTTGTAAACACAGAATTATCGTGTAAAATATAGTTAATAAGTTTTAACATCCGTATTCGTTAACAATACCTTAAGGAGCCTTATTAATGGAGAAAAAGCCAAATTATCCGGTGTTAACTCTGGTTAAAGCCTTGGAAGTAATCGACATTCTTTCCAAGGAACCAAACAAAAGAGGTCTTGGCATAAGCGAATTAAGCCGACAGCTTAATATGGGAAAAAGCACCGTACACCGCATCATAGATACGTTAGCATATTTTAAATATGTTGAAAAAAATGACGAAACCGATAAATACAAGTTAAGCTGGGGCTTGTTTTATGTAGGCCAGGTAGTTCCTGAACAAAACCAGTTGTCAAATATTAATTATCAGATACTCGAAGAACTCAGCCTTCAAACAGGGGAAACTGTTAATCTTGGAGTTCGTTCAGGAGATGAATCGGTCATTATTTATCAATATGACTCTAAAACAAATTTAAGGGCAGGCCATCATGTGGGTGGACGGGAGCCACTACATGCCACTGCATTAGGGAAAATTCTGATTGGAAATTTTGATAGAGACGCATTGGTAAAAATATTGGGAGATCAGGCTTTCCCCATCTATACCCCGAATACAATTAAAGATATGGATGAGCTGATAATGCAAATTGAAAAGGTCAAACTACAAGGCTATGCTGTCGACGAGGAAGAGTATTGCCTTGGTTTGAGATGTATTGCTATGCCTTTAAAGAATTACACAGGAGAGATTGTTGCAGCAGTCAGTGTAAGCGCACCTTCCATCAGAATGAGTGATGATAAGCTGTTCGAAACAAAAGAAGCACTTGATTTAGCCTGCAAAAATATATCAAAATTTCTTGGGGAACAGTAAATATTCATAATTCATGTCAAATGCTCCCTTATGGATTTGGGAATAATGCACGGAAATTGCATCCGAAACTTTATGAACAGGTTGGAACTTATGTTCCCCGGCTTAAATTATGCTTCATAAATATATAAGGACACTCACCAGAAAGCAGATCTCTCAATACGCCGCCACCAACACCTGTCAGTACAGCGGCAAACCTGTTTTAGACACCTTTCGAGATTTCATTATGTCTATTGTGTCTGCCGAAAACCAGCTTCCCCCATTCTTTCTCATAGATTATGTGGTGAATTTGAAATCGCAATATTTACAAACACATCAACAATAGCTGGGTCAAACTGAGTGCCGGAATATCTGAGAATTTCTTTGATCGCTTCTTCATGACTCATTGCCGCCTTATAACTTCTTTCACTGGTTATCGCGTCGTAAGCGTCAGCCACAGCGATGATCCTTGCCTCGATTGGAGTATTTTCACCGATAAGCTTATTGGGATAACCGTTGCCATCCCATCTTTCATGGTGGTGAAGGACAAATTGTGCCAGCTGCGCAAATTCGCTGCTTGAACTCAATATTCGCCACCCAGCCTCCGGATGTCTTTCTATCTCTATCCTCTCATCACTATTAAGTCTTCCGGGCTTATTGAGTATCTTTTCATCGATACCAATTTTCCCAATATCATGAACCAGGCCGGCAATTTTTATCTGGTTTACCTCTTGCTTCTCAAATTCCATTTTAACTGCAATTGCCTCGCAAATTTTGCTCACCCTTCTTGAGTGAAAAGATTCTCTTGGGCTTTTTTCAAACAGTGTGTTCATGATAATTTCAATTGTTTCGCTTCTCATGCTTGAGCGCTCAGATAATTTATGCCTGTACATATAATTTTCGGCGTTCGCCAGTATTTCCATGATCGATTCGTTCATGGAATATTTCGTAGCATATCCATAAGAAATAGACAGTTCAATATTTGCAATCTTTTCTTGTGATGCCAACTCCTTGATAGAACTCGCAATTCGTGATGTTTCATCATTATTTGTATTCGGTAACACAACGACAATTTCATCCCCGCCATACCTGACAATGATATCCTCCGCACGGCAGGCCTTTGTAATCGTACTGGCAGCTTTTTTCAACAATTCATCGCCAGCGGCATGCCCAAAAGAATCATTAACAATCTTTAATCCGTTCACATCTGCCATAATAATGGATAGGGGAAGTTTTTCTTTTACATCAAGCCGTCTTATTTCTTCTTCTAAATATCTTCGATTAAACAGGCCTGTAAGATGGTCATGATTGTTGAGATAAATTAATTTATCTTCGGCCTTTTTGCGCTCCGTGATATCATTGATTATAACTGCAAACTGCATAGGCTTCGGTGAATATGCTGCCACACCGTAATATTTCCCCAATTCTTTGGAATAGTTCTCATACAGAAGAGGCTCTCCCGTCAATGCAACATGGCCATACTTCTCTATCCAGTAACTTTCGGTCTCCGGCAATAATTCAAGCACGGTTCTCCCAATAACATCTTCTCGCTTCATATTGGTCATTTCTTCAAAACTTTTATTCACGTCAAGGAACCGATAATCAACCGGGTTCCCCGATTCATCCAAAATAATTTCATGAACTGCCAGCCCTTGCATCATTTGCGTGATCAGCAATCTGTGTCTTTCTTCACTTTCCTTTAGTGCATTCTCCATACACTTACGGTCTGTGATATCTGCATCGCTGCCGCGATACCCCAGCAAGCTCCCGTCCTCTTTTAGTATAGGAAATCCGTTGGAAGAGAATACCACCGTAAGCCCCCTTTTTGTGAGTGCTTTGTTTTCGATGTTATGGAATATGCCCTTTTGCCTAAACACCTCAAAAGCCGCCCGTTTGAGCTCCTGACGCTCTTCCGGGGGACACAGATCGTAGAAGCGTTTTTTATGAATCAGTTCTTCAGGAGGGTATCCCAGGATTGCCTCGCACATATGATCGACAAAAGTATACGTGCCCTGTTCATCCACTTCCCAGATAAATGTTCGACTATGCTCACTCAACTGTTTATATCGGCTTTCGCTTTTGCTTAGAGCCTCCCGCGCTTTTTTTTGTTCCGTAATATCACTCGAAAATCCCAGGTAACGGTTTTCATTTAGTTTAACTGCATCAAGGCTCCACCATCGAACAGATCCGTTCTTGTGTATATATTGCAATTCACCGCTTATAGACCCGGTTTCTAAAAGCTTTGCGAAGAGTGCCTCTGCAGTATTCAAAGACTCTTTCGCTGTAATGTCTCTTATACTCATTTCTAATAGTTCTTCGCTTGTATAACCAGAAATTTTAGTTGCAGCTTTATTTACATCAATATACCTTCCATTTTTGTCAACAACAAAAACGCCATCGGGCGCGTTTTCAATGTAGTTACTATATTTTTTCTCGCTTTCTATTAATGCTTTTTCAGCTTTCCATTGTTCAGTGATATCACGATTTACTCCCTGATATCCAATAACCTTCCCGTTCTTGTCCCGCAACAAAGATACATGCATTGAAATCCAAATAACACTTCCGTCTGCCCGATAGTGTTCAAATGTAATTATTCTCGTCCTGTTTTTATCAGCCTTTTGATCCTTCTCTTTTTCTAATTCTTCCGAAAAGATCTCGCGTATTTTTTTTAGTGAACTCGGTGTAGTTTTCTCCTCCATCGTCTTTTTCATATAAGCGTCCGGTGACTCCCCAAACACCTTTTCCACTGAGGGGCTGACGTAGGTAATTCTCATGTCCATATCTGAAGTCCATACTACGTCCGAAATATTCTCAGCTATTTGGCGATACTTCGCTTCGCTCTTTAAAAGTGCGTTTTGAATTTCTTTTCGGGCTTCATTTTCTTTCCTTAAAACTTCAAGCAATTCCAAAGTTTTTTTATTGGTTTTTTCAAGCTCTTTCGTTTTCTCTTTTACCAGTATTGCAAGCCGTTCATTTTCATTTTGTTTCTCGATGCTTGCGATCCTAATCTTGAACATGGCACGAATCTGGGCAGTCAATTCGCTTTCGTCAATTGGTTTCGTCAAAAATGCCTCTGCACCGCATTCCAGTGCCTTAATGCGGCTTTCATTATTGCTTTTAATCGCTGTGATAAAGACCACGGGAATATCGCGCAGTTTTTTATTGGCTTTTAACTTTCGGCACACCTCATACCCGTCCATTCCAGGCATAATAATGTCGAGAAGAATAATGTCGGGTTCTTCTTTCGCGGCAATCTCTAGCCCTTTCTGCCCACTGATCGCAGAAAACACAACGACCTTCGGAAATGCTTCGGTAATCAGCGCTTTTAAAATCGTCAGATTATCCTGATTGTCATCAATCGTCAAAATTTTAATAGATTTACTTTCCATACAGCACCTTCTGTATCTCCTTGAAGAATTCTTTTGCAATAATTGGCTTGGCAATGAACGCATCAAATCCGTATGACAAAACGGCTTCGCGATCCTGCGTCA
Organism: Christensenellaceae bacterium; assembly: GCA_963666935.1. Taxonomy (GTDB): domain Bacteria; phylum Bacillota; class Clostridia; order Christensenellales; family CAG-138. The sequence continues at coordinate 2,375,221 of OY762936.1, forward strand.
TGGCGCTGGCAGTCAACGCAATGATTGGTATGTGTTGCAATTGGGGCATTTCTCTGATTTTTTTAAAAGCATCAATTCCGCTGATGTCCGGCAATGCAATATCCATAAGAATCAAATTTGGTATATGTTCCTTCGCCATTTCAATGCCTTCTTGGGCATTTATTGCCTCAAGCACAATATGATGCTCGGCAAGCAGCGCCTTTACGGTGACCATGTTATCCGGATTATCTTCTACCACCAGCACCATCGGCTTGACTTTCATTTTTTGCACTTTTTGTTGCGGCTGTTTTTGCTCCACTTTTGCAGGAAACAGCATATTTTTAACCGCACTTTGGAGTTCTGCATACTTTACATCGCCTTTTTGAATCAATTGATAGATGTTGTTTCTTTTTAAGAATTTTAATTCTTCCTTGGTAATATGTTTTGCCGTCAGTATCAGTACCGGAACATATGCCGTAGCCTCTGCATTGCGAAGTATCTCAAGAACGCTGAGACCATCCACATCCGGCATCATAAGATCCAGCACGATGGCATCCGGTATCGCTTGGCTGATCTTCTCAAGTGCTTCATTAGCATCATAGGCAACCTGTACCCGATACCCCATTTCTTCTATCATATCCTTGACTTGAATAATGGCAGCCTCGTTATCCTCAACCAGTAAAACTGTTTTTTCTGATGCGTCATGCATGGGTATGTTCAAGGATAGTGGCTGATGAATTACATCGTTTGGAAAATCAGATTCCGCTTCTTCCATGACTCGATTTTCAGCAGCATAACGCAGCGGCAGGCTAAGCGTAAATTCCGACCCTTGATTCAAAATGCTCTTAACGGAAATTGTACCTCCAAGCAGGTTTGCCAGTTTTTTTGATATAGCCAAACCTAACCCTGTGCCGCCAAATCTTCTGGAGGTACTGCCGTCGGCTTGCCTGAACTCATCAAATATATGGGGCAAATGCTCTCGTGCAATACCGATACCGGTATCCGCCACCGTGATTTCAACTCTGTTTTCATTGGTGTGTGCTGAAATCGCAACATGCCCTTGCTCCGTAAACTTCACCGCATTTCCAATAAGGTTCTGCATAATATGCCTTAATTTCTCTGCATCACTTGTGATGAGCAGCTCGACGTCCTCCATCTGATTCAAAATCTCAATGTTTTTTTGTTCCGCCTGAGGTTTTATCAGGGACACGACTTCGGTTATTATATTGACTGCATTAAACTTCGTGATTTCAATTTCTTCACGTCCGGCTTCAATACGGGAAATATCAAGGACCTCATTGATCAGATTCAGTAGATTTTTTCCATTGCGCTCTATAATTTCTATATAACTGTACTCATCTTCAGGAATTTTATTTGCAAGCCTACGGCTAAGCACGCCCGAAAGAGCAATCACCGAATTAAGTGGAGTGCGAAGCTCATGACTCATATTGGATAAAAAATTGGTTTTAAGCCGGCTGGCTTCGTCCAGCTGTTTTTTTTGCATTTCCAACTCCGCATTTTGTTCTGTCAGCTCGTCTGCCTGCGCTTCCAATTCCTTTGCCTGTTGCCGTAGTTCCACGTTTTTATCTTGAAGCATTTGGGAGAACTCGCGGATTTTCTCAGATGCCATGATTGTACTCAAGTGTGCTGATATTTCATTTAATAAGCTGTTTATCAGGCGGACTGAGGCTGGTGAATAGCACTTGATACTGGCCATGGAAATGAGCGAAATAACCTGGGGCCCGTTTACAATAGGTATTGTTAGGATTTCTTTCGCTTTATAATCGCCGCTGACCGCAGAGAATACCACATGAATATCGGAGGGGATATCGGTTAAATGTTGCACCTTCTTTGTTGCAAGCGCTGTACCAAACTCACCCTCCTTACCTGTAGAAGAAAAAGAAGGAATATCATCAAGCCTTGCGCCTATGGATTCATAAGGTTCAAATTTATTTCTTTGTCCGTTGGGAAAATATATGGCGCCTATTTGCGAACCGGTGCGCTGCATAAGGCTTTCCAACAATTCCTGGCAAAACGGGCGCATAGAATCTTCATGAAACATGACCGAAGATACTTGTGCAACGTGATCCTTATGCTCTATTTCCGTTTCAATTGTTTCAGCCATTGCATTAAATGCCTTTGATAGTGCACCAATCTCGTTTGTTGCTTCGTATTGGATACGGGTTCCCATCTTACCTTGACGCATGGCTTGCGCCGCATCTGTCAATATTCTGATGGGAGGCACAATGCCTTTGCTTAGAAAGTGCCCAATGCCTGCCAAAACAAGGAGTGTCCCAACACTTGAAATCACCGTTTGCCATATGTACTGGTCTCTGTGTAATTTGGCATCATGATAGAATTCATTGCCCTTGATTTCTGCAAAATCACTGATGACAGTTATGCTGCTCAAAACTTTATCACTTTGCGTTCCTTCAATGTTGCTATGATCAACTCTGTTTCGGGCTTCTTCTATTTGCCCTGCTCGCAATAGGCGCATCGTTTCGGCTCTTATGGTTTTCCAATGGGCCATGCCGTCAGATATGGCATCAATGTCGCTTTTAGGCCCCAAGTAGCTGCTATATAAAATATCGACCTGGCGGTATGCATCTGCTTCCAAAGTATCAATCTCTGCGGTGAACGCATCGTTTTTTTGCGAATTCTCTTCCATAACCAGATGAATCATATATGCATGGATTGAGAGAGCGTCTGCCTCCAATGTCCCCACTGCCCTCCTAACGGTTAAGGGGTGCGCGTATAGTGCGGCAGTATTGGCCCACACCCCTTCAATAGAAACAAATGCGTTAGTTGCAAGTAAAATTGCTATAAATAGAACGACGCTCGTCCAAATGACTAATTGCATCGATATTTTCAGGTTTTTTAATTTCATTTTAACCCTCCGCTTGCTTTCTGAAAAATCGGTGACGGTGGGGCAACTGCTTGCAAACCGCCAACCTTCGTTACAACATGCCGTTCTGCTTCTCCCGTTATCAGATATCCATGCTCGCCCATTGCATTGATCAGCTTCTTCAATATACAATGCTGGTATTTCAGTTGATAATAGAACAATATATTGCTGCATATTACAAGATCAAAATTCCCAAAAATGCTCTCCTGTGGATAGGAGCACTGGTTGTCCAACAGATCATAAATTGAGAAACTCACATTTTTCTTTGCGCGCTCACTAATCTTATACATTTCTCCGGACCACTGGAAAAACGTATTTAAATCGCTCACTCGAATGTTTTGAATCGATTTTTGGTTATATTTTCCACTTTTTGCCGTGATCAGTGCGGGTTGTGATATATCCGTCGCTATGATACGATACCGAAGTGTTTTTGTTTTTTTTGCACAAATATTTTCTATTAGCATTGCTACGGAGTACGCTTCTTGTCCAGTCGAACATCCCGCCGACCAGATTCTTAATTCATTCGTTTTTGTTTTTCTTTCAATTAGATTTGGTAGAATCCATTGTTCCAAATGCGCAAACGTGAGAGGGTTTCTAAAGAACTCTGTATAGGTAATATTCAATGATTCAAAAAAAATCTGGGCCTCAGCTATATTGCCTGTTAAATATGTGATATAGTCCGAGATTTTTTCAGTTTCAATAATCGCACATCTTTTTTCAATTGCTTGCTTAAGAAAAGTATCATCATACTTTGAAATATCCATTCCATAGACGCGATTCATCACTTCAACAGTTTTAAATAATTCGCTTTCCATCTTACCTCCATAGCTCTCCGTTACATTTTTAGATGCACAGGTCCCTTTCCTTATGGAAGCTGATTTTATTTTTTATTGTCCCATAATCTCACCGCATGTTTTGGTATCCGCAAAAATTTTGCTAGCTTGATAGAACCAATGATTCTGCCTTCAGCGCAAAGAATTTGCACGCTCCATCTTATGATATTTTATTGATCTACCACTGCATAAGCAATAATAAATCCAGATTTCACCTCTATATTTACATTATATTCCTTTTTTTGTATGAATACAATTTTAATGCCAAAACGATATATAGCCAAAATAAATTTGCCCAGTAGGCGTCGGGCGACATTCACCCTATTCCCTGCGGTAATCGGCAATGTTAAGAATTTTCAGCCATTCAGCACATTTCCAGCGCCGGATAGGTTCGCTTTTCCCCTAGAAGCTGCCGGATTGAAAAATATTGCTCTGGGATTCGCTCAAACATACAGTATTGATTGTGCACCCATTCGGCTTCCAGCGCACGGATGCTTCTATCCAAAATGCCGTTTATACAATTTTGAAAAGGCTTTTTATCCTTTCCCTCCAGTATAATTTCTCGCTCCTTGCCGGAAAGCGAGTGATAAGAATTCACAAACGGATAGCCCCGGGTGAATTCCGAGTGTGCATCTGACTTTTTGCCCGAATTTCGACCCTCAGAGTCGGAGGCTATGGAAACAGAAACCTTAAAAAGCCCGTAATGCAGGAAGAAGGCCTGTTTTACGGCAATTTTTCGAATTCCATTATGTCTATTGCGTCCACAGATAATAGTTTTTTCTATTGGTTTACAAGAATTATATGGTAAGAATGTGGTGAAATAGTAACCTTATATAACACGGGAGGTAATCTGGCTATAGGTAAGGTAAGCTGCTATCTTTCCCGATCATCCACATCATGCCGTTTGTGATTTTTATTGATAAATCTTTCTTCAAAGTGTTTGTTGCTTGACTGAACCGCTTCGTGTTCCTTGTGCTTTGTCAAATACGTATAAATCTCCCAAGTGGTTTCTATGTGGCTGTGGCCAAGGAAGCGTTGCGCGGACTTTATATCTACGCCAGCATCATATGATATCCCTTCCGGGCTTGTTGAAAAAATCGGCAAAAACGAGCCTCAAATAAACTTCGGCCCGTAATAACAGCATTTACCCGCAAGAGGTTTCTATTACCTCCCTGACTATAAAGATGGCATATAATATGCCTCATTTCTTTTCCCATTGTCCAAATATGTAGATCTTGTCATCCCTAGAATTTTCCATTGCTAACTTTACCGCCGGTTCTGCCGTCGAAGGGTCAAAAATGGCTATGCCTATATCGTAAACCCCTTTCGGCAAGTCGTTCACCGGTATTTCAGCTGCACTTACAACAAAGGTGTTGTCCACGACCGTACGCAAATCGATATCAACATGAACTTCTCGAATCACGTCCCCCTCGGCGTTCAAGATGTATAGGTAGACCGGCCAATCTTTGTATATCGGGGCATACCCGTCATTCACCCATCTCAGTTTGACTTTCATCTCGTTTATCAGCGGCGGATATTGTGTGATTACAGCTCGCTCGATACGCAAGCGATACCCCAACAGGGACAGAACCGTATCGACGCCGTCCTTATAAATCAATTCGTCACCGGCAGGGATTTTGGGCCCGATAAAGGTCATATGGGATTTTGCAATAAGCTCCGCCGTTTTGTCTATATTGTCCTGCAGCAATTGTTCCATCGTCAAATCGCTGGTAAACTCTCCCCCGATGGGCGCGGTTTTCCATGCGTCCGGCATTGCCGTCAGAGCATTCACTTCCCCTGTCTGGTTATAATCCCCCCCGAAATTGATCCAGTCCAGCCATTCCTGGGTATCTTCCTCCAGTCCCGTCATATCGTTATACAGGCCAAAATTGTATTCCGCAGCGGGGTTGAACGGCCGCCGCATCATGATCATGGCATTGGGGAAGTACTCTATATAGGGAGTTATGTATTGCTCCCGGACATCTTCCAAGGGCAGCCTGGTTATGCCGTCCGAGTATTTGACATGCCATTCTCCCCAGTGGCCAAGACTGCCCAATTCTATGTAGCAGAAAAAATCGTCGCCGCCGTAATACGCTCCAAGGGCTTTGATGGCTTCCCTGTGCCTTTCAATAAAAATCTCATTATTATAGTTCGGGGAATACCCTTTCCCGTAACTGGTATCATACCAGTCGCCGTCGCCACCTGTTTCTTCATACAGCCAGTCGGGTATATCCACATGGGAGTCATCTCCCGGAAGATCGCATAGAAAACGGAATACAACTCGTTTTCCCTGATCCCGCCATTCATCCAGATGGTTGTCTACTTCGATGCGCTCAAAGTCGTATACGCCTTTCTGCGGTTCAAACTCACGCCATGTAACGTCGAGATAAACCAACGTGGCCCCTGAACCAATGACCGCATCGCAAAAATCGGCACGAGGAACAAAGCCCGTCATTGGATTGGCCAGAACCTCATCGATCTTATTAGGTTCGATAACCGTGATATGGGTATTCAAGGAAAAATATAATATGCCTACCAAAATCAAGAATGCTATCAGTATTAACATTTTCCGGTTTTTACGGTATGAAAAAACTTTATCATCAGCCATTATATTCCCCATTATACTGAATCAGCGTTAGATCGTCGACTCTTTCCAAATCGCGTATCTGTTCCGCGAAGGCAATATTATCCCTAGAAGCATAGACTTCCAGTGTCATTTCCACTGTCTCGCCTCTCATGGTCTTCGATTTTATTCTGTATTTTGTTTTTCTCATCGCCTTCTTGATTTCATCCCCGATTTCATCGCCATGATAGTGGAGCACCATAATATAAATCTGTTTCCCGGTTCCTTTGCGGTTAAGCAGAAGAAGCAGAAGAATGATGATAACCGCCGTGACCCCCGCTATAAAATACATTTGTGCACCGATGGCAATCCCTGTGGATATGGCCCAAAACAGGAAGAGTAAATCAAAGGGGTCTTTAATGGCGGTTCGATAACGCACAATACTCAAAGCTCCGACCATTCCAAGGGACAGCACAATATTTGTGCTTATGGCCAAAGTGATCATACAGACCAATACCGTCATTCCCACCAGCGTAATTGCGAAATTCCTGCCGAAAACCACGCCTTGAAATGCTTTTTTGTAAATAAAATAAATCAGCAGGCCCATCAAGAAAGCCACGCATAAAGAAATGACTATGCCGATCATCGTTTCCCATGTCATGTCGATCTGAAAGGCATCAGAATTTAGAATAGAATTTTTCACTACATCTTTCACGCTCAGGGCAGGATCCATATTAATACACCTCTATTTTTTAATTAATCAGACCAGTATGGCTTGGATAACTGATCGACTTTATCGCAGACCAATATATATTTTGAAACAGCAAGCAGTTGGCTTGTTCTTTGCGGCAGGACTTTTTTTATAAGGTTCGGCATGAACTCGGTATATTTTACCTCGAGGATTATTTCCCCGTTGTCAAGGACACCGAGAGTCGGCAGTTTGGCGTCGAAAAGGTCGAATTTAAGTAATGCGGCACGCAGGTTCATATCAAAAGTAATCCGCACATCTCCCGGAGAAAAAATATAGGCCTCCCGCTCATAATCCACCGTAACGCGCGGACGCATCAACTTTGAGGTGCATTCGCAGTAAAACTCACGGCACAACTGCTGCGGATGTTTCAGCAAAAAGCCATATTCTCCGTCTAAAAGCATCTCGACTTCCGTACGGTTGAGCAAAGCCGATTGTTTTGATATTAAAGAGCCGTATTTGAGCTTGCGTTCCAGATTGATAGCATCGTCACGGTCGTTATAAATGCGCAAGCGGTATTTTTTTCTCAACAAGGTCCCCGCCATTTTTTCCTGGTATGAACTGTGCCAATAATCGTCGAAATATATGCTTCGTATTTTATACGCTCCTGAAGGCAAGGCATGTGCATCCTTTTGCAGCAGCCCACCCAAACGCTTCTTTAATATCTCGGCGTCTCCTCGGGTAATGAGATATTTGAGTTCATACCGAAAGACAGCGCACTTTTTCTCCCGAGGTTCACGAAGCTTCATAGGCTACTACCTCGCCGTTTTCAAGAACATAGAAACACTGTACGCCGAAATGTTTTATACTATGGTCATCCGTGTAATATGCCATGGCGCATTGGGTTTGGCCATCTTCATCGGTAGCATATACCTTGAAAAAGTATTGCCCGGCCGGCAGTTTGTCCACGGTTATTGTTGGGAACCCCAGCCCTTTCTCGGCATAGATTACATCCTTGAACAAATAATCCTTTGCCAGCTCAAAGGAATATGTGATATCTTGACCTTTCAAAGAATATGCGGGATCCCATACAAAATAGAGGCCGGCATCCTGTACCTCCGGATTGGCCATATAAAACGGCATGGGGTTTTTCAGGCTCTCTAAATAGAGCTGATAACTTTGCTCCACTTCGGAATACAAGCTATCAGAAATCTGGTCATATTCCGTTTGCGTCAGAATAGCATACATGTTATCCGGCATGGAATATACGTAGGGTTCCACAACCTTACGGTAAGTTTGAACCATGGAATTAAGCCGGTCGGCAGAGAGATACTCCCTCATTTCGTTGATTTTATCATCCAGCATCTCGCGGTATTTGGCCACACGCAATACGCGGTTGTGCAGCACGCCTTCCCAATAATTTGAAATGCCGATTTCGTAGCCCAGATCCTGCGAATACAGCAAAGAAAACTCCTGCCGGTAGAATGCCGCATCACAGTCCCAGGCGATAAAATACCAGGTGTCGCTATTTAATGGGCTGTAAAGATAGAAATTACGGCTTTGGGTGTCTATATTCCCGGTGAGAATATTGAACGCCAGCCAGGTAAAATAGTTATCGGCATCAAAATACTTTTCAAAAACTGGTTCGATCGGTTTGGTATAATCGTTGAGGTCGCTCAGCATGGCGATGAGCTTTGTGTGATCGTCGTCGCCCTTTATCTCCAGAATTTGCTCAAATGCGCCCTTATCATAATTAGGATCGTTTGTCAGCTTGATGGCGTCCTCATAACGGTAAAATTCGAAAAAATTAATTTTATAAAACTGCCCGCCGGTATCCATCCCATGATTGCGCAAAAAGGTGGTATTAGGCTGCTCCACCTGAGTATAAAGGCCGTAGTCCACAAATTCTGTGCCGGGCACATCTCCGGTTTCGTCCTTCACATAGAGGTGCACAAACTGGGTACGGAGGCTGATCATATTCGGAATATCTTTGATCAAATCATAACACAGCTTATTCCGGAAACGAAGCCCGTCAAATATATGCTTATTCAACGCAATGGTCTTTTGATTCCGCCACGAACCGGAGTTGCTTTTTAATTCGATTTTATACGACTTCTGGGCTTGCCTAGATGTGGTGTTTCCCCTGATCTGCACAATGGCATTCGGTATCCTTAGCCCATACCCCAGTTCCCCCGCCACAGGGCCGTTTTCATCCCCAATTTGTAAAATGGCCTCCACTTTATAGCGCTCCACCCCCATGGCTTCGTAATCAAAAACGGAATAGCCGTTTATTTCCGACCAGGTATGATATGTGCCTTCCGCCTCGTTGCCTTTCCGAACCGTGAGATACATCGTCACAACGGAGCCTTCATCATCAAAGGCATAGACAAAGTCGTTATCCTGAATGGTCACGTCATTTATATCGGCGGTTTCCGCTTTTTCAACCGTTGTGCTTTCTCCTTCACTGGGCACAATACTCGCCACACATCCAAAAACGCAGCTAAATGTAAATACCAACAAGAGCAATATTGCCGTTTGTTTTGCTCTTTTACGGATATTCCATGCAACAATTTCTTTCATTCAATATCTCCTGGAATTCTCCTGTTTTTTCAAACAGACTCTTACATATTTATCTCAGAGCTTACGCCTTCATTTCTTCCCATAATATCCTTATCGGGTATTGCGCTCTCATTTTTTTCCGCCCTTCTCTCCAGCCTCCGGCTTATGCGTGAACAGATACCATTCTTTTTCACAACCAGTAAAGGCTGCGCGCAGAGAATATGGTATTGCAGTTTTTTCGTGTAGACCGACAGCCGCAGCCATGCCGCAATATACATGAGCACAGCACCACCCAAAAATCCAAATCCGTAATAAGTCTGGCTACCGTTCATCAAAAGTACCGTACCGACACTGGCAGACACCATTAAAATAGAAGCGACCGCAAAAGCCCCGTTATTATCGGAAAAATACAGAATCGAAAGCATAATGCTGTTGGCAATGGCATAAAGCGCGTACCCGACACATAATATCCGGAAAGTTCCCAGCATGGTCTCGGTAAAACCAATATTCATGGACAACAGCAGGGGACCGATGATAACGATAAACAATACCGCAATTACAAATTGTTTTAAGCCCAGATAATTCAGTTCATGTTTCAAAACGACCTTCATATCCTCTTCGGCCAATTCAATGTCCTTCATAGAGCCGCCGTCGTTAAACAGCGAAAAATATTGTTTGTATTTCGGGTAGAAGTTGACCTCCACAGAAGTTACAAAATTAATCGTTGTGGCTAAAGCGGATAAAAAGGCAATCAATGCCGGTATATCGTATTGCGGCGCTCCGTAGAAGAGCCCCTCTATCTGCACTCCTATCGGGCTGAGCCACGTGATCACCAAGTGAGAGAATAAACCTATTGTCAAGAAAAAGCCTACAAAAATCAAGGCAGGATAGTGATCTATCCACTCCAGAAAATAGAACGAACTGCCTTGCCCTCGCGGAAAATAGCGGATAAGGACAACAAAATAACCGGCCATCATCGTTCCGTAGCCGATGCATGCGGCGATCAGCATGGCACTGACGATCTCCAGTCCCAGATAAACAAACAAGAAGCCGAACGCAGCTGCGATGGCAATGCCTAAAAAGAACAGAAGAAATATGCTTCGGTAATCTTTAACCGACGTTATGTAATTGATCTGCATCCATACAACGACCAGTTCGCAGAACAGGAAAAAGCAGAGCAACTTATAGGGCGTTGCGACACCGGAAAAAAACAGGAAACTGCCATAGCCTATCGCTCCTACGACTAGAAGGATGGCCGTACTGCCGTAGAATGAGGGGAGGATCCGTTGGCGCTTATCCATAAATATCATATCGGCAGTAAACCGTGTGGTAATCATTGAAAGCAGACTGGATAACGTCAGCGAGGCGAGCATGGTATACGTAATCATCGCCACCAGCAGATCCTGCTGATGCCCTGTCGCTCCTCCGAACGCCGAGACAAAACGTACTCCAAGCAGCAATATCACGCCGAGGAGCATAGGCCCCGCGCAAACAACGCCCGCATATCCATAGGCGCTTATCATTGCCAAAAGGCCCCTTCTGGAAAACAGTTTTTTTAATTCGAAGCCGATGCCTGCCATTGTCCCACCGCCTTTTCATAAGCTTTTTGATACGCGCTTATCATCTTATCGTGGTTATAATACAGAAGCGCGCGCTTCTTAGCTGCATTACCCATTTTTTCACGTAATTCTTTATTGGAACAGAGTCTAAACATAGCGTCGGTTATGGCTTTGGTATGCATGGGAGGCACGCAAATTCCCGACGGGCCAAAATGGTCGTCTTTTGTACCTTCCACCATTTCACGGCATGCGCCGACGTCAGTCACTACGCAGGGCCGGCCTGCAGCCATCGACTCAATAATTGCCAAAGGCTGCGCTTCCGATATGCTTGCAAGGATAGTAAAGTCCAGCTTCTCAAGATATTTTCTTACGTTTGTATTTCCAACAAATATAATATCTTTCACCTCCATCTGCTTAACTAAGTCCATGCATTCCTTATTATATTCTTCGTCATCGACATCTCCAAGCACATGCAGCCGCGCATTTGAAAAATTATGCTTTAGCTCCGCAAAACTATAAATCATGGTTTTAATATCCTTTATCGGCGCGATGCGCACAATTGCGCCAATGTCTATAAAAGCGTCCTTTTCTTTCTGCGGAGTATCGATAAATTTTTCGCAGTAGATTCCATTGCTCACCAGCTCACATTTTTCGGGTGGGCAGCCTAACTCCAGCTGGGTGTTCCGGGCATGTTCAAAAAGGGAAGTAACCACGTTGGCTTTATCATACGCACAGCGAGAAAGCATACGGAAAAACTCGATCCACATATCCTTAAAATACGGTACAACCCACTTCGATCGCAAGATCTCTTCTTCACGTTCGCGCGTATATATTCCGTGCTCAGTTGCTACAAAGGGCTTTTGGTATTTCCATGCACCCATGGCCCCCATGATACCGCTGTAGCCGGTTGCGGCGGCATGGTACAAATCCGCCGCCGGGATATCGCACCCCATAAGGTACAGAAGCGGCAGGAACATGGAGCGGATCGTATAAAAGAGATCGGAAAAAGCCACATAAGGGAACTGATTTTTGCACAATTCTTTGAGAAGATCCAAAAACTGCGCACTTTTCAGAAATGAAAGCGGATTTTTTCCTCTATTATTGTAGGAATCAAATAGTATGTCCCAATCGGGGCTATCATTTCTCATCATTTTCAGGATATTTTCAGATTCTTCCTGGGAAAAGGCTGAACCGAAGTTTTTTGTTATACGAATGTCGAACGCCTCATCAAGAAAGATCTCATGGACTTCCGTCACATTCGAGGGAAGCTCATATAAAAACTTCCCTTTCTTTTCCTTTTGCGCGCCGATGGTCCACAGGACGAATTCATGCTGAGAAAAGGTTCGGATATAATCATCTGCCCAGCTTGAGACCCCGCCCCTGACATAGGGATAGCATCCTTCCAGAATCAAACAAATTTTCAATGCACTCACCTCTCAAGCGTTATTACGACGTAGTTATTTGTCGCGTGCAGTAAACAGAGATCCTCAGTCACATACTCGATCGCCCCCCCCTGGACAAAACCGGGTTCACTATCGTTAAAACGCACCAGAAACCAAGCTTCGTCATATAACCCGGAGATATCTAATATGAGCTTACCATCTTCCACACTTCTTCCTACGGACAAATTGCTATAACGCTGTACCGCCTTGGCAGCATCCTGCGCCGTAAGATTTCGCAGCCCACTCGCAGAGTCGGAAAGCCACTTTAAATATTCCTCAAAGGCATCCTTTAATTGTTCCCATGTTTTCCCATTGCTGCGTTCCGCATCAAGCACATCGTCAGGATGAATAAAATAGGAATTCACGTAATGAAATCCAGTCTCACTTAACATGGCCCAGCGCTGCGCATCATCTAGGCTGTATCCTGAGACAATGCGGGGCAAATTGATAATACCATCTTCACCCACGCCGAATTCCTGCTCAAGTCCATAATCATAATCGGTATAAACACCGGCAAATGTATTGATCTCAGGAAAGTTATCCTTAAACATTGCCCGACCTTCCGTGGAAAGTACGTTGGAAGGCGCAACATAAGTCTTAATCTGAATATCGGGAAACAGCTCGTTCGTAAACCGTATCGCTTCCGCAGTGGCCGCTGCCATATCCTCCGTACTTTCCCATTTTGTATATCCGAGCAATCCCTTGTAATCAAAGTTCTCCAATACCAGGGACATATGATTATACCCGTGCAGACCGATTTCGCAGTCATTCTCCAGAAGCAACCTACCAAAGTAAGAAAAATATTCCCCAGTGTCTATGGGCTCAAACGGCGGATCGACGCTGTCGCCGTATGTTTCAATCAGCATAGCCGTATATTTAAGGCCATATTTGTGGGCCAGATTCAGTATATCGGGGAACCATTGGTTGATGTAAAAGTCTTCAGTATCGCTCTGGTATTGTTCATATATTATTTCATTGTATCCTCCCGGTATAGGCGCGGGGAAATCATCAATGAAAAATACGGATGCATTGATGATGGGATACGCGAATACATCATACAACAGGCTATATTCCGCAGCAAACAGCCCGCGGGACAGTTTTTCATCCAACAAATCGTTGTTGTTGACAACGACCTTTCCATCGCCGAGAGGATGTTCCCACAGCATGGGGATTTGAGAGTCATCGGCGCTTACCATGTGTACGATACAATTATCCGAAAGAAGCACGCCCAGTTCTTTACGGACACCGTCATCCCAGAAAAACTCCTGATCCCCCCCTCCCGGCAAGAGATCGGTTATCATCCTGATACCGCTTTGAGACCTGTAATCAAATCGTTCGTTAGAAATCCCGAGTTTTTTATAAACACCCCAAAGAGTCGCGTTGGGTTCTGGAATCTCGGCAAGAAGCAAGCGGCCGCCCCCCTCGACCCAGTCAAATAAAGATACAATACAGCTTTGCATGTGATCAAGATTGGTAAGCGCTATCACAACCGTCTCGTATTGGTCCCAGGACGGTATGGCTTCCTCTCCGCCCACATCATACAATTGATATCCGACGCTCATGCTATCGAGTACGAAACCAATATTTTCATAAAAACCAGCCTCGCTCAGGGAATCATACAACACAAGACATTCTTTTTTTAGTTCCGGCTTCGCCGCATCCATTACTTTCTGAGGCACAAAATCCATTCCCGAAATCGATAGATCATATTGGACGCCGGATCTCTCCACAAAAAGCAACGCCGCAAAAAACAACAGGCTCACTAACGGCCAAATGAGTATTCCTAGATTAGATTTTTTCTTCATATTGCCCCAACAAGTTTGTTACCGCTCTGGTTATGATCCCTTTTATCAGGATCTTCTGCATACCAAAATGCCATGCGGGCTTTCCCGGCTGTTGTCCATTCAATAGGTGCGCGCTTAATTTCGGAAATAAATTTATTTTTACCCGCGTTATCTCCGCTTTCGATATAAACTTTTAATCCGGCAAGCCAGACATTTTCATCCGAAGGCCATTTCTCTTGCATGAACTCGGCAGTTTCTCTGGCATGAGTGAAACTCTGCATGCCAATATCATTATCAATCATTTTAAAGTATGTATTCTTTCGGTTCGGACGGAGCTCCGCGATTTTTGCTAATGCCTTGGAATAATATATCCTCTGCTGATAAAGCAGATGGTCATGCAGAAGCCCGCTGTCGATATATTCACCCAATATATTAATGTATTTATCCATCGCGGCCACATCCTTAGGATTTTGCTCGACGGCGACTGCCGTTTTCTGCGTCGCAAGCTCATATTCTCTCTGAATTTCCATGATAGACGTCGCCGCATAGTGGCTCAATTCAACATCGTTGTTAAAGCGGGCAACCATCAGCAAATCCAAAAATTGTGTCGGGTTTTGATGTAGAATTTCCATCATAATGGCCCGACGGGTATTCACATCGTCAATAAGAATAGCTTCTTCAAGGGGCACTATTTCCTGGGGCCTTTCATCATCCTCAATCGTGATTTTATTATAGATACTGTCACCCAAACTCAGTTTGTAAATATCTGTACTGCAAACGCCTTCTTTTTTCCTGAGGATCATCCATTCCAGCAGCAGTATGCTCAACGGACCGAAGAAGGGCACAAAAAACATAACGGTTACAGTTGCTTCCGGTAAATGTGCAATATGCTTTTTGATGAGCAAAAAGTACAGTAAACATAGAATCGTATGTATGGCTAAAATAATCCCAATTATTATATTATGCATAAGCCCGCCTCCTTTTATCAGATTGACAGCACTTCAATCGTTTCGTCTATATGGCGGCGGTTTCAAGCGATTCAATTTGATGGCACCGCACTCCCAGATCCTCCAGCCTCTTCAAAACGATTTCAAGATTCCCTTCCTTGGCCTGAGACAGGATAAGATAAATGTTCCCATCTTTACCCATTCCTGCCACGTCGGTTTTCCGGATCCCGCGATCAATTAATTTTCCTAACTTGACAAAATCATTATTAAGATCTTCCAGGCGTAACAAAATGAAGTCTGATATCTGACTCTCCTTCATCTTCAGCCTGGCGGAATAAATCGAGGAGAATTTCTCATTCTTCAAAATATTGGTTCCGGTTATGTAATTTTTTTCTTCGGTGGCGGTGTCGAAATTTGCCGCTCGCACCAAAGAAGCCTGAATAAGACCGCTCAGAACTTTGATAAGATTGAGGTAGTAAATCGACATTTGGTCAAAGTCTGCTTTGTACACAAAAATCAATACAATCAAATTATCCTGGTCATAGATAGGCACGCAATAAGCGGGATAGCCATCGATTATGTCTTTGTTATACCACACCTTGTTTTTACTTATTTGATTCAGCATGATACTGTAATCTGAAAGATTTATGGATTTGCCAGTCATCTCGCTCATCCCGCTTGAACATACGGCCAGACGGGCAAATTTTTTGTCCTGTGTCACAGTATAAATGGCTACGGTTCGGTTATCCAGTACGTCTTCCAAAATATCTATGGCCTCTTGAAAAACCACGTCGGAAATCACGGTATCAAGTTTCTGTGTTATGGAATAAATACGACCGAAGCTGTCACGATAACCCATCAGCTGATCTTTGTACTGTCCTTTGTTCTTTAGCGTCTGATCATAAAGCTCATATAAGAACAGATAGCGTTCTTCGAAGGATTCTAGTTGTTTCTTTTGGAACAGCAAGGCGTTATTGCTCTTATCCTTGTTGTATCCGGTAACGACACCCGCGATTATGTAAGCAATATAGGGCAGCCAGTTATTGACGTTATAAACCAGCACCTCCCATCCCAATCCTTCTCTGCTGTAGCCTAGCAGGCACGATACGCAGGCCAAAACAGCCGCGACAACGCCGGAAAACATCCCATGAACGCTACCCAGAATAATAACATAAAGTAATCTGAAATCTACAAAGCGGAACAGTACCGACGTTTCAGTGATGTGATTCAGGTATTCCATCAGAAAGAACCCGAGTATGATTTCTATCACCTGAATCAAAATACGGCCCCAGGATGACTTTTTTTTGACAATACTTCTGGATTTCTTTTTCTGCTTCATCTTGGAAAGAATGTTGGTTGCAATCTCTTCAAATTCAGCACCCAATTCATACAGCGCGGTCCAGTCATAATATTCGCGTGCCGTTTCGACAGGCATAGGAGGGGAAACACTACTCTCGTCTCCGGAAAAATTGATCTTTATCCCGGGGAATTGTTTATCAAGCAGTTGAGCAAAATCACCAAATGTAATCGGCTTTCCGGTCCCGACATTGATAACACTCCAAAGGGAATCAGATCCCTCATCAACGATCTTTCCTATAAGTCTGGCTAAATCGGTATCCTTAATAAAATCACAAAGCTGGTCCCGTGCGCCGGGTAATGTGACACTTCCTTTTTTATCGGCTTCTGCGAGAACGTAGGTTAAAAAATCATTGGATGGCTCGTTGCTATATAAATAAGGGACATGTAAGGTCACAATCCTGAGTTCTTCCGATTGCCTGTAAAAATCACAAAGTAATTCTCCAGAGGCCAATATCTGGCCGGTAACACTTACAGGCACAGGCGTCGCCTTTTCACTTATCGTTTCGTTGCCCGCATAAACCTCGCTTGACGAAACATAAACTACCTGAGGGATTTTATGTTCGCTGCAAAGGCTGAGCACGGTATTGAGGTCGTCTATGCTGACTTGTTTGATTTGATTATCTTTTCGCTGTTCCTGTCGCCCTGCAAAAAATATCACGACCCCAAAAGAATATGATTTGAACAGTTTTTCAAATATGGGTTCATCCGGGCCATAAGAAAATGTTACCGCTTCCTTATTCAGGTTGTCCTTTGCAATGTCCTTGGCAGCAAAAACAAGCCTATTGTTGTCAAACAATTGCTGACTGAGTTCAGGTATGCCTGCGGAAAGATTGCCCGTAATCAATATTTCCATAAATCTTTTGTTCCTTTCGTAATCATTCAAAGCCTATAAAGGATTTGTGAATAAGTTCAATAAAAGTAGCGTGTCTGAGAAAGTGCGCCCCATACCGGGGCTATCTACATTAATTTTCGCTTATCTTCATTTGCTGCCAGTGCCATGAATCGAGGCACATATCCTCCAGACTTTTCTCCGCGCGCCATCTCAGTTCTTTTTGCGCCTCGTCGATAGCTGCAAAACATACCGAGACATCGCCCTGACGCCTTTCAACAAAACAATAATTTATTTTCCTTCCGCTTGCATTTTTATAAGTTTTGATAACGCCCAGAATGCTGTATCCCCTTCCGGTCCCGAGATTATAAATTATAAGACTGGGAGCTTCTTCTCGTATTTTTTCTAGCGCGCTGATGTGACCCTTTGCCAGATCCTTGATATGAATGTAATCCCTTACCGCTGTGCCATCTTTCGTATCATAATCACTGCCGTAAATATTGAGGGAATCTAATATCCCGGAGGCGACTTTTTCAATGTTAGCCAACAGGTTCTTTGGGATCTCCTTTGGAGCTTCGCCAAGCAGGTCGCTGGAATGCGCTCCGACAAGATCGAAATATCTTAGGAGACTATATTCCATCTATTATCCGATGCGTACAAGTCATTTAGTATTTGCTCGATCATTATTTTTGATCTTCCGCAAGGATTTGTGGCTTTCAAAGGCATATTTTCGTTGATCGGTACTTTCCCTGGAATTTCGTACACTGTGGCAGAAGAACTGAATACAAAATTGAACACCCCTTCTTTTTCATTACTTCCAACAGACATATCGTACCGGCTACGTTGTTATCATAATATATTTTTGGGGGGGGCACATGACGCATCTGCCGCTTTTCGGCCGACAAAATGGATTACCGCTTCAATATCTTCGTTCTTAAAAATATCATTCAGAGCTTTTTTATCTCTAATATCCGTATTATAATAAGCAATTTCCTTTTGCGTGATTTTTTATATGATTGATCGTTTCAGGAACTAAAATTAAAAAATTATCCGCAGCTACAACATCATAACCGTTTTGTATTAGCTCAACGATTGTGCGGCTGCCTATGTATCCCCTGCCACCGGTAACAAGCAATTTCATTTAATCTTTCCAATGCATTAGTTTAAATATACAAATTATAAATATCTACTAAGCAAATTACCAGTGTATTTTCCACTTTGCATTCTTACACTGTGAAAATGAAGAAAAGCAAGTGGTAAATAGCAAGTATCCATTATTTATTCGCAAAGCATTTAACTTTACGATGGCCATAAATATGTGTTGCAAAAAAATACATGTAGCCCATTCGTGGACTATAATTATACACTAATTTCCTTTTTTCGTCAATATAATCCGATTTCCCCCTATGGTAATCGTTGATAACTTGCGATTTTTCTAAATACGAGTAATATATTGCCTGCTTATTTGTTAATAACTATATTGACTTATCGCCGTCAGTGATGTAATCCATTTGCGTTGAAGCTCTGGCTTTCACTTAATAAAAATGTAGCATGGCGGCCATCACTATAGATTTTGGCCAAAGACAAAACCTCCGAAAACAGCCAGTTTCCGGAGGTTTTTTGGCGCGCCTGAAAGAATTCGAACCTTCGGCCCTCAGAGTCGAAGTCTAATTTTATGTAATTCAAACGATCCACGCAACGAGGATCCGCCCAGTTTTAGGCGTTTTTATTGCATCCGTTGCATACGTTTGCATAAAAAGGTTACCAGAAAGACCACGAGGTAACATTTCAGGTCTAGGTTTACCGTTTTTGCTTTTGATCCTCATCATACCATGCAATATGTGAATGTCTATTAATTTTGTCATTCTCAAACGGATCATCTTTGTTCTCCAAGCTATAGTCCAAATAATTATTTATACACTCTAAAGCTAACTTCCTGATAAAGCCAACCGGGACAACCAGCTGCCATACTTGATCACAAACAACTGAACCATTAATTGGATATGAGCGCAAGCAGGATACATAATAAGGGTATTCACTCAAAAGATGAAGATCTGTCAACATCCCATCATTATGGCTGGATAATTCGTGCGATAACTTGCTTCGCAAAGAATAAAGTAAATTCACATATTTATGGTTTTTAATACGGTAGTCTCTAACGCCAAGCATTTCTAAGCATTCGAGCATTTCTTTTGCTTTTCCGTGCTGTATCGCTTGGTCCGGATTATGATTTATTCCATGATCTAGAAAGGAAAGATTGAATTTTTTCTTTAACTGAGTCTTATAATCATAATATAGCGTCACAGGATCATGCTCATTCAAAAAGGCGTAGCTTGTTTTAAACTTTAAGACAAAATCACAAAACGTATTTTTAGAGTTATTAGCGGGATAATCACTATATTCTTGCGCAAATTTTTCAATTAAGGAAAAATAGCATATTCCCTTAAAATAATTGTCGGGAATATTATCTATAATCTGGGTTCGCTCTTCCATCCATGTACGTATTTCTTTGTCGCGTTTTTCCCGGTACTCCTTGCTTCCATACACCATTTCACTCTCTCCTCAATGAAATAAATGTGTTTAAGGTAATTCATTACGATTATACCACTTTCCCCCAGAAGATCCTTTTAAATAAGAAAGGCCCCGGCAATCGCCGAGGCCTTTGCCCTGCATAACAAGGCTGGAGGTTCAAATCTTCTCATCCAGACAATAAAAGTCAGCCTAAGCCTCCGTAAAAATCGATGGTCTTTTCATTGGTGCGAGATAACGACAAACGCAAGCCCGCTTCAATAAAGGGTTTTGGCATTAGTCCCCATAAATGGGATTGCAAAATAAATACGAGTAATGGATTTAAAGAAAATATTCGTTTTCACGTCTGTTCTTCAGCTTCTCTGAAAAGTCTGCCGCAAATGCAAGGTAATTTACAACATTCATATTTTTTGCTCCCACCGGGCAATTTCGAATACAGCGGAAGCATGAAATGCAGTGATCCTTGATGGTTTTGAAATCTGCCCCAATGGCGTGCATTGGGCAACTTTTCGCGCAAAGGCCGCATGAAACACAAACATCTGAGGTAAGCGGCCGGAAAGAGGCACCACTGCCGCCATCTTTGTATGGTCTGTTCCCACTTATGTTTATAATCTTCGTATTTCTGTTTTCTGCGGCTCTGCAGGCAAATTCTTTGTCTGCAGCCAAATCGTTTAAATCGGGTCGACTGGGCTGAATTTCGCCGAACGTATGGCGGCCAACCAGAGCAGCCGCACCTTTGACCACAAAACCCTTCGCTTCTACCAAGTCGGCAAGTTCTAAAAGCGCGTCATCATAATGCCGATTACCATAAGTTACCACAACTATACACGGGGTTTGATTCCCTTTAAACTGAGACAAACGAGGCACCGCTACCTTTGGGATGCGTCCACCATACACAGGCGTACCTATAATCACAAAATCCTCGGAAGTAAAAACGCATTGTTCTGCCTCTGCTTCAACAGTCACGTCAAAATCTTGGTATACTCTTCCGAGGGAAGCTGCCATAGCATCCACGCTCTTTTTGGTGTTTCCTGTAGGTGAAAAGTAGATTTTTGTGATTTTATTGCCCATAATATCCTCCTGCTGTTTAGCTATTTTCTGATTATATCACACTCTGCATTGCCAAAACACCTTGGCATCAGACAAAAGAATATTACGCAAAAGTTAAAGATAATTCTAAGGGCGGAAAATTAGTCAGGAATGGCGTTTCTTTTAATTGGGGCCGCGTTTCCTTCTTTTTCTATGTTTGCTCAGGTTGTTTTTGTTTTGCTTGGCAGTTGGTTATTGACTTCAAGCAATTTGCCCGCTAGGATGATTGCCGATGAGATGTCCAAGC
The DNA here is from genome assembly GCA_963666935.1 of Christensenellaceae bacterium. Classification (GTDB taxonomy): domain Bacteria; phylum Bacillota; class Clostridia; order Christensenellales; family CAG-138. Next base: position 2,396,533 of record OY762936.1, read on the forward strand.
ATGCGGCAGGCAAATTTCCTACCACTGAATATATTTTTTATTAGGATCTTGGTTGTTTTAAAAAAATAACCGCCAAAGATAGAAAACAGGAAAAATAAGAATAAGCGATGGCAGAGCGTCGATTGCATGCAGATTGCTCAACCGTAAAATCCGCAAGCCAATAATCAGCTCAATAATGCCGCCAACAGCAGAGAAATCACGGATAAGTTCCTCGGACATCCCCGGCATAATCAGCTTGGCGCAGAAAAACAGGGTCAACAGAATTACCATTTGTGGCAGCGCGATAATAGCGGTAAATTTCCCTAAAATGGTCGCGAAAATCATTACCGTAAAAAAATCAAGGATTGCTTTGCATAGAATGATTGTGCTGTCACCGGTAAGCGCCTCGTTCATAGATCCAAAGATGCCCGTCCCACTGCAGCAGCAAAGGACCAGCAAGGTTGTGAACAGACTCATATAGGCCTCTCCCGGCTTAGCTTTTTTTAGAAGTCGCTCATTGAGTTTGGCGAAAAAGCCCTGTACATGCTCTTCCAGATTCAGGGTAGCCCCAATCAAAACACCAAGAATAAGAGACAAGACTACAGGACCCAGCGTATTCACCTTGACAACCAGGGTAATACCAATGCTAAGGGCCGCAAAACCAAACGCTTGATTGAGATTTTCCTTGAGCTTATCAGAAATCCTTGAACTGAGAATTCCACCCAAAAGGCCGCCCAGGGCAACCATTAAATTATCCGTCAAGACACCAACCGGCATAGTTTCCCCCAAAAATATTTTTTATATGTCCCGCTTGCGCTATAAAAGACGCAGATTACTCAGGACGAACCGCACCGCAGGACTGTCCGCCGTCCACGTTCAGAATGGCGCCTGTGCAATAGGGGCATTCATCCGACGCAAAGAACAGCGCGGCATAGGCCAACTCAATAGGCTCGCCGCCTCTTCCCAGGGGGACGACGACGAGAGAATTCTTCGCGTGTATGCTGCCACGAATCATTTTCGCCGTATATGTCATTCCTGGAGCTATAGCGTTGCAGCGAATATTATAGGCAGCGTACTCCTGCGCGACGGAACGGGTTATCTGGTTAACAGCGCCCTTTGTAGCGGCATAGGTTGATAGTTTAGGACTTCCGTCTTCACCAGAAATGGAGGAAATATTGATAATAGAGCCACTGCGCTGCTTCATCATATACGGGAGCGCCAGCTGCGTCAGGATCAGATAGCTTTTCACGTTCAGATCAAACAGGGGGTAATAATCCCTGTCCAAATCCATCTCATGAAGGTTAAATTTGGTAGCCGTCGCCGCGTTGTTAAGCAGGACGTCGATGGTACCATACAGCTCTGTGGTCTTGCTGACGAGGCGCTCCATATCCTCCGTTTTATAGAAGTCCGCCTCAATATAGGTAGCTTCCTGCCCTTTCGCCTTGATGCGAGCCTCTACTTCTCTTCCAATATCTGGTCCAAGCCCGGAAAAGGCGACATTGGCACCCTCTGCGGCAAAAAGCTCTACTGCGGCTAGGCCAATACCGGAAGTGCCACCTCCAATAAGTGCTACCTTGCCCTTAAGTCTGTCAGACATATTTATTCTCCTTTCATTTGGCAGTTTTGCCAACAGTTATATTAAGATATTTCGTGGATAATTTACGCTCCAGTTCTTGGCAGTGAACGAAATCCACCAATTAGAATGATCCTTTATCTCTTTTGCCATTCTATATACGTTTAAGGGGTTCCGCAACCGTTGTTGGCATCAACGCCTCACAGAAATATCCACAGATCGAAAAATAAATTGTAATTGTAATGAATATTTTATATTGCAAGAAGAACAAACAGCGGCATCGTTATCATGGAAATTATCGTTCCAACCAAAATGGTTTCGGAACTTATCCGTGCGTCGCATCCGTATTTTATGGCCAGAACAGTCACCATGATTGCGCCAGGGCTACCGGCAATAAGAATCGCGACACAGATCAAGATAGGATCCGAAGTGACCAGGCTCATGATGAGCCAGATGATGATCGGGTTAACAATGAGTCTGAATAGATTGACCAGATAAACCTTGGGGTTCATAAAGGCTACAAGCAAGCCCGATGCGCCTAGGGATGCTCCGGTTAACAGCATGGAAAGCGGCAACGTCACAGCCGCAAGCGTACTGACAAGTTCTTTTACAACCCCGGGCACAGGCGGATTCATAACAACGATCAGTAAAGCAACAAACGCTGAGACGCAGGGGGGATTAAACACTTTGCGAACAGTAAATGCTGTTTTTTGAGCCCTCTGCATTCTCCATATCCCATAGGAATACATAAGAATGCTGAATGGAATAGTGGTGAGAGCGATATAGAATGTTGCCACATCCCCTAGTATCGCTTGCGCTATCGGTATACCAACAAGTATGTTGTTTCCTGCCCCCACCACCAGAGCAATAGACGGTCTCTCCTTCTCCGTGCATGGGATTGTCCGCGCCGCTACTTCGCCAATGATATATGTAATGATCATTACGGCAGTCAGTATGAGAAAAATCCACACGATGTTTGCTACCTGCACTTCCTTTGACGCATGAAGCGCAGAATTCAACACGGTCGCCACAACAAAGAAGTTTATCAGAAGATTATTTGCTGTTTTTTTAAAGGACTCGTTGAATATCCCCTTGCTGTCAAAGAAAAAGCCAAAGACCATCAGAATAATGAGAATTGCAATCTTTGTTACGACTTGTGAGTAGTCCACTTCTTCACCTCAGCAACTCCCGTTTATCCGATAAATCCATTCGGTTTTTCTCTGGTCACAAGGCATGTAATTATAAACACTCACTTGACACAGAGGGTACCGCCATCAAAGTTCATGTTGCAGCCTGTAATATGCACTGCCGCAGGAGAGCTCAGATAGACACAGAACGCACCAAGCTCAATGGGCTCACCAAAACGGTGGCAGGGCATATCATTGACAATGAGGTTTCTCATATATTCGCTTAAGTGAACCTCAAGGTCAGAATGATGCGGACCCGGACGAATGCTGTTGACACGGATGCCGTAGTCACCCAACACAATGGCCAGATAGCGCGTGAAAATGTCACCGCCAGCTTTCGCCGCGTTATATGGGGAATTGTGGTGACACTTACAGCCCGACACGCTCACAGCACCGATTGATGTAATATTAATGATCTCGCCGCCACGATCCGCTTCAATCATCTTCGGAGCGAACTCATAAACCATACCGGCGAGACCATTCAGGTCCACATCCACAATACGGTGCCATTCCTTCAGGCCGTTTTCACTCAGCAGCGGGGTCGTTGTTGCAACACCCGCATTGTTGACGAGCACATCAACATGGTCAAAGAAATCATAAACCTGAGCCACCGCTTTTTTAATGCTTTCCTGATCGGCAATATTGCACTCGAAGCAGCTATAACGCCCGCCATACTGGGCAATTTGATCACACGCCAGCATGCCGGCGTCTACCTTAATGTCAAGAATGACAACGTTTGCTCCGCTTTCTGCAAAAGCCTGAACGATACCGCGACCAATGCCCCGGCTGCCTCCGGTAATAACTACGTTCTTCCCCTTAACAGAAAACGCATCCTGCATGCTTTTAATCGGAGGGGTAATTTTATACTCACTCATTGTTTCTGCCGCCCTTTCAAAATGTGGTAGGTATTAAAATAGGTTTATAGCCCATGCACATACTTCTTTTCAAGCTCCTCATAGAAAGAAGCATCCACGAGGTCATTATGATCCTTCAGTTTGCCAATCATATCAGCATATTTCTCAGTGTTGCCGGTCACCATCAGTTCTTCCAAAACCTTTTGCACCACACGAATCACCGTCAGCGTGCATACGCCGGGATAGCAAACCATATTGAATCCCATTTTCTGCAGATCCTCTTTCGAAACATAGGGAGTCTTGCCGCCTTCGACAAGATTCACCATGACTGGAGCCTGAACCTGATCACCTATCATCTTTAGATGCTCAACTGTTTTGGGCGCGTCTACAATAACAAAGTCAGCGCCGGCTTTGGCGTATTCGTTTGCACGATAAATCGCATCTTCAATACCGGTAACGGTAGCCGCATCGGTACGTCCCAGAATCAGCATATCCTTGCGAGTCTTCGCCGCCAGTTCAATCTTTCGGCAGTGTTCAATGCAGGGGATGACCGCCTTGCCGTCCATATGTCCGCACTTCTTGGGCGCCAACTGGTCTTCCAACTGCAGTGCAGCACATCCACTGAGCTCAAATTCAAGAACTGTACGATAAGCATTCATCGCATTGCCGTATCCGTTATCCGCGTCCGCAATAACAGGGATGTTAACACAGTTGGAGATTCGCTTTGCAGCATCGGCCATTTCGCTCAAAGTGATAAGACCATTGTCCGGGAGACCCTGTAGCGTTGTAGCCACGGCAGCACCGGAAATCAACGCTACAGGAAACCCCGCCTGCTGTATAAGCCGGGCAGTGAATCCATCATAGCAACCAATTGCCGTTACGATTGAGTCACTGTGAAGATATTCCTTCAACAGTTGCGCTTTCGACGCCATTATTCGCCCACCTCATTTTTCGTAAACTCAATGATGCCGCCGGCATCGATGATACTCTGGATGAAGGGAGGGAATGGGGCCGTTTCATAGGTCTTACCGGTAGTGACGTCGTAGATGCGGCCCTCGCTGAAATTAATCTCAATGTTATCAGCGTTAGCGATTTCCTCCGCACCCAACGGGCACTCCATCAGCGGAAGACCAATGTTGATGGAGTTGCGATAGAACATACGGGAGAAGCTCTTGGCGATCACACAGCTGACGCCGATTTCTTTGAGCGCCATAACCGCATGATCTCGGCAGGAACCACAGCCGAAGTTGAACCCAGCCACCACCACATCGCCGGGTTTAACGTTTTTCACAAACTCAGGATCAAGATCTTCCATGGCATGGACAGCGAGATCTTCGGGTCTGTTCAACGTGAGATATCTTGCGGGGAAGATAACGTCGGTATCAACGTTATTTCCGTACTTAAAAACTTTTCCTTTTGCCTTCATAATGAAGCCTCCTGACTGTTAAATATCTTCCGGACCGCAGATATAACCAGTGATCGCCGAGGCCGCTGCGGTGGCGGGACTGGCCAGATATATCTCGGAATCAATATGACCCATACGACCTCTGAAGTTGCGGTTGGTCGTAGTCAGCGCTTTTTCGCCCTTGCCGATAATGCCCATGTGACCGCTTCCACAGGCCGCACAGTTCGAGTTGAGGATCACACAGCCGGCTTCAACAAACGTGTTGATGTAACCCAGGCGAAGCGCTTCCTTGAAAACGGTAGGAGTTGCAGGGGTAATAAGAACACGAACACCCTTCGCCACTTTGCGGCCTTCCAGGATCTTGGCGGCAGCTTCCAGGTCAGAAATACGGCCATTGGTGCAGGAACCAATGAACACCTCGGTGAGATAAATTTTTTCCTTGATGTCCTTGACCCGGTGACCGTTTTCCGGCAAGTGGGGAAACGCTACCATAGCATCAATCTCATCAAGCTTAACTTCGACCACGTTATCGTACACAGCGTCCTGATCGGCACAGTATTCCTTATAAGGACGATCTACTCTTCCCTTTAAGTATTCCCGCGTGATGTCATCCACAGGGAAAATGCCGTTTTTGGCGCCAGCTTCAATTGCCATGTTAGTAATCGTTAAACGGGCGTCCATAGACAGGTTCTTCACGCCAGGGCCGCTGAATTCCATGGACTTGTACAAAGCACCATCTACACCGATGGTCTTAATAATCCACAGCATGACGTCTTTTCCGCTGACACAGGGCTTCAATTCGCCGGTCACATGGAACTTAATCGCAGAGGGGACCTTCAGCCATGTCTCACCGTTCGCCATCCAACTGGCAACGTCCGACACACCAAAGCCACTGGAGAAAGCACCAACAGCACCGTATGTAGTGGAGTGAGAGTCACAGCCAACGGCAAGCTCACCGGGGGCAATGAGCCCCTGTTCGGGGATCAGCGCATGGCAGATGCCAACGGGGCCAGTGCCGCCATCAATGAATCGTTCAATGCCGTTAGCCTGCGCAAATTCGCGGACTCTACGGCAGTTCTCCGCAGCTTTGATATCCTTGCAAGGAGTAAAGTGATCCATAGGGAGGAACATCTTCTCGGGATACTTTACTTTTTTGAAGCCGCCCATCTCATAGAAGTTGAGAACAACAGGCATAGAGACATCGTGGGCCATTACCAGATCTGGCTGTACCTTTATCAGTTGACCAGCCACTACGCTTTCGAGGCCAGCATAAGCCGCGAGAATTTTCTGCGTCATCGTCATACTCATGCAGTATGTTTCTCCTTTATTTGACAGTGTTATTGCTTACAATTGTATCTATTTAGTTAAACAAGCTCGGCAGCGTGGTGATCAGCGCGGGGAAAGCCATCAGAATGACCATCACACCAATACAAATCAAAATGTATATCACTAAGTGAACGTTCAGCAACTGTGCTGTGGTGATGCCAGGTCGAAGAGTCTTTGCTATAAACAGACCTGTACCGACAGGGGGCGTACTCAGACCAATGCCGAGGTTGACGATCATAACCAAACCAAACACAAGCGGATCAATGTCGTACGTCTTAAGAACAGGAACAATAAAGGTGCCAACCAGCATAATCGCAGGAGGAGTATCCATCAGCATACCCAGAATGAGCAGGGCAATGGTAACAACAGCCCAGAACTGGAACTTGTTGTGAGCAACGCTGGTAATTGCCATTTCAACATACTTGGAAGCATTTTCACTGTTGATTACAAACGCAAACACGGTAACGGCGCATAGAATGATCATCATGATCGCAGTGCTGCTGGCGGTGGAACGGATAATTTCCAGAACCTTCTTCCAAGTCAGCTGCTTATAGACCACAAAGCCAACAAACAAGCCATAGACACAAGCCACAATCGCAGCCTCGGTGGGAGTAAACAGGCCGGAGTAAATGCCGCCCAGAATGATCACGGGCATGAAGATTGCCCAAATGGCGTCCTTAAAGGCCTTTCCAAGCTTCTTAAATGAAAACTTATATACAGTACAAATATCCTTGTTTTTTCTGCCCCACAAAATTGCATAGACAGACATAGCACCCGTCAGCAAAATGCCGGGAACAAAACCAGATGTGAACAGGTCCGCAACGGAAACACCGCAGGTCATACCGTACAAAACCATGGGGATGCTGGGAGGAATAATAATTCCAAGGAAGCCTGCAACGGTAACCGTTGCCAGCGCAAATTTTAGAGGATAACCATCTTCGAGCATCATGGGAAGCATGATGCCGCCGATGGCCGCGATGGTCGCAACAGCGGAGCCGGAAACGGCGCCAAAGAATGCAGAGGCCAGGAACGTACAAACGGCAAGACAGCCGGGCATCCAACCAACCAGCGCCTTTGCCAGATCAACCAGCCTTTTCGCAATACCGCCCTTATCTAATAGACCTCCGCACATAATAAAGAACGGAATTGCCAAGAACGCAAACGAGTTAATGGCCGCGAACATTTTCGGCGTAACAACATCTAATGGCATATTCGAGAAAAGTGTCAGAGGAATAATAGATCCGCCAAGGAATGCTGTAACCAGAGGAACGCCCAAAAACATCGATCCGAAAACGCAGAGCATACAAACAATGATAATTTTCATAATTAACTGTCCTCCCTTTAAGCGCGGAATTATCAAGTAGTGGAGAAATCGTCGTTGCCACGCGGGATTAGGCGCTTCTTGCTGAAGAAATCGTCCCACACTACCATAGCAGCTCTGAGTGCGGTATCAAGGAATGTCAGCGAACAAAAGCCATACAAGATCCACATCTTAAATCCCATGGATGCAGAAACGATACCAAACTTTTGCGCGTCCTTGGCGTATTTAAAAAAAAGAACAAAAATAAACGAGAAAATAATAATAAGGGATGCGTCAGCAATAAAATTCAGCACATTGACTGCTTTTTTATTTTTCAGCGTTTCACTCAGGAACGCCAGTTTCAAATGTGCCCTTTCTCTAGTAACAATGGGCAGTGAAGTGAAAACCATCAAAATCAGCAACAGCCGACTTGCTTCCTCTGTCCAACGCAGAGGGATCTCAAAAACCACTCGGTTCAGAATGCCAAAAAGGAGAAGCAGCCCACACACTATCGTTGTGCCCACAGAAAGAAATGTTTCAATCTTAGACAGTACCCTGTCAACACAACGCACAGCTCTCTCGATAGCATTGTAATTATCCTTCATGTTATTACTCCTCTCAGAACGCACCTCAGTTTAAATACTTAGCATCATGAAGATGCAATGGGATGAAAGGAGGGATTCCAAACATCCCATTGCAATGATTAAAGATTTGCTATTGTGACTTGTTGCTGATTATTTTGCATAGGAACGAATCAGATCAACCGTCTCTTGCGTGGACAGACCCATGCCGATCAGTTTAGGCCAAATAGTCTCTTCGTTCAAAGTTTTGAGTTCAGCCAGCTGTTCCTCAGTGGAGTAAACCATCTCAACGCCACGATCAACCAGAATCTGCAGGTTAGCTTCCTGATTTTCCTCGGTACGACGCCAACCATCATCCTCAGCCTCACGCCAGGCCTCCTCAATGATAGTCTGAATATCTTCGGGAAGACCGTTAAAGTAATTGTTGTCCATCACAACGGGGCAAAGTCCAATGCCGACGGACCAGTCGTGGGTGTAATAATCCATAATGTCGACAATACCGGTGGAAATGAACACCAGAGGGTTCAGGAAGCAGCCATCAATGGCGCCCAACTGCAGAGAAGTGGGGACTTCGCTAAAGGCCATCGGAACGGGGTTGCAGCCCCAGCCGGCCAGGATCTCGATGGTAGCAGCACTTTCGATGCAGCGGATATTCAGGCCCTTCATGTCTTCAAGGCCGGCGACGGGCTTTCCTACAGACCCAATATTCATGAAGCCGTTGCAGGTATAGCCAAGGATTTTGATGTTCTTGGCCTCAGCAGCAGTAGAGAGGGACTTGCCCCACTCACCACGAGTCGCCGCAATAACATGGTCATAATCGTCAAACAGGTTGGGGAAGCAAACTACAGAGAAAGATTTGTCAAAGTTCTCCATGATGCCAGTGGAAGTCATCGACATTTCCAGCTGACCGTACTGAACCATTTCGGTGGTGGTCAGTTCGTTGCCCAGAATCGTCCCGGGATAGACCGTAACAATCACGCGACCGTCGGATTTCTCAGCTGCCAGTTCAGCAAACAGATCCAGCGTTATGTCCAGGTCGTTGCCATCAGCCTGCGCGGAAGCCAAGCGGATTTCATAGACTTCATCGGAAGAGGCTGCAGGTGTGGTTTCAATAGGAGCCGTGGTTGCAGCAGGAGTCGCTGCGGCGGTTGCAGCAGGGGGCTCGGTGGAGGTCGTCGCAGCGCAGGCACATAGCTGCAAGCATAAGGTCAGGCATAGCAAGAGCACGATGGATTTGGAAACTTTCTTCATTCTTTTAATCCTCCTAAAAATTTTTGTGTCTTGTTTTTGGCTGTTAATAGGGATGTACTGGGTGCTTAAGAACCTCGTAGTTGTGGCCGGGGATGATGTAGTCACACGCTTTTTCAAGCTTTTTGTAACCTTTGTAATACTGGATAATATCCGTGTACACATTGCTTGCGATTTTGGGATCACTTTCCCACCATTTGTAATCCGTGACGAAATCGGCAGTAAGGGCTGCCCTTCCCTTCTCAGTATCCACAATAACACACTGAGAACCGGGAGTGTGCCCGCCTACCAGAACCACCGAGAGACCGTCCGCGATCTGCTCGTCTCCATCAAGCAGAATCCACTTTGTCTTGATGATTCTCTCCAAATCAAAGCCCCAAGCCTGAGTCGGAACGGGATCCACCCCGTAGTGGTATTCGTCCCTCTGCAAATAAAACTTTGCATTGGGAAACAGGTGATTATTGGACATATGATCCCAATGGAGATGTGTGATAATGACAATATTGATTTCAGCCGGATCAATTCCCATTGTCGCGAGCTTCTCTTCGATACGTTCACCGGGCTCCTGATAATACGGCATCTTGTTAATGCCATCAGCAGGAACGCCGCCGGTGTCGACAATCACTCTGCTCACGCCGTCCGTAAGATAGAAGGATACGATAGGTGACTCGACATTATTTCTGATCACGCGGCCCAAAAGAATGGGGTATATTTTAAAATTCGCCATTATCGTTCCCCCATGTCACCATAGATTCTTGACTTCTTTACATATACATAGCCGTCAAAAATACGGCGCGCGGTACGTGGATACACAGCGTTCTCGACTACAATGCCGTCGGGAGTCTCATGAACCTTGCAGTTCACCTTGCTTATCCCTCTTGGATGGCCGAAATATGTGAAGCCGTCTTCCCGGGCGGGAACCGCTCTTGCCTGGCTGACAAGGGTTCCGTTGATGAGCGACGCCACCACCAAATTGAAGGTTGCTGTGCCGCCGAAAGCGGGGGCGGGCAGCTGGTTGAACATGCTTCTGGCGGTGAAGTCCATGCCCTCTTTTCGGATCAGCTTACCAGTGCCATAGTCTACATAGTCCTGAGGGGGGGACACGATGCAGATTCCGGGCTGGATCGGGCTGAGCAGCGTTGCGTCCTCGCCGGGCTTTATAAATCCAAGCTTGACCGCCAGCGCGCTTCTAATCGTCTCAAGGCGCTCCAGTAGCTCTTTATTAGCCGCAATTTCGGGGGGAGACTCTGTTCCATTAGCGCCGACGTCCTCCGCCCGCACATAAGAAATGCAGTTTGCCATATCCACGGTTGATGTGGGAATCACGCCAACACCCTCAACCTCGATCATGTCAACAACGTTTCCCGTGGGCAGCACGCTGCCTGTGATCGCACCGGTTGTATTCTTGAAATCCAGGTCGATCTTCGACGCGGTTCCGGGAACGCCGTCAATGGAAAAGTCGCCGTCAACCGCCGCCTTGCCGTTTCTTACCTCCACCTTCGCAATGAGGATTTTCCCTGTGTTGATGTTGTTGATGCGCACATACGTGTACGGCTCGGTAACCTTTACCATGCCCTCATCGATCGCATATGGTCCTACCGCAGAGGAAATGTTACCGCAGTTCAGATCGTATTTGACTTCGCTTGTCCTTAGCTGTACTTGGCCGAAGAGGTAGTCAATATCGGCATCTTCTGTGGTTGGAGGAGAAATAATAGCGACCTTGCTGGTTGTGGTGTCGCTGCCGCCCATGCCATCAATCTGACGGATATCAGGACTACCAAAAATTGCCAAAATGATCTTATCGCGCAACTGGGGATCCGCGGGAAGCTCATTTTTCTTCAGAAAAATGGCTTTGCTTGTACCTCCGCGCATATAAGTACAGCGTACGAGTTCTTGTTCGCCCATGGTTGAAGTACTCCTTTGCTCATATTTTTTCCCTGCAATGCATCAAACAAAGCTCAATTAGGAAATAATTGAGATCAGATCCCGTATTTCGTAGTGCTCAAGATCCTTTACCACCTCCATAATTTTTTCGCTGTGCCCGTCGGTAATCAGATTGGAGCGGCAGGTGCAGTCGCGGAATTTATCCTTGATCTGCTCATAGTTCAGCACCGGGGGATGCGCATGGACGCTGTACTTGGTTCCGTCTTTCAACGTTACCGTCACGATGGCATGATAGTCCGCATGGTCGCGGGAGACGGTTTTATCCAGCTCTTCATCCAGATAGTGATTCACAAGTGGATACAGCTTTCTCATGGCCGGATCATTGACGACCTCTTCCGTATGCAGGCTCAGACCCCATCTGCGATAATGAAGAACCAGACACACGCAGAAATGAATGCTGAACTTGGCTTCATAAATGTCTTTGGGATCCGGGAAAAACATTTTAAAGCTGCCGCCGGCGTTCATGCCGACATCGATACTGGCAACATCTTCTTCCCTGATGTCGTACTTGTGCACCAACTCCATCATTCCATTCATAGGTGCGTGGGTCGTGCCGCAGGAGGGGTGGGGTTTGATCAGGGTTGGTGTCTCCTTCAGATCCCACACTTTGCCCAACTGCTCAATATATTCATAATGAGGATCGGTGCAGAATACATCGATATAACCACCAATCCCCTCAAAGGCGTCCACATGGGAGGTAAAGCCAAGCTTCGCCAGCAGCGCGCTTCTCACGCCACCCTCAATGGAACGGCCGACATGGAAGGGCTTCGCGTGGACTCCCACATTGCGCTTGAGTCCACTGAATGTGGAGCAGGCAATTCCCCAGGCCATAAGCATCTGTTCTTTATCCAGCTTAAGCAGCTTTCCGGCAGTGGCAACAGCGCCCACCGTAGTCCAGATGCCGGTGGCATGGAACCCTCTGTACCAGGGTTCGGTAGTCGTAACCTGCTGAACCTTCGTGTAGGCTTCAATGCCGACAACAAAAGCTGTCAGAATATCCTTACCGCTGGCGCCCACCATCTCCGCCACCGGGAGAAGAGCGGGAACCACGCCCGCGCTGGGGTGCGAGAGCAGAAAATGATCGTTATAGTCAATCGCGTCTATCAGGATGCCGTTTGCAAACGAAGCGTTCATGACGTCCGTCTTCATATTCGCGCCGATGACGGTGCACTCTTCTTTCCCACCGAACGCCCTGATAAATTCCTTCGTAACCTGCCCAACAGATTCCGTGCCGCCCTTATAAGCGACGCCGATGCAGTCGAGAATACGCCCCTTAGCATTTTCAATTACCTCAGTCGGAATATCCTCATATTGGGTTTCGCAAATGAAATCGATAATCATCCTGGTGATGGGTTTGGCTTCATCATACTTGTTCATTGTGTTTCTCCTTATGATAATTATAGCGTGTCCGCTTTTTTGAATCAGTCTGGTTGCTTAAGGAGTACGGCAATTCCCTGCCCGCCGCCGATACACGCGGAGGCGATTGTATACTTTGCGTCCTTTTTGAGTGTCAGCTCCGTGCAGAGGGTCCCAACCAGACGGGCACCGGTCATGCCCAGGGGATGCCCCAGCGCAACAGCGCCGCCGTGTATGTTCAATCGCCGATAGAGCGGAGAATTCAGGTAATATCCCAGTTTCTTCATGCAGCCGAGAACCTGGCCTGCAAAGGCCTCATTTATCTCCACATAGTCGATGTCTTCCAGCGTCAGCTGCCGTTTGTTCAGTATCTTCTGGATGGCGGGCACAGGGCCATATCCCATCGTGCGGGGATCCACGCCGGCGAAGGAGCAGTCCTCCACATAAGCCATTGGGCTCAGGCCCAGCGCGAGGCACTTTTCCTCGCTCATCATGACCATGGCAGCGGCCGCGTCATTCATGCCGGAAGAGTTGCCGGCGGTGACGCTTCCCCCTTCTTTAAAGCAAGGACGAAGCTTGGACAGTCCTTCCATTGTAGTCGCAGGGCGGGGATGACCGTCTTTTTCCACAAGGATGGTTTCTTTTTTCATTTTTACGGGGACAGGGATGATTTCTAGATTAAAGCGGCCAGATTCAATGGCTTTCTTGGCTCTCATCTGGCTGTTGTAAGCGAACGTATCCTGCTCCTCACGGGTGATGCCCTGCTCGCTGACAATGTTTTCTGCCGTCATACCCATACTTTCCACGGGATAAAGATCCTCCGGTGCCGTATGCTTCATATATTCCTCGTTTGTGCATAGCAGGGTGCGGTTGCCGTTGCCCAGATGCTCGTAGCGGACAGAAAGGGGAAGATAATATGGAACCCGAGATAAGCTTTCCGCGCCACCAGCCACAACGATATCAAAACAGCCGGTTGCAATTTCATGGTAGGCACTGACCACCGCCTGTAACCCGGAACCACAAATTCGGTTCACCGTAAAGCCAGTCGTGGTCAGCGGACATCCGGCCTGCAGGGCCACACGCCGGCCAAAGTTGCCAGCTTCCGGCGTCGCCATAACATGACCCATTACCACTTCTTCCACCATGTCCGGGCTAATACCGGCGCGTTTGATGGCTTCTTGAACGACAAGGGTACCAAGATCCTGCACGGGAACTGTTTTAAGATCTCCCAGATATGCGCCAATCGGGGTTCTGCAATAGCTCGTTACAACAACACGTTTCATTATTTATTTCTCCATTCCGTCGAACCTTCCCACTGTTCGCAAAAGAAGCCAGCGTCCATTTCCTTCAGTTTGGGAGATATCTCCGGCACAAAATCCATCTGGTTCAGAATATCTTTTTCCATATCAATACCAGGCGCGATTTCCGTTAGGGTCATCTTTCCATCGATTAGCTCAAAGACAGCACGTTCCGTAACATATATAACCTTTTGCTGAATGGATGCCGCATACTTTCCGCTGAAGGTAATGCACTCTACATCCTTCATGAATTTTTTCCGGGCGCCCTCCTGCATGATTTTCAGTTCTCCGCCCTCAATGGCGATTTTGGCACCATTGGTAAACGTTCCGCAAAAGACGCACTTGGGCGTGTTCTGGGAAATATTAATAAAACCGCCACAGCCAATAACTCGGTTTCCGAAACGGGTCACATTGACATTGCCATATCGGTCCGCCTGGGCAAGTCCCAAAAACGTTACATCCAGACCACCGCCGTCATAATAGTTAAACATCTCGCTGTGGTTGATCATAGCTTCGGGATTATATGTATTTCCAAAGTTTGCCTTTGCCGCCGGAACGCCGCCAAAAACGCCACCTTCCGTCGTAAGTGTCATCATATCGCTAGCCCCGTGCTCAGCCAGTACTGACGGCACGTCCCCTGGCAGGCCGTAACCCAGATTGACAATTGCGTTTTCAGGGATTTCAAGGGAGCAGCGACGCGCGATAACCTTGCGTTCCGTCAAAGGAAGCCGGGGGATCTCTTCCAGCGGAATGTTGATCTCCCCGGAGAAAGACGGCTCATAATACACATTTTCACCCTGCCAGCAATATTCCTTGTCCTCCGCCACCACGATGTAATCGACCAGGGCCGCGGGAACCTGCACCTTCTGGGGCGCGATCGTTCCTTTGCTGGCAAGATATTCCGTCTGTACGATGACAATGCCGCCAGAATTCCTTGTTGCTTCGGCAATCTGTAGTGCTTCATAAATAAATCCTTCGTGCTCCAGCGTCATATTTCCGGCTTCATCTGTAACAGTTGCCCGAAGAAGAGCGACATCCACAGGAAAAGACTTGTAAAACAAGTACTCTTCACCCTCGAATTCCACGACTTTCACAATATCTTCCATCGTGACACCGTTGAATCTACCCCCCTCCACCCGCGGGTCAACAAAGGTCCCAATACCGACCTTGGTGATCAGGCCAGGACGTTTGGCCGCAATTTCGCGCCAAAGATTAACAATGACACCTTGGGGCAGGCAATGCGCCTTTATCTTATTATCCCGTACAAGCTGACACATATTTTCAGAGCAGCCGACATGCGCACCAACCCAACTGTTGACGAGCCCTTCCAAGCCAAGCGTTGTGGTGCCTTTGTCGCGCCAATCGCCTATGGAGGAGCCCTGCTTCAGATTCAGCGCTTTCGGATGTCCCGTTTCCTTAAAACTCTTTGCGATGGCGCGGGCAATGCCCTCAGGCCAACCGCTCAGTCCCATTCCTCCAAAAGCTACAACCGCACCATCAGGGATCAGCGCGGCGGCTTTTTCAGCTGATATTACTTTGGACACTTCCATACCTCCTGATCCTATGCGAGGATTTTATTAAATAATTCACCGAACGTATTCGGTAATATATAAATATCATAACTTTTAAGAACTGTCAATATCAAACATCGGGAATTATCGTAATAACAAACAAGACCGGCTCTCTATTTGCAGAAAGAACGAAGCAAATTGATGGTATTATATGCCCAAAATAAAAGAATCCTATTTCTCCCACTAGATACTATACGCCTATAAGTTGATGTTGATGCTTTTCTATTTGCGGAGTTCATACAGACCACCTGAATAAAATATATCTGCTAAGTAGCGGGCAAAAAAAAAGTGTGGTAAGATTAACTTCAAATAGAGATGTCGATCAGGAGAAGATGCAACGATACGGAACGAAACAACTTCATGTTTAGAGTATAAGGAGTAACAAAAGATGTCAATAAAAATAACAGTAAGAAAACATAAATCCATTGAGATGAGAGCTCGCATTCAGCGGATTGCTATGAATTTATTTGAAAAATATGGTTTTGAAAATGTGACCGTAGATGATATCGCTCAGGCAGTCGGATGCTCCGTGGGAAATATATATCACTATTTTAAGAGCAAAGAGGAATTGTCCTTGCAGGTCGTTGCGACTGTGGATGTAAAATATGTCAAATTGGATGCTATGTATGACGCAGATCTTGTTCATACAGGAAAAGAGAAATTGCTGGATTTTGTTGAAAAAGTGTTAATGATTTGTGTTGAGGACGAATTTATCTATAAAGGGATTATACACGGCATTAAATATCCTGAACAAGGCGTTCTCAAGTATAGAGAAGACCGAATTTTTTTCAAAGTCATAAAGAAGTTGCTATGCGTTTGTCAGGAAGAAGGGAGCATTCGAAAAGAATACGCTATTGAAGAAGTCATGGGGATTTTCGTTGTTTTGATCCGAGGAACCTTGATTGAATGGAGGATCAACGAGGGAAGCTTTGATTTGCAGGCACGCGGAAGACAGCACGCTTTACTCCTGTTTAAGGGTTTAGAACCCTAAGCAAGCCACCAAAAGATAAACCTCCGAAAGCTGCCTGTTTTCGGAGGTTTTTTGGCGTACCTGAAAGAATTCGAACCTTCGACCCTCAGAGTCGGAGGCATAGCAATTAAGTTCCTAAAAAAGCCCGTAAAACAAGGAAAAGCTCCCGTTCCACGGCACTTTTTAGGATTCCATTATGTCTATTGCTTCTACCGAGAACGAGCTTTTTCCGTTGATTTATAAGAATTATGTGGTAAGAATGTGGTATATGAGTAACCTAAGCAGCGCAAGTTCGCCCATTCAACTCCTGTTTTGTTCGTTATGTTAACAATTTAAGGATTTCATTCCTGAAACATGGCTGCCAGATATCGCTCTTTCGCACCACTATACAGCCTTCAAACCATAGGCCAACGTTTAAGTAATGGGCAATCCATGTAAATATGGATAATCATGTAAATATGGATAATATGGAATTGAGGTGTCAACATAGTCCGCTCAGTTTATCAGGCTCAGCAGATATCCATATCCTTCACGCTCCATATCTTTTTTAGGAATAAACTGCAGCGACGCGCTATTGATGCAGTAACGCAACCCACCCGATTTTTCCGGACCATCGTGGAACACATGTCCTAAATGAGAGTTTCCGGCCCGGCTTCTCACCTCAGTGCGCATCATGCCATGGGAGATGTCTGATTTCTCGCGGATAACATCGGGATCAATCGGCTTTGAAAAGCTGGGCCAGCCGCAGCCTGATTCAAATTTATCGCTCGAAGAAAACAGGGGTTCCCCGGTGGCGATATCTACATAAATACCAGACATAAAGGTCTGATAAAATTCATTTTGAAACGGAGGTTCGGTGGCGCTATGCTGCGTAACCTCATACTGCGCAGGGGTCAGCTTTTTGCGCAAGCTGTCGGCATCCGGCATGGGGTAAGCTGTAGGATTCACCAAGACTCTCGCCGCTCTCTCAAACTGCTCTTTCCCGATATGACAATATCCTCCCGGATTTTTGTCCAAATACTTCTGATGATATTCTTCCGCAGGGCTGAAATTGCGAAGCGGCATTACTTCGATGGCAACGGGCTTATGATAACGGCCTTGCAACTGCATAATGGAGCGTTCAATCACCGGGCGGTCTTCTTCTCTGACAAAGTAAATACCTGTTCGGTATTGTTCTCCGGTATCGCCGCCCTGCCGGTTGTGAGAAACCGGGTCAACTACTTCATAATACAGTTTCAGCAGAAATTCAAGCGAAAGAGCCCCTGCGTCATAGATCACTTGGACTGTTTCGGCATGCCCCGTGTTTTGATTGCAAACCTCTTCATACGTGGGATTCTCCGTGGCTCCATTGGCATATCCCACTTGCGTTGCCTGAACCCCAGGGATAGCGGCAAGGTATTTCTCCAGTCCCCAAAAACAACCTCCCGCGAGATAGGTTTCCGACATATTGCACCTCCATAAATCCTGTTGCACGCCCTGCTTGAAATTGATCAAATTCGCACGATGTATTTTGCGCCTCGTCCGCTGTTACTATGTGCAGCGGCACGGGTCGGCCGTGTTGCCGCTGAAGAACCATCTCAATCCCTAATAATCTCATTTTGATTTTCGGCTATTTTTTCTACAAGCTCATTGAGAAAAATCCAGCGCTCCATTTTCTCTTCCAGATTTTTGTCCAGATCATTTTTTTGGTCCATGAGTTCTTGAAGCCTGATATAATCACTTGAAGCCTTTGAAATCAGCACGTTTAGGTCATTGATTTTTTCTTCCAGCGTGGCGATCTCAGCGTCTATACAGTCAAATTCGCGTTGTTCTTTGAACGAAAACTTTAGCTTTTTATCGGGTCGGATTCTGGTCTTTTCCACCCCATCCGGCTCTTTTTCACGGGCGGGGGCCGCGGTGTTTGGTTCCCAGTATTCCGAATAAGAGCCGAGGCATTTTTCAATCTCTCCGTCACCGCGAAAAATAAACACCGTGTCCGCCACTTTGTCCAAAAAATACCGGTCATGGGAAACGACGATCACAGCACCGTTGAAGCTCTCCAAGTATTCTTCAAGAACGCCTAGGGTCTGAATGTCGAGATCATTGGTTGGCTCATCAAAAAGCAGGACGTTTGGTGCCTGCATCAAGATTCCAAGCAAATAAAGCCTCCTGCGTTCTCCACCGGATAATCTGCCTATCGTATTCCACTGCAAGTCTGGAGTGAATAAATATTTTTCAAGCATCTGCGACGCCGTCAGGGTGCCTTCCGGCGTCTCAATGGCTCCGGAAATTTCTTTGATATAGTCAATCACCCGGCTGTTCAAATCCATTTCTGCCGAGTCCTGAGAAAAATATCCGAGTTTTACGGTATCGCCAAGCACAACGGAGCCAACGTCCGGCTTTAGCTTGCCACTGATAATCTTCATTAAAGTCGACTTTCCGCAGCCGCTTTCCCCAAGAATTCCGATCCTGTCATTGCGAAGAAGCATATGCTCGAAATGGCGAATCAGCTGTTTCCCCGCAAATCCCATTGAGACGTCTCTGATCTCAATCGTCTTTTTACCCAGCCTGCTTGAAGGCGATGCCAGCTTCAACTTCGCCGCGTCAGAAGGCCCGGTTTGTTGATTGAGCGCCTCAAAACGGGCGATCCTATCCTTGCTTTTTGTGCCACGTGCACAAGGTCCGCGTTGAATCCATTCAAGCTCTTTTCGTAAAATGCTTTGCCTTTTGCGCTCGGCTCCCAATTCCATTTCCTCTCGCTGCGCCTTGAGCGCAAGGTATGCCGAGTAGTTTGCCTGGTAGCTGTACAAATGGCCGCCATCGATTTCGACGATTTTGTTCGCTACCCGTTCCAAAAAATAGCGGTCATGCGTTACCATGATAATGGCGCCTTGATATTTGATGAGATAACTTTCAAGCCACTGCACCATAGCGATGTCCAGATGGTTCGTAGGTTCATCGAGAATCATCACGTCGCAGGGATGTATCAGCACTTGCGCAATCGCCATACATTTTCGTTGGCCTCCGGATAAGCTTCCCACCGGTTTTTCAATGTCGGTGATGCCAAGCTGCGTAAGAATCTTTTTTGCCTCAAATTCTTTGCTCTCTCTTAGCGCCGGAGCATCGGAAAATATGTGTTCCAAAACAGTCAGTTTTTCATCCAATACCGGATTCTGAGGCAAATACTGAAGACGGATGCCCGGATATTTCGTTACAGTACCCCCATCGGGCTCTTCAACTTGTGCCAGAATCCGAAGAAAGGTTGACTTGCCGGTTCCGTTCGCTCCAATTACTCCAATTTTGTCGCCCTTATCTATATAGAGAGAGACATCCTTGATCAATCCTTTTTCGCTATAACTCTTTACGATCTTTTCTGCACAAAGCAACATAAAATGCCGATACCTCACAAATATAGATGTCTGCCTTCAAAATACCGCTGCCCTTTGAAAATGGCATTTTGTCTAACTGGACAGCCCCGTTAACCCAGGACTTGAGAACCGCAAGTCCGATGCTCTCTTTGTCCCACGCACGTCTAGGTCGACGCGGCAAACTTTCTGCCATTTTTTTCACACGACGCCGAAGAAATCCCGGCATTATTATTTTTTGCCTATTTCGTTCGATTATTCCTGCACCTGCTTCATGGATAGGGAGATGCGCTTTTTCACTGGGTCTACAGCAAGCACCGCAACCTTGACCACATCCCCTAAGCGAACTGCCTCGGAAGGATGCTTCAAAAAGCGGTTGGTAATCTCCGAAATATGCACAAGACCATCCTGATGGACACCGATATCCACAAAGACACCGAAGTCGATAACGTTGCGCACCGTTCCCGTCAACACCATTCCGGGAACGAGATCTTTCATATCCAATACATCCGTTCTCAATATCGGCGGGGGCAGCTCATCCCGGGGATCGCGGCCCGGCTTGGTCAATTCTTTGATAAGATCCCGCAGGGTAGGAATGCCAATCTCACATTCCTTGGCCGCCTGGGCTTCCCCATAGGCTTTGACCCGCGCACTTAATTCCGATATCGTGCCGTCCTCCACATCCCTCAGCGTATAGTTTGTAATCTTCAACAGCTGCTGCGCCGCCTGATAGCTTTCCGGATGTACGCCCGTATGATCCAAAATGGATTTACTCTCCACAACCCGCAAAAAACCCGCGCATTGTTCATAAGCCCGGGGGCCCAGCTTGGGCACCTTTAACAGCTGCCTGCGTTCCCGAAACGCACCATTTTCCTCCCGGTAGACGACGATGTTTTTCGCCGTGGTCTCATTCAATCCCGACACGCGCCTAAGCAGGGATGACGACGCAGTGTTTAGATCCACGCCCACCGCATTCACGCAGTCCTCAACCACGCCGGACAGGGTATCATCCAGCTTCTTTTGCGGCATATCATGCTGATACTGCCCTACTCCAATGGCCTTGGGATCAATCTTCACCAGCTCCGCCAGCGGGTCCTGCATCCTTCTTGCAATCGACACGGCGGAGCGGAGGTTTACGTCATACTGAGGAAATTCCTCCGCCGCCAGTTTGGAAGCGGAATACACGGAAGCCCCCGCCTCATTTACAATCATATAGCTGACCCCCGGCGTTTTAGCAATCAACTCGCAGGTCATCTGCTCCGTCTCCCGAGAGGCTGTGCCGTTGCCAATGGCAATGTGCTCTACTTTGTGTTTTTCAATCAGCATTTTCAGGGCATTGATGGCCTCGTTTTTTTGCCGCTCTCCAAAGGTTGGATAGACCACCGCCGTATCGAGAACCTTACCGGTTTCATCCACCACGGCCACCTTACAGCCATTGCGGAATCCCGGGTCCAAACCCATGGTGACATGTCCCTTCACGGGCGGCTGCAGCAGAAGGGGTTTTAGATTCAAAGCAAAGTTATGAATGGCGCCCTCCGATGCCTGATCAGTTAAAAAGCTGCGGATTTCCCGTTCCAAAGACGGGCTTAGCAGCCGGTCGTAGCCGTCCGTGGCAGCCGCCTTCACGATTTCAGCCGCCATGGAATTCCCTCGCACCATTTCAGAATAAACGAGCGTCAGCGCCTGTTCCCGATCCAGGTCAAAGCTTACCTTTAAAAAGCCATCCTTTTCGCCACGGTTCATGGCCAGTATCTGGTGTCCCTGCAAACGGCTCAGAGGCTGAGAGAACGTATAATATAAGCTGTATACTGAGTCTTCCTCCTTTGCCGCCTCGCTGGACAGCTTACCCTGTCTGGTTGTGGTATCCCGGAGGCGTTTTCGGATGGAGGGACTGTCGGAGACCAGCTCTGCTATGATGTCGGAGGCACCCGCAAGGGCCTCCGCAATATCCATGACCCCTTTCTCCGCATCCACAAATTGTTTTGCCAGCAGCGCCGGATCACCCAGCTTTGCATCCTGTGCAAGAAGCTGCATGGCCAGTGGCTCCAACCCCTTCTCCTTGGCAACCGTGGCTCTGGTGCGGCGCTTTTGTTTATAAGGCCGATACACATCCTCTACATCCGCCAGGGTGTTTGCCTCGTCAATCTGCTTTGACAGCGCATCCGTCAGCTTATCCTGGGCGGAGATGGCTTTTTTCACTTCGTCCCGGCGCTGGGCAAGATTTCTTAAATACGTAAGACGTTCCGCCAATTCCCGAAGCACGGTATCATCCATGCTGCCATGCAGTTCCTTACGGTATCTGGCGATAAAAGGAATCGTATTCCCCTCATCAATCAGGGTAATCACGTTTTTGATATGTTCCCGATCCTTATGAAGCTCTTTTACTAAAATTCCAATCGTCTGATCCATGCATGCTCCTTGTAATCCGTCATTCTAATTATGTTACCACAAAAATGAAAGGCGCGCCTCCCCGAACCTGGATCCATCCAGACACTTTTGGTTTCTTTTATCGTAGCCAGATAATAATAAAATAGCAATGTGCAAATACAACAAAGCACATGCTTATCAGAGAGGCTACTTTTATCAAGTGCCTCTCTGATACCCCATATTCATTCTCATCACCAGATTAGACAGAAGAAATTCAAGAGACGGTACTCCTCATGATTTCGTCCGCAGTATTGCCTCAACCCAATAGGCAGGTATTAGTTATTATACACGTCGTGCATGCTCATTCTGGGTACTAATCAAACGGAACAGACAGCCTTAAATGCATGATTGGGACAATGGGTTTCGCTAATCGCTTGCTAATTTGAGGTTTTAATAAGCGGCTAAAAATTTGATAGTCGGCATTGCGGGCAAAAAATCCAAAAACTCAAAATACCCTGAAATAAGGGATATCCGCGATATTTATAATTATACACCAGTGTCTTGTAAGGCATTGGCCCCTCTCCTAATAAAATAGTTCTTAAATCACTGCCTCTAATCACAATCAAATAACGCTAAAACGATATCCAAGCCTGCGACGAAGGGACCAATGGAACTCCCGGTATTGTATGTTTTAATATCGTCCTTCATCAAGCTCGACGCAAACGCTGTCAGACTGTTCTTCGTTGTTCACCTTCTTTATATGGTCAGCACTTTGTTTCAATACATGTGCGATTGCAACCAGAATTATTTCTTTCCCGAGGTATTCCAGCCTGACAATATTTTCTTTCATATTCTCGCTCCTTAATACTTTAACAAACGTGCGCAAGCTCTAAAGATTAATTGCTTCAGAGCTTGCTTCTTTTCATTTCAGACATAATTTATTTTTATTCATTAGAATGCTGATGACAAACAGAACCCGTTGATTTTAGTTTGCCCTGTAAATAGCTGTTGGCTGCTGCTTCCGCATCGCCGGATGCTCCGGTAATGACCTCGATTCCTTTTTCATTGAAAATATCAACCGCGCCTCCTCCCATACCACCCGAAATGATTACATTTACATCCTTTTCGTGAAGGAAAACGGGCAGGAAGCCCGGCCTATGCCCTGGATTGGGTACATACTGCTTGTTTACGATCTGCGTACCCTGCGCTTCAAAAATAGCAAATGCCTCACAATGACCAAAATGCTCGGTTATAGTTTTTCCTTCACATGCAACAGCAATTTTCATAAATATTTTTCTCCTTTAAAATTATCATGGATTTTACGTAGAACAGAATAACCATCGGGGATAGCACGTTCCGCATTGACCGGTTTTAGCAGCTTATCCGTCCAAGCGTGCTTTGTTTCTCCAACAGCCAGAAGTTGATTCGTTTCCGCATTAAACACTTGATATGAAAAACAGATCCGCACTCGGGAAAAGCTTTTCAGGCCGGTTATAACCAGAATTTCATCCTCATATCTTGCCGGACTTTTATACTTGCAATTCATCTCATAGAGAGGAAGTAAAACACCTCTGGATTCAATACCGCTATTGGAAGCACCAACCTTTTTCAGGAAGTCAGTGCGTCCGGCTTCAAACCACACCGTATAGTTGGAGTGATGAATAATGCCCATCTGATCCGTTTCCGAATATCTTGCGGTGAACCGTGTTTCTGTCTGCATCAGTTAATATCCCCCCCGCAAATAGTTGTTATAAATGTTGTCCCATATTGACGCGATCGCTTTTCCCGCCGGGCTGTCCGGATAACAGGCGATGCTTTGGCAGCGGTTCACCGCTTTTACAACTGTTCCGTCATATGGGATTCTGCCGATTAACGGAATGGACAAGCCATTACAATAGCTTTCAATCTCGTTTGCCGCATGTTCATTCACGTCAAATTTGTTGATACACACGGCGCAGTTAACTCCAAAATGCTTTGAGGTTTCAATGATTCGCTTCAAGTCGTGCATGCCGGATATAGTTGGTTCAGCTACAATGAGTACAAAATCCACACCGCTGATCGACGCAATGACAGGGCAGCCGATTCCAGGTGACCCGTCTATAATGGCCAGCTCGGAGTCAGGCGCTTCTTGGGTAAGCTGCTTTTTGACAGCCGTAACCAACTTGCCGGAAGCTCCGCTACCCATTTTGAGCTGTGCGGTTGAAAATACTCTTCCATCATTTTTGTAAAGCATCAGATCTCCGGAGACATGGTTCTGCATTGAGATTGCCTGTACGGGGCAAATTTCTACACAAACGCCGCAGCCCTCGCACTCGAATTCACCGATTGAGAAGTCCTTTATCGCCCCAAAATTGCAGTTTTCCTCACACAAGCCGCAACGGATACACTTTTTCTGATCAATTACTGCTTTTCCAAAGCCGTAATAATCAGTTTTTACCGGTTCAGATAATTGTGATATAACAAGATGAAGATTAGGAGCGTCAACATCACAGTCAGCGAAGGCCTTTCCTTTGCTCAGTTCAATGAACGCGCTTGCCACTGTAGTCTTACCCGTACCGCCTTTACCACTGAGAATCAGAAGCTGTTTCATGATGCTGCCTCCTTAGAAATATCTCTAAGCAGCTTTTTGAAAAGCGCTTGGTATTGATCGCTTTCCCGAACCGCCACAAGGCCCTTTGAGTTAAGCGTTCCTAATTTTTTGTCATAAGGTATTTTTGCAAGGACAGTGATCTTATTCTCACTGCAAAACTTTTCAGACGGGTTTTCTCCGGGCAAACATTTGTTAAGAACAACACCAAACGGCTTGTTAAAGAGTTTCACAAGGTCATAGACCATAGCAAGGTTATGAGAGCCGAACAGCGTCGGTTCTGCAACCAATACGCAGTAATCAGCCTCACGAATGCTTTCCATAACGATACAGGCACTCCCCGGAGGGCAGTCAATTAGGATAGTATCCTGCTTCGGCAGCTTTCCCATAAGCCCCTTAATAATTGGAACTCCGGATACTTCACCGGTGTTCAGACAGCCGGTAAGAACGGTAACGCTACCTGAAAGCCCTACCTCTATCGTGCCAATTTCTCTTTCCTTTTTGCTGAGCGCTTTTACAGGGCAGAAAAGGATACAGCCTCCGCAGGAATGGCAGACCTCGTAAAAAATCATCAGCTTGTCCTTGAGCAACGCCAACGCATTGTATTTGCAAAAATCAACGCATTTCCGGCAGCCTGTGCATTTGCTCATATCAATCTCAGGCACCGTCACAGCAACTGATTGCCTCTCCGCAATCTCTGGTTTCAAAAACAGGTGGCCGTTAGGCTCTTCAACATCACAATCTACATATACCGCTTTTTCAGCGGCGCAGACAAGATTAACGGAAACGAGGGTTTTTCCTGTTCCGCCCTTGCCACTGAGTACGGCGATTCTCATTCCTGGCCACCCCCGTGGTTATGGAGTCCAGGGTGAATTTCAGAGAGAAGCGATAATTTTCCTTCCATAAAACTCTTAATATTATCCGAAACAGTTCCTTCGTGGGCTTTGTACATTTCGATTTTCGCGGCGTTTAAAACCTGTGCGGCGTTATCCCCGCAGCGGTAAGTGATGATTGCCTTGGCTCCATGATCCGCCAGCATCTGCGATGCTTTGATTCCGGCTCCGCCCTGGCTCGTGGCAGCGGAATTGTCCAAGAATTCATGGCTTCCGGTTTCGGTATCAAACGACACGTATAGCGGAGTGCGACCAAAGGAGGGGCAAACGGGGACATCAAGGGATTTGCTTTCTACCGGTACAATTAGTTTCATAATAGTTTCTCCGTTTCATTTTTTATTCGCTGCTTACACAGCTTAAACAAATTGATGTTCGACCTCTTGGGCTGCTTCGGCTAAATAATCATTGTTGAAGCGTTCAAACTCGCCTTTGTCGGCAAGGCTTGCCATCATCGGATCAATCGGAATTCTGCCAAGGATATTCAGACCAAGCTCTTTAGCGGTTTCCTGTAAATTACTCTCTCCAAAAATCTTAATTTCTTTCCCGCAGTCGGGGCATTTCACATAGCTCATATTCTCAACAATACCCAAAACAGGAATATTCATTTGATTCGCCATGTTGTATGCCTTTTTGACAATCATGGATACAAGTTCTTGAGGTGAAGTAACAATTACAATCCCATCCAAAGGAATAGATTGGAACACGGTAAGCGGCACATCTCCCGTTCCCGGCGGCAGATCGATAAACAAAAAATCAAGGTCTCCCCATATTACATCCTTCCAGAACTGCTTAACGGTATTGGCAAGCAGCGGACCTCTCCAGATGACAGGTGCGTCATCCTGAGGAAGCAGCAGGTTAATGGACATAATGCGGATATCGTTGTGAGTCTTTTCCGGGAATAACCCCAATTCACTTCCCTGTGCCTTTCGGGTAAGACCGAACATCTTCGGTATAGACGGCCCTGTAATGTCAGCGTCCAGTATTCCAGTATTGTATCCTTTTCTGTTTATCAGAATGGAGAGCATCGCCGTGACAAGAGATTTCCCGACACCGCCTTTACCACTGACTACCCCAATCACTCTTTTTATTGTGTTTAATTCATTGGTGGCTTCCAAAAAGCTCTTTGGATTCTTTTCGCATCCTTCACAGGATTCCTTGCTGCATTCGGTGTCTGAACAGGCTTTCTTTTTCTCCGACATATCGATCAACTCCTAACCAACATCATTTTTTTAGAAACTCAGTCGTAATTTTTCATGACTGTTTCGCTATCCGAGAATAATTCCGGTGCAATTTCATACATACTCTTTGACCAAAAAGACATTTTTTTATGTTCATTAAAGTATTTCATAGGTATCGGATGGGTCCCCACAATTACCTTTACGCCATATCGAGTTTCAATAAACTCCTTGAAGGCTTTTATACGCGGGCATGGGGGGTATCCAACAACCAGTCCCGTTGCAAGGTGAATAATTTTCGCTCCGTTTTTTATCATTTCTTCCGGTACATACTCGATGTTGCCGCCAGGGCATCCGCCGCAATTTGAGTATCCCACCAGTTCGATTTCCTCTTCCGGTGGATAAATTGAAAACCCTCCTGCTCTTTCTTTTAACGCCCGCAGGCATTTCCTGCCTCCGCAGTTTTGATAGCGAGAACAAATAATAATTCCTATTTTCTTCATAGTCTTGGCGCTCCATCAAAAGAACTTAATCTGCGAAAAATCAATATTGCCCTCGGCGTCGGTGATCGTTGAGTCGGCATGGACATATTCGATTTTCCCGATAAACATTTCATGCGAGCCTGTGACGATAGAATCCACAACCGTACATTCAATGTTTACAGGGCAATCAGGCAGGAAGGAGACATTTACCTTTTTGCCGTCCTGTAGCTTAACGTTCATTGCGGCCAGCTTGTCCCCGTCCCGTTTGCTGTGGCTTCCCAGATAATCAAAGGTTTCCTTATAACTCCCGTCCACAAGGTTTACAACGAAGCACCCGGATTCCTTAATCATTTTGTAAGAATACCTTGTCGGGACGATCCCTACCATAACCATGGGCGGATCGTAGCTGCAATTGCCGCAATAGCCTACCGCAAGCACATTGTTCTCTCCGTCCAGACCCCGACAGGAAACGAGGACTTTGGGAGCAGGCTGAAGGCAGGATCTCATTTTCGCCTCTTTCTTTTCCATAGTTGTATTAGTTGTGCTCATAAATACCTCCTTATAATTTGGCTTATGCCTTTATTGCGTTCCATACCGGGGACAGTTGCCGCAAACGGAAAATAATCGCCGATAGCTTTTCGAGTATATAATCAACGTCAGACGGTTCCCGTATTCCGTTTTTGAATAAGGAAGCATCGCTTCGAATGCCGTTTCTGACAGCGCGGTCGTGGCCGCGTTGTCTGCGTATACTGTCTTGTTCATTGCTCGTTTTCTCCTTGATGCTCGATCGTTCTATTACGATAGTTTTCAATCGCGTTCTTAAGCGCAGTCGCCCCGAGAACAGAACAATGTAGTTTGTTTTCAGGTAATCCTCCAAGGGCTTCCGCTATATCTGTGTCTGTAAGCTTTGACGCTTCTTCCAAGGGCTTTCCTTTTACAAGCTCGGTAGTCATACTGCTTGTCGCAATAGCCGCAACGCAGCCAAACACCAGAAAGCTTATATCTTCAATGACGTCATCTTTCACCTTGATATAGAGTGTGAGAGAGTCACCGCAGCTCGGATCGCCGCACGTTCCCTTGGCATCAGCGTCAGGCATGCTTCCGACGTTTTTTGGGCACATAAAATGCTCGATTACCTTGTCCGTGAATGATTCGCAAAACATTTTTTTACTTCCTTCGTAATATGATGATATTTTAATGCTTTATATTTAGCGCTGATTTAAATCACTTCAGACAGAGCCAGCAATGCAATTCCTGACATAACTGCCACAACAATTAGATATTGCTTTTGCGTCAATTTTTCTTTTAAAAATATTCGTGACAGCAGCACAGAAAAGACGCTGTACGACGCAATAAGTGGAGCAACAATAATGGCGTTTCTGGACATAGCAAAAACATAAAAAAATTGCCCGGTAGTTTCAAAGATTGCAGCGGCGCCCCTGTTTTTTTCTTTAAACAAATTAAATTGCTCCTTTTTCACTTTTAGAAAAGCAAAGGCAATTATCGCACAAATTAAAAATGTGAATTCATAAGCTAAAAGTGCTTCATCTTCGCCGATAAGTGTCAGCTCGTCCAAATAAATGGCATCCGCGAAAGTGCCTAATCCATCTATAATGCAGTATAGAATCGGGAAGGTGATCGCTATGAACCCCCTTTGATATTTCCTGTCGTTTTCACCTAGTATCATTGATCTATTCGTGTTGTGTTTTTCCGCCGCCGCAAGCGCAACGATTCCCAATGTAATGATAAGGATTGCCCCCGTTTCCAAAAAGCTCAGCTTATGGGCAAAAAAAATAAAGATCAGGATGGAGGTAACCGCTCCAGATGAATTTTGAATAGGCGAGGATATCGACAATTTGATATATCGGAGGCCAAAATACCCTATTATCATCGATAAGATATACATAAATGAAACAGGAAAATAGGTTACCAAATAAACCGGAGAGAATGCAACGTCTTTGATCAGCATGTATGCAAATCCATGGATTCCCATGACCAGGCCTACCATTACTACCGTTTTGATATGGCTTACTTTATCGTCAGGCACAGCGCCCTTTTTATAAAATAAATCTGCGAGAGCCCATGAAAAAGTCGTTAACAACGCAAAAATCAACCACATGTCAAATTACCTTCGCTCGTATTTATGGGCTTATGCTCACAATAAATATCGTAGTACTATTACGGGCATATGTCAATTACTAAACGCAAAATGAAAAATACAAACCAGATCCAAGACTTAAGCTTAGATCTGGCGTTTAAATATTATAAGTAATAAACATTTGAATCAACGATCCATTCTGCCGTGTCTCCAGCAATTCCTGCGGCCAAATTTCCCCTTGCAGGTTTGCCCGCAGGTAACCTTTTTTGAACCGCAGGCAGGGCAGACGTAGCCGTCTCCGTTGATCGCTTCAAGGTTTTCTAAGCTCTCCAACCACTCCTTCCCGCAGTCCAGACATCTGACGGGGCATATATTCTGAGTGAAATTGCCGCCCTCAATATGAATCGTTTTCCCGTTTACCAGACTGTCGGCGATTTTTTCCCTTGCGGATAATAAGATGCGCTGAAACGTCGGACGGGAAACTTCCATCTTGTCCGCGCATTCGCCCTGTTCAAGGCCTTCCAAATCTTTCAGACGTATGGCTTCCAATTCTTCCAGCTTCAATATATTTTCCGCAACCTCCGATACTTCCTTATCCGAAGGAACGAAATAGGCGATAGCTGGAACGTTTTCGATCTTTCTCCATTTAGTTGGTCTGGCCATTTATATCAACTCCGTTCTGTGGTACTTAAGGACATAATCGTTCAAATCAACGCCCAGCTTGTCGGCTATCATGGTGCACTTTGCTTTCAGTAAAAAAAATATGGGCTTGGGGCAATCGGAAAGAGCTTCAAAATTCCCCTGGCCTTTGCTGATAACAATATCCGCGCTGTTAAATACAGAAAGAAACTCCGCGCTGCATTGATTCAAAACGGCTCCGGGTACCCCGCAGCCGGTAGTGATAATATCTGCGTAGTCATTAAGGTCGGAATCATAAGCGTCCTGTAAAGTTGCGTCGTTTATAATCGGCTCACTTCTGACCGCGTAAGTAATTATATAACCGGCAAGATATTTAATCAGTACGCGATCAAAGACAGTTTCTCCCGCATTGTCTCCGATAATCAATATACTTTTTGCTGTTTTCAACATTTCTTCCAGCGCAGAAATATCACAGATTGAAAACTCTTTGGCAAGCTCTATTTCAATGTTGCTTTCAATATTCATATCACTATAGATTGCTGAATCTATAATATTGCCTGTGGCCGCAATTTTCAATGCCCCGTACAATTCGTTTTGTTTTTGCTCCAAATAATGCTTGAGAAATGGTTCAGCTTTCTTTGCGGCATTAATATCTCGTTCTTTAATCGTTTTATATGGATCGGATACACCGGTCAGGCGCTTTACAATTTGATGCATATCTCTTACGATATCCGGCGAACATCTGTAGCTTTTATAGTCTGCGAGAATCTCTATTGATTCTTCCATAATTTTTGCCTGTATCTCAGGTTTGTCAGTCGCCATTCTCGATGCTTCAAGCACCTGCCTCAATACACATGGTAAGCAGTCAAGGAATATTTCCATCTGTTCTCCCAATTATCTTTTCTGTTCAGCTTAATGGGTATAATCAATTTAAGTTTATAGTGGTTATTAGCATATGTCAACAATGGTTCGCGGCGGGGCAGCCTATATCAAGCGAGCATACGCCCTCTTTTCCCGCGTTCTGGGCATTGCTTTTTCACTAATCATCTGAAGACTTTCCAATATGTCTTGGACTTGGTCTCCAGGGAACCCGGCAAGAAGGTTTTCGTCGGGAATGCTGGTAGCATTCCTGCATCCGTAGCAGCCCAGACTGACATTGAACTTCTGCTTCAAAAAAGGTACAACCGTTGTATCAACACAGGTACCGTTTGAAATACTGGAAGAAAATTCGAGTCTGCCGCCGGTTTGATGAATGGTGGCAAGCGCCAACCACATCAGATGCTCTGGCACCGTTTCTAATACAATAATATCAGGATCAAAATCGACCTCCGGTAAAAGAGCCAGCGCAATCCCGGAAAATTGCTTATATTCAAAACGTGGCATCAATTCCATGGTCTTTTGTGCACCTTCCTTTTGAAAGCTGCCCAACTGAGACAGGAACTCGCCGTTTATAAGCTTTTCCGGAACCGGAATAAACCCCAGTGCCGAGGCGCCGTTCGCGCATGCTATATTATCGGCGGTAGCCAAAAGCCTATTTCCCTCGCGGGCTTTCATGATAAACTGGCAAAAAGTATATTTTTTGTCGCTGTTATATCCTGTTACGGATGTATTATTCTGAAGCAGCTTTAAACCGACCGCTTCGTTTTTAAGGCTTAATAAGTCTTTTAGCCTATCTGATATAATCTTATAGTCCAAGAAACCAAATCTCCTTTAACTTATTACTTATGAATGTTTCGTTTATAGAACTTTTTGCCCTCATATGTATACTCTATCAAACTGCCCCGATCGATAAGCTCCGAAATGATTAATCGGTTCGCGTTTCTTTTTTTAAGTAAGCTTTCGACAATATCCTCACGGATCGGGTGGACCGACGCAATGCTCAAAATATCATCCGCAATATCCTCAGTAAAGAAAAAGCCTTCCTCTGTTTCGTCGCCTGTTATGCATTCCACGTCTGTTCCGGATACTCCCCGAATGATAGCGGCGGCATTTCTCAGGCTATCAGAGGATGCTCTTTTTACACTTGATTCTGCAGGGGGGCGGGTGGGGACAAGTAGGTACGCCCTTTGAGGCTGCGCCAATGCTATCTGCTCCGCAATTTTTTCAATACAGGTTTTATGGTCGTTTATGCCTTCAACCAACATCGTTTCGGTTACAAGCGTTCCGCGAAACGCTTTTGAAAACTCAATGATACCGTTCAGAATATCCTTATGCTTCAGCATCCCATGCGGCCTGTCAATTTTACGCCAGGCATCCTCGTCGGCAGCGTCGATGCTGACGGATACCCAATCCGCACCCATCAGGTCTTCTTTGACCTCGTCCATCCACAGAAGCGAAGCGTTCGTTATAACGGCAATTTTTATATTATAGGGTTTCAGAAGTTTAATCGTTTTCCCCAAATTCAAATCCAGCGTAGGTTCGCCGTCCGGGACAAAGGAAAAATAATCGGCTTGTTTATTTTCCGTTTTAAGCTGCCTAATCTTGATTTCAGCCTCACTGCAAATGTCTTGCGGCTTATAAAATGCCTGCCTTTTTACTTGCATGTGATTTGTTCTGCCAAGCTGGCAGTAAACACAGGAATAGGAACAAATTTTCGGTGGAATATTGTTTACGCCAATGCTTTGCCCAAGACGTCTTGACGGTATAGGCCCGTATACGATCATCTATATATCCTCCAATTCTAAATCATTCTGGTTGATAATGGAGCCCGGTATAACCTTGTCGATAAACAAATTTCCGTCCAAATGATCAATTTCATGGCAAAAGACGCGGGCTAAAAGACCGATCCTCTCAATTTCTATAAATTCGCCTTGTTCGTTCAATGCGTGAACAATGACCCGTTCAGGACGCTTAACTATTCCGTAGATCCCCGGAATGCTGAGGCAGCCTTCAAGCTCCTGCTGTTCTCCGGAGGTTTCAATGATAACGGGATTTATAAGCTTAAAAAGCCCGGTTCCGTCGTCAACTACAACGACTCGCCTCAATATACCAACCTGCACAGCTGCAAGACCAGCTCCGTTTGCAGCATACATCGTTTCCGCCATATCTTCAAGTAATATCAACGTTCTGCCGTTTATTATATCAACTTTTTTTGATTTCTTTTTTAATACATCATCGTTTGGATGACGCATGATATTTCGCAAAGCCATATTTTTACCTCTCGATTAATTTATGAGGAAAAGGCGTATAGCTCCTTTTCCCCATAACGCATGGATAACCGAAGGTTATTCAGCTTCTTCTTTCAGGTTGGAAAGCTGCTTCTTTATCTGCTGAAGCTGGTTTTCCAAAAACTCAGCCTGATTGCTTAAGAATGTTTTCTCATCGAATGCGGCTGTGTTTGTTCCCGTGTATGCGGGATATCCATAGCGCACCCAGCGAGGCATTCCGGTCGCACGGAACATATTTCTATATCCGCGGCCACGTCCGAGTCCGCATCCAAATCCTCCCGTAAATCCAACCGGATTTGCATAACCAGGCGCTGCAAAGCCGTTGCAATAGCCCGCTCCACGTCCGGTCATAGGGCCCATTCCCATCGGGCCTGTTCTGTCTCCTCTTGGCATAAATAATACTCCTTTCGTACGTTCTTTAATTTTTTACTTCATCCTGCTGCGGTTTGCCCATCGGTGAGCGAGGTATGCGCAGCCGGAAATTAGCCCGGCAACCCACAGCATTCGTCTGTAGTCTCGCCCACGGCCAAAACTTAAGCCCCATCCCGGCGAAGAATTTAGAAAACCGGGAACTCTAAAGCCAGTGCAAAAGCCCGCTCTGCGACCCGCCATCGGTCCCATGCCCACCGGCCATGTTCTATCTCCTCTTGGCATTACTCCATCTCCTTAACTTTTGTATCTTCCTTATTATTCTGCCTCAGAGTCAAATAACAACTACTGAGCTACTCATCAATTTTATTCAAATTTTCAGGGCTGATAATATGCTCGATCCAGCATGCGTCCTCAGCCGCCGTTGCTCTATCAACCCCTACGATTCTGACGAAAAAGGACTTGAGCAGGTTATTCGCCTTTTGATATTTGCGGCTTCTTTATGTCCTTTTCCGTTAGGGTAACGCTCCTAATTCTCCTTGGTAATATATCCTTCGTAACTCAACCGCCTCATCATACTACTGACGCTGGCTTTAGTAATTCCCTGAATTTTGGCAACGTCGCTTGAACGCACTTCTTCGCGGCCGGATAATTTAAGCAAAACCTTTAAATAGTTTTCATTGCTGAAAGTCATGTTTTTATTAAGAACCTCGTTTTCCATGATAATTAAAAACCCCTTATAAGCGGGGATCCGCACTTGGGACATTTCAGGGAAATGCAGGAAACTCCTGCCGTATGGTTTACTTTTTCACCACATTTGGGGCAGATACAATATCCCGCTGGACCTGCACCTGTTCCTCTGCGTTGCCCTCTGCTTCCCGCTTTTCCTGCCACAGGTCCCGTGCCGAACGGTCCTGTTCCGTCTTTTCTTGGCATATAAAATACCTCCTATTAAAATTTTTATATACTGATTGCTTCCACCGGGCATTCGTCGACACACGCGCCGCATTCAATACAATCATCACTAATCTTGGCTTTACCATCTTCAATCTTTATAGCTTCTACTGGACACACGCTTTCGCAGCTTCCGCAGCCAACACACTTTTCTTCATCTACCTTTGCTGCCATAGACTCGTCTCCTTTAAACACAGCCACTTTCACATAAATGCGTTACAAACACAACAAGTAGTTATTGACATATGCCCATAACTATAATATCTCCATTATGGGCATATGTCAATAACTATTTTAAATAAATATTAAAAATAAACGAAGCGAATTTTTTAAAAGGTGGTTACATCTTGCCTTTATTTTTGCTATATACACAGAAAGATAAAAAAGACAATTCGAAACAGCAAAAAAGATAGGAGAGAATGAAATGAGAGTTAACTAAACTAAACAAGGAAGAAATTATGGTCGATCTTCTAGCCGCAATGGAGAGAAACGAAAAGGAGTTATATGCCATGAACAAAAAACGCTTTGACGAAATGCTTTTTGCTTGGGATGCATTGAAGAGCTTGTTGCTTAAATAATCCGGGAGCCAAAGTTGAGTGTAAGTTCAGGTATGGTGATAAAGATATTGCGGATATCATATTCACCCCAGACGAGATTGATTTTGCGCCAACAGGCATGGACACGTTCAGAAAGATTGCTGCATTGGCAGATCGCTTTGAAACGCACCCAATTATCGGAGAGCGGTTAAGCGGATATTTATGTTCAAGAAAGTAATGCGAAAATTAACTTAATATAAGCATTCTTTCAATGCCTGCCTCAGCCGACCTGCCCAAGCAGCCCTTACTTTTGCATCCCTTCCGCTTATATCTTCTATACTCTTTGTCCTAAGAAAGCAGCCAGTCAAGCACATTTCTTTTCTTAATACCCTCATAATCCGCGCTGCCGAACACCTCATCCAGTGTAAGCAGCAGCTTTGGATAATTGTCGGCTATATTCCTGAACGGCGCAAGTTCACGCTCAAGCGTTCCTTCATCAAGCGTTGTCGCCGAGACCTGGTAATATTCCAATACATCGTCCTTTTTTGCAACAAAATCAACTTCACCGTCATCTATTTCGCCGACATTCGCCTCATATCCGCGCCTTATAAGCTCAAGATAGACGATATTCTCAAGTATATGCCCGATGTCGCTTTCCTTACCGCGAACAAGCGTGTTTCGAAGCCCTATATCAACGACATAGTATTTGGGCTGCGTCGTCAAATGTTGCTTGCCCTTGACGTTATACCGCGTCGCTTCGTATAGTAAGAGGCTTTCCGTAAGCCCGTCGAGATACTTGTCAATGGTTTTCTGATCCGCACCTTTGCCTGCGGATTTTAAGGTGTTTGCTATTTTTGTGGTTGAGGTCTTATTGCCTATGTTATGCAACATGAACCGAGTGACATTTTTGAGCTGCACAACATCGGTTATCTTTTTGCGCGCCATAATATCATTCAATAGAACCGTATTATACAAATCCTGCAAATACTCACGGGTTTCCACTTTGCTTAATTCGAATTTTAAAACATAAGGAAATGAGCTGTATTCTAAATAACGGTTGAACTTTTCATTTTTCGTAAGTCCGCTCCACCTTGTTTCCTCAAGGCCCATACAAAACTCTTTAAATGAAAGGGGCAGTATCTTAATCTCAACATATCTACCTGAAAGCACTGTCGCAAGTTCACTTGAAAGAAAATACGCATTCGATCCTGTGATATATACGTCACAGTTTTCCTTCAGGAACAGACTGTCCACTGCTTTTTCAAACGCTTCAACGTGCTGTATTTCATCGAGAAAGATATAGTTCATCCTATCGGGCAGAAGGCGCTTTGCCACATAATCATACAACGATCGGTAATCAGAAAGATGCTCATACTCTATGTCCTCAAAGTTTAGCATGATGATCTGATCCTTCTCAACGCCATTGTTGAGAAGATAATCGCGGTATATGTCAAACAGAGTGGATTTCCCGCTTCTGCGAATGCCCGAAACGACCTTAACGATCTGCTTTTCGCGCCATCGTATCAGCCAATTCAGATATTCATCCCTTTTTATTCTGGCAACCATATTACACCTCTCACAGCTTTTACTGTTTCCATTCTACTCCTGTTTTATTCGCCATGTCAATAATTTAAGGATTTCATTCCTAAAATTTGTTTCGATCAAGAAAGATGCTTTCATCACTTAAGTTTTATGAAGATATATAGAAAACGAGCATACACGTTGTTCATGCTCGTCCTGTGTACTAATCAATACGGAGTAGACAGCCTTATTGCTCATTGTCATTCTTGAGCTACAATCGGCTTCCCTCCAAATCGTAGTGCAATCCGCTCATAATTATAATAATTGATGTACTTGTATATGGATTCCTCCAATCCGTCTATCGTATGATATGGGAACAACAACGGCAATTCTGCTTTCATATGGCCAAAAAAGGACTCCATTCTGGCATTGTCATAGCAGTTGCCACGCCGTGACATACTTTGAACCATTGAGTGTTTTTGCAAAAAATAGCGAACCGCATAACTGGAAAATTGAATGCCTTGATCTGAATGAAAAATCGTCCCATTAGGATTTCTATATGCTACAGCTATTTCCAAACAATCTGTGGCAAGCGATGCCGTTGCATGAAGCGATGTTTTCAATGCAATGACTTCGCCTCTGTATAGATCTAATATGCATGCGCAGGCCAGCTTCTTGTTGCCAATGGGAAAATAGGTTATGTCAGTAACCCATTTTTGATTGGGTGCCGATGCTGTGAAATCCTGCTTCAGTAAATTTGGGCAATAAGCGCTAGTGCGAAAGGGATGCTTATATACGTATTGCTGCCGGATACGCGATTGCAAATCGTTCTCATACAAGATACGTTGCAGGCGCTTATGGTTGACAAAGATCCCTTCATTTCTAAGAGCAAACCCTATCCGGCGATAGCCATAAATCCCACAACTTTCCTCATAAATTTGCTTTGCTTTCACAAGAATTTGCTGATTTTCTATTTCGCGTGGGAGAATTTGCTCCGAGCGTGCCCGCCAACGATAATATCCACTACGAGAAACTTTTGCAGCAGCACATAGGGATTTTATATTATGTTCATTTTTCATCGCATGGATAAACTCGAATTCGCGCTGCTTCATTTGATTTGATTTATAATTTTGTGCGTCAGAATACTGCAACTGCTTAAGCAAGATATTCTCACTTTGCAACTTAACGATTTCATGCTGCATCTGTTCAACTGAAAGCTGTTCAAGTTCTGCAAGTTGAAGAGTTCTTTCCCGTGCTGATCGGAACCATGATTCACCATACTTGAGATAATTATACACCCACACACGCGGCACCGATGGATCCCGCAAGTTCAGCCTCATTGTTATTTTGCGATACCCATATCCTTCTACAAAATACAGCCTTAGGGCTTCTTTCTTTGTTTGAACGCTATGTGGCCGACTTGCTTTAGTTACTGCTTCCATATTACTATTAACCCTTCTTCCGCTTGATGATCCTATTCTGCATCAAAAGGGTTTCTGTGTCTACTTTTAGGGGTGCAGATCAAATGTGGTGTAGAATACCCTGCGTTGAGCCAGCACGAAAGCAACTTACACCATCATCTTCCCGATTATTACTTTTGGCTTCCTCGACAAACAGCCTTATATCCCTGTTTTTGATCATAAAACCCTTGGTGGGCTTGCCGTTGAATGCCTGCATACACGTCGCTCTCTCGCAAAAATGTAACAGCATCAGCGTAAGCAAAGAAGTCGCAGATGCGATGTATAACATTCCTGAATTATTTGTAGACGATGATGAACCAGATTTTTCAATATTATTTTAGCTTCACGAAAAAAGACCATGACTAACAGCTGAAAAACTGCCAATCATGGTCTTCTAATCATATTTCTATGAGATTAACTATCATTCTCAATGGCTGCTCATCTTCAACTCTATGATCCACATAGGGACGTCCATTTCATATATTGGGTAATAATTTGCTTTCGAGAACATCCTTGCTACACAGCTAACGCTTTTATTACTCCTATAGTTTTAACAACTCATCCAAAGGCTCATAACCTTTATCGTTAAAGACGTGCTTTCGCACTTCATGGTCATAACCAGCATTGATAAGCTCAATGGCGGTATGGGAGCCGATGTAGCCCGCACCGCCGGTAAGTAAGCAAGTCAACAGCATCTACCCCTTACAGTGTTTTTATTGTTCGTCAGAATTTGCATTAGTTTCATTAAACATCTCGGTTGCTGTTTCATATATTTCCCTATACTCCGGATACTTCACAAAGAAGTAGTATTTTGCCAATGTCTCCATCATATCTAAATCATCTTTACAATCTATATCCAGTATTCCAGTGTCTCGCATAATGATCGCGTCGGCATTTGTATTAAAGAAGCCGGACGGTTCCTTGCTCATCAGTGCGCGAGGCTCGTAAACATAAATAGATGCATTCATGTCAAACACTTCAGGTGTTTCTTGCCGCGATATGAAGTTAGCATGAATCACTTTCTCGTAATACCTGTCAACATATTTTGCCATATTAAAATAAGGATTTTTTCTTGCAGGGACAAGTGAATATACGACATCGCTACTGCTGTTTTCCTGTTTTTTCTTAATGGCTGCTAAAACATCCGTTTTTGTACGCAGCGGAGCTGTAATATCAAGGTCAATAACATAGTCATACGTTATTCCAGTGTGTTCCTGCATATAAACCAAGCTATGTCTGATTACTGTTACCTTTGCGACCTTATCGCCTGCAAGCTCCTCTGGGCGTTGAATAATAGTGAAAGGCAGTTCCAGATTGCCTTTTACCAACTTAATAAGACGATCGCTATCGGTGTTTAACGCAAAGTCTACATTATGTCCGCTGCAACCCAAGTCTTTCGATGCGAGTTTCATTGCGGCTAACGTGTAATAGACTAACGGAATCTCGTTAAACATTCCGATATTTTTATTTTTAAGCCCTTTTGAGCCCGTTCTACCGCATATCGTAAACAAGTAATTCATTACAACCTCCCGAATGAATATCTCAATGTTTTAAAAGCCTTACATAGGTCATTGTCGCTTTCCGTCTCTCCGCTTGCAATTTTGATGAAATGTTTTATTTCCTCGCGTTGAAAGTCATCTCGGCATTCATTAAACTCAAGGCAGTGACCGGATTTCAAGAAGATAATTTTGTTTTCAAGCAGGTCAATTTGAATTGTGTCGTCAGTAGTAAATAAAAGGAATTTTCTTATATCTTTTCTTCCGAAGTAGTCTAAATATACCTGACAGATTTTTTGCGGGAATCGAATTGTATAAGTGGATATATCATCGCTATCAAGCTCCAGCCGTGATATCTTTCCTCGCATGTTGGTAATTTCCGTGGGCTCTCCGAACAGATATGTAAGGTAATCCAGTTCATGTATCAAGTCCAGTGAAACACCGCCTCCCAAGGCAGATATTGAAGAGTAGCAACTTCGATAATCTGTTCCCTTTCTCCATTCGGGCAAATATGACGAGCAAACGGAGATAGATGACAAGACGTTTTGAGAGTCGATATTTTTCTTTGCGTACTGGATAACTTGTTTATACCTTATAGGGCACGCCACATAAAACCTGCACTGATAGTTTATTTCAGTCAGTTCTACGTTATCGGAGCTAAATAACGGTTTTTCTATAAACATCGACCTCGTTATCCATTGATACTTTGAAATGGTCGAAAAATGCTGTGACGTCGGATTTGTAACAAAAATGATATCATACAGACCTTCAGGAGTATCTTCATAAGAATACTGCTTATTTATTATCTCTGAAAATTCGCTTGGCAAGGCCCTCGTTGTATCTGATCGAATTAGATCTATACTGAATGAATCGCCCGATTCATTAAAATACCATAGCAAGTCTCGAAGATGACGAGAGCCAATCGAACCAAGTCCACAAAATGCAATTTTCCAAAGTTTACTCATGCAAAATATCCCTTTCAATACCGTCCATTATGGCAAGTACATGTTGGTCTTTTTTGAAATCATAGATTGGTTTTTTGCCATACTTTACTTGCTCAAAAAAAGCTGCGATCTCTGCGCTGTATGCATCTTCAATTATGTTTGGGCTATAATTCTCGTTATGTTCAAATGATGTATATAGCTGTATCTGTTTATCCTCTTTTTGGGCAATATCGTATTCTGCAAGACCTGTGGGTGTTCCATTCCAAGTCAAGTAGAGATTCTCGTTTATAACCTCCAAATTGATTGATGATTTTCGTGATACTACGTCGATTAATACAAGCCCTTTCGTGCCGCTACTGTGAGAGTAAGTCATGAGGTAAGTGTCCGGATAGTCTAGTCCCAATGCTGACACACTGTTTTCTTGAATTGACCAGCTTTCAATATCTCCAAAAGTTTCTGTAAGCCAAGGCAATTCTCTTACTAGAATTTCGCGACAGCCGTTTGTCCTTTTGTCAAAAACAAAGAAATCCTGTATCTTTTCCCAGGGATGCCAATCCGGTAAATACTGTCCAACGTGATAAAAATAAGTGAACTTACCACCTACATCCTTGACGCGTTTTTGTATGTACTGTATTTCCGACCTATAGAGGAATGTAGAGGACATGAAAAGTACTCTATTTACATCCTTAGCAAGCTGCTGTATAGCGTCATAACCATCAGCCACAACATTTAGCTCTGAAAAAACATTCATTCCAAGATGAAGACATTCTTGTATTATTTTGGCATGTGCGAGCGGGGAAGCACAGACGAAAGCGCAAGACGCGCCAGCCTCAACTGCCTGAGAGATGCTATCGCACGTTGTGATGTTGTACAGGGTGTGAGATTCTTCCTGACGTTGATTATTAGAGTCTACACCAATAATGAACATTTCTGGATCGTACTTTTTCAGGAGCCTAATACGCCGTTTCCCCATTGAGCCAAGTCCAATTACAACCGTTTTCATATGTATCGTCTCCTTTGTTTTCATTATCAGAAATCAATATCGACGAAGTGTTTTTGAATTGATCTATCCCAAAACAGCGTCGAACATACAATCCTTTTAAACTTTTCTGTACTGTTTCCGTCTCCGTATAAAAAAGCAGGAGAGCGAAATTTGCTTGTGTTGTGTATCGCGTCAAGTATCTTATCCGAATTTTCTTCCACATGCTGAAGATTTGAGGCCAACGCTGTAGAATAGCAGCCGGATTGACGACTCCCAATATCAATAGCGGGAATCCCGTATATTCCAGATTCTCTTATTCCCGCGCTTGAATTCCCAATTATGTATTCTGAGTTTTTTAACAATGTTAAGAAACATTCAAACCGAAGTGAGGGGTAAACAGCTATAGTGGATTTTCCAGCAAATCGGCGATACTCATTCAGTATAATTTCCGAGCCAAGGTCATTGTTGGGATAAATCACAATGAAATTCTCATTGCTCTGTATTATTGCATCTACTACAGCTTTCGATTTTTGTGCGATTGTATCAAATTCTGTTGTAACTGGGTGGTACATAAGAATGCTATATTTATCAAAGTATATTTGATATCGTTCTTTGACCTCGGCGAGCGTTGGGAGAGTCTTACTCATCATTACATCAATATCCGGAGATCCAATAACAAAAATACGGCTATCCTCCTCTCCCATTTGAATTAATCGCAGTCGAGCTTCTTCATTACAAACAAAATGCACATGGGCAAATTTTGAAATAGCGTGTCTAATAGACTCATCTATGGTTCCAGAAAGCTCACCGCCCTCTATATGCGCAACAATTATATTGTTAAGTGCTCCTACTGCCACACCAGCCAGCGCATCCATACGATCACCGTGTACGACTATCATATCTGGTTTAATATTCTCAACATATCCAGCAAGGCAGCAAATCGTGTTTCCAAGATTCACACTTGCATTCATCGTCTGGCTAAGTCCAAAGGCGACATACACATTCTTATGGTTGTCTTTGAGTATTTCATTGTAAGTGCTACCATATTTTTCTGACAAATGCATTCCGCATACAAAAACGAATACTTCAAAATCTGGATTATTCTCAAGCGCTAGAATTAGCGGTTTGATTTTCCCGTAGTCCGCTCTTGTCCCAGTGAGAAAAACGATTCTTTTTTGTGCCATACTACTCACCAATCATTGCTTTTTTTAGTTGCGTGTCAAATTCTATATCAACTTTTGCTGTTTTACCCAACAGGCTGTCATACTCCTCAGCAAGAAATTCTCCTGTGCCAGGTCGTTTAACCCATATATTCTCTTTCGTAAGACACTCTCCGGCTTTTATGGGTTTAATAGATACAACGCTGGCAAATGCAAAATCTATTGTAACTTGCTCTTCGTGTGTCGCTTCCTTTTTGCCACCGCGCATTTTGCTAATATCTGACGCAGCTTGTATCAGTTCTCGTAAAGCATTCTCATCCATAGAGCATACCACATCGGGGCCAGGACGAGATTTTATATCGGTAAAATGCCGTTCGACCAATGTAGCCCCAAGTGCCATTGCTGCAATACAGGCAGTGTTAGTTAGAGTATGATCCGAAAGTCCTACTGGAACACCCGGAAATGCATTCATCATGTCTTGCATCGCACCCAATCTAACCAACGCAGGGTCGGTCGGGTATAAATTTGTTGTATGCATAAGAGCATAGTCCACACCACTTGCTTCAAGAATATCAACGGCTTTATTGACGCTTTGCAAGTCATTCATTCCGGTGGAAACAATCATTGGTTTACCAAAATTGGCAATATGTTTGAGTAACGGATAATTGTTCATTTCTCCTGAGCCAATTTTGTATGCAAGGACGCCAAAACGCTCAAGTCGATCTGCAGCAGCGCGAGAAAATGGAGTGCTTAAAAAAACCATCCCCTTAGACCGCGTATACTGCATTAGCTCAAATTCGTCCTCTTCGGACAATGCGCAGCGCTTCATGACATCATAGATTGAAACATCAGAATTTCCAGGTATTACTTTTTTTGCTGCGTGACTCATCTCATCTTCAATCACATGTGTCTGGTGTTTTATTAGCCGTGCGCCTGCGCGATGGGCAGCATCGACCATTTCCTTTGCCACTGTCAAACTGCCCTCATGATTGATGCCAATGTCAGGAATCACCAACGGAGTGCAATTCCCTCCGAGGACAATGTTTCCAATGGAAAAACTGTGTCTCATTGTTTGGCCTCCTTTCACCATGCAATCGCATTCTATTTGGTTACTCTCTCCATGCGGGAGGAATATCATTTTCAAATACAATTAACGATTTTGATCTGTGTAATAGCAAGTCGCATTTTGATTTAAATGCAATATGCGAATACTTATTACTCACATACAGTCTTAACGCTAAACGTACATACGGTATTTCTGTTTGTAAATCAAAACTTAAAAGGGTTTCTTTGTCATCCTCTAGCAATGCTGATACCGCTTCCGCCAAGTAATGAATACTTTTCCCGTTCACCGCGCCAATATATCTAACATATGTGTCATTTTTGATGGGTGAAACAAGAACTGAATCTATCTGAGAGATGTTTTCCAGTACGGGAAGCTCATCTATGCCGTAAGTAATAAATCTATCATCAATGTCATTTGGCCGATACCAGATGGCTAATACATTTTTAGCTTGTGCCTCAAATAAAACTGTGCTCATACGAGATACTACAACATTGACGCATGTAAGCCAGCAATATATGCTTTCGCTATTAATCACATGAATATGGTTGTTCAATGATAAGTTGCATTTTGTCCCTGGATGCGGCCTATATATTACTTCATACTCCATCCAAAAAGCATCCGGAAGGGAATTGAGTTGATTCTCTGTGGCCGCTTTATCGCGTTCAATAATGCAGTTGTATTCGCGTAAGTCTTCTTCTCGGTACCCAAGCGAAAGCATTCTG
This sequence comes from Christensenellaceae bacterium, assembly GCA_963666935.1. Lineage (GTDB taxonomy): Bacteria > Bacillota > Clostridia > Christensenellales > CAG-138. The sequence continues at coordinate 2,441,087 of OY762936.1, forward strand.
GTTATCTGTGCCTGTGAATACACTTCTCCAGATTCACAAACCAATAGCCATTTCTTCTTGGCATCTAAGCCATACTGTTGAGCAAACAGTTCTTTCTGTGGATATTGAGCGCCAGCAGAGGCAATCAAATCAGTCCGGGGGTTCTGTGTAACTAAAATATGTTTCTCCGGAACCCCGTTTAAAATAAGCTTTTCTTTATAATAATCTGTCCAAGCTATGTGGAATACTCTGTTTTTTGTAAATGAATCAATAGGGTATAGCCGATGTTCATTGTACGGTGCGCCTATTTGCTCATGCCTTAAATTCAGAATCAGCTTAACACGTTTCCGCTTTACCAAAAGCATAAGACCGGATAAGGACTTTTCTTTATAAGCATATGGCACCATAATCATATCGATTATTTGCTTGGTTGCCAGCTTGTACACCTGATCCATCTGAAAATGCAGTGAGAACACAAATACGTTTGCAGCGGTAATGCTTTCAACAGCCTCTTTAAGTCTGGTACACACCTCATATTCGCGAGATATATGCTCGTATAAAATGACCACGGTTTTCATATTAAGCCTCATATTCCGATTAGTTGTCCTGTTCCTTCCCAAACAGAGAAACAAACCTTTCTCGCAGTATTGTTGATGAAATACATTCTGTATGAGGGAGATATACTATTTCGACTTTTAAAGGCGCAAACTGTTGCTCAAACCGCTCCCATGCTTTGCTCCCCATCCAATCTGAGCCTACAAACATTTTATTGAAATGGTATTTCCCCCACGCCGCGAGTTTGTCCTTGTTTTCTTGTGGTACTACCTCATCGACATATTTAATCGCATTAACAATTGCGTACCTGTCACTAAACGGAATTATTGGAGTTTTATTCTTTTCCTTAATAACAAGCTCATCTGTGCTGACGCCAACAATGAGATAATCGCATTGCTCACGAGCACGTTGCAGTATGTTAAGGTGGCCGATATGGAACATATCATAAACACCCGTTGTATATCCGATTACTTTGCCCACTTTTTTCTCCTTCCAATTACATATATTCGATTATCTTTGGCTTCCTCATTACTACAGTCGCATAAGAAGGTATATCTTCTACCACTATGCAATTTGCTGCGATCTTTGCATTATCACCGACATTTATATTTCCAATTATCTTTGCGCCGGCACCAATAAGCACATTGCGTCCAATTGTAGGAGCACCCAGATGCTTTGCATCTGCATCGCTTTTACCAATAGTGACCTGATGAAAAATAGTGCATCCTTCTCCTATTGTCGCATCCTTATTAATCACGATTCCAAGTAACTCGTGCGGAGTATCAAAAGGACAAATACTATCGCGAATTGGAATTGTTGGGCCGCACTTGTGTGTTATTGTTTTTGCAATCAGTTTATAAATTCCACTACTTAATGAATAAGGTTTTGCTCTAAGTGCTAACCTCCGCATATTCCAGAATCGTTTTGCTTGGTACGAGTAATCGGGACATATTAATTTCACGAGTGCTTGAAATAGCTGGTTCATTGTCGCTCTCTTTCTCAACCGCTATGGTTGTGATTATTGGATATTTGATTCGTGCTTTTTAATCCGAAAAGCGGTCAAGATCATGTTAAGATATTCTTTGTGCTGATCAACCTTCATCAAGCGCAGCATGAAACAATATAAAATAACAGCCATTATCAAACACAGAAGTAATGATATCACACATGCGGTGACCGTAGGAAGCAGAAGTAAGCCCACCACATAATTCGTTACAAAGACTGCGCTTCCCATAACAGCACTGGAAATGATGCATTTTCCCGCCGTGATTATTGAATGCTTGATGGGTATGTGCTTGTACTTATTTGTATATGCCGCAATATACAGCGGTAAGGTTGCATATGCGGCAAGTCCAGTGCTGGCAGCTAGTCCCACATGTTGGAATTGCTTGACAAGAATATATGACAGTATTACATATAACAAAAGGTACATCGCCGAGATCATGGTACACGTTTTTGTCCTCTTAAACGAGTAAAACAAATACACAAATAGTGAGCGTATAAAAAGTGCAGGAAAACCAATAGCAAAAGCCCTGAGTGCCGCAGATGTCATGTCAGTTGAATCTGAACCAAAGGCTCCTCGCTGGAAAACAAGAGTGACAATCGGTTCAGACAGGAAAAACACTAGAACGGCTATTGGCAAAAGAATAATCAAGCAAAAGTCAATGCATTTCTGCAGTGTATTACTAACCGCTTCATACTGCTTTTTCGATGCGTTTGCAGAGAGAATTGGGTAGTAAAATGTCGTAATGACTATCGTGA